>NZ_CP134195.1:0-2400000 GCF_031585635.1 Paraburkholderia sp. FT54 | reverse complement strand
ACAGCGCCGCGGACCCGAGCGACAGGATCACGCCGATGAACGACAGCCATTGCAGCGGCACCACCGAGAAGCCGGTGACGAGATCGAAGTTCAGGCGGATCAGCGAATACAGCGAGTACTTCGATTCGCCGGCAAAACGTTCTTCGTGCGCGACCTCGATTTCCACGGGATTCTGCGCGAAGGTGTAGGCAAGCGCGGGAATGAACGTGTTGATTTCGCCGCAGCGATTGATCGTGTCGATGATATGCCGGCTGTACGCGCGCAGCATGCAGCCCTGGTCGGTCATCTTGATGCGGGTGATGCGTTCGCGCAGCCGGTTCATCGCGCGCGAGGCCTTGCGGCGCCACAGGCTGTCCTGGCGTTGCAGGCGAATCGTGCCGACGTAGTCGTAGCCTTCGCGCATCTTCGAGACCAGCTTGGTGATCTCTTCCGGCGGATTCTGCAGGTCGGCGTCGAGCGTGATGACGATCTCGCCGCGCGATTGCTCGAAGCCCGCCAGAATCGCCATGTGCTGGCCGTAGTTGCCGTTCAGCAGAATCACGCGGGTCGTGTCGGGACGCGCGCGGAACTGTTCGGCGAGCAGGGCTGCGGATTTGTCGCGGCTGCCGTCGTTGATGAAGATCACTTCATAACCGGTGCCGAGCGCGTCGAGCGCCGGATACAGGCGCGCGAACAGCGCGGCCAGGCCGGCTTCCTCGTTGTACACCGGGATGATGACCGACACTTCCGGTGCGGCAGCGCGATGTTCCGAATAAATCATTTCCGCTTATTTTCCGTATTGTTCGCAAATTTCATTGACCGCGCGGCACACCCGTTTCACGTCGCTTTCGTTCATCAACGTGAAGAGCGGCAGCGTGACGTTGGTCGCGCCGAACTTCTCCGCATGCGGGAACATGCCTTCCCTGAAGCCGCGCGCACGGTACAGCGAGAACAGGTGGATCGCCGGATAGTGCACGCCCGAGCCGATGCCGCGCTCCTTCAACTGACCCATGAAGCCGGCGCGGTCGATCGTGAGTTTCTCGAGCGGCAGCGTGATCTGGAACATGTGCCAGTTGCTGTTTTCAAGATCAGCAAACGGCAGGCCGACCCCGAGTTTCGCCGCCGCGCCGCCTTCGAAACCGGCGAAATACGCGCGCACGAGTTTCCTGCGCTGCGCGAGGAAGCGCTCCAGATGCGGCAGCTGGCCGAGGCCGACGCGCGCCGCAACGTCCGTCAGGTTGTACTTGCCGCCAAGCACGTCGCAGTCCATGCCGTCGAAGCCGGTGCGCGTGATGCCTTGCAGGCGGTACTTCTGCGCAAGAACGGCTTCTTCTTCATTGTTCAGCACCAGCGCGCCGCCTTCGATCGAGGTCAGGTTCTTGTTCGCGTGGAAACTGAACGAAACCATGTCGCCCAGCTTGCCGATGCGCTCGCCTTTCCACGTCGAGCCGAACGCTTGCGCGGCGTCTTCGATCACGCGCAGCTTGTGGGCACGGGCGATCTCATACAGACGGTCCATATCGACCGGCAGTCCCGACAGATACACCGGAATCAGCGCCTTGGTGCGCGGCGTGATGGCTTTTTCAAGCAGATCGAGGTCGATATTGCGGGTCACCGGGTCGATGTCGGCGAACACAGGCGTCGCGCCGACTTCATAGATCACATTGCTGGTCGAGACCCACGAGGCCGGTGTCGTGATGACTTCGTCGCCTTCGCCCACCCCGGCGATGCGCAGGCCGATCTCCAGCGTCGCCGTGCCGGAGTTGAACGTGCGCACTGGACGGCCGCCGCAGAACTCGGAGAGCGCCGCTTCGAACTTCTGGTTCTGCGGGCCGGTGGTGATCCAGCCGGAGCGCAGCACGTCGGCGACGCCTTGAATCGTTTCCTCGTCGATCTCGGGTTTGACAAAAGGCAAAAACGGGACTGTTGACTGGCTCATGAATGCTTCGCTCGATTGAAAGGGGCGCATCCCGAAGGGCGCGAAGTAAACCACACACTATGCGCAAATTGTGCGCAAACCGGGGCAGCGGCAAAAAAGGGCGCAACCGCATAGCATACCGTGGTCAACCTTACGTGATCCTTAGCCGACCGGGTCGCCCGCTTACGGTATCTTGTGCCGTCTGCGTCTTGCCAGCCGGCGCTGGCGGTAATCAGTAATAAAAAGTGTCCGGCACACCGTGGCCTGGACCGCGGCAGCTAGCTGCGCGCCAGAAGCACCACGCCGATCAGAATGACGCCGATGCCGACCAGCTTCTGTACCGACAGCACTTCGCCGAACAGGTACCACGCCGCGAGCGCATTGACGACATAGCCGAGCGACAGCATCGGATAGGCGATCGACACGTCCACTCGCGACAGCCCGATGACCCACACTGCCACGCTAATCACATAACAGGCCAGGCCGCCGATGATCGGCGGCTGGGTTGCCAGGCGAAAGGCGATGGGCAGGATGTTCGCACGGGTGAATTCGAAGTGTCCAACGGCATTCGTACCGGCTTTGAGCAGCAACTGCGCGCCGGCGTTCAACGTCACGCCCGCAAGAATGCAAAAGAGGGAAATCGGGTTCATCGAACGGTTAGTTCCTGATATGGGGTCATGGTTGTGCTTTTTCCAGCGGCGCCGACGCGGACGCCGGTGCTGGTGCATCGGCGGCCGGCGCGCCGGCCGCGGCGAGCGGCTTTTCCACCACGACCCGGCGCGAGTCGCGGGCGATCAGCCGCATCGGCAGGCCTTCCTTGAGGAGGCGGTCGTAGGTCGGCGGCGGGATCAGCGCGAGCGCGTAACGGTCGGCCTTCCAGCGCTCGATCCACGCATCGACGGACGGAATCCATTTCTGCGGCTCGACGGACACGCCGAACGCCAGTTCGTCGGGATGCTCGACCATGATCATGGTGTGGTCGACATAGAACGGCATCGTGTGGTCGAGTACACCCACTGAATAGAACGGCGTATCCGCCGGCAACTTCGCGATCTCCGCCTTGATGGCCGGCGCGAGCGGCGCGCCGGAACTGAGCCTGCCGAACACGTCGTGACCCGTGCCGGCGATGGTGCCCAGCAGCAGCCAGGCCGCGCCGAAGGTGGCGACGGCGCCGAGGCTGCCGGCCCGGCTGCGCCGGTTCAGCCACAGCGCGGCCAGCGTCAGCACGAAGGCGACGGCGAGCGCGGCCAGCACCCACGTGCGGTACTCCGCATACAGTTCGGCCGGATTGCGGGCGCTGCCGAAGCGCGCCATGAACAACGCGGCAAACGCGGCCACGACCAGAAAGAGCGCATAACCGGCAAGATGGCGGCGCAACTGGTCGCGCGTGACGAGCGGCAGATACATGCCGATCAGCAGCGCGATGGGCGGCGCGATGGGCAGCGTGTAGGACAGCAGCTTCGAGTGAGACGCGCTGAAGAACAGGAAGATGAAGATCGTCCACGTCACCATTAGCGTGATCGGTGCGAAGCCGTTCGGCTGGCGTGGCAGGCGCCACGCGTGGCGCACGCTTTGCAGCGTCACCGAGAGCCACGGCAGGAAGCCCACAATCAGCACCGGCACGAAGTAGTAGAACGGCCCCGGACGGTTCTGCTCGGGCGTCAGATAGCGCTTGAACTGCTGAACGATGAAGAAGAAGTTCAGGAATTCCGGATTGCGCTCCTGCACCAGCACGAACCACGGCGTGACGATCGCGAAGAACACGATCAGGCCGCCGATCAGATGCAGGCGCTTCCACACGGCCCAGTCGCGCGCGATCACCGTGTACAGCACCAGCACCGCGCCCGGCAGGATGACGCCGACGAGGCCCTTGGACAGCACGGCCAGCGCCATCGAGCCCCAGCAGATCCACATCCAGCCGCGCACGCAGCCGGTCGCCAGGTTGGGGCGCTGCGCGAGCAGCAGCGCGCACAGCGTCAGCTGCATCCAGAACGACAGGCCCATGTCGAGCGTGTTGAAGTGGCCCATCAGGTTCCAGTACGGCGAGGTCGCCAGCACGATTGCCGCGAACACGCCGGTCGCCGCGTTGAACACGCGCGCGCCGGTGAAGCCGATCAGCAGCACGCCGGCAAAGCCCGTCAGCGCCGTATAGAGCCGTGCCTGCCATTCGCCGACGCCGAACCACGCGAACGTGAGCGCGTTCGCCCAGGTCTGCAGCGGCGGTTTCTCGAAATACTTGTAGCCGTTGTAGCGCGGCGTGATCCAGTCGCCGGTCGTGAACATCTCGCGCGCCATCTCGGCGTAGCGGCCTTCGTCGCTCGGCAGCAGGTGGCGCCAGCCGAGCGGCACGAACCAGATCACGGCAAGGGCCAGCACCAGCAGCAGAATCGTGGTGCGGTTGAGCGGTAGCCTGGACGGCGTATCGTTCATGGATTTCAACCTTTATGGCGACGCCGCGCAGGCGGCGAAGCTGTGTTGTTCGGAAATGGCGACCGGTCAGGCGGGCGGCGCCCGTGAGGCGGCCGGCGCTTCGCGGGACGGCCCTCCTCGGGGCGCGCGTGCATGAGACTGTCCGCGCAGCGTTCTGGTTGCCTGCAAGTACACCGTGACGCCGGCGCTGAGTCCCGGCGCGGGGACACGCCGCGAGTCTCGACGGCGGCGGTTGCTTCACTTTCCGCCGACAGGCAACCGGCGCGCGGTCGTGCTCAGGGACGCCGGTCCGGCATCGATGGCGCGCAGTGTACGTTATCGGCCACGACGCGGCCAAGACGCGCGGTTCAGGCCGCTGCTGCGAATGCTTCAGATACGGCCGCGCGGCGGCCTGTGCGCGCATGGCAAGCGACGCGCGCGAGGCCGGCATCGCGGCACGGCTCTAGGCCTCGATCAGCAGCGCAGCCGCGACCTTGCGGCCCTCGGCCATCAGAATGTTGTACGTGCGGCAGGCGGCCTTGAAGTCCATTGTTTCGACGCCGATGCGCTTCGCGGTGAGCGCGGCCGTCAGGCGCGGATGCGGAAAGCGCAGCCGCTCGCCGCTGCCGAACACGACCACTTCCGGCGCGGAGTCGACCAGCATGGCGAAGTGCTCGGCGCTCAGTTGCTCGAAAGAGGAGACGGGCCAAGGGATGACTGGCGCGTCCGGCAGCACGAGAAGGCTGCCCGAATGGCGCACCAGATTGATTTCGACATAGTCGGCGCCGTAGCCGGTGACGGTGTTGAGGGCGCCGCTGGAGTCCTGATGTAATTTCAAATTGGTTTTCCGAAGTCGTCGTGAGACATCATGCGTGTGGGCGGCCTGACCGGCTTCAGCCGAGACGGGGCGATTCGACGCGAGTGGGACACGCGCATGGGGCACAAACGGGCAGAAGTGGCCGAAAAGGCTTGCCGTTGCGGTTGGTGCATTGCGGAAGTCGGCCAAAATCCGCTAAATTATAACTTTTTAGCCGCCTTGCGGCGCCCCTCGCTCATGTGCCGCCACAAGCCGCGCTGGGAACATGGGTGCGGCCCACCGGCTACCCGCCTTGGCTTTGCCCGCGTTCGGCCGCTTTTCGTCGGGTTTACCGGGTTGTTCTTCTGCCCGCCATACCGGTGCAACCCGCCGCCGGCGTGCCGGACGGACGCCGGAAACCTACGAAAAAATGCTCGAGCAGCGGCCTCAGGGAAGTGGCGCTGCGATTTGGCCTGTTTGCGCATCCGCCGGCCGTCGTTCGCTGCCGCCTTGCGTGCCGCGTCCGAATTCCCCTTATCGGCGATTTTGCCCGGCCCGTTTGCTATTTGCCGCGCTTGCTCGCCCAAGCCATCAACCAGGATGAAGTGCCCGCCGTGAAACCGATTCTCAAATCCAACAAGTTGTTGAATGTCTGCTATGACATTCGCGGGCCCGTCCTCGAACATGCGAAGCGGCTCGAAGAAGAGGGCCACCGCATCATCAAGCTGAACATCGGCAATCTCGCGCCGTTCGGCTTCGACGCGCCGGACGAAATCATTCAGGACATGATCCTGAACCTGCCGGGTTCGTCGGGTTACTCCGACTCCAAAGGTGTGTTCGCCGCGCGCAAGGCGATCATGCATTACACGCAGCAAAAGGGCGTGCACGGCGTCGAGCTGGACGACATCTACATCGGCAACGGCGCGTCCGAGCTGATCGTCATGGCGCTGCAGGGCCTTTTGAACGACGGTGACGAAGTGCTGCTGCCCGCACCGGATTACCCGCTGTGGACCGCCGGCGTGAGCCTGTCGGGCGGCACGCCGGTGCACTACATCTGCGACGAAGCGAATCGCTGGATGCCCGATCTCGACGACATTCGCGCGAAAATCACGCCGAACACGCGCGCGCTCGTGGTGATCAACCCGAACAATCCGACCGGCGCGCTGTATTCGGACGAACTGCTGCTCGGCCTGATCGAGATCGCCCGCCAGCACGGCCTCGTGATCTTCGCCGACGAGGTCTACGACAAGATCGTCTATGACGGCAAGAAGCACACGTCGATGGCGGCGCTCTCCGAAGACGTGCTCACGGTCACCTTCAACAGCCTGTCGAAGAGCTACCGGTCGTGCGGTTATCGCGCCGGCTGGATGTTCATCTCTGGCCTGACGGCCGGCGAGAACCGCCGTCACGCCAAAGACTACTTCGAGGGGCTCGGCATTCTGGCGTCCATGCGCCTCTGCCCGAATGTGCCGGGCCAGTACGCGATCCAGACCGCGCTCGGCGGCTATCAGAGCATCAACGACCTGATCGTCCCGACCGGGCGCCTGTACAAACAGCGTGAACTCGCGTATGACATGTTGACGGCCATCCCCGGCGTGAGCTGCGTGAAGCCCGAAGCGGCGCTGTACATGTTCCCGCGTCTGGACCCGAAGGTTTATCCGATCGAGGACGACCAGCAGTTCATCCTCGACCTTCTGCTGGAAGAGCGCGTGCTGCTCGTGCAGGGCACGGGCTTTAACTGGAAGACGCCGGATCACTTCCGCGTCGTGTTCCTGCCGAACGTGGACGATCTCGCGGATTCCATCAACCGCATCGCGCGCTTCCTCGACGGTTACCGCAAGCGTCACACAGCCTAGCGCACAATAGGGTGTACGACGCGGTTCTCACCGCGTCGCGCCGTCCGCCGGGCGCCACCCGTTTCCTTTTAATCATCTACTCGAAAACACACGCTGCATGGAACCGATCAAAGTTGGACTGCTGGGCTTCGGCACGGTAGGCAGCGGCACCTTCACGGTACTGCGCCGCAATCAGGAAGAAATCAAACGCCGCGCGGGCCGCGGCATCGAGATTGCGCGCATTGCCGTGCGCCATCCCGCCAAGGCGACAGCGGCGCTCGGCAGCGAAGCCGGCACGGTGGCGCTGACCGATGACTTCAACGCGGTGGTCGACGACCCGTCGATCGATATCGTGGCCGAAATGATCGGCGGCACGGGCGTGGCGCGCGACCTCGTTCTGCGCGCGATCAAGAACCGCAAGCATGTGGTCACGGCCAACAAGGCGCTGCTCGCGGTGCACGGCACGGAAATTTTCGAGGCGGCGCGCGCCAACGGCGTAATGGTGTCGTTCGAGGCGGCGGTGGCGGGCGGCATTCCGATCATCAAGGCGCTGCGCGAAGGTTTGACGGCCAATCGCATCCAGTACATTGCGGGCATCATCAACGGCACCACGAACTACATCCTCTCGGAGATGCGCGATCGCGGGCTCGACTTCGCGACCGCATTGAAAGCCGCGCAGGAGCTGGGTTACGCCGAGGCCGATCCGACCTTCGACATCGAAGGCGTGGACGCCGCGCACAAGGCGACCATCATGAGCGCGATCGCGTTCGGCGTGCCGGTGCAGTTCGACAAGGCCTACGTCGAAGGCATCAGCAAGCTCGCGGCGATCGACATCAAATATGCCGAGGAACTCGGCTACCGCATCAAGCTGCTCGGCATCGCGCGCCGCACGGATAAGGGCATCGAATTGCGCGTGCATCCCACGCTGATTCCGGAAAAGCGCCTGCTGGCGAACGTGGAAGGCGCGATGAACGCGGTCGTGGTGCATGGCGATGCGGTCGGCACCACGCTCTACTACGGCAAGGGCGCGGGCGCTGAGCCGACGGCTTCCGCCGTGGTGGCCGATCTGGTCGATGTGACGCGCCTGCACACGGCCGACCCGGAGCATCGCGTGCCGCATCTGGCGTTCCAGCCGGACAGCCTGTCGAGCACCCCGATCCTGCCGATCGACGAGGTCACGAGCGGCTACTACCTGCGTCTGCGGGTGGCGGACGTGACCGGCGTGCTGGCCGACATCACGCGTATTCTGGCCGACACCGGCATCTCGATCGACGCGCTGCTGCAGAAGGAATCGGAGCAGGTCGACGCGAACGGCAAGGGCGAAACCGACATCATCCTGATTACGCACGAAACGGTCGAGAAGAACGTCAACGCCGCGATCAGGACGATCGAGGCGCTGAAGACCGTTGTCTCGCAAGTCACGAAGCTGCGCATGGAAGCGCTGAACTAGGCCGAACTATGAACTACCTTTCCACGCGCGGCGCCGGAGCCGGCGAGCGCCACACCTTTTCCGACATCCTGCTGGGCGGTCTCGCAAAAGACGGCGGCCTGTACCTGCCCGCCGAGTATCCGCGTGTCAGCGCCGACGAACTGACGCGCTGGCGCACGTTGCCGTACGCGGACCTCGCCTTCGAGATCCTGTCGAAATTCAGCGACGACATTCCCGCCGAAGACCTGCGCGCGCTCACGCGCAAGACGTACACCGCGGCCACATACTGCAACGTGCGCGACGACGAAAGCGCCGCGCAGATCACGCCGTTGAAGACACTGGGCGTCGAAAACGGCGCGCCGCTGTCGCTGCTGGAACTGTCGAACGGTCCGACGCTCGCGTTCAAGGACATGGCGATGCAGCTGATCGGCAACCTGTTCGAATACGCGCTCGCCAAGCACGGCGAAACGCTCAACATTCTCGGCGCAACCTCGGGCGACACCGGCAGCGCCGCGGAATACGCGATGCGCGGCAAGAAGGGCATCAGCGTGTTCATGCTGTCGCCGCACAAGAAGATGAGCGCGTTCCAGACCGCGCAGATGTACAGCCTGCAAGACCCGAACATCTTCAATATCGCGGTGGAAGGCGTGTTCGACGACGCGCAGGACATCGTCAAAGCCGTTTCGAACGATCACGCGTTCAAGGCGAAGTACAAGATCGGCACGGTCAACTCGATCAACTGGGCGCGCGTCGTGGCGCAGGTCGTGTATTACTTCAAGGGCTACTTCGCAGCCACGAAGTCGAACGACGAGCGCGTGTCGTTCACGGTGCCGTCGGGCAACTTCGGCAACGTGTGCGCGGGCCACATCGCGCGCATGATGGGCCTGCCGATCGAGAAGCTGGTCGTGGCGACGAACGAAAACGACGTGCTCGACGAGTTCTTCCGCACCGGCATTTATCGCGTGCGCAAGGCGGCCGAGACGTATCACACCAGCAGCCCGAGCATGGACATTTCGAAGGCATCGAACTTCGAGCGTTTCGTGTTCGATCTGCTCGGCCGCGATCCGGCGCGCGTGCTGCAACTGTTCCGCGACGTCGAAGAGAAGGGCGGTTTCGATCTTGCGGCGAGCGGCGATTTTGCGCGCGTGCAGGAGTTCGGTTTCGTATCGGGCAGCAGCAGCCATGACAGCCGCGTGGATACGATCCGCGACGTGTTCGAGCGCTACGACACGATGATCGACACGCACACGGCCGACGGCCTGAAGGTGGCGCGCGAACATCTGCAGCCGGGCATTCCGATGATCGTGCTGGAAACGGCGCAACCGATCAAGTTTGGCGAGACCATCCGCGAAGCGTTGTTGCGCGAGCCGGAGCGGCCGGCGGCGTTCTCGGGCCTCGAGTCGCTGCCGCAGCGTTTCGAAGTGCTGCCGGCGGATGTGCAGCGCGTGAAGGACTACATCGTGGCGAACGCGGGCGCTTAGCTCGCCGTCGCCGTGAAGCGTGAGCGCGTTTGTCCAGCGCTTGCGCATCCTGTCCGACACGTCCCACGTGCTTCATGCGCTTCACGCAAAACGACGCTCGCCGCGAAATCTTGCGGCGAGCGCTCAAACACCAAAAAATCCCCCCGCAACGCCAGTCCGCCCAGGCTATCTGCCTGGGCCGCTACAATATTCTTTTTAACCTGCGGCTTCGAGACCAGAGATGTCCACACCCACGCCCCGTGCGCCGATGCTCGCCACAGCCGAGGCCCTGGCGACGCTCCTCGGCGCGGCGAGTCCGCTTGCCGGCACAGAGTCGATCCCCACGCTGGAAGCGCTGAACCGCGTGCTCGCGGCCGACGTCACGTCGCCGCTCGACGTTCCGCCGATGAACACCAGTTCAATGGATGGCTACGCGATCCGCACGGCGGATCTGACGGCTCAGGGCAACACCCGCTTGCCTGTCTCGCAGCGTATTCCGGCCGGTCACGCGCCGGAGCCCCTGAAGCCCGGCACGGCGGCGCGCATCTTCACCGGCGCCACGGTGCCGCCCGGCGCCGATGCGATCGTGATGCAGGAGCAAACCGAAGCCGCCGGCGCGGAAGTCACGATCCTGCACAGTCCGCAACCGGGCGAATGGATCACGGCGCAGGGCGCGGATATTCGCAGCGGCTCGGTCATTCTTCCGGCGGGCACGCGGCTCACGCCGCAGGCGCTGGGACTCGCGGCTTCGGTCGGTTGCGCCGAACTGGTGGTGCGGCGGCGCGTCAAGGTCGCCGTTTTCTTCACGGGCGACGAACTGACCATGCCCGGCGAGCCGCTGAAGCCGGGTGCGATCTATAACTCGAACCGTTTCACATTGCGCGGCCTGCTGGAGAAGCTCGGCTGCGAAGTCACCGACTACGGCATCGTCGCGGACAAGCTCGACGCGACCCGGGCGACACTGCGCGAAGCCGCCGAGGCGCATGATCTCATCCTGACCTGCGGCGGGGTCTCGGTGGGCGAGGAGGATCACGTGAAGCCGGCGGTGGAGGCGGAGGGACGGCTTGCGATGTGGCAGATCGCGATGAAGCCGGGCAAGCCGCTCGCGTTCGGCGCGGTGCGCCGTGCGGCGCAGCATGGGGAGACGGCGGCGGGGTCGGCATCGGCTTCGGCCCCGGCCCCGGCCCCGGCCCCGGCAGAAACCTTCTTTATCGGTTTGCCGGGCAATCCGGTTTCCAGCTTCGCCACCTTCCTGCTGTTCGTGCGCCCGTTTATCCTGAGTCTCGCCGGCGTGCAGACGGTCGCGCCGCGCGCGCTGTCGCTGCGGGCGGATTTCACGCAGAGCAAGGGCGACCGCCGCAACGAATTCCTGCGGGCGCGCATCAACCCGGCCGGCGGCCTCGACCTGTTCCCGAATCAGAGTTCGGCCGTGCTGACGTCGACGGTCTGGGGCGACGGCCTGATCGACAATCCGCCGAATCACGCGATCAGCGCCGGCGAGACCGTGCGCTTCATTCCTTTTTCCGAATTGCTGAACTGAGGCCGGCAAGAGCCGGTGGCATCCCGATGAAGATTCAACTCCGATATTTTGCGAGCGTGCGTGAAGCGCTCGATCTGGCCGACGAAACCGTCGATCTGCCCGACGGCATCGCGACCGTCGGCGATGTGCGTGCGTGGCTGCGCGTGCGCGGCGGCATCTGGGCCGACACCCTGGCTGAGGGCCGCGCGCTGCGCATGGCCTGCAACCAAGTGATGACCGGCGCCGGCACCCGCGTCACCGAGGGCTGCGAAGTCGCGTTTTTTCCGCCCGTCACCGGCGGCTGAACCGCCACGCCACCACGTTGCTTAACTGCATAGGAGCCCTAGATGCCCGTTCGCGTCCAGACGGAAGACTTCGACCTCACCGCCGAGGTCGCCGCATTGCGCGCGCGCAATCCGAAGATCGGCGCGGTGGCCTGCTTTGTCGGCACCGTGCGCGATCTGAACGACGGCAGCACTGTCGAGACGATGGAGCTCGAACACTATCCCGGCATGACCGAGAAGTCGCTGGAGGCGATCATCGTGAGTGCGCGGGAGCGCTGGCCGGGCATCGAGGTGTCGATCGTGCATCGGGTCGGCAAGCTCTATCCGCTCGACCAGATCGTGCTGGTGGCGACGACGGCCGCGCATCGCGGGGAGGCCTTTGCGTCGTGTGAATTCGTGATGGACTATCTGAAGACCCAGGCGCCATTCTGGAAAAAGGAAAAGACCGAGGCCGGCGAGCATTGGGTCGATGCCCGCGTCACCGACGACGCGGCGCTCGCCCGCTGGGGTATCGAATCGGGCAACCGGACGGCGGAGTAGGCGCGGGTCCGGGCTGGCGGCATACTCGAATCTGCGAGCCAGCAAGCGTTTTGGCGCCGCTCACTCCGTGTCGAGGCGGTCTTGAGGCTGCCGGACGCTCGCGCGGTGCACTCCGCGCCGCCGTATGGGCTTGAAACGGCCTTCAAGGTGAACCCCGGATCATTCGTCCGGCGCCCGGCCTACGATCCGCGTGGGAAAAGGGGGAAAAGGCTCACCAGCCGGCCGCGCGCCGTGGCTATCGTCGCCCTCGCGCGCACGCCGCTTCGGCGCAACGCGGTCCAGCAGCGCCTTCTGTTCCTCCGGAATCTTGTAGTCCCAGCCGAAACGGCTCAACTGCAGGCTCTGCGCGATTCGCAGCGCCGGTTCCATGAACCGCACCGCCGCGGCAGGCTGATAACGCGATTCGACCGTATCCAGAAACAGATACAGCCAACGGCTGAAGTGCTGCGGTTCGATACCCTCGAGCGGCTGATGCGCCTGCTGCACGTTGCCGCGGTATTGCTTCGCGCCCAACACGAGGCTGCCCCAGAACGTGCACATCTTGGGCAGGTGGTCGTCCCAGCGGCCCGCCAGCGTCGCGTCGAAGACGGGGCCGAGCAGCGTGTCGGCACGCACGCGGTCGTAGAAACCGTAGACGAGATCGCGGATATTCGCCTCGGTGGGTTCGGCGGCGCGCTCGACCACCGGCGCGGCAGGGAAGGACGGATTCATGCAAATTCCAGGAAATGCGGCCATTCATCGTGTATCGCCACACAGCGCTACGGAGTGTCAGGAATGGCCTCATATTGAGTCCAAACGAAAGGAAGTAGGATGCGAACACCCCGCTTTTCGTAAGAATGCCCCACGCAGGAAACGTTACCATTACTGTCGAATGACCCACTCCGCCAGTCTGCGCAGAACTCGAAATATGCGTAGCGCCTGCATCTTAGGGCGAAGCGACGGCCCACGGCAACCCTTGCATCGACGCGGTTATCTCCCGGATCGCGGCTTGCGCTTATTGCGATACCTGCACTTATGAGACTGACCGACTATACGGATTACTCACTACGCGTCCTGCTCTACCTCGCTGTTCGTGGCAGCGGCTTGTCGACAATCCAGGACATTTCGGACGCGTACGGCATTTCCAAGAACCACTTGATGAAAGTCGTGCAGCAACTCGGCGAACTCGGCTGGGTCGAGACCGTGCGCGGGCGCAACGGCGGCCTGCGACTCGCCGAGCAGACCAGCGCGCTGACGGTTGGCGAGATCGTGCGCGCGACCGAAAGCGACTTTGCGCTGGTCGGTTGCTTTCCGGACCAACATGGCGAGCGCCGAGGCTGTGTCATCACCGCGCAGTGTCGTCTGCGAGGCGCTCTCGAGACAGCCCGCAATGCCTTCCTCGCCGAGCTCGACCGTCATACCATTGCTGAGGTGGCGCAGCCGCATGGTCCGCTGGCCGCACTGCTCGGCTTGAGCAGCGTGATTCCGATCATGCCGGTTGCGCCGGCCGGCGGCGATTCCGCATCGCTGGTCTGAAAATGCGCAGGCATTTCTCTCGCGTGAAGTGTTAAATAGTTGTCGCTTGAAGCAAAAAAGCGCTTGAAACCTGGGTAAAACGCCTCATTTTGGTGGTAATCGAAATTGGAGGTCTCTTGATGAGAATCGACAAACTCACCACTAAATTCCAGGAAGCACTGGCGGATGCCCAGAGTCTGGCCGTCGGCCATGACAATCAATATATCGAACCGGTTCACGTGCTGTCGGCGCTAGTCGCCCAACACGACGGCTCGGCGCGCTCGCTGCTCTCGCGTGCCGGCGTGCACGTGCAGGCGCTGCAAACGGCGCTCGGCGACGCCATGACGCGTCTGCCGCAAGTGCAGGGCACGGACGGCAACGTGCAGATCGGCCGCGAGCTGACCGGTCTGCTGAACCAGGCCGATAAGGAAGCGCAAAAGCTCAACGACACGTTCATCGCGAGCGAGATGTTCCTGCTTGCGATCGCGGACGACAAAGGCGAGGCCGGCCGTCTCGCACGTCAGCACGGTTTGTCGCGCAAGTCGCTGGAAAGCGCGATCGCCGCGGTGCGCGGCGGCTCGCAGGTCCATAGCCAGGACGCCGAAAGCCAGCGTGAAGCGCTGAAGAAATACACCGTGGATCTGACCGAGCGCGCGCGGGCCGGCAAGCTCGATCCGGTGATCGGCCGCGACGACGAAATCCGTCGCTCGATCCAGATCCTGCAACGCCGCACCAAGAATAACCCGGTGCTGATCGGCGAACCGGGCGTGGGCAAGACCGCGATCGTCGAAGGTCTGGCGCAGCGCATCGTCAATGGCGAAGTGCCGGAAACGCTCAAGGGCAAGCGCGTGCTGTCGCTGGATATGGCGGCCTTGCTGGCCGGCGCCAAGTATCGCGGCGAGTTCGAAGAGCGCCTGAAGGCCGTGCTCAGCGACATCGCGAAAGACGAAGGGCAGACCATCGTCTTCATCGACGAAATTCACACCATGGTCGGCGCGGGCAAGGCCGAAGGCGCGATGGACGCGGGCAACATGCTCAAGCCGGCGCTCTCGCGCGGCGAACTGCATTGCGTCGGCGCGACCACGCTCGACGAATATCGCAAGTACATCGAAAAGGATGCCGCGCTCGAGCGCCGCTTCCAGAAGGTGCTGGTCGACGAGCCGACCGTGGAAGCGACCATCGCGATCCTGCGCGGTCTGCAGGAAAAGTACGAACTGCATCACGGCGTCGATATCACCGACCCGGCGATCGTGGCGGCGGCGGAACTGTCGCATCGCTACATCACGGATCGCTTCCTGCCGGACAAGGCCATCGACCTGATCGATGAGGCCGCTTCGAAGATCAAGATGGAAATCGACTCAAAGCCGGAAGAGATGGATCGGCTCGACCGTCGTTTGATCCAGTTGAAGATCGAACGCGAAGCGGTCAAGAAGGAAAAAGACGAAGCGTCGCAAAAGCGTCTGCAATTGATCGAGGAAGAAATCGAGCGGCTCAATCGCGAATATTCGGACCTCGAAGAAATCTGGACCGCGGAAAAAGCAGCGGTGCAGGGCAGCGCGCAACTGAAGGAAGAGATCGAAAAAACGCGTGCGGAAATCACGCGCCTGCAACGTGAAGGCAAGCTGGAGAAGGTCGCCGAACTGCAGTACGGCAAGCTGCCGGGTCTCGAAGCGCAGTTGAAGGAAGTGACCAAAGCCGAGGCGAGCGAGCAGAACAACCCGACGCGTCCGCGTCTGTTGCGCACGCAGGTCGGTGCGGAAGAAATCGCTGAAGTCGTGTCGCGTTCCACCGGCATTCCGGTGTCGCGCATGATGCAGGGCGAGCGCGAAAAGCTGCTGCAGATCGAAGAGAAACTGCACGCGCGCGTGGTCGGCCAGGACGAGGCGATCAGCGCGGTGGCCGATGCGATCCGCCGCTCGCGCGCGGGTTTGTCGGATCCGAACCGGCCGTATGGTTCGTTCCTGTTCCTCGGTCCGACCGGTGTCGGCAAAACCGAGTTGTGCAAGGCCTTGGCGTCGTTCCTGTTCGATTCGGAAGATCATCTGATCCGTATCGACATGAGCGAATTCATGGAGAAGCACAGCGTCGCGCGTCTGATCGGTGCGCCGCCGGGATACGTCGGCTATGAAGAAGGCGGTTATCTGACGGAAGCCGTGCGTCGCAAGCCGTATAGCGTGATCCTGCTCGACGAAATCGAGAAGGCGCATCCAGACGTGTTCAACGTGCTGCTGCAAGTGCTCGACGACGGCCGTATGACCGACGGCCAGGGCCGTACCGTGGACTTCAAGAACACGGTGATCGTGATGACGTCGAACCTCGGTTCGCAGGTGATCCAGTCGATGGTCGGCGAGCCGCAAGAAGCGGTGAAGGACGCGGTCTGGGAAGAAGTGAAGCTGCACTTCCGCCCCGAGTTCCTGAACCGGATCGACGACGTCGTGGTGTTCCATGCGCTCGACCGCTCGAACATCCAGTCGATCGCGCGGATCCAGTTGCAACGTCTGCACGAGCGGCTTGCCAAGCTCGACATGCAATTGGTGGTGTCGGATTCGGCGCTCGAGCACGTGGGCAAGGTCGGCTACGATCCGCTGTTCGGCGCGCGGCCGTTGAAGCGCGCGATCCAGCAGGAGATCGAGAACCCGGTCGCCAAGCTGATACTGGCCGGCAAGTTCGGTCCGAAGGACGTGATTCCGGTCGAACTGGAAGACGGCAAGCTGGTGTTCGAACGCGTCGTGCATTAAGCGGATCGCGTTCTTCTTCGAAGGCGGGAACGGTAGCGGTCGAGCCGTTCCTGACGACGTAAAAAAACGGCAACGAAGGTGACTTCGTTGCCGTTTTTTTTGCCCGCTGATCGTGCAAGCGGGGGTACGGGTATGTGGGCAGGCGAGGCCGCCCGCGTCGTTACGCGTTGCCCTTGCCGAACAGCGCCGACAAACCGCCGAGCGCGCCGAGCACGGTGGTGGCGTTCAGCTTGCCTTCAGCCGGCACTTCGCCTTCCGGCGTGGCGGCGTTGACGACGTGAGGGAGAATCTGCGACAGCAGACCAGTGACCTGATCCGGCTGCACGCCAGCCTTCGCCGCGAGGTTGGTGACGGTCTCCGAGCCGAGGACGCTGTGCAGCGCATCGGCCCCGATCGGCTGGTTCTCGCCGTTGCTGACCCACGAGGCCACGACGTCGCCGAGGCCTTTTTCCTTGAAACGGTCGATCAGGCCGTTCAGGCCGCCCGGCTGGCTATTGACGAATTCGAGTGCGGCCGAAACCAGGGCTTGCTGGCCACCGCCCTCGGGGGATTTGCCAACCAGGGAACCGAGTGTGTCGAGTAGGCTCATGACGGTCTCTCTTGAATGCCGACACGTGCTTGACGGGTCAGCGGGTGAAAACGCCGCGCGGTTGCGCGGCGCCGTGGAAGGAAGGCGGACGGCGGCACGACGGCGCCGATGGGTTCATTCGCGTGGGGAGTCACGCGCGTACCACCGGGCCGCTACGCTGCCGGCGCTCAGTCCTGTTTCGTACTCCGTTTGATTCTGTCCGGTCCTCGTTTCGTGCTGTCAGGCACCGCCCGAGGCCGCCGCAGCCGAGGCGGCCTTGCTCTTCTTGGCTTTCTTCTTCGATGCTTTAGTGTCGGAGGCATCGGCCGGCGCCGCCGCAGCCGCGGTGGCCGGCGCGGAAGCCGCTGCCGCTTCGGACGCCGCGGCCTTGCTCTTCTTCTTCGACTTCGACGCCTTCGCGCCGGAAGCGTCAGCCGGCGCGGCTGGCGTCGTGTTGGCTGCCGTGGTGGGCGCCGCCGTAGGCGCGGTAGCCGCTGCCTTGGTGCTGGCCGTGGTGCTCGGCTTCGTTGCGGGCTTGGCGCCGCTCGGCGGCGTGGACGAACCGTTGATCGTGAGGCCGGCCGCTTCGAGATTGGTCACCGATTTCGCGCCGATGCCCTTGACGCGCGTGGCCAGATCATCGGCGTCCTTGAACGGGCCATTCTTGGTTCGTTCGTCGATGATCGCTTTCGCATGCACCGGGCCGATACCCTTGACCGATTCGAGCGCCGCCTGATCGGCGGAATTCACTTCGACGGCCGCCGCGAATCCGGCCGACAGCGACAGAGCCAAAGCAACGCAAAGCATCAAAAGCTTCTTCAGCATGGCAAGCACTCCATTGAGGGCAAAAAAGTTAGCCGCTAAGGGACAACTCGTCCTGTCAGCATTCGCTGCGCTTAAGCATAGGACAAATTGCGCGCCCCTATTTGCGAACGCGGACGATTTATACCGATCGATTCATGACAAGTAAATCAGTGTGAACAAGATTTAAACCTTTTGCCTCGTTATTGGGCTGTTATGAGTTTATCGATCAAATCCGCGTGCCATAAAAAAAGACAGCGCAGACAAATGGCAGCATGACGCACTTGACTTAGAGTGCACTCGAAGTCCTAACCTGAGTTCCGTCATGTCGAATATCTCGAAAGCACTCACCATCGGGCAGGTCGCTGAAACGATCGGCGTTTCGACGCATACGCTGCGCTGCTACGAACAGGCCGGGCTGATTCGCGCCGTCGGCCGGACGAAAAGGCGGGGCATCGGCTGTATTCGCCGGCCGATCTCGACTGGCTGCAGTTCGTAATGCGGCTCAAGGCGACCGGCATGCCGATCGCCGGCATGCAGGCGTTCGCAGCGCTGCGTGCGCAAGGTCAGCCGACGGTGGGCGCGCGCCGCGACATGCTGGTGGCGCATCGGGATGCGGTTTTGGCGCGGATCGCCGAGTTGCAGATCAACCTCGGCGCGATCGTCGACAAGATCGCTTACTACGAAGCGGTCGGGCGCGCACCCGCCGTGGAGCACTCGACACGACAGACCGACGCAATCCAGCCACATTCACATTCGGAAGAGGACTCACCATGGACCACGCACACAACGACCGTTACACCCGAGGCTGGGACAAACTGAAGGAAATCGACGGCTCGGCCGGCGAACACGTGATCGCCGCGCTCGCGCCGATCGCGCCGGATTTTGGCCGCCTGCTGATCGAATTCGGCTTCGGCGACATTTACAGCCGGCCGCAGCTCGATCTGCGCGCGCGTGAAATCGCCACGATTGCGTCGCTCGCCACGCTTGGGTGCGCAAAGCCGCAGTTGAAGGTGCATATCGAAGCGGCGTTGAACGTCGGCTGCACGCGCGAGGAGATCGTCTAGGTGTTCATGCAGATGGCGCTTTATGCCGGCTTTCCGGCGGCGCTGAATGCGTTGTTCGCGGCGCACGAGATTTTCGAGCGCCATGATCAGGCGTCGAACGACACGCAATCGGAAAGCGCGGTGCGGGCGGAGGAGGAAGCGCACGCGGGTTGATATCCGCGAGGCAAGGGGGCAGCAAGAGTAGGCAAGCGGGTGCGTTGCGCAGCCGCTTTTTTAGGAGTCTATAACGCAACTAACTGTCTGTTGCTGATAACCACCACCACAGCGCGCTGATGGCCTCAGATCAAAGTCCTGTTTACCAGCGAGAAAGCCGGCCATCCTGCACCCTGCAACAGCCCCGTCAAGCCGCCGAATCGACCCGAAGCGCCGCCTCGGCATGCAAATACCGCTTGCTCACCACGCGCCAATACATCAGCAAGCCGATGCCCGCAATCGCCAGACTCGCGGTATTCGCCACCCAGAAGCCGCGCGCGCCGGTCAGCCATTCCGGCGTAACGCCGGTCACGTTGAAGCCGAGCGCATAGCCGCCGCCGAGCCCCACGCCCCATAGCGCCACGGCGTAGATCACGGTCGGCACGACCGCGACCTTGTAGGCGCGCAACACGAACGCGGTGGTGATCTGCAAGGCATCGAACAGGTGATAGCACACGACGATCAACACCAGCGGCAGCGCCGCCGCCACGACCTGCGCATTCGGCGTATAGCCTTCGATGATGTATGGCCGCAGCACCAGCACGATCGCGCCGTAGCAGCAGGCGATCGTCATGGCCATCATGATGCCGTGACGCGACAGCGTACGCGCCGCTTCCGGACGATGCGCGCCGAGCGCCTGAGCGACCAGCGTCGACGCAGCAATGCCGATCGACAGCGGCGTCATGTACAGCACCGCGCCGATATTGCCGGCGATCTGGTGGCCGGCGAGCGTCGTCGTGCCGAAGCGCGCAATGAAAAGCGCCATGAACGTGTAGGAGGTCACTTCGATCAGATAGGACAGGCCCATCGGAATGCCCAGCCGCAGTAGCGCCGCCTGGCGCCGCCAGACCGGCGTGCAAAACTGCGCGAAGATCGCGAACGGGCTGAAGACGTCGACGCGCGTCAGCAGCAGCATGCCGACCACGGCCAGCGCCCAGTTGATCGTCGTGCTGGCGAGTGCGCAACCCGGCCCGCCGAGCGCCGGCACGCCGAAGCCGCCGAAGATGAACCACGTGTTGAGCGGCACCTTGAGCAGCAGCGCGCCGACCTGCAGGATCATCACGAGCCGCGGTTTGCCGACTGCATTCGTGACCGAACTGTAGACGCGAAACGCCAGGCCGGCCGGCAAGCCGAAGGCCAGAATCCGCAGGTACGCGACAGTGCGGTCGTGCAGCGCCTCGGGCACGCGCGCCACCCGCAGCACGGGGCCCGGGAAGAACAGAATCAGGAAGCCGATCACGGTTAGCGCCGCCGCGAGCCACAAGGCCTGGCGAACTTCTTCACCGATCTCGGCGTAGCGGCGCGCGCCGTAGAGTTGCGCGGTAATCGGTTGCAGCGCGGTCAGAATGCCGGTCAGGCCGATATACACGGAGATATAGATCGACGAGCCAAGGCCGAGCGCGGCCAGATCGACAGCCGAATAGCGGCCGACCATCGCCGTGTCGATCACACCGAACGCGATGATCGCCAGTTGACCGATCAACACCGGCCACGCGAGGCCGGCGATTTTCCGTACGTCGGCGAGCATGCTCAGTCGGACTTCTTGTGCCAGCTGCGGCGTTTGACGACCGGCGGCTTCGGACGGTCGATACGCACGTACAGACGGAAGCGTTCATCGCGGTCGGCCACGCGGCGGCCTTCCCACACCAGCTTCCAGACGAAGTCGGACATCGCGCTCGGTTCGCCATAATCCTGCGTGTCCTGACGCAGGATCACATCGCAGTCCTGGTCGAAGGCGAAGTGCATGTCGCCGAAATAGGCGAAGGTCGCGATCTGCGCATTGCCGAGGCGCACCGGCGAAATGCAGGTGTAGTCGTCCGGCAGATGGGCGGCGATCTGTTGGGCGACGTCCTTATAGGTCCGGCTGTAGTTGACGACCGGCAGCCACAGCGTCATGAGCAGCACCCACATCAAGGTGGTGCCGGCGCTCGAGAGCACCACGCTGCGCCACAGGACCTTCGGATGGCGCGCGAGACGCCACTGCACCAGCACGAACCAGCAGACCGTCACGGCGACCGCGCACACGAACGACAGGATCTTGAACTGCGGCGCGAAGCCCGGCGCGAGACGCGCCAGATTGCGCGCGAGCGGATGCGGAAAGCCGGTCAGCCCCGCGATATAGACCAGCCAGACGAAGCTGCCGAGAATTGTGAAGCTCAGGAGCGCGAACCAGTCGATCGCATTGATCGCGCCACGCTTGAGCGTGGGCAGCGCGAAAGCGGCCAGCACCGCGAGCGGCGGCAGCAGCAGCATGTAAAGCCGGTTCGACTGATGGCTCTGCAGCACGACCAGCACGAACAGCGGCCCGATCACCGAAAGCGGAATGGCGACGTGCGGCGCCCGCCGCAGGCCCGACCAGCTGAACCACGCCCAGAGTGCCAGCGGCCATGCCGGCCACGTGAAGAGCGGCAGGTTTTTCAGCGCATAGCCGGCGACCGAGCCGGGCGGCCCGGCGAACGAACTCAAGCTGACGTGCACCCATTGATTGAGATACCAGACGGCGTCGTTGGGGAAGGCGGCAAGCGCGGCGATCGGCCACGCCACGGACACCACGAGCGCCACCGGCAGACCCGCCAAAAGCAGCCAGCGCGAGCGCGTCTCGCGCACGACCAGGGTCATCGCCAGCGTGCCGAGCAACAGCGCGCCCACCAGCACCGGGCTGCTGGCCAGAGTGACGAGGGCGATGGCGAGCCCCCAGACCAGCGCGCCCTGAATCGGCTTGTCGATCATGCGCACGAGGCCGTACACGAGCATCGCGATGCCGAAGAACTGCGCGAGCTGCGGCGTGGTTTCGTGGCCGCGCTCGGCGAGGCCGAAGCAGGCGAGCAGGATCAGCAGCGCGCCGTCGGCGAGCGTGCGGCCGTAGTCGCGCGGCTCCGGCTCGCCGCCGAAGGCGTACTTGAACGGCTGGACTTCGGCGCGGCGGCCGAGCAGGTAGGCGGCGTACCAGACGAACGCGCAGCCCGCGCAGAACATCAGGCCAGTGAAGACTCGTGAGGCATTGCTCGCATCGACCCACGGCGCGAGCAGGCGGATCGCGCTGGCGCCGAACCAGTAGCCGAGCGGGCCGTCTTCAGTGAGGTATTTGCCGACCAGGTTCGGCAACAGCCAGTCGTGCGCGCCACCGTTCGCCATGGTCCACATGACGCCGAAGCCGGCTGCGTCCTCGTTCTTCCACGGATCGCGGCCGAATAGGCCGAACGATGCGTAGACGATACAGATGGTCAGCAGCAGCCAGCGCGGCAACGCACTGGTCGCTGAGGCAGTGAGGCGAACGACAGGTCTCATGCGGTGTGTGGATATCGGATAAGCGGTGCAGCCGGGACCGGACGGCATGTCCGGCTGGAATGGCCAATTTGGAGCATCCGGCATTGTAGTCGTGCCGTGCGATGCGCGTCACGGCCGGTAACGGCTCGCAACGTCGTTGGGAATGCTGTAACACGGATTGGGCGGCACGCCGGCGCTGCGGTCGAGCGTTTGCTCCGGCATTGGCCGCCAGTCACCCATCAGCCAGGCGACAAAAAAGGGCAGCTCGCGCTGCCCTTTTTGCTCCTGCTGCGCTGCCGGCCAGGGCCGGCGACGAGGCGGGTATTACTTCGCTGCTGCCTTGCCGGTAGCGCGCGAGCCGAACTTGTTGCGGAACTTCTCGACGCGGCCTGCCGTGTCCATGATCTTTTGCTGGCCGGTGTAGAACGGATGCGATTCCGACGACACTTCGATCTTGGCGAGCGGGTAGGTCTTGCCGTTGAATTCGGCGGTTTCACGCGTCTGGATGGTCGAGCGCGTCACAAACTTGAAGTCGTTCGACACGTCGATGAACAGAACTTCGCGGTAATCCGGGTGAATGCCTTCTTTCATGGTCTTTCCTTTAATCTGGCGGTAGCCAACCCGCGTGCGGCCGAAATTAAACGATCCGCATCTAGGCGCGAGCCACTTGCCTATGGTCGAAAAACGGCGATTATGCCAGAAAATCAGTCGTTTGACGACTTTTGCGGCGGCTTTTTGCCAGCAATGCGTGCCGTTTTCGCGGCTGTCCTGGCGGCTCGCGGCCGGTGTGTGCGCCGGGCGGCGGACCTTGCCTGGCGGGTGTTGCGCGTCAGGCGGGCGTGAACGCTACGCCGACTCGCGCCGGATCCTGTCTGTAATAGCGCGCAAGCAACCGGTAAAGCTCCGGATACTCGGCTTCGAACGCCTGCGGCTGGACGAACAGCGCCTCGCTGCAGACGGCAAAAAATTCCGATGGATGGTCCGCCGCGTACGGATCGATCAACGAGTCGCGCTCGAAGCGCGCCCAGCGGCGTTCCGGCACCGCATCGACTTCGGCGCAGAAGTGGTCGTAAGCATGGTCGAACACGTCGGCCCAAGCCTGCGAATCGAGCGGCGCGTGCCAGCGGCGCATGAGCGGCGGGTGGCCGTCCGCCTCGCCGTTCAACATGTCGATCTTGTGCGCAAATTCGTGAATCACGACGTTGTAGGCGTCCGTGCCGTCCGTCATCTGCGCGTCTTCCCACGACAGCACCACGGGCCCGCCTTCCCACGCTTCGCCGCTCGCGTCCTGTACGACTTCGTGCACCACGCCGTCTTCGTCCTCGACCGTCTTGCGGATCACGAACTCGCCCGGATAGACGATCACGCCGACCCAGCCGCGATACAGATCGAGGCTCAGGTTCAGCACCGGCAGACATGCCTGGGCGGCAATCGCCACGGTCATCGCGTCGGTCAGTTCGAGCTCGTGCGCCGTCGAAAATTCCTTTTTTGCGAGGAACAGGCTCGTCTGTTCGCGCAAGCGCACGAGATCCGGCGCGTCGAGGTGCGCGAGGAACGGCAAGCCGTCGAGTGTCGCTTGCCAGAGCGCATCGCCGATCGCGTAGTCGCGCAGCGCGCGGTCGCGCCGGCGTGTGCCGAGCCATTGAGTCAGTTTCGATAGCATCGCCTGATGCAACCCTTAGTCGATCTGTTTTTGCCACGCGGCAAACAGGCCGCCGCATATCGCCACGCCGATCAGGAAATAGAAGCCGTCGAGCGAGGTCAGAAAACTGGCCTGTTGCGCGACGGTGCGGCCGATTTCCGCGATTGCCAGCGAGTGCGCCTCGGACGGTGAGCGGCCGGTGGCGAAATCTCTAGTCAGCACGGCGAGCGAGTTCTGGAACACAGGATTGTACGGATTCACGAACTCGGCGAGGCGAGTTTCATGCAGCGCTTGCCGATGCTGCTCGACGATGATCACGGAGGCCGTCGCGAACGATATCGTCAGTTGCCGCACGATGTTTTTCAGCCGGTAGCCGTGCGTGAATTCTTCGATGGCGAAGATTCTGAACGTCAGATTGGCGACCGGCAACACGATGAACAGCAACAACAGGCCGCGCAACAGCAACGGCAGCATCAGCGCCGCTTCGCCGACGCCGGGCGACATGCGTGTCATCAATGCCGCGGCGAACGCGGCCACGGCGAAGCCGGGCACGATGATCCACTTCTTGCGCGGCAGCAGCTTCGCATAACGCAAATAGACGAACAGGGCGCTCGCCGAAATCAGCGAGGTCACGCCGACCAGTTGCCCGGTGTTTTCGACCGGATAGCCGAGACCGCTCTCGAGAAAGCGCGAGATCAGATTGCTGAACACCGTCGAGATGAAGTAGTAGAACATGTAGAGCACGAGCCCGGCCTGGAAGACCTTCTCGCGCAGCGCATGCAGGCGCACGAGCGGCGCGGGATGATGCCACTGGTGATAGGCGAACCAGCCGAGCGCCACGATTCCGGCGACGGTCAGCAGAATCAGTCCGGGCGAGGCGCTGAACAACTGGAAGCGCACCTGCTGCATCACGATTTGCAGCGCGCCTTGTGCGAACGCGAAGATGATGTACGGCCAGAAATGCGCCGAGCCGCGCTCCTCGGGCAGACGGTTGCCGGAGTCGGGCAGCGCGAGCAAGGCCAGCACGGCGAACAGCACGCCCACCGGCGCCGTGCATGCGAAAAGGGCGCGCCAGTCGAAATGCCCGACCAGCTGGCCGCCGATCAGTGGCGCGAGCGCGCTGCTCAGGACGATCAGTATGAGAAAAGCGCGAATGGCCGCGGGCCGTTGCTGCGGCTTGAAACTCATCTGGATCAGGATGCGGCAGGTGCCCATCATCGGGCCGATGAAGTAGCCTTGAAAGCCGCGCGCGAACGCCAGCTCGATCGACGATTCGCACAGCGCCGCGGCCACCGCGCCGGCGGCGTAGAGCAGCATGCAGCCGGCGACGTAGCGCCGGTAGCCGAAGCGTTCGACCCACCACTGTTGCTGCAGGATGCCCAACACCGCCGCGACCGCATAGGCGCTCGACGCCCACACCAGTTCATCGGGCGACGCGTTGATGCCGCCGGCGATATAGCTGGTGAAAAACGAGAAGATCGAATTGTCGAAATAGTCGAGGCCGGTGACGACGGCCAGCACCCAGGGGAAGAAATCGCCGCGCAGTTTTTCGACGCTGAACAACGGCACGCGGGCCGATGTGGTGCTCATGAGGATTCGCCCGGCGCGGAATCGTCTGGTTCTTTTGCCTGTTTTGGAGGTGTCGCGTTGCCAGCCTTGGCGCGCGCATTGCGGCGCTGCTCGAGCAGCGCCTCCGCATTCTCGCCGGCAAGGCGCCGTTTCAGATAGTCGAGATCGGGGCTCAGTTCGGCGCGCAGCTTCTGCGCTTCCTTCAGTTCGCGGCGCACGCTTTCGATGCGGGCGTCGAGTGCCGCGACCTGTTGTTCGATGGCGTCGTGAATCTGCTGCAACGATTCGGTCGAGTAGCGGTGGCCGCCGTCGACGGGTTCCAGCGGACGCTTGAGCATTTCGGTCACGCTGTGCAACGAGAAGCCGAGCGAGCGCAAACGCAGAATGCGGCCGAAGCGCTTCAGATCGTCCTCGTCGTAAAGCCGGTAGCGGCCTTCGCTGCGCGTGGGCGAAACGAGGCCGCGTTCCTCGTAGTACTTCAGGGTGCGCGCAGTGACGCCGAGACGTTCGGCGGCGTCGCGCACCGTGAGCAGAGTTGGTGAATCTTTGGGCATGGGCGGGTGACAGACATGGCGGACCGGACGTATTGTACTTCAACGTGTACGTTCACGTACATGTTGTCACGCCTGACCATATCAATGCCGCATATCCGGAGCGGTTAGCGCGCCGCGCGGGGGATGGCAAAAAAGACGGACGAAAAAAAGCCGCTCGTTACGCGAGCGGCTTTTCCATGCGATGCGGATGCAGTGGCTAGTGCGGCAATATCAGCTTAAAGCCTTAGCTGCCACCACCACGACGCATCATGTCGAAGAACTCGGAGTTGCTCTTCGTCTGGCGGATCTTGTCGAGCAGGAATTCCATCGACTCGACTTCGTCCATGTCGTGAATGAACTTGCGCAGCACCCAGATCTTTTGCAGCACTTCGGGCTTGATCAGCAGTTCTTCACGGCGTGTGCCGGACTTGTTCAGGTTGATCGACGGGTAGACGCGCTTTTCAGCAAGACGGCGCTCCAGGTGCACTTCCATGTTGCCTGTGCCCTTGAATTCTTCGTAGATCACGTCGTCCATGCGGCTGCCGGTTTCGATCAGCGCCGTGCCGATGATGGTCAGCGAACCGCCTTCCTCGATATTGCGCGCCGCGCCGAAGAAGCGCTTCGGACGTTGCAGCGCGTTAGCGTCGACACCACCTGTCAGCACCTTGCCCGAGGCCGGCACGACAGTGTTGTATGCACGCGCGAGACGCGTGATCGAGTCGAGCAGAATCACCACGTCGTTCTTCATTTCGACGAGGCGTTTGGCTTTTTCGATCACCATTTCGGCGACCTGCACGTGACGCGCGGCCGGTTCGTCGAACGTGGAGGCGATCACTTCGCCCGCCACCGAACGCTGCATTTCGGTCACTTCTTCCGGGCGTTCATCGATCAGCAGCACGAACAGCACGACATCCGGATGGTTCTGCTTGATCGCGTGGGCGATGTGCTGAAGCATCACGGTCTTGCCGGACTTCGGCGAAGCGACCAGCAGGCCGCGCTGGCCTTTGCCGATCGGCGCGATCATGTCGATGATGCGGCCCGTGACGTTTTCCTCGCCACGCATTTCACGTTCGAGCAGCAGCACCTTGTTCGGGTGCAGCGGCGTCAGGTTTTCGAACATGATCTTGTGCTTCGAGGCTTCCGGCGGCTGGCCGTTGACCTTGTCCACCTTCACCAGCGCGAAATAACGCTCGCCGTCTTTCGGCGTACGCACTTCGCCTTCGATCGTGTCGCCCGTATGCAGGTTGAAGCGGCGGATTTGCGACGGGCTGATGTAAATGTCATCCGTGCTGGCGAGGTACGAGGTTTCCGGCGAACGCAGGAAGCCGAAGCCGTCCGGCAGCACTTCAAGCGTGCCGTCGCCGAAGATCGTGTCGCCCGTTTTGGCTCGTTTTTTTAGAATGGCGAACATCAGTTCCTGCTTGCGCAGGCGGTTCGCACTTTCGATCTCGAGGCCATTGGCCATCTCGATCAATTCGGACACGTGCAGAGTCTTAAGCTCGGATAAATGCATACGGAGAACCCGCAGGAGAAGGTGCGACGAAATGAAATCTGGGAGGAGAGTGAGCGGAACCGCTCAAGGACTTACACGTCTTTTCGACGTTTTGCGGATTCTAGCATAGCACACGCCAATTTCCGCCGGTGCGACGGCATGGCATCTTTCTTGTTGAGCGTGTTGTCGCCTGACAACACGCTCAACACGACGCGCTCGCGGGCCTCACTGGGCTCGCAGCGCGCCGATGCGACCGTTTTTACAGGTTGCCGTCGAGGAACGCGGTGAGTTGCGATTTCGACAATGCGCCGACCTTCTGCGCGGCGACGGCGCCGTTCTTGAAGAGGATCAGCGTGGGGATGCCGCGCACGCCGAACTTGACCGGCGTCGATTGATGTTCATCGACGTTGATCTTGGCGATTTGCAGGCGATCGGCGTAATCCTTCGCGACTTCGTCGAGGATCGGCGCGATCATCTTGCACGGACCGCACCATTCAGCCCAGAAATCGAGCAGCACGGGTTTATCGGATTTCACGACGTCCTGTTCGAACGATGCGTCGCTGATATGCTTGATTTGTTCGCTCATTGTATGAATACCTCTATCGGTTCGAGGCCCGCCTGAATTGCTCGCCACGATACGTCAAAACTTAAGGAAACTTCCGTTCGCTTTGCCGCAATCGGAGCCTTGCCGACACACGCCCGAACAGGTGAAAACCCTTTCCAGAATATGTGGAGCGCTCGCGTTTGCGGGTCATCCGTACGGCAGTTTAGCTTAATTCGCTATGCGTTGTCGGGGCTGATAGTACTCATCAGGGCAGTGGGGCCAATGGCTGCCGATGAAGTGCCACCGTGATTCATCAAACCATGACGCAACCTATCTGGTGGCTCGGCGGCCAAAACTCAAGTGGCTCCGACGCGGCCGGTCGCGAATTTCGCCTATATGGCCTATATGGTTCGAAGGGCGCGATTCGGCGCGTCGTTGACGCTTTGCTCGTATTAACAGTCGCGCGACGGGCCAAGCGGTGATAGAATGTTTCGTGACGGGCCTCCTCGCATGGAGGGATGGTCAACCTGGTCAGGTCGGGAACGAAGCAGCCACAGCCGTTTTCCACCAGTGCCGAGGGTCGGGCTCGTCACCTTCCTTTTTCTGTTTTTTCTTGTTGTCCTGCGCGGGTTCTTGCGCAAACGCACCCCATCTCCTGTTTTACCCTGAGTGCAGCCGCATGCAGCCATGCGTTGTGGTGTTTCTCGCGCGCCTCATCTATTTTTTTCTATCGGTCCGGTAGCCAGTTTCAATGAAGTCGCAGCATGCGTTCGCGCGCCGTCGCGAATCGGTTTTGCGTGCCATCGTTACTGATACAATTTCCGGATGACCTATCAAGTTCTCGCACGCAAATGGCGGCCGAAGGATTTCGCCTCGCTCGTCGGACAGGAGCACGTGGTGCGCGCGCTCACGCACGCGCTCGACGGCGGCCGTCTGCACCATGCCTATCTGTTTACCGGCACACGCGGCGTCGGCAAAACCACGCTGTCGCGCATCTTCGCCAAGGCGCTGAATTGCGAAACCGGCGTGACCTCCACGCCGTGCGGCGTGTGCCGCGCGTGCCGCGAGATCGACGAAGGGCGCTTTGTCGATTATGTGGAGATGGACGCGGCGAGCAATCGCGGCGTCGACGAAATGGCGGCGCTGCTGGAGCGCGCCGTCTACGCGCCGGTGGATGCGCGCTTCAAGGTCTACATGATCGACGAAGTGCACATGCTGACCAACCACGCCTTCAACGCCATGTTGAAGACGCTGGAGGAGCCGCCTTCGCACGTCAAGTTCATTCTTGCCACCACTGATCCGCAAAAAATTCCCGTCACGGTGCTGTCGCGCTGTTTGCAGTTCAATCTGAAGCAGATGCCCGCCGGCCATATCGTCTCGCATCTCGAACACATTCTCGGCGAAGAGAAGGTGCCGTACGACGCCCAGGCGCTGCGCCTGCTCGCGCGCGCAGCCGACGGGTCGATGCGCGACGCGCTTTCGCTGACCGATCAGGCGATTGCCTATTCGGCCAACCAGGTGAATGAAGAAGCCGTGCGCGGCATGCTCGGCGCGCTCGACCAGAGCTACCTGATTCGTCTGCTCGACGCGCTCGCGGACGGCGACGGCGCCGCGGTGCTGTCGGTCGCCGACGAGATGGCGTTGCGCAGCCTGTCGTTTTCGACGGCGCTGCAGGATCTGGCGAGTCTGCTGCATCGGATCGCGTGGGCGCAGTTTGCGCCGTCGTCGGTGCTGGACGAGTGGCCCGAGGCGGCCGACCTGCGCCGGTTCGCCGAAGCGCTGAGCGCCGAGCAGGTGCAATTGTTCTATCAGATCGCGACGATCGGCCGAAGCGAACTGGGTCTCGCGCCGGACGAATACGCCGGCTTCACCATGACGCTGCTGCGCATGCTCGCGTTCGAGCCGGCGCCTTCGGGCGGCGGTGGCGCCGTGGGTTCGGCGCGTGCGCCAGGCCAGGCCGGAGCGAGCGGGGCGAAACGTGCTGGTGCGCCGGCCGTGGCCGCGCACCAGGGTATGTCGGGTTCGCCGGCAAGAGCGGCCGCGATACCTGCGCCGGCGAGTTCGTGCGAAGCGAACGTGAATGCGGGCGCGCCGGTCCGTGAGATGCGGCCTGACAATGGTGTGGTGGCCGACAAGGGCGCCGAGGTCGATGCATCGGTTGAGCCTGCGGCGCACGCTGCGATGCCAGCCGACAGTCGAGTTGACGTGCGGCCTGTTGTTGGCGGCAAGCAAGCAACGCCGCCGGCGGATTCCAACCAAGGCGCCGCACCGGAGCAGTCGCCGGGTGCCGAAACGGCAATCGTCGCCAAGTCGACGCCCGTAGTCGACGACGTGAATTCAGCGCCGTCGCCAACGGTGGTCGATGCTGACACAACATCGACGCCGCCAGCGACATCTCCATCGTCGGTATCGTCCACAGCAGCCTCAGCGCCCGCCGTGGCCCCATGGGACGACGTGCCCGCCAACCCGGCAGAGAACGAAGTCTCCGCGAACGGTGGCATAAATGGTCAGGCTTCGACTGAAGTTTCCGCGAATGCGGGCATCAATGGCCCGGCTTCGAATCAAGCTCCCACAGCCGCAGCCCTCGATGACGCAGCGCCCGCGTCCTCCCTCAGCGCACCGGCAGCCGCCGCGCTCGCACGCACCGAGCAGGCCGCCGCAGTGGCGCCGTCGCAGGAGCCGTCACCCGCAGCCGATACCGCGCCGCGTCGAGCAGGCGGCGCGAGCGCCGCACTCGACGTCCTGCGCAGCGCCGGCTTGAAAGTGTCCTCCGACCGTGGCCGCGCCACCGCGGCAGCGGCCGCGAAGCCCGCCGCGCCGGCTACGCCAAAACCGGCTGCGCCGCGTGTCGTCGTTCCCGTGCCGACACCGGGCGCGCCGCGCCGCGCACCGCAGCAGGAGGCCGCGCCGGCGGCACCTGACGCGCGCACGTCAGCGTCCGCCTCTTCGTCGCCGACACCGCGCAACGGCGCTGAACAGAACGGCTCGTCGGTGCCCCCGTGGGACGACATGCCGCCCGACGAATACATGCCGCTCACCGCCGCGGACGAAGGCTATTACGGCCTGCCGGACGACGGCTACATGCCCGTATTCGACAGCGGCCCGGACGATGTCCGAGTAAGCGCCGCGCCAGCGCCCACGCCGGCGCCGGTGGTCGATCAACGTCCGCTGCCGCCCGCCGTGCCGCTCGATCCGCTGGGTTTCAAGGGCGACTGGCCGGCGCTTGCCGTCGAGCTGCCGCTCAAGGGCATTTCGTATCAGCTCGCGTTCAACAGCGAACTCATGGCGCTCGAAGGCAACACGCTCAAACTGAACGTGCCGGTGCCGCAATACGCGGAAGCCTCGCAGGTCGCTAAACTGAAAGCCGCGCTCGCCGACAGGCTCGGCCAGACTGTCGACGTGCTGGTTGAAGTCGGTCCGGCGCGCCGCACGGCCGCCGCGCACGACGCCGCCATGCGCGCGCAGCGTCAGCAGGAAGCGGAGCGCGAGATCGGTGCCGATCCGTTCGTGCAGTCGCTGATCCGCGAGTTCGGCGCGAGCATCGTGCCGGGCTCGATCCGCCCGATTACTCCGGACGCCGGCTCGAACGGCGCGCCGTCGGTCCACTGATTCGTCGCGCGATACGCTATAGCGCGCCCGATTTCCGAATTTCACGCTATCAAGAAGGAGCATGTCCATGATGAAAGGCCAACTCGCCGGGCTGATGAAGCAAGCCCAGCAGATGCAGGAAAACATGAAGAAGATGCAGGAGCAACTCGCGCTGATCGAAGTCGAGGGGCAGTCGGGCGCCGGTCTCGTGAAGGTGACGATGACCTGCAAGAACGACGTGCGCCGCGTGTCGATCGACCCGAGCCTGCTCGCCGACGACAAGGACATGCTGGAAGACCTCGTCGCCGCCGCGTTCAACGACGCCGTGCGCAAGGCTGAAGCCACCGCCCAGGAAAAGATGGGCGGCATGACTTCCGGCTTGCCGTTGCCGCCGGGCTTCAAGCTGCCGTTCTAAGCGACGTCGCCGCAAGGCGGAGGGTCGGCGCCGCGGCTGCTGTTGCCGCGGCGAGAGTGGAACGCGCGAACTGCACATGCTGCGCGTGCTGTCAGTGCCGCACTCGCTGCGCGCGTGTTCCGCGCTTGACCCGACTGGTTTGGGTGCGTTCGAGGGCGCGTCGTGCGCGCCTGTCCGGACCAGCGCCGCAATGATAGAAGCCGACCGAATCACCGCATCGCCACCCGGATAGCCGGGCACTACCCACTTCGACGCCGATCCGCATGAAACAACCTTCCGCCTTGTCGGCGCTCGTCGAAGCGCTGCGCGCGCTGCCCGGTGTCGGGCCGAAGTCGGCACAACGCATGGCGTACCACCTGATGCAGCACGACCGCGACGGCGCCGAAAAACTCGGCCGCTCGCTGCTGTTCGCCACCGAGCATCTGCAGCACTGCGAGAAGTGCAACACCTTTACCGAAGCGCAGATCTGCGAGGTCTGCCTCGACGAGGAGCGCGATCCCAGCTTGCTGTGCGTCGTCGAGACGCCCGCCGACCAGATCATGCTCGAGCAGACCATGACATATCGCGGCCTCTATTTCGTGCTGATGGGGCGTCTGAGTCCGCTCGACGGCATTGGTCCGAAGGAGATTCATTTCGACCGGCTGGTCAAACGCGCATCGGATGGCGTCGTCAAGGAAGTCGTGCTCGCAACCAATTTCACCAACGAAGGCGAGGCGACCGCACATTACCTCGGGCAGACGCTCAAGGCGCGCGGCCTCGCCGTCACGCGTCTCGCGCGCGGCGTGCCGGTGGGCGGCGAACTCGAGTATGTGGACGCCGGCACCATTGCCCGCGCCATGCTCGACCGTCGCTCCATGTAGCGCATGGCACCCGCCGCGGCGCGACGGGCGTCAGCACCAGAGTAAGTCGCTAAAGCGCCAACTCTGGTCGACAGCTTTGCATGGGACCAGAGTAAGTCGCTAAAGCGCCAACTCTGGTCGACAAAAGGAGACATATGAGCGCTATCCCTGAATCAGACGCGAGCGCCGCGCCGCAAGGCCCGCTCGCCGGCGTCAAGGTGCTGGAACTGGGCACGCTGATCGCCGGTCCGTTCGCCGCGCGCTTTCTCGGCGAGTTCGGCGCCGACGTCATCAAGATCGAGGATCCCAAAGGCGGCGATCCGCTGCGCAAGTGGCGCAAGCTCTATCCGGAAGTCGGCGGTACGTCGCTCTGGTGGGCCGTGCAGGCGCGCAACAAGAAATCCGTCACGATCAATCTGAAAGCCGAAGAGGGTAAGGAGATCGTGCGGCGCCTCGCGAAAGAAGCGGATATCGTCGTGGAAAATTTCCGGCCGGGTTTGCTGGAAAAACTCGGGCTCGGCTATGACGTGCTGTCCGCGGAAAATCCCGGGCTCGTCATGGTGCGGCTGTCCGGCTACGGCCAGACCGGTCCGTATCGCGACCGGCCCGGCTTCGGCGCGATCGCGGAATCGATGGGCGGCTTGCGCCATATCACCGGCTATCCGGATTTGCCGCCGCCGCGCATCGGTATTTCGATCGGCGATTCGATTGCCGCGCTGCACGGTGTGATCGGCGCGCTGATGGCGCTGCATCACAAGCAGGTGAACGGCGGCAAGGGGCAGGTCGTCGACGTCGCGCTGTACGAGGCCGTCTTCAACATGATGGAAAGCGTGGTGCCCGAATACGGCGTGTACGGCATGGTGCGCGAGCGCACCGGCGCGTCGCTGCCGGGGATCGTGCCGTCCAATACGTATCCGTGCCGCGACGGCAGCATCGTGATCGGCGGCAATAGCGATCCGATCTTCAAGCGTTTGATGATCGCAATCGGGCGTGAAGACCTCGCCAACGATCCGGCGCTCGCGCACAACGACGGCCGCGTGCCGCGCACTCAGGAAATCGACGGCGCGATTGCGGCGTGGCTCGCCACGCGCACCATCGACGAAGCCCTCGCCGTGCTGAATGCCGCCGACGTGCCGGTGGGCCGCATCTACAGCGTGGCGGACATGTTCACCGATCCGCAGTTCATGGCGCGTCAGATGATCCAGCGTTTCAAGTGGCAGGACGGCAAGGAGATCACGTTGCCGTCGGTCACGCCGAAGCTCTCGGCCACGCCGGGCGAGACGCGCTGGCTGGGTCCGGAACTGGGTGAACATACCGATGAAGTCCTGCAAACGCTAGGTTATGATGCAGACCACATTGCAAGGTTGCACGCGCAACAGATCGTTTGAGTAAGCACACGCGGCGCCCACGAGCGCTGCGGTAAAAATCAGAAACCGGACAACAAAAGTTTGGAGACTCGAGACCATGCAACGGAGAAGTTTTCTCGCCGGCACTGCCGCACTCGCGGGCGCCACGCTCGCCGCCACGCCGCTCGCCTTCGCGCAGGGCAAACCTGAGACCAGCAAGGTGGCGATCGCGGTCGGCGGCAAGAACCTGTTCTACTACTTGCCGCTCACCATCGCGGAGCGCCGCAACTACTTCAAGGACGAAGGGCTCGACGTCGAAATCTCCGATTTCGCGGGCGGCTCGCAGGCGTTGAAGGCGGCCGTCGGCGGCAGCGCGGACGTGGTGTCCGGCGCGTTCGAGCATACCTTGCTGCTGCAGGCGCAGAAGCAGATGTTCCGCGAATTCGTCCTGCAGGGACGCGCGCCGCAGATCGTGCTCGCGATCTCGAAGAAGACCATGCCGAACTACAAATCGATTGCCGATCTGAAGGGCAAGAAAATCGGCGTGACCGCGCCGGGTTCGTCGACTTCGATCATGGCGAGCTTCGTGCTGGCGAAAGCCGGGCTGAGCGCGAAAGACGTCGCGTTCATCGGCGTGGGCGCGGGTGCCGGCGCGATCGCCGCGTTGCAGTCGGGGCAGATCGACGCTATCGCCAACCTCGACCCCGTCATGACCAAACTCGAGCGCACCGGCGAGATTCGCGTGGTGTCGGACACGCGCACGCTCGCCGACACGCGCAGCGTCTTCGGCGGCGATATGCCGGCGGGCTGCCTGTATGCGTCGCAAACTTTCATCACGAAGAATCCCAACACCACGCAGGCGCTGACCAACGCGATGGTGCGCGCGCTCAAGTGGCTGCAAACGGCGACCGGCAGCGAACTGATCAACACGGTGCCGGAAGGCTACCTGCTCGGCGACCGCGCGGTGTATCTGGACGCGTGGCAGCACGTGAAGGAAGCGATGTCGCCCGATGGCCTGATGCCGGCGGACGGCCCCGCGACGTCGCTGAAGACCTTGCAGGCATTCGACCCGAACGTGCAAGGCAAGCCGATCGATCTGTCGAAGACGTGGACCAACGACTTCGTCAAGAAAGCGCTGAGCACCGTCAAGGCTTGAGCCGAGCCTGGGCGTGCGGGCTGCGAGGCGGCGCGAGCCGCGTTCGCATCGGCTTCGGCCCCGCCGCTGGCCATGACGTGATCACAAACCCAATCCGATCTTTCGAAGCGAGCTGAACGATGACCGTTGCCGCACTGGCGCTCGACAACATCACCTGCACGTTCGCCGCGCGCGACAACCGCGCGCAGCGCTACACGGCGGTGAGGGACACCACCTTGCGCATCGCGCCCGGCGAGTTCGTCTCGGTGGTCGGCCCGACCGGCTGCGGCAAATCCACGCTGCTCAATGTCGGCGCGGGTTTGCTCGGACCGTCGTCGGGCACGGTCAGCGTGTTCGGCGAGCCGCTCAAGGGCATCAACCGACGCGCCGGCTACATGTTCCAGGCCGACGCGCTGATGCCGTGGCGCTCAGCCATCGACAACGTGATGGCCGGCCTCGCGTTCCACGGCGTGCCGCCCGTCGAAGCCCGCGTTAAAGCCGACGAGTGGTTGAAGCGCGTCGGTCTCGGTGGTTTCGGCGATCGTTATCCGCATCAGCTATCGGGCGGCATGCGCAAGCGCGTCGCGATGGCGCAGACGCTGATTCTCGATCCCGACATCATTCTGATGGACGAGCCGTTTTCCGCGCTCGATATCCAGACCCGTCAGTTGATGGAAAACGAGTTGCTCGACCTGTGGGCCGCCAAACGCAAAGCGGTGCTGTTCATCACGCACGATCTCGACGAAGCGATCGCGATGTCCGATCGTGTAGTGGTGCTGTCCGCCGGGCCTGGCACGCATCCGATCGGCGAATTCACGATCGACCTGCCGCGTCCGCGCGACGTTGCCGAAATCCGCTCGCATCCGCGTTTCGTCGAATTGCATGCGCAGATCTGGAGCGTGTTGCGCGACGAAGTACTCAAGGGTTATCAGCAACAACTCACCGCCGTATAAACGCGTCACGTATTGGCGTCAATCAATCGTCCAAGGCAAACCGAGTCATGTGGAAGACGTTGCGCCCGAACCGGGCGAATCTGGTGATCTGGCAATGGCTGCTGCTCGTGCTGTGCTTCGTGCTCTGGTACGTGCTGACCAGCCCGACGCTGCTGCCGGCTTTCTATTTCGACGATCCGAATAAAGCCGCGTTCTTCTTCGGCGAGCCGCAGAAAGTGCTGCAGCGGATCTGGGAGTGGTTCACGGGCGGCGAGATCTATCTGCACCTGTGGATCACGCTGGTCGAAACCGTGCTCGCGTTCACGCTCGGCACCGCGCTCGGGCTCGGCGTGGGTTTGTGGCTCGCGCTCTCGCCGCTCGCGAGCGCGCTGTTCGATCCGTACATCAAAGCCGCCAATTCGATGCCGCGCGTGATTCTCGCGCCGATCTTTGGCGTGTGGTTCGGGCTGGGCATCTGGTCGAAGGTGGCGCTCGGCGTCACGCTGGTGTTCTTTATCGTGTTCTTCAATGTCTATCAGGGCGTGAAGGAAGTCAGTCCGGTCGTGCTCGCCAACGCGCGCATGCTCGGCGCGAACGGCAAGCAGTTGCTGCGCTTCGTCTACTTGCCGAGCGCGATGAGCTGGGTGTTTTCCAGCTTGCATACGTCGGTGGGACTGGCGTTCGTCGGCTCGGTGGTGGGCGAATATCTCGGCTCGGCGCGCGGCGTCGGTTATCTGATTTTGCAGGCCGAAGGCACCTTCGATATCAATACGGTGTTTGCCGGGATTCTGGTGCTCACCGCGTTCGCGCTGATTCTCGATGCCATCGTCGGTATCGGCGAGCGGCGCTTGATGAAGTGGCAGCCCAAGACGGGCGATACGGAAAAGTTGTAGGTCAGCGCAACGCGAAGTTAAACGCGCGAAGCTCAACGCACGACACTCGGCGAAAACGAACCGACGCGCCCGTTGGAAAACCGCGCGTCGCTTCGTTTGGCTGCGACCAGAACGAATCGGTCGCGCCAGGACTAAGGCGTCACCACCACCTTCCCGATCACGCGACGCTCTGCCATATCACGCAACGCGCGCCCAGTGTCCTCGAGCGAATAGCGCGCCGACACGTACGGCTTGAGCTTGCCTTCACCGATCCACCGCGTCATCTGCTGGAACGCCGCGTGATTGCGTTGCGGCTCGCGCTTCGCAAAGTCGCCCCAGAATACGCCGACCAGACTCGCGCCTTTGAGCAGCGTCAAGTTGAGCGGCAGCTTCGGAATCTCGCCGTTTGCAAAGCCGACCACCAGATAGCGCCCGCGCCAGCCGATGCTGCGAAACGCCGGCTCCGCATACACGCCGCCGACGGGATCGTAGATCACGTCCGGGCCCTGGCCAGCGGTGAGCGCCTTGATGCGCTCGCGCAGGTCCTCGGTGCTGTAGTTGATGGTGGCATCCGCGCCGTGCCTGACGCAGGTCGCGAGTTTCTCGTCGCTCGACGCCGCCGCGATCACGCGCGCGCCGAGCGCCTTGCCGATTTCGACGGCCGCCAGTCCGACGCCGCCGGCCGCGCCGAGCACCAGCATCGTCTCGCCCGCTTGCAACGCGCCGCGATCGACCACGGCGTGATGCGAAGTGCCGTACGCCAGCGTGAACGCCGCGGCCAACTCCAAGTCGACATCGTCCGCCAACGGCACACAGGCTGTGGCTGGCGCGAGCGCCTGCTCCGCGAAACCGCCCTGACCGGTGAACGCGACCACGCGCGAGCCGACCTTGAACTGCGTGACGTCGGCGCCCACCGCGCGCACCACGCCCGCGACTTCCGAGCCAGGCGTAAAGGGCAGGGGTGGTTTGAACTGGTATTTGTTCTCGATGATCAGCACATCGGGAAAGTTGACGGCTGCCGCTTTGACGTCGATCACAACGTGGCCAGGCGGCGGCTCGAGGTCCGGCAGGTTTTCGACGACCAGGCTCTCCGGCGGCCCATATTGTTTGCAGCGAATCGCGCGCATCGTGTCTCCATATCGATCAGGGGTTCGCAAGTATTCTGAGTGTAAAACAATCAGCACGACCGTGCGTTTTTATTGCCTTACCCGTGATCGGCAAGCGATCGATGCGCGTCCGGCCGCCGACTCGCGCCGGCCATTCACGATCCCGACGCGTGCGTGTTGCATACGGCGCGCGCACGGCCCGCCGTGTCGTTCGCGCGTCTTCTTTCCTCGGTTACAATCGCCGCATGCGAATCCTACTCAGCAACGACGACGGTTATCTTGCGCCCGGCCTTGCTGCGCTTTACGAAGCGCTCAAGCCGATCGCGGACGTCACCGTGATGGCACCCGAACAGAATTGCAGCGGCGCGTCGAATTCCCTGACGCTGTCGCGGCCGCTCTCGGTACTGCGCTCGGCCAATGGTTTCTACTACGTGAACGGCACGCCCACCGACTCGGTGCACATCGCGCTGACGGGCATGCTCGACCATACGCCGGACCTCGTGGTCTCGGGTATCAACAACGGTCAGAACATGGGCGAAGACACGCTCTATTCAGGCACCGTCGCGGCCGCCACCGAGGGCATCATGTTCGGCGTGCCGGCCATCGCCTTCTCGCTGGTCGACAAGGACTGGGTGCATCTCGACGACGCCGTGCGTGTCGCCGCTGAAATCGTTGCGCACTATCTCCAGCAGCCGTTGCCCGGGCATCCGCTTTTGAACATCAACATTCCGAATCTGCCTTACGAGCAACTCGGCGACTGGCAGATCACGCGTCTCGGCAAACGGCATCCGTCGCAGCCGGTGATCCGCCAGACCAACCCGCGCGGCGAACCGATCTACTGGATCGGTCCGGCCGGCAGCGCGCGCGACGCGAGCGCAGGCACCGACTTTCACGCCGTCGCCAACGGTCACGTGTCGATCACGCCGCTGCAGCTCGACCTGACCCACACGCAAATGCTGCCTGCGGCGCGCGACTGGGCGCGCGCCGGCAGCGGCGCTTCATGACCAGCGAGCGCGCCAAGCGCTTTCCGCTCGGCCTCGAGGATCTGGTGCGCGAACCGCGCCGGCCCGAAGGGCGCCCGGGCGAAATTCGCGCGGCGGCGCTGGCCGCGAGCGCCGCGCTGAACGCGCGTCAGCAGCCGGTAAAGAACGCACCGCCGGGTTCAACGGGTAAGTCCCAATCCAGGCAGCAGGCGACGGCTCAGACCGCGGTGCAGGTGAAGCCGCAAACCCGGCCATCCGCAGCAACGCCGCCGAAGCCGCTGGCCGCACCTGCCGCCAAGGCGCCGGTTAAAGCACCACCCAAGGCCGCCGTGCAGAGCTCGAGCGCGCGCCCCGCGCCACAGTCGGCGGCGCCGGCCAAGCCCGCTGCCCGATCCGCTGAACGCAGCGCCGCGCCGAACGTCGCTTTGAATGGCGCGATGGCACTCACGTCGGAACGGGTTCGCGAACGGATGGTCGAACGCCTGCGTGCGAATGGCGTGACCGATCAGCGCGTGTTGAACGCGATGTCGGTGGTGCCGCGCCACATGTTCGTCGACCCGGGTCTCGCGGTTCAGGCCTACGAAGATGCGGCCTTGCCGATCGGCCATCACCAGACGATCTCCAAGCCTTCCGTGGTCGCGCGGATGATCGAGCTGGCCGCCGCCGGCCGCGCGCTGAACAACGTGCTCGAAATCGGCACCGGCTGCGGCTATCAGGCGGCCGTGCTGAGCCAGGTCGCGCGCGAGGTTTACTCGATCGAACGTATCAGGCCGTTGTCCGAACGCGCGAAGACGAATTTGCGTCCGCTGCGCATTCCGAACATCCGCCTGCACTACGGCGACGGTCGGTTGGGACTGCCGTCGGCGGCGCCGTTCGACGCGATCGTGATCGCCGCGGCGGGGCTCGACGTACCGCAAGCATTACTTGAACAACTCGCGATCGGCGGCCGTCTGGTCGCACCGGTCGGTTCGCAGGAAGGCCAGAACCAGGTGCTGACTCTGGTCGAGCGTCTCGGACCCGCGCAGTGGCGCGAGTCGCGGCTTGATCGCGTTTTCTTTGTACCCTTAAAATCCGGAGTGATTTGACACCGATGAGTATGTTGCGCGCGATGCAAAGAACCAGACTGAATGTCCCCATGACCGTAACCCAGCGTAGCGTGTGCGTGCTCGCCTTGTCCCTGTTGATGACGGCCTGTGCATCCCGGCTCGATCAGGCGCCGGTCGTCGACCGCTCCGGCGGCGGTGTGCTCACCACGCAAGGCGCGCAGCCGGCCGTGCCGCTCGGACCGCCGCCGCCGGGCTACTATCGCGTGAAACCGGGCGACACGCTGTACCGGATCGCGTTGGAGAACGGCCAGAACTATCGCGACATTTCGGCGTGGAACAATCTCACCAACCCGAATCAGATCGAAGTCGACCAGTTGCTGCGCGTCGTGCCGCCGGGTGCGAACACCGCGGCATTGACGCCGGGCGTGTCGACCGCGCCGATCGGCAGCGGCGCCGCAGTGCAAAGCGCGCCGCTCGGCAGCACGCCGCCGTCCGCGGGCGCCGCAGCCGGCGTCGCGGCGCCGCCGATCTACGGCTCCGCCACGAACAACGCGTCGCTGACACCGCCGGCCACCCCGGGCGCGGCAGGCGACTCGAACGCCGGCGCGTCCGGCAACGTGGCCTTCGCGTGGCCGGTGCGCGGGCCGCTTCTCGGCACCTTTAACGATTCGACCAACAAGGGCGTGAATATCGGCGGCGCCGCGGGCGATCCGGTCAAGGCGTCGGCGGACGGTCGCGTGGTTTATGCAGGAAATGGGCTGCGTGGTTACGGCAATCTCATTATCATCAAGCATGACGCAACTTATCTCACAGCGTATGCACATAACCGCGCTTTGATGGTAAAAGAGGGGGACGCGGTAACGAAGGGGCAGAAGATCGCTGAGATGGGCAATAGCGATTCCGACCGTGTGATGTTGCATTTCGAAGTTCGCCGGCAGGGTAAACCTGTCGACCCACTGAAGTATTTGCCGCCGCAATAAGCGATACGATACGACCATGCCGAAATCGAAGCGCCGCCCGCCGCAAGCCGAGTCTGAGACGATCAGCCACGCTATGTCCGCTTCGGTCGACGAAAGCGGCGCTTCGGAAGTGGAAGAGGAGATCGCCGAGGAGCGCGATCTCGACGAACGCCAGGGCGGCGCGGACGAAAGCGGCGAGGCCCGTGAAGTCACGAGCGAAGCCGCTCCGGACGCGGACGATTTCCGCGCGCTGCTGCAAGCCGAGCTGACGGCCGACACGATTCAGCACTACCTGAACCGAATCAGCGTCAAGCCGCTCCTGACCGTCGAGGAAGAGCAGAAGTATTCGCGTCTTGCCAAGGCGGGCGAGTTCGAAGCGCGGCAGGTCATGATCGAGCGCAATCTGCGGCTCGTCGTCAGCATCGCGAAGGGCTACCTGAACCGCGGTGTGCCGCTTCTCGATCTGATCGAAGAGGGCAATCTCGGCCTGATGCACGCGATCGAAAAATTCGATCCGACGCGCGGCTTCCGGTTTTCCACTTACGCCACGTGGTGGATCCGCCAGAGTATCGAGCGCGCCATCATGAACCAGGCGCGCACGGTCCGTTTGCCGGTGCATGTGATTCGTGAACTCAACCAGGTGCTGCGCGCCAAGCGCCATCTGGAAAAAAATTCGATGAACTCCGGTGAAGCCGCCGAGCGCCGCGACGCCAGCATCGACGACATCGCCTATCTGACCGGCAAGACCACCGATGAAGTCACCGACATCCTCGCGCTGAACGAGCACACCGCGTCGCTGGACGCGCCGCTCGATCTCGATCCTGCAAGCAGCCTGCTCGATCTGCTGTCGGACGACCAGAGCCAGTCGCCGGACGCCGAAGTGCAGCACCGCGAACTGGAAACGCTTACACGCGCGTGGCTCGCTCGCCTGTCGGATAAACATCGTCATGTGATCGAGCGGCGCTTCGGCCTGAATCACATCGAACCCGCCACGCTCGAAGAGCTGGCCGACGAAATGGGCCTCACGCGTGAGCGTGTGCGTCAGATCCAACAGGAAGCGCTCGTGCGGTTGAAGCGCTTCTTCGCCTCCAACGGTGTTCGGAAGGACGCCGTTCTATAACCTGATGACACCGATTCTTGTATTCGACATCGAGACGATTCCCGATGTCGCCGGCATTCGCCGCCTCGAAGATTTGCCCGCCACCCTGAGTGACGCCGAAGTCGCCGAGCATGCGTTCGCCGCGCGCCGCGAAAAGACTGGTAGTGATTTCCTGCCGCATCATCTGCAACGGATCGCCGCGATCTCCTGCGTGTTCCGCGACAACAACGGCTTCCGGGTGCGCTCGCTCGGCACGCTGGAAGACGGCGAGGCCGCGCTGGTGCAGTCGTTTTATCGCGTGATCGAGAAGTACACGCCGCAGCTCGTGTCGTGGAACGGCGGCGGCTTCGACCTGCCGGTGCTGAACTACCGCGCGCTCGTCAACGGCATTCCCGCCTACAAGTTCTGGGATCTTGGCGAGGACGACCGCGAGTTCAAGTGGAACAACTACATCAGCCGGTATCACGCGCGGCACACGGATCTGATGGACGTGCTCGCCATGTACCAGGCGCGCGCCAACGCGCCGCTCGACGCGCTCGCCAAGATGTGCGGCTTCCCCGGCAAAATGGGCATGGACGGCAGCCAGGTGTGGCACGCCTACCAGGACGGACGCATCGAGGAAATTCGCAACTACTGCGAGACTGACGTCGTCAATACGTACTTGCTCTATTGCCGCTTCCAGTTGATCCGCGGCGCATTTTCGCCCGCCGAGTATGCTGACGAGATCAACCTGGTCAAGAACGCCTTGGCGCTGGAAACGGCGCCGCAATGGGCGGAATATCTGGCGGCATTTGATCAGTAAGCCGCTCGCGGTTCGCGGCATGACGGGTTGGCGCGGCGGCGGATGGCGAAGCCGCTGCGGCTTTCGCCTGGGTGCAGGTCGCGCGTCTGCGGGCCGGCGCCACGCTCGGCCTGAGCCCGCGCGGGGGCCATTCCCCGCCGTGCCGAATGATGGCCGGGCCCGGCGCTTCGTCTACAATCTCGCCTTTCCCTCAAGTTTGTCAGGAAGTCGCAGGTGTCCCGAACTGCCCCCCATCGCCGCGCGCCGAAGCGCTTCAAGACGCCTCCGCCCGCGCCGGCACACATCGTCACCGGCAATGAGCCGGTCATCGAAATCGTTTCGCTCGATATGGAAGCGCGCGGCGTCGGCCGCACCGAGACCGAAGACGGCACGCCCGGCAAGGTGATCTTTGTAGAAGGCGCGTTGCCCGGCGAGCGCGTCAGCTATTCGACGCATCGCAGCAAGCCAAAATTCGAACAGGCCGAAGTGGTGCAGGTGTTCCGCGAAAGCGTGATGCGCACCACGCCGAAATGCACTTACTTCGATATCTGCGGCGGCTGTTCGATGCAGCATCTCGACATCCGCGCTCAGGTGGCCGTCAAGCAGCGCGTGCTCGAAGACAACCTGCAACATCTGGCGAAGCTGCGCCCCGAGACAGTGTTCCGGCCGATTCACGGGCCGTCCTGGGGCTATCGCTATCGTGCGCGGCTGGCCGTGCGTTTCCTGCCGGAAAAGGGCGGCATGCGGATCGGCTTCCACGAGAAGAAGAGCAGCTACATCGCCGACATGAAGACCTGCGAAGTGCTGCCGCCGCATGTGTCGGCCATGCTGATGCCGTTGCGTTTCATGGTTCGCAAGCTGTCGATCTACGACCGCCTGCCGCAGCTCGAACTGGCGGTCGGCTCGACGGTCACGGCGCTGGTGGTGCGCAATCTCGAGCCCCTCACCGCTGCGGACGAGCAGGTGCTGCGCGATTTCGCCGACCAGCACAAGGTGCAGTTCTGGCTGCAGCCGGGCGGCCCGGACACGGTCACGCCGTTCTATCCGCTCGACGTGCAGCTCGACTACACGCTGCCGGAATACGGCATCCGCATGCCGTTCAAGCCGACCGACTTCACCCAGGTGAATCACGCCATCAACCGCGTGCTGGTGAGCCGTGCGCTGCGGCTGCTGGCGCCGGCGCGCACGGATCGCGTGCTCGATCTGTTTTGCGGGATCGGTAACTTCACGCTGCCGCTCGCGCGCATATCGCGGGAAGTGGTGGGCATCGAAGGCAGCGAGGTGCTGACCTCGCGCGCGCTGGCCAATGCCGAGCTGAACGGCGTGGCGGGACATACGTCGTTCGCGTGCCGCAACCTGTTCGAAGTCACCGCCGACGACATGCGCGCGCTCGGCCACTTCGACAAGTTCCTCATCGACCCGCCGCGCGAAGGCGCCCTGGCCGTCGCCAAGGCGCTCGCGGAGATCGCTCAGAGCGGCCATGGACCGCTGCCCAAGCGCATCGTCTACGTGTCGTGCGCGCCGGCGACGCTCGCGCGCGATGCCGGCCTGCTCGTGCACGAGGCGGGCTATCGGCTGTTGGGCGCGGGCGTCGTGAACATGTTCCCGCATACGTCGCATGTGGAGTCGATTGCGTTGTTCGAGCGGGATTGACGCGCCGCGCTGCGGATGCACCGGCGCAGCATGACAGTGCGGCGGCATGACAGCGCGGCGATGTGGCAAGCCACAAACAAAAACGCCACGACCGAAGTCGTGGCGTTTTTAATTTCCGGCTGATTTTCAGCGCGCCGTGCGGCTTAGAATTGCCACCACGACTTTTCCTTACCCGGCCTTGCATGACCCGTGATGTACGGGCTGTCGGGGAAGGTGCCAGCCAGCACGCGCTTCGTGTCGTCGGCCAGTTGCGGCTGGTTCAGCTTTTCATACGACAGCATCATGATGTGCAGTGCGTCTTCGATAGCCGGTGCGTTCTTGTACTGCGTGAGCGCCAGTTGCGCGCGGTTGATCGCGGCGACATAGGCGCCACGGCGGTAGTAGTAATCCGCCGCGTGGACTTCGTGCGACGCCAGTGCGTTCACGATATAGCGCATGCGTTGCGCGGCGTCCGGCGCATACTTGCTGTTCGGATATTTGTCCACCACGATCTTGAAGGCGTCGTACGACTCGCGCAGCGACTTCGGATCGCGCTCGCTCATGTCCTGACCTGAGAAGCGGCCGAACAGACCGAGGTCGTCGTTGAAGTGGATCATGCCCTTCAGGTAGTACGCGTAAGCGATGTCCGGATGATCCGGATGCAGCTGGATGAAGCGGTCGATGGCCTGGTCGGCGGCGGCGTTTTCGTTGTCCTTCCAGTTGCAGTACGCGACATTGATCTGCGCCTGCTGCGCGAAGTGACCGAACGGATCGCGCCCTTCGAGCATTTCGAAGTACTTGGCGCACTTGCCGAAGTCACCACCGGTCAGTGCGTCGTTCGCCTCCGTATATAATTTGTTGTTGTTCCACGTTGCCGTCTCGTCGGTCTTTTCCGGCAGGCCGTGGCAAGCCGCGACAACGGCGACGGCTGCGGCGCACGCAATGTATCTGGCCACTTTCCCGGCCGCCTTCTTGATGGCCGCCAAATTGATCGCCGTTTTAGTGATGGTGTTCAAGGCTCGCATTTTCCAGTCTAGCTTTACGTCCAGGTGACCCAGACTCAATGACCCGCTCAAATACTCCAGGCGCCGCAACCGGCGCCGGGAATAGCAACAAAGATTATAGCGTAAGCGCTGACCCCTCCGACGCGTTGGGCGTCGATTCCCTCGACGACGATCTCGGCAGCGACGCGCTCGGCGCCGCCGTGCTGCCCGCCCACGTGCCGACCGTGGCGAGCCGCGTGGCGGACGAGACGCCGCGCAGCGTCGTCGTGCCGGACGAACTGGCCGGCGAGCGTCTCGACAAGGTGCTCGCACGGGTTTTTCCCGAGTTCTCGCGCAATCGCCTGCAGAGCTGGATCGAGGCCGAGCGCGTGCGGATCGACGGCAAGCCCGCGAAAATCCGTCAGCCCGTGCCGCTTGGCGCGACCATCGAGCTCGTGCCCGATCTGCTGCCCGAGCAGCTCGCGTTCACGCCGGAGCCGGTGCCGCTGGAGATCGTCTACGAGGACGACACGCTGGTGGTCATCAACAAGCCGGCCGGCATGGTCGTGCATCCGGCGGCCGGCAACTGGAGCGGCACCGTGCTCAACGGTCTGCTGTACCGTTATGGCGACGCGGCCGCGGGCCTGCCGCGCGCGGGCATCGTGCACCGTCTCGACAAGGAAACCTCCGGCTTGATGGTGGTGGCGCGCACGCTCGAGGCGCAGACCGACCTCGTGCGCCAGTTGCAGGCGCGCACGGTGAAGCGCCGTTATCTCGCGCTGGTGTGGGGCAACATGCCTGAAGAAGGCACGATCGACGCGCCGATCGGCCGCGATCCGCGCGAACGCACACGCATGGCGGTGGTCACGAGCGCTTCGGGCAAGCCCGCGCGCACGCATTTCCGGCGTGTCGATTCGGCGATCTGGCAGCGTCAGCCGGTGACCGCGATTCATTGCGATCTGGAAACCGGACGCACCCATCAGATTCGCGTGCATTGCGCGCACATCGGTCATCCGCTGCTCGGCGATCCGGTGTACGGGCGCGCGCGCGGCAAGCGCTCGGTGACGCCGCTGCCGGACGGCTTCGCGCGTCAGGCGCTGCATGCATGGCGCCTCGGTCTGATTCATCCGCAGACCGGCCGCACGATGCAATGGCGCGCCGATGTGCCGGCCGACATGGAAGCGCTGTCGGCGGCGCTCGGCCTCGGCCGCGACGACGCCGGCGAGTTCGACGACACGTACTACGAGGAAGACGACTACGACGCGTCGCTCGATGAGGACGCCGATGAAGACGGCGCACTGGATCACGACGAAGCCGGCGATGACGCTGACGAACACGACGAGGACAATCACGCATGAACGTGCCCGAGCTGAGCTTTGCTGATGTCGTGCAACCTGCATGGAATGTGTCGCCGCGCGTGCGCGCACTCGTCACCACACGTGACGGCGGCGTAAGTGAAGCGCCGTTCGGCCGTTGGCGGGACGGCGCTGATTTGCCCGGCGGCCTGAATCTGGGCTTTAAATCCGGCGACGATCCGGCCGCGGTCGCGGCCAATCGCGAGCGTCTGTTGAAGCTGGCCGGCGTGAGCGAGGCCGCATGGCTCGAACAGATTCACGGCGCCGGCATCGTGCGCGCGGAAGAGGTGCTCGCACAGGCGCGCACGAACGGCACACCGACGCGCGCCGATGCCAGCGTCACCGATCGTCCCGGCACGGTGTGCGTCGTGATGGTGGCTGATTGCATGCCGGTGTTGTTCTGCGACGAAGCGGGCCGCGCGGTCGGCGCGGCGCATGCGGGATGGCGTGGACTGGCGGCGGGCATCGTCGAGCAGACGGCGCAGCGCGTCGCCGAACTCGCCGGCGTGGAGGCGGGCGCATTGCACGCTTATCTCGGCCCGTCGATCGGTCCTGACGCCTTCGAGGTCGGTGCGGATGTGCGTGACGCCTTCATGAACGGCGTCGGCGCCGCACAACGCGATGCGACGGCAAACGCGTTCGTCGAGCATCCGCACAATCCCGGCAAATATCTCGCCGATCTCCCGGCGCTGGCGCGGTTGCGTCTGCAACGGCTCGGCGTGACGCGCATTGTCGGCGGCGATCTTTGCACGGTCACGCAACGTGAGCGTTTCTATTCCTATCGCCGCGATCGCGAGACCGGCCGCATGGCCGCGTTGATCTGGCTCGACGATCGGGCGCAGTCGATCGCGGACTAGCTTGCGACGCGCATCGTGCGCGGCCACTCTCCTGCGAAATTCAATGCACACGCGCCCGCAGTACGACATCGACATGTCGAGACGTCATGCTGCGGGCGTGTTGGTCTGAGCATTACCGCCCCCGCATGATGCTTGCCTGCGAGCACACGTATCCGGGTTTATTCGGAGGAATGCCGGCGTTTTTGCTGCACTGCCGGAATTCCGCGCGCTGGCGTAAATCTGCCGCCAAAACTGTCCGTCCGCGAACGGATAAACACACATAAACCCATGCAATACGGGAGCTTTTTTCGTTCGACCGGGTCTCGAATCACGCAGGTTCCAAAAGCGCGATCTTCTACACAGGGAAAACGATAATTAAAAAACTATCGCACTGCGGCAAAATCGGGAACAAGCATTGACATGCCTTGCGATGGGGAGCAAGAATGTTCCTCACGGCTCCTCGTACAAGGGACAGGGCGTGACGAGGTCGCGAGCATTTTGCTCACGTGCGCACGAACCTGCCTCTCAACCCGTCCGCAAGGACTTACCGGTCAAAAGCAGGTATGGCAGCTTCTCATTCCTCAGCTTCCCCCAGCACGGACTCCTCGACGGAGCACATGCAGCAGGCCGGTACGAGCGGTGCAACACCGGCCGCGGGCATGCAGCAGTTTCTCGACGTGTGGATGAACGCATGGCGTTCGCTCGGCACATCGCCAGGCGGCAACGGCATGCCTTTCACGATGCCTCAGATACCGCTGCAAATGCCTCAAATCAGTCTGCCGCAGGGTTTCCCTCAAATGCCGTCGTTTCCCGGCATGCCCGATTTCAGCAAACTGGCGGCGGGATCGATGCCCGGCATGCCGTCCTTCGCCGGTCTGAACATATCGAGCGCGGCCATTCCATCCGAGCGTCTGCAGAAACTGCAGGCTGACTATTCGCGCGAGGCAATGGAATTGATTCAGCAAGCCACCACGTCCGCGACTCAGGCGCCGGAACTCAAGGACCGCCGCTTCAGTTCCGACGCATGGAGTTCGGCGCCGGCGTATGCCTTCACTGCCGCCTGGTATCTGTTGAACGCGCGCTATCTGCAGGAAATGGTCGACGCGCTCGACATCGAACCCAAGGTGCGCGAGCGGATCCGCTTCGCCGTGCAGCAGTGGACCGCGGCGGCATCGCCGAGCAACTTCTTCGCATTGAATCCGGAAGCGCAAAAAACCTTGCTGGACAGCAAGGGCGAGAGCTTGCGCCAGGGCGTGATGAACCTGCTCGGCGACTTGCAGCGTGGCAAGATCTCGCAGACCGACGAATCGGGTTTTGTAGTCGGTGAGAATCTTGCGAACACCGAAGGCTCGGTCGTGTTCGAAAACGACCTGATGCAGGTGATCCAGTACAAGCCGCGCACGCCGACCGTGCGTGAACGGCCGCTCCTCATCGTGCCGCCTTGCATCAACAAGTTCTACATTCTCGACCTGCAGCCGGAGAATTCGCTGGTCGCTCACGGGCTCGATTCCGGGCATCAGGTGTTCCTGATTTCGTGGCGCAACGCGGATCAATCGATCGCGCATAAAACCTGGGACGACTACATCAGCGAGGGCGTGCTCACCGCCATCGACACGGTGAGCAAGATCAGCGGCCGCGAGCAGATCAACACGCTTGGTTTCTGCGTCGGCGGCACGATGCTCGCCACGGCGCTCGCGGTGGCCGCGGCGCGCGGCGAACACCCGGCCGCGTCCATGACGCTGCTCACCGCCATGCTCGATTTCTCGGACACCGGCGTGCTCGACGTGTTCGTCGACGAGGCGCATGTGCAGATGCGCGAGCAGACCATCGGCGGCAAGAACGGTACGCCGCCGGGGCTGATGCGCGGCATCGAGTTCGCCAACACGTTCTCGTTTCTGCGGCCGAACGATCTGGTGTGGAACTACGTCGTCGACAATTACCTCAAAGGTCGCACGCCCGTGCCGTTCGACCTGCTGTACTGGAACAGCGACTCGACCAACCTGCCGGGCCCGATGTATGTCTGGTATTTGCGCCATACGTATCTCGAGAATCGTCTGCGCGAGCCGGGTGCGTTGACCACGTGCGGCGAACCAGTCGATCTCTCGAAGATCGATGTGCCCACCTTCATCTACGGTTCACGCGAAGACCATATCGTGCCGTGGCAAACGGCGTACGCGTCGGTGCCGCTTCTCAACGGGCCGTTGAAGTTCGTGCTCGGCGCGTCGGGTCACATCGCCGGTGTGATCAATCCGCCCGCGAAGAAGAAGCGCAATTTCTGGACGCTGGAAGGCGACGGGAAAACGCTGCCGGAGAACCCGGACGAATGGCTCGATCAGGCTACCGACGTCGCTGGCAGCTGGTGGCCGGAATGGACCACGTGGCTCGATCAGTACGGCGGCAAGAAGGTGAAGCCGCGCGCCACGGCTGGCTCGGCTGACTTCCCGGTGATCGAGCCGGCGCCCGGGCGTTACGTGCGGCAACGGGAGTAAGTTCGAGCGTGCTTCATGGCGCGGTTGTCTGCGGTGTGAACGAGCGTCTGATTGAATCAGGGCGTGATTAAGAGCAACGAGATTTTTAACTTGACGGGCAGCGGCGCATGCGGCCGACCGCCCGGAGGATATCGAAATGACTGATGTTGTGATCGTATCGGCCGCCCGTACGGCAGTAGGCAAATTCGGTGGGTCGCTGGCGAAGATCGCCGCGCCCGAACTCGGCGCCACGGTGATTCGCGCCGTCCTCGAGCGGGCTGGCCTGAAGCCCGAGCAGGTGAGCGAAGTGATCCTGGGTCAGGTGCTGACGGCAGGGTCGGGCCAGAATCCGGCGCGTCAGTCGCTGATCAAGGCGGGCTTGCCCACCGCCGTGCCCGCGATGACGATCAACGTGGTGTGCGGTTCGGGCCTGAAGTCCGTGATGCTCGCGGCCAACGCCATCATTGCCGGTGACGCGGATATCGTGGTGGCCGGTGGTCAGGAAAACATGAGCGCGGCGCCGCACGTGCTGCCGGGCTCGCGCGACGGTTTCCGCATGGGCGACGCAAAGCTGGTCGACTCGATGATCGTCGACGGCCTGTGGGACGTCTACAACCAGTACCACATGGGCGTGACGGCGGAAAACGTCGCCAAGGAATACGGCATCACGCGCGAGCAGCAGGACGCGTTCGCGGCGCTGTCGCAGAACAAGGCGGAAGCCGCGCAGAAATCGGGCCGCTTCAACGACGAAATCGTGCCGGTCGAAATCCCGCAACGCAAGGGCGAGCCGCTGCGTTTCGCAACGGACGAGTTCGTGCGCCATGGCGTAACGGCTGAATCGCTGGCGGGCTTGAAACCGGCCTTCTCGAAAGAAGGCTCGGTGACGGCGGCCAATGCGTCGGGTCTGAACGACGGCGCGGCGGCCGTGCTGGTGATGTCGGCGAAGAAGGCGGAGGCGCTCGGCCTGACGCCGCTCGCGCGCATCAAGGCTTACGCGACCTCGGGTCTGGACCCGAAGGTGATGGGCATGGGCCCGGTGCCGGCATCGCGCCGCTGTCTCGAACGCGCGGGCTGGACGCCGGCCGATCTGGACCTGATGGAAATCAACGAAGCGTTTGCCGCGCAGGCGTGCGCCGTGAATCAGCAAATGGGCTGGGACACGTCGAAGATCAACGTGAACGGCGGCGCGATTGCGATCGGCCACCCGATCGGCGCGTCCGGTTGCCGGATTCTCGTCACGCTGCTGCACGAAATGCAGAAGCGCGATGCGAAGAAGGGTCTGGCGTCGCTGTGTATCGGCGGCGGCATGGGTGTGGCGCTGGCGCTCGAGCGCGCCTGAACAAGGGCGCGTGGCCGGCGCCACGGGCGTCGGTCATGCGTCGAATGGAACGTTGCCGCGCGCTGTGGCGCGCGGTCAGCGCAGGCCTCGTCAGCCGGTCGCCCGGCGGCAGCGGAGATGAAGCACAGGCGAGGGAAGAGGCCGCCAGTCGGCGCCTCGAAAACGATAATGGAGTCTAGTTTATGACACAGCGAATTGCGTACGTAACGGGCGGGATGGGTGGCATCGGCACGAGCATTTGCCAGCGGCTGCACAAAGAGGGCTTCAAGGTCGTCGCGGGCTGCGGTCCGAACTCGCCGCGCCGCGTGAAGTGGCTCGAAGAGCAGAAGGCCCTGGGCTTCGATTTCATCGCGTCCGAAGGCAACGTCGGCGATTGGGAATCGACCAAGAACGCGTTCGACAAGGTCAAGGCCGAAGTCGGCGAGATCGATGTGCTGGTGAATAATGCCGGCATTACGCGCGACGTCGTATTCCGCAAGATGACGCACGAAGACTGGACGGCGGTGATCGACACCAACCTGACCAGCCTGTTCAACGTCACCAAGCAGGTGATCGACGGCATGGTCGAGCGTGGTTTTGGCCGCATCATCAACATTTCGTCGGTGAACGGCCAGAAGGGCCAGTTCGGCCAGACCAACTACTCGACCGCGAAGGCCGGCATTCACGGCTTCACGATGTCGCTGGCGCAGGAAGTGGCCACCAAGGGCGTGACGGTCAATACCGTGTCGCCGGGCTACATCGGCACCGATATGGTCAAGTCGATCCGCCCCGACGTGCTGGAAAAGATCGTCGCTACAATTCCGGTGCGCCGACTCGGTCAGCCGCAGGAAATCGGCTCGATCGTGGCATGGCTGGCATCGGATGAATCGGGTTTCTCCACGGGCGCTGATTTTTCGCTGAACGGCGGTTTGCATATGGGCTGAGTCACCGGCGTGCCGCTCGCAAGGCAGCGCGCTTCGGCTCAGATGGTTCGGCGGCGTCTCGACTGCGCAATGGCCCGATTGCGCAGCCGCTGACGCCGTTTCCGCGCTCAACTTGCGCTCAAAGGCGTTACATGACCACTACTACAAAGAAAACAGCCGAACGACTGATCAAGAAATATCCGAATCGTCGGCTCTACGATACCGAGACAAGCACGTACATCACGCTGACGGACGTCAAACAGCTCGTGTTGGATCAGGAGGATTTCAAGGTCATCGATGCGAAGAGCAACGAGGATCTGACGCGCGCCATCCTTTTGCAGATCATTCTCGAAGAGGAGAGCGGCGGCTTGCCGATGTTCTCGTCGTCGATGCTCTCGCAGATCATCCGTTTCTACGGTCATGCGATGCAGGGCATGATGGGCACGTACCTGGAAAAGAATATCCAGGCCTTCATCGACATCCAGGCGAAGCTCGCCGACCAGTCGAAGAATCTGTACGAAGGCAAGGCGATGAACCCCGAAGTCTGGTCGCAGTTCATGAACATGCAGGCGCCGATGATGCAGGGCATGATGACCAGCTATATCGAGCAGTCGAAGAACATGTTCGTGCAGATGCAGGAGCAGATGCAGAACCAGGCGAAGTCGATGTTCGCCACGTTCCCGTTTACGCCGGGTGGCGCGGTCAATGCGGCCAATCCCGGGAATGCGCCGGCCAATCCGCAGAGCAATCCGGAAGTCAATCCGGAGCCGGAGAAGAAGTAGCGGCGCGCAAGCGTTCGAGCGAGTGGGGTGTCCCGGCGTTGGGCGTCGCCGGGGCGAGGCCCCGGAGCCTTGACGTCGCTAGCGCAGCCTTTGCCTTGGCGCCAGGCGGTCGGTGCCGACGCGGTACAATCGCGACCTGCGTGTGTGGGGCATTTTCCTCGGAGAGGGCGCTCTGGCCGCCAATTCCACCCCCATTCCGACCGCTGATCTCATGTTTTACGGCTGCCTCACTTATCCGCAGGAAATGCGCCACCGTCCGGCGCCCGCTCTCGCATGAGCCGGCTCTACCTCGCCCCGATGGAGGGCCTCGCGGACTATGTATTACGCGACGTGCTGACCGGCATCGGCGGCTTCGACGGATGCGTGTCCGAATTCATCCGCGTGACCGGCTCCCTGCTTCCCAGTCGCGTCTACGAGCGGGAAGCGCCCGAAGTGCTCGAAGGAGGCCACACTCCGAACGGCACGCCGATGGTGATCCAACTGCTCGGCAGCGATCCAGCATGGATGGCCCGGAACGCCGCCCACGCAGCCACGTTGTCGCCGCATGGAATCGACCTGAACTTCGGATGTCCGGCCAAGGTCGTGAATCAGCACGGCGGCGGAGCCATGCTGCTGGCCGACCCTGAACAACTGAACCGGATCGTCTCAGCGGTTCGCGCCGCGGTGCCGGCCGGCATCGCCGTGACGGCGAAAATGCGCCTCGGCGTGTCCGACACCTCGCTCGCGATCGATTGCGCCACGGCGCTGGCCGAAGGCGGCGCGGCCTCGCTCGTCGTGCATGCCAGAACGCGGGATCACGGTTACCGGCCGCCCGCGCACTGGGAGTGGATCGCGCGTATCGACGCCGCCGTGGACGTGCCGGTCATCGCGAACGGAGAAGTCTGGACGGTGGCCGACTGGGAGCGCTGTCGCGCGGTCAGCGGCTGTGCGGACGTGATGATCGGACGCGGCGCCGTATCGGACCCTTTCCTGGCGCTTCGGATACGCGGACTGATGGACCGCTCCCCATCCGAAGGGGAATGGCAGGACGCGCTTGGCCACATCGCCGGTTATCTGCGAAAACTGCAAGCTCGGGTCGCCTCCCGGCACGAGCACGGACGCGTCAAAAAGTGGCTGAGCTACCTGCAGCGCACCTGGCCGCAAGCCGCCGAACTGCATGCGGCGATCCGCCGGGTGCAGGATTCGCACGAAATCCTGGAAGTAATCGAGCGTGCTTTGGCCGTGGGCCACTTAATGGCGACACATCAATTCGCGCGCCTCGGCCGAGTCGATCCAGCAGACGTCGCGGTCGTTTGAGGGCGAATATTCAAAGACTTACGAGCGGCAGCCGTGGTGAACCGCTACAATTCAGGGTTTAACGTCTTCAAGCGGTCCCCCATGTCTGCCACCCCCCCGATTGCCCCGATTGCCCCGACTGCCACGCCGAAGGTCGGCTTTGTGTCGCTCGGCTGCCCGAAAGCCCTGGTCGATTCCGAGCAGATCATCACCCAACTGCGCGCCGAAGGTTACGAGATCTCCGGCACGTACGACGGCGCGGACCTCGTGGTCGTCAACACCTGCGGCTTCATCGACGAAGCGGTGCAGGAAAGTCTCGACGCGATCGGCGAGGCGCTCAACGAAAATGGCAAGGTGATCGTGACCGGCTGTCTCGGCGCCAAGAAGAGTGCGAGCGGCTCGGGGCTGATCGAAGAAGTGCATCCGAAAGTGCTCGCCGTGACCGGCCCGCACGCGCTCGGCGAAGTGATGCAGCACGTGCACACCCATCTGCCGAAGCCGCACGATCCGTTCGTCGATCTGGTGCCGGCCGCGGGCGTCAAGCTCACGCCGCGCCATTACGCGTACCTGAAGATTTCCGAAGGCTGCAATCACCGCTGCACGTTCTGCATCATCCCGTCCATGCGCGGCGACCTCGTGTCGCGTCCCGTCGCCGACGTGATGCTCGAAGCGGAAAATCTCTTCAAGTCGGGCGTGAAAGAACTGCTGGTGATTTCGCAGGACACGAGCGCCTATGGCGTCGACGTCAAATACCGCACGGGTTTCTGGAACGGCAAGCCGATCAAGACGCGCATGACCGATCTGGTCGGCGCGCTTGGCGAACTCGCCGCGCAATACGGCGCATGGGTGCGTCTGCATTACGTGTATCCGTATCCGAGCGTCGACGAAGTGATTCCGATGATGGCCGAAGGCCCCTACAAGGGCCACGTGCTGCCGTACCTCGACGTGCCGTTCCAGCACGCGCATCCGGAAGTGTTGAAGCGCATGAAGCGCCCGGCCAACGCCGAGAAGGTGTTGGAGCGCGTGAAGAAATGGCGCGAGATGTGCCCGGATCTGACTATCCGCAGCACGTTCATCGCCGGCTTCCCGGGCGAGACCGAAGAGCAGTTCCAGACGCTGCTCGACTTCATCCGCGAGGCGGAACTGGATCGTGTCGGCTGCTTCGCCTATTCGCCGGTCGAAGGCGCAACGGCCAACGAACTCGACGGCGCGTTGCCCGACGAAGTGCGCGAAGAGCGTCGCGCGCGCTTCATGGAAGTCGCCGAAGAAGTGTCGGCGAAGCGTATCGCGAAGAAGGTCGGCAAGACGCTGAAGGTGCTGGTCGACGAGATCAATGCCGACGGCGGCATCGGCCGCACCGCGGCTGATGCGCCGGAGATCGACGGCGTCGTGTATATCGCGCCTGCCGTCAAGGCGTCGAGGCGCTACAAGGTCGGCGATTTCGTGTCGGTCAAAATCACCGGCGCCGACGGTCATGACCTGTGGGGCGAGGTTTAATCGATGACGGCGAGCACGACTGCCGCGCCGCAAGTCCAGCGCCCCGAAATCCTCGCGCTCGGCGAGGCGATGATCGAATTCAACCAGTCGGCGAAAGACCAGCCGAACTATCTGCAAGGTTTCGGCGGCGATACGTCGAACTTCTGTATCGCGGCCGCACGGCAAGGCGCGCGGACCGGTTTCGTGTCGGCGGTGGGCGCGGATCATTTCGGGCGGCTGCTGGTCGATCTGTGGGAGCGCGAGCAGGTGGACACGTCGCTGGTGCGCGTCGATCCGCAGGCGTCCACGGGTGTGTATTTCGTGTCGCACGGTCCGAATGGTCACGCGTTCGACTATCTGCGCGCCGGTTCGGCCGCGAGCCGCTATGCGCCGCACGATCTGCCGCTCGACGCGATCGCCGCGGCCAAGGTAGTTCATCTGTCCGGCATCAGTCTCGCGATCAGCCTGAGCGCCTGCGACGCGGCGCTGGAAGCGATCGCTCACGCGCGCGCCAACGGCGTGCGCGTGAGCTTCGACACCAATCTGCGTCTGAAGCTGTGGCCACTCGCGCGGGCGCGCGCGGTGATGCTCGAAGCCATCCGCCAGACCGACATCTGTCTGCCGAGCTGGGACGACGTCACCGACCTCACAGGCCTGACCGGCCGTGACGAGATCGTCGATTTCCTGCTGTCGCACGGCCCGCGCGTGGTTGCGCTGAAGCTCGGCAAAGAGGGCTCGTATATCGCGACGCCGAACGAGCGGCGCGTCGTGCCGGGCCACGCCGTCAATGCAGTCGACGCAACCGGCGCGGGCGACTGCTTCGGCGGCGCGTTCATCGCGCGCATCGTCGCGGGTGACGATCCATTTGCAGCGGCGCGTTATGCGAACGTCGCCGCGGCGCTGTCCACGCAAGGTTACGGCGCGGTGGCGCCGATTCCGTCGCGCGCGACGGTCGAACAACTTCTGGCGGGCTGAACACACGCGCCATGAAGCGCGGCCCGCCGAGGCAAGATCATCTTGACAGACTAGAAGAGGAGCGAGCGATGCAACGGGACGTAGTGGTGGTAAGCGGTGTGCGTACGGCAATCGGCGGTTTCGGCGGCAGTCTGAAAGATTTTTCGCCGACCGATCTGGGCGCACGCGTCGTGCGTGAAGTGCTGGCGCGCGCCAACGTGTCGGGCGACGAAGTCGGCCACGTGGTGTTCGGCAACGTCGTGCATACCGAACCGAAAGACATGTACCTCGCGCGCGTGGCCGCGATCAACGGCGGCGTCGCGCAACATGCGCCGGCGCTGACCGTGAACCGCCTGTGCGGCTCCGGCTTGCAGGCCATTGTCTCGGCCGCGCAAAGCGTGCTGCTCGGCGACGCCGACATCGCGATCGGCGGCGGCGCGGAAAACATGAGCCGCGCGCCTTACTCCATGCCGGCCGCGCGCTTCGGTCAGCGCATGGGCGACGCGCGCCTCGTCGACATGATGGTCGGCGCGCTGAACGATCCGTTCCAGTCGATCCATATGGGCGTGACCGCCGAGAACGTCGCGCGCAAATACGATATCTCGCGCGAAGCGCAGGACGCGCTCGCCCTCGAATCGCACCGCCGTGCGGCCAATGCGATCACGAGCGGCTACTTCAAGCAACAGATCCTGCCGATCACGATCCCGTCGAAGAAAGGCGACGTCGTGTTCGACACGGACGAACACACGCGCATGAACGCGTCGGCGGAAGATTTCTCGAAACTGAAGCCGGTGTTCGCGAAAGAAAATGGCACGGTAACGGCCGGCAACGCATCGGGCATCAACGACGCCGCCGCGGCCGTCGTGCTGATGGAGCGCAGCCTCGCGCAACAGCGCGGCATCAAGCCGCTGGCGCGGCTCGTGTCGTACGCGCATGCCGGCGTCGATCCAGCGTACATGGGCATCGGCCCGGTGCCGGCCACCCGCAAGGCGCTCGAACGGGCCGGGCTGACCGTCGCCGATCTCGACGTGATCGAGGCCAATGAAGCGTTCGCCGCGCAGGCGTGCGCGGTCAGCAAGGAGTTGGGCTTCGATCCGGCCAAGGTCAATCCGAACGGCTCGGGCATTTCGCTCGGCCACCCGATCGGCGCGACCGGTGCGCTCATCACCGTCAAGGCGCTGTACGAACTGCAGCGGATCGGCGGGCGCTATGCGCTGGTCACGATGTGTATCGGCGGCGGCCAAGGCATCGCGGCGATCTTCGAACGGATCTGACGCGCTGCGTGTCAGTAGCAAGCGGTATCGAGCAATGAGGAAGGGATGCGGGAATTGAAATCGATGAAGGGTGCGGTGCGTCGGCGCGGCTGGGCAGTCACGAGCGCTGCCGCATTGCTGTGTGCCGGCGCGGCGGCGATGCTGCCCGCGCAGGCATGGGCGGAAAGCGACGCGGTGAAGGAGTTGGCGGCGCCCCCGCCGATCCAGTTGCCGCTCAGGCCCAGCCCCGATTTCGCGAAGTTCCCGCGCTACGCCGGCATGCTGGGCTCGCGCCAGATCGTGCTGAAGCTCGGCCCGAAAAGCGACGACCCATCCGGCGTGCACGGCGAGTATCAGTTCACGGACACCGGCGTGGTGATCCTGATCGCGGGCGACCGCGACGGCGACACGCTCGAAGTCGAGGAATCGAACGACGGCACTCATATCACCGGCAACTGGGTCGGCAAGTTCGCGGCGGACGGCTCGGTGGCGGGCGAGCGCATGAACGTCGACGATTCCGATCCGCAGCCGTTCGATCTGAAGCCGCTGGCGGCAGGGCAGGCGGTGCCGCCGCCCGGCGCGCCGGCGACCGCGGCGGACAAGGCTACAGCCGCGCCGCAGGCCTCCGCGGGCGCCGCCACGGCGCCGGCTTCGGCCGCCGCCACCGGCGGCCACGCCGTGGGTGGCGTCAGCAACCTGCAAACCGGCGAGTGAAACCGCAGCCGCGTGACGCCCGACGTCTCGCGCGCTGCCCGCAAGCGAAATCCCGCCAGCTCGTCTACTCTTGCGGGTGCGGCGCGCGCCTTGAAACCGCGCGCCCTCCGTTTCCGTCCGCATTTCACCGAAACTCACCATGACCCAATCCAAACTCCAACGCGGTTTGCAAACCCGTATCGTGCGTGCCGAGGACCAGCTCACGCCGGGCTTCGAGTCGTTCTCGATGCCGGTCACTCGGGCGTCGACGGTCGTGTTCCCCGATCTCGCGACCATGCGCGCGCTCGACTGGAAGAACGACGCGCAATGGCGCTACGGCCTGCATGCCACGCCGACTTCGCTGGCGCTGGCGCAGCGCCTTGCCACCATCGAGGGCGGCAATCACGCGTTGTTGCAGCCGTCGGGGCTGTCGTCGATTTCGAACGTGTATTTCGGCCTCGTCAAAGCCGGCGACGACGTGCTGATTCCCGATAACGTCTATTCGCCGAACCGCGATCACGGCGACTGGCTGGCGCGCGATTTCGGCGTCACCGTGCGCTACTACGATCCGATGATCGGCGCGGGCATCGCCGATGTGATCCAGCCGAATACGCGTCTGATCTGGCTCGAAGCACCCGGCTCGGTGACGATGGAAGTGGCCGACGTGCCGGCCATCACCGCGGCGGCGCGCGCGCGCAACGTCGTCACGGCGATCGACAACACGTGGTCGGCGGGGCTCGGTTTCCGGCCGTTCGATCATGGCGTCGACATTTCGGTGCAGGCGCTCACCAAATATCAATCGGGCGGCGGCGACGTGCTGATGGGCGCGACCATCACCGTCGATCGCGAATTGCATCTGAAGCTGAAGGCGGCGCGCATGCGCATGGGTATCGGCGTCTCGTCCGACGACTGCTCGCTGATTCTGCGCAGCCTGCCGACCATGCAATTGCGCTTCGAGCAGCATGACCGCGCGGCGCTCGGCCTCGCCAGGTGGTTGAAGGGGCGGCCGGAAATTGCCACGGTGTTGCACCCGGCCTTGTCCGACTGCCCGGGCCATGAGTTTTACAAGCGCGATTTCACGGGCGCGGGCGGACTCTTTTCCGTCGTGTTCGACGGCCGCTACAGCCCGGCGCAAATCGACACGTTCTGCGAGTCGCTTGAATTGTTCTCGCTCGGCTGGAGCTGGGGCGGAGCGCACAGCCTCGTGATGCCGTACAACGTCGTGGCGATGCGCACGGCAGGACAGTGGCCGCATCGCGGGACGTTGGTGCGGTTCTATATCGGGCTCGAAGCCGAGGCGGACTTGCGTGCGGACATCGAGCAGTCGCTGGCGGGGCTGGGTTAAACATCCGAACGACGTTTTTCCGTAGGACGAGTGAGCCCATCGGGACATGTTCCCGGTGGGCTTTTTTCTTGTCAACGGCGAGTGTCGATATAGCCAGTAAGCCTAACCATTCGGCCGAATATTCAGCGTGAAATCCCGACGCTACGATGGTGCGCATCCCGACTAACGGTTGCCGCGCCATGGTGAGTTTCGATGAATCTTTTCTTCTGGATGTTGCTGAATCTCGGCGTGCCGATCATCGGCCCGATCTTTACGCTGGCGCTTGTCGTCCCCGCGCACGGCTGGCACGTCGCAAAGACGTTGATCGCCGGCTCGGTGAAAGACGGCCAACTGTTCTGGTGTGCGATCGGGCTGTTTGCGTCGGCGATTTATGAAGCGGTCACGGCGCTGGAGCGGGGCCGTGGCGAGGCGTCGGTTCTGGCGGAAGCTTTTCGCCAACCGAGATTGTCATCTCGATTCTCTCCACGGTCATTGCTGCATCTTTATTTGCAATCCTACATGTACAACTGAATTAGATTTTTTAGATAGTGGGGCATCTATACTGATCCTCTCAGGGAGGCAATCATGAAAAAATTCTCGTTGTGGCTAGTCTCAGAAAAGATCTACCCGCGCTTTTTGATGTGGGCCGTAATCGTCATGAGCCTTGATGCGATCAGCATGATGGTGGTGCTCACAACTGACATTCTGAAAAAATAGAGCCACTGCCAGCGCCGGCCGCCATTGCGTCGGCCAGCGCATCCAACTGGCATCAGAACAGCCGCAGCAACCCATCCAGCCCGACATGGTTGAACGCCACGCTGGCCGCTTCCCGCACCACCGGCTTCGCGCGAAACGCAACGGAAAGGCCGGCTTCGACTATCATCTTCAGATCGTTCGAGCCATCGCCCATGGCGATTGCGCGGCTCGGTTCAATGCCCAATTGCGCGCATGTTTCGCGCAGTGTGCGTGCTTTGACATCGGCATTGACAATCTCGCCGATTACCTTGCCGGTCAGTTTGCCGTCCACGATTTCAAGCGTGTTCGCGCGCGTGAAATCAAGGCCGAGTCGTGCCTTCAGCTTCTCGGTGAAGAAGTTGAATCCGCCCGACACCAACAGCGTTTTCAGGCCGGCCGCCTTCGCGCCAGCGAGCATCTTCTCGGCGCCCGGCGAGAGTTGCAGCCGCTCCTCGTACACACGCTCGAGCGCGCTTGCGTCGAGGCCTTCGAGCAGCGCCACGCGGCGCGTCAGGCTTTCGTTGAAGTCCTTGATTTCGCCGCGCATTGACGCCTCGGTGATCGCGGCCACTTCCGCTTTCAGTCCGCAGAAGTCGGCGATCTCGTCGATACATTCGATTGTGATCAGCGTCGAGTCCATGTCCATCGCGACCAGCCCGAAGTCGCGCAACTGGCGGCCGGCTTCGACAAACGCGTAGTCGAGTTGATGGGTGCCGCAATAGACATCGAGGTCGGCGCGCTGGGCGACGTTCGCATCGGCAATGCGAATCGCGTTCGCGTCGATGACGCTGGCGTGTGAACCGCGCGCGAGCGCGACGAGCGCTTTGTGATGATCGGCAGAAAGGGGCGCGGGGCTTTGAATGACGAGGTTCATGGACGACGACGCAATAAAGCGGAAAAGGACGGCGCGCGATGCGCGCAAAAGCACGGGCGCGCGGCGTGCGCGGAAAATCCCGCTATTGTAACGGGTCGCCGGCCGGCATCGCGTCTCGGTGTCCGCTCCGAACGCTGCTCAAGGCGACACCTCGCATCGCGCCGTGCAATCTTGCGGCGCGCAGTTCATACTGACGCATCGAACGACGCCTCGCAGCCACAGCGCGCACCGACCGTCGCATCCGCACTTTGCGGCGCGCAACGTCCGGCACGCGAACGCACTGACATCCCATGATGAGGCGCATCATGACGGAGACAACGCATGCCCCAGGCGACCGCCAGCGACGCATCCACTCTTGCGCGCGACTTCGATCTGCGCCACCTGAATCCCGCTTTCCATGCCGATCCCTATCCGGTCTATCACGCGCTGCGCACCCATGAGCCGGTCAAGCGCATGCCGGACGGTTCGCTGTTTCTGACACGGTTTCGCGACGTGCAGGCGGTGTATCGCGACCCGAAAACCTTCAGCTCCGACAAGACGGTTGAATTCAAGCCCAAGTACGGCGACTCGCCGCTGTACACGCATCACACCACGAGTCTCGTCTTCAATGATCCGCCGCGCCATACACGCGTGCGCAGGCTGATCGCCGGGGCGCTGACCGCGCGTGCCATCGCGGCGATGGAGCCGGGGCTGGTGCGCCTCGTCGACGGCTTGCTCGACGCCGCCGCCGAACGCGGTCGGATCGATCTGATCGGCGAGTTCGCGTCGGCGATTCCGGTCGAGATCATCGGCAATCTGCTGGATGTGCCGCACGCGGAGCGCGAGCCCTTGCGTGACTGGTCGCTGGCGATACTCGGCGCGCTCGAACCGGCGCTCAGCGAGGCGCAGCTCGAACGGGGCAATCGCGCGGTGAGCGAATTCGTCGGCTATTTGCGCGATCTGGTCGCGCGACGCCGGCGCGAGCCGGGCGATCCGCAGCACGACGTGCTGACGCGTCTGATTCAGGGCGAAGAGGGCGGCGAGCAGTTGTCCGAAGCGGAGTTGCTGCAAAACTGCATTTTCATTCTGAACGCCGGCCATGAGACGACCACGAATCTGATCGGCAATGGCCTCGTCACGCTGACGCAATGGCCCGAGCAGCGTGCGGCGCTGCTGCGCGAGCCGTCGCTGATCGAATCGGCGGTGGAGGAATGTCTGCGTTTCGAGAGTTCGAACCAACTCGGCAACCGCATCGCAACCGTCGATACCGAGATCGGCGGTGTCGCGCTCGCGCGCGGCACGCCGGTCACGCTTTGCATCGGTGCCGCCAATCGCGATCCGGAACAGTTCGCGGATCCGGATCGCTTCGACATCCGCCGCGATCCGAACCGGCACCTTGCGTTCGGCTTCGGCATCCATCAGTGCGCCGGGTTGTCGCTCGCGCGACTCGAGGCGCGCATCGCGATTGGCCGCTTCGTGCAGCGCTTTCCGTCCTATCGTCTGAACGGCGAGCCGACGCGCGGCGGCCGCGTGCGATTTCGCGGCTTCGCCGCGGTGCCGCTCGAGCTTGAACCGGCAGGACACCGAACAGCGTAGCTTTTGCCGTGCTGTCGCAAGACTTACAGTCTGTGCATGCGCCGCCAGACGACGCCGGCGCGTGCCAGCTGTGGCCGACAACCCGTGGCACGCTTGCTGCTTCACGTCAGGTCTTAGGCCCATGGGAGCGCACGATGCCACACATGATCTGGAAGGGCGCAATCAGCTTCGGCCTCGTCCACGTACCGGTGCAGTTATATCCGGCGACGCAGTCGGAGAAGGTCGGCTTCAATCTGCTGGATAAGCGCTCGATCGATCCGGTCGGCTACAAGCAGATCAACAAGCGCACCGGCAAGGATGTGACGCGCGATAACATCGTGCGCGGCTTCGAGTACGAGAAGGACAAGTACGTCGTGCTTTCGGATGACGAGATCCGCTCGGCGAACCCCGAGTCGACGCAAACGGTCGATATCCTCGCTTTCGTCGACGCCCCCGACATCTCGTTTCTGTATCTCGACACACCGTATTTCCTCACGCCCGATCGCAAGGGCGAAAAGGTCTACGCACTGTTGCGCGAAGCCATGAAGGCGTCGGGCAAGGTCGGCGTGGCGAGCGTCGTGCTGCATAACAAACAGCATCTCGCGGCGCTGATTCCTGTCGGTCCGGTGTTGGCCTTGAACACGCTGCGCTGGGCCGCGGAAGTGCGCGACTTCGACGAATTCAAGCTGCCGCCCGAAGGCATGAAAGCCGCAGGTGTGTCCGCGCGCGAACTCGACATGGCGAAGAAGCTGATCGATGACATGAGCGACAAGTGGGATCCGTCGCAGTATCACGACACCTTCCGCGACGACATCATGGCGCTGGTCGACCGCAAGATTCGCGCGGGCAAGACCGAGGAAATCACCGAAGTCGAAGTGCCCCACGAGTCGCGCCAATCCGCCGATATTCTCGACCTGTCTGATCTGCTCAAACGCAGCCTTGGGCGCGGCAAGAGCAAGCCGGCGGCAGGCAGCCGCAAACGTGCCGCGGACGACGACGCTGAGGACGACGACGCCGATAGCGACGCAGAGGCGGCAACGCCGGCCCGCAAGAAGCCACGCGCGACGCGCGCGGCGAGTACCACAACGACGCGTAGTCGCGGCAGCGGCGGCGCAAGCGGTCGTGCGGCTGCCAAAACTTCCTCGACGCCGGCCGCCCGTAAACGTCGCGCGGCAGCCTGAGCGTCTGTGTCGCGCCTGAGCCACTCACGACGACGTCATCGCCATGAACGACAGACTCGACCTGTACAACCGCAAGCGCCGCTTTGACGAAACGCCGGAGCCGACGGGCACGCGCGCGAGTCGCAGACCAGGCGGCAGGAAGACGACAAGGCAGGCAGCGGACGAGGCGCTCTCATACGTGATTCAGGAGCATGACGCGCGTCGCCTGCACTACGACTTCCGGCTCGAACTGAACGGCACGCTCCTGTCATGGGCGGTGCCGAAAGGGCCGAGTCTCGATCCGTCAGTGAAACGGCTTGCGGTGCATGTCGAAGACCATCCGGTCGAATACGGTTCATTCGAAGGAGAAATTCCGCCGGGCAATTACGGAGCGGGCAGCGTGATCGTATGGGATCGCGGCACGTGGGAACCGATTGGCGGCGCGGCGGAAGCGGCCAGAACGTACTCGGCCGGCAAACTCAAGTTCCGGCTGAACGGTGAAAAGCTGCACGGTGGCTGGACCCTGGTGCGCAGTCATATGCGCGGCAGCGGCGACAAGGAGCAGTGGCTGCTGATCAAGGAACGCGATGAAGAAGCGCGCAACGAGAGCGAGTACGACATTCTGAAGAAGCGTCCGGGCAGTGTGCTGAGCGGCAGCGCCTCGGCGGCCCAAGGCGCGAAAACGACGAAAACGACGAAGACGGCGACAGCGAGGGGCACAGGCAAAACCGCGAACGCCACTGCGGAATCGAGCACTGCGTCGGCCGCAAAACGAGCCGGCAGGAATGGCGCGAAAGCCGCTTCGTCGAGTCGCGCCGACCCCAGGCGACCCGACATCGTAGCGACGCGCAACGCGCAGTCGCTGCGAGAACTTGCCGCCGCGCCCTCGATCGAGGGCGCGGTGAAAGCACGCTTGCCCGCGACCTTCAAACCGCAACTGGCGACGCTCGTCGACGCCGCGCCGCCCGGCGATGAATGGTCGTATGAAATCAAGTTCGACGGCTATCGTGTGCTGACCCGCATCGATCGGGACGCCAAGGCAAGCGCAGTCACAGTGTTCACCCGCGCCGGTAATGACTGGACCGCGAAGTTCAGCAAACAGGTCGAGGCGTTCGAACAACTCGGTATCGAAAGCGCATGGCTCGACGGCGAAGCGGTGGTGCTGGACCAGAACGGCGTGCCGAATTTTCAGGCGCTGCAAAACGCCTTCGATGCGAGCCGTCCGCAAGACATCATCGTCTACCTGTTCGACATACCGTTTCTGAACGGCTACGACTTGCGCGGCGTGCCGCTCGAACAACGCCGCGCGATTCTGCGCGCCTTGCTTGAAGACGTCGACGACAGCGTGCTGCGCTTCTCGAACAATTTCGACTTCAGCGCGGAAGACCTGCTCCGGAGCGCGTGCGACATGGCGCTGGAGGGGATCATCGGCAAGCGGCGCGACAGTGGCTATTTGTCGGGGCGTTCGTCGACGTGGATCAAACTGAAGTGCCGCCGCCGCCAGGAGTTCGTGATCGGCGGCTATTCGGAACCGTCCGGCAGCCGGGCGGCGTTCGGTGCGTTGCTGCTCGGCGTCTACGACGGTAAAGGCAAATTGCAGTATGCGGGGCGCGTCGGCACCGGTTTCGACGCGGCGTTGCTGCGCTCGGTCAAGAAAGAGCTCGACGCGCATGAGATCTCGCGCATGCCGTTTGCCGCTGCGCCGCGCGAGCGCAGTCGCACGCCGGTGCATTGGGTCGAACCGGTGCTCGTGGCCGAATGCAATTTCGCGGAATGGACAAGCGATGGCATCGTGCGCCAGGCGTCGTTCGTGAGCCTGCGCAACGACAAGCCGGCGCGGCAGATCGTCAAGGAAACACCTCGCCAGGGAGCCGACGTGCAACAGCAAACCGATTCTGGATCCGACGACGCGCCGAAGAAACGCACGGCGCGCAAAGCTTCCGCTAGTACTGCGGCTGTATCTGGCGCGCAGAAGCCTGGCGCGGTGAGATCCGGCGCCGAGGCGAAAACGGCGGACGCGAAAGGCGTCAGCATAAAGAGCCGCGGCGCGCAGACAGGCGGCGCGAAGGTCAGTGCCGCGAAAACCGCTGCAACGAAAAGCACGGCTGCTAGAGCCAAAGCAGGCAAAGGCGCAGCCGCCAAATCAAACACTGCCGCGACTCCGGCTGAAGTCGCCGGCGTTCGCGTCTCCCATCCCGAGCGCGTCATCGACAAAAGCAGCGGCGCGCGCAAGATCGATCTCGTGCACTACTACGAATCGGTTGCCGGCTGGATGCTGCCGCATCTGCAAGACCGGCCGGTGTCGCTGGTGCGCGCGCCGGAGGACATCGGCGGCGAGCTGTTCTTCCAGAAGCACAGCCAGAAGCTGTCGATTCCGAACGTCACGCAGCATCCGGGCCTCGATCCGGGTCATCCGCCGCTGATCACCGTCGATACGCTCAAGGCGCTGGTCGGTGCCGCGCAGATGGGCACTGTCGAATTTCACACATGGAATGCCGTCGTGTCGAATATCGAAAAGCCGGACCGCGTGGTGTTCGACCTCGACCCCGACGCGTCGCTGGGCTGGGAACGCATGATCGAGGCCGCGCAACTGACACGCGCGCTGCTCGAGGAACTCGGCCTCAAGTCGTTCTGCAAGACGAGCGGCGGCAAGGGCTTTCACGTGGTCGTGCCGCTCGCGAAACAGGCCGGCTGGGACGAGGTGAAGGATTTCTCGCAAGCCGTCGCGCAGCACATGGCGGCGACGCTGCCCAAGTACTTCAGCGCGAAGATGGGCGCGCAGAATCGCAAGCAGAAAATCTTCGTCGACTACCTGCGCAACAACCGCGGCTCCAGCACGGTCGCCGCGTTCTCGGCACGCGCGCGTCCGGGCCTGGGCGTATCGGTGCCGCTTTCGTGGGACGAAGTGGCGAGCACCAGCGGCGGCGATCAATGGACCATCGAGAATCTGCACGAGCGCCTCGCCGACCTCAAAAGCGACCCGTGGGCGGACTATGCGAAGACGCGCCAACGCATCACCGCGGCCATGAAAAAACGTCTGGATGACGCGCAGTAAGCGCGCTTCAACCGGCGGATCCGATTCAGAACGACAAGGAGCACACCATGAAGACCTCACCGCAATCGTCCGATGGCGACAAGCAGGCGGACCCGCACGCCAAAAAGCAACCCGAATCGCTGCAGGAGGCTGCCGTGCCACTGCCGCACGAAACCGATCAGGATCCGGAATCGCAGCACGAGGACAGTCCGCGCCATGTCGGCAAGCAGGCGCATAGCGACCTCGAACGGGGGCTGAAAGACACCGACCGTCGCGGCGGCGACGAGTATCAGCAAAAAACGCAGAACGACGCGCACACCGACGTCAACTCCGGTGGCAAAGGAACCAGCGGCACACGCGGCAAGCATTGACCGACGACGTATCGATTCGCGCCCGTCGGCGGCGCCTCCGTCTCATACCGGGTCGATGTCCCAGTAAAGCGGATCGCCGAAATGGGCCGTCAGGAATTCGATCAAGGCGAGCGTCTTCGGCGGCACGAACGAACGGCTCGGATACACCGCCCAGATTGCCGCGTTCTCGGCGAGCGGATAGCTGTCCAGCACGCTGACCAGTTCGCCGCTGCGCAGATAGGGCGCGACGTCCCAGGTCGATTTGAGCGCGATGCCGAAACCGGTCAGCAGGGCGTCGCGGATCACCTCGCCGTTGTCCGTGACGAGGCGTCCGCTCACGCGCACCTCGAGCGGTCCGGCAGGCGTCACAAAATATCGACATCGACCAGGGCTGCGGCCGCGGGCATTCGTGCGTGTCTGAACCGCCACACGCGCGGAAAACGCGTCGCCGCAAGCGGGTTAACACCCGATTCGCGGGCAGCGCGCGCAGCCTCGCTTGGCGTTAGACTGGTAGGGCATCATGCTAAAACAGTTGCGTGTCTCGCGGCCCGGCTTCGTCCAGTCTGGCGGTGCGTGGGCAATAGCGCTGAAGCGGGCGCGCAGCGGCACAACAACGAGGTGACAGTATGAGCTTCCGACTCTCCGCCGTTTCAGTTGTTGCTTCTCTCGCATGCGCGTTCGCGCCCGGCATGCTCGTGCCGATGGCTCACGCCGCCACGCCGATCACGGTCACGTCCCAGTCCGCCCTCGACGGCCCGATTCGCTACACGGTGCGCGTCACATCCAAACAGTTCGGCAATTCGCAGGAAACGCGCACGATCCGCTCCGGCGAATCGGACGACTTCACATGGAAAACCGTGCCGCCGGGCGGCCCGGTTCCCGCGACGGATGCGTGCCCCAACTACGCGTCGCTGCCCGTCGACACCAACGGCGCGATGATCCGGCAGACGCAGATCCGGTTCGCGCCGGTGGTCGCCGGCGACGGCACGGCGAGCGTGCAGTTGAGCTTCCAGGCGCAGACGCCGAAGGGCGTGAAAACCGTGACGGCCGGCGGCAAGACGCTGAAGTGCCCGAACGACGTGAGCGTCAGTCAGATCGTGCGCTTCACGATGCCGGTCAATGGCAGCACGAAAACGCTCACGCTCAGCGACGGCACGGAAGTCGCGGTCAGCGCCAAGCGCTAGAGCCAGGTCCGCTGCGTGGCGAGGGCCTGCACGCGGCTCAGCGCCGCGCCGCGGCCCGTTCCACGAGCCGCGCCGACAGAAACCGGTGCTCCGCCGAAAAGAGCCGCCGATACGTGAGCAGCACCGCGCCCACCGTCCCCAAGGCGGACGCCGCGGCGATCAGGAACATGATCACGATCTGATAGCGCACGGCCTGCAATGGCGATTGTCCGGCCAGCACCTGGCCGGTCATCATGCCGGGCAGACTCACCACGCCGACCACGGCCATCTGATTGAGCGTCGGCATCATGCCCGCGCGTACCGCTTGCCGCGCCGGCGCCTGCGCGGCTTCCCAACGTGTCGCGCCGAGCGCGAGCGCCATGTCGACGCGGTCGCGCCGCGCGGTCAATTCCTCGCTCATCCGTTCGATGCCGAGCGACACGCCGGTCAGCGTATTGCCGAGGATCATGCCGAGAATCGGAATCGCGTACTGCGGCTCGTACCACGGGTGAATGCGGATCACGACGAATAGCCCGACCGCGGCCACCAGCCACGAACTGACCCAGATCGACAGCACGCTGTCGGCACGTTGTCCGCGATAGGTGCGGTTGCCGCGTTGCGCGCCCGCGAAGCCGGCAATCAGCGTCATCACGATCATGAGGGGCAGCACCACGTACCAATGGGCATAGCGGAACACCCAGCCGAGCACGTAGCCGATCGCCAGCAATTGCACGACAGTGCGCACGGCCGCCCAGGCGAGCTTGCGTTCGAGATCGAGCTTGAGCGCCACCGACACGACACCGTTGACGACGATCAACAGCGCGGCAATCGCCACATCCCACAGAGTCAGGTTTTGCAGGGTCATTGGCCGAACTCCTGATGAGCCTGATGCGCGGGCGGTGTCTCGTGCTGCGCGGTTTCGTCGAGCACGCCGGCGCGCATGGTCAGATGCCGCGCGCTCATGCGCGTGGCTTGCGCCGGATCGTGGGACACCCAGATCGACGCATGACGGCCAGGCTCGGCGTCGAACCATGCGTGCACCAGACCTTCGATGGCACGCGACGACTCCGGGTCGAGCGAGGCGGTGGGTTCATCGAGCAACAGGACCTCGGGCGCGAGTTGCAGCACGCGAATCAGCGCGGTGATCTGCGCCTCGCCGCCGGACAGCTCGCTCGCGCTCTTGTCGAGAAAATCGTCGCCGCGGCCGGCTTGAGCGGCGAGGCGCGCCGCGCGCGCGCGATCGAAGCGCACGTCGCGATAGGCGCGCAATCCGAACGGGTAGCGCAGATTGTCTTCGACGCTGCCGTCGAGCAGCGCGGGCCGCTGCCGGATATACGCGACGTTGCGCCGGTAGCGCGGAATGGCGGCGCGTTCCACCGCCGCGCCGTGCCACATGATGCGTCCCGCGTCGAGCGGATCGAGCAGCGCGAGCGCGCGCAGGAACACGCTCTTGCCCGAGCCGGATGGCCCGGTGATTGCGACGCGGTCGCCCGCGTGCAGGGCGAAGGTGGTCGGCTGCAGCAGCGTCTGGCCGCGCACGGCATCGCGCCGGGCGAGGCCGTCGGCGAGGACGAAAGGAACATCGGTCATGAGTAAATGTGCAATGGGGGAATGGGTAATCTCGAAGGCCGCCGCGACCTGCGTGTGCAGCATGATAAAACGCCAGCGACATGCGCTTGCTGATCGAGGATCGGGCACGCAACGTGCTGAACGGTGCTCAACGTAGAACAAAGTAGCGGAGCCTCTCAATGGCAGTGTCGAACACGATCGGAAGGCGGATCGGAAAAATCATCGCATGGCTGCTGGCGATCGTCGCCATTCTGATTGTCGCGCTGACCATTTTCATACTGACCTTCGACTGGAACCGGGCAAGGCCCTATATCAACGACAAAGTGACGCAGGCCATCGGCAGGCCGTTCGCCATCAATGGCGATCTGAAGGTCGGCTGGCGGCATCCGGTCGGCGAGACCGGCTGGCGGGGCTGGGTGCCCTGGCCGCGTTTCTCGGCGGCCAATATCACGGTGGGCAATCCGGACTGGACCAGGCAGCCGCAGTTCGCCACGCTCGACGAGATCGACTTCCAGGTCAAGGTGCTGCCGCTGATCACGCACGATATCGTGATTCCCACCATCAACCTCGTGAATCCTTCCGTCGACCTCGAGCGCCTGCTCGACGGGCGCAACAACTGGACCTTCAAACTGGCGTCGTCGAGCGCGCCTTCCGAGTGGAAGCTCGAGCTGCATGACATCGCCTTTGCCAAGGGCAACATCGCGCTCTCCGATCAGCAGAAGAAGGTCGAGTTGCAAATGGTCGTCGACACGCTCGGCCAGCCGATCCCTATCGGCGAAGCGATGAAGCAGCAGGAAGCCGCGTCGCGCAGTTCGTCGGCGCAAGCAATCGGCAAGTCGGGCGCGAACAAGCTGACCGCGCAGGCGAATGCGCAGGCGGCATCGGAAGCCGCGGCGGCGTCCGCGGCGGCAGCCTCCGGCGCGTCGTCGACGGATATCACCGCGTCGGGTACGACGGCGGCCACGGGCGCCTCGGGCGGGTTGGTCGCGGGCGGCTCGAAGGGCGCCAGCCAGGCCGTCGCCGCGGGCGCGAGCGGCGCGGTCGTGGCGTCCGCGCCTGCTTCGGCTTCGGGCGCGAGCGAGGCGCAAGCGCAAGCCGGCGCGCAGCAGGAGATTCCTCCGTACGCCATCGGCTGGACCGTCAAAGGGACTTACAACAAGACGCCGGTGTCGGGCACCGGCAAGGTCGGCGGCGTGCTGGCGTTGCAGGACGCGAACCGGCCGTTCCCGGTGCAGGCCGATGTGAAGGCGGGCGATCTGCATGTCGGCCTCGTCGGCACGATCACCGATCCGGCGCATCTCGCCGCGGTCGATCTGCGCCTCTGGCTGCAAGGCAACAGCATGGCGCGTCTCTATGCGCTGACTGGCGTGACTTTGCCTGACACGCCGCCGTATGCGACCGAAGGACGCCTCGTCGGGCAGTTCAAGTCCACCGGCAACGTCTTCAAGTATGAAAATTTTACAGGCCGGGTCGGCGGCAGCGATATCAACGGCTCGTTGATCTATACGGCGCGTGAACCGCGTCCGTTGCTGCAGGGCGAACTGGTCTCGCATCTGCTGCAATTTTCCGATCTGGCGCCTGTGATCGGCGCGGATTCGAACGCGAACAAGGCCAAGCGTGGCGACGCAACCGCGCAGCCGTCGAACAAGGCGCTGCCGGTCGAGGAATTCCGCACCGACCGCTGGAAGGCGATCGACGCCGACGTGAAGTTCACCGGCCGGCGCATCGTCAAGGACGTGAATCTACCGATCACGGATCTGTACACCCACATCGTGATGACCGACGGCGTGCTCTCGCTTGAGCCGTTGAAGTTCGGCGTGGCCGGCGGCACGTTCGCTTCGGACATTCATCTGGACGGCAGCGCGACACCGCTCAAGGGCCGCCTCGCGACATCGGCGCGGCATCTGAAGCTCAAGCAGTTGTTCCCGAACTTCAAGTCGATGCAGAACGCGCTCGGTGAAATCAATGGCGACGCCGCGCTGACCGCAACCGGCAATTCGCCGGCGGCGCTCGCGGCAACCTCGAACGGCGAGGTGAAAGCGCTGATAACGGACGGCACGGTGAGCCGCCTGCTGATGGAAGCGGCCGGGCTGAACGTGGCGAACGTCGTGTATGAAAAGCTGTTCGGCAATCGCGACGTGAAGATCAACTGCGCGGCCGCCGATTTCGTCGCGACCAACGGCGTGCTCGATTCGCGCGTCTTCGCGCTCGACACGGATGACGCGGTGATCAATATCGACGGTGACGTGAATATGCGTGACGAGTCGATGGACCTCGGCGTGCATCCGCATACCAAGGGCTTCCGGGTGTTCTCGCTGCGCTCGCCGCTTTATGTGAAAGGCACCTTCAAGGATCCGCACGTGGGCGTGAACGCGGCCGCGCTGGCATTGCGCGGCGGCGCGGCGGTCGGCCTCGGCTTGATCAATCCGTTCGCGGCGCTGATTCCGCTGCTCGCGCCGAGCAACAACAAGCCGTTGCCGTGCACGCAGATGCTGGAGCAGATCCGCCAGGCGCCGACCGCGCCTCCGCCGGGCGTGAAGCAGCAGCCCAAGTCGGCGATTTCTCTGGATGGCGCGCCGGTCAACAAGCCTTCCGGCGGCGCGTCGTCGCCGGCCACGACGGACCAGAAGAAGCCTGCGACGACGTCGCCCGCCAGCGCGGCTGAATACAAGGGGAGCTGATGCCTTTTTTCATCCTGCCTGCACACTGGCTCAGCTGGAGCTTCGGCGGCGGCCTTTCCCTGATTTTCTTGTGGCTCATCAGCGTGCCGCCCGGACGCGGCCGCATCGACGAAATCACGACGAGATGAGGCAAGGCGTTGTACGCGCGCAGACAGATCGCGCGTACAACGCCTGAGATGGCGAGTCAAATCAAGGAAAGGTGATGACACAACGCCGCCTGACGAACAGACGGTGTCGTGAGCGTGAAGGTCTACAAAGGTAAAGGTCTACCTGAGCGAACGCGGTGCGGCGTCTCCGGCAGCATCCTGCCGACGCACCCCGCGACGGGCGCCGCCGATGCGAGTCGCGCCGAATTCCGCGAGGATCTTGCCGCGAGCCCGGCTGGCAAACACCAGAAAGCCGAAACCGTCGGCCTCGTACCAGTAGCCGCCGTTCTCGAGACCGTCGAGCGGCTGCTCCAGCGCATTGGTAATGGATTCGATGCAGCGGCGCCGCAACTCGGCCGGTGCGGGATAGGGCGGTTGTGCTCCACGCACACTGCATAGGAGCACGTCGAGCCCTGGCAGCACATGTGCATAGAGGACCGGCTCGTCTTGCGCGCGAGCGCGCGCAATCTTGGTGTCGAGCTGACCGAACGGCTTGAAATGCCGTAGTACCGCGAGGAACGACTCATCGCCGTCCACCTTCGCGCGTCTACGCTTTTTCGGGAAGGACATAAAAATTCGCCTGAAAAAGAATTGCAAGAAACGCAGCGTCCTCATGCGACCACTCCCGGCTTCGCGCGCCGCACGTCGATCTTTTATAGCATACGACAAGACCGGATTCACGATGATTCGACGACTACGCCGCCCCACCGCCTCCCGCACGAATCATGCCGAACCGCCTCGCCGCGCGCTTTCGCTTCCCAGCACATCTGTCTCCATCATAGACGCACGAGGCGCCGAAAAATCATCTCATACCAATAAAAAAGTCGTTTTTGTGTGGGCGAGCGCATCATGCCGCTACGTTGAAATATCTCGAATTCACGTCGATAATGGCCCGTCCGGCTGCACTGCGCCGAGCTCGCCGATCCGGCGCTGTACAGTCTCGCCGACGCGGCCGTGGCGTGGCCGGTCACGCGAATCGCCGCGCCTTGAGTGACCGCTTGAGTGACCCTTTGCGACTCTTCGGGCGAACATGAAACTATTCACCAAGGGTCTGCTGCTGATTGCAGTGCCGAGCGTGGTCGAGCTGGCGCTTCTCGGCGTCGTCTTCGATACCCAGGAGCAGACAGCGCAGGCCGCGCAGTGGGTCACCAACAGCAAACAGATCCTCTATCAGTCGTCGGCCATCGTCGATCCGCTGCTACGCCAGGCCGCGCGGGTCCGCACGGGCATGGTCATCGGCGATGCGTCGCTGATCGACCGCCATACGGTGTGGGTCGATCTGAACGACCGTCTGTCGAATCTCGAGGTGCTGGTTGCCGGTACGCCGCAGCAGGTCGAGCGCGTGCACAAGATGCAGCGGGCGATCGACGCGTATCGCGCGCAGACGGTCGGAATCTCGCAGGCGCTGCATGCAGGGCACCGCCCGAATTCGTTTGCCGCGCTGGAGACCGGCGCGTTGCCGCAGGAGATCGCGGTGTTTCGCGACGAGCTCGCCGCGTTCGGCAACGAGGCGTCGCGGCTGGACGCTGAACGCTCGGCCTCGCTTGCGCGGCGCCGTGACCGTCAGCAGTACGCGTTGATCGGCGCCGTGCTGGGCTCGATGCTGATCTGGGCGGCCACCGCGGTGGTCTTTGCGCGCAGCATCGGCCGGCGGCTGGAAGTGTTGACCGACAACGCCGAGCGCCTGGGCAGCGGGCGCTCGCTCGCGGCACCGCTGTCGGGCAACGATGAAATTGCCGCGCTCGACACCGTGCTGCACCAGACAGGCGCGCGCCTGCGCGAGGCGGAAGCCGAGCAGGCCATGCTGAAAGCGCGGCTCGAAGCGCGCGCGCGGGACCTGGCGGGCGTCAACGAGGAACTGCGTCAGGAGACGCAAGACAATGAAATGTTCATCTACAGCGTGTCGCACGATCTGCGCTCGCCGTTGGTGAATCTGCAAGGTTTCTCGAAGGAATTGCAGGTCTCGTGTGACGAGCTGGACAGCGTCGTCGCGGCGGCAACATTGCCGGAGGCCGAGCATCGGCGCATGGCGCATATTCTCAACGGCGAGGTGCGCGAGTCCTTGCAATATCTGCGCACGGCGGTGACGCGGGCTGCCTCGATCATCGACGCGCTGCTGCGGATTTCGCGCGCCGGCCGGCTCGAGTACCAGTGGCAGCGCGTAAGCGTCGGGCGCGTGGTGGGCCGGGTGGTCGACGCGCTGCAGGGCACGATCGGGCAGCACGCGGCTGTGGTGACCGTGCGCGAACTGCCGCCTGCATGGGGTGACCCCGGCGCGATCGAGCAGATTTTCAGCAATCTGATCGGCAACGCGTTGAATTACCTCGACCCGGCGCGCAACGGGCGTATCGAAGTCGGCGCGCTGGAACCCGAACCGGTCGAGCCGGTCGAGGCGGGCGAGCCGCGCGCGGTACGCATGCGCACGTATTATGTGCGCGACAACGGTCTGGGTATTCCGGCCGCGTATATGTCGAAAGTGTTCCGGGCGTTTCAGCGGCTGCATGGCGACGTCGCGAATGGCGACGGCATCGGCCTCGCGGTGGTGCGTCGCACGGTGGAGCGGCATGGGGGCCGTGTGTGGGTCGAGTCGGCGGAAGGCGCGGGGTCGACGTTTTTCGTGGTGTTGCCGGAACAGCCCGCGCGGCTCTGAACAAGGGCGGGCAGATGCGGCAGCGGCGCGGATCATCACAAGCGGCAGGCATCAACCAATCGTTCAGTACGGAGAGCATATGAGTCACGGGGAAACGGTCAGCATCGTGCTGATCGAAGATGACGACGGCCATGCCACGCTTGTCGAGCGCAATCTGCGCCGTGCCGGTATTTCGAACGGTTTCGTGCGCTTTCGCGACGGCCAGCAGGCACTCGATTATTTTTTCGGCCCTGCGCCGTCACCGGCGGACGCCGCCGCGCGTTCCGCGGCCGAGCCCGCTGACAGCGCCGTACCCGCGCGTGAAGATTTGATGAATTTCGTCGTGCTGCTCGATCTGAAAATGCCGCGGGTGGACGGCTTCGAAGTCTTGCGGCGTCTCAAGGAATCGCCGCAGACAGCCGCCGTGCCGGTGATCGTCCTGACCACGACCGACGACCCGCGCGAAATCGCGCGCTGCTACGAGCTCGGCTGCAACGTCTACATCACCAAGCCGGTCGAATATGATGCGTTCATCGAAGCCGTGCGCCGCCTCGGGTTTTTCCTGCAGGTGGTCAAGTTGCCTACGGGGCATCGCCTCGCGGCGCCGTGATGGAAGGTTCGCATGAAGCTGGCCGAAAGCCGCTCGTGACAAGATAGACCACTTGAAGACCTTAGCCAGAGAAGACTTCGCATGACCGAAGAAGTGTCCACGCAGCCCGCCGCATACGTGCTGGTCGTCGATGACGACGAAGGCATCCTGCGGCTCGCGCGCAAGTCGCTCGAGCGCGCCGGCTGCCGGGTCACGATCTGCGCCGGCGTCGAAGCGGCCCGCGAGCGGCTCGCGGGCGGCGGTCCCGACTTGCTGGTGCTCGACTATCAGCTCAACGGGCCGGAGACCGGCCTCGACTTCTTTCGCCGTTTGCGCGCGGAGGGCGTGCGGATTCCCGCCATTCTCGTGACTGGTTTCACCGACGAATCACGCGTCATCGAAGCACTGCGCGCCGGCGTGTCCGACGTGGTGCCGAAGTCCGGCGATTACCTCGATTACCTTCCCGAAGCGGTCGAGCGGGTGCTCTCGCAAGTGCGTCTGCAGCGCGCGTCGGATGAAGCCTTGCTGCTGCGCGATCGCGAGCAGCATTACCGCACCTTGTCGGAGGCGTTGCCGCACCTCGTCATGACCTGCAACGGCGTGGGCGACTGCGATTTTCTGTCGAAGCAGTGGTACGACTACACGGGCCTCGCTGAAAGCTGTTCGTACGGTCTCGCCTGGCTCGACGCCGTACATCCGGACGACCGCGAGGAGATTCGCCGTAGTTGGCTCAAGGCGGTCTCGGGCAATGCCGGCGATTACCGGCACGAGCTGCGGATCTGTCGCCATGACGGCGAATACCGCTGGTTCGACTTGCGCGCGGTGGCGATGCGCGACGCCGAAGGCGCTGTCAGCAAATGGTTCGGCAGTTGCACGGACATTCATTCGCAGCGCGAGGCAATCGAGGAGCGCGAACGGCTGCTGACCTCGGAGCAGGCCGCGCGCCAGACCGCCGAAGAAGCCAACCGCGCCAAGGACCGCTTTCTGGCCATGCTGTCACACGAATTGCGCACGCCGCTCACACCGGTGCTGGCCGGCGCCAGCGTGCTCGAGATGATTCCGGATCTGCCCGATCAGGCGCGCGCGAGCGTGCGCATGATCCGCCGCAACGTCGAACTCGAAGCGCGACTGATCGACGACTTGCTCGATCTCACGCGCGTGGCGAACGGCAAGCTGCGGCTGTCCCTGGAAACGGTCGACGTGCACGACGTGATGGACAGTGTGCTCGAACTCTTTCGCAGCGAGATTCAGGTCAAGCAGCAGGACGTGCACGTCCACAAGGACGCTCGGCACCATTACGTGCTGGCGGATCGCGCGCGGCTGCAGCAGATGCTGTGGAACCTGATTCGCAATGCCGCCAAGTTCACGCCGGACGGCGGCCATATTTATGTGCGTACCCGCGACGAACGCATGCATGTGCAGATATCGGTGGAAGATACGGGGATCGGCATCGAGCCGGACCAGATCGGCAAACTCTTCAACGCGTTCGAGCAAGGCAATCAGAACATGACGCGGCAGTTCGGCGGTCTGGGCCTTGGACTCGCGATCACGAAGGCGCTGACCGACGTGCATGGCGGCACGGTGACCGCGCAGAGCCCCGGCGCGCACTGCGGCGCGACCTTCACGATCACCTTGCCGACGGCCGCGGCGCCGGAGGCGGCTTCACCGGTCGCGGTGCCGGACCAGGTGCATCCGGCCGGTCTGCTGAACATCCTGCTGATCGAAGACCATGTGGACACCGCCGAGGTCATGGAGCAACTGATTCGCAGCCTCGGCCACGAGGTCACGACCGTGGGCCGGATCGACGACGCGTTGGCCGCGACTCAATTGCAGAGCTTCGATCTGATCGTCAGCGATGTAGGATTGCCCGACGGCACCGGCCTCGATTTCATCAAGGCGTTTCGCGAGCACTCGGACGCGCCCGCGGTCGCGTTGACCGGCTTCGGCACCGACGAAGATGTGCGTCGCTGCCTGAGCGCCGGCTTCACTTCGCATCTGACCAAGCCTGTCAATTTCGGCCAGCTGGAGACGATGATCGAAGGCGCGGTCAATCAGAAGGAGCGCAAGGAGGCTTGAGCGCATGCGCCGCAGGTATTGGCGCACGATAAGGAAAAAGGCCTGTTGCGGGGGATTCGCAACGGGCCTTTTGCTTGTTGCGGCTTGTGGCTGCTTGTGGCTGGCTCCGGCTCAGACGCCGGCAAACTCAACGCGGTGAGTTCTTCAACGAATCGCGGATTTCACGCAGCAGCAGAACGTCTTCCGGTGTCGGCGGAGGTTCTGCCGGCGCGGCTTCAGCCGGCTTGCGCAGATTGTTGATGAACTTGACCATCAGGAAAATGATGAACGCGAGAATCAGGAAGTTGATCAGCACGGTGATGAACGAGCCATAACCGAATACTGCGACGCCCGCCGTTTGCAGGTCTTTATACGACTCCGGGCTGCCTTTGAAGCTAGGCGGAATCGCACCGAGACGAACGAACTTATTGGAGAAATCGAGGCCGCCGGTGGCAAGCCCGACTACCGGCATGATCAGGTCTTTAACAATTGAATTGACGATGGTGGAGAAAGCGCCGCCGATAATCACACCGACCGCGAGGTCCATCACGTTGCCTTTGAGAGCAAATTCCTTGAATTCCTTGACCATGCTCATAGAGGTTCCTCCCAGAAGTCGATGTGCGAATAATACCAACCTGAGAAGGATAGGCTAGTTTTTTGGCCGGGAACGTGAGGATTGTTTTTAATAACGAGCGCCCCAAGCTGGCGCTTCGCGCCAGGCCCGCCAAGAGGGCCCGGGAAAACTTGGGGCGGCCCGGCGCCTTCTTTATTGAGGAAACTATGACTCGCCATGCCGCGCACGTTCTATATGCGCGGCAAATGTGACCGGGTCGGTATTGGTGCCGCACAGCAGCACGCCTACGCGTTTGCCTTGTAACTGTTCACGCAGCGGGCCGAGCAATCCGGCGGTGGCTGCGGCGCAGGCCGGTTCGACGGCAAGCTTCAGTTGTCCGAACAAGGTCAGCATCGCCGCGCGCAACTGGTCGTCGGAGACGGTGACGAGTTGATCGATATGACGGCGGCACAATTCGTAGCTGTATTCCTCGGTATGCGGCGACATGAGCGAATCGGCAATGCCGTGCATCTGGCGCATCTTGACCGTGTGATTGGCGGCGAAACTCTTGCCCATAACGTCCGCGCCTTCGGGTTCCACGCCAAAGACATGGACGTTCGGATTCGCGAGCCGCATGGCGGTCGCGACACCGGCGGCCAGGCCGCCGCCGCCGATCGGCACGATCACCGCTTCAAGATCGGGCGTTTGCGTGGCCCACTCGTAGCCGAGCGTGGCCGAACCCAGCACCGTGCGATAACCGTTGAACGGATGCACGAAATAGCGGCCTTCTTCGGCCTCGATATGGCGCACCAGTTCGAATGCCTCGGCGATGTCTTGCGCGAATACGATCTCGGCGCGATATTGCCGGCACAGCGCCACGCGTGCCGGATTGGCCGCGTGAAACAGCACGACCTTGGCGCTGATGCCCAGGCGCATGGCCGCATACGCGACCGCCACCGCATGATTGCCGCCCGACACGCAGGTGACGCCCGCACTGCGTTGGGTTTCGTCGAGTGCGAGCAGATTGGTGAACGCGCCGCGCGCCTTGAAGCTGCCACCCGCTTGCAACAGTTCGAACTTGAAGTTCACCACCGTGCCTTCCAGCGACGGAAAGTCCGGCCTGTCGAACACCGGCGTTCGCGTCACCCACGGTGTCAACGCAAAATGCTGTGCGGCGATGTCGTCGAGCGTGGGGATCGGCTCGCCGTCGATCGTATGGTCGGTGTGTCGCGGCGTGGCAGTTGACATGGCGTGGGCGTGCGAGGATCGATGTGAGTAAGACTCTTTCTACGCGCCTCAGTTTCAGTGCGCGTGCGCGTCTACCGACATGCTGTGAATGAATTTCTGCAAGAAACGCTCGCACGCCACCAGCTGATCCAGCGCGACGAATTCGTTGGCCTTGTGCGCCTGCTGAATGTCGCCAGGGCCGCATACGATGCTCGGAATGCCCGCCAGCGAGAAAAGGCCGGCTTCCGTGCCGTAGGCGACCTTGCGCTTGTCCTGATCGGCGGTCAACGCGCGCACCAGTTGCGTGATGGCCGCTTGTTCAGACGAATCGAGGCCGGGCGCTGCGGCGATTTTCGTAATCTCGATCGCCGCCGATGGATGCTCGCGCAACATCTTCGGCAGCAGCGTTTCACGCGCGTATTGATCGATGCGCGCGAAGATCGGTTCGGGATCGAGCGTGGGCAGATTGCGGAATTCGAACTGGAACCTGCACTCGGCCGGCACGGTGTTGATCGCGTTGCCGCCCACGATCGTGCTGGTTTGCGCGGTGGTGAACGGCACGTCGTACAGTTCGTCGAACGGACCCTGTTCGCGGAACTGGTCGGCGATATCGCGGATGTAGCAGATCAGGCGCGCGGCGTATTCGATCGCGTTCAAGCCCTTCGGCGTGAGCGACGAATGCGCGGCCTGACCGCGTACGCAACACTGGTAGGCATTGATGCCTTTGTGCGCCACGACCGGCCGCATGCTGGTCGGCTCCCCGACAATGCAGCCGTCCGGCTTCACGCCGCGCTTCATCAGGTCGGCGATCATGAGCGGCGCGCCCGCGCAGCCCACTTCCTCGTCGAACGACAGCGCGAAGTGAATCGGCTTGGCGAGTTTGGTGCGCTGCATCTCCGGTACAAGTGTCAGCGCGGCGCCGATGAAACCTTTCATGTCGCAGGTGCCGCGGCCGTATAGCTTGTCGCCGCGAATTTCCGGCTTGAACGGATCGCTGTCCCATTGCTGGCCGTCCACGGGCACGACGTCGGTATGGCCCGACAGCACCACGCCGCCGTTCGTTTCGCCGTTATGTGCGGGAATCGTCGCGAACAGGTTGGCCCATTTGCCGCGTTCGTCGTGCGTGAGCGTGGCCTCGATGCCGACGGCGCGCAACTCGTCGCGCACGGTTTCGATCAGGCCGAGATTCGGATTGCGGCTGACCGTGTCCATCGACACAAGGCGGGTGACCCAGGGGAGCGAGACAGGCGAGGAAGAACTCGAAGCAGAGGCGGGCGATTGGGAAGACTGCGCTGATTCAGCGACGTGGGACATGAGAAGACTCCGGCATTTAAGTCTTTCGATCATACCCAAAAAAAATGTCGCCCGTATGCCGCGGCGCGCGTTTGCGCACCGCAGCATGAACGAAAAACCACTAGACGTACCCCGTTTTTTAACGCCGCGTTAGCGCGGCGCGATCCGCGAACTCATCGCGCGGCGGCGCTGGCGGCGGTGCCGCGGCCAGGCGTGCCGAGCGCGCGCAAGGTTTCCTTGACGGTGGCGACACGCACGGCGAGATCGGGGCTGCGCGTTTCGATACGCAGCTTGTCCTGACCCGCGAGCTTGATGTGCTTGTGCTTTTGCACCATCTCGATGATCCGCATCGCGTCGATGGGCGGATTGGGGATGAACTGCAAGCCGATCACCGCTTCGCCGGCATCGATCTTCGAAATGCCCAACGGCTTCGCCGCCAGCCGCAGACGATGCGTCTCCACCAGCGCATGCGCTTGCGGCGGCAATTTGCCGAAGCGGTCGATCAGCTCTTCCTGAATGCCGTCGATCGAATCGTTGTGTTCGCAATTAGCCAGGCGCTTGTAGAGCGACAGACGCTCCTGCACATCGCCGCAATAGTCCGCGGGCAGAATCGCCGGCGCGTGCAGGTTGATCTCGGTGGTCGCGGCGAGCGGCGCGGTCAGGTCCGGCTCCTTGCCTTCCTTGAGCGCCTTCACTGCGTCGTTCAGCATGTCGGTGTAGAGCTGGAAGCCGATTTCGTGAATTTCGCCAGACTGTTTGTCGCCGAGCACTTCGCCCGTGCCGCGAATCTCGAGGTCGTGCATGGCCAGATAGAAGCCCGAACCGAGTTCCTCCATCTGCTGGATTGCTTCGAGGCGGCGTTGCGCCTGTTTGGTCAGCCCTTGCGGATCGTGGACCAGCAGATACGAATAAGCCTGGTGATGTGAACGGCCCACACGGCCACGCAACTGATGCAACTGCGCGAGACCGAACTTGTCGGAACGGTGAATCAGGATCGTATTGGCGCTCGGCACGTCGATACCGGTTTCGATAATGGTCGTGCACAGCAACACGTTGGCGCGCTGCGCAACGAAGTCGCGCATTACGCGTTCGAGTTCGCGTTCATGCATCTGGCCGTGCGCGACCGCAATGCGCGCTTCGGGCACCAGCGCTTCGAGCATCTGCCGGCGATTCTCGATCGTCTCGACTTCGTTGTGCAGGAAGTAGACCTGGCCGCCGCGCTTCAACTCGCGCAGCATGGCTTCGCGAATCACGCTGTCTTCCTCGCGGCGCACGAAGGTTTTGATCGCGAGGCGCTTTTGCGGCGCGGTGGCGATCACGGAGAAATCGCGCAGGCCTTCGAGCGCCATGCCGAGCGTACGCGGGATCGGCGTGGCGGTCAGCGTGAGCACGTCCACTTCGGCGCGCAAGGCCTTCAGGGCTTCTTTCTGACGCACGCCGAAACGGTGCTCCTCGTCGATGATCACGAGTCCCAGCCGCTTGAATTGCACGTCGGACGAGAGCAGCTTGTGCGTGCCGATCACGATATCGACACTGCCTTCGTTGATCTGCTGAATCGCCGCGTTGACTTCCTTGGTCGACTTGAAGCGCGACAGTTCGGCGATCCGCACCGGCCAGTCGGAGAAGCGGTCGCTGAAGGTTTGCGTGTGCTGTTCGGCGAGCAGCGTGGTGGGCGAGAGCAGCGCAACCTGCTTGCCGCCCATCACCGCGATGAACGCCGCACGCAGCGCCACTTCGGTCTTGCCGAAGCCGACATCGCCGCACACGAGGCGATCCATCGGCTTGCCGCTCGTCATGTCGCCGATCACGGCCGCGATCGCGGCGGCCTGGTCCGGCGTCTCCTCGAAGCCGAAACTCTCCGCGAACTTCACGTAGTCTTTCGGTTCGAGCGCGAACGCATGGCCCGAACGCGCGGCGCGGCGAGCGTAGAGATTCAGCAGTTCGGCCGCGGTGTCGCGGATCTGCTGCGCGGCCTTGCGTTTGGCTTTTTCCCACTGGCCGGAGCCGAGCGAGTGCAGCGGCGCGCTTTCCGGATCGGCGCCGCTATAGCGCGAAATCACGTGCAGCTGCGCGACCGGTACGTAGAGCTTGCTGTCGCCCGCGTATTCGAGATGCAGGAACTCGGTCTCGCCTTCGCCGAGATCCATCGTGACGAGTCCCATATAGCGGCCGATGCCATGCTGCGAATGCACGACCGGATCGCCCACCTTGAGCTCGGACAGGTCGCGCACCATCGAATCGACGTTGCTCGCCTGTTCCTGGCGGCGACGCCCCGCGCGACGCGCGAGCGGACCATACAGCTCGGTCTCGGTGATGATCGCGATGCCGTCGGCCGGCACGGCAAAACCGTTGGCAAGCGGCGAGACGCCCAATGAAAAGCGCTCGTCGCTCGTGAGCCAGTCCTGGAAGCTGTCGCTCGACACCGGCCGCAGATGATTGTCCGCAAGCAACTGCAACAGCGTTTCGCGCCGGCCCGCCGATTCGGTGGCGAACAGCACGCGATTCGGCGTGGTGTCGAGATACGCGCGCAAGGCTGCGACAGGATCTTCCGCATGACGGTCGATCGCGAGATTGGGCAACGGGGTCGACCAGCCGCCGCCCGCGTTCGCCGGCAGCGAGAGCCGCGCGAACGGCTTGGCGAGCGTGAAGAAATCCTCGTCCGACAGGAACAGTCGCTGCGGCTCCAGAATCGGCCGGTCGCGGTCGTGCGAGAGGAAGTTGTAGCGCTGTTTCGTGTCGTTGGTGAAGCGCCGGATCGCCGCGTCCAGATCGCCGACGAACGCCAGTTGCGCGCCTTCGGGCAGATAGTGGAACAGCGTGGCCGTGTCGTCGAAGAAAAGCGGCAGGTAATATTCGATGCCCGCGGACGGCACGCCGTTGCCAATGTCCTTGTAGATCGACGCGCGGCTCGGATCGCCCTCGAAGGTCTCGCGCCAGCGGCTGCGGAACGCGGTGCGGGCGGCTTCATCGAAGGGGAATTCGCGGCCTGGCAAGAGGCGCACGTCTTTCACGGGGTACAGGCTGCGCTGGGTGTCCGGGTCGAACGCGCGGATCGAGTCGACCTGGTCGTCGAACAGATCGATCCGGTAGGGCAAGGGCGAGCCCATCGGATAGAGATCGAGCAGCGAGCCGCGCACGCAGTATTCGCCCGGACGCACCACCTGGCTCACGTGTTCGTAGCCGGCCAGCGTCAACTGCGCCTTGAGTTTGGCTTCGTCGAGGCGCTCGCCTTGCGAGAAGGAGAACGTGTAGGCGGCCAGAAACGAGGCGGGCGGCATGCGGTACAGTGCAGTGGTGGCGGGCACCAGCAGGATGTCGCAACGGCCTTCGCCGAGATCGTGCAGCGTGGCGAGACGCTCCGAGACCAGATCCTGATGCGGTGAAAAGGTATCGTAAGGAAGCGTTTCCCAGTCCGGCAGCAGGCGCACGCGCGCCTCGGGCGCGAAAAAGCCGATTTCCTGCGCCAGACGCTGGGCATCCACGGCGCTTTCGCACACGACCGCCAGCAGCGGCACCTGCTCGCGATAGGCGAGATGGTAGCGGGCGATCAGCAGCGCGTCGGACGAGCCGTGCGTGCCGTCGAAGGCGAAACGCTGGCCGGCCTTGACGAGCGCGACGGGCGGGGAGTACTGCGATGTTGCGGCGATGTCTGGCATAGATGGGAAAAAGCGGCCTCGGGCTCACACGTGACCGGCAAGTTTACGCGTGTCGGGGCGTGGATGCGAAGGACCTATTATAAAATCCGTGCTTTACTTTGACTTCGCGGCATCCGCACTCGTGACTTCCCGTCTATTTGCCCTGATTCCGTGCGCTGGCACCGGCAGCCGTTCCGGCGCCGCGATGCCCAAACAATATCGCACTGTCGCCGGCCGCGACATGTTGCATTATTCGCTGGCGGCGTTCGACGCCTGCAGCGAGTTTGCGCAAACCCTTGTCGTGATTGCCCCTGACGACACGCACTTCGACGGCCGCCGCTTCGGCGGCTTGCGTTTCGCCGTGCGGCGCAGCGGCGGGGCCTCGCGCCAGGCCTCGGTGCTCAACGGCCTGCATGCGCTCGCCGAGTTCGGCGCGCGTGACGACGACTGGGTGCTCGTGCACGATGCGGCACGCCCCGGCATCACGCCCGCGCTGATCCGCACGCTGATCAACGCGCTGAAGGACGACGCGGTGGGCGGCATCATGGCCTTGCCCGTGGCGGACACGCTGAAACGGCTCGACGCGGGCTCGGCCGACGGCCGGATCGCCCGCACCGAGGCGCGCGACGGCTTGTGGCAGGCGCAGACGCCGCAGATGTTCCGCATCGGCATGTTGCGCGAGGCGATTCTGCGCGCGCAGGCCGACGGTCACGACCTGACCGACGAAGCGAGCGCGATCGAGTGGCTGGGCCATGCGCCGAAGCTGGTGCAGGGCAGCTTGCGCAACTTCAAGGTGACCTATCCGGAAGACTTCGATCTGGCCGAGGCGATTCTGAGCCGGCCAGCGGCTTCGTGACGGACGATTTCAATTTTTGTGAGCGGACTTGAGGATTTGACGCATATGGATTTCAGAATTGGGCAAGGGTATGACGTGCATGCGCTGGTGCCGGGACGTCCGTTGATTATCGGCGGCGTGACGATTCCTTATGAGCGCGGCCTGCTCGGCCATTCGGATGCGGACGTGCTGCTGCACGCCATTACCGACGCCATTTTCGGCGCCGCGGCGATGGGCGATATCGGTCGGCATTTCTCCGATACCGACGCAAAATTCGCCGGCGCCGATAGCCGCGTGTTGTTGCGTGAATGTTTCGCGCGCGTGAAGGCGGCGGGTTTTTCCATCGCCAACGTGGATAGCAGCGTGGTGGCGCAGGCGCCGAAGCTCGCGCCGCATATCGAGGGCATGCGCGCCAATATCGCCGCGGATCTTGATCTGCCGATCGAGCGGGTCAACGTCAAAGCCAAGACCAACGAGAAGCTCGGCTATCTAGGGCGAGGCGAGGGCATTGAAGCCCAGGCCGCGGTGCTGCTGATCAAGAACTGATTGAATTGACTACGCGCGCAGCGGGGGGAGCGGCATCGCGCTGCGCGCTTCACTGCAGTGACTTGCTTTCGGCGACCGGCGTGTCGAAGTGCGCTTTCACAGCTTAGAGCGTGGCGCCGCCGACGGGGCGGTTGCAAGCACATAGTTCGTCCGTTTGCAGGCCGTCCAGAATACGCAGCACTTCTTCCGGGTTACGGCCGACGTTCAGATTGTTCACCGACACGTGCTGGATCGTGTTGTCCGGATCGACGATGAAGGTGGCGCGCAACGCGACGCCGGCTTCCTTGTCGCGCACGCCGAGCTGGTCGATCAGCTCGCCCTTCACGTCGCCGAACGCATAGTGGTTCAGCCTGTCGAGGTCCCTGTTCTGGCGGCGCCATGCCAGTTTCACGAATTCGTTGTCGACGCTGCCGCCCATCAACACCGCGTCGCGTTCCTCGAAATCTTTGGCCAATTTGCCAAACTCGACGATTTCCGTCGGACACACGAACGAGAAATCCTTCGGGTAGAAGTAGATGATTTTCCACTTGCCCGGGAACGACTGCTCCGTGATCTCTTCGAACGCCGACGCGCCGTTCTCTTCGTAGTGGTTGAAACCCGGCTTCGCGGCAGTGACGGTGAACGCTTCGAGTTTATCGCCGACAGTTCTCATGCGAGTGCTCCTTCGTGCGTCGGAAAAACAGCATGTTTGAGGCTACCAACTCGTCGCAACGAGCGCGTTCACGTCTTTCACTGTAGCGCTGTTGGGTTATTTGTTAGATAGTTTTCGAATGACTAACCGGGGTGGTGGTTATTCGACGCGGCAACTCATTACGAAGGCCGGATGATGCCCGTTCCGCTCAGGCGCCCTTGGCTAACGGAAACTCGATGGTGACCTCGAGACCCGGTCCAGGCGTGCGATTGCGCAGGCGCAGCGCGCCGCGGTAACGGCCGACGAGACGCTGGACAATCGCCATGCCAAGGCCCGTGCCGTTCGCTTGAGTGCGCGCCGAGTTCACACGATAGAACGGCCGCGTGACAAGCGCCAACTGGTCTTCCGGAATGCCGGGGCCTTCGTCGACCACGGACAGCTCGACCCGCGAGTGCGACACCCGCGTTTCCAGAATCACGTGCGGAATGCCGTCGCCGTCGCTCAGACCGTACTTGCGCGCATTTTCCAGCAGATTGCCGACTACCCGGCGCATGTCGGTTTCGTCGGCCTCGATCACCGCCGACGGCGCGAGTCGCGTGATCAGTCGCATGCTGTCTTCGCTCTGCATGCGCGCGGCCAGTTCTCCCGCGATCACCGACAGGTCGACAGGTTCCGGCACGCGCTGCACCGGGCGCGCGTAATCGAGGAACCGGCCGATGATCATGTCCATCTGCTCGATGTCGTCGACCATCGCGTCTTTGGTGCTCTGGTCCGACGGACTCATTTCGGTTTCGAGCCGCAGCCGCGCGAGCGGGGTGCGCAGATCGTGCGAGATGCCCGCGAGCATCAGCGCGCGGTCGGCCTCGAGCTGTTCGAGGTCCTGCACCATCTGGTTGAAACTGCGATTGGTCTCCGCGGCCACGCCCATGCCGCGCTCGGGCAGCGGCTCCGGCGACTGCCCGGAGCCGACCTTGCGGGCGGCCATGGCGAGGCGCGCGAACGGTCGGTTCACGAGGCTGGTGATGAAGGCCGCGCCGAACAGCGATAGCGCCAACGCGAACACGCCCCAGCCGGCCCATTGCAAACCAGTGGCGTTGTCGAGCTGATCGCGGTCGAGCGCGACCCAATAGTCGTCGTCGTCGATCTTGAAACTGATCCACACGCCGGGGATGTCGTTCACGCTCTGCGCAATCACGGTGTCGTCGCCGAGGCGGCCACGAATGTCGTGTTCGATCAGCCGGTTCAGCGACTCGTCGGGCTGCAGCTTGTACTTGTCGGTGGTTTCGCGCGGGTACACGCGCACCCCTTCATTGCTTTCCAGATCCTGCAGCAAGGCGCGCCGCAGGTCGGGATCGGAATAGAGGAGTGCGGTGCGCGTGAGCTTGACGATGGCGACGAGTTGCAACGCCACGCGCTGCGCGCGCGGCTCGCGTTCGATCACCCGGAAGCTCTGGAACCACGCCGCGAGACTGACTGCGATCAATAGCGCGATCAACAGAAAGGTCCGCCAGAAAAGGCCGCCGAACGCGAGCGTCAGGAGGCGCCGGTCGATCCGCATGGGCCCTTCTTATCTGAAATCAAAAACTGGAGGCGAGAGCAAACTCAGGCTGCACCGTCGGGGATGAACACGTAGCCCAGACCCCAGACTGTCTGGATGAAACGCGGGCTGCCCGGATCGGGTTCGATCAGCTTGCGCAGACGCGAAATCTGCACGTCGAGACTGCGGTCGAACACTTCGTACTCACGCCCGCGTGCGAGCTCCATGAGCTTTTCACGCGAGAGCGGCTGGCGCGGATGACGCGCGAACACCTTGAGCACCGAGAACTCGCCCGTGGTCAGCGGAATTTCCTGGCCGGCCTTGGTGAGCGTGCGGGTGGCGAGATTCAACGCGAACTCGCCGAACTCGAACACCTCGGTGGTTTCCGACGGCGCGCCCGGCAGCTCCGAAGGCGACTGGCGGCGCAGCACGGCATGGATCCGTGCAACCAGCTCGCGCGGGTTGAACGGCTTGGGCAGATAGTCGTCGGCGCCCATTTCGAGGCCGACAATGCGATCGACGTCTTCACCCTTGGCCGTCAGCATGATGATCGGCGTACGGTCGTTGCTGCCGCGCAGGCGGCGGCAGATCGACAGACCGTCTTCGCCGGGCAGCATCAGATCGAGCACCAGCAGATCGAAGCGCTCACGCACCCAGAGCTTGTTCATGGACGGCGCATTCTCGGCGACATAGACGTTGAAGCCCTGTTCACCAAGGTAGCGGCGCAGCAGATCGCGCAGGCGCGGATCGTCGTCGACGACGAGGATTTTCGAAGGGTTTTTGGTTTCCATGGTCGGCATCTTAGCGCGATTACAAAGTGGTGCGCGTTTGCATCATTTAACGGGTTACAGTCAGTTACAAAATTTACCCGCACTGTGGCACGACGTAAAGCGGGGGCAGTTAGACTCCTTTACTGAATGCGGCTGTTCGGTGGATACTTCACACGACTAAAACTATCGCACCCGGCTCGTTACCGGGGTTCGTATACGCATTTGAGGTAGCCGGTTGCCGCGCCACGAAGGGAACAACATGAAGGGAGGGGTTTGGCCGAATGTGCGCCTAAGCGTGATTGCACTGGCGGTAGCCGGTACGCTTGCAGGCTCACTAGGACCGACGCTCGCCCATGCCCAGCCTTCCGCCGACAGAGCTGCGAGCGCGCACGCGCCCAAGCAGGGCAAGTCCAGCCGCCACGACCCGAACACCGACCACCCCGCTTCAGATGTCATGTTGCGCACAGCAGTTCCCCCCGATCTTGATCAACGCCGCCGTGACGGCCATATGACGCCCGACGAACGGCGTCTGTTACGGCAGCATATTGAAGACGCTGTCCGCGAACTCTATAAGCGGTAGCCATTATCGTGCCTGCCCCCGGCACGCGTTTCACGCTCGTCGCTTGCGTGAAAAATTTCATTGCACTTCCTTCGACAACTTGCCCGTTCAGTCTGTCGTTGAGTCGTCAGAGCGAAGCGCGCCATGCACGCGCGCATGCGTCAACGCCTTTTCCGTGACGTCACGTCAACGATCAACATCGCGAGGCGCAGCGCTTGCGCGGGCAGCGTTACGAATTATTACGTGCATGGTGGGTGCGCGCGATGTTGAGCACGCCGTCGCCGCTCACAGAGCGCATGAAGGTGGCGTACGCTTCGACATCGAGACATGGCTTGCGCACTACGGCACCGCGCCGACAGCGAGGCCCGGGTTGTCGGCGGCGCAGTTGCAGTGGCAGCATGCGGTCCTGCGCGCTTGCGCCGGTGGATACGATCGAGACAGTTGCGACCGCAAGCGCCTGCCTGGAAGCGTTGCTGATGAACCCGGCGTATCAATTGAAATGATCCACTGAATAAAGCACGGTCGACGGCGATACGCCCCGCGCCGCGACAATAGAACGAGGTGCAGGATGAAACGACGCAGCTTTCTCTCGATGAGCGCCGCCGTGAGCGCCGCACTTTGGCTGCCCCGCGCGTTCGGCGCGCAGATGGCGGCGCCGGGCGCGTCGTCGGCGCGCGGCTATGACAAGCTGTTGATCCTCATCGAACTGAAGGGCGGCAACGACGGTTTGAATACCGTGATTCCCTTTGCCGATCCCACGTACTACCAGTTGCGCAAGAACATCGGCATCAAACGCGAGCAGGCGATTCAGCTCGACGAGCGCACCGCGCTGCACCCGTCCTTGCAACCGCTGATGCCGCTGTGGCGCACCCAACAACTCGCGATCGTGCAGGGCGTGAGCTATGCGCAACCGAACCTGTCACATTTCCGCTCGATTGAGATCTGGGACACCGCGTCGCGTTCCGACCAGTATCTGCGCGAGGGATGGCTGACGCGTGCGTTTGCGCAGACGCCGGTGCCCGCCGGTTTCGCCGCTGACGGCGTGGTGATCGGCAGCGCCGAGATGGGGCCGCTCGCGAACGGCGCGCGTGCGATCGCGCTGGTCAATCCGGCACAGTTCGTCAAGGCTTCGCGGCTCGCCAGGCCCGTATCGCTGCACGAGCGCAATCCAGAGCTGGCCCATATCCTCGACGTCGAGAACGACATTGTGAAAGCCGCCGACCGGCTGCGTCCCGCGCAAGGTCAGGCTCAGTTGCAAACCGTGTTTCCGGGCGGAGCGTTTGGCAGTTCGATCAAAACGGCGATGCAGGTGCTGGCGGCGGGTGACGCTGCGAAGGAAGTCTCCTTGGGGAGCACGCCGCAAGGACAGCCGCAGCGTGGCCACGGCGTCGCGGTGATTCGCCTGACGCTGAACGGTTTCGACACGCATCAGAATCAGCCAGGTCAGCAGGCGGCGCTGCTCAAGCAACTCGCCCAAGGATTGATGTCGATGAAGTCGGCGCTCGTCGAGCTTGGCCGCTGGGACGATACGCTGATGATGACTTATGCCGAGTTCGGTCGGCGGCCGCGTGAGAATCAGAGCCACGGTACCGATCACGGCACTGTGGCGCCGCATTTCGTGACAGGCGGGCGCGTGCGCGGCGGCTTGTACGGCGCGGCGCCGGTGCTGGCGCAGCTCGACGGCAATGGCAACCTGCCGGTCGGCGTCGATTTCCGGCAACTGTACGCCACCGTGCTCGGGCCGTGGTGGGGGCTCGACGCGTCGACGATCCTGCAACAGCGGTTCGAACCGCTGCCCTTGTTACGCGCCTGACCGCGCGCTGAGCGAGACCGGAACGAAACGGCCACGCGGGTCGGTCACTTGGCGCGCCACGCGATCCAGAGCTTGCGAATCGGCGTCAACGCGATGCGCTGATGCAGAACGTGATAGCCGTCGCGTTCGATTTCATCCAGCAAGGCCAACGCCAATGCCGCCTGCGCGACGAGCGTGCGCTGCGAACGACGCTCGCTGGCGGGCACGGCGCTGAGCGCGGTCTGCAACGCATCGCGGGCGCGCTTGGTCTCGAAGCGCATCAACTCGGTGAAGGCGTCGCTATATTTTCGATTGATCAGGTCAGCGGCGGTCACATTGAAGCGCTGCATTTCGTCGATGGGAATATAGATGCGGCCGTGGCGCGCATCATTGCCCGTTTCGACGACGATCTGCGCGAGCAGCAGCGCCTCGCCGAGCGGCGCGGACCAGTTCGACGCCTGCGCGGCGTCTTTCGCCGTTGCGCGCGCGACCAGCGAGGCGAAGGTGCCGCCCACGCCTTGTACATAGCGCCGCAGATTCGGGTAGTCGAGGTAACGCGCCTGGTCGAGGTCCATTTCGAAGCCGGCGAGCAACGCCTGCAGCGCCGGATACTCGGCCTTCACATCGGGCATGTAGGCCGCCAGCGCCTTGGAGACCGGGTGCGACGGCGAACCCGAAGCCAGCGCGGCGAGTTCGTTTTGCCACCACGCGAGCTTCGTGCGGCCGATGGCCGGATCACTGGTCTCCTTGACCGTTTCCTCGAACTCGCGGCGCAGCGCGAACAGCGCGGTCAACAGCGGCTGGCTGGCTGCGGGCGCCTGCCGAAGCGCATAGTAAGTGCTTGATCCGGGCGGCGCCGCTTTCTGCTGGCAGTATTCGTCGAAATTCACTGGATTGGGAATGTGGGGAAGGGCAGGCAAAGAGGGGGCACGCCGCGCGTGCACGAAGCCAAAAATTGTAGCATCGGCGCCGCCCGGACAGATGCCTGGCAGATGCAGACAAGCGCGAATCAATCGGTTAGAATCTCGCGCTTACGCTTTCGGGGCGCGTGTTTTCGACGCGGCTGACAGCATGCAGTACAACGGGCGGGCGCATCGTGCCATGCCCGGCTGCGCGGGTGGCGAATTGGTGGAGACGCCAGGGAGGTCCTGCCGCTGCATGCGGCGGCAGCAGCACTGAAAGTCGCGGGAACCCGCGTAAAATAAGGGTTGTTGCCGGTGTCGCAGAGGGCTTGTCGCGCGCGATATCGCAGCGGTCCTGCCTGCAAGGTATAAAAATTCGCGTGAGTGGCGAAATTGGTAGACGCACCAGGTTTAGGTCCTGACGGGAGCAATCTCGTGCCGGTTCGAGTCCGGCCTCACGCACCAAAGAAATAAAGGCCACGTTCCCAAAAGGTACGTGGCCTTTTTTACGTCCGCAGTATGGTTTCTTGAACGCATTCCGCCGCGCGCTCAGGTTCTGATGCCGTCTGCCGCGTCCCCGGCGAGGAAAGCGCACGCAGAGGTTTACCCGCCCTTGACTCTGGATTTTGGATACAGGATATTGTCATCGCACATTGGTCCGGGCGATTCCGGGCTGGTCGATCTCTCATTTCGGGAGCAACTACATGTCACCGATTGCAGCCCGGCTCGAACGCCTTCCGTTCAGTCGTTTCCACTTCAAGCTGCTCATCATGGGCGGTTTGGGCTTCATGTTCGAAGCCGTCGACGCAGCCATCATCGCGTTTATCCTGCCCGTTGTTCGTACCAAATGGCATCTGACGAGTTTCGAAACCGGGCTTCTGGGCAGTAGCACCTATGTTGGATTTCTCGTCGGTGCGCTAATCGCCGGCCTGCTGGGCGACCGTTTCGGCCGCCGTGTCGTCATGATGTGGGCGCTGACCTTCTTCTGCGTGCTGACCTTTGCCAACGCGTTTGTGAACGACTGGCACACGTTCGCTCTGCTGCGAGCAATCGCAGGTATCGGAATGGGCGCCGAGGGCGCGATCATTGCGCCGTTCCTGGTGGAGTTCGTCAGTAACCGCTATCGGGGCGCCTTTACTGGCGCACTGGCCGGTTTCTTCTCGTTCGGCTTTGTTGCCGCGGCGTTGATCGGCTACTTCGTGATCCCGCTGAATCCGGAGGGCTGGCGTATCGCGCTGGTGATCGTTTCCGTACCTGTCGTCGTGCTGCTCTGGTGGCGGCGTTCGCTGCACGAGTCGCCGCGGTGGCTGGAGATTCGCGGCCGTCACGCTGAAGCCGAAGCCGTAGTGTCCGATATCGAGCGGCAGATCGAACGCACGGGTGTAACGCTGCCTCCCGTCGTGCCTGTGACAGGCGCTGCCGCCAGCTATGAGCACTCGGGTTCCTTCTTCGGAAACCTGAAGCTGCTGTGGAGGCCGCCTCTCGCCAAAACGACGCTGATGAGCTGGTGTCTATGGCTGTCGGTGACGTTCTGCTCGTATGCATTCTTCGTCTGGATCCCCGGCCTGCTCGTTCAGCATGGCATGACCATTACGAAGAGCTTTTCCGTCTCGATCCTGATCTACCTCGCGCAGATTCCAGGCTACTACTCGTCGGCCTATTTCTGCGAAAAACTGGGACGCAAGACGACCATCGTCACGTACATGGCACTCGCTTGCGTCGCAGGTATCTGGTTGGCCAATGCGGGCAGCGATACATCGATCGTCCTTGCTTCGATATTCATGTCGTTCGCGATGAACGGCGTCAACGCGGGCGAATATGCCTATACCCCTGAAGTGTTCCCGACGCATCTGCGTGCGACGGGGATGGGCACGGCTTCGGCGTTCGGCCGTATCGGCGCGATCTGTTCACCCATGCTGGTGGGCTACATCTACCCATTGTGGGGTTTTGCCGGCGTGTTCGGCATGACCACGGTCATCCTGCTGATCGGCGCGCTCGCCGTGATTTTCCTGGGCGTCTCGACGACCGGCAAGACGCTTGAAGAAATTTCCGAGGAGGAGTACGGCTCAATGCGTCCCGACGCGCACAGCGCCGCACTTCGAACCGCGAAATAAGGAGTTTTCGTGACGGACACCAACCACGCGCACATTTCTCTGGCGATCGAGCGTCTAGCCGCGATTCAGCAGGAAGGCGGCAACGCCGACATCATATGGTCCGAGTTCGAGCGCTCCCTCACGGAGGTATTCGGCCAGCGCCTCTTCACGGTGCTGGCGTATGACGAGGCATCGAGCCGGCTGGGACGTCTGCATAGCAATCGCCTGGATATCAATCCGGTAGGCGGGCTCAAGCGGGTGACGCAAAGCCGCTGGTCGGACCAGGTGCTTCGTCGCGGGGAGATCTTTGTCGGTTCAACGCGCGAGGATATCCAGGCCGTGTTTTCGGAGTACGAGGTGTTGTGGTCCATTGGGTGTGAGAGCGTGCTGAACATCCCCGTGCGCAAGAACGGCGTCACGCTGGGCACAATGAATCTGCTTGGCGAAGCTGGACTGTATGACCATGCTGATTTGGGACTGGCGCTGGTGTTTGCACAACTGGCGGTTTCGCCACTCGAAGATCAGGTGCAAAGGCTGCGTGGGCTAGAGGATCCTGACTTCATGGAGCAGGTGTAGGAGCGGCGGCGGGGACACAGAAAACCGCGTTCCGCCAATTATTTCGAACGCATTTGACAGACCCGCTTAAGGGGCGCATCATACGCGGAATGCTTGTATATTGGATCCAATATAATGTGTTTCCGGCGTCCCCAAGTGCGGCTTTTACGGTAGCAAGGAGACTGGCATGAAACTTCGCACCACCGCTTTTGCAGCCGCTGCTTCGGGATTGCTCGCCCTGTCGTTCGGAGTCGCCCAGGCCGCCGAAACACAAACGGTAAAGCTGGGTCTGGCCGCGCCGATGACGGGCGCGCAGGCGCAGTACGGCAAGGATTTTGAATCGGGCGTGCAACTCGCCATTGACGACTTCAACGCCACGAAGCCCAAGGTCGACGGCAAGGAAACCAAGTTCGTGCTGGAGGCGCTCGACGACCAGGCGGACCCGAAGACGGGCACGGTCGTCGCCCAGAAGCTGGTCGACGACGGGATCAAGGGCATGCTTGGTCACTTCAACTCCGGCGTGACGATCCCCGCTTCGGCGATCTATTCACGCGCAGGCATTCCGCAGATTTCGACGGCAACCGCGCCCGCCTATACGCGCCAGGGTTTCAACACGACGTTCCGGATGATGACCTCGGATACGCAGCAGGGCAGCGTGATGGGCAAGTACGTGGTCGAGACGCTCCATGCGAAGCGCATTGCAATCATCGATGACCGCACGGCATACGGCCAGGGTCTTGCGGAGCAGTTCGAGACGGCAGTCAAGGCGGCTGGCGGCAACATCATCGATCATCAGTTCACGTGCGACAAGGCAGTCGACTTCAAGGCCATTCTGACCGGCATCAAGTCGAAGAATCCTGATTTCATCTACTACGCAGGCGCCGATGCGCAGTCCGCGCCGCTGGTCAAGCAGGCGCGCTCGCTTGCGATGAAGGCAACCTTCGCCTCGGGCGAAATGTCGAAGACGGAGGACTTCATCAAGATCGCCGGGCCGGCCGCGGACGGTGCCATTGTCTCGCTCGCGGGGCTGCCGCTGGAGAGGATGCCGGGTGGCGCGGGTTTCACGCAACGCTACAAGGCCAAGTTCGGCGCTGAACCGACAACCTATGCGCCGTACACGTACGACGGCGCGATGGCCATGATGCAGGCGATGCAGAAGGCCAATTCGTCGGACCCGGCCGTCTACCTGCCGGTGCTCGCGAAGACGGACATGAAGGGTGTCACGAGTGAGCACTTCGCATACGACAGGTTCGGCGATCTGCGCGACGCAATCATCACCGTCTACAAGTGTGAAAACGGACAGTGGAAGCCGATAACGGTCCTCGGATCCAGGTAACCGAAGCAACGGCGGACCCATGCAATACCTTTACTCACGGAAATGATCCAGCAAGCGCAACACTCCCGGACGACCCCCGACGTCGTGGTTATCGGTAGCGGAATCGTCGGTCTCGCGTGCGCGTGGTCCGCACTGCGCGATGGCGCGACCGTCACCATTATCGACCGCGACTTCGAAGGCGATCGCACGTCGCACGGAAACGCGGGCGGTATCGCCGTGACGGAGAGCACGCCCATTTCAGTGAACGGCTTGTACATGAAGGCGCTGAAGTGGCTGTTCGATCCGCTCGGGCCGCTTGCGCTCGACTGGAAACATGTGCCGGCAGCCTTACCCTGGTTCATGGAGTTTCAGCGCTCCGGCAACAGGGACCGTTTCCGCGAAATCTCGCTGGCGTTGGCCAGGCTGAACAACCGTGTCTACGACGACATCGTCCCGATGTTCGAGGACATCGGCGCGATGGACAGTTTCTATCGCCGCGGCGCATTGACGGTCTACGAGACCGACGAAGCCTTCGCCGCCGATCAGCATGAATGGGAATTCAAGCGCGATCTGGGCGTGCGCTGGCACGCCATGTCGGCCGACGAGGTCCGCGCTTGCGAGCCGTCCCTTGCGCCGGTTTTCCGTCACGGAGTATTCCTCGACGACTGGTCGCACATTGGCGACCCGAAGCGTCTCGTGACCCAACTGCGTGAGCGCGTGAAGCGACTCGGCGCCACGTTTGTCGTGGGCACCGTGAAGGCGCTTGATCTCGCAGATGCGCTTGCGCCGGCAGCGGTCACCGAGACGGGCGAATGGGTGAAGGGGCGCCGCCTCGTCGTGGCGACGGGTGCGTGGTCCGCCGCGCTGGCCCGATCGATTGGCGACCGCGTACTGCTGGACAGCGAGCGCGGTTACAACACGACGCTTCCCGCGCACGGCATCAGTCTGTCGCGCGAAGTGATTTTTGCCGAACGCAAGTTTGTCGCCACTCCGCTTGATATCGGTGTGCGCATTGGCGGCGCGGCGGAGTTCGCCGGCCTCAAGGCGCCGCCGAACTACCGACGCAGTGACGCGCTGCTCGCGCTCGGCAAGCGCTTCATGCCCGGCATCAACGACAAGGGTGCCGTGAAGTGGATGGGGCACCGTCCAGCCACGCCGGATTCCTTGCCCGTCATTGGCCGGTCGCCACGCAGTCCTTCCGTCATCTATGCGTTCGGTCACGGCCATCTTGGGCTGACGCAATCGGCAACGACAGGTGCGCTCGTCGCGGATCTGCTTGCCAATCGAACACCCGAAATCGGCCTCGAGCCGTACTCGATCAGCCGCTTCCGGAATTAACGGGGCCCCCGCGGCCTCGATCGACCCGCGGGACATCCCGCCTCTGATTATCATTTTTTTTGCAAAGGTGCAGCCATGCAAGTCAACTGGAAAGGTGTGTTTCCCGCTGTCACGACGAAGCTGAAGGACGACGGTTCCCTCGATCACGATGCGATCAAGGCAGGTCTGAATCGCCTCATCGAGAGCGGCGTCGGCGGCGTCGTCATGATGGGGATGGTCGGTGAGAACGCCCAGCTCACGCCCGAAGAGAAGCGCACAGTGATCAAGCTTGCTGTCGAGACCGTGAACGGCCGCGTGCCGGTGATCGCCGGTCTCGCCGAGACCAATACGGCAAACGCGGTCCAGTACGCGAAGGAAGCGCAAGCACTGGGCGTTCAGGGCTTGATGGTTTTCCCCGGACTGACGTACAAGTCCGACGCGCGCGAAACCGTCGCTTTCTTCAAGACGGTCGCGCAAGCGTCGAAGCTGTCCATTCTGCTCTATAACAACCCGCGCGGTTACGGCGTCGACCTCACGCCGGACCTCGTAGCACAATTGCTGGAAGAGCCGACGATCGAAGCCATCAAGGAAGAATCGTATGACACCACGCGCGTCACCGATCTGATCGGCCGTTTCGGCGACCGGCTTGCGGTCGTGTGCGGTGTCGACGACCTGGTGCTCGAATCGGCTGCGTTGGGCGTGACGTGCTGGGTCTCGGGCATGGCTAACGCCGTTCCGAAGGAATCGGTCGAACTGCTGAATCTGGCGGTCGCCGGCGACTATGAATCGGCCCGCAAGCTGTACCGTGCATTGATCGACCTGTTCCACCTGGACACGCATGTGAAGCTCGTTCAGTACATCAAGCTGGCGGAGAACATCACGGCGGGTTACCCGGAAACGGTCAAGGCTCCGCGTCTGAAGCTCGAAGGCGAAGAGCGCCAGAAGGTCATTGCAATCGTGGAGAAGACGCTCGCCAACGTGCGCGCGCTGGCGAAGTAATGCGGGTGGGCCTGCACCTTGCCGCTTTGGCGTGGACAGGCCTGTTCCACATGAATTGAGCAGCTCGTTTAGCCGGTGACGAAAGGCCTGCCGTTTCGTCATCGCATCAGGGGTTCAGGGCCGAATCGTGGAAGTGTCCGGCGACGTAAAAAAGATGCCGGATGATCCGAACGTCAGGGCAGCGTATCCTGGTGAATAAGAACAGGTGGCCATCACCGGGCTACTTTCTGTATGTCATTCTGGATGGAGCAGGGCAAATGAAATCGACATTTTTTTGCATCGATGGACATACGTGTGGCAATCCGGTCCGCGTCGTCGCGGGAGGCGCACCGCGGCTGGAAGGAGCGAACATGATCGAGCGACGCGCGCATTTTGAGCGCGAGTTCGACTGGATCCGGACATCGCTCATGTTCGAACCTCGGGGCCATGAAGTGATGTCGGGCAGCATCCTCTATCCGCCGACCCGTTCCGACTGTGACATTGCCATCCTGTTTATCGAGGTCAGCGGCTGTCTGCCCATGTGTGGCCACGGCACCATTGGGACGGTGACCACGGCCATCGAGCACGGTCTCGTGCGGCCGCGTGAAGCTGGCGTGCTGCGTCTGGATACGCCAGCCGGCCTGGTGATTGCACGCTTCAAGATGGACGGAGACAACGTCGACTCCGTGCAACTCATCAATGTGCCGTCATTCCTTCACTCGACTGACCTGACGGTCGACGTCGAGGGGCTCGGCGAAATCCGCTTCGATGTCGCCTACGGCGGGAATTTCTACGCGATCGTCGAACCGCAGAAAAACTTCGCTGGCCTCCACACACTCAAGCCTTCGGATATCCAGCGTCTGAGTCCGATCCTGCGCCAGAAGGCGAACGAGAAGTATCAGTTCGTTCACCCCGAAAAGGCGGAAATCCGCGGTCTGAGCCACGTGATGTGGACCGGCGAACCGACGGTCGAAGGTGCGAGCGCACGCAATGCCGTCTTCTACGGTGACAAGGCCATCGACCGGTCGCCTTGCGGCACGGGTACTTCGGCCCGCATGGCGCATCTGGTCGGCAAGGGCAAACTCAAGATCGGTGAACGTTTTGTTCACGAAAGCATTATCGGCACGCTCTTCACTGGTGTTCCGGAAGACGCGGCCAAGGTAGGTGAATTCGACGCGATCATTCCGAGCATCGAGGGTTGGGCGCGGGTGACGGGACACAACACGATCTTTGTCGATGACCGTGATCCGCTCGCCAAAGGCTTTTTGCTGAAGTGATCTGCCGCGGCCCGTGGGCCGCTCAACAATCAGGTGGGGAATTGACATGCTGGTCCTGAAAAACGCACGCATCCTGGACGTGAATCACGAAAACGATACTGCCCGCTATTCGATTGTCGTGGACGGCGAGGTCATCAAGGAAGTGACCCGCGAGCCGGTGTCGATAGATGGCGCGCAGATCATCGACGTGGGAGGCAAGACCGTCATGCCCGGCATGATCGACTGCCATGCGCACGTCATCGCCTCGGTGGCGCACCTCGGGAACAATGGGCGTTTGCCGAATACCTTTGCCGTTTTGCGGGCAGTACCTATCCTGAGCGGCATGCTCAACCGGGGCTTCACGACCGTGCGGGATGCCGGCGGCGCAGACTACGCGCTTTCGCGTGCAATCGAGGAAGGCGTGATCGCCGGGCCGCGGTTATTCGTGGCCGGCAAGGCGCTCTCGCAGACGGGAGGTCACGGCGACTTCCGTGAGCGTTTCGACAACTCCGATCCTGACCCTTGCGGCTGCCATCGCAATCTCGGGGCGATCGGACGCATCGTCGATGGCGTGGACGACGTACGCAAGGCCGTGCGCGAAGAGATGCGCGCCGGCGCGCATCACATCAAGATCATGGCGTCGGGTGGCGTTGCATCGCCGACGGATCCGATTGGCAATCTTCAGTTTTCCGTCGACGAGGTCAAGGCCATCGTCGAGGAAGCCGCGTCGCACCAGACCTATGTCATGGCACACGCATACACCGGCAAGGCGATTTCTCGCGTCGTGAAGCTCGGTGTCCGAACGATCGAGCACGGCAACCTGATCGACGACGAGGCGGCGGCTGTCATGGCGGAGTTCGGCGCGTTTGCGGTGCCCACACTCGTGACCTATGACGCGATGAACAAGGTCGGTGCCAAAGCCGGTGTGGCGGAAAGCGCTCTCGCGAAAAACGAGAACGTTCGCATCCAGGGCCTGAAGGCGCTCGAACTGCTCAAACGCAAGGGCGTGAAAATGGGTCTCGGCACCGACCTGCTGGGCGATATGCACCAGTATCAAAGTGACGAACTGACGATCCGTTCAGCAATTCTCGGTGCTTTCGAAACGATCTGTCAGGCCACCGCCGTGGGTGCCGAGATCGTCGGACAGCAGGGCCGTCTGGGCGTCGTCTCCGCGGGAGCCTTCGCGGATCTGCTGGTCGTCGATGGTGATCCGCTCGCAGACATCAGTGTCCTGACCGGGCAGGGCGAGCGCATCGCCGCAGTGATGAAGAACGGCACATGGGTACGGCAAACGTTGCAGTGACGCAGCGCCGGCCATTGGATTTTGTATCCGAAAGCCAGCGCCGTGTTAGGATGCCACTGTATCCTGAATCCCTCACTGAGCCTGATCATGCCCCCGGTAGCCGCCAAACGTCGTACCAAAGAGGCGTCCGCAATGAGCGAAGTTATCGCGGACGAAAGCACGCGAAAAATCGTTCGGCCAACTACAGTCGAACTCGTCACCACGGCGGTTCGACAGCGAATCCTGAGCGGCGACCTGGCGCCGGGTGAGGTATTGCGGCAGGAGGCGCTCGCCGAAGAACTCGGCGTGAGCCGTGTCCCGATCCGCGAGGCTATCACCCGTCTGACGGCAGAGGGGCTGCTGATCAATGTCCCGCACAAGGGCGCTTATGTCGCCGAGTTGTCGATAGACGAGGTGAAGGAGACGTTCGACATCAGGCTGCGTCTTGAACCGTGGATATTTTCGGAAGCTATTCCGCGCATCACTGAGGCCGAGATGGGCAAGGCGGAGCGGCTTATCAAGGAAATGGACAAGGCGGACTCGGGCGTGTGGGGGCAACTGAACTGGCGTTTGCACGAAACGCTCTATCTGCCTGCGCAGCGCGATATCACGCTTCAGATGTTACGGGTGCTGCATGACCGCTGCGATCGGTATTTCCGCTTCCAGGCCGTGCAGGTGCCGATCCGCGAACAGTCGCATGACGAGCACATGGCGTTGGTCGAGGCATGCAGGAAGCGCGACACGAAGCTTGGAGCGAAACTGCTGGAGCAACACGTCAAGACGGCCGCGCAGCAGATCATGTCGGTTGTCGAGGCGGTGGTGGCGCGCTGATCGCACTGGCCGTCGTCTGTCAGTCTTTATCCTGTCTACCCGCTCAAGCAAGTGTTCAGCGATTCCTGACGCGCTCGGGAACGCGATCGCCGTCTGTGGCATGGATGCTCGCGGGCCGCGCCATATCGCACGCGTCAATCTCCAGTGTGCCGGTGAAAGATGCAATCTGCGCGAACACGTTCTCGCCGACGCTCACCACTGGCACGCTGAGGGCGTAGAGCTCATTGGCAGCAATCACGCCGATGGCGAGAATCAGGTCGCGTTCCGACAGGATGATGCCGCTCGGGCCAGTCCCGTTGCGCAACGCTTCAGCCAACACGCTGCTGCTGGAACTCGACCCGCGCGCTCGCGCCATGATTAGTGTCCGGCCTTTCAGGCTTTGTCCGTAACCGGAATGTGTCTTGTCGATGATCATTCCGCTTTCGGCGTCGTAGCCGCCCCAGAAGCTCAGCGGAGGTAGGGCGATTGCAAGGCCGCTTGCGCGGCCCGCAACGAGTACTTGCCCGGCAAGCACGGTAGTGGGCGAAATCATGGTCGTCGCTCTAGCCGGCCAGTTCATCGATGCAAACCCTCCCTTCAAAGGCTGAGTGCACACACTCGGCCATGCTCCCAAACGCAACGGTGACACCGATGTTCGCCGGTGCATAGTGGGCCCACTTCCCCGAGTTGGTCATCACCAATCCACTGATCTGTTTCATCACGGGCGTGATGTAGGTACATGTGTCCACCACAATCTGGACGCCCTTGGAACTGAGTTGCTGGGCGAGCCCTTCCGCTTCGATCTGCCACAGAACGAAACGGCTCGTATTGACATAGAAGTCGCATCGTGGCGAACCATCGTGTCCTTCGAACAGTTTGCCAAGCGTGCGGAACTCATCGACCGAAAAATGCGGGGTTCCCAGACTGATCGCGGCAAGTGGCTCGCCGTGCCCAGCCGCGTTCCACTTCCGATGGATGCCGACGAGATCCGCCTCGGTGACGACAATCGTCCGCTCCGGCTCGCCGCCCTGCAGCGCGGCGTCGAGTGTCGGGGCTTCCGGCGTGATGCCTACCGCGTGAAAGAGCGCCACGGAGCCACTGGAAGCGGCTGCCGCGCCCAGAGACTTAAGCTCGTCCTCTGTTGTGTCGGCAGGCAGGCCCGTGATGGCCGCCACCGTTGCGCCGGCATTGAGGCCAAGCAGAAAACCGAGCGCCGCGAAGCAGGCGTCGCGCCGCGGGGAGTCACCAAAGCTGGGCGCTTCGAGCACAATGCGGGCGGCCCTGTTCTCGGTGACGTGTAGTCCGGCATTCGGGGCGCGGCCGGTAATTGCCGCCGCAAGATCGAGAAAATCGCCGTAGCGGCTTGTCCGGGCGCCCAACACGGAGTTGGCGAAAACGATCGCGTTCGATTCAGCCCATGCGATCTGATCGCCCATGCGCGGACGGTGCTTGAGCTGGTACGGCGCGCATGTGAAGGTCGCTTCGCACCCGAGTTCCAGATGCGCTTCCATCAGGCGCCTGGCGGCATTCGCGGTTGCCGTTTTGCCGCGATACAGCTCCGGATGAATGAGATCGAGCGATCCGACATTGAGTGTGGTCGGCACGGCGACCCGCGTTCCGGACGCGACAAACCGTTCGACGAAATCGAGACTGACGGATCCGTGATAGAGACACCCGTCGATGTGCGCGGAGGAAATGTCGACGAGTTCCTGGGCGTTCATCACATGCGCCGTGGCGGCAACTATGCGCATCGCGAGCGCTGCGCCATCACCCAACTCACCACTGAGCATTGCTTTGTCACGAACCGATAATTCAAGCACTGGCGCCTCTTCGTTGTGGTCACTCTCGTATCGGCATTAGAACATCAGCCCGCACCCATGCGGGTTTCGTCGACGAAACTTTCCGTTGCATCGTCGAGCTTGCGGCCCTTGCGTCCCGCCGGCCCGTGCACATACAGTACCTTGACATTGGCGTGCTCGGCCGATGCGGCAGGCGGCGTCATCGAATACCGGACTTCGCGCGCGTGGTCGTTCAATTGCAGGTTCGGATTGAACACCGAGTTGAAGCGCCACAGCATTCGCACGAAGTTCGTTTGCCCGTGCAGCAGCAGATGTGCCGCTTCGCTCGCCGCTCCGCGCAGTGCGCGCCAGCCAAGGTGCTTGCGGTTGAGTACCTGTTGCGTGCGCACCAGTTCGCGGTAGAACTCGGGCAAGGGCAGTTTCGTCGGCAGGACGGCGTGCTGGATGTCATAGAGCCGGTAGTCGAGGCTGGTCAACTGGCGATGCTCGCGCAACCAGATTTCCGTGCCCGGATAAGGTGTGTTCACGCTGATGTTGACGATCTCGGGAATCTCCAGACACCATTGCCTGATCGCTTCGAAGCGGTCATGGTCCCAGTCGGGATCGGCGATCAGATTGATCGCGACGGTGATGCCGAGCGAGCGCGCGAACGCGAGCGCCTCGAAGTTCTTGTCGAGATTGACGCGCTTGCGAAACGCCTTGAGCCCTTCGGCGTCGATCGCCTCCATGCCGATAAACATGTATTGCAGGCCCAGCGTGCGCCAGTACTCGAAAACCTCCTTGTTGCGCAACAGCATATCGCCGCGTGTCTCGAGGTAGTACTTTTTGTGTATGCCGCGGCGCTCGATTTCGCGGCCGATCGCCATGCCGTGATCCGCATGCACGAAGGCGACATCGTCGACGATGAAGACGCCTGGCTCGCGAATCGACGCCAGTTCGTCGGCGATCACTGTGGGGCTGCGTGAACGATAGCTGCGTCCGTAGAATGTCCATGCGCTGCAGAACGTGCAATCCCACGGGCAGCCGCGCGCGAATTCAATCGACGCACACGGATCCAGCACGCCAATGAAGTATTTGCGCCGATGTCGCAGCAGATCGCGCGCGGGGCAAACCTGATCGAGGCTTTCGGCGAAGCCCGGCAGCGGTCCCTCGCCGTTGCGGGTCACGACGCCCGGTATCGACAGCGGATCGGCCTGGCGGGCGACGGCGTCGAGAAGTTCGGCGACCTTCGCCTCGCCTTCGCCTCTCAGCACGCAGTCGATGGCGCCCTCGGCGTGCCTGAGCATATCGGCTGCGGTAAACGACGCGCTGTGTCCGCCCACGAACACGAAGCAGGCGGGCCACTGCGCCTTGATCGCTTTCGACAGATCGATGATTTCGGGAATATTGGCGAGGTAATTGCCGGAGAAACAGACGGCATCAGGACGCCACTTGCGGATCAGCCGCTCCAGATCGCGATGCGATTCCACTTGCAGGTCGAGCAACCGGACCTCGTGTCCAGCCGCGCGGATAACGGCCGCGACCGTCTCCAGGCCGAGCGGTTCGAGTCGCAGGAACACGCGGGTGTACATCAAGCCACTGGGATGTACGGCGAGTACCTTCATGAGATCTCCTCGGCAGAAAGGGCGCGTCCGTGACCTGCCGGTACGCGCCGGGCCTTCCTGCAGAAATCCTCGATACGGTTGGCTGCCGCGCCTTGCGTCCTGGCTGGCGATGCCAATGCGCACGCGCTCCTTGCGATTCTACTGCCCGTCGTCGCGGCGCGCTCCCTGCCGCTACAGGTCGCCGCCTCGGCCAGTCAGTCGGTCATCGCTCGCGATCGGCGCCTCGAGAAGACAACCAAACTCGCGGGCAAAGTCGACGGACACGCGTGCGTGGACGGCGCCCTGCTTATCAAAAAACCGCTGTATGCCTCCAAGAGCGAACACCCCCTCATGCCAGATGTTTGGATGGATGTAGAGACCCTGCTGTCCATCGAAGCGAAAGCACACGAACTTCTCTGGCGCAATGTCGTCCCCGGGCAATGCCAAAGGAACATAGAACGGGCGATGGTCGAGAGGAAAGAACAGTTGTCCGCCATCCGGGTGGTAGTTCGCGTGCCAAAGCAGCATCCGTTCCGGTGCATGGGGGTGGTCGTCGCGGGCAGCTTCGGGCTCCGTTGCGTACGCAAGAATGTAGTCACCGCCCACAGCCTCGTTTCGACCGTAGAGAATATCTCCGCGCCATTCGCTGACAAACGTGCCTTCGGTCGTGCCGGCTTCATCACCGGTGCCAGGGTCTATGGGCCTTGCTCCGACCGCTGGCCACTGCACAATCTCGACCGGGCACTCGCTCGGGTCTGTCACGAGCCTGCCAAATCCATCAAGCGTCGTTGGGGTCGCGTCGACCACGGGCATCGTCACGCGCCGGAGGCCAGCAGGAAGGGCGGGGTTGAGGTAATCGATTTTTTGGGACATGGGTACAATTTACATGAGTCGAAAATACACAGCACAGAGGCTCGAACAAGGCGTTTGGCCGACCCTCGCACACGTGGAAACGGCCACGGGGACAATGTCGGACCTGACGTCGGAAGCGGGCCGGCAAGCGCCCGACGTCTGCTCACGCATAGTATGCGAGGAACATGTCAGCGGCCGATTCCGCGACCTGCTTCTGCTCCTTTTCATCGAGCGGCGCCTGACCCATCGTCACCTGTGGCCAGAACGCGAAGGCCTTCACCAGCGCCTGCAACTGCAACGCCGCAAGGAGCGGGTTGTCGGTTTTGAGGCGGCCGTCGGCGACGGCTGCCCGGACCCACACGGTCAGGTCCTCCTCGCGTTCGCCGAGGCGGGCGACCATGTCCCGGGCTCGCTCCGGCGAATGGATGCCGGCCGCGATCGCCACACGTGCAAGCGACAGAAAGGACTCGTCGGTGAGCAGCCGCAGCTTGCGGCCCAAAAGGTCGAGCAACTGCGCGCGCAACGGCTGGTCGGCGCGATAGGCGGGCGCATCGCCGCTCTGGCTCGCGTCCCACAGTTGATGGAGAATCGCCGCGAAAAGGACTTCCTTGCTGGGGAAATGGTTATAGACCGTACGTTTCGAGACGTTCGCGCGGGCGGCGATACGGTCCATGCTGGTCGCGTCGTAGCCGGCCGCGAGGAATTCCTCGATCGCGGCGCCGACGATGGCGACCCGCTTGCGGTCAGTCAGGCGTTGGTGGGTGGCACTGGGATCCATGAGCGGATTTTACACCGGTCAGTTTACTTTTCTCAAAAATAAACTACACTGCCGAGTGTACATTTCTATCAGGACGGCCCACCTCATGACGTCGCTTTCCGCCCTTGTCCGTCGCGTGCTTGGCGTGAACGCCGCGCAACGCGGTCGCGCGTTGTCCAGCACCTCGCCGCAGCATGACGGCGAACGCTTTCGCAACGTCAAACCGCGTCCCGCCGAAGGCCTGCGCAAGACGCTCGGCATTGCGTGGAACGTGTTGCTCAACAAGCCGCGCGGCACCGCGCCGACAGGGGCGTTGCCCGTCGACGCGCTGACGCGTGCGCAGCTCGATGCGGCGCCCGAGCGCAGCCTCTACCGGCTCGGCCACTCGACGCTGCTGCTGAAGCTGCGCGGCCAGTTCTGGCTGACCGATCCCGTGTTCGCCGAGCGTGCCTCGCCGTTCCGGCGTCTCGGGCCGAAGCGCTTCCATGCGCCGCCGATCGCGCTCGCCGAGTTGCCGCCGCTGCGCGGCGTGATCCTGTCGCATGACCACTATGACCACCTGGACCGCGAAACGGTGCTCGCGCTCGCGCAGACCACCGGCGTGTTTCTGACACCGCTCGGCGTCGGCGACCGGCTGATCGAATGGGGCATCGACGCGTCGAAGGTGCGGCAGTTCGACTGGTGGCAAGGCGCCGAGGTAGACGGTGTGCAGTTCACCGTTACGCCCGCGCAGCATTTTTCCGGCCGCAACCTGTTCGACGGCAACAGTACGTTATGGGCGTCGTGGGTGATCGTCGACGACGATCTGCGTGTGTTTTTCAGCGGCGACACCGGTTACTTCGATGGCTTCAGGACGATCGGCGAGCGCCTTGGGCCGTTCGACGTCACGCTGGTCGAGACGGGCGCCTACGACGCGCAATGGCCGTACGTTCACATGCAGCCCGAAGAAACCGTGCAGGCGCACATCGATCTGCGCGGCCGTTGGCTCGTGCCGATCCACAACGGCACCTTCGACCTCGCGATGCACCGCTGGCAGGAGCCATTCGAAAGGGTGATGGCACTGGCCCTCGCGCGCGGTGTCGCGCTGTCGACGCCCCGCATGGGCGAGCGGCTGGATCTGGACGCGCCGCATCGCGGTGAACGCTGGTGGCGCCATCTCGCCACCAGCGTCGCTGCGCCAAAGGCTGCATGGCGCCTGTGTGCGGCGCGCAATGCCGAAGACGCGAAGTCTTCGTGATCGCTTGTGAGCGCCGCCTTGCCTGAGGCCGCGCTAGTCCCGCTGTAGACGGCGCTGACGGGCAACGAATGGATTGCCAGCACGGAAGCGATATTGACGATCACGCCTCCGTTTCACGACACGAACGCGGGCATGACGGCCTGCGTCAGCCGGGTGAGGGCCGCGATGCTGCGGACGCTCGCGGACGAGGTGGCGTCCGACGGGTTTCTCGCCGCGTATCACGGGCAATAGCCTCCCGGCCGGGCGCCGTCACCGGTCAGCCGGTGGCGCTGTATGACAGCGCCTCTTAACCCAGCGCCACGACCGCGATTTCGATGAGCAACTCGGGCGCGGCAAGCTTCGCTTGCACCGTCGCGCGCGCGGGTGCATGACCTTGCGGAATCCACGCGTCCCATACTTCGTTCATGCCCGCGAAATCGCGGGCAATGTCCGCGAGCCAGACTTGCGCCGAAACGAGGCGCGTCTTGTCGATGCCGGCTTTCTCCAGATAGCCGTCGATCTTCTCCAGCACCTTGGCGGTCTGGAGTTTCACGTCCGGGCTGTGATCGGCGGAAGTCTGGCCGCCGACGAACACGAGGCCGCCGGCTTTGACAACGCGGCTCATACGCTGGTTGGTGTCGATACGAACGATATCGGTCATGACAATCTCTCCATTTGAATAAAGGCGAACGAAGCCGCCGCGCGCATCGACTGAAGGGCGCGGCGGAAAAAATCAGTCAGTGCGTAACGAGATGCGAAGCGAGATGCGAAGCACCAAGGCTGGAAGCCGCCGCCGCGCGGCCAAAACGATCAATGGCAAACGCATCGAGCGAAAGCGAGGGCTTGCCGTCCAGCATCAGTTCGGACACGAGCTTGCCGCAACCCGGCCCGAGCTGAAAGCCGCTGCCGCAATAGCCGAACGAGTAATACAGATTCGACGCCTGGCGGCTCGCGGAAATCACCGGCAGTTCATCGTCGGTGAAGGCTTCCACGCCGGCCCACGCGCGGTTGACGCCGAGATTGCGCAGATGAGGAAACAGATCGGTCACGGTGCGTGCGCTGCGCACGAGGCGCACGAAATCGACTTCGCCGTGACGATTCGCCAGATCCGCAATGCCGATCAGTTTGCCGCCGATCACCACCGTGCCGTTGTCGAACTGCTTGAAGGACAACGGCCGGCCCGTTGCGCCGAGCGTCGCACGACAGAAGGGCGCGACGCGGTGCGTAACCATCAGCATCAAACCTTCGGGACGCACCGGCACGGGCTCGCCGACCTGCTTCGCCAATTCACCGGACCATGCGCCCGCGGTGACGAGCAACTGGTTCGCGCTGAACGTGCCATGCGGCGTGAGCGCGAACCATCGGGTGCCGCGCTGCTCGATGCGGCGCACCGGCGTGCCTTCCTGAAAACGCACGCCGAGCCGCTGCGCGGCGAGGCGGAACGCCGTCGTGGTTCGATAAGGCAGCGCGTAGCCGTCGCGTTCGACCCAGATGCCGCCGGTGACATGGCGCGCGAGCGCCGGTTCGAGTTCGAGCACGGTGTCGCGGTCGATCACTTTCTCGTGGGTGAATCCATGCGATTCGAGCAGCGCGACGCGTTGGCGGCACGCTTCGAGTTCATCATCCGTTTCCGCGATCTTCAACTGACCGGACGCAACGAAGCCGCCATTCTCGCCGAGCAGCTCGCTCATGCCGTGCCAGATTTCCCGCGACATCAGCGCGAGCGGAATCTCCGCCAACGGACGGCCCAGCGTGCGCACGCCGCCCGCGTTCACGCCCGACGAATGACGCGCGACATAATCGGCTTCGAGCACGATCACCTTCGCGCCGCGCCGCGCCAGGTGGAACGCGCTGCTCGTGCCATGCAGCCCGCCGCCGACCACGAGGACATCGGCTTCGTGGATGCCGGTCGTGTCATTCACCGGCGAGTTCTCCGAGCGTGAGCGGCTTGATCGGCGGACGGATGCGGTAATAGCCGACTTCGGCGGGCGAGACACGGCGCGCATCGGCGATCACTTCCGTCACCGTGAGACCGCACATGCGTCCCTGACACGGGCCCATGCCGCAGCGCCCGAACGACTTCGCCTGATTCGGTCCGACACAGCCGAGCTCGACGAACTTGCGCAATTCGCCCGCGGTGACTTCCTCGCACCGGCACACGACGGTCTCGTCGCGCGGAATGCGGTTGATGTCGCGCGGACGATAAAGGGCGTCGAGAAAAGGCCGGATGCGCATGACGTCCGCGAGCGCGCGACGCTGCGCGACGGCTTCGGCATCGCGCGCCGCGGACGTGATCGCGCCCAACTGCGCGGCCGCCGCGAGGCCCGCGAGCGTGCCCTGCAAGGCTGCCGCCTGCGCGCCGCCGATGCCCGCGCCATCGCCCGCGACGAAGATGCCGGGCACGTCCAGCTCGCCCCACGCATCGACTTTCGGGGTGAAGCACAGTTGCGCATTGTCCCAGCGGTGCGCGGCGCGCAGCGCCTGCGTGAATTGCGTGTTCGGCACGACGCCTTGATGCAGCAGGATCACATCGGCTTCGAGACGATGCGCCGTGCCTTGCGTCGTGAAGTGCAGCGCGGCGGCGCGCTCGACGTGATCCGTGCCGATGCGCGCTTCCACGCGCAGATCGTCCGCCGCCTCGAAGATCGGCACCTTCGCTTCGCGCAGCGTGCGGATCAGTTGCAAGCCTTTGCTCAGGAACGGCCACGCGCGCAGCGCCGCCAGCATATGGCGCTTCGCGCGCCAGCGGTCTTCGTGACGCGTGGTATCGACCAGCGCGCGGATCGGCACGCCGGCACGCACGTATTGCCAGCCGAGCAGATACAGCAGCGGTCCGCAGCCCGCGAGCACCGGCGGCGCGGCGGGCACTTCGCCCGCGCTCTTCAACAGGATCTGCGCCGCGCCCGCCGTCAGCACGCCGGGCAGCGTCCAGCCGGGAATCGGAAAGGGCCGCTCCAGCGCGCCGCTGGCGAGAATCACGCGCTGCGCGTCGAAGCTGCCGATCTTGCCGTCCTGCAAATAATTGACGCCGCGCTCGCGCGTGACCTGCCACACGCTCGCATTCGTCAGGTGGCGCGCGCCGGAGGCGGCGAATGCTTCGGCGACGGCGGCGCCCGCCGCGTAGTCCGGCCCGAGAATCTCCTTGCGGCGCGCATCGGCGCGGCCGATGGCGCGATAGATCTGGCCGCCCACGGCGTCCTGTTCGTCGATCAGCACGGTCGTGAGGCCGGCGCGCGCCGCGCGCGTCGCCGCGCTCATGCCGGCGGGTCCGGCGCCGACTACGACGACGTCGACGGCTTGCGAAGCGAAATCAGCGGTCATGGGCGTTCTCCAGCGGTGCGTCGGTGATGCCAGCCGTGCCGAAGGGCGGCAGATCGCGCGCGCCTTCCTGCGAGCGGATGCGCATGCCGGCTTTGACTTCGACCATGCAGGCCTGGCGGCTCGGCATGCCGTCGATCTCGACGAGGCATTCGAAGCACGCGCCCATCATGCAGAAGGGCGCGCGCGCTGCGCCGGACACGGGCGTCGCGCGAAAGCGCGATATCCCCGCGCCGAGCAGGGCGGCCGCGACGGAGCAGCCGCCCGGCACGGACAGCGGCTGATCGTTGAACCAGATGCCGACATGCGTGGCGGCCGCGCCTTGCGCGCCCGGCAGTGGCTTGAAAAGCGTGTGAGTCGATTGGGTAGTCATGTCGAATTCAATGAGCGTGAATCAGTTCGCCGGCATGCTCGAAGCGGCGCGCGGAGAAATGGGGCAGTTCCTCGGGCATCGGCGCGCCCATGATCCACGGCGCGACGCGCAGCGCATGCGCGGCCGCCAGCGTCACGCCGCTATGGCAGGTGACGACGAACGCGCCGGGGTGCGCCTCGGAGTGGTCGTAGATCGGAAAGCCGTCGGGGCTGTAGACACGCAACGCGGCCCACATGCGCACGAGCCGCACGTGCTGCAACATCGGGAACGCGCGCACACCGCGCCGGGCGATGTCGGCAAGCACGTGCGTGGTGGTGAAATCGTCGAAGCCGACTTCCTCCATCGAATCGCCGAACTGCACGCTGCCTTCGTCGGTCTGGCGCACGTTGAGCGTCGGATAGTCGAGAAACCGCGCGACGCGCTCGCTCACCAGCACCTGCCCGCGATTCGGCGCGACCGGTGCGTCGAGTCCCACAAACGGCGCGAGCGAACGATTGCCGAGCCCCGCGGCGAGCACGACGCGCGCCGCGCGATACGTCCCGCGCTTTCCGTGCACGACGAAGCTCTGCGCTTGCGGTTCGATGCGCTCCGCGCGTTCGCCCGACACGAGCCGCACGCCTCGCGCCTGCATGGCGGTATGCAGGCCGCGCAGGAGCTTGAGCGGATTCACGTGACCGTCCATCGGCGAATAGCTCGCGCCGATCACCGCAGGGCCGATTTGCGGAATGCGTTCGCGGACTTCGGCGGCATCGAGCATCTGGTACGGGTAATCGCCGAGCTCGGCTTGCAGCGTCGAGAGGCGTTTCTCGCGTTCGGCGAGTTCGTTGTCGTTGAAGCAGAAGTGAAAGCCGCCTGGCTGACGCAACGCGACGTCCACGCCCGTTTCCTTCAGGAGCGCTTGCGCGAGTCCCGGCCAGCGCGTGGCCGAACTGCGCGACCAGCGTGCATAAGGCGACAGGCCATAGCCCTTGCCCTGAATCCAGACGAGGCCGAAATTGCCGCGCGATGCGCGAAAGCCGCCGTCGTCCTCGTCGAGTACGGTCACGCGCGCGCCTTCGCGGGCGAGCCCGTAGGCCACGGCCGAACCAACGAGGCCGCCGCCCACGACCACCACATCCGCCAGGACGTTGGGGCTGGCGCTGCTTATCAATGTCATCGGGTTTCTCCGATCAGAATGCGATCCAGTCCGACCATGCGGTCGAGCAGGATCATCAGGAGGACCGTGCCGACGATCAGCACCGCCGACACCGAAGCGACCAGCGGATCGATCGTCTGCGCGATCTGGTTGTACATGGCGACGGGCAGCGTGGTCGTGCCGGGCGTCGCGACGAAGATGGTCATGGTCAGTTCGTCGAAACTCTGGATGAACGAGAGCACCCAGCCGCCCGCCACACCGGTGCGGATCATCGGCAGGACCACGCGGCGAAACGCGGTGAAGCGGCTCGCGCCACAGGAGAGCGCGGCGCGTTCGGCATCGCGATCGAGCCCGGCCGCCGACGACAGCGCGAGCCGCAACGCATACGGCAGCACGATGACGACGTGCGCGCAGACCAGCGACCAGAACGATCCCGACAGATGCAGCAGCGACAGAAAGCGCAGGAACGCGATGCCGAGCACGACCGCGGGAATCATCATCGGCGAGAGGAAGAAGCTCGTGAGCGCGGCGCGGCCCGGGAAGCGATAGCGCGCGATCGCCAGCGCGGCGGGCACCGCGAGCAGCACGCCGATGCTCGCCGCGGCGAACGCGAGCCGCACCGACAGCCAGAAGGCCGCGACAATGTCGCCGTTCTCGATGATCGCGCGGAACCAGCGCAGCGACGCGCCATCGAAGGGCATCGAGATGAAGCCCTTGTCGGTGAACGCCACCAGCATCACCACCGCGAGCGGCGCGAGGATGAAGGTCAGAAAGAACGCGTTGTAGACGAGGCCGAGAATGCCGTTCTGTTTCATGATCGCTCTCCGTGGCTCAATCGAAGATGTGCTTGAAGCGGCGTTCGGCGAGGCGGCTGCAACCCATCACGATCGCCACGTTGGCGATCAGCAGCAGCACGGCGATGCTCGCGCCGAGCGGCCAGTTGAGCGTGCCGAGGAACTCGTCGTAGGCGGCGGTGGCGACCACCTTGAGGCGCCTGCCGCCGATCAGCGCCGGCGTGGCGAACGCCGATGCCGACAAGGCGAACACGATGATCGAACCCGACAGCACGCCCGGCATGATCTGCGGCAGGACCACGCGGCGAAACACCGCGAACGGCGAGCCGCCGAGCGAGCGGCCGGCCCATTCCACCTGCGGGTCGAGCTTCTGCATGGTCGCCCACACCGACATCACCATGAAGGGCACCAGCACGTGCGTAAGGGCGATGATCATGCCGGTCATCGTGAAGACGAGGCGGATGGGTTCGTCGGTGACGTGCAGTGCCTGCAGCAGGTTGTTCAGCACGCCGTTGTTGCCGAGCAGAATCTGCCAGCCGAGCGTGCGCACCACCACGGAGATGAGCAGCGGGCCGAGCACGACCAACAGACACAGCGACTGCCACGGACGCTTCATGCGCGCGAGCACGATGGTCTCCGGCACGCCGAGCACGATGCACAGCAGCGTGACGGCGAAGGCGAGGCCGGCGGTGCGCAGGAAGATCGTGCCGTAGTACGGGTCGCTGACGACTTCCCAGTAGTTCGCGAGCGTATAGGCGGCGGTCACGCCCGCCGTATCGCTGAAGACGCGGAACGACAGCATCAGCGTGAGCAGCAGCGGCACTAACAGCAAGCCGACGAACAGCAGCAGCGCGGGCCCCGACAGCAGCCACGGCGCGGCGCCGGGACGGGCGTCGTCAAGCGTGGCCATGAGCGCTCTCCGGATTATCCTGCGTGAGCACGCGCAGATCGTCGTCGGTCCACGCGAGGCCGACTTCGTGGCCTTCCTCGGGCGGCGGTGCGCCGTGGTTCGGTTGCGCGACGCGCAGCTTGCCGAGTTCGGTGTCCACTTCGAGCAGCCACTGATTGCCGACGAAGACACGCGTCGCGATGCGGCCGCGCAGGCGGGCATCGCCATTGGCCAGATGAACCTTTTCCGGACGGATATAGACGTTCACCGTGCCGTCGACATGACGGCCTTCGTGGGGCACATGCAGCGTCGTGCCGGCGACGGCGACTTCCGCGCAGCGCGGATTGCGCCGCAGCACTTCGCCGGAAAACGCGTTGGTGCGCCCGAGGAACGTCGAGGCGAACGGCGTGGCGGGACGCTCGTACGCGTCATACGGCGTGCTGAGTTGCGCAATGGCGCCGCGATGCATCACCGCGATGCGGTCGCTCATGGTCATCGCTTCGACCTGATCGTGCGTGACGAGAATCGTCGTGATGCCGAGGCGCTTCTGGATCGCGCGCAATTCGATGTGCATCTCTTCGCGCAGCTTGGCGTCGAGATTGGACATCGGTTCGTCGAGCAGCAGCAGTTCCGGCTGCATCGCGATGGCGCGCGCGATCGCCACACGCTGCCGCTGGCCGCCGGACAGTTCCTTCGGATAGCGGTGCCCGAGGCCTTTCAGACGCACGAGGGAAAGCGCTTCGGCGACGCGCTCGTCGCGCTCCTTGCGCCTGACCTTGCGCATCTCCAGCCCGAAGCCGACGTTGCCCGCCACCGTCATGTGCGGAAACAGCGCATAACTCTGGAACACCACGCCGATGCCGCGCTTCTCAGGACGCTCGTAAGTGATGTCGCGGCCATCGAGCAGAATGCGGCCCGTGGTCGGCGTGACGAAGCCCGCGACCATTTGCAGCGTGGTGGTCTTGCCGCATCCGGAGGGTCCGAGCAGCGAGAGCAGTTCGCCGCGTTCGACGGCAAGATCGAGTTGATCGACCGCCGTGAAATCGCCGTAGCGTTTCGAGATGCCTTGCAGAGTCAGGAAGGCCATGCGCCTCGCTCCTTCATCAGATCGCGCGCCGCGCGAGGAACCTGCTGGTGCCGCACTTCAGCGTTCCACCGAACGGTTCCAGCGTTCGGTCCATTCGGTCCGATGCTGGTTGATCGTGGCCCAGTCCATCGCGGTCAGCTTCGAGACCTGTTCGGGACCATAGGGCACGCGTGCGGCGATGTCGGGCGTGAGCCTGACGGTCTTGTTGACCGGACCCAGTCCGATGCCTTGCGCCTGCAATATCTGTACTTCCGGGCTCAACAGGTACTGCACGAACTGCTGCGACAACTGCGGCTGGGCGTTCTCTGCGACCGCGCAGGCCGCCACCTGCAACGCGACCGCGCCTTCCTTCGGGTAGATGAACTTGAGCGGGAAGCCCGTGTTCTGCAAGGCCACCGCCCGGCCGCTGCCATACGGCGCGAGGATCACGTCGCCGGACTGCATCTGGCCGTCCATCTCGCCGGGTGTCGGCGCCCACGACAGCACGTTCGGCGCGACTTGCTTCGTCATCGCGGCAAAGCCCGGATCGATGTTCTTCTCGCCGCCGCCGGAAAGCCGCGCGAGCATTACGAGCGTATGCAGGCCGTAGGTGTTGGTGATCGGCGGCACACCGAGTTTGCCCTTGATGCGGCTGTCGGTGAGCGCCTTCCACGAGTCGGGCGGCGGCAGGCCGGCCTTCTTGAACGCCTCTTCGTTGTAGCCGATGCCCGTGGCCACCATGCCGACGCCGATCGCGCTCGGCCCGAGCTTCGCGAGCGGGTAGACGTCTTTCATCACGGGCGCGTCGTCGAGCTTCGCGCACAGGTTGAGCTGCATCGCCTGGTACATGGGACCGTCGTCCATCACCGCGACGTTGATCTGCTGATGGCCTTTCTGCGCCTGCAGCTTGGCGAGCGTATCGCTCGAATTGCCGGCGACGTAAACGATCTTGACGTTATGCGCTTTCTCGAACGGCGGGATGATTTTCTGCCGGTAGATCTGCTCGTTCGAGCCGCCGACGTTGGCGACATAGAGCGTTGTCTCGGCCTGCGCGAAGCGCGGAGCGGCCACGGCGCAAGCGCATATAAGCGCAGCGACGGCGGTGTGGGACGGGGCGGACAGGCGGCGATGCAGCGCTCTTCTCATGACGACGATCTCCAGTACCGGTGTGGGGGAGGCGGGCTTCGCTGCCCGTCGTTAGAATGCAGTGTCGCGCTGGCTGGTCATGTCGTCCAATACGAATAAAATACCTATCTATGTATGGATGATATGGGTTGAAGGGCGTCGTCTAAGGGAGAATACGGATGAATCTCAAGCACATCGAGGCGTTCCGCGCGGTGATGGTGTCGGGGTCGATGACCGCCGCGGCCAAGGCGCTCTTCACGTCGCAGCCGAACGTGAGCCGTCTGATCGCGCAACTCGAGCGCGACACGGGGCTGCAACTCTTTCAGCGCAGCGGCGTGCGGCTGATTCCAACGAGCGAGGGTGAGGCGTTCTTTCGCGAAGTCGAACGCGCCTTTGTCGGCTTGCAAGGGTTGGCGAATGCCGCGGCGCAGATTCGCAATCTCGGCAGCGGGCGTCTACGCATCGCGGCGATGCCTTCGGCGGGCATGACGTTGGTGCCGCACGCCATCAAACGTTTTGTCGAGCTGTTTCCTGATGTCACCGTGTCGCTGCACGTGAATACGTCGGGCACGGTCAATCATTGGACCGCGTCGCAGTTTTGCGATCTCGGCGTGGCGGTATATGTCAGCGAGGCGTCCGATTGCGAGGTCGAACAGCTAGCGGACGTGGCTGCGGTTTGCGTGATGCCGGCATCGCATCGGCTGGCGAAGAAGCGCAACATCAAGCCGGAGGACCTGGAGGGCGAGTCGTTCATTTCGCTGTGTCACGGTGACGGCACGCGCACCTTGATGGACGAGGTGTTCCAGCGCGCGGGCGTGCAGCGCGTCATGGCGATCGAGGCGCAATACACCGCGATGTGCTGCGAGATGGTTCGCCACGGCATGGGCGTGACGCTCGCGCACCCGATCGTCGCGCGCGACTTCGCCGGGCCGGATATCGCGATTCGCCCGTTCCTGCCGGCCACGCGTTTTCAGACCTATCTGCTGTTTCCTCCGCACAGGCCGCGAGAGCGGCTGGCGTCGGCGTTCGTCGAAGTCTTGCGCGGGCTGCACGAGGAACTGCTCGCAGAGGTCGTGGCGCCGGCGCGCAGCGCGGCAGGACGAGGGCGGTCGCGGGCCGAGGCGGGAGGAGACAGGCTTTGAATCGGGCGGCCGCCAACTAGCGGCCCCGACCAGGCACCGCTAGGCGGCCCAATGTTTTTCCGGTTCCAGTCCGTCGAAACGTTCGTGATTCGTCTCGGTCCGGTCAGGAAAGGACTGCCCGGACCCTGGCGCTCACAGTCGACCGGAAACCGCTCAACTGCCTCGCCGATTAACCACCGTCGGCCGAAACTCGAGCCGAGTCACTGACGAACGACGCACCATACGGCATCTCCAGAGCCGGCGCGGCGTGCTGTTCCGCGTACGCGCGACGCATTGGCTTCAGCACGAACAGCGCGAGCAGCGCCGCCACTGCGGCCATTCCGGATGCGAGCATGAACACCGCGTGCCAGCTGCCCGTGATCGCCGTGACGACGCTGGTGAACGGCACCAGCAGCGCGGCCGTTCCCTTCGCCGTGTACAGCAGCCCAGCGTTGGTGGCGGCAAATTTCGGTCCGTACGTGTCGCCGCAAGTGGCGGGGAACAGGCTGTAGATTTCGCCCCATGCAAAGAACACGATGCCGGTGAGCAGCACAAACGCCACCGGGCTTTGGCCGTACTTCGACAGCGCCAGAATACCGACCGCCTCGATGGCGAACGCAATGAACATCGTATTTTCCCGGCCGATGCGATCCGAGATCCAGCCGAAGAACGGCCGGGTCAAACCGTTCAGCACGCGGTCGATGGTCAGCGCGAAGGTCAGTGCGGGCAAGGTCAATCCGAGCAGCGAAACCGGCGAATCGTGCAGACCGAAGTCTTTTGCGATCGGTCCGAGCTGCGCGGTCGCCATCAGGCCGCCCGCCGCCATCATCACGAACATCAGGTACATGACCCAGAACACCGGTGAGCCAATTACTTCGCGTGGCGTCGCGTTGTAGACCACGCGCTGCACCGCGCTCTTCGCCGTCGCGAGCAGAGTGGCCGGCGGCGCGAGCAGCGCGAGACCGAGTACGAAGACGATGACACCCTGGCCAAGACCGAACCAGAGGAACGTGGCTTCGTAGCCGCTGCTCTTGATCATGCTGGCAATCGGCACGACGGTGGCCGCCGACCCTGCGCCAAAGCCGGCCGCGGTTATCCCCGCGGCGAGTCCGCGGCGATTCGGAAACCACTTCAACGCGTTGCCCACACAAGTGCCATATACCGCGCCCGCGCCGACGCCGCCAATGGCCGCCGCGATATACAGCAGCGGCAGCGACGACGCCACCGAGTTGAGTGCCCATGCCACGGCGCAAAGCAGGCCGCCGACGACCACGACGGGACGCGGACCGTACTTGTCGACGAGATAGCCTTCGATCGGCACAAGCCACGTTTCCGTCACCACGAAGATCGTGAATGCAACCTGGATCGCGGTGCGACCCCACTGGTATTTCTCGTTGATCGGATTCACGAACAACGTCCAGCCGTACTGCATGTTCGCGATCATTGCCATGCAAATCACACCAAATACGAGCTGCACCCACGGCGACGCCCTCCACGACGACGCCCCTCCCTGATGATCCGTGCTCATGACTGTCTCCTAGGCCTGGCTACCTGATGTTTGCGGGGCCAACGTGGCTTCTCCGCCCGCCACCGGCTTGTTAGCTGGTGATCTACCCCATACAGTATGTGATATATCAAGTAAGTCAAGTGAAAGAATAATTAGGGTTGTCACCACGTAGGGCTGGGAACGAAAGCTGATCGTATGTAAGCGCCAGCATGGGTTCGCCGCAAAAAAAAAGCCCGCTGGCAATGCCGGCGGGCCGAGGACATGCAGCGAGACAAGGCGTGTTCGCAACATGCTTCTGCCTTTATAGATGAAAGCTAAAAGTAATGTTAGTTTTTTGTTTGAAAGAAATTTCGATGCTCATCGATGTCGAGTCATCGAGACGGTGCGCGAGTTTGGCGCGGAAACGGAAGCTCACGGGCCACGCGCGGCATGCAACTGCATACACGCGGCGACTGTGTCGCGTTTGATACAGGGAGGCGCGTAGTCTCGATGATGTAGTGTCGCGCTCAAGTCGCCCGCGCCGACGTGGCGGCAGGTGGCGCTTTCCGCGAATCAAAGTCACAAGTGTCCATAAGCCCCGGCAACGCACTCGACGAGGAGGCCGTTGCCGTCATTTGGCTTGACATTCGAGGCGACAGAATTCAATTCGAATGGCGGTTTTTATCGCACCTTTTTAGGTGCGGTCCGAATGACCGTTTTTTAGAAGTTCAAGCGAAAGTTTGAGGTCGCCTTACTCCGTTCGCCTCGGGTAGAAACTGGCCGCGCTCATGCGTCCGGCGTTTGCGAGGGTGTTTGCGTGCCCGGCAGATCCGCTTGCGCGGCGCCTTCGAGAAAACGGCGGGTCGATTCGAATGCCTGCAGCATCTGATCGGGCCACGGCGTTTTCAGCATCACCGCCTGATGGTTTTCGAACGCCGACGACAACAGCTTCGCCAGCTCAGGCGAGCGCAGATGGCGCAGCAGCACGCTGACCGCAATCGCCGTGGCCTGGCTCGCGCCGGCCGTCTGAAGTTCTGAAGCGGTGAGGGCCGCGACCTGTTTGTTGATATCCACTGCGACTTTCCTTGGATGAAATGTGGGAGATTGAAGGCCCGGTGGCCGGTGCCGAATTTTGACATGGTTGGCCGCTTGCTGTGAGCGCCCGCCAGTGCGAGGCCGTATTAACGACCCCACGTAACGCGCCGGATGCCCATTTGAGATGCGCTCCGGTAGTGGTCATTGCCACAGTTTGCTAATGCGCCGGCTGATCTAATCCGGGTATTCGCGGGCGCTGATTTGCGCGGCTGCGGGAATCGATCTGGTGAATATCGATGGCGAAATGTCGGCGGAAAAATCATCAAGCATCGCTGGATATGCGCCATTCACTTCAGTGCTGGTTCGAAAGCGCGATTTACATGGTATTCTGCGCGCCGAATTTCGCCCTATGGTTGAAGTAATACTCGCGGATTAATCCGTGCGTGACTAAACAGATCTCGCTACAGAACACAATAAAAAGAGGGATGCGATGAGCGTGATATTCACCGTGCTTGGCGCGGTGGTCGGCATGCTGGCCGCCCTGTCGAATGAGTTCTCGATCCGCCTCGGTGCACTGCTGGGCGGCGCGGCTGGTTTTGCGCTTTCGCGTCTGCTGCAAAAGAAGCCTTCGGGTGCCGCGACGGAACCTGCGGCCGAAGCGGCCACGACTGATAGCTGGAATCCTCCGGGCGAACTGGCGGCGCGTGTCGAACGGCTCGAACGGGAGATCGTCGCGTTGCGCGGCGAGATTGGTCAGTTGCGCGCAGGAGGCGCGGAGGGCGCTGCGGATACCAATGCGCAGGCCGCCGAGACCGCGGCGTTCAAGCCGCGGTCATCGGACGCGGCATCGAGCCCGTATGCGATCCCGCCTGCAAATGAGCAGGTGGCACGGCCACAGGGTTCGGTGCCCGCCATGCAAATCGTCGCCGCGCGCGCTTCGGCTTCGAGCACCGCCGAAGCTATGGCGCCGGCTGGCCCGCGCACTTCAAGCGCGTCAAGCACACCGAGCACACCAGGCACACCAGGGACACCAAGCGCATCAAGCGCATCAAGCGCATCAAGGACACCAGGTACACCAGCAACCGCTCCGGCCGCCGCGTCCGCACACCCCGTTTCCGCCGAGCCGGCAGCGTCAGCGCCGCTGCAACCCGTTGCGCCGCCGCCAGCCGCGCCCCCGCGCGGCCCGGGTCTCGCGGAGCGCCTCTTCAAAGCGGGCCGCGACTGGCTGTTAGGCGGCAACACGGTCGTGCGGGTCGGCATCATCGTGCTGTTCTTCGGCATTGCCTTCCTGCTCAAATACGCCGCCGACAACAGCCTGCTGCCGATCGAATTGCGCCTCGCCGGTGTGGCGCTGGCCGCGACCGCCTTGCTCGTGCTCGGCTGGCGCATCGGCGAGCGACGCGGCGCGTATGGACTGACCCTGCAAGGCGGCGGCGTCGGCGCGCTATATCTGACCGTGTTCGCGGCCACGAGGCTCTACCATCTGCTGCCGGTGGGCGCGGCCTTGCCGCTGATGGTCGCGATCTGCACGCTCAGCGCATTTCTGGCAGTCCGGCAAAACGCTTCGTCGCTGGCCTTCATGGGCAGCGCGGGCGGCTTTCTCGCACCGGTATTGCTGTCGACCGGCGGTGGCAGTCATGTGATGCTGTTCAGCTACTACGCGCTGCTCAACGCCGGCATCTTCGCGATTGCCTGGTTCAAGGCGTGGCGCCCGTTGAATCTGCTCGGCTTCGTGTTCACGTTTTCGATCGGTGCAGCGTGGGGCGCGATGGCCTACCGCCCCGAGTTGCTCGCGAGCACCGAGCCGTTCCTGATCCTGTTTTTCATGATGTACGTCGGCATCGCGCTGCTCTACGCGGTGCGGCGCGAAATCGCGCTCAAGCACTACGTCGACGGCACGCTGGTGTTCGGCACGCCGCTGGTGGCGATCGGCCTGCAAGCCGCGTTGATGAAAAACACCGAGTTCGGCCTGGCGTGGAGCGCGGTGGCGCTGGCCGCGTTCTACCTTGCGATTGCGGGCTGGCTCTCGCGACGCCGCGAGCGCCTCGGCATGATGTTCGAGGCCATCCTCGCGCTGGCGGTGATCTTCGCGACGCTCGCCGTGCCGCTCGCGTTCACGGGACCGACGACGAGCGCGACCTGGGCCATCGAAGGCGCTGCGATCACCTGGCTGGCCGTGCGTCAGCGGCGCCTGACCGCGTTTGCCTTCGGCCTGCTGTTGCAACTGGCCGCGGCAGGTGCGTACGCGCTCGGCACGATCACGCAGGGCCACGACGCGAGCGTCTGGCCGGTGCTGAACGGCGCGTACATCGCGTCCGTGCTGATCGCGGTCGCGGGCATTTTCACGGGATGGCGTCTGCACGGCCGCAGCGAAGCAGGGGAGTGGCACCCGTGGATGCCGCAGATTGGCCTCGTCGCCAGCGTGTGGGGTTTGCTGTGGTGGACTTTCGGCGGCCTTTACGAAATCCATGCGTACGCGAGCGCCCATCTCGCTTACGACCACGCCCGTTTCGATACCGCCGCCGTCGCGCTCTTCGCCGTGCTGAGCGCGTGGCTCGCGCACGCCGTGCGCCGCACGTTACGCTGGCCGCTCGCCGAACTGCCGGCATTGGCGCTCGTGCCGGTCCTCGCGTTGCTGACAGCGGGTCTCTTCACATTGGGCGTGGCGCCGGTGAGCGGCTATGGCTGGCTGGTTTGCGCGCTCGCCGCGCTCTCGGCGTATGGGCTGTTGTGGCGCCAGCAGCGCGACGTCAGTGACATGCCGCTCGCGCCGCTGCATACGCTGATGTTCTGGACGGGCGGCGCGCTCGCCGCCCTCGCAGGCTATTGGGGTTTGCGGGCCTACGTGCCCGAAGGCGCGTGGAGCTGGAGCGCGTGGGCATACGGCTTCGGCGTGCTGCTGTTATTGCTGGCGGCCGCCGGGCACCGTCTGCGCTGGCCGGTTGCGCGCTTCACGCGGGCGTATCAGGTATGGGCCGCGGCGCCGCTCGCCGGCCTGCTGTGGGCGTGGAGTATCGCGAGCGTGACGAGCGACGGCAGCGCAGCGCCGCTCATGTGGCTGCCGATCCTCAATCCGCTCGACGTCGCGCAGATCCTTGCGTTCGTCGCCTGCGCGGTATGGCTGCGCAGATTGCGCGCGTTGAGTGTGCAATGGCATCCGCGCGCCTTGGACTACCTGGTGCTCGCCACACTGTTCCTATGGTTCAACGCGCTGCTTCTGCGCACGCTGCATCATCACTTTCACGCGGCGTACGATATCGATGCGGTGCTCGCGTCGTTCAATCTGCAGCAGGTGTTTCTGGTGGGCTGGAGCGCGTTTGCCTTTGCCGGGCTGTGGCTCGCGCGCCGCGACAGTATCGTGCGGCTGTGCGCGATCGCGTCGACGCCGCTCGTGCTGGTGATGTGGGTGTGGACGTTCTACGCGAACCTGACGCAGGATGGCGGCACGTGGGCGCGCCTGCCTCTGCTCAATCCGCTCGACCTGGTGCAGGCGGTGGTGTTCGCACTGGCGGCGTTCTGGCTCGTGCGTATTCACCGGCTCGGCGTGCCGATCGGCGAATATCGCGTGCCGTTGCAGGCGGTGGCCGGCGCGACCGGATTTTTCTGGCTGAACGCCATGTTGCTGCGCACGTTGCATCATTGGACCGGCGTGCCGTACGAGTTCGATGCGATGTCACACTCGATGCTCGTGCAGGCCTCAATATCGGTATTCTGGACAGTGTGCGCGCTTGCCATGATGATCTGGGCGACGCGCAAGGCGAGCCGGATGTTCTGGTTCATCGGCGGCGCGCTGCTGGCGGCGACCGTGGTCAAGCTGTTCCTGTTCGACCTGTCTCACGTGACCGGGATCGAACGGATCGTTTCGTTTATCGGCATCGGCTTGATGTTGTTGCTGATCGGCTACTTCTCGCCGTTACCGCCCAAGGATCTGGTCGTGGAAACCAAGCAATGACGCGTGTTCTTACCTTGACCGGCTGGTGTTTTGCGATCCTGACGACGTGGGCGCCCGCGTCCGCGCTCGCGGCCGACGACTTCGCGCAGCATTTTGCGCTTCAACTCGACGACGGCGCCGCGTACTACAGCGTGACACTGCCCGCTGCCGTCTACGCGGCAAGCCAGCGCCACGATCTGGGCGACGTGCGCATCTTCAACGGCACGGGCGAACCCGTGCCGTACTCGCTCGATGCGCCACGCGAGCCCGCCCGCACGCCGCCCACGCTGCATCCGGCGCGCTGGTTTCCGTTGCCACCCGCGGCCGCCGGCAGTTCCGGCGTGCCGCTCGGCGTGACGATCGCCGCCGACGGTTCGCTGCGCGCGACCTCGGCTCCGCCGTCCCGCGCGCAACACGACACCGACCTGATCGACCTTGGACGCGCGTCGCATACAGGCCAGGTGAGCGCGCTGCTCGTGCACCTGCGCGACGACAATTACCAGGGGCGCGTCACGGTCGAAGCCAGTGACGATTTGCGTCACTGGCAACCCGCCGGCGATGCGCAGCTTCTCAAGGTCAGCTACAACGGCAGCACGCTGAGTCAGGACCGGATCGAACTGGACGGCACGCGTGTGCGTTACCTGCGTTTGCGCTGGCTCGACGGCTCGCCGTATGTCGAGTCGATGGACATGGAGGTGCAGGCGACTGCCGCCGACCCGGCGCAACGCGCGGACCGGGCGTGGCGCGAAGGCATCGTCGCGCACGCGGGACCGAAAGCCGGCGAGTATTTCTTCAGCACCGGCGGCCCGTATCCCGTCGACCGGTTGCGCCTGAACCTGCCTCAGCCGAATACGGTTGCGCCCGCGGTCGTCTATTCGCGAACGGGGCTGGATACGCCGTGGCGTGAAGTGGCGGGCGCCACATTGTTCCGCTTGCACAACGGCGCGGTGGAGCAAAGCAATCCTTCGCTCGAATTGACGCCCGACACGGATCGTCAATGGCGTGTGGTGGTCGACACGCGCAACGGCGGACTTGGCAGCGGGGCACTGACCGTGGCCGCGGGCTGGCGTCCGGCGACGCTGACTTTCGTCGCGCGTGGGACGGCGCCCTTCACGTTGGCGGTGGGCAGTGCGACGACGGCGTCCTCGGCGGTGAGCCGGGACGATCTGTTGATGGGCGCCTCAGTGGTCCCCGCGACGGCACGCCTGGGTGAGGCGCTGTCGCCCGAGCAGGCCGCGAGGGCGCAGTCCGCGAGCAAGGATCCGGATGCGATGCGCCGCTATTTGCTATGGGCGGCGCTGCTGCTGGCAGTCGGTTCGCTTGGAGCGATCGCGTGGCGGCTCGCGCGTGGTGCTCATGCGCAGGCGGGCGTCGCGCCCGAGGGCGCACCTCGCGGGTCAGCAGGGTCGGGGGTAGCCGGCGCTACGGCTAACGATCCCGGCGCGGGCGAGGTGAACGGGCAGGGCGACCGCAAGAGCTGAGTTCAACGCCCGCATACGGCGCGCATGTCACTCGTCACGCGCCATCATCGTGGCGATGATCTTGTCGAGCGCGAGGCTGAAGGCGAGCTTTTCCTGCTCGTCGAGACAGTCGAACAGGTCGCCGTTCCACTTGCGCGCGATCGGCATCACCTTTCGATACAACGCGCGACCCTCCGGAGTCAGCGAGACCAGCACGACGCGGCCGTCGTCGGCGCTCGCCTCGCGCTTCACGAGGCCTTGCTTGATCAACGCTTCGGCGGCGCGGCTTGCCTGGCTTTTGTCGAGATTGGCATGCCTTGCGAGTTCCATGATCGAGAACGGCCCGAAGGATCCCACCGACGCAATCACGCGCGCTTCGGGCAAGGTCACGCCGAGTCTGTCCTGATAGCGTTCGCTGATGCCGCGTTCGGCGAGTTTGTTGAGGACATGCAGACGGTACGTCAGGAACTGTTCGAGCCCGGCTTTGGTGTCCTTCATAGTTTTCCCGTAGTGTGTGAGCGGTCGCGGCGCTGTGATTGTTGCCGCAACCGTCTTGCCGGTCAACGCGTGCCGTACTTCAGGCGCGTCAACTGTTCGGCTTCGTCCGCCAGGAGGCGCGCCGCGTCGCGAATTGCGACGTCCAGCGTGATCGGCCCCGGCGCCGGCGAGAAGCAGCCGCTGAAATATTCGGCAAGACGCGGCAAAGCGGCGGAGTCGACGCCGCCAGAGAGGAGCGTGGCCGGTACGCCCGCTGCCTGTGCGTGGCGGCAGGCGATGAAGGGCGCCTTGCCGTGCAGCGTTTGCACATCCGAACGGCCTTCGCCGGTGATCAGCCAGTCGGCACCTTCGAGCGCGGCGTCCAGACCGATTTGCCGCGCGACGGTTTCCGCGCCCGGTTCGAACTGCGCGCCGAGCATATGCAGCGCGAAGCCGAGGCCGCCGGCCGCGCCCGCGCCGGGTTGTTCGCGCGCCGTGCGGCCGAGTGCCGGTTCGAGCAAATCGGCGAAGCGGGCAAGCGCTGCGTCGATCGCGGCAACCTGCTCCGGTTTCACGCCCTTTTGCGGACCGAACACCGCGGTTGCGCCGTGTTCGCCGGTGAGGGGATTGTCCACGTCCGACATACCGACGAACTGCGTGTCGACGAGCCGCGCGTCGAGTTGCGACACGTCCACTCGCGCGAGACGCGCGAGTTGTTCCGGCGTGGCGTCGAGTTCATTGTCCTGAGCGTCGAACAGTTTGAGGCCGAGGCCGGCCAGCAAGCCGGCGCCGCCGTCGTTCGTGCTGCTGCCGCCAAGCGCGACGAAAAAGCGCCGCACGCCGGCGTCCATCAGCGCGCGAATCGCCTCGCCCATGCCGCGTGTGCTGCGTGCCTCGACGGGCACGCCCATTCCCACCGGATCGGTAATGCCGACGACCTCGGCTGTCTCGATGATCGCGCTGCCGTCGGCAAGCAGGCCCGTGAGCGCTTCGCGCACCGGACCGGCTGCGCCGCGCACGCTCAGCGCGCGGCGTTCGCCGCCGCTCGTGAGCATGGCGTCGAGCGTGCCTTCGCCGCCGTCGGCCATCGGGCAGATGCGCACCTGCGCGGCGGGACGGGCGCGCTTGATGCCCGCCGCGATCGCTTGCGCGACCTGTTCCGCGCTGAGCGAGCCTTTGAAGGAATCGGGAGCAATGACGACGACGGGCGAGGACGGCGAATTCGGCATGGTGTCTCTAAAGAGTTGGAATCGTTGCGAGGGCGGGTGAACTGACTGGAGGCGGGCGCAGCCCCGAGCGCGTCCATTAGCTTATCAGCATGGGCGCGCCGACTGAATATGTCGAATGGCATAGCCGGCATCGTCGCGGGCAAAGCGCGCACGCGCGGCGCGTGCGGCAGTCCGCGCTGGATGATCGGTGCGAAGCCACCGGAAACGATGCATGCGGACCGGCACGGCGTAGCAGCGGCGCGGCGCCCGGGGCGCACCGGAGCAGTGCGCAAACGCGCCTGAAACAGCACGGAAAGCGGCCGGAATCCGATCAAAACGCCGACAAAAACGCGCGCATTCATCGAATCCCGGCTAGGCGCGCAAATAGTTTGCTAAAATATTCGGCTCTTTGGACTCAACCGTGCTGCCGGCGGCCTGCAGGCCCGCGGCGCAGGCGCGCAATCGATGCGAAGCGACTCAAACGCGACCGAAAAACGCGAGATCGCGCGGCATCGACAAGCGGCACGGAGAAGATAACTGATTCGCTCGAATAATTTTAGGACGATTGAAGCCATGGCTAACGTTGTTGAAAACCTCGGCAAGCTCGAACGCCGCGTCACGATTTCCCTGCCGAAGGACGCCGTCCAGAAGGAAGTGGACTCGCGTATCCGTCAACTCGCGAAGAACGTGCGTATGCCGGGTTTCCGCCCGGGCAAGGTGCCGCTCAAGATGGTGACGCAACAGTATTCGGGCCAGGTGGAAGCCGAAGTGCTGAGCGACAAGGTCGGCAAGGAATTCTTCGACATCAGCCGCGCCGAAAACCTGCGCGTCGCCGGTCAACCGAGCTTCGCGCCGAAGAGCGACGCCGTCGAAGGCGACTACGCGTTCGACGCGACGTTCGAGGTGTATCCGGAAGTGAAGCTGGGCGACGTCGCCACCGCCGAAATCGAGCGCACCACGACCACCATCAGCGAAGCGGAAATCGACCGCACGCTGGACATCCTGCGCAAGCAGCGCGTGCACTTCCACGCTCGCGGCGAAGCCGGCGAGCATGGTGACGGCGGCGCCGACACGGCAGCGAAAGAAGGCGATCGCGTAACGGTCGACTTCGTCGGCAAGATCGAAGGTGAAGTGTTCCAGGGCGGCAGCGCGGACGATTTCGCGTTCGTGCTGGGCGAGGGCCGCATGCTGCCGGAATTCGAAAAGGCTGCCACGGGCCTGAAGGTCGGCGAATCGAAGGAATTCGATCTGGCGTTCCCTGAGGATTATCACGGCAAGGACGTCGCTGGCAAGACCGCACAATTCACGATCATTATGAAAAAGATCGAGTGGCCGCACCAGCCGGAAATCGACGCTGAATTCGCGAAGTCGCTCGGCATCGAAGACGGCGATCTGACCAAGATGCGCGCTGAGATCAAAGACAATCTCGAACGCGAAGCGAAGCGCCGCACGCAAGCCATCGTCAAGAACCAGGTCATGGACGCGCTGCTGAAGATTTCCGAGTTGGACGTGCCGAACGCACTGATCGAACAGGATCAGGAGCGTCTCGTCGCGATGGCGCGTCAGGATCTGGAGCAACGCGGCGTGCCGAACGCCAAAGATGCGCCGATCCCGGCTGAAATGTTCAAGGAACAGGCTGAGCGCCGCGTCAAGCTGGGCCTCGTGCTGGCCGAGCTGGTCAAGGCCAATGAGCTGCAGGCCAAGCCCGAGCAGATCCGTGCCGAAGTGGACGAATTCGCGAAAAGCTATGAAGACCCGAAGGAAGTCGTCCGCTGGTATTATTCCAACCAGCAACGTCTTGCCGAAATGGAAGCGTACGTCGTTGAAGCCAACGTCGTCGATTTCGTCCTCAGCAAGGCCAAGGTGACGGACAAGGAAGTGAGCTTCGAAGAACTGGCAAGCGCAACGGCGCAAGCGTAAGCGTCGCTGCAACGGCGTGCCGGCTGTCGGAGCGACGGCCCGCACGCCGTTTTTTTGTGCTGTGAATGGGCGCCGCGTTTTGCATTGTGTCACGCATCGTGCCGCACTTATCGCGCACTTGAATACGGGGTCGTCGACCACACCTGTCCAGCATCTAATATTTAGAATATTTCAGACAAGGATCAACTGCATGACCTTTCGCGCTCAAATGCTGGACACGTTGACCTCCCAGTCGTCGCGGGATCTCGAAGCGCAGGCGCTCGGACTGGTGCCGATCGTCGTGGAAACGAGCGGCCGGGGCGAGCGCTCGTATGACATATACTCCCGTCTGCTGAAGGAACGCATTGTGTTCCTGGTCGGTGAAGTGAACGACCAGACGGCCAATCTCGTCGTCGCGCAGATGCTGTTCCTCGAAAGCGAAAACCCGGACAAGGACATCAGTTTCTACATCAACAGCCCGGGCGGTTCGGTTTCCGCAGGCATGGCGATTTATGACACGATGCAATTCATCAAGCCGGACGTCTCCACGCTGTGCATGGGCCTTGCAGCCAGCATGGGCGCATTCCTGCTGGCGGCCGGCGCGAAAGGCAAGCGTTTTGCTCTGCCGAATTCGCGCGTGATGATTCATCAGCCGCTCGGCGGCGCGCGCGGTCAGGCGTCGGACATCGAAATTCAGGCGCGTGAAATCCTGTATTTGAAGGAACGGCTGAATCATCTGCTGGCGCATCACACCGGCCAACCGGTCGAACGTATTGCACGCGACACCGACCGCGACAACTTCATGTCCGGCGACGACGCGCAAGCTTACGGCCTCGTCGACCAGGTGGCGCACAAGCGTCCTTGAAATGGTGCGTTTTTGCCCCGAAATGGGGCAAAAACAGCGCCGGATCGGTTGTGAAATAATCAAACTTCGTCCGAGTGCCTGCGGCAAACGCCGTCACCTTGGCTCAAGCCCGGCCCCGCCCCAACTGCGAGGCCAGGGCAAACGGCGTATCATGTAATCGAGTGTCCGGAGGCTCACACATCTATGGCGGACAAGAAAGGTTCTAACAGCGAAAAGCTGTTGTATTGCTCGTTTTGCGGCAAGAGCCAGCATGAAGTCAAAAAATTGATTGCTGGCCCGTCGGTGTTCATCTGTGATGAATGTATCGACCTGTGCAACGAAATCATCCGCGATGAGGCTGCAGGTGCGGGCATCGAAGCGGGCTTGTCCAAGTCCGATCTGCCGAGTCCGCAAGAAATCCGTGAAATCCTCGACCAGTATGTGATCGGTCAGGAACGCGCGAAGAAGATTCTCGCGGTCGCGGTGTACAACCACTACAAGCGCCTCAAGCATCTCGACAAGAAGGACGAAATCGAGTTGTCCAAGAGCAACATCCTGCTGATCGGCCCGACCGGTTCCGGCAAGACGCTGCTCGCGCAAACGCTCGCGCGCCTTCTGAACGTCCCGTTCGTGATTGCCGATGCAACCACGCTGACGGAAGCCGGCTACGTCGGTGAAGACGTCGAGAACATCATCCAGAAGCTGTTGCAGAACTGCAATTACGAAGTCGACAAGGCCCAGCGCGGCATTGTCTACATCGACGAAATCGACAAGATCAGCCGCAAGTCAGACAACCCCTCGATCACCCGCGACGTCTCGGGCGAGGGCGTGCAGCAGGCCTTGCTGAAGCTGGTGGAAGGTACGATGGCGTCGGTGCCGCCGCAAGGCGGCCGTAAGCATCCGAATCAGGACTTCATCCAGGTCGACACGACCAACATTCTGTTCATCTGCGGTGGTGCGTTTGACGGCCTCGAAAAGGTGATTGTCGATCGTACCGAGAAGACCGGCATTGGCTTTGGCGCGAGCGTGAAGAGCAAGCAGGACCGCGACGCCGGCGAAGTGCTGCGCGAAGTGGAGCCGGAAGATCTGATCAAGTTCGGTCTCATTCCCGAACTGATCGGCCGTCTGCCGGTGGTGGCCACGCTCGGCAAGCTCGACGAAGTCGCATTGATGAAAATTCTCGTCGAACCGAAGAATGCGCTGGTGAAGCAGTACCACAAGCTGTTCAACATGGAACGCGTCGAGCTCGAAATTCGCCCGGCCGCGTTGCAAGCTGTCGCGCGCAAGGCAATTCGTCGCAAGACGGGCGCGCGTGGTCTGCGCTCCATCCTGGAACAGGCGTTGCTTGATGTGATGTACGACCTGCCGCAAATGAAAGGCGTTAGCAAGGTCATCATTGACGACAACGTGATTGACGGCGACGGCAAACCGCTACTGATCTACGAAGACGCGCCCAAAGTGGCGGGTTCGAACTGATCGGCTTTCGGGTTCTGCAAAAAAAGCCGTTCATGGCAACGTGAACGGCTTTTTTCGTTTATCGTGTGGTCAGGCTGGTTGTTTTCACTATGGAGTCACTGAACCTTCGGAGTCACTGAACTTTTCCCACACGCGGAGGCTTGCAATCTTTTCTGCTGGCCTCACCTATCGAACGAACTGATTCCACTCATGGGGAAATGAAATGTCAGGAACCCAACTCCTTCCGCCGGAACGCATTACGCTCCCGCTGCTCCCGCTGCGTGACGTAGTCGTCTTCCCGCACATGGTGATTCCGCTCTTCGTAGGCCGCCCGAAGTCGATCAAGGCTCTCGAAGCAGCGATGGAAGGCGGCAAGCACATCATGCTCGTCGCCCAGAAAACGGCTGCGAAAGATGAGCCGACCGAAAAGGACATGTACGAAGTAGGGTGTGTTGCGAACATCCTGCAAATGCTGAAGCTGCCCGACGGCACCGTGAAGGTGCTCGTCGAAGGCTTGCAGCGTGCGAAAACGCTTTCCATCGAAGAGCAGGAAACGCAGTTCTCGTGCGAAGTCATGCCGCTCGAACCCGACCACGCCGACAGCGCTGAAACCGAAGCGCTGCGCCGCGCGATCGTGTCGCAGTTCGACCAGTATGTGAAGCTGAACAAGAAGATTCCGCCCGAGATCCTGACGTCGCTGTCGGGTATCGACGAAGCGGGTCGTCTGGCCGACACGATCGCGGCGCATCTGCCGCTCAAGCTCGACCAGAAGCAGCACATCCTCGAAATGTTCCCGGTCATCGAGCGACTCGAGCATCTGCTCGCGCAGCTTGAGGCCGAGATCGATATCCTGCAGGTTGAAAAGCGCATCCGTGGGCGTGTGAAACGCCAGATGGAAAAGAGCCAGCGCGAGTACTACCTGAACGAACAGGTCAAGGCGATCCAGAAGGAACTCGGCGAAGGCGAAGAAGGTGCGGACCTCGAAGAACTCGAGAAGCGCATCACGGCTGCCCGCATGCCGAAGGAAGCCAAGAAGAAGGCCGACGCCGAACTGAAGAAGCTCAAGCTGATGTCGCCGATGTCGGCTGAAGCGACGGTCGTGCGCAACTACATCGACACGCTGATCGGCTTGCCGTGGCGCAAGAAGAGCAAGGTCAACAACGACCTCTCGAATGCGGAACGCGTGCTCGACGAAGACCACTTCGGTCTCGAGAAAGTGAAGGAACGCATTCTCGAGTATCTCGCGGTCCAGCAACGTGTCGACAAGGTCAAGGCGCCGATCCTGTGCCTCGTTGGGCCTCCGGGCGTCGGTAAGACGTCGCTGGGTCAGTCGATCGCTCGCGCCACGAACCGCAAGTTCGTGCGCATGGCGCTCGGCGGCGTGCGCGACGAAGCCGAGATTCGCGGTCACCGTCGTACGTACATCGGTTCGATGCCCGGCAAGATTCTGCAAAGCCTGACCAAGGTCGGCGTGCGCAATCCGCTCTTCCTGCTCGACGAAGTCGACAAGATGGGCCAGGATTTCCGCGGCGATCCGTCGTCGGCTCTGCTCGAAGTGCTCGATCCGGAACAGAACCATACGTTCGCCGATCACTACGTCGAAGTCGACTTCGATCTCTCGGACGTGATGTTCGTGGCGACGTCGAACTCACTGAACATTCCGCCGCCTTTGCTCGACCGGATGGAAGTGATCCGTCTGTCGGGTTACACGGAGGACGAGAAGGTCAGCATCGCACAGCGTTATCTTTTGCCCAAGCAGAAGAAGAACAACGGCCTCAAGGAAGGCGAGGTCGATGTGACGGAAACCGCGATTCGCGACATCATTCGTTACTACACGCGTGAAGCGGGCGTGCGTTCGCTCGAGCGTGAAATTTCGAAGATCTGCCGCAAGGTCGTGAAGATGCTTCTGCTGAAGAAGGCGGAAGGCGCGGTGAAGGTGGACGGCAGCAACCTCGACACGTTCCTCGGCGTGCGCAAGTACGACTTCGGTCTGGCCGCGAAGGAAAATCAGGTTGGCCAGGTCACGGGTCTCGCATGGACGGAAGTGGGCGGCGATCTGCTGACCATCGAAGCCGCGGTGATGCCGGGCAAGGGCAATGTGATCCGCACGGGTTCGCTCGGCGACGTGATGAAAGAATCGGTCGAGGCAGCACGCTCGGTGGTTCGTTCGCGTTCGCGCCGTCTCGGTGTCAAGGACGAAGCGTTCGAGAAGCAGGACATTCACATCCACGTGCCGGAAGGCGCGACGCCGAAAGACGGTCCGTCCGCCGGTATCGCGATGACGACCGCGCTGGTGTCGGTACTGACCGGAATTCCGGTGCGCGCCGATGTCGCGATGACGGGCGAAATCACGCTGCGTGGCGAAGTTCTGCCGATCGGCGGCTTGAAGGAAAAACTGCTGGCGGCGCATCGCGGCGGTATCAAGTTGGTGCTGATTCCGGAAGAAAACGTCAAAGACTTGACGGAGATTCCGGATAACGTGAAAAACGCAATTGAGATCGTGCCGGTCCGCTGGATCGACAAGGTGCTCGAACTGGCACTCGAACGTGTGCCGGCGGCGTTGCCGGAAGAAGAGCCGAAGCCTGCTGCGCCGGTCGCAGCGGAGCCGGGCAAAGACGCCGCTGCAACGGAAGTCGTGAAGCACTAAGACAGTCGGCAACGAAGCTGTTTGTTTGAAGAAAACCCGCGGTCACGGCCGCGGGTTTTTTTATTTCCCACGCCGCCTCCGTCTAGCGTCTCGCGAGACGCGTTTTCCCACCTATTGAGTAAAGCTGCCGTGCGCTTGCCGACTGGTTGTGTGTGCATCGATGTGCGGCAACATTTCGTTATAGGCAACCCCCTCAAAAACCTCGCGAATCAGGCTCAATCCCGCTTGACACAAGGGTTTCGGACAATTCTAATGATTGCGCCCGGCGTTGGCCGCCGGCCGCGTGATGCCAGGCGCTAAGAGAGCGCCGTCACGATTGCCATAAACATTCTCGGGGGTTGGAATGAACAAGACGGAATTGATCGATCACATTGCACAGCAAGCCGACATTTCGAAGGCAGCGGCAGGCCGCGCACTCGATGCTGTGATCGGTGGTGTCAAAGGTACGTTGAAAAAGGGCGGTTCAGTGACGTTGGTCGGTTTCGGCACGTTCGCGGTCGGCAAGCGCACCGCGCGCACCGGTCGCAATCCGCGCACCGGCGCCGCCATCAAAATCAAAGCGGCGAAGGTTCCTAAATTTAGGCCTGGCAAAGCCCTGAAGGATGCGCTAAACTAACGCGCTTGCTGCTTGGGAAAGCAAAATCAAGCGGCAAGCAGAAGCGCTGAATTGCGAAACGGGTGCTTAGCTCAGTTGGTAGAGCGGCGCCCTTACAAGGCGTAGGTCGGGAGTTCGAGCCTCTCAGCACCCACCATTCCGTTTCGCGTCCAAGTTTGTCTGAAGGCGCTCATGGTAGTACCCGGAAACCCGCATGGCTAATGGCTCTGCGGGTTTTTTCATGGCTTCAGATGTCAAGGGATGCTTATTGGCATCCAATCAAAGCCATACGCGCTCTGCGGCCTATACGGTGCCTGCATTCTTCAAGCGACGACCGTGCGGATGGCGCTGCAGAACCACCTCGGACAGATCCGGCTCCGCGAACAGGGCCCGGCGGTGTCGACGCCGGGCCAACGACAGCGGTTCGAAGGCCGCGGCGCATGCAGGCTTTCGCTTGCGCGAATGCCCGATCACGCAGCGTCGAGCCATGCAAATTCCGCAAAGCGGTAGCCCATCAAGCGTCCCGAAGGCGAACCGGCCAGCCCTTTGACATGGCTGCTATGCGCATCGATAAAGTTGATGAATGCAGGGATGATGATGCTGCCTTTCTCGTACACGATGGTCTGCATGTCGCCGTAAATCTGCTTGCGCCTGGTGTCGTCCTTCTCCTGGCGCGCCAGCACCAGCAGCTGGTCGAACTGCGCATTCTTCCAGCCCGACTCGTTCCACACGGAATCGGACTTGAAGAATTGCGTATAGAGCAGATCGAGCGTCGGCCGCGGCAGGATCGAGCCGTAGGTCATGGGATGCTTCATCCAGTGCGTCGACCAGTAGCCGTCAGCGGGCACGCGGCGCACGTCGAGTGTGAGGTCGGTCTGCATCGCGGCTTGTTGCAACATCAGCGCGGAATCGAGTGCGGATTCGATCGAAGGAGGGACCACCATTTCCGCCGCCGTGCCGGACAGATTCGCTTTCTTGATGAGCGACTTCGCGCGCTCGGGGTCGTAAGTGCGCTGCGGCAGTCCTGCGAGATAGTAGGGGTGCCACGCGGGAACCGGATGATCGTTGCCAATCGTCGCATAGCCGCGCAGCAGCGTCTTCTGAATGCGCTCGCGGTCATGCAGGGACCTGATCGCCTGGACGAACTCGGGGTTGCGGGTGGGCGCCGCGTCCTGACGCAGGATGAGATCGGTGTAGAGACCCGACTGGCTTTCGAGCACGCCGAAGCCGCCGGCGCGCTTGAGGCGCTCGACGTCGCGCGCGGGCACCGGCGAGACGAGCTGGATGTCACCGGCGAGCAGGGCGTTCAGGCGCGCGGCATCGTCGACGATGCCGACGAGTTGCACTTCGTCGAGATACGGCAGTCCCGGTTTCCAGAAGTTCGGATTGCGCGTGCCGACGCATAGGCCGCCCGGCGTGAATTCCTTGCAAACGAACGGGCCCGTGCCGTTGCCCTTTGAGAAATCCTTCGTACCGGCCGCGACGATGACGAAATGCGGCACGGCGAACAGCGCGGGCAAATCGACGTTGGGCGCGTTCAGCACGATCTCCACTTGCAGCGGTCCGGTCGCCTTGACAGAGTCGATTGCATCGGCGATCGATCTGGCTTTCGACGCCGTCACCGGATCTTTATGACGCAAGAGCGAGAACACGATATCGTCCGCGGTGAGCGGCTTGCCGTCGTGGAAATGCACGTTCGGCTTGAGCTTGACGATCCACCGCTTGTGATCGCTGGTGTCAAACGCGTCGGCGAGTGCGTTCTGCACCTTGAAGTTGCTGTCGAACTCAGTGAGGCCGCTGTAGAACATGAACATGCGCGAATAGTCCGCGGTGTGCGAGGCTTTCGCGGGGTCGAGCGAATCGGACTGCGACTGGTTGGCCGTCGCGACGCGCATGATGCCGCCTTGACGCGGCTTCGCCGCGGCGGTCGCCGTCGCAGTGGCGGCCGCGCCGGCCAGGGCGGACCAGCCCGCGGTCGCGGCGGCGCCCGCCGCGAGAAGCGTTTTCACGGCGCGCCTGCGTTCGAGGTCGGGGGTATTTGTGTCCGGAGTCGTGGCCATGGTTTGTCCTTTGAGTTCTGATCGAGCGGGAAGGGTGTTCGCCTAAATCGCGACGCAGAGGCGATACGCGTCATAGATCGCGGTATGGATGTCGCGCGAAGCCACCGCGTCGCCGATCCGGTAAAGATGAAACTGCGCATCGCCGGTCGCGCTCCGCAGGACCGGCTGCGCCTGCGCGCGCGCGAACGCCGCGAGGTCCATCTGGCCGTCGTTGACCGAATGCACGCGAGCGGCTTCGAAGAGATCGTCCGCGGCGAGGGTCCCGCGTTCGACGACCATATGCTCCGCTTCCATTTCCACGAGTTCATCGGTCAACTGATGCCTGAAGATCGCGCGCAGCATGCCGGCGTCGCCGTGCCGCACTTCGACGAGTTCGAGATGGGTGCGCACCGGCACCTGCCACTTTTCGAGGTTGCGCATCCACACGAGGTCGTCGCCCTTGCCGCCGGTTTCCTGCGCGGGCAACGCGTCGAGCACGGCGAGGCGCACGTCGAGTCCCGCCGACACGAAGCGCTCGGCGCATAGATACGCGTTGTGACGGCCGGTGCCGTCGTAGACGAGCACGCGCCCCGCTCTGGGCGGCGTATCCGACAACGCATCGACCACCGAGCGGCACGATTCGCCGCCTGGCAGCGCGTCGAGATCGGGCGTGCCGCCCGTTGCCACGATCGCCACGTCCGGGCGCTGTTCGAGCACGTCGGCGAGTTCGGCGTACTGGTTGTAGCGGATGTCGACTCCCATCCGTTCCAGTTCGGCGAGACGCCAGTCGACGATGCCGATCAGATCCTTGCGCCAGCTTCCCGACGCTGCCAGCAGCACTTGTCCGCCTGCGCGGTCGGCCGCTTCGAGTAGCGTGACCCGATGGCCCCGGCTCGCGCACACGCGCGCCGCTTCGAGACCGGCCGGCCCCGCGCCGACGACCAGCACACGACGAGGCGTCGCGGCCGGCTCGATGTCGTGCGGCAGGAAGGTTTCGCGCGCGGTCGCCGGGTTGTGGATGCAGGTCGCCTTCGTATTGCGGCAATGCGAGCCGCCGACGCAAGGGCGCGCGGCCGCCTCGCGGCCCGTCTCGATGAGCCGCACGAGATGCGGCTCCGCGATGTGCGCGCGCGTCATGCCGGCCATGTCGATGAGGCCCTCGCCGATCGCATAGCGCGCGGTGGCGAGATCGGCGATCTTGGCGGCGTGAAAGACCGGCAGCCGCACCGCGCGCCGGAACGCGGCGGCCTTGGCGAGCCAGGGCGCGGACGGCATGAACATGCCGGGCATGCTGTTGACGACCAGCGACATCTTCGTGTCCATGCGGCCGTAGACCACGTTGAAGAAGTCGAGAAGCTCGCTTTGCTGCAGGATGCGGGCCATTTCCAGACTTTCTTCGAAGCTGCAGCCGTCTTCGAGCGCGAAGCGAAGACCGACCGGATAGGCGTCGCCGACTTCCTTGCGGATCGCCTCGTGAACCTCGATCGCAAAGCGGCACCGGTTCGCGGCCGAGCCGCCGTAACGATCGCTGCGCAGGTTGACGGCCGGGTTGAGGAACTGCCCGATCAGATGCCCGCCCGCGTGCGTTTCCAGGCCGTCGAGTCCGCCTTCCATGCAGCGGCGCGCCGCGCGTCCGAAGTCGGCCGCGATGCGCTTGATGTCGTGCTCGTTCATCGCTTGCGGGATCGCGCGGTGCAGCGTTTCGCGGCGCGGCGACGGCGCGAGCATCGGCAGCCACGGTTCGGCGTAGGGATCGCCGCGCCGGCCGAGATGGGTGATCTGACACATCAGCGCGGCGCCGTGGGCGTGCACGCGTTCGGAGAAGCGCCGCAGATGCGGGACGACTTCGTCGACACCCATGTTGATCTGCTGGAACGTGTTGGGACTGTCGATGCTCACGTTCGACGAGCCGCCGAACATGGTGAGCCCGATGCCTCCCCGAGCCTTTTCCTCGTGATAGCGTTGATAGACTTCCTGCGGGAATTCGTTTTGAATGAGACGGCTCGCGTGGCTCGTGCTCATCACGCGGTTCTTCAGCACCAGATGCCTGAGCGTCAGCGGTTGCAGCAGGGGATCGGACGAAGCGGCCGGCCGCGCTTGGTCCGCGTTTTGTTCTGTCATGTCGGGACTCTCTCGATGGGTCTGCCGACAAAGTAGAGTTGCCCTGAAGGCGCGTCAATTTACATGTTCGTCAACGCGGATAACATGGTGTTAGCAGATGGGACTTAGGCTTCCTTCGCTTCAGGCGCTGCTCGTTTTCGAGGCCGCCGCGCGTCACATGAGCCTCACGCGCGCGGCGCTCGAACTGAACGTCACACCGGTCGCGGTGAGCCGCATGGTGACGCGTCTCGAAGACGCGCTCGGCTTCAAACTGTTCGCGCGCACCAAGACCGGCCTGGCCCTCACCGACGAAGGCGTGAAACTGCGCGTCGCGGTGGCTTCGGGCTTCGGCCAGGTGAGCGACACGATCACCGAACTGAAGAGCCGCAAGGAAGAGAGCGAGACGGTCACGCTCTCCATCTCCAGCGGGTTCGCGTCGCAGTGGCTGCTGCCGCGCCATGAGCGCTTTCAGCATGCGTTTCCGTCGGTGAACCTGCGCTTGCAGGTGATGGCGAGCCGCCTGTACGGTCCGCTCGATGGCGCCGATCTCGGTATCCGTCTGCATAAGCCCGGCTCGGAGCACGATGCGCTCTGTTTCTGTCCGGAGCTGATCGTCGCCGTATGCAGCCCGGACTATCTCGCGCAGCACGGCCCCCTCGACGCGCCGCGTCAGGCGGGCGGTCACACGCTGATTCACCTCGAGCCGACCACGCATACGTGGGCCGACTATTTCGAGCTGACACGAGTGATGAACCACGCATCGGCGAAACACGCCAGCTATTCCGATCCGGGTCTCGCGCTGCAGGGCGCCATGCTCGGGCACGGGGTGCTGCTCGGCTGGCTGCTCGCGGTCGCCGCGCCGCTCAATACGGGGGCGGTCGTCCCCGCATCGGACCGGATGGTGGAGACGGGCTGCAATTACGTGCTGGAATGCCGCTCGCGCGAGCCGTCGGGATCGGTGCGCCAGGTGGCGCAATGGCTGGTCGACGAGATGCGCGCGGAGCTGGCGAAAGTCGCGCCGGTTCTGGCTTCGCTGGAGCGGATAAAGAGTGGGGCGTCGAATTGACGCTTGCGGCACGGGCCGGACAGGGACGTGTCCGCGATTGCCCGCAGGCTGTCTACGACCACACCCAGAATTGCGGCGATGGTACGCATGCGCCGCTCTGGCTCGCGCGGAGCGAGCCCAACGCTCCCGCCAAGGCTTCCTTACTGTTGGGCAACACGGTCGCACTTCGGAAGTGTTGCAGTCATGCGACGCTTTCGGTTACAATTTCCGTCTGTTGTATTTTTCGTTGCAGTCAACCAATCGAATCGCGTGGAAGCGCTTGTCTCAAGGCTTTGTTGGGAGTTTTCGAGCCCTTCGGCACCACTGGTTTCAGATCCGGTTAAGTGTTTCAGTGCAGTATAAGGAGTGGTAGTTCAGTCGGTTAGAATACCGGCCTGTCACGCCGGGGGTCGCGGGTTCGAGTCCCGTCCACTCCGCCAGTATCCTCGAAAGGCGAACTCCGGTTCGCCTTTTTTATTGCCCGCTGTTGTAAGATCGGGCGTTCTGTTTTTGGCACTCCTCACGCATGCTCGATTTTTTCCGCAATCACAAACGCCTGATGATGTTCATGCTCATCCTCGTCATTGTGCCGGGGTTGGGTTTTGTGGGTATTCAGGGCTTTCGCGGCTTCTTTGACGAAAGTGCAAACGTCGCGAGCGTCAACGGTCACAAGATCACGCGCGCTGAATACGACGACGCGATGCGTCAGCAGCTCGACCGCGCCCGTCAGATGCTCGGCGCGCAGTTCGACATGAAGTCGTTCGACACGCCCGAACGCCGCAGTCAGATGCTCGACGGTCTGATCGAGCAACGCGTGCTGGCCGATGAAACTCAGCGCCTGCACCTCACCGCGTCCGACGACGCCGTGCGCCGTGTGCTGCTCAACGATCCGGTGATCTCGTCGCTGAAGAATCCCGACGGCACGATCGACGTCGACCGCTACAAGCAGTTGCTCGCCATGCAGGGCATGACGCCTGACCAGTACGACGAACGCGTGCGCTACAGCATCGCCACGCAGCAGTTGCCGGCCGCCATTCAAGGCAGCGCGTTCACGTCGAAAACGCTCGCGCAGCATCTGACCGAACTCGCGGAACAGCAGCGCGAAGTGCAGGGCATCGCGTTCCATCCGCGCGACTACGCCGCGAAGGTGCAGCCCACCGACGCGCAACTGCAAGCGTATTACGACGCGCATCGCAACGAATTCGCCACGCCCGCTACGGCCACGATCCAGTATCTCGTGATGTCGCCGGCCACGCTCGCCGCTTCCGCGCAGCCGAGCGACGCCGATCTGAAGAAGTACTACGACGACAACCTCGCGCACTACCGCACCGACGGACAGGTGCGCGCGAGCCATATCCTGATCGCGGCACCGAAAGACGCGAGCGCGGCCGACAAGGCCAAGGCGAAGCAGAAGGCCGAAGACTTGCTCGCGCAGATCAAGGCGCATCCGGACCAGTTCGCGCAGATCGCGCAACAGAATTCGCAGGATCCGGGGTCGGCGTCGAAGGGCGGCGATCTGGGTTACTTCGGCCGTGGCATGATCGCGGGCGGCCAGGCGTTCGACGACGCCGTGTTCGCGCTGAAGAAAGACGAAGTCAGCGGCATCGTGCAGACCGATTTCGGCTATCACATCGTCAAGGTGACGGACGTGAAGCCGGCGGTCACGAGGCCGTTCGACGAAGTGAAAGATCAGATCTCGAAAGACCTGAAGACGCAGTTGGCCAGCAAGGCTTTCACCGACGATTCGGAAGGCTTCACCTCGATCGTCTACGAAAAGGCCAAGAGCCTGCAACCGGCTGCCGACAAGTACAAGCTGCAAGTTCAGACCGCCACGGTCACGCCGCAGCCGGATCCGAAGCTCGCGCCTGACAGCCCGCTGAACAACGCGAAGTTCCTCGCCGCGGTGTTCGCGACTGACGCCACGACGGCACGCAACAACACGCAGGCCATCGACGTCGGCGGCAACACGTTGATCGCGGCGCGCGTGACCGACTACAAGGCCGCGGCGGTGCCGGCACTTGACGCCGTCAAGGATGCCGTGCGTCAGAAGGTGATCGCGGTTCAGTCGAACGAGGCGGCTCACAAGGACGGCGTGGCCAAACTGGCCGAGTTCGAAAAGTCGAAGGCGACCACGGGCTTCTCGTCGCCGCTGAAGGTGTCGCGCAACGACGCGCAAGGCGTGCCGCCGGCCGCATTGAGTGCAATCTACAAGGCGGATGCGCAAAAATTGCCGGCCTACGTCGGCGTGGATCTCGGCGACGACGGCTATGCGATCTATCGCGTGAACTCGGTGGTGGCGGGTTCGACGGTCGATCCGCAACATCTGGCCGCGGCGCAACAACAGATCGCGCAGGTCGATGCGCAGTCCGAAGCAGAGGCGTATGTCGAAGCCGTGCGTGCGCGCTCGAAGGTGAAGTTCTACGGTTCGCTTGACAGCAGCAATGCACAGGCGAGCGGCGAGTAACACCGCGCTGACACAAAAAAGCCCCGCAATTGCGGGGCTTTTCGTTTGACGAGGGCAAGCCTCATCAAACGGTTTGCTGCGACACTCTGGAGCTATTACAGGCAGCCGCTGATTGCACCCGTGGCCTCGCTGCCCGCAGCGCCATTCGCGCGGAAGCCGACCCACGTGCCCTTGCCGGTGTACGACGGACGTACGACAGCGGCGGCGCCGCTAGGCGGCTGCTGACCCGGAACATACACATCCATGGCTTGATCGTTAGCCAACGTGTCTTGCGAAACGACTTGTTGCTGCGAGGTGTCGGCCCATTTTTGCGCGATGCAGGTAGCGACAGCCTTCGGCGGTTGCTGGCTTTGACCAACGGATTGAACGCCAGCGGGCGGTTGAGCGGCGCAGGCGGAAATTGCCACGGTCAAAGCGATTAACGGTAAATATTTCACGTTATCTCCTCATAAGTCGCTCAAAATCGAGCCGGGTTACACGGGATTACGAAAGTGTCAGAGAGACCTTACCGATCCGCGTTCCCGAAGTTCTGGAAACAAGTTGTTAGCAGGCTTTTCAGTGCGGCGAACTTGTGCGAAGGAGTGGCTTGATTGCCGGCCACACGTTGTTGAGTAGCACTGGCTGTGCCTGCTGTGTGGGATGAAGCTGATCGGCCTGGAACATGTCCGGTTTGTCGGCGATGCCGGCGAGCAGAAACGGCACGAGGGGCACACCCAACTGCTTCGACAGTTCGCCGTACAAGCCGTGGAACTTTTGCGTATAGTCCGGGCCGTAATTAGGCGGGACATACATGCCTACCAGCACGACCTTCGCGTGACCTTGCTGAGCCTGCTCGATGATCGTGCGCAGGTTGTCCTCGGTGGTGGAGAGCGGCACGCCGCGCAAGGCGTCGTTGGCGCCGAGTTCGACAATCACGATGCTCGGCTTCAGGCGTTGCATGAGCGCGGGCAAGCGGGCTCGTCCGCCGCTCGTGGTGTCGCCGCTGATGCTCGCATTGGCAACGCTATAATCGATTCGCTCGTCGGTGAGGCGTTGGCGCATCAAGGCGACCCAGCCCGTGTCGCGGGGCAGGCCGTATTCGGCGGAGATGCTGTCGCCGAGCACGACGATCACCGGCCTGGCCGGTTCGGGCGCGTTGGCGGCCCGGGCCGCGAGGCTCACTGAAAACAGGGTGGCGGCCACAACGGCGCAGCTGCATGCCGTTGTCAACGCCGTGGCGCGAGACGTCATGGCACGCACTTTCAACCTACGCTTCACCATGCTAAACAAAACTGATCCAGTCATTGAAGTGCGGGGTTTATCCAAGAAGGTTAAGGATGCAACGGGCGAACTGACGATTCTCGACGACATCGATCTTGCTATCGATGCCGGCAGCAGTGTGGCAATCGTCGGAGCATCCGGGTCGGGCAAGTCTACGCTGCTCGGCTTGCTCGCAGGATTGGACAGCGCGAGCTCGGGCTCGGTTCGGTTGCTCGGCCGCGAACTCGGTGAACTGAACGAAGACGAGCGCGCCGCCTTGCGCAGCGGTTCGGTCGGCTTCGTGTTCCAGTCGTTTCAACTGATGCCTCATTTGACGGCTCTCGAAAACGTTACGTTGCCGCTGGAGCTGCAAGGCGGCATTGGCACGCGCGAGGCTGCAACGCGTGCGCGCCGCTTGCTGGAACAGGTGGGTCTCGGCAAGCGCACCGGTCACTATCCGAAGCTGCTCTCGGGCGGCGAGCAGCAACGCGTGGCGCTCGCGCGCGCGTTCGTCACGCATCCGGCGATCCTCTTCGCCGACGAACCGACAGGCAGTCTCGACGCCGCCACCGGTCATGCGGTGATCGATCTGATGTTCGAGATGAACCGCGCGAACGGCGCCACGTTGATTCTCGTCACGCATGACATCGAACTGGCGCGCCGCTGCGATACGACGGTGACGATCGAGGCGGGACGTCTCGCCTGAGCGGATGTCGAGCGTCGCTACAAAAGCGAAGCGGGCCACAAGGGCCCGCTTTTTCATTCCGGCTCACCTCGCCAAAAGGTGAGTGCCCCAATCAAGTCAGCGTAACTTCAGCGGCGCGGCCCACCGCGCCGCTCACCATCACTTCTTCAACGCCGCGCGCGCCCGCGCGATCAATGCGGACGTCGACGAATCGTGCTTCTTCACATCGGCGCTCGGCGCCGTCAGATCGGCTTCGACCACCTTGCCGAGAATCTTGCCCAACTCCACGCCCCACTGATCGAAGGAGTTGATGTTCCACACCGTCCCCTGCACCAGCACCTTGTGCTCGTACAACGCGATCAATGCGCCGAGCGAACGTGCGGTGAGCGCGTCGACCAGCAGCGTGCTGGTCGGACGGTTGCCTGGAAACACCAGGTGCGGTGCGAGTTCAGGCTTGTCGGCGCCGGCCACTTTCTTCGCTTCTTCGAGCGTGCGGCCGACCATCAGCGCTTCGCTTTGCGCAAAGCAATTGGCGAGCAGCTTCGGATGATGGCTGACGAGCGGATGCTCCGGCGTCAACACGGCGATGAAGTCGATCGGCACGATCGTCGGACCTTGATGCAGCATCTGAAAGAACGCGTGCTGACCGTTCGTGCCCGGTTCGCCCCACGTCACAGCGGCGGTCGGATAGTCGACCGTCGCGCCGTCCAGACGCGCGGACTTGCCGTTGCTCTCCATTTCGAGCTGTTGCAGATACGAAGGCAGGAAATGCAGCGCTTGCGAATACGGCGCGACCAGATAGCTTTGCGAGCCGAAGAAGTTGCGATACCAGATGCCGATCATGCCGAGCAGCACCGGCAGATTCTTCTCCAGCGGCGCGTCGCGGAAATGCTGGTCCATCTCGTTGGCGCCGGCGAGCAGTTCGTCGAACTGCTGCGGTCCGATCGCGATCATGATCGACAGGCCCACCGCCGACCACAGCGAATAGCGTCCGCCGACCCAGTCCCACATCTCGAACACGTTCTCTTTCGCGATGCCGAACTTGACCACTTCCGCGGGATTGGCCGACACGCCGACGAAGTGCTTCGCCAACGCGCTTTCCGGGCAGCCTTTCTCGATGAACCAGTCGCGCAGCGAGCGCGCGTTGGTCATGGTTTCGAGCGTGGTGAAGGTCTTGGAGACGATGATCGCGAGCGTTTCTTCGGGATCGATCTGCTGCATCACGTTGTACAGATCGGCGCCGTCGACGTTCGACACGAAGTGCGTGGTGATCTCCGGCATGGCCAGATGATGCAGCGCATGCACGACCATCTTCGGCCCGAGGTCCGAGCCGCCGATGCCGATGTTCACGACATAGCGGATCCGCTTGCCGGTATAGCCTTTCCATTCGCCGCTGCGCACCTGCTCGGCGAACGCGGCCATCTTCTTGCGCTCGGCCTGGACTTGCGCGTAGAACGGCGCTTTCGGATCGGTGGCGCGCAAGGCGGTGTGCAGCACGGCGCGGCCTTCGGTCGGATTGACGATATCGCCCGCGAACATGGCGTCGCGGCGTTTCTCGACGCCGGCTTCGCGCGCGAGTTGCACTAGCAGTTTCAGCGTTTCTTCGGTGATGCGGTTCTTCGAGAAATCGGCCGCGAGACCGCCGCCCGCGAACGCAAAGCGCTCAGCACGGGTAGGGGCGGGATCGTTCTCGGGGGCGAACCAGTCGCGCATGTGCGCATCGCGAATCTTCTCGTAATGCGTTTGCAGCGAGGACCAGGAGGGGAGCGAGTTCTGGGTCATAGCGTCCGTCTAACCAAGTAGCACGAAGAAAGGCGCGCGCGTGAAGCGCTGCCGAGGATGATGCAACGATGCTGTTAGAGATGCCGCGCGGCCGGGTTCGCCGTGAGTGGCGGCGAAAGTTCGCCGTCACCCGTCGTGGCTCCGACGCGCGGCGCGGTCAGTCAGTATAACGGCGTTGCGTGACAGACGGCAGCGGTTTGGGCCGTCCATCCATAGGTTGGGACGGACAGCGTCAGGACTGCGCCGCCGGATAGAACAAATGGTTCAGCAAGGTTCGCACCATCGGCGCCAGTTCGCCCGCCGTCAGGCCCGCGGGACCGTGGCCTTGCGCGCTCAGCGTGTCGGCGGCGAGGCCGTGCAGATAGACGCCCGCGAGCGCCGCTTCGTAGCGCGGCAGATGCTGCGCGAGCAGGGCGCCGATGATGCCGCCGAGCACGTCGCCGGTGCCGCCCGTCGCGAGCGCGGCGTTGCCGGTCGGATTGATGGCGAGGCGCCCATCCGGAGCCGCGACGATGGTGCCGGCGCCTTTGAGCACCACCACGCTGGCAAAGCGCGCGGCGAGCGAGCGCGCCGCGCTGAGCCGGTCGCGCTGCACGCCCGGCGCGTCGGTGCCGAGCAGACGCGCGGCTTCGAGCGGGTGTGGCGTGAGGATGCACGGATCGCCTTGCACGCCGCGCGCGGTGACGTCGGCCGCGAGCGCGGGATCTTTCGAGATCAGGTTCAGCGCGTCCGCGTCGAACAGCTTGGGCACGTCGAGTCGCAGCACGTCGTGCATCACCTGCGTGGCGCGTTCGCGATGACCCATGCCGCAGCCGACGGCGAGCGCGTCCATCTGATCGAGCGGCAGATCGTCGACGGCATGCAGCATGAGCTCGGGATGCGGCGGATCGTAGGGCGGAGCGCCTTCGCCCAGCAACGCGACGTGCACCTTGCCCGCGCCGGTGAACAGCGCCGCGCGCGAGGCGAGGATCGGCGCGCCGCACATGCCGGTGTCGCCGCCGACCACCGCGAGGCTGCCGAAGCTGCCCTTGTGGGTCGCGAAATCGCGCGCCGGCAGGAAGGCGGCGAAGAGTTCGGGCGCGTTCAGTTGCACGGCCGCGCGGCCGCTGGTGTCGACGCCGATCGGCGCGACGGTGACGGTGCCGGCGAGGTCGCGCCCTTGCGCGGTGAAAAGCCCGGGTTTGGCGCCGATGAAGCTGACCGTGTGGGTGGCGTGGACGGCGGCGCCGTCGCCGTTGCCCACCACCGTGCCGGTGTCGCTGTCGAGGCCGCTTGGGACGTCGAGCGCCAGCACGCCGCCTTTGCGCGGCCGGGCTTTGGCTCGTTGCGACAGCTGCCGGGCGAGCGCCGCGAACACGCCTTCGAGCGGACGTGTCAGGCCGATGCCGAACATGCCGTCCACCAGCCAGGTGTAGCCGTCCAGTGAGGCGGGCGGTGCGGTGGTGATCGCAACGCCTGCCGCGCGGGCCGTGTCGAGTGCCCAGCGCGCGTCTTCCGGTTTCACTTCGACCGGCATGCAGAGCTCGACGGCGATGCCGGCTTCGTGCAGCTCCGTCGCGAGAATCAGCGCGTCGCCGCCGTTGTTGCCCGGCCCGGCGATGAGCCACACCTTCTGGCTGGATTTCCCGATCGAGGTATCGCGCGTGATCTGCTCGCGCAGGAAGCTCGCGGCGGATTTGCCGGCGCGCGCCATCAGCGTGTGTTTCGGCAAGGCGGCGGCCGCCTGGGATTCGGCGATCCGCAGGTCGGTAAGCGTCAGGAGCGGCAGTGCCCGGCTGTGCGGGTTGATGAGCGTCGGCGGCGTGTTATCGGCTTCTGTCATGGCGAGGCTTGGCGGTTCGCCCGTTGGCAGGCGAAAAAGCTTGGGGAATCGCTATGGTAGTGCCGATGGGCGCCCGGCGGGCGCCTCTTGCGGCCCGCTCGTGCGCGGGCCGGCGATTTACCTGAACCGATCCGGGCGTAGGGCGGCCAGCGTGTCCGCGGGGACGTCCGGCGTGCCGCCCGAAATCAGGTCGGCCATGAGCTTGCCCGCTCCGCAGGCGAGACCCCAGCCCGCGGGGCCGTGGCCCACATTGACGAATAGACGCGGATGCAGTGCGTTGCCGATTACCGGCAAGCCGTCCGGCGACAGCAGTTTGACGCCTTCCCACGGCAAGGCCGCGGAGATCCGTGCGGCGCCCGGGATCCAGTCGTGCGTAGCCTGGCCGAGCAGCGCGAGGGCTTCTTTCGTCACCGCTTCGCCCAGCGGCTTGTCGATCTGGCCGGCGCTTTGCAAAACCGCACCGCCCGCGATCCGCAGGCGATGGTTCATGCGGCTGATCGCGATCCGCTTCACGGCGTCCACGATCGCGACGTGCGGCGCGCATTCCTCATGCGCGATCGGTGCGACCAGCGTGTGCAGGCGCAGCGGATGCAGCGGCAGGCGCAAGCCGAGTTGCTCGAGCAGCGGCAGGCTGCCATGGCCGGCAGTCACGACCACGGCGTCGGCGTGGATCACATCCACCTCGCGCGAACGGGAGTTCGTGCCCGGCCGCGGCGCCAGTTCCACCGAGGCGCGCTGGCCTTCCAGGCGAATCGACGAGACTTCGCAGCCCAGCATGAATTGCACGCCGCCTTGCCCATCCAGCGTCTGCTTGATCAGCTTGGCGAAGAGCGGCGCATTGGCCGTACGCTCCTGGTCGAACAGCACGCCGCCGGCGAATTCCGGTTCGGTGCGCACCGAGTGCTCGAAGGCGGCGCATTGCTCGGGTGTCAACTCGTGGTGCGGCACTTCGAAAAGCTGCAGCAAAGCGCGCGCGGGCCGCATCTGCTGCCACTCCTGTTCGGAGCGCACCAGATAGAGCACGCCGCTCGTCTGTTCAAACTCGAGGCCGAAGCGCGCCTCCATGTCCGCCATGGTGTCGCGCGACAGCTCGATCAGCGGCCGCAGCAGTCCGTATTGACGGCCGAACGCGTCGGGTTCCTGCAGCTCGGCGAGCTGCTTGACGAACTGGCGCGCCGATCCGTTGAAGCCGGTCTTGTTGACGACGCCGTTTCTGGCGTTCTGACGGCTCGCCATGAAAGTCGGACCGAACCAGGTGTCCAGCGGGGTCGGCAGGATGGTGCCGCCGTGCCCATAGGTGGCGCCCTGCGCGACCGTGGCGTGGCGCTCGACGACGCATACCCGATGGCCGGCCGCGCGCAGTTGATAAGCGGTGGCGACGCCCGCGATCCCGCCGCCGATGACAATGACATCCATGTTCTGATTCGAATGGCCGACGGGACGCCGAAGCGGCGCATTCCCGTTGAGCGTGACATGCGGCGCGCTGCCGGCCTGTTCAGGCCGCTCGCGCCGATCTGGTGAAAGGGCGAATGATAGCAGTCAAACCGCTGGCGCGGCCACGCGGATGCAACGCCTGAGCGCCGCCGCCGTGCGTGCCGCGGGCGTGTCCGAGGCCGGCCGGAACGTGCCCGGAGCCCATGTGGAACCCGCGCGAAACTATCTCGAAACGCGCCCGAAACCGCACCGCCAAGCCCGCTGGAAGCCTCTTCCCGGGGTATAATCCCGGACTTCCTTTGCGCCTCACGTCGCCTTCACGCGCGACTCATCGGCATCACTCATCGGCATCATTAGCGACGCAACGTCAAGTCCATGGCCCACTTCTCGTGTTTCCCCGGCGCTTCGGCCCTTTCCGATTTCCGTCAAACCCGCCTGCTCGAAACGCTCACGCGCATCGATCCGAACATTACCGGCGTGCGCGGGCAATATCTGCACTTCGTCAACGCCCAGACGCCGCTTTCCGCTGAAGACAACGCGAAGATCGAAGCGCTGATGCACTACGGCGATCCGCTCGAAGAAACCAGAGAGCGCGGCACGGCCGAGACGTTCCTCGTGGTGCCGCGTTTCGGCACGGTGTCGCCGTGGGCCAGCAAGGCGACGGATATCGCGCATCTGTGCGGCCTCACGCAGGTGCGCCGCATCGAGCGCGGCGTCGAATACACGGTCACGCTGAAAAGCGGCCTGCTGGGCGGCAAGAAGGCGCTCTCCGACGAAGCCCGCGCGGCTGTCGCGGCAGCCTTGCACGATCGCATGACCGAAAGCGTGTCCGCGTCGCGCGACCATGCGCTGCATCTGTTCGACGAACTGCCGGCCAAGCCGCTGCAGACCGTCGACGTATTGGCCAATGGCCGCGGCGCGCTGGAAACGGCGAACACGGAACTGGGCCTCGCGCTCGCCGACGACGAAATCGACTACCTGGTCGAGGCTTTCACGAAGCTCGGCCGCAACCCGACCGACGTCGAGTTGATGATGTTCGCGCAGGCCAACAGCGAACACTGCCGCCACAAGATTTTCAACGCGGATTGGACCATCGACGGCGAGAAGCAGGACATCTCGCTTTTCAACATGATCCGCAATACTGAGAAGCTCAATCCGCAAGGCACGATCGTCGCGTATTCGGACAACTCGGCGATCATGGCGGGCGGCATGGCCGAGCGCTGGTTCCCGCGCACGCCGGCCGACCTGGGGGCGAGTGAGTTGCCGGAGCACTACCGCCGCAGCAACGAACTCACGCACACCTTGATGAAGGTGGAAACGCACAACCACCCCACCGCGATCTCGCCGTTCCCGGGCGCCGCGACCGGCGCGGGCGGCGAAATCCGCGACGAAGGCGCGACCGGCCGCGGCGCGCGTCCCAAGGCGGGTCTGGCGGGCTTCACCGTGTCGAATCTGGAACTGCCGGACGGCGTCGAAGCATGGGAAAACGCGCGCGACGCCGCGCAGCCGCTCGCGCACCGCAATCCGGCCGACCAGCACGAAGCGTACGGTCGGCCCGATCGGATCGCTTCGCCGCTGCAGATCATGATCGACGGCCCGCTCGGCGGTGCCGCGTTCAACAACGAATTCGGCCGGCCCAACCTGGGCGGCTATTTCCGCGCTTACGAGCAGAATGTCGCGGGCCTGGTGCGCGGTTATCACAAGCCGATCATGATCGCCGGCGGCATCGGCAATATCTCGGACCAGCACACGCATAAGCACGATCTGCCGGAAGGCTCGCTGCTGATCCAGATCGGCGGTCCAGGCATGCGCATCGGCATGGGCGGCGGCGCGGCAAGCTCGATGGCGACCGGCACCAACACCGCTGAACTCGACTTCGATTCGGTTCAACGCGGCAACCCGGAAATCGAACGCCGTGCGCAGGAGGTCATCAACGCGTGCTGGCAGCTTGGTGAAAAGAATCCGATTCTGAGCATTCACGACGTGGGCGCGGGCGGTCTGTCGAACGCCTTCCCGGAAGTGGTCGACGGCGCCGGCAAGGGCGCGCTGTTCGATCTGCGCAAGATCCAACTGGAAGAAAGCGGTTTGTCGCCGCGCGAAATCTGGTCGAACGAGGCGCAAGAGCGCTACGTGCTGGCCATCGCGCCGGCCGATCTGCCGGCCTTCGCCGCCATGTGCGAGCGCGAGCGCTGCCCGTTCGCGGTGATCGGCACGGCCACCGCCGCGCGCCAGCTCAAGCTGATCGACTCCGAACTGAACGACGACACTGCGCACCAGCCGGTCGACATGCCGATGGAAGTGCTGCTCGGCAAGGCGCCGCGCATGCATCGCGACGTCAAACGCGTCGAGCAGAAGCTCGAACCGGTGGATGTGACCGGCATTGCGCTCGCGGATGTGGCGACCAGCGTGCTACGTCATCCCACGGTGGCGAGCAAGTCGTTCCTGATCACGATCGGCGACCGCTCGGTGGGCGGCACGACCGCGCGTGACCAGATGGTCGGCCCGTGGCAAGTGCCGGTGGCCGACGTCGCGATCACCACCATGGACTACGCGGGCTTCACCGGTGAGGCGATGACCATGGCCGAGCGCACGCCGCTCGCCGTGATCGACGCACCGGCGTCGGGCCGCATGGCGGTCGGCGAGGCCGTGACCAACATTGCGGCGGCGCCGATCGCGTCGCTCGACAAGCTCAAGCTGTCGGCGAACTGGATGGCCGCTTGCGGCGCAGCGGGCGAAGACGCCGCGCTCTACGACACGGTCAAGGCGATCGGCATGGAGTTGTGCCCGGCGCTCGGCATCAGCATTCCAGTCGGCAAGGATTCGCTGTCCATGCGCACCAAGTGGGAAGATCGCGGCGTCGCGAAGGAAGTGGTCGCGCCAGTCTCGCTGATCATCTCGGCGTTCGCGCCGGTTCAGGACGTGCGCCGCCACCTCACGCCGCAACTGCGTCGCGTCAGCGACGTGGGCGAGTCCGTGCTGATCGCGATCGATCTCGGCCGCGGCAAGCATCGTCTGGGCGGCAGTATTCTCGCGCAGGTCACGCAGCAGGTCGGCGACACGGTGCCGGACGTGGAAGATCCGGAAGACCTCAAGCGTTTCTTCACCGCGATCCAGGCACTGAATCAGGACGGCAAGCTGCTCGCTTATCACGACCGTTCCGACGGCGGCCTGTGGGCGACCGTGTGCGAAATGGCGTTCGCGGGGCACGTCGGCGTGTCGTTGAACGTCGACATGCTGGTGCTCGATCCGAACCATGAATCCGATTACGGCGACGCCAAGGACTGGGCGAAGCAGACCAGCGGCCGCCGTGAAGATCGCACGATCCGCGCGCTTTTCACCGAAGAACTCGGCGCCGTCGTTCAGGTGCGCGCGTCTGAGCGCGACGCGGTGCTCGGAGCGTTGCGCGAGCATGGGTTGTCGGCGTGCTCGCATGTGATCGGCAAGCTCAACGAGCGCGACACGATCGAAATCTATCGCGACGCCAAGAAGATCTATGAAGCGCCGCGCACCGAATTGCATCGTACGTGGAGCGAAGTGAGCTGGCGTATCGCGCGTCTGCGCGACAACCCCGCTTGCGCCGACGCCGAATACGACGCGCTGTCCGACGCGGCCGATCCGGGCATCACGCCTGTGTTGACGTTCGATCCGGCGCACGACGTCGCGGCGCCGTTCATCGGCGGGAGCGCGCGTCCGCGCGTCGCGATCCTGCGCGAGCAGGGCGTCAACTCGCACCTTGAAACAGCCTATGCATTCGACCGCGCCGGCTTCGACGCGCACGACGTTCACATGAGCGACCTGCTGGCCGGCCGCGCGAACCTCGCGGATTTCGCCGGCGCGGTGGCGTGCGGCGGTTTCTCGTACGGCGATACGCTGGGCGCCGGCGAAGGCTGGGCGAAGGCGATGCGCTTCAACTCGCAACTGGCCGACATGTTCGCCGCGTTCTTCGGCCGCGAAGACACGTTCGCGCTCGGCATCTGCAACGGCTGCCAGATGATGAGCAGCCTTGCCTCGATGATTCCGGGCGCCGAAGCCTGGCCGAAGTTCACGCGCAACAAGTCGGAGAAGTTCGAAGCGCGCTTCTCGCTGGTCGAAGTGCAGGCTTCACCGTCGCTCTTCTTCAACGGCATGGAAGGCTCGCGCATTCCGGTGGCGATCGCGCACGGCGAAGGCTACGCGGACTTCTCGCAGCAAGGCGATGCGTCGAAGGTCGCCGTGGCGATGCGTTATGTCGATCACCGTGGTCAGGCGACCGAGCAATATCCGTTCAACCCGAACGGTTCGCCCAACGGCATCACGTCGGTGACGACGCCGGACGGCCGCTTCACGGTGCTGATGCCGCATACGGAGCGCGTGCATCGCGCGGTGCAGATGAGCTGGCATCCGGAAGGTTGGGGCGAAGGCGGCACGGACGCCAGCCCCTGGATGCGCGTGTTCCAGAACGCGCGTCGCTGGTTGGGGTGATGGTGTGAGACAGGCTGCCGTGCAGTTCGCGCGCGGCAGCCTTGCCGTGCTGCGGCCACAGGGCCGTGTGACGCGGAAGGAGCGTGGACGGCAAACGCGCCGGTCCGTCTCAGGGCGATGACCCAGATAGACGGCATCTTTTTCGTATCCGCTCGGGTACGTCAACCGCGATATTTCCAATTTGTTCATTCCTTCGTACCCGATCGGGTACGAAACCCCGCATATAAAGAGCCAATTCGCCATTTCGTACCTGCTCGGGTACGAAATAGCGTCTGCCGTTCTGTCTCGTGGCATAATGTTCCCGAGCGGGTACGAACGGACACAGGGGGAAGAGTGCCGGAATCCAACGTTCTCATCGGCAATATGATGGAGTTAGGCGATCTTGTGCGGGCATCGAGGCTCGCACAAGGATTGACGCGTGACGACGTCGCCATCGCGACGGGCCTGTCCCCCAAGTTCATCACGCACATCGAGGCGGGCAAACCGACCGCCCAGATCGGCAAGGTACTGCATCTCCTCAGCGAACTGGGCATTGCTCTGCGGGCGCAAGTTTCCGTAGATATTCCCGCGGCCGTGACCACCAAGGCGCTCCATCGCAGGCGGAATCCCCATGGCGGCTAGAACGCTCGTCGCTTATGCGAACGGCCGGCGCGTGGGCATCGTGAGCGATGACAGCGGCGTCTGGTCATTCACCTACGACAAGGACTGGCTCGGTCATGAAGATGCGTTCGCGCTGTCACCTGCTTTCCCGCTGGATCCCCAGCCTTTCATCGACGGCTCGAGCCAGCGGCCGGTGCAATGGTTCTTCGACAACCTCCTGCCTGAAGAGGAAATGCGCAGCGCGCTCGCCCGCGAGGCCAAAGTCGATGCGAGCGATGCGTGGGGTTTGCTGGCCTACTACGGCCGGGAATCGGCTGGCGCCCTGACGCTGCTTGCCGAGGGCGAGCGGGAGGCGCCTGGCGGCCTGCAGCCTTTGTCGAACGCGAATCTGGAGGCTCGCATACAGGCGATGCCGCAGCATGCGCTCACTGCCACGGCGCCTAAGCGCATGTCCGCGGCGGGCGCCCAACAGAAGCTGCTCCTGACCTTGCGCGGCGACGCGCCGGAGTACGAACTCCTGGAGCCCGTGGGCAGTGAACCGTCCATGCATCTGCTCAAGCCCGACATGCGAAGCACCGGCTATCCGCATTCGGCGATCAACGAGTTTTTCTGCATGCGGTTGGCGCGTGCGATGGGTGTGCGCGTACCGCCTACGCATTTTATGCGTGTGCCTTCGGCCTGCTACCTGATCGATCGATTCGACCGTGACACGAGCGGCGAGCCGGCCCGGCGGCTGCATACCGTCGACGCCATGCAACTGTTGAACTACGACCGCAGCTTCAAATACCAGAACGCGACGGCGCAGGTACTCAGGGACGCTATCGAGAAAACGAGTACGCGGGCAGTGGCGCGTCTCGATGTATTCCGATGGGCGATCTTCAATGTGCTGATCGGCAACGCCGACTCACATCTGAAAAATCTCTCGTTCTTCGTCAGCCCTCGCGGCTACATGCTGGCGCCGTTTTACGATCTGGTCAGTACGGTCGTCTACCACACGCCGACCTACCAGCCGCAGCAGCGGGACCGTTGGCCGCACTGCGATCTGACCATGCCCGTAGGGGACGCCACGCAGTTCGCGCAGATATCCAGAAAGAACATGCTCGCATTTGGCGAAGCGCTTCGTCTCTCGTCGAAAGGCTCGGAAAAGTTGCTGGACGACATGCTGGCCACGCTCGACGTCCGCGTGGCGGAAACCCGGCGCGGCGTCGAGCGGATCGCACAGCCGAATGCCGGCGAAGTGCGGCTGCTCGACTCGATTGTCGCGATGCCGCTTGCGGAGATGAGCCGCGCTTTGCGCAAGTGAGAGATGAACGCCTCGGTTTCGCCAGACAGGTTCGATCCCGCATGAAAAAGGCGCTGTTCAATCATTGACTGAACAGCGCCTTGGCGCAGAAGCGAAGACCGCTGATCAAGAAAAGCGCTAAACCGAAGCATTAAACCGAAGCGCAATCTTGAAGCGGCAAAACCCGCTTACTGAATCTTCGCGTTCTTGCGCAGACCTTCCTCGAACGCCTGCAGCTTTTCCTGCTGGATCTGCTGCACGATCTGCGGGCGCACCTGTTCCAGCGGCGGCGGCGTGATGTTGCGCACGTCGTCCACACGGATGATGTGCCAGCCGAATTGCGTATGCACCGGCGTGTCGGTCATCTGACCTTTCTGCAAATGCGTGGCGGCGTCCGCGAATTCAGGCACGTAGGCCTTCGGGTCCGACCAGTCCAGATCGCCGCCGTTCTTGCCCGATCCCGGGTCCTTCGAATATTGCTTGGCCAGATCTTCAAAGCTTGCGCCGGCCTTGATCTTCGCGATCAGGTCCTTCGCCTGCTGTTCGTTGTCCACGAGAATGTGGTGCAGGTGATATTCCTTGCCGCCCGCATCCTTGATCAGCGCGTTGTAACGCGCGGTGACTTCGGCGTCGCTAGGCGTGTTGTTCTTCACGAAGTCTTCGATCAGCGCGCGCAGCACGACGGTCTGCTGTGCCACGGCGATTTGCGCCTTGATGTCCGTACGATTCGGCAAACCACGGCGCAGCGCTTCCTGCATCAGGATCTCGCGGTTTACCAGTTCCTCGCGCACGGCTTGTTGCAGTTGCGGCGTATTTTGCTGACCTTGATGAACCAGTTGGTCGATCAGCGCATCGGCACGTGCTTTGGGAATCGGCGTGCCGTTCACGACGGCGATGTTCTGTGCGAATGCAGGTGCGGCTGCAAATGCAGCCAGCAATACCCAAAGGTGGGTTTTCTTCAAGGTCATCGAAAATTTTCCTAGCGGGGCAACAAAGCGAATTCTTCGGGCGTATACGCCGTGATGGCAAGGGCGTGAATGCCGCGCTGCATGGCATCGGCCAGCGCATCATACACCATGCGATGCCGCGCCACGCGGGCCTTGCCGGCGAATGCGACAGCCACGATCGTGACACTGAAATGACCGCCGGCGGAGGCGCCGGCGTGGCCCGCGTGCTGCGCGCTGTCGTCTGTGATCTGGATGGAAGTGACCGGCGCCAGCGCGGCGGCAAGGCGTGCCTCGATCAGTGCGGCGCGCTCGGCAGTGGTGGCGTGCATGAACACATCGGTTGTCATGTCATTCTTCCTTCATATACTTCGACAGCCACAAACTCTGTCCAACGATGAACACCACCAGGCACCCGGTGGCCCCGAACAGCTTGAAGTTGACCCACTGATCGGTCGTGTAGTTGTACGCGACGAACAGATTGACGAGTCCGAGCAGCACGAAAAACACCGCCCACACGACATTCAGCTTGCCCCAGATCGCGTGCGGCAGCGTGATCTGCTTGCCCATCATCGCTTCGATCAGGTTCTTGTTGAAGGCCAGTTGCGAGACGATCAGCGCGACGGAAAACGCCCAATACAGCACGGTCGGCTTCCACTTGATGAACGTGTCGTTGTGCAGCACGAGCGTGGCGCCGCCGAACACCGTGACGACGCCGAGACTCACCCACAGCATCGGATCGACCTTGCGGTGGCGAAAGGCCACCCACGCGATCTGCACCAGCGTGGCGACGATCGCCACTGCCGTCGCCGTGAAAATGCCCCAGATCTTGAAGGCGACGAAGAACAGGATGATCGGGAACAGATCGAACAGGAATTTCATTATCTGGTCGGGAAGTCGGAAAATGAGCGGAGAATAAGGGCGCGGTGCGAACCGTCGGGGCAACCGGTTCGCAAGCTGGATGAAGGGTGTCGCGGCCGGCGCGCGCACGTGTGAGCAGACGCCGGCCGGCAACGCGCCGGACTCCGCGCTGCGTTACTTGGGCTCGAATTGTAACGCAGCTGAATTGATGCAGTAGCGCAGGCCGGTCGGCGCGGGTCCGTCTTCGAATACATGACCCAGATGGGCGCCGCAGTTCTTGCACTCCACCTCGATACGCAGCATGCCGTGCGAGCGGTCGGTCTTCTCGGTGATCACTTCGCCGTTGATCGGCTTGAAGTAGCTAGGCCAACCGCAACCGGCGTCGAACTTGGTGTCCGATTCGAACAGCGGCGTGCCGCAACAGACGCAGTCATAGACGCCGCGGTCCCAGTGATCGTGATAGCGGCCGGTGAACGGGCGCTCGGTGGCGGCGTGGCGCGTCACCTGATATTCGATGTCGGAGAGCTGCTTGCGCCACTCGGCGTCGTCTTTCTGTACAGCGGGGGCGTCGGTCTTGAGTTCGTCGGGCTTGTTCATGGTCGGTTCCTGTCTCGGGCTTGTTTTGAGGGCAGCTGGATGGTCAGGTGGATTCGGGTCACTACTTCACTACGCACAATCAGAAGTCGATTAGCGCCTCACGACGAGCAGCTCACTTCCAGCGAACTCGCCCAATCCGGCGGCAGCCCCGCATACGCTTCATGCTCGGGCTGTTCGTCGAACGGACGGCGCAGCACGGCCGCCAGTCGTTCCACTTCGGAAAAATCCTTCTCTTTCGCGTGGCGGATCGCCGTTTCCGCCAGATGATTGCGAAGTACGAATTTGGGGTTCACACGGTTCATTGCAATGGCGCGCGCGGCGTCGTCCCGTGTTTCTTCCGACAGCCGCGCGCGGTAGTCGTTCGCCCAGGCGTCGAACGCGGCGCGGTCGAGAAACAGGTCGCGCACGGGTGCGTCGCCGCTCGCGTCATGCTTCGACACGCGCGCCAGATTGCGGAAGGTCAGCGTGAAATCCGCGCGATTGGCGTGCATCACTTCGAACAGGCGATTCGCAAGCGCATCGTCGCCGGCACGTTCGGTTTCGAGGCCGAGCTTCGCGCGCATGCGCCGCTCCAGCGCCGGGGCGAAACGGTCCTTGAAGCCGCCGAGCACGCGCTGCGCGTCTTCGATCGCCTTCTCGCTGCGCACGCTTTCTTCATGCTTTTCGCCCAGCAGCGGCAGCAACCCTTGCGCGAGGCAAAAGAGGTTCCAGTAAGCGATCTGCGGCTGCATCCTGTATGCGTAACGGCCTTGCGAATCGGAGTGATTACAGATGTAGCCGGCGTCGAAGCCGTCCATGAAACCGAATGGACCGTAGTCGATGGTGAGGCCGAGGATCGACATGTTGTCCGTGTTCATCACGCCGTGGCAGAAGCCGACCGCCTGCCACTCGACCATCAGGTCGGCGGTCGATATGACGGCTTCATTGAGCAAGGCGAGATAGGGATCGTCGGCTTCGCGGCAATGCGGATAGAAACGCTCGATCACGTGATCGGCAAGCGCGCGCAGCGCATCGGTGCGGTCGTTCGAATAAAAGTGCTCGAAGTGGCCGAAGCGCACGAAGCTCGGCGCCACGCGCGTGACCACCGCGGCTGTTTCGACGGTTTCGCGGCGCACCGGCTGATCGGAGCCGATTACACACAGCGCGCGCGTGGTCGGAATGCCGAGGTGGTGCATCGCCTCCGAACATAGATACTCGCGAATCGACGAACGCAATACGGCGCGGCCATCGCCCATGCGCGAGTAGGGCGTGCGCCCGGCGCCTTTGAGCTGCAACTCGAAGCGCTGGCCGTGGTGTTCGACTTCGCCGAGGCCGAGCGCGCGGCCGTCACCGAGCTGGCCGGCCCATACGCCGAACTGATGCCCCGAATAGACCGACGCATAAGGCAGCACTTCGGCAGGCCATTCGCGCGTGACGTTGCCCGAGAACAGTTCGGCAAAGCCCGGATCGTTCTCGAGCCCCGGTTCCAAACCGAGCAGCGCGGCGGTTTCCGCGGAAAACCCGACAAGGTAGGGCGCGCTGAGCGGCGCCGCGGGCAAACGCGTCAGAAACACGCTGCCGAGCCGTGCGAACGCGCTCTCGTGCAACGTGGTGAGCGCATCGGAAAGAGCCGTCAAAGGCCCGGATAACCCTGCAATGCTTGGGGAAAACGACATGTTGAGCGCCTCTGGATTAACCGATATTGTAAGTCCGCGCCCGCGGAGCTGCTGGCCGGCCGTACGTACGTCTGTCCCGTACCGATCCTGTCCGGGTCGTTTGCCGGCTTTGCGCTTTTCGCCGATGGCGCGTCGAGGCGCGCCCCCCGAGCTGCAAAACCAATTGAAACGATCAAGCCGAGGAGACCACTCTTTATGACGACGCCGCTGCCTGGCCAGATGATGGACGTGCCGCTTACCGTGCCTTCGTTGCTCGCCCACGCCGCGCGGCATTTCGGCAGCACCGAAATCGTGTCGCGGCGTATCGAAGGCGACCTGCATCGCTATACCTATCGGGATTGCGAAAAGCGCGCGAAGCAGCTCGCGCAGGCTTTGCTCGCACTCGGCGTCGAACCCGGCGAACGGGTCGCGACGCTTGCGTGGAACGGCTACCGCCATCTGGAAGCGTATTACGGCACGACCGGCTTCGGCGCCGTTTGCCACACGATCAACCCGCGTCTCTTTCCCGACCAGATCGCTTACATCATCAATCACGCGGACGACGCCTACGTGCTGTTCGACACCACGTTCGCGCCGCTGGTCGATGTCCTCGCGCCGCAATGTCCGAGAGTGCGCGGCTGGATCGCGCTCGCCGACGAAGCGCATCGGCCCGCCATGCGGACGCCTGCGCTCAGCTACGAAACGCTCGTCACCGCGCAGGACGGCAACTTCGAGTGGCCGCCGCTCGACGAGCGGCAAGCCTCGTATCTGTGCTACACGTCGGGCACCACCGGCAATCCGAAAGGCGCGTTGTATTCGCATCGATCGACGGTGCTGCATGCGTTCGGCGCCTCGTTGCCCGACGCCATGAGTCTTTCCGCGCGCGACTGCGTGCTGCCCGTCGTGCCGATGTTTCATGTGAACGCATGGGGCATTCCGCACGCCGCGCCGCTAACGGGCGCGAAGCTGGTGTTCCCCGGCAAGGATCTCGACGGCAAGTCGCTGTATGAACTGATGGAAAGCGAACGCGTCACGTATTCGGCCGGTGTGCCGACCGTGTGGCTCGGCCTGCTCAACCATCTGCGCGAAGCGAAGGTGCGGTTTTCATCGCTCAATCGCACGGTGATTGGTGGTTCGGCTTGTCCGCCGGCCATGCTGCGCACGTTCGAGGACGACTACGGCGTGCAGGTCATCCATGCGTGGGGCATGACCGAAATGTCGCCGCTCGGCACGTTGTCGAAGCTGACGTGGGAGCAGAGCCAGCGTCCACAGTCCGAGCAGCGCAAGTTGCTGGAAAAGCAGGGCCACGCGATTTACGGCGTCGATATGAAAATCGTCGGGGAAGACGGGCGCGAACTGCCGTGGGATGGTGTCGCATTCGGCGATCTGCATGTGCGCGGGCCATGGGTGATCGACCAATATTTCCGCAAGGACGACTCACCGCTGGTGGACGGCTGGTTCCCGACCGGCGACGTCGCCACCATCGACCGTGACAGCTTTCTGCACATCACGGACCGTTCGAAAGACGTGATCAAGTCGGGTGGCGAGTGGATCAGTTCGATCGACATCGAGAACGTCGCGATTGCGCATCCTGCGGTAGCGGAGGCTGCGTGCATCGCCTGTGCGCATCCGAAGTGGACCGAGCGGCCGTTGCTGGTGGTCGTCAAGCGGGCGGGCTTTGAACTCACGCGCGAAGCGTTGCTCTCGTTCTACGACGGCAAAGTCGCCAAGTGGTGGATTCCCGACGACGTCGTCTTCGCCGACGAACTGCCGCACACCGCCACCGGCAAGCTGCAAAAGATGCGGCTGCGTGAAACCTACCGGGACCACGTTCTGCCGGGCCTCGAAGAAAGGGCCGTCTGAGCCGCTTTCGCGCCGTCGGGCTTTTAACTGAATAACTTGATCGCCATCCAGGACCGTGATCGCCGCTGGAAGTTGGGTTGCGACGGCTTCGCCTTCGCCGGGCCGCTCGGCAGTCAATCGCGCGCGCAGGGCATTGCCGGCCATCATGTAGTAGCTGTGTGTTTCCTGTTGAGCGGACATTGACCGTTTAATGACTCGTGGGCCGGAAATGAATTTGGCGCACTCGTTTTTTGAACTCAACTGGAAAAACACATGCCGATCGACACCGTAAGCCAAGCCCCCGCCTTTGCGTGGCAGCCGGACAATAATGAGCAGGTCGCCAGCGATGGTCAGGCCGTTCAGCAAACGCCCACGATTACCCCTCCCGATGGCAATGAGAGGACGATTGCCTGGAATTACCACACGACCGCGGAAGGAGACGTGAGCCAGACCCCCGACAGCACGCAGACGACGCCGACCGGGGATGAGGACGTGAGCCAGACCCCCGACAGCACGCAGACTACGGCGGGAAAGGACCTTGAGAAGGAGCGCGAGGCGTCCGGCACTGTGAAGCAACTCGACCAGAGCAGTAACCTTCCGTTTGATCAGAATTACTATAAGAAGTATGTCGAGGCCAGCGGCATTCCGATCGTTGCCTCTGCCGAGGTAGGCGACAAAGCACTGCTCAAAATGCGAGACGTCGTCGATACGATGTTGAAAAAAGATCCGGCGACCCGAGAGGCGTTGGCGAAGAATCTCAAGGGCATTCTCATCATTCCCAAGGACAAGGGAATGACCACACTTCCAGAGTATGCCAATCTCGACAAAACGAATCCGCTCCCGGGTCAATCCTGGAACGACAGAGCGCAAGGCATAGGCTGGACGCCGTCTCTGCCCTATGTCAGTGCTAGTGAAGCAAACCTGTTGCACTCCGGGAGCCCTCAGGACAAGTACCCTGACGAGTCAATCTATATCCACGAGTTTGCACATGCCGTGTTCGATGCGGGTATCGCCAGTCGTGACCCGGAGGCACGCAGCCGCCTGAACAACTTGTTCGCTGATGCAAAGGCAAACGGCTATCTCCAAAACTCCTATGCAGCTTCGAACCCTAGTGAATATTGGGCTGAGGGCGTACAGGCATGGTTCAATGCCGCGGCGGCTAACGGGTCGTCGACGACAATCGGCACGAACAAGCAACTCCACGATGCCGATCCGAATCTCTGGAATGAGCTTCGCCGATGGTTTCCCGCACCCGATGAGCTGACACACGCAATCTAGGCATAAAGATCGGCTAACACCATCTGCTTATGCACGTCTTTTGCCTCCTCTCCAGAATTGGAAGAATCTTGTGCGCTTGGGGGGGGGCGGCCGACCCTCCTTCCGCCTGAATCTTTTCTCGCAGAATTGAACGATCGTTCTTTTTTGTGTATTCTCTTCCCGTAACTCACAATAGTTCGCACTAGAGAAGCCGTGCGCGCGGCCATCCGGCCGGGGTGCGGCATCGCCTACGCATCAAGGGAGGCAGTCACATGGCAGTGGATTACGCGGTCCGCGACGGCATCGCCGTCATTACGCTCGACAACCCGCCGGTCAACGGCCTGGGGCATTCCACGCGGCTTGGCATCGTCGCGGGCATCGAGCGCGCGGCGCTCGACAAGGAAGTGTGCGCCATCGTCCTCACGGGCGCGGCCAAGGCCTTTTCGGGCGGCGCCGACATCACCGAGTTCAATACGCCGAAGGCACTTCAGGAGCCCTCGCTCGCCACGGTCATCCAGGCTGTGGAGGGCAGCGCGAAGCCGGTGGTCGCCGCCATTCACAGCGTCGCGATGGGCGGCGGGCTCGAACTCGCGCTCGGCGCGCATTACCGCATCGCCGCGCCTGGCGCGCAGATCGCGCTGCCGGAAGTGAAACTCGGCATCCTGCCGGGCGCGGGCGGCACGCAGCGCTTGCCGCGCGCAATCGGCCTCGAAGCCGCGCTCAATATGATCGTTTCCGGCACGCCGGTCATGTCGGAGCAACTCGCGGACTCCGGTCTGTTCGACGAGATGGTGGACGGCGATCTGGCCGAAGCGGCGCTCGCGTTTGCCCGCAAGGTGGGCGCGAAAGACGGCCTGCATCCAAAAGTGCGCGATCGCAAGATCGAGCATCCAAACGCTGCCGGTTTCATTCAGTTCGCACGCAATAGCGTTGCGGGTCTGGCGAAGAATTTCCCGGCGCCGTTAAAGTGCATCGACGCGGTCGAAGCGGGCGTGCAGAAAGGTTTCGACAAGGGTCTCGCATTCGAACGCGAATGCTTCATGGCGCTCGTGCAGACGCCGGAAAGCCACGCGCTGCGTCACGCGTTCTTCGGTGAACGCGCGGCGAGCAAGATTCCCGACGTGCTCTCGGACACGCCGGTGCGCGAGATCAAGCAGGTGGCCGTGATCGGCGCGGGCACGATGGGCGGCGGCATCGCGATGAACTTCATTAACGCGGGCATTCCGGTCACGCTGCTGGAAACGAAGCAGGACGCGCTCGAGCGCGGCCTCGCCACGATCCGCAAGAACTACGAAGCCACCGTCAAGAAGGGCAAGCTCAAGCCCGAAGCGCTCGAACAGCGCATGGCGCTGATCACACCCACGCTTTCATACGACGACCTGAAGAACGCCGACCTGATCGTCGAAGCCGTGTTCGAAGAACTCGGCGTGAAAGAGCAGGTGTTCACGCGTCTCGACGAAGTGGCCAAGAAAGGCGCGATCCTCGCCTCGAATACCTCCACGCTCGACGTCGACAAGATCGCCGCTTTCACGAAGCGTCCGCAGGACGTGGTCGGCCTGCACTTCTTCAGCCCGGCCAATGTGATGAAGCTTCTTGAGGTAGTGCGCGGCAAGGAGACGGCGAAAGACGTGCTCGCCACCGTGATGAAGCTCGCCAAAAAGATCAAGAAGACCGCCGTGGTCTCGCGCGTGTGCGACGGTTTCATCGGCAACCGGATGATCGAGCAGTACATCCGCCAGGCGCTCTTCATGCTCGAAGAAGGTGCGTTGCCCGCGCAGGTGGATCGCGCCATCGAGAAGTTCGGCTTCGCCATGGGTCCGTTCCGCATGAGCGATCTGGCCGGCAACGACATCGGCTGGGCGATCCGCAAGCGCCGCTATCAGGAACATCCCGACATGCACTACTCGAAGATCGCCGACCGTCTCTGCGAGACGGGGCGCTTCGGCCAGAAGACCGGCGGCGGCTGGTACGACTACAAGGCGGGCGACCGCACCGCGTATCCGTCGAAAGTGGTCGACGACATGATCGTTGCGTACTCGAAGGAAGCCAACGCCGAGCGCCGCAAGATCAGCGACGAGGAAATCGTCGAGCGCCTCGTGTTCGCGCTCGTGAACGAAGGCGCGAAGATTCTCGAAGAAGGCATTGCGTCGAAGGCGTCGGACATCGACATGGTCTATCTGACCGGCTACGGCTTCCCGCTCTATCGCGGCGGCCCGATGCTGTACGCGGACACGGTCGGCCTCTACAACGTCGAGCGCGCGATTCGCCGTTATGCGGCGCGGCCGAACGGCGATGCCTGGCAATTGGCGCCGAGCATCGCGGAACTGGCGGCCAAGGGCCGTGGGTTCAATGGCTGAGCTATAGCGCGAGTGAATTGACTGAGGTGGCGCTGTGCGGCGAACCGGCCGCGCGCCATCATCGACATCTGGAAGTAGGAGACTTGCATGACTGACGCCGTAATCGTATCGACCGCCCGTACGGGTCTCGCCAAATCATGGCGCGGCGGTTTCAACATGACGCATGGCGCGACGCTTGGCGGCCACGTGACCCAGGCCGCCGTCGAGCGCGCGAAGCTCGACCCGGCGCGTGTCGAAGACGTGATCATGGGCTGCGCCAATCCGGAAGGCGCGACGGGCATGAACATCGCGCGGCAGATCGCGCTGCGCGCCGGTTTGCCGGTCAGCGTGCCGGGCATGACGGTGAACCGTTTCTGTTCATCGGGATTGCAAACTATCGCGCTGGCCGCGCAACGCGTGATCGCCGGGGAAGGCGAGGTGTATGTGGCGGGCGGCGTCGAATCGATCTCGTGCGTGCAGAACGAGATGAACCACCACATGCTGACCGAAGGCTGGCTCAGCCAGAACAAGCCGGAAATCTACTGGTCGATGCTGCAGACCGCGGAGAACGTCGCGAAACGCTATTCGATCTCGAAGGAACGCCAGGACGAATATGGTGTGCGTTCGCAACAGCGCGCCGCTGCCGCGCTCGAAGCCGGCAAGTTCAAGGACGAGATCGTGCCGTTGACGGTGCTCGCCGGTGTCGCCGACAAAGCGAGCGGACGTCTCTTCACGAAGGAAGTCACCGTCAGCAGCGACGAAGGCATTCGCGCCGACACGACGCTCGAAGGCGTGTCGAAGATTCGCACCGCGATGCCGGGCGGGGTCATCACCGCGGGCAATGCGAGCCAGTTCTCGGATGGCGCATCGGCTTGCGTGGTGATGAACGCGAAGGTCGCTGAGCGTGAAGGGCTGCAGCCGCTCGGCATTTTCCGCGGCTTCGCGGTGGCGGGTTGCGAGCCGGACGAGATGGGCATCGGCCCGGTGTTCGCGGTGCCGAAACTGCTCAAACAGGCGGGGCTGAAGGTCGAGGACATCGACCTGTGGGAACTGAACGAAGCGTTCGCGGTGCAGGTGCTGTATTGCGCCGACAAGCTCGGCATTGCGCAAGACCGTCTGAACGTGAACGGCGGCGCGATCGCGGTCGGCCATCCTTATGGCGTGTCGGGCGCGCGGCTGACCGGCCATGCGCTGATCGAAGGCAAGCGGCGCGGTGCGAAACTGGTCGTCGTGACCATGTGTATCGGCGGCGGGCAGGGCGCAGCAGGTTTGTTCGAAGTGGTGTGATCGTGATCCGGCTCGGGCGGTAATGAACGGCGGGTGTCGTGTGGTGCAGCGCGAGAGCGGTGAACCACACGGCGCCCGTTTTTTCATTCAGGCGCGATGGCGGTCCGATGAACCGCTTTCAAGGCAAAGCCATGCCGGACGATGGCAGGCTCAAGCTGCCCTGATCGATGAATCGCGTCGTGCCCGTCAGTCCACCCGCGAGCTTGCCACGCAGAATGTAGGGAATCTGGCCCGACTGGGTCGCGCCCGCGAAGGCGAAGGCCTGGCGAACCGCGGCGAAAGCGGGCACGGTCAGCGGCACATTGACGACCGTTTCGCCGAAGCGCGGCACGGTGCCGGCCTGGTCGCTCACGCCGCTCGCGAACGGTTTGCCGTTCAGTTCGAGATCGAGCGACACGCCATTGAAGCTCACCTCGGCGTCGTTCGGATTCTGCACGCGCAGTTTGACGTTGAAGCGCATTTCGAGGCCCTGGCCGTCGATCGGTTCGATGCCGGCCACGCTCACGCGCACCGGATCGCCGCCGAACAGGCCGGCGCAACCGCTGAGCGTCAGCGTGACGATGGCAAGGATGGTGGCCAGGCGAACGGAACGGCCGGACAGCAGCGCGCGGAAGAAGGACATGACCTGCACCTCGCAAGAAGTGGCTTGGGTCATGCATTGTACCGGGCCATGCTGTACGCGGAGCGGTGTTTCAGACCGCGCGCCGCAGACGTGTTTTGACGCGGCTGGCAAGATCACGCAGCGTTTGACGGATCAGGCCCCGACGGTCCTTTAGCGCGCGGCATGGCTGCACGACGAACGCAGCAGCGCGCGCATGCGCGGCGCTAATCGCCACGACGCCGCGTTGCGGCGTCACGAAGCACTCGCCTTCGTGCAAGGTGATCGACGTGAGCGGCACGGCGTCGCCCAGCCACGCTAGCGAGTGATCGCGAAAGTCGAGTTGCAAATCGCCTTCCACGGCGACGATCGAAGTCCGCACGCGCAAGTCGTGCACGGCCAACTGGCCGGCGGTGAGGTGACAAGCGGCGTTGTGCGCCGAACCAAAGCGACGTTGACGGACTGACATGGCGGATTCCTTCAAAGCGTTTTCATGCCGCCCAGCTTATTGAGTCCGCTCATGTGAAAACAGCTGCAGCCATCGACAATCTGAACCAGTACAGTAACGCGTTTCAGCGCGGTGTATCGGTCGGAATCGCGCAAATGTGTATCTGTTGCGACGCGCGGACTGCTCGCACCATCGGCTGATGACCCAATCCATTCTCACCCGGCAGGCAGCGCCCGCGGACCGGCTGCCGGACAGCCAGCCTCTTTACCGGCAGTTGGCCGACCAATACCGCCGCGCGATCGGCAACGGCGTGCTGCGTCCGGGCGACCGCATGCCGTCGATGCGCGCATTCATGCAGCGGCACGGCGTAAGTCTCGCGACGGCGACCGAGAGCTATCGCGTGCTGGAACGCGACGCGCTGATCGATGCCCGGCCGCGCGCCGGTTATTTCGTGCGCGTGCCGCCCACGGCTGCATTGCCGGCCGCGTCCGAGCCCGACCTGGCGGCACTGCCGGGCGCGGCGCAATTCGTCGGCATTCACTCGGCGATTTCCGCGATCGTGTCGAAGTTCCAGCGCTATCCGGACGCGCTGAATCTCGGCGGCGCGACCGCGTCGCCCGATCTGTATCCGACGGACGCGCTGCAGAAAGCCGCGCTGCGCGCATTGCGCAAGCGGCCCACCTTGCTGACCGCCGCCGGACACGATCAGGGCGATCCGGCCTTGCGCGCGATCATTGCGCGCCGCGCGCTCGACGCCGGCATCCAGATCGGCGCCGACGACATCATCATGACCCACGGCGGCATCGAGGCCGTGAACCTCGCGTTGCGGGCGGTGACACAACCCGGCGACACCGTCGCGGTCGAGTCGCCGTGTTTTTTCGGGCTGCTGCAGGCGCTCGAAAGCCTCGGCTTGCGCGCGCTCGAAATTCCGGCCAGTCCGACCACCGGCCTCGCCATCGAAGCGCTGGCCTTCGCGCTGCACACCCATCCCGACATCAAGGCCGTGGTCGTGGTGCCGAACTTGCAGAACCCGCTCGGCAGCGTGATGCCCGACGCGCACAAGGCGCGGCTCGTCGAACTATGCGCGCGAGCCGGCGTGCCGCTGATCGAGGACGATCCGTACCGCGAACTGGCCGACGCCGCGCAGCCGCCTAAATCGTTGAAGGCCTGGGACATCGACGGCACCGTGATTCACTGCACGTCGTTCAACAAGGTGCTGGCGCCCGGCATGCGGGTCGGCTGGATCAACGGCGGCCGCTGGCACCCGCGCATCGGCATGCTGAAGTTCGCGCAGTCGCGGCACAACGAACAGCTGTCGCAAGTCGTGCTCGCCGGGTTTCTGGAAACGAACGCGTATGAGCGCCATTTGCGGCGTCTGCGCGACCGGCTGCGGCTGCAGCGCGAACGGATGGCGGCGGCCATCGCCACCTCGTTTCCCGATGGCACGCGCTTCACGCCGCCAGGCGGCGGCATGTTCTTCTGGATCGAGTTGCCGCAAGAAATGTCGTCGACGACGTTCTTCGAGGCCGCGCTGGCCGACGGCATTCGCGTGATGCCGGGCACGGTGTTTTCGAACGCCGGGCGCTTCGATCATTTCATCCGGCTCAGTTCGCCGAGCACGGATCTCGATCTGGCCGACGAGGCCGTGCGCAGGTTAGGGCGGCTGGCCGCACGGATGACGAAGCATTCAGGTTGATGCGGGTGCGACGCCGATGTATAAGTGCTTGAAGAAACACATCACTTCGATCGTCGGCGGACCGTGTGCCAGCGCAGCGGTTCATTGCAAGGAGTCACAAAAGACCTGCAAAGCACGCCAAATGGCATCTTCTTATCATTAGCAATCCGGTCATGTGCGGATTGCTCCCCGGCTGCTTCTGGCAGATCGTTTCTTGAAGGCAATTCCGGTCTGCCCCGCGTTACCACTCGAAGATCACCACGGAGACGATATGCCATTCATTTGTGAAAATGTCGAGTGCCGAGCTGTGCTTGCCCGCAAACAGGTCAAACCGAATCGGGACAACAACACGTTTTATTTCTTCTGTCCCGACTGCAATACGCGAAACGCGCTGATCGATGTCGGCGCCGCCGGTGGTCCTCTGGAACTGATTCAGCCTGTGCGGCAGGGGCTTCCGCACAAGGTGGTCGCAACGGCCCGGCCTCTCGAGGACGGAAGGTACGCGGCGCAATTGAGCATTCAGAAAGCGCTTGGAATCAAGGGGCCTTTTGCTGCGGAAGAGCGGTGGGATCAGCTTGGTATTTTCCCCGATCCACAAGACGCCGTCAGCTATGCGAAGACCACCGCAGCCGATTGGCTGGGGGCTGACTTCAGCCATTAAAAACGCCGAACGATTCGGTGCCGCGCTCGCGCGCCGATCTTGACGGTTTGTCTGTGAACGTCTCGTAGGCTTCTTCTAATTTGCCACCGGCATAGCCTGTACCCGACTGGAGTCAAGCGCCGACTCCAATCGGGCAGCAGTCCTGCCAGTCGTCGCAATGCCTTTCCTTTCCGCCCCACGGGCGTGAATTCGCCGCAGTGCGCAATGCTCGCGAGCGCGCCTTTAGCAGCATCGCCAGGGCCCGTTTTCTGCCCGCCCAAATCGCCCGATAAAACTCCACCCATCGCGTAAGTTTGATAGGCTTGCTCTTTGCCTTGGCCGATGAGGAAGCTCGAAGAAAATGCCAAAGCCTCCCACGCGCCGCATAGCACTCTCATGAACGTACCGACCACACAATCTGCAAACACCCATGACCGATTCGCCTTCATCTAACACGAGCACTGCGTCCATGCCCGAGAGCCCGTTCGTCGACCGGCTCGGCGCGCGGCTCCTGTCGGCCGCGGACGGCGCCAGCGAAGTCCTGCTGCCGCTGCGGCAGGATCATATGAACACGTGGGACGTCGCCCACGGCGGCGTCACCATGACGCTCGCCGACATCGCGCTCGCCATGGCCGCGCGCAGTCTGGCCGGCGACGGCGTGGGCGTCGTCACGGTCGAGATGAAGGTCAACTTCATGCAGCCGGGCCGCGGCGAATTGCGCGCGAGCGCCCGCGTGCTGCACCGCTCGACCACCATGGCCTACTGCGAAGGCGAGATCCGCGACAGCGAAGGCCACTTCGTCGCCAAGGCGCTCGGCACATTCAAGTACATGCGGCGCCTCGCCGTGGGCCGCGACATCACGCAGCAGCGCCTGCGCAGCGACCCGTCGGCGAAACCCGGTCCTAGCGACGGCTGAGCGCCGCCGTGCGACCTGCGTGCGTGTCCGAGAGCCGCGCGCGGGTTCCTGTCTTCACAAAACGCCGTTCGAATCATTCGCCGAACTAATCGGCAACTCATGGAGACGATCGTCATGCCCCAGATCAACCGTCAACTCGTGCTGGCATCGCGCCCGCAAGGCGCCGTGACGCCCGACAATTTCCGCCTCGTCGAAACGCCGCTCGCCCCGCTGGCCGAGGGCGAATTGCGCGTGCGCAATCACTTCCTGTCACTCGACCCCTACATGCGCGGCCGCATGAACGACAGCAAATCGTACGCGGCGCCGCAGCCGCTGAACGAAGTGATGATCGGCGGCACGGTCGGTGAAGTGGTGGAGTCGAAGAATCCGAAGTTCGCGGTGGGCGACAAGGTCGTCGCGATGTTCGGCTGGCAGGAATACGGCACCTCGAACGGGGTGGGCGTGCAGAAAGTCGACGATACGCATGTGCCGTTGTCAGCCTATCTCGGCCCGGTCGGAATGCCGGGTGTCACGGCGTGGTACGGCCTGAACCGCATCATCGCGCCGAAAGCGGGCGAGACCGTGGTGGTCAGCGCGGCGAGCGGCGCCGTGGGCAGCGTGGTCGGCCAACTGGCGAAGCTGGCCGGCGCGCGCGCGGTCGGTATAGCCGGCGGCGCGGACAAGTGCCGCTACGTGATCGAGACACTTGGCTTCAATGCCTGCGTCGACTACAAGGGCGGCAATCTCTATCAGGACCTCAAGGCCGCGACGCCGAACGGCGTGGACGGCTACTTCGAAAACGTCGGCGGCGAAGTGCTCGACGCCACGCTCGCGCGCATGAATGCGTTCGGCAGGATCGCGCTGTGCGGGTTCATCGCGGGCTATGACGGCCAGCCGTTGCCGCTCAAGCATCCGTCGCTGATGCTCACGCAGCGGCTGCTCGTGCAGGGCTTCATCGTCAGCGAGCACATGGACGTGTGGCCCGAAGCGCTCAAACAACTTGGCACGCTGGTCGCGCAAAAAAAGCTGGAGTATCGCGAGACCATCGCGCAAGGACTCGATGCGGCGCCAGAGGCGTTCATGGGTCTGCTCAAAGGCAAGAACTTCGGCAAGCAGCTCGTCAAGCTGATCTGAGCGCGGCAGCGGTCAAGCGAATCACACAAGACGCCGATCAACCCAGGGGAGTCACATGATGTTCGAATTCGCAGGCAAGGTGGCGGTGATCACCGGTGCGGCAAGCGGCTTTGGCCGCGCGTTCGCGCAGAAGGGAGCGTCGCTCGGCATGAAACTCGTGCTGGCCGACGTGAATCCCGACGCGCTCGCGCATACCGTCGACGCATTGCGCGAAGGCGGCGCCGAGGCGATCGGCGTGCCGACCGACGTCGCCAGCGCGGCGCAGGTCGAGGCGCTCGCGCAGGCGGCGCTGGAGGCCTACGGCCGCGTGCATCTGCTGTTCAACAATGCGGGCGTGGGCTCGGGCGGCTTCCTGTGGGAAAGCTCGGCGAACGACTGGTCGTGGGTGTTCGGCGTGAACGTGATGGGCGTCGCGCACGGCGTGCGGGTCTTCACGCCGATCATGCTGGCGCAGAACGAGCCGGCGCATATCGTCAACACGGCGTCCGTCGCGGGTCTGCTGTCGCCTCCCGCGATGGGCATCTACAACGCGTCGAAGCACGCCGTGGTGTCGCTCACCGAGACGCTGTATCACGACCTGCAGTTGGCCCAGGGTGGAGATGCAGCGGGTGGGCTCGTGGGCTGTTCGCTGCTATGCCCGGCCTTCGTGCCGACCGGCATCGCCGACGCGGAACGCGCGCGCCCCACGGACCTGCGCAACGACAGCGGTCCGACGCGCTCGCAGATCGCAGCGGGCAAGCAGCTGCAGCGTGCGGTGCAATCGGGCAAGCTGAGTGCCGACGACGTCGCCGACATCACCTTCGAAGCGATCGCCGCGCGGCGTTTCTATATCGTCACGCATCCGGGCATCATGGCGACGGTGAAGCTGCGGCACGAGGATATCGAGCAGCTGCGCAATCCCACCGATCCGATGTCGCTCAAGCCGGAAGTGAAAAACGCCGGCTAGGCGCGACTGTCGTCGCATCGCCGGCGCGCTATCGCGCCGGTTTTTTTTAAGCCTTCGGCGCTCATGCGCCGTCACACGCACAATGCCGCTGAATCCAAAGATCGAGCAGGTTCTCGACATGATCGCGCGGGCCAGGCGCCCGAAGCTTCATGAAATGACCGCGCAAGACGCGCGGGCCTCGTACGAAAAAAGCGCGCCGATTCTGGAGATCGCCAGCGCGCCGATGTTCGCGCTGGAAGATCTGCGTATCCCGACACGCGACGGCGCGACGATTCGCGCGCGCTTTTACCACCCGGTCGAACCGGGCTGGGCCGAGCCCGCGCCGGCGCTCGTGTACTACCACGGCGGCGGCTTCACGGTGGGCAGCGTCGATACGCACGATGCGCTGTGCCGGATGTTCGCGCGCGACGGCAACTGCACGGTGTTGTCGGTGGATTACCGGCTCGCGCCGGAGCACAAATTTCCCACGGCCGTCGACGACGCATTCGACGCGTTGACCTGGTTGCATATGCACGCCGGGGAATACGGCGTGGACGCGACGCGGCTCGCGGTGGGCGGCGATAGCGCGGGCGGCACATTGGCCACGGTCTGCGCGGTGCTTGCACGCGACGCCGGCATCAAGCTCGCTTTGCAACTGCTGATCTATCCGGGCACGACCGGCTATCAGCAAACCGATTCGCACTCGCGCCTCGCCGACGGCTTTCTGCTGTCGGGCGACACGATTCAATGGTTCTTCGAGCAATACGTGCGCGATAGAGGCGATCGCGACGACTGGCGGTTCGCGCCGCTCGACGGCCAGCGCGGCGCGCCCAATTTCGCCGGCGTTGCGCCGGCATGGATCGCCACCGCCGAATTCGATCCCTTGAGCGATGAAGGCGACGCCTACGCGGAGAAATTGCGCGCCGCGGGCAATGTGGTCACGCTGAAGCGCTACCCGGGCATGATCCACGAGTTCTTCAAAATGGGCGGCTTCGTACCCGAGGTCGCTCAGGCGCACGCGGATGCCGCCGCGGCATTGCGCGCGGCGTTCGGCGTGGACTGAACGCGCGCCGTCCAGCAGTCAGCGGCGCAAACGCAAATGGCAAACGAGCCGCCGCCCGATCCTCACACCATCTCGCGTTCGATATTGAAAGCGAAGCTGCGCTCGAAGTCGCCGGGCCGCGCGATCCGGTGTGAGCCGTTGTCGTCGCTACGCTCGGCGACGGCCACGTTGAGCACTTCGCCATATGCGGCCACGCGCAACGCGGTCGTGCCGCGCGTGCCGTACTCCGGCGTTTCGATAAATGCCGCCGAAAGCGCCCGCTCGCGTTCGAGCGAAATGCCGGTGGACGGCAATTCGTCGTCGCGTGCGAGGCGCGGATCGCGCATCAGATCGATCAGGCGTTCGAGCGGCGGCATGGCCTCGCGCGCGAGCAGGGTGCCCAATTCGGTGCGCTTTTTCACGAGCTTCGGCCACGCGGTATCGAGCACTGCGTTCGAGATGCCGTGCGTGCCGGGTGCGAGCAGCGCGGGCGCGAGGTCGGCGCGGTTGCAGTACCAGGCGAGTTCGCGGCGCGTCCAGTCGCCCACCAGCAGATTGAAACCGTTGTAGATGTCGCCGGTTTGCGCGACGTGTTGCAGGTACGCGAGCGGCGTGCCGCGCGAGTTGCCCTCGACGTTGCCATGCACGTCGCGCGCGGCGCCGTTCAGCCAGTCGCTGACGAGCGTGCCGCGGGTCGGCGCGTCGGCGCGCATTTCGTGCGGCGCGCGGTAATTGGTCAGCGCCGCGAACCGGCCATCACGCGACATACCGAGCCACGTGCCGCCGCCCAACAGATCGCGGCCCGCCAGCACGCCCGGCGCGTCATGCCACCAGCTGATCGGTTCGGCCGTGCGGCGAAAGAATTCGTCGCGATTCGCGGCGAGCGTGAAGAGCGGGCCGTCGACCGCGTCGGGTCGCCAGTCGAAGACGATCAGGCACATCGAGGGACGTCTCCCGGTGGGGCATTGCGGTTCAAAAGAGCAGCAAAAAGCGGCGCACGATTGCGCCGCTTCGTACCATGCGAGAAGTTCAGACTTCGCTCGGCAACCCGTAGGGCAGCGCGAGAAACTGAAGCGCCGGGCCGTGCGCCGCGCCCAGATGCACCGAGCCGGTTTCCAGCGCCGCGAGCTTGGTCTCCACCAGCACATCGACGCCGCCCTCCGGCGCCGACGCCGCGTTCACGACCATGCCGCACGGCTGGCCCGGATCGGCCGAATGGAACAGTTCCGCGCCGGCATGCACCGCGTCGAGTTCGCCGGCCACGTTGGCGAGCGAGGTGCGCCGCTTGATCGTGCCGCGATACTGGCTGCGCGCCACCACTTCCTGGCCGGGATAGCAGCCTTTGCGGAAATTCACCGCGCCGAGCACGTCGAAATTGACCATTTGCGGCACGAACTGCTCGACCACCGGCTGGGTGATGCGCGGCTCGCCCGCGCGAATGTCGAGCCAGTCCCACACGGCCGGCGAGACGCGCTTGAGTTTTTCGTCGAGCGAGGGCAGCAGCGACTCGACTTGCGCTTTCGGGCCGATCCACAGAAAACGCAGGCGTTCGAGCGCGTCCGGCACCCGAATCAGCGAACCCGCCGCGCCGTCCACCTTCACGTGCACACCGTCGGGCAGCGCGTCGAACACGCCTGAGAGCGCCTTGCGCACGTCGCCGGCGAGACCGACCACGGCCACCTCGCCGCTCGCGTCCACCAGTTTGGCCCTGGCGCGCAGCACGAACATCGACAGACGCTTCTGCACGGCAGCCTGCACGTCTTTCGACGCCAGCAGGCGAATTGTGTCGCCGCTGCGCCACGTCAGGAACGATGCCAGCAGTCGTCCCTTGGCCGAGCAGTAACCGGCCAGACGCGCATTGGCGGCGTCGAGATGCTGGGTGTCGTTGGTCAACTGGCCGTGCAGGAAGCTCGCTGCGTCGTCGCCGGTGACGTCGATCACGCCGAACTGCGTGAGCGGCATGTACGCGCCGTGGTGAATGACGGCGTCGAATTCATCGGCGCAAGGGCGTGGCAGCGTGGGCAGAGCGGCGGGCGTGGCGGCAGCGGCCATGACGGCGCTGCCTGGAGAAGTGCCTGAAGCGGTAGCGAGCGGTATGTTCATGGATTCCGAGAACAGTCAATTCTGACTTTAGCTAAGGCAAACAAGTATTATATGCAGTCCAACCCTGCCACGTTTCGCATGACCCTTCTGAAGAAATGTCTCGTCGCCGGCTCACTCGTCGTTGTGCTGGCCGCAGCCGCAATTGCCGGCGGATACCACTGGGCCAATAGCCCGCTCGATCTGACTCCCGCGCAACTCGATGTCACCGTCAAGCCGCACAGCAGCCTGCGCAGCGTCACGCTGCAGCTCAATCGCGGCGGCGTGCCGGTCGAGCCGGAACTGTTCGTCATCATGACGCGGCTGCTCGGACTGCAAAGCGAGCTGAAATCGGGCAACTACGAGTTCAAGACAGGCGTGACGCCGTACGACGTGCTGCAGAAAATCGCTCGCGGCGATGTCAACGAATACGTGGCGACCATCATCGAAGGCTGGACCTTCAAGCGCATGCGCGCCGAACTGGACGCCAATCCGGCGCTCAAGCACGACACGATCGGCATGAGCGACACCGATCTGATGAACGCGATCAATGCGCCGGAAGCGTCGATCGGCAATGGCGAAGGGCTGTTTTTCCCGGACACCTATCTGTTCGACAAGAACACCAGCGACCTCGATGTGTACCGGCGCGCGTACCGTCTGATGCGCCTGCGTCTGGACGAGGCGTGGACCGCGCGCGCGCCGAACCTGCCGTACAAGACACCGTACGACGCGCTGACCATGGCGTCGATCATCGAAAAGGAAACCGGCAAGCAGTCCGACCGGCCGATGGTCGCGGCGGTGTTCGCGAACCGCCTGCGCGTGGGCATGCCGCTGCAAACCGACCCGACCGTGATTTACGGCATGGGCGACAGCTACACCGGCCATATCAGGAAAAAAGACCTGCAGACCGACACTCCCTACAATACCTACACCCGCATGGGTCTGCCGCCGACGCCCATCTCGCTGCCCGGTGTGGCGTCGCTGCAAGCCGCGCTGAACCCGGCGCAAACCACGGCGCTGTATTTCGTGTCGCGCGGCGACGGCAGCAGTATCTTTTCTGACACCCTCGGCGATCACAACAAGGCCGTGGACAAATACATTCGAGGGCAATGATGGCGCGGGGCAAATTCATTACGTTTGAGGGCATCGACGGGGCGGGCAAGACCACCCATCTCAGCTGGTTTCGGGAGCGCCTCGAACAGAAAGTCGCAAGCACCGGGCGCTCGGTCGTCATGACGCGTGAACCGGGCGGCACGCCGCTCGGCGAGCAGATCCGCGAAATCGTGTTGCATCAGAAAATGGACCTCGAAACCGAGGCGCTGCTGATGTTCGCGCTGCGCCGCCAGCACCTGGCCGAAGTGATCGAGCCGGCGCTCGCGCATGGCGACTGGGTCCTGTCGGACCGTTTTACCGATGCGACCTTCGCTTATCAGGGCGGCGGCCGCGGGCTGCCGCGTGACAAGCTGGAAACGCTGGAGCGTTGGGTGCAGGGCGGTTTTCAACCGGACCTGACGGTGCTGTTCGACCTCGCGCCCGAGGTTGCCAATGAACGGCGCAGCGCGGTGCGCGATCCGGATCGGTTCGAAAGCGAGTCGGCCGCGTTTTTCAACCGGACTCGCGCCGAATATCTGCGCCGCGCCGAAGAAGCGCCATATCGGTTCGCTATCATTGACTCCGCGCAGAGCATCGTGCAAATTCAGAGAAAACTTGAAGAACTGATTGCAGTTCTTTGATTTTAAAAGAATATAAAGTTTACTTATGACGCTACGCAGAGTTCGTGTCACGTCTCACAAAAGTCCTGCAACAGTTTGATTTAAAAGAGAAACGATGATTTATCCGTGGCAAGCCGATGACTGGAACCGCCCGCAGCAGCTGCGCGGCCACTGGCCGCACGCCCTGTTGCTGCATGGACAGGCCGGCATCGGCAAGCTGCGCTTCGCGCAGCATCTCGCGCAAGGCCTGCTGTGCGAGGCGCAGCACGCCAACGGCGAGCCGTGCGGCGCGTGCGTGGCGTGCAACTGGTTCGCGCAGGGCAATCATCCGGACTACCGGATCGTCGTGCCCGAAGCGCTGGCCGCGGAAGCCGGCCTGAACAACGCCGCGGACGAAAAGGCCGACAAGGCCGACGCCGACGAAGGCAAGAAGACCCGCGCGCCCAGCAAGGAAATCAAGATCGAGCAGATTCGCGGCTTGCTCGACTTCGTGGGCGTGGGTTCGCACCGCGGCGGCGCGCGCGTGGTCGTGCTGTATCCGGCGGAGGGGCTGAATATCGCCGCGGCCAACGCGCTCCTGAAAACGTTGGAAGAACCGCCGGCGGGCGTCGTGTTCCTGATGGTGTCGGCGCGTATCGACCGCGTGCTGCCCACTATCATCAGCCGCTGCCGCCAATGGCCAATGACCATGCCGGCGCCGGACGTGGCGACGAAATGGCTCGCCGCGCAAGGCGTGGCCGAAGCGCCCGCGCTGCTCGCCGAAGCCGGCGGTGCGCCGCTCACGGCGCTCGCGCTCGCCAGCGACGAGAACCGCGCGCTGCGTGACTGGACGCTCAAGCAACTCGCCGCCGGCCCCGACTGCGATGCCTTCGCGTGCGGCGAGGCGCTGCAGAAGCTGCCCGTGCCGCTGGTGCTAGGCTGGCTGCAACGCTGGATGTACGATTTGCTGGCGCAGCGCACGGCGGGCGCGCCACGTTACTTTCCACAAGCGTCGGCGGCGTTGACGCGCTGCGCGTCGCAAGCCGACGCCAGCGCGTTCGCGCGCTTCATGCGCAACGTCACGCGCCAGCGCGCCGTCGAGAACCATCCGCTGAATGCACGGCTGGTGTTCGAGGAACTGTTTATCGGCTACCGCGAACTGTTCGCGTAAGCCCAGTCCGCGGGACATACCGGCAGCGGCCGGCGCGCTTCGCAGCGCCACGCGGCCGGCGCCGGCCCGCCTCTTCGTCCTGTATTGGCCTTCCATCTCACGTTTAATGCACCATGAGCCTTTCCTACCGCGATGCCACGCTCGACGATCTGCCCGCTATCGTCGCCATCTACAACTCGACTGTGCCGTCACGGCAAGTCACGGCCGATCTCGAACCGGTCAGCGTCGAAAGTCGCATGGGCTGGTTTCACGCGCACGGTCCACAAAAGCGGCCGTTGTGGGTGGTGGAAGACGCGCAACAGCCCGGCCGCGTGATCGCGTGGCTGAGCTTTTCGGACTTCTACGGTCGTCCGGCCTATCAGCGCACCGCCGAAGTCAGCATCTATCTCGACGAAAGCGCGCGTGGCCGAGGCCTCGGCAAGCAATTGCTGGCGGCTTCGCTGGCGGCGGCGCCGGCGCTCGGCATCGACTCCGTGCTCGGCTTTATCTTCGGCCACAATGAGGCGAGCCTGCGCCTGTTCCGCGCCTTCGGTTTCGACACGTGGGGCTCGTTGCCGCGCGTGGCCGTGCTGGACGGCGTGGAACGCGATCTGGTGATTCTCGGCAAACGCCTTGACGCTGTCGCGGCCGCCGCGAACGCCGCCTGATTCATCTCGAGCTCTCCTTACGCAGGACATCACCATGTTTGTCGACTCGCACTGCCATATCAACTTCGAAGGACTCGCCGATCGCCTGCCGCAGGTGCTCGAGAATATGCGCAGCCATTCGGTCACGCATGCGCTGTGCGTGTCCGTCGATCTGGAAACGCTGCCGTCCGTGATCGATATCGCCACCCGGTATGAGAACGTGTACGCCTCGGTCGGCGTGCATCCGGATCACGAGGACATGCGCGAGCCGAGCGTCGCCGAACTGGTCGAGCTGGCAGAGCATCCGAAGGTGGTCGCGATCGGCGAGACGGGTCTCGACTACTATCGCCTGGAAGGCCGCACAATCGCCGACATGGAATGGCAGCGCGAGCGCTTTCGCGCGCATATCCGCGCGGCGCATGCCACCGGCAAGCCGCTGATCATCCATACGCGCTCGTCGTGGGAAGACACGCTGCGCATCATGGCCGAGGAGCGCGCGGGCGAGCCGGGCGGCGTGATGCATTGCTTCACGGAACCGTGGGCCGTCGCCGAACAGGCGCTGGCGCAGAATTTTTACATCTCGCTGTCGGGCATCGTCACGTTCAAGAGCGCGACGGACGTGCAGGACGTCGCGCGGCGCGTGCCGCTCGAGCGTTTGCTGATCGAAACCGACTCGCCGTACCTCGCGCCCGTGCCGTATCGCGGCAAGCCTAATGAACCTGCGTACGTGAGTTATGTCGGACGGTTCATCGCGCAGCAACGCGAGATGCCGGAAGCGGCGCTGGCCGCCGCGACCACGCAGAACTTCTTCCGCCTTTTCAAGATCCCCGCGCCGGCCGGCGCGTGAGACGTAAAGTCGATCAATATCAAAAGGATAGGGACGTTTCCTAAAGTTAAACATGAGAGAAATTTCGATGTCGACTGCAGCTTTTCAGGATTTTTCGGCGGCGCGTGGCGCGCTGGCTTCGGCACGGCGCGTCGCATTCGCGGCAACGCTGGCATGTGTGGCGCTGACTTCGCTGCTGGTGTCGCCGGCTCAGGCTGCGCCGATCGATTCGCTGATCAAATCGGTCAAGTTCGACGACGTGGACGGCGTCAACAAGCTGCTCGCCAAGGGCATGGACCCGAACAGCGTGGATAACCAGGGCATTCCGCTGCTGGTGCTGGCCGCGCGCGAGAAATCGGACAAGGTCGGCGCCGCGCTGGTCGCTAATCCGAAGACCAACATCGAGATCCAGGACAAGGCCGGCGAGAACGCCATGATGATGGCCGCGCTCAACGGCGACCTCGCCTTCGTCAATTTGTTGATCGCGAAAGACGCCGAGGTCAACAAGAAGGGCTGGGCGCCGCTGCACTATGCAGCGGCGAATGGCCATGACGACATCGTCAAGGTGCTGCTCGACCATTCGGCCTACGTCGACGCCGGCTCGCCGAACGGCACCACGCCGCTGATGATGGCCGCGCGTGGCGGCCACGTGTCCACGGTGAAGCTGCTGCTCGACAACGGCGCGGACCTGACGGTGAAGAACCAGATCGGCATGACGGCGCTCGATTTCGCGAAGACCTACAAGGAGCCGGACGTGGTCGAAGGGCTGACCGCGCGCCTGCAGCAGATGCAACAGAAGTGACGCGGGCGGCGGCGCGAGTCGGCGGTTGACGGCAGAGGGTCCGCCGGTCGGTTGAGCGCCGGCCGCGGGCCAGCGGGGTTGCCAGCTGCTCGGCGTCGGGCACGGGCCAGCTCGGTCTGCAGGTCGCGTGAGCGCCGGCCATCGGGCGGCGGGACTGCCGGCAGCTCGGGCGTCGAGCACGGATCAGTCCGGTCTGCAGGTCGCGTGAGCGCCGGCCATAGGGCAGCGGGACTGCCAACTGCGCGAGCGCCGGTCGCAGGTCAGCGGGTTTGCCAGCCGCTTCGGCTTCGGTCACGGGCCAGCCCGGCTTGCCGGCCGTATGAGCGCCGCTCGCAGAGCACTGGCCGCGCTACCGCGCGAAGCGCAAAAATACCGGCGCAGCACCCGCTGGCTGACGCGCAGTAAAAAGTGCCTGAAGATAGCGGCGCCGCACACGCTTGCGCTTCGCAAAACAGTGCAGAATGACGACTTTGGCGCGCCGCGTGGGCGCGCGCTTTGGACGCGGCGAAAGACCGCCTGATAAACGACCCTGGAAAGGAACACCATGCTGCGGGCTTTGATTTTCGCCAGCGCGTTTGCCGTACCGCTATCGGCAGCCGCGTTCACGGGAGGCGACCTCAACAAGCTGTGCACCAAGACGGACGTGGCATCGCGTAGCGCGTGTGCCGCTTATATCGAAGGCGCCGCCGACGGCATCTTCAACACCATCGACGCGATCGGCGGCACGACCGGTCCGCGCGTCGGCCAGTACTTCTGCTTGCCGCAGGACGCGCGGTCGGCGCAGTTGACCGACGCGGTGCGCAAGTACATCGCGGAGAATCCGAACGTCGCGGGCTATAACGCCAGCACGGCGATCTCGCTGGGGCTCGGCAAGGCGTTTCCCTGCAAGAGCGGTAGTTGAGTTGAATCGCGGCTGATGCCGCGCGCGTCCGCATCGGGCGCGTTGGCGTTTTAGCCTGCGGCGTGTTTCGGGTTTGTTGGCAGCCGGAATCCCGCCGGGGGCTTTTTCCGAAGCCCCGCCTGAAAACCGGTTTAAACCTTGGCCGTCCGTTTGCAGAAGCGGCTGGCCTCGCCACCTTTCCAGGGACAGGCTGGCGAACGACCTAAGATGTCTGTAGGCAGGCCGCGACGGCGCGCAGTCGTCCGGCTCGCGCCCGCGTCAATGGCGGATGCCAAGCCACGGCGCCGTCCGGCACCCCGGGCGCGTCACGCAGCACCGCAGCCACCTTCAAGGCCCGCCGGTTCCGCGCTCGTTCTGCGCAGGTTCTGTCCACACTCAAGCCAGGAGGACAATCCCTTTCATGCCAACTCTCGACGACCTCAGCCGCATCGCCGAAGCGCCGCTGCATACGTGGCTCGGCGCATTGATCGTCTCGGTCATCGGGATGGTGCTGGCGGTGGGCATCCATCGGATCGGCGCGCGCATCGTGACGCGGCTCGCGCGGCCTTATCCGCTTACCAGCGTGGTGCTGCGCCATATCGACAAGTCGTCCCTGTTCGTGCTCGTGATCCTCGCGCTGGAGGCGGTGTGGTGGGAAGCGCCCGACACGCTGACCTTCATCACGCCGCTGCGCGACGCTGTCGCGATCACGCTGATCGGCGGGATTACGTGGCTGTCGGTGCGCTCGGCGGCGGCGATCGGCGAAGCGATCATTCAGGCCCATCCGCTCGATACCGCCGACAACCTGCAGGCGCGCCGCATCCATACCCAGGCGCGCGTGTTGGCGCGCTCGGTGATGTTCGTGATCGTGATCGTCGGCGTAGGCGGCGCGTTGATGACATTCCCCAGTGTCCGGCAGATCGGCGCGAGTCTGCTGGCGTCGGCGGGCGTGGCGGGTTTGGTCGCTGGTATCGCGGCGCGGCCGGTGCTGGGCAATCTGATCGCCGGCTTGCAGATCGCGCTGTCGCAGCCGATCCGTCTCGACGACGTCGTCGTGATTCAGGGCGAGTGGGGGCGTATCGAGGAAATCACCGGCACGTATGTGTCGGTGCGGCTGTGGGATCAGCGGCGGTTGATCGTTCCGCTGCAATGGTTCATCGAAAACCCTTTTTCCAACTGGACGCGCAGCAGTTCGCAGATCATCGGCACGGTGTTTCTGTACGTCGATTACCGCATGCCGCTCGCGCCGTTGCGCGAGGAACTCGCGCGCATCGTCGAGGACGCGCCTGAGTGGGATCGCCGCGTGCAGGTGCTGCAGGTCACGGACGGCACCGAGCGCTCCATGCAATTGCGCGCGCTCGTCAGCTCGCTCGATTCCGGCCTGAACTGGGATTTGCGCTGCCGGGTACGCGAGGGGTTGCTCGACTTCATTCAGCAGCACTACCCGCAGTACTTGCCGCGGGCGCGAGCGGAAGTGTCGGCGGAACTCGAAACCGGTAACGGCGAACCGCTCGACTGGGTGCCGCGCAGCACGCAGACGCCGGCTGGCAGCACGGCCGCGCATACCGAGGCCGATCCGGTGGCAAGCCGCGCCGGACGGCCGTCCGCAACCGATGCGCCGCGCGAGGTGAAGGAAAAGGTTTGACGGCGGAAAGCGGCGTACTCTGGCGTAGCGGTGCCGATGAATGCAACTGATCGGGCACCAAAGCGGCCGAACCGTCCACTCACTCACGAAGCTGGCGCGGCGGCGCGTGCCTCATGGTGTTTCGGTTCTCGTCGCGCCACGGCGCGCGCGACACTAAAAACACACCTGAGACGCGCCCGTGCGCGCCACGCGAACCAAGGAGACATGCAACATGGGCCGACTGATCGTCGTGTCGAATCGCGTCGCAACGCCGACGGAAACCAAGGGCTCGGCCGGCGGCCTCGCGGTCGGCGTATTCGGCGCGCTGAAGGATGCGGGAGGCGTGTGGTTCGGCTGGAGCGGCGACGTGGTCAGCGAGACCGTCGCCAACGCGGGTCCGACGCTGGAGCAGGACGGCGCGGTGACTTTCGCGACCGTCGGTCTGACGCGCAAGGATTACGACCAGTACTACCGCGGCTTTTCGAACGCGACGCTGTGGCCGGTGTTCCACTACCGCAACGACCTCGCGCGCTACGAGCGCGAGGAATACGCGGGCTACCGCCGCGTCAACGCGTGGCTCGCGCACAAGCTGATCAAGCTGCTCGAGCCGGACGACGTAATCTGGATTCACGACTACCATCTGATCCCGTTCGCCGAGGCGCTGCGCAACGAGGGCATCACGAACCGCATCGGCTTCTTCCTGCACATTCCGTTTCCCGCGCCGCAGATCCTGCTCAACATTCCACCGCACGAAGAACTGGTGAAGTCGCTGTCGTGCTACGACCTGCTGGGCTTCCAGACCGCCACCGACGAACTCGCCTTCAAGGATTACGTCACGCGCCACGCGCGCGGCACGGCGGGCGCGGACGGCGTCGTCGAAGCATTCGGCCGCAAGCTGCGCACGGGCGTCTACCGGATCGGCGTGTTCCCCGACGAAATCGCCGAGCAGGCGAAGCGTTACGAAAGCCGTCAGCACGTGCTCGACCTGAAGCAGAGCCTGGAAGGGCGCAAGCTGATCATGAGCGTCGACCGGCTCGACTACTCGAAGGGGCTCGTCGAGCGGTTCCGCGCGTTCGAGCATCTGCTGGAGCGCTCGCCGGAATGGCGCGGCAACGTCACGCTGGTGCAGATCGCGCCGCCGACCCGCTCGGACGTCGCCACCTATCAGAAGATTCGCCAGGATCTGGAATACGAAGCAGGGCGCATCAACGGACGCTATTCGGGGCTCGACTACACGCCGATCCGCTATCTGAACCAGCAGTACGACCGCTGGAAACTGATGTCGCTGTTTCGCGAATCGCAGATCGGATTCGTGACGCCGCTGCACGACGGCATGAATCTGGTCGCCAAGGAATACGTCGCCGCGCAGAATCCCGACGACCCCGGCGTGCTGGTGCTGTCGATTTTCGCAGGCGCGGCGGCGGAGTTGACCGGCGCGCTGCTGGTCAATCCGCATGATGCGATCGGCATGTGCGAAGCCTTGCAGCGCGCGTTGCAGATGCCGCTCGACGCGCGTCAGCGGCGTCACGAGATCAACATGGCGGCGCTGCGCGAGAACGATCTCGGTGTATGGCGCGACACCTTCCTGCGCGATCTGCGCAGCGTGCCGGACCAGAAACCGGGCAAGGGCGGCGGGCATAAGTGATGGGGCGTCTCAACGGGGTAGTTTTGCGAGGCGAGCCGCGCCCCGGCGCCGCGGCCTTGCAAACCAAACCCGTATCACCGACCTGGACGATCGCGACGTGCCGGCCTGGAAATGGCCCGTGCGCCGAACGCGCCTCCCATACGCGTGGCGAGCCGTATGTAAGCTAAATGTAACAACACCGAGGAAATGCAAGACCGGAGGCTTTTTGTTGTCCTGTAGTGAATAATGCTTCGATGCCGATGGTGCACGCGGCCGCATTCGGGCGCTGCATTGATCGGAGATATCGGCGCTGTCATGCTCGGCGCCGCTGACGCGCACCGCCAGAGGCGCAAGCCGTCAGTTCACGGAGACAAAATATGAAGATTGCGCAGATCGCCCCTTTGACCGAATCGGTGCCGCCGAAGCTGTATGGCGGCACGGAGCGCGTCGTGTCGTACATCACCGAGGCGCTGGTCGATCTCGGCCATGACGTGACGCTGTTCGCGAGCGGCGATTCCGTCACCAGCGCGAAGCTCGAAGCCGTCTGGCCGCGCGCGCTGCGTCTCGACCCGGGCATTCGCGACCGCGTGGCGCCTCATATGCTGCTGATGGAACTGGTGCGCCGCCAGGCCGAAAATTTCGACGTCCTGCATTTTCACCTCGACTATTACTCGTTCTCGGTCTTCAAACGCCAGGAAACGCCGTTCGTCACGACCATGCACGGCCGCCTCGATCTGCCCGAGCAACAGCCGGTGTTCGACACTTTCAACACCGCGCCGGTGATCTCGATTTCGAATTCGCAGCGGCATCCGTTGCCGCAGGCCAAGTGGCTGACCACCGTCTATCACGGCTTGCCGGAGCAGCTCTACACGCCGCAGCCGGTCGAGCAGAAGTATCTTGCGTTTCTCGGCCGGATCTCGCCGGAAAAGCGTGTCGATACCGCGATCCGGATTGCGGGCCGCTGCGGCATGCCCATTCGCATCGCGGCAAAAGTGGATGCCGCCGATCACGAGTATTTCGAACGCGACATCCGGCCGTTGCTGGACTTGCCGTATGTCGAGTTCATCGGCGAGATCGCGGATCATCAGAAGGCCGAATTCCTGTCTGGCGCGCACGCGCTGCTGTTTCCGATCGACTGGCCGGAGCCGTTCGGCCTCGTGATGATCGAAGCGATGGCATGCGGCACGCCGGTGATCGCTTTCAACCGCGGCTCGGTGCCGGAAGTGCTGGAAGACGGCGTGACAGGTTTTATCGTCGAAGACGAAATCGGCGCGGTGGCGGCGGTCAATCGCCTGCACAGGATGCCGCGCGCGGGCGTGCGGCAGCGCTTCGAGGAGCGCTTCACTTCGCACCGCATGGCGCAACAGTATGTGGATGCGTATCAGTTGGTGATTCGCGCGCAGAAGCGTTCGCGCTTCAAGGTGATCGATACGTCGGGCAGCTGAGCGGAAGAGATTCGGCTCACGTGGCAGGGTAAAAAAGAACGGCGATGCGTACTGCGCATCGCCGTTTTTTATTGGCGCACGACCTGGGACGATGACGGCTCTCGCATCAGGGAACGAGCGGTGGCTCACCGCCGCGACCACAAAAGCTCACCAGCGCGGCGCATGCCACGTTGATCACGTTGCAAAGGCGGGCTGCGCAGGATTGCGTCTGACCCGGCCACCGCTGCTCACGGAACCCGGCGGCTCAGACGCACACCCCGCAGACCGGCACTCGGAAAGCGCGCCTAGATCTTCAGACGCGAGACCTTGGTGCCTTGCAGCGAGACATCGGCCATCAGGCCAGCATTGGTCAGCACGAACACTTCGACCGGAGCCGTCGCCGTGGTGGTGTCGACCGCGCCGTTTGCGCCCATCTTCACCAGCGCGACGGACGCGTCGGCGCCCGCCGACCAGCCGTCGGCATTGCGGAATTTGTCCAGCGCATCCTGCGTCATGAACAGGAAGATGATCGCCTTCGACTGCGCACCCGCCTGCAGGCCGAATGAACCGGAAATCGTGCTGTAGTAACCGACCGTGCCACCGCCTACGCGCAGCGCACCTTCGCCATACTGCCCGCCGACGACGAAGCCCACCTGCAGCACCGACGGGAACACGAGGACGCCACGCGCCTTCGAGACCAGTTCGCGCGAACCCTGTACGGTCGTGAAGAGCCGCGACATGGTGCCGTCGACGCTAGCGTCGATCGACTGGCGTTTGGCTGAGTCGGTGGCGGGTGTATCCGGGTTGCCTTTATTGGTCGTACAACCAGCGAGTGCAAGGCCTCCGAAAGCGAGCGCAGCGGTAGTCTTCAACATGAAGTTTCGTCTTTGCATCGTTTTTCTCCGTCATTGTTCCGGGGCGCAACCTCATCCGATGTTGCCGGGTTGCCTTTGAGTTATATCACACGCAAGCACAAAAGGCGCACTTCGTTGCCAGGCGAAAAGCCTTGTGCGGCGGGGCTTTCGGGCTAATCGTAAGACATCGTGCCGTAATTTTGACCGGCGCTGGAGCGCGCCTGGGAGCGACGCGCGGCGCGCGTTCGAACAGGCTCCCGCCGAATCGCGCCGGCTTTCGACGGAGCCAGGCGGAGCCAGGCTGCGACGGTTTCGAAAGCTCGTTTTTACCGATTTTACGCCGCGCGAATCGACCTTGAAGCCAAATTGAAAGTGTTGTCTCGACGCCGCAGATCGGCCGTTTGATCCGGGCTCGCGCTCAACCATGGTTCGCCGGGCTCTTGACCGCCGGCGGACGCCGCAGCGCGCGGCGCACCATGCCGATCAGCACGCCCATCAGAAACAGCGTCACGGACGGCACGATCCAGTAGCCGACGAAGGCGTGCCAGAGATAGGCCATCAACGTGGAGCGGCGCACGCTGTATTCATTGCGGGCGTCCTGCTGACGCGGCGCATTGGCGGCCAGCACGTCGGCCGGACAGCCCGCGGCTTGCGCTTCGTCGGGCTTGCCGTGGCAGCGCGCGGGGGCACCGGCGGCGCGCTGCGCGTCGGTGAAATTCCAGGTGGTCAGCGCACGGTCGAGGTCGACGGCGTTGTACGCCATTTCCTCCCGGATCTCGCTCACCGCTACGATCGCCACGGGCACCGCCCAGAATATGATGACGACCAGCCACCGCCTCAACCAGCGGTTTTTATGCTTCGATACCATTCTTGCCTCCGATGGATGCTCTGCAGCACCAACGACAAGATGGCGGCCCGTCTGATGTTGTATAGGGGGTGGGCCGTCTCCGCAGCCATCATAGAAGAAAAATGGCGGGTTCGGGCGGCTGGACTGCAGGGGCAGGGAGGCTGGCTGGCAGGGAGGCTGGCTGGCAGTGAGCGCGCCGGATGACAACGTAGCTCTGTTCGAGCGGAGTACGTTCAGGCGCCGCGCCTGGCACGCGGCGCCGATGCGCGAGGTTTAATTGGCCGGCGCGGACGACAGGCAGCTCTTCATGAACGCCTTGCGGTCATCACCCTTCTTGCCGGTGGCTTGCGTGTTGCACGCCTTCATCTTGTCCTGCTGGCTCATCGGCGCAGCGGCGGCCGGCTTCGCGGACAGGCAGGTCTTCATGAACGCCTTGCGGTCGTCGCCCTTCTTGTCGCCGGCCTGCTTGTTACAGTCGGCCATTTTCGTTTGCTGGCTGTTCTGCGCGAACACCGGCGAAACGAGGACAGCGCCCAACACCAGCGTGGCGATAGCGGATTGGATTTTCATGTGACACTCCATCGGTGGTGAAAACGTTTTTGGTCGTTCATGCGCGCGGGCGTCAACGGTATCCAGGCCCCTCGGCACGTCCATTATTGCAAATGCTGTCTGCGAGAACGGCCAAAAGCGCATTCCGGTTGACAGGCGCTCACGCTGGTTTTCCCTTACGTGGCAGGGACCGACGGCGCATTGGAGTGTGAAACGGCGAATCGCGCGAGTGTCGAATCATGTTATGCATTCCAGATTAAATGCATGAAACGAATTCGAACGAATTAAGACTATGCCATTCGATCAGATCGATAAAAATTCAACCATGCCTTGCGCATTGCTGCACATGCAATTGAATTGTAATTAGGCAGGAAATTCCACCGCCCAACATATGGGTAATATTGACCAGCATGCATGTTGCGCATTGCATCGCTGGTCTGCTCTCACAGCGGCCAAGGAGGCTCGCCATGCACTATCTGTTGATGTACGACCTGGTGTCCGACTACCTCGACCGGCGCGCCGCGTATCGCGACGAGCATCTGAAGCTCGCGTGGGCCGCCACGGAGCGTGGCGAGCTGTTGCTGGCCGGCGCGCTGGCCGAGCCCACGGACACCGCCATGCTGCTGTTCCAGGGCGACTCAGCCGCTGCCGCCGAAGCCTTTGCCAAGGCCGATCCGTACGTGCTCGCCGGTCTCGTAACACGCTGGCGCGTGCGTGAATGGACGACGGTGGTGGGCGAGGGCGCGGCGAAACCAGTGCGCTGAAACCTGGTCTATCGATCGTATCGGCGGAGTGTCGAGTAGCGAAACCAGTCGCTCGCTTCATGCTCCGGCGCCGTTCAGGCCGCGCGATTTCCTCGGCGTCGATGCACTGCACATAGCCCGTTCAGCACTGCTTCGCGCATTTCAGCCGATCGGCCAAAGCCGAGTCAAATTGCATCGAAATCATGTGCCGGACGGGCGGCGGATTCATAAAAGTTATTCGTCGGTCATGCCTGCTGATTGCGCGACGCAATAGCATCATTTTGCTGCGGGAAGCGCCCCGAGTTTTGTGACGGCAATGCGAGAAAAGACGCAGCAAAAAGGACAAGTTTGTTTCTATCCGTAACACTTGTCTCATTGATATTCATGGAAACCCTGGGGATGGTATGCTTCGTGCACAAATTCTCCCATGCACGAGTGAGACCACGTTTTGTGCTTCGCAATAGGGATAAACCGCCCCAAGTCAGGGCGGTATTGACCAGTCAACAGAACGTACAAGACATATTTGTGCAACCGAGGCCTGCACACGGATCGTGAAAGTTGAATTCGTGGCGGTCCTACGCCGCAGCCCGGCCAGGCTGTGTGGAGAAAACCCAATGTTTTTCGATGAGCTAAGCAATGACGAATGGGCGCTGCTGGCAGCGCTTGTCTCAGATGAGCCGGCCGTCCGGCTAAACCGACGCGGCCGGCCCCGCGCCGAACCGCGTATCGTAACGAATGCGGTGCTGTGGATTCTGACAACCGGCGAACCCTGGTCGAAACTGCCAGGCCGCTATCCGTCGGGGCCGACCTGCCGGCGCCGTTTTGAAGAGTGGCAGTTGAACGGCACGCTCCTCGAGATGGTTCGACTGTTATCGCAAACCGGGCGCACTTTTGCGTACGTCCCTCAACCGGCGCCGCCCGTCGCGGCCAAACCCGCGGCACCGGTAGCGGAAACCCCCAGCGTGCGCGACGAGCATCCGCGCGGCGTGTCCTGGAGAAGCCCGGAGTCGTGGCAGGCGCCCGGCGGCATGTCGAACAGCTCGAGCAGCTGGCGTTCGGCCGATCCGATCGCGGACATCACGCGTCAGCTGTCCGGTGTCGCGAGTGTGCCGCCTGTGTCTCGTGCGCCGGCAGCACCCGTTGCAGCGCCCGCACGGCATGTCGTGCGGGGTGGACTGCCGCGTCCGGACGAAGCGCGCGCGGTGGGCGCGGCCATGCATGGTTTGATTTCCGCGGTCGCATCGGCGCGTGGCACGCCTGCGTCCGACGATCGGCGCAGCCCGCTGTCGATGAGCCTCGCGCCGCGCGGCACGGAAATCGCCGACCGGCGCGGCTACGTGATTTATGTCGCGGCTGAGCAGGTGCCGAACGCCATGTATCGCGCATGGGCGGAAATCACGAAGGACGGCAAACGCGTCGAGCGATCCGGCCTTGTTGGCCCGCGCTTTGCGCAAGCCGAGGCGGCGCAGCAGTACGCGCTCGACTGGGCGCGGCAGTGGATCGACCGCGAATGCCTCACGCTGGCAGCAGCGGCTGAATCGGCAACTGCGGCTCAGGCGTCGGCTCATGTCTCGGCGAATCCTGCGCCCACGGCGGTTCGTCCGTTGCCGGCCTTGCGCCATGTGCCCGAGCCGGTTGCGGCCAATCACAGTGCGCCGTTGCATGGACCGCTCAACGCGTTCCGTGGTCCGTTGCGCCGTTATCCCGGCGAACCGGCCGCTGCTCCCGCAGCGACCGAGAGTAGTGCATCCGATCGTTATCCGTCGTACACAGAACTCATCTCCCACGCGGGATGAGCACAGCAGTACCCCGCGGCCGGTAGGAGCAACCGCCGCAGACTCCCGCTTCATTCGTAGTGATTCACTGGTGTTGTCAGAAGGACGCCGTTCGCCGACGCCCCTGACCCACGCGCGTTACTGACGTCCGTAAGTGTCGTCGAAGCGCACGATATCGTCTTCACCGAGATACGACCCGGACTGCACCTCGATCATTTCGAGCGGCATCTTGCCCGGGTTCTCGAGACGGTGGGTGACGCCCAGCGGAATATAGGCCGATTCGTTTTCGGAGACGATAAAGCGCTCTTCACCGCGCGTGACGAGCGCCGTGCCGCGCACGACGATCCAATGTTCGGCGCGGTGATGATGCATTTGCAGCGAGAGCCGCGCACCCGGTTTCACCACGATCCGTTTGACCTGGAAGCGCTCGCCAGTGTCGACGGAATCGTAATTGCCCCACGGACGATGCACCTTGCGATGGTTGGCCGCTTCCAGCCCGCCGTCGTTGCGAATCCGGCCCACGATCTTCTTGACGTCCTGCACGCGCGACTTGTCGGCCACCAGAATGGCGTCGGCCGTTTCCACCACCACGAGATCATGCGTACCCACGCAGGCGATCAGGCGTCCTTCCGAATGCGCAAAGGTCGAGGCCGCGCCTTCGAACATCACGCGCCCGCGTCCCACGTTCTGATCGGCGTCCTTATCCGAGATGTCCCAGATCGCGTCCCACGAACCCACGTCGGACCAGCCCGCCTGCAACGGTATGACCACGCCCGTGGCCGCGCTCTGATCATTGCCGAGCTGCTCCATCACCGCGTAGTCGATCGAATTCGACGGCGAGGCGCTGAACGCGTCGCGTTGCAGACGGAAGAAGTCGCCGTCCGCCTTGCCGCCCACGAAGGACGCCTCGCAGGCTTCGTAAATGGCCGGCTGGAAATGGCGGATCGCCTTCAGCCAGGTCGACGCGCGCATGATGAAGATGCCGCTATTCCACCAGTATTCCTTCGATTCGATATAACGCTGCGCCAGCTCCAGATGCGGCTTTTCGACGAAACGATCGAGCTTGTGCGCGCCGATCTTGCCGGGTGTTTCCGCGTCGGCGTCTTGCGTGTCATTAGTCATGCCAGGCGTCGCACCAAGCGCCGCGCCGATGCGAATGTAGCCGTAGCCCGTTTCCGCGCGGGTCGGCACGATACCCATCGTGACGATATGACCGGCCGCCGCGTGCTGTACGCCGGCAGCCACTGCCGCGTGAAATCCGTCGATGTCCGTGACTGCGTGATCGGCGGGCATCACGACCATGATGCCGTCTTCGTCCTGCGCGGCGACCGAAAGGGCGGCCACGGTGAGCGCCGGCGCCGTATCGCGGCCGGCGGGTTCGAGAATCAGCCGGGTCGGCTTGCCGCTCGTGCGCAATTGTTCGGCGGTGGTGAAGCGCTGTTCTTCATTGGCCACCACGACGAGTTGCCCGGTAAGCGGATAGCCGGCCTCGAGTCCGTCGAGACGGCGGGTGGTGGATTGCAATAGCGAATCGTCGCCGAGCAGGCCGATCAACTGCTTCGGGTGCTGTTCGCGCGACATTGGCCACAACCGCGTGCCGGAGCCGCCCGCCAGAATCACGGGATGAACCTTGAGCTTGACGTTCAGGGACTTGACTTGCGTGGACCGGGTGTCGGCAGGCGTGGCCGTAACCGGAGCTGTCATGATGGACTCCTCGAGGCTGGGTGAATGCGTCGAGTTTTATCACGAACTCAGGAATCAATAAAAGCGCGTTAAATAGAAACTATATAAAACGCCTAATAAAATTATCCGTTTCGTGAAGAAAAAATGTTCGGCTAATTTTTTAAAAAGAAAAATTACGCGAAAAAAATCCAGCAGCATTTTTTATCGCCCCGCATGCCTCAGAATGATAACGGAAGGCGTCGCGTAAGTTTCGTAGGAAAACACTCGAAAAGCACCAGATTGGCTTACATAAAGGCTTGAGAGACGTCTATCAAACGCCCGGTTCGGTAACAATTGCCGAACAAAATTCAGAAAAAATGCCGAAACATTGACCGATACAATTTGAGATATTTTGTGGTCTTGCAACGGGAATTTTAATATCGCTTTATCTATACCTGTACAAGGGTATTCACTCATTCCGACACGGTTTCCCAATTCGGCTGTTCAGGCAGGTTTTTCGAGCGGGAAACAGTAGGGCAATTAGCACCGGTTCAAACAGTGTCGCGTCGCGCATGGATTTGCATGACGCGGTTACCGGCGTTGTGCGTCCCGTCGCCGGACTGGATTTCAACTAACCAACGGATGGCACTTGACTGACGAACTGAGGGGCAGCGCATGCTGAGCGTTCTATCGAGAATCATCGACATCGCAATGGTCGCGCTCGGCGCCGCCATCGCGGCGGCCGTGCACAGCGGGAAAGTCGTGTGGCTGGACGATATGCAAAGCGTGTCGCTCGCGTTCGACTGCCTGCTGGTAGTGGTGTTTTTCCCGGCGCTCGGGATCTATCAGTCGTGGCGCGGCAAGCCGCTCTACGACCTGCTGTGCCGTGTGGCGGGCGGCTGGCTGCTGGTGGAAGTCACCGGCGTGCTGATCAGCTTCAGCCTGCACCGCTCGGACAGCCTGTCGCGGCTGTGGCTCGTCTATTGGGCGGTGGCCACGATCGTGCTGCTGATCGTCACCAAGGTGATCGTCTATTCGATTCTGCGCGGGCTGCGCCGCGAAGGCTTCAATCAACGCGCGGTGGCGATCGTCGGCGGCGCGCCGTATGGGCGCTTTCTGATCCAGCAGATGCGCAGCCGTCCGGACGCGGGCTTCTCGCCGGTCGTGGTGTTCGATGAAGACAGCACGATCAATCACTACGAAGACCCGGACGCCGGCGAGGCGATCGAAGGCGTGCCGGTCGAGCGCGACTATCAACGCTTGCTGCACCTCGTGCGCCAGCGCGCGATCCGCGAACTGTGGCTGGCGCTGCCGATCTCGAAGGAGAAGGCGATCCACCGCTTCGTGATGGACCTGCGCAACGACTTCGTGAACATCCGCTTCATTCCGGACGTGCGCAGCCTGACGCTCTTCAATCAGCCGATGGTCGATCTGCTCGGCGTGCCGGCAATCAATCTGGCCGCCTCGCCGATCACCGATCTGCGCGTGCTGCCCAAACGCGTGTTCGATCGCCTGTTCGCGCTGGCCGCGTTGACCGCGCTCGCGCCGGTGATGCTGGTGATCGCCGCCGCCGTGAAGGTGAATTCGCCGGGCCCCGTGTTCTTCCGGCAAAAACGCAAGGGCATCGACGGCAATCAGTTCGAGATCTACAAATTCCGCTCGATGAGGATGCACAAGGAAGAGGCCGGCAAGATCACCCAGGCCACGCGGCGCGATCCGCGCATCACCGCGGTCGGCGCGTTCCTGCGGCGCACCAGTCTCGACGAGTTGCCGCAGTTCATCAATGTGCTGCGCGGCGAGATGTCGGTGGTCGGCCCGCGTCCGCATGCGCTCGAACACGACGACATCTACAAGGATCTGGTGAAGGGCTACATGCACCGCTACCGGATCAAGCCGGGCATCACCGGGTGGGCGCAGATCAACGGCTATCGCGGCGAAACCGACCGCATCGAAAAGATGATGGGCCGCGTCAAGCTCGATCTGTACTACATGCAGCACTGGACCTTCTGGCTCGACATCAAGATCGTCGTGCTGACGCTGTGGAAGGGTTTCGTGGGCAGCAACGCTTACTAAGCTCATTCCCCAATCAACTCAATTCTGCGAGGTGCAATACATGAACCTGACGATCATCGGTAGTGGCTACGTAGGCCTCGTGACGGGCGCTTGTCTGGCCGACATCGGCCACGATGTGTTCTGTCTCGACGTCGATCAGCGCAAGATCGACGTGCTCAACAACGGCGGCGTGCCGATCCATGAACCGGGTCTGCAGGAGATCATCGCGCGCAATCGCAAGGCCGGCCGCCTGAAGTTCTCGACCGACGTCGAAGCCGCGGTCGCGCATGGCGATATCCAGTTCATCGCGGTCGGCACGCCGTCCGACGAAGACGGCTCCGCCGACCTGCAATATGTGCTCGCCGCCGCGCGCAATATCGGCCGCCATATGACGGGCTTCAAGGTGATCGTCGACAAATCGACGGTGCCGGTCGGCACGGCCTCGCGCGTGCGCGAAGTGATCGCCGCCGAACTGGCCGGGCGCAACGCCGCTCATATGTTCTCGGTGGTGTCGAATCCCGAGTTCCTGAAAGAAGGCGCGGCGGTGGAAGACTTCACGCGCCCCGATCGCATCGTGCTCGGTTGCGACGAGGACGTGCCCGGCGAAAAAGCGCGCGACCTGATGAAGCGCCTCTACGCGCCGTTCAACCGCAATCGCGAACGCACGCTGTACATGGACGTGCGCTCGGCCGAATTCACCAAGTACGCGGCCAATGCCATGCTCGCCACGCGCATTTCGTACATGAACGAACTCGCGAATCTGGCCGACCGCGTGGGCGCGGATATCGAGGCGGTGCGTCGCGGCATCGGTTCCGATCCGCGCATCGGCTACGACTTCCTGTATGCCGGTTGCGGTTATGGCGGCTCGTGCTTTCCAAAGGACGTGCAGGCGCTGATCCGCACGGCCGCCGATCACAAGGCGAATCTGCGCATTCTCGAAGCGGTCGAAGCGGTCAACGACACGCAGAAGAAAATACTCGCGCACAAGATCGTCTCGCGTCTGGGCGAAGACCTGTCGGACCGCACGTTCGGTGTGTGGGGCCTCGCCTTCAAGCCGAACACCGACGACATGCGCGAAGCGCCGAGCCGTCCGCTGATCGCCGAACTGCTGCGCCGCGGCGCGCGCGTGAAAGCGTACGACCCGGTCGCCATCGACGAATCGAAGCGCGTGTTCGCGCTGGACCTGAAGGACGTGCCGCAACAGCACGCGCGCCTCGAGTTCGTGAAGGAAGAGATGGATGCGGCCGTTGGCGCCGACGCGCTGGTGATCCTCACCGAATGGAAGGTGTTCAAGAGCCCGGACTTCGACTCGCTCAAACGGATCCTCAAGACGCCGCTGATTTTCGACGGCCGCAACCTGTACGAACCCGACGCGCTGCTCGAACTCGGTATCGAGTATCACGCGATCGGCCGTCAGCACGCGCTGCGCATCGCGCCGGCGAAGGTCGGCACGAGCGGCTTGCCGCATGCGCAGGCGCAAGCAGCACTGGACGCGGCCGAAGCCGGCCGCTGATCCGTCGCCAACGTACCGACACGCCTTCATCACGGAGCCCGCCATGTTCGCCAACGTACTGATCGTCTGCCATGCAAACGTGTGCCGTTCGCCCGCCGCTGAAATGCTGTTCAAGGCGCGGCAACGCGCGGCGCCGCGTTCGCAGGCGGCGCCGATCGCGTTTCATTCGGCGGGCTTGCGGGCGATGAACGGCCACGCCATGGACCCGGTCATGCAACGCCTGCTCGCCGAGCAGGGCGTGGCCTCCGGCATCCACTACTCGCGGCGGCTCGACCGGCAACTCGTGCGCGACGCCGATCTGGTGCTGGTCACCGAGCGCGCGCAGGTGAGCGACGTCGAAGCGCTCGACCCGGCCTCGCGCGGCAAGGTCTATCCGCTCGGCAAGTGGGAAGCGGATTCCGACGTCGCCGATCCGCACGGCGGTGCGGAAACCGCTTATAGGGAGAGTCTCGTGCTCATCGAACATCTGGTCATGGGATGGCTGAAGAAAATATGCTGATGAAAAAACTCGCTGCACACTCATTCGCGAATGGCAAGTCGACGGGTTTCAAGTCGAATCTTGCCGCCACGCTTTTGCTGACGTCTTTTCTGTCGGCCTGCGCCACCGCACCTGGCAATTACCTCGATACGTCCCGGCTGAAAGACGACGGCCAGCACGATAGCCAACCCGCCGAGACCTATCCGGTCCATGTGATCGATGCCGCCGTCGTGACCGCGCAGGCGCAGGCTGCCGCCGCGAAAACGCAAGTGCTGCCGACCTCGACCGTGAGCGATCCGTCGCAGTACGTGTACCGACTTTCGCCGCAGGACATTCTCGGCATCACCGTGTGGGACCACCCTGAACTGACTACGCCGCAGGGCAGCACGCTGTCCGCCGGCGGCAACACCACGCAGTCGATCGGCGGCGCCTTGCAGCAGCCGTACACGGCCGCGCTGCCGGGGCAAGCCGATCCGTACGGCCAGACCATCGCGGCCGACGGCACGATATTTTTCCCGTTCGTCGGCCGTATTCGGGCCGCGGGCAAAACCGTCAGCGAGTTGCGCGATCAGTTGAGCTCCGGCCTCGTGCGCTATATCCGCAATCCGCAGGTCGACGTGCGCGTGCTGTCGTATCGCGGCCAGAAGGTGCAGGTGACCGGCGAAGTGAAGACGCCGGGCCCGCTCGCGGTGAGCGACGTGCCGCTCACGCTGGTCGACGCGATCACGCGCTCGGGCGGCACGAACTCGGACGCAGACATTCAGCGAGTGCGTCTCACGCGCAACAACAAACTCTACATACTCGACGCCGACCGCATGCTCGATCGCGGCGACACCACGCAGAACGTGATGCTGCAAAACGGCGACGTGATCAACGTGCCGGACCGCACCGACAGCCGCGTCTTCGTGATGGGTGAAGTGAAGACGCCGATCCAGTTGCCGATCATCAAAGGTCGCATGACGATCGCCGATGCGCTGACGCAAGGTGGCGGCATTCTCGACACCGACGCCAATCCGCGCCAGATCTTCGTGATGCGCGGCATGAAGGATCACCCGACCACGCCGGACGTGTACCGCCTCGACATGACGCAGCCGGACGCCATCATGCTGTCCTCGCAGTTCCAGCTGCAGCCGCTGGATGTCGTGTACGTGGGCACTGCCGCGTCGACCACCTTCAACCGTGTGTTGCAGCAGGTGTTGCCGACCGTGCAGACGTTGTTCTACCTGAAACAGCTGACGCGCTGATCGTGTCAGCCGCAATCTGAGCCGTCGTCAGGCCCGCGCCGCGCCGTCCGTGATCGACGCGGCGCGGGACCGAAGCAAATACCGCTGTAACCGATACGGGAAGCGAATTGTGAGCAACCAAATCTCTCCACACATGGGCGGTCCGATCAAGACCGAAGAAGAGGACGTCGTCCTCGGACAACTGGTGCAGGTGATCCTCGACGACATCTGGTGGCTCATCGCCATCGCCGCCGTGATCGTCGGGATCGCCGGCGCCTACTGTTTTCTCGCCAAGCCGATCTATTCGGCCGATGCGCATGTGCGGGTCGAGCAATCGGACAACACGTCGCAGGCGCTCACGCAGACGCAGACCGGCGCGGCGATCACCACCGGCTCGACCTCGCTGCCGACCGACGCCGAGATCGAAATCATCAAGAGCCGCGGCGTGGTCGGCCCGGTCGTCCAGCAGCTGAAGCTGAACTTCAGCGTCACGCCGAAGACGCTGCCGCTGCTGGGCAGCATCGCCGCGCGCATGGCGACGCCGGGTCAGCCGGCGCGTCCGTGGCTGGGGCTGTCGTCGTACGCATGGGGCGGTGAAGAGGCCGACGTCGATTCGATCGACGTGATCCCCGCGCTCGAAGGTCAGAAGCTGACCATGAAGGCGATTGACGACCAGCACTACAACCTGTACGCCGAAAACGGCTCGCTGCTGCTGCACGGCCAGGTCGGCCAGCAGGAGCAGGGTGGCGGCGTGACCATCATGGTCAACAAGCTGGTCGCGCGGCCAGGCGAGGAATTCACGGTGATGCGCGCCAACGACCTCGACGCGATCTCCGCGTTCCAGTCGGCCATCACGGTGCAGGAGCAGGGCAAGCAGACCGGCGTGATCCAGATCTCGCTGGAAGACAAGAGCCCTGAACATGCCGCGCTGGTCGCCAACGCGCTGGCGCAGTCGTATGTGCGCCAGCACGTGCTGAACAAGCAGGCCGACGCGAGCAAGATGCTCGACTTCCTGACGAGCGAGGAGCCGCGCCTGAAGTCCGATCTCGAACGCGCCGAGGCCGCCCTGACCGCGTATCAGCGCCAGTCCGGCTCGATCAACGCGAGCGACGAGGCCAAGGTCTACCTCGAAGGCAGCGTGCAGTACGAGCAGCAGATCGCCGGCTTGCGCCTGCAGATGGCGCAGCTCACCGAGCGTTACGGCGACGACCATCCGATGCTCGTGGCCGCGCGTGAGCAGATGGCCGAGTTGCAGGCGCAACGCGCCAAATACGCCGACCGCTTCCGCGATCTGCCCGCCACCGAGGTGAAGGCCGTGCAGCTGCAGCGCGACGCGAAGGTGGCGGAAGACATCTACGTGCTGCTGCTCAACCGCGTGCAGGAACTGTCCGTGCAGAAGGCCGGCACCGGCGGCAACGTGCATATCGTCGACGCCGCGCTGCGCCCGGGCGTGCCGGTCAAGCCGAAGAAGGCGCTGATCCTGTCGGCGGCGGTGATTCTCGGGCTGATAGCGGGCACCGGCTTCGTGTTCCTGCGCCGCAATATGTTCAAGGGTATCGACGATCCCGATCACATCGAACGTGCGTTCCATCTGCCGGTGTTCGGCCTCGTGCCGCTCTCCGCCGAGCAGGGCGTGCTCGAAGCCAGCTTCCAGCGCGGCGGCGAACGCCTGCGCTCGGTGCTGGCCAATGCGCGGCCCAAGGACGTCACGGTCGAAAGTCTGCGCAGCCTGCGCACCTCCATGCAGTTCACGCTGCTCGACGCGAAGAACCGCATCGTCATGCTGACCGGTCCGATGGCCGGCGTCGGCAAGAGCTTCCTGACGGTGAACCTGGCGGTGCTGCTCGCGAATTCCGGCAAGCGCGTGCTGATGATCGACGGCGACATGCGCCGCGGCGTGCTCGAACGCTATCTGGGCGGTGCGCCGGATAACGGCCTGTCCGAATTGCTGAGCGGCCAGATTTCGCTGGAAGAAGCGATCCGCAGCTCGCAGGTCGACGGCCTGAGCTTCATCTCGTGCGGCCGCCGTCCGCCGAATCCGTCGGAACTGCTGATGTCGCCGCGCCTGCAGCAATACCTCGAGGGCCTCGCCAAGCGCTATGACGTGATCATCATCGACACGCCGCCGGTGCTGGCCGTGACCGATGCGTCGATCATCGGCGCGTATGCCGGTTCGACCTTCTTCGTGATGCGCTCGGGCGTGCACAGCGAAGGCGAGATCAACGATGCGTTGAAGCGTCTGCGCGCGGCCGGCGTGCATGTGCAGGGCGGCATTTTCAACGGCATGCCGGCCCGCTCGCGCGGCGGCTACGACCGTGGCTACGCGGCGGTGCAGGAGTATCTGAGCACCTGAGGCGGCGAGTTTGCGGATGCATTCCGAACCTCGCGCAACGACGATTAAAAAGGACATCTCGATGAAAGTGACGGTACTGGTTCCGACTTACCGCCGCCCGGCCGATCTGGCGCGCTGCCTCGCCGCGCTGCAACGGCAGTCGCGGCTGCCCGACGAAGTAGTGGTGGTGGCGCGCGCCGACGACGAAGCGACCCACGCGTGTCTGCGCGATCCGGCCGTGCCGGGCGCGCTGGCGCTCTCAGTGGCGCTGGTCGAAGTGCCCGGCCAGGTCGCGGCGCTGAATCGCGGCTTGGATGCGGCGCGCGGCGACGTGATCGCGATCACCGACGACGACGCCGCGCCGCACGCCGACTGGGTCGAACGCATCGCCGCCGCTTTCGCCGGCGACGCACGCCTCGGCGCGCTCGGCGGACGCGACTGGGTGCACGAGAAAGGCCGCGTGCTGGACGGCGAACGGCCGCTGGTGGGCAAGGTCACGGCACACGGCAAGATCATCGGCAATCATCATCTGGGCGTGGGCGGCGCGCGCGAAGTCGACATTCTGAAGGGCGCGAATATGAGCTACCGCCGCGAGGCGGTGCGCACCATCCGCTTCGACGCGCGTCTGCGCGGCGCCGGCGCGCAGGTTCACAACGACATGGCCTTCAGCCTCGCCGTGAAGAACGCCGGCTGGAAGCTGATGTACGACCCGCGCGTGGCGGTCGATCACTTTCCCGCCGAGCGTTTCGACGACGACCGGCGCGACGCGCAAACCATGGCCGCCTTGCGCAACGCCGCGTTCAATTTCCATCTGATCCTGCGCGACCAGTTGCCGCCGCTGCACCGCGAAACGGCGTGGTGGTGGTGGACGCTGGTCGGCACGCGGGTCTATCCGGGTCTCACGCATGCGGCGCTCGCGCTGCTCTCGAAGCGGGCCGGCCTGCAGCTGACGCGCTGGCGCGCCGTGCGCAGCGGCGCGCACGAGGCGCGTCGCGCGCTGTCGCGCGCCGCGTGATCGCTACGTCGCGTCCCACGTCCCGCACGTTCGCGCATCGGCGCATGGCCAGCGTCAGGGCCGCCGATGCCCCTTTCCACCGGCAGAGCGGAGTGTCTGCATGAGTACGAAAGTTCACGTTCATCTGTTTTACGGCGCGGACCCGCGCTTTTATCGCCAGGGCGACGACATTGGTTGTCTGTATGGTTATCACCACGCGGAATCCGACGCGTTCAAGCTCACCTATTCGCAGGACGCCCGCGAAGGCAAGCCGGTGCGCCTGCTGCGCCGCGCGCTGAAGGCGGCGCTGGGGTTCGACTTCATCCATACGTGGCGCAATCGCGCCGAGATGCTGCGCTCGGATGTGATCTGGACGCATACCGAACAGGAATGGCTGTCGGCGGCGCTCATGCTGCTGCTGAGCGGTCGCAAGTCGGGCGCTGAGGCATCCCCCTTGTTGCTCGCGCAAAGCGTGTGGCTGCTCGATAAATGGCCTTCCTACGGCGTTCTGCGCAGCTGGCTGTATCGCAAGCTGATGACGCGCGCCGATCAGCTCACCACGCTCGCCAGCGAAAACGCCGAGCTGTGCGAGCGCTATTTCGACCGCGATGCCAAGCCGTTGCTTTATGGCCTGAACACGCGCGACTTTCCGGTCCGGACGCCGAGCGAATGGACGCCGCACACGCCGATCCGCATCGCCGCGATCGGCAACGACCGCGACCGCGATTGGGAGACGCTTATCAAGGCGTTCGGCAACGACGCGCGTTACACGGTGAAGCTCGCGACACGGCGCCGGATTCCCGCGTCGCTGCGCGCGCCGAACGTCGAGATCGCGCTGTTCTCCGGCATCAGGAAGCAACACGAACTGTACGACTGGGCCGATGTGATCGTCGTGCCCTTGCGGCCGAATTCGCACGCCTCGGGCATCACCGTGATGCTCGAAGCGGCGGCGGTCGGCAAGCCGATGGTGGTCACCGATGTCGGCGCCTTGCAGGATTATTTTCCGGCGGGCGAAGCGTCGTATATCCCGCCGTTCAATCCGCAGGCGTTGCGCGAAGCGGTGGACCAGCTCGCCGCCGCGCCTATGGACGCGCTGCGTCAGGCACAAGCGGCCGCCGCCGGCCTGCTGTCGCGCGATCTGACCACGCAGCACTACGCCATGCAGCATGTGCGGATCACCCAGGAGATGCTGCGCGCGCGGGCCGCGTCGCGCGGGCGCGCGGCGGCCGGCATGGCAACGGCAGCGGGCGTGGCCGAGTCCGAGCGGCCGGCGCGCCAGTCGCGCGGAGGTTTCTGAACGATGTCGACGATTGCGCGAAGCGCCGATAGCGTGAACGGCCGCGGGCGGGCGCCGTCCCGCGGCCGCAAGGAATGGCTGCCGGAGGCTTTGCTGTGGTTCGTCACGACGCTGTTGATCGGCGCGCATCAGGGTACCGTGCTCACGCTCGGGTTTCCGGTGCTCGCGATCCTGACGGGCCTGTGGCTGTACTTCAAGAGCCCGGCGCGCTACATCGGCTTCATGTGGTGGCTGTGGTTCCTGAGCCCGGAAGTGCGGCGTCTGGCCGACTGGTCCAAGGGATCGTTCACGCCGACCAGCCTGATCCAGGTCGCGCCGCTCGCGGTGACGATGATCAGCGCGCTGTCGCTGCTGCGCTACTACAAACTGCTGGCGCAACGGCGCGGCCTGCCCGTGCTGCTGATCCTGCTCGGCCTCATCTATGCGTTCCTCGTCGGCGTGATGTCGAGCGGCCCGCTCGCGGCCACCTACGACCTCGCGAACTGGCTGTATCCGATCCTGATCGGCTTTCACATCATGGCGAATACGCGCCAGTATCCGCAGTACCGCGACACCATCGTCAATACGTTCATCTGGGGCATGCTGGCGATGGGCGGCTACGGCCTGGTGCAGTTCTTCATCATGCCGCCGTGGGACGCGCTATGGATGCTCGGTTCGCAAATGAACTCGCAAGGCGACCCCGTGCCGATGGGCGTGCGCGTGTTCAGCACGATGAATTCGTCCGGACCGTTCGCGTTCGCGATGATGGGCGCGATGGTCTTCGTCATGGCGGCCACGCATCGCGTGCGCTGGATTGCGGCGGCGCTGGGCTTTTTCGCGTTCGCGCTGAGCCTCGTGCGCTCGACGTGGGGCGGCTGGGTCATCGCGCTGCTGATCCAGCTCGTCAAATCGAACAACAAGGTGCGGGTGCGCATCGTCGCCAGCGCTGTGTTGTTGGCGGGGCTATGCGTGCCGCTGCTTGCCGTCGGCCCGGTGGCCGAGCGGATGCAGGCGCGCCTGACCACCATCGTCAACCTGAACGACGACCAGAGCTACGCCGCGCGTAACGAGTTCTACGCGACCTTCGCCAAAACGGCCTTTACCGACGTGTCCGGCGAAGGCATGGGCGCCACCGGCACCTCCACCAAGCTCTCGAACGACGGCGGCCAGCTCGGCCAGTACGGCAACTTCGACAGCGGCGTGATGAACATTCCGTTCGTGCTCGGCTGGCCCGGCACGCTGCTCTACATGTCCGGAATCATCTGGCTGGTCACGCGTTCGGTGCTGGCGTCCTTCAAGCTGCGCAACGACAAATTCGTCTCCGCCTGCATGAGCCTGAGTCTCGCGACCTTCGCGATGCTCGTGTTCACCAACTCGCTGGTCGGCACGGGCGGACTGCTGCTGTTCATGAGTGTTTTTTCGATCCTTTCCGCGGTTCATTACGAGAAGATAAACCGCAGACGCACGCTATTTTTCCACGGAGGCACTGATTGAGAGTCGCCATTGTCACGCACGTCGTGCGCCATAACGACGGCCAGGGGCGCGTCAACCACGAGATCGCGCGCGCGGCTCTCGACGAGAACATCGGCGTCACGCTGGTCGCCTCGCACGTCGCGCCGGATCTGCTCGCGCATCCGAACGTCCGCTGGGTGCCGATGAAAATCGGCCGCTGGTGGCCGACCAATCTGCTGCGCCAGCAGGTGTTCGCGTTCAAGAGTGCGATGTGGCTGCGCGCGCATCGCCGCGAGTACGACGTGCTGCACGTGAACGGCTTCATCACGTGGGTGCCCGCCGACGTCAACACCTCGCACTTCGTGCATAGCGGCTGGTTCGGTAGCAAGTACTACCCGTTCGGGCTCACCAAGGGCGTGTGGTCCGCGTATCAGTCGGTCTATACGCGCTGCAATGCGCTGCTCGAACGCTGGGCCTACCGGCGCTCGAAGGTGATCACGGCGGTGTCGCAAAAGGTCGCCGACGAGATCCACGCGATCGGCCTCACGCCCGATAACCGTGTCGACGTGATTTACAACGGCGTGGATACGCAAGGCTTCGCCGCGGCCACGGGCGATCGCGACAAATTCGGCTTGCCGAAGGACGCGTTCCTGCTGCTGTTCGTGGGCGACCTGCGCACGCCACGCAAGAACCTCGGCACCGTGCTTGCCGCGCTCAAGCATCTGCCCGAGCACGTGCAGATCGCGGTGGCGGGTTTCCTGCCGGGCAGCCCGTACCCGGAAGAAGCGAAGGCGCTGGGCATCGCGCATCGCGTGCATTTTCTCGGTCTCGTGAAAGAGATGCCGGTGCTGATGCATTCGGTCGACGCCTTCGTGTTTCCATCGCGCTATGAAGCGATGAGCCTGTCGCTGCTCGAAGCGATGGCGGCGGGCTTGCCGGTGGTCACCGCGCGCACCGCGGGCGGCGCTGAAATCATCACGCCGGAATGCGGCATCGTGCTCGACGACCCGGACGATCCCAAGGCGCTGGCCCGCGCGGTCGCGCGCCTCGCCGGGAACCACGTCGAGCGGCGCGCCATGGGCGTTGCCGCCAACGAACTCGCGACCGGCTTCGGCTGGGCGCGCATGGCGGCGCAATACATCGCGCTGTATCGCCAGTTGGCGGGGCAGCAGCAAAATCGCCGGCGCAGCGAAGCGGAAGCGGCAGCGGTCGCCAAGACCGACGCGTTGACGCTGAACACGCTGGCCGGCCAGAAGAGCGCGGAATGACGTTGCGGGTTTCACCAAACCGGCTCGCGCATTCATCGCGCAACCATCACCACTCTCAGAACGCACAGGGGTCACAACCATGACGACGAGCTCTATCAAATCGCTGCAGATCGGGATGCACTGGTTCCCCGAGCGCGCGGGCGGCCTCGACCGCATGTATTACTCGCTGGTCGGCGCGCTGCCGGGCGCAGGCGTCGCGGTGCGCGGCGTGGTGGCCGGCTCGCCCAAAGTGGCCGCCGACACCGGCGGCGCGATCAACGGCTTCGGCTCCGCCGCGCAATCGCTGCCGTTGCGGCTGATGGCGGCACGTCGCGCGCTGCGCCAGGAAATCAGCACGTCGCGCCCCGACGTGATTTCGTCGCACTTCGCGCTCTACACCTTTCCTGGGCTGGATGTGACGCGCGGCATTCCGCAGGTCTCGCACTTTCAGGGGCCGTGGGCCGACGAGAGCCACGTGGAGGGCGCCGATTCGCTCGGCCAGCGCGCCAAGCGCTATCTGGAGCAATCGGTGTATGCGCGCTCGTCGCGGCTGATCGTGTTGTCCGAGGCGTTCGGCAAGATTCTGACCTCGCGCTATCGCATCGCGCCGGACCGTGTGCGCGTGGTGCCGGGTTGCGTCGATGTCGAACAGTTCAATCTGCCGATCTCACCCGCCGAGGCGCGTCTGAAGCTGCAATTGCCGCAAGACCGGCCGATCGTGCTGGCGGTGCGGCGGCTGGTGCGCCGCATGGGTCTCGAAGATCTGATCGATGCGGTGAAGCTGCTCAAGCGCAGCGCGCCCGATGTACTGCTGCTGATCGCGGGCAAAGGGCGGCTCGAAGGGGAGTTGCAGGCGCGCATCACCGAGGCGGGTCTCGAGGACAACGTCAAGCTGCTGGGCTTCGTGCCCGATCAGCATCTGGCGGCGCTGTATCGCGCGGCGAATATCAGCGTCGTGCCGACGGTGGCGCTGGAGGGCTTCGGGCTGATCACGGTCGAATCGCTGGCATCGGGCACGCCGGTGCTGGTGACGCCAGTGGGCGGTCTGCCCGAAGCCGTGGCCGGTTTATCGCCGAATCTGGTGCTGCCGGAGACGGGCGCGAAGGCTATCGCGGATGGACTCGCGGGCGCACTCAACGGCACACTGAAATTGCCCGATGCCGATGCATGCCGACGGTATGCGCGCGAGAACTTCGATAACTCGGTGATCGCGAAACGGGTGGCCTCGGTGTATAGCGAGGCGATTGGGGCAGGCGGGGTGCACTGAAGCTGCGGCGCGCGCACGGATGATCTCGGGCGGTCGCCGCCATGCGCCCGGCGCAATGGCGGCCGCTCAGTCCGATCGCGAGGTGAGCGCGAACAGCCCCTGCGGCAGCGCTTTGGGTCCGCGCTTTCGCCGGCACCATGTCACTAAAGTGCCGCGTCGGCTCACATCGCCCGGCCGACGATCAACGGATCCACCATGCCAATCGACTCGACATCGCGATTCGCATAGGGCAGTTTATGCAGCACGTAGCGCATTGCATTGAGGCGCGCGCGTTTCTTGCAATCGGAGCGAATCACGGTCCACGGCGCGTCGGCGGTGTCGGTTTGCGCGAACATCGCTTCCTTGGCCTGCGTGTATTCGTCCCACTTGTCGAGCGAGGCCAGATCCACGGGGCTGAGCTTCCATTGCTTGAGCGGATGAACCTGGCGCTCCTCGAAGCGGCGGCGCTGTTCCTCGCGGCTCACCGAAAACCAGAACTTCACGATATGGGTGCCGCTGCGCGCGAGGTGCCGCTCGAACTCGGGCACCTGCTGCATGAATTCGCCGTATTCCTGCGCGGAACAGAAGCCCATGACCCGCTCGACGCCGGCGCGGTTGTACCACGAACGGTCGAACAGGACGATCTCGCCCGCAGTGGGCAGATGCTGGACATAGCGCTGGAAATACCACTGGCCGCGTTCGGATTCGCTCGGCTTTTCCAGTGCGACGACCCGTGCACCGCGCGGATTCAGGTGTTCCATGAAGCGTTTGATCGTGCCGCCCTTGCCGGCCGCGTCGCGCCCCTCGAAGAGAATCACGACGCGCTGGCCGGTTTCGCGCACCCATGCCTGCAACTTCAGCAACTCGACTTGCAGCCGGTATTTCTGTTTTTCGTACGCGCGGCGCGACATCAGGTTGCGGTACGGATAGCCGCCCTCGCGCAGGGCGGGCGACAGTTCGTCGTCTGGATGGCGCGCGGTGCCCGCATGCCAGGCGGCCGGATTGCCTTCGATTAATTGCGCGCGTAGCGCGCGGGCTTCGTCTGGCGAGAGGCCGTCCATCAGCGCCTTGATGGTGCTCAACATGCTGCCGGCCTCACTTCTGGCGGACGCCGGCGCGGCGAGCACGCTCTCCATGCCGTTGAAGATCAAGGCATTGGCCGCCTCCACGGCGCGGCTGGTTTCATTGCGCTCGACCGCGCTTGCCGCCCGCGCGGCGTGACTGGCCAGCGCGGCGGATTGACACGAATTCTGGTTTGCATCAAGCGCGCCGCCGCCTACTTCGAGCGCGACGTTGCCCTGGCTGACGAGCTGCGCGACGGGAGGGCGGTCGCCCTTTTTGTTCTCATGGGATGCCAAGTTAGGGATACCTCGATGAAGATTGAACTCCGTGCGTGTCTATCGACATGCGCGGACCCACGCCGCTCGACTCAGGCGGCGGTGGCTGCCTTTCTCAGCACGCCGTAAAGCTGATCCTTCAGCAGGAGCTTTTTCTTCTTCAGGGTTTCGATCGTCACGTTGTCAGCGGGCGTGACGTTGGTTTCCATGTTGTGGATGCGGTGATCCAACTCGTTATGAAGTTCAAAAAGGCGGGAAAAGTGGGCGTCTTCCGTTTTGAGGCGGGAGATCAGGTCGCGATATTCGGGAAACATAAGTCGCTCCATCCAGCAGAAGGAAGGCGGCGGTTTTTTCGGGGAGAACCGACGCACTTTGGAGCTGTCATTTTTGCACTACCAGGGTATCGCCGGCATTGATCTGAATCATTGCGATAGGGCTTGGCGGCCCGTGCCCCGGCGAAGGCCGAGGGATAGCGCAATACGCGCGACCGCCTGCACGGCCGCGCATCTTCACCGCGAATCAGAACGTCTCGTGATGCTCGTTACGTCCCAGATCCGCATGAACCATCATGTGGCACAACTGTTCCAGCGTGGTTTCCGGCTTCCAGCCGAGTTTTTCGTGAGCCTTGTCGGCGCAGCCGATCAGCAGGTCCACTTCGGCCGGGCGATAGAACTTCGGATTCACGCGCACCAGTGTCTTGCCGGTGGCGACATCGATACCGGATTCGCGCTCTTCCTTGCCCGACCATTCGAGTTGATAACCCGCGGCCGCGAACGCCATGCGGACGAAATCGCGGACCGTTTCGGTGCGGCCGGTGGCGAGCACGAAGGTGTCGGGTTCGTCGGCTTGCAGCATGCGCCACATGCCTTCCACGTATTCCAGCGCGAAGCCCCAGTCGCGTTTCGCGCTCAGGTTGCCGAGCTCGAGGACGTCCTGCTTGCCGAGCTTGATCTTGGCGACGGTGTCGGTGATCTTGCGGGTGACGAATTCGCGGCCGCGCAGCGGCGACTCGTGATTGAACAGAATCCCGCTGCTCGCAAAGAGACCGTACGACTCGCGATAATTGATCGTCGACCAGTGCGCGAACAGCTTGGCGACGCCGTACGGGCTGCGCGGATAGAAGGGCGTGTCCTCGCGTTGCGGGACGGCCTGCACGAGGCCGAACATTTCCGACGTCGACGCCTGGTAGTAACGCATCTTCGAATTCAGGATGCGGATGCCTTCGAGCAGATTCAGCGCGCCGATGCCGGTCACTTCGGCGGTGGTCACGGGCTGGTCGAACGAGACGCCCACGAAGCTCTGTGCGGCGAGGTTGTACAGCTCGTCGGCCTGCGCGCCTTCGAGCAGGCGCAGCGTCGAGCCGAGGTCGGTCAGGTCGTGTTCGACCAGACGCAGATTCGGATGATCGAGCACGCCGAGTTCACGCATGCGCCAAAAGTTGACGGAGCTCGTGCGCCGGTAAGTGCCGGTCACGATATAGCCCTTGTCGAGCAGCAGTTTGGTCAGATAGGCGCCGTCCTGTCCGGATACGCCGGTGATGATCGCTTTGCGTGGTTGGCTCATAGCTTGCCTTCGAGATTGTTAAAAGAGAAAAAGAAAAAGCAGTCGCGCCGGCTAGGGCGCATTTCATCGGCACATTCGGAAGCGCATCTCAGAAGCACGTTTCACAAGCACCCAAAACACCCGGTGCACGAAACGCACTTGAAAAAGCGTTTCAGGATGTGCCGTTCAACAGCCGCCGCACCAATGGTTCGACGACCTGAAAATCCTGTTCGGCCTTGAGCCGGTACAAATCCGGCTTGGGATGCGCGCCGTCGGACATCAGCGTCTTCCAGTCGGGCAGAGCGCTGATGTAGGCAAACTGGTCGACGAGCGGCACCTGCTGCTCGGCGGCCACACGGCGCGTCATCGCGGCCATCGCGGCGAGCCGCGCGTTGAGCCGGTTGTCCGGCATCGGGTTCGCGGTCTGCAATACCGGCTGCTTGCCGAGCGCGCGTGCGGTTTTCACGAGCGTCGTTTCGGCTGCGTAGAACTGCTCGGGCGTCTGGTTCTGCATCACTTCGTTGATGCCGTAGTTGATCAGCACGATCTGCGCGGGCGAGGCGGCGAGCCGTTCCCGCCACGGCAAACCCGCCGTCGGTCCGGCGCGGCGATTGCCCGTGCCGTCGCGCAGTTGCGTCGCCATCGTGTTGCCCACACCGTAATTCGTGACACGCACCTGTTCGCCGTGGCGTGCCTGTAACTCGTCTTGCAAATACGACACGGCGTTTAGCGCCTGCGGGCCGCAATGACCGTCGCGGCAGGTAATGCCAAGCGTCGTCGAATCACCGTAGGCCTCGATCAGCACTGGCGATCGCGGACCCGGCGTCGCGGCGAGCGCGGCCGATGCCAGCAGCGATGCAACCGCGCATACGCTTGCAGCGAGCCATGCACGGCGTTTCAGGCACTTCATGCGCGGCTTTGCGGCGCGGTGCTGACGCTGCCGCCTGTCGTGGCTTGCCCATGTGCATGCGCGTTGCCCGCCGAGCCGAATATCAGGCGTTTCTCGAATGCGAACCACGTGATGCTGGCGTACACGAGCGTGATCGCGAGCGCGAGCGCGGCGGTGACAACACGGTTCAGATGCAGCGGCCACAGCGCGTACAGCACGCTCAGGTGAATCAGATAAACCGTGTAGCTGATGGTGCCGATATAGACCAGCACGGGATTGCACAACAGCCGTTTGACGATGCCCTTGCTTTGCAGGGCGATGACCACGACGGAAGTACAAAGCACCAGTGAAACGCTGTAGAGCGCCGCGTTCGACAGCGGCGTATTCGCCGCGCGAAAGCGCGGAAAGTGCAGATGCAGCCAGGCGAGCACGGCCAGCGCCGCAAAAAATCCCAGCACGGCGAGGCCTTTGAACGGCTCGAGCGCATGGCGGTCACGCCGCACGGCGACCGCCAGCAGCGCGCCTGCCGCGAGCAGGTCCATGCGGAACGGCGTCAGGTAATAGATCGGCCAGAACGAATCGAACCAGGGCGTGGCCACCGCGCGCAGCACGGGCACCAACAGGACCAAGGCAGCCGCCACGTAGCCGAGCACACGCTCGGGTACGAGCAGGATCACGAAAGGCCAGAAAATATAGAACTGCTCTTCGACGGCGAGCGACCAGAGCACATTCAGGCTGTCGTGACCGCTCTGGTTGAGCGCGTCGCCGATATTGGTCGCGAAGAACGCATACCACTGCCAGTGCTGCGCCCAGCCGAGCCCGAACAACATCGACGACACCACCATCAGCAGCACATAGGACGGCAGGATTCGGCGCGCGCGGCGTGCGTAGAAATAGCCGAAATACGACTGCTGACGCGCCTTGCGCTCGAGCAGGATGCCGGTAATCAGAAAACCGCTCAAAACAAAAAACAGATCGACGCCCATCCACAGCGGCGCCTTCAAGGCGTGCTGCGCGAATACGGCGAGCACGGCGATGGCGCGCAAGCCGTCGAGCTGCACGATGCGGCGGGAGTGGGAAGGCGCTAGGGGCAGTGCGCTGGCAGTCATGAACCGTCCATGGTGTGAAGCAGATGGGCCGGGCGAAGGATCGCGCGAGGGTACGGAGAACAGGCGCGCTCGCTTCGCGTCGCAACGGAAGTGCAATCGATTCTAGGGAAAATAAAATCGTGAAAAAACGGGAATGAATTGGATAAATGAATCAGATTGCAACAGGGTGTTTCGTTATCCATTCCCAATGGATTTTTATGCTTGTGTCGAGCAGATGACGGAGTATGTAATAAGTGCGGATCGCGTTGCTGCGCATCGGTAAAGATGGTGCAGAGCGAGGCGCGGCGCCATGCGTTGCAGTCGATTTCTTTTTAATCGATTTTTAATTGGTTTCTTTCACAACGCTTAAAGCGTCGAATATTTTTGAATTATTTTCGATTTTCGTCGCGGTGTTTTTTCCGCGTAATGTGAGCCGTGCGGACTGGGTGGCCAGGGAGGGCGCGTGGCTTCGCGCTCCCCACTGCTGTCAGGTGCGCGGTGTCGCGGCGGTTTTGCTGTCAATGCCGTATTTGCCCGCGCTGTCCCGCACGAATCTGTCTGACGTCCTTGCATGCTTTCTAGCGGCTCGTGCCGCGACATTTACCGCGATTCGTACCGTCGTCTCATTGGGTTTAGTACCCGCGCTAGCCTCGTTGCCCGCGCGCGGCGCAGCGCTGACTGGAGGAACTACCTTGCCCCGTTTCACGTTCAAAAGCTGGCTCGCCGTGTTCGCGTGTGCCGCCGGACTGGCTGCCGGAGCGGCCAGTTTCACGGCGCATGCGCAAACGGCGTTGAACGCGAAAACGTCGTGGATCGGCAATACCTTCGGTTTCGGCGACGGCACGTGGGCGCAGATCAACATCACCGCTATCGCGGTGGCACCCGACGGCAAGGTCTATACGAACGCGCCGTGGGACGAAAGCGGCGCTGAAGCGAGCATCTATCAGAACGGCAAGATGCTCGGCTTCGCGGGCGGCACGCATGGCTGGGGCAACGGCGGCGGCAACGCGGTCGCTTTGAATCGCAAGTACGTGTTCGTCGCAATTGCGGTCGGCAACGAAAAGGGGCGCCTCGTCGAGCACGGCGTGTGGCCTGAAAAGGGCAAGCAGTGGTACGGCATTTCGCGCCGCCAGATTGCCGATCCGAAACTCGCCGCGCCGTTCCAGCCCGCCGCGCAAAGCGCTGACCCCCATGCCCAACTGGCGGCCGGCTTCCTGATGATGAACGAAGTGCCGACCGGCACGAGCGCTGAAATCGGCGGCCTCGCGGCGAACGACACCACGCTGTTCGCGGCCAACACGGCGCGCGATCGTATCGAGGTCTACGACGCGGAGTCGATGCAGCAGAAGACCACCTGGAGCGTGCACGAGCCTGGCCGGCTCGCGCTGGCGCCGGACGGCACGCTGTGGGTATTGAGCGGCACGCGCAACGACCGCGCGCCGCATGTCGAGCACTACACGGCGGCGGGCAAACGCATCGACGAAAACTTCACGCTGCCGGCCGACACCGTGGCAGTGGATATCGCGGCCGATGCGCAAGGCCGCATCCTGATCGCGGATAACGGTCCGCGTCAGCAGGTGCTGTATTTCAGCAGGAACAACGGCCGTTATGCCGAGTCGGGTTCGCTCGGCGAGCGCGGCGGCATTTTCAGCGGCGTCGCCGGCAAACCGGGGCCGCGGCGTTTCAACGGACTCACCGGCGTGGGCGTGGATGCGAGCGGCAACGTGTATGTGTCGACCAACGGCATCGGTCCGCGCTACGACCCGATCGGCGCGGGCCTCGGAGCGACGCTCGAAAGTTATGCGCCGGACGGTAAGCAGAACTGGCAGGTGCAGGGGCTGCTGTTCGTCGACGGCGCGTGGATCGATCCGTCACGGCCGGACAGCGTCTATACCGGCAACAAGCGCTTCGAACTCGATCTGTCGAAGCCTGCCGGACAGGACTGGAAATACGCAGGTTTCCTCTCTAACCGTTTCAGGTTTCCGGACGATCCGGTGTTTCACACCGATCAGTATCCGGGCCTGCCGATCGCCCGCAAGTTGAAGGGCCGCACCTTCCTGTACCTCACGGACATGTACGCGGACCATCTGAAGATCTATCGCTTCGACCCGCAGCACGACGGCGAAACCGCGATTCCTTCCGGCTTCATCGCGGGACGCGAGCGCGCGGTGGCCAAGGTGCCGAATGCGCCGCCGGGCGGCGACTGGATCTGGCGCGATGCGAACGGCGACGGCAAGTTCAACACCGACGAATTCACGCTCAACACGAGCGGCACGAAGCTCGCGGGCGGCTGGGGCTGGTGGGTCGATACCGCCGGCGACATCTGGCGCACGCGCGATACGAAGGGCATTTACCGCTTCCGTTTCGGCGGGCTGGATGCGAAGGGCAATCCGGTCTACTCGTATTCGAACATGACGCAGTACCCGGTGCCGCAACCGTTCACGGAACTGCATCGCGCAATCTACGACCCCGACACCGACACGATGTACGTGACGGGCTACACGCCCGACACGCCGGTCGATCGCGGTTTCTGGAAGGAAGTGGGCCGCGTGCTGGTGCGCTACGACAAATGGTCGAGCGGCAATCCCGTGCAACGCTATGCGATCACGTTGCCGTGGCAGACGCAGAGCAAGCCCATCGCCACCATCATCGGCCTGACGGTCGAAGGGCAATACATATTCGGCGTCGAACCGGTCGGCGCGGTGCACGTGTGGGACAAGGACAGCGGCAAGGAGATCGGCGTGATCCGGCCGGGCCCGGAAGTGGGCCGCGCGTCGGGCTGGGTCGATGTGCCGAACGGCATCAGCGCCGCGAAGCGCGCCAACGGCGAGTACCTCGTGTTCGTCGAGGAAGACGCGCGCGGCAAAGTGATGATGTACCGCTGGAAGCCGTAACGGCGCACAGCAGTTAATCAGCCATACCAGGTAATTGCAGTCAACCCAAGGCATCCGATGGACAAAGGCATTCTCAAGAACGTAGCGATCAACTTCTTCGGGCTGGTGCTGCCGACTTTCGTCTCGCTCGTGACCGTGCCGTCGTATATCAAGCTGCTCGGCGTCGAGCGCTACGGCGTGATCAGCCTCGTGTGGACGCTGATCGGCTACTTCGGGATTCTCGATCTCGGCATGAGCATGGCCGCGCAGAATCACATCTCGAAGGCGCGCGCGTCGGGTGACAAGGAGGAGAGCGTGCGCGTGTTCTGGAGCGCGACCTGGCTCAATCTCGCCACTGGCGTGATCGGCGGATTGATCATCTATTTCGGCGCGTTTCTCTACACCGCGTATTTCACCAAGGTGTCGCCCGAGTTGCAGCACGAGGTGTATATGGCGCTGCCGTGGCTCGCGGTGGCGATTCCGATTGCCAACGTCTCGTGGGTGTTCGCGGGCGCGATCAACGGCGCGGAACGCTTCGGGGTCTACAACACCAATCAGACCATCGGCACGTTTCTGTTCCAGTTGCTGCCGCTCGGCGCCGCGCTGTGGATGGGCGCGACCTTGCAGAACGTGCTGGCCGCAGCGGTGTTCGCGCGCATCGTGGCCGCGCTTCTGCTGGGCCGCTCCGCAGTGAAAGTGCTGGAGATCCGCCGTATTCTGCCGCCGCAATTCGGCGTGGCGAAGGGGCTCTTCAATTTTGGCGGCTGGATGCTGATTGCGAGCGTCACCACCATGATCGCCGACTCGCTCGATCGCGTGATGCTCGGCACGAGTCTCGGCGCGCGTTTCGTGACGTACTACACAGTGCCGCAGAACCTCGTGACGCGTCTGAACATCGTACCGACGGCGCTGGTGCGCACGCTGTTTCCACGGCTCTCGGCAGTGGGACGCGCCGACGCCGACACCATCACCCAGCAATCGCTCGAATTTCTCAACGGCGTATTCACGCCGGTCGCGCTGGTCGCGATGCTGGTGCTCGAACCGTTTCTGCATCTGTGGGTGGGCAATGAAATCGCCACGGTGGCCGCGCCGGTCGGCCGCATCATGATCGTCGCCGTGTGGCTCGTCGGCCAGGCGAACGTCACGCGGATTCTGATCCAGTCGCAGGTCAATCCGGCCACGGCCGCGCGCGTCGGTTTGTTCGAATTGCCCCTGTTTGCAGGGGCATTGTGGTTCGGCATCACGCATTTCGGCCTGACCGGCGCGGCGGTGGCCGTGACCGGCCGCGCGCTGTTCGACTACGCGGTGCTGCTGCGACTGTCGGCGATCCGCGCGCGGCAGATCGCGCTCGACATGCTCGCCCACCTTGCTTTCCTGCTGGCCAGCCTGTGGCTCGCCAGCTTCCTGCCGGGTCTCGCAATGGCGATTGTTGCCGGCGTATTGATGGTAGGCGCGAATGTCGCCTGGTCGATCACGATGACACCCGCCTTGCGCGATCTTGCGCGTTCACTGCTGTTGCGACTGAATCCGAGGAAAAGCGCATGAACCACGAAGTCCTTGAAGAAGCCGTGCTGCAACCCGCGACGCGCAGCGCACTGGCCGAACTCACCACCGTTCCCGGCGTGCAGGCGCCGCCGCGCCGCAACGCGCTGCGCGCCGACAAGACAGTGCGTGTCGCGATCGTGCACGACTGGCTTGTCACCTACGCGGGGGCGGAGAAGGTGCTCGAACAGATCGTCGCGTGCTTTCCGGATGCGGACCTGTTCAGCCTCGTCGATTTTCTCGACGACCGCAGCTTTCTGCGCGGCAAGTCCGTGACGACATCGTTCATCCAGAAGCTGCCGCTCGCGCGCACCAAGTACCGCTCGTATCTGCCGCTGATGCCGCTCGCGATCGAGCAACTCGACGTGTCCGCCTACGACGTGGTGATTTCGAGCAGCCACGCGGTCGCCAAGGGCATTCTCACCGGCCCCGACCAGGTGCATATCAGCTACGTGCATTCGCCGATCCGCTACGCGTGGGACTTGCAGCATCAATATCTCAAGCAGTCGAAGCTGACCAACGGACCGAAGTCGGCCATGGCGCGGCTGATTCTGCATTACATGCGCAACTGGGATATCCGCACTTCGAATGCGGTGGATGGCTTCGTCGCCAACTCCGAGTTCATCGCGCGGCGCATCAAGAAGGTCTATCAGCGCGACGCGCAGGTGATCTTTCCACCGGTCGATGTCGAAGCCTTCGCGCTCTGCACCGACAAGGACGACTTTTATCTGACCGCCTCGCGCATGGTGCCGTACAAGAAGATCGATCTGATCGTCGAGGCGTTCGCGCGCATGCCGGAGCGCAAGCTCGTCGTGATCGGCGACGGTCCCGACATGCAGAAGATCCGCGCGAAAGCGGGGCCGAACGTCGAGATCATGGGCTACCAGCCGTTCAAGGTGCTCAAGGAAAAGATGAGCCGCGCCAAGGCCTTCGTGTTCGCCGCGGAAGAAGACTTCGGCATTTCGGTGGTCGAAGCGCAGGCGTGCGGCACGCCGGTGATCGCCTACGGCAAGGGCGGCGCGCTAGAAACCGTGCGCGATCTGTCCGAGCCGCGGCCCACTGGCATGTTCTTCGACGAACAGAACGCCGAGTCGATCATCGCCGCGGTCGAGCGTTTCGACGGCCACGTGAAGCGGTTTTCGCCGGTGGATTGCCGCGCGAACGCCGAGCAGTTCTCCGCCGCTCATTTCCGCGAGCGCTTCTTCGCACACGTGCGGGCAGCGGTGCCGGCGCTGCGCACGGCGACGCTGCCGCCGTATGTGCCGTATAAAGCGCCAACCGTCGCTAGCGGACCGCGCATTCTGGCCGTCGATCAAAGCGGCGTGCTCGGCGGCGCCGAACTGTCGCTGCTGGAAATCGTCAAGGCGTTGCGCTCGCGCATCGAGGTCGTGCTGTTCGACGACGGCCCGTTCCGCACCGCGCTCGCCAAAGCCGGCGTGGCCGTCGACGTGCTGGAGGCAGGCGCGCTGCGCGATGTTCGCAAGCAGGGCGGTTCATTGCCGAAGGGCCAGGCGCTCAAGGGCTTGATGTCGCTCGTGCGCGCCACGGCCAAACGCGCGCGCAAGGCCGACGTGATCTACGCGAACACGCAGCGCGCCATGGTAATCGGCGCCATCGCCGGCAAGCTGGCGCGGCGCCCGGTGGTCTGGCATCTGCGCGATATCGTGAGTCCCGAGCATTTCGGCGGCAAGCAACTGGCGATCATCAAATGGTGTGCGCGTCTAGGCCTCACGCATGTGATCGCGAATTCAGCCGCGTCGGCGCGCGCGTTCGCCGAACTCACGCAGTTCGACGAAAAACGCATCGACGTGGTATTCAACGGCATTTCCGCCGCGCCGTTCGACGCTTTGCGCACAGTGCCGCAAGCGACGCTGCGCCAGCGCCTCGGCCTGCCGCAGGACGCGTTTCTGGTCGGCTCGTTCAGCCGTCTCGCGCGCTGGAAGGGGCAGCACGTGCTGCTCGAAGCGATGGTGCTCAATCCGCATATGCACGCGGTGCTGGTCGGCGCGCCGCTCTTTGGCGAGGACCAGTACGAGATCGAATTGCACGCGTTCGTCGCCGCGCACAACCTCGGCGGGCGGGTGCATTTTCTCGGTTTTCAGCACGATATTGCGGCCTGCATGTGCGCGGTCGACGCGGTCGTCCATACGTCGATCACGCCGGAGCCGTTCGGCCGTGTGATCGTCGAAGGCATGCTGGCGCAGCGGCCGGTGGTGGCGGCGCGGGCGGGCGGCGTGCTGGAGATCGTCGACGACTACGAGAACGGCGTGCTGTGCACGCCGGGGGATGCGCACGGCCTGGCCGACGCGCTCGCCGAATTGCGCTCGAATGACCCACTGCGCAACAGGCTGGTCAGAAACGGGTATGAGACAGCGCTGAGCCGGTTCGGCACCGCAACCTATGTGGAAAGCGTCGAACGGATTCTGAAGCGCGTGGCGGGGCTTAAAACGGCTTAGGAAGGTTTTTACGCGGGGGTAGGCAGGGACATGGCCAGTCCCTGTCGTTGGCGCAGCGGAGCGAAAGTCTCACGACGTTCGCTCCTTTTTTTATCGCGTGGTTTTGCTGCGTTGGCTCAAGCCTTTTTCAAAGCCGCTTTCGGCTTGAAACTGGCCGACCATTTCATGGCCGGCAGTTCGACCAGCCGGTAGAACACATAAGCCACCGGCACGGCCACCAGCATGTAGCCGAACGACGGCCAGATCGACATTTGCAGCGACGAGCGGAACAGTAGCGACGACAGCAGCACGAAGATCGGCAGATGGATCAGATAGAGCGAGAAGCTGAAATCGCCGAAGCGCGAGAGCACACGCGTGCCGAACGCAGGGCCGCGGTCCGCGTTGCCGCGCTCCAGCGCCTTGTACAGGTAGAACGCAAAGCCGACGGCCCAGAGCTGGAACGCGCCGTACTGGCCGAAATGGAACGCCGCGCAGCCGAGCGCGACGAAGCCCGCGGCGAGCGCGTAAAGCCACATCGAGGAGCGGGCCTGCGGCGCGCGATGGGCACGGGCGTCGGCGATCCACGCGCCGAGCGTCCACGAAAACCAGTACGACGTGAAGAACTGAATGTCGTGGCGTTCGAGCACATAGGCGGACACCGCGTTGATGACCGCGACGATCGCCAGCACGGACGTCATGCCGATACGACGGCGCAGCGCGAACAGCAGCGGATAGATCGCGTAGAACTGCACTTCGAGCGAGAGCGTCCAGAGCGCGCCGTTCGATCCGAACGTCTTGCCGGCCACGCCTTGCAACGAAAACAGATTGACGAGGAAAGCCTGCAGGCCGATCTCGCGGATCTTGTGATTGACGGGCGGCAGTTGCAGGCTGAACCAGTCGAGCGCGAAGGTCAGCACCAGCGCCGCGAGCAGCACCGGATAAATGCGCGCAAAGCGGCGCACCCAGAAATTGCCCGTATCGAGTCTGTAAGCGGGATTGCTGGCGAGCCGCAGTGCGCCGCCGCGGTGAATGCAATAGCCGCTGATCACGAAGAAAATCGGCACACCCGCCGAGCCCCACGCAATCGGGAACGTCAGATACGCGGCAATCGCGTTCAGACTGAATGCGTGGCCGACGCTCTGGTGAAACGCCTGCATGCCGACCCATTCGACCTGGCGGCAATGAAAATACGCCACCAGCAGCGCGGCGAAGCCTCGCATGGCGTCGATGACATGCTCCTTGCCGGCGCTTTCGGTGCGCGCTTCGCTCTGGGCGCGCGGCGCGGCGGCCGTTCGAGGTGAGGAGAGGGGCAGGGATGAGCCGGCGGCATTCAGTGCTGAGTCGCTCATGCGCGGTCCTTATTCTGACGGAGGAAAAAGCGGATTCGCGCGGGCGCCATACGTGCCCGCGGTGCATGACATGCTAGTGCACGGCGCGGGCAAAAAATCGATAAAAAATTGCGCGGTGAATTCAATCGAACGGCAATTTTGTGACGAATTGTAATTGAGCACAACCAGATGCGGCAGCGAATTATTTGCCGCTTTTGTCGTGCTAATTTAAACCACGGATTCTCTTGACCCGAGGTGAAGTCATGAACCTGCATTTACTCGCCGGCATTGCCGTACTGCTGATCCTTGTCGCTGCCTCAGCCTATCGTGAGGCGCTGCGCAACGAGCCCATTCGCCGTTTTCGCATGAACCCCGGCAAGTTGCCGCAACTCGACGAGAACGAATAACGCGGGCTTGACGAGACGCGAGGGCGCGCCTGTGATGCTTCCGCCGGCACGTCTCGCGCATCTGAAGGCCAGTTGTCAGGATATGTAAAATTTTCGGAATTGCCGGAAAATAAATCAACTTCAGTGCGTAATTGTTGCTCACGGCTTATCGCAATGCGGCACATTGAAAAGTAATAGATTTATTTATTCGAATTGAGGAAATTTCACACAAGTACTGGCGTCATTTTTTTGCTAGTCTTTGCGCCGACATCCGATTGGCCGCCAGGCCCGCGAACACACCAATTTCTAACCGATGTGGGAATGCCTACCATGCTGAAAGTCACCAAAGCCGTGTTTCCCGTAGCGGGCCTCGGGACACGATTCCTGCCGGCTACCAAAGCAAGTCCCAAGGAAATGCTTCCGATCGTCGACAAGCCGCTGATTCAATACGCAGTTGAAGAAGCGATTGCCGCCGGCATCACCGAGATGATCTTCGTGACGGGCCGCAGCAAGCGCGCCATCGAAGATCACTTCGACAAGTCCTACGAGATCGAAGCCGAACTCGAGGCGCGTAACAAGCAGAAGCTGCTCGATCTGGTGCGCAGCATCAAGCCGGCCAACGTGGACTGTTTCTATGTGCGTCAGGCCGAAGCGCTCGGCCTCGGCCATGCGGTGCTGTGCGCCGAGAAGCTGGTGGGCGAGAGCCCGTTCGCCGTGATTCTGGCCGACGACCTGCTGCACAGCTCGAAGCCGGTGATGAGCCAGCTCGTCGACACCTTCAATCACTATCACAGCTCGGTGATCGGCGTGGAAACCATCGCGCGCGAGGACAGCCGGTCGTACGGCGTGGTGGATGGCCGCGAGTGGGAAGACAACGTGATCAAGCTGTCCGGCATTGTCGAGAAGCCGGCGCCGGACAAGGCGCCGTCGAATCTTGGCGTGGTGGGCCGCTATGTGCTGATGCCGACCATCTTCAAGCACATTCGTGCATTGAAGCCCGGTGCGGGCGGTGAGCTGCAATTGACCGACGCGGTGCAATCGCTGCTGACCGAAGAGCAGGTGCTCGCGTATCGTTACTTCGGCACGCGGTTCGATTGCGGCAGCAAGCTGGGGTATCTGAAGGCGACGGTGGAATTCGCGCTGCGGCATCCGGAAGTGAAGGCGGAATTCGAGACTTATTTGCAGGCGTATATGCAGACTAATAGGCAGGATGGTGTGACGGCGCAGTTTGCGGTGGAGGTGGCTTAAGCGGCGTCAGTGGTCGCTGCGGACTCACCCTGCAGAAGTAACGCGCAGCAGCATCGCGCACATTGAAACGGGCGCCGGTCAACTACACGGCGCCCGTTTTTGTTTCAGCCGTAGGTTGTGCCAGTGCTGTACCTTCTTCAGGAAAACGAAGCGCGCACTGAGCAGGTAATGCACCCTTTCGTTTTTGGGGACGTAGAGCGTTTCTTACTTCAATTGAAAACCGGTCCTCTATAAATCTGATTCCGCTTTCGATATCCTCCAGGTAGTTAGCAAAACTACAGGGTATCGTAACGGGGATATCAATGGCCAGCCTATTTCGAAGCCGCGGCGGTTTCCCCAGTGTGCGGCGTGCTGATGCCTGCCACACTGGCCTGCTCGAGACTGCCAGTGAGCGGCGTGGCGGGACGCCATCGGGCCGGCGTGACGGGCAGTTTCCGTTCTACCAGAGAACGGTCCAGCGCAGTGCGTGCCTGCGGCGGCAGCGCAACCTTACCTGTCTTGCGATCTTTCCCGATAACGCTCACGCAATGATCGCCCGGGCATCGGCTTCGATGTCGCCGAGGGAGACGCCGGTCAGTTCGCTCACGCGTAGGCCGATCGCATACGCAAAATTCAGCACAAAGCGCAGGCATTGCGCCGCAGGCACCTCCCAGCCATATGACCACTCGAGTCCGTCAGCAATGCTATGCACGAGCATCCACTCGCCCTCGGTAAAGGCGTGGGACGGGTCGAGCACGGTGGATCGACTGGTGCCGCGTAGGCGCTCGGCTTCCTTACGTTAAGCACGATGCGTCGCCGTGGATTCGTGCAGCGACAGCCATGCCTGAACGACTGCGTAATCGTTATCCGCGTCGAGCGTGCAGATCTGCGCGGCGCACGCAAGGCGCCCGACGAACCATCGACCTCGTGCGGCAGCCGCAGCGATTCCCATGGGACGACTGCGTCCGGACCGGAGGGCGTGAGGCTGATTTTCATGACATGGAGTTTGTTCAACAACGTGTATCTTGAGACAAGAATACCTATCTTGGTATTAAGATTCTCTTGGCATCTTTGTCCACATCCTTATCCTGCAAGTCCCGGCGTGTTCTCTCCCTCTCATTATCGAGTTGGCATTCATAAGATGGCGCTGCCATTTCATGCAATTTGAATAACATTATCGATGTTTGCATCACCGGATTATATCCGTCGCGCATAATCATGTGTAATGAATTCGAAAAATACCGAAATTCTGAAAATGTTTTCACAAATCCGGGATTGTAAATAATCGTCAAATTTTTTCTTGGCTGATACATAACGCTTGACGAGATCAGAGCTTCATATGAAACTAAATAGAGTCAGATCTCTGCTGATCAATTAGAAATAGATGCACGCCATTTTAATGACCTTCATTTATCGTATCGCCGTGCGTCCTGCTTTCCTTGAACCTGCCGGCGACACATGCTTAAGGTCTTTCGTAGAGATTTTGTTTAGCGTGAGTGCGCCCAGAGACGGGGTTTGCTCTTAGAAACGGTTTCAAAAAGGCTTCGTAGGGGCTGTTAACCCGTAACGCAACCTGTTAACCTCGATCGTTGTGATAACAGGATCGAGGAGATGGGCAAACCAATCATCGACGACGAACTGTGGACACTGATCGAGCCACTGCTACCACCAGCGAAGCCACGCCGCTTCAAGTATCCGGGCCGCAAGCCAGTTCCGGATCGGGCTGCGCTGACCGGTATCCTGTTCGTGCTAAAGACCGGTATCCGGTGGTGAGATTTGCCAGCAGAAATGGGATGCGGCTCCGGCGTCAGTTGCTGGCGAAGGCTACGCGATTGGCAACAAGCCGGCATATGGGATCGATTGCACGCAGTGCTTCTGGCGAGGTTGCGAGCGATGGACAAGATCGACTTCTCGCGCGTGGTCGTGGATTCGTCGTCGATTCGCGCGGTTGGGGCGGGCGAAAAACTGGTCCGAACCCCACCGATCGAGCGCGACCCGGATCCAGGCACCACCTCGCCACCGATGCCAACGGAACGCCCATCGCGGCAATCCTGACTGGCGCCAATCGTAACGATGTCACCCAACTCGTGCCGTTGATTGAGGCCATCGTACCGATCGCCGGCAGGCGCGGGCGGCCGCTGAGCCGTCCTGGCCGTGTCTACGCTGACCGAGGTTACGACCACGACAAATACCGACGCGCTCTCCATGAGCGCAGTATTCCCACTAGCATCGCGCGGCGTGGCCACCCGCACGGCAGTGGCCTTGGCAAAGTCCGTTGGGTTGTCGAGCGTACACATGCCTGGCTGCATCATTTCCGTCGTCTACGTATTCGCTTCGAACGTCGCGCTGACATCCATGAAGCGTTCCTCAAACTCGGCTGTTGCTTGATCTGTTGGAACACCCTTCAGCGAGCTCAACAGTCTTTATGAAACCGTCTCTTAAGGCGACGGAGAAGAATGTGAATCTTGGAGAGCAGCTTGTGGATTGTCCAGAGCAATTCGTTGAAAGCAAGATTTTTCGATTCGATAATCGAGTGAGCGCTGGAGGCGAATCCCGGGTGGAATCGCGGCTGGATTTAACACACAACCCTGCGGCAGGTGTTAATCCCACATTTAGTGAGGGAGACGAATTCCGCGATGCTCATCCATTTAGTGGATTTTCTGCATTCATGGATTGATCATGCTGATGGTGTTCGAGAATCGTCGGTCGGATGGGTTGGATATCTCCATTTTAAATGAATGTACTTGTAACATTCAAATTTAACAGAAAATCCATAAAATTCGAGCAGTCTTTTTCACGTGAAATCTTGATAAATAACAAGCTCATTTTTCGATGAATGGAAAATGATGAGTGCGCACCTTTACTATCAGATAATGAATCTGGAGCAGGCGCATGTCGAGGTGCGCGGTGCGGCAAAAGCATATATCGAATCATTTCTTGAGGATGACAATGCGGTGCTGGGATCCGGTTCTCGTGACGCAACAAATCCGTGCGTGGATGCTGGCGATCTGGTCGGGCTACTGAACGCGCGCGCTGAGCATTGGCGATCCGATCAACTGGCCCGCCATTCGATCGAGTGCACGTCCGCTACTGTTCGCTTCGTCTCAGCGCAATATGCTCCAGTGGGACTCGCACCGGGCTGCGTGCTGCAGAACTTCGTGCACGCAGCAAACTGCCATGAGCCGGTGCCTGCGCACGCGCATGCGGCGCACCTGTGGCATGTCGGCGATTTTTCCCTCGCGCGCAATCATGCTCGCCTGTATCGTCAATTACTCGAACATACCGGCCAGTATCTACCGACGATCGATTCGCCGATGTTCGCGGAGCAGGCCGGACTGCTGCCGACATCGGCGGACCTCGCGGCTTGCTGGCTGGCGTTGTCGCTGAGTCCCGGCGCATATGGTCCTGAAATTTTCGGCGCGGCGATGTTCGAGGTGCAGGTCCCGATTTCGCCGGTCGTCGACGCATTGCTATGCGCCAGCGACGCCACACGTGAACATCCATATCTGACGGCGCGGCATGATGCATCCAGGCAGGCCGCGCAACGCCACATCGAGCAGGCAATAGGCCGGATGCTCGGCGGCCCGGGCATCGACTCGTCGGCCATGGTGGCGCGCATCGAACGCGGACACCGTATGTCGATGCATCTGCAGGGCGCGTGGCACGCCGCAATCGCTCGGCACGTGCGCGAGCTTCTGCTCGATCCGACGGTCGCGATGGTCGAATTGATCCGCCGAAAATCCCGCTTCGCGGTGGGTTACCACAATCGGCTCCAGCTCGCGGACCGTCCATTCGACGACTCCGTAGTACAGGATCCCGAGCATTTTGTCCGCGATCTCGCACACTCGCGCTGGATCGTGCGCGGCCATCCCGAACAGAGCCTGTTGCTGACCAGGCTGGTCGCGTTCGGTGGCCCGATGTTTCGGGTGTTTTCCGATAAAGAACTTGATGTGATGCGCACGTGGATCGCATCGCTGTCTGCCGGCACGTCGGCAGGGCCCTCCACGAATAGCTCGCGGGTTACAACATCAGCTCAATACGCCCCGTCTGTGTCGCGCGAGCATCGCGTTTCCGAAGCCGTGGCGCTTACTCGCGTCGAAGCGGAACCCGTGCGCGCCGCGAGCGGGAAGGTGGGTGCGCGCGAGTTGTATCACCGGTTGCTTAACCACGAGAACAACTCGACTGTCTTCGACGACGCGCGCGCATTCGCGCAAACGTGGCTCGCGCGTGCAGCCGGGATCGCCGACCGGGATCCGGACGCGCTGCCATTCGCCGACTACACGCATGAAAGTCTGCGCCATTGGTTCGAGGATCGGGCGCTGCGTCAGGCGCAGTCGTATGCAGGCTGCCAGGACATCGACAAGCCGCGCGAACAGGTGATCCAGGAGGCCGTACAGCTCTGCCCAATGATCTTTGTCGACGGCGGCTGGGTGCAGCGGTGGACCAACGCCGGGCATGTGGAGACCGGCATCGGCATGCTGCTCTACCGGATCTTTTCTGACGAGATCGGCAACGGCGACACGCAACTTAACCATCCAAATATCTATCGCGACTTGATGCGGCAGATGGGTATCGATCTGCCTGATTTCAGGAGCCGCGCATTCGCAATGAGCGAGGTGTTCAGCGACGCTGCTTTCGAAGTGCCCGCGTTCTGGCTGTCGATCTCTCAGTTTCCGCGCCGCTTTTTGCCGGAAACGCTCGGGCTGAATCTGGCGATGGAGTTGTCGGGCGTCGGAGGCGCGTACCGCACCGCGCGCGACGAACTTCGCCACTACAAGTTCGATACCCGCTTCGTTGATCTGCACAACACGATCGACAACGTTTCCACCGGGCACTCCGCCATGGCACTGCAAGCAATCGAACTATATATGGATGCGGCGCTGGCCACGGCCAGCCCGGCAGCGTCGAGCGCGCAGTGGCGGCGTGTATGGACCGGCTTCCGTGCGCTCGCGATTCCGCGACGCAGCTGGAAGGACGTGTTCGCGAAGTCGACGTATACCGTTTGAAGATTCACGCGTTGCACATCGGAAAAGGGATCTGACAGTGAGTTCATATGTCATTGGCGTTTCATTCGGTTATCACGATAGCGCGGCAGCAATAGTCCGCGACGGCGAGATCGTCGCCGCGGCGCAGGAGGAGCGCTTCACGCGGATCCGGCACGATTCGGGCTTTCCGCTGAATGCGCTGCGTTATTGTCTGCGCGAGGCCGGCGTCACGCTCGCGGATGTCTCGGCGATCTTCTACTACGAGAATCCGGTCAAGAAACTCGGCCGCATCGTGTCGACCTACTTCTCCTTCGGTCCGCGCGGCTTCGGCTCGTTCATTTCGGATATGCCGGACTGGCTTACCGACAAGGTGTTCGTCAAACGGCTAGTTCGGCGGAAACTGGAGACGGGCTTTGGGGAATCCGCGCGTGTACCGGCGGTCCATTACATCGATCATCATGTGTCGCATGCATCGGCGGCGTTCTTCCCGGGTCCGTTGCCGGACGCAGCCGTGTTGTGCGTGGACGGCGTCGGCGAATGGGCGACCACCAGCGCGTGGGTTGGTGAGCGGAACACCCTGCACCCAGTCTGGGAGATCCGTTTTCCCCACTCGCTCGGCCTGCTGTACTCAGCGATGACCTACTTCTGTGGGTTTAAGGTCGATTCGGGCGAGTACAAGTTGATGGGGCTCGCGCCGTATGGTGAGCCGGTCTACTACGACATGATTCTCGACAACCTGATCGACCTGAAGCCGGACGGTAGTTTCTGGTTGAACATGAAGTACCTTGATTACGCAGTCGGCAACTGCATGGTCAGCGACGAGTTCGCGACGCTATTTGGCGGGCCACGCCGCGCATCCGAGAGCCGCATCACGAAGCGTGAGTTCGACCTCGCCGCGTCGGTGCAGCGCGTGCTCGAGGAAGCGATGCTGCGCATCGGCCGCACGATACGCAAGCAGACGGGCCAGCGCAACTTGTGTCTTGCGGGCGGCGTCGCGCTGAATTGCGTCGCGAACGGCAAGCTACTCAAGGCGCGGGTCTTCGACCGAATCTGGGTGCAGCCAGCCGCCGGCGATGCAGGTGGCGCGCTTGGGGCGGCGCTCGCGGGCTGGCACATGCAGATGGGGCACGCTCGTACGCTCGGATCGACGGACCGGATGAAAGCGACGCTGCTCGGCACGTCCTATAGCAATGCGGAAATCGAGGTCGTTCTCAACGGCCACGGTGCGGTGTTCGAGCGGCTCTCCGACGAGGCTCTGCCGGCCCATGTCGCCGGGTTGCTCGCGGAGGGCAATGTGGTCGGCTGGTTTCAGGGCCGCATGGAATTTGGGCCGCGTGCACTGGGCGCGCGCTCGATTCTCGGCGATCCGCGCAACCAGACGATGCAAAGCGTGATGAATCTCAAGATCAAGAACCGCGAGTCGTTCCGGCCGTTCGCGCCGGCCGTGCTGGAGGAGCACGCGAAAGAGTGGTTCAGTCTGGACAGCGCGAGCCCGTACATGCTGTTCGTCGTCGATGTCCAGCCCACCCATCGCAAGCCGGTCAGCGCGTCGCAGCAAGCGCTGACTGGCATCGATCTGCTTAACTGCGTGCGCTCGTCGATTCCCGCCGTCACACACGTCGATTTCTCGGCGCGCGTTCAGACGGTGGGCAAGGACGCGAATCCACGCTTCAGGCAGCTTCTCGAAGCGTTCCATCAACAGACGAACTATCCGGTCCTCGTCAACACGTCGTTCAACGTGCGCGGGGAGCCGATCGTCGAGACGCCGTCGAATGCTTACCTCTGCTTCATGCGCACTCAGATGGATTACCTCGTGTTGGGCAACTTCGTGCTGCGCAAGGCCGATCAGCCGGAACTGGTGGAGGAGGGCGACTGGCGCACCGAATTCGCACTCGACTGACCCGGGCGACGTCGCCCTGTATCCATGCAGTTTTATTCTTCGGGACGTCCATGAAAATGGTCTTCAGATTTGTGTTGCTTGTCGTTCTCACGTTGTCGTTTTTCATCTTCGTCGTTCCGGTCGGAGCATGCGCGCGGCTGGTCTCGGACACGCTCCGTTTGCGTAAGCACGAACGGGCATCAACCTACTTTCATCTGTTTCCGATCTGCCGGACGAACGGTGCGCGCCTTCACCAGGGCAGCGTAGAGCAGTTCACGAGCCGCAATTCCTGACATCGAGACGAGGAGGTTGAATGGACAGGCGCGCATTGACGCACGATGAGGCGGTTCGCGAGGTGTACCGGTTGACGCCGCAGATCCGCGAGTATGACGAGTTTATGTATCTCGGCGTGCGCTGGCTGCCGTACACGATGTTCTTTCATCATAAGAACTACCGGTCCGACGTGATCAACACGGACGATCTGGGTTTCCGGCTCAGCACATTCGGCGACGTCCGCGACGTGAGCGTCGCCAATCTACCGAGCGGGCGACAGGTCAACCTGCTGGTCGGTGGCTCGACCGCGCTGGGCACGGGCGCAACGGCAGATTCGCACACCGTCGCCTCACGGCTCGCCGCGTGGACCGGCGAGCCATGGTTGAATTTCAGCGGACGCGGCTATAACGCGGTCCAGGAGGTGCTCATGTACATGATGCATCAGCACCGCTTCGAGCAGATCAATCACATCGTGGTGCTGAGCGGCATCAATACACTCGCGCTCGAAGGGCAGCCCGACGAACTCGCCACCGACCACGGGCGTTACTACTACTCGTTCGAGTATCAACACTACATGAACCGGTACAACGACGATCTGAAACGGCGCGCGCGAACTTACGCGTCGACGCTGGACGGTCGCGAGAAGAACTTCATCTCCCGATATATCAACCGGTTGCTGTCGGAGGACAACCCTGCCGACGTCGTGATCACCGACGACAGTACCGACACCGATGCGCGGGTCAAACGTGCGGCTTGGGTCGTTTCGAACTCGCTGAAGCAGTGGCAGCAGTTACTGGCTGGAACGGGGGCGAAGTTGAGTTTCGTTTTGCAACCGATGTCGTTCTGGACCCGTGATCATTTGACGCTGGACGAGGCGGACATCTTTCACGCGATTGACAGTTGTCCGAACAACTTCTGGCGACTTTTTGCGGGGATCCTCGGCAAGGAGATTCATGTCCCGTTTGCCGACGGCATACGCGAAATCTGCGAGAAGCGGAAGATCGGTTTCGCCGACATGAACGTGCTGCTGCGCGACTCGCCGGTCATCGACGACTACCTGTTTGTCGATCGCGTGCATTTCAACGACAAGGGCTACAACGAAGTAGCGCGCCTGATCGCCAACAAGGTGCTTTAACGACTTGCCGGAAGTGGCAACTGGAGGAATTCATGAAACCGCAGACGAAGAAAGCTGGCTTTATCGCGATCATTGCCGCGTTGTTCCGCAAGCTGTTCCGGAAGAGTAAGAAGAAGCAGGAGAGTTCGATCTATCCGCTTCGCTGAGCGTACAGAACAGACGGGCGAGGCGCCTCCGCGACCGACGGGGCGCCGCGATGTTCATTCCACGGGGGACAGTGAGCGCCCCAGGTCAACAAGGACAGGAGTTCCGTGAAGATTTTTGCTATGAAGCCGGGCCATGATGGCGCCATTGCGCTGATCGATGCTGCGAGCGGCAAGTTGGAATGGTCGTTCGAACCGGAGAAGGACAGCTTTCCGCGCTATGAGGTGTTCAATCCGTCGCAGTTCGTGTTTGCCGCCGAGCAGCTTGGCGCGATGCCGGACGTATTTGCCGTGAGCGGTTGGGGCAAGGGCTCTATGGCAGCGAACGCGCCCATCGGCGCCGGCTATTACGGACACGGCAGCGGGGCGGTCCAACATCACCGCACGACGATGTTCGGTGCGAACGTAAACTATTTCACCAGCAGCCATGAACGCTCGCACATCTGGTGCGCGTATGGCTTGTCGCCTTTCGAGCAGGGCAAGCCGTGCTATGTGCTCGCATGGGAAGGCGCGCTCGGCGACTTCTATCTGGTCGACGAAAAACTGGACGTGCATCACGTCGGCCGCGTGATGATCACGCCAGGCAACAAGTACGCGTTTCTGTACGCGCTCGCGGACCCCACGTTCACGTTGCCGAAGGGCAAGCTGCGCAACGAGGACCCGGGCAAACTGATGGCGCTGTGCGCGTACGGGCAATCTGGCGAAATGTCGCGTGACGAGCGCGAGATCACCAATTTTCTGCTGGAGCGCGACAGCATCCTCGCGACGCTGTCGAAGGACGATCTACGCAAATCGAAGTATTACAACATCGGCTTGCAGCATCCGGATTTCACCCGGCTCGCTAGGCGTTACTCTGATGAGATCTTCAACCGCTTCTATATGTACGCAAAGGAGCATCTGACGGATGGCTATCCGCTGTTGATTTCCGGAGGATGCGGGCTCAACTGCGACTGGAACACGATGTGGCGCAACAGCGGACTGTTCGAGGACGTGTTTGTACCACCGTGCACGAACGACACGGGCTCCGCGATCGGCACCGCCGTCGACGCGATGCGGGAGTTCACGGACCGCGCGAAGCTCGAGTGGTCAGTCTATAGCGACCGTGCGTTCATCGATGATCAGCCGGACATGCCGGACGTCGATACCTATCCGCTGGATCTGGCGCGCGTCGCCGGCTTTCTCGCACAGGACAACATCGTCGCGTGGACCCAGGGACGGTGCGAAATCGGCCCGCGCGCGCTCGGCAACCGCTCGATTCTCGCCGCGCCGTTCGCGCGATCGACATGCGATCGCCTGAACCGCATCAAGAAGCGCGAAGGGTTCCGTCCCGTGGCACCCATTTGCCTGGAGGAAGATGTGTCGCGTCACTTCGACTGGGCCGGTCCTTCGCCGCACATGCTGTACTTTCAGAAAGTGCGCAATCCCGAACTGGCTGCTATCACGCACGTCGACGGCACTGCGCGTGTGCAGACCGTGAACGCGCAGCAGAACCCACGGATGCACGAGCTGCTCACGCAGTTCCGTGCTCAGACCGGCTCAGGTGTGCTGTGCAACACGTCGCTGAACTTCAACGGCACTGGCTTCATCAACCGCACGAGCGACCTCTACCTGTACTGCAAAACCACTGGGACCGACGGCTTCGTCTACGACGACCGGTTCTGCGTGATCCGCAAGTAAGCTCCCACCGGGTTCCCGAATCGCATACGTTCTGCCTGAGGCATTCCGCAACCATGACCAAGAAGATTCTCTACGTATACGCGCCGGCGGGGCCGCCGCTCGACTACTTCTTCCCGAAAGTCGCGAGCCGCGGCGACGTGCATACCTGCGTCGTCAGCGAGCCGTCCTCCTATAACCTCGAGATCCTGCGCAAGCACAGCGCCGCGCTGCACGATTTCAGCGGGCTGCGGCCGGACGACGGTTTCGCGCGCGTTGCCGAAATCGCGCATACGCTGAAGCCGGACGTCGTGTTCACGTTTTCCGAGTTCCTTTTAAAGTCCGTGTCGGAACTCGCGGTGCAACTGGGCGTGCGCGGCGTAGGCCCGAATATCAACCTCGCGCGCAACAAAACACTGATGCGCCAGCGCTGGCAGGAAGCGGGTCTGCCGCAGCCGGCATTTCGCGCGATCCGCCGGCACGACGACTTGCATCGGGTCGCGGAATTGCGCTTTCCGGTGCTAATCAAGCTCGCGTATGGCGCAGGTTCGATCGGCCAGCAAATCGTCCATGGCATGTATGAACTCGACAGCGCCGTCGCGCGTCTGCTCGGGGCCACCGAAGCGGCGCGTCGCGCCGGAAAGCATGAGTTCTCGGAGCAGTCCGGCTTTCCACAACTGATAGCTGAAGAGATCATCGAGTCGACTACCGAGTCGTGGTACGCCGAAGATGGATACGGCGATTATCTCAGCGTTGAGGGGCTGGTGCGCGACGGCGAGTATTTCCCGCTTGCGATGACGGGCCGTCTGCGTACCATCGAGCCGTTCACCGAACTGGGAAACGTAGCGCCATGCGTGCTGAGTCGCGACAGGAAGGAGCAGATCGTCGCGCTGGTCCGGACTGCGGTCGACGCGCTCGGTTTCGAGAACTGTGCGACACACACAGAGATGAAGCTGATGGCGAACGGCGGTGTGTCGTTCCTCGAAACCGCGGCGCGCATGGGCGGAGTCGCGATCGCAAAGGAAGTGGATGAGGTGTTCGGCATGGATTACATCAACCTGTTTCTCGACGTGATGCTTGGCGAGCGGACGCCGATTCCTTCGTTCGAGCAGAACCTGCCGCGCTGCGCGGCGGCGTCAATTGCGCTAATCGGCTGCGACAGCAAGGGCACCCCGTGGCGTGGCGCGAAGACCTTCAGGCCAGAGCAGGTGGACTGGCGTGCGCTTGTCGACGAGCGCGCCAACGTGGGGATAGAAGCCGCTCAGTCGGTGGACCCGGGCAGCCGCATGATGCCCTACGACGGTGCGGGCGGACTGCTGAACTATGCCGGACAGGCGTTTCTCGTCAGCGCCACGCCGGCCGATCTGAAGCGTGCCGCCTACAGCCTGATCGACGGGCTCGAGGCACACCTGCCCGACCACGCGTGAGCACTGAGCGGAGACCACACACAATGAATCCGACCCCCCAGCGAGTCAGTCTGCTGCTTTGGATCGTCAATCTCTCGTCGATCGCGGCGAGCGTCTTTAGTTATGTCTATCTGTCGTACATTGCGTATCAGAAGACCGGCTCGATGTTGCTGTCCGAGGCGGTTCTGCTGGCGCCGATGGTGATTCCGGTCCTGCTGTGCCTCGTCATCAACGCGGCGGCTGGCCGGCGCTCGCCGAAGGCTATCCTCGTCTGGTTCAACCTCGCGGGCGTGCTGGTCGCGGCGGCGACCTACGCGCTGATCGACCGCTTTGTCGCTGCGGCGATCGCTGGCACGCTGGTGATCGGTTTCCTGGATGCGACGCAGCGGATCGCGCGAACCGTCGCGATCAAACGTTATTTCTCGACCAACGACATTCGCTATGCGTTGCCGATCACGCTGACCGCGCAGTTCATCGCCGGTGCGATTGCGGGTGTCGCGTTGTCGGTGTACAAGAGCGAGATCACCTCGGCGATGGCCGGGGCTATCACGATCGCTGCATACGGTCTGGGCACACTGGCAGCGATGTTGCTGCCCGGCGCGCCGGCCCAACTTGCCCCCGCCGTGTCGACCGGCGCTTTCGGCACGCTCATGCAGGTGCTGCGGACATCGCCCGCGTTGCAGCGTCACTTTTTCGCGTTCTTCCTGCTGGTGTCGGTCTACCAGGGTTTCTTCAACGTGTCGCGGGTGACGCTGCCAACGTCGGTGCTTGGCCTGTCGCAGACCTATGTCGGCTATCTGCAGATCATCAGCGCGACGTCAGCGCTGATCGCTGCATTGCTGTTTGCGCTCGCGAGCCGGCGTGGCATCACGCCAGGCAAGGTGGCCATGCTCGCGATGAACCTGATCTGTCTCGGCGCGATGGCGGGATCGGCGGCGTTCCGGGACGTGACGGCCAGCTACACGCTCTACTTTGTCTACATGTTTTTCTGGGAGGTGCTGTTCTTCAAGCATCAGGCTGACGTCGTCGCGGCGACGCCGCCCGAGCATATGGCGCTCGTCGCCACGTTCCAGTATGCGAGCGTCTACCTTGGGATGATCGTGGCCGGCTTCGCGGGCAGCTGGGCCGCGCAGCGGTACGGTTTGTTCGTTGCGGCGCTTGCGTTCGTTGTGTTCTACGTAATGAGCATGACGTGGAACGCGGTACGGAACATCGGCGCCGTGTGCGAAACGACTTATAGCCGCTGACAGCGGTTAACCGCCGTCGGCGTTGCCGGAAACATTGTTGCATTCCTATTGCCAGGTGAAACACCATGAGTAAAGCTATGCCGCTGGTCTTGATTCACGGCCTGTTTGGATCACAAAGCTTCTATGCGCCGAACCGGCGCATCGCCGCCGTCGATGTTCATACCCCCGATCTGATTGGCTACGGCGCGCTGGGAGACGACGCGGTCGAGCCGATCACGCTGGCCGGCCAGGCGGCGCATGTGATCCGATATGTGCAAGAGCACGTCGGCGCGCCGAGTGTCCTGCTTGGACACAGCGTTGGCGGCGCAGTCGCGATGCTCGTTGCCGCGTCCGCGCCCGACCTTGTGCGCGGGGTGATAAATGTCGAAGGAAATTTCACCCTCGACGATGCATTCTGGTGCCGGAAAATCGCCGGTCTGGACGCCACCGCGTGGCAAGCGGAGCACGCGCGGCTCGTCGCCGATCCGGAGGGCTGGCTGAAGGACGGCGGCATTGTCGTCACGCAGCAGCGTCTAGAGTGGGCTCGCGCCGTACTCGCGAACCAACCGCGCGAAACGATTCAGGCAATGGCACGCGCGGTAGTGCGGGAAACGGGCGCGCCCGATTTCCTTTCGCGCATTCGCATGGTCGTCGAGCGGGGCACTCCTCTCTTCATGCTCGCTGGCGAAAGGTCCGCGTCTGGGTGGCACGCGCCGGACTGGGCGCAAGCTGCGGCGCTGTCCTACGTGGTCCAGCCGGAAGTCGGCCACATGATGATGCTCGAGGAGCCCGACGGATTTTGCCGGATCGTGGGCGGGATGGTCGCCCAGATCGCGGCTTGACCGGAGGCGCCATGTCGATTGCGGAAACTGGCTGGTGAGGCAGGAGTAGTCACGGGATTTACGCGGCATGACTCGAATCAGGCCATTAACTGCGGTGTTTCGCCAGGCGTTATGTGCGACGCGGTGAACAATTCAATCTGCGTCACCCGGAGATCGAATGGTACTACCAGGTACACAGGGGGCGGTGGCGTCGTTGTGCTGTACCCGGCCGGTCGGGCTGTAACGGTTTGGGGCCAATAGAGGGGCAAATCGATGAGCCGGAAACAGTAACTTAGCCAAGTCCTGCAGGATGCAGTCGTGGCCGGAAGGCTGGGTCAACTCGTTTAATGCCGCATTTCGATGATCTAGCGTCGTTATGTGAACGAAGGGCCGCGCGAGCGGCCCTTCTGCCTTTAAAGCGGCGTATTGACGACAACCGGCCCACGCATCCCGCGCGACCCGGCCAAGATCCGCTCTCAACCTTCCTTCTTCACCTCCAACCGGAACTTATGCAGCAACGGTTCCGTATACCCGCTCGGCTGCTGGCGTCCTTCGAACACCAGCGCTTGCGCGGCCTTGAACGCGATCGTGTCGAAGCCCGGCGCCATCGGCTTGTAAAGCGGATCGCCCGCATTCTGCTCATCAACCACCTTGGCCATACGCTTGAACGTCTCTTCGACGACCTCGCGCGTCACCACGCCGTGATACAGCCAGTTGGCGATGTGCGTACTCGAAATACGCAACGTAGCCCGATCTTCCATCAGGCCGACATTGTGAATGTCCGGCACCTTCGAGCAGCCCACGCCCTGATCGATCCAGCGCACCACGTAGCCGAGAATGCCCTGCGCATTGTTGTCGATCTCGCTGCGGATCTCGTCGTCGCTCCATTTCGCCTCGGCGACGACCGGAATCGTCAGCAGCCCGTCGAGCAGTTCGTCGCGAACCTTCGCGTAATCCGTGCGTTCCAGTTCGCGCTGAACAGCCTGCACGTCGACCTGGTGATAATGCAACGCGTGCAGCGCAGCAGCGGTCGGCGAGGGCACCCATGCGGTGTTCGCACCGGCCTTCGGATGCGCGATCTTCTGTTCGAGCATGGCGTGCATCAGGTCGGGCATCGCCCACATGCCCTTGCCGATCTGCGAACGGCCGCGCAGGCCGGCGCTCAAACCGACCAGCACGTTGCTGCGCTCATACGCGGCAATCCACGTGCTCGACTTCATGTCGCCCTTGCGCATCATCGGACCGGCTTGCATGGCCGAGTGCATCTCGTCGCCCGTGCGGTCGAGGAAACCCGTGTTGATGAACGCGACACGCTCCGACGCTTGTGCGATACAGGCGAGCAGGTTCACGCTGGTGCGGCGCTCCTCGTCCATGATGCCCATCTTGATCGTGTTGCGCGGCAGCTTCAGCAGGTCTTCCACGCGCGCGAACAACTCGCTGGAGAAGGCTACTTCGGCCGGCCCGTGCATCTTCGGCTTGACGATATAGACCGAGCCGGTGCGCGAATTCAGCTGGTGCTTGCGGTCGTGCAACGCGCACAGCGTGGTGATGACCGCATCGAGAATGCCTTCCGGAATCTCGTGGCCGTCTTTGGTCAGCACCGCCGGATTGGTCATCAAATGACCGACGTTGCGGATGAACAGCAATGAGCGGCCATGCAGCACGACCGGCGCTGTGCCGTTCGCGGCGGTGTACACGCGGTCGGCGTTGAGCCGGCGCGTGAACGTCTTGCCGTTCTTCGTGACCTCTTCGGTCAGGTCGCCGGTCATCAGGCCGAGCCAGTTGCGGTAGAGCTGCACCTTGTCGTCCGCATCCACGGCCGCGACCGAGTCTTCACAGTCGATGATCGTGCTCACCGCCGCTTCGACCACCACGTCCTTCACATGCGCCGAATCGGTCCTGCCGATCGAATCGTTCGCATCGATCTGGATTTCGAAGTGCAGGCCATTGTGCTTGAGCAACACCGCGGACGGCGCGCTCTCTTCACCCTGATAGCCGATCAATTGCGCCGGCGTCTTCAGCTCGCTCGTGCCGTTCTTCAGGGTGACGACCAGCTTGCCGCCTTCGACGCTATAGCGCGTCGCGTCGGCATGCGAGCCGTTCGCGAGCGGCGCGGCCTGATCGAGAAACTTGCGTGCATAGGCGATCACCGCGGCGCCGCGCACCGGGTTGAAGTCCTTCTGCTTTTCGGCGCCATGGGTCTCGGGGATCGCGTCGGTGCCGTACAGCGCGTCGTACAGGCTGCCCCAGCGCGCGTTCGCCGCGTTCAGCGCATAGCGCTGATTCGACAGCGGCACCACGAGTTGCGGGCCGGCCTGTTCGGCGATTTCGGTGTCGACGTTGTCGGTTGTGGCCTTGACGCTGGCTGGCACGGGCACGATATAGCCGATGCCTTCGAGAAACGCACGGTACGCTCGCAGATCGCGCACCGGACCCGGATTGGCGCGATGCCAGTTGTCCAGTTCGGTTTGCAGGCGGTCGCGCTCGGCGAGCAACGCACGGTTTTTGGGCGCCAGCTCGTGCACGAGGGCATCGAAACCCGACCAGAATGCGGCGCTGTCGATTCCGGTGCCGGGCAGGGCTTCGGTTTCGACGAACTGGTCGAGGTTGGCGGCGACTTGCAGTCCGCCGCGCGGGTTCATCTGAGTCATCGACTGCTCCATCTATCTGAATGGGACCGATGAGGGGGAATCGGTCCGCGTTGTGCAACGGTTATCTTCTTGCTTCCGGGCCGCCGCGTGGTCGGATCGCGAACGGCCCGCGAATTCAGGCGGCGATGGCCTGAATACCTGCTTTGGCGATCTGCGCGTCCTGGTCCGACTTGACGCCCGACACGCCCACCGCGCCGATCACCTGGCCGTCGACGATCACCGGCACGCCGCCTTCCAGCGTGCCTTGCAGCGGCGCGCTCAGGAAGGCGGTGCGGCCGTTGTTGATCATGTCTTCGTATACCTTCGTTTCGCGGCGGCCGATCGCCGACGTGCGGGCCTTTTCGGTCGCGATGTACGAGCTGGCCGGCGCGCTGCCGTCCAGGCGCAGCATGCCGAGCTGATGGCCGCCATCGTCGACCACCACGATGGCGACGGCCCACTGGTGCTTCTCGGCTTCCGCGCGGGCGGCTTCGAGGATTCGGGTCGTCTCGGCAATGGTCAACACGGGTTTGCTCAGCATATGAATTTCCTGATTCGTTTAGGGTAAGGATGCTTCTACAAGTTCTATCCAGTGGCGCACCGGAGTGCGCCCGGCGCCGTCCAGATGCGTCTGGCAACCGATGTTGGCCGTGACGATCACGTCCGGCTTGCCGCTTTCCAATGCGTCGAGCCTGTTCTCGCGTAGCCTTTGCGCAAGCTCGGGCTGCGTAATCGAATACGTGCCCGCCGATCCGCAGCACAGATGGGCATCGGGCACGGCGGTGAGATCGAAGCCGAGCCTTTGCAGGATCGCCTCGACCGCGCCGCCCAGCTTCTGCGCATGCTGCAGCGTGCATGGGCAGTGAAACGCGATTCTTTGCCGCGTCTGCTCTGGCGAATTGACTTGCAACTGACCGAGCGGCTCGTTAGCCAGTACCTCGACGAGGTCTCGCGCCAGTTCGCTGACCCGCTGCGCTTTTGACGCATAGCGAGGGTCGCCGCGCAGCAGATCCCCGTATTCCTTGATGAACGCGCCGCAGCCGCTCGCGGTTTGCACGATGGCTTCGGCGCCGGCCTCGATGGCGGGCCACCACGCGTCGATATTGCGTCGTGCCCGCGCGAGGCCAGCCTCCTGCGCATTCAGATGATAATCGGTCGCCCCGCAGCAACCGGCCTGCCCGGCGTTCACGATGCTGACGCCGAGCCGGTCGAGCACACGCGCGGCGGCCGCGTTGGTGTTCGGTGACAGCGCGGGTTGCACGCAGCCTTCCAGCATCAGCATTGTGCGCGGATGCCGCGGCGCCGGCCTTGTCTTTGCCGGAGCGCTTTGCTTGGGGATTTTACGTCCAAGCGCGGCCGGAAGAAACGGCCGCATCGCCCGGCCGGTTTTCAGCAGCGCGTCGAACACGGCGGGATGCGGGATCACGCGGCGCAAACCCTCGCGCAGCAGGCGTTCGGACAGGGGCCGCTCGACTCGCCGTTCCAGCTCGGCGCGGCCGATATCCAGCAGCGCATGATAGGTGACACCCGACGGGCAGGTGGTTTCACAATTGCGGCAGGTCAGGCACCGGTCGAGGTGCAACTGGGTTTTCCGCGTGACCGGCTCGCCTTCGAGCATCTGCTTGATCAGATAGATGCGCCCGCGCGGGCCGTCGAGTTCGTTGCCGAGCAGCTGATAGGTCGGGCAGGTCGCGTTGCAGAAGCCGCAGTGCACGCAGGCGCGCAGGATCTGCTCGGCTTCGTCCGCGCGCGCCAGGGTTTTGGCGGCATCGCTGAGATTGGTTTGCATGATGGTGTTCGCCTTCAGGTCTTCACGAGCCGACGCTCAGAGGCCGGCGTACAGGCGGCCGGGGTTGAAGAGGCCACGCGGGTCGAGTCGCTGCTTCAGCTGCTGGTGAAAACGCAGCAGCGCGGGTGGCAGCAGCGTGAACGGCCCGGCGTCCGCGTGCAGGGTGAAGCAGGTCGCGTGGCCGCCCGCGGCCTGCGCGATCTGGCGGATCGTGGTAGCCGGGGCATCGCTTTTCAGCCAGCGTTGCGCGCCGGCCCAGTCGAGCAGCGCGTCGCCCGGCAGCGCGGTCAGCGGCGACGCGTTCGGCAAGGACAGACGCCAGAGCGGACGCGGGTCGTCGAAAAACGCCAGGCGATGCTCGCGCAACTGGTCCCAGAAACGCGGATCGAGTTGCGCGCCGCCAATGCGATCCACCGCCGACGCCACCGACCCCACGCCGCCTTCGAGCCGCACATGCAGATGGCCGTCCACGTGACAGGCCGCGCTGATGGGCAACACGGCGCGTCGCCAGGCGGACAGTTCGCGCAGCGCCTCAGCGGCGTCGAGATCGACAGCGAGACTGGCGACGGCGCGCGGTTTGGGCAGCACCTTCAGCGAGACCTCCGTGATCAAGCCGAGGCAGCCGAAGCTGCCCGCGAGCAAGCGCGACACGTCGTAGCCGGCCACGTTCTTCATCACTTCACCGCCGAAGCGCAGATGCTTCGCCTCGCCCGTAATCAGGCGGCAGCCCAGCACGAAGTCGCGCACCGAGCCGGACCACGGCCTGCGTGGGCCGGCCAGTCCGGCCGCGACCATGCCGCCGACGGTGGCGTTGCCGCCGAAGTCCGGCGGCTCGCACGGAAGCATTTGTCCGGCCGCATCGAGCGCGGCGTTCAGTTCGGCGAGCGGCGTGCCGGCGCGCGCGGTGATCACGAGCTCGGTCGGATCGTAGCTCAGCACGCCGCGATGCGAGCGCGTGTCGATCGGCGTGCCTTGCACGGGACAGCCGAGAAAGGCCTTGCTGTCGCCGCCGCGAATCCTGAGCGGCGTGCCGCTCTCGAGCGCTTGCGAGACTTCGGCGACGAGCCGTTCGCTGTCGTCCATCGAGACGGGTTCGATGCGCATCAGAAACGCTCCAGTTCAGGAAAAGGCAGCGCGCCGCGATGCACATGCATCGAGCCGAATTCGGCGCAGCGGTGCAAGGTCGGCACATTCTTGCCGGGGTTGAGCAGGCCGTCGGGGTCGAACGCGGCTTTCAGCGCATGGAAAAAACTGAGCTCGTCGCTATTGAATTGCGCGCACATCTGGTTGATTTTTTCGCGGCCCACACCGTGTTCGCCGGTGATGCTGCCGCCCACCGCGACGCACAGTTCGAGAATGCGCGCGCCGAGCGCTTCGGCGCGTTCGGTTTCGCCGGGCGCGTTGGCGTCGAACAGGATCAGCGGATGCATGTTGCCGTCGCCGGCATGAAACACGTTGGCGACTTTCAGGCCGTATTCGTTCGAGAGCTCTTCGATGCCCTTGAGCACGCGCGGCAATTCACGGCGCGGAATCGTGCCGTCCATGCAGTAGTAGTCGGGCGAGATGCGGCCCACGGCGGGAAAGGCGTTCTTGCGGCCGGCCCAGAAGCGCTGCCGTTCGGCTTCGTCGTGCGCGAGACGGATGTCGGTGGCGCCGGCCGCGCGCAGCAGCGCTTCCACGCAGGCCACGTCTTCCTGCACGTCGCTTTCCACGCCGTCGACTTCGCACAGCAGGATTGCTTCGGCATCGACCGGATAGCCGGCGTGGATGAAGTCTTCCGCGGCGCGAATCGCAAGGTTGTCCATCATTTCCAGGCCACCCGGAATCACGCCCGCGCCGATGATCCGCGCGACCGCCGCGCCGGCCTTTTCCACATCGTCGAAGCTGGCGAGCAGCACCTTTGCGCTCTGCGGTTTGGTGAGCAGCTTCACCGTGACTTCGGTGACGATGCCGAGCATGCCTTCCGAGCCGGTGAAGAGCGCGAGGAAATCGAAGCCCGGCGAATCGAGCGCGTCTGAGCCGAGCGTGAGACGCTCGCCGTCGATGGTCAGGATCTCGAGCTTGAGGATGTTGTTGACGGTCAGCCCGTACTTCAGGCAATGCACGCCGCCCGCGTTTTCCGCGACGTTGCCGCCGATCGAGCAGGCAATCTGCGACGACGGATCGGGCGCGTAGTAGAGCCCGTGCGGCGCCGCGGCCTGCGAGATCGCGAGATTGCGCACGCCGGGTTGGACGCGGGCCACGCAGGCTTCGGGATCGACTTCGAGAATGCGGTTCAAGCGCGCCATCACCAGCAGAATGCCTTTGTCCAGCGGCAGCGCGCCGCCCGACAAACCGGTGCCGGCACCGCGCGCGACCACCGGAATCTTCCTGGTGTTCGCGAATTTGAGCAGCGCCTCGACCTGTTCGACCTTGTCGGGCAGCGCGACCAGCATGGGTGTCGCGCGATAGGCGGCGAGGCCGTCGCATTCGAACGGCCGCAGGTCTTCCGCTTCGTGCAGGAGTTGCAGATCAGGGATCAGCGCCTGTAATTGCGCGACCACGCTGGCTTTGTCGTGCGTCGCGAGCGAGCCGTCGACGCGTTCATCGTAGTGATAGGTCATGGGGTGCCTCCTCAAGCCGCGCTTCGCCGGAACCTGCTGGAAGCGGTCGGAAATGCCCGTGCGGATGGGCGCGCGGGCGCGTCGCTGAGCGGATTGTTGCGGCTATGCGCGCCGCTGTCGATGGGCGTGGGAAGTGGTCGTACCAGTTTTTTGCATGGCGTACCACGGCTATTTGCACGTGAATGGGCACCTCGCATGGCTCTCTAGCGACGCGCCTGATCCACGCGTGGTAGCATTAGAAGGTGGTCATACCAGTCAAAACGATCGATGCAAACAGCGGTTCCGGACAACCCAAGGCAGGTCGCGGACGTGGTCGCCGAGCGGATCGAGCGGCTGATCGTCGACGGCGTGCTGAAAACGGGGCAGGCGCTGCCATCCGAGCGGCGCCTCACCGACAAGCTCGGCGTCTCGCGCACGGCGCTGCGCGAAGGGCTCAAGCTGCTGCGTGCGCGCGGCATCATCGAGACGTCGCACGGCAGAGGCTCGTTCGTCGCGAGCCTCACCGCGCAGCCGGCCCTCACGCCCTTGATGCATCTGCTCGGCTCGCAGCCGCGCACGCTCTACGATCTGTTCGAAGTGCGCGCGCTGCTCGAAGCGGAGTCCGCACGCCTGGCGGCGCTGCGCGGCACGCCCGCCGACTTCGTGCTGATCACGCGCCGCTACGAGGAGATGATCGCGGCGCAAGGCACGCAGACGAGCGCGTCGACTCACGCGCGGCTCGACCACGCATTTCATCTCGCGATCTGCGAGGCGTCGCATAACCCCGTGCTGGTGCATACGTTGAGCTCGCTGACCGATCTGTTGCTGAGTTCGGTGTTTGCGTCGGTCAACAATCTCTATCACCGTGGCCCGCAAAAGCGCGTGATCGACCGTCAGCACGCGCGGCTCTACAACGCCGTCACCGGCAAGCTGCCCGAACAGGCGCGCAAGGCGGCGGCCGATCACATCCAAAGCGTCTGCGCGAGCCTGCGCGAGATCGAGCAGGAAGAGCAGCGGCTCGTTCGGGCGACATTACGGCTGGAAGGATGGGAGTAGAGGGCTTTACAATCAGGCTTCAAACACAAGAATTCGCGCGCTCTCACGCGCACTCCCCACGCCATGCCGACCATCAGCGAGCTATTCGTCTATCCGATCAAATCCTGCGCGGGCATTGCGCTCAATGAAGCACGCCTGCTTCCCACCGGCCTCGAATACGACCGCTGCTGGATGGTCACCGACCCGGCCGGCGCCATGCTTACGCAGCGCGCGTATCCGCGCATGGCGCTGATCAAGGTCGAAATCGGTGCCGAGGACCTCGTGATTCGCGCGCCCGGCATGAGCGAATTGCGCACGCCGCTGCATAGCGCGCGGCTCGCCGCGCCGCACGCGGTGCAGACCCAGGTCTGGCGCGACGCGGCCTACGGGCTCGACACCGGTGAAGCAAGCGCCGCATGGTTCTCGACATTTCTCGGCGTGTCCGCGCGGCTCTTGCGCTTCAATCCCGAACGCGAGCGCATTGTCGATCCGGACTACACGGCAAGCGTGGGCGGCGCGACCACGCATTTCGCCGATGGTTTTCCGCTGCTGGTGATCGGTCAGGCATCGCTCGACGATCTGAACACGCGGCTGAACGGCAAGGGCGCCCCGTCGATTCCAGTCGACCGTTTCCGTCCCAACGTGGTGCTGACAGGGCTCGACGCGTACGAAGAGGACTATGTGGAGACGCTGAGCGTCGACGGAGAGGCGGGCGGGAGCGTGCAGCTGCAACTCGTCAAGCCGTGCTCGCGCTGTCCGATGCCGACCATCGACCAGGCGAAAGGCGCGCCGGATCCGGACTGGCCGAACGAGCCGACCGACACCATGAGCGTCTACCGCGCGAATCCGCGGCGAAACGGGGCGATCACGTTCGGCAACAATGCGCTCGTCGCGAGCGGCGCCGGCGCGTGGCTGCGTGTGGGGCAGGCGGTGGCGGCGGAACTGGGCTTCGGCGAGTAAGAGCGGTGACTGGGCGAAAACGGTCGGAACACGCGTAGAACGTGGGACACGAGGCTGGGCACAACGTCAGGCGCAAGTGGCAATGACGGGCAAAAAGGGACAACAAGGGACAAACACGGGCAAGCACGTGGTAGTGACGCCCGAGCAAAACGGGAGCAACACCGGCTAGTGCCGCACCCGCCCAGTCAACGCCGCGAGAATCACCGGCATCGGCACCGGCTTGACGAAATGATGGTTGAAGCCCGAGCGCAGCGACTCGCTTTTTTCCTCGGCGCGCCCGAGTCCCGTGACCGCCACCAGCGTGGGCGCCGGAATATCGCCTACGTAGCGGATCCGCCGCGCTACCGCGCGCCCGTCCAGACGCGGCATTTCGACGTCGAGCAGCGCGGCCTGCGGATGCCACGCACAGTATTGGGCAAGTGCGTCGAGGCCATTGCGCGCGGTCCGGACGTCGAAACCATGCGCGCTGAAATAGTGCACGTAAGCAGCCAGCAGATTCGCGTCGTCGTCGGCGATTAGAAGGCGTACGGCTTGGTGATGGACCATGATGTCCCTCAGGTTGTGTTCCTGATAGTGAGCAATTTGAAGTCCCGATAGAATCAATGCTCGATAGAGTGTTTTTCCACGCCGGATCGGCAAGGGTAAGCAGTACTGCTTCTTATGAATAAATTACCGCTCGTCAACGACCAGGACGACATCGCCCGTGATATCGAGGCGGTCCAGCGTATCGACGCCGTGCCCTCCATTCTGCGCATGATCTGCAAGAACACCGGCATGGGCTTTGCCGCGGTGGCCCGCGTCACGGAGCAGCGCTGGACGGCCTGCGCGGTGCAGGACGAGGTGAACTTCGGGCTCGCGCCCGGCGGCGACCTGGACCTGCATACCACCCTGTGTTTCGAGTCGCGCGCCGCGCGGGCGTCGATTGTCATCGACAACTTCCACACGGATCCGGTCTATAACGGCCATCACACGGCGCGAATCTACAACCTGGGCAGCTATATTTCCGTACCGATCATTCTTCCCGACGGCAGCTATTTCGGTAATCTCTGCGCGATCGACCCCGATCCCGCCGAGCTGTCGAATCCGCGCACGCTGCGCATGTTCGAAGTGTTCGCCGAGCTGATCGCGATCCAGCTCGCCAACGAAGGCCGCCACCAGGCCACCGAGGCCGCGCTGCGCCATGAGCGGGAAAACTCCAGCCTGCGCGAGCAGTTCATCGCCGTGCTCGGGCACGATCTGCGCAATCCCTTGTCGGCGGTGAGCGCGACCGCCGAACTGCTGTCGCTGCGCAAGAACGAGCCCGATCTCGTGAAGATCGGTCAGCGCCTGAAGTCCACCACCTTGCGCATGGCCCGCCTGATCGACGACGTGATGGATTTCGCGCGCGGCCGGCTCGGCTCGGGTATCGGCGTGTCGATCGACGAAGTCGACGATCTGGCGACGGCGCTGCGCGTGGTCGTCGCCGAAGTGCGCGAGGCCAATCCGGACCGGTTGCTCGCCGACGACATCGCGATCCCCGCACCCGTGCGCTGCGACCGTACTCGTGTGCAGCAGCTGCTCTCGAACCTGCTCGGCAACGCGGTCACACATGGCGCAGCCGAGTTTCCGGTGCGGGTGCTGGCGCGCATTGAAAACGGCGAGCTCATGCTGAGTGTCCTGAACGGCGGCAACGCGATTGCGCCGGAGAGCTTGAGCAAGGTCTTCGAACCTTACTGGCGGCCGGCGACCAGCAAACCCGGCGGCGGCCTTGGGCTGGGCCTCTATATCTGCAAGCAGATCGTCAGCGCGCACGGCGGCACGCTGGAAGTCAGATCGTCCGCGGAACAGGGCACGTGCTTCGTGGCGAGACTGCCGACCGGCGTTTGAGTGGGGCGAGCCGATCGGGGCGGCTGACGAGAGGCCGCTCATGACCGCCGCCAGCACATTGCACGACGACTGCGCTCCATTTACGGGCCCGCACTCGCACGTACTGGGTGCCGCGTCGCACCATCGATGTGCCTCGCTGCATCAAAAGGCGTCGTGCGCAGGACGCGCCGCATGCGCGTGCCATTCACCGCAAAGTCCCGCGCCACGGCCTCGTCACAGCCATTTAGTGCAACTGGCATAGGCTTTGCATTAAGCCTTGCCATCGGATCAACGTGGATCCGGCGCGAGTGCAACACAAAGTACTCGCCGCAGGACAGATCAGGACAACGGCGTCCCCCGAATTCAGTCATCGACTGGATTCGCGGGACGCCGTTTTTATTTCCGGAATCGCTTTCGCCACATGTCGTACGGCGTCGCTCGCAACCCAGCACATTGAGGAAATCGCGGTCATGAAAATCATCGTTATCGGTCACGGGATGGTCGGTCACAAACTGATCGAGTGCGTCGCACGAGACGCCGCGCACGGCCTCGATATCACGGTGTTGTGCGAAGAACCGCGGCCGGCCTACGATCGCGTGCACCTGTCGGAGTTTTTCGCGGGCAAGACGGCGGACGATCTGTCGCTGGTCGAGCCGGGTTTCTTCGAACGCCAGAATGTGTCGCTCAAGCTGAATACGAAAGCCGTGGCGATCGATCGCGCCGCGCGCACCGTGACAGTGTCGACGGGCGAAACGCTGCCTTATGACAAGCTGGTTTTCGCCACCGGCTCCTATCCCTTCGTGCCGCCCGTGCAGGGCCGTGAGCGCGCCGATTGCTTCGTGTACCGAACCATCGACGACCTCGAAGCAATGCTTGAATGCGGCGCGCGCTCGAAGACGGGCACGGTGGTCGGCGGCGGACTGCTCGGTCTCGAATGCGCGAAGGCGCTGCGCGACATGGGCCTGCAAACCCACGTGGTCGAATTCGCGCCGCGTCTGATGGCCGTGCAGGTGGACGACGGCGGCGGCCGCGTGTTGCGCAACAAGATCGAAGAACTGGGCGTGACGGTGCATACGCAGAAGAACACCACGGCGATCGTCGACGGCGAAGAAGGTACGCACCGCATGCAATTCGCGGACGGCAGCCACCTCGACACCGACATGATCGTGTTCTCCGCGGGCATCCGTCCGCGTGACGACCTGGCGCGCGCAAGCGGCCTGACGCTTGGTCCGCGCGGCGGCATCGTGATCGACGACGCGTGCCGCACGAGCGACCCGCACATCTATGCAATCGGCGAATGCGCGCTGTGGAATGGCCAGCTGTTCGGCCTCGTGGCACCGGGCTACGACATGGCCCGCGCCGTGGCGAAGCAATTGCTCGGTGACACGGCCGAATTCGCCGGCGCCGACATGAGCACCAAACTGAAACTCATGGGCGTGGACGTGGCGAGCATCGGCGACGCGCACGGCAGCACGCCAGGCAGCCGCGCCTACCAGTTCAGCGACGAACGCAAGCAGGTCTACAAGAAGCTGGTGGTGTCCGAGTGCGGCAAGTATCTGCTCGGCGGCGTGATGGTGGGCGATGCCGGCGAATACGGCACGCTGTTGCAGATGATGTTGAACCGCATCGAACTGCCGGCGTCGCCTGAATTTCTGATCCTGCCGCAAGCAGACGGCAATGTGAAGCCCGCGCTCGGCGTCGAGGCCTTGCCTGCTTCCGCGCAAATCTGTTCATGCAACAACGTCTCGAAGGCCGAGCTGTGCGCCGCCGTCTGCGCAGGCGCCACCGACATCGGTGCTTTGAAATGCGCGACGACCGCCGGCACCTCATGCGGCGGTTGCGTGCCGCTCGTCACTCAGGTGATGAAGGCCGAGCTGAAGAAGCAGGGGTTCGCGGTCAACAACCACGTCTGCGAACACTTCGCTTACTCGCGTCAGGAGCTGTACCACATCGTGCGTGTGGAAGGCGTGCGCAGCTTCGGCGAGCTGCTCGCGAAGCACGGCCACGGCCTCGGCTGCGATATCTGCAAGCCACTGGTGGCGAGCATTCTCGCGTCGTGCTGGAACGAGTTTGTGCTGAAGAAAGAACACGTCTCGCTGCAGGACACTAATGACTACTACCTCGCCAACATTCAGCGCGACGGCACCTATTCGGTCGTGCCCCGTATGGCGGGCGGCGAAGTTACCCCCGACGGTTTGATCGCGGTAGGCCAGGTGGCGAAAAAATACGGCCTTTACACGAAAATCACCGGCGGTCAGCGCGTCGATCTGTTCGGTGCGCGCGTGGAGCAATTGCCGCTCATCTGGGAAGAACTGATCGCCGCCGGATTCGAATCCGGGCATGCGTACGGCAAGTCGCTGCGCACCGTGAAGTCGTGTGTCGGTTCGACGTGGTGCCGCTACGGCGTCGGCGATTCGGTGGGCCTCGCGGTCGAATTCGAGAACCGCTACAAGGGCCTGCGCACGCCGCACAAGATCAAGTTCGGCGTGTCGGGCTGCACGCGCGAATGCGCGGAAGCGCAGGGCAAGGATGTCGGCATCATCGCGACGGAGAAGGGCTGGAATCTCTATGTGTGCGGTAACGGCGGCATGAAACCGCGCCACGCCGAACTGCTCGCGTCGGACCTCGATAAGGAGACGCTGGTGCGCTACATCGACCGTTTCCTGATGTTCTACGTGCGCACCGCCGACCGTCTGCAACGCACCAGCGTGTGGCGCCAGAACCTCGAAGGCGGCCTCGACTATCTGATCGACGTAGTCGTCAACGATCGCCTCGGCGTGGCCGACGAACTCGAGTCGGAGATGCAGCACGTGGTCGACACCTACGAATGCGAATGGAAGAAGGCCGTCACCGATCCCGAAACACGCAAGCGCTTCCGTCATTTCGTCAACAGCGGCGAGTCGGACGGCAACGTCGCCTTCGTCGAGGAGCGCGGCCAGATCCGGCCGGCCACGCCCGCCGAGCGGCGCTCGAAGCTTGCCGCGATTCCCGTCGTCGTCGAAACCGTCTGATTGAACCGCACCCTTTACCGAGGACTTCCGTCATGAACAACGATCGCCTGTCGCGCGCCTGGACGCCGGTTTGCCAGCTCACGGACATTGTGCCCAACACGGGCGTTTGCGCGCTCGTCAATGGCGAACAGGTCGCGGTCTTTCACGTGAACAACGGTGGCGCGGACCCCGTCGTGTACGCGATCGAAAACTTCGATCCGGGCTCGCAGGCGGCAGTCCTTTCGCGCGGGTTGATCGGCAGCCTCGGCGAACGCATCGTGGTCGCTTCGCCGATCTACAAGCATCACTTCGATCTGCGCACCGGCGAGTGCCTCGAAACACCGGCGCATTCCGTTGGCGCGTTCGCCGCGCGCGTGGAAAACGGCCAGGTGTGGGTCGCGGTTTGAGCCACTGAATCCTTTTACAACGACGTTGCCCGCCCATGTCCTCTACTAGCGTAAAAACCGTGTGCCCTTACTGCGGCGTTGGCTGCGGCATGGTGCTGCACGTCGAGGACGGCCAGGTCGTGAAGATATCCGGCGACAAGGAGCATCCGGCCAACTTCGGCCGGCTGTGCACGAAGGGACAGTCAGCGCATGTCGCGTTGCGCAAGTCGGGACGTCTCGAAGGCGCGTTCGTGCGCCATGCGCGCGGCCAGGACCCGGCGCCGCTGCCGATGGCGCAGGCGATCAGCACCACGGCGGCGCGTTTGCGCGGCCTGCTCGATGAACATGGGCCGAACGCGTTGTCGTTCTACGTCTCGGGCCAGATGTCGATCGAGGCGCAGTACCTCGTCAACAAGCTCGCCAAGGGCTTCGTCGGCACGAGCAACATCGAATCGAATTCGCGCCTGTGCATGGCGAGCGCGGGCAGCGGCTACAAACTGTCGCTCGGCGCGGACGGGCCGCCGGGATCGTACGAAGACATCGATCACGCCGATCTGTTCTTCGTGATCGGCGCGAATATGGCCGACTGTCACCCGATTCTGTTTCTGCGCATGATGGATCGCGTGAAGGCCGGCGCCAAACTGATCGTCGTCGATCCGCGCCGCAATACGACGGCGGAGAAGGCAGATCTCTTCATGCAGATCAGGCCGGGCACCGATCTCGCGTTGCTCAACGGCCTGCTGCATCTGTTGCACGAAAACGGCCATACGGATGCCGCTTTCATCGACGAGGCCACCGAAGGCTGGGACGCAATGCCCGTGTTTCTCGCCGACTACACGCCGGAAAAAGTCGCGCTGATTACCGGCCTCGCCGTCGAAGAGATCCGCCAGGCTGCGGAGATGATCGGCACCAGTAAAGAGTGGATCAGTTGCTGGACCATGGGCCTGAATCAGAGCACGCACGGCACATGGCATACCAACGCAATCTGCAACCTGCATCTGGCGACGGGCAAGATTTGCCGGCGCGGCAGCGGCCCGTTTTCGCTGACGGGCCAGCCCAATGCGATGGGCGGCCGCGAGATGGGTTACATGGGGCCGGGCTTGCCGGGCCAGCGTTCGGTGCTGGTTGAAGAAGACCGCGCGTTTATCGAGGACCTGTGGCGCATTCCGAAGGGCTCGCTCAAGCCGCAGGTCGGCAACGGCACGATCGACATGTTCACCCGTATGGCGGCCGGCGAGATCAAGGCGTGCTGGATCATCTGCACGAACCCGGTGGCGAGCGTGGCGAATCGTCAGAACGTGATAGACGGATTGAACGCGGCGGAACTCGTGATCGCGCAGGACGCGTTCCTCGACACCGAGACCAACCGCTACGCCGACGTGCTCTTGCCCGGCGCGCTGTGGGCCGAAGCGCAAGGCGTGATGATCAACTCCGAGCGCAATCTCACGCTGATGCAAAAGGGCATCGAGCCGCCGGGCGCCGCGCTGCCGGACTGGCAGATCATCGCGCGCGTCGCGTGTGAGATGGGTTTCGCGCAGGCCTTCACGTATGCGAGCGCCGAGGAAGTCTTCGCGGAAATCACCCGCGCGTCGAATCCGAAAACCGGCTACGACCTGCGCGGCGCGAGTCATCGCCGCCTGAAGGAAACGCCGCTGCAATGGCCGCTTGCATCCGACGATTCAAGCGATCGCAATCCGGTTCGTTACCTCAACGACGGCGTGAGTCAAACGCTTAGGGAGCGGCCGGACGGCAGCCGTCCACAACTCGTCTTTCCGACGCCGAGCGGCAAGGCAATGTTCTTCGCACGCGCCTACGCTGCGCCGGCCGAATTGCCGGATCGTGAATTTCCGATCGTGCTGAATACGGGCCGCTTACAGCATCAATGGCACACGATGACCAAGACCGGCAAGGTCGCGATGCTCAACAAGCTGAATCCCGGCCCGTTCGTCGAGATTCATCCCGAAGATGCCGCCGCCCTCGGCATCAAGGCAAAAGACCCGGTGGAGATTCGTTCGCGCCGCGGCCGCGCGGTGCTGCCGGCTGTCGTGACCGGGCGCATGAGCGCGGGTCACTGCTTCGCGCCGATGCACTGGAACGACGTATTCGGCGACGACCTGTGCATCAATGCCGTGACGAGCGACGCTATCGACCCCATCTCGCAGCAGCCCGAATTCAAGTTTTGCGCCGTCGCGTTGAGTCCGGTCGTGGCAGAGAGCGTCGCGCCTTTCCTGAATGACGACGATGCATCCGTTGTGTTTGCCGCGAGCGCGGCGCCCGCCAACACCGTATCGGCAAGCGCGAAGGATCTGGATATGCCCCGTATCGATGCACTCACCAGCCTGTTGCGGTTGCCGGCGATACCCGCGCCTTCGTTCACGGACCAGGAGCGCGTCTATCTGGCCGGCTTCGTGAATGGACTGCGTTCGGCGGAAGCGCAAGGCATCGAAAGCGCGCCGGTTTTGCCGGGCAACGCGCCGTTCGATACGACAAACCGTCTTTACGTGGATGGTTTGCTGGCCGGTCTCTATAGTCGCGGCGCGACGGTTCCCGCCGCGCCGGCCGCTGTGCCTGCTGCGGGGAATGCAACGGCGCATGCCGAGGCATCGCATGCTTCCGGTGTGCGCATCGTGCGCGCGCGCCCGAAGGTCACATTGCTGTGGGCCTCGCAAACCGGCAACACCGAGTCGCTGACCGAAGGCTACGCCACTCGCCTGATGGAGTCGGGCTTTGAAATCCGCACCTCGTGCATGGCGGACTACCAAGCCTCGGCGCTCGCCAGGGCGCAATACGTGCTGCTGATGACGAGCACCTTCGGCGACGGCGATCCACCCGACAACGCGCAAAGTTTCTGGACGCAATTGAGCGGCGAGGGCGCGCCTCGGCTCGACGGCGTGCGCTTCGCGGTCCTCGCGCTCGGCGATCGCAACTACGACCAGTTCTGCGGCCACGGCCGCCGCCTCGACGAGCGGCTCGCCGGGCAGGGCGCGCTGCGGCTGATGGAACGCGTCGATTGCGACAGCGAGTACCGGGAGAACGCGGACGCGTGGCTCGAACGCATCATCGTGCGCATCAAGGAAGAGGACGCCGCGCTATATGCCGTGCCGCGAGACGGCATGATCAACGCCGTGGTGCCGGGCACGGTGCCGACCAAAACACGGCCAGCAGCCTCGCGGCTCATCACCAATCTGCGCCTGAACAGGCAGGGCGCGGCGAAAGACACGCGCTATTTCTCGCTCAGCACGGGCGACTCGGGACTCGAATACGAAGCAGGCGATGCGTTGGGTGTATGGCCGAGCAACTGCCCCGAACTGGTCGACGAATTGATCAGCCTGAGCGGTTTGAGCGCCGACGCCGCGGTGAACGTGGCGGGCGTGGGCGAGATGTGCCTTGCCGATGCACTCGGCAAGCACTACGAGATCGCGCGCCCGAATCCGGATCTGCTCGCGCTCGTCGCAGCGCGCAGCAATAATGGCGCGCTGCGCGATCTGCTGTCGCCTGAGCGCAAATCCGGCCTCAAGCAGTGGTTGTGGGGCCAGCAGATTGCCGACGTGCTGCACGAATTTCCGGTGAGCCTCACGGCAACCGAATTGACGGGCATGCTCAAGCGTCTGCAGCCGCGTCTGTATTCGATCGCCTCGAGCCCGAAGGCGCATGCGGGAGAAGTTCATCTGACTGTGTCAACGGTGCGCTACAGCAATGGCCGCCGTCATCGCAAAGGTGTGTCGTCGACGTTTCTCGCCGACCGCGCGGGCGATGTCAACGTGCCCGTGTTCGTGCAGAAGTCCGCACACTTTCGTCTTCCTCATCGTTCCGATACGCCGATGATCATGGTCGGTCCCGGCACCGGTGTTGCACCGTTCCGCGGCTTTTTGCATGAGCGGCGCGCACGCGGGGATAGCGCACGCAACTGGCTATTCTTTGGCGAGCAGCACGCCGCCTCCGATTTTTACTATCGCGACGAACTCGAAGCGATGCTCGACGACGGTGTGCTGACCCGGCTCGACGTCGCGTTCTCACGCGACCAGGCCGACAAGGTCTATGTGCAGGACCGCATGCGCGAGCAAGGTGCGCAATTGTGGTCATGGCTCGAAGACGGTGCGCATTTCTACGTATGCGGCGACGCCAACCGGATGGCGAAGGATGTCGATGCCGCGCTCATGGAAGTCGTGGCCCGACACGGCTGCATGAGCGATGAAAAAGCGCGCGAATACGTGAACCGCCTCGCGCAGGAAAAGCGCTACGCCCGCGACGTTTATTGAGCGTCGCGCGGTTTGGAGTGCAACGAACGCACTCACCGTTTCAAGGTTTCAACGAGTACGCAGTACAGCTTCAAGACACGGAGCCGCATGGCATGGAGGTTGCATGTTTAAGCCGGTTTTCAACATCGTGATCATTCCGGTGCGTGGCGTGTAGCGCGATCTGCCGGATAGTCGAAAAATCAGTTTTATGAGGATGTCTGATGAAAAACGTGATGAGCTCCCTAAAGAGTGGAGACTGGCGCGCGCTGGTGGCGTGTTTCCTCTATTTCGACACTGGCTTTACTGTCTGGGTCCTGTATGGACCGCTCGCGCCGTTCATCAGCAAGAGCATCACGATGACACCCGCACAACAGGGCTTGCTGGTCGCCGTGCCGGTGCTGTCCGCCGCCATTCTGCGCGTGACGCTCGGCAACCTGTATCAATCTGCGCACGGGAAGCGCATTGCGCTGATGGGCGTGCTGTTGTCGGCGGTGCCGACCATCGTGTTGCCGTTGATGCCGGCCGTGCCGTCGTACACGGTGCTGCTGGTGCTCGGCGTGTTCCTCGGCGTCGGCGGTGCGAGTTTCGCCGTCGCGCTGCCGATGGCGGGCAGCAACTACCCGCCGAAGGTGCAGGGCCTCGTCCTGGGCCTCGCCGCGGCCGGCAATATCGGCGCGGTGCTCGACGGCTTCCTGTTCCCGCAGCTGGCCACCCGCTACGGCTGGCAGATGGCCGCCGGCGGCGCGCTGCCGCTGCTCGCGATCGCGGCGATCACGCTGTATTTCTGGGCCAATGATTCCGGCGTGAAATCGGGCAGCGTGCTGCGCGCATTCGGCAGCTTTGCGGTCACGCTCGTCGGATTGGTCGTGCTGGTGCTGCTGGTCGAAGCCGGCATGTTCGGCTCCGGCAAGACCGGTGTGCTGCTGTTGCCGGTGATCGGCGCATTGCTGGCGATCGCGGTGCTGCCCAAGCGCTATCGCGCGGTGCTGGCCGAGCGTGACACGTGGGCGATCATGCTGGTGTACGGCATTACGTTCGGCGGCTTCGTCGGTATGTCCTCGTATGTGTCGCTGCTTCTGACCAACCTGTACCAGCTCTCGAAGATCGACGCGGGCCTCTTCATGGCGCTGCTCGCCGCGACCGGCGCGATGGTGCGCCCGCTCGGCGGTCTGATTGCCGACAAGGTGTCCGGCGTGCGCGCGCTGACCTTCCTGCTCGCGATCATTTCGCTGTGCGACTTTGTGTTCGCCGCGGCCATGCCTTCAATGGCGGGTGGCATCGCGCTGCTGTTGTGCCTGTACGTGGCCTTCGGTCTCGGCAACGGCGCGACCTTCCAGCTGGTGCCGCATCGCTGGGCCGGCCGCACGGGTCTGATGTCGGGCATTGTCGGTGCCGCGGGCGGGATCGGCGGATTCTATCTGCCTGTCGTGATGGGGATCGCGAAGGAAAGCACAGGCAGCTATCAGATGGGCTTTGCGACGTTCGGCGCGTTGGCGGCATGCGCGCGTTCGTCGCGATCGTCGCGCTGCGCCGTCCGTGGATGGCGTGGTCGATGCACGCCGGTGTGATGCACGCGCACGCAACGGAGTAATGCAGTCATCCGAACCATCAGGCTTTCGCATTGACGCGTAGGCCGCATCGCGCGACGGAGCCGAGTCGGCGGGATGAGGTACGCGGCGCCGTGTTATTGCCGTATGCTTGGCGTTTTCCGCAATGTCAGGCAAATGTAATGAATAACTGGTGGCACGTTGTGTGAGCAACCGCCCGCGCAGAATTCTCCGATCTCGGCAGCGCGGCCGACGTCATGCAGGTCCTGATGCTCAGCGCCGAGCGCGAGGTGCGCGGCCTGACGACAGCGGCGAGCCTGTGGCTGAGCGCGGGCGTCGGCGTGGCGGCGGGGCTCGGTCGTGAGGCCACGGCGATTCTCAGCGTGGCGATTGCGCTCGCCATTCTGTCGAGTGCGCGTCTGTTCAAGAGTCGTGAATCGGACGACAAGTAGGGACGCTGTGCGTACTCGGGTCTACGAAAAACCGCCGTGAAAACATGCAGGCAATCACTTGCATGTTGGCCATGCTGCTCCTAATATGCAGTCAGCAACCAGATTGCATGGGACGCATATGAACACATCGACCGATCGCATCGAAAAACAGATTCTGCTCAAAGCGCCGCGCTCGCGGGTCTGGCGCGCGTTGTCCAACGCCGAGGAATTCGGCAACTGGTTCGGCGTGAATCTCACCGGCAAACAGTTCGTGGCCGGCCAATCCGTGCAGGGCAACATTACCTATCCAGGCTACGAGTATCTCGTCATGGACGTGCATGTCGAGCGGGTCGAACCCGAGCATCACCTGTCGTGGCGCTGGCATCCGGCCGCAGTCGACGTCACCTTCGACTACTCGCCGGAGCCGACCACCCTGGTCGTCTTCGAACTGACCGAGGTCGAATCGGGCACCTTGTTGCGCGTGGTCGAATCGGGCTTTGATCAGCTTCCCGTGGGCCGCCGTGAAGAAGCGTTCCGCATGAATAGCGGCGGGTGGGAACAGCAGATGACCAACATCGAACAGCATGTCGGCAAGGGTTAAGAAGGCCTCGGCCGCAGCGGATCTGAAGGCGTCGGTGCTGCGCGGCTCAGCGGCCATTTTCGCGGCGCTCGGTGATGAGACACGTCTGCGTCTGATCGCCGTGTTGTGCGCGGGTAGCGCGATGTCGATCGCGCAACTCACTGCGGGAACGGACATCACGCGGCAGTCCGTCACGCAGCATTTGCAGGTGCTCGCCAACGCGGGTCTGGTGCGCGATGTGAAGGTGGGCCGTGAGCGCTTATGGGCGTTCGAGCCGGCCCATCTCGACGAGGCGCGCCGTGCGCTCGACGCGATCTCGCGCCAATGGGATCACGCGTTGTCGAGGTTGAAGGCGGCGGTGGAGGAGTGAGGGCATGGGCTTCATGAGGTCATGCCCGGTATCTGAAACTCTCACGAATGAGAAGCCTTCGTGCTTGGGAGCCTCCCGAGTGTTTCAATACGGCACGGCGGCGCCTCGCGACGAATCTCCTCCACGCCTCGCGCGATCTGGCCGGCTTTGTCGCAACAGGGAGCCTGCTACAGTCGCAGAGTCTTTACGGCGGACTACCAGCAATCGCCAAGTTGGGCGATGTTTTCGATGCCCAATTTCATCGCCGTGTTTGCCAACTCCGGTGTTTCCGAGCGACTTCCAACCGAAATCACCGAAAAGTCCGTGATCCCTATGAAAGCGAACACTCCTCGAACATAGGGCGTTAGAAAGTCGAACGGAGCCATTTCGGTGCCGGCTGAGTAATCACCGGCCGCTGTCCAAACGAGCAGCAATTTCTTTCCGGCAGGAAGCAATGGACCATGTCCCGTATCGGGGCTGAAGAAGAATGTCTCGCCTTCCCGAACGATATTGTCGAAGTAGGCTTTGAGATTCCAGGGAACAGAAAAATTGTACATCGGTGCAGCAATGACCACGTGAGTCGCCCACCGCAATTCTTCGATGAATTCGTCGGACTGCGCCAGAAGAAGGCGTTGCTCGACAGTACGGTCATTTTCCGCTGTCAAGTTGGCGACGACCCAGCTTTGATCCGGTCCGGTCACGTTGCCCGGACCCGTGTCACGTCTTGTGACGATTGCGCCAGGATTTGCCTCTAGCCATCGATTCACAAACAGATCGGCTAACTTTCCCGTAGCCGAATCGATGCCGCGTGGACTGGCCTTTATCAATAGAAGTTTAGACATAACGTGCCTTTATGAAATAGGACTACGACAAAAAAACAGAACGAAACAGTCAGCAATTCAGACGTGGCTTCATCATCTGATTAGTTTCCGCCTTTGTGAAGGTGGGACGGATCCAATTCTGTTGAGCAAAGACATCGCATCTGATCTGGATCAAGTAGTTAGGTCCATCAATACGGCGTTTCGCATTGAACTGACCAGGTCGGTTACCGTGGGTCTAGAATGTGATGCAGCGCCACAGCCAAAATGGTTGCTCAGTGCTTCTAAAATATTTTCAGGGAGTTGAAATGACGTTATGCGGATTCATTCGGGAGGTAGACAGTAGAACAGCCGTTTACCGGACCCCGTTTCTTCCCACGTTCAGCTTTTATGAAGTTCACGAGTCAAGTCCGATTCAGGCAGATGCCAGAAGAATAATCAGTGTCGTCGAGGGACTTGATATGCGAGATGACCGGGTGGCAAACGTGCTTCTTAGCGCCCGTGAAATTCCATCGAGGCTCGCTGCTCTGCTCCGCAAGCAGCGCCATGATCGTCCGTCGGCGCGATTTGGATTCGACACGTTCACATTGCTGTGTCGAGACGATCACGAAATATCGCGAGGGCTAGTGGGCCGCTTCTGGCGTCCCGACCTCGGTATTGCGCCGATCGCGGACGCCGCCGAATTTCAGCACTCAGTCGATCCGACAGCCGCGAGACTGGTATTGCGCTTTAAAGCAATCGCAGGTCCGAACGACACGCATATTTTAAGAACCGAAACGTTCGTATATTGCCCCACCACTCGAACGAAGTTTCTTTTTGCGCCCTATTGGCTCGCTATTCGCGTGGCGAGCGGATGGATCAGGCGACGTACGCTGGCTTCGGTGCAGAGCGCCCTCGCGACTGGCGACCTGACGCCGTGACATTAGAGATCGACACCGGTATCGATAGCTGTGGGCAGTGTGCGAATCAGCTGCGGTGGCAGGATATGCATCATCTATCCGGAACATCATTGCTTCTCGACGCTGAATTGTCACGGCTTGAGATCACTGATAGGCAGGGTCGCTAAGCTGTGGGTCAAGTCCGGGACCACACATGGCGGCACGACTACGGTATTTTGTAGATCCACCTTTGCGGCCAACCACGACAAACCGACTCCAAATCCGCAGAGAACCACGTTTTTTGCCTGTGGACTCCCGATTGCCGCGTGGCGAGACAGAACTAGCGGAATCGAGGTTGAACTCGTGTTGCCAAAGCCGTCGATGTCAATGGGTACTTTCGCGGCGTCTACGCCGATAATCCGGCGGAGGTAGGTCAACATGAATTCATTGGCCTGATGTAAAACAAGAAGATCAAGCGTCGCCGGTGTCAAGCGGGTTGCCTGAAGCAAACTCTTGACCATTGCCGGTACCCTCGCGAGCGCAAAGTTCATAACGGCTTCGCCGTCCATGTGCAGCCCATGAATCTCCGCGCAGACGTGCGCTTCGGATGGCTCGCTATAGCGCAACTTCGCGCCAAGTAAATTGCGGCCACTTCCGTCCGCGGCACACATGAACTCGATCTGCTCCGTGCCCTGGCCAACCAGAGTCGCGGACGCACCATCGCCAAATAACATTGCTACATGCCGGTCATCGTCGCTGATGAGTTTTGACATTACATCACCCGTACAGACAAGCACTTTTTTGCAGGCACCGGAGGCGACGAGAGCTCCGGCCTGAAACAGGGCGCTCAAATATCCAGAGCAACCTGCGTTCAAATCTGTAACGAGGCAGTCCTGGGAGAGACCAAGCCGGCAGTGGATGGTGAAGGCAGCACCCGGACTCCAATCGTCAGGAGTCTGGGTAACGACGATCAGACCGTCTATCTCCGCGGCACTGGTAATCTTCGCGCTGAACAGGTTCTTGCAGGCCGCAGTAATCAGATCCGTAGCCGACAGGTTCCCTGCATAACTTTTGGACCTGACACCGGTTGTCCTGGCAACGCGACCTGCTTCCCGCTCGCCGTATAACAAGGAGAAGTCTTTCAGTGTTGTCTTCTTTTCAGGAACAGCCGCTGTCACGGCCTGGATGGCGGCGCCGGAAATTATGCGTAGACTCATCGCGGTGCGCGTCCCTTGTCTAATAGATCAAAGATGTCGCCTAATGTTTTGGCTTCAGACAGAGCGTCCTTTGATACCGATGCTCGCGTTGCCTCGACAATGAGGGCAATTGCCGCCATCTTCGCGAGCGAGTCCCAATTGCCGGTCATGTTGAGATCCGTTTCCGGATGGAGATTTTCTAGTGGAATCGCCAAAAATTCGGCTAGCCCTTCACGCACGCGCTGCTGGTCAATTTTTTGCATTGTCTTCTTGTCTCCTGCCTTTCAACCTGGTTCGACTAAACCAGGAATTGAATTCAACTTCCGGGATTTTTTGAACCGTGCCGTATGAAGTGGCTCTTCGCTAATCGAAAAGACACGCGGCACCTGTTCGGGCGTGAGTACGCCCTTGACGTACATGAATACTCTGGATTTGAGGCTATCGAGCGTTTCATGCCGTGACAGAGAAAACCGCGCTGCAACGACTTGCCCGAGTAACGGATTAGGTTGACCATAGACGACGACGTCCAGTACGCCGCTGATCTCCTTCAGAATGTTCTCTACGTCGATGGGATAGACTTTTGTGCCACCAACGTTGATCAAATCCGTGTCCCGTCCTTTGACCCGAAAAAATCCGTCGCTCTCTTCAGCCAGGTCACCTGTAATGAAATAGCCGTCTTCGGTTAACGCAGGCGCGCCCGCAAGATACCCCACCAGATTCGTTGGACTGCTGACCTGCAGGATGCCATCAACAATCCTCACCCGATATTCGGGGTCGACGACTTTGATCCATGAACTGTCTTCCGGGCGGCTGACGCAGGGAAGTACACCAATTTCCGACATTCCGTAAAGTTGTCGTAGTTCAACAAGAGGCAGTTCCTCTTTTACACGATTCACTAACGCGGAGGGAGCGGGCTCCGATCCGTAATATATACGTCGCAGGCTCTGTACTTCCCCAAGTTGGAAGCTGTCAGATGACAGTGCCAGATTGAGCAGAGTGGGAGAGACGTGTAGCGTCTGAACACCATATCGTTCGATACAGCGATTGACCTCGTACGGGGAACGCTCACGTGGAAGGACTAGCGTTCCGCGAGTGAACAGCGCGTGCAGGACCGTTGCCAGACCGCCTATATGATCAAAGAGAAGGAACGCCAGCATGACTCCACATGGCTCTGAGTTCAGGTACTGTCGAAGAAACGGTGCCAGGCAGTGCACCACGCCCTTTGCAGGACCTGTCGACCCCGAAGAAAATACGACAAAACCTGTCGCACGTTTGGTGAGCAGGCGTTCAATTGCAGGGGGGAGGGCGGAAACATCCCGGGTCGTGATTTTGGGAAGACCTGTTGAACTTCCGCGGATCACAAAGCTGCATCCGGCTGCACGTGCAAGAGATTCGACGTGCGCGTCACCCGCGGGGACAGCAAGGGCGACAACGTTGTTGTAACGTGCCAGCGCGAATAGCATGGCGATGCTACCCATACTATAGTCGTCAACGAGTAAAACACTGGAATCACAGACGAGCGTCGAGCGAAGCAGTGAAGAGAATTCGAGAACAGCTTCGTAAAGGTCGGCGTAGGAGAAAACACCAGAATCGCCCACGATTGCTGTCACATGATTGAGTGCTTCGATCTCTTTAAGAAAATCTTCCATGTGCTTGCCTCAATAGTTGTCTTCGAGGATTTAGAGCGATTGGGTTAGTCAAATTTCGCTGGTTAGCGCGAGCTCCAATCGTCTGGCGACGTATCTTGCCAGGGATGCAACGGTTGCGAACGGTGCTTCGCCCTTGGGCAGTACCGTTAGATCAGCCAGGCAGACTTCCATACCAAACTGCAATCTGATTTGATCCTCAATGTCGACTATCACGGACACCAGCGTGAGCGAGTCGATTTGTCCGTCGGGCCCGTACAATCGACTAGATTCTCCGCGCGATAGATCGACGGGTTTCTCCAGCAGAGGTTCTTGACGCAAGATCGCGGCTTCAATCAGGCTGATGATGCTGTGGCCCTGGTTACAACTTTCTTTGCCAAAGATGTGTCTATCCGACATGTCAATCCCATTTGTTCTAGTTGAGACCAATCAGCCAATACTTCCGACAGCCGATTACTCGCCGAGCATCTAGACGGATATCCTTACTTACGCGTCGAAGGAGGATGGTGAGTAGAATGGGAAGCACCGGACATGCCGGTTCCTCCAATTACCGTCCGGATGTCGACAAACTCGCCGCTCTTTATTCCGTAATGCTCGCAGTCATTGATGACGGAGTAGATATCATTAGCGCGTTGACGAGGAGAAACCATGTAGCCTGTCGTTAGCGCGCGGCTCTGCAATGCCTTGAGCTCGGGAAATTCGGCGGTTCTCTGACTGAAACTCACCTGCCGGGAAAGATGAGTGTCGACGTTGCATAACCCGAGCACGGCGAACAAAACGTCCGGATTTTCTGCGGCATAGACTCCGGCCAGTGCCGACAAGGCGGCTTTCGAAAGACTGTATGGCAGAGTCCCACCTCTGAAGCGTACTCCGGCCATCGATGCGGAAAGTACACAAATTTTCGGGCGATAACGTGCAGACAAGAGTAGATCGATCAGCAATTTGTTCGCGAGCACATTGACGGAAATCACGTGATTGAGCTCGTCAACGCTAAAATCCTCGCCGCGCCCCGGTACATTCCCGCTCACGCCTGCATTCAGAAAGGCAACTTCGACACCCTGAGTAAGCGCGTCATGAAATGGCCCATACATGAGTTCACGAATCGCGTCAGGCTGTGAGAGGTCGCATCGATGGAACCGGAAGTTCTCGTACGGGATCAGCTGATATGGTGGGCGCCGGGATGTCCCAAGCACAACATAATTTTCCTGCAGATAGAGTTTGGCCAGCGCTTCGCCGATTCCGCTGCTCACACCCGTTATGAGAACTTTTTCCATTGTCGGTATCATTTGAACCAGTGCGTCGCTACGAGGCAGGTGTTTAGTAGAGACGCGAGATAAACTATCCGCGAATATTTAAAACTTGCCGGCGGAATAGCCGCCGTCCACCGGCAAGACAATCCCTGTCACGTACGACGACGAGTCACTGAGCAGCCATAGGATCGTGTCGGCGATTTCATCCGGATTAGCGAAGCGTTTCATCGCCGTGACCTGGATTTTGTGTTGGGTTGCCTCCGGGTTGGCCCGCAATCGTTCTTGTGAATTCATTCCTCCCAACGTTGGACCCGGGCACACGGCGTTGACTCGAATTTGGTGACGACCAGGCATTGTTTCAGCGCATTCAAGTGCGCAAACCTGGGTCAACATATTAAGAGCAGCCTTGCTCGTTGAATAGGCGCTTTGGGCAGCGACGCCGAGCAAACCTGCGCATGAGGACACGTTCACGATCGATGCTCCAGCGTGAACAGCCATAAGTCTTATTTCATGCGAGATCAACAGAAGCGGTCCGAGAAGATTGATTTCGAGAACACGTTTCCATTCCGCCATGTCGAGATCGACTACAGGCGCACGCCTGGTCGTAACGCCGGCGTTATTGACAGCGAGATCGAGCCGGCCGTGGCGGCTATCGATCGTCCTAAACAACTCGGCTATCGATTCTTGATCGGTAACGTCACTTTTGACAAAGTGGCACATGTGGCCAAGCAATCGTTGTGCTGTCGCACCGTCTACTTCGTTTCGCCCCGTGATATAGCAGGTAGCGCCAGCTCCGATCAGTTTTTTGCTAACTTCAAGACCGATGCCACGTGTTCCACCCACCACAAGCGCAATCTTCCCGTCAAAGCTCATGCTGGATTTTCCTTGTAATAGATCTGCAGTTTGCGCGGGCGCTTGTAAGCCGGGTTGACACAGCAATACACCCGCGTCGCCGGTGAGGCACGTTTATCGCGGAAACAATTTGAATCCCACAAGCAGCGGGTAACTTCGTCCTCCCTGCCGGCCAGTTCTTTTTTCACCAGGTTGTTATCAGCCAAAACCGCGCGTGCAAAGCCGACAAAGTCGGCGTCTCCGCTTTCAATGATCTCGTTCGCGACAGAGATGCTGGGTATCGATCCGGTGAAGCCTGTTGGCAATCCAGCAATCCGCTTCAAGAACCGCGAACCGCGCCGCGAGATATTGATCGCCTGTTCTCTATCGCTAAAGAATTTTCCGAAGGTCTCGCTGACGCCAATCGAGCATGTAATCGCGGCAATTCCACTTTCTTTGAGGGCACACGCTACGTCCCCGAGGAGTTCAACTTGTTGACCGTCGGACCCAAAGCCGTCGTCGATCCCGAGACGAACCGTTAAGGTTGCTTGCCCATTCGTGACCTTGCGGATTTCCTGAATGATCGATAGAAGAAGCTTCGCCCGCTTGAGCGGCGTACCGCCCCAATCATCGACGCGTCGGTTTGTTCGCGGCGACAGGAAACTGCTGATCAGGTATCCATTCGATGCCTGGATCTGGAGGAGGGTGGCACCTGCGGCCACGGCCAACTGTGCCGCGGACGAAAACTGTCTGATGCAAGAGAAAATCTGCTCCTGCGTCATTGCGACTGTGCGCGCATGTGGATACCGTGCCGACGCACGAGACGGAATTCCGCTCGGACTCGGTATGACGGCGTTGTCGCCCACCGGCATTCCCTGAGGGCCGTAGTGCTGCAATTGCAGTCCGAGCGGGAATCCTCGGTCCAACGCCGACTGAAAAATTGGCCGCAGCGCTTCGGCGTGTGCCATTGAAGTTAGTTTCAGCCCGCGGCCGTTATAGCGTGAAGTCTCATCAACCGTTGCATTGCCGAGAAACCCGAACCCGCATCCGCCGTCCATCAGTGATTGGTAGACCTGCTCGAACTCCGGCCGGGGCATACCCAGTTCGGAACATAGGTCCAGCCCCATCGGTGCAAAGTAAAGGCGATTTTTCGCGCGGATTTGCGCACCCAGATTGAGAGGTTGTGCAGCAGCCAGGTGAGAAATGTTCATTGCGGGACCTTCGACAGCGAGGTCAATGGGTCCGCAACCTGCCTGAAGGCTCGCTTGATGATCTCGCTAAGGCTGAGAAGCTCTTTCGCGGAAAGTTCTGCGAACGTCCACGTCAGGGCTGGCGTGATTTTTTCGCATGTAGCTACAGGTAGCGTGAGGCTGGTCATGCCGTCCAACTCGACGTGCAACGATGTCGCATTGGTGTCGATTTCCGATGACAATGCCGTTACGCAACCTGCCCTGGAAATGGCCAGAGGCGAAACCGGATGTCGTGTGCCGTTGTGCGTAACAACAAAGCAATTCAACTTTCGAGAGTCGAGCGGCGCAAACCAGTTGTCATCAAATAAAAGGACATTCCGGATTCTTTCGAATAAACCAATGTCTATAATGGGAGCTTTCGTATCAATTGTCGCCAGAAGCGTTTGTCTCTGGTAAATCGAGACTCGATAGTGGATATTTTTTGGCTTTGAATGTGGTGTTTGATCAAGGTCATCGACCACGAGCTCGACTGGATACATCAATTCGGCGTAGCCGAAGAATCTGGCATTAAGTTCAGAAAGAGTTACAGTGATATGCCCGCGAGCGTGTGTCGTATGGTTATATAAGTGATGGTAAACAGCCTGGCGGGCTGCCTCTATCAACATGGTTCCGGGCACGTGTTCGTGCAATTTCCGGTAGAAAAAGTAGTGCTGACCTGTGTTGATTAATTCGAATGAACTCGACCCACACCCGCGTAAATGCAGATTCGACAATTCATCTGGAAGGTCCGCTAATGTGTCCCTTTCGCCTTTATCGGCGGTTGGGGCATTCGAAAGACGGGGCGTGATTGCCTGGAACGGTATCGCTTTGATACTCTCCCAGTGCTCATCGAGGGGACTGCTGGCGGCCCGATCGGAAAGCTGACATTGCCTGAGCACTTCCGGAGATGCACAGAACCGGTAAAGCTTCTGTTCGTAGGGGCGATAAAAGCGTTTAATCTTTTCTTGCTTGTCGCCACTTGAAGCCGATACGGCTGCTGCGTCGATGAAAAGCGGCATAGCGGTTCTCGGGCGGCAGATCAATACATCTTCCGGTACGTCTTTATGCAAAATGCCGGGGGATATCGTTTTGTTAATTATTTTCATTCGATGCGAATACGAGCGAGCCTGCCGTAGGTGAAATGGATCGCAGATAGGAAACAGATTTCTTATCTCCGAGATTTAACCGGTACGCAGGATTTAACGAAAGAATGTCGTGGATCTATTATTGGCAGATTTGCCGCCGCCGTGCAATTTTTTATAACCACATAATCGTTTGATTTGATATGTGTCAATGTTGACTCTTGTGCGCGTAATGAATTGAATGCATTCGCGGTCGCCAACGGACTCCGTTCTACCGTCCCAGCACGATCTGCGCGCGCTTGCGCAACACGATCGCGACGACGGGTCCATCCAGAGGCTGATCGATGAGATCGGCCATGTGCGAGATTCAATGCAGCGATTGGCCGCTCAGGTACTGCAAAGCCGCGCTCGGGCGTGCAGGTAAACAGCCGGATGGCCGGACCCCGTGCCGCTCATGGTCTGTGGGCGCCGCTCGGGCTCGTTGAGAATTGCAGCCAAGTTCGCTTTTTTTAACGACGTCAAACCAAACGGGAGCGGGTCGACGCGGGTGTATCAGGTCGATCTCGGGGTCGTGTACAGCTTGGTTTTTTGGGGGCTTGATTTGCTTGTGTTCCCGGCAAAATCCCCAAATCAATCCGCCAGCCTCTTATCCGCCAAAGCACTCTGGCAATCCGCAATAACCTGTCTCACAAGCCTGGCTTGAGGATCAAGCTCATCCGTATCAAGAATCTCCTCAACCGCATCTCTCGCCCAATCCGCTTCGACAAACTGCGCATGCCTGCGCGCAATCTCCACAGCGGTAGCGGTCAGCTTCGCGATAGTGAGCCAATCGGCCTCGCGCGCCCGCCGATCCAGCCACTTATGCGCGGCCTGCACATGAAACGCCGCATCCGGCCAGTCCTCATTCAGGTAATAAGCGCCAAGACTCCCGCATGTGAGCCAGCACAACAACTCCAAACGGTCTCGTGGACTCAGATGATGGCGTACATCACTCATGGCGACGCTCGCTGCTGAAAATTGCGTTCCGGTGAGAACGGCTAGCCGCCATCCCCCGCTTTGATTGAACAATATCACGCAGAATTCAAACGCGGCAATTCCTGAGTACCCTGGCGCGCGGGCGCCACAGCCGGCACGGCAACCCGCTCGCGAGCCGGCGCCGCTAGCGGGTGGCGACGATGAACAGCCGTGGAAACGGCAGCAGCACCGTGCCGTCGGTGAGCGCCGGATACGCCCTGGCGATCGCGTCCCGATAACGCTCCAGGAAAGCGGCTTGCTCCGCATCGTCGAGTTCGGCGAGAAACGGCCGCAGCGCGCTGCCCTTGAACCATTCGACCACCGCGTCCGCGCCGCCCGCGAGCGGGTGGTGGTAGACGGTACGCCATACGTCGACCCGCGCGCACAGCGGCTCCAGCAAGCCGTAGTACCAGTCGGCGCCGTAGCGCATGCTGCGCTCGACGCCCTTGAGCTTCTCCGCCCACGGGCCGTCCGCAGCGATGTCGCGCAGCAGACGGTGCGCGGGTTCGTCCAGATTGTCCGGCATCTGCACGGCGAGGCTGCCGCCCGGCGCGAGCTTCGCCACGAGTGACGGAAACAGCCGCTCGTGGTCGGGCACCCATTGCAGCACCGCGTTGGCGAGGATCAGGTCATACGGTCCCGGCGCGTCCCACGTGGAAATGTCGCTCACGTCGAACTGGAATTGCGGCAGGCGCCGGCGGGCCGCCTCGATCATGTCGGGCGAACTGTCCATGCCGCTGACCGCCGCGCCCGGCAGGCGCGCGGCGAGCGTCTCGGTCGAGTTGCCGGGTCCACAGCCGATGTCCACCGCGCTCTTCACGTCAGTCGGCGGCACGGCCGCCAGCAGATCCCTGACCGGACGTGTGCGCTCGTTTTCGAACAACACGTATTGCTTCGCATGCCAATCCTTCTTCGACGTCATCTGATGCTCCTTTTGTCCGTGGTAGCGGATCGGCGGCCGGCGATTGCGTCTCTTCGACGTCTCGAACCGACCCAATCCGCTCATTCTCGGCGGCGCCGAAGGCGGAGTAAAATGAATTTATCATTCCGATTCCTTCATTTTTCTAATGAAAATCGACACGCTCGGCGTTCAGGCCTTCGTCGCCATCGCGGATCGCGGCAGTTTCCAGGGTGCCGCCGATTCACTGCACGTCACGCAAACAGCCATCACGCAGCGGCTGCGCAAGCTCGAAACCTACCTCGGCGTCACGCTGATCGAGCGCACCACGCGCTCCATGGCGCTCACCGAAATCGGCCGCGGTTTTCTGCCGCAAGCGCGCCGCCTGCTCGGCGAACTCGCCGACGCGCTGGTGGAAATCCGCGAGACGGGCGTGGCGCGTCGCGGCGATGTCTCCATCGCCTGCGTGCCGACGGTGGGCGTGCAATATTTGCCGCGTATTCTGCTGGCGTATTCGGCGCGTTATCCGCATAACCGCATCAGGATCCTCGATCACGCGTCGTCCGCGGTGGAGGCGGCCGTGCTACGCCGCGAAGTCGAGTTCGGCATCAATATCGCGGGCGAGCATCATCCGGATCTGACCAGCGTGCCGCTCACGGAGGACCGCTACGTCCTGATCTGCCATCAGGATCATCCGCTGGCGAAGCGGCGCCGCATCGCCTGGCAGCAGCTGCAATCCTATCCACTGATCTTTGCCGGCGAGGTGAGCGGCAACCGCGCGTTACTGGACGTCGCGCTGCAAACGAGCGAACTGGCACTGCGCTCGTTCTACGAAGTGCAGCGCAGTTCGACGGCCGTCGGGCTGGTCGCGCAGGGCGTGGGCGCGGCCGTGGTGCCGGCGCTCGCTCTTCAGAAGGGCGCGTATCCGACGGTACGCACTGTTGAACTCACGCAGCCGGCGGTGTCGCGCACGCTCGTCCTCGTGGCGCGCAAGACCGCGCAGTTGTCGCCGGCGGCGCAGGCGCTTTACGACATGATTCGCGAGCAGGCGACGCTAAAAGCCTGAGAGCGGTCAGATAGCTCCGCTGCTTCAAGTCAGAGCGTCTGCGAGCCGCGGATTGCGTTCGGCGGGCGATCACACGCCTACAAGCATTGCGCCCGCAAGCACGTCGCCGCGTGATTCAGGTCGCGCTCGATAGCCCGCCGCACGCCGGCCGCGTCGCGCGCTTTTGCGGCGCTCAGCAGATCGTCGTGTGCGTCGTTGAGCGTGTCGGCAAAAAGCGACTCGCCGAACAGCAAATTCGAAATCGGCCCGACCTGCAGCCACACGGTTTCTATCAGTTCCAGCAGCAGCGGCGAGCCGGCCGCCCGGTACAGAATCAGGTGGAATGCCTCGTTGGCGTCGAGATAGCCTTTGGCGTCGGCGCTGCGTAACGCCTGCGCCATCTGCGCATTCAGCATTTCCAGCGTGCCGAGGTCGTGCGCCGTGAGATGCGGCACGCCGAGTTCGGCGGCCTGGCCTTCGAGAATCAGACGCACGCGCAGGACGTCGTCGAACTGTTGTTTCGACAGATGCGGCACCGTCACGCCGCAATTGGGCACGTTGACGAGCGCCGATTCGGCCGCGAGGCGCTGCAAGGCGGAGCGCACCGGCATTTCACCCACGCCGAGTTCGGCGGCGACGTGGCGGATCTTGATGCGCTCGCCGGGCACGAAGCGTCCAATGGTGAGCCACTGCCGCAGCGTGTCGTAGGTCTGGTCCTGCAGCGTGTGATGACGCGAAGTTTTCATAAAGCTCGTTGCAAAACCCCGTGGAAAAGGGTGCAAAAAAGGCCGGCGTGTCGGCGCGACCTCACATCAGTTCGCCAAGACACGCGTCGAACGCGGCGACCAGCTTGTCCACGTCCTGTACCGACGTCTCCGGGCACACCAGAATCATGTTGTGAAACGGGGTGATCAACACGCCGCGGTTCAGCAAATAGAGGTGCAAGACGTGTTCCAGTTCGTGATCGAGTTGCCGTCCGGCTTCGCTGCCGTTACGCGGCGGCGTCGGCATGAACTGGAATTCGTTGCGGGCGCCGACACGCGTCACGCACCACGCGAGGCCATGCCGCGCAATCGCGTCCCGCAGTCCGCTCTCGATGCGCTCCGCCAGCGCGAACATATGCGCGTAGGCCGCATCGGTCATCACCTCGGCGAGCGTGGCGCGGATCGCGCTCATCGCCAGCATGTTCGCGGTGAGCGTCGTGCCGATACCGGAGTGACCCGGCGGCGCACTGCGCTTGGCCTGCTGGGCACGCGCGGCGAATTCAGCGCTGAAGCCATATACAGCGCACGGAAAGCCGCCGGCGACGGGTTTGCCGAGCACGAACAGATCGGGTTCGAGCCCGTGCGCTTTCGTATAGCCGCCTGGGCCGCAACTGATCGTGTGCGTTTCGTCGATGACGAGCAGCGTGCCGTAGCGGCGCATCAGCGCTTGCGCCTCGCGCCAGTAATCCGCCTCGGGCAGCACCATGCCGATGTTGGTCATCGCAGGTTCGGCGAGCACGCAGGCCGCGTCGCCATCTTTGAGTGCATCCTCGAGCGCGGCGAGGTCGTTGAATTCGATCACGCGCGTGCTGCCGAGCAGATCGTGCACCTGGCCGATCAAACTGTCGCGCTGTTGCGGCTGACCGTCGACCAGATCGACGAAGACGTCGTCCACGGTGCCGTGATAGCAGCCGTTGAAAATGACGATCTGTCTGCGCCCGGTCGCCGCGCGTGCCCAGCGCAACGCGAAGCGGTTGGCGTCGCTCGCCGTCATCGCGAACTGCCAGTACGGCAGCCCGAAGCGGCGCGCGAGTTCTTCGCCGACCCACGCGGCGTCTTCGCCCGGCAGCATGGTCGTCAGGCCGCGTTGCGCTTGCGCCGCGAGCGCCCGTGCGACGGGCGCCGGCGAATGGCCGAACATCGCGCCGGTGTCGCCGAGGCAGAAGTCCGCATAGCGGTGACCGTCCACATCGGTAAACGCAGCGCCGCGTGCTTCTTCGACATAAAGGGAGAAGGGCGTCGGCCAGTCGTTCATCCAGTGCAGCGGCACGCCGAACAGCAGGTGGCGCGCGGCGCGTTCGGACAGCGCGCGCGACTTCGGCATGGCCTCGACAAACGCGCGGCGTTCGCGCTCGACGAGCGCTTGCGCGCGCGTCCAGTTGATGCCTCGACGGGTATTCAATGGCAATTGCACGCTCTCCAATCGGGTTACCGGCCGCGGCCCGCGTTCAGACGAGCAGTTGCAGATGCTCGCGTTCCCACGCGGTAATGCCTTGCGAGAAAGTCTCGAATTCCTTTTCCTTCACCGCGCAATAGGCTTGCACGAAACTCTCGCCCAGCACACCGGCGAGTTCGGGGCATTTCAAAAGCGCCTTGAGCGCGTCTTCCAGGCCGCGCGGCAACTCGTACTCGAGGTCGTAGGCGCTTTCGATCATCGGCGTCGACGCTTCCTGCTGCTCCGCCATGCCGAGATAGCCGCAGGCGAGGGTGGCCGCCATGGCGAGATACGGATTCACGTCGACGCCCGGCACGCGGTTCTCCAGGCGCCGGCCGTCCGGCTCGGAATTAGGCACGCGGATGCCGCAGGTGCGGTTGTCGTAACCCCAGCGCACGTTGATCGGCGCGGCGGTGAAGCGCGACAGGCGCCGGTAGGAATTCACATACGGCGCGAACATGGGCATGGCTTGCGGCATGTACTTCTGCAAGCCGCCGATATAGTTGAAAAACAGCGGGCTCGCCGAGCCGTCGGGCAGCGAGAAAATGTTCTGCCCGCTTTCCCGATCGACGATGCTTTGATGAATATGCATCGCGCTGCCCGGTTCGTGCTCCATCGGCTTGGCCATGAAAGTGGCGAAAATGCCATGACGGAAGGCGGTTTCGCGCACCGCGCGTTTGAACAGGAACACGCGGTCGGCGAGATCGAGCGCGTCGCCGTGCGAGAAGTTGATCTCCATCTGCCCGGCGCCGACTTCGTGCACGAGCGTCTCGACGCCGAGATGCGTCATCTCGCAGAAGCGCGACAGGTCCTGGAAGAACGGATCGAATTCGTTGACCGCGTCGATCGAAAAAGACTGGCGGCCGGCTTCGTGACGCCCCGCGCGGCCGAGCGGCGGGCGCAGCGGCTCGTGCGGATTCTTGTTCTGCGCGATCAGATAGAACTCCATCTCCGGCGCGACCACCGGGCGCCAGCCGCGTTCTTCGTAAAGCTGCAGCACGCGGCGCAACACCGCGCGCGGCGAGATGCCGATCGGCTTGCCGTCCAGTCCGACGCAGTCGTGAATCACCACCGCGACCTGTTCGATGGCCCACGGCACGAGCCGCACCGTATTCGGATCGGGAATGCAGACCATGTCGGGATCGCTCGGCCCGACAAAGCGCTCGAAATTCGCGAATTCGCCGTTGACGGTGATCATCAGCAGCGCGTTCGACATATGCATCTTGCCTTCCGCGAGGAACAGATTCTTCGGCACGATCTTGCCACGCGCGACGCCGGTCATGTCCGGTATCACGCACTCCACTTCATGGATGCGGTGATGTTCCAGAAATTCGCGCAAGCCGCAGTGCAGGTCGCTTTGCAAGGTTGACTCCAGTCGGTTGATGACAGCGGCGCGAGGCGCTTTCGACAACGGAGCGCAACGGGCCGCCTGTTCGGAAAAGCTGGATTTTTTGCATTGTGGGATTTGATCAAATCATGCCACGATTTTCGCGTCTTGAGAAATCGCCTCGCCATTTCTCAAGCGCAGTCGCGCTTTTTGCGTCAGGCGAAGTCGGTCGAGCGCGACAGCGCTTCCCACGTTTCGATCTCCTCGTTCAGCGCCGCCAGCTTCGTCTTCACCAGGTCGAGCGCATCGTTGCCGAGCAGCAGATGCACCGGCGGATTCTTTGCCGCGACGATTTCCAGCAGCGCCCGCGCCGCTTTGCGCGGGTCCCCCGCCTGCTTGCCGCTCTTTGCTTCGCGCGCCTCGCGGACCGGGTCGAACAGGGCGTCATAATCGGCGATGCTGCGGCTTGCCCGGACCATCGAACGGCCCGCCCAATCCGTGCGGAACGAGCCGGGCGCGACAGCCGTGACCTTGATGCCGAAGGCCGCCACTTCTTTCGCCAGCGCGTCGCTGATGCCTTCGAGCGCGAACTTGCTGCCGCAGTAGTACGCAATGCCGGGCATCGTGATGAAGCCGCCCATCGACGTGATATTGATGACGTGACCCGAGCGGCGCTCACGCATGGCCGGCAGCACGGCCTTGATCATCGCTACCGCGCCGAACACGTTGACGTCGAATTGACGACACAGATCGTCGAGCGGCGACTCTTCCAGCGTGCCCTCGTGTCCGTAGCCGGCGTTGTTGACGAGGACGTCGATCGGGCCGACGGTTTGGGTGATCGCGGCGACGGCGGGCGCGATCGCCTCGAAGTCCGTGACGTCGAGCACGACGGCATGGGCCCGTTCGGCCGCGAGCGCGGTGAACGCATCGCGCGCCGCTTCATTGCGCACCGTGCCGACGACGGTATGGCCCGCGTCGAGCGCTGCCTGCGCGAACGCACCGCCGAAACCGGAACTGACGCCGGTGATCAGAAACGTTTTGCTCATGATGATTCACTCCGTTGTTTTGTCCGTCATTGCATGGCGCCTTCGGGCGAAAACGCGTGGCATCGACGGAGACCAGCGCAGGACTGAATGGTAGGGGCGCGAGAGCCGGGTGCGAATGCCGGTTCGTCTGCGGTGATTGCCTGATCCTATGAATGGATGGATTTTCCGCCGTGGCGATGGCACAGTGCAGGCTTGCGAATCATGGGACACGGGGCACGTCATGGCGTCAAAACGCGTTGATCGGAGCACGCAGCAACGCATGGTGGCCTTGCTCGAAAATCTCGCGCCGCTGGAAGGCTACAACCTCACCGCGCTGCCCGACGTGCGCTTTCTGCGCTCGAACCGGCCGCTCAGCCGCACTCCGGTGCTGTACGACCCGGGCGTGGTGATCGTCTGCCAGGGGCGCAAGCGGGGCTTTCTCGGCGAGACGATCTACGTGTACGACGCGCAGCACTACCTGGCCGTCTCGGTGCCGGTGCCGTTCTCGATGGAAACCGAAGCGAGCGAGGCGGAGCCCTTGCTGGCGATTTATTTCCGCCTCGACTTCAAAGTTGCCGCCGATCTGCTGCTGCAACTCGACGAGCGTGAGGCCGGCGTGCCGGCCGAGCCGCGCGGCATGATGTCGACGCCGCTCGACGCGAAACTGAGCGCTTCGGTACTGCGCTTTCTGGAGGCGATGAGCGTGCCGCTCGAGGCTGACTTGCTCGGTCCGGCACTGGTGCGCGAAATCTACTTCCACGTGCTGACCGGCGAGCAGGGCGGATCGATGCGCGCCGCGCTGACCGCGCAAGGCCAGTTCGCCCGGATCGCCAAAGTCATCCGCAAGATTCACGCATGCTATCGCGAGCCGCTCGACGTCGAGCAACTCGCGCTGGAAGCGAACATGAGCGTGCCCAGCTTCCACGCGCATTTCAAGGCCGTGACGCGCACGTCGCCAATGCAATATCTGAAGTCAACGCGGCTTCATCAGGCGCGCCTGCTGATGGTGAGAAACGAGGTGACGGCGGCGCTCGCCTGCGCGCAGGTGGGCTATGAGAGCGCCTCGCAATTCAGCCGCGAATTCAAGCGCCTGTTCGGACGCAGTCCGGTCGAAGAGGCCGACCGGATGCGTAAAACCTTCGCCGTGTCGCCGCCCGCGCCGGGCTCGATCTTCGTCGCGTCGCACTGAGTGGCGTCGCACTGAGCAGCGCTGGCACGGCGCGCATGAGGCAAACTGTGCCTGTCCGAGCCACCGAGCCGTCGATACGCTTTGAACCCATGCTACAGATACTCGGCAAGACCTCATCCATCAACGTCCGCAAAGTCTTGTGGACGTGCGCGGAACTCGCGCTTCCATTCGACCAGCAAGACTGGGGCTCCGGATTCCGCGCGACCGACGTGCCGGAATTTCTCTCGCTGAATCCCAACGCAATGGTCCCCGTCATCAAGGACGGCGAGTTCGTGCTGTGGGAGTCGAATTCGATCATCCGTTATCTGGCGGGCCGCTATCACGGCGAGTCGTTATATCCCGTCGATCCATACGAGCGCGCCCGCTGCGATCAGTGGATCGACTGGCAGGCGAGCGAATTGAACCGTTCCTGGAGCTACGCCTTTCTGGCGCTGGTCCGGCATTCTCCGGCCCACCAGGATGCGCTGCAGATCGATCTGTCGTGTGCGAACTGGGCGAGGCAGATGGCCATGATCGAAGGTCAGTTGTGCAAAACCGGCGCGTTCATCGCGGGAGAGTCGTTTTCGCTCGCGGACATTCCGATTGCGCTGTCCATCAACCGCTGGCTGGAAACGCCGTTGCAGCACGGCGATTTGCCCGCGGTCGCGGCGTATATGGCGCGTCTCGCCACGCGCGACGGCTACCGGAAGTATTGCCGCAACGGCACGCCGTAATGCATTCGCGCGTACCCGCGACGCTTACAACAAGCGTATGCAATGCTTACGGCTTCCTGCCCATGCAAGCGCTGCTGCGCGGCACGTCCCAACTCACCTACAATGACCGCTTTTGCGACACCGATTGAAGGTTCCACGATGCGGGTATCGAAAGTTGCGCTGGCGTTGCTGGCCGCGTGTTTCACTCTGAATGCGAGCGCCGAGATGACGGCCGCGCAGTACAAGCAATGGGCGCACGCCGACAATAACTCGATCTACGCCGCGTACATTACCGGCACGATCAACGCGTTCGGCTGGGCCAACGGCGAGCTGGTATCGAAGAAGAAACCACCGCTCTTCTGCCCGCCGCAAAATCTCGCCATCGGCAATCAGAACGTCTATCCGTTGCTCGACGAGTTCTTCACCAACCACCCGGGTATTTCGGACGACTTTCCGATCGGCCTCGCGATTCTTCGTTCGCTTCAGGCCGCGTTTCCCTGCTGAAAGCCCGATAAGGATGGCGCGGCTCAGGCCACCGTCAGCGCGTTGCGATCGTAATTATCCAACCTGCACGAGCTTCGGAATCTGCACGTCCGGATTGACGTCCGCTTCATAATCCACGCCCGCGATCTCGAAGCCGAACAGACGCAGGAAGTCCGTCTTGTAGCCGCTGAAGTCGGTGAGTTCGTAGATATTGTCGTTGGTCACCTGGCTCCAGAGCGCCTGCACGCGGCTTTGTACCTCGGGGTCGAGCTCCTTGTAGTCCGCGCGCAGGCGTCCTTCTTCGTCGAGATGCGGCGCCGCGCCGTACATGCTGTCCTTGTACAGGCCGTAGACCTGTTCGATGCAGCCTTCGTGCGTGCCTTGCTCCTTCATGACCTTGAAGAGCAGCGACAGATACAGCGGCATCATCGGGATCGCGGAGCTGGCCTGGGTGACGACTGCCTTGAGCACCGAGACGCGCGCGTCGCCGCCCCTGGCCGCCAGCTTCTCGCGAATGCCCAGCACTTTCTGGTCGAGGTCCTTCTTGGCGGCGCCGATCGAGCCGTTCCAGTAGATGTCGTGGGTGATCTTTTCACCGAGATAGGTGAACGCGGTGGTCTTCGCGCCGTCCGCGAGCACGCCGGCTTCGAGCAGGGCGTCGATCCACATCTGCCAGTCTTCGCCGCCCATCACCGCGACGGTGTGGTCGATTTCCTCCTGCGTGGCGGGTTCGAGCACGGTTTCCTTGATGACTTCCTTGTCCGTGTCGATGCCGCGCAGATTCACGGCCTTGCCGACCGGCTTCAAGGTCGAGCTGAACACTTCGCCGCTCTTCGGATGCGTGCGCTTGGGCGCGGCAAGGCTGTAGATGACCAGGTCGACCTGACCCAGATCGCGCTTGATGACTTCGATGGTGCGCGCCTTGACTTCATCGGAGAAGGCGTCGCCGTTGATGCTGGTCGCGTACAGGCCTTTCTCCGTGGCGAATTTCTCGAAGGCGGCGGTGTTGTACCAGCCGGCCGTGCCGGCCTTGGTTTCGCTGCCGGCGCGCTCGAAGAACACCCCGAGGGTAGCGGCGTCGGAGCCGAACGCCGCGCTGATGCGGGCGGCGAGGCCGTAGCCGGTGGATGCGCCGATCACGAGCACCTTCTTCGGGCCATTGGCGATGGGGCCGCGTGCCTTGACGTATTCGATCTGTTCCTTGACATTGGCTTCGCAGCCGGTCGGATGGGTGGAAACGCAGATGAAGCCACGCACGCGCGGTTTGATGATCATGAAGCACCTCTTGTCGGAATTGGCGACATTATAGTGGGCCGCGATTGTTGCGGGCGCGCCGCAGCGGTTCGGCCGATTGCGATGCGCTTGCGCTGCTTCGGCGGCGCGCGCGCGGCAAAAAATCGGCTACCGCCGCGCATCTTGGTAGGATTGCGCCTTTCCAAGCCGACGGTAAGCTAGTGTGAAGCGCTTCATCCCCTCATTTCTGGCGGCCCTTGAAAAAGGGCTGACTTTGGCGAACCCGCTCGTCGCCCAGGCGCTGTGGCACTTGCGCCATCCTACGCGCCGCGGCGTGCTGAAGGCTTGCGCGGCGCTGGCGCTGCTGTTCGTGCTGTATGTGCTGATCCTGATTCCGTTCACGCCGGGCATCGGCGATATCCGCAAGGCCAAGATCGAGCAGCCGGCGCAGATTCTGTCCGCGGACGGCAAGCTGCTGGCCGAATTCAAGCCCTCCAACCGCGAATGGGTCAAGCTCAAGGACATCTCGCCCAACGTAGTGAATGCGCTGATCGCCACCGAAGATCACCGCTTCTACCAGCATTGGGGCCTCGACTGGCGGCGCACGGCATCGGCCGCGCTGCATACGTTTTCCGGCGACCGGCAAGGCGGCTCGACCATCACCCAGCAGCTCGCCCGCAATCTGTACCCCGACGAGATCGGCCGCGCGCCGACGCTCACGCGCAAGCTCAAGGAAGCGATCACGGCTTTCAAGATCGAGGCGCTCTACACCAAGGACGAGATTCTCGAGACCTACCTGAACACGGTACCGTTCCTCTATAACGCCTACGGCATCGAGATGGCGGCGCGCACCTATTTCGACAAATCGGCTTCCGACCTGAACGTGCTGGAAAGCGCGACGCTCGCCGGCATGCTCAAGGGCAACAGCTACTACAACCCGGTGCTCAATCCCGAACGCGCGTTGCAGCGGCGCAATACGGTGCTCGGACAGATGGTCAAGTACGGCAAGCTGACGCCGGCGGCTTATGCGACGCTCAGCCGCCGGCCGCTGCGGATCGATTTCGAGCGCCAGACCGAGCCGCCCGGACCGGCGCCGCACTTCGCGCAGCAACTGCGCAAGTGGCTGGCGTCGTGGGCGGATCGCAACGACTACAACATGTACTCCGACGGGCTGGTGGTACGCACCACCATCGACTCGCGCCTGCAGACCATGGCGACCCAGGCCGTGACCTTGCAGGGCAATCAGCTGCAGGGCATCGCCAACTCGGCGTGGGGTACGCGCGCGGGCTGCTCGAACGGGCGCGACCTGTTGCAGACGTTCCTGCGCGAAACACCCGACTACCGCGCCGCCAAAGACGCGGGCCTGACCGATGACGACGCGCTCAAGCGCGTCTCGTCCGAGCGCGACCTCGTGAAGTCGGTCTGCGAGTCCAAGACCCGCGTGCAGGCGGATTTCCTCGCGATGGATCCGCGCAACGGCCAGATCAGGGCGTGGGTGGGCAGCCGCGATTTCAGCCAGGATCCGTTCGACCACGTCCAGCAGGCGCGGCGCCAGCCGGGTTCCACCTTCAAGCCGTTCGTCTACGCGGCGGCCTTCGAGTCGGGCGCGAAACCCGCCGACACCTTCGTCGATAAGCCCGTGGAAATTCCGCTGGCAGGCGGCGAAGTCTGGCGTCCGGGCGACGAGGACGAGCCGAGCGAACGCAAGATCAGCCTGCGCGACGGCCTCGCGTATTCGCGCAACCGGATCACCGCGCAACTGATGGAGACGGTCGGCCCGAACAAGGTCGCGCGCCTCGCCCGCGCCATGGGCGTGCGCGACAGCGAACTGGACCCGGTGCCGTCGCTCGCGCTCGGCACGAGCCCTGTGACGCTCAAGGAAATGGTCTCGGCCTACGGCACGATCGCCAATCTCGGCGGCTACGTGGAGCCAGTGATGGTGACGCGCATCGAGAACCGCAAAGGCGACGTGCTGGCGGAATTCGCGCCGGTGTCGCCGAAACAGGAACTGCCCGCCGACACCGACCGCGTGCTCATCGACGTCATGCGCGACGTAGTGAACCGCGGCACGGGTTCGAGCATCCGCAGCCGCTTCGGCGTCCGTGGCGATGTGGCGGGCAAGACCGGCACGACGCAGGGCAACGCGGACGGCTGGTTCATCCTGATTCATCCGCAGCTCGTAGCGGGGGCATGGGTGGGCTTCAACGACAGCCGCGTGACCTTGCGCAGCGACTATTGGGGGCAGGGGGCGCACAGCGCGCTGCCGATCGTCGGCGATTTCTTCCAGCGCGCGCAGCGCTCGAGGCTGGTCGACAGCCGCGTCAAATTCGCGACCGACCAGCAGCCGGGCTGGTTCGCCGAGCGCTCGGGCAGGTTGCGCGAGTGGTTCCAGAATCTCTTGACGAGTTCGCCGGCGAAGCCGGAGGCACCAGCAGTGCCGCGCACCACGACGCGTCGCACGCCGGCTGCCGTGCCGGCTGAACCGTCGGTTGCGCCATCGGCGTCGATCGCGGTAGCCGAGCCGCGAACGTTGCCGCAGCCGCCGTTGCTGCCGGCGCCGGGTTCCGCGCCGGTGGCGGCGAGCGGGGCGGTCGACGGCGAGGCGCGCGGCGGCGGCGAACCGGCCCTCGCGCCGACGCCCACGCCGGACGATGTGGTGCCGCCGGACGCCGGCAGCCCAACTAATGCGTTGCCGGAAACGTCGGCGGGTGGTCGCGGCGCGCCGTGAGCGATGGAGTCGCCGCGTCGCGCGGCTGAGCGGTTGGCGATATTCCTTTGGTGCGGCCAGGTTCATGCGGTGCTTTGGTCGGCGTGGCTGAGCCGGCGGCGGTTCCCGCAAGGGCGGCTATGTTCGCGGCGTTTCCCGTAGGCCCGGCTGCGCTCGCGTCGCGCTTCTTATGGCCGGCGGCGACCCGACGCGATGCGCTTGGACCGCGGCAACGAACGCCGCTACGAGCCCGCCGCCTTGGTCGCCCCCGCCACCTCCGCATCCGGATCCGAAAAATGTGCCGCCGATGCCTCAAGCGAAGCATCGTGATGCAGCAACAGCACGGCCGCGACCCCGACGAGTCCCGCGCCCGACAGGCATAGCAGCCCCGCGCCGAAGCCACCGGTGCTGTCCTTGATCCAGCCCATCGCATAGGGGCCGAAGAAGCCCGCCAGATTGCCCAGCGAATTGACCGCGGCAATGCCGCCCGCCGCCGCCGCGCCCGACAGGAACGCGGCCGGCAAGGTCCAGATCACCGGCAGGCAGCCGAAGATGCCGAACCCGGCGATCGACAGCGCGATCATCTTCTGCACCGGATTGTCGAGCCCCGCCGCCGCCGCGATGCCGCCGGCCGCCACCAGCAGTGCGATCGCCACGTGCCATTTGCGTTCGAGCTTGCGGTCCGAATGCCGTCCCCAGAACACCATGCTGATCACGCCGACGATATACGGCAGCGACGTCACGAAGCCCGTCTGCAAGTTGCTGAGCCCGAAGGATTTGACGATCTGCGGCAGGAAGAAACTCAACCCGTAGTTGGTTGCGTTCGCACCGAAATAGATCAATGCGACGGCGAGCACGCGCGGATTGAAGAGCGCCTCTTTCACGCTGAACGTATGCACCGCTTCGCGATGAGCGCGCTCCTGCTTCTGGCGCGCGACCAGCCAGTCGCGCTCGTCGGCGGCGAGCCAGGTGGCGTCGGCGGGCTTGTCGGTGAGGTAGTAGAGCACGGCGAACGTGAGCAGCAGCGCGGGCGCCGCCTCGATCAGATAGACCCATTGCCAGCCGGCCAGTCCGGCAAAGCCGTCCATCGACAGCAACGCGCCGGAAATCGGGCCGCCGATCACGGTGGACAGCGGAATCGCCGCCATGAAATAGCCGACCACGCGACCGCGATACGCGGCGGGGAACCACAGCGTGAGCAGGAAGATGATGCCGGGAAAGAAGCCCGCCTCGGCCACACCGAGCAAGATGCGCAGCCCGTAAAACACGTGCGCGGCGGAGAGTCCGGTGAAGCGTGCAATATCTGGGATATACGCCATCGCGCCCGCAAGAATGCCCCACGTGAACATGATTCGCGCGATCCAGCGGCGCGCGCCGAACTTCTCCAGCAGCAGATTGGATGGGACTTCGAAGAAAAAATAGGCGATGAAAAAAACCCCAGCGCCGAACCCGAAAGCACTCGCGGACAAGCCGAGCGCCTTGTTCATTTGCAGCGCGGCAAAGCCGACGTTGACGCGGTCGAGATAGGCAATGAAATAACACAGGATCAGGAACGGCACGAGCCGAACCGTTACGCGTTTCATGGTACGTGCTTCGAGCTCCATCGATGTCTCCTCCGGTTCAGCGTCCGGGTTGGTTTAAATGATGTCGTTACAGACTAGACGGTGAAATCCGATTCCGGAAGATTTTTGCGCTGTAAGCGATGCCGCCTGCTCAAGTCCACGGAACGTGAACCTTGTCCAGGTTGCGATCGAGCTGGTATGCCGCGCTGATCAGCGCGAGATGCGTCAAAGCCTGCGGAAAATTGCCGAGCGCCTCGCCGCTGGTGGCCACTTCCTCGGAGAAGAGGCCGACGTGATTCGCGTACGCGAGCATCTTCTCGAACACGAGGCGGCCTTCGTCGACGCGTCCGGCCCGCGCCAGCGCTTCCGCATACCAGAATGAACAGACGCTGAAGCCGCCTTCGATGCCGGGCAGGCCGTCGAGCGTCGCGCCTCGCGTGTAGCGGAAGATCAGCGGGTCGACTTTCAGTTCGCTGCCGATCGCGTCGAGCGTGCCGAGCCAACGCGGATCGGTCGGGCCGATGAAGCGCACGAGCGGCATCATCAGTGCCGACGCATCGAGCCGCTGCGAATCCGGCGTCTGCACGAACGCATTCCGTTCCTCGTTCCAGAAGTTCTCGTGGATGTCGGCGTGAATCGCGTCGCGCGTGTCGAACCAGCGCTTGAGCGGCGCGGGCAGCGAACGCTTTTCCGCGAGACGCAGTGCGCGGTCCACCGTGACCCAGCACATCAGCCGCGAATGGAGCAAGGGGCGCAGGCCGTTGCGAAATTCCCAGATGCCGTGGTCGGGCTCGCGCCAGTGCCCGATCACATAGTCGACGGTGCGCGTGACGTCGCGCCAGCCGTCGTGTGAGATCGCGGCGCCGTACTTGTTGTACAGATAGATCGCGTCGAGCAGCGCGCCGTACACGTCGAGCTGGGTCTGATTGCGCGCGGCGTTGCCGATGAGCGGCACGCCCGCGCTTTCTCCATTCGCGAGCGCCGCGATTTCGCTTTCTTCAGGCGGCTCCTTGCCGTCGACGGTGTACATGACGCTCAGCGAGCCGTCCGAATCGCAATGGCGGCTGCGCCCGGCGATCCATGTCATGAAATGCCGCGCTTCGCCGGTATAGCCGAGCCGCAGCAGCGCGTACACGGAGAACGCGGCGTCGCGGATCCACGTGAAGCGGTAGTCCCAGCGGCGCGAACCGTCGAGCGCTTCGGCGAGGCCGAAGGTCGGCGCGGCCACGATCGCGCCATGCTCGCTGGAACTGAGCAGTTTCAAGGTCAGCGCCGAGCGCATCACGACTTCGCGGTAGCGGCCGCGATAAGTGGATTGCGCCGACCAGCTTCGCCAGTAGCGGATCGTGTCGGTCAGCGCCGTTTCGCAATCGAACGACTTTTCACGCAGGCCTTCGGCATCGCCGAAAGCGAAGCCCGCCGACTCGCCATCGCGCAATTCGAATTCGGCGCGCGCGGCGCCGTCGTCGAGCGCGAGCGGCAGGGTGCTGTTCAGGCGCAATTGCATGCTGCCTTCGAGGCCGGCGTTTGCGGCGGCGTGGAACTCCACCGCGCCGTCCTTATCGATGTGAGCCGTGTGCGATCCTCGCGCATAGTAGAAGCGCGGCTCGCAATGCATCCTGAACGCCATGCGCCAGTGCACGACCCGCACGACGCGGATCACGCAGTTGGGCGGCGGCGCGTCGGCGGCGCTGCCGTCTTCGGGCACCGGCATGAAGTCCATCAGTTCGCACACGCCTTCCGGCGTCATGAAACGGGTCAGCAGGACATTGGTGTCGGGCAGGTACATCTGCTTGACATTGGCGGTTTCGAACTTGGGTTCGATCGAGAAAGCGCCGCCGCGCGACGGCTCGAGCAGGCCGGCGAAAATGGCCGGCGAGTCGATGCGCGGAAAACACATGAAGTCGATCGAGCCGCGCAGCGAGACGAGCGCGGTGGTTCTCATATTGCCGATCATGCCGCGCGCGTCGGTCGGCAATGCCGGTCGTGGAGGGATAGGTCGGTGATCGGGCATGTCTGCACACTCCGTGAAGCGAGCCGCGATGCGCTCACACGGAACCGGTTAGCAACGACTGTGCCGCGCCGTTCGCGCGGGCGGCATTGTTTAGCCGCGAGCAACAGTGTTTTCGGATGGTGAGGCTGATCTCCTGCGCATGATTACGGATAATTTCAAGAATTGGTCAATCCGTAAAAATGTGCAGGTGATATATGTTCAATACTGTCTCAGGCCGCATGGCCGAACGGAATGAGGCATTCGGCGCGCTCGCGGCGCGAGACGCGTTGTCGGCATCGGCGCGCGCCCTCGTTGCGGCCGTGGCGGCGTGCGCGAGCCTCGTGGGCTGCGCCAGTTCCAGCGACGTGGTCGCCACCAGCAAACCGAATACTTATACGGTCGCCGCAAGCGCGACAGGCGGACGCCTCGCCTGGGCCCGCGCGCATGAACAGGCCATGAACGAGGCGCGCGATTACTGCGAGCGTCGCGGCATGCAGATCAGCGTGACGACGGAAACCGTCAGCGGCGTGCAGGGGATGACGGAGCATGGGTCGTCCATGAGTTTTGAATGTCATCCGAAGTTCTAGGCGCGAAGTTCCGGACGCGAAGTTCGGGACGCGCAGCGAGCGCCGTTTCGGGCTCCGCTCGCGGCGGCGACTGGCATAGTCGCCGGCCGCCATCGCGGTGCAATGACGGTGCGACCAGCCCGGCGCCGTCAATACACTTACTTCTTGTCGAACGTAACAAGGTTCTTGTCTTTCGAGTCGGCCACGAAGATCGCCAGCAGCTTCGCAGGTTCCGTATCGCTCGCGTTTTCGCTGACCGTGTGATGCACGCCCGGCTTCTCGGTCCAGTACTCGCCGGCATGATAGACGCGCTCTTCGCCGGCGTTCACGCGACTGCGGATCGCCCCCGACAGCACATAGCCGACCACGAACGCCTGACCGTGCCGATGCGAGGGCGACTTGCCGCCGGGCGGATACTCGACCACGAGCGCCGTCATCGTCTTGCCCGGCACGTTGGCGATCGCCTCGGCAAAAGCAGGCGTAATCGTCTCGTGCGGCGCGGTTGCGTCGGCGGCGAAGGTGGACTGGGAAACGCCGAAAATGGCGAAACCGGCGAGCGTGGCCGTCGCGATCAGTGGGCGGATTTTCATGCTGTGACTCCTGACAAGGCATCATGGTTTGCACGGCTCGAATCTGACGACGACGCCGCCCAATTCGACGCCACGGCGTCCAGTTCGGCGCGTGCGCGCTGAAGCGCTTCGATACGCGCTTCAGGATTGGCAAACTGCAGCGGCTGGGCGTCGACAAAGGTCGGATCGGCGACGCCGAGGAAGCCGAACGCAGACTTCAGCGACGGCGTGAGCGCATCCATGCCCGCGTAAGGCGAGCCCGGGCGCAAATCCGCGCCGCGGCTCGTGATGAACAGCACCTTCTGACGCGAAAGCTGCCCGACCACGCGGCCATCGTCCGCATTCACGTAGGTTAGGCCCGTGCGCGTGACGCTGTCGATAAACGCCTTGAACGCGGAGGGCATCGACCAGTTGTACATGGGCATGGCGAAGACGAACGCGTCCGCGTCGAGCAGGCGCTGGCAGAGCGCATCCGAGCCGGCCAGCGTCGCCTTCATCGCAGGCGTGCGATCCTGCGCGGCCGTGTAGGTGGCAATCGCGAAGGCCTCGGTGACGTGCGGTGGGGTGTCGATCGTCACATCCAGGTAATCGACTTCGAACTCCGCGCCTTCTTCACGCAGGCGTTCCAGAAAATAGCGGCTCAATGCGCGGGAGTTGGATCGCTCGCGTTTGGCGCTTGCGTCGACGTGCATGATCTTCATGGTTTCCGTCCTTCCGTTAGTGGCATGGGTGGTTTAGCGTGAGAGCAGATTAAACGCTCGACTGGCTTTGTTAAATGACCGGTTTTGGCTAATTCAAGGTAACCACTTTTCTCGCTACCGGGCGCTATGGAAGGGGCGCGATTGTGCACCTGACTGAAACAGTCCTGTGTCGGAATCGATCTTTGACAATATCTGACTATGCAGATAAAGTTCAGCGCATCGAACGGGAGGCATGAATGAATCACTACACGCCGGAAAATTTCAGCCTGACGCTGAGCGTTGGTTTCTCGATCAACAAAGCACGTAACTTGCTGGTCACCGAAATGGACACCGCGCTGAAGGATCTGGACATCACCAGCCAGCAGATGGGCATTCTGCTGTCCATGCGCCGGGGCGCCGCCACCACGCCGTTCGAACTGTCGCGGCTGCTCGGCATCGACACCGGCCTGATGACGCGCATGCTCGACAAGCTGGAAGCCAAGGGTTTGCTGGAACGCTCGCGCAGCATCGAAGACCGCCGCGTCGTCAACCTGAAACTGACGAAAGAGGGCGAAGCGGTCGCCGCGCAGCTTCCCGCGATTGTCCCAGTGGTGCTGAACCGGCGTCTGAAGAAGTTTACGAAAGCCGAATTTGAAGAGTTGCGCCGTCTGCTGAACAAGTTTCTCGCCCCGTAGGCGAGGCCAGGCAAACCATGCTGCGGACGCTGCAGCGATTTTTTCACTCATATATCTGACAGGTCAGAAAATGAAATCACAGTTAAATCCACGGCTCGCCAGGTCGCGGATCGCAAAGGCTGGCGTGACGGTGATCTTCGCGGCGGTGCTGTCGGCTTGCGCGAATTACGCCGGCATCTCGAGCGACAAGCAGATGGCGCAGCCGCAGTCCTACGCGACTCGACAAAGCATTGCGCAGGACAACGGTCATTGGCCGTCCGCCGATTGGGCCGACCAGTTCGGCGACGCGCAACTGAAAGCCTTGCTTGCCGAAGCGCTGACAGGCAATCCGTCGGTCGAGCAGGCCCGCGCCCGCGTCGCGGCGGCCGCCGCGTACAGCGATACGGCGAAGGCGAACACCATGCCGCAAGTCGGCGCGACCTATTCGTTCACGCGTCAACAGTATTCAGCTACGACGCTCGTGCCGCCGCCGTATGGCGGTTCGTGGCAATCGGAGAACAAGGGCTTGTTGTCCGCTTCCTACGATCTCGATCTGTGGGGCAAGAATCGCGAAGCGCTGAAAGCCTCGCTGTCGCAATTGCAGGCGACCCAGGCGGACGAGGAAGTCGTCAAGCTGTCTCTCACGTCGGCCACCGCGCGCGCTTATAACCAGCTTGCGCGGCTCTATGCGTTGCGTGACATCGCGCAGGAGGAAATCGCGCAGCGCGAACAGATCGACCGCATTACCGCCGGCCGCATTGCAACGGGTCTCGACACGCAAGTGGAACGCAAGACGGCCCAGGCGAATCTCGCCACCAGCCGCGCGACGCTCGCTTCGATCGACGGCAGTATCGTGACGACGCGCTATCAACTGGCCGCCTTGCTTGGCGCCGGGCCGGACCGCGGCCTCGCTATCGCACGGCCGACGCTCGGCGTGGGCGACGAAGTGCGGCTGCCCGACAACCTGCCGGCCGATCTGGTGAGCCGCCGCCCGGACCTGGTCGCGGCGAAATGGCGGGTCGACGCGTTCACGCACGACGTCAAAGAGGCCAAGGCCGAGTTCTATCCCGACATCAATCTGAGCGCCGCGATCGGTCTCGATGCGTTCGGGTTCGGCCGCTTCCTGACGGCAGCGAGCCGCACGGCGTCGGTCGGACCGGCGATCCATCTGCCGATTTTCGACGGCGGTCAATTGCGCGCGCAATTGAAAGGACGCTACGCCGATTTCGACTACGCGGTCGCCACGTATAACCAGACGCTCGTCACCGCCTTGTCCGAAGTCGCGACGCAACTCGCGCAAATCCGTTCGACAGACGAGCAGCTCAGCGACGCGCAAGCCGCTCAGGAAGCCGCCCGCAGCGCCGATCAGTTGGCGCTCACGCAATACAAGGCCGGCCTTGCGAATCAGTTGACGGTGCTGAACGCCGACACCACCGCGCTCGTCGCCGACCAGCAGGTCGCGAATCTGAAGATGAACCGGCGCGATCAGCAGATCGCGTTGGCCGCGGCGCTCGGCGGCGGTTATGTCGATAACGCCGATTCCGTCGCTCGCGGCAGTGCGGCCGTTCAATCCACATCCGTCAATCCAGTCGTCGCCGCGCGCTGAGCCGCCATCGCGACACTTTTCTTATCTGTCAGGAGCCATATCATGAGCGACACGATCAACACCGGCCGCGCGACGGCGGACGCGGACCAACCGCTGCAAGCGCAGGCCCCCACGAAGCGCAAGCTGCTGCTCGCCCTGCTGGCGGCCAGCGTCGTGCTGGCCGGCGCCGGCTACGGCGCGTACTACTTCACGGTCGGCCGCTACTACCAGTCCACCGACGACGCGTATGTGAGCGGCAACCTCGTGCAACTGACGCCGCAAGTGAGCGGCACCGTAGTCGCGGTCAACGCCGACGACACGCAGATCGTCAAGCAGGGCGCGCCCATCGTCACCCTGGATAACGCCGACGCGAAAGTCGCCTTGTCGAATGCGGAAGCGACGCTCGGCCAGACCGTGCGGCAGGTGAGCGGTCTGTACGTGAACAACGATTTCTATGCGGCGACCATCGCGCAACGTCAATCGGATCTGGCCCGCGCCAACGACGACCTGAAGCGTCGGCAGGCCGTGGCTGAAACGGGCGCGGTGTCCGGCGAGGACATCGCCCATGCCCGCGACGCCGTCAGCTCCGCGCAGGCCGCGCTCGACGCCGCCCGTCAGCAGGCCGAGGCCAACCACGCGCTGACCGACCGCACATCGATCGAACAGCATCCGAACGTGCAGGCCGCGGCCTCGAAAGTGCGCGACGCGTACCTGAATTACGCGCGCAACACCTTGCCCGCGCCCGTCACCGGCTATGTGGCGCGCCGCTCGGTGCAGGTCGGCCAGCGCGTGGCGCCGGGCAACCCGTTGATGGCGATCGTGCCGCTCGACGGCGTGTGGGTCGACGCGAACTTCAAGGAAGGGCAGCTCAGGCACATGCGCATCGGCCAACCCGTCACACTCACCGCGGACGTGTACGGTTCCGGCGTCAAATATCACGGCCGGGTGGTGGGCTTCTCGGCGGGCACGGGCGCCGCATTCGCCACGCTGCCCGCGCAGAACGCCACCGGCAACTGGATCAAGGTCGTGCAACGTCTGCCGGCGCGGATCCAGCTCGACCAAAGTGAATTGAATGCGCATCCATTGAGGATCGGTCTGTCGATGCAGGTCGACGTCGACACCCACAAGGAAACGGGCGCTCAACTCGGCGCGGCGGTCAACACCTCGTATCACACCGACGTATTCGCGCAGTACGGCGACGAGGCCGACGCTGAAATCGCGCGGATCATCGCCCAAAACATGCCGGCGAAGCGCGAGATGGCCGCGAGTCCCACGCAGAAAAACGCCGTACGCAAAGCAGGCTGAACCTGCGGCTACCGAGTACCGGTTTTTTTGTGCATTTAACTGATAAGTCAGATAGTTTTGCCTTCCTCGACAGGTGATGAAATGAATGGATCGACGAAGCCCGCCACGCTGCCACCGCTGACCGGCGGCAAGCTGGTGCTGGCGACGCTTGCCGTGGCGCTCGCCACGTTTATGAACGTGCTGGATTCATCCATTGCGAACGTGGCGATTCCGACTATCGCCGGCAATCTCGGCGTTTCGGTGGACGAGGGCACGTGGGTGATCACGCTGTTCGCCGCCGCCAACGCGATCGCAATTCCGTTGACCGGCTGGCTCACGCAGCGCGTTGGGCAGATCAAGCTGTTCGTGTGGGCGATTCTGTTGTTCGTGCTGTCCTCGTGGCTGTGCGGAATCGCGCCGAATCTGCCGGTGTTGCTCGCCGCGCGGATTCTGCAGGGGGCGGTGGCGGGTCCGTTGATTCCATTGTCGCAAGCGATTCTGCTCGGCTCGTATCCGAAGGAGAAATCCTCGACCGCGCTCGCCTTGTGGGCGATGACCGCGACCGTCGGCCCGATTGCGGGCCCGGCGCTCGGCGGCTGGATCACCGACAGCTATAGCTGGTCATGGATCTTCTACATCAACATTCCGGTGGGCCTGTTCGCGGCCGGCGTGACGTGGGCGATCTATCGCACCCGTGAAACCCCGACCAAGCGGCTGCCGATCGACAAGGTCGGCCTGATCTCGCTGATCGCGTGGGTCGGCTCGTTGCAGATCATGCTCGACAAGGGCAAGGATCTCGACTGGTTCGGCTCGCCGGTGATCGTCGCCCTGACGGTGTTCGCGGCGATCAGCTTCGCGTTCTTCGTGATCTGGGAGCTGACTGAGAAGAACCCGATCGTCGACTTGAGACTGTTCGGCAAACGCAATTTCCTCGGCGGCACGATCGCGATTTCGGTAGCGTACGCGGTGTTTTTCTCCAACCTCGTGCTGTTGCCGCAGTGGATGCAGGCGTATCTGAACTACCGTTCCGTCGATGCCGGTCTGGCGATGGCGCCGCTTGGCATCTTCGCCGTGCTGCTCGCGCCGGTCATGGCGAAGATCATGCCGAAGTCGGATGCGCGCGTGCTGGCGACGCTGGCGTTCGTCGGTTTCGCCGGCGTGTTCTTCATGCGCTCGAACTACACCACCGGTGTGGACACGTGGACGCTGGTCCTGCCGACGTTGCTGCAAGGTTTCCCGACCGCGCTCTTCTTCGTGCCGCTGACCGCGATCATTCTGTCGGGCCTCACGCCCGACCGGATTCCAGCCGCGGCGGGCCTGTCGAATTTCGTGCGGGTGTTCGCCGGCGCGGTGGGTACGTCGCTGGCTTCGACGGGATGGAACGACCGGACGATCCTGCATCATGCGCAACTGGCCGAGCAGACGAGCGTGAACAATCCGGTTTACACGTGGGCGCTGGATGCGCTGCAAAGTTCGTTGGGAGGCGGTCAGGCGCAGGCCATGGCGTTCTTCGAACGCTCGATGAATGCGCAGGCGGCGATGCTGGGACTGAACGATATTTTCTGGCTGTCGGCGGTGATTTTCGTGCTGATCATCCCGTTGATCTGGGTGACGAAACCGGATCGCGCGAGTTCGGCCGCGGCGGCGGGAGCGGGTGGCCATTGACTGCGGCACAGGTGGCGAGCGGCATGCTTACCGGTATTTACTATTGCCTTTTCGCCACCTACGATAGATTGAGGTTTCCGTCGCACGACGCACGAGTTCGAGATCTTCCATCGTTCCTGTTCGTCATACGGCATTAACATCTTGCGGGAGAGCGCCATGATTCGCGCCGAACGTCGGATCGTATTCGCGGCCATCGCGGTGTTCGTCGCGCTGGCCGGCATGGCGATGGTCATTCATGGCGTGCTATTCGACATACGCAATGCCATGCTCTATGGCGGCGTGTTGCTGGTGCTCGGCGTCGCGGTGCTGGCGCTGATGCTGACGCCGCGACCGTCGGACAGATCGTGAAGCAGGGGTGGCAATGGCCGGGTCAATCAATGCCGCGCCGACAGATGCGGCGCCTCATGGGCCTCGCGTTCCGCACGCCCTGAGTCCTGAATTGGCCGGCACGCAAAGCGCCGACCATTTTGCGCAGGCAGTTATTACGCCGCCGGCCCGTGATTGCATGCCGCGTGATGGACGTGACCCGCGTTGCTGTCGTCCCATGCCGAGCCGAGAATGATCTTGCAGAAATTCAGCCGCTTGTAGCTGGGGTCTTTCATCTCGAGGACATCGGCTTTCACGTTGCCGAATGTGGTTTCGGGCTTGCTGATCGTGCCCTGCGCAAACGCGTCGATGATCTGGTTCTTGAAGTCCTGCTCCCGCGGATGCGCGGCCACCACGCTGACGCGTTGCGCGTCGTCGAAGTCGTGATACCGCATACCCAGCACGTCCATCTCGACGCCCGCCGTCACCAGCGAAACGACTGGCTTCAGATGCTCGGGGACGCCCGGCGTGGTGTGAAGTGCGATCGACAACCAGACCTGTTCGATGTCGTAGTCGTTGACGCCGTAGCTCTTGAGAAAGTCGCGCGCGGCATTGGCGCCGTCCACTTCGAAGCGATCCGTTTTGCTGCTGTAGTCCGGCGTGAGGCCCATGTCATGAAACATCGCGCCGATGTACAACAACTCGGGGTCGTACGCCAGGTTGCGGCGCACGCCTGTCAACGCACCCCACAGGAACACGCGCCGCGAGTGATTGAAAAGCAGATCGTTCTCGGTGTCGCGGACCAGATCGGTTGCTGCCCTCGCGAGGCGGCTGTCTGGAATCTGAATGCCGGCAATGGTCGTACTCATCGAATCTCTCCTGGACGAAAGATGGTGCCTCGTGAGGCGGTGGATTTCATGTCGCTCTGGCAGCGGCCTGTTGCCCAAGTATCCGTCCGAGTCGCTTCCGGGTGAGTAGCATTCGACCGGCAAAGCGTGCCAGTGATACGCTGTTTGCTGCCATTCGCGCCTGGTGGGCGGCGATCGGTGCCGCCCGCGCGCAGCGGCGTGCGAACCGGCCGCAAGCAGTCTTGACGAAGCGCGATTAAACTGGCGCGACCTGTTTGCGATGGAGATCGGCACATGTCACGTCAGCTTCGCCTCGGCGCCTTCATGCGCCCCACGACGATCCATACCGGCGCATGGCGCTATCCCGGCGCCTATCCGGACGCCAACTTCAATTTCGGCCATCTGAAGCGTTTCGCGCAGACACTCGAACGCGGCCGCTTCGACGCATTCTTCATGGCCGACCATCTGGCAGTGCTCAATATGCCGCTCGATGCGCTCAAGCACAGCCACACGGTCACTTCGTTCGAACCGCTGACGCTGTTGCCGGCGCTGGCGGCGGTGACCGAAAGGCTGGGGCTGGTCGCCACGGCGTCCACCACGTTCGACGCGCCTTATCACGTGGCCCGGCGCTTCGCCTCGCTGGACCACATCAGCGGCGGCCGCGCGGGATGGAATCTCGTGACGACGTCGAACCCGGACGCCGCGCTCAATTTCGGGCTCGACGAGCATGTGGAGCACGACGAGCGGTATCGGCGCGCCCGCGAGTTCTTCGATGTGGTCACCGGCCTCTGGGACAGTTGGGCCGACGACGCTTTTATCCGCGATACGGCAACCGGTACATTCTTCGATCCGCAAAAACTGCACGTGCTCAACTATAAGAGCGAGAACTTTTCGGTGCGCGGTCCGTTGAATATCGCACGCCCCGTTCAAGGCTGGCCCGTCATCGTGCAGGCTGGATCGTCGGAAGCAGGGCGCCAGATCGCCGCCGAAACCGCCGAGGTGGTGTTCACCGCCCAAACCCGCCTCGAAGACGGAAAGCACTTCTACAGCGATGTGAAAGGCCGCATGGAAAGACTCGGGCGGCAACGCGATCATATGAAAATCCTGCCGGCCGCCTTCGTGGTGGTTGGCGATACTTTGGATGAAGCGCTGGAAACGCGCGCGCGGCTCGACACGTTTGTTCACTACGAGAGCGGCATCGCTTCGTTGTCGATTGCATTGGGGCACGACGTGTCCGGCCTCGATCCGGACGGCCCGCTGCCCGACATCCCCGAGACCAATGCGAGCCGCACGGCGCGGCAACGGGTGCTCGAATGGGCGCAGCGTGATGGGCTGACGATTCGTCAACTCGCACAGCGCATCGGCGGCTACTCGGGACTGGAGATGGTCGGGACGGCCGCGACGATTGCGGATCAGATGGAGCAGTGGTTGGTGGAAGAGGGCTCGGACGGATTCAATGTAATGTTCTCGCATCTTCCCGCCGGCCTCGACGATTTCGTCGATAAAGTCATTCCCGAGTTGCAGCAGCGAGGGCTGTTCCGGCGCGAGTATGAAGGCGCGACGCTGCGCGAGAATCTCGGTTTGCCGCGGCCTGAAAACCGGTTTTTTCCTGCGTGATCTTCCTTGCCGCGCGTCGTATCGATACCGTATGTGTCTGCGTCCCGGTGGCACGGGCGGACGGCGTGAGCCCGAGTGACAGCGCCGCGTTGCGCTGGCCCACGTCGATCGAGACGATGCCCGCATGCACCGAGTGCGACAGATACGCGCCTCTGCAACGACCGGGGCGTCGATCGTGAATACGTCGTCGATCAACGCGGATCATCCCGATCCCGGCCTGATCGCTTATGCGACGACCAAAGGTGCGAGCTGGTAGTGGCCGCCGAGGGCGGCGCGGGCTTGCTGGCCGGCTATGGCAAGGACCGGCATGTGGTCCATCCTCGCGTCGTAGAGGCCGGTGATCAGATGCGAGGCGCCGGGGCCCGAGGTGGCGATACACACGCCGAGTTCGCCGGTGAATTTGGCGTGAGCCGTGGCCATGAACGCGGCCATTTCCTCGTGGCGCACCTGGATGAATTCGATCGGGGCCGGCTGGTCTTTGTCCTTGTCCTTGTCCCTGCGATGTTTTCTGGAATCGGCCTGGGCGCGGTTGAGGGCGCCGAACACGCCATTGATGCCGTCGCCCGGATAACCGTAAATGCGGCGCACGCCCCACGCGTGCAGTCGTTCGATGATGAAGTCGCCGACGGTTTCGGACATCACTATCTCCCTTGGAAGCGATTGAAGCGGCGACGGTCGGGGCATCTGGGCTGAGCCATATGCCGGTCGTCTGTCGCATGCGTGCTTCGCCTGTCGCAAGTCCCGTTCCGCGGTATTGCAGGCTGTAATCGTCAAGGCGGATGTTCGGTGAGCGGCGCCGCGCGGGACATTCTGACGCCGGGAGCGGCGGCACGTTGCGTTGCATTGCATTGCGTTTGCGTGAGGTGTGCAATCACAGGTGTGCACCGCGCTTTGCGCCGGGTGTTTCAGCCGCCTTCCGTGGATGACCTGCGGATCGCTGTTTCGGTGAACTTCAACTCGCGGCGCACGCCGCGCCGCCTGGCTGACGACGGGCGGCGAAGAGGGAGTGAGGAGGCAGGAGGGCGCCCGCTTTCTACCAGCTGGCGAGACAGCGCTTCAAGCTTTTTACGAAGGAGCTCGCTTGCGGCTATTTGTTGGTCGAGCGCAATTTGCCGTGACGCCAGCTCTCCTTCGACGCTCGCGCAACGTGTCATGGAAGCCGTCAACTGTGTTTTCGCCGCGCTGAGGGCATCGCGCAACTGGTCCCGCTCCGCCTGATGCGTGGCCTGGGCCGCGGCCATCCGATCGATAGCGGCCTGCAGCTCCTGGCGCGTCTGGCGCGCCGCCGCCCGCTCGCTGTCGATCTCCAGCAGCGCCCGCTTTTCGGTCGCCGCCAGGCGCTGCTCGCTCTGATTGTGCATGACACGCAGCTTGCCCAATTCCTCGGCGAATTCCCGTCTGGCGTCCGACAACGCCGTGGAGGCGACTGCGCTTTCATTTCTGGACTGCGCAAGCTGATCCGTCAACATGGTTTTGGCCGTTTCCAGTTCGACCAGCCGGGCGAGCAGCCTGGCGTTTTCAATGCGCAGATCTGCCGCTTCCCGGGACGCCTGCTCGGCGGCGTTGACCGCTGCCTCGTGTTCCGCAACCGTGTCCTGAACATGTTCGCGCGCCGCCTCAAGCTCGTGCTGGGCATCGCGCCTGAAGACTTCCAGTGCGGCGTTTGCCGCGTCGCTGGATAGCCGCCAGAGGGTCGCCGCCAATTCGCCGGCGGCGGTTGCGACTTCGGCCGGCAGATCCGGTTGCCCGACGTCGACCCGCGTCTTGTCCCTGACTTCCGTCCAGAAATCGCGCAAGGCTTTTGCCGGAGCGCTCATGCTGCCTTTGCGAACGAGTTGATACAGCTTGTTCGCCGTCGGCGTTTCTCCGTAACGGAAGAACATCAGCGCGCAGACCTCGCGATACAGCTCTTGCGTGTCCGGGACGCGTTCTCGTAGAGCTGCAATGTCGGTTTCGAGAGGCATGGGAATCCTTGGGCGGCGGATCAAGATGAATGTGTTGATAATACAACATATAATGTTAAATAACCAACTTGCGCTAGTTTGTACACGACATTAGTACTATAATGTCGTGTATGGTGTATCAGACGTCATATGCGTCGAGCCTTGCCTTTGGAGCCTTCAAAACCGTGCCTGATGCTCAACTTGCCACCGTTCAGCCCGTCGAATCGCTCGTCGTTCCCGAAATGCTCGATGGCCGCGACGGCACCAACCGTGGCGCAGCCGGTGGCTCACAGCTGTCGGCCACCAACGATCTGGACGCCGTCCGCGCCTGGCTTTCGAACTACGCGGACACCAGGACGACGTTCGACAACTACCGGAAAGAAGCTGAGCGGCTACTGCTCTGGGCCGTCGTGCAACTCGGCAAACCGCTGTCATCGTTGACGCATGAGGATCTGCTCATGTTCAAGGCGTTTCTCGTCGATCCTCAGCCGGAGAGTCGTTGGGTATCGACCACCGGCGGCAAATATCCGCGCGGCGACGAACGCTGGCGCCCGCTCAACGGACCGCTGTCGCCGGCGAGTCAGCGCCAGGCGCTGATCATCCTGAATGCGATGTTCACGTGGCTGGTCAACGCCGGATATCTGCGCGGCAATCCGATGGCGTTGCTGCGGCAACGGGCAAAACGCTCCGCGCCGCGAGTGACGCGTTACCTGTCGACGTCGCTGTGGGATGAAGTGAAGGTATTTGTCGAGCAATTGCCGCGGGAGACTGCTGATGAGCGGGCCTATTACGCCCGTTGCCGCTGGTTGACGACACTTTTCTACCTCCAGGGCATGCGCATATCGGAAGTTGCCGGCGGGAAAATGGGGGCCTTCTCCCGGCGGCTGGGTGCCGACGGCCAGGACCAGTGGTGGCTTGAAACACTCGGCAAGGGAAACAAGGAGCGCATTGTCCCCGCCTCGCCCGAACTGATACAGGAAATGCGGCTATACCGCACTGGACATGGCTTGGCGCCACTGCCCGCCCGGGATGAAGAAACACCGTTGGTCATTCCATTCCGAGGCCGGAACCGATGCTTGTCCCGTTCTGCCATTCACGACGCGATCAAGAGCATTTTTGGCAATGCTGCCATCTGGTTGCGCGCCAAAGGCGCCGAATTCTCCGATCGGGCGGACGAACTGGAGCGAGCGTCTGCGCACTGGCTTCGGCATACCGCGGGTTCGCATCAAGCAGACGGCGGCGTGGATCTGCGCACGATCCGCGACAACCTGGGCCACGTGTCACTCAACACCACCAGTCTCTACCTCCATACCGAAGACGATGTGCGCCATCGCGAAACCGTCGATCGCCACCGAATGAACTGGGATGATTCCAAACCTGAGCCGAAGTGACCTGGCTGTGACGCGGGCGCGTCACAGCGGCCAACCTCAAAGCCTCCCAATCACCTCACCCGCCGCCCTCTCCGAAATGACGAGCAGCAACTTCATGGTGGCTCGCGTCGCCCCCACGAAGAGCCGCTTCAGCGCCGCCTCATCCAGAACTTCAAAATCTATTTCAGTCAGAATGACGCACGGTGCGCATTGCCCCTTGAAGCGAAACACCGAGTCGAACAGGATGTCCCCGTCACGATAGAGCGGCGTGCCTGCTGCATCGTAGTGACCTGTAAAGCTTCGCAGACGATGTTTTCCAAGTTGATCGAGCACGGGGAACACCGACTTCTCCCTCCCCTGGAAAGTCAGCACGGCAATGTCCTGCGGGCGAAATCCGAGTGCCAGTGCCTCAGCTAACGCGTCGCGGGTTGCCTGTAGCGCGCTTGCTCCCGGATAGGAAATCACGCCGATATCCGACCCATCGAATGGGCTCGCTGCTTCAATCGCTGTCGGCGTGCTGGTGAGTTGCCCGAGAAAGCGCACGATATCGCGCGGGCTTCGATAGTTCGACGTGGCGCGGACCTCCACCCAGCCGGGCAGCGCGATAGCCTCCCGTCTGTAGAGGTTTTGCATTGGGTCTTCAAGCCACCACCAGCGACCGCCAGCCTTCAGCAACCGCTCAAGCGGCTCTACCCAGGCCTGAATAAAGTCCTGGCCTTCGTCGACTATGATCACGTCGAACTGCAAATCTACGCTTATCGTGCCGCTCAGGAACGCCTGCTCGAGCGAGTGGAACGCGCGCGCGTCGTTGAAGTCGACCTTTACGCCTGCCTGGTTCGCAACGGCTTCGCACAGTTGATGAAACGACATGATCGTGACGTCTTGCGGCGCAATCCGCCGAACGTGATCGGCGAGGGGACGGTTGTAGCAGACGTAGAGGGCACGAAGCCGCATCCGCGCCGCGTCCTCCAGCACGCGGATAGCGAGCTGCGTCTTGCCTGAACCGGCGGTGCCGACTACGCGCAGCCGAAACGGCTGGAACTCGATGCAGCGCGCCCAACTGGCGAGCCCTTCCGACACACGCGTAACGAGCTTCGCCGCTTGACCGATCATGGCGCCCGCATCGGGGACAAGCGCCAATTCGTTGGCCAGAAATCCGTGAATCTGGTCACGGCTCGGCAGAGGCGCCTCGTCTTCCGGCATCATCGCTTCGATGATCTCAGCCAATTTGTCTCGCTGCGAAGCGTCGACGATTCTGGACGGGTTCACGCCCGCGATTGCGCGATTGCGAACCTGATAGTCAGGACAGTAAAGCAGTTCTTCAATGCGGTAAGTGTTCGAACCAAAGGCCGCCGTCAGACGGCTATGCAAGCCGGCGACCGTGCGCGAAATCTGTGCCGCGATATTTTTTGGTTTTGCGGCGTACGTTTTTACCAGCCCGCCTTCTGTCTCCTCGAGCAAGCCTGATTTCTGCTCGATCACAGCGAGTCGGCCCGAGGGGCTGACAACAATGAAGTCTGCTTCGCCGAACACCGCGAAGCCGCTGCGCAGCTTGGTCCAGTGCACGCCGTGATACACCGTGTACGTATCGGCAAGTGTGGCCTTGAGCAGCGCCAGCGTTTCGACTTCGCGCCGCGCACCGCCACTCAGGCGCAGGGTATCCCATCCGTCGGGAAATATTCGAGCCATATTATTGAATGGGCAGCCGATGCATGTTGCCGGGCTTAATGCTGGTAGATCTTCGCCAGCGCAAGCGCTTCCTGCGCGAACTCCGCGCGCAGACTCCGCGGTCCGATCACTTCGACGTAAGGCCCAAAGGAGCGCAGCCACCAGCGCAAGCGCTGGCTCAGCAATACAGTGCCCTGCACTTCGAGCCCATCGCCGTTCTGCCGGGCATCCTGGTCCGCCGCGAAAGGCGCCTCGAGAAGGTGATCGCCGGCGCCGTTCAGGAACCGCAGCTTGAGCGTGACTTCGCCCTCGACCATGAAATCGAACTGCCTCTGCTGCTTCACATAGTCGTCGAGCTTGAAGGAACGAGGATACGAAAATGACTCCAGCATCATCTTCACCCTCGCCAGCCGGTCCAGCCGGTACATCGTCGGATTAGGACGGCCCTCGGTGCCGCCGATCAGGTAGACGAGGCCGCCTACTTCGACCAGACCGAGCGGCAGGATGACCTTGCACTTGTCATTCGTCACGTTGGAGCGCGGGCGATAGACGATTTCCAGTTTGCGTTCGTGAAAGAGTGCCTGGGACACGATGGCGAAGATCTCTGCATCGATCGCTGGATAACGCAGCGCGAATCCGCTGTGTTCTACCGCAACCTTGTCCGCCCATCGCCTGTAACGACGTTCATCTTCGGTCACCGCTACTTCGAGCCGTTTTTCCGCGACCTTGAACAGATCGGAAAGCGCCTCTGCGACGAGGGTCGGGATCTGCCGCGACGTAAAGCTGCGCAGCATGTGCAGGGCAAGCGCTTCCTCGCGCGTCATGATCGCGCCGGATTTCCCCGCCATGCCACCCGCACCGGCGCCCTTGCGCCAGTACCACGCCGCGCCGCGCTTCTCCATTTCGACGAAGCCCTCGAGTTGCAGCTTCTCCAGCCGTCGCTGCACTGTTTTTATAACAGGCGCGGCAGATTCAATCATTTCCAGCTTCTTGTGGACAGCCGGCGTGCTGAGATACTCAGCGCTCGAGTCGGCATTGGGCAATACGCTGATGATCTTGCTGTCAAGAATGTCCATGCAGAGGAACTTTCGATAAGTTGTAGGCGTTACGACATCGTTGTTAACGGCAAACAGCGGCAAATCTTAAGCGACCGTATCAAAGATCGATTTTCATTTTTTCAGGTCGCCCGACCGACAGAATTCGCTCCGGCTCCCCCGCCGCTCCAACGGGACAAAAAGTGTCTCGATATGACGGACGAACTCGAAAGTTGAATGGGACAGCGATTGTCCGAACGCACGGTTATCTTCTCGCTGTGCCGACTTCGAACACGAGGAAATGAAATGGGCAAACCGTCTGATCGAGCCCATTCCCTTAAGCCTGGTGATTTTCTTTTGTGCACAACAGGCAGTGAGATTCACCAGCTTGAATTGGAAGGGATTTGACTTCCGCAGTAAAGCGGGATGCATTGCTTTGCCGACGTTCGAGATATCACCGCCCTAAAAGGACACACTCTGCCCGACACAAACACAGTGAAACACATTGGCATTGCCTTATTCAACGGCTTTGCGCTTCCTGAAACAGCATCGATTGTCGAAGCGTTTCAGTCGGCCAATGCGCTTGCCGACAGTTCGCCACGCAATGCCACGCGCTATGAGGTCCGGCTGCTGTCGACTGCCGGCGGCCGGATCGCCAGCTCATCGTCGGTATTTGTCTGGACTGACAGTGTGGAGGCATGCCGCCAGGCCCTGAGTTTCGATGCTTTGTTCATCGCCGGCGGCACGGGCATACAGAGCGCCGTCCGTGATGAACGGTTGCTGATGTGGCTCCGCCAAGCCTACTTCCACAGCGATCTGGTGCTCCCCATCGCCGAGGGTCAGTTGCTGCTCGAAGCGGCCGGATTTGCGCATGCATCAGGTATCGGACTTGCCGCCGACGGCACGCCGTACGTCAAGCGCCGCGAGGGTCTCGATCCGAAGGCGTTACGTGATGCAGCGAGCGCGCTGCAGAGTGCGTTGAGTGTCATTCAGGACGATCTCGGCGCGGAGATCGCGCGTAAAGCCGCCGAGTGCGTCGCACCGCCCGCATCGACGCGATTCACAGCGTTCCTATACAGAGCGGCCTCGCGAGATGTGAGCGAGAGAATCCGGAACTCGGCGCGGTGGCTTGAAGAGAACAGCGACCGGCCGATTGCAATCGACGAAGCAGCGCATTTCGCTGCCATGAGCGAGCGCAATTTTCTGCGACGCTTCAAAGCCGAGATAGGTGTGACGCCGTCAGACTACCTGGTGTATGTGCGGCTTGATACGAGTTGCCGACTCCTTGCCGAGACAACGCTGCCGGTCGACAAGATTGCGCGCCGCTGCGGGATAGGCAGCGGCGGACAACTCGCGAAGCTGTTCCGCAAATACCTCGCGACAACGCCCACGGAATATCGCTCCAACAAGCGTTCTTCGAATGCGTCCTGACAGATCTCGCATTAAGCGTCATGGATCATTTTCGAAAGGCAACGAGGATCGAACGCTTTGGTGGACAACGAAAAAAATTGTGGATCGATCGGGACACGATTTGACTCTATGGGCCGCCACACTATCAACCTACTGAACAGCAAGGAGTACGACAGTATGCGAAATCTCAATTCCAACGCGCTTGAAATCAGCGGACGTCGTGACAATCGGCCGCTACCCGCCGAAGGCGCCGCGTTGCGCGTCGGCTTGCGCTTGTGGGGCTTTGCCGAGTCCGAGGTCGATGCATGGACCCCTGGTCTGCCGGTATTCGACGGCCTGCTCTCCTGGGAGATCGCCCGTCATCGGGATGGGGACGGCGCCGGCATGATCATCCATCTCGTCAAATCCTCGTCTCGAGCGCTGGGATCCTTCTGCTGGAACTGCGTAGGTGCGAATGAGGCGATTCGAGCTTCGGCCAATACGTCGCGTGTCGAAGCCGCGTTGTTTTGCGGCGACGAGAGCCGCTTGCCCGCCGTCCGATCCGGATTCTGGGCGATGGCAGGAACCCGTCCCGCCGAAGCAGCGCTTCATACACTGGCCCACGCCGTCATCGTTCCGCGACTCATGCGTGAGCGCGCGCGCCAGCGCGATAGCGTGATTCGCGTTGTCCCGCGTCGCCTCGCGTCGTCCTGATGGCTGCGGCATCACGGTACGGAGCGGTCCCGCCTCATCGCACCGGCGATGACACCCCTGGCATGACGAACAAATATCGGGGTTCTGTTTCTACGATGCGTATCGAGCCGGTAGGCCGGTCTCATTGCGCCGCGACCGATAGGCAGCACGCCGCCTATCGATCCCTTCGGCCCTGATCGCCTCACAGCGCCAGAGCCGTCCCGCCTCACTTGCGCTTGAGTTGCGAGATATCCCGCACCGCGCCACGGTCGGCCGAGGTCGCCAGCGCGGCGTAGGCCTGCAACGCTTGCGACACCACGCGTTCACGGTTCACCGGCAGCCAGGCCTTGTCGCCGAGTGCCTCCATGGCTTTGCGACGGCGCGCCAATTCCTCGTCCGACACCACCAGATGCATCTTGCGGTGAGGAATGTCGATTTCGATCACATCGCCCTCTTCCACCAGACCGATCGTGCCGCCTTCGGCGGCTTCGGGCGACGCGTGTCCGATCACCAGCCCCGACGAACCGCCGGAGAAACGGCCGTCGGTAAACAGCGCGCAGGTCTTGCCCAGGCCCTTGGATTTCAGATACGACGTGGGGTAAAGCATTTCCTGCATGCCGGGGCCGCCCTTGGGGCCTTCGTAGCGGATCACGACCACGTCGCCCGCCACGACCTTGTCGCCCAGAATGGCTTCCACTGCGTCGTCCTGGCTCTCGAAGACGCGCGCGCGCCCGGAGAAAATCCATTGCGATTCGTCGACACCCGCGGTCTTGACGATACAGCCCTTCTCCGCGAGATTGCCGTAGAGCACGGCGAGGCCGCCGTCTTTCGAATACGCGTTCTGCTTGCTGCGGATGCAACCGGTCTTGCGGTCGGTATCCAGCGACGCGAACGTGGCTTCCTGGCTGAACGCAACGGTGGTCGGAATGCCGCCGGGAGCCGCGCGGAAGAACTTCTGCGCTTCTTCGCCCGCGCCGCCGGCGACGTCCCATCTGGCGATGGCATTGCCCAGCGTGCCGCTATGCACGTTGCCGCACGACAGGTCGAGCAGATCCGCACGCGCCAGTTCGCCGAGAATGCCGAGAATGCCGCCGGCACGATGCACGTCTTCGATATGGTATTTGTCGGTGGCGGGCGCCGCCTTGCACAGGCACGGCACCTTGCGCGAGATGCGATCGATATCCGACATCGTAAAGTCGACGCCGGCTTCCTGCGCCGCTGCCAGCAGGTGCAGCACCGTATTGGTCGAACCGCCCATGGCCACGTCGAGCGTCATGGCGTTCTCGAACGCCTGCTTGCTGGCGATGCTGCGCGGCAGGACCGACGTGTCTTCTTCCTGATAGTAGCGGCGGCACAGATCCACCACGAGGCGGCCGGCCTGCTCGAACAGACCCTTGCGCCATGCATGCGTGGCGACGATCGTGCCGTTGCCGGGCAACGCCAGACCGATCGCTTCGGTCAGACAGTTCATGGAGTTCGCGGTGAACATACCCGAGCACGAGCCGCACGTCGGGCAGGCGTTGCGCTCGACTTCCGCCACTTCAGCGTCGCTGATCTTCGGGTCGGCCGCTTTGATCATTGCGTCGATCAGGTCGATCTTGGCGATCACCTGACCATCGGTCGGCGATTTGACCTTGCCCGCTTCCATCGGACCACCGGAGACGAAGACGACGGGGATGTTCAGGCGCATGGCGGCCATCAGCATGCCCGGCGTGATCTTGTCGCAGTTGGAGATGCAGACCATGGCGTCGGCGCAGTGCGCGTTGACCATGTATTCCACCGAGTCGGCAATCAGTTCGCGCGAGGGCAGCGAATACAGCATGCCGCCGTGACCCATGGCGATGCCGTCATCCACGGCGATGGTGTTGAATTCCTTGGCGACACCGCCGGCCGCTTCGATCTCTCTCGCCACCAGCGCGCCCAGGTCGCGCAGATGCACATGGCCCGGCACGAACTGCGTGAACGAGTTCACCACCGCAATAATGGGCTTGCCGAAATCACCGTCCTTCATTCCGGTGGCGCGCCACAAGGCGCGGGCGCCGGCCATGTTGCGGCCATGGGTCGAAGTTCGCGATCGATAGTCAGGCATCTGTGTCCTCAGGTATTGGGGTCGTCAAGACTGGAATTGTGCCCAGGCCGGCAAGCACCGTTACGGATGGTGACGGCGCACCGAGTGCCGCCAGTGGCTCGCAATGGCGCGCGCGTGCGGCTGGGAAGGTACGAATAGTGCGAGAGGACACTTAAGACGTCCAATATATTTTTTCGGTGGAATTAGGTCGCAAAAGATATTAGTTGGCCGTCGTTCGAGGCGGACAAGCGGCGTGAAGATTTCCTTGAAACGATGTCCGCCGCGATTGAGACTGCGGGGAAGCTGCACCAATGACGCTCATCGGTGTCAACCCGAAATGGAAATGTCGGCGCGGACGCGTTGCCACGAACATCGTCAATCCTGTTGAGGAATGCGCGCGACTTTCGAGTTCTTGTTCCCTGCGGAATGGCGGCGTCCACTACAGTCGCGTATAAGAACGTTGTGTAGAACGGTCGCCTCGATCGTCGTCGCGCCAATGTGTGCCCTTGCCGGCCTCCTCTCCTGGATTCCGCGTTCGTGGCTCCGCGCAGATCCTGCTCATCGCGCCGCCTGTCGGAAAGCTGACGATTTGCGTCACTCTGTCAGGACACTGTAGAATCGCGCAACTCATTGGGGAGTAGCCGCCTCGACCGCAATGATCGAGGGTGCCCGTCAACATACTTGGGGGTCGACAGACCGCCATGGCGTGCACAGCACGATGCCTGGCAAGACCGATGACTCGCATTCCGACCTGACCGGGTCGCCGGAATGCGCGTCATCGTGTACTTATCGCGCGGCCCGGCCTACAAACCATGCAATCGTTCCTCGTTTCGACCAGTGTGGTCGGCCTAGCCGAAATAGGCGACAAGACCCAGCTGCTGTCCCTGGTGCTGGCCGCCAGGTATCGCAAGCCCATTCCGATCATTCTCGGCGTGTTCGCCGCGACGCTCGTCAATCATGCTGCGTCCGGCGCGTTGGGCGCGTGGCTTGCCAGCGTACTGAGTCCCACGGTCCTGAACTGGGCCGTCGTCGCATCGTTTGCCGTCATGGCCGTCTGGATTCTGATCCCCGACAAGCTCGACGGGGCCGAGGCGGTTTCGACCACGCATCCGATGGGGGTGTTCGGCACCACGGCGCTGACGTTTTTCCTCGCGGAGATGGGTGACAAGACGCAGGTTGTGACGATCGCCCTGGCCGCGCGATTTCACGAGTTTTTCGGGGTGGTCGCCGGCACCACGCTTGGCATGATGTTGGCAAACGTGCCCGTCATCTACCTGGGACACAAGTTCGCCGACCGCCTGCCAACCAAGGCGGTCCACATTCTGGCCGCTGTCATCTTCGTTGTCCTCGGCGGCCTCGCTCTCAGGACGGCGCTGTATCCGCACGAGCATCCGCTGTTCTAGTTCGAAGTACGTTCAAGGCGCGTGGCGTCCGCGCTCGCTCCGGGACGCACTCAAACATCGCAGGGTCGACCTCATCCACTTCCGCAGCGTATGGCACCCAGGCTGCGCATAGCCGACAACCGTGTCGCCGTTTCGCACTCGAGAAAAATGGGCCCTGGCCGTTCAGCTTTTGACCTTTGTAAAGGAAAGCGTGCTTGCACCGGGCGATGGGTATACAGTCGGTAGATGGGTCGCGCTCAGTGCCCCTCGTTCTGGAATCATCATGCGATCACAAATCAAAACTGCACCACGTACGGCCGGCAATGTGAGCGAGTATGCTCTGTCGCGTCAGGCCCAGGCACTCTCGCTCGAACAGGCGGATCGTGCACGGGAGGAAATACGACGCGTCAACGACGCCCGCATTGATTCGAAAGCAAGCAAATGGCGTTATTCAGCGGCGTTGGCAGAGAGTTGACGCCGAGGTTCAGACTCTCATCCACTCGATAACCATGCAGCCTTTGGCCTTCCGACACGCGGCCGTTCCAGATCTGCACGCTTGATCATAAGACCGGAGAGAGAATGGCGGCGCTGGCCGCTCGCTCTACGAAGGCGTTTCTGTATCGTTCTGTCCGAATCGTCTCTCGCCGCCTTTCGTTGCTGAGGTCGCCGCAACGCAACTAGTCCGGACGTCGGTGTTAGCGGGAGTTCGTGTGCGAGAAATATCGGACACGCAAAGAGGACCCGTGCCCGAACCACGAATGCGCCCCGTTCCCGACGCTATGGGACGGATGCCGACATCCCGTTGATGAGCCCGTTCTTTATCGGCAGGAGAAAATCATGAATGGTGACCAGGCCAATACGCAACATCAGCTTGAAAAAGATCTGACTCATCTCGAACACATATTCCCGCAACTCGTCGCCAATAGTGTGCTCGGACTCGTCTATTGGCGCCAGCGTATGACAGCACTTGAAACGGCGCAGACATCGCTTCCCGTTGTTGCCGGGAGAGCGACGCGCCTGCGGTTCATGTTTGATCAGATAGACGGCGGGATCGCCCGCCTTTAAAGCAACGTACACAGTGATTGATCGGCAGCCGTTGCATGGGCTTGCCGTGATCGAATAACCTCTTGCCACGCAGTCAACGCTGCCAGCGGCGCAACGCCTCGCGCGATATTTGTTCCGGCATTCCGCCACCGCTACGTTCGTTACTCGTCCGCCGTGGGTCTGTCTTCGTTATATTCCGCGCGCACACCGGCGGGCAGCCATGGCTCCTTGTGACAACACCAAAGCTCGTAGCTCGGCTCATACAGGCCGACCCGGTCGAAGCCACCCAGCGGAAGGTCCAATTCGTCGCTGTCGAGATATTCCATGAACGCGACCGATCCGCATGTCGGGCAGAAATGCCTTCGCGCCCCGGGCGAACTCTGCCACGCCTGCGTCGCACCGGAAAACGCCACAGCGCTGCGCTCGAACATGGCATAACCGCCGAACACGTTGCCATGTATTCGTCGACACGTCATGCAGTGGCATATCGACACTCGCCTCGGCCGCGCGCTGACGTGGAATCGTACCGCGCCGCACGCACATCCGCCGGTTTGTTCCACTGGCTCGCTCTCCATCGCCGTGCCCTCCTCCGGTTTCGACGTCGTGCGACACTGGTCCTAAAGCACCGCGGTCTTGTCGCCCACCGATCTGCTGCCCACCGCATCGAGCTTGCTCTGCAATTGCGCCTTGCGTTTCGCCATCTTCTCGCCCAACGCGCGGAGATTGCAATTTGACTTGCGCAGTTCCGGAAAGAGTTCCCCTTCTTCCTCTTCGACGTGATGTCCCACCATCTCGCTCATCACCTTGAAGGTCGCGTCGAAGCCCTTGTCGCCCGCCTTCAGCGTTTCGAACTTCGCGATCAGCGTTTTGACGAGGAAATGCTCGACGTACGCTTCTTCGACGTCGATCTTGTCGCTGTCAGGCAACGCCTCCTGCGCAGCCGGATAGAGCAGTTCCTCTTCGAGCATGGCGTGAATGGCTAGCTCCTCGCAAGCGCGCTGCGCGAGTGCCGACTTCGCTTCAAGATCATCGTCCCCGGCTTTCCTGAATGCCGTGAACAATTTTTCGACAGCGCGATGATCTGCCTCGAGCAGGGCCAGTGCGTCGTGCGCGGCGGATTCAGTCGCCTTGTTGTCCTGCTTCGTCTTTTCCATCACGTTCTCCTCGGTCACGCGGTTGAATGCTAGATCGAGCAAACGTCATGCCCAGCCGCCGTCGCTTTTTTGCCCGACGCGTGCGCGAGCGAATCACGGAATCAGCCAAAGCGCCGCTGCATAGATGACGAGTGAGACGGCAAACGTGATTGCTGTGTAGCCCATCACCCGCTGGATGCGAATGCCGGCGATCGCCACGACGGGTACGGCCCAGAAAGGTTGCAGCATGTTCGAGACGTTTTCGGCCATGGCGACGCCCATGGCCGTGCGTGGAACGGAAGCATGCAGACTGAGCGCGGCGGGAAGAACAAAAGGTCCCTGTACAGCCCAGTGTCCGCCGGCGCTGGGAATGAGCAGCGTGATGATCAGCGAGCTGAAGTAACTCAAAACGGGAAGCGTCACCGGGGTGGCAATGGCCACAAACGTCTTGGCAATCGTCGACGCGAGTCCGGTTCCGGTCATGATGCCCATGATGCCGCCGTACATCGGATATTGAAGCAGCATCGATCCGGTTTGCCGCGCGGCGCGGCGAATGGCATCGGCATAGGCGATCGGTGTGCGCTGCAGCGCGAGCCCTGCCAGCAGGAAGATCAGGATCGTCGTGTTGATGTCGAGCTCGAAGCCCTTGCTGGACCATGTCAGCGCGAGATAGCCCACGCCCAGCGCCAGCAGGATTAACGTACCGAGCATTGAGCGCTCGGCGCGGGCAGCGAACGACGATGTCTTCGCGTCCCTGGCATGCGGATCGGCTTCTGTCGGTGCTTCAGGCTCAGGGTGCGTTTCATTGAAGGCGACCACATGCTCCTGCTTCGGGTGCATCCAGATGAAGATCGCCGTCATCACGACAACGACCAGGACGGTCGGGATGAAGACGAATGGCGCGAACACGGTCTCACTCAACGGAATCACCTGTCCCGTCGCTTTTTCGACCAGGTTCAATGCGTTGCCGTGCGATGCCTGTGACAACGCGATCGAACTGGACAAGCCGCTATTGCAGACCGACCACGCGGAGTAGCTACCCGCAACGAGCCATGCGAAATCCACCTTCACGCGCCGCGCGATTTCGCGCGACAGCAGCGCGCCGACGACCAGACCCAGCCCCCAGTTGAGCCACGCGGCAACCGCGACGATCGGGAACACCAGCAGCGCGGCGCGGGTCGGCGTGCGCACGCTCGCAGCCATCGCACGCAGGCCGCGCTGGACGAGGGGCGCGTCGGCGATCGCATAGCCGGTGGCGAGAATCAGGATCATCTGCAGCGCGAAGCCGAGAATGTTGAACGTGCCGCCGTACCAGGCGCTCAGGATGACAGCGAGCGACGCATGCGGCGCGAAGGCCATCGCCAGCAGAATCACCACGAGCGTCAAGCCAATGGCAAGGACGAATGGGTCCGGCATGAGCTGCTCGAACATATAGACCAGACCCCCGACTACGCTCCGGCGGCGCACGCTGCGATCTGTGCCGGCTGAGTTGATGTTCTCTCGTTCATGATTTTCCAGTCCGTCATTGACATTACATCGCTTACAGCGCCCGCAATCGATCACGGGCCGCCTCGCAGATGCGTTCAATGCTTTGTACCCTCGCGAAGCGTCCTGGACAAGGTTTAACTGTTCGCGCGAGCGGCGGCCGATGGCTGGTGGCGGAATCAATGCGGGACGTGGCAGGCTGCGCCGATCCGGCAAGCGCGTGCTAGAGGCGTTCCAACGTCAGCGGATCGGCCTGCCCGTGGAAGTACTTCCTCAGCGCCTCCGCAAACGGCTCTTTGTCGATCGCCGTGCGCTCGAATAGCGTCATCGACGAGTGAAACTTCAGGTAATCCGGATAGCCGAAAATTTCTTCGATTGGTCGACCTTCGACAACGTTCACGTATTGGGTCGATTGCCGCAGCCGTTCGCCCAGTATCGGATGCCGCAGATAAGCATCGGCCTCGGCCAGCGACGAAATCGCGAACCGCTGCGCCATTGCACTCGCTCCAAGTCCGTGGATCTGCGGAAACACGAACCACATCCAGTGGCTTCGCTTACGCCCGCTGCGCAGTTCGTCACAGACCTGGGCGTACAACGGATCCTGAGCATCGACAAAGCGCTGAAGGTTGAAAGGATCGTTCAATTCGCTCTCCGTTCACGCTGACTTGAAAAGCCACGTGTGAATGGCAATTCGCTCGTCATCCCGACCGCTGCATTAAATTGAATCCGCGCCAGGATGCGCTCACGCCGTTTCTATAGCACTTTCAAAGCGGGCAGCAAGCGGTCGAATTCGCGCTTCACTACGCCATAACACTCGCACACCCGCTTTTCGAGTCCCGGCCTATCCAATACCTCGATGTGACCATGGCTGTACCGAATCAAACCCGCATCCTGCAGTTTCAGTGCGGCTTCGGTTACGCCTGAGCGGCGCACGCCCAGCATGTTCGCGATCAGTTCCTGCGTCATCTTCAGTTCGTTTGACGGGAGACGGTCGATGCTGAGCAGCAGCCACCGGCACAACTGCTGGTCGATCGAATGGTGACGGTTACATACGGCGGTCTGCGCCATCTGGGTGATCAACGCCTGCGTATAGCGGAGCAATAGCCGCTGCACGGGCCCTGCACGATGAAATTCCTCTTTCAGGATTTGAGCGTCCAGTCGATAAGCCTCCCCCGCGCTTTGTACGACCGCGCGGCTCGGCGTGGTCTCACCCCCCATGAAAAGCGCAATGCCGATGAGTCCCTCGTTGCCGACGATCGCGATCTCGGCGGACGCACCGTCTTCCATCACATAGAGCAGCGACACGATGCAGGTGGTCGGGAGATAAACATAATTGAGGCGATCGCCGGATTCATAGACCACGCTGCCGAGCGGCATATCCACGAGTGTCAGATGCGGCGCCAGACGCCCCCACTCCAGCTCAGGCAACACTGCCAGCAGATGATTTTTGTTTTGGCGGTGATCTTGAGACATTTCACACTCTCCGCAGCTCGTCCGGAACCACGCCGCTTTCGCCGACGGTTTCCTGACGCGTCAATATGGATAGAAGGAGGAATGCGCCAACACCTTTGGGGCCCGTGCCGCAGCGCGCCGCCGCGCGGTAATCTTCGAGGTGCTCGAGATCTGGCCGATACGCAGAAAGATTATAGGCCGCGTCGAAATTACGCGCCGATCCGCGCCCTGCCGCAGGTGTGAGGGTTTAAGGCACGTCTGATGATTGCCACCCGCGTCAGCGCAACAGTGCTCGTCGGCCGTCAGGAGAATGTGGCGAGATTAGCGTCGATTGCGCGTTTGAACATGGACAGACGTCTGTACGTTGTCGTACCGCTTTTTCCGGCGCGTACGCGTAGCGTGTCTTCTATCCGTCGACCAGCGGGAGAAAATCATGCTTGGACGAACTTTCATCTGGGTACGTCCGGGTCGATTCTGGCACTCGCTTTCGTGCTGACCAATACCGGCCTGATGGCGGCTGCGTCGTTGCAAGGCACCAAAGTCACGCGGCTCGCGTCGCTTTGAAGTTCAGACCGGAGGTGCGGCGTCATGCCTCCCTCGCCGACACGCCCTGTGGAGAAACCATGCTGCGAAGCAGAAGAAACCTGCACGGCAGCACCGTTATTCGCCACCGGCGTTCGTCTGCGTGACACCGACGAGGAATGGGAGTATTCAAAGGAATAAATGCAGGAGCACGTCATGAGGCAAAACATCCAGAAGCTGTATCAGGCCCGTATCCATACTTTCACACCCGAATGCAAGGAACTGCAGGACGGGAGATTCGATTTTCATCTTCGGCATGCTGTGGAAGGTTGCCTTCCTTCTGCAGACAAACACTACGACATTGGCGTTTTTACAACTAGCGAGGAAGGCTATGCGGCCGCACTCGCATACGGCGACAAATACATTGCCGAACATAAGTTCGGGATATAGCGGCGCCGACGGTTGGCAACGAACCGCGAGCTTTATCTTGCAGCGACGACGGCCGCAGTGGCTGTCGTTCAACAAACAGGCGGCACCATGGCGGACAGAATCATTTCAGGCAGGACACACGACGCTTACATGACGGTCAAGGATCATGTTGCCGATGGCTGGGTGGCGAGCGTGTGTATTATTCGGAAAGGCGCGTCAAAGGGTAAGGAACGCATCAAACTCGACACTTTCTTCGAACGTGAAGATGTTGCATGGGAATCGGTCGAGACGCTCGCGCGTGCCGAACTCAACAATCTGAAATAGCACACGGGCGCCCTGCCAAACATACCAAGCCCATCCCGCGACGGCGCTCGCCGTCTGAACGAATTCATCGAGGCCGACATGTATAAACGCATTCTGGTAGCGATCGACGGCAGCGAGACGTCTGAACATGCGTTCGACAGCGCACTGCAGATCGCACGCGCCAATGACGCGCAGCTACAGCCGCTCTATGTGGTCGACAACCCCCTGATGACATACGACGCGTCCGGCTACGATCCGACGATCCTGCGCGACGCCTGCATTGAAGAAGGCCAAAGGCTGATGGCGGATGCGCTGGCGCGAATGAAACACGAGAACGTGGCGGGCGTACCGCGGATCGTCGACGTCGCGCCAATCGGCGAGGACATCTCGGAACGGATCCGCATTTCGGCGAACGAATTCAATGCAGACCTGCTGGTGCTCGGTACGCACGGCAGACGGGGTTTCAAGCGCCTGTTCCTGGGCAGTGTGGCCGAACGGGTCGTACGCAGCGCAAGCCTGCCGGTGCTGCTGGTCCCGAGCCGGCAAGCGCGAACCACGGTCGCGGAGACCGCGAAGCGCGTACACACCGACGTTGCCGCCGCGATGTACGAACTGCCCCGCTGACGGCACACCGCGGCATCAGCCGTAATGACGAAGACGTAGGGAAAACTGTCTCAAGGCGTCGATCCGACTTTGCTCCGCACGCCGGCACCAGTCCTGCAACTGACAGAGTAGCTGTTCACGGGAGAGATTCGAGCGTTCCCAGATTGCCGACAGATCCTCGCGCAATTCGAGGTAGATACGAAGCGCCGGGGCGTTGTCGTCTAGCCCTGCCGGCACCGGCTGACACGTCCTGGCCGGTCCTCCCTGCCCGTCACGGAACCAGCGTCTTACGCCGCGCATGAGCAGGGCTTTCTCGCGGCGGCTCGTGTGTTTCACATGCGCCAGTTCATGCCGGTAGGCGCGCTCAGCCGTTCGGGCATAGCTTGCCATTACCTCGAAACGGTTTCGAAGTACAGCTTGCAACGTATCGTCATCGATCTCCGCTTTGTCTTTGACCAGAAGCGGCCTCGGCGCGACTTTTCGGACCGTGGCCAGCCCAAGCGCGGCAAGGACGCAAATGTACATCCAGCCCATGTCGAACTCGTACCACCTGTTCGACAACCTGGCGGATGTCGCATACGCATGGTGATTGTTGTGAAGTTCTTCGCCACCGATCAGGATACCGATCGGGATCACATTCGTGCTCGCATCGGGAGGACCGAAGTTGCGGTAACCCCAGTAATGACCCAGTCCGTTCACGACGCCGCCAGCCCAGAATGGAATCCAGATCATCTGGACGGCCCACACCGACACGCCGACGACTCCGAACAGCGCGACATCGATCACGATCAGCAGGCTGATGCCGAGGTTCGGATACTTCGCATAAACGTTCCGCTCTATCCAGTCGACTGGTGTGCTGTGGCCGAACCGGCGAAGTGTTTCCTCGTTCTTCACTTCAGCGCGATAGAGTTCGGCACCGCCAAGCAGTACCCTCCAGACGCCCCTGATCTGTGGGCTGTGAGGATCCTCCTGCGTCTCGCACTTCGCGTGATGCTTGCGGTGAACCGCGGCCCATGTGCCCGTCACCATGCCCGTCGTCATCCACAGCCAGAACCGGAAAAAATGGCTGACGACGGGATGCAGGTCGAGCGCGCGGTGAGCCTGGCAGCGGTGCAGATAGACCGTCACACTGATGATCGTGACGTGCGTCGATATCAGCGTTGCCAGCAGGATCTGCCACCCAGAAAGGGCAAGCAGACCGTCCGAGAAGAATGCGAGTGAAGCACTGAACAAGTTGACCTTCTTTCTACAACAACGTAGCGCGGATTCGAATGTGTCTGTGTCGATCAGTATTTCGCACAGCGTGCGTGGCTTCAAGATGCCTGAGTCCGTATGAGACGTCGGTACGGTGCCGCACCGGTTGCCTATACTTCATGGGAGCGATCGTTCACGAGGAGCGGACCGGCTGATGGCGCGAAGTCACGAATCGCGCTAGCGCTGCGCTGCACCGTACGCCGAAGAAAAGACACGATGTGGACGACGTCCACAATTAAACATGCACTAAATATTCAGCGCCCTTCCACCAGCACTGGCTGGCAACTCGAGTTGCGCTAGCGTGCAATCTTCGCCCCGCTTCCTGCGATATTGTTGTTTCACCCACGAACCTCGCCGAACTCTGAATTCGGTTCGGCCAAATCAGGAGACGACGATGGAAATCAAGCAGAAGATTCGCGAAGAAGCGGTTCAAATCGACGACATCCCCTGGAAGCCCTTCCCGGACGCGTTATCGCAGGGCGGCATTCGTTGGAAGATGCTTCACGCTTCCCCAGAGATGGGCGCATGGACGGCGATTTTTGACTGTCCCGCCGGCTCATCCTTCAACGCACACTTTCATGTCGGCCCAGGGGAATACCTGCTGACCAAGGGCCGCATGGATGTCCGTGGCGGCAGCGAACACGGCGGCGACACTGTCGTGGCGCCGGCCTATGGTTACGAGTCCGCGAATGCGCGCCACGACAAAACCGCGTTCCCGGTCGATAGCGAGTTCTACATGACGTTCCTGGGACCGCTGTCCTTTATCAAGGAAGACGGCACGCCAATCGTGGTCGTGACCTGGGACGAAGCCCAGCGCGCATATGCGGGCTAACAAGGCCACTGTCTACTTCCTGTATCGGCAACGGCCATCGTTGCCGATACATCCCGTTGCCCCCTCTTGTGGACATTCGATATGTCAAATTCCTCTGAACAGGTAGAAGCAGCAACCAAACAGGTCCTTGACCATCATCTAGGCGCGTTTGCTCAGGGCGTCGACGAAATTCTCAAGGATTACGGCGACAATTCCGTCCTCGTTACGCCAGACAAGACCTTCCGCGGCCTCGATGAGATAGCGGGCTTTTTCAAGGCGTTCGTGGATGGCGCAGACCCGGCGTTCTGGCCAGCCTTCAAGATTACGAGTATGAGCACGGTGAACGACGTGGCGTATCTCGTGTGGGAAGCGAGGCCGTGGGTCACCCTGGCGACGGATACGCTGATCGTCAAAGACGGAAAAATCGCGGTTCAAACGTTCACATCGTTCTCGGCCTGAGCGGACATATCGAGCGTCAGCCTTTCGTCTGTCACTGACGGATCGCAAAGCACAGCGGACAAGCTAGCTGCTGTCCGCTTTGTCATGCCAACCCGTCTGATGAGCCGGTGCCCACCGTCCTAGCAAGGCGCGGCCGTCAGGACGGCCGCGCATGTGCTCACAACGTCAAACGGTCTGACCCGCGCCGAGGTCCGCACCCGTGGTCGGATCCGAGGTCGCATCCGACGCGGTTCTCGATGCCATGGCCTGCAGCATCTTCACATCGCGTTGCGATACGTTGACAGTGGCCATTCCGTCACCGCCATCCACGGCCGGCTCCGGAGACTCCACGAACTCCCAATCCGGGCCTTCGTTCCATGGCCCGCGCGGCGCATCATCGCCTTGCGACATGTTGTAGTACACGCTCGTGCATTCCGGCACGCCAGGAAGTTTGCCCTGCGGAAAGTTTGGCTGGATCGAATGCAATGCCTTCTCGAACGTTTTCTGGTGGGCGATTTCTCGTGTCATCAGAAAGCCGAGCGTTTCCTTGATGCCCGGATCGTCGGTGACGTTGATCAGGCGTTCGTAGACTATCTTCGCGCGAGCCTCGGCGGCAATGTTCGACCGCAGATCGGCCGTCGGATCGCCGATCGTGTCGACATAGGAAGCGCACCACGGCACGCCAGCCGAATTGGTCAGCGCCGGGCCGCCGCCATACAGCAGCGCCGTCGTGTGGGAATCGTTTCCTCCGCCCGTCATCGAGCGATAGAGCTCCGCCTCCGCCTCCACGGCTTCGGCTAACTGGCCCTTCGCACTTTTGTTCAGCATCGCGACGATCGAGCCAACAATTTCCAGATGACTCAGTTCTTCGGTTGCGATATCGAACAGCAGGTCCTTTCGGCCGGGATCATCTTCGCCGACCGCCTGGGTGAAGTACCGGCAGGCGGGACCGAGTTCTCCCTGAGGTCCACCGAATTGCTCCAGCAGCAGATTCGCCAGACCCGGATTCGGCGCGGCGACGCGCACGGTGTATTGCAGGCGTTTGTTGTGAATGAACATGAGGCTTCTCCAGTGACTGGCCGAAGCAACGCCGTACGGGTACAGACATGGACCTGTTAAGTCCCTGCACCCCTAGCTCGACTTCCCATGCGCGGCCAGCACCATGGGTCTGCGGGAAGATCAGCGGCGTGACGCCGACTCCTCGTGAACTCGATTGACCGGTGCCCCCGCCGGAATGGAACAACTATTTCCGCTCGGGTCCGTCAATTGCGTCAATCTGATGCACGGTTCGGAGAAACGGAGATGCAACCTGTCGGCGCCCACCATTTACTCATTGCAGATGACGACCCGAGTCTGCTCGCGGCATACGTCCAGTATTTCGAGCTTCACGGCTACGAAATTCGCGCCACTCGGGACGGAGTCGAGGCGTTGGCCGAGTACTGCCGGTGGTTCCCCGCTGTGGTGATTCTCGACGTTCAGATGCCTCGACTCGACGGCCGGGAGGTGGCCAGGAAAATCAGGCGCCTGAGGAGCAAACCCATACCATTGCTTGTCGCGGTGTCCGGGTTGTCCTCGCAATCCGAGCGGGCCGTATCGCTCAGGTCCGGTTTCGATCACCATTTCGCCAAACCGGCCGAGCTTCCGGTCATTCTTTCCGCGATTGCTTTTCGCTCGCGCACCCGCGACCCGGACCTTGCCCAGGTTCAGAGCCGGTGTTGACCGTCGGCGGACTCAACGGACCGCGCCAAGTTCGGACGGCTCGAAATAAAAACTCCGGTTCCCCGCGAGTCGCGCGACCATGAAGTCGATAAACGTCCTCACCCGCAACGGCTGCTCGGTCCGGTGACGATAGTAGATATAGACCGCTTCGCGCTGGGTGACATGCTCAACCAGCAAGGGAACGAGTTGGCCGCTCCTGATCGGCGCGGTGGCCGAAAAGCTGCCCAATTGACCAATCCCGAGTCCGGCGACAACGGCGGCGGTCTCGGCGTCGATATCGTTGACGCACAAGGTCGCCGCGATGTCGCGATAGACGATTTCATCGCCGATCAGGAATTCCCACGGCGCCTGCTTGCCCGTGTTCGCGCGCCGATATCCCGTGCAGCGGTGAGCGTCGAGCTCGTCGATAGTCCGCGGCGCGCCATGACGCTCGATATAGGCGGGCGACGCGCAGACGATCAACTGGATCGGCAGGAGCCGCCGCGCGATGGTGCCGCCCGACGGCGGCGAGCCGCCACGAAAGCCCACATCCGCGCGCTCGCTGATGAGGTCGGTGAAGTGGTCGTCGAGCTGTACATCGAGTTGCACGTTCGGATGCAGCTCGGCGAATTCAAGAAAATAAGGCCACAGCACCACATGCCCCATCGCTCTTGGCGCGCTCACCCGTAGCGGCCCCGCGATCTCTGCCTTTGATCGTCGCGCGTCGTCGAGTGCCGATGACAACACAGCCAACGCGGGCTCCACGCTGTCGAGCAGGCCCTGCCCTTCCTCGGTCAAGCTCAGCTTGCGCGTGGTTCTGTGGAAGAGCCGCACGCCCAGCTCCTTTTCCAGTTGCATCACCGCGTGGCTCGCGGCCTGCGGCGAGATGCCCTGGTCGACGGCCGCCTTGCGCAGGCTTCCGAGCGTCGCCGCCCGGACGAATATCGTGATTGCACGAACTTCATTCACGGCAGCCCCCATTAGCAAATAAAAGTTGATTATCAGTCTAGCAACCTGCGTCTAGTTCGTGCGAATCGATACTCCTATGATCCGTTCACACCCACCCCAAACGTAGGAGAAGCATCATGGTCGAACTCACGAGGAACGGCTTCAAGCGTGTCTGGTTCATCACGGGCGCGTCGCGCGGCCTTGGCGCCCTGATCGCCCAGGCGGCGCTCGCTGACGGCAACGCGGTGGTTGCCGCGGGCCGCAATGTCGCGGCGATCGTCGAGCGCCTCGGCGACTCGCCGGCACTGCTGCCGGTAGCGTTGGACGTCACGGACGAAGCGCAGGCAAAAGCCGCGGTTCAAGCCGCGGTCGAAAAATTCGGCCGTATCGACGTTCTGGTGAACAACGCGGGATTCGGTTTGCTCGGCGCCATCGAGGAGTCCAGCGACGCGGACGTGCGCCGCATGTATGACACCAACGTGTTCGGGCTGCTGACTGTCACGCGCGCCGTTCTGCCGGTGATGCGCTCGCAGCGCGCCGGTCACATCATCAATATGTCGTCGATCGGCGGCTACCGGTCCGCCGCCGGATTCGGCGCGTACTGTTCGACGAAGTTCGCGGTCGAAGGCCTGACCGAAGCATTGCACGCCGAATTGCAGCCGCTCGGCATTCACGCGACGGTCGTCGAGCCGGGTTACTTCCGGACTGACTTCCTCGACGCGTCGTCGCTGGTTGTCGCACACGAAGTCATTGCGGACTATGACGCGACATCGGGCAATGTGCGTCGGCACGCCGCCAACATGAATCACAACCAGCCAGGGAATCCCGCGAAGCTCGCCACGGCGATGATCGACCTGGTCGATGCGCAAACGCCTCCGCTGCGTCTGCCGCTTGGCACCGACACGCTAGAGGCCATCGCTGAGAAGAATGCCTATGTCGGGCAGGAAACGGAAACCTGGAAGGCGCTGTCGGCATCGACTGATTTTTCCGCTTGATACTTGACGATCGGATCGGCAAGCGCCTGGTGACGGGCAAGCTTCGGGTCCGGAAGCCAAGCCGGGTTGCGTAATCGGAGCCGTCATCGGGGAGATCGACGAGATAGTCGCCGCAGGCAGAGCTCATCTCGAGGAGCGGATGACCTGTCAATCGCCGGTCGCCCGCGCATCTTGCCCCGTGTCCGCTTGCTTGCGCATCAACAGGAGCAGCGCGATGAGCACAAGGACTATCGTCATGCCGACGAAGAGCAGCGTCGCGCGTTGAATGTCGGCGATCTGCATGACGATGCCGAGGCCGATCACGGGTAGTGAGATCGCCACGTAAAGCACGACGAAAAAGCTGGACGTGACTTCCGCGCGCCGGTGCGCGGGTGCCGCCGCCGCGATCTCGCCCAACCCGGCGCGAAAGCTGATGCCCTGCCCGATCCCTGCCAGGGCGGTGCCGAGCAAAAGCACACCGAACGAGGCCGCCGGCACGCACAGGCCGACACACATCAGCCCGACGACGAGTCCAATGCAGCCAGCCGCTTGCCTCCATCGGGCAGTAATGACGGTCTGCACCAGCTGCCCGAGGGCCGAGCACGCGAACAGCAGGAACACGATCGCGCCGGTCACGATACCGCTATGAAAGCCGAGTACGCCCCGAATCAGCTGAGGGGCGACCGCCGCGAAGAAGCCCACCACGACGAAACCGGCAAAGCCCGCCAGCGCGGCGGGGATAAACGCAGGGCGTACTTCGGCGGGAAGCGAAATTTTCTGGATGCCGAGCTTCACTCGCGAAGGAATCGCAGCGGTTTCCGGCACGCCAAGGACGATCAGTGCGGCGACACCGATCAGCGCGAGATGCACCGCATAGGGCAAGCGCATCGGCCAGGGGAAGAGTTCGACGAGAATGCCGCTTAGCAACGGACCGCAACCCAGTCCCAGCATATTGGAGGCGGTAGCGGCGAGCATGGCCTTGCCGCGCCATGCCGGCGGCGCGAGTTCGATCACGGCCACGGTGGCGGTTCCAGTGAAGATGCCGGCGGAGATTCCCGACAGCAGGCGACCCAGCATCAGAAGCGGCAGCCCGTCGCTGAGCAGGAACGTCAGCGCTGACGCGGCCGACGCACACAGCCCCGCCAGCAGCATGCGACGACGGCCCAGCTGATCGGACCAGTTGCCGACCAGCAGCAGTGCGGCCAGCACGCCGATTGCATACGACGCATAGATCACCGTGATGATGGTCGGCGTAAAACCGTACTGCAGCTGGTAGTACCGATAGATTGCCGTCGGTAGCGTTGTACCCATCATGTTGATCGCGAACGCCAACGCGACAGCGAGAAATGCGATCGGAGATTGCGGTGCTGCAGAAGCTGCTTTCATGAAACGTCCCAACGGTTGTTCAAAGACTGCGCGCAATTATGGGCAATTTCTCACGAGCCTGCTGACAGCTTGAAGATCGTGCTCAGCGTCGACCTCGTCTTGCGGCGACCGAGCTAGACGATGGGCACATCACGCGGATGGAGATGGTCGATCCGCTTTGCGCCGTGGTCGAACTCGCGGCGCGCCAATTCCATTTCGCTCATATGGACCTCGACCCAATTCCATATCCCGCAGATCTTGTCGAGCAGGCTGCGCCCCAATGGCGTCAACTGATAGTCGACTCGCGGCGGGATCACCGGATGCACGTAGCGCGCAACGAGGCCGTCACGCTCGAGCTGCCGCAATGTCTTGGTGAGCATTTTCTGGCTCACGCCCTCCACCACTTCTCGTAGCCGCGAAAAACGCATCTCGCCGTGCGTGCCGAGTGCATCGATGACGAGGATCGTCCACCTGTCCGCGATCTGCTCGATGATGTTGCGCGCCAGGTCGTCGGTTTTTTTTTGCGGATTGTCGTGCGCGTAAGCGCTGTCGTAGCAATTAGTTTCCATGGGGAAAGTATGAAACCGTCAGGTGCCTTCTTGTGATCGCCGGATGCCGCTGAAATAATCGGCTCGCCTGCCCGTCCAATGGGTACGTCGCCGTTAGTCAGATCGCATTCGACCCGTATGCGGTGCTTTACGCAGTGCTTTGATTAGAGAGCTTCACATGACTATTGAAACAATCGCAATTGAAGGTTTAACGACTCCCGTCTCACGCATCGGCCTTGGCACCTGGGCGATCGGCGGGTGGATGTGGGGCGGCACCGATGAGAAAGACTCGATTGCGGTGATCCGCCGGGCGCTGGACAGCGGTGTCAATCTGATCGACACGGCGCCGGTGTATGGCTTCGGCGCTTCGGAGGAGATCGTCGGCAAGGCGCTGGCCGATGGGTATCGGCACAAGGCGGTCATCGCGACCAAGGTCGCATTGGAATGGCGCGACGGCGCGGTGTTCCGCAATTCGTCGCCAGAACGCATTCGTCAGGAAGTAGAGGATACGCTGCGGCGCTTGCGGACAGATTACATCGACCTGTATCAGGTCCACTGGCCCGATCCGCTGGTGCCGATCGAAGAGACCGCCGCGGTGCTCGACGCTCTGCGCAAGGAAGGCAAGGTGCGCGCGCTGGGCGTGAGCAACTTCTCGCCAGAGCAAATGGATGCGTTCCGCCGTGTGGCGCCGCTGTCGGCCACGCAGCCGCCGTACAACCTGTTCGAACGCGATATCGACCGTGACGTGCTGCCGTATGCAAAACAGCATGGGCTCGTCGCGCTTGCCTATGGGGCACTGTGTCGCGGACTGCTGGCGGGGCGCATTGGCGTCGAGACACGTTTCGAGGGCGACGATCTGCGCCAGCGCGACCCGAAGTTTCGCGAGCCGCGTCGCGCGCAATATGTCGCGGCGGTGAAAGCACTGAACGTGTTCGCGCGCGATAACTTCGACAAGTCGGTGCTCGCGCTCGCGGTGCGCTGGGTGCTCGACCGCGGCCCGACGATCGCGCTGTGGGGCGCGCGCCGTCCGGCGCAACTGGACGGGGTCGACGACGTGTTCGGCTGGCGCCTCGATGAAAAGGCGTTCCAGCAGATCGACGCGATCATCACGCAGTACGTCAAGGATCCCGTTGGGCCGGAGTTCATGGCGCCGCCGGAACGCGTGCTTGCCGCGTGACAGGCAGGCATCGAACATCCTTTGCCGGCGGGCCACACGGCATGAAAGGCGATTGATCAGCGATGCCTCACTGCGTCGCGCCGACATGCCGCAATGCATCCTCCGCAGCCGGGTTGTGTTGTGCGATCGCCATTTGCAACGCGGTCCCGCCGCGCGCGTCGACATGATTCGCGTTGGCGCCGTGCGCGACGAGCACCGGAATCATATCGAGCCGGCCGAATAGCGCGGCAAACGACAACGCCGTTTCCCCCGCGTTGTTGGTTTGATCGATGTCGCAATGCGTGTCGAGCAGCATCGTTGCAATATTCGTCTCGCCTTTGAAGAGCGCCCCCATCAGCGCGGTGTTGCCGTGCCGGTCGGCGGCGCAAGCGTTGGCACCTGCGGAAAGAAGGGCCTTCAATGTCTGCGCGTGATTGTCATAGGCACTCAGTATCAGCGCGGTATAGCCTTCGGGAGTGGTTGTATCGAGCGGGAAATGCGCATCGATCAAGGCCTGAACGATATCCGTGCGTCCCGCGCGCGCCGCGGCAAACCAGTCTTCTGTGTAACGCGGCGTGTCCGTCGCGGCCGAATAGGTTCCCGGCTGATACACATGCTGCGCGCAACTCGCCGTCAATAGCGCGGCCAGGGTGGCGGCCGCCGCAGTCCGAAGAATGCGCCGGGCAGTGAAAAAGCATCGCATCAGGTTCTCCGTGAGAAAGCATGTCCAACAGTCGGAAAGCCTGCTTGCGCAGGCTTTCCGTACGTGCTTCAGTTTTCGCTCAGGTGTGCTGCCGCATCCTTCACACGGTTGAGGTCCGCATGGGTCGCCGCCGTGAGGCGGGTGCCGTAGTCGGAATCGGCCTTATAGAAGTAAGAGAGCATCGCGTACTTGTTGGCGTCGTTGGTCACGTGGCTAAGGTCGCCCGACAGCGCCGTGATCAGATCTGCCTTGTCGGTTTCCGACAGCGTCCGGTAGTACTCGCCGGCCTGACGGAAGTCGAGCGTCTTGTGGATCGCTCTTTGCTGGGTCGTCCCCTTCAGCGGCGTCTGCACGGACTTGTACTTGTCCTGCTGTGCGATTTCGGCGACTCCCGATGGCTCGTAGTTCACTTCGCCCTTTCGATCGTCCCCGTTCATCAAGCCGTCCTGATTGTTGTTGTGGACCGCGACGACCGGACGGTTGATCGGCAACTGGTTGTAGTTGGGGCCGAGGCGATACATCTGCGTGTCCGCATAGGCGAACAGGCGGCCCTGCAACATCCGGTCTTCGGACGGCTCGATCCCTGGCACAAGCCGCGACGGCGCAAATGCCGATTCTTCCGTGGACTCGAAATAGTTGTCCGGAATGCGGTTGAGCGTCATCGTGCCCACCTTCTGCTCCGGGATGGAAGACGGCCACACCTTCGTGTCGTCCAGCGGATCGAAATCGTACTTATCCAGATCTTTTGGCGAGAGCACCTGGATATAAAGATCCCATTGCGGGTAGGAATGCGCCTTGACCGAGTTGTACAGGTCGTTGGTCATCATGTTCCAGTCGGCGCCGATCGAATGCGGAATATCCTGGGGACGAATGCCCTGGATCCCCTGACGGCTTTTCCAGTGGAACTTCACGTAGTGAACTTCCCCTTTCGCGTTCACGAACTTGAAGGCGTGCACACCGAAGCCGTCCATGTGGCGATACGAATCCGGCATGCCCTCGTCCGTATAGAGATGCGTGAGCATGTTCGTCGCTTCGGGCGAATGGGCGAAGAAGTCGAATGCCAGATTCGGATCCTGCACACCCGTCACAGCCGACGGTTTGTTCGCATGCACGAAGTCAGGAAACTTGATGGCGTCCCGAATGAAGAAGATCGGCCAGTTGATGCCGACCATGTCCCAGTTGCCTTGCTGCGTGTAGAACTTGATAGCGAAACCGCGCGGGTCTCGTGCCTGCTCGGGCGATCCGCGATAGCCCATCACCGTCGAGAATCGAACGAAGACGGGAGTCTTGGTCCCTGGCGTGAACACCTGGGCCGTGGTCAGCGAACTGAGGTCCGTGGTCGGCACGAACTCGCCGAACAGACCCGTGCCACGCGCATGCACGACGCGCTCGGGTATGCGCTCGCGATCGAAGCGCTGCAGCTTCTCGATGAGATGAGAATCCTGCAAAAGAACTGGACCTTCGGGGCCCGCTGTCTGCGAGTTCTGGTTGTCGCCGACGGGCGCCCCGCTATCCCGGGTCATATCCACGGCATGCGCCGGTTGAGCGATCGAGATTGCCGAGACGATCGAGAAAATGCTTGCTGCAATTTGCGTCTTCAGTATTTTCACGTTGTATTCCTGGGTTCAGTTGGAAACCGGAGGGATCCTATGGCTCAGGAATTTTATTATCCAATGTGTTTTCTCTATCATTTCCATAGTGACCGGATTAATTTCAGAAACAACCGTTGCGGAACGCAAGCAAGCAGTGAGCGTGGCGACGCGCTACAGAATGATTTCAGGCAGGCATGTGCCGTGCGCTTTGTTCGCAGCGAGAAAATTTACAATTGCATTTAGTATTTCCACGCATACCCTTATGAACAATATGGATTTATATGGAAAATGCAACTAATATTTGGTTTTTCATCAATTGCCTGAACCTGACCTTATCATTGCGCGGAATAGCGGCAATGAATGAACGGTGCACCCATTTGCGCAAAGGTGATTTCGATATCCGGTACTTCTGAGGCCAGCGACCCGCGCCTATAGTCAGCTCAGCTTTCGGACGCCACCCAACTTCGTGATGGACCCGCACGAAGTTTCCCAATCCAAAGGAGCAGACCATGTTGACCCGCACGTCTTCGGCGCCTCTCGCCGAACCCGCTGACGCGACCCTCGATGCGCAATACTTCGAATACACGTCGTCAGCCAATCCGATCGGCGCGAAGCTCATCTCGCGCGTGCCTTTCCGCAATTTCGCGCCTTCGCTGTACGCAGACGGCGCAACCCGGATCGTGCCGCTGGACCTCTCCGCGGAGTTGGGTTGCCCCGGCCCCGCGACCGGTCCTGGCCTGAGCGCCAATTTCCTGCGTATCGTCGCGGGGGACGCATTGACGCTCGCCCCGAACGCGACCTCGCAGCTTTGCTACGTCATCAGCGGGAGCGGCAGCGTGATGCAAGCCGAGACGCGCTTCCCCTTCGGGCAGGGCGATTTCTTCACGCTGCCCGGTGGCGATGCCGCCGTGCTGTCCGCCGACACGACGGCCACGCTCTATTACGTCAACGACGCGCCGCTGCTCACCTATCTCGGCACGACCGGCGTCGAGGCGCGCTTCGCGCCGACGCTCTATCCGGCCGCCCAGGCGCAGGCGGAATTGCGCAAGGTCGCGGAAGAAGCCAATGCGGGCCGCCGCAACCGCATCAGCGTGCTGATGGGCAACGCCAACTTTCCGCAGACGCGAACGGTCACGCATGTGTTGTGGGCCATGTTCGGCATCGTGCCGCCCAACTCGATCCAGAAGCCGCACCGCCACCAGTCGATTGCACTCGACTTCATCGCCGGAGGCCAGCCAGGCGTCTATACGCTGGTCGGCACCGAACTGGACGAGAACGGCAATATCGTCGATCCGACACGCGTCGATTGGGAGGCCGGGATGGCGTTCGTCACGCCGCCCGGATACTGGCATGCGCATTTCAATGAAACGAACGAAAACGCTTACGTGATTCCGATCCAGGATGCCGGCTTGCAGACCTGGCTGCGCACGCTCGACATCCGCTTCGCCCGTTAAGGCTGAAGCGCCAGTGCGAGTCCGTCGTCCCAGTACGGCGGCTCGCCGATTGCCGCGGCGTAGAAATCCACGAACGCGCGCACCTTCGACGAGACGATTTTCTTCGGCGGGTAGACCGCCCAGACCGCGGGTTCGGCACGTCCCGTGCGCGCTTCCCATTCGGGCAGCGCGTGTTGCAGGTGCCCTTCGCGCAGGGCCGTGGATGCGAGCCACGTCGGCAGGAGAGCAAGGCCGCAGCCGGCCACGGCGAGTTGCAGCACGGCTTCGGAGTCGTCCGCGCGCAAGCGCCCTCGCAATGCCACCAGCACCTGCTGCGACGCTGCCTGCGCATCTGCGATGCGGGTGAAAGACCATTTGTCGTCCGGCAGCAGAGCCAGGCGAAGCGTATCGTGCGCCGCCAGATCTTCAGGCACACGAGGCATCCCGCTGCGCTCGAAATACGCCGGGCTGCCGCAGACGATCCGGTGATGCGGCGCAATGCGTCTGGCCATCAACGACGAATCGGGCAGCACGCCGATACGGATCGCCACGTCGATGCCAGCCTCGATCATGTTGAGCGTTTCGTCGGTCGACACGATATCCAGGTCAATGTCCGGGTAGCGCGCCATAAACGCCGGCAGATGCGGCACGATGTGCCGGCGCCCGAATGTCGACGGCATCGTGACGCGCAGCACGCCTTGCGGTGTGCGATTCAGTGACGACGTAACCTGGCGCGCGTCGTCGAGCGCCTGCAGGGCAATCATGGCGTGTTCACGAAATAGCCTGCCGCCCTCGGTCAGGACAAGCCCTCGCGTCGACCGGTTGAACAGGGCAATGCCCAGATCCTTTTCCAGCTCGCTTACGTAGCGCGAGACGGTCGAGGTCTTGACTGCCATTTCATGGGCCGTCTTGCTGAAGCTCTGCAGGTCCGCTGCGCACACGAAGGCGCGTACCGCGGCAAAGTAATCCATGGTATTTCTAATGCGAATCGAGCGTTCTACAAGGAACCTCACGACAGGACCCGCGCAACGCTCTGCCCGCGAGTTGCCGTTATTTTTGACTGGCCGTCCCGAGCCCGCGCCGCCCTGCTTGCCGCTGCGATAGCGTGGAAGGTGCGAGTCGAAGGCGAGAAGTCAGGCACGATCTTACCTGGATCGTCACTGTCGGGCGATCTAGACTGCAAGTTATTCTCGTCGCCAACCAAGGAGAAGCACGGTGTCCCGAAACAATGACGCAGTCTTCTGGCGCAACGCCAGGCAGCACCTCATCCGCTATGGCGGCACCTTCGAGCCGATGATCATCGAGCGCGCCCAGGGCAGCTTCGTCTACGACGCGGACGGCCGCGCGATCCTGGATTTCACCTCCGGGCAGATGAGCGCGGTGCTTGGGCACAGCCATCCGGACATCGTCGCGGTCATCAACGAATACGCCGGCAAGCTCGACCACCTCTTCAGCGGGATGCTGTCGCGGCCCGTGGTCGAGCTGGCAACCCGTCTGGCCGACATCACGCCCGACGGACTCGACCGCGCCCTGTTGCTCAGCACAGGCGCGGAGTCGAACGAGGCCGCCATTCGCATGGCGAAGCTGGTCACCGGCAAATATGAAATCGTCGGCTTCGCGCAGTCGTGGCATGGCATGACGGGGCATGCCGCATCGGCGACTTACAGCGCCGGTCGCAAAGGCGTCGGTCCGGCGGCCGTCGGCTCCTTCGCGATCCCCGCTCCGTTCCTGTACCGGCCGCGTTTCGAACGCAACGGTGAGTACGATTGGCTGGCGGAACTGGACTACGCCTTCGATCTCATCGACCGTCAGTCCAGCGGCAATCTCGCTGCTTTTATCGCCGAGCCGATCCTCAGCTCCGGCGGAATCATCGAACTGCCAGTAGGCTACATGGCCGCACTCAAGCGCAAATGCGAGGAGCGCGGCATGTTGCTGATCCTCGATGAAGCGCAAACCGGGATCGGGCGCACGGGCACGATGTTCGCCTTTCAGCGCGATGGCGTCACGCCCGACATTCTCACGCTGTCGAAGACGCTCGGTGCCGGTTTGCCGCTCGCGGCCGTCGTGACTTCCGCGCAGATCGAGGAGCGGGCCCATGAATTGGGCTACCTGTTCTATACGACCCATGTGTCCGATCCGCTCCCCGCCGCCGTCGGGCTGCGGGTGCTGGATGTGGTCGAACGCGAGGGGCTGGTCGCGCGTGCGAACCAGATGGGTGAGCGGCTCAAACGCGGTCTGCTGGATCTGATGGAACGCTTTGAGTGCATCGGCGACATTCGCGGACGCGGGCTGCTTCTGGGCATGGAGATCGTCAAGGACCGCCGCACCAGGGAGCCGGCGGATGGGCTGGGCTCGAGGATCACCCGCGAGTGCATGGATCTGGGGCTCAGCATGAACATCGTGCAGTTGCCCGGCATGGGCGGCGTCTTCCGGATCGCTCCGCCGTTGACCGTCCACGAGGAGGAGATCGACCTGGGCCTGGAACTGCTCGGACGAGCGATCGCACGTTCGCTGTAGTCGCAAACCACTGGCGTAGCGCGAACGCTGGACTCTATATGAGGATTCCGATGCAATTCATTCGTATACTTCCGGGTTCGCGCTCCTTCTCCCTCCGCCGACCGGACTATCGCCCCGGAGGCGCGGCGGTCGACGTCGACTGCCGGACGACGAGGACCGGGATCTGACTGTGTGTCAGGACCTTCTGCGTCTCGCTGCCGAGCAAAAACGCCCGCATGCCACTTCGGCCGTGGGACGCCATGACAATGAGATCACAGTTCTGCTGTGCTGCAACGCTGATAATCGCCTCGTAAGGATGAGCGCGATTCACCGCAACCGTATTGCACTCGACACCTGCTTGCGCAGCAGCTTGTTTGACCAGCCCGAGGTAGTCGTCCGCACGCTGCCGCGCGGCCTCAATGATTCGATCCTCGTTGTCCGCGATCATCTCCGTGCCATAGGCGAGGACATGAAACTCCGGAATGACATGAAGTCCCGTGACTTTGGCTCCGCTTTCCACGGCGAGCGTTACCGTCATCTGAATGGCGGCCTCGGAAAGCGCCGAGCCGTCGGTCGGCACCAGCAGATGCTTGAACATATGCCCCTCCCCCGCGAGCTGGCCGGCTCGCGTTGAAATCCTGCCCGGCGCCTCGACCACCTGAACCCGGTGAGTTTGAATCAGAGGCGGCCTCTTTGAGTATAGTCACTCCCGCCTCGCAACCACTGCATATCGTCGAGCCGAGCCTGCCCGCCGGCACATGACCGATTCAATATCGATCTCAAGTATCGAAATACAGGTAAAACTCCCACGGATGCGGACGCAATTTGATCGAGTCGATCTCGCGTTTGCGCTTGTATTCGATCCAGGTCTGCAGCACGTCTTCGGTGAAAACATCGCCCTTGCGCAGAAATGCCGTGTCGGACTCCAGCGCCGCCAGCGCCGCGTCGAGCGAGCCCGGAACCTGCCGTATGTTGTGGGTCTGTTCGGGCGATAGGTCGTAGATGTTCCGGTCGAGCGGATCGCCCGGATCCGTCCTGTTCTCAATACCATCGAGGCCGGCCATCAGCATCGCCGCGAACGCCAGGTACGCATTGGCCGACGGGTCCGGACAGCGGAACTCGACGCGCCGCGCATTGGGCGAATCCGAATACATCGGGATGCGCGCCGCTGCCGAACGGTTGCGCTGCGACATTGCCAGATTGACGGGTGCCTCGTATCCTGGGACGAGACGCTTGTATGAATTGGTAGTCGGGGCGCAAAAAGCCATCAGCGCGGGGGCATGTTGCAGCAAGCCGCCAATGTACCAGCGGCACATGTCGGAGGTCAGCGCCCAACCGTTTGCGTCGTAAAAGAGGTTCTCGTCGTCTTTCCACAGACTCTGGTGACAGTGCATGCCGCTCGCGTTGTCGGCAAACAGCGGCTTCGGCATGAAAGTCGCGACTTTCCCGTGCCGGCGCGCGACGTTCTTGCAAACGTACTTGTAGATCATCACGTTGTCAGCCATGCGTGTGAGCGTTGCAAAGCGCATGTCGATTTCGTTCTGACCGGCGGTCGCGACTTCGTGGTGATGCACTTCAATCTGTACGCCGGCCTGCTGCAGCGTCAACGCGATCTCCGAGCGGATTTCCTGTAGCGTGTCGTGAGGCGGCACCGGGAAATAGCCCTCCTTGTAGCGCTGCTTATAGCCGAGATTGCCGCCGCCATACGCGCCCTCGTCGCGGCCAGTATTCCAGTCGCCCTCGGACGACTCGACATAGTAGAAGCCGCAGTGCTGGTTCTGACCGAAACGGATCGAGTCGAAGATGAAGAACTCGAGTTCGGGCCCGATGTAGCATGTGGTCGCAATACCGGTTTGGCGTAGATAGTTTTCCGCCTTTTTCGCCACATAGCGCGGATCGCGTGAATACGGCTGCTGCAAAATCGGGTCGACCACGTCGCAGATGATCGACAGAGTTGGCGTGTCACACACCGGATCCACAAAGGCGGTCGCCGGATCGGGTCTGAGCAGCATGTCCGATTCGTGAATCTCCTGAAAGCCGCGAATCGACGAGCCGTCAAAGCCGATTCCGGCCTCAAAAAGGTCCGGGTGAACTTCAGGAAGCGTGATCGAAAAGTGCTGCCAGAGTCCGGGCAAGTCGGTGAACTTCAGATCGACGATCTGGATATTTTTTTGCCGCACCAGATCGATCACCTCATTCGCGCTGCCTGGTCGAGCGACGTGGAAGCGGCCTGCTTCGACGGACACCGTGAGAGGCGATGCCGGCGCTTGTGGCGTGCTGGACATTGGCTTCCTCCCCTCCCGGCCCTCTGCCTCTGGTCCAACTCTAGTCTGTCCGCGAGCGAAAACAAGGCCTCCGTTCGCCTCGCTACCGGTCTTCCGTCAGTCCCTTCAGATAGGCCTCGCCAGCGTCTTGAGCCGCGGCGCGCATGGCGAATGTGTCGTCCGAAACAATCGACCGCTTGACCTTTTGTGCTCCGAAGTCGACCAGCGTAATGACCCAGACAAACTCGCCGGCCTGCTCGGCGGTTTGAACGAATGCCCGTACGTCTTCGCTGTCGCTTGCTTTTGCGTTCATTGTGATCTCCTGAGAAAGAGTCGCGGAAAGAGAACGGCTCACGTGCCCGAGCACCGCCTGTTTTATGGAAGTTTGCCGATAATCGCGCTGCATTCATCCTTCGTGAAGGCACGGAGCGTTTGCGTGCGGACATTGCCCGCGGACCCCAGCGCGTAGCCGAATGCCGCGAAGCTTTGCTCATCCGGTGCGTCGATCACCGTGACAATGTCATATTTGCCTACCGTCCAGAAGATCTGTTTCATTTCACAGCCAAAGCTCTTGGCCAACTCCGCCGCTTGACCAGCCCGCTGCGGGCTGTTCTTGATGTTACGTATGCCCTGATCGGTGAATTGTGCAAGAACCACATAGGTCGCCATGACGATTCTCCTTACGATTAGTACGAGTCGCGTTTCATACGCGCAAGCCCGACCGCGAACGCGACTGCAATCGGGTTGCCCGAAAGCGTTCTGCGCGTAACCTGATTCTATGCAATCGAATCGGGTGCCACTGGCTGTTTGGTTTCGTGGTCGTCCAAGGCGGCGGCAGACGGGTTCCCGCTCGCCTTAGATGACAAATACGTCATTCTTTCGACGGTCGCTTGTCAGAATCACTCCCGCAGAATCGATTCACAGCGTCGTTCACCGGACGCTTGTTCGACGGAAACCGGAAAGGCCACGATGATCAGTTCACGTTCTAGCACCATGCTGCGCAACCGCTTGCGCTCCCTTTCGATCGCGGCGCTCGTCGGTTTCGCAGGCACCTGTCAAGCACAGCCCGCAGCGAATGCGCAAGATACGGCCGCGGGAACAACGGCGCCGTCCATCGCAACGTGTGTCGCGTGCCACGGCGCACTGGGCGCCGGCACCGTAAGCGGTGGGCCGCGGCTTGCCGGCAAGGATCCCGTTTATCTCGCCCATGCATTGTCAATGTTCAAGGCGGGCACTCGCGCGAGCACTGTCATGCAGCCGGTCGCGCTCAATCTATCCGATAGCGACATACAGCAACTCGCAAACTTTTTTTCCAGCCAGGATCCGCCGCTTGCCAAAGGTGCACCGCCGCCGCAGAGTCTGGTGATCGCCGGAAAGCAGCTCGCCGAGATGGGTGCTGGCTCCAACGTTCCCGCCTGTTTCAGCTGTCACGGGGCCGGCGGCAAGGGCAACGGGGCTCGCTTTCCGGGCATCGCGGGTGAACCGGCGGCATTTGTCGTTACCCGGTTACACGAATTTCAGGAGCGCGCGAAGGGAAAACCGCCGGCGCCGGGTTCGATGACAGCCGTTGCGGCGACATTGAACGATGCGCAGATCGAAGAGGCCGCGGCTTATCTTTCGGTGACCAGACCTTGAAGACTGACAAGGTGCGCATAGCGTTTGCGAAGCAACTCCCCTGCCGCCACCTGCCTTTCGTGTCGAGGACCTATGAGATCGATTGAGTGGAGCCACTTCGTGGTCATATCGGGTCTGGTTATGATGCTTGCCGGCTGCGCCGTGACCAGCCGCGATTCGAATCTGAGTGCAGCCCGGAACCCACAATTGCCTGACTCGTATCCCTGCCAGAGCCTGCATGTTAAGGCGATGAGCTGCCCACTCGGATAGGGCGTCACCGACCGCGCGCTATTTCCTCGGCGGCAACGTGCTGGCCGGCACATTCAGTCGAGGCGGGCAAACGTCCGCTCGCGAAGCAGTTTCACGAGCCGAGCGACGAGCCGCGTCCGTTGCCATTTCAATGCAATGAATGGCGGCTATCCTGCACATCAGCCGACGACCTGGCGCGCGGGGTTTCCTGTACACCTGCGCCCGGCTTCACGGTACCGTCGGCCTGCGGAACTTCCACCGGCTTGACTTCGACGGGGGCGATGCCATCTTTTTTCAACCCGAGCTTATCCGCAGTCTGGGGCGATACGTCGACGATTCGATCCTTGACGTACGGGCCGCGATCCCTGATTTCCACCACCTCGCTGTTGCCGTTTTTCAGATTCGTGACTCGCGCCTTGGTGCCAAGCGGTAGCGTCTTGCTCGCGGCGGTATTGGATTGCGGATTCATCGGCGTACCGTCAGCCATCTTTCTTTTGTAGAACTCCCGGCCATAATACGAAGCCTTGCCCTTGCGGGTCTTGCCGGTGCGATCAAGACGTCCGTGCTGAGCTGCCTTCGGGCTCGCCGGGCTGACTTCGGCGGATGCCGGCTTTTGCGCCGGAAGCGCCGTGCTCGAGAAGCACGACAACACCAGAAACAGAAGCGCTGCAAACGCGGATCCTGGACCGGGCCGCAAACGGACGTGGTCGAGATGGCCGCGAGCGTCGTACCGCAACGTACCAGGCGCCTTCTTGAGCAACACCTGCCGCACTTTCGGACGCGTCAATTCCGCTTGGGGAAGTGGGCCGGGTAGCCGATTCTGCGTGGTATGAAGATTGTCTTCCATTTGCCACTCCTTTCCAGCCTGTCAACGCAGCGGGCACCTGGTTCAGCAAGCGACACGTAAATTACGGCTGTGTTCGGGCTGCTAAATAAGCCTCGCACGCAGGCTGAGCGGTGTGCGCATGGGTATATCGGTCCGCCGGCCGCCCGTTCACAACCCGAGCCGCCTGACGAGTCCGCGGGCGGTTGCGCCACCTGTGACGCAGAATTGAGTTCACTGGAAACCTGCGACAATCAGCAGCCACGCTCAAACATCTGTTGATTGACGCACTTCCCGTGGATGACCCATGCCTGCTTCTCAAGCAATTTCGCCGCCACGTCTATCACCCGGCAATCTGAGCGAGCTGATCACTCTGCTCGAGGTTCAGGTACTGGGGCTTTCCGGGTGCCTGGTCAGCCAAGGATTCATGCTGGAACTGGATGGCCACAGTCGCTTGCGAACGGCCGCTTCGACCGCTTGCCAAAGGCGCCGTCAAGCGTATGGTTGAACGGCATCTTCGAGGACGTGGCGTAGCGTCTTCTTCAACGACCAATCGTTTTCACACGGAGCGAACCATGAGCCGAGAAATCATTCGCGTCGAACCACTGTCGAGCTGGCTCGAACGCTGGAAAGCGCCGACTTCCGCGGTCACCCGCCACGGCGACACGATCTACGTGTCCGGCTTCCCGCCGTTCGATCCCAACACGGGCGAAGTGATGGACGCACCGATCGAGCGTCAGACGGAGCGGGTATTGGAACAGCTGAAATTGTGCGTCGAGACGGCGGGTTCATCGCTCGATCAGGTGCTCAAGTGCAACGTGTATTGCACGTCGGTCGACATGTTTCCCGCCGTCAACGCGATCTATGCGCGCTTCTTCGGACCGAACCCACCCGCCAGGATTTTCGTCAATGTGCCGGCGTGGCCTGGACGCTTCGACATCGAGATCGATTGTGTGGCGGCGATTGATAGCAGCCGCGCCTGAGTATCCGTATGATGACGGTCGCCGCGCGACGCCTCGATGATCTTCAACGCGAGATGCATGAGTGGCCGAAGTTCGGCCATATTGGGACCGATCGCTGATCGCGACCACGTGCAGCGTCGCCAGTGCTTCTGGCGGCAAGCAGATCACGCCAATCAGGCGGCCAGGTTCGGATAGCCCGCATTTTGCGCACCTCGCTTGCCGCGCTTCGAGCACGGCGGGTGAACCGCTCTTTTCAATCCGCGAAGTCTAACGCGGCTTTTGCAAATCGCCCGAAGACCGGCGCTTCTTCGCGCCGGCTTCGACCGCGCTGTTATCCGCCGATCTGCTGGATGCCCGCCAGGCGCCACGCCTGGTCGCCCTGCACTTGCCTGACCAGGTTCCAGATCTCCTGGAATGGCTGGGCGGTCTGAGCATCGTCTTCCCGCATCTGACCGTGGAAGCGAACGCTGACCAATGTTTCATCGGCATTGCTTTCGGTGCCCAGCACCTCGGCATCGAGTTGCGTCACGTCCGTATGGCTCGGCTCGCGACCGCGCGCCTCGAGGTCCTGCTTGAGCCGCGCGAACATTTCCGGCGTCGTCAGTTCGAACAGATCCCCCTGCTCGTTGCGGTCCCACGCGCCCTGGAGACGCATGAACATCGACTTCGCCGACACCAGCAATGCAGTCTGATCGGGTCCGGGCGAAAGTTCCGGTGCGTTCATGGTGTTCGCCGTTCCGGTCATACCCATCGCTGCGCGCGGCCAGCCTCGAAAACGCGTTTCGGCCCGCGCTTGCCCCATCTGATTCAGAAGCGGCGAGCTGCCCGTTTGCTGCCGGCTCGCGGCACCGTGCCCATAGGCGAGATCCGAGCGACGCCGGTTGGCGATAAAGCGGAACAGCATCACGCCGGCAAGAATCACCACGCCGATCAACAGCGCATTCGACAGCAGTTGCGCGAGTCCCTCACCGAGCCCAAACGACGACAGCAACGCCGCAATGCCAAGTCCAGCGGCAAGGCCGGCGAGCGGGCCCATCCAGCGGCTTCCCGCGCCGGCGGCCGGCGCCTGCGTGGCCTGCTGCGCCGGTTGGGCTTGCTGGCTCCGTTGTGCTTGCCCGGATGGCGACGCCGTTTGCGACTGACGCCCGATGCTTTGGCTGCCGCCCACCCGCTTTGCTTCGGCATCGTTCGAAGCCACGGCGCCGAGCGCAAGGAGCCCCGCCAGACCGAGCGCCGCGGTCCCGCGCGTCACCGTGCCGGCAGCACGTCGAAGTTGATTGATGATCTGCGTGTACATAGAAAGCCTCTTTGGTGAGTCAGTGGACTGGCCGCTTCGCGCGCTCTTCGTCGTCGCGCGAAATACATTACGAACAGTAATATTATTGAGTGCTCAAACCTGCTGGCGATTGCGCCTGAAATCCATGATGTCCGACCTGAAAACCGTTGCCGTGGATGTAGTGCTCCAACTGCCGGATCGTGTCTTCCTGCTCGGCAATCAGGTTCTTGATCAGGTCGCCGATCGACACCATGCCGACCACTTGCCCCTCGGCAATCACAGGCAGATAACGGATCCGGTGCTCCGTCATGAGGGCCATGCATTCCTCGGTGGTCTGTTCCGGACTGACATAGCGCACCGCCGTCGACATGATGTCGCGCACCGGCGTATACCTTGACGAGCGGTGCATCAGCACGATTTTTCGCGCGTAATCGCGCTCCGTGACGATGCCGGCCACACGCCCGTCATGGACGACGATGAGCGCGCCCACCCGCCTGTGAGCCATGATCGCGATCGCGTCGTAAACCGAAGCGGATGCCTGGGTCGACCATACTGTCCGGAACGCCTTTGAACGCAGGAATTGCGCAACCGATGCCATTTGCCACCTCCGTCAACTACCGTTGCCGCCCGCAAAAACCATGGGCGAGACCTCAATCTATCCGAACCCGAGATAACGTAAAATGCGTATTTTTTATGCTGATATTTCGAGAAAACCGTAGCATTGAGTAATCGGCGGAGAGATCGTGAACTTCAAACATCTGCATTACTTCTGGGTCGCGGCGCACGCGGGCGGCATCGTTCGGGCGGGCGAGCAGTTGCACATCTCGCCGCAAACGCTCAGCGGGCAGATCAAGCTGCTTGAAGAAGCGCTGGATAAAAAACTGTTCAGAAAAAGCGGCCGCACACTCGAACTCACCGATGCGGGCCGCCTGGCGCTCGATTACGCCGACGAAATATTCTCGCTAGGTTCGGAGCTGGAAAGCGCGGTGCGGCGCGAAAGCGAAGCTGGGCCGCAAACGCGGTTTCGCGTCGGAATCGCGGATTCGGTGCCGAAGGCGATCGCGTACCGGCTGCTGGAACCCGCGCTGAGCGCTTCCGTCTCGCTGCGTATGATCTGCCATGAGGGCAAGCTGCACGCACTTCTTGCGCAACTGGCCGTGCACCGCCTCGACCTGATCATCGCGGACGCTCCCATTCCCGCCGACGTCAACATCAAGGCATTCAACCACCGGCTCGGCCGTTCGACGCTCAGTTGCTTCGGCGCGCAGGCGCTGATCCAGAGTGGCAAGAAACGCTTCCCGCTGTCGCTCGGTCAGTTGCCGGTGTTGCTGCCCGGCACGGAATCCGCGGTGCGCCGCAAGCTGGATCACTGGCTGGCGTCGCATGCGATTTCGCCGCGCATCGTCGGCGAGTTCGACGACGGGGCGATGACCATGGCATTCGCGCGTGAAGGCCGCGGCTTGCTGTTCGCGCCCACCGTGCTGGAGAGCCAGCTGCAGGCCGAGCACAAGCTGACGATGGTCGGGCAGATCAATTCCATCGTCGAAGAATTCTTTGCCATCTCGATCGAGCGCCGAATCAGCCATCCGGCTGTCGCGATGATCCTGGACGCGGCGCGTAGCGAGCTGTTCAATGTCTAGCGGCGCATGCTTGCGCAGATGCCATTACAATCCAGCACTTCGATCCGACCACCGTGATTCGCGCCATGAAATATCTCCTTGCATCGACCCTCGCGGCGCTCATCGCCGTCGCAAGCACGGCGGCGACAGCCCAAACGTCCGGGAGCAGCGACACACCCAAACTGCAGTGCGCCATCGGGTATGTCACGGGCATCGGCGGATCGGCGCAAAGTTTCCGCGAATACCTGGCGACCCCGGACAGAGACCGATATCGCTACCTCGCGGACAATCCGATCCAATGCAAGGTCTCCGACGAGGGTCGCGCATCAGGCTGCACCGGCCTCACGAGTCTGCGGCATGAAAAGGTCAGCGTGTACGACGATATCGACAACGAGACGATGTCCGTCGTCGCCCGTGTGGAACTCGAACACGGCACGTATCCGGTGATCATCGTCGTGCGAAGACAGGACGTGAAGTGCGAGGAGTGAGTGTTCTCACGTCTTGACAGTCAGCGATTCCACGCAGGTCTGCGCAAGGTTGTGCGTACACTTTGTTTCGCACAGATCCATCCGACGCCCGACGCCAAAGTCCTTGATCTTCACGTCACTTTCCTTTGTCATTCCACTAAAGGATCATCGCTGGAACGCCGTTATCAGGGTAACGCATTGTCAACCGCCGGACGCGCTTGCGCCGTCGCGGCAAATACCATTTGGTGCCTTGTTCTTACACGCCCTACACCACGCCTGTCGCCGGATCGGCGACAGCGCCGCCAGCTTTCATCAGCCCTCGGCCAGAAAGCACTGCATGGCTCGCCGCACCTTGCGATGAAGTCCGCACATGTGCTCACGCCAGGAATAATTTCGAAAAGGACAAGACCGGCAACAAGCCGTCATACTCTGTCTCTTCTTGCGGCGGACGGTCCCGAGAACGCAACCGGAAAGCTTCGCCGGAAACGCGATCGATGCATGACCGTCCGTCCCGTCGTTTCGACGGCAATTTCCGCGTAGCGCCACGCGCGGTTCAAGTGGAGCGTGCTTTGCAATGAGTTACCCCCCTGTCGTTCCGTTCGCCCACGACAAGGCTGATTCGGGCGCCTTCGTGGGCGGCGCCCCGGCGTTTCGCCAACTGGTCCGCATGATCGATCGGGTCGCCCCGACCGATCATCCTTTGCTCATCTTCGGGCCGACGGGTTCGGGCAAGGAACTGGTCGCGCGCCGTGTGCACGCGCATAGCCAGCGCCAGGATCAACCATTCGTCGACGTCAACTGCGGCGCGATTCCAGAGAACCTCGTCGAAGCCGAACTGTTCGGACATGTCAAAGGCGCGTTCACCGGCGCGGGCGAAAACCGCCAGGGACTTTTCCAGCAGGTCGGCAAGGGCACACTGCTGCTCGATGAAATCGGCGAACTGCCGCTTGCGCTGCAACCCAAACTGTTGCGCGTGCTTGAAACGCGGACCTTCCGTCCGATTGGCTCGTCCACCAATCTGCATTTCGCGGGTCGGGTCGTTGCTGCGACTCACCGCGACCTGCGCGAACTTGCCCGTGAAGGACTATTCCGCGAGGACCTTTTCTACCGGCTCGCGGTCTTCGTGCTGGCAGTCCCCGGACTCGAGCAGCGCATCGAGGACATCCCCGCGCTGGTGACCCACTTCGCGTCGCAGCACGCGCGCCGTCTCGAGTTCTCGCCGGCCGCCGTCCGGCGGCTTTGCCAGCATTCGTGGCCGGGCCACATCCGGCAATTGCGCAACCTGGTCAGCCAGTTGAGCGTGCTCGCCGAAAACACGCTCATCGATGTCGACTCGCTCGAACCGTTTCTCGCCAATGAAACCAGCGGGCCGGTGTCGCGCGCGAGCCTCGCCGACATGCTGTTGCAACTCGAAGGCCGCGACAAGCTCGCCGCCGCCGAAGACCTATTGATCGACCGCGCGCTCGAACGGACCAGCGGCAACAAGAGCGCGGCCGCCGCGATGCTCGGCGTGGGCCGCAAGACCATCGAACGGCGTCTGAAGTCACGCGAGGAACATCACCGGGAAGCGCGCAAGTGTCTCGAACACGCGAGCGCGCTGATCGAGGAGTCGAAGTTCGCCGAGGCCATTCCGCTATTGCGCCGCTGCCTCGACGTGCTGCAGACGCCTCACGAACAGGAAGCCGTGCGTCGCTTGCAGTTCGACGCCTACCGGCTGCTCGGCATGAGTTTGCGCAGCGTGCACGGCTGGCTGTACGCGGAGGCCACTGCCTGCTACGCCGCCGCGCTGACGATCGGCGAAGGCGTCTGCGAGCCCGCCGAGATCGCCGCGATCCAGTTCGGCATCTGGACCACGCAGTTGACGACACTTCAGCTCAAGCAGGCGCGCGCGACCGCGCAGAACATGCTGGAGCGCGCGCAGAACGGCGGCGACCGGGTTTCGCTCGACGAAGCCCACGTCGCGATGACCAACACCCTGTTCTGGCTTGGCGACAGCGAGGAGGCTCTCGCCTGTCTCGCGCGCGGCAACCTGCTCAGCGTGGGGCGCAACGACACCCGTACCGGCTCGCAAGGGATCGATCTCGCCAGCCTCGCGCTGACTTTCGAAGGACTTGCCGCCTACCAGATCGGCGCATTCAGCCAGGCGCGCCGCGCGATGGAGATGTTGATCCTGCGCGCGTCCGAACCGGGCGCGCACGCGCTCGCTCATGCCGTCAACCTGCAGGGCGCCGCCTGGCTCGCCTGTTTGTTCGATGACGTGGACCGGCTCGGACACCTCGCGAGCGAACTCGAATCGGTGTCGATCGCGAACGGCTTTGCGTTCTACCGGGGCGTCGGCCAGGTGCTTCGCGCATGTCACCTCAGTTCGCTTGGCCATTCCGACGAAGCGGAGACCGTCATGCTCGACGGCTACGACAACCACGTCGTCTGCAACGGCGGCGCGCTGTTCTATTCCTTCAAGACGTGGCAGCACGGCGAACTGCTGCTGCGCGCCGGCCGCGCGAAGCTATGCGAGGCGATTCTCGCCACCGCGATCGACGAGACCCTGGCCCGTCAGGAACGCGTCTACCTCGGCGAACTCCTGGTCACCCGGGCTCGCGCGCAGTGGGCGCTCGGCGATGTGAACGCCGCGGAGCAGGGTCTGCGTACCGCGCTGTCCACCGCGCTCGCGTTCGGCTCGGTGCCGGCGCGCGTGGACGCCGCGCGCTATCTCGCCGATCTGCTGCGCTCCACCGGCCGCAGCGCCGAAGCCATCGACACACTCGAGCGCGGGTTGCGCTCGCTGACGGGCGATCCGACCACTCGCGTCACCAGCGCCGTGAATCTGCTTGCCGAACTCCAGCAGGACGCTTCTTTCAACCTCGACTAAAGGACTCGCAAATGGCCTATGAATTACGCCGGGAAGATCTGGAACCGCTGCTATTGGGAGCAGCGTTCTTCGGAAGCGGCGGCGGCGGCACGATCGAATCCGCGCGGCATCTGGCCGGGCATTTCGTCACCGGCAACTACTACCCGTCCGACACAGTCAAGGTCGTGTCGGTCGACGAGGCCACTGAAGGCGCGGCGGTCATGGTCGCCTATCTCGGCGCACCTGAAGCGATCAACTCCGCCACCTATCCGATCGGGCCCGTGACGGCCGTGCAGAACGTCCAGGCCCGGCTCGCTTCGCAATCCACCAGGCTCGCCTATGTGATGCCGCCGGAAAGCGGCGCGCTGGGTTTCACGGTGGCGGCGCTGGTGGCGGCGAAACTCGGCCTGGCGGTGATCGACGCCGACGGCGCCGGCCGCGCCGTGCCCTCGCTGCCGATGCTCACTTTCGCGGCCGCCGGGATCGATCCGCGCCCGGCGTTCCTCGTGAGCCAGGGCGGCCTGTGCGTCGAGCTCGACGTGACGCCGCGCGCCGGCAACCAGGGCGGTCCGGCCCATCAACGCGACGTGTCGGCGATTGTCGAGCAGATGATGCGGCCGGTCGTTGCCGATCCCGAGTTCGGTCAGTTCGGCGGCCTCGCGATGTGGGTCATGAAGCCGGCCGACATCCGTCGCGCGACGCCGATCCGTGGCACCTTGACGCGCGCGTTGGAACTCGGGCGCGCGCTGCAGGCCGGGCAGATCGGCAGCGCCCGGCACATGATCGGCTATCTCGCCGAGCGTTGCGGGCTTTCCGCGCGGGCCATCTCGGAGCCCGGCGAACTGGTCTCGGCCGAAGTCGATACGAGCGGCGGCTTCGACGTCGGCAAGGTCCGTATTCAGGCCGGACAGCGCACTTATACGGTGATGTACCAGAACGAGTCGCTGCTGGCGTGGGACAGCGCGTGTCCGCAGCCGATCGTGCTGTCGCCGGACAGCGTGGCGTATTTCGTCGGCGGCGAAGGCCAGGCGATCTTCAGCAACGGCGATCTTCTCAAGGATGACGGTTCGTTGAATCCGGTGATCGGCAAGCGCCCCGTGACGCTGATCGCCTGGCGCGCCGAAGCTGAACTGCGCAAGCCCGGCCTGATCCTCGACAGCTTCATGCAGTTGCTGAACTCGCTCGGCTATCTCGGGCCGTATGTGCCGCTTGAATCGCTTCAATCGCCCCAGTCCGCGCGCAACGGAGACGTATCTTGAACTCACCTCTGCGCATCTGCGTGCTCGTGCCCGTTGCCACGTCGGCATACAACGACCGCATCATGAAGGCCATCGCGCCGGTCGTGCCGCCCGACGTGCAGGTCGAGATTCGCAATATCACCAGGGGCCATGCCGATATCGAGAGCCGCACGAACTGGCTGCAGAACGGCATGCCGGTGGTCGAACTCGCGCAGTCCATCGCCAACGACGGTTTCGACGGCATCTGGCTGACCGACTTCGACATGTGCGGCGTCGAAGCCGCGCGGGAAGTGATCGACATTCCGATCATCGGCGGGTTTCCCGCGTCGGCCTTCACCGCGCTCGCGCTCAGCCAGCGGTTCTCGATCATCACTATCCTGCAAAGCACGCTGGCGATGCAGCGCGGTCATCCGCAGACCTATGGCATCCAGGATACGTTCGCGTCGATCCGCGCGATCGATTGCCCGGTCGCGCAGCTCGAGAACGTCGACGTGGTGGTCGTTCGCACCTTCGAGGCGGCGCTGAAGGCGATCAAGGACGACGGCGCGCAAGCCATTCTGCTCGGGTGCACCGGTTTCGTCGACGTCGCGAGCCGCGTCTCCACGCTGCTTGGCGAGGCGCTCGGCGCGTACGTGCCGGTGATCGATCCGAATCAGGCCGGTTTCAGCTTCCTCGTGTCGCTGGTGCGGATGAAGGTGCGCCCCAGTCGGCTGACTTACAGCAAGGTCAGCCTCCAGTCGTAAGCGGCGCGCCTCTCTCCGTGTTCGCTCGGCGCGGCGCGATTGCCGAACCGGCTCTTCTCGCCTCGATCGGCCATGCTCCGCATCGCCCCTTGCCTCTCAGTCGCTTTCGTCCCATGTGGACGAAAGCGCCCGCTTGCCATGCTTGATGCAGTCAACTGGACGATATCGTCCAATCTGCGGAACGCGTGTGGACGAGACTGACCAACGCCGCGACTGAAATATGCCGACCCTCCCGCTCCGACAAGGCGGCGCAGGCTGGCACGCTCATTGCTAATGCCTACATAATGAGATAAGTCGGCGTCTGAAGAAAGCGGCGCAAACGAATCCGTCCGACAAGCCGGGGAACCTGAGAGACCAATAAGGATCGCGCGCCGCAATGCGTTCGACACACCGACGTCCGGCGACGTGCAGGTTGCACGTCGATAGCCGACGCCGCCGATTCCCGGACCGCCGCTGGTCATCAGGGCTTTTCGGTTAGTGATCCGAACGATGGTCGATGCGCCGATCAAGTCCAACGACACCGGGTCGTTGGGAACAGACCGAGAGAGGGGCTGTGCTGTTGTTGTAGTTGTGACTGTCGTGTGTCGACGCATCGCGACCGAATGCTTCCATAGAGAAGTTCGTCGCGATGCGTGACTGCGAAAATCGCGGTATCCGTCTGGCTATGTACCAGGCGGCCTGCTACGGGGTTCGGCCGTCGTTGCCTTCCCTTCCCGGGACAAGCAGCGGCGGCTCGCTCTTTTTAATCAGCCTGCGCCAACCGCGGCCAATCCGCCTCCTTCCGCAGGATATTTGCATCAGTTGCCTGCGGCACCGGCACGCCCGGCCATCCCGAGAGATTTTTCCGGAACGTCCGGTGTGCGGTCTCTTCCATTGCGTGACCGCGTGGATCCACTGCGCGGAACAGAATCAGCATTTTGCAACCGTACGCGGCGTCAGATTGTTAGCGACGCCGCGAGCCGAGCACATTGGCCATTCACGGGGATTCAAACAATGCATCACCATATTTTCGAAAGCGAACTCGTTCATCTGGAACGCGTCATCGCATTCGCGCCACGCGAGCCCTTTCCGCCGACTTACTGGCGTGATCGTGTCGAGCATCTGAAAAATTGTCCGCACGCGCCTTTGTATCGCAACCGCATTGCCCGTCTGTCCCGCCTTGTCGCCGAACTGAGTGGGTAGCCGTAAGCTTCGATACCTGATTGGCCTCCCGGTGGACCGTCCAACGACGATTTAACCCAACGCTTTCAACCGAACGAATCGGCCGGGCTCGGGCGGTCGCCAACTGGCCACATGTTCATCGAGGCGACCGGGCGAGTCGCCGTTCTCAGGCAGCGCGAGCCGGCCCGACCGGCCGTGGAACTCGCCGCACCCTCCTTCCGCGCTTCGCCGTCGATCGTCAGCGTTCGCCCGAGCGCCGGTACTGGTTGATCCTCTACCGCGACGCCACCGCCTTCGGCCGCCCCTGCAATGGGCGCAAAGTCGCGCATAGGCTAAAGCACCGAAAATACGCGGCATTTCATAGCCGTGCACTATCGACGGCATTGCCGTAATCTCATTCTATTGATGGTGACTCTCACCTATATTTTGAGTTGCATCAGCAGGCCTGCCGACGCGAGCTATTCTCGTCCAATGCATGCCACGACATTCCTGTCGGATGGAGAGCATGTGCGTCGGACAATCGCAGCGGTACACGCAGTACGCCCACAAGAGCCCACCAGATGATGTTCCGGCAGCCCCGTCGGCGCGGGATCGTGCGATGCGCCATAGATGGCGGACACCGTAGCAGAACAAATAGTGGGTACGTCCTCTCAAGGAGATAGCGCATGTCAACTGAAGCAAAGTGCCCGTTCAACCATGCCGCCGGCGGCGGTACGACGAACCGTGACTGGTGGCCAAAGCAGCTGCGGCTGGACCTGCTAAGCCAGCACTCCAGCAAGTCGGATCCGCTGGACGGCAGCTTCAACTACGCCGAGGCCTTCAAGAGCCTCGATCTGGCTGCGGTGAAAAAGGACCTCGCCGCGCTGATGACCAATTCACAGGATTGGTGGCCGGCGGACTTCGGCCACTACGGTCCGCTTTTCATCCGCATGGCCTGGCATAGTGCCGGCACATACCGCATCGGCGACGGCCGCGGCGGCGCCGGGCGCGGCCAGCAACGTTTCGCGCCGCTCAACAGCTGGCCGGACAACGTCAGCCTCGACAAGGCGCGCCGCCTGCTGTGGCCGATCAAGCAAAAGTACGGCCAGAAAATTTCCTGGGCCGATCTGCTGATCCTCACCGGCAATGTCGCGCTCGAGACCATGGGCTTCAAGACCTTCGGCTTCGCGGGCGGTCGCCCCGACACGTGGGAACCGGATCAGGACGTCTACTGGGGCACTGAAAAGACCTGGCTGGGCGGCGACGTCCGTTATGGCAAGGGTGCCGCGGGCAATGAAGACGACGGTGGCGTGATCGTCGCCGACGAAGAAAAGCACGGCGAAGAGGTCAGCCGCGACGACAACGGACGCAACCTGGAAAATCCGCTGGGCGCCGTGCAGATGGGCCTGATCTATGTCAACCCGGAAGGTCCCGACGGCAATCCGGACCCGGTCGCCGCGGCACACGACATTCGTGAAACCTTCGCTCGCATGGCCATGAACGACGAGGAGACGGTCGCGCTGATCGCCGGCGGTCACACCTTCGGCAAGACGCACGGCGCCGGTCCCGCCGACAACGTCGGCCCCGAACCCGAGAGCGCCGATCTCGAGAACCAGGGGCTGGGCTGGAAGAACAGCTTCGGCACCGGCAAGGGCGGCGACACCATCACCAGCGGTCTGGAAGTCACCTGGACGAGCACGCCCACGAAATGGGGCAACGGCTACCTGGAAAACCTGTTCAACCACGAATGGGAACTGACCAAGAGCCCCGCCGGCGCCAACCAATGGGTCGCCAAGGATGCCGGCGAAACGATCCCGCACGCTCACGATCCCTCGAAGAAGCTGCGGCCGACGATGCTCACCACCGACCTGTCGCTGCGCCTGGACCCCGCCTACGAGAAGATTTCGCGGCGCTTCCTGGAAAATCCCGACCAGCTCGCCGATGCCTTCGCCCGTGCATGGTTCAAGCTGACTCATCGCGACATGGGACCGCGCGCCCGCTATCTTGGACCGGAAGTGCCCGCTGAAGAACTGATCTGGCAAGACCCCATTCCGGCGGTCGACCATCCGCTGATCAACGAGCAGGACGTCGCCTCGCTCAAGCAGAAGATCCTGGCGGCGGGGCTGCCCGTCTCGCAACTGGTGTCGACTGCGTGGGCGTCGGCGTCCACCTTCCGCGGCTCGGACAAGCGCGGCGGCGCCAACGGCGCGCGCATTCGCCTCGCGCCGCAGAAAGACTGGGCGGTCAACCAGCCTGAACAGCTGGCGAAGGTACTGAAGGTCCTCGAAGGCATCCAGAGCGAGTTCAACGGCGCACAGTCCGGCGGCAAGAAGGTGTCGCTCGCCGACCTGATCGTGCTGGCCGGTAACGCCGGCATCGAACAGGCGGCGAGGAGCGCCGGCCATCAGGTGACGGTGCCGTTCGCGCCGGGGCGCATGGACGCCTCGCAGGAACAGACCGACGTGGAATCCGTCGGGGCGCTCGAACCGCTCGCCGATGGTTTCCGCAACTATCTGAAGGGCAAGTTCGGTGTCCCGGCTGAGGCTTTGCTGATCGACAAGGCGCAATTGCTGACCCTGACCGCGCCGGAGATGACGGTGCTGATCGGCGGCTTGCGCGTGCTGAACGTGGGGGCCGGACAGACTCCGCAAGGCGCCTTTTCCCACAAGCCGGAAACGCTGACCAACGACTTCTTCCGCAACCTGCTCGACATGGGTACGGAATGGAAGCCGACCTCGGAAGCGCGCGACGTGTTCGAAGGGCGCGACCGCAAGAGCGGAGAGCTGAAGTGGACCGGCAGCCGCGTCGATCTGGTGTTCGGTTCGCATGCGCAGTTGCGGGCGCTAGCCGAGGTCTATGCCAGCGAGGACGGGCAGGAGAAATTTGTCCGCGACTTCGTCGCGGCATGGGTCAAGGTGATGAACCTCGACCGGTTCGACCTCGCCTGAGCGGGTGCCCCGGTTCCGTCAGGGTTGCGGCCCTGACGGGACGGTGCGCCACTGGGCGAAAGTCAAACTGCCAGGTCACGGTGCGAGTCCCGCTGTAGGGGCCGCACCGTTTTTTTTCGCGCGACACGATGCGTGAGTGTGCGAGAGTGGCGGATGGGCGAAACCCTGTCTCAAGGTCAAGCGCCCATGCACCGCGCCGCCGAAGGTGACGGTGACGGTGACGGCATACGGTCAACGACTTGAGGAGCCGGCTCAATGGGAAGCACCAGCGCAGTTGCGGCAGCGGCGCTCGCCTTCGTGGGCAGCCACTTTCTCTTGTCCCATCCGCTGCGCAGACCGTTGGTCCGCGCGATTGGCGAGACGGGGTTCCAGGGCGTCTATTCGCTGGTCGCGTTCCTGACGCTCGGCTGGCTGATCGTGGCTTACGGAAAGGCTCCGCTTTCCCCACCACTATGGCCGGTAGGAGACTGGCTCTGGGCGGTGGCGACCGTGATCATGCTGATCGCGTCGATCCTCCTGACGGGTTCCCTGATCCGCAACCCGGCGCTGCCCACCGGCGGCCGGCCCGGCTCGTTTCCCGACTCGGCCCGCGGCGTCTTCGCCGTAACGCGCCACCCGATGATGTGGTCGTTCGCGCTTTGGGGGCTGTGCCACATCGCCGTGTTCCCTGTGGCCAGGAACATCATCCTTGCGGCGGCCATGGTGATTCTCGCGCTCGTCGGCGCCGCGCTGCAAGACCGGAAGAAGGAGCAGCTTCAGCCCGATCTCTGGCTCGCGTGGGAGGCGAAGACGAGCTATCTGCCGTTCGCGGCGATCGCCGCCGGCCGCGCGCGGTTGGGCGGGTTCGGCATGCACGCGCTGTTGGGCGGACTCGTCGTCTGGCTCGCGGCGACCTGGGCTCATATCCCGCTCACCGGTTGGGCTGCGGGCATCTGGCGCTGGCTGTAGACGCAGCCACCTCAGTGCCGTCGCTCAAGCCGCACTGCGTGCCATCGCTTGCCGGCTCGAAGTGAACTGCTCCTCGCGCGTCGCGGTGAAATCGGCGGCCCGAAGTGGAACCGTGTCTGGACCGGCAATCGAACGCTTCGCGCTGGCTCGTGCCAGAATGCGTGTCAGACACAGATAGAAATGCTCCAATTGTTTCGCGTCCGAAGCGCCGCGTTCGAGCTCGAACACATCTTCGAGCGCGCGGCGCGAAACGTGGAAACGTTGAAGTCCGTGGACGATGCGAATCTGAAAGACGACGCCGTCACTATTGTGCGGCACCGCTGCCCAAATGAGCGAATGGCTACGCATGGAGCCCCCCGTGGACCATGTTGGATCGAAATCCCGTCAATTTATGTTCGCACATCTCGGTGAGAGGCGAATCTTTTCAAAAACATGACGTTACATGATTTGACATTTTTACCACGGTCGGCATATTGCAGCGCAGCAAAATACCTGTAGACTCAAGACAGGGCAACTGCAATTGTGCACCCACGGTCGCAATATGACGGGAGCATGCGCCATGACGACTTCTCAGTCTTCACACACTCCAACCGTCCCTGCATTGCATGTCTTCGAACAGGCCGGAGGCTGGCATTGGGGCATCACCGTCCCGCGCGCGAAGGGAAGCGGATTCAAACTGATCGCCTTTAGCGAAACAACCTTCGCGGTTGAGGACGCCGCCCGCGCGGACGGGAGTCAAGCACTACAAAGTCTCGCCGTTAGCGGCGCACGCGACCGGCTCACGACCGACGTCGCGTGAATTCAATTTGCCGCGGCGCCGATCGAGCCTGGCCCGCGCAGACCGCATTTCCCGGAGTTACCTTGAGATCGATGGTCGCGCTGGCGATCAGGTAAGGCTTGCGTAGAGGACAAGCTTCGATCGTCGTCGCCACGCTGCAAGTGACCTCCGCCGCCGCACCGGCGCCACAATATTGTCACACTTTAAAACGACGATCGGTGGTTGCACCGTCCTTGGCCCGGACGGGCGGCATGGCGCGGAGATTCTGCCGCTGTCCCGACGATAGTGACCGCAGTGTTGCACCCGCATCGCCAGATCCAGGTTCAGGCATGCGGCGTGCTTTGCACAACGCGGCGAAAAAACATGAGAGACACCGTGAAGCAACGAGCGACTGTTGTCTGCCAGGTCGGCAGGCGAATCCTCCTGGTCAGCCGGGAAGGCTCGCGCTGGTCGCTGCCCGGCGGCAAGCCTGCGGCGGGGGAAGATCTTCGCGAAACCGCAATGCGCGAGTTGATGGAAGAGACCCGCCTTCGCGCAATGGACATGCGGTACATATTCGGCTTTACGGGCACACACACCTGTCACCATGTATTCGCTGCAACGATAGCCGATGGCGAACACCCGGTGCCCAGCAACGAAATTACGCGTTGTACCTGGGTGAAGATCGCGGCGGTGGCCAATCTGCCAGTCAGTGTTTCCACGAAGGGGATCGTTGAAGTCCTCACCATGGCATCCAACGGCGCGTCAAGACTGCCCAGCGACTACGACCAGGCAGCCGATACCGGAATCCGCTTCTCTCGCTGATGAAACCGTCTCCGGGCAGCAAAGCCATAACGGCCCGCGTTCGCCTTGCGTGCACCACGTGAATTTCACCCGCATCGCATCAACATAGGCGGTCACCCAGCCGCCATGATTCGATGGAATAATGAGGCTTCGTGCTCGCCTGGATGACTCGTAGAATTGCAGCCGGATGCGCTGCAACCCGACATCGTTCAGGCGGGCGCGCTCGACTTGCACTACCCCGCATGAGTGTTTTTGCGGATAACCCACGCACGATGATCAGAGTCTCCCTCAAGGCCCCGGCGCCTTGCCGGTGCGATCGTCGCCTGCTTCACGCTCCCGCGCTTGCGTGGTTTCTGTTCTGCCTTGTTCATCGGCATGAAGCAACGCGGGCGTGAGAAAGCAGCCCATGACGGCGGACAGGATAATAAAAATCGAGGCCGCATCGACCAGCAGCCCAAAATGAACAAAAATAAAGAAGCAGCACAAAACATTCAGCAGATGCAGGAGTAAGCCCAGAACGGTGGAACCCTTGGGGACCGCTCGTATGAACACCGCAAGCCGCGACTGGCGCCGTGGCACATACCAGATGATCAGCAGCCCGAACGTCATGATGAAGGCGCTTTCCGCCCATTTCAACCAGGTGGGCCGGCGCAGGAAACGTCCCTCGACAATCGTCTCGATGACTTGCGCCTGAATCTCGATGCCCGGCACCAGTTCCCCCAGCGGGGTCGTGCGCATGTCGGTCACGCCGGTGCCAGTCAGGCCGACCAGCACCAGTTTGTTCCGGATCCGGTCCGGATCGACTGTGCCCTGCAGGACGTCGCGCGCCGACACGTAGCGGCTCAGCGTCGAGCGAATGGACGCGAAATGCAACCAGATGTCGCCGGCGGGTTGCGTGGGCACCTGCACGTCCGCGACGCCCACCGCCTGCACGCCCGATGCGTCGGCAAAGACGTCGATTGCCGATGATCCCGTGGCGAGGCGGAGCATTTCCATCGGCAGACTGGGGACCAGCTTCTCCCGCAAACCCATCATGAGCGGGATATGCCGGACCACGCCTTGTTCGAGCGCCACACTGAGCATCGCCTGTCCGTGAGCCGCCGCCTGCAATTCCGGCAAGCTGGCGAGCACATAGTCGAACCGTTGCACATAGTCGAGTGGATCGGCGCCATGCACGAGGATCGGCGCGCTGCGCAGATCGGTACTGGCGGCGAGGGTTGCGTGATCGAGCGGCGCGGCCCCCAATATGGTCGGCGCCGCGTGCAACGATCTGGCAAGAACGGCCTCGTGACTCGGCAGCGCCCGCAAGCCGGCGGCAAGCGCCGCAGCCGTTTCCGGCAGATTGGCGGCCACCTTGTCGGGCGAGGTCTGATCCGGCTCCGGCATGTAGATGTCGAGACCGATCGCCAGCGGTTTCAGTGCTGCAATGGCATCGACCAGGCCTGCGAGCCGATTTCGCGGCCACGGCCATTGGCCGACGCTCGCTAGCGTCTCCTCATCGATCTCCACGATGGTCACGGGCTGCGCAGTCGGAACCCGCGCGAAGTGGCGTTGATACTGATCGAACAGAATTTGCCGGGCGGTTTTGAAGGAATCCGGCAGCGCCGCGTCGAGCGTGTCGACGAAAGCGGGACGCGGTATGTCGCTCGGCCATTCGCTGGTCAGATTGAGCAGGCTCAGGCCGAACAACAGCGCCAGCGCCACCGGACGTCCCTGGGCCGTCTTCAGCAGATGCCTGATCCGCGCAAGCCATGGGTCGAAATAGCGTTTCATCGACGGAAAGGCCGTTCAGCGCCGACGACTGGCGCAGGTCATTGGATGGTGATGACTGCGCGCCGGTTCATGCGATGAGGAACACCATCTGCCGTGGGCACCAATGGCTCGCGCTTGCCGCGGGCCGCGGTCTCTATCTGTTGCGGAGGAATGCCTTGCTTGATCAGGAACGTTGCGACGGTCTGCGCGCGTTGCATGGACAGCCGGTCATTGAATTCCTGCGAGCCGGCCAGATCGGTGTGACCGACCACCACGAGCTGAGGCGCGGGCCAGGTCGCCAGCACGGCCTTCAGTTTCTTAACCGTGGCGGACGACTCCGGGGCCAATTCGGTGGCCGAATCAAAAAGAAAAAAGATAGTGAATGTCATGGGCCGCGGCGGCCGGGCCGCGAGCAATTCGCCATATCGTGCCTGCACACTGGATTGGCTATCCAGCGTTTTTTCGATCGTGCCGCCCTTGCTGACGTCGACTCCGGCATAAGCCTTGTCGATGGTTTGCTCCGCGGTGGCGCTGTGGACCACGACCGCGCCGACCTTGCCATCCGGATCCGGCAATAGAATGATTTTGTCCGGCGTGCTGCACGCGGCCAGCCAGGCCAGCATGACGAATGCCGCTGCGAATGCCAGCCCGTGACGTCGAATTGCAGCCTTCAACGTGCCCCCTCCCCTTTGTCGCCGACTTCGATGATGAACTCCGTGCCGCGCACCCCCAGCGTGGTAGTCGGCGTGCTGAAACGGACGGCATCCGGATTCGCCTTCGCCAGCTTTCCTGAAATCACGGCCAGGGAACCGCGTTTGATGGACGCGTCGAGCACACCGTCATGGGTCGTGGTATTGAACGCGAATTTGTTCAGGTCGAGGATCGTATCGGCGCCGGCCGACAGTTGGGTGGTGTCACGCAGCGTGATGCCGACCGACGACTGCGGGCCGGTCACGATGCGATCGCTGCCATACACCTCGCTGCCGATGGCCGCGCCCGAACTTGCTCCGGCCCGCTCGATCCGCACCGTGCCCTTGAGCGTCTTGACGACGCCGGCGGCATCGTCGGCGAATGCACCCGTGATAGCCATGCATCCGCAGGCGAGAAGCAACGCATAGTGAGCGGCTTGGAGACGCATCGGTGGCACCTGATGGCGTAAACGCTGCATTTCCGCGGGACAGCGCGGTTCCCCGGATGTCGACCTGGTGTTGCGAGCGAACCTTGCCCGACTGCGTGTAGAGCCGGGGCTAGCGAAGAACCTGCGGAACTACTGCTCCTTGAAGCGGGGGAAACTTCTCTGGGGCATCCATCAGGCTAGCGCGCCGTCCCGGATGCCTCTGTGCGCTGCCGCGCATATCGTCAGCGGATACTTCTTCGGCACGCTAATCGACCGGTCGCCTTGCGTCCGCACGCCTGTCGATTAAGGGTTAACCCATTCAGAACTGCGCATCAAAGTGCATACAGTTCTTGCATACGCGCTTGCTTCAGATGCGGGGCATTGCCGCCCGGGGACTTCCGGCGGTGTTTCCTCAGTTCCACGAACTCAAAGGAGATGGCAAATGGAAATCCGCAATCCTTCCCCCGGCCTCTACAACGAAGATCTCGCGCCTTCGAGGGTACGCAACTGGGGCGCCTTCAGCATCTTCAACGTCTGGACCTCGGACGTGCACAGCCTCTGGGGCTACTACCTCGCCGCCAGCCTGTTCCTGCTGTGCGGCACGTTTACCAACTTCGTGCTGGCGATCGGGCTCGGCTCGCTGGTGATCTTCGCACTGATGAACCTGATCGGCTACGCCGGCGAGAAGACCGGCGTGCCTTACCCGGTGCTGGCGCGCGCCTCCTTCGGCGTGTGGGGCGCCAACCTCGCCGCACTGGTGCGCGCGGTGGTGGCCTGCTTCTGGTACGGCGCGCAGACGGCGGCGGCGTCCGGCGCGATGGTCGCGTTGCTCATCCGCAGCGACAGTTTGATGGCGTTTTACAAGGGCACGCACTTGCTCGGTCACTCGGCACTGGAGGTGATCTGCTACGTGGTCATCTGGGCGCTGCAACTGCTCATCATCCAGAAGGGCATGGAGACGGTGCGCAAATTCCAGGACTGGGCCGGTCCGGCGGTGTGGGTCGCGATGCTGATCCTCGCGATCGGCCTATGCGTGAAGGCCGGCGGCTTCTCGTTCGCGCACGTCATTCCGATGGACGTGCTGCTCGACAAAACCAAAGACGCTGGTGTGAGCGGCGAGCCCGGCTCGTTCTGGGCGCTGATGGCCGTGGGCGCGACCTGGATCACCTACTTCGCGGCGCTGTACCTGAACTTTTGCGACTTCTCACGCTACGCGAAGAATCGCGACGCCGTGAAGAAAGGCAATCTGTGGGGCCTGCCGGTCAACCTGATCGCGTTCTCGCTGGTCGCCGGCATCACCACCATCGCCGCCTTCAAGGTGTACGGCGAAGTCCTGCTGCACCCCGAGCAGATCTCAGCCAAGTTCGATAGCTGGCTACTGGCGCTCATCGCGGCGCTGACCTTCGCGGTCGCCACGCTCGGCATCAACGTGGTCGCCAATTTCGTCTCGGCGGCGTTCGACATCTCGAACGCTTTCCCCAAGCAGATCAGTTTCAAGAGGGGCGGCTATATTGCCGCCGCTATCGCGCTGGTGCTCTACCCGTTCGCGCCATGGGAAGGCAACGCCGCGCACTTCGTCAACGCGATCGGCGCGACGATGGGCCCGTTGCTGGGGATCATTCTGGTGGACTACTACCTGGTGGCCAGGGGCAACATCGACGTCGCGGCGCTCTATCAGGAGCATGGCGAGTACCGTTACGAAGGCGGCTGGAACGTCAACGCGTTGATCGCGGCGGCGATCGGCAGCGTGTTTTCGACCTTTCTACCCAACTTCACCAACCTGCTGCCGGTCTGGTGGAATACCTATGGCTGGTTCTTCGGCGTGTTGATCGGCGGCGGCACATATCTGATCATGGCGACGTTGCGGCCACGTACCGCGATCGCGACGACCCGCGCTTAAAGGGTTCTTCGTGGGGCTGGACGCGTTGACCCGCGTTCAGCCCCACGAGGCAGACTCAAGCATTAGCTCGCGCTGCGTCGCGCAGGCGGATGGATCGTCGCGATAGCCAGGTTCGCTTTTCTCACTGGTTGATCTGCCCTGCTGCAATGTCCTCCAGCGATCTTCCGCGCGTCGGCACGCCCATGAGCAGCACCGCCATCGCGCCGATCAGCAGCACCAGCGTCGTCGCGCCGAACACCCCGGCAAAGCCCAGCAGCGGATACACATAGCCAACGAGAATAGGCGCGGCAATCGCACCCAGCCGGCCAATCGACGAAGCGAGCCCGGTGCCTGTCGCGCGCACGTCGGTGGGAAAAACCTCGGGGGTGTAGGCATACACGCCGGCATAAGTGCCGTTCATGAAGAACGAAAGCAGGATGCCCGACACCATGATGCCCGCATCCGTGCGCGTCAACGCAAGCCCGAGCGCCGAGACGCCGCCCAATATCATGTACGATGCGATCGTCGCCTGGCGGCCGATTTTTTCATTGAGCCACGCGCCCGAAAAGTAGCCGGGGATCTGCGCAATGTAAATCACGAGCGAATACGAAAAACTCCGCGTGATCGTCATTCCGTTCTGGACCAGCAAGCCTGGAATCCACGTGAAAAAAGCGTAATAGCTGAACGTGATGGATAGCCACATCAGCCACGTCATGGCCGTGATGCGCGCGAGCTTCGCCGCCCACAACGCCTTGACGTTCGCGATGATCGAGGCCCGTCCGGCGGCAAGCGGAACGGCTCCCTCGCGCACGGGAGGCAGCGGCTCCAACTGCACGCCGGCTTTCACCACCTCCGCTTCCATTCGCGACACGATCGCATCGGCTTCCGCGTGCCGGTCGCGCGCCTCGAGCCAGCGCGGCGACTCGGGCAACGCTCGGCGCCACCAGAGCAGCATCACAATGGGCAGCGCCGTGATCACCATGACCACACGCCATGCATTGGGTGCGAGCGGGATCACCAGATAGCCGAGCAGTGCAGCCGCCACGAAGCCAAAGGAGAAAAATCCCGCGAGACTGCCGGTGAAGCTGCCGCGATAGCGCCGCGCTACGAACTCGGAGAGAAACGGCGCGACGATGGCGCTTTCCGCTCCCGTCCCCAGGCCGGCGACAATCCGCGTCGCCAGAAAAAATCCCCAGTCGTTCGCAAGCGCGCTGGCAAGCGAGGCGACACAGTAGATCACCAGCGCATACATCATGACCTTGCGTCGGCCGATGATGTCGCCGAGCATGCCCGCCAGCATCGCGCCGACGAAATAGCCCATGAACGTCCCGCTTCCCAGCACGCCGGTCTGCACGCTCGTGAGCCCCCATTGCGTGCGCAGCACCGGCAGCAGGAACGCGAGCACGGCGGCGTCCATCGCATCGAAGGTATAGCCAAGGCCGCCCATCAGCAGCAAACGGCGGTGAAAACCTGAAAACGGCAGTCGCTCGATGCGAGCGGCAATCATCGACATGAACAAGCTCCAGTTGGGACTGTGGGGCGCCGCGAACGCGGGCGGGCTCTTATAAGGTCAGGCGCTTTCGAGTTCGTTGACGAAGATCCGGCCATCCTTCATCACGAGCGGAATATGCTCGCCCTGGCCTAACAGGCAATCGACGGACTTCAAGGGATTGCCATCGACCACCAGCACATCGGCATGGGCGCCCGGCATGATTCTGCCGAGTTTGTCCTGCATGCCGAGCACTTCCGCGCCGACGAGGGTCGCGCTCGCGATCACCTCGGCCGGCGACATGACGTCGGCCAGAATCCGGAACTCATCGCTTTGCAGCCGCTGCGCCTCGCCGAGCAGGTCCGTGCCGAAGCCCATTTTGACGCCGGCGCGTTTCATGATTTCAATCGAGTGCAGACCCGCGCCGTGCACGTCCGCGACCTTGGCGATGCTGGCCGGCGGCAGCCCATATTTCTCGCCCTCGCTTGCAAGGGCGTCGTAAGTGACGAGGGTCGGCACGACATACGCTCCGTGCTCCGCGACGAGGCGCGCGGTCTCCTCGTCGATCAGATTGCCGTGCTCGATCGTGCGCACGCCACAACGCACGGCGCGCGCGATCGCCTCAGGCGTATAGGCATGCGCCAGCACATACGTGCCGCGCCCTTGAGCTTCGGCGACGATGGCGCGGATCTCGTCTTCGGAGTAACCGAATGCGCCGACCGGATCGGTGGGTGAAGCAACCCCGCCCGAAGCCATGATCTTGATCTGGTCGGCGCCCATCTGCAGTTCCTCGCGCACGGCCCGGCGCACTTCGTCGACACCGTCCGCCACGCGGCCGAGCGCGCCTACGCGCACGCAGCATCCGCACGGTGAATCGGATGGCATGTAGTCGGAGCGGGCGCGCGGATCGGCGTGTCCGCCCGTCTGGCTCAACGCGCGGCCGGATACGAAAAGACGTGGACCTTCGATGAGCCCCGACTCGACGGCCTGCTTGAATGGATACCCTGCCCCGCCCGCATCGCGCACGGTGGTGAAGCCGCGGCGCAGCATCGCGCGCATGATCGGCACGGCGCGCAGCGTGACGAGCACATTCGGCAGCGTCGCCACGCGCGGCAGATTGAACCCGATTGCGACGACGTGCACGTGGAGATCGATCAAACCCGGCATGATCGTTTTGCCTTTGACGTCGATCACGCGCGCGTTGCTGCTTTTGATCGGTCGATCGGACACTTCGCGCACGAACCCGTCTTCGATGAGGATTTCGAAGCCCTCCAGCAGGTCCGGATGGGTAGGATCAAGTAGCGCACCGTTACGTAGGATGAAGCTGGTCAAGTGTTATCTCCTTCAGGTTTTGATCGCAGCGCCCGGCATATGGGCCTCCCTTCGCGTATGGAGGCGGTATATGGAAGCGCTGCCAGGCTATTCGTCAGGATAGAACTCGCAGGCATCAAGTATGGCGCCGACGAACACCTGGCGCAAAGCGGCTCAAAAAAAGCTTTCCCACATGTTGATCTATGGCGGGCCTCAGCATTAAGATGAGCACCTCGGCGCGCGACATGTCCCCGAACGCGAGGTGACATGCAGCAGCCGTCATCACAAGATTGATCCTGCTCGCAAAGCGAGGCCAACGGATCAGGTTCCCAGCGAAGCAGCAAGCTCAGCCAGGAGACGACGATGCTCAGTCCACACGAATTCGCGACCCTCATGTTGCTCAAGGATGCACCGGATCTGCTGAGTCTGGACGGTGCCGATCTGGAAGCGCTTCTGGAGCGCCAACTCGTCACGCTGGAAGACCTCGCCTCCGGGCAGCAACGCCCTCTCATTACCGATGACGGTCAGATGTTTCTGAACGCCGCCGCGCGTATCCTGAACGACGAATGACACGTATCGCTTGATCAGTTGCACAGTCAAGGAGTGTTGCATGGCCGAATCGGGGGCAGGAATCGTCTTGGGTCTGTTTGGGCTGAGCGTCGCCGTGCTGTTGGTCGCCGGACATTACTGGCGCGAAATGATACGGCGGCGGCAACTCAGGCGGATGGACCATCGCGACTGTTGGGAAGTGATGCGGCATAGGCGCTAAAGGGCCGCGCGAAAGCCTTCATGATCTGGCTGGCCGATGCGGTGCTTGTCGCGCACGCGCTGCTTGCGGTTTTCATCGTGAGCGGATTCATCGCGATCTGGGTGGGTGCCGGTCTTCGCTGGAAGTGGATACGCCAGCGGTTTTTCCGGCTCGTACATCTGTTAGCGATCGTTATCGTGGCCACACTGTCGCTGCTTGGTATCGCGTGTCCGTTGACGACGCTCGAGGACTGGCTGCGCACGGGTTCGCTGGAACCACAGGGACTCACGCAAGGCTTCATCCAGCGTTGGGTGAGCCGCCTGCTGTACTACGATTTGCCGGCCTGGGTCTTCACCCTTCTGTATGTCGCTTTTGGTCTGGTGGTGGTGTTGACCTGGCGCCTGATTCCCCCAGAGAACGGACGTTATTCGAAATCAACGCGCCCGTGAGCATGAAGCAACGCGCTGGACACCAAAGGCGAGCAAATGGAACGACGGGCATCCGCATGTCCGCAGCCCGTATCGTGCGAAATTGGGTTTCGCAGCTACCGGACACACATTGCCCGTTCACGCCGCGCGCCAATCGTCCAGACGCTCGCCGATGGCTTTCAGTTTGGCCCGGTCCACTTTGCCTAACGAATTGCGCGGCAACTGCTCAACGACGATGAGCCGCTCCGGCATCTTGTAGCTTGCCACCCTGGTGGACAGGTCGCGCAACACGTCCCCGATCTGCGTCACGGCTTCGGTCAGTTCAACGAAACCGATCACGCGCTGACCGAGGACGGGGTCCGGTACGCCGACTATCGCCGCTTCGCGCACGCCGCGATGGACGGTGAGCGCATGCTCAATTTCGGTCGGCGAGATGTTCGACCCGCCGCGAATGATCAGGTTTTTCTTTCTGGCGACGTACCAGAAATCGCCGGCTTCGTCCTCGCGCAGCACGTCGCCGGTGGCCCACCAGCCATCCTTGCGTGCGTCGTCAATGCGTCCGGGGCCGAGCCAATAGCCGACGAACAGGTTCGGTCCGCGCAACAACAGTTCGCCCGCTTCGCCGCGCCTGACCGTGTTGCCCTCCGTGTCGACGAGGCGGACCCGGTCCATGTCGACCGCTCGACACACGGGCCCGGTATCGAATCCATAGGTGAAGGTGCCCGCGCTTTCGCTCATCCCGAGGAAATTGCGCATCCTGACGCCGAACACCCGCAAGAACTCCTCCTGCAGACTCGGCGGCGTCGTGTCGCCGCCGACGAGGCAGATGCCTAGTGACGTGACGTTGCGTGGCTGCGCAATCTGCTCGGCGATCGCCTCCGAATACATGAACGGCAACCACATCATCATCGTGCAGCGGTGCCGTTCTATCAGGTCGAGGGCGGCCGCCGGTTCGAACCGGTCCAGCAGGACGCACGTGCCTTCTGCGGCGAGCGTGGTCAGCGCAGTGAAGAGCCCCGCACCATGCATCATGGGCGTGGCAATCAGCGTGACGTCGTATGGCCTCGACGCAATGGCCTGGCAAGCTTGCATCATCGAGCATGCAGTGCGCGGGGTGTGCGTGACGAACTTCGGTTCGCCCGTGGTGCCGGACGTCGACAGCAGCAGCGCTGGTTCATCGACTCGCACCGGATCGAGCCGCAGCTCGTCTAGCTCGTGCTCGATCAACTCGCTCCAGGCTCTGGCGTGCGTGCCCTGCGGCGAGCCGTCGACAAGAAAGCGCTTGTCCGCAACGAGAATCGAAGCATCCACAGCGGCAATCGCGCCGTATAGATCAGTCTGGCCGAGATACAACGAAACCTGCAGGCGTCGGAGCTGCGGCTCGAGTTCCGCGCGTGTGAGCCGGTTATTCAGCGGCACCGCGATCATGCCTGTCAGCATGCACGCGTAATACGCGGCGACGGTTTCCGGTTTGTTCGTCATGTGCAGCGCGACGCGATCGCCGGGTTTCAGACCCTGAGCGAGCAGCCCTTGCGAAAGCCTCCTGATGTACCGCGCCAGACGATCGTAGGTCCATCCGTCGTCTCCGGCGATCAGCGCAACGGCGTGAGGGCGAGCCGCGGCAGAGTCGAACAGGCGTTCGGGCAGCGTAACGAGTTGCGGCGTCTCGATGAGTTGCGCGCGTGTTCCGGGACGAGACATGGTGGTTGCTCCAAGGGTCGGTTGGCTGTCGGTGACAGGTCTACCCTCACAACAGGCAACGCGCCGAAATTATTCCGCTCCGGCGCTTGCGCCGCGCCAATCCCCTTCTCCGCGCCAATGACAACGGCATGTCGATCCACGGCGCCATCCTCTAGTCCAACGGCACGGTAATCACAGCACGCCCCGCGGCACGTTTCACGAGCTCCGCGTGGGTAGATGGCTGGCCTAACCATCTTGCCAGTCCACGCGGATTCCGGTGACCCAGCACGAGCAGGTCCGCGTTGAGCAAGCCTGCGTAATTCGCCATGCTATCGACCACGTTACCCACGGCGACATATCCGCGTGCAACCGTTCCGCTCTGTGTCAAATGATCCAGTGCTTCCTTCAAGGTCTGTTTTGCCACGCTTTCCATGTGTGAACACGCCACGTCCGATACGTATCCGAGACTGCTGGCCACGGCCGAGCCGATATCCACCACCGACAGCACATGAACGGTAGCGGTGAGCGCATACCCCGAACGGGCCACGCGCAGCAAAGCCGATCTGGATTCAGGCGATCCATCGTAATAGACGAGCAGATTGTAGTGGTCAGGCATGGGATCCTCGAATCGGGCGACGAAGGGAGTTGCGCGGTTTGCAATTCTCATAACACCCTTGGCCGACGAGGTATTCCAGAGAAGCACAACGCTTCTCGTCGTCCACGGCTCGTTGCCGTCGTGGAATAAAGCCGTCAGCACAGGCGTTCGGAGAAGGACGATTCAGCGCCAAAGGGATTGGGCAATTCGGTCCGCGGAATGACTGCTCCGTGATTGCACGGCCATTTCTTTGCGCACTCCGGGATCGTTCGTTCGCGTGCATCGCAGATAGAAAGACGATTGCGGCGGGCGCTACTCCGAACACGAAAAGGAATCAGCGAAATGAAACTGCGTCAAAAGGCAGTGATTGCCTGGTCTTTCGCCGCTTGCACGGTAATACTCACCGCGTGCGGCGGCAGCGACAATGCCACGCCGCCGACCCCGGCCACCGGCCCTTTCAAGGCCACCGTGCTGGTTTCCGACGGCAGCGTGAGCGCACCGAACACGGATGCCAATCTCAAGAACGGCTGGGGTATCGCCTTCAATCCATCCGAGTTGCGGATGCACGTGATCCCAGTTGCGATCGAGAAGCGTCGCGGCGAGCGCGAGGCCATCCGCGAGCCCGGCAACACCCTCGCGAGCCAGTCGCGCTCGCGCAAGCCACGCGACCACACGCAGGTCTCGCGTATGCGCCATCAACTCGATGCACAAGGCGTTTGCCGCAACCCAGTCGGGCGGTACGGCGGCGACTAGCGTGGCGCCGTATTCCGCTTCAGGACGTCCGCTAACGGCTTGCTCGAGTTCGCGGAAGCGCGGGTCGTATTCGAGATCGGGTCCGCACGGCGCTTCATCCGACAGCGCGTCCAGCCATTCCGTCCAATCCTGATGAGCGATGAATTCAGTTTCCATGGTCTGCGTTGTGCGTTGAACCCAGGTGGTCCGTTCATTTGCCTCTTGCTTCAGATAACACGCGAAAGGCCGCCGTATTCCATCGACTTTATAAACGTAGTTATCCGAATTAACATGAACGATCGCGACCGGCGGGCGCTAACGCCCGCAGCCGCTTGTTACTTGAAAAAGGTATAAGTGGCGATGTACGGCGAGCTGCCAGGCGCGTGTTCGACGGTGCATGGCGCTGTCGGCGCGGCACCGCCCGCGGTCATCGTGCGTTGCACGTAGCGCACGTCGCTCAACATGCCCTTCGCGCCCGTCGAATGTGTTTCCAGCAGGAGCTGCGGCACGGCGTTCGGCGTGTTACCCGGCATCTGCGCGAGGACACGGCCCACGATCCGGCTGCCGTCACGGGCTTCCCAGGAAGGACCCGCCGAATGCTCGATCACCGCGGTCCCGCTGGCGTCGAACAAGGTGGCGCGCGGACTGCGGAACACCCAGCCGAGCGTGTGATTCGCGCCGTATTCGCACGAGTAAATCTGGACGCCGGATGCGGTCGCGCTCAAAAGCGCGTGCGCATCCGGCGGATCGATCGAGGCGGCGCCGGCCGACGTGCCGACTACTGCCAACAGCCATCCGGCACCGATCGAATGGCGCATTCTGCGTGACAAGCGAAACATGGTGATACTCCCTTTGAGCCGATACGATGAAAACCTGCAACTACCCCGCTCCACCTGAGGCGCGCTCGAGATTGGCCGAGGCGAACGCCCAGTTCAGGTGGCGCGACAGCGTCGCGGCCAGATAATCCGGCCGACGGTTCTGATAGTCCAGGTAGTACGCATGCTCCCATACATCGACGGTCAGCAGCGGCACGAGTCCACGCGTGAACGGTGTTTCCGCGTTGCTCGTCTTGACGACCGCGAGTTCGCCGCGATCGAGCACGAGCCATCCCCAGCCGCTGCCGAACTGCGATGCCGACGTCGCGGCGAGCGTCTTCGCGAGTGCCTCGACGGAACCGAACTTGCGACCAATTGCCGCTTGAAGCTTCTCGCCCGGCGCGCTCGGCGCCGGGCTCAGCGAGTTCCAGTAGAAGTTGTGGTTCCATGCTTGCGCGGCGTTGTTGAAGACGTCGGCGAGCGCGGGCTGGTCATGCGACTGCATGATGACCTGTTCGAGCGATGCCTGTTCGAGCGGCGTGCCGGCAAGGAGCTTGTGCAGGTTGTCGAAATAGGCGCGGTGGTGCTTGCCATGATGAATGCCGATGGTACGCGCCGAGATGGCCGGTTCGAGCGCATTGTCGGCCCATGGCAATGGCGGCAGCGTTTGCGGCGACGAGCCGAGAAATGCCGGAACGACACTCGTCGCCATGCTTGCGGCGGGCCCGGCGTCGGGAGCGCCAGCGCCGTACGCTATCTTCGAAAACAGCAGGCTGAATGAAGCCATGGACCCCGCCGTCATCAGACGTCGCCGGGAAATGAAGGAGTTGAGCATGTTTGAACCTGTTGTTGTGTGGGCGACCGGTTCACCCGGTCTGCTCACACAACACCTGGTCATTGGCATCTATTCCACGCCGTTCTGAAATCGCCCCGTGCGGTTGCAGGCGGAATAACGGCGTTGCACGGCTGTTCTTTGCACATGAAGAAACCGCCAGCGGAGATGCAATGAAAGCAAAAATGACCATCGAAGAATTGTCGATTCCCTACGAGAGAATTACGCCGGTCGGAGGCCGCCTTTCAACCGAACCTGCCGGTCATCACTTCGACCTGAGCTTTCGCATCAACGTGAAGGCGCGTACGTTGGGCACGTTCTCGGGTGCCGACATCGACGCCCCAGTGCTGCAATGGAACGAGCGCATCGAATGGTTCCGCTACGATGATTCGGCGCAGCAATGGGTGTTTGTCGACGAGGTGGACAAGGACATGTACGCGTTCAAGCCGGCCTCGAACACGTTCAGGATCTGGCATTCATACCGGTATCTGATGGCGACGGACGACATCAACCGTCCGCCCGCCGCCCTCAAGGCAATGAAAAGCGATGAAGACGCGAAGAAGTGGATTGCGGAGAACGGCTTCTCGTGGAACCTGGCGATTCGCGACGTGCCGTCGATGGGAATCGCCGGCGGTTCGGGCGGCGGTGGCGGCGACAGTCTCGTGACCGGGAACACGCGGCGTCGCGTCATTTATTTCGATCTGGGATTTTCAGGCCACACGGAGCGCGTGAGGCTCGTGCAAATACTGGAAACGTTCAGGGGACAACTCACCATCTGCCACCTGATTCGAGGCGACATACAGAAAGCGACGGTGGACCATCCGCAGAATCTCGCCCGGTGGCGCTTCCAGTTGGCGAGCGGCGCTCGTTGACCGGCTGCGCGGTTGTCTTATCGCGCGCCCGCGCGGGCCTCGCCGCGCATCTCCCGCGGCGGCACGCCAAACCCGCGCATGAACACTTCGCGCATATGCCGGCGATCGCGAAACCCCGTCTCTTTCGCGATCACCTCCAGCGAATGCCGGCTCTTTTCGATCATCAACCGCGCGGCTTCGAGCCGCAACCCTTCGATCGCCTTCGCGGGCGATTGTCCCGTCTCCAGAGTGAACACCCGGCTGAACTGCCGCGGGCTCAGATGCGCCTGACTCGCGAGCTCTTCGACAGTGAGTGGCCGGCTCAGATGCTTGCGCGCATAGTTCAGCGCGTCCTGGATGCGGTCGGACTTCGGCGCCAGGTCGAGCATTTCCGAATGCTGCGACTGGCCGCCCGAGCGCCGTTGATGCATGACGAGCTTGTGCGCGACTGAACGCGCGATATCGGCGCCGAGGTCCTTCTCGACCATCCCGAGTGCGAGGTCGAGTCCGGCGGTCATGCCCGCCGAGGTCCAGATCGGGCCATCGACCACGTAGATGCGGTCTTCGTCGAGCTGGATGTCCGGAAACCTGCCTGTCATCGCGCGCGCGTAGGCCCAATGCGTGGTCGCGTGCCGGTTCGCGAGCAGCCCCGCTTCAGCCAGCACGAAACCGCCGGTGCAGATGCCGGCAATGCGCCGCGCGCGCAACGCCGCCTTGCGCAGGAACCTGAGCACTTCGGCGGACGGCGGTGCGGTGAGCGGGTTGTTGACGCCCGCCGCGATCCACGTGTCGATCGCCATGCGCCCGCCTAGCGGCCGTGTGCCCACCGCCATGCCGAGCGACGAACGCACCTCGCCGCCCGCCACCGAAAAGTTCTCGATGCTGTAGAAGGCTTCGCCCGCCGCAATGTTCGCGTACTCGAAAACCGACTGTGACGCGAGCGCCATGACCTGAAAACGATCGCTCAACAAATATCCGATCCGGTGCATGTCGGCCTCCGCGCCTGGTCACGTCAAACATCCGATGAATTCGATGTCCTTAATCATGACCCTATACGTCATTTGAGCCACCGTCAATCCGTACCACAATGGTCTTACGCATATTGCGCACGGTTGCAAATTGCGCACCTTATTCAAGGAGACATCGTTATGCCCATGGTTTCGACAGCGCCAATCCGGCGCGGCTCGATCGCTACTTCAACCGCCGCTCTCGCGCTCTGCGTCGCCGCCGCTTTCAGTTACACCAGGCCGGCTTCGGCCGCGGATCAGCCTTCCGCGAGCCCGCGCGCCGCGGCTGAAGACGACTCGATCCGCCCGTTCCACATCCACGTTGCGGACGACACGCTCGTCGACCTGCGCCACCGCATTGCCGCGACGCGGTGGCCCGACAAGGAGACCGTTGCCGATCAATCGCAAGGCGTGCAGGAAGCCAGGATCCAGGCGCTGGTGCGGCACTGGGGCACGGACTACGACTGGCGCAAGGCGGAGGCCAGGCTCAATGCCTTGCCGATGTTCGTGACCACGATCGACGGCGTCGATATCCAGTTCATCCACGTGAAATCGCGAAATCCGCACGCGTTGCCGCTGATCATCACCCACGGCTGGCCAGGTTCACCGCTGGAAATCGAAAAGGCAATCGGTCCGCTGACCGATCCCACCGCCTATGGCGGACGCGCGGAAGACGCCTTCGACGTCGTCATCCCCTCGATGCCCGGCTACGGCTTCTCCGGCAAACCCACCGGCGTCGGCTGGGGTCCCGACCACATCGCGCGGGCGTGGGACGTGCTGATGAAGCGCCTCGGCTACAAACAGTACGTGTCTCAAGGCGGCGACTGGGGTTCCGTGATCGCTGATGCGATGGGGCGTCAGGCTCCGGCCGGCCTGCTCGGCATTCATGTCAACATGCCCGCGACGGTGCCACCGGATGTCGCGAAGGCGCTCAACAGCGGCGAGCCGGCGCCGGCCGGACTGTCGAATGGGGAGAAGGCTGCTTACCAATCGCTCGCCAACCTGTACAAAAAGGGTGGCGGCTATGCCGCGATGATGGTCACGCGCCCGCAAACCGAAGGCTACGGCCTGGCTGATTCGCCCGCGGGCCAGGCAGCCTGGATGTACGACAAATTCGCGGCGTGGACCTATAGCGGCGGCGACCCCGAGCGCTCGCTCACCAAGGACGAAATGCTCGACGACATCACGCTGTACTGGGTCACGAACACGTCGACCTCGTCGGCGCGGCTTTACTGGGAGAACAACAATAACAACTTCAACGCGGTCGAACAGCGGACCGCCGAGATATCGGTTCCGGTTGCCGTAACCGTCTTCCCCGGCGAGATCTATCGGGCGCCGCGGAGCTGGACCGAGCGTGCCTATCCCAAGCTCGTTTATTTCCATGAGGTGAACAAGGGCGGTCACTTCGCGGCATGGGAGCAGCCGCAACTCTTCACCGAAGAGCTGCGCGCGGCGTTCAGACCGCTACGGCAATATCAATGACGTGCCGCCGGTTGCCGCCGCACGCGAATGCACGGCGGCAACCGGCGGCAAGAGTCGGCTTGGAGAGACGCACGCGCCCCATCACACCTCGCCGCGGATCACCGCCGCATTCAGCGCCAACGAGAGCGCGCCGACCAGAACAAGACTCAACGCCCACAGCGCATCCAGATTGAACCAGCTGCGCGACACGAACTTCAACCCCAGGTAGCGATAGACCAGCCAGGCTAGAAGACCACCGGCCACCATCATCGCGCAGGCATGCACGCCCGAGACGAGCAGCGCCATGCCCAGATTCGCTTCAATCAGGGTCTGCGCGGCACGGTGCCCTCGGTCCATGTCGTAAGCGCTGCACAGTCCGAGGTAGATGGGGACGAGCATCAGTCCGGCGCCGTGCGCAATGGCAACGGCGAACGACCACAGCGCGAGCCGTGACGGCGGAATCCGCGCGAGCACACGCGGATGGCGTCGCCGGATCAGCAGCAAGGCGCCGAAGCCGATCACGAGCACGCTGGCGCCGATCTGGATCTCGCGCTGCCAGGCTAGCAGGATGGTCAGCATGGCGAACGGCAGCATCACCAATAACACGGCCAGCACGTGCCCGACCGCGAGATAGACGAGCGCGCTGACCAGCGCTCGCGCGCGCCGCTCCATCAAGGCACTCGAGACAGCGAGCGGCCATCCCATCGCCGGGTTGATCCCGTGATAGACGCCGCTCGCCAGAATGGCCAACCACAGGCCGGTCTGCGACCAGCCTGCCCCGATCAAACGCCCACCGACGGGTAACAGAACGAATCGGTCGAACAGTCTCCGCCTTCGAGCCGGATCTGATGAGCGCGATATCCGTCCGCGAACTCCACCCAATAATCGTCGGCCAACGCAAGCCCGCCGCCGGGTTCGGCCCGCGCCATGACTTGCGCCGCCGGCACGCCGTCCGGATAGAACTGGTTGTCCCACGTCGAATAGAGCGAGTTGGTCCAGTAGACCCGCTTGCCGTCGCGGCTGATCTCCACCATCTGCGGACCGCCCGCGAAGGTCTTGCCGGTCGGATGAGGCGTGCGCCGCACGATCCCGCCGATATGAACCGATCCCGCGAGCTTCGGCTTGCGTGGTTCCGTCACGTCGTACTGGCGCATCTCGCCGGTGCCCCAGCAGGCGACGTAGAGGAATTTGTCGTCGATGGAAAGATCGATGTCCGTGACGAGCGGCGGCACCGCGCCGAAACCCTGCAGCAACGGCGGCAGCAGTTCGGCGGCCGCGGGTTCGGGCGCAATGGTCGCGGTCTTCTCGATGTGAAACTCGCCTCCTTCGCGCCACCACGTCCAGATCGATCCTTCCAGATTCGTCGTATCGACCACGACACCGATGAAGCCGTACTCGCGGCTCGGATCGTGCGCGGGCCGCACTTCGAGCGCCATCTGATGATTCGCGCCGAGGTCGAGTGTCTGCACGTTGCGCCTGCCGCGCAGATCCCAGAAGTGGATACGGTGCCCGTATTGGTTCGACAGCAGATCCTCGGGGACGATGCCGTTCTCGAATTGCGGCGGCAATGCCCATTCGCTCGACACCATATAGTCGCGCGGCAGGTTCCACCAGAAATCGTAGTGCTTCTCCTGCAAGCCGCGATCGATCTCCCAGCGGCCGAGCACCTCGAACGTTTCGCAATCCATGATGAAGATGCCGGGCGGCCCGTCGGTGCCGTCTTTCCCCGCGCCGCCGAGCGTGCTGACGTAAATCCCTTCCGGCCCGCAATGAACCGTGTGCGGACGCGAGTAGCCCGTTTTACGGAAAATCTCCTCGGGCTCGATGATCTTGTGAATCTTCGCCTGGGTCGGATGCGGATGGGTATCCACGATGTAAATGCGTGAAGAACGCATGCCCGGAATGATCAGATAGCGGCGTTCGAGGAATGCGTGGCCGGTCAGCGGCGAGAGCGACGACGAGCACGCGTTCCAGCCGAAATGATGGAATTCGTCCCCCTTGTGCGGTACCGGCACCGTGTGGACCACCTGGCTGTAAGTGGGCGAGCCGGGCTTCACGTCGATGACGGCGAGCGCGTCGGGCTGCGAGAAATCGGGGCTGAGAAGCACGGTGTAGGCGTACTCTTCCGCCGGTGCATCCATCGCGAGTCTGGGTGACGCATGGAACGTGGGATCTGGGCGCATACCCATGGCGGGACTCTCCTTGTCTATCTGATTCGGGGCCAGGGCGTTCGCGTATTCACCGTCATGGACGGGCCGCTCGCCTCGGTACGAAACATCCTGTACCAATGAGAAACACGGCCGATGGCGGCGGACCGTGGCGCAGCTGTAGATTTGTGGTTCACGGCGGCAGCGAGAGCAACCGGGAGTTTCGCCATTTTTTGTGCGGCGCAGCGGCCGTCGAACGCCGGCGCCCTATTGCGCTATCGTACTCGCCAACGCGACGCGCCGCCGCTCGTCCTCTGCGGCGCGCGCGGTCAGCGCCCGGAAGGTCACTCAGTGCTGCACGCCCCAGCGCCGAACGGTCACGCGTTCGAGCGTATCGAACACCAGGTGCTCGATCAGCAAGCCGATCACGATCACCGCCGCGAGGCCGGCGAAAACGCGGTCCGTATACAGCTCGTTGCGATTCTGGAAGATGTACCAGCCGAGGCCGCCGCTGCCCGAACTCGCGCCGAACACGAGTTCCGCCGCGATCAGCGTGCGCCAGGCAAACGCCCAACCTACCCGCAAGCCCGCCAGAATCGCCGGCAACGCCGCCGGCACCAGAATCAGCAGCACATGGCGCATGCCGGTGAGCCCGTAATTGCGGCCCGTCATGCGCAACGTCGCCGGCACCGACTGAAAACCGGAGTACGTGTTCAGCGCCAGCGGCCAGAGCACCGAATGGACCAGCACGAACAGCAGGCTGCCGGTGCCGAGGCCGAACCAGAGCAACGCGAGCGGCAACAGCGCGATGGAAGGCAACGGGTTGAACATCGCCGTCAGCATCGACAGGACATCGCGGCCCAGACGCGTCGACACGGCAAGCGACGTCAGCACGAAAGCGAGCGCGGCGCCCAGCAGATAGCCGCGCAGCAGCACGGACATCGACACGGCCGTTTTTTGCAGCAGTTCGCCGGACCATACGCCTTGTACGAACGCGCTGAAGGTCGCGCCGAAAGTCGGCAGCAGCAGATCGTTGTCGATCGCGCGCGCGGCGATTTCCCAGAGGCCGATCAACACCAGCGCAATTAGCGTCTTGCGCAACCAGCTCTGCGCGAAGATGCGCTTGCCGAGCGGCAGCGGCGCTTCAAGGACGAGTTCACCGAGCGGTTCGAGCGGCCGCTCGTACTCCTCGCGAACCGGCGGCAACAAGGTGGCGGGAGAACTCATTGCACGGCCTCCGTCTCTTCGAACAACAGGTGATGAATACGCGCGACGCTGCGCTGAAAATCGCTGCGCCCGAAACTGTCCTGCGAATACTGATGGCTGTTCAGTTCCGCGCGCACACGGCCGGGATGCGGCGACAGCAATAGAATGCGGTTGCCCACAACCAGCGCTTCTTCGATCGAGTGCGTGACGAACAGCAAGGTGAAGTTCACCTCTTCCCACAGACGCAATAGTTCTTCCTGCATCTTGCGGCGCGTCAGCGCGTCGAGCGCGGCGAAGGGCTCGTCCATCAGCAGCACGCGCGGCTGCATGGCCAGCGCGCGGGCAATCGCGACGCGCTGCTTCATGCCGCCCGACAACGTATGCGGATAAGCGTTGGCAAAAGACGCCAGCCCCACCTTCTCCAGATAATGCAGCGCCCGTTCCTTTGCTTCCGCGCGCGAGAGCTTCCTCGCGACCCGCAGCGGAAAGGCGACGTTCTGCAGCACGGTCTTCCACGGCGGCAACTGGTCGAACTCCTGAAACACGACAATGCGATCGGCGCCGGGGCCCCGGATAGCCTGGCCGTCGAGCGAAATACTGCCGGACGTCGGCTCGATAAAGCCGGCCACCGCCTTAAGCAGGGTCGACTTGCCGCAACCCGATGGTCCCAGCAGCACGAAGCGGTCGCCGCCATAGACGTCGAAGCTCACGTCATGGGTCGCGCGCACGATCCGCTCACGCGTGCGGTATTCGAGGTTGACGTGTTCGACCGCGAGCAGTTTTTCGCTGGTCGCCGGCGTGGCCGCTTCAGCCTGGTCCGGAAACAGCACAGTAGGATTGGCTACCATCAGATCGCTCCCTGTAAGCCGACCACGCGGGCCGTTAAATATCCGGTGAAGGCCGGGTACGCATTCATGTTCAGCTTCCCGCGGCGGTCGCCGGGTCGTCGAAGAAATAATCCTTCCAGGACTTCGGTTCGTTCCTGATCACGCCGACGCGATGCATGAACTGCGCGAGTCCGAACGTGTTCTGCGGCGCGACCTTGAATTGCACCTGCGGATCCTTGATGACCTTCAGCAGCAGACTGCGGTCGATCTTCGACTGATTCGTGCGGATGTAGATATCGGCTGCGGCATCGGGATTCGCCGTGATGAAGCGCGCCGCGTCCGCCAGCGCGTCGACGAAGGCGCGGTAGGTCTTCGGATTGTTGTCGCGGAATTTTTCCGTTGCGTACAACACGGTCGCAGAACTCGGGCCGCCCAGCACGTCGTATGAATTCAGCACGATATGCGCCTTCGGATTGCCCGCCAGTTCCTGCTCCTGAAACGGCGGATTGCCGAAGTGTCCGGTGATTTCCGTGCCGCCCGCGATGATCGCCGCAGCCGCGTCGGGATGCGGCAAAGCCTGCGTGAACTTGTCGAGGCGGTCGTAATCCTTGTCGCCCCAGCGTTTGGCCGCCGCGTATTGCAGCACGCGCGACTGCACCGACACGTTGACGGCCGGCACCGCGATGCGGTCCTTGCCGGTGAAGTCGGCAATCGTCCTGACGTCGGGATTGTTGCTGATGAGGTAGTACGGCAGATTGCCGAGCGAGGCCACGCCTTTCACGTTCTGCTTGCCATGCGTGCGATCCCAGATCGTCAGCAAGGGGCCGACGCCCGCGCCGGCTATATCCACCGCGCCGGAGAGCAGCGCATCATTGACGGCCGCGCCGCCCGAAAGCTTCACCCAGTCGACCTTGATATCCAGCCCCTGCTTGCGCCCTTCCTTCTCGACGAACTGCTGGTCGCGCGCTACGTTCAGCAGCAGATAGACGATACCGAACTGCTCGGCCACGCGAATCTGGCCTTCGGCATGCGCGGGCACGGCTGCGCCGAGACCGGCCACGGCCGTCGACAGAGTCAGCAGCGTCGCGCTCAAGCGGCGAGCTAAAGACGACCGCGCGGCGGTCGGGCGAAACATGGCGAGCATCTGAACTCCGGTGAGCGTGTAGTTTTGGTAAAAGCGTGGTTAAAAATGGGCCACGTTGCCGTCAGAACGGCACATCGCCTTCAATCGTCGTGCGGTACAGTTTGCGGCGCAGGTGGTCCGGCGTGCCCGCCGCGAGATGCATCAATGAGCGGTTGTCCCAGAACACCATGTCGTGTTCGGCCCATTGATGTCGATACAAATGCTCCGGGCGCACGCTATGCGCGAAGATTTCCTCGAGCAGCTGCTTGCTCTCGTCTTCCGGCAAACCGATCACACGGGTCGTGAAATGCTCGCTGACAAAGAGCGCCTTGCGTCCGGTCTCCGGATGCGTGCGCACGATCGGATGCACCACCGGCTTGACCTGCGCGATCTGCTCGCCGGAGAGATTCGGGCGCCACGGGCTGCGTTTTTGCAGCTCGGCATATTTCGCGAGATACGTGTGTTCCGCCGAACGTCCTTCCACGGCGGCGCGCAAATGCGCGGGCAACGTCTCGTACGCCAGATGCATGTTGGCGAACAGCGTGTCGCCGCCTTCCGACGGCAGTTCCTGCGCGTGCAGCAGCGAGCCGAGGCTCGGCTTCTCCTTGTACGACAGGTCGGAATGCCAGTAATGACCGGCGTCGCCGAGACCGATCGGCTGGCCGTTCTCGACGATGTTCGAGACCACCAGCACCTCCGGATAGCCGTTCAACTGGAACTGATGCAGTACATGGATCTGCAGTGGACCGAAGCGCCGGCTGAATGCGATCTGCTGAGCGGGCGTGATGCGTTGATCGCGAAACACGAGCACGTGATGCTCCAGATGCGCGCGATGAATGCGGGCAAAATCATCCTGGTGCAGCGGCTGGCTGAGATCGAGCCCCCGCACTTCCGCCCCGACGGGGCCGTCGAAAGCGCGAATCTCGATGGATTGGGCTGGTTGGGCGTGGCCAGTTCCGCTGGCGGCGGTGGGTTCAAAGGCAGTCGTCACAGGAATCTCTTTGTCGAATCTGTTCGGAAAACGCCGGCAACGGCGCAACCAGACAAATTTAACGGCGCGCACGCCCGCCGGCAACGAAGCAAATCCGATACTGTTATCTGCTGGAGTGATAAACCCGATGCTTTAACGCGCCGCGGGCAGCGCGGCCGCGTGTTCGCCGGCACGACACCTTCGTGCCCAAGGCGGCGGCCAGCACCCGAAAGATAAACAGCGAGACCGTCGAGGCAGCAGTACGGTTCGCACTTCTGCAGATTTTCTTATCTGCAATGATTGGTTGGATTCGAGCGCACGCGAGTTCTACGACGTGGTGGCGGGCCTCTGGGATAGCTGGGAAGACGACGCGTTTATCCGCGACAAGGAGAGCGGCGTCTACTTCGCCCCGGACAAGCTGCGCGTGCTTGGTCACGCGGGCAAGCACTTCAAGGTGCGCGGACCGCTGAACGTCGCGCGTTCGCCGCAGGGCTGGCCGGTCGTCGTGCAGGCCGGCGCGTCCGAGGCGGGGCGCGAGCTTGCCGCGCAAACGGCGGAGGTGATCTTCGTCGCGCATCAGACGCTCGACGAAGCGCAGTCGTTCTATCGCGACGTCAAAGGGCGTCTCGCGAAATACGGGCGCGCGCCGGACCATCTGAAGATCATGCCGGGCATTTTCCCGATTGTCGGCCGCACGCAGGAGGAAGCCGAGGAAAAATTCGCCGCGCTGCAAGCCCTGATTCATCCGACCGTGAGGCTCTCGCTGCTGTCGAACATGTCGGGCGGCGTGGACCTCTCGCAGTATCCCGTCGATGGGCCGTTGCCCGAATTGCCGGAAACCAACGGCAGCAAGAGCCGTCAACGGCTCCGTTGGCCCCGACGGCGCGCAATCGGTAGCGATAGAAGGCTCGCCCGTCGGCGCCGCTGCGGCGGTCGCATTGAACTGAAGGCGACGCCGCGCGCCGCGAGCCGACAGCCAGTGGCAGACGCAGAAGAGAAGAGACTTCGCAACCCTGACCGGCGCTGTGGGTCAGATCGACCGCCATCCATGCGCGCCTACCGCTTCTGTTTCTCGCGCGCCTGCGCATCCAGTTCGCGCAGGTGCTCGAGCTTGTCGCCAATTCTGGATTCCAGTCCGCGCGGCACGGGCTGATACCAGCGTTGCTCGACGACATCTTCCGGGAAATAATGCTCGCCTGCCGCATACGCATCCGGTTCGTCGTGCGCGTAGCGGTAGTCCTTCTTGTAGCCGAGATCCTTCATGAGTTGCGTCGGCGCATTCCGAAGATGCAGCGGCACCGCTCGCGTGCGGTCACCGCGCACGAATGACAGCGCCTGATGCCACGCCATGCTGACAGCATTCGACTTCGGTGCGACGGCGATATACACGAGAGCCTGGGCGAGCGCCAGTTCGCCTTCGGGCGAGCCGAGCCGTTCATACGCCTCGGCCGCGTTCACCGCGACCTGCAAGGCTCTCGGATCCGCGTTACCCACCTCTTCGCTCGCCAGGATGATGATGCGGCGCGCGAGATAACGCACATCGACGCCCCCGTCGATCATTCGCGCCATCCAGTACAGGGCCGCATCCGGAGCGGAGCCGCGGGCGGATTTGATCAGCGCGGAAATCTGGTCATAGAACTCCTCGCCGCCTTTGTCGAAACGCCGTGTCGTCGTGGCGGACGCGGTACTGACGAAGCCCGCGTCGATGCGCGTGAGCCCGGCCGCCATGGCGGCATTGGCGAGCTGCTCGACGAGGTTCAGAAACTTGCGACCGTCGCCGTCGGCAAAGCCGATCACGGCATCGAGCGCGGAAGGCTCGAACTCGAGCTCTCCCAGCACCGCCTGCGCTCGCCCGAACAGCTGCCGCAATTCCTCGTCGGATAGCGGCTTGAGCACATACACCTGGGCGCGCGAGAGCAGCGCGCTGTTGACCTCGAAACTCGGATTCTCCGTGGTCGCGCCGATCAGCGTCAGCCGGCCCGTTTCCACGTGCGGCAGCAAGGCGTCCTGCTGGCTCTTGTTGAGCCGATGAATCTCGTCGAGGAACAGTACCGTTGAACGGCCCCGGTGGTCGAGCGTCTGCTGGGCGCGCGCGGCGGCCTCCCGCAGTTCCTTGACACCGGCGGCGACGGCCGACTCGGCGATGAACTCGTAGTCGAAAGCCCGCGCGGCAAGCCGCGCGATCGTCGTCTTGCCGACACCGGGCGGTCCCCACAGGATGAACGAATGGAGTCGTTGAGAGTCGAGCGCGAGCCGAAGCGGCTTGCCGGCGCCCAGCAGATGAGACTGCCCGACGACGTCGTCGAGTGATTCGGGCCGAAGCTGCTCGGCAAGCGGCGCGCGCGGCTGGGTTGTGAAGAGATCGGTCATGGTGCTGATAGCGCGCGGCTTTTCCCGTGGTTGGTGTGCCGGACCACGGATCTGGATCGCCGCAAGAAGACGCCCTTTTACCCTTATGTCTTGTGAGTCGACAGAAGAATACCCGTTTCGACCTGAGCCGACATTCTCTCCGCTATTCGCGCCGGCGCGCGGGCACCGCGGCCGCACTCGACGCGACCGACTCTTGCGGCTATCTTACGGACAGGCACCCTTGAAGGGCACAACCATGGCGACACTCCGCGGTATCGTTGCAGTCTTGCTGATCACGCTGCTGTCCGCCTGCGCAAGCCTGCCGCCGCAGACCGGCCGCACCGCGACGCACGCATTGACGGACACCGACAGCACGCGCCTTGGCACCACCTTCGTCCCGCAGGAGCGCAAGCATCCCGACAACAGCGCATTCCATCTGCTGTCCAATGGCGTCGATGCCCTTCTCGCCCGCATCGTGCTCGCGCAAGCCGCCGAGCGCACGCTCGACCTGCAGTACTACATCTGGCACGACGATCTGACCGGCCGCCATCTGGCCAACGCGGTGCTCAACGCCGCTGATCGCGGCGTCAGGGTCCGCGTTCTGCTGGACGATCTGGGCACCGGCGCCGACGACCAGGTTCTGCTCGCCATCAGTTCGCACCCGAACATCGAAATACGGCTGTTCAATCCGATCGCCAGCCGGAGCTTCAAGAAGCTGGGCACGGCGCTCGAGTTCAGCCGGGTCAATCGGCGCATGCACAACAAGGCGCTGATCGCGGACAACCAGGCGGCCATTCTCGGCGGCCGCAATATCGGCGATGAGTACTTCGGCGCATCCAGCGAGGTCGACTTTGGCGACCTCGACGTGCTGACTTTCGGGCCCGTGGTCCACAAGGTCTCCAATGCCTTCGACGAATTCTGGAACTCGGATGCGGCCTATCCGATCGCCAGCCTGACCGGCCATGCCGCCGAGCCGGACGCGCTGCCGGCTTATCGCGCGAAGCTCGCGGCGTTCGTCGCCTCCGAACGTGATTCGCCGTACGTCACGCAGGCCAAGGCACGCCTTGGCGAAACGCTGAATGCGCGCGACACCGACTTCTCCTGGGGCAAGGCGACCCTTCTCTACGACGATCCCGCGAAGATCACGCGCTCGCCCGATGATCCGCAGGGACATCTGCTCTCGCAGTTCAATGCGTTGAGTATCGAGCCCGTGAAGGAAGTGCTGATCATCTCGCCGTACTTCGTCCCCGGCAAAAAGGGCGTGCAATGGATGCGCGCGCAAACGCAGCGCGGCGTGCGCGTCACGGTGCTGACGAACTCGCTGGCCGCTACCGACGTCGCCGCGGTTCACGCCGGATATCAGCGTTATCGCAAGGATCTGCTCGACGCCGGCGTGCATCTCTACGAGTTGAAGCCGGCCGCCGACGAGGACGCGAGTCAGAAGAAGAAATCGATTCTCGGTTCTTCAAAGGCCTCGCTGCATGCAAAGACCTATGTGTTCGACAAAACCAGTATCTTCATCGGCTCGATGAATCTCGATCCTCGTTCGATCACGCTCAATACGGAAATCGGCGTGTATTGCGAAAGCGCCCCGCTCGCCGCCCAGGTCGCGGATGGCGTCGAGCCGAAGCTCGATCAGATTGCGTGGCGGCTCGAAACCCGCACGAATGCGAATGGCACGACCAGCATCGTCTGGATAGACACCGCGCCGGATGGCACAGTCAGCGAACTCGCCGAGCCCGGTGTGTCGACCATGAAGCGTGTCGGCATCTGGTTCCTCGGTTTGTTGCCGATCGAATCGCAACTCTGATGAGAAAAGCCCGTCGCGGCGACCAGAAATCAGGCGGCCGCCGGCTTACCGCTTGATCCTCAAATACGCCCGGCTGATCGTGGGCCGTGTATGCACCCATAGCCGCGAGGCCAGCCACGAAGCCGGCCGGTCGCGTACTTCGAGGCGCGTGATCGAGCGCGTCGCGCCGTCATTGCGTCCCGAATAGTTCGAACCCGTCTCGCAGGTGTAAAAGTGCCGGAAGCCGGCTTGAGCCGCGATGCGCCGATAGTCGTCGTCGTGGTATCCCTGTGGCCAGCACAGATGATCCGATACGGCACCCAGCCTTTGTTCTAGCATCGCGCGCGCGCTGGCGAGATCGCGTGTCAGCCCGGCGCATTTCTCCTGCGCGCTGGCGGACACCCGATCCCACCGCACGTGGCTATGCGTGTGACTGTGAAATTCGAATGTGCCGGCTTCACGCATCGCATCGATCTCCGACCAGCGAAGAATGGCACGATCGGGCTCGCCGTTTTCAATCGCCACCTCGCCGTCGCGGTGATTGAGCAAGGGCGGCAACGCGCCGCCCGAGCGCGCGTGCGCGCGCACCGGCCCGTCGCCGATCCAGCTCGTCACCAGGAAGCACAGCGCAGTCAATCCGTGCGCTTGCAGAACCGGATGCGCATGCACCCAGTTGTCGAGATAGCCGTCGTCGAAAGTCAGCACGACGGACTTCGCCGGCAAGGGCTCTCCCGCCAGATAGGCCGACAGTTGCGCGCTGCCGACGCTCGTGTAGCCCGCATTGGCCAGATACGCCATTTGAGCGGCAAAGTGTTCCGGCGACACCGTGATCATGCCCGGCGAGGTGCTGATGTGGTGATACATCAGCACGGGCACCGCGCGCGCGATCTTCGTCATGCTGCTGCCCGCCGTTGGCCGTAGTAAGCACGCCGGGCATAGATGCCCCGCAGGTAGCAGTCGATAGTCTCGTTCGCCATGGTATCCACCGTGAAGCGGCTTTCGGTTTTCAGACGCGCGGCAAGCCCCAGGCGCGCGCGCAGGGGCGCATCGTCGATCAGACGCGCGAGCGCGCTGCGCAATGCATCGATGTCGTGCGCCGGCACCAGCAGGCCATTCACGCCGTCGTCGATCAGTTCGGGCACGCCATCGACGCGCGTGCCGATCACCGGCAGACCCACCGCCATCGCCTCGATAAACGATTGTCCGAGCGCTTCCTGATGCGTCGGCAAAACGAACAGATCGCAGCCGCGCAACACATTGGTAATGTCCGTGCGAAAGCCGAGCAGATGGATGCGATCGGTCAAGCCCATGCCATCGACAATCGCCTTGATCTTCTCGAACCACACGCCGTCGCCCGCCATCACGACATGCAGATTGGGCCGCTCGGCCAGCATCGGCCTGACAGCGGCGATCAGATCCTCATGGCCTTTCTTCTCGCGGACGATCGCCACCATGCCGGCGACGACCGCGTCGGCGTCCAGTCCGAGTTCATCGCGCAGCGTGGAGCCGGTCCCCGCTTCCGGCTTCAGGATGCCGTCGTAAATCGTCTCCACGCGGTGTTCCTCCACGCCCGCGGAGATCAGGTAATTGCGCACATGATGGCTGACCGCGACGACGCGATGGGGAATCCAGTTGTACGTGGCAAGCGACGTAATCGGCAACGCCAGATGCCGCGTGCGCACGATGAACGGCGTTCCCGCGAGGCGCCCCGCCATGCCGGCGACAAGGCTGTCATGGCCGCTGTGCGTATTCAGCACATTGAAGCGACGCTGCTCGAGCAGCGAGCGGATCGTGAGCATGGAGCGCAGATCGGCGCCGGCCCGCATGCGTGCGTAATGCACATGAAAGCCTTCAGCGCGCGCGCGAATACCAAGACGCGCGTCTTCGGGACAAACAAGCTCGACGTTATGACCCAGTGCCCGCAACGCGATCATTTCCTTCAGGGTGCGAACCTCCTGGCCTCCCCATCCCCGCGACGACTCACTATGGAGAACACTTAATGCTTTCATGCGCTGGCTGGCCTCCCGGACCCTTCTTATGGACGACGACCCGGTCTGTAATCGTTGGTAATATTTACCCCGGACCGCGGCGACCTTGGGGCATACGCTGTGTTCGTGGGGGGAAAGCGAATTTGAAGTTGCGTCAGCCGGTGACGGGTGACGTCAGTGTTCAACGGACTGACATGACTTCTCGTTGACACCGAACTTTCAAGTTGTGGCGGGAGTATTTCGGTAGCTTCCCGTTTTGTAAATAGCAAGACACACTGATCCGGACGGATTGAATCGGCGCAAACGTTGTCGCGGACCAAGTGTTGGTTTTTGCGCAGTCGCAGTGGCGGAGTGAAGGAGCAAACGCAGAAAATGCTTGACTGCTGGTCACTTTCTAGCGTGGGTTGAGGGCGTCGGGAATGCCGATTTCATACGATGAACAATCAATGGGCCCGCGTTGGTGTTTTACCTTGTCCGCTTATGCCGTCTTCAGCTTCGGGTCGAGGAACGGCATGATATGTCCCATCGCGCGCGACACGTAGGCCTCTTTTTCTCCCACGGGAGCGACGTAATGAAGTGCGCTCGCCGCCGCGTCGATTCCTTCCAGCCGGGCGATGATCCAGGCCGCGAGGTAAGCCGAAGCCAGACACCCGCCGGCCGTGGCCACGTTTGCGCTGGCAAAAATGGGCTGATTCAACACGTCGATGCCGGCTTCCTGAACCCATGGCCTGGTCGTGAGATCGGTACACGCGGGCGCACCGTCAAGCAGACCCAGTCTGGCGAGGACAAGCGTGCCGGAACATTGCGCGGCCAGCAGCTGTCTGGATGGATCGAACTGCAACTGCGCCATTAGCGCGCTATCGGCGACGACTTCACGTGTCTGTCTGCCGCTGCCCACGATCACCGCATCGGCAGCACAAGCCTCCTGCAGCGATGCCTGGGCTTCGATGACCACGCCATTCATCGACTTGACCCGCGCGGTGGGACAAGCGATCGACACCCGCCAACCTGGCTTCTTGACGCGATTGAGGACGCCGAGTGCGATAAGCGAGTCGAGTTCGTTGAAGCCTTCAAACGTAAGGATGGCAATGTGCACGATGTCCTCCGCGAGTCAGGGGGCGCTTGCTGTTTGCCGCCGCTGCGGGGGGGCACGCCAATGAAAGCCGGCCAGTCCCGCAGTTGCGCAAACAGAGTTCCGATGCGACATCGTATGGTCGAGAATCAAAGACAATCAAATAATTGTCATGGATACATTTGCGCATGCCGACCTCCCGGTACAATTTGCTGGTCGACAGAATGGCGGCCGATATTCGCGCCGGCCTCTTACACCTACTGAAGCGGCTCTAGCGGAAGCGCTCCTTTCGTCGGAGATAGCGAATGGAGACCACAACGAGCCAGCTACGCCCCGGCGGTGCGGAACATGCCTGCACCACCTCTCGCCCGAGACGCTGATATTCTAACGAACGTTTTGTCGAGAGTCCGGCGCCAAGGGCCCTCTCCTCATCATTACAAACGCAAACATCATCATGAAAGCTACCCCATTTGTCGAAGACGCCATCTATCACGCCCCGGAAGTCGTCGCCCTGCGGCAGGACCTCGCGCTAGCGCTGCGTGCCGCCGCCCATCAAGGCCTCGGCGAAGGGGTATGCAATCACTTCAGCATCGCGCTGCCCGGCGACCACGGACTCTTCCTGCTGAATCCGCGCGGCCTGATGTGGAGTGAAGTCAAGGCGGACGACATCGTCATCGTCGACGGTCTCGGCAATCGCATCGCCGGCCGGCATGAGGTCGAGCCTACCGCCATGTTCATCCACGCGGCAGTCCACAACATCGCCGGCAAGCATTGCGTGCTGCATACGCATATGCCCTATGCGACGGCCTTGACGCTGACAGAGGACTGCGGGCTCGATACCACGCTGTCGCAAAACGCAATGCGCTTCCATGGACGGATCGCCATGGACCACGAGTACAACGGCCTGGCACTGGCCCCCGAAGAAGGCGAACGGATCGCACATGCGATGAATGGCAGCGACATCGTATTCCTCGGCAATCACGGCGTGGTGGTGTGCGGCGAGCGCATCGACCACGCATACGACGACCTTTACTATCTGGAGCGGGCTTGTCAAAGCCAGGTGTTGGCGTCGTCCACGGGACGGACACTGAAACCAGTGAATCCTGACCTCGCGGCTCGCGTGGCGAGTCAGATGCAAGGCGAGCGCGTGCAGTCGGAACTGTTTTTCGCGGCGTTGCGGCGCACACTCGGCGAACCTGTTTAGTGTCCCGTGGGCGCGTGTTCTCCATCATGTGCTGACGGAGGTTTTCGAGCGTCGTCTCACAAACTTCGCGCTTTCGCCCCGCCGTTCGAGTTATTGCGGAAATCCGCGACGCCGGAGAGCACGCTTGCCGAAATCAGTCGGCCCGTTGCGGCCCATCCGCCGACGCACTTCGATCATGTGCGGGATCCGTGACCGGCGGAATGCCGAGTTTGACGCCTCGGTCCGCCAGCATGACGATGAGCTCCGTCCGGCGCCGCAGATTGAAATGCGCGAGCAGATGACTGACGTATTTGCGCACCGTAATGTCCTCAAGTCCCATTTTCAGAGCAATCGCCTTGGAAGGAAGTCCGCGCACCAGCCACCCCAACGTTTCGAATTCTCGTGGCGTGAGTCCCAGGTCGGAGGCCTGGCTCATTGCCGAATGACCGTTCGGCGGGATGTCTCCCGGTGCATGTGCCGGCCCCTCATTCGTGCCCATGTCGCGCCTGAGCCTCTCGATGCTGAATGCGGGCAGGAACACGCCGCCCGCCAGCACCGCGCTTATGGCGGCACGAAGCGCTTCAGGAGGCGACGACTTGGGCACGTATCCCATCGCGCGAAGTTCGATGCATCGACCGATGGTCTCCACGCTCTCATCGGCCGACACCACGATCACCGGCAATGACGGTCGCGACTCTTTCAATTCTGCAAGCGCGTTGCAGCCGTGACCATCGGGAAGGTCGAGATCGAGAAACACGACGTTCAGAAACTCGCCGAGCGCGTGCTTTACGCCCTGCGACAACGTGCTCGCGTGCAGCAACTCGATGTCCGGAAAGAGCTCTTTCAGTAGAAGCGCCAAGCCGGCTCTGAAGAGTTCGTGATCGTCGACGATCAGTACGCGCATTCCACCGTCTCCCGGGACCGCTTTCAGGGCGAGCCGCAATGACACGGCGAATGACGCTGCATCCGTAGCCATCATCCGCTGTGTCGAGATGAATAGTACACGCAGTGCGCCAATGCCGCGGACAATCGCGGCCGCACGGCATTGCAGGCAAAAAACGCCGGAGTTGCGGCCGTGCCGCGTTTCGTGCAGAGTAACGACTAATGAACGACGAGGCGGCGAAGCCAACGGCCATGCGCCTCGAGCACTACAACGCAGCACCTTCCTCCACTGAACAGAAACGAGTACGAGACGAACAGCAACACACCATGAACTTTTTGAGCACTCTCCCGCAACGACCTCCGCAGCCCGCCAAGGCGGCCGGAGTCTGCTCGAGAACTCAATCTGCGCGCGGGAAAAGCTGATCGCCCGCACCGTGTGAGACTCGATGATCCGGATGCCCCTTGCGGGCGTTTTTTCATTTCAGGCCTGTTTTTACGCTGAATTCTGAATCCGGAGCACATCATGAAATTCTCGCAGCAATTTTTCGCCAACAGTTTCTTCGAGCAGGACAATACCCGGCTGGAACTGACCGATCTCGCCCGCAAGGCATGCTTCGTCCACCAGGACGCCGCGGGACTATATTCCTGGATGTCGCTGGGCCTGAGAGCGCAGCGGCGCGTCGAGAGCATCGTGCGTGAGGAGATGGAGCGCGCCGGTTTTTGCGAAATCCAGATGAGCCTGCTGCAGGACGCCGACCTGTGGCGGCAAACCGGGCGGCTAGACGTATATGGCGACGAACTGATGCGGCTCACGAGCCGCTCCGGGCGGCTGTTCTGCCTCGGCGCCACGTGCGAGGAATTGGCCACCAACATGGTCAAGACACACTACAACAAAACCGACATGAGTCTGGGCCTCTATCAGTTCGGCAACAAATACCGCGATGAACTGAGAACGCGCGGCGGCCTCGCGCGCGCCAGGGAGTTCATCATGAAGGACGGCTACGCATTCAATGCCACGGAAGACGGCGCACGCGCAGCGTACGAGGCCGTTCGCGAAGCCTATCTACGCATCTTCAGGCGGCTGGGGCTGGACGCCATCGTCAAGTCCAGCGACAACGGCGAAATCGGCGGACAGAGCTCGGAGGAGTTCCATGTCCTCAGCGAGCTCGGCGAGGACGAGACCGACGGCGAGAAATCGCTCGAATGCGCGCACATTTTCGACCTGGGCGATCGTTACTCCAGGGCCATGGGGTTGGTCAATGCCAAAGGCGAGTTCGTCAAAATGGGCTGCTTCGGCGTGGGCATCTCGCGCCTCGCCATGCTGCTGCTCAGCCGACAGCGCGACGAGCGCGGCTTTTGGGGCAGCGAGGCCTTCAACACGTTCGACGTCGTGCTCACGGCCATCGACTGGGAGCGTCAGGAACGCCAGGAAGCTGCGCAGAGGCTGCGCAGCGATCTGCAAGCACGAGGATTGAGCGTGCTGGTGGACGATCGCCTCGCGCAAGCCGGAAAAAAACTCGCCGATGCCGAGTTGATCGCCTGCCGGCAGCGCGTGGTAGTCAGCGGCAAAGCACGCGCGTCGGGTCGCTTCGAGTGGATGGATCGACGAACCTTTGCGCGCGAAGAGGCGACGGCGGCGGAGATCGTGGCGCTTTGCGCGAGATAGCTCTGGCACGTGTGCGCTTCGGGATCTGCTTCAGCGGAGCGTCATGTCGGCAGCCGGGATTTCATGCGCGCCGACATGCCCTCGCAATGAAGTTCTCACTGAAGCCACTTTCGCACATCCTTCTCCCATTCCGGGTCGCCGCAGCCCTGCGGGTTTTCCGGCCCGAGCACGGTGATGTAGCCTTTACTCTTCATGCACGATTCGTATGCGCGAACTTTCGTGCATTGACCCGGGCCCGCGTTCCGCGAAACGGCCTTGCATTGCGCGATCGTCCTGTCCATCGGACCGAAATCCATATCGCTTGCCTGGTTGAGCATCGGCGCGTCAGCGCCTGACGCGGAGAACTCGACCGGACCGGTCTGTGCGCAGGCACTGAGTGCACCGGCCAATACGGTAATGAAGAGAAGGCGAACACGCGGTTGCATGGGGCGGCTCCTGTCTGGCAGAGGTTGCGAAATCATACGCCCGTGCGGGGTTATATCGTCGCCGTTCGCGCGCATGAATGCGTCGAGCAGGATTCACACGTTCCTCACCAGCGCCCGGTCGTGTCATGATTTGCGTAGCGGACCGTTTTGCATCGACCAACGCCCCACCGGCCGAACGCCCGGCGGCTTTCACCTCAATGGAAACCTTCAACACCGATATGACCGCTCCCACATCGAATCCTTCCTCCGGTACAGCCCTGGCTCGTCTGCACGCTCTCGGCCTCGCCTTGCCGAACGTACCCGCCCCGCGCGGCGCGTTCAAACCGTGTTCACGCTCAGGCCCGTTGATCTTCCTCTCCGGACAAATCTGCGAATGGGAAGGCGAAGTGCGATTCAGCGGCCCGCTCGGCGAGGTTCACGACCTTCAGGCCGGACAGCAAGCCGCGCAGATCTGCGCGCTAAATCTGCTGGCCGCACTGCAACTCGCGCTGGACGGCGATCTGGACCGTGTGGTCTGTTGCCACCGCGTGGGCGGCTTCGTGTATGCGACGCCCGGTTATCCGGACGTGCCGAAAGTGATCAACGGGGCGTCCGATCTCTTCTTCGAAGTGTTCGGCGAACGCGGCCGGCATGCACGGACGGCAGTCGGCGTGGCCACCCTGCCCGCCGCGGCGTCCGTCGAGGTGGAGGCTATCTTCGAGGTTCGTTAAGGCGTCGCCGTGCCGACCGTCAGCACGTGACCGCTCGGCACGACCAGCACGAGGCGATCGACGCGGCAATTGAAGGAGGTGTATCGGCAGAAATACGAGCATGCCGCCTACAAAAAACGGTCGTGCAAAAAAAACTGGCGCGGAGCATGACATGACCGATTCGGGGAAAACGTGAGCGATGCGCAGTTGCGGCGGCTCGATGCCGCTCGATTTCGCGGCGTACGTCTTCATGCGCGCCCGGTCCATGCCGCGGTTGAGGCCGCAACTTCACGCTTGGCGTTCGACAATTCCTAGTATCGGTTCAGCGGTCCCGGCAAGGTTTCCTTCTTGCGCTTTGTCCTCGCCTGGTCCGCGCTCCTGCGTAGAACCGAGCCGATCTCTTTCCACCGGAGCAGAGTGCGCGCCTCGTCTCCGGCATAGTTCGATTCGACCGCGGCGATCACGCTCGCGGCATCCTCATCAGCGGTCGCATCGATGTTCTCGAAGCGCGCGGGACGACCGAAGTCGCCGCCTCTGTCCATCCACCAATACAAGGCAGGAATGGTCCGCCGCCATTCGCCTTTGCGCGCGACGACGGCGAGCTTGCGCCAGGCGAGCGCATCGCTCGACAGCCAGCGCTTTCGCGCCCGATTCACCGCCTGCTCGCCACGCCGAACGAAAGAGCCGACCCGCGCGCGCGAGGCAATCAACAAGATCACGCCCAGCACGGCGAGACAACCGACTATGACCTGCCGCGCATGAATCACGACGATTCGATGCGGCATGCCTTCGCGTATGGCGTCGATGGGTATATCGAATAGCGGCTTTTCCCGTACCGCGGCCGCCGAGAAACGCACCGCCGGCAGGACGATTTTCTCCTGGCGGCGCGTCGTCGTGTTCCACCATTCGATCGTCACGGGCGGCAGATTGTATGTGCCGCTGCGATCGGCGACGTAGCTCGCGCTGTCGGTTCGCTCACCGGCGACGAGTCCCGCGCGGTCCTCGACGAGGTTGCGCGTCGCCGCGGGTTTTGCATAACGCTTGAGTCCGGGCACGTCTGCGAGCATCGCCGGCGGAATCAGCATCGACTCGGTGTCCGCGGCGCGCTGCGTAATCGTGCGCGTGAGCGGCGCACCGACGGCGAGATGCCCCGGCGCCGGTTCGATTTTTTGTTCGACGCTGAGTTTGGGCGCGGCGAAGAAGGTGCTCATGCCTTCGGCGCCCGGCGGCAAGGTCGCGACGAGTTTCAACGCCGGCGTCGTCACCTGCGCCGGTCCTGTCATGCCGCCGGGGTAGACCGTGATAGTCAGCGGCGCAATCTCGAACGTCTTGCCCGCCTGCGGCGCAATCCGGTACGCGCGGCTCACGCCGAACCAGCGTGTGCCCTCGATGTCCTCGGACAGATTGTCGGCCTGCTCGTCGGGCAGATTCACGATCGCGCCGGGGATGGTGAAGAGCGGCCAGTTCGGCGCCTCGGTGAACCATGTGGTCGTCAGCACATCGACGACCAGCTTGACCTCGCTCCCCGCCACGACCGGGCCAGCGGGTTCCAGATGCGCGCGCGCCATGATGCGCGGCGCGGGATCGGCCGTCGCGGAGCCTGACGCCAGCAAGGAAACCAGCAGCGCAACGCCGCATAGAAATCGCTTCATGGCGTACCCCCCGTCTTCGCCGCGGATTCCTGTTCAAAGCGCTGTTGCAGGAACACGGCGGGCGACGTGTTCAGGTTGCGCATCCACGCATCCTCGCTCGGCCGTGGTGCCGCTTCGATCACCGCGGTCGTGCCGCGGCCCTTTTTCTTGTCGACCTGCACCTGGTCGGGCGGATCTTCCTCCGGGTCGGCCTCGTTCTGTTTATCCCTTGCCAGCAGTGTCTGCATGTACGCGCGATTGGCCGCCGCCTGCGTAAGCGACGGCTGGATTTCGAGTGCGTTGTCGTAGGCCTTGATCGCGCCCGCGTAATCGTCGAGATGCGCGAGCGTATTGCCGATATAGAAATACGATTGCGCCGTCTTGAGCCGTGAGAAAGTTTCGAGCGCACCGGCGTAATCTCCCGCGAGATATTGCGCGCGGCCTTTCCACATCGGGTCGTCGAAGCGTTCCGCAGCCGCCTTGTAATTGCCGTGTTCGAGATGCCAGCGACCTTGCTGGTCGTCCGTCGCGAACAGGTCGAGCCACTGCCATTGCGCTGCTTGCGCGGGACGTGGCAACGCGCTGAATGCCAAAGAGATCAGCACGACGGGCAGCCACTTCACCGTCCAGCCGCGCCGGAAACTCCAGAGCGCGAGCAGCAGCAACGGCAACACGAGCCAGTAGCCGCTTTCCTTCCAGCGCGGTTCGATCTTCGCTTCCTCCGCTTGCGCGAGATAGGCCTGCGCGCGATGCTGAACCCACGACACGTCATCGTCATCCGCGCGCATGCTGGCGAGCGGAATACCGGCATCGCGCGCGACGTTGCGGATCGCGTCGGCGTCGAACGTGCCCAGCAGCGGATGGCCTTCGGCGTCCATCTGGATCATGCCGTCGGGGCCGCGAATCGGGCCGCCGTGTTCCGTGCCCACCGCGAGCCACAGCAGCTGGTGCCGCAGCGATTTCGCTGTCTGCACGAAGGCATCCGCTCCGTTTGCGTCGAAGCCGTCGCTCATGAAGACGATCGTGCCGGCCGCCGGGTCGTTCGCCAGAAGCCGCTCGGCGACATCGAGACCGGCGGCCGCGTTCTTGCCGTCGCGCGGCATCAGCGCCGGTGAGAGCGCGGGCACGTAGAGTTCGAGCATCGCCGGATCTTCCGTGGGCGGCACCACGAGATGGCCCGTCGCCGCGAACACGACGAGACCCGTTCGCGCGCCTTTGCGCGCTCTCGCAAGATCGAGCACCTTCTGTTTCGCGCGTTCGAGCCGGGTCGGCGCGATGTCGGTCGCATCCATCGAATGAGCGAGTTCGAGCACGACGACGAGCGGCGCCTTGTCCTGATTGAACGGCGGACGTTCCTGCTGCCACGTCGGCCCCGCCACGGCAATCGCGCCGATGCCGAGCAGCAGCGCCAGCGTATGAACCGGCTGGAGCGCGCGACGTTTCGCGCCGCCGACGATCAGATGCTCCAGCAATTGCGGCGCGATCACACCGCGCCAGCGCGCGCGCACGTCGTTGCGACGCAGCCAGACGAACGGCAGGCCGAGCGCCGGAATCAGCAACAGCAGCCACACTGGCCGCAGGAAATGGAACGCGGTCAGGTCAATTTCCACGCTGAGCCTCGCTCACCGGCACACCCTGCGCGCCTCGCGCCCGCCGCGGCGCGCGCAGCAGCGCGATCAGCAAGCCCAGCACATGATAGAGCGCGAGCATGGACAAGCCCGCCGCCACCGGCACCCAGAAATAGTCGCGCTGCGGCCGGTAGATCTCACGTTTGATATTCTCGGGCGTCAGTTTGTCGAGCGTCGCATAGACATCGGCCAGATCCTTCTCCTGACCCAATGCGCGGAACGAGCGGCCACCGGTGATATCCGCGATACGCTTCAACGCACCGAGATCGACCCGGTCTTCACCGGTCGTGTCCGGGTCGCCGATGCCCACCGTGTGCACCACCAGCTTGTGCTGTTTCGCGATCTCGGCCGCCCGCTCCGGTGGAATCGTGCTGCTGGTGTCGTTGCCGTCGGTGAGCAGGATCAGCACCTTCTCCTGCGCACGCGAATCGGCCATCAGCTTGACGGTCAGTCCGATTGCGTCGCCGAGCGCCGTGCGCGGGCCGGCCATGCCGATCTGCATCTGATCCAGCAGAATCCGCACGCTGTCGTGATCGAGCGTGAGCGGCGCCTGCGGATAGGCCGCGTCGCCGAACACCACAAGGCCGATGCGGTCGCCCTTGCGCTTCGCCACGAAGTCGGCCACCACGCGCTTCACGGCGCTCAGCCGGTCCATCCGTTCGCCGGCCGGATCGACGAAATCGCGCGTGGCCATCGACCCCGACAGATCGATCGCCAGCGTCAGATCGCGCGCCGGTTCGTCGCGCACGACCGGCGGCTCGACGAATACGGGCTTGGCCGCGCCGATCACGAGCAGCACCCACAGCACCGGCATCAGCAAGCGCAGCAGCCAGTGCCGGCGCAGGCGCACGCCGCCGGGCGCCGGTTTTTCGCCCGCGGCCTGCGCCATTTCGTGAAAGAACGGCACGCGCACGGCCATGGCCGTGGTGCGATAAGCGGGTATCAGCCACCACACGAGTATGGGCAGCGGCAGCAGCGCGAACATCCACGGAAAATCAAACTTCCACATGATGATGCTCGATCCAGTCGCGCGCATGCCGGACCAGCGCGGCTGCTTCGGCATGCGAAAGACTCGCGACCTGCTCCGGCGGCGCATAGCTCGCGAGTGTGAGAAGCGCACCGGTTTGCGCGTCGAAACGTCCGCGCGTGCGTTGGAGAAAAGCGAGCCACGCGTCGCCGGTCAGCGCCGCCACCTGCTCGCGCGGCGCGAACTCGAGCGACGTACGTTTGAGCAGGCGCGGGATGGCGGCAAGCAAGGCCGCGCGCTGCATCGGGTCCGCCTGACCTGAAGCGAGGCTCGTTTCGATTCCGGCCAGTTCCTGCAAGGCGTTGCGCCGGTAACGCTGGCGCTCGTAGCGGCGCCTGGCCGCCCATATCGCCAGCAACACGGCCGCCAGCAACAGCGCGGCGACGAACAGCCAGCCGATCGTTTGGGGTGCGTACGATACCGGCGCGGGCAGAGGCAACTCCTGCAAGCCTTGCAGTTGCGGCGACGCATCCGCCACCGCCGACACGATGCCCGACGCGCCGCTCATATACCGCTCCCGGCGGCAGGCCGCGCGCGTGCGCCGAACAGACGGCGCACCTGATCGACCGCAGGCTCGTCGGTGGACAGGGCCATCAACGGCACGCCGCTCATGCGCAGCAATTCGGCCACTTCGGCAGTGCGGCCGCTGAACAGGCTCGACAAAGGCCGGCGCACGCGCTCCTGTTCGATGCGTAATTCGACCTGCAAGCGCCCTTCGCTGACAACGAGCGCGCGGTGGCCCGGCATCTGCTGCCACAGCGGATCGAAGACCATCGCCGCAACCACGTCGTTGTGCGCCGCGAGTTGCCGCAGCAGCCGGCGCGTGCGCTCGCCCGCGCCCGCGAAATCGCTGATCACGCAGATCAGATAGTCGTGCCCCGCCAGTTGAAGCACGCCTTCGAGCGCGGCGTCGAGTCGATCGTAAGCGGTTCGGGTCTCGCTTTCGGCGTGCAGCGCGCCGTTCATCGCGGCGAGCGCGCCGAACAGCGTCTTGATGCGCGCGCGGCTGCGCAGCGGCTTGATGCGCGTGAGCTGGCAGTCGTTGAAGAGCACGCCGCCGACGCGGTCGCCGGCGGCAAATCCCATCCACACGGCGAGCGCGGCGGCTTCGGCGGCCACCACGGATTTGAACGCGCGATGCGAGCCGAAAAACATGCTCATGCGCTGATCGACGACCACCAGAAGCGGCCGGTCGCGCTCTTCGGTATAGGTGCGAACCTGCGGTTTGCCGAGCCGCAACGACGCTTTCCAGTCCAGATGACGGACATCGTCGCCCGGCAGATAGCCGCGAATCTCTTCGAAATTCAGGCCGCGCCCGCGCAGACGCGACGCGTGCGCGCCGGACAGCACGCTCGTTACCGGTGCGGGTGCGACGAAACTCAGCCCACGCGCCTGGAATTCGAGCTTCGCCAGGTGCGCGGCGTCGACATACACGCTGCCGATGTCAGTTGAAGACAGCACGGCCACGCCACTCCTTTGCCTTGAGACGACAGCCGGATCAGGCCGGCACCGCGACCTTTTCCACCAGACGGTCGATCACCCGGTCGGCGCCGATACTGTCCGCGTTGGCATCGTAAGAAAGGATCAGGCGATGTCGCAGCACGGGGTGCATGACAGCGCGCACGTCGTCAGGCGTGACGAAACTGCGCGCCTGCAGCCACGCCTGCACGCGGCTCGCGCGGTCGAGGCCGATCGCGCCGCGCGGACTCGCGCCGACCTCGATCCATTTGCCGAGGTCCGCGTCGAGTTCAGCGCCGTGACGCGTCGCGTTGACGATCGACACGATATAGTCGTCGATCGCGGGCGCCACGGCAACCTGCCGGATTTCTTCGCGCACCGCGAAAATGACGTCCTGCGACAGTACCGCCGGCGCCTCGTCGGGCGCGTTGCTCTCGTGCCGCAGCAACCGCAGCATGGCGACTTCGCTAGCGGGCGACGGATAGTCGATCAGTACTTTGAGAAGAAAGCGATCCATTTGCGCTTCCGGCAATGGATAAGTGCCTTCCTGTTCAATCGGGTTCTGCGTGGCCATCACGAGAAACAGCGCGGACATGCGGTGTGTTTTTCCCGCGACTGAGATTTGCCGCTCTTCCATTGCTTCAAGCAATGCGGATTGAACCTTGGCTGGCGCGCGGTTGATTTCGTCGGCGAGAATCAGGTTGCCGAATATCGGTCCGGGTTGAAAACTGAGCGTGCGTTCGGTGCCGGATTGCAGCAGCGTCTCCGCTCCGGTGATGTCCGAGGGCAACAGATCGGGTGTGAACTGGATGCGGCTCATGGTCGCCGCGAGCCGCGTGGCAATCGCCTTGACCGTGCGCGTCTTGGCGAGCCCCGGCAAGCTTTCGAGCAAGACATGGCCATCCGCCAGCAGCGCAATCAACACCTGCCGAACCACGGCCTGCTGGCCCACGACCGCCTCATTCACGCTCGCTTCGAACTGCAGAACGGTTTCGCGCATCGTGCTTTCTCTCTCAAGTCTCTTACGTGATATCTGCCTGGACGACCCGGATGTCATGTTGACGCAGACACGGTAATGCACCAGTGCGTATTCGTCAAAGCTTCCCACTTGTTTAAAAAAAATTATGAAATATCGGGAAAAAATTGCTACTCTCCAAGTGGCTCGTTTGCACGAGTGCAACGGCCTTATTCTGTATCGCTAAGTTTGTCATGAAGCTTGAAATAGCGAGTCGATCGTCACGTACGACGACCCGGCCGTTTCACTGCGTGAGAGAACAGATGACGAGTGCGAGAGATCGAGGGCCAGCCAGGCCGTCCCGCTCGAACGGAACGACCGCCGCGACAGCAACGCGTGCATCACGCATGCGCAAACTTTTGCTGTGGGGCACCCTGCTCGTCATGGTTCCGGCATGCATCGGCGCCGCCGTCAGTTGGGCCTTCACGCCGCACGCGCCCGCTCATGCACCAATCGTTCTCGGCGACGGCGCGCACGGCCCGCTCGGCATGGCCTGGGTGCCCGGCGGCCAGTTCCTCATGGGCAGCGACGCCAAACAGGCGCAACCGAACGAGCGTCCCGCGCACAAGGTGAAGGTGCATGGTTTCTGGATGGACCGCCATCACGTCACGAACGCGGAATTCCGCCGCTTCGTCGAGGCCACCGGCTACGTCACCACCGCCGAGAAAAAACCCGACTGGGACACACTGAAAGTGCAGTTGCCACCCGGCACGCCGCGTCCGCCCGAGAGCGCAATGGTGGCGGGCGCGATGGTGTTCGTCGGCACCAATCGTCCCGTGCCGCTGGATGATTACTCGCAATGGTGGCGCTATGTGCCTGGCGCCAACTGGCGGCATCCGGCTGGACCCGACAGCAGCATCGTCGGCAAGGACGATCATCCTGTGGTTCAGGTGTCCTACGAAGATGCGCAGGCTTATTCGAAATGGGCCGGCAAGCGCCTGCCGACCGAAGCCGAATGGGAGTTCGCCGCGCGCGGCGGCCTCGAACAGGCCACTTATGCGTGGGGCGAGCAGTTCTCCCCTGATGGCAAACAGATGGCCAACGTGTGGCAAGGCCAGCAGCCACAGTCGTTCCCGGTGGTCAATCCGAAAGCGGGCGGCGCGCTCGGCACGAGCTCGGTGGGCACCTTTCCGGCCAACGGCTACGGCCTCTCCGACATGACCGGCAACGCCTGGCAATGGGTGGCCGACTGGTATCGCGCCGATCAATTCAGACGCGAGGCGGCGAGCACCAGCGCAATCGACAACCCGGTGGGCCCGCGCGATTCGTGGGATCCCGCCGACCAGGGCGTGCCCGTCGACGCCCCCAAGCGCGTGACACGCGGCGGTTCGTTCCTCTGCAACGAAACCTACTGCCTGAGCTACCGGCCCAGCGCGAGACGCGGCACCGATCCCTATAACAGCATGTCGCATCTCGGCTTTCGCCTCGTGATGGACGAAGCCGCGTGGAAAGAAGCCGGCGCCCGCCAGGCTTCGGCGAGAGCCGCGGGGGCGCCTGGCATCACCGGCGGGTAGCGTGCGCCGAACAGCTGCTCGACTGCTGTGTTTGATCGCTGTGTCCGATCGTTGACTCACCGCCGTTTCTCGCGCCCACGAGGTGTCGGCGCGCGTCGCGATTGTCTGTCCAATCGAACTGGAGCCTGGATGCAACCGTGCCATCAGCCTGTGTGGTCGAGCCGTGCCCTGCGTCTGCTCCGGGCCGCATGCGTCGCACTCAGTCTTACCGGTTGCGCCGCGCCGCACGATGCCGTCACGCGTGCCCAGCCCACGGCGAACTCGCCCGCCGCTACGTTGTCTTCCTGGCGTGATACGCCGGCCAAACAGGCAATCCAGTCCTTCGTCAGCGATGTCACCCGTGAAGGTTCACCGTCATTCGTGCAGCCCGCGGATCGCATCGCCGTGTTCGACAACGACGGCACGCTGTGGAGCGAACAGCCGCTGTATTTTCAGTTCGTCTTCATGCTCCAACAGGTGAAGGCGGCCGCGCCGCGGCATCCCGAGTGGCGAGACAATCCCGCTTTCAAGGCGCTCGTCGCGCAAGACTACGGCGCGCTCGCGGGCCAGCAGAAGGCATTGCAGCAACTGGTCGCGCTCGCCAATAGCGGCATGAGTGTCGACGACTACGACAAGACCATCCGCGCGTGGCTCGATAGCGCACGCCATCCGAAGTTCGGCCGGCCGTATACGGAGCTCGTCTATCAGCCGCAACTGGAGTTGCTGGCCTATCTGCGCGCCAACGGCTTCAAGACCTACATTGTCTCGGGCGGCACGATCGAGTTCATGCGAGTGTGGGCCGAAAAGGCTTACGGCATTCCGCCCGAGCAGATCATCGGCTCCAGCCAGCTGGTGCGGTACGAGATGCGCAACGGCCAACCTGCTCTCGTGCGCCAGCCGAAACTCGATTTCGTCGACGACGGCCCCGGCAAACCCGTCGGCATCTATCGCAACATCGGCCGCAAGCCGATTCTCGCGTTCGGCAACTCCGACGGCGATCTGCAGATGCTGCAGTACACCGCCGCCGGTCCCGGTCGGCATCTCGCGTTGCTGCTGCATCACGACGACAGCGCGCGCGAATTCGCTTACGACCGTGCGTCGAAAGTCGGCAAGCTCGACAAGGCGTGGGACGAAGCGGTCACCGACGGCTGGACGGTGGTGAGCATGAAAGACGACTGGCAGACAGTCTTTCCGGCGCAGAAGCAGTAAGCCGCGCCGAGCGGCGAGCGCGGGCCTGGCCGTATAGACAGACAGCGGCCTTCGAGGGGTAACCCATCGCGCGGAGCACTGCGTGACGGGAGGATAACGGGCGGAAAAGCGTCAACTCGATTGGAGCGACACAATGACAAAGATGCCAAAAAAAGGGCGTTACGCGTTGGGGGCCGCCGTGCTTGCCCTTGCCGTGTTCGGTGTATTGATCCTTCCATCGATCAACGCACCCGCGCAAACGCAACCCGCGGCCAAACCGGCTGCGACCAGCGCGCCACAGCCGGCCGCCAAATCGTCAGCGAAACCGAACATCCTCGTGATTTTCGGCGATGACGTCGGCCAGGCGAATATCAGCGCCTACTCGCGCGGCGTGGTCGGCTACAAGACGCCGAATATCGATCGCATCGCCAACGAAGGCATGATCTTCACGGATTACTACGCCGAGAACAGTTGTACAGCGGGTCGGTCGTCCTTCATCACCGGGCAGTCGCCATTACGCACCGGGCTCTCCAAAGTTGGCGCGCCGGGCGCGCCGGTCGGTTTGCAAAAGGGTGACATGACCATCGCCCAGGCGCTCAAGCCGCTCGGCTATGCAACCGCTCAGTTCGGCAAGAACCATCTTGGCGACAAGAACGAGTACCTGCCGACCAATCACGGTTTCGACGAGTTCTACGGCAACCTGTATCACCTGAACGCCGAGGAAGAACCCGAGCGTCCCTACTGGCCGAAGGACAAGAACGACCCGTACGCGAAGAACTTCTCGCCACGCGGGGTGATTCACAGCACGTCCGACGGCAAGGTTCAGGACACCGGTCCGCTCACGGTCAAGCGCATGGAAACCATCGACGACGAAACCGGCGCGCACGCGGAAGAGTTCATCCGCAAGCAGGTCAAGAACGGCACGCCTTTCTTCGTGTGGATGAACTTCACGCGCATGCACATCTTCACTCATGTGCGTCCCGAGTTCAGAGGCAAGAGCGGCATGGTCGGCAACGAGTACGCCGACGGCATGTGGGAACACGACCAGGACGTCGGCAAACTGCTCAGGTTGCTGGATGACCTGAAGATCGCCAATAACACCATCGTCGTCTACACGACCGACAATGGGCCGAATCAGTTCTCGTGGCCCGACGCGGCCACCACGCCGTTCCGCAGCGAGAAAGATTCGAACTGGGAAGGCGCATTCCGCGTGCCGGCGATGGTGCGATGGCCGGGGCATATCAAGGCCGGCGAGACATCCAACGACATGTTCTCCGGGCTCGACTGGTTTCCGACGCTGGTCGCCGCGGCCGGCGACGGCGGCGTCAAGGACCGGCTCCTCAAAGGCTGGGCGCCCAAAGCAGGCGGCGCGAGTTTCAGGAATCACCTCGACGGCTATAACCAGTTGCCGTACCTGACGGGCCAAACTACCAAAAACCCGCGCACCGAGTTCTACTATTTCAACGACGACGGCGAACTGGTGGCGATGCGCTGGGATCAGGACGGCAACGCGTGGAAGGCGGTGTTCTGCGAGCAGCGCGCGAAGGGCAACTTCAATATATGGCAGGATCCATTTGTCTGCCTGCGTGTTCCGAAGATATTCAACCTGCGCATGGATCCTTATGAGCGCGCGGACGTGACGTCGGATCAATACAACGACTGGCTTGCGAAGAATGTCTACCTGACCGGCATAGCGACGATGAAAGCCTCGACGTTCCTGCAGACCTTCGTCGACTATCCGCCGAGCCAGCGGCCCGCGAGCTTCAGTGTGGACGGCGTGCGCCGTCAGGTCGACAAGAAGATCGACGAGTCGTTCAGGAAGCGCGGCCTGGAATAGCTCTGCGTCCGTCGACCGGAGCTCGTGCATCAGTGCGTTACTCCGGTCGCATGCAACATCGCTGCTGCGTTGCGCGCGCTCTCTTCCGATCGCGCGCTACGCCTCCCCCGAACGGCGCACGTCACGCGCCGTTTCAACCCCCTTCAATGTCAATCGATGACGCACACGCTGACGCACCGAGCCAAGAGTCCGCGCCGCGAGCGCCGCGCACAAGAACGCGCGCAGGCACGGGCCTCAGCTTCAAGCGGGCCGCTCGAACAGCAATCGCCCAATCCCACCGCTGCGCCCACATTGTCCGTCTTCTGGCCGATGCTGTTGCTGTTTGCATCGGGCGCGGCGTCGCTCATTTACCAGGTGCTGTGGATCAAGCAATTGGCGCTCGTCGTGGGCGTCGACGTGCAGGCGGTCACGACTGGCGTCAGCGCGTTTTTCGCGGGTCTCGCGCTGGGCGGCTGGCTGCTCGGCCGGCTCGCGGATCGTCTGTCGCGGCCTTTGCTGTTTTACGCGACGCTGGAAGGCGGCGCGCTGCTGCTGGCGATGGCCGGCACCATCGCGCTGGCGCACGCGGCCGCGCCGTTCGCGTGGCTGCAGGAGCGTGCCGGGCCACTGGCGTGGGCGTTGCCGTTCGCACTGGTCGGCCTGCCTGCCGTGCTGATGGGCGGCACATTGCCGGTGCTGATGCGCGCCCTGGGTCCGCGCGCGACGCAATTGGGCCGCGCCGGCGCGCGCCTGTACGCGGCCAATACGGGTGGCGCGATCGCGGGCACGCTCGTTTGCGCTTTCGTGCTGATCCCGTCGCTTGGCGTGCGGGGCAGCGCGTTCGCCGCTGCCGGGTTGAACGCGGTGGCCGCGTTGATCGCACTACTGATCAGCCGCGTCACGTCCGCACGAGAGTCTGTGAATCCCCAGCCACTCAAAACGACCGCCGCGGATGAAGCAACGGCGGATCACAAGCCCGCGCCCGGCGCGCGCCTCGCCATCACCCTCTATGCGCTCGCCGGCGGTATCGCGCTCGGTTACGAGGTGGTGTGGTCGCAACTGATCGTGCAGTTCATCAGCACGCGCAGTTTCGCCTTCGCGATCGTGCTCGCCACCTATCTGCTCGGACTCATGCTCGGCAGCGCGCTCGCCTCGCGTCATGTCGACGGCGCGCGCGATCCGTGGGGCGTGTTCGCGCTGCTGATCGTGGCAGCCGGACTCGTTGCGTTGCTGGAAGTCGCCGCGTTGGGCGGCTGGCTGCTTCAATGGCAAGGCCTTGCACGCGAGGCCGCGTTTGCCGCCACCGGCAGCCTGCTCGCCGCCATGTGCGCGAGCTTCGCGGTCGCGGCCGGGTGCATCGTCTTCGTGCCCACGCTGTTGCTGGGCGCGGCGTTTCCGTTCGCGCTTCGTGTGAGCGTGGATGCGCGGCATACCGGCCGCGATGTCGGCGCAGTGGTGGCGCTGAATACCGCGGGCGGCATCGCCGGCACCCTGCTCGCCGGCTTCCTGCTGGTGCCCGCGCTCGGGTTGATACACGCGCTCGCGGCGCTCGCCGTTCTTGCCGGCGCGGTGGGCGGCATCGCCGTGTGGCGCGGTCAGCGCGTGCGGCGTGGCGCTCGCTGGAGCGTCCCGCTGTTGGCTCTGGCAATGCTGTGCGCCGTGCTGCTGACACCGTCGGACCGCCTCGCCACCCTGCTCGCCGACGCACGCGGCGGCAAGCTGGTCTCCTACGAGGAGAGCGCGGGCGGCACCGTCGCAGTGATCGAACAGGGTGCGGGCCAGAAACAGTTCCGGCGTCTTTACATTCAAGGCGTCTCGAACTCCGGCGACGCGATGACGTCGTTGCGCTATATGCGCCTGCAAGCACTGCTGCCGCTGCTGGTCCATCGCGACACGCCGCGTAGCGCGCTCGTCATCGGACTCGGCACCGGCATCACGGGTGGCGCGCTGCTCACGTGGCCCGGCCTCGACAAACGCGTGGTCGCCGAACTGCTGCCGGCGGTCGTGCGCGCGGCGCCGCAATTCAAAGGCAACTATGGCATGAGCACGGACCCGCGCGTGGATATCCGCCTGCGCGACGGACGGCGCGAACTGTTACGCAGCGGCGAACGCTACGACCTGATCACGCTAGAGCCGCCGCCTCCGTCAGCGGCGGGCGTGGTCAACCTCTACTCGTCCGACTTCTACCGGCTGGCGGCCTCGCGTCTGCGAACGGGCGGCATCGTCGCGCAATGGCTGCCACTGCCGACCCAGAACGAAGACGACACGCGCTCGCTGATCCAGAGCTTCATCCAGGTATTTCCGTACGCCGCGCTGTGGACCACCGAGTTGCACGAGATGATGCTGGTCGGCTCGATGCAGCCAATCGAACTGGACGTGCCGCGTATCGCATCGCGCATGGCGCAACCACAGGTCGCGGCGGCCCTGGGCGAAGTCGGCGTGGCGTCGCCGGCGGCGCTGCTGGCGATGTGGATCACCGATCGTGCCGGCCTTGCCTACTACGCCGCGGATGCGCCGCCCGTCACCGACGACCGCCCGCGTATCGAATACGCGGCGTGGGTGCGGCGGGATGGTTTCCCCGATGCACTCGCGCATCTGCTCGCGCTGCGTGGCGAGCCGCCTCTGCTTCATGCCGACGAAACTTTCCGCGCAGCCTTGAATAGCGAGCGCGCTACGCTGAAAAGTTTTTATGACGCGGGCCTCGATGCATATCGCGGCGAGCGTGAGGCGTGGTCGCGCGACATTGGCGATGCCTTGCGGGCGCAACCGGATAATCCCTATTTCCACTGGTTCGTCGGCGATGAACCGTCGCGGTAGCGAGCACCAGGAATAACGGGAAGGGTTCGGACGACACTTAACGAAAAACTATTTTTCTCTGAATTGATTCGCATCATGCCGCGCTATTATTCGATCGTATTCACGTGAAGCCTTTTCCAACAAAATTACTCACGCACAAATAACTTCGTGCGACAGAATCATATCGATGCACCACGACTGAATCGATCCCAATGGACCTCGTGCGATTGCAATATTGACTTGAGAAAAATATTGCACACTTCGACGGAAAAGTTTTATTAAACTTGTCCTTGCGATTCACGTTGTCCCGCGTGCGCATCATTCGCTCTGCGAACATGCGGCGCAATTCCGTGTGTCGCCGTGAGCTTGCCACGCATGCAGGGAACCCGGATGTTCAGGTGCGAACTGCCTGTACCACGATTCGGAGTCCGTTCGAAGTTCGATTCTCACGGGTCGTGTACAGCAGACCGCCGCGCCGCTGATCAAACCCACTTCAGGTGGCTGATCGCTGAGCGGCATGGTTACGGCTTCGACGACTCACGCACCGCGTCACTGCGCCTCAATCAACTTCCAACAAGGGAGACCCGATCGTGAAATGCTCCAGGGCATACCAGAGAGGATCGCGAATTCTTCTAGCCGCATTCACGGTGCTAGCCGGCTCGCCGCTTTTCCTCGAGGTCGCGGCGCCTGCCGCTCATGCACAAACCCCGGCACAAACTCCGGCGAAGATCTCGAATCAGCAACTGGATTCGCTGACCGCGCCGATCGCGCTCTATCCCGACGCCCTCCTCGCGCAGGTGCTGATGGCCTCCACCTTCCCGCAGGATGTGCCGGCGGCGGCGGCATGGTCGAAAGCCAATCCGAAGCTCGAGGGCGACGACGCCGTGAAAGCGGTCGCGTCGGAGCCGTGGGATCCGAGCGTGCAATCGCTGGTGGCGTTTCCCCAGGTGCTCGCCACCATGGCGTCGAAACCCGACTGGGTCACGCAGCTCGGCAACGCCTTCCTCGCCCAGCCGAACGACGTGATGGACTCCGTGCAGCGCTTGCGCAAACAGGCGCAGCAGGCCGGCAACCTGAAGACCAACCCACAGCAGAAAGTGGTCGTCGAGCAGAGCACGATCCAGATCGTGCCGGTCAACCCGCAGGTCGTCTACGTGCCGACGTACAACCCCACGGTCGTCTACGGGACATGGCCCTATCCGGCCTATCCGCCTGTGTACGTGCCGCCCCCGCCGGGCTATGCCGTGGCCAGCGGACTCGCGGCGGGTCTCGCGTTCGGCGTCGGTGTCGCGATCACCAGCTCGCTGTGGAGCAACGTCAACTGGAACAATCACAGCGTCAACATCAACGTCAATCAGTACAACAACATCAATGTGAACCGGCGGCTCGACGTGAATAGCAGCACGACGAACTGGAACCGCAATTCGACCTTCAACCGCAACACCGCGGCCAACGTGGGCAGTGCGCAGCGCGACGCGTATCGCGGGCGCGATATGTCGGCCTCGCGTGCGCAGGCGCAGCAGACCTTGCAGAACCGCACCGGCCAGAACCTGGGCGGAACAGCCAGTCAGCGCGTGCAGGGCATCCACGAGGGCGGCAACTCCGCCGGCAACATCCGCAACGGCGCACAGAATGTGAACCGCGACAACGCGTTGCGTGGCGCGGGCAACGGCGGCGACGCGCAGCGCGATATGCAGCGCGGCCAGGCAAGTCGGCAGTCGCTGGCGGAGAATCGCGGCGGTGGCGGTCAGCCACGTAACGGCAATCTCGGAGCGGGAGGCGCTGGCCAGCGCGCCGGCGGCGGACTGGGCGCGGGCGGCGGTGGACAACAACGCGGCGGCGGTTTCGGTGCGGGCGGCGGTCAGCCGCGCGGCGGCGGTCTGGGTGCGGGTGGCGGCGGTCAGCGCCACTTCGGCAGGCATTGAACCGATCACACAGGAGCCGCTCATGATTCGCATCCGCACGTTTCACACCCCCGGTGGACGTCTTGCCGACGCCCTTGCGCGCGCCTGCGCCTGCGCCCGCGCCCTCAAACCGCGCCGCGCCGCTACTGCGCTCGGCTTCGCCGCTCTGCTGTTTGGCGCGTCCGCGGTGCATGCACAGGCCGTGTACCCGACACCCGAGCTCGCCACCAAGGCTTTCGTCGACGCGCTCGCCAGCAATGACCACGCCGCAATGCAGCGTGTGCTCGGCAAGGACTTCACCCGCTTCATACCGACCAAAGACGTAGGTGAGGACGACATCTACGACTTTCTCGGCGCGTGGTCGGCGGGGCACCAGATCGTCGACGATCCCGCGCCGCTCGACGGCCGGGCGAGCAAGCATCTGTCGGTTGGCACCAGCGGTTGGACCTTGCCGATTCCGCTCGTGCAGACGCCCAACGGCTGGCGCTTCGATCCCGCTGCCGGCCGCGACGAAATCGCGACGCGCCGCATCGGCCGCAACGAGCGCGCGGCGATGCTGACGTCGCTCGCTTATCTCGATGCGCAACGCGACTATCAAGGGTTGACCCAGCATTACGCGCAGCGCATTCTGAGCACGCCGGGCCAACACGACGGCTTGTACTGGCCGAGCGCGCCTGGCGAAGCAGAGAGTCCGCTCGGTCCGCTCGCCGCGACGATGTCGCATACCGGCGCCATCTCGAAAGAGGGTTATCACGGCTACCACTTCCGCATTCTCTCCGCGCAAGGACCGCATGCCAAAGGCGGCAGCCGGAACTACGTCGAGAACGGCACAATGACGAAGGGTTACGGCCTCGTCGCGTGGCCCGCCGAGTATGGCAAGACGGGCGTCATGAGCTTCATGGTCAATCAGGACGGGCAGATCTACCAGAAGAACCTCGGCCCGCAATCGGCGCGTGCCGCGGCCGCGCTCAAATCGTTCGATCCAGACTCGTCGTGGGAGGCCGTGCAGCCCTGAGCGCGGTATCGGCACCGCGAGCGCGACCCGCTCGCGGCGGCCCGGGGACCAGCAGTAAGCCTGGCGACGCCGTTCGATCCGCGCCCGCTTCCGGAGCCGCGCGGCCAGCGGCGGCCAGGCGCGCCCAGTCACGCTTCGGAGCCCCGCCATGAATAGCCCGCAAGGACCTGTCCTGCCGCCCGATCTGCCCGACCCTGACATCGTGCGGCGGCGCAGGTGGCTGCCCTCGCTCGTCTGGGTCGTGCCGCTGATCGCGGCGTTGATCGGTATCGCACTGGTCGTCAAGTCGGTCAGGGAACGCGGGCCGGCGATCACGATCGTCTTTGAAAACGCAGAAGGCCTTGAACCCGGCAAGACCCAGGTCAAGTACAAGGACGTCGAAATCGGTTCGGTGAAGGCGATCACGCTGTCAAAGGACCGGACGCACGTGCAGATTGCCGTGCAACTCACGAAGCAGGCGGAAGGCTTCGCGGTCAAGGACACCCGCTTCTGGGTGGTCCGCCCTCGCGTGGGCGCGACCGGCATCTCGGGCATCGGCACGCTGCTCTCGGGCCCCTATATCGGCGTGGACGTCGGCCGCTCCACGGAAACGCAAACCGAGTTCGTCGGGCTGGAAACGCCGCCGCCCATCACCGCCAATCAGAAGGGCCACCGGTTCACGCTGCACGGCGATTCGCTCGGCTCGATCGACATCGGCTCGCCGATTTTCTACCGGCGCGTGCAGGTGGGCCAGGTCTATGGCATTTCGCTCGACAAGGACGGCACGGGCGTGACGATGCAGGTGTTCGTCGCGGCGCCATTCGACCAGTACGTTGGCACCAATTCGCGCTGGTGGCATGCAAGCGGCGTCAATGTGCGGCTCGATTCGGCCGGCTTCGTCGTCAACACGCAGTCGCTCGCGACAATTCTGATCGGCGGCCTCGCTTTCCAGACGCCACCGGGTCAGCCGATGGGCGCGCCGGCGGCGGAAAAAAGCGACTTCCGTCTCGCCTCCGACGAAGCGGACGCCATGCGCCCGCCGGACGGCATACCGGTGCGCGCCGTGATGACTTTCAACCAGTCGCTGCGCGGGCTTTCAGTGGGCGCGTCGGTCGACTTCCGAGGCATCGTGCTTGGCCAGGTGACGGACATCGGCGTCGAGTACGATCCGGACATGCACAGCTTCGTCATGCCGGTGACGCTGGATCTGTACCCGGACCGGCTCCGGCGGCGTGCCCGTGGCCCGGCGATGCCCGAAGCGCACACCGCGGCCAGCCGCGAACTGCTGCGGCGTCTCGTCGAGCGCGGGCTGCGTGGCCAGTTGCGCACCGGCAACCTGCTGACGGGCCAGTTGTACATCGCGCTCGACATCTTCCCGAATGCCGCGCCCGTCAAGTTCAACGCCGCCAGCGATCCGGTCGAACTGCCCACCATCCCGAACACCCTTGACGCGCTGCAGGTGCAGGTGGCCGACATCGCGAAGAAGCTCGACAAGGTGCCGTTCGATCAGATCGGATCGAACCTGAACACGTCGCTGAAAAACGCCGATGCGCTGTTCGCCCGGCTCAACAACGAAGTCGTACCGCAAGCCCGCGATACGCTCGCCGCCGCGCGGCAGACCTTCGGCTCGGCCGAGGCGACTTTGCAGCAGGACTCGCCGTTGCAGTCGGATGTGCACCAGGCGCTGCGGGAATTGACCCGCACGCTGCAATCGCTGAACGCGCTGGCGGACTATCTGGAGCGTCATCCGGAGTCGTTGGTGCGCGGCAAACCTGGAGACAAGCCTTGACCAACGGAAACCCGGACGATCAAAGCGAGTACGACAGCGCTGGTGCGGGCGGCCCATGGCTCCGATGGGATCGTGGGCGACAACGGGCAATCAATGCCGCCACGACCGCACAACGCATGAACTACGCGTGACCATCGCGTGAAAGCGCCGCACCGACATGCTCGCCACATCACCGTGACAACCCGCCAATCTCGCCGCATTGCCCGCTAGAATGGCCGGCTTTGCCCGTTTCGGGCGCGCCACAAGGCAAAATACGGGTTTTGCGCGCGCAAATCGCGCCGCGCATCAGGATGAAATCAGACGCCGGCGGCAGGCATGCCGCCGGCCTTCGCCAAGCCGCACGACGACGGCCCGCTCAAGCCCGGCGGGGCTCCGCGGCCGGCGCAGCCAGGACAGCTCGTCCTTAAACAGAGCACCTCAGGAGCATTTATGACCGATTCGAATCCCTCTTTCCTCGGCAGGATTTCCCTCGCCGTGGGCACATTCTTCCGCATCCTCGGCGATGGCGAATTCGCCGCTGGGGTCCTGCGTCTGCGTGACGGCGGCGTTGCCGCCAGCGCAGCGCCCGCGCCGGCGCCTGCCCCGGCGCCCACACCCGCACCGCAGCCGGCGCCCGTGCTGAAGCAAGCGAGCCCTGACGCCGCGCTGCAATTGCTCGGCCTGTTGCAACGCGACGCGCGCTTCATCGATTTCGTCGAGGAAGACATCAAGAGCTATAGCGATGCCGACATCGGCGCGGCCGCGCGCCTCGTGCACGACGGTTGCCGCGCCACGCTGCGCGAGCACTTCACGATCCGCCCGGTGCGCGACGAAGCCGAAGGCAGCCGCGTCACGCTGGCCGAAGGTTTCGACGCGGCCTCGATTCGCCTGACGGGCAACGTGGTCGGCAAGGCGCCGTTTAACGGCAGCATCAGCCATCGCGGCTGGCGTGTCGAAGAAGTGCGTCTGCCGAAACTCGCGGACAGCCACAACGCAAAGGTGATCGCACCGGCCGAGGTGGAGCTATGAGCGACGCACGCCAATCACGCTACGCCATCGGCATCGACCTCGGCACCACGCACTGCGCGCTGTCCTACGTGGACACCAGCGCCAGCGACGGCGAAAAGACCACTCAGGGCGTCCTGCCGGTCGCCCAGCTCACGGGCCCCGGCGCGATCGACAACCTCGATTTGCTGCCCTCGTTTCTCTATCTGCCGCATCCGGACGAACTCGCCTCAGGCGACCTCTATCTGCCATGGACCGGCCAGCGCGAATTCGCGGTCGGCGAATTCGCCCGCAGCCGCGGCGCGGCCACGCCGATCCGGCTGGTATCGAGCGCGAAGAGCTGGCTGTGCCATCCGGGCGTCGACCGGCGCGCCGCCATTCTGCCCAACGACGCGCCGCCTGAAGTCGCGCGCGTCTCGCCGCTCGAAAGCTCGGTGCGCTATCTGACGCATTTGCGCGAAGCCTGGGACCACGCGCATCCCGACGCGCCGTTCGGCGAGCAGGACATTACGGTGACGATCCCCGCCTCGTTCGATCCGGCCGCGCGCGAACTGACCGCCGAAGCCGCCGAGGCCGCTGGCTACGGCCGCATGACGCTGCTGGAAGAACCGCAAGCCGCGCTGTATAGCTGGATCCAGAAGAGCGGCGGCCAGTGGCGCAAGCAGGTCAAGGTCGGCGACATCATCCTCGTGGTGGATGTGGGTGGCGGCACGACCGACCTCTCGCTGATCGCCGTGATCGAACGCGAAGGCAATCTCGAACTGCATCGCGTCGCGGTCGGCGAACATATTCTGCTCGGCGGCGACAACATGGACCTGGCGCTCGCGCACGTGGTCGCGCGCAAGCTCGCGGCGCAAGGCACCCAGGCCGACGCGTGGCAACTGCGCGCCCTCACCTACGCGTGCCGCTCGGCCAAGGAAACGCTGCTCAGCGATCCGGCCACCGAAACCGTACCGCTGGTCGTGCCGAGCCGCGGCTCGAAACTGATCGGCGGCTCGATCCGCACCGAGCTCACGCGCACCGAATTGACCCAGACGATCCTCGAAGGCTTCTTCCCGCAGGTGGATAGCGCGGCGCGTCCAGTGAGCCGCGCGCGTGCCGGTTTGACGCAACTCGGGCTGCCGTATGCGCAGGACGCGGGCATCACGCGCCATCTGGCGGCGTTTCTCGGTCGTCAAGTGGGCGCGCTGGCTGAACTGGCAGGCGTGAGCGGCATCGCGGCTGCGGAGAATGCGAGCTTCCTGCATCCCACGGCGGTGCTGTTCAACGGCGGCGTGTTCAAGTCGCCGCTGCTGGTCGAACGCATCATGGGCACGCTCAACAACTGGCTCGGCGCGGAAGGCGCGGCGCCGGCGCGGCTGCTCGAAGGCGCCGATCTCGACCTCGCCGTCGCGTGCGGCGCGGCCTATTACGGCTACGTGCGACGCGGCCAGGGCGTGCGGATTCGCGGCGGCACGGCGCGCGCGTACTACATCGCGATCGAATCGGCGATGCCCGCCGTGCCCGGTCTCGAGCCGCCGATCCAGGCGCTATGCGTGGCGCCCTTCGGCATGGAGGAAGGCACCGAGGCCGAACTGCCCGCGCAGGAATTCGGGCTGGTGGTCGGCGAGCCGGTGCATTTCCGCTTCTTCGGGTCGTCGGTGCGCCGTCAGGATCAGGTCGGTACGCTGCTCGACTTCTGGGGACCCGACGAATTGCAGGAACTCGAAGAGATTCAGGCGACGCTGCCCGCCGCCGGCCGCACCGCCGGTGAAGTCGTACCGGTGAAGCTGCATGCGCGCGTCACCGAAGCGGGCACGCTCGAACTCGAAGCCGTGCCGCGCGGCACCGACGAGCGCTGGAAAGTCGAGTTCGATGTGCGCGGCAACGCGAATGCATGAATGAGATGAAGCGGTACAGCGTCGGTATCGATCTCGGCACCAGCAACACGGTGCTCGCCTACGCCGAAGCGGGGTCGCCGGGTGGGTCCCAGCGCATTCGCGTCTTCGAGATCGAGCAGTTGGTGAGCCCCGGCGAAGTGGCCGCGCGGCCGCTTCTGCCCTCGGTGCGCTATCACGCGGCGCAGGGCGAACTGAACCCCGGCGATCTGCGATTGCCGTGGTCCGGCGCGGACCAGAGCGGCGCGCGCAAGGATGGACAGCAGGACACGCAGCCGGTTGTGATCGGCCGGCTCGCGCGTGTGCTGGGCGCTCAGGTGCCTGGCAGGCTGGTATCGAGCGCGAAGAGCTGGCTCTCGCATGCATCGGTCGACCGCGTCGCGCCGATCCTGCCGTGGGGCGCCGCCGACGAGGTCCGCAAAGTCTCGCCGGTCGAAGCCAGCGCGAGCTATCTGGCGCACGTGCGCGCGGCCTGGAACCAGCGTTTTCCGGACGCGCCGCTCGAACGCCAGGACGTGGTGCTCACGGTGCCGGCGTCGTTCGACGAAGGCGCGCGAGCGCTGACCGTGGAGGCGGCCCGCCTGGCCGGCCTGCACAATCTGAAGCTGCTGGAAGAACCGCAAGCGGCCTTCTACGACTGGCTGTTTCATCATCGCGAGCGGCTGGCGAGCGAGCTTGCGGACACGCGCCTCGTGCTGATCTGCGACGTCGGCGGCGGCACCACCGACCTCACGCTGATCGAAGTCAGCCTGCGCGACGGCGAACCGCAGCTCACGCGGATCGGCGTGGGCAATCATCTGATGCTCGGTGGCGACAACATGGATCTGGCGCTCGCGCATCTGGTGGAAGCGCGGCTGCCGGGCGCGAACCATGCGGGCGAGCGCACGCGCCTGTCGGCGGCGAGTCTGTCGCAGCTGGTCGAGCGGTGTCGCAATGCCAAGGAACAATTGCTCGGTCCGCAGGCGCCCGACTCCACCTCCATCACGCTGCTCGGCGCGGGCTCGAAGCTGATCGGCGGCGCGCGCACGGTGCAGGTCACGCGCGAGGAGGTCGAGCGGATCATCGTCGACGGCTTTTTTCCGGCGGTGGCGTCGCACGAACGGCCGGGCAGACCGCGTGGCGCGATCGTCGAATTCGGCCTGCCCTACGCGACCGATGCCGCCGTCACGCGTCATATCGCGGGGTTTCTGAGTCGCTTCGCCACGCAGTCGCTTAAAGCACTGGGCGCCGAGTCTCGTGGTTCACCAGACGAAGACGCGTTGCCGGTGCCCGACACCCTGCTCCTGAACGGCGGCGTGTTCCGCGCCGAAGCGCTCACGCAGCGTCTGGCCAGCACCTTGGGCACGTGGCGCGGCGAAGCGCTCAACGTGCTGCATAACGACAATCCCGACGTGGCCGTGGCACGCGGCGCGGTCGCCTATTCGCTGGCGCGTGCGGGCAACGCGCCGAAAATCGGCGGCGGCTCGCCGCGCAGCTACTTCCTCGTGCTCGACGAAACCGGCGACGGCAAGCAAGATGGCGAACCCGCGCAACGCGGCATCTGCCTGCTGCCGCGCGGCACCGAAGAAGGCCACGAGATCCTGATCGCGGATCGCACCTTTGCGTTGCGGCTCGGGCATCCGGTGCGGTTTCACCTCGTGTCGTCAAGTGCGGATACGGTGTACCAGCCAGGCGAATTGATCGATCTCGCCGGCGGCGACTTCGTTCGTTTGCCGCCGATCGCAACCATCGTGCAGCCGCGCGGCACGAGCAGCGCACGCGAGACCGCCGTGCAGATCGCGACGTCGCTCACCGAGGTGGGCACGCTCGAAGTCCACTGCATCGAACTCGACGATCCCGCGCAGCGCTGGCTGCTCGAATTCCAGTTGCGCCGTGACGACGCGCAAGTGGACCTGAGCGCGGATGCTGCACCGACCCGTCATCCGGCGCTCGACCAGGCGATCGAACATATCGATCGCTGCTTCGGTTCGCGCGCGCAGAAGGTCGATCCGAAAGAAGTCAAACGCCTGCGCTCGCAACTCGAACAACTACTGGGTCCGCGCGAAAGCTGGAACAGCGCGTTGCTGCGCGAACTGTTCGGCGCGCTGTGGGAACGCGCGCGCCGCAGGCGCCGCTCGGCGGATCACGAGCGCCTCTGGTTGAACCTGGCCGGCTATTGCGTGCGGCCCGGCTTCGGCTATCCGCTCGACGAATGGCGTGTCGAACAACTCTGGTCGCTCTTCGACGACGGCATCCAGTACGTCAACGAAAGCCAGGTCTGGTCGGAATGGTGGACGCTCTGGCGCCGCGCCGCCGGCGGCCTCGACGAGAGCGCGCAACTGCGCGTGCTCGACGCGATGGCGTATCTGCAAGGCGCCGCGCAATCGCGTCTCAAGCTGCCGTTCGACGTGGCGAAAACCGGCTTCACCGATATGGTTCGGCTGAGCGCATCGCTCGAACGGATTCCTGTGGAACGCAAGATCGAACTCGGCGAATCGGTGCTGACGCGTCTGAAGAAACCCGCTGAGAATCATCAAAGCTGGTGGGCGGTCGGGCGCATCGGTGCGCGGCGGCCTTTCTACGGCAGCGCGCATAGTGTCGTGCCGCCGGAGATTGCCGGAGCATGGCTTGACGCACTCCTCGCGCTCGACTGGAAGAAGGTCGATCCCGCCGCGTTTGCCGCCGTGCAGATCGCCCGCATGACCGGCGACCGCTCGCGCGACTTGTCCGAAGATTTGCGCCATAAGGTAGTGCGCCGGCTCGAAGCGGCCAACGCGCCGCGCGCATGGATCACGATGGTGAGCGAGAGCGTCGAGCTCGATAACGCCGACGAAGGCCGCGTGTTCGGCGAGTCGCTGCCGGCGGGACTGAAGCTGATCGCGAACTGAGACTCGCGCGGCTAGGGCAGCTCGAAACTCAATACCGCTTCCGCCGCAAGCGTGTCCTGACGATTCTTGAGACTCTCCGCGAGCAGATCGCGGAATATGAGCAGTGTGTCGGCGCCGTACTGCGCGCGAAATCCGTTCAGGACTTCGGCGATGGCGGCCTGTTGTGTCGCCGGCGTCAACGTGCTGGCAATGTACGAACTGCCGCGCGCCAGATCCATCATGTAGGTGGATCTGTAGAGCGCCTTCTCTGCCTCTCGGGTGGATTTTCGTACGGTGGGCATCGTTGTTTTTCTCGTTTGGCTTTTCGTTGCATGTACAACCAGCAGCTCTCCTCCGCCGACGAGGCCAGGCGTTCTAATGCTTCGGCCTGACGCAACCATCTCCTTCTATCTCAACAGGTGAAGCTTAAGGGAACCTTATGCGCGGCGAACAAGGGGCACGCAGACGCATGTTCGATACACGCCCACCCATTCGCGTGATGAGTATCGGAATGCTCTGATGAATGCGCCGCGCTAACTACTTCTCAATATGCAAAAAAGGCCGTAAAAAACCGGCCTTTTCGTATGAAGACTCCACGATTGTTTGGTAGTACTACACCTGCGTCATACCACCGTCGACAGCCAGTTCAATCCCCGTGATAAAACTCGCTTCATCGGAAGCGAGGAACGAGACGGCCGTGGCGATCTCGTCCGGTTCGCCGACGCGGCCCAGCGGCGTGGTCGCGCTGGCCTGCTGGCTGAAGGCGTCGATCTGCTCGTCGCTCATGCCCAGTTCGGATTTGTAGGCCGGCGTGACCACCACGCCGGGCGCTACCACGTTGACACGAATGCCGCGGCCCTTCAGGTCGGTCGCCCATGTGCGCGCGAACGAACGCAGCGCGGCCTTGGTCGCGGCATACACGCCGAAGGCCGGCATACCCTTGCTTGCGGCGATTGAACCCGTGACGACAATCGCGCTGCCTGGCCGCATCAACGGCAAGGCTTTCTGCACCGTGAACAGCGTGCCCTTCACGTTGATGCCGAAGTACTTGTCGAACTGCGCTTCGGTGATCGCGCCGAGCGGCGAAAACTCGCCGCCGCCCGCGTTCGCGAACAGGATGTCGAGTCGGTCGTGGGCGGCCTGCACCGTGCTGATCATGTGCTCGAGGTCGGCGGCCGACGAGATATCCGCGCGAATCGCGGTGGCGCCATGGCCGATGCGCTCTACCGCGTCGTCGAGTTCGGCCTGACGGCGGCCGGTGATATAGACGATCGCGCCTTCCTGGGCGAAACGCGTTGCGGCGGCGAGGCCGATGCCGCTGCTGCCGCCGGTCACCAGCACGATCTTGCCGGCGTGTTTGCGGGGATTGACGTTTTCAAGTGCGGACTGATTCATGAACGGCTCCTGTGTATGAGGTCGGTTGACCATGACACCCAGCTTATTTCATGCACACACAGAGATAAATATGTATCCTGTGGTTTCTTTATCTACATTTGTGGATAATCTATCGGAATGGGGCTCACATGGATCACTTGCAGGCCATCCGCATCTTTGCGCGCGTGGTGGAAACCGGTGGCTTCGGCCGCGCGGCACAGTCGCTGCAGATGCCCAACGCGACGGTCAGCAAGTGGGTCAAGTCGCTCGAAGATCACCTGGGCGTGAAACTCCTCGAACGCAGCACGCGCAGCGTCAACGTGACGACGGACGGCACGGCGTATTACGAGCGCACGCGCCACCTGCTGAGCGAACTGGACGATATCGAGGCGACCTTGGGCCGCGACCGGGCAAGCCCGCGCGGCGTGCTGCGGGTCGACACCGGCGGCTCGACCGCAAGCGGTATTCTGATTCCCGCGCTCCCCGAATTTTGCGCGCGTTACCCGGACATTCAGGTGCGCTTGAGCGTGACGGACCGTACCGCCGATCTGATCGCGGAGAACATCGACTGCGCAATTCGCAGCTCGGCGGATGACCCTGCTTTGGTGACACACGCCATCGGCACCCTGCGCTGGACCACCTGCGCGAGCCCGGCGTATCTGGCCGAACATGGCGCGCCTTCACATCCGCGTCAGATCGTCGACGACCGGCATGCGGTGGTCGGCTACTTCTCGGCAAGCAGCGGACTCATGCAGCCCTTGCAGTTCTTCAAGGACGGCGAGCGTATCGTGCTCGACGGCGTGCGCAACACGGTGATGGTGAGCGAGAGCAATGCGCATCTGGCCACCGCGCTCGCGGGACTTGGCATCGTTCATACGCTGGATTTCATGGTGCGGCCGGCCGTCGAGCGCGGCGCTCTCGTGCCGATCCTGACGGACTGGCGGCCGGAGCCGCTACAGGTTTATCTCGCCTATCCGCCGAGCCGCCGTTACAGCACCAAAGTTCGCGTGTTCGCCGACTGGGTGAGCCAGCTCCGCGCGCTGCACGAGACTGCCTGAACGCGAGGCCTGCTACGCCATCGTCACCTGGTTTCGGCCGCCATGTTTCGATTGATACAGCGCCCGGTCCGCGCTCGCGAAACCCTCACGATACCCCGGCCGTGACGACTCGCTGATGCGAGTCAACGACGCGCCCACGCTCACCGTCACCCTGCCGAGCGGCGACGCGCGATGTTCGATCGCCAGATCCACCACGCCCTGGCGCAGCGTGTCGAGCGTCTCTTCGAGCGCTGCGTGCTCCGCTTGCAGCACTAGCAGGCCGAACTCTTCGCCGCCCATGCGTCCGACGATGATGCGTTCGCCATCGGCCGCCGCCTGCATCACCGAGGCCACTTTGCGCAGGCACTGATCGCCCGCCTGGTGACCGTAGGTGTCGTTGTACTGCTTGAACCAGTCCACGTCGACCACGACTGAACCCATGACGTCGCCGTCCCGCGCCTCTTTCCAGCGGCGCGTGATGCTCTCCAGCAGGAAACGGCGGTTGTACAACTGCGTCAGTGGATCGATCGCGGTAGCCGTGCGCATCTTCAGATCGTTTTCGATCATCGCGCGCAGGTGGTAGAACACGCCGCGCTGCCCCGCGTCGAGCCGGCCGGGCGACGGGTCCATCGCGCACAACGCGCCGACGATCTCGCCATTTGGCGCGCGCAGCGCAATCGCCGCATAAAAACGCACGAACGGATGACGCTGCACCAGCATGCATTCGCCGAAGCGCGCATCGTTATGCGCATCCTCGATGACGAACAGCTCGGCGTCGCGCACCGCATAGTCCGCAAGCGAGCGGGCACGCGTGACGAGCGGCATCGCCATGCCGACCTCGGCGCGGTAATGCTGGTACTCCTCGTCGAGCAGCGTGATCGCGGTGATCGCCGCGCCGGTCACGCTCTTGAGGATTTCCGCTGCGTGGGTGAAGCATTCGCGCATCACCTGATCGTCGTGCAGCAGCCATTCGATGACCGACGATTCCAGCTCGGGTTCGCCGGCGACGGACGAATCGAACTGCATGCGGCTGGACAGACGGTCGTTACTAAAGGCGAGTTGCACGGCTGGGGTTCCAGAAAGTAATCAGCTCGTGTCAACGGCACAACCACGCGAAACTTGAGCGGTCGCGAAGCGCGTCCGCGCGCGAACCGGACACGGCGGCGCGGATCGACGCGCCGCGCCAGGAAGTACAATTCACCCGCCGGTGACGCGCCGCCTCTGTTTACTCGAGCAAACAGGCGGCACGTCCTTTTCAACAGACAATTGCACACGCCCTTGCCGCGCGCTGCCTGACGCGCGACGCCGCCGACCCGTTCTCATGACGACAACCGCCCATCACCACCCGACGAACGCTTTGCTCATCGCCAACGTCCGCCTGGCCGACGGCACCCGTGTCGACGTCTCGATCGCCGACGGCCTCATCGTGGAAATAAGCGCGGCAAGCAGCGGCGCCGGTCTGCCGCGCGAGCCCGGCGTGACGTTCGAGGACGGCGCGGGCGCGTTGCTGCTGCCGGGTTTCGTCGAAGGCCATACGCATCTGGACAAAACCCATTGGGGCATGCGCTGGTATCGCAACGAGGTTGGGCCGAAGCTGACCGACCGCATCGAAAACGAACGACGCTGGCGCGCCGGGAGCGGTCATGACGCGGGCGCACAGTCGCTCGCGCTCGCCCGGGCGTTTTTACGGGCGGGCACGACGCGCCTGCGCACGCACGTCGATATCGACACCGACGCGGGTCTGCGCCATCTGGACGGCGTGCTCGCCACGCGTGACGCGCTGCGCGATGTGCTCGACATGCAGATCGTCGCGTTTCCGCAGTCGGGGCTGCTCGGCCGCGCGGGCACGGATACGTTGCTGGACAGCGCGCTGAACGCCGGCGCCGATGTGCTTGGCGCGCTCGATCCGGCGCTGATCGACGGCGATCCGGTGGCTTCGCTGGATCTCACGTTCGGACTCGCGCAGCGCCATCACAAGCCGATCGATATTCACCTGCACGAGCCCGGCGAAATCGGCGCATTCACGCTCGGCCTTCTGCTCGACCGTGTCGCCGCGTTGGGCATGCAAGGCCAGGTGGTGGTCAGTCATGCGTTCTGTCTGGGCGCGCTGCCCGAGCGCGAACGCGACGCGTTGCTCGACCGCCTCGCCGATCTGCGCGTCGCACTGCTGACCACGGCGCCCTCCTCGACGCCGGTGCCGCCGCTCAGAACCTGCCTCGAAAAAGGAGTCACGCTGTTCGGCGGCAACGACGGCATTCGCGATACGTGGACGCCTTACGGCTCGCCGGACATGCTCGAACGCGCCATGCTGATCGCGATGCGCTATGGCCTGCGCCGTGACGACGATCTCGCCCTTGCCTTCGACTGCGTGAGCAGCACGGCGGCGCGCGCTTGCGGGTTCGCGGACTACGGTCTGCACGCCGGCGCGCGCGCCGACCTCGTGCTGGTCGACGCGGACACGCTCGCGCATGCGCTCGTCGCGCGGCCGCCGCGCAAGCTCGTGGTGGCTAATGGCCGGATCGTCGCACGCGAGGGCACGGATCCCGAATCGATGAATTGAACACGACGATGGCGAGGCTGCGCGCATGCATCGCAGCGGCCGCGCCACGTCGCCCGCCACAAGGTATTTCGCACTCACATGATCAATCTCTTTCAGGCCATGCAGGCGTTCGTCAAGGTCGCCGACGCGGGCAGCTTCGCGCAGGCCGCGCAGCAACTCGGCGTCTCGACCTCGGTGGTGACGCGCCATGTGTCGAGCCTCGAAAAGCATCTCGGCATTCGCCTGTTCCAGCGCACCACGCGTAAGGTCGTGCTAACCGAAGCCGGCGCCGAGTATGCCGACGGCTGCCGGGTCCTGATGGCCGAACTCGAAGAGGTCGAATCGCGCGCGAGCACCACGTCGAAGGAGGTCGCGGGCGATCTGCGCATCGTGGCACTCGGCAGCTTTTCGCTGTTTCGCCTCACACCGCTGTTCGCGGAGTATCAGGCCAAGTTTCCGCATGTGAATCTGCGCGTCACGCTCACCGAAAAACGCGTCGACCTGCTCGAAGGCGGTTTCGATGTGGGTATCGTGACCGAGCATATGATCCGCTCGGAGTCGCTGGTGGTGCGCCGTCTGATCAACTCGCACGCGGTGCCGGTGGCGTCGGCCGCTTATCTCGCCCAGGCCGGTTATCCGAAAACGCCCGCGGACCTCGCGCGGCACCGGGTAATTACCGCGCCGCTCGACACGAGCCCGCAGAGCTGGATGTTCGGCAACGGCGACGGCGGCGAAGAGAGCATCGCGCTCGATGCGTCGTTCACGGTCAACAGCATGATCATGCAGAAACAGGCGGCGCTCGGCGCGATGGGCATCGCACTGCTGCCGCTCGAGATGGTCGACGATGAGTTGCGCGCGGGCACGCTGGTGCGGATTCTCGAGGACCACGCCGTGCTCAATGGCGACGTGGCGGTTTCGCTCGTGTACCCGAGCCGGGAGTTCGTGCCGCGCAAGATCCGCGAGTTTATCGATCTGGCGGTGGGTTTTTTCGAGTGAGTTGGCTCAATTGGAGGAGCCGCCTGCTAAGCGGTTTCAATTCTGAGCGAGTCGAACTCCACGGCGATCTCCGCTCCGACCGTTGAAAAGACGTAGGCGATATGGTCGCCGTGATGCCTGCCGAAATGCGCGGATCTTTCCAGCATGCTGATTGCCACGGCGTAGGCCTCGTTGTCCTGTTCGAGCACCTCGATCGCGTTGACGATGTTCAGCAGGCCGCCGCCCTCAATAGCGGCACGCGTGACGCCGCAAAAGGTAACGGTTGCACGCCGGGTCTGATCGTAAAGCGCGAGCGTCAACGTATTGGGCGTGCTGCCCCCCCCTTCCTTGCTGGTCGCGATAATGTCGATGTACCAGTCATGAAAGTTACCGAATTTCTCCAACTCATCTGCGATTGTCATGTCGTCTCGTCCTACGGAAGTACTGAGACCGGCCAGCCATGATCGCGGCCCCAATCGTCCCAGTTATGCGCGTGTGGGTTCGGTTGACCGTGATGGTTGTCGAAATCGATATCAACCACGGGCGCACCATCCGGCCCATACATGCGCCATTGTTTCTTCTTCCCGGGCGCGCTCTCCGCCCAAGCGTTCGGCTCTCCGTCAAACGGTATGCCGGCCAGTGCCATCGTGCCGGCAGGCAGTCTGCCGTCGCCGAACTCAAACGGCCGCGCACCACCGAACGCGCTGCGACTGGTTGCGATAGTATCAACCGGTCCGGCCTCCGATAGATCCGGGACGCCATACTTGCTGATCCACCCTGCTTTGGAGAAGATGACCGCGCTGGCAACGGGGACGGTCTGGAACATCGCCTGCATGAAATCCACGTTGATGCCGTCCTGCAGCGCTCGAATTTCGGCCCACGTCAATGGGTCAGCATTCATCTGTTCCAATTGGGCGCGGTAACGATCCGCGATGGAAACAAAAGGCTTTTCATCGCCGTCCACGGTGCCCCAAAACGGCGATGCTGGGTTGCGCTGCGAACGCATCACGCTCGCGGTTCCGGTAAGGCGCTCGGGAATGACCACGACGCTGTCGCCGCGCACCATGTCCTGCAAAGTCCGAACAACGTCCAGAGCGCTGCCGTTCTTCGCCAGCCGGTCGTGCCAATAGAAGTTCCGGTGCAGGAAGGTGCGTACTCGTTTTACCAGGCCAGCGTCTTTGGCCCATGCGTCCGCATAGGCCGCCAATGTGAACCGTTTGCCTTCGTCGACGGCCCGGTGCTGGTCGTCGCGCGACGCAAATGGCATAAACGCTCTGTCAGTGCGATACAACGTGTACCGATGCGAGGCGTCGCGTTTCAGTTCGGTGCCGCCCATTGATTGACTCCGCCAAGTGTGACGTCATCAATCTTGCTCAATGTCGGCGGAGCATTTCTGTAGGATTCGGCGGCATACCGGCTGGAAATTTCTGAAATATGGATTCACCGTCAACGGCTTTAGCTGGACCGCACCATAAAAACCAGTTGCCGTCGAATATCATCAACGGAAAAGGTGCACCGCTCAAAAACCGGTGCGCCTTCCACGAACCACAACGAGCTCCCCCGCCCCTCAACCCATCAAGGCCGCTCGCCGCGCGCGAGGCGTGCTTCGATGTCGTAGACCACCGGCATCAGATCAGCGACGCTGTCGATCACATAATGCGCGCCCGCCGCCTGCAGCTTCTCGATCGCCGCCTTGCGACGCCATGCGAATTCATCCGGCGCCAACGCCTTGACGTCGTCTTCGGCCATGCCGAACGCGTTGCCGCTCACCGCGACTCCGACCGCCCACGTGCCGCCATTGATGCCCTCTTCGATGCCGACCTCGGTGTCGTCGACCTTGATCGCATCCTTCGCGCGCCAGACGCCCAGTTCCGGCAACGTCTTATAGATCATGTACGGTGACGGCCGCCCTTCCGGCGTATCGCCGGTGCACACGATGCTGTCCGGCGAAAAGCCCTGCGCCGCCGCGCCCGGCACGATCTCGGCCATGATCTCGCGCGTGTAGCCGGTGGTCGTGCCAATGCGGATGTCGTCGCCGCGCAATGCGCTCGCTACTTCCGCCACACCGGGAATCACCGAACTGTAGCTCGCGGCCACCGCGATGTTCTTCGGCACGAATACGTCGTACACGGCGTCGATATCCGCTTCGCCCGGCGCGTGCCCGTATTTGTCGGCCCAGGCTTGCGCGACGCGCGGCAACGCCATCAGCGCCGCGATATGCGGACGCTTGGCCATGCCCATCGGGCCGCGCGCTTCGTCGATCGTGATCGACACGCCGAACTGTTCGAATGTCTCGACGAAAGCGCCCATCGGCGCCAGCGAACCGTAATCGACCACCGTGCCGGCCCAATCGAAAATCACTGCTTTGACGTGTTTCATTGACTTCGTTCCTCAGGCCGCTGCGGCCAATCTCTTGCGTTCTTCGATCGCGGCCGCCGGCGGCGCGGCATGCCCGACGCCCATGGTCCGCAGCGAACTGCCGCACGCCGCCACGACGCGGCGCATCACGTGCTCATCCACCTGGCCGATGCAGCCGATACGGAAGCTGTCCACCACCGTCAATTTGCCCGGATAGATGATGAAGCCCTGCTGCTTCATCAATTCATAGAAGCGCTCGAACTTGAACGACGGATGCGCCGGCGCGAAAAACGTCACGATGATCGGCGAGCGCCAGCGTGCGTTCAGCAACGGCTCGAAGCCGAGTTCGTGCATGCCGGCCACCAGCACGTCGCGATTGCTCGCGTAACGCGCAAGACGTCCGGCCTGCCCGCCTTCTAGTTTGTGCAGACGCAGTGCCTCGATAAACGCGGCCACCGTGTGGGTGGGCGGCGTGAAACGCCACTGCCCGGTGCGGTTCATCACGTCCCATTGATCGTAGACGTCGAGCGCGAGCGAGTGACTGCGGCCCTTCGCCTCCTGCAACGCACGCTTACGTGCAATCACGAAACCGAAACCTGGCACGCCCTCGATGCACTTGTTCGCCGACGACACGAACGCCTCGCAGGCAATCTCGCGCACGTCGAGCGGCACCGCGCCGAAGGCGCTCATCGAATCGATCAGCAGCTTGCGGCCCTTCTTCGCGGTGGCGGCGGCGATCTCCTCGATCGGGTTGAGAATCCCCGAGCTGGTTTCGCAATGCACGGCGACCACGTGCGTAATGCGCGGATCGGCGTCCAGCATGCGTTCCACCTCGGCGCCGCGCGGCGGCAGGTAGTCACCCTTGTCGAGCACCGTGCAGGCGCGGCCGAGATAGCCGAGCGTGGTCGCGGTGCGTTTGCCGTACGCGCCGTTGGCCAGCACGAGCGCGTGGCCGTCGCGTGGAATCAGGCTGCCGAGCATCGCCTCGACGCAATAGCTGCCGCTGCCTTGCAGCGGCACGCAGTCGTATTCGCCGGTTGTGTCGCCTGCGATCTCCAGCAGGCTGCCACGCAGCAGCGCGGTCATCGCGCGGAAATCGCCGTCCCAGGAGCCCCAGTCGCGCAGCATCGCTTCCTTGGTCGAGAACGCCGTGGTGAGCGGCCCGGGCGTCAACAGATACGGCTCGCCCTTCGCCGGCGGCGCGCACGTGACGGCGGCGGCAGCTGCGGCGTTCACGGCTGAGGAACGGTCGATCACGCTGTCCATGTTCGGAATCTCCGGTATCGCTGTTTCGGTGCCTCACACAGTACAGAAATACGTGGCATCGGTAAAATCGATATAATCGATGTGGGTATCGCAATAACTTATAGGCTAGCGAGGCATACGTGCAATACGCGCAATTGCGGGCGTTTCATGCGGTTGCGGAACATGGCGGGTTCTCCAAGGCGGCGCAGGCGCTCTCGCTCACCCAGCCGGCCGTGTCAGATCACGTGCGGCGGCTGGAACAGGATTACGGCGTCAAACTGTTCGAACGCGGGCCGCGTGGCGTCGAGACCACGGAACTCGGTCTGCGCCTGTTCAGCGTGACGCGGCAAATGCTCGGTTGCGAACGCGACGCGCGGCAGCTGCTCGAATCGGCGGGCGGCCTCGAATCCGGCTCGCTCTCGCTGGCCGCGGACGCGCCCGATCTGGCGGTCGCGCTGATCAGCGCATTTCGCAAGCTGCATCCGGGTATTGTCGTGACGCTGTCCATCGCCAACGCTGCGGACTGCATGCAACGCGTGCTTTCGAGCGCCGTCGACGCGGCCATTACCGCCGCGCCGCAAGTGCACAGCCGTCTCGAAGCGCGCGTGTTGCGGCGCGATCCGCTGGTGGCGATGGTGCCGATGAGCTATCCGGTGGCGAAGAAACGCAAACTGAGCTACACCGAACTGGTGCGGCAGCCAATGATTTTCCGCGAGTCGCAATCCGTCACGCAGCAGCTGCTCGAAATCGAACTGGTGCGCGAATCGTTGCAGGTGGAACCGGTGATGTACGTGGACGGCCGCGAGGCGCTCGAAGAAGCGGTCGCGCAGGGCATGGGCGTGGGGGTGATCGCGCGCGCCGAATTCAACGAATCGCGGCGGATCAGAATGATTCCGCTACAGGACTGTCAGGTGCGGATGATCGAATCGCTCACGCGGCTCGCCGAGCGGCCGGGATCGAATCTGCTGGATGCGTTGTTCGCTGTGGAGTTGACGAAGCCGGGTGCGGTTACGCCGGCGGGATGAAACAGTAAGCCGTCCGCAGGCATGCCTGCGGACGGCTTTCTTCGTTGTCACGCAATGTGGCGCAATGTGGCGTGACGCTAGCTCGTCACGCCACAAACTTTCGCGCCGAACCGCTTACCGCGATCCACCGCTCGCGATCAGGCTTTCACCCGTCAGCCAGCGTGCGTCGTCGGAAGCGAGGAAGGTGACGACATCGGCGATATCGTCAGGCTGGCCGATACGGCCGAGCGGCGTCGTGCTGACGGCCCAGGTTTCGAAGTCGGAGCCGAGGATGCCCCCGGTATGCGTGCCTTCGGTTGCAACCATGCCAGGATTCACGGAATTGACGCGGATCTTGCGCGGGCCGAGCTCGCGTGCAAGCACGCCCGTGATGCCATCGACGGCGCCCTTGGTGGCCGTATAGACCGCGCTGCCCGGCGGCGTGATGCGGCTCACCACTGAACTGATATTGACGATGCTCGCGCCTTCGCCGAGATGCTTGACCGCCGCCTGCGTAGTCAACAGCAGACCGAGCACGTTCACGTTGAAGTGCTTATGGAAATGCTCTTCGGTGATCTCTTCGATCGGCGCGAACTCATACACACCCGAGTTGTTGACGAGAATGTCGAGACGGCCATACGTTTCCACCGCCGAATCGATGATGCCTTGCGCGTCCGCCGCTTTCGACACGTCACCCGCAACGGCCACCGCCTTGCCGCCCGCAGCGGTGATCGCATCGACGACGCTGTCGGCGCCCGCCTTGCTCGACGAATAGTTCACCACCACTGAAGCGCCTTGCGCCGCCAATGCCTTGGCGATCGCCGCGCCAATACCTTTCGATGCACCGGTTACGACTGCAACTTTACCTGTGAGCTTGCTCATGATCGATTCCTTTAAATGGGATTCGCGCCGACGCTGTCGCGAAGATTCGCGGGTTGCGGTGGAAATGCACTGGCGCTGACACTGGTGACAATGTAGGGACGTCGGCCGTGTGGATAAAGCGGCTGAAGGCGAATAGATACGTCGGTTGAGCCGAACAATCGGACGACAGGCAACGCGGATGGCTGGAAGGCTTGATACGAAAGGCGGCGCCGTCTACTGACGCGCATGGGTGGATCACGAGTAAGCGCGCACATAACACCGATCGGCGATCTCCACTCTCGGATCACGCTGGACGGCAAGTGCAAGTATCTGCCGACCAAACCGTTCCGGGGCGTGCATGGACGCGCTCCTGCGAGAACGGCTCGATGCCGGCAATGCCAATGACACGGCTTACGGCGCAATGAATTCAGCACTTACGCAGCAACATGATCTGCGCGGCCACGCTGGCCAGCACCGCCAGCGCGCCGAGCGTATCCAGAATAATGGGCCACACGATATTGCTCCTTCCACGTTCGCTTTCACCGCTGCCTGATTAAACGAATGCGCGCGCCATCAATTGAATGCCCAGTCCAAGCAGACAGATAAAGAACCAGCGCCTGAAGGTTTGCGCGCCGATGCGTCCGCGCACGCGCTGTCCGATCCACATGCCGAGCAGCGCCGGGACCACGGCGAAAAGCGACTCGCCCAGATCGCCGGCGGCAAACGCGTGCTCTCGTGTGAGTCCGATCGCGAGCGCGATGGTCGAGACCGTGAACGACAAGCCGAGCGCCTGCACCAGATCCTCTTTCTTCAACGCCAGCCCTTGCAGATACGGTACTGCCGGCACCACAAACACGCCAGTGCCGCCGGTGACGACGCCCGTCACCGCGCCGATCGACGGCGACAGCCAGCGCTCGTGCCGCGGCGGCACCGAGAAGCGCCACGCCAGCAAACCGGCTACGGCGTAAAGCGTCAACGCGGCGCCGAGTCCGACCACGGCCCATTCGCCGCCCCCGCCCGCAATGAACGACGCGGCCGCGACCGTGCCGGCGACGATGCCCAGCATCATCGGCCACAAGCGTCTGAGGAGCGCCCGCACGCTCGGCCCCGCGAACAGTTGCCAGACGTTCGTCACGAACGACGGCAACAGCAGCATCGCGGCGGCCTGCGCCGGCAGCAGCATCGCGGCGGCCTGCGCCGGCAGCATCAGCGTGCCGAGCACGCCCATGGCGACAGTCGGCAGTCCCATGCCGGTCACTCCCTTGACGAAGCCGGCGACCACAAAGGTCGCGGCGACCACGCCCGCACGCATCGCAAACGAAGAGATCATCGGAATGTTGTGATTGAAGTGATGTCGGCAATTTTCAATCGCCGCAAGGCCGGCCACAATGCGTAAGATACTTACTGTGACTTAGGCTGGGGCTAAGGCAGCAACTCAGGCTGCAACTCAGCTGAACCTCACCGGCAACCACACGACAATCCGTTCCCCATGCGCTTCGACCTCATCGACCTCCGCCTTTTTCTGTACGTCCTCGAAACCGGCAGCATCACCCACGGAGCTACGCGCGCCAACATGTCGTTGCCGTCGGCGAGCGCGCGGCTACGCGGCATGGAAGACGCCCTCGGCATGCCGCTGCTCGAACGCGGCCGACGCGGCGTCGAATCCACCCCGACCGGCGACACGCTCGCGCATGACGCGCGACTCGTACTCGGGCAAATCGAAAGAATGCAGGGCGAACTGGGCGAGCATCAGGAAGGCCGCAAAGCCTGCATACGGCTGTGGACCAACACGGCGGCCATCACCGAGTTCCTGCCTTCTGCGATCGGCCTCTTTCTGCGCGACCACACCAACGTGCAGATCGACCTGAAGGAGCGTCAAAGCAGCGAAACGGTCAAGGCGGTGCTGACCGGCGCGGCTGAAATCGGCATCATTTCCGATGCGGTTGATCACGGCGCGTTGCAGACTTTCCCCTTCGCCATCGACAAACTGGTGTTGATCACGAGCCGCGACGACACGCTCGCCGCCCGCCGCCGCACGACGCTGGCGGAAGTGGCGGACAGGGAATTCATCGGACTGAGCGCGGACAGCGCGTTGCAAGCCTACCTTGGCGAGCGTGCGCTGCTGGCCGGCCAGCCGCTTCGCTTGCGCACCCACGTGCGGACATTCGACGCCATCTGCTGCATGGTCGAACAAGGCGCCGGCTTGGGCATCGTGCCGGCGACGGCGGCGAAGCGCTATCGCGGCACGCCCGGCATCCGCACGATCGAGCTGACCGATAGCTGGGCCGCGCGCCAATTGCTGATCTGCACGCGCGACCTGAACGCGATGCCGCGCCCCGAAAAGGCGCTGGTGCGGCATCTGGCCGGGATTTGAAGCTACGGTCCGGCACGCCTGCACCACCTATTATCAACCCGGTTGATCTAACAAACCATTTTTAATCGATTTGCCTGATTTATTGCGGTTTCTTATCCTTGACGCACAACCGCATGCGGCTCGCTGCATGCGCCGTCCGCTCCTTTTTTGCCGGCAAGATCATGGAAAGAACCACCTTCAACGTGCGCGTCGACCGCGTCCGCGACGAAGCGCATGGCGTGCGCTCGTTCAGCGTGTCGCGTCTGGACGGGCAACCGTTCGACCACTACGAACCCGGCGCACACATCGATGTCACCGGCCCATCCGGCGTCACGCGGCAATATTCGTTGTGCGGCGACCCGGATCAGCGCGACGCGCATCTGTTCGCCGTGAAGCGCGAAGCGACGTCGCGCGGCGGCTCGCGTTCGCTGCATGACGAGGTCACGGTCGGCAGCGAATTGACCATCGGTGCGCCGCGCAATCTGTTCCAACTCGCGCCGGACGCCACAGAACATATTCTGATCGCAGCCGGTATCGGCGTGACACCGCTCCTGAGCATGGCGTACCGTCTGCTCAGGCAACAACAGCGTTTCGTGTTGCACTATTTCGCGCGCAGCGCGGAGCACGCGGCGTTTTTGCCGCTGCTCTCGCGCGCGCCGTTCAGCGATTACGTCAAGCTTCACTTCGGCGTTGCGCGCGAGGGGCTCGACGCGGTGCTCGGCGATTGCCTCGCCAAGGCGCGTGACGGCGCGCACCTCTATACCTGCGGGCCCGCGCCTTTCATGGAGCGTGTGGTGGCGATCGGCGAAACGCTTGTCGCGTCCGAAGCGATCCATCTCGAACGATTCGCCGCGCAACCGGCTTCGGCCACAAGTGCCGAATCCGCCACGCTCGACACATTCGACGTGCGGATCGCGAGCAGCGGCGCGACCGTGCGCGTGGACAAGGACACGACCATCGTCGCGGCGCTGGCGTCGATCGGCATTGAAGTGGATACGTCGTGCGGCGAAGGTGTGTGCGGCACCTGCATGGTCGACGTGGTGAGCGGCACGCCCGAACATCGCGACCATTGTCTGAGCAAGGCGGAACGGGCGAGCGGCAAGGTGATCTGCTGCTGCATCTCGCGCGCCGCTTCGCCGGTTCTGGTACTGGACCTCTAAGGCTGATCACCGGCACGCCGAGCCTTTTCAACCGCGAAACAAAAAGGTGCTGCATTCGCAGCACCTTTCACACGCGCCTCTTCTTACCGGTCGTCGTCGCGAATCGACGACGCATGCCGGCACAGCGCGCGCACTTCGACATCCATATACGGAAACAGCGGCAACTGGCTCAGCACGTCGTGCAGATGCGCGGGGCTGTCCACGTCGAACACGCTGATATTCGCGTAGCGGCCGGCAATGCGCCACAAATGCCGCCACACGCCCTCCTGTTGCAGCCTTTGCGACATCGCCTTTTCATCGGCCTTCAGGCGCGCGGCGCGTTCGGCATCCATATCGGCCGGCAGGTTGACGGTCATCTCAACGTGAAACAGCATGCTTGCTCTCCTCTCTGATCGGTAACAAAAGGCCCCGGCGGCCCGGCCAATCGCGCCGCGCAACCAGGGCCGACAGATTCGTGCGATACGCCCGGGCGTTTTCTCTCAGGTGCCCGGCTTCAGCCCTGCGCAAGCGGCATCAGGCTTCAGCGCGCAGACGCTCCACTTCGGCGTCCGGCAGATTGTCGCGGTCCTTGAACAGCGTGAAGTCGAAATCGATCAGCGCGAAATTGCCGTCCACGCCATACGGTTTGCCTTCGGCGCCCTCGGCCTGCTTGAGCGCCGGCACGAGGCCGTCGCGCGTGGCGAAGGCGAAGTCGTCCCACAGATACGGATCGCCGTCGATGTTGATCTGCGTGGTCAGCTTGCGGAAACCCGGCGCGGAAACGAAGAAGTGAATATGCGCCGGACGATGTCCATGACGGCCCAACTGATCGAGCAACAGTTGCGTCTGGCCCTGCGGCGGCACGCTATAGCCGACCGGCACGACGCTGCGGAAGCTGTACTTGCCTTCGGCGTCGGTACGGATCGAACGACGCAGATTGAAAGCCGGCTGCGATTTGTCGAAGTACGAATAGTTGCCGAGATGGTTCGCGTGCCACACTTCGACGAGCGCATGAGCGAGCGGCTTGCCATCTTCGCCGAGCACGCGGCCGCGCATGATCAGCGTCTGGCCCGGATCGGTGCCGTCGTCGAGACGCGCATGCGCGTCGGAGACCGGCGCGCCGGCCACATACAACGGGCCTTCGATCGTGCGCGGCGTGCCGCCTTCGATACCGGCCCTGGTTTCCGCTTCATCCAGACGCAGGTCGAGAAAATGTTCGAAACCCAGACCCGCGGCCAGCAAACCGAGTTCGCCGCTCTTGCCGGCGTCGCCAAGATAGTTCAGCGCGGTCCAGAATTCGGCGGGCTGCACGTCGAGATCTTCAATCGTATAGAACAGATCCTGCACGATCCGGTTGACGATCTGCTTGGTGCGCGGATTGCCTTCGCTGGTGGCGCTGTCGTTGATCTTGTTGAGCAGTGCGTCGATAGTTTGCTTGTTCATGGGATATCTCCTTCGTTTGATGTTCTGGATGGCTAACGGATGAGCCTTCGGTGCTTCAGTTCGTGGTGACGCTGGCGCCTTTGCGCGTGTCGCGCCGCAGGCGGTCGATCTTGTCCCAGTCGAGCGCGATGCCAAGACCCGGACCGTGCGGCAGATGCAGCGCGAAATTCTCGTAGCGCAGCGGTTCGGTGAGAATTTCTTCGGTCAGCAGCAAGGGGCCGAACAGTTCCGTGCCCCACTTCAACTCGCCGAAGGTGCTGAAGAGCTGCGCCGAGGCGATCGTGCCGACCGCGCCTTCGAGCATCGTGCCGCCATACAGGTCGATATTCGCGGCGCACGCGATGGCCGCCACCTGCGCGGCACCCAGGAGGCCGCCCGATTGCGCGATCTTCACCGCGAAGACATCGGCGGCGCGCGCGCTGGCAACGGCGAACGCATCGGCCGGGCCATGCAAGGCTTCATCGGCCATGATCGGTACCTGCGCGAGGTCGGTCAGACGCTTGAGTCCCGCACGGTTCTCCGCGGCGATCGGCTGTTCGATCAGCGTCACGCCCGCATCGGCAAAACGCCGCGCGGCCCAGATCGCCTCCGATTCGCTCCACGCCTGATTCACATCGACGCGCACTTCACCGCGTCCTTCCAGCGCTTTCCGAATCGCGACGACATGCGCTACGTCGTCCGCCACCGCGCGCGTGCCGATCTTCAGCTTGAACACGCGATGACGCTTCGTCTCGTACACCTGCTCCGCTTCGTCGATATCGCGCTGCGTGTCGCCGCTCGCGAGCGTCCAAGCCACGTCCACGGAATCGCGCACACGGCCGCCGAACAACTCCGACAGCGGCACGCCGAGGCGCTGCGCCTGGGCATCGAACAACGCCGTTTCCAGCGCGGATTTCGCAAACCGGTTGCCCTGAAAGAGCTCGCGCAGTTTCGCCATCGCGGCGCCCGGACGCGTGGCGTCCAACCCTTTGAGCAGCGGCGCGAAATAAGTGTCGATGTTGACCTTGATACTTTCCGGGCTCTCCTCGCCATAAGCGAGGCCGCCGATCGTGGTGCCCTCGCCCACGCCGACCAACCCGTCGGCGCAACGGATGCGCACCAGCACCAGCGTCTGGCAATTCATCGTTGCGACCGAGAGGCGGTGCGGACGGATCGTCGGTACGTCGACGAGAATCGTCTCCACGCTCTCGATCTTCACGGGTGTTGCTATCATTCGTTGCTCTCCTGAACTGCCTGAACGGGAGCCCCATAATAGAAACAAACACGCGAAGCAGTCCAACACCGATTCCGACTACTTCCATACCTCAGGGGTATGCATGGAACTTCGCCAACTCCGCTACTTCATCGCGGTCGCGGAAGAAATGAACATCACGCGGGCCGCCCAGCGCCTGCACATGACGCAGCCGCCGCTCAGCCGTCAGATCCAGCAGATCGAGGAAAGCGTCGGTCTGGCGCTGTTCGAACGCGGTTCGCGGCCGCTGCGCCTGACCGAAGCCGGCCGCATTTTCTACACGCAAGCAAGGCGCCTCGTCGACGAAGCGGACGAACTCGCCCCGCTCACGCGCCGGCTTGCGCAACTGGCCGAGCGCGTGGTGATCGGTTTCGTGCCGTCCACGCTGTACGGCGCGCTGCCCGCCGTGATTCGCGCGTTTCGCGAGGCCGCGCCGCATATCGAACTGTCGCTGATCGAAATGTTCACGATCGAACAGCTCGCGGCGCTCAAGGGCGGCCGGATCGACGTCGGCTTCGGCCGCTTGCGTTTCGACGACGCGCAACTCGCGCGCGAGGTCCTTCTGGAAGAAAGAATGATTGCCGCGCTGCCGCAAGACCATCCGCTCGCCCGGCAGAAGAAGCCGCTAACCTTGGCGGCGCTCGCGCAGGAAACCTTGATTGTCTACCCGAGCACGCCGCGTCCGAGCTACGCCGACCAGCAGTTATCGGCCATGCACGACCATGCGCTCGAGCCGAAGGCGATTCATGAAGTGCGTGAATTGCAGACCGCCTTGGGCCTGGTGGCGGCGCAGGTGGGCGTCTGCCTCGTGCCGGAAAGCGTCGAAGGCTTGCGCGCGCACGGCGTCGTGTACCGGCCGATTCCGGCGGCCAACGTCGCTTCGCCGATCATCATGAGCCGCCGCTTGCAGGACGAGTCGCCGACCACCACGCTGCTATGTTCACTCGCCCGGGATCTGTTCAAACGGGCCTGACACCTCACTTCTCGTCGAAGCGCCGCACGATATCGGCCATCAGGTTGCGCAGCCACACGTTGCCCTCGTCCTGATCGAAGTGCTCGTGCCAATGCATTGTGACCGCCGCGATCGGCAAGGTCACGGGCAGTTCATAGATCTGAAAACCGCCGTCGCGGTTGAAGATGTGCGCGAGGCGCCGTGGCAGCGTGGCGAACAGATCCGTGACAGCCAAAACGCTCGGCAACGCCACGAAATGCGGTAGTTCCAGCGCGATATGACGCCCGACGCCTTGCGCGCGGAATTCGTCGTCGAGCGCGTGGTGGCTGTGCTCGACCGAGGTGATCTGCACATGCGACGCATCCAGAAACGCCTTCAGACTCAGCTCCTTCGTGCGCGGCAAGCCGTGGCGCTTACGCGTCATACACACATATGTCTCCTCGAACAACGCCTGATGCCGCGTGCGCGCGGTCAGCGCGGGCAGATTGCCGATGGCGAAATCGAGCCGGCTCGCGCGCAGTGCGTCTTCCATTTCTTCGACCGGCAACGGCTCGATACGCAATCTCACACGCGGCGCCTCGCGGTGCAAAGCCTCGCAAATCGGCGGCAGATACGCCAATTCACCCGCATCCGATAACGACAGCCGGAACGTGCGCGTGCTCACCGCCGGGTCGAAATGCTCCGCGTAACGCAGCGCTTCGCGCACGGTGTCGAGCGCGCGGGACACGATGGTCGACAGTTCCAGCGCGATCGGCGTGGGCTGCATGCCGGCGCGCGTGCGAATGAAGAGCGGATCGTCGAACAGCGTGCGCAAACGCCCTAGCGAATAGCTGATGGCGGGCTGCGAGAGCGCCAGCCGCTCGCCCGCGCGAGTAAGACTGCGCTCTTCGACAATTGCCTGAAAAACGCGCAGCAGGTTGAGGTCGACATGATCCAGCGAGTTCATCGAGATATCCATGCGGTTGATCTTATATTTCATTTTAGATCAATTTGACGCATATCAACGGCTCGGCCAGACTTCGCTTCATCGACCACCCCACCTGCAAGAGCCATGAGCGAATCCTCATATCAGACCGTCGACACGAGCGCGCTGTATCAGCGCGCCCAGTCCGATCGCGTGGCCCCGTCGCTGTACTACGACCCGGCCGTCTTCGAAGCGGAGCTCGAACGCATTTTCTACAAGACGTGGATCTGGGTCGCGCACGAAAGCGAACTGCCGAATCCTGGCGACTTCCGCACCACCACGATCGGCCGTCAGCCGGTGATCGTGGTGCGCGACAAGACCGGCGCGGTCAACGTCTTGCAGAACCGCTGCCGCCACCGCGGCGCGACCGTGTGCGAACAGCACAAGGGCAATGCGAAAGGCTTCACGTGCCCGTATCACAGCTGGACCTACGGCCTCGACGGCGCGTTGCGCGCGCTGCCATACGGCGACGGCTACGAAGGCGTGGTCGACAAGACCGAACTGCCGCTCGCCAGCCTGCGCGTGGGCATTTATCAAGGACTGATCTTCGCGAGCTTCAATCAGGAGATCGAGCCGCTCGAAGATTTCCTCGGCGGCGCGAAGCCGTGGATCGATCTGTTCATGAAACAGGGCGCGGGCTATCCGATCAAGGCCAACGGCGAACATCGCTTCCGCTTTAACGGCAACTGGAAGATCCAGCTCGAGAACACCACCGACCTCTATCATTTCCCGGTGGTCCACAAGTCGTGGATGAAATCGATCGACGACGAAACCGCCGCCGCGATCACGAGCTTCATGACGAGCGACGAAGCGTTCTGCCGCTCCCTCGGCAACGGCCATAGCCTCGCCGTGCTGGTGCCGGAAATCGTCGACCTCGACCGCGATGACGGCGCGCCGATTCCCGAACGCTTCGAAGCACTTGCGGCCTCGCTCGCCAGGGACCATGCGCCGGACGAAGTGCGCCGGATCGTGCGCTCGCTGATGGGCGTCGGCTTCAATCTGAATCTGTTTCCGAACCTCGCGCTGTCGATGGCTTTTTTCCGTGTGCTGCGGCCCATCTCCGCGAACGAGACCGAGATCCGCCACGTCGCCCTCGCCATGGACGGCGGTCCCGAAGAAGCGAACCGCGTGCGCCTGCGCATTCACGAACACTTCCAGGGGCCGTTCGGTTTCGGCAGCCCGGACGACGCCGAAGCTTGGGAGCGCGTGCAGCGCGGCTCGCAGGCCGGCCCCGATCTGCCGATTCTCGTGAACCGCGGTTTGAATCGCGAGAGCACGGCACCGAACGGCGAAAAGACCGCCCACGCCACCGACGAAACCGGCATGCGCGAAGCGTACGCGCAATGGCGCACGATGATGGAGCAAGCATGATGGACGACAGGAACACGCTGTTTTCGCAGAAGACATTTGCCGGCGCGATCGAACTCATCTGGCGCGAAGCCGAACTGCTGGACCGCAAGGACTATCGCGAGTGGCTCACGCTGTGGGACCCGACGGGCTTCTACGTGGTGCCGATCGATCACGACACCACCGACTTCGCCGCCACGCTGAACTACGCGTACGACGACCAGGGCATGCGCGAAAAACGCGTGCAACGCATGACGTCCGGCTATTCGGCATCGGCGAGCGACGCCGCGCGCACCGTGCGCACCGTGTCGCGTTTCACGCTCACGAGCGACGCCAGCGATGAAGTGACGGTGAATTCCGCGCAAGTCATCGTCGCGTACAAGCGCGGCAAGTCCACGCTGTTCGCGGCGGACCTCACGCATCGCATCAGTTTCAGTAGCGGCGAGGCGCGCATCGTGCAAAAGGTAATCCGCCTGATCGACTCGACCGAAGCGTTGAGCGCGATCGGCTTCCTGCTCTGATCCTCGAAACCGCGTGCTCGACACGCCGCTTGCCACCGCCTGCGTGATGATCAAGGACATTCCGGATACCGATTTCGGCATCGGCGGGCAGACCGCGAAAGCACTCGGGCGCTAGCGCCTTCCCCTTATCAATTAACGCGAACCAGCGGGCACGATCATGCAAAACGACACGCTTTCTCCCACGGCCGGATCGCCCCCTTTGCCCGCGGCGCCGGCCACCTCGCGGACGTTGCGGCGCATCATCATCGCCTCGGTCCTCGGCAATGCGCTCGAGTGGTACGACTTTTTTCTGTACGGTACCGCTGCCGCGCTGATCTTCGGACCGCTGTTCTTCCCGCTGCATGGCGACCCGCTGCTCGGCACGCTCGCCGCTTTCGCCGGCTTCGCGATCGGGTTCCTGGCGCGACCGCTGGGCGGCATCGTGTTCGGCCATATCGGCGACCGGCACGGCCGCAAACGCGCGCTCGTCGTCACGTTGATGATGATGGGCGTGGCGACCTTCGGCATCGGCCTGCTGCCGACATTCTCGCAAGTCGGCTTTCTCGCGCCGGCCGCGCTCGTGTGTCTGCGGGTCGTGCAAGGCATCGCGTCAGGCGGCGAATGGGGCGGCGGCGTGTTGTTGATCAGCGAGAGCGCGCCGGCCAATCGTCGCGGCTACTATGCGGCGTTCAGTCAGCTGGGCGTGGCGGGGGGCTTCGTGTTGTCGGCGGCCGCGTTCTATCTGGTGCAGCGCTTGCCGGTCGAAAGCTTCATGTCGTGGGGCTGGCGCGTACCGTTTCTTGCCAGCGTGCTGATTTTCGGCGTGGGCGTGTACATTCGCCGGCGCTTGCCGGAAAGCCGCGACTTCACGGCTGCCAAACCGAAACACATGCCCGTTCTGACGGTGTTGCGCAATCATCCGAAGCAGGTCTTGCAGGCGATGGGGCTGCGCGTCGCCGAAAACGGCGGGACGTATATCTTTCTTTCGTTCGTGCTGGTGTACGGCAAGACGATCGGTGTGCCGGTTTCAGTGATGCTCGGCGGCGTGATGGTCGCCATGCTGCTCGAACTCGTGACGATCGTACTGTGGGGGCGTCTGTCGGATGTGATCGGGCGGCGGCCGGTGTACATGATCGGCGCGCTCGGGTTGGTGGTGATCGCGTTTCCCGCTTTCTGGCTGATCGACACGCATCAGCCGATGCTCGTGTTCGTCTCGCTCGCGCTCGGCTTGCCCTTCTGCCACGCTGCGATGATCGGCACACAACCCGCGTTGATGGGCGAACTGTTCCCCACGGAAGTGCGCTACTCGGGCATGGCGCTCGGTCACGAAATCGCTTCGGTATTTTCCGGTGGACTCGCGCCGCTCGTCGCCACCGCGCTGTATGCAAAAGTGCGCGCGCCGTGGCCGGTCGCGTTGATGCTGATCGGCTTCGGCGTGATCACCGCCCTCACGCTCGTGACGATTCCCCGCAACACCAGCACCACGCATGATTGAGCCGAGATCGGCCGGCCGGCGCGGCAACGAGCGGCAGCATATTCGAGTAGACGCGCTTCGCTGCGCCGCGCGGATTCGCGACGGCGCCGTGCGGTGTTCGTGGGCGTGCCGCCGATTCCGGGCTAGCTGTAAGCCACTTTCCGGTTGATCACGATCCGCACAACCAGAATTTCAAGCAGGAATCTCTCATGTCCGATACGTCAACACTGCCGCTGCGAGTTCTGTTCTGCTGCGGCGTCACGCAGAATTTCTTCGACCTGCCGCGCGAGCAGATCGGCGAAGTCTGGCAGGCCTACGGCAAGATGCTGGCCGCGATCGAGTCGATGGAAGGCGTCAAGGTGCTCGGCATCATGGATGACGACCGCCTCACCGTGGGCCACGCCGACAACTCGCCGTGGACCTTCTACATCATGGCCGACGTGCGCGATTTCGACACCACCGTAGCCGTGTGCAACCTGTATCGCACCACGCCGGTCGGCGAATACAACCTGTGGCGGTTCGGCAGGATCGAAGCCCGTGTTGGACGCGCGCTGCAAGTGCCGCCGCAACATGCCAGTGCGGCTTGAGCATGACGGAGCGTGATGCGATGAACCCAAACCAGGATACGCTTGCCATGTTGACCGGGCGCCTCGCCGCGCTCGAAGCCGAATCAGCGGTGCGCCGCACGATGGCGCGCTATATGGCGCTGTGCGACGTGCCGTCCGGCGCGCTCGCAGGCGAGACGCTCGCGGCGCTCTTTTCCGCCGACGCCATCTGGGAAGGCATCGGCCCACAGTACGCGAGCAAGTTCGGCCGCCTGACGGGCCACGCCGGCATTCTCGCGATGCTCACGCGCTACCTGCCGCCGTCGCCGCATTTCTCGGTGAACGTGCACTTCCTCACTTCGGAAACCATCGACGTGCGCAGCGCGAGCGCAAAGGGTCGCTGGATCATGCTGCAGGCGTCGGGCTATGTCGATGCGCAAGCCGAATTGATCTCCGCGCGCCTCGAGGTGGATTTCGCGCCAGCGGGCAACGGCCGAGACTGGCTCATCACGCACTTTCGCACGGAGCGCCTGTTCGACGCGCCGTGGCAGGTCAATGGAAGGAAACCAAACCCATGAACGAGTTTATCCAGACGCTGTCATTAGGCGGTAGCGGTCCGAGCATCGCGATCAAGGACACGATCGACATCGCCGGTTACGCCACCACGGCTGCGAGTCGCGCACTGGCCGGGACGCCGCCCGCGCCACGGTATGCGCAAGTCGTCGAACGATTGCTTGCGGCCGGCTGGCACATCGTCGGCAAGGCCAACATGCATGAGCTGGCGTTCGGCATGACCGGCATCAACGACTACACCGGCACGCCGCGCAATCCGCAGGACGCGGCCCGCATTCCGGGCGGATCGTCGAGCGGGTCGGCGGCGGCGGTCGGACTGAAGCTCGCCGACGCCGCGCTCGGCACCGACACCGGCGGCTCGATTCGCGGCCCCGCCGCGTGCTGCGGCGTGATTGGTTTGAAGCCTACCTTCGGGCGCGTATCGCGTCTCGGCGTGGCGCCGCGAGAATCCACGCTCGATTGCGTCGGGCCGTTTGCACGCGACATGCGCATGCTCGTTGCCGCCATGCAGGCGATCACCGCGGACTTCGACGCGAACGCCGCGCATGTCTGGCAAGGCGCGTGCAAGGTCGGCATCGTGCAGGCCGAGGCCGCGACCGACATCCTCGAAGCCGTAACACGCGCGGCCGATAGAGCCGGCTGCGTCGCGCACCCGCTGCCGCTCGCCGGGCTTGCCGCCGCCTTCGACGCGGGCCTCGTCGTCATCAACGCCGAAACCTCGCGTGCGTTCGGCCATCTGGTGGCAAGCGGAAAACTCGGTGCGGATCTCGACGCGCGCCTGCGCGCCGCGGCCAACACCACCGCCGCGCAACTCGACGCAGCCGAACAGGTGCGCCGCCAATTCACGGCGGCGGTCGATCAGGCGCTCGAGAACGTCGATGTGCTGATTCTGCCCACGCTGCCCGCCTTACCGATCACACTCGAACAGGCACGCGGCGGCGCGCCGGTGATCGCGATGTCCTCGCTGATCCGGCCGTTCAATCTGAGCGGCCATCCGGCGTTGAGCTTGCCGTTGCCGATCGACAGTTCGCCGCTCAAGGCAGGTTTGCAGATCGTTGGACGCAAGGGTCAGGATGAGCAGGTGTGCGCCATCGCGGCGCGTTTCGAAGCCGCCCTTGCCGCTTGACCCACGCCTCGGGCCGCGCGAACAGCGGCCGTTTTTTTTCGAAGTGGAGTCGAGACAATGCAGAAAAGAGTCGTTCTTGTCACCGGCGCCGCGCGCGGCCTGGGCGCCGCGATCGCCACGCGCTTTCATGCGGCGGGTTACGCAGTCGCCATCGGCGATATCGCGTTCGAAGCAGCCACAGCCCTCGCGCGTGATCTGAGCGCCGACGGTTCCACTGCGTTCGCGCTGCATCTCGACGTCACCGCAAAAGAAGCATTCATCGCTGCGCGCGACGCGATCCTGCAACGCTGGGGGCGCGTCGATGCGTTGGTCAACAATGCTGGCGCCTCCAAAGTCGTGTCCGTGATGGACATTACCGCGGAGCAATTCGATCAGGTCATCAACGTCAACTTGCGCAGCGTGCTGTTCGGCTGCCAGGTGTTCGGCCAGCATTTCGCCGACGCGGGCGCGGGCCGCATCGTCAACATCGCGTCGCTGGCGGGACAGAACGGGGGAGCGGCAACCGGCGCGCACTATGCGGCGGCGAAAGGCGGTGTGATCACGCTCACCAAGGTCTTCGCGCGCGATCTCGGTGCTGCGGGCGTGACCGTCAACGCCATTTCGCCCGGACCGATGGATCTGCCGATCGTGCATGAAAGCGTCGCGCCCGACAAGCTGAAGGCGGTGATCGCGAACATTCCGGCGGGACGTCTAGGCTCGGCCGATTATGTCGCCGATGTCGCGGTGATGCTCGCCGCGGAAAATGCTTACTTCGCGAACGGCGCGTGCTGGGATGTGAACGGCGGGCTGTTCATGCGCTGATACGGATGCGTGGGTAGACCACAGCGGCATGCATCAACGCAGCATGCTGCTTGTGGCCGCATCGTCATCGCGCACCACCATCACCTCACGCACCGTCGCAGCGCGGCTGCGCAACCATCCATACCACCCTTCCATCCCCGCTCCGCTCTGCGCCGACACCTGAAGAATCTGCATCTCGGGATTGACACGTTTCGCGTACTCGATGCACCGCTCTACATCGAAGCGCAAATATGGCAGCAAATCGATCTTGTTCAGCAGCAACAGGGAACACGCGCGGAACATATGCGGATATTTGATCGGCTTGTCCTCGCCTTCAGTCACCGAAAGAATCAATACTTTTGCCGCTTCGCCGAGATCGAATAACGCCGGACACACCAGGTTGCCGACGTTTTCGATCATCACCACCGAATGCAACGGCGGGTCGAGTTGCGTCAGCGCCCTCGACGCCATCTCGGCGTCGAGGTGACAGCCGGTGCCGGTGTTGATCTGCACCACGCGCGCGCCGGTTGCGCGAATCCGCTCGGCGTCGTTGAGCGTGGCCTGATCGCCTTCGATCACAGTGAGCGGGAACGCGTGACCCAGATCGCGGATCGTTCGTTCCAGCAATGTCGTCTTGCCGGCGCCCGGCGAGCTCATCAGATTCAGCGCCAGTATCGAACGGCCGGCGAGCCAGCCGCGATTGCGCTCCGCCAGCAACTGGTTTTTTGCCAGAATGTCGCGTTCCAATGTGACCGATGTGCCATGTTCGACTTCATGGTGATGATCGTGTGCATGGTCATGCGCGTGATCGGGTGCATTCGAATGCACATTCGAATGCGCATGCGAGCGTGCATGTACGTGGCCGTCGTCATGCGCATGGTCATGATGATGCGCATGCTCATCCGGCTCAGACTGGCCGTGCGAGTGTGCATGCGAATGACCATGCGCGTGCACGCTCGCGCTCACGTGAGCATGAGCCTGCCCGCTTACTCGCCGATAGGCAGTTTCAGGCGAACCGCCGCCCGCGGCCTGCCGCTTCATCGCCTGCGGCTCCTCCAGATCGGTCACCGCCGCGCTCTGCGTGTTCGAGCATCCGCATGTCGTGCACATCACACCACCTCCATCTGCCGGATCTTCAACTGCTGGCCGGAAATCAGTTCGAGACTCTCGCTGCCGCAAGCGCATTGCCCGAACGGCACATCGACCGCGAGCGTCGCGCCACAGGTAAGACAACGCGCCTCGCCCGGTATCACGACGATATCCAGCGTCGCACCCTCCACCGCCGTGTCTTTCGCGCACACGTCGAAGCAGAACCGGATCGCCTCCGGCATCACCGCCGATAACTGCCCGATCTCCAGCGTCACGCGTCGGACGCGCGCGCCGTGCGCCTGTTCCGCGCAAATCTCGACGACGCTGCTCGCAATACTCAACTCGTGCACGGCGCGCTCCCTTTGGCCGCTCAGCAGATGCGCGGCAGTTGTTCGCCCACCAGCATATCGACGATGCGTTGCCCGCCGAACACGGTCCGCATGACGACGAGCCCGCGCGCATCCGCCTCGCTCCGTTCAACCACACCGATCGCCGCAGCCTCGCGTCCCGCCGGATGCGCGCGCATGACGGCCAGCACGCGTTCGGCGGCATCGGCGGGCACGACGGCCACCAGCTTGCCTTCATTGGCCAGATACAGCGGATCCAGCCCGAGAATTTCGCAGGCGCCCTGTACCTGTTCGCGCAACGGCAGCGCGGCTTCCTCGATCCGTATCGTCACGTTCGAACTTTGCGCGAATTCGTTGAGCACGGTCGCAACGCCGCCGCGCGTCGCATCGCGCAGACAGCGAATCCGCGGGCACGCGTCGAGCATCGCCGCGATCAGGCCGTTCAGGGGCCGACAATCGCTCTCTACGTCGGCTTCGAGTGCAAGCTGTTGACGCGCCACCAGAATCGCCGCGCCGTGATCGCCGAGATAGCCGTTGACGATCACCACGTCACCCGGACTTGCATTGCGCGCTGAGATCGCGACATCGGGCCGCACCACGCCAATGCCCGCGGTGTTGATGAACAGCTTGTCCGCGCAACCGCGTTCCACCACTTTAGTGTCACCCGTGACGATCGCGACGCCGGCTTCGAGCGCGACGCGCTGCATGCTCGCCGCGACGCGGCGCAGCAGATCGACGGAGAAGCCCTCCTCGATCACCACCGCGCACGTCAGATAGAGAGGCGTCGCGCCGCACACCGCCAGATCGTTCACCGTACCGGACACGGCCAGCGTGCCGATGTCGCCACCGGGGAAGAACAGCGGATCGACCACGTAACTATCGGTCGTCAAGGCGAGCCGGTCGCCGTGCGCGGCGAGATCGGCAAGCGCGAAGACGGCCTGATCTTCCAGCGCCGCGAGCGTGGGATTGTCGAAGGTCGAGACGAACACGTCTTCAATCAGATCGCGCATTGCGCGGCCGCCGCTGCCGTGCGCCAGATTGACGGAAGCGTCTCGCACGCGCCGCACGCGATGCGGTGTGCCGGGTTCGATGGAAGTGGCGGCGCGGTCGTTCACAGGCCGCCTCGCGCGGTGGAGGTGGCGAGCGCGTCGGCCGTCGCTGCCGCCCCGGCCAGGCCGCCGGCACCAGGACATGCCGCGCCCGCACTGGTGGCCGACGCTACCGCTTGGCGCGCGAGGCGGCGCTCATCGATACGCGACGTATCAATCCGTCCGTAGTTGTAATACGCGGCACAAGCGCCCTCGCTCGACACCATCAGCGAACCGAGCGGCGACTCGGGCGTGCACGCGGTGCCGAACACCTTGCATTGATGCGGTTTGATCACGCCCTTGAGCACCTCGCCACATTGACAGGCTTTCGGATCCGCGATCTTCAGGTTCGGCACCGCGAACTTGCGCTCCGCATCGAATCCCGCAAACGCCTCGCGCATGCGCACGCCGGAATGATCGATCGAGCCGAGTCCACGCCACTCGAAGAACTCGCGCGTCTCGAACACGCGCGCCACCGCCGACAACGCCTGCGCGTTGCCATCCTCAGGCACGATGCGGCCGTACTGGTTCTCGACCTCGCAGCGGCCATCCGCGATCTGCCTGAGCACCATCCACATCGATTGCAGCACGTCGAGCGGTTCGAAGCCGGCCACCGTAATCGGCTTGCGATAATGCCGCGCGATGAAGTCATACGGCCGCGTGCCGATCACCATGCTGACATGTCCGGGCCCGAGAAAGCCGTCGAGGTGCAAGTCCGGCGAATCGAGAATCGCCTTGATGGTCGGAATGATCGTGATGTGATTGCAGAACAGCGAGAAATTCGTGACCTCTCGCGCGTGCGCCTGCAAGACGGTCATGGCGGTGCTCGGCATCGTCGTCTCGAAGCCAAGGCCGAAGAAGATCACCTCGCGTTGCGGATTGAGTTGCGCGATCTTCAATGCGTCGAGCGGCGAATAGACCATGCGCACGTCGGCGCCGTCGGCTTTCGCCTTGAGCAGGCTTTTCTTCGAACCGGGCACGCGCATCGCGTCGCCGAACGTCGTGAAAATCACCTCCGGGCGCTCCGCCAGCGCGACGCAATCGTCGACGCGGCCCATCGGTAGCACGCACACCGGGCAGCCGGGACCGTGCACGAACTCCACGGCGTCCGGCAGCAGTTGCTGGATGCCGTAGCGGAAAATCGTATGCGTGTGGCCACCGCACACTTCCATGATTTGCAACGGCCGTTGCTTCGCGCGTTCGATGCGCGACACCAGCGCGCGGATCTCCCTCGCGAGCGTTTTCGCCTTCTCCGGGTCGCGAAACTCATCGACATATTTCATGGCGTGCCTCCCGCAGCCGCCGTGGCCGAAGCGCCGAGACCGCCACGGTCGTCGGCGAGCAGCGTATGCACGAGGTCCCACAGAATGTGATAGATCGCGACATGCGTTTCCTGCACGCGATGGATGCTGTCGCTTCTCACCACGAGGCAATGATCGAGCGCGGCGCTCGTCGCCATGCGTCCGCCGTCGTGACCGGAGAGTCCGACGGTCAGCAGTTCCATTTCTTTCGCCTTCGCGAACGCGGCCAGCAGGTTCTCCGAATTGCCGCTCGTCGACACGCCGATCAGCGCATCGCCGCGCCGCGCCTGCGCCACCAGTTGCCGGACGAAAATGTGATTGAAGCCGACGTCGTTGCCGACCGCCGTCAACATGGCCATGTCGGCGACGAGATTGATGGCGGTGAGCGCGGGGCGTCCCGTCGTCACGGGATGCAGAAATTCGACGGCGATATGCGCCGCGTCGCAACTCGAACCGCCGTTGCCCATCGCGAAGAGCCGGCCGCCGCGGCGATACACGTCGGCAATGGCGTGAGCAACGCGCACGACCTCGGGCGCGCTTTCCTCGAAGAAACGCGTCTTCGCGTCCACGCTGTCCTGTGCCTTGCGACGCACCGATTCGAGCAGGGCGGCGTCGAGCCGCTGCGCGTCCTGATGCGCGCCATGCAGGAACGGATACAGCGCTTGCAGCGATTCATGTTCGGGCATGACCGGTCTCCGTGTGCTGGCGGGAGCGCGCTCACGGCGCGCCGCTCAGCTCATCCATCTCGCCCTGCGCGACGCCCAGTTCGTGCAGCAGCGCAAGCGTGCGCGCCGCTTCCTGCTCGTCGAGCCGGCTCATCGCAAAGCCGACATGCACCAGCACCCATTCGCCGACGCACGCGCTCGCCGGCCGGTCTGCGTCGGTCACGAACGCGATGTTGATCACGCGCCGCACACCGCCGACGTTGACGAGCGCGAGATCGTTCGCCGCATCCGTCACTTCGACGATCTGCCCTGGGATGCCTAAACACATGTCGCTCTCTCCTCTGCCCCATGCAAACCCTCAAGCCTCGCCGCGCTGCCGCGCCGCCGCGACGACCGCCTGCCCGAGCGACAATCCACCGTCGTTGGCCGGCACCTGGCGGTGCGTCAGCACGCGAAACCCTGCTTCGCCAAGGCGCGTGACAACCTGCTCGAACAGGATGCGGTTCTGGAACACGCCACCCGATAGCGCGACGCTGCGCGCGTCGGCCGGACCAGTCAGCAGATCGGCAAGACACTCCACCATGCGCACGATCGCAATCGCCACGCCCTTGTGAAAACGCGCCGCAATCACGGGCACGGGCGTACAGCGCAGCAGATCGTCCAGCAAGGCTTCCCACATCGGCCGGGGTTCGATGCAGCGCAAGCCGCCCGGCATGGTGTTGGTCAACTCGAACGGATAGGCATGCGCGTCGCTATCGTTGCGCAGCGTGTGCTGATCGACCAGCGCCTCCAGTTCGATCGCGGCCTGGCCTTCGTAAAGCACACGCTCGCGGCACACGCCGAGCGTGGCCGCCACCGCGTCGAACAGACGCCCAGCCGAACTCGCGAGCGGGCTGTTCACGCGCTGCGCGATCATCGAGTCGAGCGCGGCGCGCGGACGGCTGCCCAGGAACTGCTGCATGTCCAGACCGCTGTAGTGGCGCGTAAAGCCATGCCAGTCGAAAGCCGCCCGCAGATGCGCGTAGGCATTGCGCCACGGCTCGTCGATAGCGCGCGTGCCGCCCGGCATCGCGACCGGCTTGAAGCGGCCGAGCCGCGTATAGCCGCGATAGTCGGCCAGCATGAATTCGCCGCCCCACAGTGTGCCGTCGTCGCCGTAACCCAGGCCGTCGAGCGCGACGCCGAGCATCGGCGAGGCATCGAAGGCGACGCCGTTTTCCGCCATGCACGCAGCGAGATGCGCGTGGTGATGCTGCACTTCGACCACCGGAATCCGCGAGGCTTGCGCGAGCTCGTAGCCGATCTTGCGCGACAGATACTCCGGATGCAGGTCGAGCGCGACCACCTGCGGTTCATGCTCGAACAGACGCAGATACTGCGCCACCGCGCGGCGATAGTCCGCATACGTCAGCGCGTCTTCCAGATCGCCGATGTGATGCGAGACGATCGCCTGCGCGTCGTGCGCAAGGCAGAAGGTGTTCTTGAGCTCGCCGCCCATCGCCAATACCGCGGGGGTGTCGGCGAAACCTTCGGGCAACAGCAGCGGCGCCGGCGCATAGCCGCGCGCGCGCCGCACGATCCGCGCGCTCCCCTGCACCACGCGCGCCACGGAATCGTCGACCCGGCGCGAAATGTCGCGATCGTGCATCAGGAATACATCGGCGATACGGCCGAGCCGCGCGCGGGCGTCCGCGTTGTCGATGCACGGCGGCTCGTCGCTGGTATTGCCGCTCGTCATCACGAGCGCGGAATCCGTCGACTCCGTCAGCAGCCGATGCAGCGGCGTGGACGGCAGCATGAAGCCCAACGTGCCGACGCCCGGCGCGACACTCGGCGCAACGCATTCGGCGCCGTCGGCGGACATGATCACGATCGGTCCGCCCGCGCTCGCGAGCAGCGCGCGTTCGGCTTCGGTCGGCGTGCAATACCGGCGCACGGCTTGCAGATCGCGCGCCATCAGGGCGAAGGGTTTGCGCTCGCGCCGCTTCAGCCGCCGCAGACGCGCGACCGCGGTTTCGTCGCCCGCATCGCAGGCCAGTTGAAAACCACCTAGGCCCTTGATCGCGACGATCGCGCCGTGCCGCAACAACTGGCTCGCCGCGCGGCACGGGTCGTCGCCGTTGACACGGGCGCCGTCGCGGCTCTCCAGCCAGACACGCGGGCCGCATGCCGGGCACGCAACCGGTTGCGCGTGAAAGCGCCGGTCAGCGGGATCGTCGTATTCCGCGCGACACGCGTCGCACATGGCGAACGCCGCCATCGTCGTATTGGCGCGATCGTAGGGAATGGCCTGCACGATCGACAGCCGCGGTCCGCAGTGCGTGCAGTTGGTAAACGGATAACGGTAGCGGCGGTTCGCCGGGTCGGCGAGGTCCGCCGCGCAGTCGGCGCAGATCACCGCGTCGGGCGTGACGCCGGTTTGCACATGGCCGCTCACGCTCGGCACGATACGAAAGTCGTTCGCCTCGGCCGCCGCGTTCAACTGATGGCGCTCGATCGCGTCGATGCGCGCAAGCGGCGGACACTCGGCGCTCAGGCTGTCGATGAAGCGCTGCAGCGTCCACGCGTCGCCCCATGCATGAATCAGCACGCCGTCGCTGTCGTTGCACACGTCGCCGACCACGCCGCAGGCATGCGCGAGCCGCCACACGGTCGGCCGGAAGCCGACGCCCTGCACCAGTCCGCGCACGCGGATTTCTTCGCCGACCGGTCCCACGACCGCCGGATGCTGCGTCGAACCCTGCCCGCCGGGCTGTGCATGCGTGCTCATAGCCATCTCCCTGGCTGTTGTCGCCTACATGTTGCGGATGCGGATATAGCGCTTGATGTCCTTCATATTCGCCAACACGCCGACCACCAATGCCGGCAACAAGAGATACTTCAGGAATCCTTTCATGATGTCTCCCGCTTCGGTTATTTCACACCGTATCGCTGGCGTGCCGGCGCACCCGGTATGTCAGGCCACGCGCACGGCGCGCTGTGCCAGCCTCGCCGTCACGAGCCGCACCACCACCTCGGCGGCCTGCTCCACCGCGGCCGCCACGGGGCGGCTCAAACTCATCCGTCCTTCTTCGCCCTCTTCGCAACCGAAGTCCTGCGGCTCGCAGCCGAGCACGACAATGTCCTCGCAACCGCCGCCGAGCATGCGCACGGTTTGCAGCACCTTGGCCGGGTCCATCTCGTGCGGTGACATCAGGATCGGGACGGCATAGGGATCGCCGTTTGCAGCGCCGTCCAACTCTTCGAGAGACGGCTCGATCACATACAGCGTGCCAGGCGCGCCGCCACGCTGCGTCGCGTCGATCAGGATCGCGCTGTCCACGCCGTCGAGCAGCGCGTAACACAGATCGACGCCGCGAATGCCGAAGTCCGCGACGCTCACGCCCGCCGCGAATGCCGGCAACTCGCCCGCGGCCAACTGTTCCTGCAAACGCCGCACCACTTCGACGCCAAAGCCGTCGTCGCCGAGAAACACGTTGCCGATGCCGGCCACCAGGATCGCGCTCATACCAGCCCCCGCCGGGAGCCGGCAGCGTGGCCGAGCGGCTCGATCTCATCCGGGCCGAAGAAGAACCGATGGCCCGGCATGCGCTGCTCGCCGAAGTCCTTGCCGGGGTCGTCGTCGATGGTCACGGCAACATGCACGTGGTCGTCGAAATCGCGTTCGATCGATTCGATCGTCGCGACCATGCCGCTCAGCGCGATATCGAAGATGTCCGCGCGGCCGCGCGGGCGCAAGCGCACCTGATCGCCGATGCGAATCTCCACGCCCGCGACCCGCACACACGCGAGATGCGGTCGCGCATCGAGTTCGGCCCACGGCGAGACGGGCATGGCGATCTGCGTCGCGCAGACGGAGGCACCCACGCTCGCCGCGTCGAGCGCGCGCACTTGCCGCAAGGTGCCGTGCAGCTTGCGCATCTGCTCGGCGTCCAGACCTTCGGTGCGCGCGAGCAAGGCGCGAGCGCGCTCGTCGGTGGCGATCACTTCGCGCTTTTCTTCGTCCGTCATGGTGAGAATGCGCAGCGTGAGAATTTCATCGATCTCCGTGGCGTCGAACAGATCGCCGGCGCTCTCGGGCGCGATCTGCGGGAAATCGTAGAGGATGATCGGCGAGGCGAGCATGGTGTCGGGCCGCTGTTCATCGCCGACCAGCACCGGCCATACGCCGATATTGCGGCATGCGGCCGACGCCGCCGCGAGCTCGTCGGGTGGATCGATCGACGAGATCCATGTGCCGCGGTCGATGGTCAGCACGGTATGGCACGAGACCAGCGCATACAGCGAAGCGGCGTCGCGCGTAAGGCTGCGCGCATGATCGAGCGGCGTCTCGTTGACGATGCGCACTTTCAGCCGGTAGACACCCGCCGCCACGCCCGCCGCGCTTACTTCGACGCGGCCTTGCAACGCCGCGCGCGTGCGGCGCAACGCGCCACGCAGTGTGCCGTGCCGGTCCGCCAGCGGTTCAAGTTCGTTGCCGCCGTCGAATGAAAAGGGCATATCGCGCGGCGCGTCCAGCAATTCGCCCAGCGCCAGTACGGGCAGCGCGAGGTGCCGTTCAGCCGCTTCCTGCCACGGCGTATAGCGCCGTTCGTCGATATCGAGCACGGGCACCGTGCGCCACGCGGGCTCGCCCGACTCCGGCCGCACCGCGGCGTTCTCCGATACGTCCAGCACCGTCCGTTCGATCACCTGCAAAAATCCGGGACGCACTGCCACGCGCGTGTGCTCGCCGCCGCGCAGCAGACACTCGCTTTGCGTCACCCACGGATCGCTGCCGGATGCCTCCGCATAGGCGCGCGGATACACGCCGCCGAAGGTCCAGCGCTGCCGGTTCTTCACCGAAGTCGGGCGGTACGGATACAGCATGTAGCCTTCGTACAGCACCGCCTGCACCACGCTCTCGACCGCGTTCACGATATGTCCTCCTCGAGCTTGTCGAGCAGGCTCGTGACCGCCTGCTCCCAACTCGTCAGACCCCCGCGGGTTTTAAAGCGCGAGAGGCGATCGAATACATCGCGGTGCAGGCACAGCCACGCGCCGTTCGGGTAATAGCGAGCCATCATGTCGCGCCATAGCGCCACCGGCAGACGGTACGGCGCCTCCTTGTGCCACGGAATCGGCGCGGCCTGCAACGCGCCATCGGCTTCGCGATAGAACACCGTGCCGCTGAACTGCAGCATCAGCGGAATCTCGCCCTCTTCGAGTCCGTGAAAATATTTGGTGGCGGCCACATTGAAGTCGTAGCTGCAAGGCACGGGCAAATCGAGCGTGCATTCGCCGGTAAAGGGCGGCACGACCGCCGACGTATGGGTCCACAGCATCGTGCGTAACGTGTCTCCCCAACGCGGTGGAATGCCGAACAGGTCTTCGAGACCGTACTGCTCGGCGGGCGCGTAGCGGCGTTTCGTGGCCTCGATCTGGATCTGGCATTGCAGCGTGATGCTGGCAATCTCGCGGCGCGCCGATGTACCCGTCGCCGCATCGACGATATGCAGCCTGAACACCAGTAGCGGCGCCGCGGCAAACGGCGCCATTTCCGCCGCCTCGACGGTGAATCCGAGATCAGGCATGGAGCAGGCCCTCCGGTACGCGGCCCAGGGTCTTCAGCGCGGCGAAGAAACGATGAATCGCGTCCCACGCCTGCCGTCCGCCCGATATGCCGCGCCAACGCGCGCGAATCACGCCGGTCAGCGCATAACATTGGTCGATCGGCACACGGTAGTACTCGCGCGCGCCCTCGCTGCGGTTCACGAGCAGCGCCTCGACGTCGGGCTCGAGTTGCGCGAGCCATGGATTATCGGCGACGAGTTCGGTCCACGCCTGCAGATCCAGCAGCGATTGCGTGCCGCCTGCTGGTCCGGGATAAAACGCGACGATACGTTGCGCCGAACTGTCGTGAAAGAAGAAAGCAATATCGATGGGAATCGCCAGCGCGTCCCACTGCGCGTCGCTCATGCAAAAGCCGTTGAGATAACGCGCGTCGCGCGGTACTGGCCGATAGCGCGCATTCTGCTGGCTGCCGAACAGCAGTGCGCAGGCACGGCAGCAGCAATGCAGTGTCCGTTTGCCGATTTCGAACAGATGAGGATGATCGGCCAGCAGCAGCGCGCCGCACAACTCGCAGTGTGTGTCATCGGCTCGGCTCACGAAATGGCGCACGCCCGCGACCCAGCCGCGCGTCGGGGCGGCGGCGGGCGTCATTGCGCGCCGGCCTCGGTCCGGCGGGCTACCTCGGTTTGCTCTGGGTGCGCTTCGGTGTGCACCTCAGTGCGCGCACCAGGCACGAAGCGCAGTTCATGCACATTGACGTCCTGCAAGCCGGCAATATCGACGCGCATCGCCTCGGGCGCCGCCTCGAAAATCACAAGTTCGATTTCCTGCTGCAATTCGCCAACCGAGTTGTGCTTTCCTTGCAGCCGCCCGGCCACTTTCACGCGCACCGCTTCTTCGGCGGCGTCGAGCAATTCGATCTGGATGCCCTGCACGCCGAGCAGCGGCCGCATCTTCTCCACCGCGCGCGACACGCGCGTCGGCAGGTCTTGCGGATGCAAACCGTGCAACAGCAGCAGCGCCGATACACTGGCATCGCGTTCGAACGCTTCGACCATGGCGTCATCCATCGCACCGGCGCACGAGACGATTTCGATCAGGCGCGCGAGCCCGCTAGCGTGCAGATCGAGCACAACCTGCAGCAGTTCCTGGGCACTCTCGCGCGCACGCGGATCGTCGAGCGATTCGAGCGCCGCAATCAGTTCCTCGATGCGGCGTTGCTGGGCGGCGACCGCACGCTGGTCGCTCAGCTGGGCGCTCACGTATGCGCTCCCTGCATCACGCCGAAGGTCGGCGAATGCGAGGTGTCGATGGTCTTGCCGTTGCCCACATACATATGCACGCCGCACGGCACGCATGGATCGAAGCTGCGCACGGCGCGCATGATGTCGATGCCCTTGAACCTGTCGGGACCGTTCTCTTCGAAGATCGGCGTGTTCTGCACCGCGTCTTCATAGGGTCCGGGCGTGCCGTAGATATCGCGTGGATTGGCGTTCCACGGCGTAGGCGGATATGGATGATAGTTGGCGATCTTGCCCTCGCGGATCACGAGGTGATGCGAGAGCACGCCGCGCACCGCCTCATGGAAGCCGCAACCGAGGCCTTCTTCCGGCACGGTGAAATCGCTGAACGTGCGGGTGCGCCCCGCGTGCAATTCGGCGAGCGCCTGCTCCGCGAAATACAACGCCGCCGCTGCCGAATAAGCCTGAAAATACGTGCGGGCGCGATCGCGTTCGAGCGCGTTGCTCCACTTCGGAATCTTCCACTCGAATTCGACTTCGGGCTTGAGCGCGGTCTTCGGCAAATAGATCTTCACGCTGTGACCGGTCGCCTTGATATAGCCGATATCCACCAGTCCCGCCAACGCAGTGGCCCACAGGCGCGCAATCGGACCGCCGCCGGTATCGAGCGCGAGGTGGTCGCCCGTGCGTTTGTCGAGCCAGCGCGGCGACATCACCCACGTATAGTTGCCGTCGAATTTGCGCTTCTGCGGATGCGGCAGCGTGGTCTGATTCCACGGATGCTTGCGGTCCACCGGATTGCCGAGCGGGTCGTTCTTTACGAAGGTTTCTTCGTGATCCCAGTCGTCGTAATAGGAGCTGCCGAGCAGGATGCGGATGTTCAGGTTGATGTCGACGAGGTCGGTCGTGACCAGTTCGCCGTCCACCACCACGCCTGGCGTGACGAACATGCCGCGGCCCCATTGCGTCATGGTGTTGTAGTTGTAATCGCACACGTTCGGGTCCTGGAACGAACCCCAGCAGCCGAGCAGTACACGGCGCCGGCCCACCTCTTCATAACCGGGCAGTGCCTCGTAGAAGAAGTCGAACAGATCGTCGTGCAGCGGCACGACCTTCTTCATGAACTCCACGTATTTCATCAAACGCGTGATGTAGTCGGTGAACAGCTGAATGGTCGGCACAGTGCCCACGCCGCCCGGATACAGCGTCGACGGATGCACGTGGCGTCCTTCCATCAGGCAGAACATTTCGCGCGTATAGCGGCTCACCATCAGCGTCTCGCGGTAGAACTCGCCGGTAAACGGATTGAGCGCGGTCATGATCTCCGCGATCGTCTGATAGCCGTGCTTGTCCGCGTGCGGCGCCGGCGTTTTCTGCGCCTTGGCCCACACGCCCGGATTGGTCTCCTTGACCATCGTCTCGCAGAAGTCCACGCCCACCAGGTTGTCCTGGAAGATGTTGTGATCGAACATGTATTCAGCCGCTTCGCCGAGATTGACGATCCACTCGGCGATCATCGGCGGCTTCACGCCGTAGGCCATGTTCTGCGCGTAGACCGAACAGGTCGCGTGATTGTCGCCACAGATGCCGCAGATCCGGCTCGTGATGAAATGCGCGTCGCGCGGGTCCTTGCCCTTCATGAAAATGCTATAGCCACGAAAGATCGACGACGTGCTGTAGCATTCCGCCACCCGGCGGTTCGCAAAATCGATCTTGGTGTAAATCCCCAGACTGCCGACGATCCGCGTGATCGGATCCCAGTTCATTTCGACCAGCTTGCCCGGTGCTGCCTGGGTGGTGCGGGTCGCTTCAGGTGCGGTGCTGACGGCCATGACCTTCTCCTGCTGACGACACTGACGACACTGACTGCGCGAATTCCGCCCGCTCAGCGACGGTAACCGGTGGTGAGTTCCGAACGGTTGTGACGCCATTTCGGCTCATCGTTGAGCGTGTTTTTTGTCAGCTTGCGCAAACTGCGGATCAGCGGGCCATAGCTCCTGATCAGATTGGACGACAGCACCGCGCCGGGCGGCTCGTCCATGAACGGCATGAACTTGTCCGGGAAGCCCGGCATCGTGCAGCCGATGCAGATGCCGCCCACGTTCGGACAGCCGCCCATGCCCGCCATCCAGCCGCGTTTGGGCACGTTGCATTGCACGACCGGTCCCCAGCAGCCGAGCTTGACGATGCAGTTCGGGCTGCCGTATTCGGTCGCGAAGATCGCCTGCTCGTACGAACCCGCCCGGTCGCAACCATCGTGCACGGTGCGGGTGAACAGCCACTTCGGCCGCAACGCATCGTCGAGTGGAATCATGGGCGCGAGGCCCGCGAGTTGATACAGCAGATACAGCAGCGTCTCCATGAAGTTGTCCGGCTGCACCGGACACCCAGGCACGTTGACGATAGGCAAGCCCGCTTTCGACTTCCAGTCCCAGCCGAGATAATCGGCGAGACCCATGCAGCCGGTCGGGTTGCCTTGCATCGCGTGAATGCCGCCATAGGTCGCGCAGGTTCCCGCGCCGACCACCGCCAGCGCGCGCGGCGCGAGCCGGTCGAGCCATTGCGGAATCGTGATCGGGTCGCCCGTATCGGGGTCGGTGCCCAATGCGGCCCAATAACCCTCGCGATTGATACGCTCATTGGGAATCGAGCCTTCCATCACCAGCACGAAGTTGTCCAGTTCGCCACGCGCGGCCTGATGAAACGGTTTGAGAAACTCAGCGCCGTTTTCATACGCCAGTACGGGATTGTGTAAATGCACCTTCGGCAAGCCGGGAATCGCGCCGAGAATCACGTCCTCGATGCTGGGCTGGGTGGCGGCCGTAATGGACACCGAATCGCCGTCGCAGCCGAGGCCCGCGGTGATCCAGATGATGTGCACTTCCTTGAGGGCCGGCGCGTGCTGAGTCTTGCGCCCATAGGGGACGTTGTCTGCTTCTGCCATGATGTGTCTCCACTGCGTTCACGTTCTTTTGGACAGACAAAGATACGTGGCGAGCGCCGCACGGCAGTCACGTGTCCAGCAATCGATCGGGGTAATTTCCGCTTGAGGGGGCGGTTAAAAGGATCGGATTTGCTGCATGTTTTCGTTTGAATGGTGCTCATCGCAATGAGCCCGAAAAACTTTTTCGAGTATAGTTCAGCGATTCGGAATAACCCAATTTTCATAGCTTATTCGCGAAGCTTCGCGCATTGCGATAGCCGCATCCACACGCCTTATTCAATTCTCTGACGATAGCCCTTAAGGGTTTGAGCCAGGCCTTGCTGTCATTGCATCGCAATCAGGAGCGTATCTCTATCTCCCCGATTCGCCGCCATTTGTAGACCGCCGCGGACAATAACCAGGCGGACGCGAAGACCCCGACGATCGCATAACCGAGCATTCCGAAGTTATCGTTGAGAACCGCCACCGTCTGCCAGAATCCGCCACTCAGATGCAGCTTGTCGACGACCAGCCCAAGGCCTTCGATGCTGCCGATCAGCAGCGCCACCAGCACCGAAATCGTCGTGATGGTGAGGTTGTAGTAGAGCTTGCGGACCGGCTTCACGAATGCCCAGCCGTAAGCGCCCAGCATGAGCATGCTGTCGGTGGTATCGATCAGGGTCATGCCCGCCGTAAACAGCACCGGAAACACGAGGATCGACCAGATCGACATGCCTTGCGCGGCGCCCGCCGCGGAAATGCCGAGCAAGCCGACTTCGGTCGCGGTATCGAAACCGAGGCCGAACAGGAAGCCGAGCGGGTACATGTGCCAGCTTCGTGTGATCAGGCGGAAGAGCGGCCGGAAGAGGCGCGCCAGGAAGCCGCGATTGGCGAGCAGCATGTCGAGATCTTCGTCGACGCAGGGTTCGCCGCGGCGCACGCGCCGAAACGCGCGCAGCACCGAGCGCTGCACGATGAGGTTCAGCAGCGCGATGGCGAACAGGAAAAACGTCGAGACGAGCGTGCCGATCATCGCGCCCGTTTCCCTGAACCCGTTCAGTTGAGTTTGCAAGGCCATGGCGGTGACGGCAATGCCGAGCGTCGCCAGTACGACGATGGTGGAGTGGCCGAGCGAGAACATCAACCCTGCCGTCAGCGGACGCTGGCCGGACTGCATGAGCTTGCGCGTGACGTTGTCGATGGCGGCGATGTGGTCCGCGTCCACGGCGTGCCGCAAACCGAACGAGTACGCCAGCAGACAGGAACCCATCAGCAGCGGATAGCCGCGAAACGCCATGAAGGCCGCGAGCCACGCGGCGAGATTGAAGGTCAGTAGCAACGCGTAGAGCCATGCGATCCGCCGGCGCTGATATCCGGGCTTCGCTGCGGGGAGCGCCTTCACGAACTCCGTCATGTGTTCTTCTCCCCGAAGGCGAGGACGGCTGCGTTGCACGGCTAGGCGCTCGATGCGTCTTTTCGATAATAGACCTTTTCAGACGCTGCGCCATCGCTCGATGGATGACGCAGCGCATCACCGCTTCGGGCTACTTCACATTGAACGCGTAGTCGCCATGGGTGCGATGTCCGTCCGACGCCACGGCCACCCAATGCACCGTGTAGTGACCCGCCGCGAGCGGCGGCAAGGGCACGACGATCAGCGCCGGTTGATGCGCATCGACCGCGGCCTTCTGCGTGTTGACCTGCTTGCCGCTCGCGTCGGTCACCGTCAGCGAGCTGAACGCCGCTTCGAGCGGCCCGTCGAAAATCACCCGCACCTGAGCGGGCGATGCTACCGTCGCGCCTGCTCCCGGCTCCTGCTTTTGAGGGAATACATGCGCGAAGGCCCCGCTCGCGAGTGCGAGACCGGCAAACAGCGCCGTTAGCTTCGCGGTAGCGCCGAACCCGCGCAAGCGTTGGTGTTTCATCATCGTGCCATTCATCATCACTCTCCTGCTTTACTGGAACAGCGGTTTGCCGATCGTGGTCGGCGCGACATCGTCGAAGAAGATATGCGCCTGGACCAGAATGCCCACATGCGAGCCGCTCGCGCGATTGATCGGGATTTGCGCCTCCACGCCGAACTGTCCATAACGGTTGATCCAGATAAAGCCTGGATTGACCGTGCCGGTCGTCTGCCCCTGGCTGCGGGACAGCGGAATCTCCACCAGCGGAATCAGATTGGCGAACGGCTGCGGCAGGCCGACATCGCGCACATGCTGCTGCAGATACGGCAAGCTGTATTGCAGGGTGAAGCCGTAGTTGAACGCGTTCGGCTGTCCCGCGCCGGTGGTCAGCGCCGGTCCCGCTTCACCCGTGATGGCGATCGGCCGCAGATACGCCAGCGAGTCGGGCAGATCGCCCATGCCCTTGCCGGCAAAGACGGTCGGCGAGATCGTCGAGAAGTTGTCGGCGATCGCGCGGCTGCCCGTGCCGCCGAGTTCGGCCTCCACGCCGATCGAGGTCATGAACTCGTGCGCGTCGTTGACGTACAGCAGGTACTTCAGGCCAACGCCGAAGTTGTCGAAGCCGTGCGCCTGCGGATTGTTCTGCATTGCATAGGTGCCGTCGACGGATACCGCGAGCCGCGGCGTGATCAGCTTGTCGTACTCGAAGTCGAAGGTGTTGATGCTCTGGTCGCCGTTGTCGCCCGGCACGCGTTGATGGCCGAACTCGAAGTTGGCTTCGTCCCCGACGCCGGGGTCGTCGACGGCCATCGTCGCTGGGAAGACGCGGTTGCCCGCAATCGCGTGTGCACTGGCCGGTGAAGATGCGCACAACAATGCGCTGGCGGTGGCTGCGGCAAGCGTTGCCGCGCGCAGCGGTTGCCCGCTGCGCGTTCTTTGGATAGGCATGATTCATCCTGTTTCATGGGTCGTGACACTGCCGGCGCGCACAGTCGCGTGGACGCGCGGCGGCAACCGCGATGCATTCGATGCATCGCGCCGTGGTGACTCGAATCAGGATGCGAACGGAGGGGCGCGGGGTTGAGCGGGGGTGAGCGGCTCGACGCGGCGCACGCTCTCGAAGCGGGTCGCGACGGTGTGCTGCAAAGCGCGGACGGTGACGACGAACAGTGCCTCGACGCTCGGCACGACGGGCATGTGGGCAAGCAGGCTGCAGTAGCCGCAGGCGTCGCCGTCGGACATGACGGTGTGAGGGGTGTGTTTGCCGCCTGTCTGATCGGCCGCGTTGGACGCGACCGATGTCGCGTCCGGCGTGTCGTCCTGCATCGAGTCCATCGAGTCCATCGAGTCCATCGAACCCATGGACGCCATCGACGGCATGTCGCAATGCTCGGCTGACATGGCGCTTTCATCGCTGCGTGCGGCGAGCGTGTGCGAGATCGTCGGCGCGAGCGAGGCCATCAGGATCGCGAACAATCCCAGCCAACTGCCGATCTTCCGATAGAAACGACTCACGATGCGCCCGGCGACACGAAGGGGAAGCTGTCGCGGATTATGCCATGACCAACCCCGCAGTCCGGTCGTGACAGCGGCAGTTATGCTGGGCATTTCACTCGCGCGCCGCGTAGGCAGCGCGCGTCTTCGAACGTGCCGCGTCGGCCACCACACCGGCAAGAGCTTCGCGGGCCGCCCGGTCAATAGAGCAAACTGCCGACGGCAAACCCGCCGCGGACAGTGGACAATGCGATCATCCCGGCTCCCGGCACGGAGTATCCATGAAAGCGCAGCGCGTGCGTCCCCCGCATTTTCCCGGCGAAGAGCCGCATGCCGAGTGGCGCGATCACACCCTGCTCTATGCCGTCGTGGCCGCGCTCATCATACTCATGGTCACGCTGGTCGTCTGGCTGGTCGATCCGGCGCCGCCCAAGACGATCACCCTGAGCGCCGGTCCGCATGACAGCTCGTTTCTGGTCGCCGCCGAGCAGTACAGGAAGATCCTCGCCCGCAACGGCATCAAGCTGAACGTGCTGGAGTCCGACGGCTCCGTGCAGAACCTGCAACGTCTGCTGGACCCGAAGCAGCACGTCGACGTCGCGCTCGTGCAAGGCGGTGTGGCCGACGGCCACGACACCTCATCGCTGATGTCGCTCGGCAGCGTGTTTTATATTCCGGTGGTGGTGTTCTATCGCGGCACGGGCCTGAGCCAGCTTTCGCAACTGGAAGGCAAACGGATCGCGGTGGGCCGCGAAGGGAGCGGCACGCGCCTGCTGGCCCTCAAACTGCTGGATGCCAACGGCATCGAGCCGGGCGGCGACACCACGCTGGTGCCGAGCGACGGCTTGCAGGCCGCCACCCAACTGGTCGCGGGCGACGTGGACGCGGCGATCCTGAACGGCGACTCGGCCACGCGCGGCCTGATGCTGCGCCTGCTCAAGGTGCCCGGCGTGTCGGTGATGAACTTCGCCGAAGCGAGCGCCTATACGCGTCTGTTTCCCTATCTGGACCAGATCGACCTGCCGGCCGGCGTGCTGGATCTGCGGCGCAGGATTCCGCCTGAAACCGTGCATCTGATCAGCCCGACCGTCGAACTGGTGGCGCGCACCACGTTGCATCCGGCCATCTCCGATCTGCTGATCGAAGCGGCACAGGAGGTGCATGGCATGCCGGGCCTGTTGCAGCGCGCGGGAGAATTTCCGAGTCCGGTCGCGCGTGAATATCAGATCAGCGAGGACGCGCAGCGCTACTACAAGACGGGCAAGAGCTTTCTGTACCGCACGCTGCCGTTCTGGCTGGCGAGCATCGGCGACCGCACGCTGGTTCTGCTACTGCCGATGGCCGTGCTGCTGTTCCCGTCCATGCGGCTGATTCCGGCGCTTTACCGCTGGCGGGTGCGCTCGCGCATCTATCGTTATTACGGTTCGCTGATTGCGATCGAACGCGGCGCGCTCGCCGATTCGACCGAGGATGAGCGCAAACGGCTCTTCGCGGAACTGGATCAGATCGAGGATTCGTTGAATCGGCTGCGCATGCCGCTCGCTTACGCCGACGCGTTCTATGTGCTGCGCGAACACGTCGGCTTCGTGCGCAGCCGGCTGGGGGCTGCGTCGCGGCAAGGCAGCCACCCCTAGGCGGGGTGGCGGGTTTTACGCTTCGCGAGTGGCCGGCGAGGTCGCCGGTTCAGCGGCGGCTTCGTGGGCGGTTTCGTGGACCGCCGGCGTATCCGTCGAGCCGGTCTGCGCACTGCCCGCTTCGCCCGCTTGCGAGGCCGCGACGGCCTCGGCCGGCGCATTCGCTGTCCCGGCTGACGCATTCGGCGCTTCGGCCGGCGCGTTCGCTGCCTCGGCGGCGGGCTGAGCGCCCGCTTCCGTGGCCGCTTCGGCGGTCGCGTTTGCATGCGCGTTCGGCGCGCCGGCTGCCGCCTTCGCACCCTTGCCCGCGCGATGCGCCTGCAGACGCTGCGCGCCCGCGGCCTCCTGCGCCGTGACCTTGCCCGCCTCCGCGCCCGTCAGATCGACGCGAGCCGCGCCTTCCACGAGACATTTCCAGTAGCGGCTGCCACGGCACCACGTCTTGATCGCGTCGCGCAATTCGGCTTCGCTCAACGACAGTTCCTTAGCGTGCGCCACGAGGTCTTCGAAAATACCGACCTTGAGCGGCAGCTTGGGCGCCGGATTCTTGGGGAAGGCAATGGGGAAGCGCTTCTGCAGCCGCCCGATCGATTTCACCACCGGGTCCACCGGCTTCGCCTCCACCACCGGTTTGGCGTCGGACGCAGCGGCGGGCGCGGCGGCAGGCGCAGCACGGCGCGGCGGCGCGGGCTTGCGGGCCGGCCTCGCGCCCGGCTTGGAAGCATCCTTGGCAGCCGGCTTGGCAGCAGGCTTGGGAGCGTCCTTCGAAGCAGGCCTCGAGCCAGGCTTCGCGCCGGACTTCGCGGCAGGCGCAGCCTCGCGGCGAGCCGCGGCCAATTGCTTCTTCAATTCAGCGAGTTGTTCGAAACCCATAGCGCACAATCGATCGAGAAAGACGAGATTGTAGCAGCGTAAGGAAACACGCTCGTGACTGCGCTGCGAGCCACGCCGCTCGGGCTTGCGCGCGGGGTTCCGTGTAAGCTCGGCACGGCACGGTTAAACTCAGTGTTTGCGGCGCTTCCCGCCCCCTTTTCAACCCCGTTTTCAACCCCGTTTTCAACCCCGTTTCAGCCCTTTCCACCCCCCGTTCCCGCGCGTCATGGACCTCAAGCAAATCCAGTATTTCATCGCGCTTTTCGAAGACGGCTCCGTCACGCGCGCCGCGAAACGGCTCAATATCGTGCAACCCGCGCTCAGCATGCAGATTTCGAAGCTCGAAACCGAATTGCGCCAGAAACTCTTCGAACGCGGGCCGCACGGCATGACGCCGACCGACGCGGCGCGCCAGATGTACCGCCTGTACACGCCGATCATGCGCGACATCGAGCGGGCGCGCGATCAGCTGAGCCGGCAGGATGCGATCGTCACGGGGCGCGTGTCGCTCGGCATGGTGTCCTCGGAGGCGGAGAGCGTGCTGCCGGAGTCGCTCGCCAGGTTCAACGCTATGTTCCCGCAGGTCGAGGTGTCGGTCGCCGACGGTTTCAGCGCGCAGTTGATCGACGCGGTCGAAGCGGGCCGGTTGGATGCGGCCATCATCAACAAGCCGCGCGGGCGCCTCGCACTCGACGTGGTGCCCCTGCTCGACGAGGAAATGGTGCTGGTGACGAGCGCCGCGCTCGGGCCCGACCTGCCGCCAGCCATCGATCTCGCGACTCTGGCCGGCATCGAACTGGTGCTGCCGACCCGCCGCAATGGCCTGCGCGGCGTGCTGGACGCGGCGCTGCTGGCCGCCGACGTGGTCATCAAGCCGAAGTTCGAGATCGACCTGCTGAACACCATCGTGCAGTTCGTCGAGCAGAGCGGCGTCGCGACGATCCTGCCGCGCGTGGTGGTTCAGCGCAAGGTCGACGAAGGCGTGCTGTGCGCGCGCACCATCACATCGCCGCCGATCGTGCGGCACATCATCCGCGTGAGCCATCCCAAGCGGCCGATCGGGCCGGCGGCGCACGCGCTGATCGACATCATCGGCGAAGAGATCCGGCGTGTGACGACGGGTGTACCGGTTGCCTGACTGCCGGCCGAACCGCCTTCTGACCCGCTGTGCGCGCTACCGTCTGAACGCTGCCCGAGCCGCCGCCAGCCGGCCGCCAGATCCGCGAACTAGACCGTTCCGCGCACCGCGCCCTGTTCGAGCCTGCCGCGCGTCTCCGGCACGACGAACGCGCCGATCAGGAAAATCACGCTGATCGCTCCGACGAAGATCGCCAGCGTCATCGGCAACTCGCTCGCATCTTTGGCCACCAGCGACACGGCGGTCGGCATCATGCCGCCGATCGCAAAACCGATGTTCCACGAGAGCCCCGTGCCCGTCGCGCGAATCGCGGTCGGGAACCGTTCGTTCAGGAAGATCAGGATCGGCGCGTAGCCCGCACTGCCGAGCGCGCTGAGAATCACCGCGTACACGCCGATCATCGTGATGCTTTGCGCCGTGGGCAGCAGCAGGAACAGCGCGGGCAACGCGAACAGGCGAATCAGGCCGAGCCAGATGAAAGCGCTCTTGCGCCCGATGAACGTGCTCAGATGCCCCGCCGCCACCGATGCAATCACCACCGCCACGCTGCAGATCAGCAGGATCGCCGCCGCGGCGCCGTTCGGCGCGTGGCTCACCACCTTGAGGAAGGTGGGCAGATAGCCCGAGGTCAGGTAGTAGCCGCTACCGCCGCCGATGGTCAGCAGCAGGTTGACCAGCAGGATCGAGCGATAGTCGCGCGAGAACAGCGTACGCACCGGCGAGCGCACGATTTCGACCGGCGTGTCGGACTTCTGAGCCGCGGCCTTGGCGGCCTTTTCGGCGGCGAGCTTTTTCCACAGCGGCGACTCTTCGAGACTGCTGAAGACGAACAGCCCGAGCACCGAACTGATGATGCCGGTGAAGAACATGCAGCGCCAGCCCCACACATCGAACGCCGGGCCGGGGAACAGCGCCGACATTGCCAGATACGTGAGCGAGGCGAGCAACGCGCCGAGCCCCGCTCCGCCGCCGCCGATCAGCCCCGACACCGCGCCGCGATATTTCGGCGCGACCGATTCGGTGCCGATGGTATGCGTCGACGCCACCACGCCGCCCACGAACACGCCCTGCACGAGGCGCAGCACGAGGAACAGGATCGGCGCGACGAGGCCGACTTGCGCGACGGTCGGCAGCACGCCGAACGTGGCCGTGGAGAGACCCACGCCGACCACCGCGATGATCATCGCGCCCTTGCGTCCGTGACGGTCCGCATAGGAACCGAACCATGCCGAGCCGAGCGGTCGCATCAGCAGCGTCACGGCAAACGACGCATAGACCGCGGCCAGCGAAAGCATCGCGTGCTCGGACGGGAAGAACAGCCGCCCGACCACCGGCGCGACGAACAGCAACACGAACAGATCGAACAGATCCAGTGCCCAGCCGAGGCACGAGGCCATTACCGCACCCATCACTTGCCGCTGGTCTACCGCGGGCAAGGCGGCGCCATTTTGCGCTGCTACAGACATCGTCATCTCCTTGACTATCATCGGGCCGTCTCTCGATCGTCCCCGTTCAGGCACGTTCTCTTGCACGTGCTCTTGGTGGTGTTAAGAAACCTTATGGCTGGGCCATGGCGAACGGCGTGTTCGACGCCGCATTTGCCGCATTTGCCGCGTGCCGCGCGAGCATCGCGTCGGCGATTTTTTCGGCCATCATGATGGTCGGGATATTCGTATTCGCCGAGGGCAGGCGCGGCATCAGCGACGCGTCGACGACCCGCAGGCCCTGCGCGCCGTGCACGCTGCCCGAAGTGTCGGTCACCGCCATGACGTCGTTCGGGTCGCCCATGCGGCAAGTACCGCTGGCGTGCCAGACGCCGAACACATTCGCGCGGATGAAGTCTTCGAGCGCGCCTGGCTCGCCCAGCAGGGCGGACATGCGCTGGCCCCGCGTGAAGAACTGCTCGATCAGCAGCCGCCGCAGCGGCGCCGGCGTATCGAGCAGCGTGCCGAGCAGCGAAATCAGCATCGCATTGCCCGCGCCGACCCGGCTCAGCGCTTTCACGCGCGGTGAAAACGCGGCCGGAAAAAAGTCGCGCGGGTTATCGCCGAGACCCGACGCCTCGACGATCTTCGCCAGCATCCGCACGCCGTACGCGAGGCGCGCGAGATCGCGCGGATCGTCGAGCAGATTCAGATCGACACGCGGCGCTACGGCTGGATCAGCGGACGCGAGTTGCACGCGGCCGCGCGAATAAGGCCGGTTGCACCAGAGAAAAAACAGACCGAGCCGGTTGCCGAGCGCATGCCAGGCGGCGCGCGTCGCACTCGACAGATACAGATCGGACTCATCGCAACCGGCGACGCCCGAGCTAAAGCGCGCGGCTGTCATGCTCGCGCGACGGCGCGAGAGCGGCATGCGAAAACGCCGCTCGAGAAAATGACAGAACGTGAGCGACGGATGGTCCTGCAGATTGCGTCCCACGCCCGGCAGATCGACCCGGCACTCGATGCCGAGCGCGTCGAGTTCCGCCTTCGCGCCGATGCCGGCCCGCATCAGCAACGCGGGGGATTGCAACGCGCCCGCGCTTAACACGACCTCGTTCGCATCGAAACGGATACGTACACCGCTGCGCTCCACCGCGACCACGCCGCGCGCGACACGCCCTACCATGACGATCGACTCGACGCGCAAGTCCGCATAGATGTGCAGATTGCGGCGTTGGCGCGTCGCCTCGTCGAGATATGCTGCTGCGCTCGATACGCGCCGGTCGTCGAGGTTCGAAAACGCGCCGGGAAAATAGCCGTCGCCGAATTCAGCGTTCTGATCCTGCAGTGCTTCAAAACCGTTTTCCCGCATGCCGTTGGCGAAGGCATGGCAGAACGCCGGCCACTGCGCGGGCTGAATACGGCGGATCGGCACCGGGCCATCGCTGCCGTGCAACTCACTGCCGGGAAAATTCACATCGCTTTCGAGCTTGCGGAAATACGGCAGCACGTCCTGCCATGCCCAGCCGCTCGCACCGTTGGCGGCCCAGTCATCGTAGTCGCGCGGCAGGCCGCGATTGGCCGACTGCACGTTGATGCTCGAACCGCCGCCCATCACGCGGCCCTGCTCGTACACGCGAGGCGCGGCGGTGCGGGTGGCGCTCGCCTTAAGGGCCGGCCAGATGTACTTGTCACCGTAGAAAACCGGCATCGGATAGCTGTCGAGAATCGCCGCCGGCACCTTGCCCGGCGGCGTATCCGCGCCCGCTTCGATCAGCGCGACCCGCAACGACGCATCCGCCGACAGGCGATGCGCGAGCACGCACCCAGCCGATCCGCCGCCGACGATCACGTAGTCGAAGCGCTCCATCCACCTGTCTCCTGAGGTTCTGTTCTGTTCGCCGTTGCGTGGGGTTCGCTTCAACTGCCGCGGAACACCGGCTTGCGCTTGCCGTGAAATGCCTCGACGCCTTCGCGGAAATCGTCGGAGGTGCGCAGGCGGCTATAGCAGTGTCCTTCGAGTTCGATCGCGATCGATAGCGGCGCGTCCTCGGTATCGTTGAGCAGCTTCTTCGCGGTGCGTTGCGCGAGCGGCGAGAAGGCGCGCAGTTCGTCCACCAGCGCGTCGGTCGTCGCTTCGAGTTCGGAGTCGGCCACGCATTCGACCGCGATGCCCCACTCGTAAGCCTGCTTGCCCGGAATGCGGCGCGAGCGCATCACGATGTCCTTGGTGCGGCCAATGCCGACCATCTGCTGCAAACGGGCCGAGCCGCCGGAACCCGGAATCTGGCCGAGCTTCTGTTCCGGCAGCGCGTAAAAGGTGGTGTCGGTGGCAATGCGGAAGTCGCACGCGAGCGACAGTTCGAAGCCCACGCCAAAGCAGAAGCCGCGATTGGCGGCGATCACCGGCTTCGAGCAGCGCGCGGGCGCGGCGATGTTCCAGGCGAGCTTCGACACGGTTTCCGGCGATGCTTCGAGAAAGCCCTTGATGTCGCCACCGCTAGAAAAATGTTCACCCTTGGCGCGCACCACGATCACGCGCACGCGCGGGTCTTCGTCGAGCGCCTCGAAGGCGGCGCGCAACTGGTCGCGCGCATGCATCGAGATCACGTTCAGCGGCGGCCGGTGCAGGATGATGTCGGCCCGCTCGCGTTGCGCGTCGATCTCGATGGAAAAGCCGTCGAGGTCTTGCAGCAGGCTCTGGCCGCGGTGAGTCAAATCGGTCATGAGTTACTCCTTGGTGGTTTGCGTGTGATGTGCAATGGCTTCGCCGCACGTGTCGCGTTGGTACTCGCCCGCCGACAGCTTGCGGCGCAGAATCTTGCCGACTGGCGACTTCGGTATGTCGTCGACGAACACGTATTCGCGCGGACGCTTGAAGTTGACGAGGTCGGACGTGCGGCAATGCGCATCGAGCGTCTCGGCATCGACGTAGTCGCGGCGCTTGACGAAGGCGACCACGCGTTGCCCCCAGCGCTCGTCCTTCACGCCGGCCACCGCGACCTCGTCGACGGCGGGATGCAGCGACAGCACCGACTCGATATCGACCGGCGAGATGTTCTCGCCACCGCTGATGATCATGTCATCGACGCGGCCCGATACGTACAGGTCACCTTCCGCGTCGAAGAACCCGGTGTCGCCCGTGAAGTACCAGCCCTCGCGCAACGACTTGGCGTTCGCATCGGGACGGTTCCAGTAGCCTTCGAAGGCTTCGTCGCCAAGCAGGTCGGCGATGATCTGGCCTTCCTCTCCCACTTGCGCGAGGTCTTCGGGTGTATGCGCGTCGAGCCTGACGACGCGCAAACGCGTGTTGATGCCCGCGCGACCCGCACTGCCCGGCTTGCGCGTGGCGTCCTGATCGATGCTGAAGGTGTAGACCTCGGACGAGCCGTAGTGATTGACGAACAGATCCGGCTTGAACGCCGCCGTGAGGCGCTTGAGCAGACCATCGTTCATCGGCGCGCCGGCAAAGCCGAGCTTCTTCACCGTCGACGTATCGATCGACGCGAATGCCGGATCGGCAAGCAGATCGTGATACAGCGTCGGCACCAGATAGAGACAGGTGAGCTTGTGCCGCGCGATGGCATCGAGTGCGAAGCGCGCATTCCAGCGGCGCACGCAGACGAACAGGCCGTCCACCAGCGCCATCGAGAGCAGCGAACGCACGCCCATCGTGTGATAAAGCGGCATCACGCCGAGCGTGCGTTCGCCGTGGCCATACAGATTCTGCGCGACGTGCGCGAGCGCGGCGGCGCGTTCGTGACGATGGCGGCGCGGCACGCCTTTCGCCTTGCCGGTGGTGCCCGAGGTGTAAAGAATCAGTGAGTGGTCGTCGGCAGTCGCGCGTGTTTGCCCGGCGCCCGGCGTATCGGGCGTACTTTGCTCCGTCAGCGTTGCGAAGCTCGCGGTGCAGCCTTGCGCGTCGTCGAGACCGATACGCGGCAGACGTTGCGCTGCGGGACTTTGCGCGACCGCATCGGCGCAGACCGGTTCGTAGACGATGGCATTTACACCGGCGTCGGTCACGCAGTATTCGAGCTCCTCCGGTTTCGCGCGCCAGTTCAGCGGCACGATCACCACGCCCGCAAATTGACAGGCCCAGTGCAGGGTCGCCATTTCCCAGCGGTTTTGCAGCACCACCAGCAAGCGGTCGCCATGCACGAGCCCCAAACGGCGCAGGCCTTCGGCAACGTTCACGATGAGCCGGTGCCACTGCGCATACGTCAGCGTCAGTTCGCCGTCGACCAGGGCCAACGCGTCGGGGCTGCGTTCCACGCTCTGCAGAAAGGTTCGGCCGAGATCAAGCATGAACGGCCTCCACAGTCTCGCCCGCCGAGTTGCCCTGGCGGCGCCGTGCCGCCACGTCGAGCACCGCGGCGACGATCGGCGTATAGCCCGTACAGCGGCACAGATGTCCCGAGAGCATGTCGCGCACCTGCGCTTCGCTCGGATCGGGCACGCGTTGCAGATAGTCCGCGCACGACATCAGAATCCCGGCCGTGCAGAACCCGCACTGCAACGCATGATGACGCTGGAACGCCTGCTGCAGATCGCCGAGTTTCATGTCGGGCGCGAGTCCCTCGACGGTGTCGATGCGGCGGCCGTCGGCCTGCACCGCCAGCATCAGGCACGAGCGTCCCGCCACGCCATCCACGTGCACCGTGCACGCGCCGCACACGCCGTGCTCGCAGCCGACGTGCGTGCCGGTCGCGCCCAGTTCGTGACGGATGAAATCCGACAGCAGTTCGCGCGGCTCGCAATAGCCGCTGCGTTCACGGCCATTGAGCGTCAGCGTGACACGCTGCTGCTCGCCCTGCCTCATGACGTGCACGACATTGCCGTTCGATGTGTTGCTCACTTCGCCTCCTCGATCACGCGCCATCCGAGTTGCCGGACCAGATGCCGGCGATAGGTCGCGCTGATATGCGCGTCGTCCTGCGCGCCCAGCTTCCAGCTCAAATCGTTCAATGCGCTGCGCAGATCCTCGTCGCGCAGACGCGGCCATTGCTCGACCACCGGCCTGTCCGCGACACCGCCCACCGCGAGGCGGATCGAATCGCTCGTCACGACGGCCGCACAGGCGACCATCGCGAAGTCGCCGTGGCGCGAGGAGAATTCCGTGAAGCCGTAGCATTCGCCCGGCCGCTTGAACGGAAAGCGCACGGCTTCGACCAGTTCATCCGGCTCGCGCGCGGTCATCAACATGCCCTGGAAAAACTCGCTTGCGGGCAGCACACGGTGCTTCTTTTTCGAACGCAGCATCACGTCGCCGCCGAGCGCGGCCAGCACCAGCGGCAGTTCCGCGCTGGGGTCGGCGTGCGCTATCGAGCCGCACACCGTGCCGCGATTGCGGATCTGGAAGTGCGAGATGTGCGGGAACGCCATCGCCAGCAACGGCACTTCGTCGCGCAGCGATTCACGCCACTCGACGCTGCCTTGCGTGGCCGCCGCGCCTACCACCAGCAAGCCCGCCTTGTGATCGGCGCGCACCGAGTTCAGCTCGTCGGTGCGCGAGATATCGATCAGCATGCGCGGCTGCGCGAGCCGCATGTTCAGCACCGCCATCAGCGACTGGCCGCCGGCCAGCACGCGTGCGTCCTCGCCGCTTTGCGCAAGGGCGTCGAGCGCATGCTGGGTGGTCATGGCGCGCAGATAGTCGAACGGCGCGGGTTTCATGCCTGTCTCCTGAAACGGGCGAAGAGGCGCGAGAGCCACGAGCCGCCAGCGCGAAGCGGCTTGCCGGCCGCCTGACGGCCGAGCGATTCGAACAGTTGCCGCAACACGACCTTGGCCGCGCCTTCGAGCATGCGGCCGCCCACTGCCGCGACCTTGCCCGACACCTGGGCTTCGTAGTCGTACGAAAGACGCGTGCCGTTTTCAATCGGCGTCAATTCGACGAGGCCGCTGCCGCGTGCACTGCCGAGCGACGACATGCCTGCACCCGCCAAACGCAGCCGATGCGGCGCGTCGATTTCCGACAGGCCGATCTTCGCTTCGAAGCGCGCCTTGATCATGCCGACGCCGACCGTCACATCGGCGCGATACTGGTTCGTGCCTTCTGCTTCGAGCGCATGACAGCCGGGAATCACCTTGGCGAGCGCATTCGGATCGAGCAGCACCGCAAAAATCGCTTCCGGCGAGGCCGGCAGATCGACGCTGCCCTGCGCAGTGAGCGCCTTGCCGCCGCCCGGCGTCGCCGGTTTGGCCGCCGGCGCTTCACGCAACTCAGGACGCGACGGCGCGGGATCGTCGATGCCGATCAGCGCCATCACCTTCGAAGGCGTCAGCGGCAAGCGAATATCGTCGACGCCGAGCGCATCCGCCACCGCATTCGCGATGCACGGCGGCGTGCTCATGTTGTTGCCCTCGCCGAGTCCTTTCGCACCGAGCGGCGTGAACGGCGACGGCGTTTCCAGATGCACGATCACCGGATCGGGCACCTCGCAGGTGGTCGGCATCAGATAGTCGGCGAGCGTGCCGGACTGGAAGCTGCCGTCCGCGCCGTAGCGGAACTCTTCCATCAGCGCCGCGCCGAGCCCTTGCGCGAAGGCGCCGCGAATCTGGCCATCGGCGAGCGCGGGGTTCAGCAGCGTGCCGGCGTCGTGCGCGGTGACGTAGCGGTCGATCCGCACGCGGCCGGTGGCGCGATCCACTTCGACGCCGCACATGTCGAAAGCAAACCCGTAGGCCGCCGACGTGTTGACGCGATCGTTCTCGTCCGGCGCGGCCATGTTCGGCGGATTCCAGAACACCGTCTCGCGTAGACCCGGCTCTTCACCTTCGGGCAACAGCGCGGGCGCCCAATGCGGCGCATTGGCGGCGACGCGGCCGAACGGCTGCGCGCGATCCTCGGCGCCCTTTGCAAAGATGCGGCCCTCTTCAAAGCGGATATCTTCCGGCGCGCAGCCCAACTGCTTCGACACGATGCGCGCGATCTTGTCGCGCACGCGCACGGCCGCCAGATGCACCGTGCCCGCCACAGCGCCGGCGAAGCGGCTCGAATAATTGCCCGCCGCCACCGACCACGCGTCCTTGTGCGTATCGAATTCGACATTGACGATGACATCGTGCGGCGCGACGCCGAGCACGTCCGCGACCACTTGCGCGCACACCGTCATATGCCCCTGGCCCGCGGGCGTCGACGCAATCGTCACCACCACGCCGCCGAGCAGATCGACACTGACCGTCGCGCTCGCGATCGCGCCGCTCTTCGGCCCGGCCTTCTTGCGCGCGTCGGCGGGCATCACGGTCGTGATGTAGCCCATGTTCGACACCGACGGCTCGACGATCGCCGCAAAGCCGATGCCGTACAGCCGCCCTTCCTTGCGTGCCGCCTCGCGGCGCGCACGCAGCTCGTCATAGCCGCCTTCGTCGAGCGCGCGGCGCAGCGCCTCCTGATAGTTGCCCGAGTCGAGCAGCGCGCCAGCCGCGGCGCGATACGGGAACGCATCGGCGGCGACGAAATTGCGGCGGTACACGTCGAGCACATCGAGCTTCAATTCGAGCGCGATGCGCTGCATCAGCCGCTCAAGCGCGAAGTACACCTGCGGTCCGCCGAAGCCGCGTACCAGACCCGTCGGCGTCTTGTTGGTCAGCACGACACGGTTGCGCACCAGCAGATTGTCGATCGCATACGCGCCGGTCAGGCAGCCATGCATGCGATAGAACGTGGCCGGTTCCGGCGCGCGCAGATAGCCGCCGCAATCTTCGAGTTGGTCGTAGGCGAGCGCCGTGATGCGGCCGTCGTATTCCACGGCCGCTTCGAGCGTCGAGACGCGCGCGGTCGCGGAGGTGGCCGCGCTCAGATGTTCGAGCCGGTCCTCGACCCACTTCACCGGCGCGCCGGCTTTGCGCGAGGCGAGGCACATCAGCACCACGTACGGAAACACCGCCTGCTTCACCCCGAAGCTGCCGCCCGAATCGCGCGGCGCCTTGTGACGCAGACGGTTGGCGGGCACGTTCAGCGCCATCGCCATCACCGCGTGCAGCGAGAACGGGCCCATGAAATTCGACGTGACGTCGTAGCCTTCGTCGCCCGCCAGATACTCCGCGATCACCACGCCGCACTCGATCGGCGCGCAGCTATTGCGCGGATAATGCGCGACCAGTTTCACGCGATGCGGTGCTTTCTCGAACGCGGCTTCCGGCTCGCCGTAACGGAAATGCCGGTCGCTGATCACGTTGCTGCCCACTTTCTCGTGCAATACCGGCGACTCGTCGCTCGCCGCCTGGTCGATCGAGGTGACCGGATCGAGCGTCGCGTATTCCACCTTCAGCAGATCGAGCGCGTCTTCCGCGATGGCACGCGATTGCGCCAGCACCACCGCCACCGGTTCGCCGACGTAGCGCACGCGGTCCATCGCCAGCGCCCACTGTTCCATCGGCGATTTCACGCCCACCACGAAGGGCCGCGACCAGGCGCGCAGGTCGTCGCGTGTCAGGATCGCGCGCACGCCGGGCAGTTTCAAGGCCGCGTTCGTGTCGATCGACACCAGTTCCGCGTGCGCGTGCGGCGAGCGCAGGATCGCGGCGTGCAGCGTGCCGGGCCGGATGCCGATGTCGTCGCCGTAACGGCCACGGCCGGTGAGAATCGCGGGATCTTCCAGGCGCTCCATCGGGCGGCCGAGATGACGTTGCTGGCGTTTTTCCAACTCCGGCTCGCGTTCCCGCGTCGCCGTGTCGCCTGCGTGGAGCAAGTCGCGCTGATTCATTCGTCCGCTCCCGAGCGGCGCTCCGCGAATTCGCCGGCGAGTCCGCTCCAGCGCTGCGCGATCTCGCGATGCTCGATGCCGAACAGATCCAGAATCCGCCCCACCGTGTGATCGACCACGTCCTCGATGGTCTTGGGATGCGCATAGAAAGCGGGCACCGGCGGCATGACGATAGCGCCCATCTCGGTGACGGAAGTCATGTTGCGCAGATGCGCGAGATTGAGCGGCGTTTCGCGCGCGACCAGCACCAGCCGGCGGCGCTCCTTGAGCATCACGTCGGCGGCGCGCGTGAGCAGGTTGTCGGCGAAACCGTTGGCCACGCTCGCGAGGGTTTTCATCGAGCACGGCGCGATCACCATGCCGGCCGTGATGAACGAACCGCTCGCCACGGCCGCGCCGATGTCGCGTACGTTGTAGACCACATCGGCGAGGCGCTCCAGATCGCCGCGCGTCATGCCGAGTTCCTGCGCCGCCGTGACCGCGCCCGAGGCCGATACGATCAGATGCGTTTCGTGCGTGCCGAGACGCCGCAACGCGGCGAGCAGACGCACGCCGATCAGTGCGCCGCTCGCGCCGGAGATGCCGACGACGATGCGCTCACGCTTGAGTTCAGACATGAGCGTCACCCAGATAGGTATCGAACGCGGTGTTGTCGGCGGCGACGAGCTCGTTCAGATCCACCGTGTCCTGCCCCGGAATACGCACCCGCGTAAACACGTGCGACGCGTACACCACCGGCCGCGTGGCATCGAGTCCCATCTTCGCGCTCACGCCCTGCAGATGCGGCGGCGCGTCTTCGGGCTGGCCGACGGTGGTCGACGGATCGAGCGGCGAACCTTGCGCGCCTTCGATCACGACCAGATCGCGATCGGCCTGAAAGCGCGTGGCGATGGCCCATTCGATCTCGGCCGGATCGTGCACGTCCACATCGGTATCGACCACCACGACCTGCTTGATGTCGTAGTGCGCGCCGAACGCGCACAGAATCACGTTCTTCGCTTCGCCCTCGCGCTTCTTCTCGAACTGCACCCACAGGTGATAACGGCATACGCCGCCCACGGAGAGATGCACGTCTTTCACGTTAGGATGACTACGTTGCAGATGCGCGAGCAAAGTGGCCTCGCGCGGAATCGCGCCAAGCAGCAGATGCTCCATTTCCGCCGGCACGATCGTATGAAAGATCGGCTTCTCGCGATGCGTGACCGCGGTGACCTCGATCACTTCACGCGCTTCCTGGGCGCTGTAGTACTTCGGAAATTCGCCGAACGGGCCTTCCATTTCGCGCACGTTGGGCAGAATGCGCCCTTCGATCACGATCTCCGCGAAGGCCGGCACGTTCACGCCGTTGCTCACGCACTTGACCACCGGCAGGGGCGCGCCATGCAGCGCGCCGGCGATTTCCAGTTCGTCGGAATCGATCGGGGAAATGGCTTGCGAGGCGAGCATCGTCAGCGGATCGACGCCGATGGCGATCGCGACGTCGAGCGCGTCGCCGGCCTCTTCCGCCGCCTTCTGGAATGCGTACAGATGGCGCGGCAACAGCAGGATCGCCATGCGGTCCGGTCCATGCACCTGAATGCGATTGATCGAAACGTTCTGCACCCCGGTACGCGGATTGCGCGCGATCACGAGGCCCGCGGTGATGTACGGCCCGTTGTCGTGTTCGCTATGGGTGGGAATCGGCAGCAGCTTGTGAAGATCGATGCCGCTGGTATGCACGACCTGCTGACAGGCCGCTTCGGCGCGCGGGATTTCCTTCGAGGGAACCGGCTGATCGGCCGCGTCGCGAAAGCGCGCCAGGAGATCCGCCTCGGCGACGCCCATCGCTTCGGCGATCCAGCCACGCCGCGACATGAAACCGCTCACCACCGGCATGTCGTGACCGCCCGGCTGCGTGAAGAACGCGGCTTGCGTGCCGTCGAGGCGCTTGGCAATCGCGGCGAGTTCGTGTTCGAGCGCCACCGGCTTGTCGATCGTGGCGACCCGGCCCGTGCGCGCCAGATGCGCCAGCCAGTCGCGCAGCGTGAGCGCGCCCGGCGAACCGGCCCACGTCAGGTGGAAAGTACCGTGCGATGCGGCATCGCGAGTATTCATCTACGTCTCCATCTTTGCCTGGCTTCATGTCCGAACCGGACCGCCAGTTGATGATGGAAGCGTAACGAGATCGGCTTATAACTTCTAATATTGATTATTGATGCGTCGAATCATTCCCGATGATATGCGCGTTACTACCAATGACAGGCAATTGTAGGCAGCATATCAATAGACACGGTACGGTAGCGGTGCGTCTGGCGGGGTTGGCGGAGGATTCGCAGCGCCCGGAACAGACGGCTCAGGTTTTCCATCTGATACGACGTGCCATTCTCATTACGTTTGCTGATGTTTTATTCATACCAACATGGACCTCAGGCAAATCCAGTATTTCATCGCGCTCTTCGAAGACGGCTCGGTCACGCGGGCGGCGAAGCGCCTGAACATCGTGCAGCCCGCGCTCAGCATGCAGATCGCCAAACTCGAGGACGAACTGCATCAGCAGCTCTTCGAGCGCAACGCGCACGGCATGGCGCCGACGGCCGCCGGCCGCCTCATGTACCGGCTCTTTCTGCCGATCATGCGCGACCTCGCTCATGCGCGTCAGCAACTCGTGCAGCGCGACGAGGTGGTGACCGGTCATGTGTCGATCGGACTGATCGCGTCGGTCACGGAAAGCGTGCTGGCCGACGCGTTGTCGCGTTTTCACGCGCGCTACCCCCATGTCGAAGTGACGGTGGCGGACGGCTACAGCGCGACTTTCATCGATTGGGTGGCGGGCGGCCAGCTCGACGCGGCGTTGATCAACAAACCGCGCGCACGCCTTTCGCTCGACGCGCAGCCTTTGCTCGACGAGGAAATGGTGCTGGTGACGAGCGCCGAGCACGGCCCCGAGTTGCCGCATGCGATCGAACTCGCGCAATTGCCCGAACTGGAGCTGGTGCTGCCGACCAAGCGCCACGGTTTGCGCGGCGTGCTCGATACAGCGGCGCAGCATGAAGACGTGCTGCTCGCGCCGCGCTTCGAGATCGACGTGTTGAGCACGATCGTGAAGCTGGTGGAAAGCACGCACTTCGCGACCATCCTGCCGCGCATCGCCGTGCAACGCGCGGTGCGTCGAGGCAGCCTGCGTGCCTATCCGATTCTCGCGCCGCGCATCGTGCGGCACATCGTGTGTGTGAGCCATCCGCGACGCCCGTTGAGTGCCGCGGCGGATGCGCTGGTGTCGATCATCGCCGACGAGTTGCGCCAGGTGTCGAGCGCGTCGGAACTGGACGCGACGCTGAACGCGTCGTCCAGTGATGCATCGAACGACCCGCGTTCAGCGGCATTGCCCGGGGAACGCACCGCATGAACGTGGCGCGGCGATTGAACGCGGTCAGCTTTTGATGGCCACCGGCGCGTCGACGTCATGCGCCTTCAGACCGGACACCGTTACACGCAAGCCGCGCCGGCCCTCGTTGTTGCGCAGCGAAAGGTCCATCTGATGCCGCTCGGCGATGCGCGACACGATCGCGAGCCCGAGGCCGCTACCCTCGCCTTGCGCCTCTTCGCCGCGATAGAAACGGTCGAAGACCCGTTCGAGTTCGGCCTCCGGAATGCCCGCGCCGGTATCGACGACCTCGAAGCCGACGCGCGTACCGGCTCGCTTCAATATCACATCGACGCGGCCGCCGCGCGGCGTATGCCGGATCGCATTGTTGATCAGATTGCCCAGCAGCACGCTCAAGCCGTGCGGCTCGGCCAGCACGGTATAAGCATCGCCCTCCGTGCGCGCGCCCTCGCATTCCAGACCGATGTCGATCTCCTTCGTTTCCGCCAGCAACGAAAAATCACCCACGGCCTGCTCGCCGATCCGGCGCAAACTGATCGGCACCATCGACGTGACCGGATGCGAGTCTTCACGCGCCAGCGTCAGCAGTTGCTGCACCAGGTGAATGATGCGGTTGACGCGCCCTTCGACGCGTTCCAGCGTTTGCCCTTCGCCCTTTAGCGAACCATCGCGTGACGCGGCCTGCAATTGCAGCTTCAGCGCGGCGAGCGGCGAGCGCAACTCGTGCGCGGCGTCGGCGATAAACGTGCGCTGCGCCTGCGACGCCGTGTGCAGCCGCTGCAACATATCGTTGAGCGCTTCCACCAGCGGCTTGATTTCGACCGGCACGCTGCCGTCCAGACGCAGCGGTTCGAGCGAATCGATCGTACGAGTGGACAGCGCGCGCGACAAGCCGCCGATCGGCGCCAGCCCACGCGCCACCACCAGCAGCACCAGCACGATCGTGACCGGCACCAGCACGCCGAGCGGCCAGAGCGTGTGCAGCGCGAGTTGCATCGCGAGGTCTTCGCGCACGGAGATGGGCTGCGCCACCTGGATATAACGCTGCGCCTGCTGCACGGCGAATGTGCGCCAGTGATACTCGCCGCGCTCCACCGTGTTGAAGCCCGCGGGCTGACGCGGAAACACCGGCGCCTCCAGCGAGTGATAGATCAGCTTGCCGGCAGCGTCCCAGATTTCGATGACGACCCGGTCGTCGGCCAGCCCGCCGAGGTCGGGATCGCGATGTTCGCCGTCGCCCACGCCGGCGAGATTCGACGGCAGCGACAGCGCGATCGTGCGCAGCTCGTAGTCGAACAGTTCGCTCGCCTCCTTGCGCGCCGTATGGAAGATGCCATAGCCGGCCACGCCCGAGGCAGCCGCCAGACCGAAAATCAGCCAGCCCAGCAACCAGCGGCGAATCGACGTCATCAGCACCTCTTCAGACGGTAGCCCACGCCGCGCACGGTGACCACCTGATCCGCGCCGATCTTGCGCCGCAAACTATGCACGTGCACTTCGATGGTATTGCTGCCCACTTCCTCGCCCCAGCCGTACAGCTTTTCTTCGAGCTCGGCCTTGGTGAACACTCGCGTCGGCTCTTCGATCAATGCCTGCAGCAGCGCGAATTCGCGCGGCACGAGCGGCAACGATTCGCCCGATTTGGTGACTTCGTGCGCGGCGGGGTCGAGTGTGAGCTCGCCATGCGCGTACACCGGCTGCTTCTGGCCGGTGCGGCGCCTGAGCAGCGCGCGCACGCGCGCGGCCAGTTCGTCGAGGTCGAATGGCTTGATCAGATAGTCGTCGGCACCTGCGTCGAGGCCGCGAATGCGTTCGTCGACGGCGTCGCGTGCCGTCAGGATGATGACCGGCGCGGCGCCGCCATTCTTGCGGTAGACGTTGAGGACGTCGATGCCGTCCTTCTTCGGCAAGCCGAGATCGAGCAGCACGAGGTCGTACACACCGTTGCCGAGCGACAGCTCCGCCGCGCGGCCGTCTTCGGCCCAGTCGATCGCGTAGCCGGCGCGGCGCATCGCGCCCAGTACCGTTTCCGCAATCATGTCGTCGTCTTCGACCAGTAGCAGACGCATGGCCTCTCCTCTCCCGTGTTGGCCCCGGCATTGTCCAGCCCGGTAGCTTAACGCTTCCTTATGGCTTGCTTATGTCTTGCTGAAGGGACGCTGAAGGGACGCTTAAATTGGGGTTAAGCGTGTCTTAAGCAGTCCATCCGCAGAATCGCCTCCTGTTCCGCGGCATCCCTGCGCGGATTCCCCACTTCTTCGTTCAGGAGCCGGACTTTGCCCGTTCTCAATGCCGCGACGGCGGCTATATCGGCGAGCGCGCCTGTGTTCGCCGCGGCGGCCAAGCCCGCGGTCAAACACACTCCGCGACCCTACGAACGGCTGCGCGCGTTCGTGCCGCTCTGCGTGTTGCTGATGGGCGGCTGCGCGTCGTATCACCGCGAGCCGCTCGCGCCGCAGGACACGTCCACCTCGGCCCATTCGCTCGAACGCATCCGCATCGATTCGTCGAGCATGCCGTTGCCGGAGCTGGCCGCGCATCGCTTCGATCCGTCCGACGGGCTCGATATCGACGAGGTTGCCATGCTCGCGGTGGCCAACAATCCCGACCTCAAGCTGGCCCGCGACGACCTCGGCATCGCCCGCGCGCAAGCCTACTCGGCGGGTCTGCTGCCGGATCCGCAATTGAGCGTATCGAGCGATTACCCCGGCCAGCTCGACACCGTACGCGCGTTCAGCTACGGGTTGAGCATGGACGTGATGGCGATCGTCCTGCGCAGCGCCAACAAGCAATCCGCCGATGCCACCGTGGCCAAAACCGATCTCGGTCTGCTGTGGCAGGAATGGCAGATCGTCGCGCAGGCTCGGCAGCTGTTCATCAAGACGCGCTTCCAGCAGGACACGCTGCCGCTTTTGCAGCGTGAGCGCGACCTCGCGCGCACGCGCTACGAACGCATGGCCGAAGCGCGCCGCGACGGCAACCTCACCGACGACACGCTGAATGCAGCGCTGCTCGCCTATAGCGACGCACGCAAGCAATTCACCGATGCCGAGCGCGCAACCGAGCAAACGCACCACGACCTGAACGCGCTGCTCGGTGTTTCGCCCGACGTGCACTTGCAACTCACCGGCAGCGAAGACATCGAGCCGCTCGCCGACACGACGCTCGACGCCGCGCTCGCCGGACTGCCTCGGCGGCGCCCTGATCTGATCGCGCTGCAAGCGGGCTACGAGGCCCAGGAACAGAAATATCGCGCCGCGATCCTCAGCCAGTTTCCGAGTCTGTCCGTGGGCTTCGTGCGGGCACGCGATACCTCGAACATCTACACGAGCGGCTTCCAGATCAACCTCAGCCTGCCGATCTTCAACCGCAACCAGGGCAACGTCGCGATCGAGAAGGCGACCCGCCAGCACTTGCGCGATGAATATCAGGCGCGGCTGAACAACGCTTACGCGGACGTCGCGCATCTGCGCGCGGACAACACGATCCTCACGCGGCAGTTGCAGCAGACCGAGGCCGCCTTGCCCGATGTCGACGTTGCCGCCCGGCACGCGGCCGCGGCCTACGCGGAACACAACCTCGCGCTCGGCGCCTACACCGATGCGCAAAGCGCCGCGCTCACCAAACAGATCGACGTCGCGACGTTGCGCGAGTCGCTTGCCGAACAACGCGTCGGCTTGCAGGCGCTGCTGGGCAGCGCGATTCCCGATGCCTATTCCTCCGCTTTGACCTACTCCGATAACCATGCGAAATAGCCTCACTTCAGCGCTGCGGCCGCGCATCGCCGCTGGCGCGATCCTGATTGCCGGCGCCACGGTGCTATGCGCGGGCATTCATGCGTCACATGCCGCGGCGCCCGCCGCCGATGCCGCCGAGCAACCCGTGGTCGCTGTCCAGACCGTGCACGTGCAGCGCGCCGAGATCGCGCAGCCGGTGCGGGCCTATGGCATCGTCGCGGCATCCGCGTCGAACCTCACCACCGTCAATCTGCCGTACACCGCGCGCATCGCGCAGATGCGCGTGCAACCGGGGCAAACCGTGACGCGCGGCGCGCCGCTCTTCGTCGTGCAAGCCGACCCGGCCGCCGTGCTCGCGGCCACCCAGGCGAAGAGCGCCGTGACGCTCGCACAAGGCGAGCTGGCGCGCACGCAATCGCTGTACGACAAAGGGCTCGCAACCCAATCGCAACTCGCCGGCGCCCGCAAGGCCGCCGACGACGCGCAGCAGGCCCTCGCCGCGCAGAATCAGACCGGCGTGGCAAGCGGCAACAAGATCATCACGGCGCCCAACGATGGCGTGGTGCTGCAAGTCACAGCCGCTCAGGGCGACCAGGTGCAGCCCGGCGCGGCGATCCTGCAACTCGCCGGCGGCAGCGGCAAGGACGCGCGCGCCAACGTGATGCTCGGCGTCGAACCCGCCGACGCCGCCGCGATCCACGCCGGCGACACCGTCACGTTGCACGGCCTGTCCACGTCGCTCGCGAAGATTTCGGCGAACGGTCACGTGGCGCTGGTCGGCGCTTCGGTGGATCAGCAGAGCCAGCTCGTCGATGTCGGCGCGAACGTGCCGCTCGAACAGACAGCCTTCATTCCCGGCACGCGCGTGAGCGCCGACATCGCCACCCACAACGGCACGCACTGGATCGTGCCGCGCGCCGCCGTGCTGAAAGACGACAAAGGTGCGTACGTGTTCCAGATCACGCCGCAGAACAAGGCGCGCCGCGTGGCGGTGACCACCGAGGTCGAGAACGGCGAGCGTTACGGCGTGGATGGCCCGCTCGACGCCGCCCAGGGACTCGTGGTCAGCGGCAACTATGAATTGAAGGACGGCATGGCGGTGCAAACCAGCGGAGGCGCGCCGCGATGAATTTCGGTCAATGGATGCAGAAGCACCGCCGCTCGCTGCTGTTCGTGATCGCGTTGCTGGCGATCGCGGGCGCACTGACCGCGTTCCGTCTGCCGATCTCGCTGTTCCCGAACGTCGCTTTTCCGCGCGCGGTCGTCTCCCTCGACGCGGGCGACCGTCCCGCCGAACAGATGGCCACGCTCGTCACGATGCCCGTCGAGGAAGCGTTGCGGCGCGTGCCCAACGTGCGCGACGTCGAATCGAAAACGAGCCGCGGCGCGGCCGAAATCTCGATCAACTTCGACTGGGGCACCGACATGGCGCAAGCCACCTTGCAGGCACAGTCGGCCATCAGCGAGATTCTCGCGACGCTGCCGCAAGGCACCTCGATGCAGGTGCGGCGCATGGACCCGACCGTGTTTCCGGTGCTGGCGTATAGCCTCACTTCGCAGCAGCAGTCGCTCTCCGCGCTGCACGATCTCGCGCAATTTCAGATGCGGCCTTTGCTGTCGTCGGTAGAAGGCGTGGCGCGCGTCGACGTGACGGGCGGCGCGCAGGACGAGTTCGAAGTCGCGATCGATCCCGCGCGTCTCGCCGCCTACAAGCTCTCGCTCGCCGATGTGTCGAAGGCGATCGGCGCGAGCAATGTGCTGATGGCGAACGGCCGCATCGAGGATCACTACAAGCTCTACCTCGTGATCGCCAACACCACCATTACGCGGCTCGACGAACTGCGCAATGTCGTGGTGTCGGCCGGCGGCGCGACGCAGATCCGCCTCGGCGACATCGCGACCGTGCGCCAGGGCGTCGTGCCGCAATGGATGCGCGTCACCGCCGACGGCCAGGATGCCGTGCTCATCAACGTGTATCAGCAGCCGGGCGCGAACAGTGTGGCGATGGCCAAGGCGATCCGCGCGAAGCTCGCCGACTTCCAGCATCAGATGCCGGCCGGCGTGCATCTGTCGAATTGGTACGACCAGAGCGAACTGGTGATCGCCTCGGCCACCAGCGTGCGCGACGCGATCATGATCGGCGTGGTGCTGGCGGCGTTGACGCTGTTCGCCTTTCTGCGCAACTGGAAGATCACCGCGATCGCCGTCGCGCTCGTGCCGGTGGTGATGGCCGCGACGATCCTGCTGCTCGACGTGTTCGGCATGGGCTTTAACATCATGACGCTCGGCGGCATGGCCGCCGCCGTCGGTCTCGTGATCGACGATGCGATCGTGATGATCGAACACATCGTGCGACGCATGCGTGAAGGCGGCGCACGCGCGTTTCATGGCCGCGTGATGGCGGCGGCGCTCGAATTCACGCGCCCGCTCGCCGGGTCGTCGGCGGCGACGCTGATCATTTTCGTGCCGTTGGCGTTTCTCTCCGGCGTGACGGGTGCGTTCTTCAAGGCGCTCTCCGTGACCATGGCGAGCGCCCTGTTCATTTCGTTTCTCGTCACGTGGCTCGCGGTGCCGATTCTGTGCGACCGCTGGCTGAAACCGAAAGACGCCGAGGAACACCAGGAAACCCGCTTCGCCTCGTGGATGAACCGGCGCTACGCGTTTCTGGTGGAGCGCGTCACGGCGCGGCCGGTGCTTGTGCTGCTCGGTTTGCTGCCGCTGATCGTGGTGGCCGCGTTCGCGTTCACGCGCGTGGGCAGCGGTTTCATGCCGAGCATGGACGAAGGCGGTTTCGTGCTCGACTATCACACTGAGCCGGGCACGTCGGTGACCGAGACCGACCGGTTGATGAAGCAGATCGAAGGGATCATTCGCGCAAATCCGAATGTCGCGACGTATTCGCGCCGTACCGGCGCCGGTCTCGGCGGCGACCTGAACGAACCCAACAAGGGTGACTTCTTCGTGCGGCTGAAGTCGGGCAATCGCGAACCGATCGACACCGTGATGGAAGAAATCCGCTCGAAGGTCGAAACTCAGGTGCCGGGCGTGAGTATCGAACTCGCGCAGTTGATGGAGGACTTGATCGGTGACCTGACGGCAGTGCCGCAGCCGGTCCAGATCAAGATCTATTCCGACGACCCGAACACGCTCGACACGACCGCGCGCAAGGTCGCGGCGCAGATCGGCAAGATTCAGGGCGTGGTCGATGTGAACGACGGCATCAATCCCGCCGGCGACGCACTCGAATTACACATCCGTCCCGAAGCGGCGGCCGCCGAAGGCATGGACCCGCAGTCGATCGCGCAGGCCGTGTCCGATATGGTGGAAGGCAATGTGGCCACACAATTCCAGAGCGGGCCGAAAACGGTCGGCGTGCGTGTGCGCGTGGCCGGCGCGATGAAGCTCACCGATACGCAACTGGGACAGTTGCAGATTCGCGCGCCCGACGGCCATCTGTTCGCGCTCGCTCGCGTCGCCGATCAGGTGACGGTGACCGGTCAGCCGGAAATCAGCCGCGACAATCTGAAACGGATGGTGGCGGTGACCGCGCGCATCGACGGCCGCGATCTGGGCTCGACGATTGCCGACGTGCAGAAGACGCTCAGCGACAAGAGTCTTTTGCCGAGCGGCGTGTACTACGAATTGGGCGGTCTGTATCAGCAGCAGCAGATTGCGTTCAAAGGGCTGCTGAGCGTGTTCGGCGCGGCAATCGCGCTGGTGTTCGGCTTGCTGCTGTTTCTGTACGAGCGCTTTCGCGTCGCGCTGGCGGTCATGGCGATGCCGTTGCTGGCGGCGGGCGCGGTGTTCATCGGCTTATGGATCACCGGCATCGAGTTGAACATCTCCGCGATGATGGGGATGACGATGATCATCGGCATCGTGACCGAGGTGGCGATCTTTTATGTGTCGGAGTTGCAGGGGCTCGTGCGCGACGACGAGATGCCGTTCGAGGAAGCGCTGCTGAGCGCCGGGCGCAATCGCCTGCGTCCTATCGCCATGACGACGATTGCCGCGATTCTGGCGCTGCTGCCGCTGGCTTTTGCATTGGGGCAAGGGTCAGCGATGCAGCAGCCGCTGGCGATCGCGATTATTTCCGGGTTGATCGTTCAGCTGCCGCTGGTGTTGTTGTTGCTGCCGGTGTTGTTGAAGTTGTTGATGAAGAAGGAGGCGATTTAAGCTGCGATTCGCGGCCTGCGCGGCATTTCCCATCTGTGCGCCTGTGGTTCGCCGCGGGCGCACAGGCGAATCAGCTGGCGTTCAGCACGTCTCCAAACCCGCCCACCCGCACCCCCGCCGCCCGAATCGCCATCGCAACCCTCGGCGACAACAACGCACGCAATTCGTCCTCGTGCCGATACATCCTCATCCCGTCACTCAACGCCCTTTCCCCCGCCACGGCAGGATGGCAGTAAATCTCCCCCACCCCGTGCGGCAGATCGGCAAGCGCCGCCAGCCACGCCGCCTCGTCCATCCGGCCGCTGTCCGCGATCCCCACTACATAATCGTTATGCGCGATGCCGGCGCGATCCAGCCGCGCCTTGACGCGCGCGATCCACGGCCGCAACCACAGCGGCGCATTCGCCTCGAATGGCAGGCGCATCGCCTTCATCCCATACTCGCGGCCGATCTCCAGAATCAGTCCGAGCACCGTCGGGTGCACATGAAAATGCTTGTGCGTGTTGACGTGATCGAGCGTCAGACCGGTCTGCGCAAAGGCATCGAACTGCGCGCGAATTTCCCGCGCAAGCTGCTTGCGCACATGCGGTAAAAAGAAGAACCGCACGCCGTCGCGCACCATGTTGTCGCCGAAGCGGCCGTGCTCGTCGAGCAACGCGGCAATGCCCGCGCGCGGCGTGACCGCGTCGCCGTCGGCCAGCACCAGATGCAGGCCGACGCGCAGCCGCGGCAACGCACGGGCGCGCGCCACCGCGTCGCCGGCAGCCGGTGCGCCGATCATCAGGCTCGCGGCGCTCAGCACGCCCTCGCGATGCGCCCGCTCGACCGCCTGGTTCACTCGCGCGTGCAAGCCGAAATCATCGGCGGTCACGATCAATGCGCGTGGCTTAGCCGCCATCCGACGCCTCCATCACATCCATCACCTTCAACGCGCCATTGCGCGTGGCCCTCGACGTGTAAGCCTCGACGGGCACGCGCGCACCGCGCCATATCACATGCGAACCGAACACGGCGACGCACCACTGTAACGCCAGCAACGTATCACGCAACGGCACCAGCGGCAGATCACGCCAGAACGTACGCTCACGACGCGCCGAGCGCAGATGCATCAACAGACGCGCGGCGACGCCGGCGGCCGTGCCGGTTGCGCTCATGAACGCGGCCCACGCGTGCATGGCGCCGGACGAACCGGACGCGAGGCCGGCGGTGAGCCACGCGCCGGCCACCAGCCAGGGCGTGGGAAACGTGATGAAGAGAAATGCGAAACCCGGCGCATTCACCGAGCGAATCGTACGCAGCCAGCGTGTTTCGCGCTGCCACAAGGCGGAAAAGGTCGGCTCGATCACGTCGGTGGCCACCATCACGCGCGAGAGCACGGTTTGCAGACCGAGGGCGCGCACGTGTTCGGCCAGCCAGTAATCGTCCGCGAGACAGTTTTTCAGGGCCTCGAAACCGCCGATGCGCTCGAGCGTCGCGCGCCGCAACGCGAGCGTCGCACCGAAGCCGAAGCGACGCGAGCCGGCCGCGTGCGCGACCCGCACCGACGGCGCGAACCATTCGTTGATGAAGAGCGCGCCCACGCGCGGCCAGAAGCCGCCGATGCCCCGCGCCACATAGAGGCACGTGACCACGCCCACTCGCGGATCCGCGAGCGGCGCGGCCACGCTGTCGAGATAATCGGCTTCGACGGCAATGTCGCTATCGGCAATCACGATCACGTCATGGCGTGCCCGCGACGCCATGTTGATCAGATTGCTGACCTTGAGATTGCTGCCGTGCACGCGCGTGTCGATCGCGAGTTCGATGTCGTGTAATGGATAGGCGGCCTGCAGGCGGCGCACCACGGCAATCGCGGGATCGTCCGGCGAGGACACGCCGAGCACGAGTTGGAAATGCTCATGACGCTGATCGCAAAAGGTCCGCAGATTGTCGTACAGACGCGGCTCGGCGCCGCACAGCGGCTTGAGTACGCTAACGCCGGCACGCGCGAAACGATGCAGCGGCTGCGAAGCTTGCGAGGCGGAATAAGAGGCACGGCCCGTAGCGCCGCGGCGCGAGCCGAAAAACGGCATCGCCACCGCCGCCAGCAACGCGTAAAGCGACGCGCAGGCGCAGCCGGCTAGCAGGATCCATTGGGATGCCGTCACTGCGTGCGCCACCATCGTCCGGTTCCGTCAGTGCTCGGCCAGCACGAACGCTTTGCCGGTCAGGCGCAGATGAAGAATCACGAGCCAGCGCCGCGGACAATCCGACGCGATCGCGACCGGCCGCGCAAGGCGGTTGGTGCCAGTCGCGTAGTGGCCCTGCAGCGCGAGCTGGAAGGCGGCGTGCGCGAACTGGCGCGTCACGATCACGCCGCTCACGATCACGGCGACGGCGAGCAGCTGGAACGGCATGGAGCTGAGGGCATGCTGCGAAACCGGCAGCACCAGCAGCGCGAGGCATGCGAGCACCTCGGCGCCCATGGCGGTGAGCGAAGCCACCATCAGGTGGGCGCGCAGCATGTCGACGGTGGCTGGCTTCATGGCGGGGTCTCGTGACCTGACGAAATGCGCAGCGCCTTGATTCGGCGCGACTCGTTGGCGTGGAAAAGCACCGGCTGTCCATCCCATCGATGTGCTTACGATTGAACTGCAATGACGTCGCAACAGCCCAGCCGCCGCGTGCCCGCAATGACACCGCGACAGCGACCTGTTGAGGGCCGATAGTAGCGATTCAAGCTGAAGGAAACCTTAAGGAACAAGGCGTATAAAGCGGGGGATGAACAGCATGGTTAAACTTCGGATTACGGTCCGGCGCCTGCTTGAATATCGCGGCTGCCGTGCAATGAAACATCGAACGGGAATAACGGACTCATGCGTGTACTCCTCGTAGAAGACGACGATCTGATCGGCTGCGGTATCGAAGCGGGACTGCGTCAGGCCGGCTTCACGGTCGACTGGGCTCGTGACGGCTACAAGGCCGGTCTCGCGCTCGACACCACCGCCTACGCGCTGGTGGTGCTCGATCTCGGCCTGCCCCGCGTCCCGGGCATGGAACTGCTGAAACAGCTGCGCGATTCGGGCAAGGACGTGCCGGTGCTGGTGCTGACCGCGCGAGGCACGGTGGTCGACCGTGTCAACGGCCTCGAAGCGGGCGCCGACGACTATCTCGGCAAGCCATTCGATCTGACCGAACTGGTCGCCCGTTGCAGGGCCTTGCTGCGCCGCGCGCAGGGGCGCAGCGTCGAGCAGATCCGCTATCAGGACCTGACAGTCAACCCGGCCGCGCAAACCGTCGAAGTGGGCGCGACGCGCGTGTCGCTCACCTCGCGCGAATGGGCGATCCTGATGCAGTTGCTGACCAACCAGGGGATTCCCCAGTCGCGCTCGCGTCTCGAAGAAAGCCTGTATGGCTGGCAGGAAGAAATCGAGAGCAACGCGATCGAGGTGCACGTGTCCAATCTGCGCAAGAAACTTGGCGCCAAGCTGATCAAGACAGTGCGCAATATCGGCTACGTGGTGGAGAAAGAATGATGGGCGCGTCGATTCGCCGGCGTCTCGTGTTGTTGGTGCTCACCAGCATCGCGCTGGTCTGGGGCGTTGCGCTGGTGTCGAGTTATCGTCAGGCCACACGCGAAGTCGCCGAATGGGAAGAGGCGCGTCTCGCGGAACTCGCGCAGATTCTCGCCCTGCTCGATCAGCGCAATCTGACCACGCTCGCCAACGCGCGCATCGACGTGCGCGAGGAAGAAAAAGGCGGCGAGCCCGGCGCCAACGACAGCGACGACGACGACGCGCTGCCGCGCGACGCGCTGTTCCAGGTGCGTGGCCCGAACGGCGAGGTGCTCGCGGGCAGCCCGCCATTGCGCAAGCTCAAGGCCTGGGATCTGCCGGTGCCGCCGGTCAGCGGCACGCAGGACATCATGCTCGGCGGCCAGATGTATCACTCGTTCACCCTGCGCGACACCGCGCTCGGCCACACGGTGCGCGTCTTCGAACCGGCCAATACACGCAGCGACCTGGTGAGCGGCGTCGCGAGCCGGATCGCCCGCCCCACGCTGGTCGGACTGCCGGTGCTGGCGGTGCTGGTATGGTTCAGCATCGGCTGGAGTCTGGCGCCGCTCAGGCTGCTCTCGCGCGCCATCCGTTCGCGCGACGTCAACCGGCTGGAGCCGGTCGACATCGGCCGCGCGCCGATCGAGGTGCGTCCGCTCGTCGATGCGATCAATCTGCTGCTGTCGCGTTTGCTGCACTCGTTGGAGCGCGAACGCGCGTTCACCGCCGATGCCGCGCACGAACTGAAAACGCCGCTGGCCGCGATCAAGGTGCAGGCGCAAGTCGCGCTGGCGGAACAGGACACCGCGCGCCAGCGGCTGGCAATGGAGCGCGTGGTGCAAGGCGTCGATCGCAGCGCGCGGCTCGCGGAGCAATTGCTGCTGCTCGCGCGTCTGGACGTGCATGAAAAAATCTCGACGGCGCCGCTCAGACCGGCAACGGTGGCGAAAGACGCGCTGCTCGCCAACGAGCGCAACGCGCAGCAGAAAAACATTCACGTCATGCTGTCGGGCGACATGCGCGCCGAGATCGACGCGGAGCCCGTGCTGATCGGCATCCTGCTCGACAATCTGCTCGATAACGCGATCAAGTACGGGCACGTCGGCGGCAGCATCGAAGTGGCGGTGCAGCATGCGCAAGACTGGGTGCAGGTGACCGTGCGCGACGACGGCCCCGGTGTCGCGCCGGGCGACCTCGACCGTCTGACGAATCGCTTTTTTCGCGCGACCGGCAATCAGGCCACCGGCAGCGGACTGGGTCTTTCGATCGTCGCGCGGATCGCGGAGCATTTCGGCGCGAGCTTGCGGCTGGGCACGGGTATCGGCGAGCGTGGGCTCGCGGTCGAGGTGTCGTTTCCCGCTTATGCGCAGGCGGGCTGAGGAGAATACGGAAGCGGCCTCGCATCGACGCGTCTCGCTTGTGCGGGTGCGCTTTCCCGCGCGCGCGCCCCATGTGCCGTGGTGCCTTGGTGGTCCTGCGCCGCGCGCCGTTTGTCTTTAAGGCGCGCGCTCGAACGCACTCTCCGGCGCACGATTCGACGACTCCGCGAATTGCCACGCAATGAGGCCCGGCACGAACATCACGAGGTCGCGAATCCGGCGCGCGGCGGCTAGCGCGAGACAGGTGGAAGGATCGAGGCCCAGCGCGCCGCCGATCAGAATGAAGCCGCCCTCCTGCACGCCGAGCCCGCCCGGCACAAAGAAGGCCGCGCTGCTGATCGCCTGGATCAGCGATTCGATCACCACCGCTTCCACGAGCGTGACCTGCACACCGAGAAAGTACAGGGCCAGCCAGATTTCCAGCGACGTGAGGAAGCACTGCAGCGGTTGCCAGAAAAACAGATAGCGCAGCACCACGCCACGCCGGCGCCAGATCAGCTTGATGACCTGATCGATCTGCGCCGATTGCCCAACCAGCGCGGCGAGCTTGCCGCTCGTCATATGATTGAGCGCGCGCGTGATGCGCTCGAACGGACTCGCGTGCTGCACCAGCGCGAACAACACCAGCAACGGCGTGAGCACCACCACGCCCCACGCCAGTTGTCCGGCGAGCCGCAGCGTGTCGGAATGCGCGTGCGCGAACAGAAAGCCGATGCCGACCATGGTGAAGAGCAACTGGCTGATCACCGTGAGCTGCATATCGACGATGATGCTGCCCACCGCCATGGACGGCCGCACGCCCCAGCGCTTGAGCATGCGGAACGACACCACCTCGCCGCCGATGCGCGCCACCGGCAGCATGCTATTCACCGATTCGCGCACCCACGCGAGGTGCAGCATCTTGACGAGACCGGGACGGTTCGCGCCGCGAATCAGCGAGCGCCAGTCGCAAGCGTTGGCGAGCATCGGCAGCACGTGCGCGAGCGCCGCCAGCAGCAGGCCCGCGCCGGCCGCGCGCAGCGCGCCGAGCACGGCGCCGGGATTGTCCTGCCAGACGAGCCAGAGCGACACCAGCAAGCCCGCTAGCGCGGCGATGCGGCCGAGATGCTTCGTCACGCGAGCACCTCGTGCGCGCGCGTCAGGCGCGTTGCCCTGCTTTTCACCACTACTTTAAAAACCCTGCGCATCATGACCGATCCGTGCTGCCGTTCATTCGTCCTGTGCCGCCGACAACAGGCCGTCGCCATCCACCTTGAAGCTGAAGCCTCGCCAGATCACGCGCGACGACCAGAAACTCGCGACGAAAATCGCAAACGATACGATATCCCATAACGGCAGCAGCCACAGGTCGCGATGCGCTTGCTTCAGCGCGCGATCGGATAGCAGCTTCAAGGCGAGCCGCGAGCCCATGGCGGCCAGCGCGAGCGACCACGCCCACCAACCGCCGGCCGAGAAGACGACCGCGAGCAGCGCGAACGCGAACGGATGAACCAGCGCTGAGCCGAGATGCCCGAGCGGATCGATGCGGCGAATGGTGCGGCTCCAGCGCAACTCATGCGCGATCAGTTGCGCCGCGCTCGATTCGACGCACGCATGCGAAATGGTGAACGGCGGAATCACCACCTTCTCGCCGATCAGGCGCACCGCTTCGCCGATCGCATGGTCCTCGGCCAGATGCTGCACGAACGGCGTAAAGCCGCCAATTTTGTCGAGCGTATCGCGCCGCATCGCAATGGTCTGCCCGAAGCACGGGCGCGCGAGCCCGAGCGCGAGACCGGTCACGACACCCGGCAGGAACTGGTAGTTGGTCGCCTTGGCCGACAGGCGCGGCCAGAAACCCGGATCGGGCTGCCCGCGATACGCGCAGGTGACCAGTCCCACGCCCGGCTTCTGCAACTCGCCGATCACATTGCGCAAATAGTCCGGGCCGACGCTCACGTCGCTGTCGGCGAATACGAGCACGTCGTGCCGCGCCTGCGGCAGCATGTTGAGAATGTTGCTGATCTTGCGGTTCGGGCCGTACAGACGCTCGTCGGCCACGACGGTGATGTCCGCTTCGGGAAAGAGGCGCCGCAGATCGTCGACGGTTTGCAGCGCCGGATCGGCCGAGTCGTGCACGCCGAACAGGAATTGCACGGGCCCGGGATAATCCTGCCGGCAGAAGCTCGACAGATTGGCAAGCAGCGCCCACTCATTGCCGTGCAGCGGTTTGACGATCGTGACCGGCGGAAAGGCGCTCGGCTCGGACACCGCTCGCGCGAAGAACCGGCCGATCAACGCGCCGGCGAGCACGGTGTAGCCGATGCCGAAAACTGCGCCCGCCGCGCACGCATAGGCGAGCGTGACGGCGAGCAGGTGCGCGGCGCTCACGCCTCGTGGGCGCGCAGGAAACGGAAGAATTCCACGCCTTCGCGCAAGCGCCGTTTCATCATGTCCCAGCTCGTCAACATCTCACGCAGGATTTCCCAGATTTTCGACGGGCGGAAATAGAAACGCTTATAGAAGTTTTCGAGCTGATGGTAGATCTCGTCGCGCGACAGATGCGGATAGCCGATCGCCGCAAGCTGCACGCCTTCCTTGCTCACGAGGTTGATCACCTTGTTCTCTTCGAGCCAGCCGTTTTCGACCGCCTGGTTATAGAGTGTCGTGCCCGGATACGGCGCGGCAAGCGACACCTGGATCGTGTGCGGATTGATCTCCTTGGCGTACTCGATCGTCTTCTGGATCGTGTCCTGCGTTTCGCCCGGCAGACCGAGAATGAAAGTGCCGTGAATCTTGATGCCAAGCTTGCGGCAATCGTCGCTGAAGCGGCGCGCGATGTCAGTGCGCAGACCCTTCTTGATGTTCAGCAGGATCTGGTCGTCGCCGGATTCGTAGCCGACCAGCAGAAGACGCAGGCCGTTGTCCTTCATGATCTTGAGCGTGGAGTACGGCACGTTCGCCTTCGCGTTGCACGACCACGTCACACCTAGTTTGCCGAGGCCGCGAGCGATTTCCTCGACGCGCGGCTTGAAGTCGGTGAAGGTGTCGTCGTCGAACATGATCTCCTTGACTTCAGGCATGTTGTCGCGAATCCACTTCACTTCCGCCAGCACGTTCTCGACCGAACGCGTGCGGTAGCGATGCCCGCCCACGGTTTGCGGCCACAGACAGAAGGTGCACTTCGAGCGGCAGCCGCGGCCCGTGTAGATCGACACGTACGGGTGCTTCAGATAGCCGATGAAGTAGTTGTCGATCTTCAGATCGCGCTTGTACACCGGAGCCACGAACGGCAGCTCGTCCATGTTCTCCAAGATCGGGCGCGCTTCGTTGTGCTCGATCGAACCGTCACGGTTGCGATAGCTGAGCCCTTTGATCTGCGCGAACGGCTTGCCCTCGGCGATTTCCTGGCAGGTGAAGTCGAATTCCTCGCGACAGACGAAGTCGATCGCCTCGGTCGCGGTCAGCGAATTGTGCGGATCGACCGCGACCTTCGCGCCGACCATGCCGATCAGCAGCGACGGCTTGCGCTTTTTCAGGTCTTCCGCGAATAACGCGTCGGTGGGAAAGGACGGCGTGCTGGTGTGGATCACCACCAGATCGTATTGCTGCGCGATGTCGAGCGATGCCTCGACCGACAGACCGTCGGCGGGCGCGTCGAGCACGCGGCTATCCGGCACCAGTGCCGCGGGCTGCGCGAGCCACGTCGGATACCAGAATGAGCGGACTTCACGCTTGGCCTGATAGCGCGAACCCGCGCCACCATCGAAGCCGTCATACGACGGCGCCTGCAAGAACAGGGTTTTCATGGATGCTCCAGCAAGCCTTGAATCGGCGCTTTCAGTTCTCAGTCAACATACTATCGGAACTATTGCCCGCCAGGGAGGCGGGGGAATCCAGCAAATACTACGGAGCAAAGCTGAAGGAAACCTTAAGGAAAATCCGGGTGCTGACGATGCCGGCGGCGCGGTTCCCTATGCTTCGGAAAGCGTCGGAAAGCTTCGGAAAGGCCTTCGTAACAGGCGTCGCGATAGGTGCGCCGGAGAGGATCGTGCGGGCAAAACGCACGCGGCGCTTCATGTCACGCGTGTGAACGAGCCGCTTTTTTCGGTGTATGGACCGCGCGCAACGGTGGCCGGCCGCACGCGTTGCACGCGCGAACCGGCCACGACTTCAGACCGGCTTGATATCCGCCGCCTGCTTGCCCTTCGGCCCCTGCTTGATCTCAAAACTGACCTTCTGGTTTTCCTGCAAGGACTTGAAACCTTCGGAACGAATCTCCGAGAAGTGGGCGAACAGATCTTCGCCACCGTCGTCGGGAGTAATGAAGCCAAAGCCTTTCGCGTCGTTAAACCATTTCACTGTACCGGTTGGCATGTCGATTCCTCTGTGCATCTGGGTTGAGTGGGCTGCATTCGCCGCAAGTCCGCGCCGGTTCCTGCCACCGCTGCTCGACTCTACGCTTCTTTGCACGGCATTGCTTCGCCCGGTTTTCTGCCGCCGCAGCAGCCAAGCAGCAAGACACATGCCGCGCACCACGTCAGGGCGGACCGCCAGTGCGATTTCGCACAATCAGATAAGATGTTTGGCTATCGGCAGTCCATCCTCGGCCGCGCACGTCCAGCCCAATGTTTCACGACCGCGCGGCCTGTCGTTTTCCCCTACACAGGAACCCCAGCATGGCCACCTCGAGCTATACCGATACCCGACTTCTGATCAACGGCGAGTGGTGCGACGCCGCCAGCGGCAAGACCCTCGACGTCATCAACCCTGCTACCGGCAAGGCCATCGGCAAAGTGGCGCACGCGGGCATCGCCGACCTGGACCGGGCGCTGGCCGCCGCGCAACGCGGCTTCGAAGCCTGGCGCAAAGTGCCGGCCAACGAGCGCGCCACGACCATGCGCAAGGCCGCCGCGCTGGTGCGCGAGCGCGCCTCGGACATCGGCCGCCTGATGACGCTGGAACAGGGCAAGCCGTTTGCCGAAGCCCGCGTCGAAGTGCTGGCGGCGGCGGACATCATCGAGTGGTTCGCCGACGAAGGCCGCCGGGTCTACGGCCGGATCGTGCCGTCGCGCAACCTCGCGGCGCAGCAACTGGTGCTGAAGGAACCGATTGGCCCGGTCGCCGCCTTCACGCCGTGGAACTTCCCGGTCAACCAGGTCGTGCGCAAGCTGAGCGCCGCGCTCGCATGCGGCTGCTCGTTCCTCGTCAAGGCGCCGGAAGAAACCCCGGCGTCGCCGGCCGCGCTGCTGCAGGCGTTTGTCGAAGCAGGCGTGCCGGCGGGCACGGTCGGCCTCGTGTTCGGCGATCCGGCTGAAATTTCGAGCTATCTGATTCCGCATCCGGTGATCCGCAAGGTCACGTTCACCGGCTCGACGCCGGTCGGCAAGCAACTGGCGGCACTGGCCGGCTCGCACATGAAGCGCGCGACGATGGAGCTGGGCGGCCATGCGCCGGTGATCGTGGCCGAAGACGCCGACGTAGCGCTCGCGGTGAAGGCCGCGGGCGGCGCGAAATTCCGCAATGCCGGCCAGGTCTGCATCTCGCCGACGCGCTTCCTGGTGCACAACAGCATCCGCGAAGAATTCGCCGCGGCGCTGGTCAAGCACGCTGAAGGCCTCAAGCTGGGCGACGGCCTCGCCGAAGGCACCACGCTCGGCCCGCTCGCCAACGCACGCCGTCTCACGGCGATGAGCAAGGTGCTCGACGACGCGCGCAAGACCGGCGCCAAGGTCGAAACGGGCGGCGAGCGCGTGGGCTCGGAAGGCAACTTCTTTGCGCCGACCGTGCTGACCAACGTGTCTCTCGAATCGGACGTGTTCAACAACGAGCCTTTTGGCCCGATCGCCGCGATTCGCGGCTTCGACAAGCTCGACGAAGCGATCGCCGAAGCCAACCGTCTGCCGTACGGTCTGGCGGGCTACGCGTTCACGAAGTCGTTCACCAACGTGCATCTGCTGTCGCAGCAACTGGAAGTCGGCATGCTGTGGATCAACCAGCCGGCCACGCCGTCGCCGGAAATGCCGTTCGGCGGCGTGAAGGATTCGGGCTATGGTTCGGAAGGCGGCCCGGAGGCCATGGAAGGTTATCTGGTCACCAAGGCGGTAACGGTGATGTCGGTTTAAGGCGGACCGAGGCGGCTTACCGGCCGCCTCCTTTTACGCCACCGTACCGGGTCCGCGAGCTATTGCTCGCGGACCTTTTTTATTGTCATGAACGATACGATCTCAAGGCTCATCCAGCCTACTGCTGACTGGCAAGACCGCTGAGCTCCGGCCGCTCTTCGGCAGGCACACGCACGAGGTCTGCTCGACGCCGCCGCGAACGGGTAACGGTGGACTATGAAACTGACGCTTGCCCCCGGACCCGGCACCGTCAGCGCGAGCGAGCCGCCATCACCCTGCTCTACACATGCACGTCACGCTCGTTGAGCGGCGGTGTATTCGCCGCCGCGAACTCCTCGCGTAACGCATCGCGCGCATGATGCCGGCGCACCCACATCGCGGTGAGGATCGGCACCAGAATGGCCGTCACGAGACAGGCCGTCGCGACCATCGCGGTCGCGGCCGGCACCAGCGGCCTGAAGCTCGGAATCATCTCGCCGATGATCGCCGGATTCGCCACCGCGGCCCCCGCCGTTGACGAAGCCGCCAACCCCGCCGCGCCATTGCCGCCCGCGATCCAGCGGTCGGCGAGAATCAGCGGAATGCCCGTCACGACGATCACGCCGAGACCCAGCACGATGCCCGGCAAGCCGCTTTTCGCGATCACGCTGAGGTCGATGCCGTTGCCGAGCGCGAAGCCGAAGAACGGAATCAGCGGATGCACGCAACGGCCGAAGAATTCGCGCAGTTCGCCGTCCAGATTGCCCAGCGCGAAGCCGATCAGAAACGGCAGCACGGCGCCGACAAAAAGCCGCGGCTCGAAGAACGCCACGCCGGTCGCGCCGAGAATGATCATGCTGACAAGCGGCCCCGATTCGATCGACATCAAAACGAAGGCGCCCGCCTCTTCCTTGGTCCCGTATTGCTGCATCACGGCCGCGTAGAGGCCGCCGTTGGTCATGTCCATCGACGTCGTGATCGCCAGCACCGAGAGACCGGCAAAGAGCCCCGCCTTGACGCCGTCGATCGGAATGAAGTGCGAGGCGATGATCGTCGCGATCCACGCCACGAGCATTTTCGTCACCAGCAGGGTGCCCGATTTGCGCAGCACCGTGCCGGTCGCCCGCAGATCGATGGTCGCGCCCATGCAGAAGAACCACACCGCCAGAATCGGCACGGTGCCGCTGATCAAGCCATTGGTGAACGAGCCGAAGTACTTGCCCGCGCCCGGCGCAAACGTGTGGACGCAGGCGCCGAGCAGCAACGGCACCAACATCAGGCCGCCAGGAATGCGGTCGATGGCCTTCTTGAGCTTCATGCCTCCTCCATGGACTTCGCGTCCAGTTATCGGGTAATTCACCCTGGGTAATGTCCCGTTCTGGCGCCGGGCTGTTCCCTTTCGGCGCAATATAGCATCAGAATAGGAACGGCGTTCCGATTCCGTGAGAAATTGCGCTCATCGTTTACCCGTGTGTCTTTGCAAAGCCTTGCCAGTCGTGATGCGGCGACTCAATATTTTCGGACCGCTGTTCCGAATCCATATTTCTGCGCTACAGTCGAGCCCACAACGGCGCCTGCATCGACACGCGGCAAGGCGCGCCAACTGAGCGGAGAACGAACAATGGAAGTGAGACAGGCCATCAACAGCGAATACGCAAACACGCTGAATACCGAAGGGCTGCGCAAAGCGTTTCTGGTGGATCAGGTGTTCGAGCGCGATGCGCTGAAGCTCACCTATAGCCATATCGACCGGATCATCGTGGGCGGCGTGATGCCGGTGGCGCGCGTGGTCGAGGTGCCGGGTTCGCTCGGCAAGGCGATCGGCGTGAGCTATCTGCTGGAGCGGCGCGAACTCGGCGCGATCAACATTGGCGGCGACGGCTGGGTCGACGTGGACGGCACCCGCCACACGGTGCGCAATGAAGAGGCGATCTATATCGGCAAGGGTGCGCAGGCCATCGCGTTCGGCAGCGACGACGCCGCGCGTCCCGCGAAGTTCTACCTGAACTGCGCGCCCGCTCACACGTCGTATCCGACCCGCACGATCTCGCTTGCGCAAGCCTCGCCGCAGACTCTCGGCGACTCCGCCACGAGCAACCGCCGCACCATCTACAAGTTCATCGTTCCCGAGGTGCTGCGCACCTGCCAGCTTTCCATGGGCATGACCAAGCTCGAACCGGGCAGCCTGTGGAACACGATGCCGTGCCATACGCACGAGCGCCGCATGGAGGTGTATTTCTATTTCAACATCGCCGCCGACGCCGCTGTCTTTCACATGATGGGCGAGCCGAACGAGACGCGGCACATTCTCGTGCACAACGAGCAGGCGGTGATCTCGCCGAGCTGGTCGATTCACTCCGGCGTCGGCACGCAGGCGTACACGTTCATCTGGGGCATGGTCGGGGAAAACCAGGTGTTCAGCGACATGGATCACATTGCGGTTCGGGACCTGCGTTGATGGGCCGCTTTCTCGCTCCGCTTTCTGACTCCTCAGCCACTACGACCGCACGACATGGGCTCGAACACCGTGAACCCCTTTGATCTCACCGGCCGCGTCGCCATCGTCACCGGCAGCAATACGGGCCTCGGCGCCGGCATGGCGGTCGCGCTCGCCGCGGCCGGTTGCGACATTGTCGGCGTGAGCCGGGCCGATGCCGGCGACACCGCCGCGCGTGTCGAAGCCTGCGGACGCCGCTTCGCCGACGTGCGCGCCGATCTCGGTTCGATCGCGCCGGTCGGGGACATCGTGCGCGCCGCTGTCGAAGCGTTTGGGCGCATCGACGTGCTGGTGAACAACGCGGGCATCATCCGCCGCGAGGACGCGCTCGATTTCACCGAAGCCGACTGGGACGCCGTGGTGGACGTCAATCTGAAGAGCCTGTTCTTTCTCTCGCAGGCCGCCGCGCGGCAGTTCGTCAAACAGCAAAGCGGCGGCAAGATCATCAACGTCGCGTCGATGCTATCGTTTCAAGGCGGCATCCGCGTCGCATCCTATACGGCGGCCAAAAGCGGCGTACTGGGTCTCACGCGGCTGCTCGCGAACGAATGGGCGGCGCACGGCATCAACGTCAATGGGATCGCGCCCGGCTACATGGCGACCGCGAACACAGCGGCGCTGCGCGACGACGCCCAGCGCAACGACGAGATTCTCAGCCGTATTCCTGCCGCCCGCTGGGGCACGCCGGACGATCTCGCGGGACCGGTGGTGTTCCTCGCGTCGTCCGCTTCGGACTATGTGCATGGGCATACACTGGCGGTGGACGGCGGCTGGCTCGCGCGCTGACTCGGCAGCGGGCGCCGGACGCGGTATGCTCTCGGCGCCTCGCCGGCGCATGCACCGGCATCGCAGGCAACGTCGCGGGAACGTATAGACAGGGAAGACGGAAATGGCAGCAACAGGCAAACAACGCAAGGACGACGACACCGCGCACGCGCAGGACGCGGAGAACGCCGACTACGGCGGCATGGGCGGCATGGTTTGCGACAAGGGCGAATCGGCCTCGTCGATTGGCCGCGTCTTCGCAATTCTCGGCGCGATCGGCGACGGCGGGCAGATCGGCATCAGCGAATTGTCACAACGGCTCGGCATGTCGAAAACCACCGTGCACCGCGTGATCCAGACGCTGAAGGCGCTCGGCTACGTGACGCAGGAAGTCGAAACGGAGCGCTACCGGCTGACCATCCGCCTGTTCGAACTCGGCGCGAAGGCGCTGGAGAGCGTCGATCTGGTGCGCGAGGCCGACGTCGAGATGCGCCGTATCGGCGCGGCGACCCGCGAGGCGGTGCACCTGGGCGCGTTCGACGAAGACGCCATCATCTATATTCACAAGATCGACGCCGACTACGGGTTGCGCATGCAATCGCGCATCGGTCGGCGCAATCCGCTGCACAGCACGGCGATCGGCAAGGTGCTGCTCGCGTGGATGGACCCGGCCGACGCGCGCGAAGTGCTCTCGCACGTCGAATTCCGCAAGTCGACGCAAAAGACGCTCTCATCCGCCGAAGCCGTGCTGAGCATCTTGCCGCGCGTGCGCGAGCAAGGCTACGGCGAGGACAACGAGGAGCAGGAAGAAGGTCTGCAGTGTCTCGCGGTGCCGGTGTTCGACCGCTTCGGCCGCGTCGTCGCCGGCTTGTCGATTTCGTTTCCGACCATGCGATGCGGCGCCGACACGAAGTCGCACTATGTCGCGCTGCTCAGGCAGTCGGGCCTCGCGATCTCGACGCGACTCGGTTATCGCGAGACGACGGCGCCGGAGCAGCTTGTCGCTGAATAGCGGCTGAACCTCAAGCCGCCTTTGCCGCTGGATTCGGCAGCACGCTGCGCGTGAAGCTGCGGCGGCCGTCGACACTGACCGGCACGTCGCCCTTCAGGGATGCGAGACCGGCTCTCCGAGCAGCCTGGCGAAGGCTTCCTGATCGGCGTCCTGCAAGTGCGTCTGGCCGGGGAAAAATATCACCTTGTGACGTACCAGCGCCGCACGAATTGCTTCGACGGTGGCCGGCTCGAGTTGGCTCGACAGGCGTACGCCGCGAATCTCCGCGCCGATGCGGCCGGTGACGGGATGAATGTCCGGTGCGTTGGACGTCGCGAGACTGAGGTTCGACATGCTATGCAACTCCTGGGTTGGGACGGTCGAGGACGCGAAAGGTCGGCGCTGACCGGCAAGAATGCGAATAAAACTGGAGCGGCTGACGAACAGCGGACCCTGCGATCTAACCAGTCCCGGCGGCGCGCGTAAAACACTTGTTTTTCATGTGCTTATCACATGCGACGTCATGAAGGTCGGGCATGGCCGCGATGGCGTCGATATAAACGCGATGCTGTCGCGCCTGTTCGCTATCGAAGCGCGCGCATCGCGCGAACGCATGGGCACGCATGGTTGCGTCCGATAAATCGGTAGGGAATGCCCGTCGGCAAGCTAGTCTGCAACCGAATGTATCCGTACGGCCTAGCCGCGATGGAGCGTCCCGCCGCACACTTAACGGCTGCCACGACACGCGCCATTCAACCCGCCGCAACCCGCGAGACGCTCGACCACGCCGTCTTTTCCACAACGCGTTCAATGGCTTGCGCGCGCAACTGCTCGCCGAGCCCTATCTCCTCGCTGCGCCGCGACGCACGCTATTCACGCGACGCGCATCTCGCCCGCATACATCGCTATCGACACGTCCTGTTACACACAAACACACCGAGAATGCCGCGGCTCAGTAGAGTTCGGGTCACAAGGAAACAGGAGCAACGTCATGAAAAGATTTTTCGCGCTGGTCATTCTGACCGTCACGCTCGGCAGTGCATTGGGCGGTTGCATCGTGGTTCCGGCAGGCGGCTACCACGAGCACTATCACGATCACGACCACTATTGAGCGCGAGCCGCGCAAGACTTTCCACTCACCACATAGAAGCCGGAACTAAAACATGAACCAATCACAAAACCGCTGGCTGTCCATGGCAATCGTCGCGGGTCTCGGAATCGGCGCATCGTCGGTCGCGCTGGCCCACGTCGATGTGGGCGTGAACATCGGCATTCCGGGCGTCGCTTATGCGCCCGAACCCGTGTATGCCCCGCCGCCGGTCTATGCACCGGCTCCCCCGGTGGTCGTGGTAAGTCCGGGCTGGTACGGCGAGCGTTATTACGACGGCCACCGCTACTGGGAACGGCGCGATTGGGAAGAACGTCATCACGGCGGACGCGAGTGGCATGAGGCGCGTGGTCCGCACGGCGACTGGCGCGGTCACGACAACGGCTGGCATGGTCATGGCGACGACGACGGCCACGACCACGGTCGTGGCCACGGCGATCATTGATACCCAGGCCGCCGCCATGCGTGCACGCATTCGCGCCACGCCTTCTGCAGGAGCGACGATTTGCTACGCAGCGATCCAAGACGAGTCACCGCGCAAATCAACGACACGCTGATCTGCGCCGAATACAGCGAACAAACCGGTCAATTGTGTTTGCGTCAGGACGGCGCACTGTTGCGCGAATGGTTTCCACCTCACTCGTGGATCGCGATTGCGTCAGTGGCGGGTGCGCGGCATTGGGGCACGCGGCCTAGCGATGATGATTTGCTGGCGCTGCTGCACAACGAGATGACACTATTGCGCACGCCATAGAAGAAGGGAGTTTGTCTTGCGCGCGGCGATGCGCTCGCCGCGCGCTTCGTGACTCGCTTAACGCGCGTTGTGAATCGGCGGCGAGTACGAACTGACCGTCGTGTCGTTACTCTGACCTGCTTGCCACGTGCCAACGCTGGCTGAACCATATCCGCTGTTGTCGGCCTGAGCGGCGCCTTGCTGGCTCGAGGCCTGCGCTTGCGCAGCCTGTGCGTCTGGCGATGCAGGCTCATTGGACGACTGAGCGAACGAGGCTACCGGCGCGGCAAGAACAACGGCGATAACAACGGCTTGAATGAGCGACTTCATGAAACCACCTCCAGAGATTGTCTTTCTACGCGCCGCGGATGGGGCTGTTGTTGCAGCGGTAGGTAGAGTGTAGGTGGCCAGCGCGGCGGGATAAATCCGCCAATTCTAAATTCAGTGTTGCTGCTGCCACTACAATGAAAAACGGCTGATCAGTGAGCGTTTTTTAAATTTCATCTGCTCGAAATTCGCCGTCTTTCGCACAGCAATGGAGAGACTGTTCGTCATTGCGCGCATAGTCGCGTTTTTGCGGTGCAGCAGTACGCAGCGCGACCCGTTTGAAACGCGTATCAAAGCGTGGCACGGGCCAACGCACTAATCAAATGGGTTCTGTTCGGGACGGTTATTGTCGGCAATATTCGCCGCGTTGTGATCTGGCGAGGCGCGCATTTGCCGCGCCTCGTGCCCTCTTCAGTGACTAGACGACCGCCGCGGAAAACGCCGGCCTGCCCGTGACCGTCTGAAGCCATCGATCCAGCGAAGGCAACGGCTGCGGCGCCTCCAACGTGCCGGCGAACCGTTCCCCCAGTTGCACCCAGCGGTGCGCCGCGAGGCCGACGCCGATATCGGCCGCCGTAAAGCGATCCTGCGCGAGATAGTCGTGTTTTTCGAGGACCGCGTCGGCAATGCCCAGAAGCCGTGTTGCCTCACGGTATGAACGCCTGATGGCGTCGTAGTCCCGTTGCGCTTCCGGCACGCGCGTCAGCCCCAAAAACGCGACGCGCAATGTCGCCCAGAGCGTGCCGAGTTGCCAGTCCATCCAGTGCTCGACGTCGGCACGGGCAGCCGGGTCGGACGGCAATAGCGTCTGCGCGTCGTATTTCGCGGCCAGATAACGGACAATCGTATTCGACTCCCACACCACGCACTCGCCGTCGACCAGCGTGGGCACCAGTCCGTTCGGATTGAGCGCACGATACTGCGGCGTGTCGATCACGCCGTACTCCAATCCCGCATCGATCCGCGAAAACTCCCGCCCTTCCTCGAAGCCCAATTCAGCGAGACACCACAGCACCTTCTGCACGTTGATCGAACTGCGTCTGCCATAAACTTGCATTGCCATACCTCGTTAGCTAGAGAACACAGCCGATTATCACATTCACGGGCCGCGCGGCAAACAGAGCGATCAGGGGATTCATTTTCGACCGCGAAAGAAAGATGATCGATGCGATGGCCGCAAGCGCCCGGATCGTCCACGTCGACGATCCGGCGGCCCGGCCATGCGCTCGCCGCGAGTGCGGCACGGGCAAAGATCGCGATCGCAGCTGGGGGCGACACGCTAGCGAGCGCGGCTACTGGCATTCATGCAGAACGGGGTGTTCGGTCAGCTGGAGGAGCGTGGCGGCCGTGTTAGTCAGCGGCGCCCACTATCCGATCAATTCCCGATGCAACGCCATGAATTCGTGGGCGAGCTTGTGACGAGGATCGAAGTGAATCATCGGCTTCGCGTACTGATGCGACTCGCGAATTTTCACGGACGTCGACAATCGCGACTCCAGCACAGGCAAGCCCTCGCTGATCAGTTCCTCGACCAGTTGAAGCGGCAGACTCGCGCGCGGCTGAAACTGGTTGATCACGATTCCCTCGACTTCCAGGCCGGGATTGTGGTCCTGCTGAATCTCCTTGACATTGTCGAGCAGCGTGTACAACGCGCGGCGTGAAAAGTCGTCACAATCGAACGGAATCAAACAGCGGTCAACCGCGATCAGCGCGGAGCGCGTGTAGAAATTCAGCGCGGGCGGCGTATCGATGTAGATCGCATCGTACTCATCCAGCTCGTTCAACGCGTCACGCAGCTTGTAGATCTTGTAGCGCGATTCGAGCTTGCCGTGGAGCGTGTCGAGATCCGGATGAGAGGGCATCACATCGAGGTTTTCGAACGGCGTGCGGTGAATGAACGTCGAGGCCGGCGTCGGTCTGAAACTGAAGCTCAAGGCCGTTTCGAAGAAGTCCGCGACGTTGGGTTTGAGATCGCTGGCCTGCTTGCCAAGAAGATACTGGCTCGAGTTGCCTTGCGGGTCGAGATCGATGACCAGCGTACGCAGATTCTCGCTGGCGTTGATGGCCGCCAGGTTGCATACGATGGTCGATTTGCCCACACCGCCCTTCTGGTTGAATATGACACGCCGCATGGACCTCTGCCCCTTTTTTTGAAGAACGCGCTAAAAAGGCACAGCTTACCCTGGCAAAATGACAACGCGAGGCGCGGTCCTTATGAATAGTTCTCGAAGGTCTTTAGCTGAGTCCAATCTGGCCAGGTCAATTCCCACACGCGGCGAATTTTTCGATCGATGTAGGTCGCGTTCAGCACGACTTCGAATTCCACGGGCGCCTCGGTATGCTGCGCGGCGCGCCCCGCGGCGGGAGCCTGTCCCTGCGGGCTGATTCAGGTTCATTACGACTTCGACGGGCGCATTGGACTCAAACCACTTGCCGCCGCTGGCGCGTTCGGGCTCGCGACCATGGTCTTCGCGCGGTCCAGGTCGTTCGCCCCGTCGCTGGACGCGCTGGTGATCGCCGGCGCTAGCGATATGGTGAGCGTCGACAGCCGTTCAGCCCTGATTCAGCTCGCCACGCCGACGCCAGGCGCGAACGTGTCTCGGCGGCCAATATGCTGTTCATCGGCGCTTCAAGCGAGCTGGGAACGTTCGAGCCCAATGCCACGCGCCCTACCCGCTCACGCTTGCGCGCCTGCGATGCCGACGTAGTTTTCCGCCATTACCGTGGCCGCCGCCCGCGATGTCGTCACATACTCGAGTTCGGCCACCTGAAGCTGCTGTTCGAAAGGCGACGCGCCCTCGATACGGTGCATCATGCTGGTCATCCAGTACGAAAAATGCTCGGCGCGCCAGATGCGTTTGAGCGCGGTCGCGCTGTAATTGTCGAGCAGATCCGTGCGATTCTCGACGTAGAACGCGTTCAGCGCCCCGGTCAGCACGCGCACGTCGGCCACCGCCAGGTTCATGCCCTTCGCGCCGGTGGGCGGCACGATATGCGCGGCGTCGCCCGCGAGAAAGAGCCGGCCATGTTGCATGGTGTTCGACACGAAACTGCGCATGCCGACAATGTTCTTCTGAAAGATCTTGCCGTCGACGATTTTCTGGCCGTCGTGCGAATCGACTCGTGCGTGCAATTCCGCCCAGATCCGGTCGTCGGACCAGTTCTCGACCGAATCCTTCGGATCGCACTGGAAATACATGCGCTGCACATTCGACGAGCGCGTGCTGATCAGCGCGAAGCCGCGTTCGTGACGCGCGTAGATCAATTCATCCGATGACGGCGGCCCTTCGCACAGGATACCGAACCAACCGAACGGGTACACGCGTTCGAAATCCTTGCGCAACGCCTGCGGAATCGATGCACGCGACACGCCTTGCGAACCGTCGCAGCCGATCACGAAGTCGCATTGCAGTTCGTATGCTTCGCCATCGTGGCGATAACGGATCGATGGCTTATCCGTGTCGATGCCGTGAATCGACGTCTCCGAGACGCCGAAGCGCAGCTTGCCATCGTCGGCCACGCGTGCCGCGACGAGATCCTTGATGACTTCGTGCTGCGCGTAGACCGTGATCGAATGCCCCGTGAGGCCGGTCAGATCGATGCGCCGCCGCTTGCCTTCGAAAGCCAACTCGAAGCCGTGATGCAGCGCGCCTTCTGCTTTCATCCGTGCACCGACGCCGGCTTCGGTCAACAGGTCCATCGTGCCTTGTTCGAGCACGCCGGCGCGGATAGTGGATTCGATCTGATCGCGACTGCGCGACTCGAGCACGACGGAGTCGATACCGCGCAGATGAAGAAGATGGGAAAGAAGCAGGCCCGCAGGCCCGGCACCGATGATGCCAACTTGGGTGCGCATGAGTTGTCTCCTGAATGCGGCGTTAGATTTGCGCTCAGTTTGACGATCACGCACCATATCGCGCAACGCGATATGGTGGATAGGCTGTATCCTATTTTAAGATAGGAGCCTTGGGCAGGCACATGCAGCCGATAGACGGAATCGAGTCCTAACGCCGTCTGGACGGGGCTGTTGGCCCATCCGTCCGATGACTCATCCTTCGTGTGGCGTTGCGCTAGCTCAAGGTAAACCCCAAGCCACGCTACGACGCGAGAAACAGGCGATACACCGGGTTCTGCGTCTCTTCCCAGTTCGGATAGCCGAGCGTGGCGAGAAAACGGTCGAACGCCTCGTTCTCGCTTTCGGGCACCTGGATGCCGACCAGAATCGAACTGTAGTCCGCGCCCTGGTTGCGATAGTGGAACAGGCTGATATTCCAGTTCGGCGCCATCGACGAGAGGAATTTCATCAGCGCGCCCGGTCGCTCCGGGAACTCGAAACGGAACAGACGTTCGTCGTGCGCCAGAGGCGAGCGCCCGCCGACCATATAGCGGATGTGCTGCTTGGAGAGTTCGTCGAACGTCAGATCGACCGTGGCGAAGCCGTGCGCTTCGAACGCGCCCGCGATCTGCGCCGACTCGCTGCGATTCCTGATCTGCACGCCCACGAAGATATGGGCGGAGTTCGCATCGGCAATGCGGTAGTTGAATTCGGTGACGCTGCGTGTACCCACCAGTTCGCAAAAGCGCCGGAAACTGCCACGCTCTTCGGGGATCGTCACGGCGAACACCGCTTCGCGCGCTTCGCCGACTTCGGCGCGTTCGGCGACGAAACGCATGCGGTCGAAGTTCATGTTCGCGCCCGACGTGATCGCGATCAGCGTCTGGTTCTCGATGCCTTCGCGCTCCGCATACTGTTTCGCGCCCGCCACCGCGAGCGAGCCCGCGGGTTCCAGCACGCTGCGCGTGTCCTGGAACACGTCCTTGATCGCGGCGCATAGCGCGTCGGTATTCACTAGCAGCACGTCGTCGAGATACTCGCTGCACAGGCGGAAGGTTTCTTCACCCACCAGCTTCACCGCCGTGCCGTCCGAAAACAGACCCACTTCGTTGAGCGTGACCCGCTCGCCCGCTTTGAGCGACGCGGCCATCGCGCACGAATCATCGGTCTGCACGCCGATCACCTTGATCTCCGGGCGCACGGATTTCACGTACGCGGCCACGCCTGCCGCGAGTCCACCGCCGCCGATCGGCACGAAGATCGCGTGAATCGGGCCCTGATGCTGGCTGAGAATCTCCATCGCCACCGTGCCCTGGCCGGCGATTACATAGGGATCGTCGAACGGATGCACGAAGGTCAGGCCGCGCTCTTCCTGGAGCTTCACCGCGTGTGCATACGCGTCGCTATACGACTCGCCGAACTGCACCACTTCGACGGTCGGCCCGCCGTGCGCGCGCACCGCATCGACCTTCACCTGCGGCGTGGTGACCGGCACCACGATGATCGCCTTCACACCCATGCGCGCCGCGGACAAAGCCACGCCCTGCGCGTGATTGCCCGCCGACGCCGTAATCACCCCACGTTCCAGCGCTTCAGGAGGAATATGCGCCATCTTGTTGTACGCGCCGCGCACCTTGAACGAGAACACCGGCTGGTTGTCCTCGCGCTTCAGGTAGACCGGGTTGCGCAGACGCGCCGACAGATTCGGCGCGCGTTCGAGTTCGGTCTCGCGGGCCACGTCGTAGACGCGCGCGGTCAGGGTTTTCTTCAGGTAGTCGTGACGAAGCGCGACGCTATCGGCGGCTTCGGCCGCCCGTTTGAGTTCGTGTAACGACAAGGCAAGCTCCTGTGCGGCAAGGACGAGTTAGCAGAGAGTTCACCAGGAGGCAGGCTGCAAGCGGACATAAAAAAACCCGCCTCGTGGGGCGGGTTATGTGTCACTGCTATCAGACGCGCGCTAACCCACCATTCGATGAATGATGCTAATAATCAGCGCAATACGGATGTCGAGGCAGTTCATGCGTTGGATCTTCGTTGACTTGAGGCGCTTTGTCAATCCCCGTCGATTGCAATGCGCGCCGCGGCGTGCGCTCTGCGTGCCTGCGAGATACGTTCGGACCCGTGCTTACGGGCCGTAACGAATAACCTCGCAGACCATCCGTTCATCATCGTGACGATCTCAACGCCGCTGCGCGTGCGCGACGCGCAAACTGCGCTCCGGCACAGCGGGCGAATGCCGCGGATTTAACACACGCTCGCGCAGAAACTGTTCGAACTGCGCCATCACCATGTTGCGCGCGGTCCGTGAAAAGAGCGCGTGATCGACCTTGCCGATCAATGTCACGTCGATGTTCTTCAGCGTGCTCAAGCGATTGCCACGGGGTCCGAAATGAATTTCCAGTGCGTCCAGTCCTTCGTCGAGCGAACCGTACAACAACGATGTCTGTACGCCCTTGCGCTCCAGGTCGCGCATGAGTCCGCGCACCACGCCGCCCGGCGTGCGCTGGCCGAGCAGCCACTCGAGCGCTGTGCCGGCGCGCGCGGAAATGCGCGCACCCAGACGCCGCGCGAGTTCGATCGCGATCATCCGGCCATTTGCCTGACCGGTCAGCAGACGCAGCCACTTGCGCGGATTGCGCATGGCGCGTCGATAGACGACACTCGCCGCCACGTGCCGCGCGCCCGGCCGCGTGCGTGCGCTGTCCCACGTAAAAAACGGCAGATTGACAGCCGCGCAGCCCACCACGGCCGGATGAGCGCGCGCCGTATAGAGGCTGACATACGCGCCCGTGCACACGCCGAACATCACGGTCTTCGGATGCCCCGCCGCCATGAGCCAATCGACGCCGGCCCTCGCATCCGCGACCGCGAATTGCGCGTAGACCTGATCGAGCGACAGCGCAGCGTCACGCCGCACACTATCGCCGAGGCCGCTCAAGTCCATGCGCAACGAGGCGATGCCGCGAGCCGCCAGATAGCGCGCCATTAACACTGTGAAACGGCCGTCGCCGATCCGGTGCACACCGCCCGTATTGACGAACAATACAGCCGGCGCACCTTCAAGCGCGTGCAGCGGCTGACAGAACACGCCGGCATAGCTGCCGCCCTCGAACACCACGGGCGTTTCGTGTCCGTGCGCGAAATCGATCCGCGCGGTGGTTGCGCCTGCAAGCATGTCGACGGCCGTCTCGCGCTCCGTGAGCGCGCCGGCAGCCAGCCATTCGAGGACGCTCGCGAACGCCTGTTGCGGCGTTTCGCTGTAACTGGGATTGACCAGGAACTTGCCGTATTCGCCGAAAAACTGCAGTTCCGTTTGAGCGTCGAGCGTCTGATAGCGCGCCGCCATCCGCTTCAGACGCGCGCTCTCGTTCAGGTCCTGCAGCAGCACACGCCGCGCGGGACATTGCATGGTCCGTTCGAGATCGACCTTCGCGAGCGTCTCGAGCGTATCGGGATAGAGACGGAAGCCATGTGCGCCAACCGTATGCGAGGTCTCCGCATCGAGGCCGAGTCCGAGCGCATGTTGCGCGCTGAGCCAACTCTGATGCTGAAGCTCCAGCTCGCGGATGTAACCCTTGCCCGAACTCACCGGCATGAGCAGAGCCAGATCGTCGACGCCACCCATTTCCTCGGCGGCGAGTGCCGCCAGCGTCGCGCCCAGACGCAGTCCGCACAGGCTCAGGCGCGTCACCGCGGTCTCGGCGCGCAGCCAGAGCGCGGCCGCCTTGATGCTGTCGAGCCACGCACGCAGGCGCTGCGGATCGTCTTCGTTGGCGCTCGAATCGCCAGTGCCGGGATAGTCGAAGCGCAGCACCGCGATGCCGCGCGCGGCGAGCCTGTCGGCGAGATCGCGCCAGCCGCGATAGGTGCACAGGGCTTCGTAGCCGAACGGATTGCACAGCACCACGCCCGTCTCGGGTTGCGCGTCTGCCGGACGATGCAGCCATCCGAAACAGCCGTCGAACGTGACCGGGGTCATGGTGACGCGAGCCGGTACGATCGCCTCCATTAGCGCGACTTCAGGTTCGCGTTGCAATCGACGCCTCCGGCACGATGTGCGCAAGCGCGCTTGCGAGGGAATCGATACTTTGGAACAACTCGTGCGTGATCAGCGCGCCTGGGATTTCAATGGGGAATTCCTCCTCGATGGCCATCATCACGCGGACGGCGCCGAGCGAGGACAAACCCGCGGCGTAGAGATCGTCTTCATCGCCGACTGTATCGATCGGTACGGCAAGACAGGCAGTTTCGTGAAGAATACGGCGCACATGAGTCTTCATTCTGTTTCCCCCGATACTTCAATGTTTAATGACGGCGTCAGATGACCACATCGCCGCTGACGCACTGTCCGGCGAGCGCCCTTCTGTCCACCTTGCCGTTGACGTTCAGCGGCAACGTATCGAGCATCACGATCCGTTGCGGCACGGCATACACCGGCAAGCGCTGACGGCACCCCTGCAGAATCTGCGCGGCACTGCACGGCGTATGCGTTACGAAAGCGATCAGGCCACCCGCGCGGCCCGCTTCGTCGACAGGCCACGCGATGACCGCGCACAGCGCCGCCTGACTGCACGAGCGGACCACATGCTCGACTTCTTCGAGTTCGATGCGATTGCCACGAATCTTGATCTGCGTATCCAGCCGGCCTTGAAATACGATTCCCTGACCGACCACCTCGCGCGCGGCATCGGCGCTCCGATACCAGCGCGACGCGCGGCGGCCCGGATACATCGTCGAAATGAAGCGGCTGTTGCCGGGGTCGTCCAGCAGCAGATAGCCCGACGCGACCTGCGGACCGCCGATCAGCAATTCGCCGCTGACGCCCGGCGCGACCGGTTCGAGCGCGGCGTCCACGATCAACAGTTCCATGCCCGGCAAAGCGCCGCCAAGCGGCATCACCGCGTGTCGCGGATCCGCGAGAAATTCCGCGGTGACTTCGAATGCGGCGCACGCAACGGTCGCTTCAGTCGGCCCGTACAGGTTCAGAACCCGGCTATTCGGCGCGGCGCGCAGCCAGGCTTGCACAAGCGAACGCGGCAACGGTTCACCGCCGAACAGCGTCATGCGCAGGCTGGGAAATTCGTCCGGTTGCAGCTTGCGGAACTGCTGCATGAAGGCGGCGACCGAGGGCACGCTGTTCCAGTGTGTGATCGCGTGTTCCTTGATGAAGGCCGCGTTGTAGATCGGCTCGACGGTCTTCGGTACATACAGGCATGCGCCGTTCGCCCAGCACACGAACATGTCGTGCACCGACGGGTCGAACGAAAGCTCGCAGAACTGCGCGTAGCGCGCGCCGGGCTGCCTGTCGATCCGATGCATTTGCCCCGTCACGTAGGCGCACGCATTCTCGTGAGAGATCGGTACGCCCTTGGGCGCGCCGGTCGAGCCTGATGTGAACAGAATGTAGGCCTGGTCGCGCGGCGCGCGAGGTGTGGCGGCTTCGGCCTCGCGCGGACGCACGGACACGCCGCGGGCGAGTGCCTCGCGGGCTGCGTGCGTTTCTCCGGAATCCTGAGAGACGCGCTGAACTTCCCTACATTCATCATCCAGCAGGAAGATCTTCGGCGATTCGTCCAGCAGCGACAGCACTTCATCGAGCAACGCGGCGCAGCGCCGGTCGACCAGCATGACGGGTGCGCCGGACTGCGCGATCACGGCGGCGATACGCGAAGCAGGCACGTGGGGATTGAGCGGCACGTAAGCGCAACCGGCCTTGAGGATGCCTAGCAAACCCGCATAAGCGTCGAGGCTGCGATGCGCGAACAGGAGGCAACGGCGCGCACTGCCGGCCGGCAGCGATGCCGACACGCCCGCCTCGATCCGGCGCGCCCGCGCGGCTACTTCGTCGTAGCGGTACAGACACTCGTCGACCCACAGCGCGGGACGATCCGGCTCGCGCGCGGCAGTATCGAAGAAGAAGGAATCCAGCATTCACGGCCTCGATGCGTGAGGCAAGGCCCTGGCGTCGCCGCACCGATCACACGAGCGTGCCGGAGGGAATGCCAGCCATGCCGGGAGCACACTACCGGGCGGTTGAACCACCTGGCAGGGCGCTGCATTGTCGTAGGAGAATTCACAGCACAAACACGCGGACGACGCCCTGCCATGCAGGCTCGTCGCGCGATATCGCTTGATCAGCCCGACAGTCAGGTCTTTGTAATAATCATAGTTACCGGTGCGGTCGCACTATGTGCGATAGCGCTCTGAACAGACGAATCAGCTTTGAGGGCACCCCGCCGTGCGCGGGATGACGTGGCCCTCAGCCTGGATTGCTGCGCCTGCCGTTTCCATCAAGGTTCGCGGCACCTTACTGCCTTGCGTACCGCCTGCCGGAAGGTCCGGGCACGCCTCGGCGGCACGCCGGACGATGCGAAGATCAATGCACGCCGCTTTGCTTCCTGAAAGCGTTGAGAATGCGCTTTTCAAGCGAATTGTAATCGCCCCCAAAGTGATGATCGCCCGAGGTGCGAATCACCTCGATACCGGTTTTGGTCAGCGCAGGACACAAGGTGTCCTTCTCATTCTCGCCGTAGAAGCACTGCACGATGGCGGGCGGCACGCGCGTCAATTCCGGCTGGACCTTCAACGCCTTGTCGCTGGCCGGCATGCCGAGCCAGCCGCCCACGCGAATCTGAAAATCGGCATCAGGCGCGAAGCCGAGCAACGCGATCAGCGACACCTTCGCGCGCAGCGCTTCGGGCAGACGGTTATAGGCGAACGGCATCACATCCGCGCCGAACGAATAGCCGACCAGCGCGATATGCTGGGCGTTCCAGCGCGCGCCATAAGTCTGCATCACGCGCGCGAGGTCGCGGCTCGTCTGTGCAGGGGGCTTTTCGCTCCAGAAATAGCGCAGGCTGTCCCAGCCGATCACGGAGACGCCGTCTTTCTGCAACGCCTGGGCGATCGTCTTGTCGAGATCGCGCCAGCCGCCATCGCCGGAAATCACAATCGCCATGAGGCCGTTCGGATGCGCCGCCGGCAATTCGATGAGCGGCAGATCGGAAACGTCGTCGTCGCTCGTGGATACGGCCTGCAAATGCGGCGTGACCAACGCGACGAGGCGCGCGCGATCGGCGTTACCCGTGGCCGCCTTTTCGACGAAGCCCGGCACCTTGTCGCGGATAATCGTCGGGTCCGGCGGGCAAGGCTGAAAGCGTGCATCGAGCGTGTGCTCGGCATCCACCGCGACCGCGCCGGCAATCGTGTTCGACGGCGCCTGTTCGAGCACGTGCATGGCGAGCGTCGCGCCCTGGCCAGTGCCCGCGACGATCGGCGCGAAATAGTGGCTCGATTGCGATTGGCGTTCAAGTTGATGGCTCAACGCTTCGGCATCGCCCACCAATTGATGGCAGGCTTCTTTCTTCGCGCCCAGATTGGCGGCATAGCGAGCCGTGTCCACGCCGACGGTCAACGCACCGGCCTTGGCGAGCGCATCGGCGCTTTGCTGGTCCGCCGCGCTCCAGCCGCTCGCTTGCGAGTACAGCACCACGAAGCCTCGCAACGGTCCGGCCGGCTGCGTCACCCTCACGTCGCCATAACGGCCGCCGGGCACTGTGGTTGTTGCCGCTTGCGCGAGTGCGCCAACAGTCACGAGGCTCGCCGCCAAAGCGAGCTTGAACAACGAATGCAATGTCATGAACGCCGGCCTCCTGCCAGCAAGGACAGATCCGCGAGCGTGAAGAACACGCCGACCGAACCCGACGCCGCGAGATAGCGCGGCTCCCAATGCGGCTGGAACTTGCTCTTGAAAGCACGCAGTCCGCGGAAGTTATAGAAACGGCCGCCGAAACGCCACACGATGCCGGCGAACCGGTGCCAGCGCGAAGCCAGCGGCGTGGGCTGCATGCCGGACAGCGGCGCGATACCGAGACTGAGCGAGCGGAAACCCGCCTGCTTCAGATGCAGCGCCAGCTGCGTGAACAGATATTCCATGGCATACGGCGACGCGCTTTCCACATGACGCATCACGCCGACCGTCGCCTCGGTGTTCATGTCGGTCGTCATGAAGGTGACGAACGCGGCCGGCTCGCCGTTCTGACGCACCAGCATCACCGATTGGGCAGCAAGGTATTCGTCCGTGAAGGCGGCCACCGAGAAGCTCTTTTCGCGCGCGTCGCGGCTGTCGAGCCAGCCGTCGGAAATCTCGCGCAGCGTGTCGAGCGACGCGGGCACGTTCGCCTGATCGATCACTTCGACCGTGAAGCCATCACGCTCGCCGCGCTTGAGCGCATAGCGAAGATGCGCGCGATGCGAGCCCTTCAGGTCGAAATCGTCGAGCACGACGTGCGCTTCCTCGCCGAGCTTCATCAGCGTGAGACCGGCGTCGAGATAAAGCGGCAATGCGTTGGCGCGTACCTGATAGAACGCCGCGCGCCCACCGTGCGTGTGCGCGAGCGCGACGAACTTGCTGATCAGGCCGGCCCACTCTTCGCGCGGCCCTACCGGATCGTGCAAAGCGGCCCACGTGCGGCCGTATTTCGCATACATGAGAAAAGCCTTGCGCGACTCGGAGAACAGAAAACTCTTGTCGCCCATCAGCGCGAGACCGGCGTCGCTGCGCTCCTGCGCGCGCACGATGCGCGCCGCGTCGTGCAGATCTTCCGGCGCCGGTTTGACGAAGCGGCCCGGCGCGGGACGCAGCAACTGCCAGAAGGAGAAGGTCGCGGCGAACAGGCTCGCGGCCAGCGTCGCGCGCAACGCGCGCGGCGCGCGTTCGTCGAACGCGAATTGCCACCACAGGTCGCGCGTGTAGGGCACGTCGCGGAAAGCAAACAGCATGACCCACGTGGCGAGCATCAGCACCATGGCGACCGACACCAGCCAGCCCGCCGTAAAGCGCTCCGCGAACAGCGACGAATGACGGTTGAAACGCCGGCGCGTGGACAGCAGCAGCGCGATCAGCATGCCGAGCACGCCCGCTTCGACGAACGCAAGACCTTTGGTCAATGACAGCGCGAGACTCAGCACCGCCAGCAGGAGCGTCATCCACCACGCGGCGTCCAGCCGCCGCAGCAAACCACGGGCGACGAACAGCAGCAGTACGCCGACCACGCTGCAGAGCATCTGCGAGCTTTCGAGCACCCACAGCGGCAGCACGTCGCGCAGCATGTGGATACGTTGCCAGAACGCGGGCGTCGCGCTGGAAATCACCAGCATGCCGCCGACCACGAACGTGACGAGACTCAGAAACAGCGGCGCGAGCTTTGACGCGGCAGCGGCGTGCTGCAGCGGCAAACGGCCTTTCAGCGCGCGGCCTTCGAAGCCCGCGAGCAGCGCGGCCGAGACGATCAACGGGACACCGAAATAAATCGCGCGATACGCGAGCAACGCGGCAACCATCTGCTGCGTTTGCACACTGCCGCTCAGCGTGAAGACCATCGCCGCCTCGAATACGCCGACGCCGCCAGGCGTGTGGCCGATCATGCCGAGCAGCATGGCCGCGGCGTAGACCGTGATGAAGGTCACGAAGCTCACGTCGGCATGCGGCAGCAGCGCCCACAAGGCGAGGCCGGCGGCCACCACGTCGAGCACCGCGAGCGCCACTTGCGCGAGCAGGTCGCGGCGCGCGGGAATATCGAACGAAAGCCACTGCCAGCGCGTGCGGACCGGGCGCGTTTCGCTGCGGCACGCGGTGGCCGCCAGCGTCAGCACGACCAGCAGCGCCGCGCCGCTCCAACGCAGCGCGACGGGTTCGAGATGCAGCAGCGGCGCGAGCGTGCCGGCCGCGCCGAGCATGCCGAGCGCCGTCATGCACACCAGCGCGAGCGCGAGCGACACACTCGTGAACACCGTCATGCGGCCGATCTGCGCGGGCGTGACGCCGGTCACGCCGTAGACGCGCGCGCGCACGGCGCCGCCCGTCAACGCGCCGAAACCGGTGGCATTGCCGAGCGCGGAGCCCGCGGTCGCGCCGATCCACAGCGCGGTACGCGGCACGACTGCGCCCAGATAGCGCAAGCCGACTGCATCGCGACCGACCAGCGCCACATAGCTGAGCGCGGTCGCGCCGAGCGCGGCGGTCCACTCGCCGAGCGTCAGTTGACACAACTGACGCATCACCGAGCGATAGTCGACTGCTTGCGAGAGGTGTTGCAGGACGACCAGCAGCAGCGCGCCAATCACGAGCGCGAGCACGGGCGAGAGAAGTCCCCTGTTGCCAAGCGTTCTCGATGCACGGTCGAACATCGCGCCTAGCCGGTCGAATTTGTTGTTATATCGATGGAACATGGTCAATGCGGCGCCTTGCGCGGCGCTGTCGCGACGGATTGTCCGTCGCGGCGTCGCCAGTTATTAGCAATTACAAATGGATAACGGCACAGGGATGAAAAGGTTGACACCGTCAGCCATATTGCGGGGTTTGACCTGGGCCGGCCGGCGAATCCGAATGCGCTGCGCGGCACCGCGATACGCGTGAATAGAACGGTCGATATTGCCGATCGGACCGCGATAAGGCACGTCCGGCGGTCGACAGGGGGCTGAAGTTTAAACGCTATTCGTGCGCTGCAATGAAAATTCGACGCAGCGTCGATCGTGCGCGGTCGCCCTGCCGCTCGAAGCGTTGATTCGCGGCATCAAGATTTTCACGTCGCGTGCCGTAATCGAGAGCAATAGCTCAGTGAAACGCGGCGCACTTGCCGCGTGAAGTTTGGTACGCGAAGGAGAATGAAGATGACGGAACAGGACTGGGTGATGGCGGGCGTGTATCTGGTCGGCTTGGTGTCGATAGCGCTGCTGATGAGCGCACTGGCCGCGCGAGCGACCCGCGAGCGCCAGGCCGCGAGGGTGTCGAGCCGCGTGCGCGACTAGGACCAACTCAAGCCACGCTGTACGGGCCGTTGCCGTACGAGCTGGGAAATACGAGCGGCGTCACGCCTGACGCTCACATGGCGCGAATCGCGCGCATGCCGCCGCTGCATTGACATTTGAAGGGGAATGGCTCGCTGCACATGCCGGGAGGCCCCGATGACATGGCGGCCTGGCGGGCAGGAATGACGTAGATGTAACGCGAAAGCGCAGCGCCGCGCGAATGACAGACGCGGCGCCTGTCCGCGCCCTGCACTATCTGTCAGCGCGTGTGGCGCGCGGCTTGTGCCTTACTGCGGACGGCGATGCGCTTCGGCGATCACAGCGCAGTTTTGCAGGTGGAGGTTCAGCGCGTGCAGCGCCAAGGCGCGCAGCTTGCCGAAGAAGGTGTTGTTGGCGGCGACGGTAGCGCGGGCGGCGGCATTGGAAGCGGTGTTCATGGCGGACTCCTGTTAGGGTTTATACCTAGGCAATAACCCGATTATAACTGGCTTCTGCCGCACCGCAACAAATATCGATAAAGTCGCGCACGTGTTGCGCATCGGTCACACCGACACCCCACGTCGTCAAAAAGGGTGGCATCGATACGTGCACTGTTAACAAACCGCACCGTACAGGTGCAATAATGACCCCTTTGCCCGCGACCGTTCGCCGCAGCCCGCCTTCATGACCGCCGTCCAGAAAGCCCTGATCGCGCCCCTCATCGTCGCCTGCGCGATGTTCATGGAAAGTGTCGATGCGAACGTGATCGTCACCGCGCTGCCCGCCATGGCGCGCGACTTCGGGCGCGATCCGGTCACGTTGAAAATCGCGGTGACGAGCTATGTGCTGGGACTCGGCGTGTTCATCCCCGTGTGCGGATGGCTCGCTGACCGGTTCGGCGCGCGCACGATCTTCCGCACCGCGATCGGCATCTTCGTGACGGGCTCGTTGCTGTGCGCCGCGTCGAATTCTCTGGCCACCTTCACGCTCGCGCGCTTCGTGCAAGGCGTAGGCGGCGCGATGATGGTGCCGGTCGGGCGGATCATCATCTTCCGGGTGGTGCACAAGTCCGACTTCATCCGCGCCATGAACTATCTGAGCGTGCCCGCTATGCTCGGCCCCGCCGCGGGACCGCTGCTGGGCGGCTTCATCACCACGTATCTGCACTGGCGTCTGATTTTCTTCATCAACGTGCCGATCGGCATTCTCGGCATCTATCTGACCAACAGGCACATCGCCAACACGCGCGAACCGGACCCGGGCCCGCTCGACTGGATCGGGTTTTTCCTGTCGGCGGCGGGCGCGGTGTTGCTGCTGCTCGGGCTGTCGCTGGTCGGCGGCGAACTGATTTCGAATCGCGACGCGTTCGGCATGTGCGCGTGCGGCGCGGTTCTGCTCGCGGCCTATGTCGCGTACGCGCAGCGCGTCCCGCTTCCGCTCCTGGACCTGCGCTTTTTCAAGGTGCCGACGTTCCAGGCGAGCGTGCTCGGCGGTTCGTTGTTCCGCATCGGCCTCGGCGCGCTGCCGTTCCTGCTGCCGCTGATGCTGCAGGAAGGCCACGGCATGAGCGCATTCGAATCCGGACTGATCACGTGCGCGTCCGCGTTCGGCGGCATGTTCATGCGCACGGTCGCCTCCAGCGTGCTGCATCGCTTCGGTTTCCGCTCGGTGCTGGTGGTCAATGCCGCGTTGTCGGGACTTTCGATCGCGGCCTGCGGACTGTTCTTCCCGGGCACGCCGACCTGGATCATCTGGGTGGTCGTGCTGCTCGGCGGCTTCTTCCCCGCGCTGCAATTCACGAGTCTGAACTCGCTCACTTACGCAGAAATCGCCAGTCGCGATGTGGGCCGCGCCACAAGTCTCGGCAGCGTCGTGCAGCAGATGTCGCTCGGCCTGGGCGTGACGATCGGCGGTATCGTGCTGCAGATTTCGCGCGTGCTGCATGGGCATCCGGGCATCACGTGGTCGGATTTCTGGCCGGCGTTTCTGGTGGTCGGGCTGTGCTCGTTCGCGTCGATTCCGGTCACGCTGCGCATGCCGCACGGCGCCGGCGAGGAAATCTCGCGCGGCGGCCGGGGCTGACCGGCACGCCTCAAGCCTTCTTGCGGATCACGCCCACTTCGCCGTTGCGTTCGAGAATCGCCGCGGCCACCTCATCCATTGAACGTGAGCCGGTTTTCTGCCGTACGCTTTCCTGAACGTCGGTTGGGCTGATAAGAGCCGCGTTCATTTCGCGCGGGTTGAAAGCGCCGTTGCTGTACACCTCGCGTTCGACGCCGCCCACCAGCCGCTCCAGCGCGCGCGAGCGCATGCATGCCCACGCCAGCAGCCGATGACCCGCGACGATCACGAACGAGGCCACCACCGTGGCGATAAACGGCGACGCGCCGACGATGGCCCGGCTCAGCGTCGCGCCAAGCAGAATCACCACCACCGAATCGAATGGCGAGCGTTGTCCGAACGAGCGGCGGCCCGAGACCCGGATCAGCACCAGCGCGACCAGAAACACGACGATCGAGCGCATGCCCATCTGCAACGGGTCGAGATTTCTGCCCTCGCCGAACAGCAGGGAAATCGCGTTCATCATGTCGCCCTCCTCGCGGCGTACCGCCGTCTTATCTTGTGTTGTCCAATCGAGGTCGCAACGGATAGCAACCGTTACCCGGCGGCCGCCCACGCCACGAGCGTATCGCCGAAGCCGCCACGAGCGCGAGCCGCCGCACGCGCGCTCGTGATCACGCGCGGCGCCGCACTCCAGGCAATGCTCGCACCGATCGCGATCAACCGGTCGACCAGCGCGACATCCTCGCTGCACCTGAGCGGCGGAAAACCGCCCGCGCGCCGGTAGGCGTCGGCCGACACGCCGAGGTTCGCGCCGTGAATGTGACGGTGACCGTCGGCATCCACGTAAGTCTTGCGGAAGTATTCGCGCACGCTGTGCGGGTGCGCGGTCCAGTCGTCGACGGCAATCGAGCCGCATACCGCGTCCGCGTCCAGCGAAAGCTGCGCGACCAGCCAGCCTGACGACACGCGGCTGTCGGCGTCGGTAAACGCGAGCCAGCGCGCGCCGTCCGCCAGCAGGAAGTCCGCACCGGTCGCACGCGCAATGCCGACATTGCGCACCTTCACCGTCAGTGTCTCGACACCGTAAGCACGCGCGATCGCGCCGGTAAAGTCGTCGCATGCGTCGAGCACGACCACGATGCGCACCGTTTCGCCCGCCAGGTCTTCATGCCGCGAGGCTGCGATCAAGGCCGCAAGGCAAGGCCCCAGCAACCCCTCTTCGTTATGGGCCGGAACGATCACGCCGATCATAGGAGCCCCTCGCGTTGCGCGACCGACCGTGCGTCGCGCGACCAGACGTCGATCAGCAGATCGGCTTCATCGTGATGCGCGAGACGCGTGAGACCGCAGCGTGCGTCGAACAGCGCATGCGCGGCGTCGGCGGATTCGAGCGCTTCGGCGAAGGGCCGCCGCCAATGGCAGGCGAGCAGCGTCCCGTCCGTCGTGAGCGAGGCGGCGATTCGCGCGGCCAGGGTTTCGAGCTCCGCCGAATCGAGGTAGTACGCGAATTCGCTGATCACGATCAGATCGAACGGCCCCGCCTCGGTCGGCCACTCGCGCGGCACCGTGCGCTGTTCGACGCGGACGTGCGGCACGCCAGCAACGCGCTCGCGTGCAAGCTGCACGGCGCGCTCGTGCAGATCCGCGGCGAGCAGCGTGTCGCAGCGCTTCGCCAGTTCGGCGGTCAGTTCGCCGTTCGCGCAGCCGGGTTCGAACGCGTTGCGGTAACGCGGACGCGGCAGCAGCGCGAGCGTGAGCGAGCGCTTGCGGCTTTCGTACCAGCCTTCGCGCAGCTTCCACGGATCGTCGCTGTGTTGATAGAGTTCATCGAAGTAGGTAGCCGGAGAGCTCATGTCAGCGGCCCTCCGTGCATGGCGTCAGAGCATCCACGGGGCACCTCCGGCAGCAGGACCATCCCGTGCGTCGGCCGGTGCCGCCGCGGCGACCAGTTCGCCGAGCGCGGCAAGATCGCGTTCCGCGTGGCTCTGCCGCAGGAACACCGGCAGATCGGCCAGCGCACGCGCGAAGCGCGCATTGCGGCACAACGGGCCGGCGCCGAGGGTGCGCGTAGCGTGATTCATCACGGCAGTCGCGGCCTCTTCAATCACGAGGCGTGCGCGCATGGCCTCACGTTGCGATTCGGCCAGCGGGTTGGCGTCGATGTGCGCGGCCGTTTCGCGCAATACCGCGGCCGCGCCGGCCAGTGCTACGTCGACCGCACCGAGGTGCGCCAGCCGATGCGCATCCGCGCGCTGCGTGGACGCCTCGCGCAGCATCCGGCCGATCTGCGCGGCGGCGCCATACCAGCACGCGGCAATGCCGGCGCCGCCGTGCCAGAAGCCCGGTCGCCGCACATACGAATGCACGCCGCCGACCAGCGTCGCCGATGCCTGATCGAAGCTCACGTCGGCGCTTGCCGTGGCCTGCATGCCGACCGCTTGCCACTTCGACGCGTCGATCGAGATGGACGGCTGATCCATCGCGACGGCCGCGAGGATCGGCTCATCGTTCAGCCAGGCGGTGACGAGCGCATGCGTGACGACACCCGCGCCGGAACACCAGGCTTTCGTGCCCGATAGACGAAGGCCTTCGCCATCGCTTCGGATTCCTACTTTCACCGCCTGCACGCGCGCGTCGGGCGGCTCGGCAGCCCAGACGCCCCAGCGGCTTCCCGCCGGCGGCGTGGATCCCTGCAACTCGGCGAGAATCGCGAGCGCATCGGTGTGGCCTTCGAACAGCTTGACGAGCCCGAGATCGCATGCGGCCACCGCCGCGAGCGCGCGCCAGCGCGCGAGCGTCGCGCCGTGACCCGGCAAGGGCACAAAGGGCGCACGGTCATAACCGTGTTCGACCAGCGAGCGCAACATATCGCCGAGCGCCGCAGGGTCGCGGGGGTCGAAAAGTGTGTCACGCAGAAAATTTTCAAGCGAGGCGGCAGAGTTCGCGTCTTCCTGCCCACTTGGCGCCGCGGCATGGGAATCGCGAAACGCGCTCATGCCGGAGCTTTGCGGCGGCCGCGCATTGATGCCGGCCGCACGATCACGCGTATCGAGCATCGTGCCTCCCTGGAGCTGTTCGATCGGCTGCCGGCGGACTCTCAAGGGCCGCCGCGCACAAAAGACGCTCAGCAAGTGGCGTGCCTTACGCGCCAGACGCGGCGACACGCAACGCGTTTCTTCGGGAATCAGGAATGCCGGAGCACGCCAGCCATCGCACGGCTCTGGTATGAGGGAAGCGCGCTTTTAATCGAGGGGCTGGCCGGGACCGCGCCCGCTGCGCCGCGCTTCGACCTCGGCCAGCAACGCATCGAACAGTTCGAGTTCCACCGGCTTGACCAGGTGCGCGTGGAAACCGGCCTCACGGGTGCGCTCGCGATCGCTCGCGTGCCCGAAGCCGGTCATCGCGGCGTACAGGGTTTTGGCGAGCTCGGGCATCTCGCGCAGCGCCGCGATGGTCGCGTAGCCGTCCATCTTCGGCATCGCGATGTCGATCACGGCGAGGTGGGGCACGAAGCGCGGCGCGACCTGAAGCGCCTGCTCGCCCTCATAGGCAATACGCACCTCGTGGCCTTTGAGTTCGAGCAGCATGGCGAGACTGTCGGCCGAATCGCAATTGTCGTCGACCAGCAGAATGCGCAGCGGCGCGACGTCGGTGTTGGCCGCGTTCGCCTCATCGCCCGTTGCATCGGATGACGCGGCGGCCAGCGGCAGACTCAGCGTGAAAGTGCTGCCGTGGCCTGGCCCTTCGCTGCTTGCGAGAATGCTGCCGCCGTGCATCTCGACGAGCGACTTGCACAGCGTGAGGCCGATGCCGAGACCACCCTCGCCGGCATTCTGCCCGTCCTTTTCCTGAGCGAACAGCTCGAAGATCTTGTCGAGCGAGCGCAGAGGAATGCCGCAACCGGTATCGCGCACTTCGAGCACGGCCATGTGGTAGTCGATACGCGCCACGATGTCGATGACACTGCCCACCGGCGAGAATTTTGCCGCGTTATGCAAGAGGTTTTGCAACACCTGTACGAGACGCGTCATGTCGCCGCGAACGATCACCGGCTCCTCGGGCATGTGCTGCACGACCCGCTGTTCGTGCGCATCCGTAAATGGCCGGGCCGCCTCGATCGCGCGCGCCATCACCTCAGCGAGATCGACACGGCCGAGGCGCAACTCGACTTTATTCGACATGATCCGGCCGACATCGAGCAGATCGTCGACCAGCCGCGTGAGGTGCGTGATCTGGCGATCGATCAGGTCGCGCGAACGCGCTAGCGTGGGACTGACGCCGGTTTCGAGTTGCATCACGCCGATCGCATTGCGTACCGGCGCAAGCGGATTGCGCAATTCATGGGCGAGGGTCGCGAGAAACTGGCGCATGCGTTCGCCCGAGCGCTCCAGTTCTTCGCGCTGACGCCGTTCGGTCAGATCGCGCGTAACCTTGGCGAAGCCGCGCAGCCGGTTCGATTCATCATGCACCGCGGTGATCACGACGTTGGCCCAGAAGGTCGTGCCGTCCTTGCGCACGCGCCAGCCTTCGTCCTCGACGTGTCCGAGCTGACGGGCAATCGCCAGTTCGCGCGCGGGCTTGCCGGCCGCCGCTTCCTCAGGTACGTAGAACGTCGAGAAATGCCGGCCGACGATTTCCTCGCGCGTATAGCCTTTGATGCGCGCCGCGCCGGTATTCCAGCTCACCACGTAGCCTTGTGGATCGAGCATGAAGATCGCGTAGTCCTTCACGCAGTCGACCAGCAAACGGAAGCGCTCCTCGCTTTGCCGCAGCGCTTCCATGTACTCGCGTTGCGCGGTCAGATCGCGCGTGATCTTGGCAAAGCCGGTGAGAATGCCCGCGTCGTTGCGGATCGACGTAATCACGACATTCGACCAGAAGGTCGTGCCGTCCTTGCGGACCCGCAAGCCTTCGTCCTCGAAGCGGCCGGTCAGCGACGCCTGTTGCAGTTCGTAGGCGGGCCAGTCGCGCGCCACGGCTTCTTCGGTATAGAAGCGTGAAAAGTGCTGGCCGACGATCTCCTTGTCGGTGTAACCCGTCAGCTTCAGTGCGCCGGCATTGCAACTGGCGATCCGCCCGGTCGGCTCGAGCAGGAAGATCGCATAGTCTTCAATCGCCTCCATCAGTGCCCAGTAATCGATGTCGACAGCCGCGCTCGTGCGGGCCGCGCCCGGAACCTTGGCAGGCTTGCCGTTTTCGCCGGCGGAATGGACATCAGGCTGTTTCATCGTGGTCAGAAATAAGGGCTACGTCCAAAAGCATACACCGCCCGTCGCCGCCTGCTTCCCTTATGGTTTCACCTAAGGTCCACGCGCGACGCCCCGCACCAGACTCCGCGTCCGGAGAAGCGCCGATTGAATCGCCGGGTCCCGCAATTGCTACGCCCTGATCACACCATCATCGGAAAACAGGAGTCGCAATTGAAACACGCATTCATCACCCTCGGTCTCGCTGCCGCGCTGGCACTCACCTGCACCGCCGCGCAAGCGGAAGGCTGTACGAAAGGCGCGGTCGTGGGCGGCGTCGCCGGCCACGTTGCGGGCGACCACGGTGTAGCGGGCGCGGCCGCCGGCTGCGCGGTCGGCCACCACGAGGCAAAGAAGAAGGACAAGGAAGCCAGCGCGGCCGCTGCTGCAAGCCAACCCGCCGGGAAATGAGCGCAATGTAGAAAGGAGCCGGTAGCGACCTGTGGATCACTACCGGCTCGATCATTCAACAGCGCGATATCTCCACCGCCCAGTCACCCGGCGGCACTAACCTTTTCCGCCAGCTTCGCGTCGTAACTGGAGTGCACGTGCACGCGTTTTTTGTCCGGATAAGCATAGGAGTACGCGCGGCGCAGCGCCAGCGACGCCTCGTGAAAGCCAGACAGAATCAGCTTCTGCTTGTTCGGATAGTTGGCGATGTCACCGACCGCGAAGATGCCGGGCCGTGAACTCTCGTAGTTCGACGTATCCACATCGACGCGGCCGCCGTGAATCGATAGCCCCCATTGCGCGATCGGTCCGAGGTCGGCGACGAGTCCATACAGCGCGACGAGATGCTCCGCCGCCAGTTGCGTTTCGCCTTCGATATGTCGCAACGTGATCGACTTCAATGCATCGCCTTCGACATTGAGCGTCGCAATCGCGCCGACGATAAAATCCATCTCGCCCGCTTCGACGGCGCGCCGCATCAATCCGACACTCGAATCGGCCGCGCTGAAACCGCTTCGCCGATGCACCAGTGTCACCCGGCGCGCGACCTTGCGCAGCGCCAGCGCCCAGTCGAGCGCGGAATCGCCGCCGCCGGCCACGACCACGGTCTTGTCGGCGAAGTCGGCCAGACGTTGCACGCTGTAGTGCACGTGGCGCGACTCCAGCGGCACGGCCTCGGCCAGCGCCAGTTTTTGCGGCACGAACGCGCCGTTGCCGGCGGCCAGCAGGATCGCCGCGACATCGAACACGAGTCCGCGGTCGGTACGTACCGTCCAGCGCCCGTCGCCGCCCTGCTCGACCGACTCGACCCGTTGTTCGAGATGAATGGGCGGGTCGAACGGCTTGCATTGCGCCAGCAGGCGCTCGACCAGCTCACGTGCCGTGCAGGACGCAATGGCGGGAATATCGTAGATCGGCTTGTCCGGATAGAGCTCGATGCATTGGCCGCCGATCTTGTCGAGCCCGTCGACGATCTGGCAGGACAGGCCGATCACGCCCGCTTCGAAAGCGGCGAAAAGCCCCACGGGGCCTGCGCCGACGATCAGGACGTCGGTGCGGATCGGCAGCGGTTGCTGGTCTGCGGCGGATGTCATGCGAATCTCTTCGATAGATAGATGACCCACCATACCGAAACGCCGGATGCCCGGCAACGATGCCATTACCACCGGTAAGGACGCTCGTCATGCCGCACACGTTCACCGCCACCGAGTCAAAGTGGTTACCTGAAAATAGCCGAAATCGGTCATTTTCCAAAGCCAGCGATGAGCCTAATCTTCACCCGTCGCATCACGGAATGCGTTCAACCCAACTCAGGAGTGAATCATGGAACAACGTCTGGACTTCTACAAAGCCAACCCCGCCGCGATCAAGGCCTTGATCGGTGTTGAAGAGCGCATCGGCAAATCGGCCCTCGAAAAATCGCTGACCGAACTGGTTCGTCTGCGCGCCTCGCAGATCAACGGCTGCGCGTACTGCGTCGATATGCATACCACCGACGCCCGCAAGGGCGGCGAAACCGAGCGGCGCCTCGCGACCGTAGTGGTCTGGCGCGAAACGCCGTTCTTCACGGACCGCGAACGCGCCGCGCTCGAATGGACCGAAGCGCTGACGCTGGTGTCGCACGACCATGTGCCTGATGCAGTGTGGGAAGCGGTGCGCCCACACTTCAGCGACGAAGAACTGGTCGATCTGACGCTGCTGCTCTCCGCGATCAACGCATGGAACCGTTTCGCGATTTCGTTTCGCAAGCTGCCTGCATGAACGCCACCGTGTGAAGGCAGTTCAATTTAGAGAACTGCCTCGCGCTGCGCCTCGTTGAGGCAACGCGCACGCGCTGTCTCGCGCTGTCTCGCCTCTCACTCCCCGATCCACGACCCACGCAGATCGCTATCGTGCAGCAATTGCAGCAGCGTTCCCGCGGGCCGGCTGAGCCGCTTCGCCGCCAGGGCGATGAATTCCACCGACGGCAGCGTCGGCAGACTTGCCATGTTCAGCGGCGGCGTAAGACCTCGCGCGGCCAGATACTGCGGACGAACCGTAATGCCGAGCCCGCCGCGCGCGGCCGCGATGCAGCCCGCGTGGCTGCTGCTCGTGCACACCAGCTGCCAGCTGAAGCCCGCCTCCGCGAGCGCGTCGAGCACGACCGCCCGCGTCACGCTCGGCTCGGCGACCAGAATCAGCGGCAACGGCTGGCTCAGATCGACCAGCGTGCCGGCGCGCGCCAGCCACTCCAGCCGCCCGGTGAAGAGCGGCACGCCGCGCCGGTCGCCGAGACGCCGCTTGCCGACCAGCAGATCGATCTGCCCCGCGTCCAGCAACTCATACAGCTTGCCGGTCATGCCGATGGTGATTTCCAGCTCGACGTCCGGATGCGCGTCGCGAAACGCGGCCAGCACCGTGGGCAACGGGCCGAGTGCGACATCGTCCGAGGAACCGAGCCGCACGCGGCCTTTCAGACGCGGCGCGCGAAACTGCGATTCGGCCCGCGCGAGCGCCTGCAGAATCACGCTGGCGTGCGCGAGCATGGCTTCGCCATCCGGCGTCATCGCAAGCGAATGGGTGTCGCGCACGAAGAGGCGCCGGCCCACGCTCGCCTCGAGCCGCCGGATGTGTTCGCTGACGCTCGATTGCGTCAGGTCGAGCCGCCGTCCCGCCTCGGTGAAGCTGTGGCAGGCGGCGACGGTCGAAAAGGTCTTGAGCCAGATGGGATTGAGCATGAGCCATTGTCGCGCTGCTTATCGCCAAAGTCGATAACAGTCAATGCCCCTAGTGGGGTTCCCGATTGACGAGGATGTCAATATGATGACGGAATTGCCCCCACTGAATGTTTAGAGCCGGGCCGGCCGCCCACCAGTGCCGCCGTCCCGCCGCCCCGTTAAAGATGACCAAGGATTCTTCCCAGACCGCTTTGCTCTGGATCGTCGCCGCCGGCTTTTTCATGCAGTCGCTGGACACGACTATCGTCAACACCGCGCTACCGTCGATTGCGAACAGCCTGCACGTCGCGCCGCTCGCCATGCAGCCGATCGTGGTCGCCTACACCCTGACCATGGCGATGCTCACGCCCGCGTCCGGCTGGCTCGCCGACCGCTTCGGCACGCGGCGCGTCTACTTCGCGGCGATCCTCGTGTTCGTGCTCGGTTCGATCTGCTGCGCGAGCGCGCATACGCTCGGCCAACTGGTGATGGCGCGCGTCCTGCAAGGTGTCGGCGGCTCGATGCTGCTGCCGATCGGACGGCTCGCCGTCTTGCGCAGCGTCACGGGCGACCAGTACGTGGCGGCGCTCGCGTTCATTTCGGTCGCCGGGCAACTGGGGCCGATTGCCGGGCCGACGCTCGGCGGCTGGTTCGTGCAGGCGATTACCTGGCACTGGATTTTCCTCATCAATGTGCCGATCGGCGCCGTCGGCCTGTACGCGGTGCAGCGTTTCCTGCCGTCGCATGGCGAAACCCAGGCGCCGCCGTTCGACTTCGTCGGTTGCGGGCTGCTCTCGCTGTGCATGATCGCGTTCTCGCTCGCCGTCGACGCGCCCGTGCCCACACACCGGGCGGCATGGTCGGCGGCGCTCTTCGCGCTCGCCGCCGTGAGCGCGCTCGCCTACATTCCGCATGCGAGACGCCGTGTCAATCCGCTCTTCAAGCTGTCGCTCTTTCGCGAGCCGAACTTCAGCGTCGGCCTGATCGGCAACCTGGTGTGCCGCATCGGTTCGAGCGCCGTGCCGTTTCTCGTGCCCTTGCTGCTGCAATTGCAACTGGGCTACTCGCCGCTGCATTCGGGTCTGATGATGCTGCCCGCGGCGTTGGCCGGCACCGTCGCCAAACGCTGGATCGCGCCGCTCGTGCGCCGCTATGGTTACGACACGTTCCTGCTCGTCAATACCATCATCGTCGGTTCGTCGATCGTGGCTTTCGCGCTGATTACGCGCGGCACGCCGCTCGCGGTCGAGATCGCGATTCTGGCGGTGTTCGGCGCGGCCAACTCCATGCAGTTCGCGGCGATGAACAGCGTCACGCTCAAAGGCCTCTCGCATGAAGATGCCGGCAGCGGCAACAGCCTCTTTTCGATGGTGCAGATGCTGGCCATCGGACTGGGCGTGTCGATCGGCGGCGGGCTGGTGAATCTCTTCTCGGCACACCTCGGCTCGGCCGCGCTCGGCTTCCGGTTGAGTTTCGCGTGCGTCGGCGTGATCACGCTGGTGTCGGCGTGGGTGTTTCGTCACCTCGACGAAGCGCCTGTCTCGCGCCCAGTGCGCGGACAGGCGACTCAGGGCGCGGGCCGCTGATCGCCGCCTCGCGTCGGGCCGTCAGTCCGGCAAACGGATGCCGGAAAACCCCGCGCACGCCTCGATCAACCGCTCCTGCACGGCAACGTCGCGCACTGCCGGATGCGTCTCGCGTTGCTTCATGTGATAGAAGTACGCGCCGCTGACGGTGGCCGCCGGTTCATTGCTGACGGCGAGCCATACCTGGGTTTTCGGGGCGGCCTGCAAATCGTCCGGTGCGCCCGGACCGCCCATTTTCGTCGCCACCCAGCCCGGCTCCAACGCGTTCGACAACACCCGCGGCCAGCGGCGCGCGATCGCGAACGCCAGCAACGCGTCGTGCAGTTTCGAGTCCGAGTACGCCGCCGTGCCCTGCCAGGGACGCCGCGCCCAGGCCAGATCGTCGAGACTCGCGTCGCCGCTGCGATGCAGGCCCGAACTCAGGTAGACGAGCCGCTCGGGCTTTTCGATCAGCGCGGTCAGCACGTAAGGCGCCAGCGTGTTGACCGCGAACACGTGCGGCAAGCCGTCGACGGTGGCGATCCGGCGCGGCTCCTGATAGCCGACCGCGGCGTTGTGGATCACCGCGTCGAAACGGCCCAGCCGGTTGACCTGCTCCGCCAGCGCGACCGTCGCCGCGATGCACGACAGGTCGCCTGCCAGTGCCGTCTGCGCTTGCGGTACGGCTTGCAACGCCTGTTCGGCGCGCGCGGCGCTGCGCGCATGCAAAACCACCTGATGGCCCGCGTCGACGAGCAGGCGTGCGGCCATCTGACCGAGACCATCGGCGGAACCGGTAATAAAAATACGCGACATGGGGCGTTCTCCGTTGTTTAGTCCACATATGCCCGATGCATACCGAGAATCACATGTCTTGGTACTTCGGGCGAACGCAGACAGATTAACGGCCGCCGCACGACTGACGCGATAGCCGGGCTGTCATTCCACTCATGACACGACGTCATTCATTCGCCTTGCCAGGCGGCACATCCACGCGGCAGCGCGTGAATTCAAACGGACTTTCGCGTTAGCATGTCACGCATTAATGAATAACAAAGGACTATCACATGCCATTTGACGAGCGCGTGCTGAACGGCATGGGCGTCTTGACGGCGATCGTCGATTGCGGCAGTTTCGCGGCGGCGGGCGAAGCGCTTGACATGTCGCAATCGGGGGTGAGCCGTTCGGTTGCGCGGCTCGAAGCGCGTCTCGGCATCCGGCTTTTCGACCGCACCACACGCTCGGTCACGCTGACCGACGAAGGCCGGCGCTTCTACGAACAGATCGTGCCGCTGCTGGGCGGACTCGAAGAAGCCGCCGCTTCCGCCGCGCAGGGCGCGACCGCCGTACGCGGACGTTTGCGCGTGAACATGGATCCGTTCTTTTCACGCCTTGTGCTGGGTCCGCGGCTGGGCGGCTTTATCGACAAGCATCCCGATCTGCAGCTCGAACTGATCACCCGGGACCAGTTGGGCGATCTGGTCGCCGACGGTTTCGATCTCGCGATCCGTTTCGGCGAGCCGCCCGTGTCCACGCTGATCGCTCGCAAGCTGCTGGACACGCGCATTCTCACTGTGGCCGCGCCTTCGTATCTGAAGAAGCATGGGCATCCGCTGAATCCGGCCGAGCTCGAAAGCGGCAAGCATGTCTGCATCAAGTTTCGCGATCCGCTCACGGGCTACCCGTTCAGTTGGGAATTTCTGCGCGGCCGCAAGAAGATCGCGATCGCGCCGCAAGGCCGTTTGACCGTGAACGACGTGGGCACCTTGCATAGTGTCTGCACAGCGGGCCAGGGCGTCGCGCAGATTCTCTCGCTTGGCGCCGAGTCGTTGATGGCGAGCGGAAAACTCGTCGAGCTATTTCCCGACTGGGGCGACGAGGTCTATCCGCTATACGCGCTCTATCCTTCGCGGCATCATCCGCCGGCGAAGGTCCGGGCGTTTTACGATTTCATCGTATCGCTCACGGGCGGCGCGCCACGCGAACCGGCGACTTGAGTCCGCGTTCGGCGATGTCCGCGCGTCAGAAGAATACGCTGCGCTGCGTCAGGAAATCGTATAGCGGTTTTGCGGGCCGCCGAGATACAGGCCGCGAGCGAGCGTGAGGATCTGCTCGCGATGCTGGTCGAACGCGGCGAGCACGGCGGGTTCGTCGGAACCCACGCTCGGGCTCAGATTCGAAATCACCGAACGGTTGACCGCGAAAGCGATTTCGCGCGCATTGTCATAGCCCCAGAAATTGACGCAATGGTGAGAGGCGTCATAACTGCGGCTTGGATTCGGGAAGTTGAGGGACATTTCGTACTCCCGCGATATAGGGTTCTCCTTCCACGTTGCGCTGAATAGAGGGCGGGGTCAAGGGGTTGTTTGTAAGTGCGCGCGCTCATGCCACTTCGTCCAGCAACTCCCGGACCGCCGCCCGTGCCTCGCAGGCCAGTGCCTTGAGATCGACACCCTCGATCCGATCATCGGACACGATGCGTTTGCCCGCCGCAAACAGCGCGGCCAGCGAGGGCCTTCCGCCCGACGCAACCGGCCCGATCGCCGGATCGTGCAGGCCGAAATATCGCGGGTCGTCGAGACGGTACACCGCGAGGTCCGCGGCGAAACCCACCGCGATCCTGCCGACCTCGTCGAGGCCCATGATCCGCGCGCCACCCGCCGTGCCCCAATGAATCACATCGGCCACGCTCGCCGCGTTCGCGCCACCTTCGAAGCTGCCGCCGCGAAACGCGGGCTGCGCCATCATGCCGCGCCGCGCGCGCTGCGCGAGCCACGTCATGTGCACTTCGGAGATCATGTCGGCGGCCTCGTTCGACGCCGCGCCGTCGACGCCAATCGATACGGGCACGCCCGCATCGGCCATCTCGCGCACCGGACAGATGCCGCTGCCCAGCCGCCCATTGCTCTGCGGACAGTGGGCGACGCCCGTGCCGGTTTGCGCGAGCAGCGCGATCTCGTCGGCATCGACCTTGACGAGATGCGCGTACCAGACGTCATTGCCGAGCCAGTCGTGGTCGCCGCAAAACGCCACCGGCGACTGCCGGTACATCGCGTGCGCACTGTCCTGATAGCCCACCGTCTCCGAGAGATGGCTATGCAAACGCAGACCGAGACGGCGCGCCACCGCCGCCGTCGCGCGTATCTCGGCGGGGGAAATCGAATACAGCACGGTGGTCGGCGCCATCACGACGCGCCGCATCGCGCGCGGCGACGCGTCCTGGTAACGGGCAGCCAGGCGTTCGATATCGGCAACGTAGGCGTCGAGCGTTTCAGGCCGCAACGCGCTCGGCAATTCGGCTTCGAGCTGGCGCGTCTGCGTGGCGCCGCCGCGCAGCAACACGAAGCGCAAGCCGAGTTTGTCCGCCTCTTCGAAGAGGATCGCCGAACTGTCGAACGGCATGTTCGGGTAGTACACGTAGTTGTGATCCGCCACGGTCGCGCAGCCTGAACGCGCCAGTTCGATCAGGCCGATGCGCGCGGCGAGCCGGAAGCGCCGTTCGTCGAACAGCGCGCGAAAGCGATACGGCGTCGCGGCGAGCCACGGCGTGAGCGTGGCATCCAGTCCGGCCGGGTCGCCTTTGAGCAGCGACTGGAACAGATGGTGGTGCGTGTTGACCCACGCCGGATAGATCACGCAATCGGTGGCGTCGACGATCGTCTCGCCCGGCCGTGGCGTGAGCGTGCCGATCGCTTCGATCGTGTCGCCGGCGATGCGGATGTCGGAACCGTTCGCGCGCGCGGGATCGTCGGCTGAACCGCGGCCGCCGGTCATGATCGCCGCCGCGTTGCGGATCAGCGTGGAAGGTGTCGTTGGCTGTGTCGTCATGGGGTCGCGCATGGTGAATTCAAAGTTGGCTGTCGTGCCAGCCGCGTAAGCCGACGCGCGACACCCACGCCGTCATGGCGAACAGCACGACGCCCGTCACGGTGATCAGCAGCAACGCCGCGAAAAGACGCGGAATGTTCAACTGAAAACCCGCCTGCAAGATCTGATACGCGAGCCCCGCGCCACTGCCGCCCGTGCCGGCGACGAACTCCGCCACCACCGCGCCGATCAGCGACAAGCCGCTCGAAATCCGCAAGCCGCCGAAGAAATACGGCAACGCGCTCGGAATCCGCAGACGCACCAACGTCTGCCAGCGGCTCGCGCGGTTGATCCTGAAGAGGTTGACCAAGCCGGGGTTCACGCTGCGCAAGCCGAGCGCCGTGTTCGAGATGATCGGGAACAAGGCGACCAGCGTCGCGCACAGGACCAGCGCGACGGTCATATCCTTGACCCAGATGATGATGAGCGGCGCGATCGCCACGACCGGCGTGACCTGCAACAGAATCGCATAAGGAAACAGGCTCGCCTCGATCAGCGGACTCTGCACGAACAGCAACGCGATCGCGACACCCAGCACCGTGGCCAGCGCGAACGCCAGCAAGGTGATCTTCAAGGTGGCGAGCAGGCTGCCGAACAGCAACGGCGCATCCTGCACCAGCTCGCTCACGATCGCCGAGGGCGACGGCACCAGATACGCGGGCACCTTCATCAGCACGCACGCGCTCTGCCACAACACCAGCACCACCACGCCGACGACCCACGGCGCCAGCGCCTTCATCATGCCGGGGCGTTGCAACCACGGCTGACGCGTGGGCATTGCAGCCGCTGTGGCAACCGCTGTCGAAGACGCAGCCCCCGCGCCTCGCCCGGCGTTGCTCGAATGACCCGCAAGCACTTCGCCTGTCATGATTGCACTCCTGTTTCTTCGTTCGCGAACGACGCGCGATGCGCATCGGTGATCAACTCCGAGAGCGTCCTGCAATGCTGCATGAACGGCTCGCTGACGCGATAGGCGTCAGCGCGTTCGAGCGGACCGCCTATCTGCAGCTCGGCGATGACGCGGCCCGGCCGCGCCTGCATCACGAACACCCGGCTCGACAGATACACCGCCTCGTAAATGCTGTGCGTGACGAACACCACCGTCATGCCGCGCCGTTGCCACAGCGCGCGTAAATCGCTATCGAGGCGGTTGCGGGTGAATTCGTCGAGCGCACCGAACGGCTCGTCGAGCAGCAGCAGATCCGGCTCGGTCACGAGCGCGCGCGCCAGCGACGCGCGCATCTGCATGCCGCCCGACAATTCGCGCGGCAGCACCTTGCCGAATCTCGCGAGTCCCACGCCGTCGAGCGCGTCGGCCACACGGGCGTCGGCTTCGCGGCGCGGCACATGCGCGAGATCGAGCGGCAGGCGTACGTTATCGGCCACCGTCGCCCATGGCATCAGCGTCGCTTCCTGAAACACCATCGACATGCGCCGCCCCGGCGAGCCGACCGTGGCGAACGGCTGGCCCCACCAGCGCATGTGGCCATGCGTCGGCGTTTCGATGCCGGCGAACATTTTCAGCAACGTGCTCTTGCCGCAACCCGACGGCCCGAGTAGCGAAACGAACTCGCCGGGTTCGATGGCAAGGCGCACGTCTTCCAGCGCGATCGTGCCGTTGGGATAGCGCTTGTCGACGCGTTGCGCCGACAGCAACGGCGCGGCGGCGTAGGACGTCAAGGCTTCAGTCGGCGCCATGATCATTGCTCCGCGTGAATGGGCAATACTTCGCGAAATACTTCGGACTCGCCGTGATCGTTCAGCAGCTTGAGCAGCATGCGTCGCATCAGCAGGCCGGGCTGATCCGATTCCATATGACATTCCTGCTGACGGCGCACGTCGATGCACGCGTCGTAGTCCGTGGCCTCGAGAATGTCGCGGTCTTCGTCGGTGATCGGGCGATCCCAGTCGATCAGCTCCTGCGTCGAGCAGGCGTCTTCGCTGTCGTTGCGATAGAGCCATTGCGACAGCATCAGCGTGCGGTCGTCGATCGGCGTCGCGCAGTTGTAGATGATGTGGTGAATACCGCTCGCCGGATACACGCAGCCGAAGCGCCGCGCGAACGGCATGAACCAGCGGTTGATCAGATGGCGCTCGGTGACTTCCGCGGTCGTGCCGGTGATGCGATAGCTCGCCGGCGGATTGCGCACGGGCACATGCGTCTCGGCTTCGAAGCCCCATTCATGCGGACGGAATTCATACTTCGACGGCTGCGGGTTGTCGAACAGGCCGAAGTTGCCTTTGTGCACGAAGCTGAAATGCGAGTTGTCGAACGAGTTCTCCATCATGCGCAGCGGACTGGTTTCCCAACGCTCGTAGAACTGCAGGATGCGGCGATAGCCGGGCGCGCCGTCTTCAGGAAACTCGGGGATAGGCTGCAACGGATCGTCGAGCGCGACCCACGCGTAGTCGTAGCGCTCTTCACAGCGATACGACGGCACCACGGCGCGCGACGGAATCGCCCCGCCGCCGTTCTGCGGAATCTTCACGCACTGACCCGAGCAGTCGTAGGTCCAGCCGTGATAGCCGCAGGCGATATTGCCGTCGCTGTCGACGAATCCCTTCGACAGTTTCGCGGTGCGGTGACAGCAGCGATCGCGCAACGCGTGCGGCTTGCCGCCCGCGCCCTTCCATAACACGATCGGTTCGCCGAGCAAGGTGAACGGCTGCGGGCCGGCATCGAGTTGCGTCATCGGCATGATGGCGTACCAGAAGCGGCGCAGGACGTTTTGACGGGTGACCAGCATGTGATGCTCCTTCTTTCAGGCGTGCAGGCGTTCAGGCGTGAATGTGATTGTGATTGTGCGATTGCGGGTCGAGAACTCGCCTCAAGGCATCACTTTCGCGTTCTGTATGAATTGCAGCGTGTAGGCCGCGTGATAGTCGGTGGCGGGCTTGAGGAGCCTCGCGTCGACCATATAGTCGAAGGTCTTCTTCCAGCGGGCGTCGGTCATCGTGCCGATGCCTTGCGTAACCGCATCGCCGCCGGTCACGAGCTTGAGCTTCTTCAGTTGCGCGACGCCGTAGGCGAGTTGCGCGTCGCCCATCTGCGGGTTGTCTTTCTTGATGAGCGCATTGCCCGGCGCGGGATCGTTCAGATAGCTCTTCCACCCTTCCATCGATGCCTTCACGAAACGCGCCACCACGTCCGGCTTGCTCTTCATCGTGTCGCGCATCGTGACGATCGTCGAGTTGTACGGCGGATAGCCGTCGTCAGCGAACAGGAAGAAGTGTGCGTTGGCATGAGCCTGCTCCGCCTGGAACGTTTCCGACGACGGATACGCCTGCATCGCCACGTTCGGATCGGCAAAGAACGGTTGCAGGTTGAAGGTGTACGGACGCGCTTGCGCTTCGGTGTAGCCGTACTTCGCCTTCAGCCACGGCCACCACGTCGTGCGGCCCGAACCGGCGACGAGGATCGTCTTGTTCTTCAAACCAGCGAGACTGGTCACGTCGGCGTGGGTCATCATGCCTTGCGGGTCGTACTGGAACGCGGCGGCCACCGTGGTGACGGGAATGCCGGCCTCCACGCTCGAAAGCACCTGGAAGTCGTAGCCGAGCAGGAAATCCGCCTGGCCGCCGGCCAGCAACTGCATGCCGTTGACTTGCGGACCGCCCATCCTGATCGTGACATCGAGCCCGTGCTTCTTGTAGATGCCAGTCGCGACGGCTTGATAAAAACCGCCGTGCTCGGCTTGCGCGTACCAGCTGGTCAGCAAGGTCACGTGGTCGTCGGCGTGCGCCAGCGGCGCGGCGAACGCGGCGCCGGTTAGTGCGGCCGCACCAGCGGTGCGCGTCGCGAATGAACGGGCGGACACTGCGAGCCGGGAGAGAAGATGCAAAACGCGCATGACTGAACTCCGTGTGAACGTGAGAAGGGTTGGGATTGTGGCAAGGCAAGGCTGAACGTCGTTCAAGGAATGGACGACAAGATTGCGGCGATGGGCGCGAGCGGAATCGATACGACGTGCAGGCATGCACGAGCGCACGAGAACATGCAAACGCATGCGCAGATCGGCGCGTGTGATCGCGGTGACGTACAACAGTTGGGTGAACATTTGGGGCAACTGCATTGCACGCTCCTTGTTGGCGGAACCGGACGGTTCCGTTCAAACGCCGAACTGCTTCGACGTGGGCGCACGATGCGCCCCAAGAGCAATGCCCCACGATGACCGGCATGACATGCCGGCTCGCTAGCCGCTTCTACTCTGATTGTCCTTTAAGCGAATGTTGTGCCAGTTACTGCGAAAGCAGCATGCCACGCGCCCTGTCGGGCGTTTCAACGCATCGGAGCGACGGCGTTGGGATGTGCGGTTGCACTCAGGCAATGCGTGCCGGCACTGCTCAGGTGCAGATGCGATACCTGCTGGCGCGACATGCTCCCTCGCCAGCCGCCAAATCGCGAGGCCGGGCCTGCGGCTTGCTGCAGCAGAGATGTCATCCAACCAGGGAGAGGGACATGAGCGAAACCAAAGAGAACGCCAAGGACAAGCACAAGCCGGCCGATATCGAACATCCGCAACCTGCCGTTCATAGCGACAACGAGAAGAGCAAGCTGCCCGAACGCGACGACGAAGGACGCGATCAGTCACCTTCGGACCGTCCCGGTAAAAAACCCGGCGAGGGCGAGCCGCCGGTCGGTTGAAATATTAAACGCCAGACCAGGAGCGGCTTTGCTGCATTTCCGCGGTGAAGCCGCATAAATTTTTCCCTTCTACTGCCTTTCATAAGCCAAACATTTCTTCCTAATTTTTACCGATTATTTTTCCGACGTGATGGACTACTTTTCTGCTTGCAGCGACGTGTGCGCCAAGCGGACCGGCTGCCGCCCCTCAACAGATAACAAAGGCGACGCTCATGTCCATCTCCTCGGCTCTCTCTTTACGCCCGAAAGTCTCCATCTGTGTGCCGACTTGCGATCGTCCTGAACTGATCGCAACGTGCATCGACTCGTGCCTGGCACAAAGCTACGGCGATCTGGAGATCGTGATCGGCGACGATTCGAAGGACGCGCGCACCGCGAAGTTGATCGCAGCACGTTACGCGCAGGAGCCGCGCGTGCGCTATACGAGGAATCAGCCGTCCCTCGGCCAGGCGCGCAATGTCGCGAGCCTGTTCCGGCGCGCGAGCGGCGACAAGATTCTGCTGATCCACGACGACGATCTGCTCACCACGGACGGCGTCGAAAAGCTCGTGTCGCTATGGACGCTTCATCCACGACTCGACGCGGCATTCGGCGACCAGTACGAAGCCGGTCATGGCGGCGCCATCGACTTCGCGGCAAGTGCGAAACTGAATATCGCATTTCAGCGCACGAAAGATGCCGAAGGCCTGCAGTCCCTGCCGGGCAGAACCGGTCTGATCCAGATGTTCCCGAACAACGGCTGGATGGCCAACGCCGAACTCGTGAAACGGATCGGCTACAAGGAAGAATACGGCGTGTGCTGCGACTTCGTGTTCGGCACCGAACTCTGTCTCGCGGCGCGCGAGGTGTTCTATCTGCACGACTATGTCTCGGTGTATCGAAAGACGGCAAGCTCGATCTCGCACAGCACGCGCGGTACGGCGGTCGCCGCGACGGTGAGCGCGTATGCGTTCGTCAAGGCATTGAAGCTGCCCGCGCAACTGGAACCGTCGCGCAGGCTGGCATTGCGCCGTCTCGCGCCGATCGTAGTGTCGGTTCACGCGAAGAATCGTCAGTCGCGCGCCGGCTTCAAGGTCGCCTTCGCCCATCTGTTCGCCTACCACTACGGTTTGAGCGCGCGGCTTTACTATCATCTCCTGATGCTTGCGCGCGGGGCGCTGAGCGCGCGTCAGCAGGCGGCCGCGGTTGCCGCGGTGGCGGCCGCGCCCGTTGTTGCCGCGGATCCGGCCGCCGTGGTGAAGGATCTCGTCTCCGAACTGGTGAGCGATCGTTCGGAGCCAGTCTGACGCGACGGCACCGACAAGTTCCCGAGCGATAAGCGTGTTTTCTGCTAAGCATGCGCTGCTAAGCAGACGCGTATTTGTTGCTTGGTGCGGCCGGGCGGGCTGATTACGATAAAGGCGAACCTTCACCAGCCCTGAGGTGACTCGCCATGTCGGACAGTGCCTGTTTCAAGCCGCGCGTGATCGAACCGGTCGTCGTCAACCAGCCTGAAGGACTCGGCCTCGCGGTGGAGTTATGGCTCGCGCAACCCGTCGACGGAATCGCCGGGCGAGCGCTACAGATTCATTTACGCAGTGACGCGAAAATGGTGCAGGCCGAGACGCTGCGCGATCTGCTACATGCGTTGGGAACCGAGATCGTCGTGGCGTGAGCATGCGCCCTGCTCTCGATGCGCGATAGCTTGCGTCGCCGGGGCCCATAAAAAACGGCGGCCGTGAACTGACCCCGCAAAGTTGGACAGTTTGAGTTCAGGTTTGAGCGGGCTGGGTTCTGTACATCACAGGACTCAGCCCGTTCAGTTTGAGCTTGATGCGTTTGTGGTTGTAGTAGTGAATGTATTGTCTGATGCCAGCCTTCAACTCGTCGATACTTTCAAACCTGCTCAGCCGGAAGAACTCCGCCTTGAGCGTGCCAAAGAAGCTTTCCATTGCCGCATTGTCGTAGCAGTTTGCCTTGCGCGACATGCTCTGCGTCAGGCCGTGTTGATCCAGCAGCCTCCGGTAAGCAGGCATCTGGTACTGCCAGCCCTGGTCTGAATGCAGCAGCGGGGTCTCCTGGGGACCAAGCTTTGCCAGCGCTTTTTTTAGCATGCTGCTGACCAGATCGAAGACCGGTCGGGTGTTCATCTGATAAGCCACGATCTCGCCGTTATACAGATCCATGATCGGCGAGAGATACAGCTTCTGACCCAGCACGTTGAACTCCGTCACGTCCGTCACCCACTTCTGATTGGGCTGCTGTGCGCTGAACTCGCGGTTTAACAGGTTCGGCGCAATACGGCCGACTTCGCCGCGCCATGAGCGGTATTTCTTCGCGCGCACCAGCGATTTCAGTTTCAGTTCTCCCATCAGACGTTGCACCGTCTTGTGGTTCACGCTCGGGCCTGCCTGCCGGATCGCCGCCGTGATGCGCCGGTAGCCATAACGGCCCTTGTGGCGTTCATACACAGTCTTGATGCGGGTTTTGAGGTCCTTGTGCCGCTCACCGGCATCCGGCACGCTCAACTGGTAATAGAACGTGCTGCGCGCCAGACCCGCTGCCTTCAGCAAAGCGGGCATCGGGTGGTGCTGCCGGAGCTCCTGCACTATTTGCGCTTTTTCTTCTGCACGCCCTGCTTCTTTGCCTGAAGCAGGGCATCGAGCTTTTTTAGATAGGCCACCTCCGCGCGCAGGTACTCGTTTTCCTTGAGCAACTGCTCACGCGTGCGCTTATCTGGCGCACTGTCTTCGGTCGGCTTTTCAGGAACTGGCTGGGTCATGGTTTTGCGGCGCCATCGTGGACGAGGCGCCAGTGCGTCGATACCGCCTTCATGATACCGGCGTTCCCATTGCGCTATGCAGCCCGGACTGCGGATGTCGAACACCGCAGCCACCTGCCGGTATGGCAAATCCTTCTGCCACATGTGCATGAGTACCGACATCCTGAACTGCGCGTCATAGTGACTGAATTTCTTGCGCAGTCCGTCCTGTCCATGTTGCTCGTAGGCCGAAATCCACAGCTGTAAAACCGAGCGACTCACTCCATACCGCTTTGCAAGTACCTCGACACCAGCCGAACCGGCCACGTACTGCTTCACCAGCTTCAGCTTTAACTGCTCACTGTACTTCGTCATGAAAAACACCCCAAAAGGTTGGATCGGTGTCCAACTTTTGGGGTGCAGTTCACCGAGTTTGGCCCGGACCGCTGTTCGCAAGCCACGCCTAAGCGCTTATCGAGCGAGCCTCAAAGACTCAAGGCTCATGACGCAAATACCCTTCTTTCGACGGATCGCGCATTCGCAGCGACACGATGCCGGCAATCGCGCACAGCGCGGTGACGTACCAGTAGAACATCGACTCGTTGCCAACCGACTTCAGCCACAGCGCCACATATTCCGCCGAACCGCCGAAGATCGCATTCGCCACCGCGTACGAGAGCCCCACGCCGAGCGCGCGCACTTCCGGCGGGAACATTTCCGCCTTGATCAGGCCGCTGATCGACGTATAGAAACTGACGATCGCGAGCGCCACGACGACCAGACCAAAGGCTGCATACGGGCTCGTCACGTCTTTCAGCGTGTGCAGGAGCGGCACGGTGCCGATGGTCGCGAAGAAGCCGAAGAACAACATGGAACGACGGCGGCCGATGCGGTCCGACAACGCGCCGAACGCCGGCTGCATCACCATGTAGATAAAGAGCGCCGCCGTCATCACGTTGCTGGCCGTCTTCGCGTGCATGCCGGCCGTGTTGACCAGGTACTTCTGCATGTAGGTGGTGAACGTGTAGAAAATCAGCGAGCCGCCGGCCGTGAAACCGAGCACCGTCATGAACGCGCCCTTGTGCAGCCACAAGCCGCGCAGCGTGCCGGCCTCCTTGCGCTGACGCGTTTCGGCGGTGGTGGTTTCGTCGAGCGATTTACGCAGATACAGCGCGACCAATGCCGCGACCGCGCCGATCGCGAACGGCACGCGCCAGCCCCATGCCTTCAGCTCTTCGGTGGAAAGCGTTTGCTGCAGCACCACCAGCACCAGCAGCGCGCACAACTGGCCGCCGATCAGCGTGACGTACTGGAACGACGCGAAGAAACCGCGCCGGCCCTTGAGCGCGACCTCACTCATATAGGTCGCGCTGGTGCCGTATTCGCCACCCACCGACAAGCCCTGGAACAGCCGCGCGACCAGCAGCAGCGCCGGCGCTAGCGCGCCGATCTGCGCGTAGGTGGGCAGCATGGCGATCACGAGCGAACCGCCGCACATCATGAACACCGACACCATCATGGCGGTGCGGCGGCCGTGCTTGTCGGCGAGGCGGCCGAAGAACCAGCCGCCGATCGGGCGCATCAGGAAGCCGGCGGCGAAGACGCCCGCCGTGTTGAGCAACTGCGTGGTGGTGTTGCCGCTCGGGAAGAACGCCGGCGCGAAGTACAGCGCGCAGAACGAATACACGTAAAAGTCGAACCACTCGACGAGATTGCCCGATGAAGCGCCAACGATCGCGAAGATGCGGCGCCGTGTGTCGTGAGCCGAGGCCACGGATTGGTCGGTTAGGTCGGTCATGCTGTTCTCTTCCTTGTCTTTGAACGGAGGTAGCGGTCGTGGCGCCGCCTTCATTACACGCGGGCTGAGACGCCTCAGAGGCAGTCGCGGCGCGTGTGCGCGAATTTTACAGAATCGCAAGGGGAAGATGGGAGTTTGTTAGGTGATGCTACCCGGGGCGCGTCGATGCTGCGGCGCCGCAGCGCTTGTGTGTTGCGCAGGTTGCGACGGCGCGGCCAAGAAAAAAGCCAGCTCGAAAGCTGGCTTTTCTTCATCGCGGCGACGGTGCTGCGCTGCACCGCAACCCGCCGATCACACCCTCACCGCCGGCGGCACATAGCGGCACTCGTAACGCTTGCGGACCGTCCCATTCTCGTCGACGCTTTCCAGATACACGTCGAACTGCCACAGCCGCGCCATGTGCTTGAGCACTTCCTCACTATCGCCCGACAGATGCCGGTTGTCGCTCATGAAATGCCGCAGCGTCAAACTCCGGTCGCCGCGCGTATTCACCGCCCAGACCTGAATATTCGGCTCGCGGTGATGCATGTCGTACTGGCGCGACAACGCCTGGCGCACGTACTGATAGCCGCTGTCGTCATGAATCGCCGAGACTTCGAGCGCGTCGCGCATGTCGTCGTCGAGCACCGAGAAGAGGCGCATTTCGCGGATCAGATGCGGCGACAGGTACTGCGCGACGAAACTCTCGTCCTTGAAGTTGCGCATTGCGTAGTGCATGGCCGGCAGCCAGGGACTGCCCGCCAGTTCCGGGAACCACTTGCGGTCCTCTTCCGTCGGCGCCTCGCAGATCCGGCGAATGTCGCTCATCATCGAAAAACCGAGCGCGTACGGATTGATACCGCTGTAGTAGGGCTTCGTGACCGGCGGCTGATAGACCACATTGCTGTGCGAATGCAGAAACTCCATCATGAAGCCGTCTTCCAGCTTGCCCTGGTTGTACATGGTGTTGAGCAAGGTGTAGTGCCAGAACGTCGCCCAGCCCTCGTTCATCACCTGGGTTTGCCGTTGCGGATAAAAATACTGGCCGACCTTGCGCACGATGCGGATCACTTCCCGCTCCCACGGCTCCAGCAGCGGCGCGTTCTTCTCCGCGAAATACAGCAGGTTTTCCTGCGGCTCCGGCGGATAGCGCTCCTCGATTTCTTCCGGCAATGGCGTATGCCGGGTCGGCAAGGTGCGCCACAGTTCATTCACCTGCGACTGCAGATAGGCCTCGCGTTCGCGGCGCGCCGCGAACTCCTTTTCGAGCGACAGCTTCTGCGGACGCTTGTAACGGTCCACGCCATAGTTCATCAACGCGTGGCACGAATCGAGCAGTTCCTCGACCCGGTCGAGCCCGAAGCGCTCCTCGCACTCCGCGATGTAATTCTTCGCGTAGACGAGGTAGTCGATGATCGCGTGCGCATCCGTCCATAGCCGGAACAGATAGTTGCCCTTGAAGAACGAGTTGTGCCCATAGGCCGCATGGGCGATGACGAGCGCCTGCATCGTCATCGTGTTCTCTTCCATCAGATACGCGATGCAGGGGTTCGAATTGATGACGATCTCGTACGCCAGCCCCATCTGCCCGCGACGGTAGCTTTTTTCGGTGGAGAGAAAGTGTTTGCCGAACGACCAGTGACGGTAGTTCACCGGCATACCGACGGACGCGTACGCATCCATCATCTGTTCGGCGCTGATGAGTTCGAGCTGGATCGGATACACGTCGAGTTCATATTGCTCCGCAACACGGGCAATATGCGAGTCGTACTCTTCGATCAATTCGAAGGTCCAGTCGGACGGGCACGGCAGAGGCCGTCTATCGGCTACGTTCATACGGACTTCCCTTTGCCCCTCAGTGGGCGTTCCGGTGTGTCCCCGTGCTGCAGCGGTGTCGACTGCTCCGGCTGCGGCGGCTCCCGTATCGTCCGCCTTCGCCTCGGCATGCCCCGACTGTTGCTGCTGCGGCACGCCTTTCCCGCGCTCCGGCTGATAGCCGCGCGCTTCGTTGTGCAGGTGCTTGCTCGTCATGAATTAGCCGCCTGCTTTTCAAACAACTCCCGGAACACCGGATAGATGTCGGCCGCGGTTTCGACCTTCTTCATGGCCATGTGCGGTTGACTCAAGGCCAGCTGCGCATATTCGAGCCACAGATTCTGCTCTTCCGGCGTCACCTGAATATACGCAAAATACCGCACCTTCTCCAGGATGTCATCCGAGAGTATCTTGCGGCACTTCGGCGAGTCGTCGGTCCAGTTGTCGCCGTCCGACGCCTGCGCGCCGTAAATATTCCATTCAGTCGGCGAATAGCGCTCGTCCATCACCTTCTGCATCAGCTCCAGCGCGCTCGACACCACCGTGCCGCCGCTTTCGGTCGAATGAAAGAACGTGTCTTCGTCGACCTCCTCGGCGCGCGTATGGTGGCGGATGAACACCACTTCGATCTTCTCGTAGTTACGCTTGAGGAACAGATACAGCAGGATGAAGAAACGCTTGGCGAGATCCTTGCGCTGCTCGTCCATGGAACCGGACACATCCATGAGACAGAACATCACCGCCTGGCTGGAAGGCGTGGGCTGCTTCACGCGGTTCACGTAGCGCAGATCGAACGGATCGATGAACGGAATCCGCCAAATGCGCCCGCGCAAATGGTGAATTTCTTCTTCGAGCAGTTTGATCTCTTCGCGACGATCGTCGGGATCGGCCTTCATCACCTCCAGTTGCCGTTCCATCTCGTGCAACTGGTTGACGAGCGGCGCACCGAGCGCGATACGGCGGCCGAGCGCGCTGCGCAGCGAACGGACCACGTCGATGTTGTTCGGCGTGCCTTCGGCCGCCCAGCCCGCGCGGATGCTTTTCCACGTGGGTACGGCCATCAGATGGGTTTTGACGAGACGCGGCAGTTCGAGGTCGTCGAAGAAATACTGCATGAATTCTTCGCGGCTCAGCTCGAATACGAAGTCGTCCTGACCCTCGCCTTCATTGCTGGCCTGCTTGCCCCCGCCTCCGCCTCCGCCGCCTTGCGGGCGCTGGATCTTGTCGCCACGGATGTAATCGGAATTGCCCGGATGCACCATTTCCCGCTTGCCGCCGGGACCATGCCGGAACGACGGCTCCGCAATGTCCTTGCGTGGGATGGTGATGCTCTGGGTGTTCTGAATGTCCTTGATGCTGCGGTCGCGCACGGCTTCCGAAACGGCGCGACGAATATAGTTCTTAACGCGACGCAAAAAACGTTCGCGATTCGCAATGCTCTTGTTCTTGCCTGCCAACCTGCGGTCGATGATTTGATGAAGCACGCCCGGTCTCCCGTGTCGATGGGCGCTAGCGCTTTAGCGCTTACGCCCACCCCATGCAGCTGCTAATTTCGGGTGCGCGAGACGCACGCTGCTTGATGCCACGCTATGTCCATGCAGCTTGCGCCTCGCAGGGTGCCCGCGCAGTCGGACCGCGCGGGCGGCACGCAATGCGCATCATGACGACTTGCGCACGCGCAGATACCAGTCACACAGCAGGCGCACCTGCTTCGGCGTATAGCCCTTCGTCACCATGCGATTGACGAAGTCTTCGTGCTTGCGTTGCTCTTCCGCCGAGCCCTTGGCGTTGAACGAGATCACCGGCAACAACTCTTCCGTGTTCGAGAACATCTTCTTTTCGATCACGACGCGCAGCTTCTCGTAGCTGACCCAGGCGGGGTTCTTTCCGCCGTTGGCAGCACGCGCACGCAGCACGAAGTTCACGATCTCGTTGCGGAAGTCCTTCGGGTTGCTGATGCCCGCGGGTTTCTCGATCTTTTCCAGTTCGGCGTTCAGCGCCGCGCGGTCGAAACTCTCGCCGGTGTCGTGGTCGCGGAATTCCTGATCCTGAATCCAGAAGTCCGCGTACGTCACATAGCGGTCGAAGATGTTCTGACCATACTCGGAATACGACTCCAGATACGCGGTCTGAATCTCCTTGCCGATGAACTCCGCATAGCGCGAGGCGAGCACGTCTTTAATGAAAGACAGATACTTCTGCTCGGTTTCCGGCGGGAACTGCTCGCGTTCGATCTGTTGTTCGAGCACGTACATCAGGTGCACCGGATTGGCCGCGACCTCGGTCGAATCGAAGTTGAATACGCGCGACATGATCTTGAACGCGAAGCGGGTCGACACGCCGGTCATGCCTTCGTCCACGCCCGCGAAATCGCGGTACTCCTGATACGACTTGGCCTTCGGATCGGTGTCTTTGAGATTCTCGCCGTCGTACACCTGCATCTTCGAGAACAGGCTCGAATTCTCCGGTTCCTGCAAACGCGTGAGCACCGACATCTGCGCCATCATCTTCAGCGTGCCCGGCGCGCAGACCGCATTCGCCAGCGACGAATTACGCAGCAGCTTCTCGTAGATCTTGACCTCTTCACCGTAGCGCAGGCAGTACGGCACCTTCACCACGAAGATCCGGTCGAGCAGTGCTTCGTTGTTGCGGTTGTTGCGGAACGCCTTCCATTCGGACTCGTTCGAGTGAGCCAGAATCACACCGTCGAACGGGATCGCGCCGAACCCTTCCGTGCCCTTGAAGTTGCCTTCCTGGGTTGCGGTGAGCAGCGGGTGCAGCACCTTGATCGGCGCCTTGAACATTTCGACGAACTCGAGTAGCCCCTGATTGGCGAGACACAAGCCACCGGAGTAGCTGTAAGCGTCCGCGTCGTCCTGCGCGTACTGTTCGAGTTTGCGGATGTCGACCTTGCCGACCAGCGACGAAATATCCTGATTGTTTTCGTCGCCCGGCTCGGTCTTGGCTATACCGATCTGGCGAAGGATCGACGGGTAGCGGCGCACCACGCGAAACTTGCGGATGTCGCCGTTGAATTCGTGCAGGCGCTTGACCGCCCACGGGCTCAGAATGCTTTTCAGGTAGCGGCGTGGAATGCCGTATTGTTCTTCGAGAATCGGGCCGTCTTCCTCGTAGTCGAACAGACCGAGGGGCGACTCGTTCACGGGCGAGCCCTTGATCGAATAGAACGGCACGCGTTCCATGAGCTGCTTGAGACGTTCCGCGATCGATGATTTACCGCCGCCAACCGGGCCCAACAGATACAGAATCTGCTTCTTTTCTTCGAGCCCCTGGGCCGAGTGCCGGAAGTAGGCGACCACCTGCTCGATCACCTCTTCCATTCCGTAGAACTCACGGAACGCGGGGTATACCTTGATGACCTTGTTCGCGAAGATGCGCGACAGGCGCGGATCATTACGAGTGTCGATCTGTTCCGGCTCCCCGATCGCCGTCAACATGCGTTCGCCAGCCGTGGCGTACGCGGCGGGATTGTCTTTGCAGAGCGCGAGATACTCCTCGAGCGAGAGCTCATCTTCTCGCGTTTTCTCGAAGCGGGTCGCGAAACTGCTGTAGATATCCATGCTACCTCCTCGCCGAAGTCTAGACCGATGTCGTGCGCGGCGCGCTATTCGGAAACGACATCGCTCGAATTCATCCTAAACCCTTTTAAATTTTTTTTCACGAACTACGTTGCGAAAATCGCGCCGTATTCGCCTCCCAACATTCCTCACTTGGAAACAAAGTTTCGACCACCTACAATCTTGCACTCATATCGCAACGATTGCAGTGATCCCCGCTGCGCATGGACCGCTGCCTCCACGCCTCATCAGCACTCTACTGCAGTGCTGCCCAGTGCTCCTGCCGCTGTGCCCTGCAATACTCTCTTGCACCAGCCATTACGTTCATCGAACGATCCCATTGCCGTATCAGAGGGCACGTCTGCGCACGCACACTTTGTTGCTGAAAGCGCGGACGTCTGCAGGCTTTCTGTGTCCGGCTACTTTTCCCATCAACGCTCGACACAAGCGTTCGGTCTACACCAACAGATACCTGTTACATGTTCATGCGCGTTGATGCACCGTGCCGCTATGAAGCAAAGTCCGTGCACCCTCGAACGGTTCGTCAGCCCACGAGCGGTTTTGTTCCGCGTCATCGACATGGCGTGTCATGAATCGTCGCGCGAGACGCGCAGGCATTAACCGCGTCGAAAGCATGGTTAGCCGCATGTATAACTGGATGACGACAACGCCATGCATCGCTTCAATAGGCGTATACGGCACAGCTGCCGGCACAGATGCGAAGAATGCAAAACGGCTGCCCGCGGGCAGCCGTTGAATGAGGCTTTGTAATGCGCGGTTACAAGCGCACGGCCTCTCAGGTCAGTTCAATCTCCACTTCCCCAAGGCCGTCGATGTGGCCGCGCACGATGCCGGCCTTGTCCAGTTTGTGTGCGCCGACGTACGAACCAGTGGTAAGAGTCCACTCGGGTTCGATCGTAATGCCCATGGCGGCGCAATGGTTGACGAACCACACCAGCAGTTCGCGCGGATCGCCCGCCGGATTGCCCGTGGCTTCCGGCAGCAGCGAATCGCCGTCGAAGCTCAGTTCCAATGCAGGCGAAACGAAGTCGAAGCCGCGCGCGAGACCCGCATAGGCGACCGGATGGCCCGTGATCAACGCGCCGTTGTTCTGGGCGTCGGCCAACTGCGCAAGTGGCGCGACATTGGGCCACTCGGCGAAGCGGCTATCGACGATCTCGATGGCGGGCAATACGACGCCGACCTTCGAGAGCACCTCGTCGCGCGCATAGGCCCGGCCGCGCGGCTCGATCGCCTCGGCGAAACGGAAAGCGATTTCCAGCTCGACCAGCACCCGGAAGAAACCGTCATGCGCAACGCGCGCCGGCGAGCGCAGCACCAGCGAGGCCGGAATCGGCGCGCCCGCGGCAGCGCCGCCCGGCGTTTTGGCGCCGATCTTCCATGCGCCGGTCGAGTCGCCGAGACCCGCGATGACCGCCTGCTGGATCGCGTACGCAGTCGCCGCGTCGGGCGGCAGGCTGTCGGGTGCGGGCGCATCGATCGGGCGATGCTGCCGGCGTGCTTCGACGAGGCGGTTCGCGAGGTCGTATGGCGTCATGTCGGTCCTTTGTGGCTGGCGCATTGAGCGGTTGGTTGTGGCGTGCTGGTGGGTGGTGGCCATGCGTTGCAACAGTCGAAGGCGGCGGAACCACGCTCGTCGATCTGACGGGCTGCGTCAGCGATTGCCGCTACTCACGTGGTAGCGTCCCCGAAGCGACTTCCTTCAGGGGCGTCCGTCAATGTACCGGATCAGGACGCTCGCCAGGGGGCCGGCCGCCCTCGCAAACGTTACTTAATGCGCACACCATAAAAAAAAGACCGCGAATGCGTGCGCAATCGCGGTCTTTTGAAGCGAGGCAGTCATTCTCTTGCGGCGCCTACCCATCTAATGGGATCGGCCGTGGCATCGGGAATGAATGTTGCGCACGGCTTTCCGCTTAGAACGTTTCCCAATCCTGATCGCCGCCTGCGCCAGCGGCCGCCGTGACTTTGGCAGGCGCGCGCGCCGCTGCCGCAGCGGGCTGTGCCGTCGCGGCCGGCGCCTTTGTCGTGACCGGCGCCTTCGTCGTGACTGCGACTGGCGGCGCGGACCGCGCAACGGCAGGAGCGCGCGCGACCTTGCGTGCGGCCACCGAACGCAGCGGCGGCGTGGACGCGCGCTTTGGCGGCGGGCTCACGGATGCCTTGTAGCCGCCGTCTTCGAGCTGGAACACGGCCACGGCGGTGCGCAGTTTGCCGGCCTGATCTTCAAGCGACGACGCGGCCGCCGCCGCCTCTTCGACCAGCGCGGCGTTTTGCTGAGTGACTTCGTCCATCTGCGTGACGGCGCGCGCCACCTGATCGATGCCGCTGCTCTGTTCTTCCGACGCCGCGGCGATTTCGCCCATGATGTCCGTCACGCGCTGCACCGCGCCGATGATCTCGGTCATGGTGCGGCCGGCTTCGTCGACCAGCGCCGAACCCGACTGCACGCGCTCCACCGAGGTGTCGATCAGTTCCTTGATTTCCTTCGCCGCCGCCGACGAGCGCTGCGCAAGGCTGCGCACTTCACCCGCCACGACCGCGAAGCCGCGCCCTTCTTCGCCGGCCCGTGCCGCTTCCACGGCTGCGTTCAAGGCCAGGATGTTGGTCTGGAACGCAATCCCTTCGATGATCGAAATGATGTCGGCGATCTTTGCCGAGCTTTGATTGATGTCGCCCATCGTGCCGACCACCTGGCCGACCACGGCGCTGCCCTTGTTGGCGATCTCCGACGCATTGGCCGCAAGCGAGCTCGCCTGACGGGCGTTGTCGGCGTTCTGCTTCACCGTGCCGGTCAGCTCTTCCATGCTCGACGCGGTCTCCTGCAGCGCTGAAGCCTGCTCTTCGGTCCGTGAGGACAGATCGATATTGCCGGCCGCGATCTGGCGCGTGGCCGTCGCAATCGATTCGCTGCCGCCGCGCACGGTACGCACCGTTTCGGTGAGACTGTGCTGCATTTTGGCGATGCCAGCGAGCAACTGCCCCATTTCGTCGCGTGAGTTCACGACGACCGGGCGGCGCAGATCGCCCGCTGCAATCGCGTCGAAATGGCCAAGGGCTGCGTCGAGCGGCCGGCCGATGGCGCGGCTGAGCGTCAGATACGAGATCACGGCGGCCAGCACGCCGATCAGCAAGGCGCCCACGCTGACCATGCGGAACACGTCGAAGCTGCTTTGCGCCGAGTCGTAGCCGTCTTTCGCGGAGGTGAACTGGTATTTGCGCAGCCCATCGTCGGAAATGGCGAGGTCGTTGTAGGCCGCCTGCAGACGCTTGGCGCCGTCGATCAACTTGGGCTGTTCGTTGGCGGCGACGATCGCCGCAAAGCTGTCCATCTGCTGATGCAGCGCGTCACGTTTGGCGACGACGTCCTGCGCGAGGCGGTCTTCGTCCGGTTCGCGCGGCAGGTCCATGTACTTTTTCCACCAGGTGTCGGAGGTGGCGCGCATGGTCCGCGCACGCTCGAGCGTCGGCGCGGCTTCCGGCGTGCCGATCATGAACGCCGCGCGGTCGAGCGCCAGCCGCTCGCGCGCCGCGAACAGCTCGGCGTTGCCGATATTGACCGCGCCCGGCATGGCGCTGGTGAACGTGTCCTTGTAGGCGTCGTTCGAACGGCTCATGCCGAACAAACCAAAGACGCCGATGGCGACGAGCAGCGCGGCGAGAAACGCCATCGTGAGGCCTATCCGCGCCTTGATCGTAATGCCTTGCTTCAACATGCTTGTTCCTGTGCTTGACAAAATAAGAGGCTGCGTCCGCAGCGCGATTGGGCGTGTGGCGTCTGCGTAATGGCACTTTTTTGATGCGGCGCTCTAGTAGTCCTGTTTACGGCATGGTCACCGCGTACTTGAAGGATTTATATGGTATGAGGAAAAGCGCTGTAAGCCGTCGGAAGAAATTACAAGGTGCGGAGAGGCTGCGGCTTCGCCAGCCGGTGATGCGGAACGGGCGCGCCGGTGCCCTGCGGGATGGAGGAAAGACTGCATGCCGTTACGACGGCTGGAGAGTGTGTCGAGTGCGCCACTCCGCAGGCGCGGGGCACTGCGTCGACACCAGCGCCGCAAGGCTGAATCTGATCGGCCTGCGTTCTTGCTACGAGCGGGGCGAGCGCGGCCGCCCAGACGTTATTGAGCGCCAGGACACGCGCGCGACTTCATTGTCCGGCTCTGAAGCGCCTCAGCGGATCAGCCGACATGTCGGCCCCGCGCGAGCGAACATCGAAGGCTAGCTTTTGGGCCTGACGCGCGCGGCCGCGCCCCTCGCCGCCAATGCGCGCATCGTGTCCGATCACGCCGCCAGATCGCGCGCGGCCGCGTCGGCCCACGGCGCGGTGGACTCGCGCAAGATCAGCCGCGGCGACACCACACGGCGGCGCCCCGGCGCGCGCGCGGTGCCCGACGAGGTGCCGGCAATCCGTTCGATCAGCGTCTGCGCGGCCATATCGCCGAGCGCGCGCACCGATTGCCCGACGGTCGAGAGCGCCGGATAGGTGAAACGCCCCAGCTCGATATCGTCGAAACCGATGATCGAGCAGTCGCGCGGCACGCTGATATTGCGTTCCGCGGCGGCGCGCAGCGCGCCGATGCCCATCATGTCGTTGCCGGCAAATATCGCCGATGGCTTGACCGTGTCGAATAGTTGCGCGGCCGCGCGATGGCCGCCGGTGCCCGAAAAATCGCTTTCCACGATCGCGTCGGGCGCAATCTCGATGCCGCGCTCGGTCATCGCGCGGATAAAGCCGTGCACGCGCATCGCGCTGACCGCCGTCTGAACCGGCCCGGTGATGCAACCGATCCGTACGTGCCCCAGTTCGAGCAGATGCCGGGTCGCCAGATAGGCGCCCTTCTCGTGGTCGATCTGCACCAGATCCGCGTTCAGTCCTTCGATGTTGCGATCCAGAATGACCAGCGGCTCATGCGAATCGGCGAGCGTCTGCGCGAGCACGGCGTCGTCGCCGGCGGAAGCGACGATCAGGCCGTCGATCCGCTTTTCCTGCAGCACGCGCAGATAGTTACGCTGCTTGGCCGGATCGTCGTCGGAATTGCAGAAGAACACGCAGTAGCCGTTGCGCGAGCAACCGTCCTCGATGCCGCGCGCCAGTTCCGCGAAATACGGGTTCGTGGCGTTCGGCACGACCAGCCCGATCGTCGCCGTGGCCCGCGCCTTCAGCGAGCGGGCCACCGCCGACGGAACATAGTGCAGCTGACGGATCGCGTGTTCGACCTTCGCGCGCACGTCTGCCGACACCGGCCGCGAGTTGTTCACCACGTGCGATACCGTCGTGAACGACACGCCTGCCGCAGCCGCTACATCCTTGATCGTCGCCATAACCTGTTGCTCTCCTGCCTGTTTTGCCCGCCGGCCGCGCCATCTGGCGCCCTACCGGCCGTCTTCATCGAAGACCGACCAAACCCCATGATTTCTTACGTTTACCGCTCATGACGCTGTGACTGCCCTTGTTGCGTTACTGTGCCGGCTCGCGGTGCCGGCCACCGGTCAGGCGCGCTTGCGGCGGCTGCGATACGTATCCAGCACCACCGCCACCACGATCACCGCGCCGGTGATCATGCGCTTGGTCGGCTCGTTCGCGCCGATCTGCGCGAGGCCCGCCGCCAGCACCGAAATGATCAACACGCCGAAAAAAGTGCTGATCACCGAGCCGCGCCCGCCCATCAGGCTGGTGCCGCCGATCACCACGGCCGCGATCACCTGCAGTTCCAGGCCGACGCCCGCGTTCGGATCGGCCGCTTCCAGACGCGAAATCTGGAACAGCGCGGCCAGCCCCGAGAGCGCGCCCATCAGCGCGAACACGATGACCTTGTACGGCCGCGGATTGACGCCCGCGAGCCGCACCGCTTCCTCGTTGGTGCCGATACCGACCAGATAGCGGCCGAACACCGTGCGCGTGAGCACCAGTTGCGCGATCACCATCACCGCCACCGCGATCAGGAACGCCGGCGAGATGCCGAGCGCGATCGGGTTCGACAAAAAGTCGAACGCATCGCCGATATAGGCGGTGCGCGAATTCGTCATCTGATACGCCATGCCGCGCGCCGCTTCGAGCACGCCGAGCGACACGATGAACGACGGAATCCGCCAGCCCACCGTCACCGCGCCGGTGATGGTGCCGGTCAGTGCCGCCGCGGCGACGCCGAGCAGCGCCGCCGGCAACGGCCCCCAGCCCCACTTCAGCGCGGCCACGCTCACCACCGACGCGCCCAGCGCCAGCACCGAACCCACCGACAGATCGATCCCGGCGATGATCAGCACGAAAGTCATCCCCACCGACATCACCACCAGATCGGGAATCTGGTTGGCGATCGTGCTGAACGTGTCGTACGTCAGAAAGTGCGAACTCAGCAGCGAGAACAGCACGATCATCGCCAGCAACGCGCCGGCGAGCCCGAGGTAGTTCGAAAAGCCCAGCCGCGTGCCGGCCGGCTTGCCGCTCGCGAGCGGCGCCGACGGATCGGGCGGCGGCGCGACGGTGCCCGCCTTGTCGCCCGATGCTTCCCGCAACGGTTGATCGTTCATGACAGACTCCCTGCTTCGCTGATGTCGGGGGCGGCGTGCAGCAACGCGTCGCGGCTGCGGTAGCCGGCGAACGCCGCGGCCAGCAACGCATCCTGCGACCAGTTATCGCGCTCGAACACACCCGTCATGCTGCCCGCGGACATCACGCCGATCCGGTCGCAGATCAGCATGAGCTCGCGCAGGTCGCTCGACACCACGACGAGCGCGCGCCCTTCACGGGCCAGCGCGCCCATCAGGCCATAAATATCGAACTTCGCGCCGACGTCGATGCCGCGCGTAGGCTCGTCGAATAACAGCACGCGGCAATCGCGCGCCAGCCAGCGGCCGATCACGACCTTCTGCTGGTTGCCGCCCGACAGTTCGCCGACAATCTGCCCCGGCCCCGAAGTGCGGATCCGCATCGCGGCGATCTGCGTTTGCGCGAGCGCATTCTCCCGCTTCGCATCGACGATGCCGTGCCGCGCCACGCTGCCGATATTGCCAAGCGACACGTTGGCCGCGATCGGCTGCGGCAGCAGCAGGCCTTCGCCTTTGCGGTCCTCGGTGATCAGCGCGATGCCGGCGCGCACCGCGTCCGAGGGCGAAGCAATCTGCACCGGCGTGGGCGGCGCGCCCGGCGTTTGCGCCAGCGACACGGTGCCGCCGTCCTTCGGATCGGCGCCGTAGATCAGCCGCATCAACTCGGTACGCCCCGCGCCGATCAGGCCGCTAATGCCGAAAATCTCGCCCGCGCGCACTTCGAACGACACCTCGCGCACCACCTTGCCGCGCGTGAGCCGGTCCACTTTCAACAGCGGCGCGCCGATGTTGCGCACGCCCAGATCGATCCGCTCGCCGAGCTCCCGGCCGACCATCCATGTGACGATTTCGTCGCTGGTCAGGTTGGCGATCGCGTCGACATGCACCAGCCGCCCGTCGCGCAGGACCGCGACCTGCTCGGCCACCCGCGCGAGCTCCTCGAGCCGGTGCGAGATGTAGACGAGCGCCACGCCGCGTGCCTTCAGCCGGTCGATCTGTTCGAACAGCAGATCGACTTCGCGCGCGGTCAGCATCGCGGTCGGCTCGTCGAGGATCAGCACGCGGCAGTCGTCGATCAGATTGCGCGCGATCTCCGCCATCTGCTGATGGCCGATGCCGAGTTCGCCGACCAGCGTGTCCGGATCGATCGCGTCGAGCCCGACTTGCGCCATGGCGTGACGCGCGTCCTCGCGCAGCCTGCGCCGGTCGATCCAGCCGAAGCTGAACGCGCCGACCCGCGGCAAGCGGTTCAGGAACAGATTTTCGGCCACCGACAAGGTCGGCAGCAGATTCAGCTCCTGCATGACCATGCGCACGCCCAGCGCCTCGGCTTCGGTGCGGCTCGCCGGCGCATAAGGCGCGCCGCCGAGCTGCATCGTGCCGGTGGTCGGGTCGACCAGGCCGCCGATGATTTTGGACAGCGTACTCTTGCCCGCGCCGTTCTCGCCCGTCAGCGCCAATACCTCGCCGGCGCGCAGCGACAGCGAAATGTCGGCGAGCACCGGTTCGGCGTAGGTCTTGCCGATGCCGCTGACAGACAGGACGGCAGGCACGGCGTGGTGGTCGGTTGAATCCATCGCAATCCTGGTTCCAAGGCGGGGCAACGGCCTCATGCGCTTGCCCGAATCGAGCCGCCGCCCGCCTCGTGTCATGCCGGCCCAATGCGCGCAATGCGCAGGCGCTAAGAGCCACGCACCCTCCCGTCGCGCGACACCGTCATGACGCTTACCTCTGGAATTAACGGCGGCGCGGCAGGTTTCTTGAGCGTTTATTGAATAGCCGCGGGTTTGCGGGCGCAAATCAAGCGTCGAGCACGACACTGCGCCCGTGCAAACCCGCGTACCCGACTACCCCGGGACTGACCGGGCCATGCTTACTTCGTAACCAGATCGCACGGTGTTTCCACGACGCCGGACAGATCCGACTGTTTCTTGTGCTCGCTGAGCGCCTTCAGCGCGGTGTCGATACCGAACACGGCCTGCTTGGCGGCGTACTGATCCGCGGTGGCGAGCACCCGGCCGTCCTTGAGCATGGGCTTGATCGCGTTGATGTTGTCGTAGCCGACCACCAGCACCTTGCCCTGCTTGCCGGCCGCGCGCACGGCCGAGACCGCGCCGATCGCCATGTTGTCGTTGCCGGCGAGGAGCGCCTTCAGATTCGGGTACTCATTGAGCATGGCCGACGCCACCGCGTTACCCTTGTCGATTTCCCATTCGCCCGACTGCACCGAAACGACCTTGGCGCCGACCTTCTGCATCGCGTCCTTGAAGCCGGCCGTGCGCTGCTGCGCGTTGGTGGTGGTGGATACGCCTTCGATGATGCCGACCTCGTCGCCCGACTTCAGCTTCTTCGCCAGGTAGTCACCGACTTTCTGCGCGCCCTTGCGGTTGTCCGGGCCGACGAACGGCACGTTCAGGTCCTTCGATTTGAGCACGTCCGGGTCGAGCCGGTTGTCGATGTTCACGACGATGATGCCCGCGTCCACCGCTTTCTTGACGACCGGCACCAGCGCCTTCGAATCGGCCGGCGCCAGCACGATGGCGTCGACCTTCGACACGATCATCTGCTCGACGATACGGATCTGGTTCGCGGTATCGGTTTCGTCCTTGATGCCGTTGGTGATCAGGTCGAATTGCGACGGATTGTGCTTCTGATAGTCCTTCGCGCCGGTCTCCATGGTCAGGAAGAACTCGTTGGCAAGCGACTTCATGACCAGCGCGACCTTCGGCTTATGAGCGGGCGCGCTTTGCGCGTACGCGGAGGAAAACGGCAAAGCGGCGGTGGCGGTGGCGAGAACGGCGGCCGCCAGAATGCGGCGGCGAATGCGTTGGCTCATGCATATCTCCAGGGTTTTGTCAGGCTCGCCGGGGAGCCTTATTTTTAATAGTGCGCAAACGTTTGCGAGGCCCATTCTCGATGTAGTCCGTTCGGCTTGTCAACGCTGCGCGGTGTTGCAGCGCACCGGGGCGCGGCAATGCCGTGCGCCCGATCATCGAAGCGCCGCGCCGCTTTGGCGCGCTGGCAGGTAGCGTGTGGCAAAGGCGTCCTCGCTTGGTCCGTGCGTGGCAGATCTGCCGCCGGCCGCAAGATCGAAGGCCGACGGGCCGCCTATGCTGGACTTTTATTGCGCGCGGTGCAAGCGGGGAGAACACCGGACGATCTGCGGGGACGGTCCGCGGGTGGGTGCGCCGCAGGATCGGGAGGCCCGCATGATGCGCGTTCAGCCCAGCCGCCGAACCGGATAAAGGGCAACGCCCGCGGCCGCCCTCTGCCCGACCGTCAGAGCCAGCCGACCTTGCGGAATCGCCAGTACAGCACGAGGTCGACGGTCAGCATGACCGCCAGACAGACTGGATAGCCGTACTTGTAGTGCAGCTCGGGGATGCTCTGGAAATTCATCCCGTAGATGCCGGCGATCATGGTCGGCACCGCGAACAGCGCCGCGAACGAGCCGAGCCGCTTGGTCACCTCGCTCTCGGCCAGCGAAATCATGCCGAGATTGACCTGCACGGCGGTGACGACCATTTCGCGCCTTCCGTCGATGATCCTCACGATCCGCTCCAGGTGGTCGTAGACATCGCGGAAATACGCCTGCATGCCCCCGCAGACGCTGGGAATGCGGCCGCCCGTCAGCTTGCTGATCGCTTCCTGCAACGGCGCGATATGGTGCTGCAGGATCACAAGGCGCCGTTTCAGCGAGTACAGATCCTGGATGATCGCGCGCGACGCGGCCGAATTATTGCGGTCGAAAATGCGGTCTTCGAGCGCTTCTATTTCGGTGTTCATCGCCTCGATGATCGGGAAATAACGATCGACGATATCGTCGGCGAGTGCATACAGCACGAACGCGGAGCCCTCCTTGAGCAGCTGCGGCTCGCGCTCGCAGCGGGCTCGCACGTTCTGAAAGCCGGTGCGGGTGCCGCGCCGCACCGAGAGCACATAGTTGCGCCCGACGAACACGTCGACTTCGCCGATCAGCAGTTCGCCCTCTTCGTCCATCTCCACCGTGTGCATCACGGCGAACAGCGACTCGCCGTACTCCTCGATCTTCGGACGCTGGTGACCGTTCTGCGCATCTTCGATCGCGAGTTCATGCAGGCCGAACTCGTGTTTCATCACGGCCAGTTCGCCCGGCCCCGGGTCCTTCAGCGCCACCCAGACGAAGCATTCGGGCCGCGCCACGTAGTCGCTGATGCTATCGATGTCGATGTCTGCCAGTTTCCGGCCGTCCTGATAGGCGGCGCAATTGATCAGCATGTTTGGATTACCTCGAAAACGGAACAGACCGCCCGGACGCTTACGATACGTAAGCCTGGCGTCGGCTCTGCGTGGGCGAATTTGCGTTAGCCGACATGGTAAGGGCTATGCGTGCGGGTCAGGTATCGAATTGTTAAGGTTCGCAGCCGCCGGCGAGCACGCCGAAGCTCAGCGCGGCAAGCGCGCCCAGCCTCGCCATTGCGACCAGCGCGGCCTGGCTGTGATGATCCGGACGCGTCGGCATGCTGGGTCCGCCGTGTGGTTGATTATGGTCCCGCTTTCGTGCTTCTTCTTTCTGATTGGCATTCGGACGATGCCTGGCCATCCTGATTGCTGCCACTCAACCTTCGCCATGCATCATAGCAACGCGCCCCCGTTCTGCCAGCCTGGCCAATCGGACGACCCACGACCTCTTGCATGGCGCCGCGTTCTTCTTCATGATCGCTGCAAAGGGCCGTTCCGTGGGCTGCGGCGCGCCGCGTTTCAGTTGCGGATTTACCCCCGGTTCCAGCGCATGCCACCTTTGGCCGCCGGCATGCCGGCTTCGCCGTACGGGCTCTACGCAAGGTTGCGGGCCGGCCTCGCCGGACATACGACCAAGGAGACTGCAATGTGGTATTTCACCTGGATTCTCGGCATCGGCGTGGCGTTGGGCTTCGGCATCATCAATGTGATGTGGCTCGATGCCGGCGGCAAGTTCGCGCGTGACCCGCAACACGCCGGCGCCGCATCAGTCACGCCCGAGGACGCGCCTTCGTGACTCATCTGGTTTTCTTCTGCGGTCACGCGGGCACGGGCAAGACCACCCTCGCCAGGAAGCTGCTCGGCCCGCTGATGAAAGCGAACGCCACGCCCTTCTGCCTGCTCGATAAAGATACGCTCTACGGCGGCTACAGCGCGGCCGCCATGGCCATGCTGACCGGCGACCCGAACGACCGCGACAGCCCGCTGTTCCTGCAACATCTGCGCGATCCCGAGTATCGCGGCCTGCTCGATACCGCCCGCGACAATCTCGAACTCGGCATCAGCGCGATGGTGGTCGGGCCGCTCTCGCGCGAAGTGCGCGAGCGGCGCCTGTTCGATCGTGCGTGGCTGGGGGTCGGCGCGGAAGTGGCGCTACGGGTGGTGTGGGTTTATACGTCGGAAGAGACGGCGCATCAGCGGATCCTTACGCGTGCCAATCCGAACGATGCCTACAAACTCGCGCACTGGGACGAGTATCGGCAGCGCCGTTTCGTGCCCAGCGGCGATATCTGCAACGATCTTTTGATGTTCGACAATACCGCGCCTACTGCCGCGGATCATGAAGCCTTGCTCGCGCGCATCGTGGGCGAGCCGCAGGCGGCGGCGACGCTCATGCCGCCGGTGCCTGTGTAGCATCGGCGTGCAGTGAAAACGCCCCGTAAAAACGGGGCGTTTCCTCGGCTCTCTGCGGAGCCGTCCTTGCTGTTCGCGGCAGACATTTCATGCCTCTTGCCACGTTGTCGCACGGCCCTCGGTGCCGATCCTTCAAACAGTAGCCATCGCGTCCAGCGACTGCCCCTCGTACAACTGCCCGAAGCGGTTCGCGAGGAAGTCGCGCAGCGACACCTGCTCCTGACGCACGAAGCCCTTCTGCGGCAGCTTCTGTTCGCGGAACAGATCGAGCACCGCGCACATCGCGCCGGCCGTGGTGATCTGGATCGCGCTCATCGGCACGCCGCACACGGTCTTCGCGAAGATCTTGCGGGTGAACACTTCCTGCACCAGTTGACCGTCGCGCATGCCGCTCACCGTGATGAACACCAGCACCACGTCTTGCGCGGTGGACGGCACTGAACGGCGCATGATGTTCTTGAGCGTGTCGCGGTCGCTGGCAAGGCGCAGGTCTTCGAGCAGGAACTGCATCAGGTTGCGGTGGCCCGGATAGCGTACCGACTTGTAGTCGAGCGACTCGACCCGGCCCGACAGCGTTTCGCACAGCGTGCCGAGGCCGCCGGAAGTATTGAAGGCTTCGTATTCGGTGCCGTCGAGCGAGAAATGTTCGAGGCCTTCGAGCGGCTGCACCCACTGCGTGCGGCTATCGCGAATCGCTTCGCAGGGCTGGCAGTACTCGTTGATCAAGCCGTCGACGCTCCACGTCAGGTTGTACTTCAGCGCGTTAGTCGGGAATTCCGGCAGCGCGCCCACGCGCATCTTGACGTCGCGGATTTCCGTGAAGCGGTTCGCCAGTTCGTGCGCGGCGATGCCGATGAAGCCCGGCGCAAGACCGCACTGCGGCATGAAGGCGTGATCGGCGTCGTCGGCAATGGCGCGGATCGCATGCGTGGCGCGCACGTCTTCCGTCAGATCGAAGTAATGCACGCCCGCGCCCTTGGCCGCCGAGGCCACGTTCACCGCGAGGTAGTACGGCAGCGCGTTGACGAGCGCGTCGAAGCCTTGCACGGCGGCGCGCAGCGCGGCGGCATCGGCGGAATCCACACGGCGGGTCGGAATGCCCTGGGCGGCGAGTTTATCGAGCGCGTGCTGGTCGCGGTCGAACGCGACGACGTCGTAGTCGCCGGTTTCGCGCAACATGTGGGCGATGGTGTGACCGATCAAACCTGCGCCAACGATGGCTACTTTCATGCGCTTCTCCTTATTGTCTGTGTGCTGTCTCCAGCTTGGGAAGTGCGCTGCGCGCGTGGCGCGGCGCCTGCGGGCTGAACCCTTGAGCAACAGTTTAGGGAGAAGCAAAACCACTTTATACGCACAAAATGCTGCGCAATGACCATGAAGTTCGACGTTATGACGAACGCATCAGTCGATATGTCGAAAAGTTGTTAAAACGGCGTAAACGCCCCGGCGCTCATACCGTGCCGCGATCGATCTTGCGCGCAAGGATGATCGAAGTCGTGGTGCGCTCCACGCCTTCCAGCCCGCCGATCTGATCGAGCAGATCGTTGAGACGATCGGGCGAATCGGCGCGCAGCCACGCCACATAGTCGAACTCGCCGCTCACCGCGCACAGCAGCTGCACCTCGGGCATCTTGCCGAGGCGTTTCTGCACGCCAGGCCCGTGCTTCGGCGCGATGATGATGCCGACGTAGGCCACGATGCTCGAGTCGAGCACGTCCTGGCCGAGCCGCACGCTGTAGCCGGCAATCACATTGCTGCGCTCGAGCCGCGCAATGCGCGCGATCACCGTGGTGCGCGCCACGCCCAGTTGGCGGGCGAGATTGGCGACACTCTCGCGAGCATTGGCTTGCAGCAGCGCAACGAGGTTGCGGTCGAGGTCGTCGAGTTGGTCGAGGCGCGGAGGTCTCATCGAGGCAAAAAGAAATGGGTCAGGTGAGGCGGATTATCGCGCGTCTTCTGCGGCAAATGGAGAAGTCGCGAGCCCGATCGCCTTGAACATCATGAGCGAATGGCAGGCGTTGCTCGCGTCACGGACGCCTCGCATTGGCTGCCAGGCTCATGCACCGAACCGTTCGATGACGAAATCGATAAAGCTGGTGCGCTTGGACGTGGCCCGCCGATCGCGCGGATACAACAGATGGACCGGCGCGCCTTCGCGCAAATAGTCTTCCAGCACCGATACCAGTTCGCCGCCGGCGATCAGGCTGCCCGCTTCGACCACGACGACCAAGATTTCCATGCTGACGAATTTATCCACACGCTATTTCGTGATCGTTTCGGTTGTAAGCGTTTGTCGCACAACAGCCGCATCGTAGGGATATCGTGATACTAATAGCGGCGACGGCAAAGTGGGCAGCCGGCCGCCGTGCATCATCATGACCCGCGCATGACCGCCGCACAGCGGGCCGCTCGCACGCTAGCCTTGTCCCAATTCGAATAGACATCAGGAGTTTCGATGAAAAAAGCACTGGTAATGCTGGCCACCGCAGTCGCCATGAGCGGCGCGTTCGCACAAACTTCCGCGCCGGCGTCGGCACCGGTGAGCGCCGCTTCCGCACCCGCCGGCAAAGCCGGCCACGAGCGCAATGTCGAAGACCGCATCGCCTACCTGCATTCGCAACTGAAGATCACCTCGGCGCAGGAATCGCAATGGAACACGTTCGCCGACGTGATGCGCAGCAACGGCCAAACCATGGGCCAGCTGTTCCAGCAACGCCGGGCCGCCACCAACGTATCGGCGCTCGACGACATGAAGCAATACGCGACTATCGCGCAAGCGCATGCGGACGGCATGAAGAAGCTGGTCGATGCGTTCGATCCGCTGTATAGCAGCTTCTCGCCGGAACAGAAGAAGCTGGCTGATGCGACCTTCCATCAGCCGGGCGGCGTGGAAGGCCATGGTCATCATGGTAAAGGCAAGGGCAAAGGCGGCAAGACCGCACCTGCCCCGGCAAGCGACGCCACCGTGAAGCCGTAAGAAATCCGTCGCGCGCGGCGCGGAATTTTCCGCGTTGCGCGCCGGTTTTTTTGCCATGGGCGGCGGCGTGTTTCGATATGCCTGCGGCACCCTCGAATGTGCATGCAGGTCGGGCGCTCTTCCGTCCTTGCGCCATCTTTGCGGTCGCACGACAAACGGACGATCCGCTGCGCTGTCTATCGCAAAAGAAACCGGTCGCCAGATGCATCTGGCATGATGCGAGTCATTCGCGGCCCGAAGACTTCAAGTCCGGTGCCGCCGCCCTGCTCTCCACACCTGCTCGCTTCATGACCGAACTCAAAAATCTCGATCTGAGTCAAGACGCCAACGCCTGCCGTGTCGTAAAAAATGAAACCGTCAGCGTCGAATTCGCCACCGCCGAAGGCGAACTGATGAGCCTTGAAGGCCCGAACCGCTATGTCCGCGGCGACGCGCTGATCACCGGCTCGACGGGCGAGCGCTGGGTCGTCTCGCGCGAACGCTTCGACGCCAAATACATTCCCGCCGACGCCGCCGTCGCGCACGGCCAAGCCGGCGCGTACCGCAACCGCCCCGCCGTCGTGCTGGCCAAACAGATGCATGAAGCGTTCTCGCTCGCGCGCTCGGCGAACGGCGGCGATGTGCTGCGCGGCGCCGCCGGCGACTGGATCATGCAGTACGCGCCCGGCGACTACGGCGTGGTGCAGGCAGCCCGCTTCGCGAAGGTCTACCGGCTCGCCGATTGATTGGGCCGCCTCAAGCGAACTCGTCGCCGAGATCCACGGTGACATCGCGCGGCACGGTTTCGCCGTTCGCATACTGTTCTTCAAGCGAGCCGATGCTCGCTTCGACATACGCGCGCAGCACCGCAAAACTGCGGCCGCGCAGACGCGCCGGCAATGCGCGATAACGCGCCAACGCGGCCGGCGCGATCACCACGCTCATCACGATACGGCGCGCCGTCGCGCCGAAACGCATCGCCACCCAGTGAATCGCCAGCGTCGGCGTGCCGTCTTCCGCGGCGCGCTGGGTGAACTGCGTCTGCTCGGGAAACAGATCGCTGATAACGCGCGCTAGCTCCTCGAACTCGGGATTGGCGCAGTCGTATTGGTAAGCTTCTTCCATTGAAATGTGCCGAAAAGGCGGCCTCGGAAAGATTGTAGGGAACGACTGACAGTTCAACGTGACGCGCGGGTCATGCGGCGCCGTCGAGTGCGGCCATCAAGCAGTCATCAAGCGGCCACCGCTGGACGCCTGAACGCCCGGAACAGCAACCCCGTAACGATCACCGCTCCTACTGCATACACGGCGTCCACTGCCGCGAGCGGCACGAGTTGCGCCTGGAACAACGCGGCTGGCACGTCCACCAGCGCGTGCAACGCAATCGCGAGCGGCAGGATACCGCGCCAGCCGGCCCGCAAGCCGCGCCACATCAGCACCGACAAGCCGATCTGGAACACCAGCGCGGCCACGCGTTCAAGCGCGAAAATGCCGGCGGTCTGCGGCGTCAGGCTGGCAAGAATCAGGTGGATGCGCATCACCGAATCGGTCGGCAGATTGCTCAGGTAGCCGTCCAGTTGACCTCGGTTTTCGAAGACCGCGAACAGGATCCATTGAACCTGCACCAGCACGCCGACGAGCCAGGCTTCGGCGCCGCCGTGGCCCAAGCCATAGGTCAGCGCGGTGCCGTCGTTCGTGCCCGCCGCCAGTGAGCTCGAGCCCGACTTCGCCGCCGCGCGCTTGAGCAGCAGCCGCATGCCGATGAACCGCCCCACTTCCTCGCAAATACCCGCGGCCAGCGCACCGTACACCACGAAGGCCAGCGGATTCGACAGGAAGCTCGCCGTCGCTTCATTCCGATGCAGCACGTAGTCGTTCAGCGCGCGCTCGATCACCATGGCGAACAGCGCGAACACGGCGATGCCGGTGATGGCGTCACGCGGCTTGAGCGCGAGCGGCCGGCGCAGACGGCGGTAGATCAGGAAGGGTAAGGCGGCGACGAGCAGCGTCGCGAGGGCGAGGCTCGAGAGGGTAAGCGGTGCAACAACCATGAGTTTCCTTGCGATGTCCGGCGCGCACCCGCTGCGCGCCGCAGCCCGAATGATCGCAGATCGGCGCGAATTCAGCGCAAAGTGGAGGCGCGGACGATCAATTCGCCCGGCAGCAGGCAGTCGCGCGCGGTGGTCTGAACGCCTTCGATACGCTCGTGCAGGAACTCGACCGCGCGGTAGCCGATCTCGTAGGTCGGCTGACGAATCGTCGTGATGCCGGCCAATTCGGCCCAGTCGGGATCGTCGATGGAAAGCAGTGCGACGCGGGCCTGCCAGTCGGCTCCGTGGCGTGCTTTCAGATGCAAGGCGAGACACAGCGCGACAGGCGCGTTGGCCGCGAACAGGGCGACGCGCGCGACGTTGCCCGTGGCGCCGCGCGCATGAGCGGCCGCGTCGATCGCGCGGTCCAGCTCGGCGAGGCTGCGCTCGACCTCGGCGGCATCCGCGAGGTTGAGCACCAGCGTGTGCCCGCGTGCCGTGCCTTTACCGCCGCCGTGCTCGCTCTGAGCACTCTGAGCGCTCATCGCCTCACGAAACGCCGCTTCACGTAGTTGCCGCGAGCTGACCTGCTCGAAAGGCTGGACGACGAACCAGATGTCGTCAAAACCGTTGTCCAGCAAATGCCGCGTGCCGAGTTCCGCCGCCGCCCGATTGTCGAGACCGACCATATCCGTGACGAGCCCGTCCACCGAACGGTCGACCAGCACCGCCGGAATCCCGCCGCCGCCCACCGGCCGCAAGGTTTCCTCGCGCACGCCGAGCGCATTGACAATCACGCCTTCCACCCGATACGTGGTGAGCAGTTGCAGATAGCGCCGCTCCATCTCGACTTCGTTCGCCGCATGGCAGATCAGCGGCATCAGGCCGAGTGCGTGGCAGGCTGCTTCCACGCCTTGCAGCACTTCGACCGTGTAGGGATTCGTCAGGTCGGCCAGCAGCATGCCGATCAGGCGGTTGCGGCCACGCTTGAGGCCGCGCGCCATCTGGTTCGGCTGATAGTCGAGGCGTGCGATCGCGGCCTCGATTCGCGCGCGCAGTTCAGGCGACAGCACGCTCATCTCGCCGTTCAGATAGCGCGAGATGCTGGTCTTGCCGGTGCCGGCTTCGCGCGCGACGTCGGTGATCGTCGCGCGGCGCCGCGTGGCCTGCGGCGTCGTGCTCATCGGCTCCTCGTGGAGCGGCTCGTGGTTCGGCTCATCTGGACAGCACTTCGCGGTTGACGATATTGTTGGCCAGCGTGCCCTCGAGCGCGGCGACGAGATTCTCCGCCGCATTGCGCGCCATCGCATGACGGGTTTCGTGGGTCGCCGAACCGATATGCGGCAGCGCGACCACGTTCGCCAGCTTGAGCAGCGGCGAGTCGGCCGGCAGCGGTTCGGTGTCGAACACGTCGAGACCGGCGCCGTGAATCGTGCCGTTCCGCAGCGCTTCGATCAGCGCCTTTTCGTCGACGGTCGCGCCGCGCGAGGCGTTGATCAGGATCGAGCTTTTCTTCATGGACTTCAGCTCAGCGGCACCGATCATGTGCCGGGTTTCCGGCGTGAGCGGCACTTGCAGGCACACGAAGTCAGAGGTGGCGAGCAGTTCCGCCAACTCGACGCGCCGCGCGCCGTAAGCCTCTTCAGCCTGCGGGTTCGCGCTGCGGTTGGTGTACAGCACCTTCATGTTGAAGCCGAGCGCCGCACGCCGCGCCACCGCGCCGCCGATCCGCCCGAGCCCGACGATGCCGAGCGTCTTGCCCTGCACGTCGACGCCGAACTGAGCCGGGCCGATGCCGTGCTGCCAGTGCCCCGCCTTGACCCACTCGGCGAGTTCGACCACCCGCCGCGCGCACGCGAGGATCAGCGAGAACACGGTGTCCGCGGTGGACTCGGTCAGCACGTCCGGCGTGTGCGCGAGCACGATGCCGCGGCGCGTGAGATCGGCCACGTCGAACTGGTCGAAGCCCACCGAGATGGTCGAGAGCGCCTTGAGCCGCGTCGCGCCTTCGAGCATCGCCGGTGTGATCTTCACGCTCGAACCGATGCCGCCGTCCGCGTCTTTCAGCGCGGCCACGAACGTGTCGTGTTGCGCGGCATCGACCTGCACGACTTCAGCATGTTGCTGCAGATACGCGAGCACATCTTCGGGCAACGACTTCCAGGCGACAATTTTCTTCATCAGCTTATTTTCCTTGCAACGGGGTGACGAGCCAGTGGCGCGTTGTTCGCTTCTTGCGCCTGCGGTTTGACGATCAGCGTCAGAATCACCGCGGCGATCAACGCCACGCTCATAAATGCATACGACGCCGCGGGCGACCCGGTCGCACCGTTCAGATAACCGACCACATACGAGCCGACGAACGAACCGAGCGCGCCCATGCTGTTGATCAGCGCCATCGCGCCGCCCGCGACATTCTTCGGCAGCAGTTCCGGCACGATCGCGAAGAACGGGCCATACGGCGCGTACATCGCGGCGCCGGCGATCACCAGCAACGCATACGAGAGCCAGAAATGCGTGGAGCCGATCGCGTACGAAGCCGCGAACGCCACCGCGCCGACCAGCAGAAACGGCCACACGAATACTTTGCGGCGGTTGAGTTTATCCGATGCCCACGAAGCTGCAAGCATCGCGATGGTCGCGGCAAGATACGGCAACGCCGAGAGCCAGCCGGTTTCGACCATGCCGAGCGTCGAACCGTTCTTCAGGATCGACGGCAGCCACAGCACGAAACCATACACGCCGATGCTCCAGCAAAAATACTGTGCACACAGTTTGATCACCGCAGGCGTTTTGAACGCGTCGCTGTAGTTGCGCACCGGTTTGATCGCGGCCTGCTCGGCGCGCAGCGTTTCGGCGAGATCGTCCTTTTGCTGCTGCGTGAGCCACGATACCTGCTGCGGCTTGTCCTGCACGATGAACCACCAGCACACGGCCCAGAGAATCGCGGGCACGCCTTCGGCGATGAACATGTGGCGCCAGCCGAACGAATGCACCAGATAGCCCGACACCACCGACATCCACAGCACGGTCACCGGATTGCCGAGAATCAGGAAGGTGTTGGCACGCGAGCGTTCGCTTTTGGTGAACCAGTTACTGATGAAAATCAGCATGGCCGGCATCACCGCGGCTTCGACCACGCCGAGCACGAAGCGGATCACCATCAGCGACGGAATATTGCTCACCATGCCGGTCAGCGCCGCGCAACCGCCCCACAGAATCAGACTCCAGAAAACGAGCTTCTTGACGCTGCGGCGTTCCGCGTAGATCGCGCCGGGAATCTGGAAGAAAAAATAGCCGAGGAAGAACAGCGCGCCGATCAGCGACGACAGTCCCTTGCTGATGCCGAGATCCTGGTTGATGCCGGCGGCCGACGCGAAACCGTAGTTCGCGCGATCCAGATAAGCGAGGCTGTAGGTGATGAAAACGATCGGCATGATCGTCCACCAACGGCGAATCGCAAGCGATGAGGTCATGGGGTGTCTCCTTGGACGGCTTCCCGAAACAATGATGGACGGTCATGGGGCGCCCTGTTCGAGCGCTCTTGCTGTTATCGAGGCGGCCTGGCGGAATGTGGCTTGCGGCCTTGCGAGCCGCCCGGCCCTTCTGGTTGTTTAGGTCCTTTCGGCCCTTTCGGTTTTCAAGCCGCGGCGGCCACGGACGCTGTGTCGGCCGCTTCCAGCGCGTCGAGTTCGGCGCGGCTCGGCAGCCCTTCCGAATCGCCGATCACCTGAATCGCCAGCGCGCCGATGCGGTTGCCGCGCGCCACGGCTTGCGGCAGCGATCTGCCTTCGAGCAACGCGCTCACCACGCCGACGGCGAAACCATCGCCCGCGCCGACCGTGTCCACGACGTTCGCGACCGGCTGCCCGGCGATCACGGCGGCATCGTCGGCGGTACGGAAGTACGCGCCCTGCGCGCCGAGCTTGATGATCACGCCGCGCGCACCTTGGTCCAGATAGAACTTCGCGATGTCGTCCGGCTGGGTGTAGCCGGTCAGAATCTCGCCTTCGCCGATGCCGGGCAGCACCCAGTCAGCCAGCGCGGCGAGCGCGTTCAGACCTTCGACCATCGCGGCGCGCGACGGCCACAGCGTCGGGCGCAGGTTCGGGTCGAACGAAATCGTCTTACCGGCGGCCCGCACTTCCTGCGCCAGATGGAACGCGAGTTCCCGCGAGCTCGCCGAAATGGCGGGCGCCACGCCGGTCAGATGCAGATGACGCGCCGGCAGCACGTAGTCGGCCGCGTAGTCGGCGAGCGACAAATGGCTCGCCGCCGAACCCTTGCGGAAATACTCGATTGCCGGGTCGCTGCCGTCGTCGTTTTTCGACTTGAGCTGGAAGCCGGTCGGATAGCGTTCGTCGGTCGTGACGCAGCCCTGGTCGATGCCCTCTTTCGTCAACGTGTCGCGCACGTACTGGCCGAACGAATCGTTGCCGACGCGGCTCATCCAGCCCACCTTGAAGCCGAGACGCGACAAACCGATCGCCACGTTCAGATCGGCGCCCGCGATGCGCTTCGTGAACTGCCCGACGCCCGCGAGCGGGCCGGTTTCGGCGGCCACGAACATGGCCATTGCTTCGCCGTAGGTGATGACATCGAGTGCTGCGTTTGTGGTGCTCATGCTTCGCTCCTGCGTGATCCTTTTTTGCCGCGTGTTTGGCGGGTTTTGTCCGGGTGACTGCCGCCTGGAGTTTGCCGCGCAAGGTTGGCTGCGTGTCGTTTGCGCCTGCCGTTTTGCACGCACCGTTCGCGCTTTCCGCTACTGCTTTCCGTTTGCCGCGTGCCTGTTGCCGCGTGCCGTTCACGGTGACGCTACGTTCTCTCAGGTTCTACATGCCGCTCACGCGGCGGCCAGCCATGCGACGTAATGCGCCGCGTCCGTGTCGACACGGCTCGTATCGAACGGAAACTCGATGCCGCGCGGCACATGGCGCGGCAGCTTGTCGAGCACCGCGGCGAACTGGGCGTCGTCCGCTGCGGGCGCGGCGGGAAAGCGCCGCGCGCCCTCGCCCACCGTCGTCTTGCAATGGATGTATTCGACGTGCGCCGCCAGCGGCGCGGCGGCCTCGAGCGGGGCGACCTCGCGCCAGGCCCAGTTGCCGATGTCGAACGTCATGCCGAGCACGCCGGCGTGCCCTTCGCGCGCCAATGCGTCGAACAGGCCGATGAACTGCGCGAGCGAACCACCCTCGGCCAATTGCCCGTTTTCGACAACGAGCCGCAGTTCCGCACAGCGCATGTGATCCGCGATCACGGCGGCATTGGCGTCGGCGGCGAAACCGCCGAGCTGCAACTTCACGAAGCGCGCGCCCAGCGCGAGGGCTTCTTCGGTCGAGAGGCGCAATGCGTCGGCGTCGAGCTTGCCCTGCGGCGTGTACAGCGAAGCCGGCGTCGAGTACACGGACCACAAGCCCAATTCCGCGATCTGCCTGCCGAGCGCGCGCAGATTGTGCGGCGCGGCGTCCGTTTCGTCGGCGAACAGTTCACGGCGCACTTCGAAACCTGCCGCGCCTGCCTGCCGGCTCGCTTGCGCCCACTTCAGATGGCCGGCCGCGCGGACCGCGTCCATCCCGAATGCGCTTGCGACGATCACCACGTCCACTGCGTCAGCCATGTCGAAATTACCCAAATCTGTCTCGTGATCAGCATTTGGAACCGGTTCCAAATGCACTTCGAAAAAAAGCGCCGAGGCGCTTGCGATGCTCGAATAGTGCGCCGAAGCCGCGGTCACGCACCATAGTGGAAATCCCCAGGCGCGGCTTGGCATCGGATCGGGGACGGGCCTGGCTCGTTGAAGACCTGGAGCGTGGGGGCCACCAGCGCCGCGTACTCAAGCTCCATCAGCAAGACACAGCGCGAGAAACTGCGCCACCACCCGCGACGGCGCACTTGCATGCGGCACCAGAATCGACAGCCGCCGCGTGAGCGGCTCCGGGCTGAGCGACAGCAGGCACAGCGCGCGGTTCTCGTGCCGCATCGACATGGCCGAGACGAAGCCGATCCCCATGCCCGCGCGCACCGCTTCCTTCACGCCTTCGACGCCGGCAATCTCCAGCGCCACGCGCATGGGCACGCCCGCCCGCGCGAACGCGCGCTCGACGATCTGCCGCACGCCCGAGCCCGCCTCGCGCAACACCAGCGGATGCTCGCCGAAGGCCGCCAGCCCCGCCTGGCCGCCTTCGGCCAGCTGCGCCAACGGATGCGAACGCGGCATGATCGCGACGATTTCGTCCTCGCGCCACGCATGCACCGCGGTGTCCGGCGGCAGATCCACGCCGACCGGACCTTCGATCATGGCGATGTCCACCGAATCGAGCGCGCCGACGATCTCCGTGGTGTTGCCGTCGGCAGTATGCAGCGTCACGTCCGGATAGCGACGATGGAAATCGGCGATCAGATACGGCAGCAGGTAGCTCGCCGGCGTGGTGCTCGCGCCGATGCGCAAGGTGCCCTGCTCCAGGCCGCGCAAGGCGTCGCGGTACGCGTGCGCCTGGCGCCAGGTGTCGCGCAGCCGCGTGGCGTAGCTGGCGAGCTGCTCGCCCGCGGGCGTGAGGCGCACGCCGCGCCCGTCGCGCTGATACAGCGGCTCGCCGAATTCGTCCTGCAACTGCCGCAGCTGGCCGGACACGGCCGGTTGGGACAGGTGCAGCGCCACTGCCGCCCGGCTGATATTGCGATGCTCGGCGACGGCTGCAAACGTTATAAGTTGGTCCGGGGTCATGATCGTCGAAATATCGGCTCAAACGATACCTTACATTCTAAATCACGATTTTTCATATCGTTATATCTAATTTAGGATTCGCCCTATCGAATCTTCGTCAGTCACAGAAAGGGGCTGCACCATGTCCACAGTTCATCTCACTACTGCCAGTACGACGCCCGCGGGGTCTTCCACCCGCGGACAGCTCAACGGCATTCTGTTCGTCGCGTTGTTTGCCGCCGCCGTCACGCGCATCGCCGCGATTCCCGCCATCGCCGGACTGGGCTTGAGCCCGCTGATCGTCGGCATCGTGGCCGGTGCGATTTACGGCAACGCACTGCGCGACGGCATGCCCGCCAGCTGGGCGGCCGGCGTCAACTTTTCGGCGCGCAAGTTGTTGCGCATCGCCGTCGCGTTCTTCGGCCTGCGCGTGAGCCTGCAGGAAATCGCTCAGGTCGGCGTGCCCGGCCTCGCGGAATCGGTGCTGATCGTGGTGAGCACGCTGGTGGTCGGCACGTGGGCCGGCATGAAAATCATGAAGCTCGACCGCGACACTGCCTTGCTGACCGCCGCGGGCAGCGCGATCTGCGGCGCCGCCGCCGTGCTCGCCTTCGAATCGACGCTGCAATCGAAGCCGCACAAGAGCGCGATGGCCGTGGGCAGTGTCGTGCTGTTCGGCACGCTCTCGATGTTCCTCTACCCGGTCCTGTTCAAGGCAGGCTGGCTGCACCTGGACACGGTCGGCGCGGGCCTCTTTTTCGGCGGCACGATCCATGAAGTGGCGCAGGTGGTCGGCGCTGCCAGCAACGTGAGCCCGGAAGCGACGCACATCGCCACCATCGTCAAGATGACCCGCGTGATGCTGCTGGTGCCGGTGCTGCTGGTGGTCGGTGTGTGGGTGAACCGCTCGGCGCGCCGCGCTTCGGCTGCGGCGGGCGCGCAGGACGGCGCCCACGGCAGCGCGCCCGCCAAGCTGGCGATTCCCTGGTTCGCGCTCGGCTTCCTCGCCTGCGTCGTGATCAACTCGCTGCATGTCTTGCCGGAAGCCGCCACCAGCACGCTCAACATGCTGGACACCTTCGCGCTGACTATGGCCATGACCGCGCTCGGCATCGAAACGCGCATTTCGCAGATCCGTCAGGCCGGCCCTCGCGCACTGACCACCGGCTTCATCCTGTATGTATGGCTGGTTGCCGGCGGACTGGGTATTACATGGACTGTCCAGCACCTGTTCGGCTAAGCCGCGCTCGCCTTCACAACCACCCCGCCGCGTGCGGGGTTTTGCGCATTCTGGAGACCATCCGGCCCGCTCGCACGGCATACTGGTTGCTGGCGTTGTCAGCTCATGCAATCCGCTTATGCGGCCCGCTTCTGGGACCTGCTTCCGGGTCCCGCTAATGCAACCGGAATGAGGATCGATCGATGAGCCTGGAACTTTACTATTGGGATGGCTTGCAAGGCCGCGGCGAATTCGTGCGGCTCGCGCTGGAAGAAGCCGGCGCCGACTACGTCGAAGTGGCGCGCGGCGAGCAGTCAGACGGTCTCGGCACGAAAGCGATGATGTCGGTGATGAAGAGCAAGGACGAGCCGTATCCGCCATTTGCCCCGCCGTTTCTGAAGGACGGCGAACTGGTGATTGCGCAGACCGCCAACATCCTGTTCTATCTCGGCCCGCGGCTGAACCTCGCACCGATGGTGGAAAGCCTGCGCTATGTGGCCAACGGCCTGCAACTGACCATCGCCGACGTCGTCACCGAGGCGCACGACACCCACCATCCGCTCGCCAGCGCGCTTTACTACGAAGACCAGAAAGAGGCCGCGAAAAAACGCGCGCACGACTTCATCGACAACCGCATTCCGAAGTTCATGTCGTACTTCGAGCGCGTGCTCAAGCAGAATCCGGCCGGCGATCAGTTCATGGTGGGCGACGCGCTCACCTATGTCGACCTGTCGATGTTCCAGCTGATCGACGGCTTGCTGTACGCGTTTCCGCGCGCGCTCAAGCGTTTCGGCGAACACTACCCGCGGCTCGCCGCCTTGCACGACGCAGTGATCGAGCGGCCGAACATCGCCGCGTATCTGCAGTCCGGGCGGCGCATCGAACACAACGAGGCTTGCATCTTCCGGCACTACCCGGAACTCGACAAGGCGGCGACTTGACCCGCGCCAACTTTCCTCGCTCACTCACCGTCTCGCGCCCGCCGTCCAAAGCGGGCGCGATGCTGTTGCCGTGCGCGCATTTCAACCCGCTTTCACGCCTCGTACCGTCGACGTGCTTTCATTCCTGCTGAAGCTGCGCACCCGCGCCCAAGATCTGTTCCGCCTCTCCGAAGCACACACGATGCTGATCTGGTCGGTCGTGGTCGGCGTCGCGGGCGCCTTCGCGACAATCGCCTTTCGCGAAGGCATCGCGCTGCTGCAATTCGCGGTCGTCGGCAAATCCGGCAGCTTTGTCGAAATGGCGCGCAGCCTGCCGTGGACCGTGCGCATCTGGCTGCCAGCGGCGGGCGGTCTGATTGCCGGCTTCTTTCTGCTGATCGCGCAGCGTCACGCGGACAAATGCAATCACGTCGACTACATGGAAGCGGTCGCGATCGGCGACGGCGTGGTGCCGGTGAAGCTGAGCCTGTGGCGCAGCGTGTCGTCGCTGTTCACGATTTCGAGCGGCGGCTCGATCGGCCGCGAAGGCCCGATGGTGCAACTGGCGGCGCTGGCCGGCTCGTTGATCGGGCGCTGGGTGCATTTCGATCCGTCGCGGCTACGCCTGCTGGTGGCGTGCGGCGCGGCGGCCGGGATCACCTCCGCGTACAGCGCGCCGATCGCGGGCGCGTTTTTCGTCACCGAGATCGTGCTCGGCTCGATTGCAATGGAGAGCTTCGGACCCGTGGTCGTCTCGGCGGTGGTGGCCAACATCACGATGCGCGAATTCGCCGGCTACAAGCCGCCGTACGAGATGCCGGTATTTCCGCCGGTGGCGGGCGTCGAGGTGCTGCTGTTCGTCGCGCTCGGCGTGTTGTGCGGCGCGGCGGCCCCGCAGTTTCTGCGGCTGCTGGACGTGTCGAAAGCAGGCTTTCGCAAACTGCCGCTGCCGCTACCCGTGAGGCTCGCGCTCGGCGGCCTGGTGGTCGGCATTCTGTCGGTGTGGACGCCCGAGGTGTGGGGCAACGGCTACAGCGTCGTCAACTCGATTCTGCATTCGCCGTGGACGTGGACCGCGCTCGTCCTCGTGCTGGTGTTCAAGCTCGTCGCCACCGCGGCCACCGCGGGCTCCGGCGCGGTCGGCGGGGTGTTCACGCCGACGCTGTTCGTCGGCGCGGTGGTCGGCTCGCTGTTCGGCCAAGGCATGCACGCGCTGTGGCCGCACGGCACGTCGGCGCCGTTCGCGTACGCAATGGTCGGCATGGGCGCGTTTCTGGCGGGCGCCACCCAGGCGCCGCTGATGGCGATCCTGATGATCTTCGAGATGACGCTCAGCTATCAGGTCGTGCTGCCGCTGATGCTCTCCTGCGTGGTCGCCTATTTCGTGTCGCGCGCGATCGGCAAGACCTCCATGTACGAAATCACGTTGCGCCGCAATCACGAGGAACAGGAGCGCTCGCGTCTGCGCGCCACGCAGATGCGCGAGCTGATCCGTCCCGCCGAAACCGTCGTGCCGCCCGACGCGACCGTGCAGGCCATGACGCGCGTGTTCCTCGAATATCCGGTGAAGTATCTCTATGTGGCCAACGAGTCCGGCGCGTTCCTCGGCGTGGTCGCGCTCAAGGACATCACCTCCGATCTGCTCGACGGCAGCGACACGTCCGCGAAGACCGCGGCGGATTACCTGCAGCCGCATTTCGACGTGCTTACGCCGGACATGCCGCTCGGCGTCGCCTTGCAGCATTTCCTCGCGTTTCAGGGCGAACGCCTGCCGGTGATCGAAAGCGCCGCGCATCCCACGCTGGCCGGCGTGGTCTATAAAACCTCGCTGCTCGACGCGTACTTCCGCATGAATCCGACGCGTTAGGCGCCGCGCACAATCCGCTCTCAGGCCGCGCCCGCGGGCTCTTCGGGGCTCGTGCAAAGCGCCGCAGATTCTCTACAATGGACAGACCGCTGCGGCGAACGCCGACAGCGCGCGTTACGCCAGGACGGGCGCACCGGGACGCCCGCCCTTCGATCGGAGCGAAGATGAGCGAACCGTCCCCCGACGCCGTGCGCCGCGACCAGGCGGGCTGGATTTTCGTGCATGTCGAAGGCGAGCCGTACGACCGCGGCGAGCAACACGGCCAGTTGCTCGCCACCGAAATCCGCAACGCGATCCACACCGCCCGCTACCTCGCGAAGTGGGACACCGGCGAAGACTTCGAGACCTTCGTCAACGCGGCCGTCTCGCAGTTCGCCAGCAAACTCGACACCGAATTCGCCGACGAGATCCAGGGCATCGCCGACGGCGCGAAGCTGCCGTTCGCCGAAGTGCTGGCGTGGAACGGCTACATGGATCTGCTCCAAAGCTGGTGGCCCACCCACGCATCGCAAAAGCAGCCGAGCCTCGGCCTGAAGCCCTGGCGCGGACGGCGCGGGCACCACTGCAGCGCGTTCATCGCCACCGGCCGCGCGACCCGCGACGGCCGCATCGTGATGGCGCACAACTCGTGGGACCGCTACGCCGCCGGCGACGCGTTCAACGTGGTCTTCGACATCGTGCCTGATCAGGGCAATCGCATCCTCATGCAAGGCTTGCCGGGCTGCATTTCCAGTCTCACGGATTTCTGGGTCACCGCTGCCGGGCTGATGGTGACGGAGACCACCATTTCCAACTTCGCCGGCTACAACGCGGCGGGCGCGCCCGAGTTCTACCGCTCGCGGCGCGCGTCGCAGTACGCGAACAGCATCGGCGAATGGTGCGAAATGTTCGCGATCGCCAATAACGGCGGCTATGCGAACAGCTGGCTGCTCGGCGACGCCAAGACCGGCGAGATCGCGCGCTACGAACTGGGGCTGCACTTCTCCGGTTTCGAGAGCACCAAGGACGGTTTCTACAGCGGCTACAACACCGCGACCGATCTGAAGATCCGCAACCAGGAATGCCTCGGTGAAGGCGAAGACTATACCGACGTGCGCAAGAACGGCGCGCGGCGTCTGCGCTTCATGCAGCTCGAAGAAATGTATCGTGGCAAGATCGACGTGGATCTGGCGAAAGAGATGATCGCCGATCATCACGACGTCTACCTCGACCGCAACGACAACCCGTGCTCGCGCACCATCTGCGGGCATCTGGAACTGGACGACGCGCGCTTCGGCGGCACCGACCACGGCCCGTTCAATCCGTGGGGCGCCAATGACGGCAAAGTGGTCGACAGCGAAATGGCGCGCGAGATGGCATTCAGCGCGCGCTGGGGCCATCCGTGCGGGCGGCCGTTCGATGCCCAGGCGTTCATGAAGCGGCATCCGCAGTGGAACTGGCTGAACGGTTACATGCGCGACCGGCCTTCGTGGCCGTGGACGCGCTTCGAAGCGCTGCGCTAGAAGCCGAGCCTGAAGCGCCTGCCGCAGCGCGGCATGAGCATGGCACGAGCGTTCGTGACGGGGCTGCTGCGTTGTCGCCAGGTTTCTGCCATCATCTGAAATCTACAACATCGTTTTGCCGCAAAGGTGCGCGCTCCGCGGAATTTGCGCATTTAAGATGAAGAGGCGCGTTAGCCGCCGGCTGGAACACTGCGGCAAAAAACACCGCGTGTAGCATGCGCCGTCCTTTCGACGCGGGGACGGCACAGCGCTTGCTCAACTGTCAGCGCCGCATGAGCTTAGGAGGTCGGGCGATGAAAACCTCGACACTGTTGACCATGGTGACGCTGTCAGCCTCGTGTTTTGCCGCGCCGGTTCACACCGCGCCGGACAGCACGAACGCCAGCAGTCTTGCCGAACGCGCCAATGCAGCGCCCGTCGCCCCCGCGGCGCCGGACGTCGCCGCCACGGACGATAATCGTCCGCAACAATGGCAGCACATCGCGCTGCCCAAATCGCGGCATCTCCAGCGAAGCTTCACGGGACAGAACGAGCATTTGCAGACCTGATGCATAGCGTGTGCAGATGCTTGCGCCGGCCGGATGCGTGAGACTTCATAGCGCCTGAAACGGCGACGATGCCGTGCACGGGTGCGCGCTGCGTGAAGCGATATCCGGTGCGTTGCGTGGGCATTGTGTGTTCCTTGTTCGGCCGCATCATTCACGTCCCACTAGTACTTGCCAAAAACAGGAGCGTTTGCATGACCGCATCGGCCATTCCCGGCGAATCGATTGACTTGCAGATCGCCGATCTTCTGAGCGAAGTCCAATTCCCGACGTACAAGGACGCGCTGGTCGACGCCGCGCGCGAAGCCGGCGCGAGCAATGAAGTGCTGTCGATGCTGGACGGCTTGCCCGAACAGGATTACACCGACGTAGCCTCGGTGACGCGCCTGATCGGCGGCAATTACGGTCCGGGGCTCGGTGCGTGAGCGAGGAAGCGGCAACGTCGCCGCCCCGGCCGCCTTCCCCTTCGGTGTCGTCAAACGGGAAGCGCGGCGCGGACTGGATCTGTCGCTCGCCGCAGACGGCCGGCGCGAGCGGCATCGAGCGGATCGAGGCGTTCTTTCATCAGGCCGGCTACGCGATGCACCGGCACGATACCTACGCGATCGGCCGCACGCTGGCCGGCGTGCAGAGCTTTCGCTATCGCGGCAGCACGCGCAACAGTTTGCCGGGCGGCACGATGGTGCTGCATCCCGACGAACCGCACGACGGCCAGGCCGGCACCGGCGACGGTTTCCATTACCGCATGATCTATGTCGATCCTGCGCTGTTCCAGCAGGCGCTCGGCGGCAAGCCGCTGCCATTCGTGGAACGCGGCCTGTCGAACGATCCGCGCCTCTTCGCGGCCACCGAGAACCTGCTGCGCGCAATGGACAGCGTCATCGACCCGCTCGAACAGGACAGCGCGCTCTACGATCTAGCCGTTGCCCTCGACGCGGTGGCGGGCGCCGCGGATACGCCGCGTCCCGTGGATTGCCGCGCGGCAACGCGCGCACGCGACTACCTGCTTGCCTCGCTCGATCGCGCCGTCACCCTCGATGAACTCGCGGCTGCGGCGGGCCGCGACCGCTGGAGTTTGTCGCGGGATTTTCGCGCGCTGTTCGGCACCAGTCCGCATCGCTACCTGACCATGCGGCGTCTCGATCTCGTGCGGCAACTGGTGCTCAAGGGCACTTCGCTCGCCGACGCCTCAGCGGCAAGCGGCTTCGCCGATCAGAGTCACATGACGCGGCATTTCAAGCACGCCTGGGGCGTCGCCCCGGCCCAGTGGCTGAAGATGCTCGGCTCGTCGGCGCCCGGCGCGCGCTGAGGCAAGGCGCGCGTGATCGTGCCGCGCCGGACGGCCGCGCGCACAAACGTTCAAGACCCCGCTACCCGTCGCATCGTACGCTCCTGCCTGACACAACCGCTCACGAGGAGCACTGCGATGTCCAACGCTCAGGTCATTCAACGTCCGTATCAGCCCATCAACTTCGCGGAAAAACTGCGGCTCTTCAACGACCAGTGGCAAGCGCGCGTGGTCGCCGAAATGAACGACTATCAATTCAAGCTGGTGCGAATCGAAGGGGATTTCATCTGGCACGAGCACGCCGACACCGATGAAACCTTCATCGTGCTCGACGGGCAATTGCGCATCGACATGCGGGATGGTTTCGTACTGATCTCGGCCGGGGAAATGTTCGTGGTGCCGAAGGGCACCGAGCACAAACCGTACGCCGAACGTGAAGTGAAGCTGCTGCTGATCGAGCCGCGCGGCGTGAAGAATACTGGCGAAGCAATCAGCGAACGGACAGCGGCGAACGACGTATGGATTTGAGGCAATCGCGCAGTCGCCGCGGCATCAGCGGACACGTGGGTCGTCTACGATGATTCGTCTGCGCGGCTCGCGCACGTGATAAACGTCCCATTCGCCTTCGGCAGTTTTGACGAAGCCGTGGCGTTGGTAAAAACGATTCGAGTCGCGCTCACGTAGCGCGCCTACTTTGATCGGCAGCGATTTCGAGTCCGCCTCGGCGAACAACTCGGACAGTACCGCCTGCCTTGCTGCGTCGGGACGATGTAGCCCCCGACGCCCCTCGCCGTCGACATCAAACCGGCGACGACGCCGCGATCCGCGCACGCGCCGCCTTGTGCAAGGGACGCGCTGCATCGGCGGACAAGTCCGTCACCGGCAGGTCGTCCACGTCCGCTATCGCCTCCGCCGATTCGATCGCGGAACGCGCCGGCATCACGGTGCGCGGATCGCGAGTCTGCTGGCCCGTCCGCTGGAAATGCTCGACGAGGTGATCGATAAAAGTGCGCACCTTCGCCGGCAAATGCAGACGGCTCGGATAGGCAATCGTGATTTCGATCTGCGGCAAACGGTAGTCGCGCAGCAACGGCACGAGCCGCCCGGACGCCAGATCGCGGCCGATCAGATAGCTCGGCAGGATCGCCACCCCCATGCCCAGCAGCGCGAACTGCCTGAGCATCTCCGTATTGTTCGCAACGATCGCATTGGTCGGGCGCACGCGGACTTCGCCGTCCGGTCCGGTGAACACGCGTTCTTCGCCGCCCTGCTCGGACGGCCGGCTCAGACACGGATGCGAGAGCAGATGCTCGGGCCGGGTCGGCGCGCCGTGCTGCGCCAGATAGGCGGGCGTCGCGCAAACCGTCATGGAGCCCGTGGTGAGCCGCCGCGTGACGATGCTCGCGCTGCGCATGTTGCGCGCCACCATAATGCCGACGTCGAAGCCCTCTTCCACCAGATCGACATGGCGATCCGCGAGCGTGACGTCGGGCACGACATCCGGATAACGCGCGGCATAAGACTGCACCACGGGCGCGAGGCTGTGCAGCCCGAACACCACCGGCGCAACGATGCGCAAGGTGCCGACCGGCTCGTGATTGCGCGCCACCACCATCTGCTCCACGCCTTCCAGGTCGTCGAGAATGTGGCGCACGCGCTCCAGATACGTCGTACCGGATTCGGTCAGCGACAGGCGGCGCGTGGTGCGATTCAGCAGCCGCGTGCCGAGGCGCGCTTCCAGATCGGCGACGTGGCGCGTGACAACCGCAGTGGAAAGATCCAGCGCGCCGGCCGCGCCGACGAAACTGCCGAGGTCGGCCACTTTGACGAATACGCGCATCGACTGCAATTGGTTCATGGGACGACTCCTGCCTCGGTAAAGCCGGGCCGGCGCACACTTCGCGCCTGTGTCGACCCGTGCGGCAAGGCGCGCGCGGGTTTGCCCAACGATCCGATTGTATCGACCCGATCATGTCCCAACACTGACCTGGACATGACAATCCGGACAGGTTTCCGGGACGCTCGCGTCACTATGTCAGGCTCACGGGGAGCCTTGCCGCGAGCATGATTGCGGATTTCGACTAGGTATAAACCCTAGTATTCTGGTAACATAGCGCCCGAAAGGAAATCAATCGCAAATCAATCGCCATGACACACCGTTTTCAGCTTTTCGAAAAAATCGCATTTTCGCTGGTCTGCTGGTCCGCCGCGGCCTGTTCGGCCTTTATCGCCTATGAACGCTGCCCGGACATCAAGGTAGTCCTGCACGCCGGTAAAGAAGTGCTGCGTTACAGCGGCCAGTATTCGTACGTGTGCGCCACGCCGGTGGCCGACGCTTGCGCGCAGTTGCCGAGCGACTGATTCAGCGCGTTTCACCGCGCCTACGCGTCGCGCCCGAACACCACGCGCGCGAAAAATCCCGCCAGCACCGCTTCAACCCTCTCCGCCGGTACGTTCTGCGGGTCGACCGTGTAGAAGAACTGCACGCCGTCGCACAGGCCCATCAAGCCGATCGCGAGCGTCTCCGACGGCATCAGCATCGGCGTGCCGACCCGCGCCGAAAACTCCCGAATGTACGCGTCCAATTGCTCGAGCTTCTCGTGCATGAACGCGTTAAAGCGTATCCGGAAGCGGCCGTCGCGCACCGCGAGCAGCTTCGCCTCCGCCCACAGCAGGAAACACTTGTTCTCGCGATGCAGGTTGCTGTAGTAGCGCAGCACGCGCTCTTCCATTTCCTCACGCGATGCCGCGTTCGCGAAGATGTCCTGCAGCCCTGCCTGCATGACCTCGTGGTCGCGCCGCAATAGTTCGAGAAACAACTCGCTCTTGCTGCGGAAGTTCGAATAGAACGCACCGCGCGTATAACCCGCCGCCTCGGCGATGTCCTCGACACTCGCCGCGACAAAACCTTTCTTCATAAAAATCGCTTGCGCAGCGTCGAGCAGACGCTCGCGCGTCTGGTCTTTGCTCTGCTCGCGTGTCAGTCGTTGCCGTTTCATGGGCGCAAGTCTAGCACTGAAAAGAATTCCAATTCACCGCAACATTCAAATACAGGTGTGTATTAGAATGCAAATCAACATTCGAAGTCAGACGCGTATGCCAATTGCATGAACGGCTGGCGCGTCTTCACTGGCGGGCCGCTGCGGCTTGCCCTGTTCGTTGGTTGTCTTCAGTTGGGGGCATTGTGAAGCGTCCCGGTCTTCCCGCATCGTCCGCGATGCGCCCGCAGTCCCATCGGCCTCGGCATCGTCGTCTCGCGCGCTTGCGCCGCGGCGCGATCGTCCTGGCTCTGGCCGGCGCCGTCACGCTGGCCGCGTGTTCGAAGAAAGAAGTTGTGGCGCCGCAACCGCGTCCGGTGGTGGCCGTCGTCGTGCATGCGGACGGCAGCGGCACGCAGGCCGCGTCCTTGCCCGGCGAGGTGCAGGCGCGCTATTCGACGCCGCTGTCGTTTCGCGTCGGCGGCAAGATCGTCGAGCGGCGCGTGCGTCTCGGCGACGTGGTGAAGAACGGGCAGATCGTCGCCCGCCTTGATCCGGCGGACGCCCAGAAGAATGCCGCGAGCGCGCAGGCCCAACTCGCCGCCGCGCAGCACGCACTCGTGTATGCGAAGCAGCAACTCGACCGCGATCAGGCGCAGGCCAGAGAAAACCTGATCGCGCCCGCGCAGCTCGAACAGACCACCAATGCGTACGCATCCGCCGCCGCACAGCGCGATCAGGCCGCCCAGCAGGCAGCGTTGTCGAAAGACCAGTTGCAATACACCACGCTCGCCGCCGATCACGCCGGCGTGATTACCGCCGAACAGGCCGACACCGGCCAGAATGTTTCCGCGGGCCAGGCCGTCTACAACCTCGCGTGGAGCGGCGACATCGACGTGGTGTGCGACGTGCCGGAAAGCGCGCTCGCGGCGCTCTCGGTCGGGCAAACCGCCAACGTCACGCTCGCCGCGCTGCCGGGGCGCAAGCTCAGCGCGCGCGTGCGCGAGCTGTCGCCCGCCGCCGACCCGCAAAGCCGCACCTATCGCGCCAAACTCACGCTCGAGAATCCCGGCCCGGACGTGCGCCTCGGCATGACCGCGGACATCGAACTCGCCGCGCCAGCTAACGCCTCGGCCAATCAGCACGGCTCGTTCACCGTGCCCGCCACCGCGCTGTTCCATGACGGCATGCAGCCCGCCGTGTGGATCGTGCGCGCCGCGGACAACGCGCTGGAACTGCGCCGCGTCACGGTCACGCGTTACAACGAACGCACCGTCGTGATCGGTCAGGGTCTCAAGGACGGCGAACGCGTCGTGCTGCAAGGCGTGCATACGGTGACCGCCGGCGAAAAAGTCCGCGCGATCGCGCCGCTGCATCCCGAGGACTTCGCTTCATGAGCACGCCGCATGAAGAAGGACGCTTCAACCTGTCCGCCTGGGCGCTGCGTCACCAGGCGCTGGTCGTCTTCCTGATAGCGCTCGCGACCGCCTTCGGCATCCTCGCCTACACGCGGCTCGCGCAATCCGAAGACCCGCCCTTCACATTCCGTGTGATGGTGATCCGCACCTTCTGGCCCGGCGCCACCGCGCGCCAGGTGCAGGAGCAGGTGACGGACCGCATCGGCCGCAAGTTGCAGGAAACGCCTGCGATCGATTTCGTGCGCAGCTACTCGCGCCCCGGCGAATCGCTGATGTTCTTCTCGATGAAGGACTCGGCGCCGGTGAAGGACGTGCCCGAGACCTGGTATCAGGTGCGCAAGAAAGTCGGCGACATTGCGGCCACGCTGCCGCAAGGCATTCAAGGCCCCTTCTTCAACGATGAATTCGGTGACGTCTACACCAACATCTACACGCTCGAAGGCGACGGCTTCTCTCCCGCGCAACTGCACGACTACGCGGACCAGTTGCGCACGGTGCTGCTGCGCGTGCCGGGCGTCGCCAAGGTCGATTATTTCGGCGATCCGGACCAGCACATCTACATCGAGATCGCCAACACGCAACTCACGCGCCTCGGCATCTCGCCGCAGCAACTCGGCCAGGCCATCAATTCGCAGAACAGCGTCTCGCAGGCCGGCACGCTGACCACCGCCGACGACCGCGTATTCGTGCGCCCCACCGGTCAGTTCAAGGACGTCAACGCGCTCGCCGACACGCTGATCCGCATCAACAACCGCTCGTTCCGTCTCGGCGATATCGCCACGATCAAACGCGGCTACGATGACCCCGTCGCCACGCAAATGCGCGCCGGCGGCAAGGCCGTGCTCGGCATCGGCGTGACGATGCAGCCTGGCGGCGACGTGATCCGTCTTGGCAAGGCGCTCGATCAGCAGATGGCGCAGTTGCGAAAGGCGCTGCCCGCCGGCTTGCAACTGGTCGAAGTGTCGAGCATGCCGGACGCGGTCGCGCGCTCGGTCGACGACTTTCTCGAAGCCGTCGCCGAAGCGGTGGCGATCGTGCTGGTGGTGAGCCTGGTGTCGCTCGGCATGCGCACCGGCATGGTGGTCGTGATCTCGATCCCGGTGGTGCTCGCCGTTACCGCGCTGTGCATGTATCTGTTCGACATCGGCCTGCACAAGGTGTCGCTCGGCACGCTTGTGCTCGCCTTGGGACTACTCGTCGACGACGCGATCATCGCGGTCGAGATGATGTCGGTGAAGCTGGAGCAAGGCTGGAACCGCGCGCGCGCTGCCGCCTATGCGTACACCAGCACCGCGTTTCCGATGCTGACCGGCACGCTCGTCACCGTCTCCGGTTTTCTGCCGATCGCGTTGGCCAAGTCGAGCACCGGCGAATACACGCGCTCGATTTTCGAAGTATCGGCGATCGCGCTGATTGCCTCGTGGCTTGCCGCGGTCGTGCTGATTCCGCTGCTCGGCTATCACCTGCTGCCCGAGCGCAAACGCGAGGCACATGAGGCGCATCTGCCCGACGATCACGAGCACGATATCTACGACACGCGTTTCTACCGACGCCTGCGCGGCTGGATCGGCTGGTGCATCGAGCGGCGCCTCGTCGTGCTGGCGATCACCGTCGTGCTGTTCCTGCTGGCCATGGCGGGTTTCACGCTGGTGCCGCAACAGTTCTTCCCGAGTTCGGACCGTCCCGAGTTGCTGGTGGACGTGCGCCTGCCCGAAGGCGCGTCGTTCGAAGCCACGTTGCGCCAGGCCCAGCGGCTCGAAAAAGCGCTGGTGGGCCGCCCGGAAATCGATCATACGGTCGACTTCGTCGGCACCGGCGCGCCGCGTTTCTATCTGCCGCTCGATCAGCAATTGCCGCAACCCAATTTCGCGCAGTTCGTGATCACAGCGAAGTCGGTGAAGGATCGCGAAAAGCTTGCGCAATGGCTCGAACCGGAATTGCGCAATAACTTTCCGGCGATTCGCACGCGTCTGTCGCGTCTCGAGAACGGACCGCCCGTCGGCTATCCGGTGCAGTTCCGCGTGAGCGGCGACGACATCGCCACCGTGCGCTCGATCGCCGAGCGCGTCGCCGCGACCCTGCGTTCGGATCGCGGCACCCGCAACGTCCAGTTCGATTGGGACGAACCCGCCGAGCGCTCGGTGCGCTTCGAAGTCGATCAGAAGAAAGCGCGCGAACTCGGCGTGAGTTCCGAAGACATCTCGAGCTTCCTCGCGATGACGCTCTCCGGCTACACCGTCACGCAATACCGCGAACGCGACAAACTGATCAGCGTCGATTTGCGTGCGCCGAAGGCCGAACGCGTCGACCCCGCGCAACTCGTCACGCTGGCCATGCCCACGCCGAACGGTCCCGTGCCGCTCGGCACGCTCGGCCATTTGCGCAACGACCTCGAATACGGGGTGATCTGGGAACGCGACCGTCAGCCGACCCTCACCGTGCAGTCCGACGTCGCGCCCGGCGCGCAAGGCATCGACGTCACGCATGCCGTGGACAAGGCGCTGAGCCCGATTCGCGCGACCTTGCCCGTCGGCTACCGGATCGAAATCGGCGGCTCGGTCGAGGAAAGCGGCAAAGGCCAGACTTCGATCAATGCACAGATGCCGATCATGATCATCGCCGTGCTCACGCTCCTGATGATCCAGTTGCAAAGTTTCGCGCGCGTGCTGATGGTCGTGCTGACCGCGCCGCTCGGGTTGATCGGCGTGGTGCTCACGCTGCTGCTGTTCGGCCAGCCGTTCGGCTTTGTCGCGATGCTCGGCGTGATCGCGATGTTCGGCATCATCATGCGCAACTCGGTGATTCTGGTCGATCAGATCGAACAGGACATTGCCGCGGGGCATAAGCGCTTCGACGCGATCGTCGGCGCGACCGTGCGGCGCTTCCGGCCGATCACGCTGACCGCGGCCGCCGCCGTGCTCGCGCTGATTCCGCTGTTGCGCTCGAACTTCTTCGGCCCGATGGCGACCGCGCTGATGGGCGGCATTACGAGCGCCACCATCCTCACGCTGTTCTATCTGCCCGCGCTGTACGCCGTGTCGTTCCGCGTGCGTGCCGATGAACGCGAGCCGCAAACGCCGTCCGCGTCCGGCACGACGCATACGGGGAATTGAGCATGGCCACTTTCGTCTTCTCCCGATACTCGCGCCGCGCCGCCCTCACCGGCATGGCATGCGCCCTCGCCGCCTGTTCGTTCGGACCGAGCGGCGAGCCGCCCGCTATGCCGCAACCGCCGCACTATGGCGTCGAAGCGCAGCCGACGCAAACCGTGCCCGCGCAAGGCATCACGCAACAGTTCGTGGTCGGCGCGAAGCCGGTGCCCGAATGGTGGAAGCTGTATCGATCAGACGCACTGAACGCACTCGTCGATGAAGGCCTGCGCAATAGTCCGACGCTCGCGGCGACGGACAAGAGCCTCGCCGCCGCGCGTGAGCAATTGCGCGCGCAGATCGGTAGTTCGATGCTGCCGACGATCGACCTCGGCGGCCAGGCAACACGCAATCGCGCGCTGGCGATTCCCGAAATCGGGCCGAACACGTTTCTGTACAACATCTTTGTCGGTCAACTGCAGGCGCACTATACGTTCGACCTGTTCGGCGCGGCGCGGCTGGCCGACGCGGCGCTCGCCGCGCGCGTCAACGTGCAGGCGTATCAGTTCGATGCCGCGCGCCGCGCGCTGGCCGCCAATATCGTGACCGCCGCAATCACCAGCGCCGCGCTGCATGCGCAGATCGAGACGACCGAACGGCTCGTGACGATCGCCAACGATCAGGCCCGCGACACGCAGCGGCGCTATGCGCTGGGTGCTGTTTCGCATGCCGATGAGTTGAGCGCGCAACAGAGCGCGGCGAGTCTGTCCGCGAGCTTGCCGGGGCTGAAGCAGCAATGGCTGACCACACGCCACGCGTTGGCGGTGCTGCTTGGCCGCACACCGGATGCGGCGCCGGACGATCTCGAACTCGCTCTGTTGCATGTGCCCGACCAGGTGCCGGTCGTGGTGCCGTCGGAACTGCTGCGCGCCCGGCCCGACATTCAGGCCGCTGACGCCGCCTTGAAAGCCGCGGCGGCCGATGTCGGCGTCGCCACTGCACAGATGTTCCCGAGTCTGTCGCTGAGCGCGTCGATGGGACAAGGCGGCTTTAGCTGGCCGGTGGCGCTCTCCGGCGCGGGCGCGATCTGGAGCATCGGTGCTTCGCTGTCGCAGCCGCTGTTTCATGGCGGCGCCCTGTTCGCGCAACGCCGCGCAGCGGTCGATACGTACGATGCCACGGTCTCGCAGTACAAACAGACGGTACTGGCCGCGTTCCAGAACGTCGCCGACACGCTGGCCGCGCTCGAACACGACTCGCAGGCGCTGGATGCGGCGAACGTTGCCGCGCGTTCCGCTCAAGGCATCTTTGACGAAACCTCCGGGCGCTATCGATTGGGTGCGCTGCCTATCGCGGCGGCGCGTTCGAGCGAGCAGCAGTTTCGCAACGCGCAGCTCGATGAGATCCGCTATACGAGCGCGCGTCTGACGGACACGGCTGCATTGTTTCAGGCGATGGGGAATCCGCCGGTTGAATCGGCGGCGGCGTCTGCTTCTGCCTCGGCCTCGGCGGTTCCGGCGACGAATGCGGGCATCGCCGAATAGCTAAACCTGGGATTCCGTACTGAGCGCCACGGACTTATCCCCACTTTTTGTTGATGAGCCTGTTGACAACTATCTGACAAGCAGGCTAACACCTTGAATGCGCGGGGATTTGTGCGGGCGGCACGGAATGAACCAGCGGGCGTTGAACCGCGGCTTTTTCACATGACGAGGGCCCTGGGAATGCCTTAAGGTTATCCCCTGTTTATGTTCACAGCCCTACTGATAACACCCGGAGACACCCGCCAAGTACTTGATCGCGCACCATCTTCTCCAGACGCGTTTAGCGCCGATCCGCCTCAATAAACACTAGCCTCCCCCGCCGGCCGATTCTTGAACCGCTTGTGCACCCAATAATATTGATCAGGAATCCGCCTCACCTGCGTCTCGAGAAACTCAGTGATGCGCCGTGCGTCGACAGCCACGTCGTCGGACGGAAAATCGTTGAACGCTTCGAAGATGCTCAGCTTGTAGCCGCGGTAGTCCGGCAGCACTTCCGTCACGAACGGCACCACCCGTGCGTTCGCCGCGCGCGCCATCCGCGAGACGGAAGTGAGCGTGCAGGCCGGCACGCCGAAGAACGGCACGAACACCGAGTCCCGCAAACCGAAATCCATATCCGCGGCCAGCATCACCGGCTTACCCTCGCGCAGCGTGCGCAACGCTCGCCGCACGCTGTCGCTGCGCGGAATCATCTCCGTGCCGAAGCGGCCGCGCTGCCGTTTGGCCATCGCATCGAGCAGCAGGTTCGACATCGGCGTATAGAGCGAGGCGACCGGATGCCGCGTCGAGTACATCATGCAGCCCGCCTCGATGCCGACGAAATGAAAGCCGACGAAAATCGTCGGCTGCCCCGCCATGTCGGACAGATCGATTGCGCTCTCCACTTCGACGAGGCGCGCCAGCGCCTGCGCATTGCCGAACCATTGCGGCCCGCGCTCGACATAACTGCGGATCACATGACAGAAGTGCGCGCGCGCAAGACGTTCGCGCGCCTCGTCGCTCATGTCCGGGAAACACAGTTTCAGATTGGTATGCACGACGCGCCGGCGCGTGCTCGGAATGCGGTACAGCAAGGCGCCGATACCGGTGCCGATTCGCGCGACAACACCGTACGGCAGAAAGGCAAAGGCGCGCAGCAGACCTGTCATCAGACAGATCAGGATTCGACTTTTCACAAGGCGGGACCCGGTGGATGCTGGATGGCAAACACGCCGGCCGCGGCAACTTCAACACTGCCAGCGGACGAAGTGACATACGCGCGCGTCATACCGGGTCTCACGCGGCGCGGGTTTCGAGAATGGACGTCTCGCTCGCGGCGAGACGCCGTGGTGCTGGAGGCCGAAACCGTTTAGGGATCAGGCGTCCTCTAGGACCCTTGATAAATGCACCGCAGGCGTGATTAAAACACACTGCGTATGCCGACCACACAATCTGTCGGGTGTGTTACCCGGCTATCGGCAGGAAAGCCGCGCCGGGCGGCGACTCCCCGCTCTTTCAAAAACTTGCGTGCGCGGACTACCAGGTTCACGCGGCCCGCACACGCCTGCTACGTCCTGAAGAAAATCCCTTCGAACCACATCATCACGGCTTGTTCGACTCGAACAGATCCATGATCTGCTTCTTCTCGTTCGACGAGACACTCGGCGGCGGCACCACTGGCGGCGTCATGCCCGCCGGGCCCACGCCGCCGACCGCATCGCTCACGCCCGCGGTCGGATTCGCCGAATCCAGGCCGATGCTGGCCACGAAGCCATTGCCCGGCGTCATGTCCGTGTAGAACAACTCGCCATCGACCGAGGTCACGCCGTCCGGCTGCGCCGGTTCGCTTTGCGGCACCCCGCGCAGGGCGCGCTGCATGTATTCAACCCAGATCGGCAACGCCAGTTGCGCGCCGAATTCGCGGCTGCCGAGGCTCTTGGGCTGGTCATAACCCATCCACGCCACCGCCACGAGCGATTGCTGATAACCGGCGAACCAGCCGTCCTTCGCGTCGTTGGTCGTACCCGTCTTGCCTTGCAAGTCCGAACGATGCAGCACGTTGGTGCCCGCGCCCGTGCCGGCCGTCGCCACCGAATGCAGCAGGCTGTTCATGATGTACGCGTTACGTGGTTCGAGCGTGCGCGGCGCGTCGCGTCCGGCCGTCAGCGGCTGCGCTTTGGAGAGCGGTTGGCCGCGCGCGTCCGTCACCTCGTTGATCAGATACGGATTGATCCGGAAGCCGCCGTTCGCGAACACCGAATACGCACCCGCCGACTGCAACGGCGTGACGAGGCCCGCACCGAGCGCCATCGGCAGATACGGCGGGGTCTTGTCGGCGTCGAAACCGAAACGCTGCGTGACGAAATCTTGCGCGTACTTGGTGCCGATGAACGACAGAATACGGATCGACACGAGGTTCTTCGACTTCTGCAACGCGAGACGCAGCGGCATCGGACCATCGGGCTGGTCGTCGTCCTTCGGCTCCCACGCGTCGCCGCCTGGCGTGCTCGACGGGAAATACAGCGGCGCGTCGTTGATGATCGTGGCCGGTCCGAGACCCTTGTCGAGCGCCGCCGAATAAATGAACGGCTTGAAGCTCGAACCCGGCTGGCGCCATGCCTGGGTGACGTGGTTGAACTTGTTCTTGTTGAAGTCGAAGCCGCCCACCAGCGCGCGGATCGCGCCGTCCTGCGGCGTGAGCGACACCAGCGCGCCTTCCACTTGTGGCAATTGCGTGATCTGCCAGTTGCCCTTGTCGTCCGCGAGAACACGCACGATCGAGCCGACCTTGATCCTGGTGGCAGCCGTGGCGCGCGCGCTCAATGCGCCGGCCGCAAAGCGCAGACCGTCGCCGCTGATCGTCACCTGCGTGCCGTCCACCAGTTGCGCCTTGACCTGTTTCGGACTCGCGTCCGTGACCACGGCGGCGATGATCTCGCCGTTGTCGGGGTGATCGGTGAGCGCGTCGTCGATGGTCTGATCGCGGTCGTCGCCTGGCGCGGGCAGTTGCACGAAACCCTCCGGCCCGCGATAACCGTGACGCCGTTCGTAATCCATCACGCCCTTGCGCACGGCGCGATAGGCGGCGTCCTGATCGGCGGAGTCGATCGTGGTCGTGACGTTCAGGCCGCGCGTATAGGTTTCGTCCTTGTACTGCGCGTACATCATTTGCCGGACCATTTCGGCGATGTACTCGGCGTGCACGCTATATTCGTTGCCCGGATTCTTGGTGTGAATCTCTTCCTTCACGGCCTGGTCGTACTGATCCTGGCTGATGTATTTCAGTTCGAGCATGCGCCGCAGAATGTACTCCTGGCGGATCTTCGCGCGCTTCGGATTGACCACCGGGTTATACGCGGACGGCGCCTTCGGCAAACCGGCCAGCATCGCCGATTCCGCCAGCGTGATGTCTTTCAGATCCTTGCCGAAGTACACGCGCGCGGCTGCGGCGAAACCATAGGCGCGTTCGCCCAGATAAATCTGGTTCATGTACAGCTCGAGAATCTGATCCTTGGTCAGCGCGCGCTCGATCTTGTACGCGAGCAGCATTTCGTAGATCTTGCGCGTGTAGGTCTTCTCGCTCGATAGGAAGAAGTTGCGCGCCACCTGCATGGTGATCGTGCTCGCGCCCTGCGAGGCGCCGCCGTGCGAGAGGTCGGAGACACCCGCGCGCAGAATGCCGATGAAGTCGACGCCGCCGTGCTCGTAGAAGCGATAGTCTTCGATGGCCAGCACCGCCTTCTTCATCTGATCGGGAATGTCCTGGAAGCGCACGAGCGAGCGCCGCTCCTCGCCGAACTCGCCGATCAGCACGTGGTCCGCCGTGTAGACCCGCAGCGGCACCTTCGGACGGTAGTCGGTCAGCGCGTCGAGCGACGGCAGTTGCGGCCCCATCACCACCAGCGCATAGCCGACGATCAGCGCGCCCACCACCGCGATGGTCGCGAGCAGGCCGGCGAACCAGATGACGATGGTCGCGCCGATGGAACGGCGGCCAGCTTCGGCGTCGCGCGAAGCTGCGTTGCGTCCTGGAGTGCGTTGGTAGGAATCCCGGTCTTCACCAGACGGAGAATTGGATGAATGCGGTCGTTTGATGATTGGCATGACTGGATTAGTGGGCGCATGACTGAACGCCTTTCTGCGCGCGCTCCTGGCGCGCACATGGATCGTGATCGAGCATCGTAGCCTGAGGCGCAAACCACCGCACGGCCCTTTGCCCCCGGCCGGCCGCACGGCGTGCCCGGATCGTGTCCGGCGCAACGTAACAGCGCATTTTAAAAGAAATCAAGCGCGCTCCAAGTCAGTTTTTTTGTAAGAATTCCCTTCGCACGAAAGGAATCTGTAGTTTCGGGCGATCTCGCGAGCACTTTCACGCAAAGCTGGAGTTATTCACAGAAAATGTTCACAGGCCTGTGGACAAGCCGCCCGCAAACGCTACAACTCATTGATGTCACGGGATTTTCATGTCGCGCCCGTTCCGCATCGGGGCAACTCGTCATATGATGGTCTCGGCGCGCGCCAACACCCGCGCGCGCCACGGCGTCCGCCAAATGCACGCTTTAAACCGCCCATGCCAACAAGTATGCGAGCCGACCATGAACAAGCCCAGCGAACGCATCGTCGTATTCGTCACGACCGCGCAGAAACGCGCGATCACCTCCACCGCCGAAAATCTGGGCATTAGCGTCAGCGAGCTGATGCGGCGCGCGGTGTTGAGCTTCGGCGCGACCAGCGAACAGGTGAAAGCGGCGAGCATCGTCGACCGCCTGCGGGCGCCGCGCGCGCCCGACGCGCTCGATGCCGCGCTGCAACGGGTCGCGCGCGGCACGCGGCATGCGCGCGCCGCCTTGCCGCCGGCTTTGCAAACACGCGGCGACAACGCAACCGGCGCGTCCATGGATAGCGCGGCGGGTTCCAACGCGCCGGCTGCAAGCGCGGTGCCACTTGCGCCATCGGGGCAAGCAGAGACTGCATCCGCGCCGTTGTTGCCGGCAGGTCTCGCCGCCGCCCTCGCCGCCGGCATCGACGAAGAAGCTGCGGCAACGGCCGAAGCCGTTGCGCGCATGACGGCCGCTGAAGCGGCTTCGGCGGAAGGATCCGCGCCCCCGCAAGCCGACACGGAAGCGCAATTGCGCAGCGTGCTCAAACGCCCGCGCCTCGACACCCCGCGCGACGACGACGATCCGCTTGGCGACCCGAGCACGAAAGGCGGCCGTTTCGCGTAATGATCAGCGGCGACGCCTATCGCGCGACGCGCTTCGGCGCGTTGCATATCGTTACATCGGCGTCATTCAAAATGCGCGAGCTTTCGGCATTGCAAGCCCGACCCTCACCCAGCGATTCGCAGCGGCTTGTTGCCCACTGAAAAATACGCTCCACGTATGCGTCATTATGTCTTTGCATGCACGGCTGCTGGACGTGTCCGGCCATGCGCGCGTACCGCGACAATGGATGCAAACACAGCACATACGCACCGCTTCCATTCACGCCCGCGACACTTGCCGCGCGCAAGGTTGGCCAAATTGTCATCGCGCCCTTTAAGTCGGTTTTAAGAGAGCGCGTGGTGTAATATCCGCAGGCAGCTGAATGACGCGTCGTGCGATTTAACGTTTGAGCTGTGTGCCATTCGATATTCGAATCGAACAATCTACGTCGCCGCTATTGCAATCGGCGTGAGCGCCCCGAACTCCGGTCCGAACGTTGCGCAGCTTCGCGCGCAGCGGCGTAAAGTAGCAGTTGAATGCGGTTAAGCGCGCGGGATTGTTCAGCGCCGTTTACATTATTTGGAGGTTTTCATGTCGCTTTTTGACAGCATTTCGCGCACGCTTAAAGGTCTCCTGAATGACGCAGCCGATTCCGTGCAGGATCCGTCGCGCGACTCGCGCCAGATCGTGCGCGAACTCGACGAAAGCATCGCCAAAGCCGAGAACTCGCTGATCGAGATTCAGGCGCAAGTGGCCACGCAGCAAAGCAAGCGCGATGTTGCCGCGGACAAGGCGAAGAAGTACGAAGACGGCGCGAAGCGCGCGCTGCAGTCCGGCGACGAAGCGCTCGCGCGTGAAGCCCTCGGCGCGCAGGCCACGGCCGAAGCCGAACGCGATGCGCTCGCGAAGGAACTGACTACGCTGGAGCCGTCGGTGGCGCAGCTCAAGAGTCAGATCGAAGACATGCGCACGCGTCGCAACGACCTGAACGCACGCTCGAACATTCTGCAAGCCAAGCAGCAGATCGCACAGGCGAAAGATGTGGCAGCCACGGCATTGGGCGGCATCGGCGGAAAAAATCTGTCCGAAGATTTCCAGAAACTGGAAGACAAGGTTGCATTGTCGAATGCCCGTTCGGACGCACGCCTGAATTCGGCCGACGTGAAGAGCGGCAAGGCGCTCGACGACAAGCTCGCGGATCTGAATCGCGGCCCGTCCGTCGAAGATCGTCTCGAAGCATTGAAGAAGCAGATCAACACGCCGGCCCAGTAATTGCGTCGACAGCAGTACATACCGGCGGCCTTCGTGTGAGCCGCCGGAATCGACTGAAGGAGACGGGCGCAACGCGCCCGGTCCGTAAATGAAAAAATTTCTCGCAACCGCGTTTGCCTCACTGCTGTTCGTGTCGGCCGCGGCGTTCGCTGTGCCTACCGTTCAGCAGATCGAATCGGCCATGTCGCAAGGCAACTGGCAACAGGCCGACGCCGGTCTGAGCGAAGTGCTGCAGGCGCATCCGAACAATGCGCGTGCGCATTATCTGTACGCCCAGGTGCTCGACCGCGAAGGCCGTTCCGCCGACGCGCTCGCCCAGGTGCAGCAGGCCAAGACACTCGACCCGCAAATCCGCTTCACCGACCCGACGCGCTTTGCGCAAACGGAAGCGCGCATTCGCAAGGACGCGGAACGCGCAGGTGCCGCGGGCGGCAACACGACCAGCCACGCGGCCAATCCGTTCGCGCAGCAGACCACGCCGGCCGTGCAGCAACAGTCGGCCATGGTGCCACAAGCGCCGCAACGGCATGGTCCGGGCATGGGCATGTGGATCGGCATCCTTGTGCTGATCGGCGTGATCGCGCTGGTGCTGCGCTGGACCTTGCGCCGCGCCCGCACGCAAGGCGATACGCGCGCCGACGACGAGCGTCGCGTGCAACTCAAGCGCGCCACGGAGATGCTCAACACCGTGCGTTCGCTCAAGCTCGACGTGAAGCTCTCCACCGTGCAAGGTCATGAGGCGCTGGAGAAGGAAGTCGAAGCAACCGAAGACCAGTTGCGCGGCCTCGTCGAAACACTGTCGAACAGCAAGAATCCGCTGCCGCCGTATCAGCTCGACGAACTCGAGCAACGGCTCGGCAGCATGCGTGCGCGTGTGGACGGCCGCCCTGATCCGTATGCCGCGCCGGCCGCTAGCGCGCAGCAACAATCGCCGTATGCGCAGGAAGCCGAACGATTCGGCAATCCCCCGCAAGCGCCCTATCCGCAGCAAGGACCGTATCAGCAACAGCCGCAGGTTATCGTGCAGCAAGGCGGCGGCGGTTTCGGCGGCGGCATGGGCGGTTTGCTGACCGGCGTGCTGCTCGGCGAAGCGTTGAATTCCGGACGTGAGCGCGTGGTGGAGCGCGACGTGATCGTCGACGACGAAGCGCGCCGCCGTGGCAACGACGGCGGCAATGGCGGCGGCCTCGACTTCGGCCAGGGGTCGAACGACTGGAGCGACAACAGCGGCGGCGTCGACATGGGCAGCAACGACGATTCCGGCGGCTGGAACGATACTTGAGGCTCGCCGCTGCTGAAATCCAATCAGTCAGGCAAGCATGCGTCAATGAAAACAGGCTCCTTCGCGGAGCCTGTTTCGTTTATGGCGCTTCGTTGTTTGAGGCTTCATGCCCGTATCGGCGCCGGCACGCTACATGGTTCATGCTGCGCCAGCAACACCGAACCCGCGAACAGCCTGACGATGAAACGCTCCGCATACGCGATCAGCGCATCGCGGCGCGCGTCGTCTGCGTCGATATACTCAGCCGATAGATGAAAGAGTTGCAGCACGATCTGCGTGCAGACTTCATCGACCGTTTCACGCGAGAGCGTCGGCATCAATTCCAGTTGAACGACGTCGTCGGCCATTTCCGCCGACACCTCGTGCAGGTTCGCGCGCACCGCCTCGCGCAATGCCCGCGATGTACCATGATATTCAGCTAGCGCGCTCAGAAAGGCCTCACGGTTTGCCAGCGCGAACGCAAAGAACGCGACGCAGGCACGACGCGGCATGCCATGCGGCTCGTCGTGCGCGGCGAGCCAGCGCTCGCGCCGCAGCATCGGCCGCAAACGGCGGCTCACCGATTCGACGGCTTCGCGCGCCAGATCGTCGAGCGTGTCGAAATGACGATAGAACGTGTTGGGATTGAGCCCGGCCTCGCGCGCCAGTTCGCGCAAACCCAGACTCGTAAAACTGCGGCCGCCCGCGGTCAGGCGCAACGCGGCTGCAATCAGCTTGCGCTTGCCGGCCGGCACTTCCTGCCCCGCGGCAACGCCATGTTCGGCGGCAGCTGCCGCTTCGGGTACGGACGTCATGTGGTTTCAATCGATGCGCGCTATGCGCGTTTAATAGCAGTACTCTAAACGATCTTGACGCCAGGTGCACAGTTGACTACCCTGCGCATCATGCTGCCGTAGACATCTGTAGACGCCTGAGATTCGCCCGAGCCGGAGACCGCCGTGACGTCTGCATCATCCGCCCCATCTGCCGCGCCACGCATCGCCATTGTCGGAAGCGGCTTTGCCGGCATCGGCATGGCGATTCGCCTGCAGCGCATGGGCATCACATCGTTCACGATTTACGAGGCCGCCGGCGATATCGGCGGCACCTGGCGCGACAACACCTATCCCGGTGCGGCCTGCGACGTGCCCTCGCATCTCTACTCGTTTTCGTTCGAGCAGAATCCGGCATGGTCGCGCGCGTTCGGCGGCCAGGCGGAAATCTTCGCTTATCTGAAGCATTGCGCCCGCAAATACGGCGTGGAGCGTTACGTGCGTTGCAACACGCGCGTGGCCGCGGCGCGCTTCGACGAAGCGCGTCAGGTCTGGCATGTCGAGCTCGATATGGACGGCGTGCGTGAAACCATCGAAGCCGATGTAGTGATTGCCGCGAGCGGCCCGCTGTCCCGCCCAGCCATGCCGAAGATCGCCGGGCTCGAGCGCTTCGAAGGCAAGCTGTTTCATTCGGCGCGCTGGGACCATGCGTATCCGCTCGAAGGCAAACGCGTCGCGGTGATCGGCACGGGCGCGAGCGCGATCCAGTTCGTGCCGCAAATTCAGCCGCGCGTCGCGCAACTCGATCTGTTCCAGCGCACCGCGCCGTGGGTCATGCCCAAGCCCGACAAGCCGATCGACGCGCGCGCGCGGTGGCTGTTCGAGCATCTGCCGTTCACGCAGCGCTTCGTGCGCAGCGCCATCTACTGGCAACTCGAAGCGCGCGCCATTGCATTCGTCGTCAATCCGAAGCTGATGACGGTGCCGATGAAGTTCGGCCTGAGCTACCTCGAACGACGCGTCAAGGACCCTGCCCTGCGCGCCAAGCTGACGCCGAACTACCGGTTCGGCTGCAAGCGCGTGCTGCTCTCGAGCAACTACTATCCCGCGCTCAGCCAGCCGAATGTCGATGTGGTGACGAGCGGCATCCGCGAGATCGTTGCCGACGGCATCGTGACCGAAGACGGCGTGCATCGCCGCGCCGACGCGATCATTTGCGGCACGGGCTTCCAGGTCAACGACGTCGGCGCACCGTTCGACGTGACCGGCGTCGACGGCGCGGATCTCAGCGCGCTGTGGCTGCGCGACGGGCCCGAAGCCTATCTCGGCGTCAGCGTGGCGAACTTTCCAAACTTCTTCATGATCGTCGGCCCGAATAGCGCGCTCGGCCACAACTCGCTGCTCTACATGATCGAGTCGCAAGTGCAGTACATCGCCGATTGCCTGCGCGTGCTGCGTCGCCGCAAGGCACGCACGATGAATCTGCGGCCCGACGTGCAGCGCGAATTCAACGCGCGTTTGCAGAAGGACATGCAGCATTCCGTGTGGGCGAGCGGATGTCGTAGCTGGTATCAGACACGAAGCGGCAAGGTCACCGTCTTGTGGCCGGGCTTCACTTTCAGCTTTCGCAAACGGACGCGGCGTGTGCGTCCGCACGACTATCGCTTCGCACCCTGATGCCGTGGCCGGCGGCTGGCTGACTGGGAGAGCGGGACGCCGCCGATGCAATCCGATTCGCCGCCATGCGAACTACAAGATCGAACGACAAGGGAGACAACAAACATGGCAGGCATCGACTCCAGCGCGCCCTTCTCCCGCGCCGCGTCGACCTGCTCAGCCGCCGCCCAGCAGACGCAATAGTCCCCAGAGAAACTTGCAGAGCATGACGATCAGCTCCCACAGGTGATAGAGCTGTTGCCAGCCCGAAACGCGCGCGAAGCAGTCGATCATGGGTTGCCGGTGAGAAACGGAAAGGTCTGCGGTTAAGGCTGTGGATCACAGTTTGACCGCACATCATAACGACTGCGGGATACCCCGTATCAAGTCGCTTGAAAGTCCGCCGTAAACGCGTCGAGGAGACGCTGCATCCGCGTTGGGTGACGTGCGCCAACTGAATGCGCCAGGCGCGCCATCAGCAACATGTTGCATGGGACCGGGGTAAGTGCCAAAGCGCTCACTCTGGTCGACCGCTTTGCATGGGACCAGAGCAACCGCTAAAGCGCTAACTCTGGTCGACAAAGGAGACAGCATGACGCGTTTCAGCTTTCGCCGGGCGGCCCGCTCGCACACGGTCGTCGGCGATATTGCCGCGCAAGCCGGCAAACTGGGTATCGAGATCTGCGACGTATCGGGCCACGTCGAGGAAGTGGCCGCGCGCGTGCAACGCCAGGCGCAAGTCTGCCGGGCGCTGCGCGAATCGGCTGCGCAGACGCTCGCTGGCAATCATCGCATTGCCGCTGCCGCGCGGGAAATGAGTCACGTCTCCGCTGAAGCCGCGACCGGCGTGCAGGAATCGCAGCAGACGCTCGAAGCGTCGCTTGCCGACATCCACGGACTCGTGGAGGGCGTGACGGTCATCGAGAGCCAGATCGGTGCGCTGCGCAGCGCGTTGGCGCATGTGAGCCGCGTCTCCGAGGAGATTTCGCTGATCGCCCGTCAGACGCATTTGCTGGCGCTGAATGCCGCGATCGAAGCTGCGCGCGCCGGCGACTCCGGCAAGAGTTTCGCGGTGGTCGCAGCCGAGGTGAAGAACCTCTCGGCGAAGACCGCACAGGCCACCGGACAGATCGAGACGACGCTGGCGCAACTCACACAACAGACCGAGCAGTTGATCAGCGAGGGTTCCGTGAACACCGCGCGGGCGCATCGGGTGCGCGAAGGCACGCGCAAGATCGGCGAGGTTGTGCATGCAACCGGCGATGCGATCGCGCATCTGAACGACGAGGCGGGACAGATCGCCGTGTTGACCGGCGAGATCGAATCGCAGTGCGGCGGGCTCGAAGCGCAGGTGCTGGAAATGGCGAGCGGCGTCGAGGATTCGAGCGAAAACTTCGTACAGGCCAAAGACCGTTTGGGGAATCTGCTCGGTGTGTCCGAAACCCTGATCGAACTGACCGCCGCGACGGGTGTTGAAACGACGGATACGCGTTTCATCGAGGCCGTGCAGCAGGCGGCAGCCGCCGTGAGCAAGGCATTTGAAACGGCCGTGGCGCGCGGTGAAGTGTCTATCGAGGATCTGTTCGATCAGCAGTATGTGCCGGTGACTGGGAGTAATCCTTCGCAGTTTCTGACGCGGTTTACTGCGTTGACCGACCGGGTATTGCCGGCAATTCAGGAGCCTTTGCTTGATCTCGATCCGCGAGTCGCGTTTTGCGCGGCGGTCGACTTGCGAGGTTATTTGCCGACGCATAATCTGAAATTCTCTTTACCGCAGCGCGATGATGATGTGGTCTGGAATACGGCGAATTGTCGGAATCGGCGGATGTTCGATGATCGGACTGGGATTGCCGCAGCTTCACATACGAAACGGTTTTTGTTGCAGACCTATCGGCGGGATATGGGCGGCGGCCAGTTTGTGTTGATGAAGGATGCGTCCGCGCCTGTTTTTGTTGGTGGGCGGCATTGGGGTGGGGTTCGGATTGGGTATCGGGTTTGATTTTTTGCTGCGGGTTTGTTGGGTGTGTTCTTGTGGTTTTGGCCTTTCCTTGATTTGTTTGTGGTCTATTGGCGTTGCCCCTCCCCGGAGGGACCTAACAGTTTATAGCCCGCCTTCCGGCGGGCTTTTTTTGTGCATGGCCCAGAAGGCCGCAATCGTGGGAGCTTCATCGACCTCGGCGGTAGGCGCGCCAGAAGTCCTCGGCGATGCCTTGCTCGCGGAAATACCTCAGCGCGCCAAACACAACGCCAAGAAACGGCAGTGCAATCACTATGACTGTATCCGTGGTCTGCCACCCCGGCCTGTCATCGAGCAGGGACATGCCGAACATCATCAGTGAGAGAAAGAGCAGTTCGGCAAACGGAACAAGGGAATAGGCATAGCCGTCTTTCCACGGCGCATTCACCGGTCGCAACTCTCGCACCGCGAGACTGAGCGTCACGCCATTCTCTACCGGCAGTGCCACGAGTTGCGCACCCTGTCCGAAGTGCGCCATCCTCGCCGCGAGCGCATATAGCAGCCATCGCGACACCGGGGCCTGCGGACCAATGGATGTATCGAGCGCATGCGTGGAGACTTCCAGCCCGCTCTCCTTCACCGCGCCGAAGGTTGCGTGCTGCGCAAGGCCCTTCAGGCGGCTGTGCCAGAAATTGCGGATGCGCTTCATCTCAGCCTGTTCAGCCCGGAGCAGCAGCGACAGCGCCTCCTCGACCTGATCGGCTTCCGTCTCGATCTCACGCATCAGCCACGCCTGTGACTTGAGCTTGCCGCGCTGGTCGTACATGAACTGGTCCGAAGCCAGCAGCAGCGCCACGGCAAACTCCGAGCAATCCTTCGGTAGATCCGGGTTGTCATTCAGATGCCACGCCAGCACCAGCCGGTATGACGGATCGCTGTCAGCCGGGAACCACTTTTCAGCAAACTTCGGTTCCGTGCCGGGCCGCATGCGGACAATGCGCGGCGCTCCCGGCAATTCGAGCTTCTTCCACACGGCGTGAATGATGTCGGACGATTCATCCCGGCCACCCTGCATCATGAGCTGGAACGAATTGCTCCGTATGGCACCTGCCAGTTTCGGCGCGAGCGGCACAAGCAGCTTTTCCAGGACGGCATGTAGCCTGGACTCGGCCCCTGTCTCGTCCACGTCGAGCGCCATTACCTTGCCCGGATTCTGCGGTGGCGTGCCTTCGAGTCCGAGCATGCGTTCGCCAAGGTCCGGTTCCGGTGCGAGCACTACGCTATCCAGCACGGCTACACCCGAACGGCACTGACGCTGCCACGATCTGCGCAACTGCCAACCCTCCCTGTTAAACACCGCCGCCTCGAATGCCTTCAGACCATATCCAACGTAATAGGCGAGCGCGCATAGTGCTCCCCAGAAGGACGGCCCGGTCAGCAGGATGCTCTTGAAAAACCCCATTGACATTACCGGTTGCCCCTTCGGCCAGGAACGCACCGTTGTGAACAGGGCGAAACATTCCACGACAATGAACATGGCAAGATAAAACCACAAAGGTGGCGGCTCACCCGCCTCCTCCTCGTCGGGTATCACCTGGTTCCAGCGAAATGTCATCGTTTCTCCGTGTCAGCCTTCGTATGTCCAGTCATGCTGGGAGGCAATCAGTATTGGCGGCGGATTGCAGCGGCAACGGCAGAAGTCGCCCTCCAGCGCCGGCAGCCTGCCGTCCATGGCGTCATCTTCCGAACGCGGGCCATTCGCGACGATGTGCCCGATGGAACCACACGCGGGGCATTGCACGCGCGCCCCGAGGTAGCTCATGCCACGCTCATCGGGGCCAACATCTGCGATGCCATCGAGTACGGTGCCGTTTGTTGTGGTCCGGTCGAGCCGGAGGATACAGGCGCGTTCGCTCACGTCAGGCCCCCAGCCATTCCCAATCGGCTCCGTCGGTTCTGGCGGGCATGCTCTGTCCGTGGCGCACGGTAACGATGCCCGCGAGGTCGTAGTGATATGACCCGGAGGCCGAAAAACTGCCTGAGTGAACGCGCGCAAGCCAGCGCCCACTGCGTGGGCAAACGGCTCCTGCCTTGCAGACGTGTTCGGTGCCTTCGATGAGGTCGAACGACCACTGCTTGACGGGCGTTGGCGCGCTGCCCTCCCATAGCCACTGCACCGGCCCGTTAAGCTCGGTGCCGCTGGCGGAGGCCATCAGCATTTTCACGTTGTCTGTTGTGGCAATGTCCCCGGCCTTGAATGGCACGAGCTGAAGACTGCGATAGGCACCGTTGTCCGCCAGCCGCACGGCGCGATACAGGCCATCTTCTGCAAAGGTTTCGCCAGGCTTGACCGGCCATAGGGACATGTTCTCGCGATGGGTTTTCTCCCACTGCTCGCGCTCCTGGGGTGTCGAAGGGTAATCGTGGTCGAAAGTTATACGACTTTTTATGGGACTGAAATCAACGTGCGTAGATAGACCCCAACCATAGCCCTCATATTGAATATTCATATAAGCTACGCCGGAAAGTTCGTACACACCTCTCTGGATTTTATTGTCTGGGATGGATTCCAATTTCAAAATTTTACTTTCACCGGGATTGAGCAAAACCTCTCCATCCGAAAATTCGTTTCTGTTTAAGATTTTCTTTCCTGCCAAATTAAATCCCCAATCATCACGAGATTGCATTTTTCCGAGCTCACTAAACGGCGCAACGGCAAGCCCACCATTCAGACTGTCACCAGGCCACTGGTCCGGCGTCTTGAACTTAATCCACCGACTTCCTGAATTTATAAATCGCACCGAAATTAAGTAGTGACCGTCTTTACGCTCCACCGTCAATGTCTCAAAATCCAACTTCACAATCTTGGCGCCTTCGTTCCATGCGCGATCCGCCAGCTTGAATGGCACATCAAAGACATCGCGATTAAAGCGTTCAGGAATCAGGCGTATGGAACCGCTTCTTTGAACGCCTTTCCCGTCATCGTCAACACATACAACGCTAAACGTGGCTGGCGGGTCCACCGTTTCGGGACCACCACTTTGAATATCTTTGTCACATAGATTTTTTGCAACAACCTTCAACTCCTTTAAATCAGTATTTTGAAGACTCAGAGCAAAAACACCGATACCTGCCTGAGTAACTTCGTTGATGGTATCTCCTTTGGCTAAATAAAACTCTCTGTCGCCATCAAACGTTAAATCTCTTGAGCCATATTCCAGGCCACCCGACCATGAAAGTGAAAATGCACCAGGTAGCAGAACACCATTACTCGAATCATTTGCCATCGCACACCTATTTCCTATCCATTGCATGGTTAGTGACAAAATAACCACCTGAAAGAATCTTCGAAATTTCGGATTACTGCTATTTTTCCGCATGACCTGCCCCCGTCCTTTTCGCCGAGCTTGCGCCGCTTGCACCTGTTTTTGTGGCAGTTGCGCTTGCGTCGCTTTCCTTGGAATTTGCGCTTGTATCGGCTTTCTTGGCAGTTACTGTAGGTGCGTTATAACCAACTCGCCACCGTTTGTTGGTTTGAGAAGAAAACCACCTGCGAATATATTCAAGATAATAAGGTGAAGTAGTAGCAGTGGGCTTGAGACAGCCGTTACCCATAAGATTATTTTCCGTTTCAATCACCCAAACTTTATTCGTCGTCTTGTTGGCGTCCGCCAAGACGAAGTCTATGTCCTTACCCTCCTTGACATACATAGAATGGACAAATCCACCTTGCCACCAATATTCATCTGGGAAATTAAACAAATGTCCAGTTTCATGTGCTTTAGTTTGCGTAACTACTTCTATATATCTACCCGATTTAGCATCTTTTGCATATTCCTTTTCCGGCCAATTAGCCGCATCGGCTCGTTGGGTGGTTGGATGCAAGTTAATAGTGATATTTGGGTTAAGCGCCGGGGCGTCAGCAAACCTAACTACGTGCACATCGGCGCAAAATTTGACTGCAACCCGACAGCCACAAGCCGCACCTTTACTGCAGCCATCGAGAAGCAGCTTGTAGCTCCCTTGATTCAGGGTCTTCTCAATGATGTTCTTGTACGTTGACGCTTCAACTTCCCTCGGGTCACGTTCGACAAGCATCAAGCCCTGCTCGGCGTATGATTTACCTGAATTGGCTCCATTTGCAAAACTCTCATACTGCACCACCACGTAGTCGTTCCGCTCGTCACGTAACGGCTCATTTGTTGCCGGATTCATTTTCACCAGCAGTCGTGGCACTAATGCAATCACAACCTTTGCCGTGAGGGTCTTGGCGCCGGAGTCGTATGTGAACTGGCATGTAGTCGACGCTGTGCCAGAACACATAACTGGTTTTCCGTCCTTTACAAGCCTGTCAGTTCTTGTCCAACCGTATTTCTGATACGTAAGTGTTTCGCGTCGCATCGTTGCCGACGCTACAAAATCCGAAAGCTGCCAGTTGCACGGCACAGAGCTTTCAAGTTGGATCGGGTCGAGATTCCCCGCTGACCCCTCGGTTGGTGCATTATCTGGATCATTTACAACCAAACCGCCATTGCCCACCGGACCACCAGCGGAACCCGTCGAGCCAGGAAGCTGTTGGCCTTTTGATTGAGTGTCCTGCGACGCGCCCCCGCCCGCCGACCCCATCGAACCCCGATCCGGCACGCCGCTCATGATTGACCCACCGGGTGAGGGTGCAGGCGCTGGGGGCACCGCCCCCGTATTCACCAGCCCTTCCCATTGCGCATAGTCCGGTGCAGGCGCGGGCGTCCCCGCAATATCCCGCGTGAAGTTCGCATTGGTGCGCCACACATCGCAATCCGTCGTGAATGGCACGAGCTTCGGCGCGAACGCCTCTCCACCCAGGTCCATCTGCGCGGGGCCAACCTTCTTCAGGCCGCTGGTCCTGAACACCGCCCCGCCCCAAGAGCCGAATTCGATCCCCCCCGGCGTCATACGCAGGTACGAGCCGCCAACATTCAGCACGATCTCCTTTGACGACTTCACATGCAGCACACCGTCAACCGTCTCAACGGTCATGTCGTTCTGCGACGCAAGCTGCATCGAACCGCGCTGGGCCTGCACGACAACAACACCCGCCGCCGCAATCAGACTCATGCCTTTCTGCGAGAAAACCGACACCAGATCGCGTGCAGCCACGGTGAAGCGCCTGAGCGTGCTGAAATGCACGCCTTTCTTCGCGGTGCCGATGATCGAGCCATCGGCGGCAACCTGCACGCCGTCGCCCGATGCGATACCCACCGGCCCTGGTCCCGTGACCAGCACGCCGGGTTTCTTCAGTTCATGCAGCCCGTCGTTGATCGCCTGCTGCGCATCCGTATCCGCGGGCGTCGCCTTCGACGCATCGGCGGAAGCAGCAAGTGACTTGCTGAGTGCCTGATGCTCCTTCAGTTGCGCCTCCGTCTCGTCCATCGCGAGCACCTTGCCGCTGCCGCCCGCCTGGTTATAGGCGGTGAGCATCGCGCCAGATCCGCCGCGAGTGACCGCGTAACCGTCTGTCCGAAGTTCCGCGCCCGCCCCGCGCTGTTTCAGGTCACGGTCCGGTATGAAGCCCAGGTTGAGCTGCGAGCGGCCCGAGTGCTCTGTGCTGAGTTCGATCCCTTGCTGGTCGTCCCAGTCATCCATCCACAGCTTGTTGCCAGACTGCGTGCGGATTTCGTTGCGCGACATGCGCCGCCGCGACGAGTTGATGAGGCCGGGACGCTGGCTGTTTGGCATGAAGCCCACAAGGAACGGCTTGTTCGGGTTGCCTTCACGAAAGGCGACCAGGCCCTCATCGCCGTCCAGCGCGGGCATGTGCATGCCGGTGTTGTCTCTGCCCGAAAACGGTTTCGCCAGCCGCAACGGAATGCTCTCCGCACCTTTGGGCCAGTTGCCGAAGTCGCAATGAAAGCGCGCGACATACTCCCCTTTGTCGGTCAGGTAGGCAAATTTGTATTTATCGGGAGAGCAGATCGTTGCCCCGAGTGTGCCGTGTATCCGGGGCCATCGGGTTTCATCGATGGCCATCCGGTATGGACGGTCAGCTGGAATGGCGGTGAAACGGTTCATGTAGCTGACGCTTCGCGCGCCGCTATGCACGACCTTTGTAACGAACATGCCCGCTCCTGCGTCCTCAAGCTCCCGGTCCGAACGCACAAGACGACCCGGCCTGAGTGCGAGCACGGTCGACTTGACCTTGTAGCGGACCTGCTGTGCAAGCGCCGCCTCATGTCGTAACTGCGCCTCGCGCTTCGCGCCACCGGCGTCCCCATGATGCGTGCCCCACACATAGGGCGTGCCGACCATCGTCCCGTCGTCCGGGACAGCGCGGCTTTCATTGCGCAGAACTTCCCACGCACTGTCCGGGTTGTAGTCGGCAACGGTAAAGGATTCCGGTACGGTGCGGGTACGCACCTTGAAGGAAAAGATGGATTCCTCAAACGTTGACAGTCCGGCTGTGGGGCGGTCAAGTACCATGACCGGGGGCCGCTCATAGCCGTCTATGTCATCGGCAATCACCAGCACTTCGCCATGCTCGCCGGTCGTCGTGAAGCAGAACAGGCCAGCCTGTTCCATTTCGAGCCGGATGTATGCCCAGTCCCCCAGGTTGAACTGAAACCGGAAGTCGTGTTTCGGATGTTCACGCCGGAGGCGAAATTCCACCTGCATCCAGAAGCGGATTTCGTGACGCTCAAGGATGGTCCTGATGATTTCCCACGATGCCATCCGCTGGTATGTGACGCAGTTGCTCGGCCCGTCGAGGACAGCGAGTCGCTGGCGGATCACAACGCGATACGTGCAACCATCAAGTGATTCCGACACCAGATCGAAGCGCGACACAAACCCGTTGAATGTACGCAGTTCACGCCCATCCTCGGGCTGGATGGAGAACTCTGCGAGTTGCCCCAGCACCTTCTTTCTGCTCACCGGTTCCGGCGTCGAGATCACAGCCTTGATCCGATACGGCTCGCAGATTTCCTCATGCACTTCCCACGATACGACCGAGACAACCGGCGCGGGTTTCGGCCGGCCAGTGTCACTTTCCTTCTCAACCTGCTGCGGCTTGCGCGGCATGAACTTCATGTGCGCGGACTGCCGCCCCGTCAGATATGTTCTTATGCGATCAGCTTCAGCCATATGCATTCTGTTAAGAGCAGTGCCTATTTTTTGCGAAGCCTGTACCTCAGCATCTAACCTCCATCAGGTCAACGAAGTTAATTTGGGATAGCGCGAATTTGACAAGCATTCACAAAATCGGCGGCGTCTTATTCATGACGCATCAGAACGGTCTTCGTTGCCGCCTGACAAATGACTTTTGTTTTCCGGCCGCCTGTCGGCGCGCACCTGGGTTGATATGCGACAGATGCTTTTCACCAGGCCAAATCTTCCAGCACAATGGCGAAAGGGGCGCAAACGCTCGCGCCCGTCCCGTCATTCACGCTGCCTTTCAGGTGCTTGCGCCGGGTCACGGGGCGCTGAAAGAGGTGCAGGCGCTTGCTGATTGGGTACGCAGGACGAGGCTTGTCGAGTTAACGAAACTGTCAGGCAGTGTGAAGCGCACCGCGCCGATTTCGGCCGACTGACGGGCGATGACGCGCCGTTTTCATTCCTCTCTGACTGGGGCCGCGAATGAGGCGCATATGAGGAATGCCGGGGCCAATCCGGGCGAAGGCGGTGACGCATTTCCAGTTACGTGCATCGACGCGCATGAAGAAGGGAATTTCGCGCTGTGTCAGCGCGGCCACCATGGTGTTGCCGATATAGCCGCGGTCGAGCAGCAGCAGATCGGTGCGCGGTTGCAGCACGTCCAGCGCTTCGAACAGCTTCTGCCGCTCGGCGCCGCCGGCCGGATGAAGCGCGGCGTGCAGGGTCAGCTCGGGCCCGGGCAGGAACAGCGCAAACGCGTAGTGATCGGCGCGCAGTTCATGGCCGCGACGCGTGCCCACACGCAGGCGGCTACCATCGGCGGCAACCAGCCTCAGGCCGTCCCACCGCATCGAATCGATATGGGGCTGGGCCAGCGTCATGAGACGTGCGCAAGCCAGGTCGAAGAGCTCGACTGACAACCCGCTTCGCGCCTTGCTGAAGGCCTGTGCGCTGACTGCGCACAGGCGCCCGCCGCTTTCGCCCAGCGCGCCGAATAGCTCATCGAGTTCGGCCTGCAACGCTCGCACACATGCCCGACATCATCAACGCGGCCATGCGCGGTAAGGTCAGGGTGCGATTGCGGGTAAATCCGCTAGCCGCCTCGCACACAAAAATGCGGACAGGTTCGACAACACCACAAAAAAACACCCACCCCAAACCATCAACAAAAAAAAATCAAACCGCCATCACCGCCCGCTTCCTCTCCGCCCGTTGCATAAAATAATTAGTGGCCACGACCCCAACAGTGACCACAGCAATAAACAGCGTAGCCAGAGCATTCATCTCCGGATTCAACCCCAACCGAACGCGCGAGAACACGACCAACGGCAAAGTAGTCGACCCAGGCCCCGACAAAAATGCCGACAACACCAGATCGTCGATAGACAAAGTGAACGACAACAACCACCCAGAAACCAGCGCCTGAGAAATCAACGGCAACGTAATAGAGAAAAACACCCGCAACGGCGTAGCGCCAAGATCCAGCGCCGCCTCTTCCAGCGAAGGATGCAGCTCCTTCACCCGCGACTGCACGATGATCGCCACATAGGAAATACACAGCATCACATGCCCGATCCAGATCGTGAAAATGCCACGTCCGGCCGGCCATCCCAACCACTTGGCCATTTCGATGAACAGCAGCAGCAACGAAATCCCCTGAATCACCTCAGGAATCACCAACGGCGCATTGATCATCCCCGTATACAGCGTGAAACCACGAAACCGCCCCATCCGCGCAAGCACAAACCCGGCCCACGTGCCAATGACAACCGAAGCAAACGCCGTCAACAACGCCACCCGCAGCGACAGCCAAGCCGCCGCAATCAGTTCGTCATCCTGAAGCAACGCCGCATACCAGCGCGTCGAAAACCGCGTCCACACCGTGACCAGTTGCGATTCGTTGAACGAATACACAATCAGACTCACAATCGGCACGTATAAAAACAGAAACCCGATCCCCAAGGCAAGCAACTGCAAAATCCGGTTCGGCTTCATCAGCGCCTTTCCTCCATCGCCTTCGCCTGCGCGTACTGGAAAAACGCCATCGGCACCAATAACAACAACACCATTGCGCACGTCACGGCGGACGCCATCGGCCAATCGGCATTGTCGAAGAACTCATTCCACATCACGCGGCCGATCATCAGCGTATTCGCGCCGCCCAGCAATTCAGGAATCACGTACTCGCCCACCGCCGGAATGAACACCAGCAAACAACCGGCGATAATGCCGTTCTTCGACAGCGGCAAAGTGATCTGCCAGAACGCCTTCCACGGCTTCGCGCCGAGGTCGTAAGCGGCTTCCAGCAGCGTCATGTCCATCTTCACCAGATGCGCATACAGCGGCATGACAAGGAACGGCAGATACGAATAGACCATGCCGATATAAACGGCGGTATTCGTGTGATACAGCTCGATCGGCGTATGAATCAGCCCGATCGACATCAAAAAGTTATTCAGCAGGCCGTTGTTCTTCAGAATCCCGATCCACGCATACACGCGAATCAGAAACGACGTCCAGAACGGCAGCATCACGGCCATCATCAGCAGATTGCGGCTGGCCGGATTCGACCGCGCGATGTAATACGCCATCGGATAGCCGATCAGCAAACACAATAGCGTCGAGATCGCGGCGACCACCACGGAATTCACGTAGGTCGCGAAGTACAGACTGTCGGTCAGCAGAAACGCGTAATGCGACAGGTCGAGCGTGATGTGAATCGCGCCGTCCGCGAAGTTGGTCAACTCCGTGTAGGGCGGAATCCCGAGCTGCAAATCGGCGAAGCTGATCTTGACGACCAGCAGGAACGGCACGAGGAAAAACAGCAGCAGCCAGATGAACGGACCGGCCACCACCGCGGTCCGGCCGGTCAGGTTGAAGCGCCGCACCGGCCAGGTGGCGAAAGAATTGAACGAGCGCTTCATGACGTGAGCACCACACCGGCCGACGCGCTCCAGCGCACGTACACTTCGTCGCCCCACGTGGGCGGATCGATCTCGGTTAGCGCAAGACTCGTCACGTTCGCGATCACGGTTTTGCCGGCGTCGAGCTTCACGTGATACAGCGAATAGCCGCCCATGTACGCGATATTCGTGACGACGCCCTTGCCCCAGTTGAACGCGCCCTCAGGCGGTTTGCGCGTGAGCGCGATGCGCTCGGGCCGCACCGAAATCGTCACCGGCATGCCGAGCGGACCGGTAATGCCGTGGCTGACATATAGCTGGCACGGCAGGTCGGGCGTTTCGATGAACACGTGATCGGGCTCGTCTTCAACCGTATGGCCTTCGAACAGATTCGTCGAACCGATGAACTCGGCCGAGAAACGGCTATTCGGATATTCATACACTTCGTGCGGCGTGCCGAGTTGCACGATCTCGCCTTCGCTCATCACGGCAAGGCGGCCCGCCATGGTCATCGCCTCTTCCTGATCGTGCGTCACCATCATGCAGGTCACGCCGACCTTGTCGAGAATGTTGACCAGTTCGATCTGGGTACGTTGACGGATCTGCTTGTCGAGCGCGGACATCGGCTCGTCGAGCAGCAGCAGCTTGGGCCGCTTGACCAGCGAACGCGCCAGCGCCACGCGCTGCTGCTGACCGCCGGACAGCTGATTCGGCTTGCGCTTCGCAAAGCGCCCCATCTGCACGAGTTCGAGCGCGCTTTGCACGCGATCCTTCAGCTCGGCCTTGGGCACGCCTTCCTGCTTCAGACCGAAGGCGACGTTGCCTTCCACGGTCATGTGCGGAAACAGCGCGTACGACTGGAACATCATGTTGACCGGCCGGCGGTACGGCGGCAATTGCGCGAGATCCTCACCGTCGATCAGGATCTTGCCCGAGGTCACGCTTTCGAGCCCGGCCATCATGCGCAGCAAAGTGGACTTGCCGCAACCGGAACTGCCGAGCAGCGCGAACAGCTCGCCTTTCTTCACCGACAGGTTGACGCCTTTGACCGCCACGGTCTCGCCGAACTTTTTCACGACGTCGACGACCTGGACAAAGTTCTCCGTGGCGTCGCCTATAACGGCGTTCAGGCCCGGGGACGGCGCAGCCGTCCCTGCCAGCGCGCCCGACTGGTCACTACTCATCACAATGCTTGACTCCGGCGTTTGACGAACAAAGCCCCCGGTGAACACCGAGGGCTTCATGATGATGCTTACCCGTTCACTCTGACCGCGGGTCAGCGGCCGGACTTGAATTCAGTCCACAGCCGCGTTTGCAGCCGCTGGATTTCCGGCGGCAGCGGCTTCAGCAGGAACAGGGTCTTGATGACTTCAGGCGGCGGATACACGGCCGGATCGTTCGCCACGTCCTTGTCCACATATTTGCGCGCTTCGAGGTTGGCGCTCGGGTAGTAGACGGCGTTGGTGATCGCGGCGTGAACCTGCGGCGTTTCGATGTAGTTGATCCACTCGAGCGCGGCTTCCTTGTTCTTCGCGTCCTTCGGAATCGCCATCACGTCGAACCACACCGGCGCGCCGCCCTTCGGAATGTAATACTCGACTTTATAGGGTTTCTTCGCTTCGACCGCGCGATGCTTGGCGATCACGACGTCGCCCGACCAGCCGTACGCGAAGCAGACGTCGCCGCCGACCAGGTCGTTGATATAGCCCGACGAGTTGAACTGCGTGATGTACGGACGGATCTTCTTCATCATCTCGAGCGCGGCGCGGTAGTCGGCCGGATTCGTGCTCATCGGATCCTTGCCGATGTAGTGCAGCGCGGCGGCGAACATCTGGTCCGGCGCGTCGAGCACGGACACGCCGCAAGCCTTCAGCTTCGAAATGTTTTCCGGCTTGAAGAGCACGTCCCAGCTGTCGAGCGGCACGTTCTTGCCGAGAATCTGCTGCGCCTTGTTGACGTTGTAGCCGAGGCCGGTCGTGCCGTAAGCCCAGGGCACCGTGAACTTGTTGCCCGGATCGGCGCCGGCGACGAGCGCCATCAACGACGGATCGAGGTACTTCAGGTTCGGCAGCTTCGATTTGTCGAGCGGCGCGAAGATGCCGGCGGCGATCTGCTTGCCGGCGTAATTGCTGGTCGGCACGACGATGTCGTAGCCCGAATTACCGGTGAGGAGCTTGGCTTGCAGCGTGTCGTCGCTGTCGTAGTTGTCGTATTTGACCTGAACGCCGGTCTGCTTGGTGAAGTTTGGAATGGTGTCCTTGGCAATGTAATCGGACCAGTTATACACGTTCAGCTGCGTGTCTTTCGCAGCGGCCGTCAACCACGGCGTCGCACACAAGACCAGCGCCGCCACTTGCCCCACTACCCGTCTTTTCATTTCGTTCTCCAATCCTGACCGACCCGTTGCCGACCGTCCTCACCTACGCCGCGGCACTGCGTCCACGGCTCCCCTGAAAAACCCGAAAAGTACCATCAATTATTGCGCGCTCCAAAAAAAATGCCAGGCTGTCGCGCAAACGGTACAGCGCAAGCCGCACCGGTGGAAAATTGGCCGCAATTTTAGCGGGTTATGAGCGCGTGTCCAGCCGAAAAACACAGCTGTATCGCCCCTGCTGTTATGTCGTTGTCAAGTTGGCGCAGTGAAGGCACGGCGAGTTCGCGCGAGCGATGGCGCCCGAGGGCCGCTTTCCGTGACTTTTCATGCGAGGCGGCTAAGGGTCGCAGAGACCTCGAGCCGCCGGGCGTTCGACGGTGCACAATAGCTCTGACAGGCCAAAGGACAGCGCATCGCGAATCGCGTTGCAGCCCGCGGGCCTCGACGCACCGGCCGCCGCGCGCGCAGCGGGCACGTGGCTTGCAAGAAGATGCAGTCTTGAACCCCAGGCATCGATGAACACCAATCCGTTCGCATTGCGACCCAACCGCCGCCGGCGGCTGCCTGACGACGGGCCGGCACGTCCGCCGCACTGGTTCTCGTTCGTCGGCGCGGGCGCCTTGATCGCGGTCGGCTATATCGATCCGGGCAACTGGGCGACCGCGCTCGGCGCCGGCGCGGGCTACGGCTACCGCCTGCTCGGCATGGTGCTGCTGTCGAGCCTGATGGCCATGCTGCTGCAATGGCTGTCGTCGCGCCTGGGCGTCGTGACCGGGCGTGATCTCGCGCAGGTCTGCCGCGAACGCACGGGCCGCCGCGGCACCCTCTTCTTGTGGCTGACCAGCGAGGTCGCGATCATCGCCTGCGACGTCGCGGAGGTGGTCGGCAGCGCCGTCGCCTTGCAATTGCTACTCGGCGTGTCGCTCACGGTCGGAGTGCTGATGTCGGCGGTCTGCACCTTCGCGTTGCTCGCGCTCCAGCAGAAAGGCGGCCGCAAACTGGAAGCGGTGATCGCGGCGCTGATCGGCTTCGTCGGCCTGTGCTTCGTGGTTCAGCTCGCGCTGGCGCGGCCGGACTGGCATGCGGCGCTCGCCGGCACCGTGCCGAGCGTCGAGTTGCTGCGCAATGCGGGCATGGTGTGGCTCGCGGCGGGCATCGTCGGCGCGACGGTCATGCCGCACAACCTCTATCTGCACTCGGCGCTCGTCAAGCATCACGCGCCGGACGGCAGCGACGCCCAGATCAAGGTGGCGTTGCACGTCGTCAATCTCGATACCTTCGGCTCGCTTTCGTTTGCTTTCGTGATCAACGCGGCGCTGCTGATCGTGGCCGCGGCCGTGTTCTATGTGAGCGGCCACCGTGACGTGACCGATCTCGCGGATGCCCACCGCCTGATCGCGCCGCTCGTCGGCACACGCTGGGCCGGCATCCTGTTCGCGGCGGCGCTGCTCGCCTGCGGACTGAGCGCGACCGTCACCGGCACACTGGCGGGCCAGGCGGTCATGGAAGGCTTTCTGCGCATCCGCCTGCCGCGCTGGAAGCGCGCCCTGCTGACCCGCGCGCTGGCGATCGGGCCGGCGCTCTTCGCGGTCGCGCTGTTCGGCCAGCACGGCTCCAATCAGTTGCTGGTGGCAAGCCAGGTGGTGCTGAGCCTGCAATTGCCGCTCGCGGTCGTGCCGCTGATCCGCTTCACCTCGGACGCCACGCTGATGCGTGGCTGGCGCGTGCGCGGCGTGCCGCTCGTGCTCGCGTGGCTGTGCGCCGCGTTCATCATCATGCTCAATGGCGCGTTGTTGTGGCAACTGGCGTTCGGTAGTTGAGAGGCCGTTTTTTCGCCTGGACTGTAAATGAAGTGATTTTGTAAGCATTCTCTGAGTATCTCGCCATGACTGGCGACGCTGTCCATTGCTGCGGCGCGCCGGTTGTGCGGCCTGTTTCACCTCGGCTGCCGGGTTTCTTGCGGCAGCCGTTTTTGTGCCCATTCCTGCGCCCATCGGCGCTTCCGCGCGATCGATCCGGTGCGCCCCGCACGTCATGTTTCGACGCCTGCCTCCCCGTATCGCTCGCTGCCCCTGCTCCCTGGACGACAGCCCCATGCGCTTTGACGCTTCAATCGACTGCCTTGCCCGCAACGCCTTCCCTCACGCCCGTCGACTCGTGGCGCGCCTTTGCCGCGCCACGTTGCTCGCCACGCTCTGCGCCAGCGCAGTCCTGTCCGGCGAGGCGCGCGCGACGGTCGCGATGCTGCAACCCGCTCGCGTGGTCGCGGCCAACGAGCCGTTGCAAATCACGCTGCTGTACTCTGCCGACGACGCCAAATCCCTGACCATCACCGTCCCGCCGACCATTCGCGTGACCTTGAGTGCAGGCGAGCAGTCGCCGCAGCCGCTCGATTTGCAGCGCGAACCCGGCGTGCCCGACATACTGCATCTGCGGCCGGGCCAGTTCCGCAAAGTGCGTTTCTCGGCGCCCTGGCCGCAATCGGCACGCGGTGAGATTCGCATCGACCCAGTGGGTTTCGACGCGTCGCCGGCGCTCGTGGCGATCAATCGGGGACCGCAGCAGGACGCGATTGCCGAGGCGGAACGCGCGGAAAGCCAGGCGACCAACCCCGCTCAAGCCGCGGCGACCGCTGCGCTGGTCGGCGGCCCGACCGGCGACGCGATCTCGCCGCCCGGCGACTCGCTCGCGACCACAGGACGCGGCGTGCTCTCGCACCTCTCCTATTACGATCCGATGTACATCGCCTTCGGCCACAACGGCGACACGAACGCGCGGCTGCAATTGAGCTTCAAATACCGCATCCTGATACCGGACGATTTGCGCTCGAAGGCCTTCCTCGACAACCTGTACTTTGCGTACACGCAAACATCCATCTGGGATCTGTCCGCCGATTCACGCCCGTTCCGCGACACGACCTACTCGCCGCAGTTGTTCTACTACGTGCCGGACACCGGTTGGCAGAGTCCGTTCTTCACGCGCATGGGTTTTGCGGCGGGCGTTGCGCACGAATCGAACGGCAAGGCCGGGGCGGACTCACGCAGCATCAACATGCCTTTTATCCGGCCGACCTGGGAATTCGGCGATCTGACGGCCAACCACATGACTGTGTCGCCGAAAATCTATTACTACGTCGGCACGAGCAGTAACCCCGATATTGCCGACTATCGCGGCTACGTCGACCTGTTGATCAAATACGGCAGCCCGGACGGCTGGCAACTGGCGACCACGCTGCGCAAAGGCACCAAGCACTGGTACGGCAGTGTGGATACGCAATTCACCTATCCGCTCGCCAAACTGCTGGGCGGCGCGTGGGGCGGCTATCTCTGGGTGGGCTACTTCAACGGCTACGGCGAGGACCTGCTCGACTACAACAAGCGCCAGCACTGGATGGCGCGGATCGGCTACAGCATCGCGCGCTGACGCGAGCGGGCGCTATCGCGTCGAACCATACGGCGGATGCTGCCAGGCGTGCGCGAACCGCGGCCACGCCGTTCGCGCGCGGCGGGGTACACGGCGCGCATCGGTTAACATAGCGGAACTTCGCTTCTCCGCCCCAAGGTTTTCGATGGCTTCGAATCTTCATGATCTTCCCGACAGCCCGTGCATCGGCGTCTGTTCCACGCTGTTCGACGACGTCTGCAAAGGCTGCGGCCGCACTGCCGGCGAAGTATCCAACTGGGTTTTCCTGAGCGACGAGGAAAAGCGCGCCGTGTGGGTTCGCATCGAGCAGGAAGGCACGGCCATGCGGTTTGCGAACGACAAGCTGTAGGCCGGGTCGGCCGGCTTCTAGTCGCATGCTTGCGGCCACGTGGCGATCAAGGTTGACACCCAATAAGAAACGCCGGGGCTGAACCGCACCCCGGCGTTTTTTTGCATGTCGACTACGGCTGGTTAAGCGCGAAAACGACGCGACGCGAGAAAAGTCAGAACCGCATGCCGACACCCAAACCGACCACCACCGGATCGATGCTCAAGCGGCCAAGCGCCTGACCGCCGAGCGAGGCATCCGTGTGCATCCAGATCTTCTTGATGTCCGCGTTGACGAATAGCGACTTGGTGACTTGCACGTCGACACCGGCCTGCAACGCCGGACCCCAACTGTGATTGGTGATCGAGATCGGCTGGCCGCCCGCGTTCAGGCCGTTGTTATAGAACAGCGTGTAGTTGAGACCCGCGCCGACATACGGACGAATGCGTCCCGCGTGATTGAAGTGATATTGCAGCAGCAGCGTGGGCGGCAATACGTTCACGCCGCCGAGACCACCGAGACTCGAAGTCACTTGATGCCGCGAAGTGCCGAGAATCAGCTCGACGCCGAGTTCATCGCGAATCATGTAAGTCAGATCCAGTTCCGGCACGATAGCGTTATTCACACCTACGTGCAGCGCGCTCAGCGATTGGGTGGTGCTTACGTTCGGCATGATGCTGATGGCGCGCAGACGCACCAGCACGTCGCCCGCGTGAATGCCGCTCATCGTGTCGTCGCCGGCGGCATGCGCCTGCGGCGCCAGCGCGCCCGCCAACAGCAGGCTCGATGCGATGACGGCGGTTTTGATTCTGTTCCTTAACGAATGCTTCATGTGCTTCCCCGCTTGTTTGTTTGCATGCGGGCATTGTCGAAGCTCTCGTCGCGCGGCACGTTGACGCGTATCAACCCAGCGAGAATGCCCATCGCCCTGCGACAGCCGGTCGCGTCGCACCCGTGAGCAGCAGTTCGAGCAGGTCGTGCACACTGCGAATCGCCGTGCCGAACGGCAGCGCTTCGCGGCCGCGGAAGAACAGACCGTTCGCCACATCGCCGCGCAATGCCGCCGCGAGCCGCGTGTCGATGCAGAAGTGGCCGAACTTCTCGATGCCGTCGCGCCAGCCGCACGCGCTAAGGCATTCGAGCGCCGTCGGACAGACGTGTTTGAGCGCCCCGACTTTCTCGCGGATCTTCGTTTCATGGCGCAGATAGCGCATCAGCCACGGCGTTTTCACGGCGCGCGCGGGCAGTCCCGTCACGCTGACGAATTCGACGATATCTTCCGGGGTGGCTTCGGCCAGCACGCGCTTGAAGTTCGGATGCGCGTCGCCTTCCTCGGTGACGGCGAACGGCGTGCCGAGCTGCACGCCGCTGGCGCCCGCGTTCAGCAGCGCACGCACGGCCTCGTGACTATTGATGCCGCCCGCGACGATCAGCGGCACGTCTGCGCGCTTCAGGCCGAGCGAGGCGAACACGGTGTCGAGTTCTTCAAGGACGCGGAAAAAATCGAAGCGTTGATCGTGTTGGTCGGCAAGGTTGTTGACGCCGAGATGGCCGCCCGCATGCGCCGGATGTTCGATCACCACCGCGTCGGGCAAACGGCCTTTTTTCATCCACTTTTTCAGCACGAGGGCGACGCCGCGGCTATCCGACAGGATCGGAATCAGCGCGATGTCGTGCCCCTGAGTCATGTCCGGCAGATCGAGCGGCAGGCCCGCGCCCATGACGATCGCATCGGCACCGCTCTCGCATGCGACGCGCACGTAGTCGGCCTGCGCGCTGACCGCTTTCATCACGTTGACGGCGATCATGCCGCGCCCTTCGCTGAGTGCTTTGGCGGAGTGGATTTCGCGAGCTAGCGCGGTGAGATTGGCCGCCTCGAGCGTGGCCCGATCGGGCGACTCGCGGCAACGCTCGATCAGGTCGCGATGGTGATGCCGCAGATCGATGCTGGCGATGGTGCCCAGTGCGCCTTCACGGGCGACGCTGCCGGCCAGCCGGTGGGCCGAGATGCCGACGCCCATGCCGCCTTGCACGATCGGCAGTAACGAGCGGCCGCGAACGACGAGCGGCGGAAAGGAATGAGAGGTGAGCATGACTGGCCCAATGGCGGATTATCGAAACGTTGATAATCGTCGGTCGGGCGCAGCCTGCATTGCTTCAGGTCAATGAGTCGGCGAATGTCCTGGTCACGCGTGTCGATCAGTTGATGCCGGTCAGATGAATCACACCTTGAATTGCATGGACTTGAGTTCGAGATACTCTTCCAGCCCGTAAACTCCGTTCTCGCGGCCGAAGCCCGACTGCTTGAAGCCGCCGAACGGCGCGGCCATATTCCACGTGCCGCCGTTGATATCGACCTGGCCGGTGCGAATCCGCCGCGCGACGCCGGCGGCACGCTCGTCGCTGCCCGCCCATACCGCGCCGCCGAGGCCATACGGAGAATCATTGGCGATCCGCACGGCTTCCTCTTCGTCCTTGTAGGTCAGAATGGACAGGACCGGGCCGAAGATTTCCTCTTGCGCGATCATCGCCTTGGGATGCACGCGGCCGAATACGGTGGGCTTGACGAAGAAGCCCTTCGATACGCCGTCAGGCAAGCCCGCCCCGCCCGTCACGAGTTCGGCGCCCTCCTCGATTCCCTTCGCGATGTACTGCTGCACACGCGCCTGCTGCGCCGCCGACGCTAGCGGGCCAAGACGGGTCGTCTCATTACGCGGATCGCCGGCGACGTAGGCCTCGGCGGCCTGCTTCGCCAACGCGCGCGCTTCGTCGTAGCGCGCTTCGGGCACCAGCATGCGCGTGTGCGCCGAGCACGTTTGACCGGAATTCAGAAAGCACGCGCTGATCGTCCCCTTGACCGCCGCGGCGAAGTCCGCATCGTCGAGAATGACCGACGCCGACTTGCCGCCTAATTCGAGCGCGACGCGCTTGACCGTCGCCGAAGCCAGTTCGGACACGCGCTTGCCGGCGCGGGTCGAGCCGGTGAACGAGACCATGTCGACTGACGGATGGCTCGCCAGCACCTCGCCGACCACCGGTCCATAACCGCTCACGAGATTGAACACGCCGGCCGGCAGCCCGGCTTCGTGGATCGCCTCGGCAAGCACGAACGCATTCAGCGGCGCGATCTCCGATGGCTTGAGCACCACCGTGCAACCCGCGGCGAGCGCCGCCGCGACCTTCAGCGTGACCTGATTGAGCGGATAGTTCCACGGCGTGATCGCCGCCACTACGCCGACCGGCTCGCGCACCACCAGCGAATTGCCGACCCGTTCCTCATACTGGAACTCGCTCGCGAGCTTCGCGTAGGCGCCCCAGTTGTAGACCGGACCGCCCACCTGAATGGCGCGCGCCAGTTTCAGCGGCATGCCGACTTCGCCGGCGATCAAACCGGCCAGTTCGTCGGTGCGCGCTTTCAGGTTCGCCGCGATATTGCGCAGATACTCGCCGCGCACGGCGGCGGGCGTCGCGGCCCAGCCGTCGAAGGCCACGCGGGCGGCGGCGATCGCGCTTTCGGCATCGGCCTCGACGCCTTCAGGGATGCGCCCCATGATCTCTTCCGTGCCCGAGTCGATCACGTCGATCGTGCCGGTGCCGCACGGGGCGATCCACTTGCCGTCGATATAGAGTTGCTCGTAGGTCTTCATGATGGTCGGTCCCTGTGTGTCTCCGGAATGGTCTTCTATTCTAACCAGCACGCTGGAGAAGGCCGGTGGCGACGCGCGCGCCATGAAAAAAGCCCGCTTCGAAGAAGCGGGCTTTGCGATGCGACGTGATGCGGCGAGCGGTTCAGCCGTGCTTACTGCACGCCCTGGCTCAGCAGGAAGTCTTCGTAGTTGCCGCCGAAGTCATTCAACGTGCCATTCGTCTTCACTTCGATGACCCGGTTCGCGAGGCCGCTCACGAACTCACGGTCGTGCGACACGAAAATCAACGTGCCTTCGAACTTGTCGAGCGCGATCTGCAGCGACTCGATCGATTCCATGTCCATGTGGTTGGTCGGCTCGTCCATCAGCAGCACGTTGTGGCGGCCCAGCATCAGCTTGCCCCAGATCATGCGGCCCTTCTCGCCGCCGGAGAGCACCTTCACCGACTTGCGGATGTCGTCGGCATTGAACAGCAGCCGGCCGAGCGTGCCGCGCACCATCTGCTCGTCGTCGCCCTCCTTGCGATAGCCGTCGATCCAGTCCATCAGCGTGACGTCGTCCGGAAACTCTTCGTACGTATCCTGCGGCATGTAACCGACGTTCGCGTTCTCGGCCCACTTCACCGTGCCGTGATCGAGTTCCAGTCTGCCCAGCAGCGAGCGCAGCAGCGTGGTCTTGCCCGCGCCGTTCTCGCCGATGATCGCGATACGCTCGCCCGGCTGCACGCTGATGCTGAAGTTGTTGAAGATGCTGCGGTCGTACTTCTTCGAGATCTTGTCCGCCACCACTGCGATGTTGTGCAGCTTCTTCTCGTACTCGAAGCGGATGAACGGGTTCTGCCGCGACGACGGCTTGAATTCCTCGATCTTGATCTTGTCGATCATCTTCAGACGGCTGGTGGCCTGACGCGCCTTCGACTTGTTCGCCGAGAAGCGGCGCACGAAGTCCTGCAGGTCGGCGACACGTTCCTTCGCCTTCGCGTTGGCATTCTGCTGACGCTCGCGCGCCTGCGTGCTCGCCAGCATGTAGTCGTCGTAATTGCCTGGATAGACCTTCAGCGTGCCGTAGTCCATGTCGGCCATGTGCGTGCAGACCTGGTTCAGGAAGTGTCGATCGTGCGAGATGATGATCATCGTCGAGTTGTACTGGTTGAGCACGTCTTCCAGCCAACGGATCGAGTTGATGTCCAGGTTGTTGGTCGGCTCGTCCAGCAGCAGCACGTCCGGCTTCGAGAACAGCGCCTGCGCGAGCAGCACGCGCAGCTTCCAGCCCGGCGCCACGTTGCTCATCGGGCCGTTGTGGTCTTCGATCGCGATGCCGATGCCGAGCAGCAGTTCGCCCGCGCGCGCTTCGGCGGTGTAGCCGTCGTACTCGGCGAACTTCGCTTCGAGTTCGGCGGCGTGCATGTAGTCGTCGTCGGTCGCGTCGGGGTTCGCGTAGATCGCGTCGCGCTCGGTCATGGCGGCCCACATTTCCGTGTGGCCCATCATCACGACGTCGAGCACGCGCACGTCTTCGTACGCGAACTGATCCTGGCGCAGTTTGCCGAGGCGGATGTTCGGTTCGAGCATGACATTGCCCGAGCTCGGCTCCAGATCGCTGCCCAGAATCTTCATGAAGGTGGACTTGCCGCAGCCATTCGCACCGATCAGGCCATAGCGGTTCCCTTCCCCGAATTTGACCGAGATGTTTTCGAAGAGGGGCTTCGGCCCGAATTGCATGGTGATATTGGCGGTAGACAGCACGGCGCGTCCCTTTGAATGTGATATCGGCGAAAAACCCAATATTTTAGCAGGTTATCGCGAATTCAACCCGCACGCGCGCCGCGCTGCCGGCTTTAGCTGCCGCGCGGCGTCTGCAAAACGTCGATGAAGGCCGACAAATCGGCCTCGCCGAGCCCCATCGCCGCGCCGAGCCGCAGCAATTGCTGGACCGTCGTCGATACCGGCATCGGCGTGCCGGTCTCATACGCGGCCGCCGCCACCGTGTCGATGTCCTTCTGAAAGGTTCGGAACGCGCCAATCGGCGCGAGGCCGGTTTGGGTCATGCGCGGCACGAACGTCTGCAGCAGCACTGAATCGGCCCAGCCGCCGGCCAGACCTTCGGTCAGCCGGGAAGCGTCGAGGCCGCTGCGCTGCGCGAGGCTGACCGCCTCGGCGATCGCCGCCAGCGTCGCGGTGACGATGGTCTGGTTGCACAGCTTGGCGGTTTGACCCGCGCCGACCTCGCCCATGTGCGTGATACGCGCGGCGTAGGCGCCGAGCAGCGGTTTGACGGCCTCGACGTCCGCTGCGGCGCCGCCCGCCATGACCGCCAGCGTGCCGGCCCTCGCGCCGGCCACGCCGCCTGAAACCGGCGCGTCGATCCAGCCGACGCTAGCGGCGACCGCACTTTCGTCTGCGTTCGGGTTCACGCCGGCGCCTTTGTTCTCGCGAGCGCTTGCGTGTGGGTCTGCACCTGCACGTGGGGCTGTACCTACGTCCCTAACCGCGCCTGCGCCCACGCCCGCACCTGCGTCCGTGCCCATACCTGCGCCCCTGCCCACACTTTCGTCCGCGCGAACCGCCGTCAGCGCCGCCGCGCGCCGCGCGAACGCGCGCGTCGCGGCCGGCGGGATGCTGGAGTGATCGACGATCCAGCGCAACCGGCCCGACACGGGCGCAGCGGCGCTCAGGAGGCCCGCTGCGCCGAATACGGTCTCTTCCACCGCCGCCGCGTCCGCGACGCACAGCAGCACCGCCTCACATCGCGCGGCGAGTTCGCGCGGCGTGTCGACCACCTGGGCGCCGTCCGCCAGCAGCGCTTCCGCCTTGGCCCGCGTGCGATTCCAGACATGCACGGTATGCCCCGCGCGCAGCAGATGCCGGATCATCGGCGCGCCCATCAAACCGGGACCGCAAAAACCAATTTCCACTTTTGAACCTCGTCGGATGTCAGATTGAGTTGCGCGGACATGATAACGGCGGCATCCCGCGACCGCATGCCGGGCATGGCATGTGCGACATGACTCGGTCACGCGAGGCCGTCCGCGGCGCTTACGTTACCTATACTTTTTGAACACCAACGAAGATCAAAGGAGGAAGTCCATGTCCGAACACGTCTACAAACAGATCGAACTGACCGGCTCGTCGACCAAATCGATCGACGACGCCATCAGCACGGCAATCGCGAAAGCGTCGAAGACGCTGCGCAATCTGCACTGGTTCGAAGTGACGGAAACGCGGGGCCAGATCGAAAACGACAAGGTGGCTTACTGGCAGGTGACCATCAAGGTCGGCTTGCGCATCGACTGACGCGCCAGCAGCCTGGCCGTCGGCGCGCTAAAACCCACAAGGCAAAAAAAAGCTGCGTCCGTACGGGACGCAGCTCCTTAAAGCAGCGGTTGCTGAAACCGCCGCCTGGTCGACCATTTGACGGCGTTACTTCGGCAGCGAGCCGTCCACGCCTTCGACATACCAGTTCAGGCGTTGCAATTCCGGATCGGTCAGCGTCTTGCCGGCCGGCACCTTCACCGCGCCGGACTGGTCCTTGATCGGCCCCGTGAACACATCCCACTTGCCGCCCGCCAGTTCGTCGCGCCTGGCCGCGACCTGCTTCTGCGCGTCAGCCGAAATCGCGGACGTGTTCAGATCCTCGAGATTGACGGCCTTCTGCGGAATGCCCCACCACACCGGATCGTTCTTCCACTTGCCGTCCAGCACCTGCTGGATCGCCGCGTTGTAATAAACGCCCCAGTGCGCGACCACCGAGCCGAGATGCGCGTCAGGACCGAACTTCTTCATGTCCGAGTCCCAGCCGAACGCGTGCACGTGCTTGGCCGACGCCGTGGCCAGCGTGGCGCTCGAATCGGTGTTTTGCAGCAGCACGTCGGCGCCCTGGCCGATCAGCGTTTCAGCCGCCTGCTTTTCCTTGCCCGGATCGAACCAGCTGTTGATCCAGATCACCTTGGTGTGCACCTTCGGATTCACCGAGCGCGCGCCGAGCGTGTACGCGTTGATGTTGCGGATCACTTCGGGAATCGGCACCGACGCCACGAAGCCGAGCGTGTTGGTCTTCGTCACGTAGCCCGCGGCGACGCCGGCCAGGTACGCGCCCTGGTACATGCGCACGTCATAGGTGCCGAAGTTCGGCGCTTTCTTGTAGCCGGTGGCGTGCAGGAACACGGTGTCCGGGAAATCCTTCGCGACCTTCAGTTCGAAATCCTGATAGCCGAAGCTCGAACCGATGATGATCTTGTTGCCCTTGTTCGCCAGATCGCGGAACACGCGCTCGGAGTCGGCCGATTCCGGCACGTTTTCGATGCGGGTGATCTTGATCTTGCTGCCGAACTTCGCTTCCGCTTCCTTCGAGCCCTGATCGTGCGCGAAGGTCCAGCCGGCGTCGCCCGGATTGCCGAGGTAGACGAACGCGACGCCCGGCGCATCGGCGGCCTGCGCGCTTTGCGCGAGCGGCGCGGCGAGCGCCAGCGAGGCCGCGCCCCAGGCGAACGCGGTCAGCAGATTTCTTCTCTTCATGTTTTCTCCTGTCGTGTTTATCGAATGATGTGAAACGTATGGTCGATGGTCGGTCAACGGGTTGGCCAATCAGCCCGCCGAGAAAAACGGCTTGCCCAGCGAGGCCGGCGCATTCAGACGGATCGTGTTCGGATTGCGCGAGATCAGCACCAGCACGACGACTGTCGCAACGTACGGCAGCATCGCGAGGAATTGCGTCGGCACCGGCACGCCGATCGCCTGCGCGTAAAACTGCAAGCCCGTCACGGCGCCGAACAGCAGCGCGCCGATCAGCAGGCGCCCCGGGCGCCACGTCGCGAACACGACCAGCGCGAGCGCGATCCAGCCGCGGCCCGAGGTGAGCTGTTCCTGCCATAGGTGCAGATTCACGATCGAGTAATAGCCGCCCGCGAGCCCGGCCATGCCGCCGCCGAACGCCACCGCGCCGTAGCGCACACCGATCACCGGAAAGCCGACCGAGTGCGCCACCTGCGGCGATTCGCCGACCGAGCGCAGCACGAGTCCCGCGCGCGTGCGGTACAGGAACCAGCCGATCACCGCGAACATCAGGAACGCAAGGTAATCGAGCGGCGTGAGGCTGAAGAACGCGGGACCCAACACCGGAATCTTCGAGAGGCCGGGAATCGTCCACGTGTCGATGGTCGCGCGCACCGCCGCCGACGTGTACGGCTTGCCGACATACGCCGAGAGGCCGATGCCGAAGATCGTCAGCGAGAGACCGGTGGCGACCTGGTTGGCGAGCATGGTGAGCGTGAGAAACGCGAACAGCAGCGACATGGCAAGACCGGCGCCGATCGCGGCGAGCACGCCGAGCCACGGACTGCCGGTGATCGCGGTGACCGCGTAGCCGGTCACCGCGCCCATCAGCATCATGCCTTCGACGCCGAGGTTGAGGACGCCCGATTTTTCGGTGACGAGTTCGCCCGCGCCCGCGAACATCAGCGGAATCGCGGCGGTGACGGCGCTCGACGTGAGCGAGCTGGCTTGTTGAATGTCCATGTGGATCCGGCGCAAAAATCAGTGAACGATAAGCAGTGGGCGAGTCAGTGAGCCTGGGCGGCCAGCGTTCGGCGGCGCACACGGTAGTTCACGAACAGGTCGGCGCCCAGCAGGCAGAACAGCAACAGCCCCTGGAACACGCCGGAAAGCGCCTGCGGCAATTGCATCGAGGTCTGCACGGCTTCGCCGCCGAGATAGAGCAGCGCCATCAGCAGGCTCGCAAGCACGATGCCGAGCGGATGCAGCCGCCCCACGAACACGACGATGATCGCTGTAAAGCCGTAACCCGGCGACCACGTAGCCTGCAACTGGCCGATCGGACCGGCGATCTCGCCCATGCCGGCAAGGCCCGCGAGTCCGCCGCTGATGAGCAGCGAAGTCCAGATGGTTTTCTTGTCGGAGAAGCCGGCGTAACGCGCGGCGAGCGGCGCGAGTCCGCCCACGTTCATGCGGTAGCCCGCGAAGCTCTTGCGCATGAAGACCCACACGAGCGGAATCGCGATCAGCGTGACGAACACCGATGCATTCAGACGCGTGCCGCGCAGCCATTTCCAGTGCCAGTCGCCGGAAAAGGTCGGATAGAGCGCGTCGCCGCTGAACATCTCCGAGAGCGGGAAGTTCATGCCCTGCGGATCGCGCCACGGGCCGCTCACCAGGTAGATCAGCAGTTGCGTCGCCACATACGTGAGCATGAGGCTGACGAGAATCTCGTTGGTGTTGAAGCGGCTCTTGAGCAGCGCCGGAATCGCCGCCCACGCCATGCCGCCGAGTACACCGGCGATCATCATGGTCGGCAGAATCCACCAGCCGGTGGCCTGATCGAAATAGATCGCGACGCCGCTCGCGGCGATGCCGCCGAGCAGCATTTGCCCTTCGGCGCCGATGTTCCAGACATTGGCGCGATAGCCGATGGCGAGGCCGAGGCCGATCAGGCACAACGGCGACGCCTTCAGCAGCAGTTCGGACCAGCCGTTCACGCTGGACAGCGGCTCGATGAAAAACGCGTGCATCGCCTGCAGCGGATCGCGGCCGACGAGGCTGAAGATCAGAAAGCCGATCGCGAGCGTGAGCAACGCGGCGATCAGCGGCACGGCGAGCTGCATGGTGCGCGAGGGCGTCGTGCGTGCTTCGAGTCGATACGGAAGAATCATGGGTAGCGTGGGATTTATGTGGTTCTGGTTCTGGTTCTGGTTCTGATGCCGGGCGATGTCACGCGTATTGGCGCGCGGACTTCCGTTCAGGCATGCGCCGGCTGTTCCGCCGATGGCGCCGCGCCCTCGCGATCGCCAAACAGGCCCGCCATCCAGCGGCCAATTTCCTCGGCATTCGTCGCCCCCGTGGCGCGCACCGGCGAGAGTCTGCCGCCCGCGAGCACCGCGATGCGATCGCAGATGTCGAACAACTCTTCCAACTCCTCCGAGATCACCAGAATCGCCACGCCGCGCGCGGACAGATCGAGCAACTGCTGGCGAATGAACGCCGCCGCGCCGACGTCGACGCCCCACGTGGGCTGCGCGACCACCAGCACCTTGGGCGCCTGGAGAATCTCGCGTCCCATGATGTATTTCTGCAGATTGCCGCCCGACAGACTTTGCGCGAGCGCTTCGGGACCGCCGCAGCGCACGTCGAAAGCCTCGATGCAGCGCTTCGCGAACGCGCGCATCACGCCGGCCTTGATCCAGCCCGAGTTCACCATCTGCTGACGATGCGCGGTGAGCAGCGCGTTTTCCGACAGCGTCATGGCCGGCACCGCGCCGCGGCCGAGGCGCTCTTCCGGCACGAAGCCAAAGCCGAGCGCACGCCGCCCGCCCGCGCCGAGGCGTCCGGCCGCCTTGCCGCAAATCGTGACCGCGTCGGCACGCACGCCGCGCTTTTCGCCCGACAGCGCCGACAGCAGTTCCGCCTGTCCGTTACCCGAGACGCCCGCGATGCCGAAAATCTCGCCCGCATGCACGCCGAATGACACGTCACGCAGCGACGTGCCGAACGGGTCGTCGCTTTGCACCGAGAGTTGCTTCACGTCGAGCAGTACCGCGCCCGGGTTGTGTTCGCGCCGCGTGTAATCCGGCAGCGAATGGCCGACCATCAATTGCGCGAGCGATGCGTGGGTTTCGCCCTTCGGCTTCACATGACCGGTCACGCGGCCGCCGCGCATCACCGTCGCGGTGTCGCACAGTTCCTGAATCTCATCGAGCTTGTGGCTGATGTAGAGAATGCTGCAGCCTTCGGCGGCCAGCCGCCGCAGCGTCTCGAACAGCTTGCGGACCGCTTGCGGTGTCAGCACCGAGGTCGGCTCGTCCATGATCAGCAGACGCGGGTTCTGCAGCAGGCAACGCACGATCTCGACGCGTTGCCGCTCGCCCACCGTCAGGCTGTGCACGTGGCGCTGCGGATCGATGTCGAGGCCGTAGTCGGCCGAGACTTCGCGGATGCGCTTCGACAGCGTTTTCAGATCGAAGGGTTCGTCGAGCGCGAGCGCGATGTTTTCGCCGACCGTGAGCGTCTCGAACAGCGAAAAGTGCTGGAACACCATACCGATGCCCAGCTTGCGCGCCGCCGCCGGGCTGGCGATCTCGACCGTCTGGCCTTCCCAGCGGATCTCGCCGGCGTCGGGCCGCACCGCGCCGTAGATGATTTTCATCAGCGTGCTTTTGCCGGCGCCATTCTCGCCGAGCACGGCATGGATTTCGCCCGGCGCGACGATCAATGTGACGTCGTCGTTCGCCCGCACGGCCGGATACTGTTTGGTGATGCCCTGAAGCATCAACCGGGGCGCCGCCTGTTCCGGCCTGTTTGCCGGCTGCGCGGCGGCGCCGTCGCTATAAGAAGAGTCGCTCATGTGATTCCGTAGTACGTCGTGACTGCCGGTTACAGCGCGTTCGTCCACCTTGCCGGCAGGCGATCCGTCACCACAATCGGATGACAATACCTAATTCGACCCGGTCAGTCGAGCCGCCAAAATTCCCCGCAAACCCGCGTCGCAGCGCGCTCTGCGGGTATCCCACTCTTGACGCGGCTTTTCGTTCATATTAAAAGTCATATACCCCCATGCCCGTTCGATCAGCCAGAACATATATTTCGGAGAAGTCATGAGTCAGCAACGCGAGGCGATCGATACGTATCTATTACGCGTCTTGCACACCCTGTTGATGGAACGCAGCGTCACCCGCGCGGCCGTCAAACTGAATCAATCGCAACCCGCTATCAGCGCGGCGCTGCGCCGTTTGCGCGACATCACCGGCGACCCGCTGCTGGTGCGCGGCAAATCCGGCATGGTGCCGACGGAATACGGCCTGCGCCTGCTCGAACCGGTGCAGAACGCGCTGCGCGAGATCGAACGCATCAAGTTCCAGCAGCACAACTTCGATCCGGCCACGTCGATCCGTTGCTACCGGATCGGCTGCCCGGACTACCTGAACGTGCTGTTCGTGCCGACGGTGGTCGAACGCTTTCGCCAGGCCGCGCCGAACGCGACGCTCGAGTTTCACTCGCTGGGACCGGCCTTCGACTACGAACTCGCGCTCGAGGACGGCAAGCTCGACATCGTGGTCGGCAACTGGCCGGAGCCGCCGGAGCAGTTGCACCTGTCGAACCTGTTCGTCGATCAGATCGTTTGCCTGATGAGCAACACGCATCCGTTCGCCAAACGCGGCGGGCTCACGCTCGACCAGTACCTGAATGCGCCGCATCTCGCGCCTACTCCTTATTCGGTGGGCCAGCGCGGCGCGATCGACGTGCATCTCGCGCGCGAGCGGTTAAAGCGTCACGTGGTCGTGACATTGCCGTACTTCAATCTGGCGCCGTACGTGCTCATCAAGTCCGATCTGATCTTCACGACGACGCGCCTTTTTGCCGATTACTACGCCAAGTTCCTACCGCTCACCGTCGTGCCGGCGCCGCTCGATTTCCCGCCGATGCAGTACTACCAGCTGTGGCACGAGCGAGTGCATTACTCCGATGAAGTGCGCTGGTTGCGCAGCCTGGTCGCCGAAGCGACCAAGACGTTGATCGACAAGCCTTGAGTTTTTGCGTTGACGGCTTATCGGCGGCCGCTGCTTGGCTGCGTGCATGGCCACCGATAGCCCCGGTCTTTTCCGCTACGCCGCTGCTTCGTAAAGCGTCTTCGCCAACCGGTTGTGCTGCTCGATGACCGGTCCGAGTTCCAGCGTGGTCAACTGCCCTTCCTTCACGATCACCTTGCCGCCGATCACGCTATAACTCACTTGCGACGGCGCGCAGAACACGAGCGCCGCGACCGGGTCATGCAAAGCGCCCGCGAAGAGCGGCTGACGCAAATCGAACGACACGAAATCCGCCGCCTTGCCGGGCGCCAGCGCGCCGATGTCGTCGCGATTGAGCACCTTCGCGCCGCCGAGCGTCGCGATTTCCAATGCTTCACGCGCGGTCATCGCATCGGGTCCGAAGCCGACTCGCTGCAACAGCAACGCCTGACGCACCTCGGCGACCATTTGCGCGCCGTCGTTCGACGCCGATCCGTCGACGCCCAGCCCCACCGGCACGCCCGCCAGACGCATGCGCCTGACCGGCGCAATACCCGAGGCGAGCCGCATGTTCGAACACGGACAATGCGCGACGCCCGTGCCGGTGCGCGCGAACAGGTCGATGCCCGCGTCGTCGAGTTGCACGCAGTGCGCATGCCACACGTCGTGACCGACCCAGCCGAGGTCTTCCGCGTACTCCGCCGGCGTCATGCCGAACTTCTCGCGGCTATACGCGATGTCGTTGACGTTCTCCGCCAGGTGCGTATGCATCGACACGCCATACTGCCGCGCCATGACCGCCGATTCACGCATCAGATCGCGGCTCACCGAGAACGGCGAGCACGGCGCGACCACCACGCGCAGCAGCGCGTAACGCCCTTCGTCGTGGTACGTCTCGATCAGGCGCTGCGTGTCCTGCAGAATGTCCGCTTCACGTTCGACCACCGAATCCGGCGGCAAGCCACCGTCTTTCTGCCCCACGCTCATGCTGCCGCGCGCCGCATGAAAACGCATGCCGATGCGGCGCGCCGCGGCGATGCTGTCATCGAGCCGGCTGCCGTTCGGATAGATATACAAATGGTCGCTCGACGTCGTGCAGCCGGACAGCAACAGCTCGGCCATTGCCGTCAGCGTCGAGACCTCGATCATCTCCGGCGTGAGGTTCGCCCACACCTTGTAGAGGCTGGTCAGCCAGCCGAACAATTCGGCGTTCTGCGCGGCGGGAATCGCGCGCGTCAGGCTCTGATACATGTGGTGGTGCGTGTTCACGAGACCCGGAATCACCAGATGTCCACGCATGTCCAGCACTTCGTCGGCGGTTTGCGGCAATTCCGCCGTCGGGCCGACCGCGACGATGCGGTTGTCCTCGATATACAGGCCACCGTCGCGCAGTTCGCGCCGGGCGCCGTCCATCGTGACCAGCACGTCCGCGTGCTTGACCAGCATCGTTTTCTTGGGCTTATTCGTTTGATTGGCCGCTTGTTCCATCGTCATTCGTTTCTCCGCTTCATTGCTTCCGTGCAAAGCCGTTCGAACGCGATGTGACGGCGCTGCCGCGCCGCCGCGTCCCGTCGAACGCCGTTGGCCCGGTTACCCAGCGTGTATCCGCCGTCTTCGGGTGTGCGCCGCGGCTGAATCGTCGTCGATTCGCGTTTGCTGCAACGCACGGACGTAACCTTCGACGGCCAAAATAATGCTGGCAACTCACGCCAATGCGATACCCAACTTCACGCCGTCGATATAGTGGGTCTTTTTTGGCCCGATACGATCCGCCGGTGAGGCAAATGCGCTGTAATAGTCGAAGGAATCGAGTCGTTGCGGCTTTCAGCAGGCTGTCCGTCATGCGCCAGCTATTATCTTTCCTATCTCGCGCGCGCTGAGCGGAACAACCTTTTTACAATGGCTGCCACGGCGCTCGCTTCAATTCGCCGACGGGTATGTAGCCACTGACGTGGAGCCTCGATCCGCCGCAAACGTATCTGGATCGGGCTGCCGCCGAAACCTCGCATTCACATAAGGAAAATTGCGAATGGGAAAGCTCACTACCCATGTGCTCGACACCGCGAACGGCCGTCCCGGCGCGGGCATCAAGGTCGAACTCTTCGCGCTCTCAGGCGATACGCGCCGCGCGCTCAAAACAACCCTCACGAATGACGACGGCCGTTGCGACCAGCCGCTGCTCGAAGGCGAAGCGCTGGTCGCGGGCGAATACGAACTCGTGTTCGGCGCCGGCGACTACTTCGCGTCGATCGGCACGAAGGTGCCGGAGCCGCGCTTCGTCGATCGCGTCGTGTTGCGCTTCGGCGTGGCCGATGCCGGCGCGCACTATCACGTGCCGCTGCTGGTGTCGCCGTGGTCGTACAGCACGTATCGCGGCAGCTAAGGAGACATCTGCCGCGAGGTGCTGGGAAATCGAGGCCGGTTCGCGCCGCACACGACCGCGCTCGATTGCATTGCGCAGATGCTCACGGAGACACGAGCGAGCACCCGCGAAACGCAATCGGACGCACGCGGCTCGATCCCGGTTGATCCAAACGCGACCCAAGCCGACGAGCCAAATAAAGAACGGCGCCGTGCGAACTGAGCGCATCGCGTCTTCACCCCGCAGTCTGCGCAGTGACGTGCTGCCCTGCCAACGACCCGTCAGCCGGGCTCCAGAAGGCACATAACGTCACTGCGTGTACAACGAATCAGAAGTGGAGGAGTTTCATGGAAGGCTTTATTACAGACTGGTTGAATCTGGCGATTCGCTGGTTCCACGTCATCGCCGCGATTGCATGGATCGGCGAATCGTTCTATTTCGTCGCGCTCGACAACAGCCTCAAACCGCCGACAGACCCCAACCAGCGCAAGCGCGGCGTGTTCGGCGAACTGTGGCACGTGCACGGCGGCGGCTTCTACAACATGCAGAAGTACACTGTCGCGCCGCCGGAAATGCCGGACGATCTGCACTGGTCGAAGTGGCCGTCGTACACGACGTGGCTGTCGGGCTTCGGTCTCTTCACCGTCCTGTATCTGTTCTCGCCGAGCACTTACCTGATCGACAAGAACGTGCTGGATATGGGCCCGGTGGTCGCTGTCGCGTCGGCGCTCGGTTTCCTCGCCGCCGGCTGGATCGTGTACGACTCGCTGTGCCGCATTCTCGGCAACAAGGACAAGGTGCTCGGCATCTGCGTCGGCGTGTACGTGCTGATCGCGGCGTGGCTCGCGTGCCATATCTTCGCGGGCCGCGCGGCTTACCTGATCATGGGCGCGATGCTGGCGACCATCATGTCGGCCAACGTGTTCTTCGTGATCATTCCGGGCCAGCGCAAGATGGTCGACGCAATGCTCAAGGGCGACACGCCGAACCCGATCTACGGCAAGCGCGGCAAGCAACGCTCGGTGCACAACACGTATTTCACGTTGCCGGTGGTGTTCGCGATGCTGTCGAACCACTACGCGATGACCTACACGCATCCGTACAACTGGGCCGTGCTGGTAGTCATCATGCTGGCCGGCGCGCTGATCCGTCAGTTTTTCGTGATGCGTCACCGTGGCCAGGTGCTGTGGTATCTGCCCCTCGCTGGCATTGCGCTGATGTTCGGCGCCCTCTTCTGGACCATGCCGAAGCCGATCGTGCCGCAAGCGCAAGCGGCGAACGCGCCGACGGTCAAAGTGGCCGATATCGCACCGGTGCTGCAACAGCGCTGCGTGGCTTGCCATTCCGCGCATCCAACGATGATGGGCAGCGCGCCGGCCGGCGTGCTGCTGGATACGCCGGATGAAATCTCGCAGAATGCGCAGCGGATCTACCAGCAAGCCGTGACGCTGAAGGCGATGCCGCTCGGCAACGTGACGCACATGACCGACGACGAACGCATGAAGATTGCCGCATGGTTCGAAGGTGGCGCAGTGAAGTAACTGACGGACCGGGCCGGGCATGCCGCCCGGCGTGGCGTGGATGAAGCAATGTAAAGCGGGCTTTTCGCGCGAGCGGGAAGCCCGCTTTTTCTTTGGCGGCGCGGCCGCTGTCGGCTTCTCTAGGCGGGATACGGCTATTTTGTATCTCTTGGGCTACAAACAGCCGTATTCTGTTCATCATGTAGCCCATGAGCCACAAATTTTCATCGTCAATTTTGTGTCTCATGGGCTACAACAATGCGTAAATTCGTGAAAATTGACGCCTTGGGGCTACAAATGACTAATCTCGCCGACGTATCGGACATGCTGAAGGCCGTGCGGCGCGAAAGCAATCTGTCGCAGCAAGAGTTGGCGCACCGGGCTGGCGTCGCCCGCACCATCGTCGCGCGTATGGAAACGCTCGCCAAAAATGACATGAGCGTGTCCGTGCTCGTGCGCCTGCTCGAAGCGGCAGGCTACGACCTCAAGTTCGTCGCGCATGGGCACGGCCGCACGCTCGAAGACATCCTCGCTGGACAACGCAGTCCGGACGCGAACTCATGAGGCTCGACGTTCAGGTACTGGGCAAGAACGTCGCCACGCTATTTCGCGAGCGCGACGACTACGTCCTCAAATACAACCGCGACGCGAACGCGGCGGACTTCGTCAGTCTGACCATGCCGGTTCGCGAAGAGGCATGGCATCCTTGCGCTCCCCCAAGAAGAGCCTGCAATTCAAGAGACTCAAACCGGCGATCGAGCCCGCGGGGTTTTCCGCGCCGGAACCGGCGGAACGCGCGCGCGAGGTGATCGGGCATTCGCCGCTTCTTGCCATTGTGATTCGTCGCCAAAACAAAAAACCCACAGCACTGCTGCTGCGGGTTTTCCAAGTCAACCTGCTCACTACGTCAAGGCGATAAAACTCAAACCGCCACCGCGCTCAACGCATCTTCCGTGAGCCACAACGACTCCAGAAGATCCTGCTCATTGAGATTGAGCCCATCCCCGCCACGGTCGACGACGATAAAGTCGCTCACGTCGCCTAAAGCGATCAGCGGATGGTGCCACACGCCCTTCGCATAGTTCACGCCCTGCCAGCCGCTCGTCACGAACGCGCGAATCTTCGACGCGTCCAGTTCGCCCGCCGGCGCCACGACCACCAGATACGGCTTGTCGTTCAGCGGCACGAACGCCTGACTGCCGAGCGGATGTCGCTCGAGCATCTTCACTTCGAACGGCAGCGTGCGCGGCTGCCCGCGAAACAGGTTCACGAGCGTGCGGCCGTTCTCGTCGGTAACGTCCACTTTCGCGAGATCGTGAAAGCGGATCGTCGTGCCGAGGTTGATCGGAATCTGCTTCGCGCCTTCGAGTTCGATCACGTCGCCGAATGCGGCGAACGCTTCCTTCGTCAACGGTTCGATCGCGAGCGTTTTCATGATGCGAGCGTGCCCCACAGATGCAGACGCGACACGCCACCGTCCGGAATGATGTTAAAGCGCACGTGCGTCACCGGACCCAGCGCCGCAATTTCGCTTTCGAAATAGTGCTGGTTGTCCATCTTCAGCTTCTGTTCGCCGAGCAGCACCGGCCAGAACATGGCTTGCGTGACCAGCGAGCTGTCCGTGCCGCCCGTCACGTACGCCGCCTGAATCGAGCAGCGGTCCGGAAAGTTGCCCTTGAAGTGCGCCGTATCGACTTCGATCTTCTTGATCACACCCGGCTGCGCCAGTGCGACGATTGCCCAGTCGTTGCCCGGCTCGCGACGGCGGCGCGTTTCCCAGCCGTCGCCCATGTTCACGCCACGGCCTGGCATCAGGATCGTCGACGCAGCGCCGAAGTGCTGATTGTTCGCCGCGACCAGATACGCGCCGTTTTCCATCGCCGCCAGATCGAACTGCTCGGTGCGGCTCGCGCCGGCCCAGTCGACTTGCGGTTGACCATACACGCGCAGACGCGCGATGCCGCCGTCCGGATAGATGTTCACGCGCAGATGCGTGTACGCGTTCGCGTCGCTGACTTCGTGATAGTGATGGCTATTGCCTTGCAACGTGGTCGACGGCACGATTTCGGTCCATTGCGTCGACTGGTTCGGTGCGCCGTCCACTACGCGTGCGGCTTCCACCGAAGCCGCCGGCGGGAAGTTGCCCGTGAAGTGGCTGGTGTCGAGATCGAGACCCTTGATCACGCCCGGACGCGCCAGTTTCACGATGCACCAGTCATAGCCGCTGACGCGCTTGCGGCGCGTTTCCCAGCCGTCCATCCACTTGCCGTTGTCGTCGTATTTGCCCGGAATGAAGACGGCGGGCTCCGGGTTCAGCATGCGTTCCTTCGGTGCGAAGAAATCGTCGCTGGCCTCGAGCGCCTGCGCGCCCAGGCGCGGGTCCGCCAGATTCACATAGCGGCGCGTGAATTCCGGTGCGTTGGGGTCGAGAGTCGGGAGTGCCATCTTTGTCTTCCTTAGTGTTGGTCAGTGCTGAAAAAACGCTTCGGTTCGAGGTCCGCGACGCGCGGTAAAACCTTACGCGTCGATCAGGTCGTCGAGCCGGAAACGTGCGATGCGGTAGATCTGATCGAGGCTCGCGCGCAGTTCGTCGGTGCGGCTGTTGTTCACACGCGCCTCGAAGTTCGCGATGATGCCGTGACGGTCATACCCGCGCACGGCGAGGATGAACGGAAAGCCGAACTTCTCGCGATACGCGGCGTTCAGCGCGAGCAATTTGTCGAATTCTTCCTGCGTGCACTGCGCGAGGCCGGCGCCGCTCTGCTCACGCGTGGATTCGGCGGTCAGTTCGCCGCGTACGGCGGCCTTGCCGGCGAGTTCCGGGTGGGCGTTGATCAATGCCAGTTGTTTCTCTTCGCCGGCGGTCTCGACGATGTTCGACATCTTGCGATGCAACTCGTCGATGCTGCCGAAAGGCCGTTGCAGCGCGGCGATTTCCGCGACCCACGGCGAGTGCTCGAAAATGCCCGACAGCGCTGCCACGAACGCGTCGGTCGAGGTGCTGTTGAGTTGGTCCAGAGTGTATTGCATCGCCTTCATGCCGCAGCCCCGCGGTTGTCTTGTTGGTAAGGATGATGTTCGCGCCAGTGGCGCGCAATATCGACGCGCCGCGTGACCCACACGCGATCGTGCTGTTCGATATGGTCGAGAAAACGTTGCAGCGCGCGGAAGCGCCCAGGGCGTCCGAGCAGACGGCAGTGCATGCCGATGGAGAGCATCTTCGGCGCTTCGTCGCCTTCTTCGTAGAGCACGTCGAACGCGTCGCGCAGATAGGTGAAGAAGTGATCCGCCGTGTTGAAGCCTTGCGGGCTCGCAAAGCGCATGTCGTTGGTGTCGAGCGTGTACGGCACGATCAGTTGCGGCACTGTCGCGCCGCCAGTCACGTCCACGTCCACGTCCACGTCCACGTCCACGTCCATCCAGAATGGCAGATCGTCGCCGTAGTAATCCGAGTCGTACAGGAAACCGCCATATTCGGCGACGAGACGCCGCGTGTTGGGACTATCGCGGCCGGTGTACCAGCCGAGCGGACGCTCGCCCGTCACGCGTTCAATCGCTTCCATGCCGAGGCGCATGTGTTCCGCTTCTTTCTCCGGCGCCATGTCCTGATAGTGAATCCAGCGATACCCGTGGCAAGCAATCTCATGCCCGAGTTCGACGAACGCGCGCGCCAGTTCCGGATGCCGTTCGACCGCCATGCCGACACCGAACACGGTAAGCGGCAGGCCGCGTTTTTCGAATTCACGCAGGATGCGCCAGACGCCCGCGCGCGAGCCGTATTCGTAGATCGACTCCATGCTCATGTGACGAGCCGGAAAAGCCGCGGCGCCGACGATCTCCGACAGAAACTGCTCCGAGCCAGGATCGCCGTGCAGCACGCAATTTTCACCGCCCTCTTCGTAGTTCAGGACGAATTGCACCGCGACACGCGCTCGACCCGGCCAGTTTGCCTGCACCGGGTGGCGGCCGTAGCCGATCAGATCGCGTGGGTAGTTCGGGTCGAGTGGCATGGTTTGACGAATGCGTGGTGACGGTACGTAAAATTCGCTTGGAATTCACGTGGCATGCACGTGAGGTTGGCATGAGCTTGCGTGACGGGTGCAAACAACTCACACAGGCGCGGATGGAAAAAACCGGAAGCAGTACCGAAAGCCGCAGAATAAAACCTTTCAGACAGCCCGCGCCGAGTTGGACCAGTGTAGCGAAAACGCCCGGGTGCGCCCATACACCCGGGCAGATAGTGCGTGTCAGACTGAATGTATGTGCGGCCCCGGCTCTGTAGTGTTTACCCGCAGCAAATCGGCCGTTCCCGGGTTCTCCGGCGTATTGGCGGCGCAGATGACGGCAGAACCGCGCGGCGTAGGCGGATTCGGATCGGCGTTGGTCGGGCTGAAGGACTCCAATGCACCGTCGTAGCGCTTGGCCAGCGGCCGCGCGTAGTCGCCGCGTTTGGCCGTCGAAAGACGTAGCGCGACCAGCGCCTCGGTCCATTTCACGGCCGCTGTCACGCCTTCGATCACCGGCGCGCCGAGCGCGTCTTCGATCTCCGCGCACAACTCGGCCATGCCCGCGCAGCCGAGCACGATCGCGTCCGAACCGTCTTCCGCGAGCGCACGCCGGCATTCGTCGAGGATGATGCGACGCGCCGCCGAGCCTGGCTTGTCGAGGTCGAGCACGGCGACGTCGGTGGCGCGAACGTTGCGGCAAAACCGCTTCATGCCGTAACGCTCGGCGAGATGCCACGCCATGCCGCACGTGCGCGCCAGCGTGGTCACCACCGAGAAGCCCGGCGCCAGCACGCTGGCCGCGTGCATCGCCGCCTCGGCAATGCCGATCACTGGACCGCGCGCCAGCTCACGCGCGGCGTACAGACCCGGATCGCCAAAGCAGGCGATCACGTAACCGTCGCAGCCCTCGCGCTCGCCGGCCGCGACTTCAGCCAGCAAACCCGGTGTCGCGAGCGCTTCGTCGTAATAGCCTTCGATCGACGGCGGCCCCATGGTCGGATTCACCGCGATGACTTCCGTGCCCGGCGCGGCGACTTCGCGCGCGCAGCGGCCCATTGCTTGCGTCATGCGTTGGGTCGTATTCGGGTTGATCAGTTTGATGCGCATATCGACTCCTGTTGCGTCCGCGAAATTCAGCGTGCGAGAACGCGATAGAACAGCGCAGCAAGGCCTGCGCCGATGAACCACGAGAAATTCGCCAGGCTGTCGAGCGCCGGCACCATCACGCAGATCACTGCGATCACCGCCGCCGGCAACAACGCGGCGACAGCACGATAGTTGACGCCGTTGCGATACCAGTACGAGCCAGTGGGCGCGACCGTGTACAGATCGTCGAGCACAATTTTCTGACGCTTGACCAAATAGTAGTCAATGATCAGTACGCCGTACAAAGGTCCAATGAAGCTGCCGAGGACGTCGAGCGTGTAGTGGATCACGGCCGGGTTGTTGAACAGATTCCACGGCGTGATGAAGATCGACGCGACCGCTGCGAGCATACCGCCCATGCGCCAGCTAATGAGGCGCGGCGCGACGTTGGAAAAGTCGAAAGCCGGCGAGACGAAATTGGCGACGATGTTGATGCCGATGGTCGCTATCGTAAAGGTCAGCGCGCCGAGAATCACCGCGGTCGGATAATCGATACGGCCCACGGTCTCGACCGGATCCGTGATCAGCTCACCGAACACCGGCAGTGTGGCCGCGGTCGTGATCACCGTCACCAGCGAGAAGGCCAGGAAGTTGACCGGCAGTCCCCAGAAGTTGCCGCGCTGCACGCTGCGAAAGCTCTTGCCGTAGCGCGAGAAGTCGCCGAAATTCAGCATCGGTCCGGAGAAGTACGACACCACCAGCGAGATCGCCGTGATCATCACCGGCACGACTTGCATACCGTGATATTTGACGCCGCCCAGGTTGATGCCGATGTTGCGCCATCCCGCGCGATACACCATGTAGCCCGCGAGGATGAACATCACCACGTAGACCGCGGGACCGGCGAAGTCGATAAACTTCTTGATGGTCTCCATGCCATGCCAGAACACCAGGGCCTGCAACACCCACAGCAGCATGAAACCGGTCCAGCCGAGCGTCGAGAGTCCCATGAAGCCATGATGATGAACGTCGGCGTAAGGCAGCAATTGCGGAACGAACTTCAACACCACGATCACCAGCGCGCTCGACGCCAGATAGGTCTGAATCCCGTACCACGCGACCGCGATCAGGCCGCGAATCACCGCGGGAATATTTGCGCCGAGCACGCCGAAAGTCGCGCGGCACGCCACCGGATACGGCACGCCGTTCGCCTGGCTCGGCTTGGCGATCAGGTTGCACAACAGGTTGACGATAGTGATGCCGACCAGCAGCGCGATCAGCACCTGCCAGCTAGTCAGGCCGAGCGCGAACAGACTGCCCGCGAACACATAGCCGCCGACGCTGTGCACGTCCGACATCCAGAACGCAAAGATGTTGTAAGCGCCCCAGGTTTGATGCCGCAACGGCGCGAGATCCGCGTTGTAGAGCCGGTCGCTGTAGCCTGCGGGCATCGACGGTTCGCTGGGCGCGCCGTCGTCTGCGTAAGTGGGAATGGCGGGATTGCCGGGCGCTGCACTGAACTGAGCCATGATTCCTCCTTGGAATAGGGACCGTCGATAGCGAATCGAAGGACGTTGCATCGGCCATGCCAGTCGCGCCCGCCTCGTCCGTGTGGGACGAAGGGTCTTGACGCGCCTGTTCGGCCGTGCCGCGGATGTCTCCGTACTTGAAGTACTTGTGGTTATCGCATCGCCAGCCGCCGCGAATTCCCGGCGATGCGTTACTGCTCAAAGCCCGTCGCCCGGCGGCGGACACGCGTGCACAAGCCGGCAGCGCTCACGCCGAGCCGCCTTGCAACGCTTGATTCGTTCAGTTCAATTCAGTGCGGCGCGCACCGGTAAAGGGCGCACGCCGGCCGCCTGCCTCAGCCCGGCGCGGACTTTGTTCTTGATGAATCTCCAGGCGCACCGTTGAGTGCGCCGAACACTTCGTGCAGATCGGCCGCGCCACGTGCGGGGCGATCCAGCATCTTCAACTCGACACTTTGCAGATGGCGCGACATTAATGCCGCCGCCTCTTTTGCATCGCCGGCGTCGAGTGCGGCGAGAATGGCTTCGTGGTCCTCGAACGAGCATGGGCTGCGTCCAAGCGACTCGTACAGCGCGGAAATCAGTGTGGAGCGCGCCACCAGGCCGTTCAGGCAGTCGCACAGCACGGCGTTGCCGGTGAGTCCCGCCAACTCGGTGTGAAACTCGCCCGACAGACGAATCCACGCCGGAAAATCACGTGTTTCGAACGCTTTGCGTTCCCTGCCGATCATGCTGGCAATGCTCTTCAAACGCCGCATGCCGTGACCACCGCAAATCTTCTCCACCACCGCCAGCTCGATGATGCGACGCATCTCGAACACTTCGTGCACTTCCTGCAGCGACGGGCTTGCCACGAATGCCCCGCGATTCGGTTCGAGATCGACCAGGTGGTCAGTGGCCAACTGCGCCAGCGCTTGCCGGATCGGGCCGCGCTTGACACCGAATACTTCGCATAACTGCGCTTCTGTCAGCTTGGCGCCCGGCGCGAGCCGATGCTCGAGGATCGCCGCGCGGATGCGCTCGGCGATCGCTTCGGGCTTCGAACTATTCGCGGCGGCGGACTCTGTGTCGGACATGATGTTCGTCTCGGTATGTTGGTCATCATAGGATGGACATAAAAATTGTCAACAATTTTTGCTTCGAATTTCGACAATCTTCACGCTAAGCCTGAGCTGGCGGGCAGCTGGGCGGCTTGAGTGCCCAGCGCAGTCTCAGTACGAGTTTAATTAGGTAGGGCGGGTGCCGTCTATTGATGGCGGGTTTTGTCAACAAAATCAGAAGGCCTTCACGGGCCGCTCTGTCGGCGGTGGGTTGGTGAAACTGACCGTTAGTTGCATTGATAGACTAAAAAGAAAGCGGGCAACTACCCGCTTTCCTCCCCCGCTGCTTCAGACGAGGTACGGATAGCCGGACAAACTCAGTTTGAACCCGCGTGCGTCGGCGACGAGATGCGCGTCCGCGCCCACCGGCAGCGTCAGCATGTTGCGGACATGCCCGAATTGCAGGCCGGTGACGACCGGAATGCCGATCACCGACCTCACCTGCTCGATCATGGCGTGCAGGTCGTAGCCGTTGTCGTAGTCGTAGGATTTGGCGCCGGAGAAATCGCCCAGCACGAGCGCCTGTTGCTGCGCGAGAATGCCGGACAAGTGCAGTTGGTAGATCATCCGCTCGACCCGGAACGGTTGCTCGTTGACGTCCTCGAGAAACAGAATGCCGCCCTGCACCGGCGGCATGTACGGCGTGCCGATCAGCGATGCCACCACTGCCAGATTGCCGCCCCACAACATGCCCGAGACATCGACCGGTTGCGCTTGCGGCGTGTTGCTCGAGACCGTCATGGTTGGCTTTGTCAACGCCGACCAGAAGTGCTGCATGGTGAATTCGCTCAGTTCTTCCGCGCCGAAGTCGCTCATCACCATCGGCCCACCGAAGGTTTTCACGCCGGCGCGCGCCAGCAGCGCAAGCTGGATCGCGGTGAAATCGCTGTGTCCCACCAGCGCGATCGGCTGATCGGTCAGCCGCCGTTGCAACCCTTCGTAGTCGAGCCCATGCAGGATACGCACCGCGCCATAGCCGCCGCGCACGGCCAGCACGATGTCCGGCAACTCACGCGACGGGTCGGCGAGCCGGTTCAGTTCGGCTGCGCGTTCGCCGTCGGTGCCGGCGAAGCGCTGATAGCGGCGCCTCGCCGCCTCCACGCCCTCAACGTGATGCCCCTGCGCATGCAAGCGCTGCAACGCGCGACGCAGCACCTCGGGGTCATGCGGATACCCGGACGGCGCGATCAGTTCGATGGTGCGATGGACGGTCATTGGCAGGACCTTGTTGGACGTTGTTGTTTTAGAGCGCCTCAGCCGGGCCCGGTTTGGTGCCGGGCTCGCTAACCGCGTCGGCGCGAGCCACCGCACGGGCTGCTCGGCTCGCGCGCCGCCGTTCGGCAAAGAACGATTTGAGCGCGGCACCGCATTCGCTTTCGAGCACGCCGCCGATCACCGTGGTGTGATGATTCAACTGCGGGTTCGCGAAGGCGTCGACGACACTGCCGCACGCGCCGGTTTTCGGATCGCGCGCCCCGAACACGACACGGGCGATACGCGCGTGCATGATGGCCCCCGCGCACATCAGGCACGGCTCGAGGGTCACGTAGAGTTCGCAGCCCGGCAGACGGTAATTTTCCATGGCTTGCGCCGCGGCGCGCAACGCGGCCATTTCCGCATGCGCCGACGGGTCGTGCCCGCCGATCGGATGATTGAAACCTTTGGCGATGACTTCGTCGCCGCGCACGAGGACCGCGCCGACGGGCACTTCGCCGGCTGCGCGCGCCTCTTCGGCGGCGGCTTGCGCCAGCGCCATGAAGCGGCGATCGCGCGCGGAAACCTCGGGGACAGCGGAAAATGGGGGCGGCCCGCCAGGCGTGGGATCTGTATTCGCCGAAGCGGCGGCGGCACCCGAATCGGTCGTAGCCGATTCGGCGACACCGCTGGCCGAGGCTTGAGAACCCAGCATATGCTGCGCTTCGTGAGATTCGACAGAATCCGAATCCGGCACGGCGGCGTGGACAAGCGGCTCGCTCACTGCGAACCCGCGTCTGCCATATTGAGGTTGCCGGCGCGCTCGCTCAGCCGCTCGGCAATGCGCCGGCAGTATTCGCGCGGCAGAACCAGCGGGCCGCCACGCAACGATTCAAGTGCCATATCGAGCGCCAGCATGCGCGCCTGGAGACGGCAACGGGTAGCCCGGTCGCTCACGGCATTCAACTCCGCTTGCAGGTCGCGCAACGCGCGCAACTGCTCGACAGCGGGCGGCACGAAGCCCGCATTCTTCAAAATCCGGTTGGCGACGCGCACTTCTTCCGGGACCAGAGCATCGTCGTCCAGAGACAGCGGCGCGCCCGCGCCCGGTAACTCGTCGAACTCACCTCGCGCGGCGGCGGCGGCAATACGCTGTTCGACTAACGCATCAAGCAATTTCATCTGCAATCCACTACGTTGCGGCCCAAGCATTCTATCAGGGAGCGCACGATCGTTCCGCTTCTCCAACCGACGAAATCCCCTACGTTTTCAGATTCTGCGTATTTGAGGGGCATAGGGTCGTGCGCTACGCTGGGGGATTCGCGGCCGCGCCGCGTGTGCCGCCCTTCTCCGCCGAAAAACCGACAACATACTTTCAGCGAACGATGCCGTACGCGCCATTGCTCGCCGCCCCTCAAAGCCACCGACATCATGCAATCAGGAATGATTCACTCGAGCCGTAACCACGCCACCGTCACTTTCGACGCCGGCACCCGTCTCCAACGCGCTGCACATGCTTCGCACCTGGGCAAACGCATTCTCAAATCGTGGCCGCGCGCAATGCTAGCCGCCTTGACCATGTCGCTCGCCCTTTCGGGTTGTGGCGTGTTCTGTGGCGGCGCGGGCGGCAGCGGAGGCGGCTTCGCCGGCGGTTGTGCGACCGGCATGCGGTTCTAATCCGGCGCCCTTCGACAACCCGGCGTCACCTGGGGCGACGCGCGCTATGAACCCGCGCCCGTGAAAGTCCATCGAGCCAGCGCAACATGGCGCGTACGCCCAAGCAAACTGTGCATCAACGCAAACTCACGCACGTTCCAGCATACCGGTTCGACGGGACGTGCCGCGGCCCACGGCATGCCGTACGCCAGTGTGACGTGCGGCGTGTAGTGCGCCGCGGATGAAGCCGCGTGGTCCCCCAAACCGGCATTTCGCAACGCAAGGCCCAAGGCGTCGTGCAGCCTGTGCAGGCCAGCGACGCCCTCGCCTCCGCCCAGTACCAACGGTCCCGGTCGCGGCTTCGACGCGAAGCTGACGGCAGTGTCGAATTCGACGCTGAACGGCTCCATGGCGACCGACGCAGCCGCTTTCATCGCCGCATCGACTCGCTCCTGTGGCAAACCACCCGCGAAATTGCCCAAGTGCAGCAAGGTGACATGCAGACGGGCCGCCGCAAGCGGTTTGCTCCGCGCGCGCGTCTCTGCGCAAAGCTGTTGCGCGAGCTTCGAGATGCTGGCCGCTGTCGTGGCATCGGGAAAGACGGCGAAGAACAGGCCGTCTGTCGGCGTTGGCGGCGCCTCGAGCCCAGGCAACCAGAGTTGTTCAGGCATGGCGTTCCTGACCGGATAAAGCCGGCATGTAGATGAATCTCCGTTCATTGTGCGGGCTCACCCGCGTACCTGATCTGTTCAGACCACCCGACTGCGCGAGGTTCCACATCAACCTTGTTCTAAAGCCATTGAAATTTTCAAAGCTATAGTCCGACTGCGAGCAAACGCTGCGCCAATCGGACAAGCTCAACTCCCGTTAGATCGCTTCTGCCCCGACATTCCTGTTCGCCAGCCACGCTCCATAAATGACCCCGCTCCACTCAAAAAACCGCTTGCAGTGACCGCCTGCCCACGTACAATACTGTACATCCATACAGTACTGGCGGCAACGTGGAATTGCTCAGAAAGCTGGAAATATTGGCCGACGCCGCGAAGTACGATGCGTCGTGCGCGAGCAGTGGCGCGCCCAAGCGCGGCTCTCGCGGCATTGCCGGACTGGGCGCCAGCACCGGCGCAGGCATTTGCCACAGTTTCACGCCGGACGGGCGCTGCGTCTCGCTGCTGAAAATTCTGCTCACCAATTTCTGTTTGTACGACTGTCAATACTGTGTCAACCGGCGTTCGAGTAACGTGCCACGCGCGCGCTTTACGCCCGAGGAAGTCGTCGAACTGACGCTCGATTTCTACCGGCGCAACTACATCGACGGACTGTTTCTGAGTTCCGGAATCATTCGGTCATCGAACTACACGATGGAACAGCTCGTGCGCGTCGCTCAGTCGTTGCGTGAGGATCACCAGTTTCGCGGCTATCTTCATCTGAAGACAATCCCCGACGCCGATCCGCAGTTGATTGCACAAGCCGGCCGCTATGCCGACCGTTTGAGCGTGAACATCGAATTGCCCACCGAGGGCAGCCTCGCGCGGCTCGCACCGGAGAAAAACGTCCGCACCATCAAACTCGCCATGGGCTCGATCCGTCTCGCGCAGGAAGAGGCGCATAGCGACGCCAGCGCGCCGAAGTTCACGCCCGCGGGCCAGAGCACGCAGATGATCGTCGGCGCGGATCAGACGAACGACAGCACGATCTTGCAGACCGCCGCGGCGCTGTACGGAGCGTACAAGCTGAAGCGCGTGTACTACTCCGCCTTCAGCCCGATTCCCGACAGTCCTTCCGCGTTGCCGGCTCAGGCGCCGCCGTTGTTACGCGAACATCGGCTGTATCAGGCCGATTTCCTGATGCGCGGTTACGGCTTCAGTGCGGAGGACCTGTTCGAACAACCTGGCAATCTCTCGCTCGACATCGACCCGAAGCTCGCATGGGCGTTGGCGCATCGCGACCAGTTTCCCGTCGACCTGAACCGCGCGCCGCTGCGCATGATCGCGCGCGTGCCGGGCATCGGCATGCGCAACGCGAAACGCCTGGTCGAGTTACGGCGTTCGCGCCGTGTACGCTACGAGGACCTCGTGCGGTTGCGTTGTCCGCTGGAGAAGATCAAGCCGTTTGTCGTGACGCAAGACTATCGCGCGGCGCTGCATGACGCGTCGTCGGCGCGATTGCGCCGGGTGCTGGCGCCGCCGGTGCAACTGGCTCTGCTGTGAAGTCTCGCGATGCGTTCCATCGTTATCGAAGACCATTTCGCCGCGTGGCGCGCCGCGTCGCTGGGCGCTTTAGACGAAGGCCTCGCGCCCGAGACGATCGAATGGCGTGTCGGGCAGGAACGCGAGTCATCGCAAGGCCGGACGCTGTTCGACTACGGCGCGACATCCGCAGGCGCGGCACCTCGACCCACTGCCGCGACCGTGCATGTTTCCAAGGAACTGGCGACACTATTGCGAGACGCTGCGTCATACCGCGAGTCAGATCGCTGGGCGTTTTTATACAAGGCGCTGTGGCGCTGGCAACATGGCGACCGCGCGGTTGCCTCGCCGGCAGATGCGGATGGCGCCCGGCTCCATCGTATGGCGAGGAGCGTACGACGTGCCAGGCACGACATGATCGCTTATGTGCGCTTTCGCAGGCAGACGTCGGCGTCGGCTGTGCAGACGCCCGAATACGTCGCCTGGTACGAGCCCGAACATGATGTCCTGGCGTGGGCTGCGGAACACTTTGCGCAGCGCATGGGACGCTCGACGTGGATGATCACGACGCCGCGCGGCGCCGCCTTCTGGGACGGTCGGCAACTGCACCTGGAGCAACGCCGCGCCCTGCCCGCCGATCATCGTGGCGATACAGCGGACGAAGCCGGGACGCTATGGCTCGCCTACTACCGCAGCACGTTCAATCCGGCGCGGCTGAACGAAGCGGCGCTCGAACAGCACATGCCGGTACGTTTCTGGAAAGGCCTGCCGGAAGGCCATCTGATTCCCGCGATGATCAGTGAAGCGAAAACCGGCGCGCGCCGCGTGGCGCAGGCGAGCGGCGTCGGTGCGCTGGGCGGCAAGACCATTCCGATCGAAGCGGAGATGGCGCAACCCGCCCGCGAGCAGCCCTCGTCGCTCGATACTTGCCGGCGTTGCAACCTGTGGCGCAACGCAACGCAAGCTGTGGGGAGTTCAGGGCCAGGCGACGCGCGCATCATGCTGATCGGCGAGCAGCCCGGCGATCAGGAAGATCTGAGCGGTCAGCCATTTGTCGGGCCAGCGGGGCAATTGCTGGAGACCGCGATCACGCGCGCCGGACTGTCGCGCGCGCAGGTTTATCTGACCAACGCGGTGAAGCATTTCAAATGGGAGCCGCGCGGCAAGCGCAGGCTGCACAAAACGCCCGGGCAGCGTGAGATCGAAGCGTGTTCTTACTGGCTCGAGCGGGAGTTGAATGCAGTGCGGCCGGCGGTGGTCGTCGCGCTTGGCGCGACGGCGCTCACGGCGTTGCTGCGCGGGAAAGTCAGTCTGAGAGACTATGTCGATGCGCCGTTCAGAGTGGCAGGCGGCTGGGGCATCGCGACCTATCATCCGTCGTTCGCGTTACGGCAGCAGAACGACGCGGACTGCGAGAAGCTATTGGCCGAGATCAGCAGTGCCCTCATCCGGGCGCGTGAGTTGGCGGAATCCGTCACGGCGGCTGTCACGAAACGGCAGCAGTGAACAGAGCCCCTTTTTTGCGCACTCTGTAGAACATCAACTTCCGAGAGAATCTTCACGCAGCGTCACGATCTGCCGGCGTCGTCCTGCTGCACAAGCGCGACGACATTCCCGATCCCCTGCCGTGCCATCTTGGTATAAGGGCAAAAGCGTTCCGTGTTGCGGACCAGTTCCTCGGCCACGACACGCTCGACACCGGGCAATCGAATACGGGTCTGCGCGGTCAGGATGAACAGGCCGTCCATGGGATCGCGGCTGAAATCGACGGTGACCTCCACCGAAGCGCCGGGAATCGGAATGCTTGCCCGTGCCGCAAGCAGACTCAGTGCACCATGAAAGCAGGCCGCGTAACCCGCCGCGAAGAGCTGCTCGGGATTGGTGCCGCCGCCGGGACCGCCCAGCGCCTTCGGCAATCGCAGGTGAACTGTGAGATTGCCGTCGTCAGAACGGGCAATGCCCGACGCGCGCCCATGACCCGCGTCGCCGCCTGTTACGGTGACGGTGGTCGAATACAGCGTTTGAGGGTCTCGCCCGTGATACCTGTCGAGCAGCGTCAGCGGCGGTGGACGCAATGTGGGCATGGCGCGCCTCGTCGGCTCGTGCCTTATGTCGCGGCTTGCATCTGGGCGAACCACGCGTCGAAGTTGATCGTACCGAGACGCGGGTTTGCGCCCGGGACAAGGGTGTCGTCCTGCAACTCGGCGCCGAAATAGCGGGCGCGTGGGTCTGCAACGACTTTGCGCGAATCGTGGCTCGCCAACAGGAATCGCCGCACCATGTCGGCCAGCCGCACGCGCTCCGGACCCGCGATCTCCGCGATACCGTTGCGCGGTTCGCCGACGGCAAAGTCCGCGACGGCTGCCGCCACATCATCCGATGCAATCGGCTGGAACAATGCGGGAGACAGCCGGATGTCCTGGCCGTCGCCACCCGATTGCGCAATGCCGCCAAGAAATTCGAAGAACTGGGTCGAATGGACGATTGTGTACGGCACGCCCGATTCGCGGATCAGCTTCTCCTGCGCGATCTTGCCGCGGAAATAGCCGCTTGCCGCGAGCCTGTCGGTGCCGACGACGGAGAGCGCGACGTGATGCTGTACGCCCGCGGCAAGCTCCGCCGCAAACAGATTGCGTCCGGCCGTCTCGAAGAATTCGAGCACGGCGGCATCTTCGAACGATGGGGAATTGGCCAGATCGACCACGACATTCGCGCCCGTCAACGCCTCCTTCAGCCCTTCGCCCGTGATTGTGTTCACGCCCGATGCGGGCGATGCGGCAACGACGGCATGACCGCGCGCGCGAAGATTCTTGACGACTTTACTGCCGATGAGTCCCGTACCACCGATCACGACGATTTTCATGATGTCTCTCCAAGAGCTTGTGAGCGGCTCCCGCACCGCCTGTTTTTCGACTCCGGCTTGGCATCGCATAGCGGACGGTGCGGATGGGTTTGCCGGTGCTTTGCCGGACTAGCCGCGATTCGCGTGCCCTCCGTACAGGAAGCATCGTAGGCATGCACTGCGTCATGCGGTAGGGCCGCAAAGGGACGCACCGTGTTGCATGAGGAGCACCAATCGACGCACGGTAGTTCGGGTGCCGTCACTCGAGCGTCGGTAACGCCGTCATCGTCGTCAGACACTGCAGGTCGAGCGCTCTCGTGTGCTCGGTCATATAGTCGATGAACACGCGGACCCGGGCAGGAAGTTGTTTGCGGCTGAGATAGCAGATGTAGTGGCCGCTGTCTTCCGGTGCGTGCTGCGCGAGACAACTGACCAGCTGCCCGTCGCCCAGCAGATCGCAAACCTGATGCGCAGGCAACTGCGCGATGCCCAGCCCGTCGAGCACTGCCTGCACGATCAGATCCGGGTCGTTGAATGTGTGCTGCGCGACGGGCTGGCGCCGCTGCGGCAGACCGTCGACCTTGAACTCCCACTCACTGATGCGCCCGGACGCGGTCAGGAAATTGATGCAGCGATGATCCGCCAGTTCATCGACGTGCCGCGGTAATCCGTGTCTTCGCGCATAACCGGGCGACGCGCAGACGAGCATCTGCATCGGAATCAGCTGGCGCGCCACGATCCCGCTGTCTTCCATGCGCCCGTCGCGAAACGCAACGTCGACGCGATCGGCGGTAAAGTCGGCGGGCCGGTCGTTCAGCAGCAATTCGAGGGCGATCTCGGGATAGCGCGAATGAAAGCCCCGCAGCAGCGGCGCGACGATCTTGCGGCCGAAGCCCGGTGTCGAGACGATGCGCAGATGGCCGCGCGGCGGCCCGTTGCGCAGTTCCCGCATGTCTTCCAGCGCCTGGGCGATGCGCTCTATGCCAGGCTGACAGTTCTCGTAGAAGAGTTCCCCCTCGCGCGTCAACGACGTGCTGCGGGTCGTGCGCAGGAACAGGCGCGCGTCGAGCTGAGCCTCGAGTTTCTGCACATTGCGGCTAACGGAGGAACGCGCGATCCCGAGACGATCGCCCGCACGGGCAAAGCTGCCTTCGTTGGCAACGGCGAGAAAGGAAACGACGCCGGCGTAGCTGGTCGCAAAGCTGCATGCGAACGGATCGGCGGCGCTGGCGATGGGGCGGCGTGGTGGGTAGTCTGACATGGAAGCGCGAGTCGTGAAGTCCATAGCGACTAGACGTATCTGCGCTGCCATTTGTGACAGGGTCCACCGTTTTTAAAGCATGGTAGTGCGTCCCTGAATGATGCGGCGCGCGCTCGCCGCGCATTCGCGCGTCCTTTACGTGCATGTCCAGACAGAATCCACAGCCGGCGAGAGATCGGCGTTCAGTCGTCGGCATATGCCGCCGCGATGCGGGCGAGCTTGTCAGGGTTGCGCTGCACATGGATCCGAACGATGCGCTCGCCATCCGTTTCGAACGACTGTGCCGATTCGAGTTTGCCTTCGATAAAGCGCAACAGCGCCCATTGACCGTTGAGCGCCACGAGCTTGACGCTCAGGCCGCTGCCATAACGCCGCGACGATGCGTAGAAAAGCTGCGCGATGCGCCGGCCGCCCGCCATCGGTTTCGGGAAGCTCTGCACTTTGCCGCCACCGTCGCCGATCAGCATCGCGTCTTCGGCCAGCAATGCGTTGATCGCGGGGAAATCGGCGCGCTCCAGCGCGTGCGCGAAGGTTCGCAGCAGGCGCAGATGCGTCTCGCGCGGTACCACATGACGTGGACGTTCGTCGCGCAGCTGCGTTTTTGCACGGCTCACCAACTGACGGCACGCCGCCTCCGTCTTGCCGATGGCTTGTGCGACTTCGTCATAGTTGGCGTCGAATACTTCGCGCAGCAGGAACGCCGCGCGTGCTTCCGGCGTCAGCCGTTCGAGCAGCATCAGAAAAGCCACGGAGACGTCGTCGGCGCGCTCCGTGGCCTCCTCCGGCGTAGCCGGGAAGTCCGTCATCTGCGGTTCGGGCAACCAGATGCCCGCGTAGTGTTCGCGTTGAATCTTCGCCGCGCGCAGACGGTCGATGGACATCCGCGTCGTGACCGCGACCAGCCACGCCTCGGCGTTATCGATGGCTTCACGGGCTGTCGCATGCCAACGCAGCCAAACGTCCTGCACGATATCTTCGGCCTCGGCAACCGATCCCAGCATTCGATACGCAATCTTCTGCAGTCGCGGGCGCAGCCCGTTAAAGGCACGTACGTCGTCGTCCATGCACAGACTTCCTCTTAGGTTGAAAGCACAAACGCGGCCCGAACGGATTGCCGCCAGCGAGATATTGACCCGAAGGCGCAACGCTCGAACGCCCGGCATTGCCCTTACGACACAGCATGCACATGCGCATGAGATGGCCCGACGATCGGCTGTGATGTCTGCGTCACACTTCTGAGTCAGCCGCTCCCGCAGCGGCGAAACTTATCAAGCACTGTCCGTACTCCCCCGACACTGGCGCGCCGGCAGATCTCCACGCCGTGTCGCGCCACCTCTTAGCCCGAGCGGCTGTCACGACTTCCTCGCACGCGGCAGCGCTGCATTCAGAAACGGATTGAAGCTGCCCGAACTGGCCGGCGTAGCGACTTTGTTCGAGCGGCGGCGCTTGCCCGGTTGCGCACTGCCGGACAACTGCGCAAGCAGTTCATCCGTACCCGTGTCTTCGTCGGCGCCGGCCGTTTTTCTGCTTCTGCCGCGTCGCGGTTCAGCCTCTTTGGCAGTTTCACTTACAGCGCTAGCTGACAGCGCGGCGCCGGCGATGTGTTCGACCACCGTGATGAACGAAGTTGAAGCCGACTGCAGGTCATCGCCTGGCAACATCGTCTGTACGACGATTTCATGCAGCGAGCGGCCATCGACGGAACGGCTCGCGGAGGTGCCATGCCAGTCGACGTCCGCTTGCGCGAACGCGCCAATGATCCGCTCGAGCACCGCCGGCGACAGGACGCCGCCGTCATAGAGGCTGACGACCACCCGCTCGAAAATTCCAAACGGAGTTGATGGAGACGCTTTCGGCACGAGTTCTTACTCCTTGATGGTCCCGCTGCTTATCGCCGGGCAGTCACACGGCCCATACCTCGTGGACCAGCGCCAGCCTATCACGACTGCCGACCGGCATTCGGCGCTGAAGCCCAATCCACTACCGACGCCATCATCGTGTCCCGGCGCTCATGGGAACAGGCGTTGCTGACTTCATCTGAATTCAGTCTACGCATGCAATCGCGCGAATATCCATGAAACAGGTTGGCGACGTACGCATCGGCATTTCTGGTTGGCGCTACAAGGGATGGAGAGATAGTTTCTATCCCCATGGGCTGCGACAGGCCGCCGAATTGCAGTTTGCGTCCTCGCTTTTTCAGACCATCGAGATCAATGGTACGCATTACAGCCTTCAGTCGCTCGACAGTTGGCGGCATTGGTACGCCGAGACCCCTGCCGACTTTGTCTTCAGTGTGAAAGGCGCGCGATATCTGACCCATCTATTGCGTTTCCGCGACGACAGCGCGCGAGTTGCCAGCGCCAACTTTTTCGCGCAGGGGCTGCTTGCCCTGAACGAAAAACTGGGACCCATACTGTGGCAGTTCCCGCCCTCGTTTGGCTTCGAGCCCGCGGCGATGGAACGCTTTTTACGTTTTCTGCCCCGCGACACCGCGGCCGCGCTCTCTTTGGCAACGCAACACGATGAGCGTGTCAAGACGCCATATGCCTCGGTGGACCGCAAGCGGACACTGCGCCATGCCGTCGAAATACGCCACGCCAGTTTTCTGGACCCCGCCTTCGTCGAGATGCTCAGGCAATACGAAGTCGCACTGGTAGTTTCCGATTCCACCGAACCGTGGCCGCTGGCCGAAGACCTTACCGCTGACTTCGTCTACATTCGGATGCATGGCACCGAATCGCGGTACGCCGGCGCCTACGCTGACGACGCTCTGGACGACTGGGCCGCCCGGATCGACGCATGGCGCCGCGGTTCGCAGCCCACCCACGCGCGGCTGATCGCGCCGCATCTTCATCCACCCGCGCGGGCGCGACGGGACGTCTACTGCTATTTCGACAACGATGCCAAAACACACGCGCCCTTCGACGCGCAGCGGCTGATGCAACGACTTGGCCTGCAAGCAGCGCATTCGGCGGCATAACGGCAAGACGCCTTCCAGCGCGGAACACCGCATCAGTTGGACAGTTTGCGCTGACGGCTCAACTCGTGCGCGGCCTGAAGGGCCGCGACAATCGTGTCATACACGCGTTGCCGCGTCGCGGGATCGGGCGCGCGCAATGCGAACGACGGATGATAGGTCGCAACCACCGTCCGCTCGTCGTGTTCGATCGTTTTGCAGAGCGCGTCCTGCAACCGGGCGTGCGAATCGTCCAGTACCGCCTTTAGCGCGGTGGCGCCTAACGCAACGATCACGTGCGCCCCTGTGGTCCGGAGTTCCTGTTCAAGCCAGTATCCGCATGCTTCGATCTCTCGCTGTCCCGGCGTCTTGTGCATGCGACGCTTGCCACGCGGCGTCCACTTGAAATGTTTGACGGCGTTCGTGACATAGACTTCCTTGCGTTCCAGCCCGGCTTCGTCGAGCGCTTTGTCGAGCAGTGCTCCCGCCGGTCCGACGAACGGTCTGCCCTGCAAGTCTTCAGCATCCCCCGGCTGCTCGCCGATCAACATGATGGCCGCGTGCTTCGGCCCTTCGCCGGGCACCGGCTGTGTCGCATTGCACCACAGCGCGCAGCGGCGGCATTCGTCCAACGTCGCCGGTTGCTGGTCGCGTTCGACATCCGGATCGGACTGCGTGCTGCCGCGCGTTCGGCGCTTGAGTTTGTCGTCGGCCATGGTCGGTTTCGGTGCGCCGCAAAACGTTGCGCGGCGTGTCGGAGGATGCAACGCCTGCTAACTGATTACGTGCCGTTATGGCTTGACTCGACGCAAGACGCAGGCCCGGGTGAGCCTGATCTTCCCCGCTGTCGACGCCTCGGGAGCGCCGGGCCGGCCGTGACAGTCCACCGCGATTGCGCCGCTCCAGGTCCGGCTCGTCGCCACACGCCGGCCTTGCCTCCGACGGCACGCATCTTGCGGCAGGGATCAGATCAGGCATCGCGCGAACGGCATGATTCGCGGGCGCCGCATCCGCGTTCGACGCGGTAACGCTCGACGCGGTAACGATGTTCGCGGATAGGAGACAGGCATGACTACACTAAAAATCGACCAGCTGCGTCCCACCCAACTGACACACGGCGCGCGGGAAGTGCGCGAAAAAATCAAACAATACGAAGCGCTGAGCGGGCACGATCTGGAGATGGCCATCGCTGAGAAACCGATACCCGTCGTCTACGGACCGAACGGCGCGCCGTTTGCGATCGATCATCATCACGTGGCCGCCGCGCTCTGGCATGTGGGCATCAAGTCTGTGCCGATCGTCCTGGTCAGGGATCTGTCGACTTACTCGCCGGCTGCTTTCTGGCTGAGCATGGAAAACGAACGGTGGACTTTCCCGTATGACGCTGAAGGCCGACGCCGGCCGTTTTCCGATTTGCCGGAACACATCTGGGCTCTGCCGGATGACGAGTATCGCAGTCTCGCGGCAGCGGTCCGCGATGCCGGCGGCTACGAAAAAACCAGTGTCCCTCTGGAAGAATTCCGATGGGCCGATTTCTTTCGCTCGAATCTGCCGCGGCCAGACAGCGACAAGAAGTTCGCAGCGCTACTGGACGAAGGGCTCAGGCTGGCAAAGAGCAAGGCGGCGCTGGGACTGCCGGGCTATCTGGGTCCCGCGGACTGAGCCATCGCGCTCGACACGGCGCGCCGGTGTCGTCGGATGGCCGTGGCGCGCGCGAGGTTCGAAAGGCGATGTCCGGCGCGCACGCTGCTTTTCGCCGTTGTAGTGGCTCATCTCAATCCCTTGTGCCGGTTAACCTGAATGAGCGAGGTGGATAAGCAAGCATCATGAAACTCATCGACTGGAATGTTCAGTGGGGACGCGGCGTGGACGGCCGCGTCGACCTCACACGAATCGTGCACGAAGCGCGCGCGCTGTCCGATTTCGACGTCATGTGCATGCAGGAAGTCACGCGCGGTTTTCATGAGGATCCGGCGTCGGGCGGTTTGGCCGGCGGGCCATCCGCCGATCAATTCGCCGAACTGGCCGCGTTGCTTCCGGCATTCACGGTACTCGACGCAGTGGGCTCGGATCTCCCGGCGCTCGGGGCGAGCCGCCATCGGCGTCAGTTCGGCAATGCGATCGTGACGCGGCTACCCGTCAGGCAGGTGCTGCGCCACTCCCTGCCCTGGCCTGCGGATCCCGCCAAACCGTCGATGATGAGGGTGGCGCTCGAAGCCGTGCTCGAAACCGATATCGGCGCGATACGGGTGGTCTCCACGCATCTCGAGTTTTATTCGGAGACGCAGCGCCTCGCGCAACTCGCCAGGTTGCGGGAACTGCACAGGGAAGCATGCGACCACGCGCGAGCGCCCGCGAAGGCGGAAAAAATCGACAGCCCGTTTTCCGACACGGCGCGGCCTGTGAGCGCGATTGTCTGTGGCGACTTTAACAGTGCGTACGAAAGCAGCGCATATTGCCGGATGCTTGAACCCATTGCCGATGCCCCGCGCTTTGTCGATGCGTGGGCCAGCGCGCACCCTCGCGCGCCGCGAGCCCCGACCGTGGGGCTATACGATCACGAGCAGTGGCCGGATGGTCCATTCGCCTGCGACTTCATCTTTGTGACGGACGATCTGACAGCGCGGATTGCGGCCTGTGAGGTGGACCCGCACAGCCAGTCGTCGGATCATCAGCCGATGTGGCTCGAATTGCATTGAACCGTCCATAGCGAACGCCTTGTTCATCGCTGTCATGGTGCGCGGCGCCTCGACGAAGACAGAGCGCCTCGCGTCCCGGCGGCCTGGAAATTGCTCGCCACTCGACACACTAGAGACAACGAGCGGACGGGAGAACAGCATGGAAAACCAGCGACGCCAAGTGGGCTCCCGATCCGGACGGTCAGGCAATGCGGTGACCGTCGTGAGGGACGCCGTAGAACGGTTTTCGTCGGACCGATGCGCGATGATGGGCGCGAGCATCGGTTTTTACTCTGCGTTTTCGCTGGCGCCGACTTTACTGATCGTCTTCGCGATCACAGGCTGGTTCGTCGGCCGCGACATCGCGCAAGGGCAGTTCTTCGGCCAGATCAGGCAGCTATTGGGCAACGATGCCGCCGCAGCCATGCAGGCTGTCGTCGAGCACGCGCATCATTCGAGCGGTGGTGGCGTGGCGGCGGCGTTTTCTGTGGTGCTGGTTCTCGTCGGAGCCTCGGCAACGTTTTCTTGCCTGAATACGGCACTCGACGTGGTCTTTGCGGCGAAATCGCCTAAAGGACTCGCCGGTCTGGCATGGGTGATACGGGCGCGACTCGTCTCGCTTGGCCTGCTCATGGGACTCAGCTTTCTGCTGGTGGTCTCGCTAGTGCTCGACGCCGCGATACAGACAGCCGGCAGTGCTGTTTTCGGTAGTTCGACGCTTAGCGTTGTCGCCGATGTCGCGCAGTCGATTTTTAGCCTCGTGATACTCGCTTTCGGACTTGGCGCACTGATCAAATGGCTACCTGACACGCGAGTCAACTTCCGTTCGGCGTTGATCGGCGGGGCCGTCGCTGCGCTGCTGTTCACCGTGGGCAGGCACTTGTTCGGTTTGTATCTTGCGCATGCCGGAACGGCGGGCGCGTTCGGCGCAGCCGGCTCGCTCGCTGTGCTGATGATGTGGTTATATTTTTGCGCCGTCGTTTTTCTTTTCGGCGCGGAGGTCAGTGCGTCGCTGTGTCAAACGCCGAACGACGGTGACCCCGCGGACGTCAAAGCTCGCATGAGCGCAGCGCATTGACGACCAAAAACCCGACCGGCGATTCTCGACATTCGGGGCCGCTAGTGTCCGCTGTCAGCTTCTTGACGCGTGAGCGGCATCAACGCTACCGTCGTTTGCGAGCGTCAGCATCCACATCCGCATCGCGGCCAGGCACGTCCTGCAATTGCTCCTCTGGCGCGAGCCGGCCGCCCCGCTCGCGGTCCGCCGACTGATCGACGTTGGGTTCGGGATTGCCCTGCGTATCATTGCCCTCGGCTTCGATCTGCCGGCACGCTTCCTCCCAGTGCTTTTCCGCACTGCCGTCCGGCGACGGGTCGTTTTCCCAGAGTTGATACGCCCGCGTGCGAATGCGGGCTTCGAGATCGTTGTCCATGCTGCGTTTCTCCATAGATGTGCGCGTGAATGTACGCGTGGCAACGTGCGATGCGTTCGTGCATTCCCACGCCCCAAGGCTGGCATCGACGGCGCGCTGTCGCCGCGTGACCACTGGCGCGCGCCGCGTGACAGCAGCAACGGGTCTGGCTGGATGGCATCAAGAGCAGCCCTGAATGAGCGCCCTCCGCTAGGCCGCAATAAACATGCCGTCGGATGCGTCGAGAAGATGCGGTTTTCGCGCGGCATACGGTGTCTTGCTGAAGTTGCAATGCAGCGAAAAAATCGCCGGTACGCGTGTTTCTTCTATAAGCCACTATGGGATTGAACCAACGAGAATGGCGAGTTACCTTCTCTGTGACGGAGCCGCAGCCTGGCAAGCACACGCCACCCCGCACTGGCGACCGGCTGAGCGGGCCTCGATACGTACAACGCCGTCAATTTTTACCCGCTGTCCTAACGTTCGATAATCGCACGGACTATAACGATACTCATGAAGCGGACGTGCTGCGAGCGGCCGATCGGCTCCGGCTCCTGCGACGCAAGACTGGCCATCCGGAGTTCAGAATGCAATCGACCGACGAGCAAATCGAAACGTCACCGGACGATCCCGCCATGAGGGGGATGACGGCTCAGGACAGCACACCGGTCCGGCACGATCGTTACCGGCTCACCGTGCGTGCAAAAGCAGGCAACCTGAGGGTCGTTGCCGCCTGGCAGGTGCTCGGTTGCGAGGCACCCCAGGCGGACCATGTTCGGATCCGCGTAGACCGCCGTCACTGCTACGAAGAAATGACCATTACGTTCGCCGCGGTATCGCCGGATGCGCTCGCGACGATGGTGGGCCGTCTGATCGCGCTGCCGTGGGCGCTCGACGCGTACTTTTGTCCGTGCGCATTGCCTCAGGCGTTAGAACCTCCAGCTTCCTGAACTCCATGCCCGCCCTCGGCGATGATGCACCGTTGCCGTTGCTGTTGCGCCCACCCGGAATAGCGATTCCGCTGTCGTCCTTGCGCGAGCATCCGCCACACGAAGCGGCAATGACAACGATGAGAAGAATCTTCGTCAATGTGCTGACCATTGTGATCTCCACTCGCATGGCGCGCACGCTATCGTGCGTGCGGCTCCTCGACCTGTGCGGCCGTCGCGGCCTGCTCACGGACAGATGCATCAGGTGAACCGTTCCCGCGTGCCTCAAATGATGTCCGCGTCTCCCCGCGTCTTCCCCGTGTCTGCCCTTATCGCTCTGCGATGTCGCCCCAGCCCTGCGCACCGATCAACGGTACAAAACGCACAAGGTCGAGCCTTTCCTCGTGGTATGTCGTGCTGCTGTCGCGAGTCAGCCGGATCAGCCGTTGATGATCCGGATCCGGACCCACCGGCATCACGAGCCGGCCGCCTATCTCGAGTTGCGCGCGCCACGCGGGCGGCACGCTTGGGCCGGACGCGGTGGCGACGATTGCATCGAACGGCGCACACGCCGGCAGCCCGAGTGTGCCGTCCGCCGTATAGACGTTCACGTTGCCGTAGCCGAGCGCGTTGAGCCGTTCCATGGCGCTCTCAGCCAGTTGCGGATGACGCTCGACCGTATCGACGTGTGCAACCATTTCCGCAAGCACGGCCGCCGCGTAGCCGGAACCCGTACCGATCTCCAGTACACGGTCGCCCGGCTTGAGCCGCGCGGCCTGCAGCATGCGCGCGACCATGAACGGCTGCGTGATGGTCTGGCCGGCTTCGATCGGAAGGGCTGCGTCCGCATAAGCCCATTCACGCAGTTCGGGACTCAGAAATGCCTCGCGCGGCACGCGCCGCATCGCGTCGAGAATGCGCGGCTCGGCGATGCCGCGTGCAACCAGTTGCCGCTCGACCATTGTGTCGCGCGACTCCGCCAGATCTTCGTGCACTGTGATTCTCCCCTCGTTCTATAGCGGCTCGCTGTCCCGGGGGCTGCTTAACCCTACATAACCATGGTAGATGCAAATTATTCGGGCCGGTCTTTGCTTGTCGACTCATACATCGCTCATTGATATCGCTCATTCATCGATGCGCCGCGCCCCCCTTAAGTTCTGCTTCAGGATTCTCTCTTTCGTTGCCGCCCGCGTCGCTCCGGCAGTCATCTGCGGCGTTGTGGATTTCGCAGGCGTTCGAGGCTCGCGTGCAAGTTGCGCGGGCGATCTTCCCCTCCTGGGAATCAGCAACTGACGTGCCTCAAGCTCGCTTGCGCATGTATCTCGTCACGCTGCGATCACGACGCTCGGCTACCTTGGTAAACGTGCTAGTGGATATGTAGGAGGATGCCGCGCGAACAGACGAATAGCAGAATCGCGACTGCGCTGCAGGCGGCCAGGACCGGCGGGAGATCATGTGCTTTCGCGAGCCACGCGCGGAGCGCCGCCGTCGCGAGCGCGAAACCTGTGGCAAGCGAAAAAATCAGCCACGCTGTGCGCCGCGTCACGCTGGATAAGCCCGTCAGATGCGAGCGGAACGCGTACCACGCCCACATTCGTGGCGGTGAACTGCTATGGGAGGCGCATCCGGCCGAATGGTGCGATTGGAAGGATGAGCCGCAGGCGTGTCGCTTTACCAAGGCAAGCTGGCATTAAATGCCCTGGCGTAGGGAGTTCTGCTGGCCGGGAGGACCAGCAGAATCCGGGCGCGGCGACTGCGCCTGCGAGCGTAGAGGCTCAATGGCGGGCGTTGCTCCAGTCCCGCCAGTAGGGATGATGCCCCATCTGTCTGAGTCTTTTTCGACGCATTTGCTCCAGATGATAGTGAGCGGCGACGAACACGGCTGCCGTCGCCATCACGAATGAACCTACGACGATTGCTACTGCTTCGCTCATGGGAACCCCCGTTGCTGACCTGTCCGCTTCATTGCAGGTGTTGCCCGCCGTTGATTGCAATATTGGCTCCCGTCAGGAAACCCGCCTCGCGCGAGCACAGGTACACCACGAGCGCGGCGACTTCGTCCGGATGTCCGAGCCGGCCGACCGGAATCTGGGGAATTATCTTCGTCTCGCGGATGTCCTCGGGTACCGCCATCACCATCTTCGTCGCGATGTAGCCGGGCGAGATAGTGTTGACAGTGACGCCTTTCTTCGCCACCTCGAGCGCCAGGGATTTCGTGAAGCCATGCATGCCGGCCTTCGCCGCCGCATAGTTGGTCTGACCGAAGCCGCCCTTGGAGCCGATGATCGACGACACATTGATGATGCGGCCCCAGCCGCGCTCGACCATGCTGTCGCACACCGGCTTCGTCATGTTGAACACCGAATCGAGATTGGTTCGGATTACCGCGTCCCAATTGACCTTGTCCAGCTTTTTGAAGCTCGCGTCGCGCGTAATGCCGGCGTTGTTGATGAGAATGTCGACCGGCCCGACTTCGGCTTTGATTTGCGCCGCGCACCTTTCACACGAGTCGTAGTCGGCGACGTCGACCGCGTACGCGCGGAACTGTCTTCCCTGCTCTTCCATCCGTGCGAGCCACTCGTTTGCACCAGTGTTGGCCGGCGAACACGTGACCACGACCGCATATCCGGCATCGTGCAGCTTGATGCTGATCGCCTCGCCAAGTCCGCCCATTCCACCCGTCACCACCGCGATCTGCTTTGCCATCGAATCGTCCTCGCAAAAAATCGGTCTCGTAGACATCTGGAGCAACACTGCATTCAGTCAAGAACTGGATGTGTTGGAGCAGCGTTCCGCCGCTCCTAAGTATTCCTTCCTATGGATTGGGAACGGCGACGCGGGCATCGCTTCCCGCCTCGGCCTTATCCTTTCGCGCCAGCGGCTACGGTAGCCTGCTCGGCACTGCGTCGCGCGGCCTTTGACGCCGTGGCGGTGACTGCATCGAAATTACTCCCTGCGACCTGCACGGCCTGTTGCCCCGTCTTCTGCAGCGTTTCGTACAGGGTCGTGCTGGCGCCGATCGCGGATTTCCATGCAGCGATCGCTGCTTCGGAACCTGCCGGCCCGTTCTTCGCCGCTTCTTCGACGAATGCCTGCACGCGTGCGTTATATCGCTCGTATTGCGTCTGTGTGAATTGGGTGACCTCAGCCTGCGTAGTCGATGCGATGTCGAACACCTGCCGGCCGTATGACAGCGTTTTTTCCGCGAAAGGCGCAGTGAAACCTGCTTGCAGCGAGAACCATTGCAGCGGGTCCGGCGTGCCGGACGCCTTCGTCATATTTTCCTGCGCCTCGGTGAGCGTGGACCTGAAGACCTGCAGGTTCAGCGCGGCCAGTTTTTCGGCGCCTTCAAAGATCTTCCCGGTCAACCCGAAAAATGCGTCGAGGCTGGCCTTCACGGCAGCGGCTTGCTCGGGACTCGATAGAGCCATGGTTGAATTCCTCAAGATTCGGTCCGGTGCACGAAACCCCCGCTCGGACGAGAGTGTTGCGACGGATCGCGATGGTGGATAGATCAAAGCGCAAGGACGCCTGTCAGGCAGAATGCGTCGCGAGAACTTCGACGTTCGTTACATCAACAGGCACTACAAACTAACCCGCAACTGAGACGTTTCGTTCATGACTATGTCTTCGGCGCGCTGGCTGGACGTGCGCGCCCGAGGATGTCTAGCGCATCCGGGCGACGGCCTTGAGGATGGAATCGCCGTCGCTCGTGATATGAGCGCGCGGGCGTCCTGAGGCAAAGTTTTCCAGAGATATGAGTTGCCGCTCCAGCAACGTATTGAGTTCGGCGCGGCCCAGTTCGATCTGGTCCGGCGCGTCCTTGATGAGCATCAGGGTAGCGAATTCATGGGGACTCAACATATCGTCTCCTCGATTTAGTCTCTCTGCGCGGAGAGCATTAATTACCTCTCCTGCGCGCATGCCGGCAAATATTTCTGCCGCCCCCTCCGTGAAGCAATCATGCGAGAAATCGAATCACGGAGACGCCATCATAACCGCTCAATTTTTGAACGCAATATCTGAAATGCCTTTTTTACGCCTCTCGGTTTTCTTTTTATATTTGACGGCAACTACTACTTGTGCAGTCCAGCATGACACGCCGCGAAGCCCAGCCAGCGCGGCCTATACCCATAAAATTCCGCAATAATGTTTTAATAGTTAACTTACTTAACGAGACCAATCCGCGGCGAACCTATTGGCTGATTTATATGTGAATATCGTATTTATAGACGCCAAGCCGATTGTTATCATTAACGCAAAATTGCGAAATATTTATTACAACGCGCATATTGGCTTCGCTGCGGTAATGCTCTGCTTCTCCGACAGAGGTATGATGATTATTGCTGGTCACGTCAGCGCAGGAGGAAATCATGCCCTCAACCCCAAACACCCCACCGATCCACCGGCCAGGAATTCCGGACCACCCCGTCCACGGCGTTACGCCGGGCACCCGGTCGTCGAGGCCTAAACCTGCGCCAGGCACTACGGTCGATGTTCCTGACGCCGCGGAAGCGGAGCCGGCGCCGCACGAGCATCTACCGAGCAGGTCGGACGACAATTGAGCCACCTGCGCGTTTAGCTTGACGCCGCCCGGCCTGATTTTTTTGCGAACGCGGCGTCTTTTCCAGAACCGGAGGCACCGCTGACAAGTCTCAGGAATAGCCTTGTGCACAACGCCGGTCCCTGCTCCGCCCGGCCAGTTCGACCGCGAATGATCTCCAACAACATGGCGTCGCGGAGTCGACGGGCAGCGTGCTGTCCGAACAGCCGGCCCCGAAGTCGGCAATTCACCTCTGGAGGTTTAGCGAATACAGCCTGATCAATCCATGCTTTGTCTGTTCGAATCTCGATTAGCCAGGTATCGGAGGCAACATGAAGTACGAGTACGGCGGCTGGGTCATCGACGCAACCCCGGATTTTTCGCTTGGTCAGTTCTTCGCGCATGCGCGGATCATCCGGGCGTCACCTGACGACGATGTGGACACTGAAATGCATGTCGAGCGCAATCTTGCCTGGTTCGAAACCGAAGACGAGGCAATCGAGGCCGCTCGGCAATGGGCGATTGAGTGGATCGACGCGCGCGATGATAACCTCGTCATTACCGAGGCTCATGCATCGAGCCGGCAAAACCATAGACCGGCGAAAGCCCCGGCCAGATGAAAGTCCGGATATCTTGATCCTGATGCCGGACGACGGTCCCTGTGGCCATTGCGCAACGCCCGCGTGAGCGACGACGCAAACCCGCCCACGGTAGACGCGGGAATGCGAGGGCTCGACAATATTCAGACAAGACACCCGATTGCTTCAGAAACGCGGATGTGTAGGATGGAACCAACGTCAGCGCCCCAAGGCGCGGCGTGTGTGTTCGGGCCGCAGCGATGTCTGCGGCTTTTTTTTGTTCAGAAATTCTTCAGTATCTGCTCGGGCCTTCCAATGGCCTTGACGGCGGCGTACTGATAATTCCAGCGCTACAAACGGCCGGCGCAGGGACGATCCAATCATCAGAGCTATACAGTAACGAAGCTGTTGTCATCGCGCGAACCTGTCGTCCACCACGCGCTGCCCGGCGCTATAGCCCGCCATGAGTGCCTCGGCTTGCGTCGGGAACGGTTGATGGATGGTCGCCCCGAGGCGGATCGGCGCGACCACGGGGCGCGTACCGCCCACCGCGCCCATCGTTCTGATTTGCACGACGGCAACGAAGCCACGCGGAGGCAACAGCGTCACGCTGCCGGTGGTCTCCCACACCGGTTCTAGTTCCACGGTGACCTCAAAGCCCTTGTACCCGTAGATTCTTTTCATGATGATCCTGCGTGATCAACCCGGCCCTGAGACCGTGGAATGCCCCTGCAGGAAAGTGTACATCGCACTTGCAGCGTGGCGACGAAAGGAATTTCCGAATAGTTCCAGTCGCCCTATCAGGGCCGAAGAGTGTGCCGTCCTGACCAGGCTGGGGGAGTCGCTTCGAACGGCTGGTCACTCCATCGCGGCCGCTCCCGGTTCGTCGCGGTGGGCTGCAAGGGTGACGATGTTGATACAGAGTACGTTCGGCCTGGAACTTGACTGCGATGTACGCGAGGGGCGCTCGCGTCATTCAAATCAACCGCTTGACGGTCCTCTATTTGCGCGCACACTGCATATTTACAGTGACCGGCCCAAATCAGGGAGCTCAACGATGACCAAGCCTTTTCAGCAGTGGAAAGTCTTGCCGCACGGCAAGCTCACGGAAGTCGACGAAAACATCCTCACGGTGACCGGCGAACTCCATATGCCGCTCACCGACCTCCCGCGACGCATGACCGTGGCGCGTCTGAACGACTCGCGACTGGTCATATTCAGCGCAATCGCGCTCGATGAGATCGAGATGCAAGCGCTCGAAGATTACGGGCGCCCTGCCTTTCTGGTGGTGCCCAACGACCATCATCGGCTAGACGCAAAAATCTGGAAAGAGCGTTACCCGTCTATGCAGGTCGTTGCGCCCGAAGGCTCGCGAACCAAGGTGGAAGAAGCGGTGCACGTCGACACGACGGCCCCCAGCTTCGGCGATCCGAACGTGCAGTTCGTGACCGTGCCTGGAACGCGTGGGCATGAGGCGGCGCTCGTCATACGCACGCCCAACGGCACGACGCTGGTTCTGAACGATCTGGTCGGCAACATCCGCCATGAATCCGGTTTCGGTGGCTGGTTGCTGCGCATGATGGGATTCGCGGGGAACGAGCCGCATATTCCGAAGCCGGTGAAGCTGGTTCTGATCGCGGATAAAGAGGCGCTGCGCGCTCAGCTTCTGCAGTGGGCAGACATTGAGTCGCTCAAGCGCATTCTCGTGTCGCACGGTTCGCCCATCGAAGACGATCCGGCCCAGACTCTGCGCGCTCTGGCGAGTTCGCTGGCGTAACGCAGGAGCGCGGGAAAACAACGATGCGCGGAACGTGACTGAACCGAAAGCGAACTCTGGCCAACGACGGGGCGTGACCGCCTGAATCACGGCAATTTCCACCTGGCATAACGAAATGAGCGCAGTTAGCGCCCCTTGCCCGCCTGGTAGAAGACTCACCTCGCAAAAATGCGGTCTGTATCCAGCTCCAGTCGATAAGCGAGATCCCGATTTTTGGCTTCGTACATCGCGAAGTCGGCCTTCCTGATGAGTTCGCTCGAATCCTCGCCGGCTTGCAGAATAGCAAGGCCGAAGCTCGCGCCGACCCTCTCGACCCCCCAGTGTGAATTCAGCGGAACCTTTAGAGCAGCCGTCAATTCGGTGACCATCTGTTCGACTACGCCGGTTATAGCGTCTGCCTTGAGCACAATAAGGAACTCGTCGCCGCCAAGGCGCCCTACCGCACCACGCTGCTTTACCGTAGCCCGCAGGCGCGCCGCCACCAGAACAAGAACTTCGTCGCCGCACTGGTGGCCGTACGTATCGTTGAGTTCCTTGAAGCTGTCCAGATCGACAAAAATGACGGCGACTCGTCCGACCGCACCCGGGGCCGCGATCGCCTCGTCAAGCAGCTCCACGATGTTGCCGCGGTTGGGCAAATCCGTCAGTCGGTCTGTTTGGGACAGACGCCGTAGTTCCTCTTTACCGTTGAGGAGTTTGACGATCAGAGCAGTAATCCAGGCCGATAGTGCCGCGAGCATCACCGTGATGGTCGCGGCCATCGTCACATACACGCGACGCATCCTGAAGTAATCGTCCAGCGCCTCATCGACGGAAAGACCGGCGACGACGGTCAAACCATACTTCTCGAGATGGCGGCTTGCCACCACACGATCGACATGATCGATCGGATCGGAGAAGTCGGCCAGCACCGTCTTGCCGAGTGGGACATAGTTGCTCGGCAGCGCCTCGCCAGACCGGCTCGGCGAATTGCCGGCACGACGCGACAACATGAACCCGCGACCGGATATAACGGCAATCATGCCGCGCTGACCCAGCGCAGCATTGTTGTAGAAACCATCGGTCAAATAAGCGGGATCTTCCGAGACGATCACCACCCCACCAAAACGGCCATCGGGGCGGTCGATGCGGCGGGTTGCCTGAACAGACCACTGCCCGGAAATACGTCCAATCACGGGCTGGCTGATGAACAGTCCGATGTCCGCAGGGGAAAGGTGGACTCGGAAATGCTCCCGGTCCTTGAGATCGACCATACCCGAAAATGGCAAAGTCGATGCGATCACGCGGCCGTCGGCACCCGCAATGGTGACCTGTAGTGCCGTGTCCGCAGTAATCAGCCCGTATGCCCGATAGGCCGCAAGATCGAAGCTTTGCGGCGTACGTTCGTATCCGTATTTGACCAGCAACGCAATTTCGTCGACATCGTGAACGGTCTTCAACGTATGGGTTTCCAGGGCGTCGGCCAGCGTGCGCGCGGCCACACGTGTGTCGCGCATCACTGCCGACTTCTCGACCTGCAGGCGCAACAGTATGGTTACCCACAATATGCCGAGGACCAGAACGGTTAGCGCAGGCACCAGTACCAACGCGTGGCGGGACGATCGGATGCTGTTCGTGGCGTAGGTTGTTCGATCCATGGTTCATTTTCACACTGCATAGGCCAACGCAAGTCTCTCAGTGCGCCTGAATGATCAGGACGTTTCGGCAGCACACTTGACGACACCAGCACGATTTCTGGCTTTTCCAAATAAAGTGACGGCCGGCCGTTTTTAGGTCGCTCAACGCTATAACGACAAACCTCGCAAAAAGTTTATTGTTTTTGCCGAAATAAAAAAGAACGGTCGTATAGTATGAGGATATATGGATTACATTGCGCCTGTTATGTGCGTATTAAATCGTCGGTGGAATAGAGTCGCCGCGGGACGCCGCCGACCGGCGCGCAAACTCTTCGATCTTCACGGGGTATGAAAACGATAACAAAGCAATGTCATGTGCTTTTTTGTTCAATATTTTCTAATAACGCAACCTTCCGTGAAAAATTAATTCTCAATCGGAATGGTTTTTTTATTATAGAAATATAAATAGGCGGACCCAACCGGATGCAGCGCTCAGTGGCCCGATCCGCGTCCGTTCGCGTACGTGTCGCCGACAATCAGGTGCACGATCTCGTCGCCATTAGTTGCGGCCACGAGGCGTTCGCCGGCGACCTCACCGCGCCGCAGCACGACGATGCGATCGGCAATGGCAAAGATATCGTGAAGGTTATGCGAGATCAGAATCACGGACACGCCCTGGGCTTTTAGCGCGGTGATCAATTCCATGACCTTGCGTTGTTCGGGTACGCCGAGCGCGGCAGTCGGCTCGTCCATGATCAGCACACGCGCGTTCCAGTAAATCGCACGGCCAATCGCAATCGCCTGCCGCTGGCCGCCGGAGAGCATCTTCACCGGACCGCTGAGCTTGCGCTCGGGAATCACGATATCGAGACGCTCGAGCACTTCGCGCGCGACCTCCGCCATGCGCGGCCGGTCGATCACCTGAAGCCCGAATTGCCGTCGCGTCGGCTCGCGTCCGAGGAAGATGTTGCTTCCGACATCGAGATTGTCGGCAAGCGCGAGATCCTGGTAGATCGTCTCGATCCCCTGAGCGCGGGCGTCCTGTGGATCGCGCAACTGCAAGGATGTGCCGTTGAACAGCAAGTGGCCCGCGTCGGCGTGGTAGACACCGGAGAGGATCTTGATGAGGGTCGACTTGCCGGCGCCATTGTCGCCGGCGAGCGCCAGCACTTCGCCCGCCATCAGTCGCAGCGAAACGCGCCGTAGCGCCTCCACGCCGCCGAAGCGGATCGAGATGTCGCGCGCCTCGAGGATCGGGGTGCTCATTGGGCGCCTCCGAGACGTTCCTTGTACTGGTCGATCAGCACTGACATGATGATGACAATGCCGACCACGATAAACTGCCAGAACGCGTTGACGTCGATGAATACCAGTCCGAACTCGATCACCGCGATGATCAGCGCGCCAATCAGCGTGCCGATGACATTGCCGGTCCCGCCGAACAGACTCGCCCCGCCGATCACGACCGCCGCAATCGAGTCGAGAAGCATCGGCTCCCCGGCGTTGGCGGCGCCCGCGGCAAAGCGCGCCGTATAGACGATGCCGCCAATAGCGGCAAACGCAGCGGCGATCAGATAGATCACCAGCAAATGACGCCTGACATTGATGCCGGCGCGGATCGCCGACTGTGGATTGCCGCCGATTGCATAGGTGTACTGGCCGAAGCGCGTCTTTGATAGCACGACATGCATGACGACCAGCAAAATGGCCGTCAGCGCCACTGGGGTCCAGCCGCGCCCGAGCCAGGCGAGGCCGGCATTGTCCACCGCCACGGTCATGCCGCTTCCCGCCGCCAGAAAGCCCACGCCTCGTGCGACGCCATACATGCCGAGCGTGCCAATGAAGGCGGGTACCCCGAGCCGCGCGATCAGCACGCCATTGACGAGCCCCGGAATCGCGCATACCCCGACGGTCAGTGGAATGGAGAACAGCAGGCTCCACGGCGAGCCGCCACCCAATATCGTGAATTGGGCGACACACACGGCGGCCAGTCCCATCACGAATCCCACCGACAGATCGATGCCCGCCGTGATGATCACGAACGTCTGACCGATCGCGAGCAGTAGCGGCGCGCTGGCCGCGAGTCCGATCGACTGCAGATTGTAGGCATTGAAGACGAACGAGCGATGATCCGATATCCGCGCCCACACTTCGAAAAACACCAGTAGCGCACACAGGAAAAGCCAGGGCCAGAGCCTGCTGATCAGTGCGAGCCTGTCGAGCCGTGAGTCGTCCATCGAGTCGTCCCGGAAATCGGAAGTGGCGTGCGCGTGCGCGTCGACGCACGCGGGGATATGGCCTCGTTCGACAGCGCGTGCCTAGTTCGAATAGATGTACTGTTTCATGTCCGGCTGGTCGATGTTCGTCTTGTCGAGCACCACGAAGCCGGTGCTCCTGAATGGCGGAATCTTCTTGCCGCGAATCACGTCTGCCGCGAACTTCACGCCGTAATAGCCGATCTCATCCGGGCGCTGCGCGATCGCGATGTCCACGAGGCCGCTTCTGATCTGCTGGTCGATGCCAGGCACGGCGTCGAACACCACGACCTTGACGACACCCTGCTTGCCGGCCGCCTTGACGCCTTGGGCGGCGCCGCTGCCAGAAAACGTATTGGCGCCGAACACGCCGGCGAGGTCCGGATTGCGCGCGAGCACCGCGGCAACGTGCGATGCAGCGCGGTTCGCATCGTCCTCGTTATATTGCGTCTGTAGCACCTTGATGTTCGGATGCTTCTTCATCTCGTCCAGGAAACCCTCGGCGCGCGCATCGGTACTCGAGATGCCGGGCTTGTTGTTTTCGCAATAGACGGTGCCCTTGTCGCCGATGGCCTTCGCGAGCGATCGCGCCGCAACGCGGCCGCCTTCCAGGTTATCCGAAGCAATGTACGACAGTGGGAAATCCGCGTCGCCCTTGCCGGTCTGATAGTGGCCGTCGCCGATATACGTGTCGACCGTGATGACCTTGATGCCGGCGTCGGCCGCTTCCTTCAGCGGTCCGATCAATTGCTGCTTGTCGACCGGTGAAACCAGCAGTACATCCGGGTGTTTGGCGATAAACGCCTTGAGGATCGGCACCTGCTCGGTGGTGTTCCATGCCTTCGGCACCTGGAATAACAACTGGACGTGTTCTTCGTTCGCGGCCCGCTCCGCGCCGCGATGCATCGTGAAATAGAAAGGATCGGTGACGCCCGGCAGCAACGCGACGACTGGATGCGCGGCATCGGCGTGCGCCGGTCCCGTGAGCGAACAGCCGACGATCGTTGCAAGTGCAATCAGATAGTGGGAAACGATGCGCTTCATTTTTGTCTTCCTCCTGTTGAGTCCGACGAACGGCGCCCGACCTGACTCGTTCTGACCTTCACGAAGTGACGGCGCCCGGCAGTTGGCCAGTATACTGACGGGCGTCAGCGGCGACCTTGGTGTTTTCCAGCATCTTTTGCGCATAATTGCGCCGAGAGTCCTGAATTGCCCGGTCTCGCAGTCCGCGGGCGGCCATCCGCGGCGCTGTTGCCCGCCGCTCTACAGTCTCATGATCGACCAGATCCGCACGCGCAAATTGACGCGGCGTTACCGTCAATGGGCCGACTCCACAGCCGGGAATCCGCCTTGAGCGACAGCTGCGTTTGGTAGGATCGCCATATTCAATAGCCGGCGGCATAACGCAATGAGACTGTTTCTCGACGACGAACGTCAGACCCCGGAGGGGTGGCACCGAGTCTACTGGCCTGCCGACGCTATCCGTTTGCTGGAAACGGGAGATGTCACGGAGCTGAGTCTCGACCACGACCTTGGAGACGATGCACGGGGCACGGGATATGACGTCATCGTCTGGATAGAGGAAGCCGTGGCTTTGCGGGGATTCAAACCGCCCAAAATTACCATACACTCAGCGAACGCGTCCGCTGCCCAAAAGATGCGCGCTGGAGTCGAAGCAATTGAACGCCTCGCCGGGGTGCGTGGCGATTTATAACAAGCGCGTGAAACGGTATGTGCGCGACTTTCAGATTGCTTTAGAGAGAATAGAACTTGTGACGCCGTCGACGAACACAACGCACGACCAGACAACACTCGAGCTTGCCCGCAGCTATCTGGACATTCTGTCGGCACATGATCTCAAGGAGATTTTCAACGGGGCGCCTGACTTATCCGGGCTTTTTCTTTCAAGTGTTCCCTCGCAATTCAGCGACGCTACCCATCGCCTGATGGTCGTTGGAATGGAGACGAAGCAATGGCGCGATAAGTCCTGTCCGTTCAAGAACGGGGAGGTCAATACACTCCAGAAAGTCATCGAATCGATGGCCGTTCATAGTCGATGTTTTGACAGACCCGCGGGCCGCCATAGATTTCTCCAGTTTTTAAACCAGGTTAAGAAGCTTACCCGCGCGCGACTTCCTGAGAGCGAAGTTGCTGTCGTTTGGGCGAACCTGTTTTGCGTGAGCGATGCTGGCAAAACGCCGACCAGGACACCTACGTTTGCTGCGATCAAAGTCCTATCCGCGAGCTTGCTTCGCGCCCAGATCAAAGTTGTTGATCCTGACGTGATCCTCTTCACGACCGGGGCAGCCTATGACGCGTATTTACGCGACTGTTTTCCTGACCGGACGGAAAGTACGGTCATCGAACCGAAGTGCCTCTGGCAATTCCGGCTTGGTCGCACGGTCTGCTACCGGACAAGTCATCCACGCTACGTTGCGCATAACCGCTGGCGGAGCCACGCATTGGATCTGGCATGCCGGCACCTCGCCTCGGATACAGCGCTGTCTGCATTCGATGACAGATAGTGCCGGCGTTTCAACCGGCGCCCAACAATTGCCCACAATCGAGCCGGTGCCGTCTGGAACCCGGCGCTATCAAGGGGTGGGCGCGTCCTGGCGGATCAGCTCACGCTCCTTCAGTTCGGCCCAGAATGCCGGTGGAATATCAGCCCGGAAGGTTTGCAGGTTATCTTCCAGCTGGGCAACCGTACGCACGCCGGGAATGCTGGTCGGGATCGCGGGATGGCCGAGCACGAATTGCAGCGCCGCCGCTTTGAGCGGCACCGAGTATTCCTGACATACCGTCTCGATCTTGCGCACGCGCTCGAGGATCGGCTCAGGCGCGGGCGCATAGTTGTATTTCGCCCCATGCACCGCGCCCGTCGCCAGAATGCCGCTGTTGTACCCGCCGCCGAGAATGACCGACACCTGCTGCTCTTCGCACAGCGGCAAAAAACCGTCCAGTGCGTCCTGCTCGAGCAGCGTGTAGCGGCCAGCCAGCAGCAGGCAGTCAAAATCCTGCCGGCGAATCGCTTCGTGCGCGACCTGCCACTCGTTGACACCAATGCCCACCGCTTTCACGACACCTTCGTCTCGCAACTTCAGCAGTGCTTTCGACGCACCCGTCATCGCCGTCTCGAACATCTCAGGTTGACACTTGCCGTGAGTAAAGACATCGATGTCGTGAATCAGCGCGATGTCGATGTGCTCCAGCGCGAGACGCTGCAGGCTATCTTCGATCGAACGCATCGTGCCGTCGTAGCTGTAGTCGAAAACGAGTTCGAACGGCAACCCGTCGACCCAGGGCTCGAAATTGATCTCGGCGCGCCTGCGTGGCTTCAGAATACGCCCGACCTTAGTCGACAGCACATATTCGTCGCGCGGATACCAGCGCAGCCCCTGCCCACAGCGCGCCTCGCTCAACCCGTGCCCGTACATCGGGGCGGTGTCGAAGTAGCGTACGCCCGCGTCCCACGCGGCCTTGATCAAGGCCGCCGAATCCTCTTCACTGATCGGCCTGAAGATGTTGCCGATCGGCGCAGCGCCGAAACCCATTACGGTTGTCTCGAATCCTGAACGAGGCCATTTACGCTTTGCTACAGGATCCATCTCCATCCCCTTTCATTAGTGAAGTTGCGCGTTTCGTAGTGGGCTGACACGAAGCGGCTCACTTGACTCTCGCGGCGGCGGCAAGCTTGCGCACGCCCTCTTTCGGATCCTCATTCGAGTTCATGAAGTTCGTGACGACGTCGGTCATCGCGCCGGCGGTAACCGAGGACTGAAGCTCGCCGAAGGCCAACGAAGGCAGAAATCCACCCGATTTAATCGTGGCCTGCTCATCCGCGCGTGATTTCTTCGCGCAGCTATCGAACTTGTCCATGGGCACATCCAGCCGGACGGGAATCGAACCTTTGTAGAGACTGAACTGCTGCTGGAAATCAACGGACATGATCGTTTTGGCAAGCGCAAGCTGTCCCGGCGTCGCCTCCTTTTTGCCCTGCTGCTGAAAGAACACGAACGCGTCCGCTGTGTACGTATAAGCATTCGACGTACCGGGCGCGGCCGCGCAAATATAGTCGACATCCGCCTTCCTGTTCGCGTTGGCGAACTCTCCTTTTGCCCAGTCGCCCATGAATTGCATGCCGCCCGAGCCGGAAATCACCATGGCCGTCGCAAGATTCCAGTCACGGCCGTGGTAACCCTTGTCGAAATAAGTCCGGATCTTCTGCACGGTCTCGAACACCTGAACCATCTGCGGCGAGGTCAGTGTTTTCTGATCGAGATCGATCAGGGCTTTCCGGTAAAAGTCCGCGCCCTGGGAGAGCACGACTGTCTCCCAGATGGTCATGTCTTGCCAGGGTTGACCACCGTGCGCGACGGGCGTGATGCCCGCTGCGCGAAACTTGTCGGCGAGTGCGAAGAATTCCGGCCAGGTCGTGGGCGGCGTAGCACCGACTTTGTCCAGATCGGCTTTGTTGATCCACAGCCAGTTAATTCGATGTACCGAAAAGGGTGCAGCCACATAGTGACCGCCCGCCTTCATCGCAGTGTCTATTTGCGCTGGGGTATGCGCTTTCCAATCGGTTGCGGATTGATCGATCGTGACCAGCGACCCCTGCTCGGCCCAATCGTGAATCAGCGGTCCCTTGATCTGCGCGGCCGATGGCGCGTTGCCCGACATGACCTGCGTCTTCAGCGCCGTCATGGCCGCCGCGCCCGCGCCTCCTGCAATGGCGAAGTCCTTCCACTCGTAGCCCTGTTTGTTCATATCGTCCTTCAGCACCCGAATCGCTTTCGATTCGCCGCCGGAGGTCCACCAGTGCAGTACCGAAAGCTGTTCGGCGGCAAGCACCGCGTGAGTTCCAGCCATGAGCAGCGCAATAGCCGTCGCAACGGACGTCAGTGATCGTTTCATTGCAGCCTCCGAATTTTTCGTTATGGATCGGGCGAGGCATGCGCAGCCAGGGCGGCCGCGCATGCGTGCCCGTTTTCATGCGTGGCAAACGTCTTTGCCGAACTACAGGTCAAACCCGAGTTGCGCCTTGCCGAGCGGCGTCAAATCGTCAGCCGTTGCGCGTCCGGTGAAATCGACCTCGAAATGGTCAGCCGGAAAATCAGGCGGGCTTTCACCCTTGAGGAAGCTCGGCAACTGGCGCTTGAGGTAAGCGTCGTTTTTGGCGCACGCGGGCGCCGAGGCGATGTACATCACATTGCTGTAACCCGCGCCCTTATGCTCGTCTTCGACCGCATGGATGACATCGCTGTGCCAGAACACGGTGTCGCCCGCTTCCATTTTGGGAATCGACGACAGTGCCTCGAACAGCGGCGCATGGAATTCCGGCTTGATCGACAGCGCCCGCCCGGGCATGGCACCGCACAGGTCGTCCTCTGCGACATCGTCCTGAAGCGCGCGCAGCAGGATGTACACCATCGAATTGGCAATCGGGACGAGTTGCAGCGTGCCGTCACCCGGACCTTGAGGCGTCAAGGCAGTCCAGCCTTGGAAAGTACGAAACATCGAGCATACGGCGGGCGACGCGATCTCCTCCACGTCAGGCCGAAAAGCCGCATCGAACGGATCGTAGTCGCGCCAGTTCCCTGCGAATACGTGGCGATATACCTTGCGGAAATTGCTTTCGATCCAGCGCTCGACGGACCCGCCGTCGCAATGCGCCGACAAGCCGAGCGACGCGGAGCCCGGCGGCCTGCGGCGCAGACGGTCGGCATAAACAGGCACGCGCTGCGGATCGAAATGCTGGCGGCCTTCGCTCTCATTGCGCCACAGTCTGTTCAGGAACACGCGCGCCGCGGTCAGCGACTCTGACTGACGGGCCAGCACTTGTGGCTTCGACCAGTACACGCCATAAATCTGCGGCTTGCTGGACGCCAACTGGCCAAAGTATTTGTCTTCGGCACGGTTCTCCAGGCGCTTGTCGAGATTGTTGCGCTCAACATAGTTGGCGATATCGTCGTCCCAACTCCGCACCAGTGCACGGGGAAAGACGTGACGAATCACGCACGCGCCGCGCGCCTTGACGACTGCGATCTGCTCCGCGCTGACGCGTTGTTCGGTAATGTCGGAAAACTGAATTTCGGGAATGACGTCTTCGCCGCGATCCCGCTGTCCGGCGATTCGCTTCGCCTCGGCGCTGATCGCCGCTTCGACTTCGGCGAAGATCTCCCGGTAGTTCGGCAACGCCGCGCGCAACTCCTTTTTTGCCTGCCAGATCGCGCCCGGCAAGTCTTCGATTTTCAGCGCCATGATTGTCTCCGTTGGGGATTGGGTATGCCCCGAGGATATGACGTGCACGCGCGCCCTGGTGATACTATTCAGGCAATTGATTTGCGTTTTCAGCCATGAAACCAGCCTACGAGCATGTCGAGTTCGGTGAGGACTGTTCGGTCCGGGTTTACCATCGGCGGCTCCCGCGTATTCCGTTCGAGTGGCATCACCATCCGGAGTACGAGTTAACTCTGACGATGAACAGTCACGGCAAGCGCTACATCGGCGACTCCGTGAATGAATACGAGGCTGAGGATCTCGTCCTCGTGCCGCCGGATCTCCCGCACACCTGGGCGTCGAACCGTTCGATCGAGCCGTCCTCGCCGCAGGTCGCCATCGTCATCTGGTTCGACGGCGATTGGGCGCGGCGCATGGCGGATTGCTGCCGCGAATACGAACCCCTGCGCAAGCTGTTACGCCGAGCCGCGTGTGGGCTGGCCTTCGAGCCGCCTGCAGGCAAATGGATGCGCGGCCGCCTCGAGCAGTTGCTATCGAGCGGGCCGCGCGAACGTCTTGGCGCCGCCCTCGATATCCTGTGCACGCTCGCCGACGCGCCGGGCCAACCGCTCGCCTCGCCAAGCGCTTTCACCCAGGCCACCGCCGGCCCATCTGGCCACGAGCCCGAACGGATCAACCGGGTCCTTTCGATGATTGACGCGCGCTTTGCCGAACCGCTGCGGTTGTCAGAACTCTGCGCGGCCGCCAGCCTGTCGGAACGCACGCTCACGCGTTACTTTATTCAGCATATCGGCGAGAGCGTCGGTCGGTATATCACCCGGGTTCGTATCGGTCACGCTTGCCGGATGCTGGCTGACACCTCGCTGCCCGTTGCTGTCATCGCTGCTCGTTCGGGCTTCGCCAACGTCGCCAATTTCAATCGGCAGTTCAGGGCCGCAAAGCAAACGACGCCGGCCGAATATCGACGGCTGTTCGCGGCTGCGGGCTCTCCGGATCAGGACGCAGCGGCTAGTTTGACCGAACGGTCTCCTTCACTTCAAAGGAAGCGGAAACTAACCGGTGAGCGAAACGGCGAAGAGACCGCTCACTAGTGCCGCACGTGAGCGTTTGCGTCGAATGAAGCGGACGACTTCGACGCAGCGGCGATTGCATGCTCTTCATTGATCCACGCCAAGTCAGCCTCCATTAAAAGCCTACAATTAGCTTGCGATCCAATCTCGACGGACGTAGAGTGTGCGCTCGACAAACCAGCACATGAGGTGACGGATGTTCAAGTTCCTGGCGTTATGTGTCGCGTTGGGTGTTTCCGGCACGGCGTTCGCCAAAGCCGATTGCCCGGTCCATCCGAAGAGCGAGTGGATGAAGGAATCGGATGCGCGCGCTCAGCTCGAAGCAGAGGGCTATAAGATCAAGAAGTTCAAGGTCGACGGCAACTGCTACGAAATCTACGGGCACAACAAAGAGGGCAAAAAGGTCGAGATCTACTACGACACCAAGACGCTTGCCGTCGTGAAGTCTGAGATCGACTAACGCCTGGCGCTCGATGCACGTCAAAACCTGGGATATAGGCGTACGGTTCATGCACTGGACCGTCGCCGGCATGGTCGTGTGGAATCTGTTTGGGCCTACTGACCAGACGCATCGCGTACTTGGATATATCGCCGTGGGCCTCGTTGCGTGTCGCCTCGTGTGGGGATTCATCGGCACGCCGTACGCGCGATTCTCCGCCTGGTGGCCGACACCGGCGCGTTTGAAAGACTACGTGCGCTCGCTGGCCGCCGGCAAGCCACTGCATCATCTGTCGCACAATCCGCTCGGCGGCCTGATGGCAATCGCACTCTGGCTGCTGATTCTCGCACTGGCAGCAAGCGGCTGGCTGATGCGCATCGACGCCTTCTGGGGCGAAGACTGGCCGCATAACCTTCACACGTGTCTGTCAATCGCACTGCAGGTCTGCGTGTGCGTCCATATCCTCGCGGCCGTCCTCATGAGCATCTGGACGCGTGACAATCTGATCGGTGCGATGCTGACCGGCTTCAAGCGCGATCCCGCCGACAAGCGCTGACAGCTGCGGGCGCAGCCCGACTTCAACGAACCCGTCCGCCACCCGCAAGCAGACATGCACGCTCGGTCCGGCCACGGAGATTCAGAAAGTCAACGGACCAACTACCCGAACACCCGAGCCCATGCCGCCCGGAGGCGACGCGCGCGGTTTTCGAACAGATAGGAGGCAACCAGCGTCAAGAGACCTGAAATAACACCCGTGACGATGTGCTCGACATAAGGGATGCGGTAATGACTTGCGTGCGAGTAAGCGTCGCCTACGGTCGTCAGGACGCCGACGACCAGCGCGTTGCCGTATCGATGCGCGTAGAGTTTCCCCGCAGGCGTGAAGGTCAGAAGTACGGCCAGGAGTCCGGTGAGCAGACCGGTATGGAATGCAATCGTCCAGTGGGCAGGGCTCAGGACATTGCCCCAGCTCCCCGGCATGCAGGTCATGCACGCGCTGGTCGGCTGCCAGAAACGCTGGATAAACAGCCTGGCGCGGCGTTTCCACTCGGTTGACATGATGTATTCCCATCCATGCCGTTGTCGCGGCCGACGCCATCATTCATTTCGTCGGGGCGGTTCAAGGCCCTTTAACCAGGTTGCCGTCCTTGGCATGGATGCGTCGAATCTGCACGCCGTCGAGGCCGGTCAAGAGCGCGTACATGGTCGAATACTACACCGCGATTGGACCGCCGACGTTTTGACCGGAACCGGAATCCGTCCCTTGCGTTTGTCGTTGCGGACAATCGGCACGACGACGGGCGCGAGGCTCGCCCGATCACGGTCGCGTACATCCTGTTGTGCGGCGCGAAGAATTCCGCGCCGGCATCTAACAACGGCTTCAGTTGCTTCGAGGGGTTGAATCCGCAATCGATAGCAGTCTTTCGCATGCGTCCCGCTTCCCCACCAACTATTTCTTTGCCACATCGACCTCGGTGCTCACTTGCGCCACCTGGCCGGTCGTGTCGATAACTTTCAAGCTGACCGGGTAGATCCCCGGTTTATTGAATGCGTGTGTGCCCGTCGCCGTACCCGTGCCGGCACTTTCTCTGATGGTCGCTGCCTGCGGTTGGCCACCGTCGCCCCACGACCACGTTGCCGAATGTGAGTCGCCGCTGTCAACGTCGGTGAATGCAGCTTTGAAATCAATCGCCACGCCGACTTTTGCACGGACACTCGGCGCGATAGGTCCAACCACGGGCGCCGTGGAATTGCTGCCAAGAAGGATCAAGCCGGCATTGGACGTCGCGACTATTTCTCCGTGGTCGGAGATAGCGAGTCCACCGGCTAGTATCAAACCGGCAGGTGCCGATTGAATGCGACTGTTCAGGTCGACCATTCCTTCGCCCTGGCTCCATACGAATGCATGCCGGTCTCCGTTTGCCGTGTCGGCTGCACCCACCACCTGCCCGGTGCCGCTAATTGCACTTGCCGACGATGTTTTTCCGCCCAAAGTACCGAGAGCGGTCAGGGTGCTACCCGTCCAGATGTAGGCCCGAGGATTCCCATTCGCATCGACGGACGACCCCACTACCTGACCGGTTTTGTTCATGTCGTTCGCGATGGTGAGCTTGCCGCCCAGCGTGCCGATGTCCACCATACCGTCGGCCGCCGTCCAGGAGAACGCAGAGACACGGCCATTCGTGAAAGCTGTGCCGCCGATTACCTGCCCCGCATCGTTAATTCGCGTCGCGTAAGAGAACTGGGCACCGGGTAAAAGACCGAGATCGGTCATCACTGATCCCGTACGCACGAATGCGTGTGGCCAGCCCGCCCGAACCGTTGCGTAACCGACGATCTGGCCGGCGCCATTAATGTCCGAAGCGTATGACAGGGGGCCGCCGAACGTGCCAAGGTCGGTCATGCCGCCGCCCTGACTCCATACGAAGGCGTGGTATTTGAGCAGATTGAGATTGGCGACACCGACAACGGTTCCAGAAGCGTTCACCGCATTCGCATACGCAATGCCTCCGCCGAGTGATCCGAGGTCGACCATCCCCGCACCAGATGTCCACGAAAAGGCGTGCATGACCAGTTGCTATACATTTGCCCTGTATCGAGCCAGGTCCCGGCCGGTGCCGAGCGGGAGTCATGTTCCAGGATGTCGTGGCTATAAAAATAGGAGTTGTAATCGCGAGAACAGCTCTCGGTGAAGCCCACGGCGGTAAGGTTAAGTAGGCGACACTGGTTATCAAAGACAATGAGCGTCCCGCTATCCGCACCGACCAGATCTCGCGCAGTATCTAAAACGTCTTCCCAAGGTGGAACCGGATCGAGGAGATGCTGCGCGGCGTCGACTGCCCTCCCGAGAGCGACTTTACGTTCAGCCATTTCTCCTCCTTAACAATCCTTATTAGAATAAAAACCCGAATGTATTGCAGCAGCTTCATCGCACCGACGAAAGTCAAAATTGACTTGTCGCCAGCGGTTCGTGCATCGAAATGTCTCACGGCGATAGGCGACAGTATCATCAGCGCTTGAACGGTCGGCTACTGGTGGTGGTCCGGATATTCCCACTTCAGACCGATGACGCAGCCAATGACGACTCCTGGCAGGTTCAAGCCGAACGTGGCTCATGCCATGTCATGAAAGATTGCGACTCGCAAAAGCATCAATCAGGCATCCCGTCATGATCGCCAAGCGGTCTGATCGGCCAGTCCGTCCAGCGGTCCGCGCGTGTCAGTTCGTACGTTTCGTTAAGCGGATACCGGATATGGTTGTCGGCACGCGGCCGCTCACCAATCACCATCAGCCTGACTTCATCTTGGGTATTGTTGATGAAGGTGTGGCAGATACCAGTGCCAGCCGCAAACGCCACCGAGTCGCCTTCAGCAAGCGGGTGCAGTACGCCGTCGATCCAGACATCGGGCTTGCCATGCAGCACGTAGACAAACTCCTGCTCAGTACTTTCGGCGTGCGGATATGAGGTGCGCCGACCCGGCAAAAGCCTCACGTGATGAATGCCGATCCGCGTGATACCCATTGCAGCGGAGAGCGGCGCGTCAAGGCCCATCGGTTCGGAATCGCCGCGATAGCAATGCGCATGGGGTTCTTCCAGTTCGGTCCAGTGTTTGATGAAATCGGGGCGACCCATCGTTTGTTCTCCTTGGTGACGAGAAACGATGATAGTGGGTTAAAAGTCACCCGTGATCAAACCCGGCCTCAACACAGCGACAGCTTTTATAAGGCGGTTTGCTGCAGTGCACGCTCGGGTTTGTCCGCTTGCCGAGGACGGATGCGAAGCATAGGCTTCGTAATGGTTTGGTAAGAATCTATTCGCAAGTTGCCGGGTGAGCAGCCGTTCCGCGTTCTGCGGAACAAGCACAGGTATCACGACTGCGCCCCGCGGTCGCGACGCCGGCATGCTTGCCCGTCGTCATCGGTCACGCTGGCGTGTCAATCGAAGCGCTGAATGACGACTGAAGTGATTGTTTTGGAGCTCAAATGGCTTCGCACAAACCGCTTTACAGATCACTTTATTTCCAGGTCATCGTCGCGATCATCGCCGGTATTGTGTTGGGGATTTTCGCCCCGCAAACCGGCGAGGCGATGAAGCCGCTCGGCGACGCCTTCATCAAACTGATCAAGATGATCATCGCCCCTATCATCTTCTGCACCGTGGTCGTCGGCATTGCCGGCATGGAAGACATGAAGAAGGTGGGCAAGACCGGCGGACTGGCGCTGCTCTATTTCGAGATCGTCAGCGCTCTCGCGCTGGTGGTCGGATTGGTGATCGTCAACGTGGTACAGCCCGGCGCCGGCATGAACGTGGACCCGAAGACGCTGGACGCGAAAGCGGTGGCTACGATCACCAGCGGGCGCAAGATGGAGAGCACCACCGAATTCCTGATGAACATCGTCCCCTCGACCGTGGTCGATGCGTTCGCCTAGGGTGAGATACTTCAGGTCCTGCTGTTCGCGCTCATGTTCGGCTTCGCGCTGCACTCGTTCGGCGGCAGAGGCACATTGATATTCGACTTTGTCGAGAAGATCTCTCACGTGTTCTTCCGCATTGTCGGCATCATCATGAAAGTGGCACCGATCGGCGCCTTTGGCGCGATGGCTTTTACCATCGGTAAATACGGCATCGGCAGCATGCTCTCCCTTGGGATGCTGATGCTCACGTTCTATGCGACCTGCCTTTTCTTCATCTTCGTCGTGCTAGGACTGATTGCCAGGTTCCATGGTTTCAGCGTGTGGAAGTTGATCAAGTACCTCAAGGAAGAACTGTTCGTCGTTCTTGGAACCTCCTCATCGGAAGCCGCGCTGCCTCGCGTCATGGTGAAGCTGGAGAATCTTGGCGCGAAGAAATCAGTAGTTGGACTAGTCATTCCCACTGGATACTCTTTCAATCTCGATGGCACGTCGATCTACCTCACACTGGCCGCCGTCTTTATCGCCCAGGCGACGAATACGCCGCTAGACCTCACGCATCAGCTTACTTTGCTAGCTGTGTTGCTGCTGACCTCCAAAGGCGCCGCGGGTGTGACGGGCAGCGGGTTCATCGTGCTTGCGGCCACGCTGTCCGCGGTCGGACATGTACCGGTTGCAGGTCTTGCGCTTATCCTGGGTATCGACCGCTTCATGTCCGAAGCGCGCGCGTTGACGAATTTCATCGGCAATGCCGTGGCGACACTGGTGGTGGCCAGATGGACCCACGAACTGGACCAACCCAGAATGCGCCGGGTGCTGGATAACGAAACTCCCGAGGAAGCGGACGAGCCGGAAAAGGTGTTTGACCGGACGGACGAAAGGATGCCTATCGCTACGGCGGGACCACGATCGCATAACATCTGAGGAGCGTGTGGATCGCCGGATCGATACAACGCCGCATCTGCTTCGCAGTGTCGAGCACGTCGCCTGCGCCGATCAGCGTAAGGTCCGTTTGCACCGCTCGGTGAGTAACCGGACGGCGCAGGTCGAATCATGGTCATTGCGTTACAGGCAGGCCGAGCCGCCACGTCAGATTGGCCCGCGCGCGCGTTTCGCAACGGGTATGGAAAAAATCGGTGTGGTAAATGCGCGGACGTGCCAGCAGGTTGCCCAGAATCGTCCTTTCATGCATGTCGTAGGCGCGATCGTCAAGGTCGGAACGTTCCGCCCTCAGGCGCACTCCGTCCTCACGAAAGCGGTCGCGTCGACCGCCCAGCACCGCGAGGTCGATGTCGCAGGCAAAGCAATCGTCCAACGCGGCCGGCACACGCGTATGCCTGGTCGCCAGGATCATTTCGCCGATGCGCTCGCTCGCGGCGATACCCTCACCCGCCCATTGCCGGAACCAGTCCGCACTGCGTTGCTCGTTGTCCCGTGCGCCGGGAACGTAGATCACGTCGTGACACCACAGCGCAAGTTCCACAACATCGGGGTGAGGAATCGCGCTACGCGCCCGGTCGAGATCGCGCAAGCAGCGGCGGATATGACGCAGCGTGTGGTAATGACGCGTCGGTTCGGCATAAAGCTGCGCCAGCTCGGCATAGGCGGCTTCAGCACGCAAGCCGCCGCTGCGTGACCACAATGCGATAAAGCGCGCCCGCGTCTGACTCATTCCCGCCTCTCTCCATGAAGCACGGATCGCGTGAGCGTCCGGCGCCATACCCATCATGACCTCATTGCGTTGCGCCGATCCAGTCGCAAGGCTCAAAGAAATTCCTCGCGAATGTCGATACTCGAGCGTTGCCCAACGTTCCGGTAGTGATGCGCGAGCCACACATCGGCCTCGCGTCGGCCGTTATCGCGCAGTCCGCAAAGGAAATCCCAATCGGCGTTGTACTTGCTGGACACGCTGAGCGCGCACATGGCCTCGTCGGATCGAATGGAATGGATCAGCATTTCCTTCATCTCGTCACCTTCGACTTTGCCTTGCTGGATCAGATCGGTGACGAAGGCGATGGCCCGCATCTCGCGCATTAGCGACGAATTGAAGCTGATTTCGCTGACGCGGTTGAGGATGTCGGCGGCCGTAATCGGCACGCCCCGGCGAACGAGCGGGTTGATATGGACGATCACGACGTCGCGCGTCTTGCAGTGGTAAATCAACGGGTAGATGGCCGGATTGCCCATGTAGCCGCCGTCCCAGTAGTGTTCGCCGTCGATGCTGATCGCCTGGAACAGCGTCGGCACGCACGCGGAGGCAAGCACGGCGTCCGCGCAGATATCCTCGCCCGTGAAGAGGCGTATTTTCCCCGTCTCGACGTTGGTCGCGCACAGATACAGATGGATGGGACATTGTTTTCGCAACGCGATGAAGTCGACCTGGCTATCGAGCACCTCGCGCAGCGGATTGAGATTGTTCGGATTGAACTGGTAGGGCGAGAAAATGCGCAGTGCCATGTCGGCGAACGCATATAACGGCGAATGATCGAACCCGAAGCTATGCGTCCCTTTCAGCCACGGCATCCAGCGCAACGGGTTGTAACGCTCGGCCGATTGCGCCACGGCGTACCAGAAGTCGTGCAGCGCCTGCCGCGCGCCGTCCTCGCCCCCTTTCAGCAAGCCGTACGCGAGCACCGCGGCATTCATCGAGCCGGCGCTGGTCGCACTCACTCCTTCAATCGCAAGCCTGCCGTCCTCTAGCAGCCGGTCGAGCACGCCCCACGTGAACGCACCGTGCATCCCGCCTCCCTGCAAAGCCAGCGCGACCGGCTTGTGCTCGGCATCGCCGCGACGGCCTGCATTCTTCGTCGTCATTTCCCGTCTCCTCGGTCAATGCGGATCGGCATCTCGCGCCCGGCATGGCACGCAGGTCACTCACGCCCGGCCGGCCGGCAGCACGCCCACGCGCCAGTCCGCGCCATGGATCATGGATCGTTCACCCCTTGCACCATGCCAACGCATCGAGCAAGGCTTTCGCCTCCCGCATGTCGGCGGTGTCGAAGCCTTCTGCGAAGCCGCCGTACACCTCGGACAACGCCCGCCGTGCGTCGGCCGTTTTGCCCCGGCATTGCCACAGACGGGCGAGGCTCGATACGGCGCGTAATTCGAACGACCTGGCGCCGTGACGGCGAGCCGCTGCGATTGCCTGATGAAAGCAGTCCTCGACTTCTTGCGCACGGGTGTCATCGGCGATGCGATCGCTCGGTGCGTCGAGCAGCAGATGTCCCCTGACCCGATGTAACTCTGCCTCGTAGCAGTGCTCGCCTGAACGACGCACCATCGCCATCGCTTCGTCGATCGCATCCAGGCCTGCGTCCGTCTCTCCCGCTTGCCGATAGCTGTCGGCCAGCAGCACCAGAAAATACGAGCATCCCATTTCGGACCCGGTCGCACGGTAGCCGGCGAGGCCCTCGCGTATTTGCGCAATCCCCTCCTGGAGGCTTCCTTGCTGGCTCAGCGCCCAGCCGCGCAGAATCGTTCCCCAAGCGTGCCAGAGCGGCATCCCCTGCTCGGCCGCGAGCGAGATGACGGCCTCCGCGTACTTATGGGTCAGCGTCGCATCGCCCCGAAACTGATGCAGTTGCGCCGTGTAGGCCAACGTCAGCGCCAGGCTCGCGCCGCCGGTATATTTCCGGGCCAGTGCGAGCCCCTCTTGATTCCGTTTGCCTGACTGATCGGCGTATCCCTGATGCCACAAGGTCCAGGCCATAAAGTTCAGAGCGCGCACGCCCGGATCGATCACGTGGTCGTAGACGTGCTCCTCGTGCGTTTCCTGAAGATAGAAAACCAGAGCCTGCTCCTGGTGGATGCGGGCAGCTTCGAGATCGCCCTTGTAGAACAGGCTTGCCCCTAGTGCGAGATGCGCCTCCACGAACAAGGCCGGTTTGCCGATCTGCCGTGCCATGCGCAGCAGCCGTTCTCCGAGTTCGTTCGCGGTACGGTACTCCGCGCGCAGCTGGTAATAAGTCCTCAGTCCCACCTGCACCGAAAAGATCTTCGACGTCTCGCCTATCCGTTCGCACAACGCCAGCGCGCGTGTATACGCCGCCACGACCTCCGGCGCGCCAAAGCCGCGCACGGCCATCAAGGCGGGCCCCAGCGAGAGCAGCAGCGTCAGTTCCTGCTGCGCGCGTTCGGGCGTGTCAGGCAGATGTTCGAGCAATTCCCGCGCTGCGCCGAGATGACGCATCGCGTCCAGATGGGCGGAATGCTCGAGCGCCTGCTGCCCGGTGCGGTGCAGGTATTCCACGGCCTTCTGGACATTGCCGCTCAGCCTGTAGTGATGGGCCAATTCGCTCCAGTAATCGGCGATACGGGTGGAGAACAGCGCCTCGATGGCCTGCGCCGCACGCTCATGCAGGGCGCTGCGGCGCTCTGTCAGCAGCGAGCGGCCGGCGACTTCCTGGGTCAGCGCGTGCTTGAACGAATACTCGACCTCCGGAAACGCGGGACGCTCGTAGATGAATTCCGCGGCCTCCAGGCGGGCCAGCAGATCCCGCAACGCTTCATCGGTCGGGGCACCGGGACCTCCGCAGATGCGCTGGACCAGACTGAACGAAAACTCCTTGCCGAGGACCGCAAGCGCCTGCAGCAAGTCCTTCTCCGCGACAGGGAGCCGGTCGATGCGAGCGGCGAGCACGCCTTGCACGGTGGTCGGAATATGCAGCGCAGCCGGGACATGCTCGATCCGGAAACGGCCGGGTTCGCCGAGCAGCGCTTTCTCTTCGACCAGCGTCTGGACCACTTCCTCCATGAAGAAAGGGTTGCCCTCCGTCTTTTCGAGGATGAGCTGTTTGAGCGGCACGAGGGTGGGATCGTCCCCAAGCAGCGCCGAGAGCAATCCCTGGGCCTCCGCCGGCCCGAGCGGTTCGAGCCGCAACTGGCTGCAGTGGTCCACGCGCTCCCACACAGGCTGATACTCTGGCCGGTAGTTCACAAGGAGCAGGATCCGTGAATTCGCCACGCGGTCGATGAGGCTCAGGAGGAACGCCTCAGTCTCGCGGTCCAGCCACTGCAGATCCTCGAACAGCAACTCGATCGGCTGGTCGCGGCTCTCCCGCGTCAGGAGTTCGATGATCGCGTCAATGGTCCGGTCGCGCCGGACTTGCGGGTCCATTTCCGCGAGCGCCGATCCTCGCTCGCCGACGCCAAGCAGATAGAGAAGATAGGGCACGAGATCCTCGAAGCTTCGCTCGAGGGTCAGCGCCTTGCCCATGACCTTTTCCCGACACTGCCGCTCGTCGTCACGGGCGGTGATCTGGAAATAGTTCTTCAACAATTCGATGAGCGGCAAGTAGGCGAAGGCCTTGCCGTGCGAAACCGAAAACGTCTCCAGCAACACACGGTTGCCCCGAGAGCGCTCCTTGAACTCATGGAACAGACGCGACTTCCCGACCCCGGCCTCGCCTGCCACCGCGACGACCTGTCCGCGCCCCTCATTTGCCTGCTCCAGCGCCGCATGCAAGTGGTCCAGCTCGGTCTGGCGGCCCACGAATCTGGCCAGGCCGCGATGTGCCGACAATTGCAGGCGCGTGCGCAACGCGCCGGGACCCAATACCTCATACACGACGAGCGGCTCGGGAACCCCTTTGACCTGCGTGGCCCCCAGTGCCTTGAACTCAAAATAGCCCGCGGCGAGTTTGTGCGTGGACTCGCTCACCAGAATCGACGAGGGGGCGGCAATCCCTTCCATCCGGGACGCAATGTGGATGGTGTGTCCAACCGGATCGTAATCGGTGTGCAGGTCGTCCGTGCGGATCGAACGCACGACGACCTCACCCGTGTGGATACCGACGCGAATTTGCAGCGGGATGCCTTTTTCCAGACGAATCCTGTCCCCGTGGCGGCGCATCGCGTGCTGCATCCGCAGCGCCGCATACAGCGCGCGCTGCGGATGGTCCTCATGGGCGATGGGCGCGCCGAACAGCGCCAGGATGCCGTCGCCGAGCGATTTGGCGACATAGCCCTCGTAATAATGGACAGCTTCCATCATCAGCGCGACGACCGGCCCGATCAGGCGCTGGGCTTCTTCCGGGTCCAGGTCCTGAACCAGCGCCGTGGACCCCGCCATGTCGGCAAAGAGCGCCGTGACGGTCTTGCGCTCGCCGGCGATCTCGCCCCGGGCTTCCATGGCCGCCTGCTCGGCGCGGATGCGCTCGGCAAGGTGGTGCGGCGTGTAATGGACAGGCGCCGGGGACGGCTCTGAAACGGACCGGGATTGCAGGGGCGCCCCTGCGGGCCCATCAGTCAGCGGCGTGCCGCATTCGCTGCAGAACTTGGCGGAGGGTCCCGCCTCATTTCCACAGCGCGGACATGTGCGCGCCAGCATGGCGCGGCATCCTTCACAGAGGCTCGCCCCAGCGGGATTCTCGAATCCGCAGTTTGCGCAGCGCATACGACCTCGTCCGTTGTCCGGTGCGTGCTTCTAAACATTAGGCGCAGGACCCGGTTGCGACAAGAGGCGTCCTCCAGGGCCATATCCTTAATTAGCCGCCTACCGGACTTCTTCCCGCAAGGCGTCAGCGAGCACGGCCGCACCGCTGCTTGTGCCGTTTGTCCGCACCGCGAGCGCAACACGTTGGCGATATTCCCGTTAGCCATTTGCAACAGGTCCAGGGCTAGCCTATCTTGAATCACTGAACAGGATTGCCTGCGCGGCTCAAGTCAAAGGCTGATGGAAGCATCAGCCGTCATTTCGAGCACGGATAGTCAGCCTTCGAGTGTCAAAGGGAAGCGTTGCGAACAACAGGGAGACACGGCTATGACGACACCGCTGCCTGGACAGATGATGGACGTGCCGCTGACGGTTTCTTCGTTGCTGGCGCACGCGTCGCGCTACTTCGGCACGACGGAGATCGTGTCGAAGCGCGTCGAGGGCGACGTGCATCGCTACACGTATCGCGACTGCGAGCGGCGCGCGAAGCAACTGGCGCAGGCGCTCATCGCGCTTGGCGTCGAAGCGGGTGACCGGATCGGCACGCTCGCATGGAACGGCTACCGGCACCTGGAAACGTACTACGGCACGACAGGCTTCGGCGCCGTCTGCCACACGATCAATCCGCGGCTTTTCCCCGACCAGATAGCCTATATCGTCAATCACGCCGACGACAGCTATGTGCTGTTCGACCTCACGTTCGCGCCGCTCGTCGACACGCTTGCGCCGCAATGTCCGAACGTGCGCGGCTGGATTGCGATGACGGACGAGGCGCATATGCCGCGCATGTCGACGGCCGCATCGTGCTACGAAACGTTGCTCGCGGGAAACGACGGCCAGTTCGACTGGCCGTCGATCGACGAGCGAAGCGCGTCGAATCTTTGCTACACGTCGGGCACGACGGGCAATCCGAAGGGCGCGCTGTATTCGCATCGCTCCACTGTGCTGCATGCGCTCGGCGCATCGCTTCCCGATGCGATGGGGCTATCCGCGCGCGATTGCGTGCTGCCCGTCGTGCCGATGTTCCATGTGAACGCGTGGGGCATTGCGCACGCCGCGCCGTTGAACGGCACGAAACTGGTGTTCCCCGGCAAGGACCTCGACGGCAAGTCGCTCTACGAACTGATGGAAGCCGAGCGCGTCACGTGTTCGGCGGGCGTGCCGACCGTGTGGCTCGGGCTGCTCAACTACGTGCACGAAGCGGGCGTACGGTTCTCGTCGCTGGAGCGCACGATAATCGGCGGCTCGGCGTGCCCTCCTGCAATGCTCAGGATGTTCAAGGACGATTATGGCGTCGAGGCCATCCATGGGTGGGGCATGACGGAGATGTCGCCGCTCGGTACGCTTGCCAGACTCAACTGGGAGCAGACGCAGCGCTCGCCCGACGAGCAACGCAGGCTGCTCGAGAAGCAGGGACATGTGGTCTATGGCGTCGACATGAAGATCGTCGGCGACGGCGGGCGCGAATTGCCGTGGGACGGCGTGACGTTCGGCGATCTGCATGTGCGCGGGCCGTGGGTGATCGACAGCTATTTCCGCCGCGATGCATCGCCGCTCGTCGACGGCTGGTTTCCGACCGGCGACGTCGCCACGATCGATCGCGACGGCTTCATGCGCATCACCGATCGCAGCAAGGACCTGATCAAGTCGGGCTGCGAGTGGATCAGTTCGATCGACATCGAGAACGTGGCGGTCGCGCATCCCGCGGTGGCGGAGGCGGCGTGTATTGCCTGCGCGCATCCCATGTGGACAGAGCGGCCGCTGCTGGTGGTCGTCAAGCGTCCCGATACCCATGTGACTCAGGACGAGTTGCGTGGATTCTACGAAGGCAAGGTCGCCAAGTGGTGCATTCCTGACGATGTCGTCTTCGTCGACGCGCTGCCACACACCGCAACCGGCAAGCTGCACAAGCTGAAGCTGCGCGAGCAGTTCCGCGATTACATATTGCCGTCGGCACGCAAAGTCCAGAAATGTGCTCTTACCGATCGGATGACGGCGGGCTCCGGGTCAACGCCCGAACCCGAATGATCGAATCATTCGCCGGTCATCCGCGCGTCTTTCCCGGTGTGCTGTCGCAACGGAGCGAGGTCTGAGATGCAAATGTCCGCCGTCACAATCGTCAAGCCCGAAACGACCAACTTCATCCTCGGGCAAACCCATTTCATCAAATCCGTCGAGGATATTCACGAGGCAATGGTTGGCACCGTGCCCGGCATAAAGTTCGGCCTGGCGTTTTGCGAGGCCTCCGGCAAGCGCCTCGTGCGCCGCTCCGGCACCGAGGAGGGCCTGATCGAGATGGCTTGCAACAACGCGATGAGCGTTGCCGCCGGCCACAGCTTCTTTGTTTTTCTCGGCGACGGCTTTTACCCGGTCAACGTGCTGAACGCGATCAAGGCAGTCCCGGAGGTGTGCCGGATCTTCTGCGCGACAGCGAATCCCGTCGAAGTGTTGGTTGCGGAAACGAACCAGGGCCGTGGCATCGTCGGCGTGATCGACGGATTCTCCCCGCTCGGCGTCGAAGGCGAGGAAGACGTGCAATGGCGCAAGGACCTGTTGCGCACGATCGGCTACAAGCTTTAGCAGTCGTCACACGCGCGCCGTCCGGCCCGCCGCACGGACTGTCGTGGCAGGCCGGAGGCAGCGCCACGGGCCTCGTATCACTTTGCGCGGCAATCAATGCTCGTGCCCAACAACGAACGTGTCTCGCCAATGAACCATGGAAAATCGACGCCTGCCACCGGGAACGCTGTGGCCCGCCATGCTGCGCCAGGCCGGGCACGCGCTGCGCTGCGGCGCGCTGCAACCTATCGAGACCTTCCAGTCGGTAATCGAAAGCGGCGGCATGCGCTTTGTCGTGCGGCAGGTCTCGAGCCTGACCCGCAAGGAGCAGCAGCGCCGGCAAACGCAAAAGCTTCATGCAGGCGAGCGCCCATCGGTGAATCCATTCCTTCCCTACGACCCGGATCTCTTTGTCGCGGATGTCTCGGACACGCACTTGGCTTTGCTAAACAAGTTCAATGTCATCGACAATCATCTGCTGATCGTTACCCGTGATTTCGAACCGCAGGACACGCTCCTCAACCTCGCCGACTTCGAGTCGCTGATTGCCTGTATGGCCGAGTTCGACGGCATCGGTTTCTACAATGCAGGCGCCGCCGCGGGCGCGAGTCAGGCGCATAAGCATTTGCAAATCATGCCGCTGCCGCTCGGCGACTCTGAACCGCCGCTCCCCATCGAGTCCATTCTCGCAGCCACGCTCACCGAAGATCAGGCGCAACGCGTGCCAGGTCTGCCATTTCGGCACGCGTTCGCGCGCCTCGAGTCCGGCGCCGCGATCTCCGTGGATGCGGCGCCGTCGGTCCTCGCCTGTTATCGTGCTCTGCTCGAAGCCGCCGGCGTCCAGCCGGTCGAGGTCAGCGGTGAACTTCGGCACTCGGCGCCGTACAACCTGCTCGTTACACGCCGATGGATGCTGCTCGTACCAAGATCGGAAGAGCGTGTCGAGGGTGTATCGATCAACGCATTGGGATTCGCGGGATCGCTCTTCGTGCGTGACGCGGCGCAGATGAAAGTGATCGAGCGGCTCGGCCCGATGGCCGCGCTGCAGCGAGTCGCGCTACCCACCACCGCTGTGCGATAGTGCGCCGATGCGCCGCGCGAGGGCGCACCGCCTGGTCACTTGCCCGCCAAACGGCGGCCTGCGCCCCACTACTGCCGCCGGCTCCTTCTCCTTCACGCCGACCCGACAGCATCGCTCACGGCGCCGCGTACGCCGTCTGCCCCGACTGCTCGCCGAACTGCAACGCTGCAAGCTGGGCATAGAGCGGAGAGCTCAGAAGCAGCTCGGCATGACGACCCTGCGCGACGATACGCCCCTGCTCAAGCACGACAATGCGGTCGGCCTGTTGGACGGTTGCGAGGCGGTGTGCAATGACCAGTGTGGTGCGGTTCTGCGCGGCATTGTCCAGCGCCTTTTGCACCAGCCGTTCGCTGGCGGCATCGAGCGCGCTGGTCGCTTCGTCCAGCAGCAGGATAGGCGGATTCTTCAGGATCGCGCGAGCGATCGCAATGCGCTGCCGCTGTCCGCCGGACAGTCGCACGCCGCGCTCGCCGAGAAAGGTGTCGTAGCCTTGCGGTAATTCTTCGATGAAGCCGGCCGCAGCAGCCATGTCGGCGGCCTTCTGCACTTGCGCGAGCGTGGCTTGCGGCGCGCCATAGCGGATATTCTCGAGTACGCTCCCGGAAAAGATCACCGATTCCTGCAGCACCACGCCGATTTCCTTGCGCAATTCGACGAGCGGCACCTCACGAGTCGGGACGCCGTTGATCAGAATGCGGCCGGCTTGCGGATCGTAAAAGCGCAGCAGCAACTGGAACAGCGTGGTCTTGCCCGCGCCGGACGGACCGACCAGGGCGACATGTTCGCCCGGACGGACATCGAGCGAGAGTGCGGACAGCGCGGCAATGCCTGGGCGCGATGGATACGAGAAGCTGACGTTGTCGAAGCGGATGCCCTCGCCTTTCGCGGGCAGCGCGACCGTGGTCCCGGCCTCCACCACCGGCGAGCGCGCCGCCAGCAATTGCAGCAAACGTTCGGTGGCGCCGGCAGCGCGCTGCAGATCGCCCCACACCTCGGCGACCGCTCCCACGGCGCCGGCCGTGAACACCGCGTAGAGAATGAACTGGGACAATTGGCCCGCCGTCATCCGCCCGGCCAGCACCGCCTGTGCCCCGAGCCACAACACGAAGACGATGGCGGTGAACACCAGCACGATCACCACGGCGGTCAACCAGGCGCGCGCGCGAATGCGCGTGAGCGCGGTCTCGAAGGCCGCCTCCACCGCGCCGGCGAACCGCCGCGCCTCGAATGGCTCCTGCGTATACGACTGTACGGTCGGCATGGCATTGAGCACCTCGCCCGCCAGCGCGCTGGTGTTGGCGAGCTTGTCCTGGCTCGCGCGCGAGAGCCGTCGCACGCGCTTGCCGAAGATCACGATAGGCGCGACCACCACGACCAGCGTCGCGATGATGTAGCCGGACAGCACCGGGCTCGTCACCGCCAGCATCGCCACGCCGCCGGTCAAGAGGAAGAAGTTGCGCAATCCGAGCGACAGGCTGGTGCCCACCACTGTCTGGATCAAGGTGGTGTCGGCGGTGAGCCGTGACAGGACCTCGCCGGTCTGCGTGGTCTCGAAGAACTGCGGGCTCATCTGCAACACGTGATCGTAGACCGCACGCCGCAAGTCGGCCGTGACCCGCTCGCCCAGCCACGACACGAGGTAAAAGCGCAGCGCCGTGGCGCCGGCCAGTACCAGCGAAACGGCGAATAGCGCGAGGAAATAGCGGTCGATGTGCGCCCGGTCGCCCGCGGCGAAGCCACGATCGATCAGATATTTGAACGCCACCGGCAACACCAGGGTGGCGCCCGCCGAGGTCACCAGCGCGAGAAAGGCTAGCGCCCAGCGGCCGGCATAGGGGCGCAGGAAGGGAAGCAATGCAAAGAGGGGGCCGATACGTGATGATGGCGGCGAAGACGGGATAGCGTCTGGCATGAGGATTCCAAAGCGGGTCGAATATCTTCTCGATTGTGCCAGTCTTGCGGGTTCGAAAGCGGTTCGTGTAAAAGCCCGATGCTGATCCATGCGTGCTTCCGTGTCCGCCGCGCATTGTCCTGGAGCCTGGCCGGCCCATGCGATTACGCGCTGGGCAGCCGACTGCTTCCACGCGCTTGCCGCGACTGTCCATCTGTATCAAGATCGAGTCGACTCATCCTGACCAGGCCACTCCATGACAGACAACTCCGATCCCGACAAACTGAAAGGCCCCGGTGGCTTGACGTTGCGTCAGATTCACGAGCAGGTGCAGAAGAGCGTCGAGCGCGACCGCGAAGAACAGGCAGCACGCAACACCAGCGCTGCGCGGCGCGGCAAATGGCAACGCTGGGTGCGCTACGTGTGGGGCCGCAGCGGGCGCCGCTAGGCGGCGAGCTGGTCCCGCGTGCTCCTCGGCGCAGTCGAGGGCCGTGGCACGATCGTGTCCTTTGCCGGCGGCCGGACGTTCAAGCAATGGCTCTGGCAATGCTGCAAGTGACCTCGTAACAGGAATTGGAACCACGCCTGCTGGCCGGGTTCGTGCCCGGCAGGTGTCACCGTCACCGACTGTGCGAGCCATCGTTGCCACACGCATCCTAACGCCGGCTGACTGCCGCCCATGGATCGAATACAGCGCACTGACATCGAGCGTCCACTAGCCATTTAGAACTGGTGGCGCACACCCACCGTCGCACCCGCTTGCCTCCCCGTCCATTGCAGAGCTGATGATCGAAAGCGTCCGGCTCCACGCAATCGCACGCCAGGATATTGCAAACAAACGCCTCGATTGTCCTAACGACGACAACGATGTACGCGTTAGGCTTCGACGTACGTTCCGTTTGTTTCAGTACGACGAGGAGGTGGACTCATGAGCAGCTTCGATGATGCGTTCAAGGCCCTGATAGGGAGTGAAGGCGGCTATTCGTTCAATCCGGCCGATCCCGGCGGGGAGACGATGTGGGGGGTGACCGCGCGCGTCGCGCGCGCGTCGGGGTACGCCGGACCCATGAGAGACCTCCCGCTCGAAACGGCAAAGCAGATCGCCAGGACGAAGTACTGGGACACGCTCAGGCTAGACGAATTCGACCCACGCGTCGCGTTCCAGATCTTCGATGCCAACTACAACGGCGGCCTCGTCGTGCTCTGGATGCAAAAGGCATCGGATGCGGAGCCGGACGGCAAATTCGGTCCCGATACTGTTGCCGCCGTAAAAGCCGCTGATCCGCTCAAATTCGTCATGCGTTTCGCTGCCTATCGGGTGCGTTATCTGAAGGGACTTCACACCTGGCCGAACTTCAGCCGCGGCTGGATGGATCGTATGGCCAAAAACCTCTTGATGGGAGCGGCATAATGGACTGGTCGAAAGTTGCATCAACCATCAGCGGAACTGCCCCGCTTCTCGCTGGACTCGTTGGCGGCCCCGTTGGTCTTGGCGTCACCGCCGCCACAACGATCCTTTCACACGTGCTCGGAACCGCCAGCGATCCCACGTCGGTGTCCGCCGCACTCGAAGATCCGGCCGCGCTCGACAAGGTGCGGCAAGCAGAGAGCGCAAACGCGGTGCAGCTGCAGCAACTGGCCGTGACGGCGGCGCAGGCGCAACTGACGTACGAAATGGAGCTTGCCCGGGCGGAAGCGGCGGATCGTGCGGACGCACGAGCCAGAGAAGAAAAAACCGGCGACTGGGTCCCCAAGGCGCTGGCGATGACCGTCACGGTCGGCTTCTTCGGCATGCTCATCCTGATGGCCCTGCACGGACTGCCCGACGCGAATCGCGATCTGATGAACGTCATTCTTGGGGCGCTCGGTACAGCGTGGGTGAGCATCATCGGATACTACTTCGGTACATCGGCAGGGTCTGCGAGAAAGACCGAGCTGCTTGCCAAGCCCAGTGTCCCGATTTCGTCCAATAGCGCTGTCACGCTTCGCGAGCCGGCGCCTGTCTCCGCGGCTGCGGGCGCGACTCCCGTGGGCGCTGCTGCTCACAGCGAACTGTTCTTGCCGCCAGCGCCAGGAGGACAAGGCCCTGTATTCGGCGGATCATGACGAGATGGCTTCACGTCACAGAGCGACATTGCGCCGACAGCAATGAGTGCGGCGCGAGCAACGCCTTTCCTTGCTCGCGCCGTATGCGTCGAACTGCAAGTCGTTATGCGCGACTCAATCCACGAGTACGCCCCCCGCGGCACATCCATTCACGGCAGCGCGTTCCTCCGCTCGCCGTATCATCTGAGTCCCTGGACCATCTTGGCTGCGTGCGGACCATAGTCATGCCTTTCGACGTTCAGCATGGTCGAAGAGCACGCAAGCCCTCCTCCCTTGCCCGAAGCTGTTTGCGATAAAAGCCGCGCGCGCGGCATACGCCTCCAGCGCGAGGTGCTGCCGTGGCCGGCCAAAGTTAGACGGGAATCCCCTGCGCTCGCCTACGCTCATGCAAGCCCCTCATGCGGCGCTCACGTTTTGCCTGTACGGCCACGCATCTTCTTCAGCATGCAAGCCAGCCAACCCTTTGCACCCGGCGACATGACGCGCTCCACCGCTGCGAGCGCACGCACCGCTAACGTAGACGCACGGCGCGGTCACAGCTGAGCTGACGATGAGATTGATACAGCGGTTGGGCGCTACGATCATCCTCGTCCGCCGTTCTTCATGGGATTTCCGCTGGTCACCAAAGTGGATCGCGCTACACGGCAGCGGCTTTCGTGCCTGCCCGTCGAGTTGCGAGTCCGGCGTGATCTGCACCTGGCGCATCAGAAGCTCATGCACCGCGGCGGCTCGCTGCAACGTTGATGCTGAATTCGAACTTGCCGCCCAGCTGCTCGCAGTCGGCGTGCCGCGCGACCAGAACGGACGTTTGTCGAGTTGCGGCAAGCGTGCCAGCAATGGTCATCCCAAGGCGTGCCAAACGGGCGCGTTGATCTTCCGGAAGTATGGCGACAGCTGTTTCGTCCGGCGCTGCGCGGCGATTCATACAGCGATCGCCAAAACGCAGGCGCGCGTCGAGGTTTTGTCATTGAGGAGTCTTGGGCGTGTCCACACGCATCTGCAACCGCTTCGGCGCGGCAGGTGCCGCCGCCTCCGCCCGGCCTTGTACCCGTGCCGGGAAAATGGCGCTCACGAGTCTGTCGACGAAAGCGAAGAACTTGTCGGACGCGTAGCCCGCAACGAAGGCCACGGCGAGCGGGGAAAATTCGATTCCCTCGTGCAGCAGCTTGCTGAACAGACCAATGGAGATGCCGACGATCACGGCCGTCGTGATGTGCGCGCGGTTAGCGACCGTCGAGTGCTCGGGGTGAAACAGGCTCGCCGACGTATCCGCGTTAAGCTGCCGGAGAATCGCGGCGCACGCACCGAGCCATGCGTACAGCACCGGCAGTAGAAAACTCGTGATCGCCCCGACAAACGCGAGAATCACGTCGCGGTCGTTCGTCGCCATCGCGCGTATGTCCTGATACACGGCGATTTTCTGAAAGCCCTGTTCCACCGCGTCCTCCGGACGCCATGCTTTCTCCGGCTTGCTGGAGCCGGGCTCTTTCCCCGGTCCGGTCGCAAGCAGCGGCAGATCGACTTCGAGCGCACGCCGACGGCTGTCGGGGCTGCAGTTCCAGTCAGCAGTCGGATCGACCTTGTTGTCCGCTTTCGACGCGGCGGCCGCGGACCTGCCCAGGCTCACATTCATCTCACCGTTACGCTTCTCCACGGAGGATCCCGCGGACTCGCACTTCGGCTTGTACGGGCTGTCTGCTTCGCCAATGAGGAAGAACCGCCGAATCGCCTCGGTGCGCTTCACATCGGCATAGAGCTGCCGGTTGTTGGTTGCGAACTGTTGAAGCAACTGCTTGATCTGAAGCGCCGGCTGGGAGTTCTGCAACTGCAGCACGGCATCCTCGCCCTTCTCCTTTGCCGCGATGATGTTCGCGCGATGCGCCTGCAGCAGGTTGTGCATCGAGAGCGCGGCCGCGTCGTTCTGTTCGACCACTTGCGATACATCCACAGAGATCTGGTTGACGACGAAAAGCAGGCACGACAGCGACACGACCAGGAACGCCAACCCGAAAGAAGCCCAGGTGTAATTCCTGATCGCCTGCCGTGCGCCCTTGCGCGCTTCCGCGCTCGCGGTCTCGGCGATGATCGGCGCCACCGCTCGTGCGATGCGGCTCATGCCCGCATAGAAGAGCGCTTCGGTAATCGCGTTCCATGCGAGGTCCTGCTGAGCGGCCCGGGCCACCGACAGGCAGGCGATATCGCTCTCGGGTATCGTTTTGCCCGTCTGCGCCGCATAGGACACGAGATCGCCGCACCGGTCGAGGTCTTCGGCGATGCGCGGATTCGGGTACCGCGCGGCGCACGCGATGCGGTTCATCGCGGTATGAAGCGTGCGGCGGATATGCGCATTCGCGACTCCCAGATCGAGCGCCCGGCGCGCGGCTCGGGCGGCTTCGATATCGGCGTCGCGAATCGGCACGCCCATTCGCGACGCGTGCGCGATCAGCTTTTCGCACCGGTCCACGTCGACCGACAATGGCGAAGGCGATGTCGGGTCCGCCCTCAGGTCGCCCGAATCACGCGGGTCTTTGCGTTCAGGTGCGTCGTTCATTAGCGTCTCCTCGTCGCCGGCGCGGCTGCACACGCTTCGTTCGAAGGTGATGCGTCGCCGCTGAATCGAATAGCCATCGTAGTCATCTCAGTATCGATCGACCTTCCGGGAAGCGAGTACGCCAAGGCGCGCCGCATCTCGAATCATCAATCTCTGAATATTCGTTATCCTCATTTCCAGATGATTGCCGCAAGATCGGTTTCGGAAAGACGATATTGCCAGTCCTCGTTTGAACACCAGGCATCCATTTCATGCGCTCTCAGCGACCGTGTGAGAGCAAGAATCGTCCTGGCGAATAGCAGGATCGTCATAACTCCCAAAGGCTTTTACGGGATACCTTAGCTTCGGGATGCCGGGAACCAAGCTCGTCGTTGTCCTGCTCGTTTGCTGGCCAACGCGGCGCTCCATCGTTCAGGAATGTCGAGCATGCTCGCGGATCCCAAAGACGCCATTCGCATCGAAGTGAACCGTTAAACCAGGGGCAGCCATGTCAGAACTTCAGACTCAATCCACCCAACCGACGCTCAGCACCTCGAGCCCAGTTGCGAATACACAGCCTTCCATTTCCGTCATCGTCAATCCGGAGGATACGGTAGGGCTCATGCTCCAACCCGCTTTCATCTCGCTTGGCCTTCCACTGGAACTCTTTCTCAGCGGAGTAGGCGGAACAGCCTAGCTGCTTTCGCTTTTGCCATTTTGAGTTCAATAGCTCATTTTTCTCGAGGAGTGCAACATGACCATCGCCATCAACGCAATCCAGTCCGTCACGCCGATGCTTCGCACAGAGCTGTTTAACGTCGGCGCGCTGCACAGAATTGGCACCGCCACTATTACGCCGCCTCTCAAACTTCGTCCGCAGTTGTTCCTCGTCGAGCAATACAAGCTCGTTTCCTTTAAAGGCGATCTCGCCAGGGACGACATGATCAGCAGCTTTTCCCTCTCGCCCAATTCGGAGTTCACCTACACGCTGATTACCAGAACATCCACAACGTCCAGCAATGAACTGACGACCACCGTGATGGAGAGTCAGGATACGGCCGCGGCGACTCAATTCAACCGGAGCATGAAAGACTCCGCCGATTCGAAATACGGAAAGGACAGTTCGAACTACCAACTCGACGCGAACTTTCATGGCGAGGCGCAGATGACTCTCGGAGGCGGAAGCGCCGACGCTCAACTCAATGTCAAAGGCGGTTCGCAGGACGTTCGGGAGGAGTTCGCAAACTCAGCGCAATCAGCTATCGATTCGCAGATTTCATCGACCAATCAGTACCGGACGCAACAGGCCGTGTCCGGCACGCAGAGCAACCAGACAACGAACTCGACCGAGACCCGGACCGAAAAAAAGACGCATAACGACACTCCGAATCCGATCAATATCGGTGTCTTCCAACTGAAGGAAGAAACCATCGCGCTCCTGTGCCTCGTAGACGTAACCGTTGCATTCAGAAACACGGATCCCTCACAGAACCGGGAGGTTCCCGTCCGGGAGATCGACGCTCTGCTGAACATGGTCATCGCGAGCGCAGACGAGCGAAAGTTGCTGAAAAATCAGATACGGGACACGCTCGGATCCGTTCGGGACTATCTCGACCAGCCGCGCAGTCTGATCATTCCTGACCCGCAAAACGCGGATAACTTCACCGTCGACAAGAAGCTCGAGTCCGTTTACGAACTCAAGTCTAGTGATGGGTCGGTGAGGCGCAAGCTCGTTGCTCCCGGCATCATCATCAGGGATTTCCGTCGATTTCTGCGCAAGCCCAGGACCACGGTCGAGTTGCCCCTGGAACCAATCAAGTAACCATTTCAAATGGCCCAACGGCCAGCCGATCGAATGCTTACCGCTTGTTTAGACGAGGGCGACATGTACGTATCAAACTCGAGATTGTTTTCACGGCAATGGCGGCGCGGTTCCGCGGTCGCCAAACAGCGTACGGCTTCGATCGGCAAGCGCCTTGCGGCGCTTGCGTTCGTGGGCGCGCACGCAATCTTCATGGCCGACGGCGCAATGGCGCAGAGCGAATTTCGACGCCTGCAACTGATGCAAACAGGCCAGTTTCTCGATGCCGACCATTGCGGCCCGAGCGTGGCAATGAATCCCGGGTCGAGCTGGGAAGGCGGGGCTTGCCAGATGTGGCGCTTCGTACCGGCAGGCGGCGGGTGGTTCCGGATTCAGCTCGCCCACAATGGCCATTTCCTTGACGCCGACCATTGCGGCGAACACATCGCCACCAATCCTGGCTCGAATTGGGCCGGCGGCGCGTGTCAACTCTGGCAGATCGTTCCCGCAGGTGGTGGGTGGTTCCGTCTTCGACTTCAATATGACGGCCGCTTTCTGGACGCGGATCACTGCAGCGCGCGCGTCACCTTGAATCCCGGCTCCGACTTCAACGGAGGTGCTTGCCAACTCTGGCGAGAGATCCAGTGACGGGTGTGTCCGTCGCGCCGCCTGCGACGCGAGTCGAAAGGCGGCGCGTGACACCGCGACGGCGCGCCCACACGTGGCGCGCCGCTGCTTCGCCCGATCGCTCACGGGTCGTTTCGCGCGTTCTAGCCGGCGGCATACCGCCGCGTGCCTTCCTGATATGCGGCGGGGCATACGCCGAAGTGCCGCTTGAATGACCGCGTGAAATACGACAGGTCAGTGAAGCCAACCGCGTAAGCGACCTCCTTGACCAGCATGTTTTCGCGCTCCAGAAGTTCGCGAGCCCGGTTCATTCTGAAGCACAGCAGATACTGGCAGAAGCTCACGTTGTGATCCTTCCTGAATACGCGACAAAACTGTGAAGGACTGAGCCGGCAGGCGGCGGCAACAGTCTCCAGGCTTATCCGGCAAGCGAAGTGCGCGTGCAGATGCGAAATAGCCGCCAACGTACGCTTTGGAGGGCCGGGTCTATTGCACGGTTGAGAACCGCTTGACGAACTCGAAGCAGACAACGCATTGGACACGACTGCCGTGTCGCGCTCCCGCCTTATCGAGGCAATCGAGGAAAGGGTTTCGTTCAATTCCTCATGCCGCACCGGCTTGACCAGCAGATCCCACACCTTCAGACGCACCGCCCACGTTGCGACCACGATCGAATCGCGGCCCGTGATCACCAGCACGGGCAACTCGGGATGGTCGTTGCGCACCCGCATCAGGGAATCGAAAACGCGCGTATCGGGATCGTCGACCTCGAAGCATACAAACGGAGGTGCGTGAAGGCGGATGGCGCTGGATACGTGATGCAACTCCCGGACGCGGCACACCTCGTATGCATCAAGGACGGCGTTCAGCATCGACACATCGGGATCGGGCATCAGATCCACCCAGAGAAATTCACAAGCACGACTTTCGCGTTCAAGCGTCGATGTGTCCAACATGGTGTGACGTCTCCCGATGTTCCGCGAACGACGACGTCGGGTCATCGCTGCATGTGGCTAAGTCCGCGTTTCAGGCGAAGAAATGCCGGAATCGATGGGCCGCCTCATCGCGGCGCACAGCGCCAACGGCATCATTGGCCACCCCGCTGTTACGCTCACGGGACGTTTCGATCCGTGGATAGAGAATAAGATTTGGGAAGGCGGTTGCCATCGGCTAGAGGGACTACATCGAAGGTCGCATACGCCTATGCCACGAGCGCGCGGGCGGCGCGCGCGCCCGCCATCGTCCTGCGTGGTATCAGGGCGACACACCCGACGCCGCGATCGTCCTATGCAAGCGCACGATCGTCATAACTTTCCTGGCCTTGCGCATCCTACCCTTGCCGTTGACGCCAGCCTCGCGCAGGCTGGGCGTCATGACGATTCCGCGCGCATCCGCAATAGTGAGAGGGCAACATGATCACCAAGGCTTACTTTCTCTTCGATTCACAATACGTCCGCTACGATGTGGCTTCGGATGCGGTGGAAGCCGGATATCCGAAATCGATCGGCGCCAATTGGACCGGCTTCTCCGCGGCAGGATTCGGAGGCGGCATCGATGCCGCGGTGAACTCCGATTCGGGCAAGGTCTATTTCTTCAGGGGCCCGCAATTCCTGCGCTACGATATCGCCGCCAATGCGGTCGATTCCGGTTACCCTCTCGCGATCGCGGGGCATTGGCCAGGGCTCGCCGAGGCTGGCTTCGGCTCGGATATCGATGCCGCTGTGAACTGGGGCAACGGCAAGCTCTACTTCTTCAAGTCAGGTCAGTATGTTCGCTACGATCTGTCCCAGGACAGGGTGGACGACGGATACCCCGTTTCCATCGCGGACGGCTGGCCTGGGTTCAGCGCCGCGGGATTCGGCAGCGGGATCGACACGGCACTGAACTGGGGCAACGGCAAGGTCTATTTCTTCCGCGGCGGAAAGTATCTACGCTACGACGTCGCGGCCGATTCCATCGACCCGGGTTACCCCGCCGATATCGATGCGGCGTGGGGAGGGCTTGCAGCCGCGCGCGCGGGCAGTCCGATTCGCGCATCCTGGTCACGCACCGGCGCAACGGCCGGCGGCGCTGACTTCTCTTACTTGAGCGATAACTTCTTCTCACAACTCAAGGCGGTCTGCACAAGACTCAACTGCGTGCCGGAAGACCTGCTCGGCGTGATGGAGAGCGAGAGCGGCGTGCAGCCGTGGTCTCAGAACGCGAACGGCAAAGCGACGGGACTGATCCAGTTCATGCCGGAAATTCTGAAGGGGCTGGGATGGTCGGCGGGCCCGGACGCCTTCAAACTTTTGAGCGCGGAACAACAGTTGCCGTATGTGGAGAGCTTCTACCGGCCTTACATAGGCAAGCTGACTTCGCCGGGTCGGCTCTATCAGGCAACCTTTCTTCCAGCGACGCTGACCGGCACCGATGAATCGTCGATCATCGCGGCGCCCAATGGCCCGCATGCCGACGCGTTTCATTGGAATCAGACGCTCGATACGAACCGTGATGGCGTGATTACCGTCGGCGATCTTACCGCGCGCATCAACAATGTGCGCCAGGGCCAACGCTGGGCAGCGCTCGTCAGCAGACTCTGAGCGCGCTCGCCGCGGCTCACGGAAATCGACAGTGCCGCGGCGGCGCCGCGCTTTCAGCGGCGGGCGCGCGCATCGAGCCCCGCGGCCGCGGCTATGCAGGTCTGGACTTGTCGGCCTGGAGGCGGCTCGCGATCAGCTGGATCAGATAAAGGGCGAACTCCGGCTCCTGATAGTAGAGGCGGATAGCGTCGGCTGCGGAGACCGTCCTCATCTCGCAGTCGGTCTTGCATACGGCCGTGGACGTACGGCGATACCCCGGCGAGAAGAGCCCGATTTCGCCAAGCACCGTGCCCGCACCCATGTCGATGCCGAGCTCGCTCAACCTGACGGTGCCCTTCTCGATGTAGAAGAGTTCGCCGCTGGCGTCGCCCTTGCGAAACAGCACTTCGCCCGAGCGGAAGCGATGGCTTTGCATGTTGGCGAGCAGTCGGCCGACCGTGACGTGTCCGTTGATCGCCTTGTCGACCTGCGCGTCGCGGATCCTTTCCATACGCGCCGCAACGGCACTCGCTTCACCACGGCTGGAAACGTTCAGCGCCTTGAAAATGGTCGTGAGGTGCGTCTTGACTGTCGCTTCCGCGACATCGAGATGACGCGCGATCATCTTGTTGGAGCGCCCGCGGGCGAGCAGCGCGAGTACTTCGATCTGTCGCGGCGTAAGGTGCAGATGCGGGTTCGGGTATGGCAGGCCTTGCGCAGCATCGACTCCGGCAGCCGCGAGCGGCTCGTGCAGGCTCGCCGCAACCAGCGAGCGGGGCAGATAGACACCGCCCGCGAACGCGAGGCGCAACGCACTGAAAAGCAGCTCGGACGAGGCCGACTTCTCCACGCAACCCGAAACACCCGCCGCGAGCAGGTCGTCCACGTGCTGGCGTTGCGCGTCGCTCAGGAGAACGATGACGGGCGTCGTGCGAGTATGGCGGCGCGCGGCTTCCAGCTCATCGCTCGCCCGGCGCAGACAGTCGCCGTCCATGACGACGCAATCCGGCTTGCGATCGTTTGGCCAATTCGTGGTCAGGCAATTCGACGCGAGCACTTCGGCATCCTGCGCGAATCCGCGCAACAGCGCCTCGACGCCTTCGCGAAAGAGTCCCGCCGGTCCGGTGAGCAAAATGTACATGTGCACCGCGTTCAGGGCAATCGATTGTTGAAGCTCCAGCTCAAAACTGGAGCCGATATTGTTTCAGGATATCGTGATCGCGTTGCACAGTATCGTTCTTAACCGCCCAGAGCCGGAGGTTGCCAATCTCGCATTGTTCTCCTGACGATCGCCGCCTTTGGGGATCATGGTAGAAATGACGTTCTCTGTTTTGCAAATGCTTAACCTAGTTAAAATCAGACAAAAGCCCTGGGTGACCGAATTGGAACGCGATAGGAAACGCGCTCCTGAAATCCGCCATGAGCCATCTCGTCGAGGATGCTCGATGCGGGCATGTTGCAGAGCGTATCCCGGGTCGGTCTTGACGCCCTCGCGCGTCCAATGATCTACGACGTTTGAACTAGTCCTTGCGACCGGCCGGCATGAGATCCGGCGCTGCAGGCGCCGTCGCGCAACTGTTCGCGGCGCTTTCGTCCCCATGCGTCGGGAGCGTCTTTGCACGACACCCGATGTAGTTCGTCTAGCCGATAGGCACGCGCCCCCCTCAGTCCTACTCTTCAAGCGTCCCGAACGGTGCGCCAATCACGCGATCATGCGTGCCCACCGAGATCCCAAAGCGTGCCAAGGCCGGTGGCGGGCAGGCTTCAATGAACGAGTCGAATCCGTACCAGGAGACCTCATGATTTCGCCTGCCGCTTTCCATTTCGCCCTTGCAAATCGCAATAGCCACTGGCGGTGCGCGGCGTCTGCCGCGACCTGCGTAACCGCGCATTTCCCGGCTACGGGCTCTTTCGTCGCGTCGCGCGCCGAGGCGAACGACGCAGGGCAAGCGCATTTGCACGAACCCGATTTCGCTCATAGCTGCTGGAGAACGTCATGGCGGAGTTGACCTTCCCTGACGGCGTCAATCTCAGTGACGACGTCGCGACGCTGTCTGTTCTCTGGCATCGGCGCACCAATCTTTCCGGTACGGAGATGGGCTGCGTCTACGCGATCGTGAGGCGAGCGTTACGGCGCTACTATCCGTCCGAATTGCGGGCGTTGTCCGAAGACAAAGACGAACTCATCGCGCAGTTCATCTTTTATCGCGTGCTGCGACTGGGGACCAACCACATTACGCCGCACGAACCGGCGAACGGTGTGCCGATGAGCGCCTACGCCATTTGCGCATATTTCCGGCGTTACCTGATCGACTGCCTGCGTAGTGCAAGCCACCGCCACAACGTGTCAATCGAGGTCAATGGCATATCCGCCGAGCTCGATGCCCGCGCGCTCGCGCTCGACGACCCCGTCGAATCGGTTCTCGTCGAGTACGGCCTCGACGAACGGCGAACGCGGCAGGCCGCGGCCGCGTTCGTGAGCGCGCTTGCGGAGGCAGACCGGATCATCCTGGCAGGGAGCCTCGGGACCCACTGCGGCAGCAAGGGAGGGCTCAGAGGCATCGCGGATCATCATTGCCTGCCGTCCTACCACTATCACGCACAAAAGCTCGGAGTCACCTTGAAGAAGTCGGCGAATCCGGAGGACTTCGCCAGCACGAAAATTGGCAGCTGGATGAGAGATACGCTCGGCATCGAAATCATCGCCGAAAATCGGCGGGTCATTTTGATCATTCTGAATCTGCTTGCGCTGGAAGCACACGAGTGACATGCATCGTATTCCAGCTGGCAACTCCCGACGCGCCGAAACATGCAATAGATGTCGCGCGGCCGCGAAATCGCGAATTCGAGGTTTGACATGAAAACCGTTGAAGAACATTCGCTACGCTATCAGGTCGACAAATGGCTCGGGCCGACGACAACGCGACCCGTGCACGTTACGCTCTTCAGCCGGACGCGCTTGGACAGAAGGCGATATGTGTGTGTCGCATCCAGCCATTCCATCAATGCGCACGAACTCTTCTTCTTTCGACACGACGACGGCTGCTGGAGGGTGTTCCCTGCTCTGCCCTGCAAGCCGCAGATGACTGTCGAGCGTCGTGCCGCCCATTTGCCGACCTGGTGCCAGTCCTGACCTGAAGAAATTGGAGTTTGCTTCAGGTAGTCGCTACGAGATCCGGCACTATTGCAAACAGGTCTCCGACCAAGCCATAGTCCGCGACGCTGAAGATCGGCGCTTCTTCGTCCTTGTTGATCGCGACGATCACTTTGCTATCCTTCATGCCGGCCAGATGCTGGATCGCACCCGAGATACCGACTGCAATGTACAGCTGCGGCGCGACGATCTTGCCGGTCTGGCCGACCTGATAGTCGTTCGGCACGAAGCCCGCATCGACTGCTGCGCGCGATGCGCCCAGCGCTGCGTTCAGCTTGTCCGCCAGCGGTTCGAGCACCTTCGTGTAGTTCTCGCCGTTGCCCAGGCCGCGGCCACCCGAGACGATGATCTTCGCCGACGTCAGTTCCGGACGGTCCAGCTTCGTCACTTCACGGCTGACGAAAGACGAAATGCCGCTGTCGGCTGCCGCTTCGATCTTTTCTACCGTCGCGCTGCCGCCTTCGGCTGCCACGGCATCGAAACCGGTCGTGCGGACCGTGATGACCTTGATCGGGTCCTGAGACTGCACCGTTGCGATCGCGTTGCCTGCGTAGATCGGGCGCTCGAACGTATCCGGGCTGTCCACTGCCGTGATGTCGCTGATCTGCGCGACGTCCAGCTTCGCGGCGATACGCGGCGCGATGTTCTTGCCGTAAGCGGTGGCCGGCGCGAGGATGTGTGTGTAATCCTTCGCGATGTTCATCACCGTCGCTTCGATGTTTTCCGCGAGGCCGGCTTCGAGTTGCGGCGCATCGGCGAGCAACACTTTGCTAACGCCTGCGATCTTCGCTGCCGCATCCGCTGCGGCCTGTGCGTTGTGACCTGCGACCAGCACGTGAACGTCGCCACCGATCTTCTGCGCCGCTGCGATCGTGTTCAGCGTCGCGGCCTTGATCGACGCGCTGTCGTGTTCTGCTATTACCAGATTCGTCATTTGCTCTATCTCCGTGTCGACTGGAGTTAGCGCTTTGGCGCTTGCTCCAGTCCCATGCAACATGGTTGCCGTTCTACTTAAAGCACCTTGGCTTCGGTCTTCAGCTTCTCGACCAGCGTCTTCACATCCGGCACCTTCACACCGGCGGAGCGCTTCGGCGGCTCGACGACTTTCAGCGTCTTCAGGCGCGGCGTGACGTCGACACCCAGATCTTCCGGCTTGAGGACTTCCAGCGGCTTCTTCTTCGCCTTCATGATGTTCGGCAACGTCACGTAGCGCGGCTCGTTCAGGCGCAGGTCGGTGGTGATGACTGCGGGGAGCTTCAAGGACAGCGTTTCCGCGCCGCCGTCCACTTCGCGCGAAACGGTTGCCTTGCCGTCTGCCACGACAACCTTCGAGGCAAACGTGGCTTGCGGCAAATTCGCCAGCGCAGCGAGCATCTGGCCGGTCTGGTTCGAATCGTCGTCGATGGCCTGCTTGCCGAGAATGACCAGCTGCGGCTGTTCCTTGTCGACCAGCGCCTTCAGCAGCTTCGCGACAGCCAGCGGCTGCAGTTCTTCGCCCGACTCGATCAGAATCGCGCGATCCGCACCAATCGCCAGCGCCGTGCGCAGCGTTTCCTGCGATTGCATCACGCCCGCCGACACAGCGATCACTTCGGTCGCCACGCCCGCTTCTTTCAGACGCACCGCTTCTTCAACCGCGATTTCGTCGAACGGATTCATCGACATCTTCACGTTAGCAATGTCGACGCCCGTGCCGTCCGACTTGACTCGAACTTTCACGTTGTAGTCGACTACGCGCTTTACTGGCACCAGAATCTTCATAAAATCCCCAATGAACACATATGCCGCCGTCCCGCAAACTGCGCAGGTACGGCCGCGGTCAGTCGTTACGGTCACGCATTCTGCGGATCGTAGAGCTTCTCCCTGATGAAGAGCGCGGGCACAAGACCGCAAAGAAAGTACGCCCCGCCCATGACCAGAAAACCGAGACCGATCGTTCCGTTCGTTGCAAGGAATCCAATCGCGGCGGGGGCGATCGCCGCACCGGCACGTCCCAGGTTGTATGCGCCGCCGACGGCCGAGCCGCGAATGCGGGCCTCGAAACTCTCGGTCATGTAAGTCGCGTTCACGCCATACGGCATCCCGTAAAGGAGGCCGAAAAAGGTCATCAGATAGACAATGTTGCCGGGCGTGTGCCACAGCACGATAGCCGGCAGGAACACCGCGGCGCCGAATGCACCGAATGCGAACACCGCTCGCCGGCCAAACTTGTCCGCGAGCCAGCCTGCCATGACCTTTCCGAGGATCATCGCGACATAGGTGCCGACCATATAGCTCGTCATCGACGAAAAGTTCAGATGCAGTTCCTTCTCCAGGTAGGTCGGCATCCAGTTGCTGACACCGTAGTAACCAAACTGCAGCAGACCCGCTGTCAGCGACCACAACATGAACATGCGACGGTGAGCCTGATCGCCGAAGACGAGCTTCATCGTACCCGCGCTGTTTTCTTTTCCGACGGCGACGCCGCGACGACGCGCATCCCGCGAAGCAACGTAACTCTCCGGCTCGGGAACGATACGCTGCATGATCAGCGCGAGGACGACAGGAACAATCGAAATGAAGAAGAGATAACGCCAGCCGAATGCCGGCAGAATCCAGGCGGCCAGAATCGTTGCCACGACATAGCCCACTGACCATCCCGCCTGTAGCGTGCCGAGGATCGTCGAACGAAATCGGGTAGGCGAATATTCGGACATCAACGTATTGCACGCGACGTACTGTGCGCCGAGCCCAAGCGATGCAATGAAGCGAAAGGCAGCGAACTGCGAGAAGGTCTGCGTGAAGCCGAGCGCGGCCGTACCAATCGAAAATACCGCGATAGTCCAGACCACCGTTCGCACGCGGCCGAAGCGATCGCAGGCCCATCCGCCGTAGATGCCGCCGATCGCCATGCCCGCGAGCGTGATGCTGCCGAGCGCCCCCGCTTCTACATTCGAGAGTCCGAATTCGCGCTTGAGACTCGACAGGCTATAGGACAGAAACATCAGGTCTGCTCCGTCGACCATCAAGCCGAGAAAAGCAAATACAAACGCCACGATCCATACGCGATCACGGGCAATCAAGCCTTGCTGGCTAAACGAATTGACTTCCATCTACGCTCCTCCATGGGACAAACATGCCGCAAGCACTCTCTGGTGCTTTTTACGGCAAACGATTGGCGGTGATCAGTCACCGCCCACTTCACTATTTCGACACGGCGGCAGCGATCAGATACTCGCGTCGCGCATCATGTTTCGCGCAATGACAAGTTGCTGAATCTGGCTCGTGCCTTCGTAAATGCGGAACAGCCGCACATCGCGGTAAAAGCGTTCGATCGCATACTCGGAGACATATCCCGCGCCGCCGTGGATCTGCACAGCACGATCGGCGACACGGCCACACATCTCGGAAGCAAACAGCTTGCAGCACGATGCCTCCGTGGACACGTCTTCCTTGTTGTCACGGCGGCGAGCCGCATCGAGCACCATCGTACGGGCGGCGTAGAGCTCCGCCTTGCTATCGGCGAGCATGGCCTGGACAAGCTGAAATTCGCCGATCGGCTTGCCGAACTGCTGCCGCTCCATCGCGTAGTGAAGCGCATCGTCGAGCATGCGCTCGGCCGCGCCAACGCAAATCGCGGCAATGTGCAGACGCCCCTTGTCCAGTACTCTCATGGCGGTTTTGAAGCCAATTCCCTCGATACCGCCAATGAGGTTTCGCGCGGGCACCCGGCAGTTTTCGAAGATGACGTCACAGGTATGTGCGCCCTTCTGCCCCATCTTTTTGTCGATTTTCCCTAGCGATACACCGGGGACGCCTCTTTCGACGATAAATGCCGAGATGCCGCCCGCGCCTCTGACCTCGGGATCGGTGCGGGCCATGACGGTGAAGATGCCGGCTTCGGGTGCGTTCGTGATGAAGCTCTTGGTGCCGTCGATGATGTAGTGGTCACCGTCGCGCACGGCCCGCGTAGACAGCGAAGCGGCATCCGAGCCCGAGCCCGGCTCGGTCAGCGCGAACGAGGCGATGAGTTCGCCCGACGCGAGCCTCGGCAGATAGTGTTGCTTCTGTTGCGCCGTTCCGTCGATGATGATTCCCTGCGACCCGATACCAACATTGGTGCCGAACAACGAGCGAAAACATGGCGACGTCTTGCCGATTTCAAACGCCACAAGCACTTCCTCTTCCATCGTGAGCCCGAGACCGCCGTATTCCTCGGGGATGGAAAGGCCGAAAAGCCCGAGCTCGCGCATCTCGGCAACGATGGCGGCGGGAATCTGGTCTGTCTCCGCCACTTCATCCTCAGCGGGGATGAGCCGCTCGCGCACGAAGCGCGAAACTGCGCCGAGAAGGAGGATTAGCGTTTCATGGTCACGGATCATCTGTATTCCTGATTCCAGAAGGACGCTTCGTTCGAGCGTCCCATGTGTCGGTCAGCGCCGCCCTATGGCGGCACCCAGACGTTGCACAAGGTCCACGAGGCGTGGACCAATGTCGTTTTCCAGCGTATCCCGGCTCATCACGAATGCCGGGCCGCCGCAGTTAAAAGCCATGCGCGTGCCATCGGGTGCCGTGAATGGCGCGCCGACGCTTGCAATATCTTTGTCCCATTCGCCCACCGAGAGACAGAAGCCGCGTTCCTCATAGTCCTTCACTGCCTGATCGATGCCGCGCTTGATGCGCGGCCAGTCCGATTCGTCCTGAAGACGCACCTGCTCGAGCACCTCGCTGCGTTCATCCTCGGGTGCCGCCGCAAGGTACGCCCGTCCAATCGACGTCGTCGCGAGCGGCAACCGGACGCCGACGGCACGCATTACCGTAATCGGCGCGCTGCTGCGCACCCACTCGATGTAGACGATCGAGAGGCGGTCACGCACCCCGACGGCCACCGACGCGCGCGCATACTCGGCAAGTTCCTGCATGAACGGCCGCGCGACATCGCGGATGTCCAGATTCGACAGCATCGAGTAGCCAAGCGAAAGAACACCGGTCCCAAGGCTATATTTCCCGAGCGACTCCGAGTAGCGCAGATAACCCAGCTTCGCGAGCGTGCCCGCCAATCGCGCCACGGTTGCTTTTGGCAGGTTCGTGCGACGAGCCAGCTCCGACAACCCCAGATAGCGCTCCCCGGGGCCGAAGCAGCGCAACACCTCGAGTCCCCTCGCCAGCGCGGTCACGAACTGCCGATCCGAGCCCGCCTCTTCGTCGAAACGCGCAATGTCACGTTGCTCATACGGAGGGACCGATGATCCCGCCGCGTTCTTCGTCTTCGACATGGCCGCACTCTGCTCCTGCTTTCCCGAACCCTTGCTTTTGCCGAATCCTGTCATGGTGAAAATCTCCCTGTCAAACATTTTCGAAAATCGGTCCGCAAAGCGGACCATTTTGGCATGATCGTGCCATTTTTACGCAGCAAACCATATGACGCGGTACGGGCACTGTTTACATCGCCTTTTTAGGGGACATTTCGCCTGGCCGTATCGGCTATTTAACGGTGTTTACATTCCAGGCCCGGTCCGTTAATGTGCGTATCAGCTCAGATTTTATCTCATTGGTCCGCACAGCGGACCAATCGGAAACACCCGAATTACCTTCGACTTGAGGATGACGTTCATGTCCAGCGCACTTTCACACCTTCGCATTCTCGATCTGTCCCGCGTCCTGGCCGGCCCTTGGGCGAGCCAAACGCTGGCGGACCTGGGCGCTGAAGTGATCAAGATCGAACGTCCCGGCACGGGCGACGACACGCGCAGCTGGGGGCCGCCCTATCTGCACGACCATGACGGCAATGCCACTGGCGAGTCGGCCTATTTCCTGTCGGCAAATCGCGGCAAAAAATCGGTGACGCTGGACATTGCGACGCGCGAAGGACAAGCCATCATCCGCAAGCTGGCGCAGCAATGCGACGTGTTCATCGAGAACTACAAGGTCGGCGACATGGCACGCTACGGGCTTGCATACAGCGATCTGCGCGCCGTCAATCCGCGGCTCGTTTATTGCTCGATAACGGGCTTCGGACAAGACGGTCCGCTCTCGAAGATGGCCGGTTACGACTTCATCGTTCAGGCCATGGGCGGATTGATGAGCATCACCGGTGAGCGTGACGAACTGCCGGGTGGCGGCCCACAAAAGGTCGGGGTGGCGTTTGCCGACCTGATGACGGGCATGTATGCAACCGTCGGCATCCTGGCCGCACTGGCGCATCGCACCGAGACGGGCGAAGGCCAATACATCGACATGGCATTGCTCGATGTGCAGGTCGCGGCAATGGCGAATATGAACCTCAACTACCTGGTATCGGGAAAGACGCCCAAGCGCGAGGGCAATGCACACGCGAACATCGTGCCTTACCAGGTGTTCAAGGCCAAAGATGGGCAAATGGTGCTAGCGGTCGGCAACGACGGACAGTTCCGCAAATTCTGCGAGATTGCGGATTGCGCACATCTGGCAACCAATCCGAAGTTTGCGACGAATGCGGCACGCGTGATGAACCGTGAAATGCTCGTCCCGATGATTCAGGAACTCCTGATCACGCGCACGATCGAGCAGTGGGTGACGCCGCTCGCGGCCGCGGGCATACCTTGTGGACCGATCAACGACATCGCGCAGACGTTCGCACACCCACAGGTCCAATACCGCGGTATGCGGGTGGATTTGCCTCATCCGCTCGCGGGCAGCGCGCCCAGCGTGGCCAATCCGATCCGGATGTCAGCGTCGCCGATCGAGTATCGAAGCGCGCCGCCGACGCTCGGGCAGCATACCGATGACGTGCTGGTATCGCTGTGTGGGATCGATAGGGATGAACTCGGTGAGCTGAGGAAAAAAGGCGTCGTTTGAACGCGCACGTTATCTGCGGGTGCACATCAGCGAACTGGCCGTCTCGCTTCCTGATATAGGCGAACTTTTCAGAGAACGAATAGCGTGATGGTTGCGGTTATTCCATTCCGCAGTGCGTGCGCGGCGACCCGACCTACGTCATCGCTCGCTCGTGCGTTTGGGGTGCGCGTAATCAATGGTACGTCGTCACAGACGACTGCAACTTCGTCAGCACACCGTGTTTGAATCGGAACCAGCCTTGCGAGCTTTGCATCACGACTTCATCGCCTTGCCAGAACACGCGCTTGACCGTCATGCGCATACCGGAGCGTTGCACTAGCGGCGGATGGTGGCGAAAGTCGTACAGCACCGGGCCGGAATCGGTCTGGACGAGCGTGCGCGTGACGCTGTCATTTGCGTTGCCGACCTCATCGAAATGCGTGAGCGTGGCCGCGCTGAAGCGATCGAAAATTTCCTTGTCGAGCATCCCCACGAAATCGTGGTCGACACGCATAAATTGAAGGTTGCCCGCGGGCGTGGCGAGCGGGCCGGACGCATTGCTTTGCGCATGAACGCAAGTCGCGAAAGAGGTGGCTGCGAAGGCAGCGAGCAACAGTTGTCTCATGTTTCCTTCTTTAGAGTCAGCCGGCGTCTCCGACGACGGAGCATAACCGCAATCGTTCCCGTGGACACATTGTCGTCAATTTCGGCCGGCACGTCGAAGGCTTCATTTCAAGATGAACAGTCGTCACGCACGAAATGGAATTCGCGCGACAGCTAGCCGATCGCATCGTGTTCATGGACGTCGGCCGGGTTGTCGAAACGGCGACGCCGGCCAAATTTTTCGGCTCGCCGGACTCGCTGCGCGCAAGGCAGTTTCTCGCCCGCTTTCATGGACATGGCGGCAACGCTTCGGTTTGAGTCGAGTGGACCGAGTCAGGCACTATCCGAACACTACGACCTGCCGGATCGCTTTTCCTTCGTGGAGCAGATCAAAGCCATGATTGATTTCATCTAGCGTCAGGCGGCCGGTGAGTAGTTTGTCGACCGGCAGCCTGCCCTGCATATAAAGATCGATGTAATGGGGAATGTCGCGGGCAGGCACGCACGTGCCGATATAACTGCCTTTGAGTGTGCGCTCTTCAGCGACCAGACTCACTGCCGGCAGCGGCCATAGCGCGGTAGACGGCGGCAGACCTGCGGTGACGGTCGAGCCGCCGCGACGGGTGATGCGATAAGCGAGATCCAGCGCGCGAATGGCGCCTGCGAATTCGAAGGCAAACTCGACCCCGCCTGAGCTCAATACACGGATCTGCTCGACGGCGTCATCGCGGCCCGCGTTGACCGTGTGCGTGGCGCCGAGGGCGCGCGCCTGCTCCAGTTTCGCATCGGACAGGTCGACGGCGATGATCTGGCGAGCGCCAGCCGCCTGTGCGCCGATCAGGGCCGCCAGGCCCACACCGCCCAGCCCGACCACGGCAACAGACGCGCCGACACGCACTTGCGCCGTATTCACCACCGCGCCGACGCCCGTGAGCACGGCACATCCGAATAGCGCGGCTTCGTCGAGCGGCACGCCGGCGTCGATCCTGACGACCGAGCGCCGCGATACGGTCGCGTATTCCGCAAACACCGAGCAGCCAAGGTGGTGATGCAATGTCTCGCCACCGCGCGTAAGCCGACGTGCGCCGGAGAGCAGCGTGCCGGCCCCGTTCGCCGCCGCGCCCGGCTCGCACAAGGCTGGGCGGCCCTCGGCGCAAGGCGCGCAGTGGCCGCAGCTTGGCACGAATACCACCATGACATGATCGCCTATCTGAAGATCGGTAACGCCTGCCCCCAGTTCGGCGACGACGCCAGCGGCCTCGTGTCCGAGTGCCATCGGCATGGGGCGCGGCCGATCGCCGTTGATGACGGACAGGTCGGAGTGACACAAGCCCGCAGCGGCGATCTTGACAAGCACCTCATCAGGCCCCGGCGGTGCAAGCTCAACCTCGTCGATACGCAATGGACGGGAAACGGCATACGGATACGCTGCGCCCATTGTTTCCAGTACTGCTGCCTTGATCTTCATTACGCGACCTCCATGACCCGATTGCCTAGTTCCTCAACAAAGACGCGGACGTTTTCCGAGTAGTCAACCGGAACGATGACCAGTTGTACCCCGCCTTCGCCGAACGCGCTCTCCAATGCCGGAGCCAAAGCCTCCGCCGTCTCAATGCGCCTGCCCTTTGCGCCGTACGCATCCGCATATTTGACAAAATCGAGGTTACCGAAAGTCAGTCCCCAGTCAGCGAATTTGTCGACGGCCTGCTTCCAGCGAATCATTCCGTAGGCATCGTCCTGAATGATCAACACGACGAGATTGAGCTTCAGTCTCACCGCCGTCTCGAGTTCCTGCGAGTTCATCATGAATCCGCCGTCACCGCAAACAGCCATGACACGACGATCCGGATAAAGAATCGCGGCCATCATCGCCGATGGCAAGCCCGTCCCCATGGTTGCCAGCGCATTGTCGAGCAATAGCGTGTTCGCGCTGCGGGTTCTGTAGCACCGTGCGAACCAGAGTTTATACATGCCATTGTCAAGCGCAAGGATGCCGTCGGCCGGCATGATCTTCCTCACGTCGTGAACGATGCGTTGCGGAGTCAACGGAAAGCGCGATTCCTCCGCCCGTCCCAGCGTGCGTCTCAGGATATCTTCGCGCAGCGGCGCCAACGCCGCCGCGCGCGGCAGGTCTCCCTCCAGCAGATCAGCCAGGCGCCCTAGACTCAAGCCGAGGTCTCCGACCACTTCCGCGTGCGGGAAGAACACCTGTTCGACATTGGCCGGCGTATATCCGACGTGAATGACCATCGGCCCGCCGGGCCCCATGATAAAAGGCGGCTTTTCGACCGTGTCGTGGCCGATGGCGAGAATCAGGTCGGCGCGCTCGATCGCCTCGTGCAGGTAGTCACGTTCGCTTAGCGCCGCCGTTCCCATCCAGAGTTCGGACGTCTCTTCGCGACCGATTGCGGACACGGTCCCCTTACCCATTTGCGTGTTGAAGTACGGCATGCCCGTGCGCCGGATGAAGTCGGTCAACTGCCCGGCAAGACGGGGCCGGTTGCTGGCCGCGCCGAACATGACCAGCGGACGTTGGGCGCTCTTCAGCAAGGCGGCAGCCTGCTCGATTGCCGCCTGCCCGGCGACAGGAAGGTCGACCGCATGCAATGGAATCAACGGGATGCCACTGCCTACCTCCGAGGCGGCCACGTCTTCCGGCAACTCGAGATGCACCGGACCCGGCCGCTCCTGCGCAGCCACGCGGAATGCCTCGCGCACCATGGTCGGAATGCTGGCGCCGTTGACAATCTGCCGGGACGCCTTGGTGAGCGGCTTCATCGTCGCCACGATGTCGACGATCTGAAAGCGCGCCTGGCGCGCTGTCATGATGGCCTTCTGACCGGTGATCAGCACCATCGGCATCGCACCCAGCTGAGCGTAAGCCGCGCCTGTCACGCGGCGACCGCGCCGACCAGCTCAGGCACGCCGATACCCAGGTTGATCACGCCATCAAGCGGAAGTTCGAACGCACAACGTCGAGCCATCACCTTCCGCTCGTCGAGCAGCGGGCATTCGTTCGCTCCCGCCGGAATCCTGATCGCGCTGGAAAACGCCGGGTTATAGGCCGTCCCGTAAGTCTGCGGCTGCGCACTGGGCGATGCGACTACGACACGGTCGACGAAGATGCCCGGAACCACGACTGCGCGAGGGTCGAGTGTTCCGCTCGCCGCGATCCTCTCCACCTGCGCGATGACGAGTCCGTTTGAATTGTGAACTGCCATCGCGACTGCCTGCGCATCGAGCACCAGCGCTTCGCGTTCCATCGTGATATTGCCTTCCGGATCGGCCGTCGTGCCGCGAATCAGCGCGACGTTGAGCGGAAAGACCTTGTATAAAAGCCAGGTCTTGCCGTCGAGATCGATAGTGCTAACCAGATCCTCGGTTGTCCTCGCGTTGATCTTCCCTCCCGCCTAACGCGGATCGACGAAGGTGCCCAATCCCACCTGTCTGAGCGTGCCTGCCCTGTGGGCCGCGATGTCGCGATATAGATGCGACATCGTGCCAAGCGGCAGGTTGTATGCCTCGATCAGATTGTCGGTTGCCATTCGAGCGAGCTTCGGCGCTAGCGACCAATGACCGCCAATAGCGCGTTTGACCAATCCCTGGAGCGCGACGCGATTGAGTCCGCGGTCCTTGCCGTCGCCCGGCGCGGCCGCGAACACCAGCGTCAGATCGCGTGGAAAGCCGGATGACGTGAAACGCCGGGCCAAAGCCGTGATCAACTCGTCCGGCGTACCAATGCCGACAAAGCCCGAACAACAGACCGCGTCGCCATCGCGGATCAACGCAATGGCGTCGTCAGCGGTGACAATCTTGTTTTGCATAGTGCCCGCCTGAAGGAGGTGAGTTCGCAGCGCGCGTCGCCTTGGCCTCAGCAATGAAACAAATGCGCAGCCCGTTCATGCGACGTTGCGACATCGACGCCGGTCATCCCGCCCGTCCGGATAGTCGACGGTCCTTCAATTTCACATGCACGAGGAACGGCAAATGACTCTTGCCAAGCGGATGAAGGCGACAAAGGTCGGCCGCCAGCCGTGACCAGCCTCGTGGTGCGCAATACTCGAACGTGCGCAGCGCTGCGATCTCCGGCGACCAGCCATGCAGACACGTTTGTATCTCGTCGCCATTGATGCCCCACGGCATCGGCGGCAAACGGTAACGCGGCGTTGTCATGACACCCCAGTGGGTGAGTCCGGAAAACCAGCGCGGGATCGCGTCAAATGCAATCTCGGCACCCGGAAAGCGCTCGGCGATCCGGATAAACAGGCGTCTCACCGCATCTGGCTGGAGATACATGAACAGCCCTTGCGCCACGACAAAAACATCAGCGCTGGCTTTGATCCCATTTGCCCAATCCGGCTCGAAAACACTGGAAGCGATGCAGCGAAAGCGCCTCGAAGAAGGCAGGAATCGCTCGCGTAGTTCAATTGCCGGCGGCAAGTCGACCGTGAGCCAGGTCATGTGGCCGTTGTCTACACGATGAGCCTGTGTTTCAAGCCCTTCGCCCAGCGATATGACCCATCCTTTCGGATGCCGGTCGAGCCAGTCTTTCAGGAGCCGATCGATTTCCGCAGCCCGCGCGGAGAAGGAGCCAAAGGGATGGCCGAAGTGCCCCGCGAAATCATAGTCAATGGCGTTGCAGATGCGCACGCTATCGGGATCCACCAGAATCGCGTCGGCGCGGCGCGATTCGCAGGCCCGGTCGTAGAGCGTCCACAGCATCGTTTCCGATACCCCCTCCAGTTTCGAGGGAATCCGGGCTATTTCCCGATCGCTTCGTTCAGTTAACGAAGGACGAGCTTTCGCGCGCGGCCGCTCCATGGCGGCGGTCATTCCGCGCCCAGGCGTCTTGCATTCGCGGTGGCACGGCCATGAATCGGCGCGAGCATTTCCCGGACCAGAGAGGTCATCGAACCCGCCAGGTACAAGGGGTTCGAAGGAGACTGAATGACGGCCGTCAAAAAACTTGGCCGATGTTCACACCCTTGCGTGACGGGGCGTCTTGAGGCGAATGCGCCAGGCGCCGCTGACATGGCACGGATCAGGTTGCAGGTATCGCTGGTGAACTCGACGGCTAGGTTGACCAGCCCGGTGTTCATGGCCACTATCGATTCGGATGTGGCCTCGCATTTTTCAATGCCCATGATGCTGAACTCAGCCCGGTCACGCGGACTGGGCACCGGACCCGCCAATGCCATGCGCACAGTGCGCAGACGCACCACTTGCGTCGTTGCACTGAGCAGTTCACAAACCTCGGCAAAGAGACAGAACCAGCTGCTTGAGACGTCGAAGACGGGTCCATGGCGTGACGAAATAGGAGTTATGTTTTCCATATAAAGATCCACTTGGTATGGATGCCTAAAAATATTGAATTTCGCGCGAACGGGAATGTGCCGGCACGGCATTTAATGTTTGTTGAAAGGGGCAAACGCCCACGTGACCGTCGGGATTTTCGGGCCGACAGTTCAAGCGCGGCAAGGTCGGAAAAATATGAAGGGGCTCAACGCTCAACGCGCGCGTCGTAATTCAAAAGCACGGCGGCGACGCGTTCGCGTCGCTTCCCGCAGTCCCGTCATTGACCTCAGCATAAGCGGATAAATGTTGCACCGCAACACCTGTTTGAGCACCGGCTGGATGATCGTTTTGTGTGACGGACCAGGCATAGGTGTTGCGCACGGCCCCGGCTCACGGCGCATCGTCGGTTGTGGCGTCGGAAACCCGACTTTGTCGAAACCAGATTTTGCGAGAACACAGGCATTTAAGGCGAAAAGTGATTTCCTCGCGACCTTTGCCTCATCGCGAGCGGATCTGCTCGTTTATGTCCAGCCACGTGAACTCCGCGCCTTATTCGTGCGACGTCCGCGATTCGCAAATGCCAGGTACATCTGTTGCGCTGTGCATTGATAAATGACCCGGGTGGAATCGCTGCTTCCAATCTGCGGCGCTGACCCGACACAACTGAAGTGACCGAAACCCAATTCTGGCCCTGAGCATCCTGAAGCTGGCAGTCTGACAGCGCGACCGGGTGCCGAGCCTCTGGAGAGCATCATGGCATCCCGTACGATTACTCACGTTATCTGCCCATGTGGGCATCGAGGCTCGATCGTCGAGAGCAGATACGACGACGGCCGCTCGCACTGGTACCTCGCAACGCTACGCGAGTTGTCTCACAAGGGAGTGTACGACGGCCTCGACGCACTCTTTTCAGAGACGACGCCGGCGTGCCCTGCATGCGGGCGGTCGTTGGGACCCGAGCACATGGTTGCGGACGAGCATTGCGTCGCAAGCGGTGCGGTTGCTTCGTAAAAGCGGAGGGACCATGAACCTTCGCGTCGGATTCGAACTGGTCTTTTCGTGCAGCCAGCCCATCCCCATGCTACTCATGCTAAACACGCATTCCTCACACGTGGATGATGTGATTGAAGCGGATCGCCTGCAAGTCGATCCGCCGATACCCCTAACCCAGTATCACGACTCGTTCGGCAACCTTTGCAGCCGTCTGGTTACACCCTCCAGCGGCTACCTTGCGCTTTCGACGGAGGCCTTGCTCAGCGTAGCGGACCACCCCGAGGAGCCACCGCCGGAGAACTACCAGAGTCCTGTGGAGCACTTGCCTGATGAGTGCATGCAGTTTCTTCTGGGAAGCAGGTACTGTGAAACCGACCTGCTGTCGAATACGGCATGGGCGCTGTTTGGCGGCACAGCCCAAGGGCGGCCTCGCGTGCAGGCGATCTGCGACTTTGTGCATCGGCATATCGCTTTTGACTACCAGCAAGCCCGGCCGACAAGAACGGCTCACGAGGCCTATCAGGAAAGAGTCGGTGTGTGCCGGGACTACGCACATCTGGCGGTCGCGTTGTGTCGCGCGATGAACATTCCTGCGCGCTACTGTAGCGGCTATATCAGCGATGTCGGTCTGCCGCCGCCCTACGCGCCAATGGACTTTTGCGCATGGTTTGAAGCATATCTGGGTGATCGCTGGCAGACTTTCGATCCCCGGAACAACGCGCCCAGGACAGGCCGCGTGCTGATGGCGCGAGGTCGCGACGCGACCGATGTTGCACTCAGCAACGCGTTTGGGCCGGCCGTCCTCGTCAAGTTCAAGGTCGTGTGCGAGCCCGGTGGTTGACACGCGCCGGGCTTTTCCTCATGAGGCTCGTGTAGTGAACGGTGCCGAGAGTTCTTCCGCTCTCGAAAGGAACAGCTTAAGGACTGAAGAGGTGTTCGACCTGCTGTAGCCAATGACGAGATCAACCGTCGGGGCATCGCCTTCAAGGGGGCGGCTGACGACCGACCATGGCAGCAGGTTGGTCGCGTACTCCGGCATCAACGCCAGCCCACGCGTGGACGCCACGAGGGACATCGCCATTGCGAGATTGTCGACGCCGTGGTCGGGCGTGATTTCGACCCCGCTCTGTTGTAGATACCTCTCGATCACTTCGTGCAGCACCCTCGCCTTGTTCGACGCCATGATGAACGTCTCGCCCACGAGATCTTCCGGGCGGATCGCTGTTCGCGCGGTCAGCCGGTGGTCGCTAGGCATCAGCACAATGAGCTTCTCCCTGCAGACGACGCGATAGTCGAGATCGAATCCCGGTTCGGCCCGCAGAAACGCGAGGTCGAGCCGGCCACGCGCTAGCGCATCGGCGAGGTCCGGCGAATAGCTGCTCGATACGGTGACGTCGATATTCGGCAATTCATCGCGCAGAACCTGCATGGCGCGCGGCAGCCAGGTTATTTCCTCGCCGGTCTGAAAGCCCAGCGCGAAGGCCTGTTTCGCCGGCTGCGCCGCGCGGCGCGCCGCCTCGGTCGCGGCGTCGACCTGCGCAAGCGCCAGCCGCGCGTGGTCGAGAAAAGCCTTGCCCGCTGCAGTCAGTTCGACGCCGCGCGCACTGCGGCTGAACAGTTCCGCGCGGACCTCGTCTTCCAGATCGCGAATCTGCCGGCTAAGAGACGGCTGCGACGTGTGCAGACGCTGTTCGGCCGCAACCGTGAGGCTGCCCGTCTCCGCGACGGCAACGAAATACCGCAGATGTCGAAGTTCCATATGCTCCTCGCCCGCACCCGATGCCTCATAGGCATGCCCACCAGCCTACAAAGTCTTTTTGCTTTGCGCAATCGACCACTAGATTAGCGAACAAGGGGCGTCGCGGAGCCTACCGGCAAACCGCGACGAACGACGAACCCACAGCAACCAGGAGCAATCTCATGACCCACCTCACCGGAAAGACCGCGCTCGTCACGGGCGCCTCACGCGGCATCGGCCGCGCCAGTGCGCTCGCACTCGCGAAAGCAGGCGCACAGGTGCTCGTTCACTACAGCAGCGGGGAACAGGCGGCGGATGCTGTCGTCGCCGAAATCCGCGCGGCCGGCGGCAACGCCCAGAAAATCGCCGCGGATCTGCGCGACGCGGACGGCCCGCATACGCTCGCAAAACGCGTACGCGCTGTTATCGGCCATCGTCTGGACATTCTGGTGGCGAACGCCGGCATTTCAAAGGCCGCGAGCATCGAGGAAACGACCATCGAAGATTTCGACGACCTCTTTGCCGTGAATGTGCGCGCGCCCTATTTCCTCGTGCAGCAGTTACTGCCCGTGATGTGCAAAGGCAGCAGCGTCGTCCTGCTCTCGTCGCTCGCGGCGCGTGCCGCGGTCGGCAAGTTCCCCGCATACGCGGCCACCAAGGGGGCGGTCGATACACTCGTCAGGCATTTCGCTTCGGCACTTGGTGAACGCGAGATTCGCGTGAATGCAGTTGCGCCCGGCGTCGTCGAAACCGACATGTCGAACTTCACCAGGACCGACGCGGGACGCGAGGTCGCGCTCGGCATGCAGGCGTTAAAGCGCGTCGCGCAACCTGATGACATCGGCGGAACGGTTGCCTTTCTCGCCTCGGACGCAGCGCGCTGGATTACCGGTGAAACGCTGCGTGTCGACGGCGGCTCGAAACTCTAGACTCATCCGATTCGCGCCCGTTCCCAGGTTCTTCGAGATGCCGGATTAATCAGGCATCCATATTGATACGAGACATTAGAAAGGATGATGCCAATGACAACCGCCACACCCATACTGTACGAATCGAAAGGCTCTCCGAACGCACGCCGTGTGCGCATTTTCATCGCCGAGAAGGGGATCGACATCCCGATGAAGCCTGTCGACCTGGGCGCCAAAGAACAGTTTTCCGATGCTTACCTCGCAATCAATCCGCGCAGCCAGGTGCCGGCGTTGGTCCTCGCCGACGGCGCCGTCATCGCGGAAGTGCTCGCCATCTGGCGTTATCTGGAAGAAGCGTATCCGCACACCCCGTTGCTGGGCACCACGGCAAAGTCGAAGGCCCTCGTCACGATGTGGGAACGCCGCGCGGAACTGGACGGCTTCGCGCCGGTCATGGAAGGCGTGCGTAACGCGGTCACGGGCCTGAAAGGCCGTGCGCTGTCAGGTCCGCATGCCTATGACCAGATTCCCGAACTGATCGCGCGAAGCAAACAGCGCGTAGCCGACTTCTTCGCCGACTTCAACGAGCGACTCGAGACAGTCCGGTTCGTCGCCGGCGATGATTTCTCCGCAGCGGACATCACGACGCTCGTGACCGTCGACTTCGCCGCCAACGCGCTGAAGATGCGGATTCCAGTCGAACACTCCGCGTTCCAGCGATGGTACGACGAGGTATCCGCCCGGCCGAGCGCCGCCGCATGACGCATTGCACCGGCGCTGAAGCGCCAACTCAAGGAGACACCCATGGTCAGCAATACCACTCCCACCGCCCGGTCAGTGAAGATTCCAGGCAGGGACCATCCGATCACCATCGAACGCAATCCGTCGCGGGTGGTGGTCACGGTGGCCGGAAAGATCATCGTCGATACGCAGGATGCGTTGACGCTGCGCGAAGCCCATTACCCAGCGGTCGTCTACATCCCGCGAAAGGATATCGACATGACCTTGCTCGAGCGCACCGACCACGCGACCTACTGCCCATATAAGGGCGATTGCGCGTACTTCTCGATTCCGGCCGGCGGCGAGCGCGCGGTCAACGCCGTTTGGACCTACGAGAACCCATACGATGCCGTCGCACAAATCCGCAATCACCTCGCGTTCTATCCGGATCGCGTGGATGCGATCGACGAGCGGCCGGCCGCTTCGACAGCGGTCAATCATTAACTGGATTGGTGACGCGGTGAACCGCGCACGGAAACTTTAGGAAATCACATGCCTAACTTAGCTCAAAAAGTGGCACTCGTTACCGGCGGTTCACGCGGCATCGGTGCGGCAATCTCGAAGCGTCTCGCCGCGGATGGAGCGCGGGTGGCCTTGACATATTCGAAGGACGCCAGCGCGGCTTCGGCCGTCGTCAAAGAGATCGAACTCAATGGCGGAAAGGCTATCGCGATCCAGGCCGACGCTACTGACGTCAAAGCTATCGAGGCCGCGGTCGAAAAAACTTTTGCGACCTTCGGTCGGCTGGATGTGCTGGTGAACAATGCCGGCACGGCCATTCCGAAGCCGTTCGAAGACACGACACTGGAGGAGATGGATCGGGTGATCGACATCAACGTCCGCGGCGTGTTCGCTACGACCAAGGCTGCGCTGAAGCACCTTGGCGACGGTGGCCGCATCATCATGATCGGTTCGGCGGTCGGCGAGCGTGCCATTGCGCCCGGACTGGTGCCTTACGCAGCCACGAAGGCAGCCGTCAGGATGTTCACTCAGGCGCTGTCTCGGGAGCTGGGAGGTCGGGGCATCACGGTGAACAACGTCCAGCCGGGTCCGATCGATACAGACCTGAATCCCGCCTCAGGCGATTGGGCGGTGCCGCAGAAGGCAGCCACCGCACTCGGCCGCTATGGGCGCGCTGAGGAAATCGCTGGCATGGTAGCTTTCGTCGCCGGCCCGGAGGCCTCTTACATTACCGGCGCGAATCTTACGGTGGATGGTGGGATGAATGCGTGAGCCTGGGCGCACCTTCGGCCTACGGATTTGAAGACGGGAGAAGTCGGTGCGGACGCGACGGGGAGTTGATCAGCTGTGCGGGATTGCGCGCTCGCCGCTCCATTGGATTTCGCGGCGCCCGATTGTCGACGATCGAAGCCGGAGGCTCACCGCGCCTGACGGCGTGACTGCCGCATATAGCCCCCGCCGATCGGCAACCTTATGGATTTGCTGGCCGGCTTGCGCGCGCAACCGCATGTCTGTGAGCAGACGAAGTGCTCGGACGTATACCGTCAGCCGATACCGTCAGACAGGCTTGACGGTATCGGACAAGGCCGTGCGAGGACGGTCTGAATCATTCCCACTCGATTGTCGCCGGCGGCTTACCCGAGATGTCATACACCACCCGGTTGATGCCGCGCACTTCGTTGATGATCCGGTTCGACACGTGGCCCAACAGTTCGTGCGGCAAATGCGCCCAATGCGCGGTCATGAAGTCCAGCGTCTGCACGGCACGCAATGCGACCACGTATTCATAAGTCCGGCCGTCGCCCATCACGCCAACACTCTTGACCGGCAAAAACACCGCGAACGCCTGGCTCGTCAGATCGTACCAGGACTTGCCGCTTTCCTTGTCGATGAAGGTCCGCAGCGTCTCGATGAAAATCGCGTCCGCACGGCGCAGCAGGTCCGCGAAATCGCGCTTCACTTCGCCGAGAATCCGCACGCCCAGACCCGGGCCCGGGAACGGGTGGCGGTACACCATCGCCGGCGGCAAACCGAGCTTGACGCCGAGTTCGCGCACTTCGTCCTTGAACAGCTCGCGCAACGGTTCGAGCAGCTTCAGATTCAGCGTCTCGGGCAGGCCGCCCACGTTGTGGTGGCTCTTGATGGTCTGCGTGGCCTTCTTGCCCTTGCCGGCCGATTCGATCACGTCCGGATAGATCGTGCCTTGCGCCAGCCACTTCGCGTCGGTCAGCTTGCCGGCTTCGGTCTGGAACACTTCGACGAATTCCGCGCCGATGATCTTGCGCTTCGCTTCCGGATCGGTCACACCGGCCAGCTTGCGCAGGAACACTTCGCTGGCGTCGACGTGAATCACCTTCACGCCGAGGTGATCGGCGAAGGTCGCCATCACCTGCTCGGCTTCGTTCAGGCGCAGCAGGCCATGATCGACGAACACGCAGGTCAGTTGATCGCCGATCGCGCGATGCAGCAGCGCCGCCGCCACCGATGAATCCACGCCGCCCGACAGGCCCAGAATCACGTGCTCCTTACCGACCTGCTCGCGGATCTTAGCGACGGCTTCGTCGATGTAGTGGCCCATTTCCCAATCGGGCTGCGCGCCGCAAATCTGTAGCACGAAGCGTTCGAGCATGGCGCGGCCCTGCACGGTGTGCGTGACTTCCGGGTGCCATTGCAGACCGTAGAAATGGCGCTTTTCGTCGGCCATCGCCGCGATCGGGCACGATTCCGTCGACGCCATCAGCGCGAAGCCCGGCGGCATTTCCAGCACCTTGTCGCCATGGCTCATCCACACCTTCAGCATGCCGTGGCCTTCGGGCGTGGTGAAGTCGCTGATGCCTTCGAGCAGGCTCGTATGATTGCGCGCGCGCACTTCGGCATAACCGAACTCACGCAAATGGCCGATATCGACCTTGCCGCCGAGTTGCTCGGCCATGGCCTGCATGCCGTAGCAGATGCCGAGCACCGGCACGCCGAGTTCGAACACGGCTTGCGGCACGCGCGGCGTATCCGTTTCGGTGACCGAGCTCGGACCACCGGACAGGATCACGCCCTTCGGCGCGAAGTCGCGAATGAACGACGCATCGACGTCGTAGGGATGAATTTCCGAATACACGTTGGCTTCGCGAACGCGACGTGCAATCAGTTGGGTGACTTGCGAACCGAAGTCGAGGATCAGGATCTTGTCATGCATGGCAGCGGACGGAGTCAAAAGAGAGCGGATACGGAATGCCGCGCGCAGGGCGCGGCGTTGAATTCAAAGCGGTCCAGGTGGGGACGATCGAGCATGAAACGTAACGACGCAGCATGTTGGCGCAGGCAATTGCCCGCAGCGCACGCAAACCGGATCCGGATGCTTTGGCGGATGGCGTGGCGCGCAACGCGTCAGCCATGAAACGGCGGCCGGGGCGCGCCGGGCGCATCGGCTGCGCCATTGCGGGCTTCGTCTCGCGCGGCGGCGGCTTCTGCCCGCGCTGCGCGTTCGGACGGCGTCAGACTGGCTTCGTCGACCACCGGATGAAGCGGTGCCCCTGCAACAGGACTCACGGAACCGACAGGCCGCGTAACCGGCACGACGGGCTCGACGACCGGCTCGGCGTGATAGACCGGAAAGCCCGCGGTGACACGGCCCGGCTCGCGCCGGTTGGCCGCGTCTTTCGCGGCGTCTTTGGCAGCCTGCTTCTCGGCGCGCTCGGCAGCGGCGGCTTCAGCGAGCCGCACTCTTTCGCGCCGCCGCACGGCTCCCGCCAAACGCACGCCGCCCAGACCGATCACCAGCAGCACCACGCCGGTCAGCACCGCGACGATCTGACCGAAGCCGGTCAGCTCAGGCGCATGCAAACCTAGCAGCCAGACCAACATCAGCACGCCGGTCAGCCAGTTCACATGACCGACCACCTTGGCGACGGTGGACGTGAGCGCGCCGTCGACCGACGCATGGAAGGCCAGCCACGCCAGCCCGATCAGCGCCACGCCAAACCCCTGGCCGACCAGAGCCGGCTGGGTTTGCACCAGAAGCAGCGCGTTGTACAGCGAAGTCCACGGCGTCAGCAGGAACAGCAGGCCGAACGCAAGCAACAGCAAGGCATCGAGGATGAGTACAGCGCGCAGCAATGGCTTCATTGGCGTTTAGTCCACGTGGTAGTTGGGCGCTTCCTTGGTGATTTGCACATCATGCACATGCGACTCGCGCAAGCCCGCGCCCGTGATCTGCACGAACTCGGCCTTGTCGTTCATCTCGGCGATGGTGCGGCAGCCGCAGTAACCCATGCTGGCGCGCACGCCGCCGATCAGCTGGAAGAGGATCGCGTTGACCGAGCCCTTGTAGGCGACGCGGCCTTCGATACCTTCCGGCACCAGCTTGTCGATATTCGCGGAGTTGTCCTGGAAGTAGCGGTCCGCGGCGCCGTCCTTCATCGCGCCGACCGAGCCCATGCCACGGTAAGACTTGTACTGGCGCCCCTGATACAGGAACACGTCGCCCGGTGCCTCTTCGGTACCGGCGAACATGCTGCCCATCATCACGGCATTCGCGCCCGCCGCCAGCGCCTTGCTGACGTCGCCCGAGAAGCGCACGCCGCCGTCGGCGATGACCGGCACGCCCGTGCCCTTGAGCGCTTCGGAGACGTTGGAAATCGCGGTGACCTGCGGCACGCCCACGCCGGCGACGATCCGCGTCGTGCAGATCGAGCCCGGACCGATACCGACCTTCACGCCGTCCGCACCGTATTCGACGAGCGCCTTGGCGGCCGCCGCGGTGGCGATGTTGCCGCCGATCACTTCGACGTGCGGGAAGTTCCGCTTGACCCACTTGACGCGCTCGAGCACGCCCTGGCTGTGGCCGTGCGCGGTGTCGACGACGATCACGTCGACGCCCGCCTGCACCAGCAGCTCGACGCGCTCTTCGTTGTCCGCGCCGACACCGACCGCCGCGCCCGCGCGCAGCTTGCCGTGTTCGTCTTTACACGCGTCCGGGTGTTCGGTCTGCTTGGTGATGTCCTTGACGGTCATCAGGCCGCGCAGTTCGAATGCGTCGTTGATGACCAGCACGCGCTCCAGCCGGTGGCTGTGCATCAGCGCCTTGGCCTCGGCGAGCGGCGTGCCTTCCTTGACGGTGACGAGGCGCTCGCGCGGCGTCATGATGTTGCGCACCGGTTCGTCCAGACGCTCTTCGAAGCGCAGGTCGCGGTTCGTGACGATGCCGATCAGTTGCGCGCCTTCGACGACCGGGAAGCCCGAAATGCCATGCTGCTGCGACAGCGCGATCACGTCGCGCACTTTCATTTGCGGCGGCACCGTGATCGGATCACGCACGACGCCCGATTCGAAACGCTTGACCTTGGCCACTTCACGCGCCTGTTCGGCTGCGGTGAGATTCTTGTGGATGATGCCCACGCCACCCATTTGCGCCATCGCAATGGCGAGGCGGGCTTCGGTGACGGTGTCCATGGCGGCGGACACGAGCGGCATATTCAGGGAAATGTTGCGGGTCAGCCGGGTCTTGAGGCTGGTGTCGCGCGGCAGAACATCGGAGAAAGCCGGGACGAGGAGCACGTCATCGAACGTGAGTGCTGTTTGGATCAGACGCATGGCAAATCCTATAGGCGCAAAAGCGAATTATACGCGATACCTCCCTGGTTTTCACTGCACTAACAGCAGCTTAGCGAATTTCGGGCGGTTTTTTTCGCGCCATCGGGCCCCTGGATTTCGCTTGGCGGTTCGCCTCAGGTTCGATCGGGTTTCGTTTGCGCGTTCGGGCGCAGCGGGCTACCTCTGGGTCCGGACGCCCGCTCATTCGCGTCGGCACGCGTTCGGCCGGCCGGGCGCGCGAGGTCCGTCGAGCAGAGGAAAACGCGTGCTGAAACCGCACAAAAGCTGCCCGAATGCAGAATCGAACAAGACGCCTGGGCCGCCGACCGGCTATTCTGCCGACCATTCCAGTTTTTTTGCAGGGGCAGTCGATGCAGCGCGGTGTGGCATATGGAGTAATGGCCGGGGCCTTATGGGGAATGGTTTTTCTGGCGCCGCGCGTGCTGCCGGACTTTTCGCCGCTGCTTTTGAGCGCCGGCCGCTACACGATGTACGGCATCGTCTCGCTGGCCGCCGCGCTGCCCATCGCGCGCTCGCTCGTCAAACGCCTCACTCGCGAGGATCTCGGCGCGCTGGTGAAACTGGCGCTGGCCGGCAACCTCCTCTACTACCTGCTGCTGACGGCGGCCGTGCACCTGATCGGCATCGCGCCGGCCTCGCTGATCGTCGGCGTGCTGCCCGTCACGGTGACGCTGCTGGGCCGGCGCGATCACGGCGCGGTGCCGCTCGCACGCCTCGCCTGGCCGCTCGCGATGGTGATGGCGGGCATCGTGTGCATCAACATCGATGTGTTTACGGTGGCGGACAGCACGCCGGTGAGCATCGCCACCAAGCTGACCGGGCTGGCCTGCGCGGTCGGCGCGCTCGGGTGCTGGACGTGGTTCGCGGTCGAAAACGCCCGGTACCTGCAGCGTCAGACGCATTTCAGCGGCAATGAGTGGTCGGTTCTGTGGGGCGTGGTGACGGGCGCGCTCGGCGCGGCGCTGTGGCTCGTCATCGCTGTGCTGCCGGCGGGCGGCCCGCACGGCGAGCTGGCCGACGGCCGCTGGCACACCTTCTGGATGCTCAATCTGGGCCTCGCGATCGGCGCATCGTGGCTCGGCAATGGGCTGTGGAATGCCGCATCGAAACGGCTGCCACTGACGCTCTCCGGCCAGATGATCGTGTTCGAGACGCTCTTCGCGCTGCTTTACGCGTTCATTTATGACCAGCGTCTGCCGCGTCCGCTGGAACTGGCGGCGATTCTATTGCTGGTGGCCGGTGTGTGCTGGTCGGTGCGCCAGCATGCGGACGACGATACGTCCGCGGTCGCGCCGATCAAGAAGAAGGCGCAGGTGTCGGCGTCTTGAGGCAAAGCGCGGCCGAAGAGTCCGCCCGGCCAGGCGAAACCCGCCTATCGCGAATCCTTGTTCTGCCAGCGACGCCCTTCGATCGAACCCGCTTTGCGGGTTTTCTCGACGCGCCGCTGACGCGAAACCTTCGGATCGACCAGCAACGGCCGGTAAATCTCCACGCGATCGTGGTCGGCCAACACCGCGTCTAGCGGCTTGAGCTTACCGAACACGCCCACTTTCTGCGTGCCCAGATCGATCTGCGGGAAACGCCGCAAGATGCCGCTCGCGTCCAGCGCCTGCTGCAGCGTGGCGCCTGCCGGCAATTCCACGGCAATCAGCGCCTGCTCGCCGGCCGACGCGTAGCAGACTTCAATCGACAAGCGCGCGCTCATGCCTTACCGTAGCGCTGGTCGGCGCGCTTCACGAACGATTCGACAAAGGTATTGGCAATGTGATTGAACACCGGGCCAATGATCTTCTCGAGAATGATGTTGGTGAATTCGTAGTGCAGCGCGAATTCGATCTTGCAGGCGTCGGCGCGCAGCGGCGTGAAACGCCAGAAACCGGTGAACTTGCGAAACGGGCCGTCCGCGAATTCCATATCGATGCGCGTGGGCCGCTCCATGCTGTTACGCGTGGCGAAGTGCTGCTTGATGCCCTTGAAGTTGATATCGATCTTCGCCTCCATGCCGGTTTCGTCCCGGCGGCGGATTTCGACTCCCCCGCACCAAGGCAGGAAGTTGGGGTAATCGGCGACGTCGGTGACGAGGTCGAACATCTGTTCCGCCGAATGGCGGATCAACACGGTTTTCTGGACATCTGCCATAAATTGAACAGCGCGTGGCAAGGGTGGACGAGCGCAGCGGGCTTTCCTTGCCCCGCTTTGCTAAAATCGTGATTTTAAACGAGTTGGGCACTTTCCATTCATGAGCATTATCGACAACAGGAAAGCCTTCTACGACTACTCGGTCGAAGAACGCTACGAAGCAGGGCTCGTGCTCGAAGGATGGGAGGTCAAGGCGCTGCGCGCCGGGCGCGGCCAGATCAAGGAAGGTTACGTCGTTATCAAGAATAACGAACTGTTCCTGATCGGCACGCACATCAGCCCGCTGCCCGAAGCCTCGACCCATATCAACCCCGACCCGGTCCGCACGCGCAAGCTGCTCCTGCATAGCGAAGAGATCAGCAAACTGATCGGCAAAGTCGAGCAGCGTGGCTACACGCTGGTGCCGTTGAACTTCCACTACAAGGGCGGCCGCGTTAAGTGCGAGATCGGTCTGGCCAAGGGTAAGAAGCAGCACGACAAGCGCGAGACTGAGAAGAAGCGCGATTGGGAACGTGAAAAGGCGCGTCTGATGCGCTCGCCGAGTTGATCGGACCTTTGGTCTGAGTAGCGGCGGGCGGCGTTGAGATATGCCGCGCTGCGTTTTGCGCCAGTGCGCTCCGATCGACCTGCAAGCGGCGCGCAACCGGGCCCGCAAGCGTTCAAATTGAAGATGGCCCGCATAGCCCGCGGGCCATTTCTTTTTTCAGCAAGTGTGAAAGCGCAGGCCGCGCAACTGGCGCGTTCAGCGTGGTTTGTGCGGTGGACGAAGCCGGCGCGTTGAGTGTGGTCCGCGCGTTGCGCGCAGCCGGCGCGTTGAGCTCAGGCGGCGTAGTCAGCACAGTCGTTGCGTGACCTCAGTCGGCGCACCAGCGCACTCAGCGCACCTCAGTCGCGCCCTTCCCTTTGTTCACGATCGTCAGCGCCGACGCAATCATCGAACTCATATCCGCGAGATTGCCCGGCACGATCAGCGTGGTGCCCTGCTTCGCCAGATTGCCGAACGCGTTCACGTATTGTTCGGCCACCTTGAGATTCACGGCTTCCATCCCGCCATTTGACTGGATCGCCGCCGCGATCTTCTGAATTGCCTGCGAGTTGGCTTCGGCCACGGCCAGAATCGCCGACGCCTGACCTTGCGCCTGGTTGATCGCCGCCTGCCGCTCCCCCTCGGACTTCTGGATCGCCGCCTCACGGCCGCCAGACGCGATATTGATCTGCTCCTGCTTGCGCCCTTCCGAAGCGGCGATGAGCGCGCGCTTCTCGCGCTCGGCGGTGATCTGCGCCTGCATGGCGTGGAGAATTTCCTTGGGCGGCGTCAAATCCTTGATCTCGTAGCGCAGCACCTTCACGCCCCAGTTCGTCGCGGCCTGATCGAGCGACGACACGATGCTGTGATTGATGAAGTCGCGCTCTTCGAACGTCTTGTCGAGTTCGAGCTTGCCGATCACCGAGCGCAGCGTGGTTTGCGACAGCTGCGTGATCGCGAACACGAAGTTGCTCGACCCGTACGACGCCTTCATGGGATCGGTAACCTGAAAGTACAGCACGCCATCCACCTGCAACTGCGTGTTGTCGCGCGTGATACAGACCTGGCTCGGCACCTCGAGCGGAATTTCCTTGAGGATGTGCTTATAAGCGATCCGGTCGACGAACGGAAACGCGAAGCTCAAGCCCGGCGTCAGCGTACGGTGATAACGGCCGAGCCGCTCCAGTACCCAGGCATGCTGCTGCGGCACGATCTTGATGGTTTGCGCCGCCAGTACGATCACGATGATCAGAAGCACCGCCCCGACGATGGTCGAATCCATTACTGCCCTCCGGTCCTTGGTTCGAATAATTGTGTGTGCTGCGCGTATGACGCGTTGGTGCTCAGACCGCGGTGGCCCGAGTGTTCGAATGACGCGCCGCCACGACGACGAGGCAACTGCCGCGCATTTCCGTGATTTCGTAGAGCTGCGCGTCTTCGGGTTCGCCGGCAGCCAGTTCGACATCCCATGCCGCGCCGCGATAATCGGCGCGCGCCCGCCGCTCGTGCCACGCCGGCACGGCCAGCGTCTGACCGATGTCGAGATTGACGTCCGGGTTGCGCGACGCCTCCTTGCGCGTTCGGCGGCCGAACCGCGAACGCCTGAGCAGCAGGACCGCCGCCAGCGCCACCACGGCCGCGACCGCGAACTGCACGTCGGTCGCCGCGCCCGCGAGGTGCGCCAGCGCGGCCGCCACGCAGCCCAACGCGATCATCAGCAGATAGAACGTGCCGCTGAGCAACTCCAGCACGACCAGCACCCCCGCCCCGATCCACCAGAACAATCCACCTGGCGCCACGTCGACCTCCACAAAGCAAAACACCCCGGATCTACCGGGGTGTTTATAGCACGAAGCGAGGGCATTTTAACGGGCGGTGCAGCACGGTTTCACGTGCATTCGACGTGCGCTTGACCTACCGCATCGTGCGTTATGCGTGCCGCTCAGGAAGCGGCACGCCGCTCGACTTACTGCTTCGCCGAGTCTGCCAGTTGCTGCCACGTCTCGATGATCGTATCCGGGTTCAGCGAGATCGACTTGATGCCTTCATCGGTCAGCCATTGCGCGAAGTCCGGATGATCCGACGGGCCCTGGCCGCAAATACCGACGTACTTGTCCAGTCGCAGACACGTGTCGATCGCGCGCTTCAACAGGAACTTGACCGCCGGATCGCGTTCGTCGAAATCCACCGCCAGCAGTTCCATGCCGGAGTCGCGGTCGAGGCCGAGCGTGAGCTGCGTCAGGTCGTTCGAGCCGATCGAGAAGCCGTCGAAGAATTGCAGGAATTCTTCAGCGAGAATCGCGTTCGACGGCACTTCGCACATCATGATCAGGCGCAGGCCATTTTCGCCGCGCTTCAGGCCGTACTTCGCCAGCAGCCCGACCACGCGCTCCGCCTGCTTCAGCGTACGCACGAACGGCACCATGATCTCGACGTTGTCGAGGCCCATCTCTTCACGCACCTTCTTTAGCGCGATGCATTCCATCTGGAACGCTTCAGCGAAGTCGTCGGCGATGTAGCGCGACGCGCCACGGAAACCCAGCATCGGGTTTTCTTCGTCCGGCTCGTAGCGCGAACCGCCGATCAGCTTCTTGTACTCGTTCGACTTGAAGTCCGACAGACGCACGATCACGGGCTTCGGATAGAACGCGGCCGCGATCGTGGCGATGCCTTCGGTCAGTTTGTCGACGTAGAACGCGCGCGGCGATGCGTGACCGCGAGCGACGCTTTCCACGGCCTTTTTCAAGTCCTGATCGATGTTCGGATACTCGAGAATCGCCTTCGGGTGAACGCCGATGTTGTTGTTGATGATGAACTCGAGCCGCGCGAGACCCACGCCTGCGTTCGGCAGTTGCGAGAAGTCGAAGGCCAGTTGCGGGTTGCCCACGTTCATCATGATCTTCACCGGAATCGGCGGCAGTTCGCCGCGCTGCACTTCGGTGATTTCGGTTTCGAGCAGGCCGTCGTAGATCTTGCCTTCGTCGCCTTCCGCGCACGACACCGTAACCAGCGCGCCTTCCTTCAGCACGTCGGTCGCGTCGCCGCAGCCGACCACTGCCGGCACACCCAGTTCACGCGCGATGATCGCCGCGTGGCAGGTGCGGCCACCACGATTCGTGACGATGGCAGAAGCGCGCTTCATGACCGGCTCCCAGTTCGGGTCCGTCATGTCGGCGACCAGCACGTCGCCCGGCTGCACACGGTCCATTTCCGACGGATCGTGAATCACGCGCACCGGACCCGCGCCGATCTTCTGACCGATCGCGCGGCCAGTGGCCAGCACGTTCGATTGACCCTTCAGCTTGAAGCGCTGCTCGGCCTTGCCCGCCGCCTGGCTCTTCACCGTTTCCGGACGCGCCTGCAGGATGAATATCTTGCCGTCGCGGCCGTCCTTACCCCACTCGATGTCCATCGGACGCTCGTAGTGCTTTTCGATGATGACGGCGTATTTGGCCAGCTCGATCACGTCTTCGTCCGTGATCGAGAAGCGGTTGCGCTGCTCGTGCGGCACGTCGACGGTCTTCACGCGGCCTTCTTCGCCGGCTTTGGTGAATTCCATCTTGATCAGCTTCGAGCCGATCGAGCGGCGGATGATCGGGTACTTGCCTTGCGCGAGCGTGGTCTTGTAAACGTAGAACTCGTCCGGATTCACCGCGCCTTGCACCACGGTTTCACCGAGACCATAGCTCGACGTGATGAAGACCGCGTCCTTGAAGCCCGATTCGGTGTCCAGCGTGAACATCACGCCGGCCGCGCCGACGTCCGAGCGCACCATGCGCTGCACGCCCGCCGACAACGCGACTTCAGCGTGAGTGAAGCCCTTGTGCACGCGATAGGAGATGGCACGGTCGTTGTACAGCGACGCGAACACGTGCTTCATGCGATCAAGCACCTCTTCGATGCCGACCACGTTGAGGTAGCTTTCCTGCTGACCCGCGAACGATGCGTCCGGCAAGTCTTCCGCCGTTGCCGACGAACGCACGGCGAACGACAGTTCTTCAGGCGAGCTGTTTTGCAGGGTGTCGAAACCCGCGCGGATGTCGGCCTCGAGCTGCGGCTGGAACGGCGCGTCGACGATCCATTGACGGATTTCCTTGCCCGCTTCGGCAAGCGACTTCACGTCGTCGACGTCGAGCGTCTCGAGACGTTTGGCGATGCGTTCGGTCAGGTTGTTGTGATGCAGGAAGTCGCGGAAAGCCAGTGCCGTAGTGGCGAAACCGGTCGGCACACGCACGCCCGCTTCGGCGAGCTGACTGATCATCTCACCAAGCGACGCGTTCTTGCCACCGACGATTTCCACGTCGGTCATCCGCAACTGCTCGAACGGAACTACATACGCCTTATCCTTTGCGACGGTAACTGCGTTAGTCATACAAGCCCCTAAGTGTGAAAGAAATTCACGGCTGTGCAAGTGGGCTCGAACGCGAGACGCCCATTGGAAGCGTGACCTCGCGTCTTGCACAACCTGTTGGAGAAGCAATCGCTGCACATTGCCCGAAGCGCCGAATGCGCGACGAAGAAGGCGAAAGGGCGAATTTGCCGATCGATCCGCAACGTTCGCCACAAGTTACCGTCCAAAAGCGCGGCGTTGAGCGACCGTTCGCGGCGAGTTAGACGCCAATCGCCTGCAATTGCTTATCCAACAGGTTGCCGCTATTCTACCGTGCCGACTTTGAAAATGTGACAGTCGGACGAGAATTGCGCCTCGAATCGCGCCCCGGACCGGCCAGCGGGCTTTTGCGAGGCCCAGACGCCATCCGGGCGCGGTTGCGGTGCCCACGGCGCACTGGTTGAACGCCGCTGCAGCCTCCGGTTAGCCACCGGGCAGCGTCGTCGCCATAGCGATGTTTCATTCGAGCGCGTTTTTTCGCTCACGTTCCCCAGCCCCACTGATGCCGCCCACCGTATTCATCGTCTCCGACGGTACCGGGATCACTGCCGAAACCTTCGCGCATTCGATCCTCTCCCAGTTCGACCAGAAATTCCGCCTGGTTCGCGTACCCTTCGTCGACTCGACGGAAAAGGCTTACGCCACGCTCGAAAAGATCAACGAAGCGATCGTGCAGGACGGCCGCCGTCCGATCGTCTTCACGACGCTGGTGGACAGCGCGTCGAATCAGATCGTCAAAGGCTCGAATGCGCTCGTGCTGGACATGTTTCAGACCTTCGTCGAGCCGCTCGAACAGGAACTGGAACTGAAGTCGAGCCACGCGATGGGCCGCGGCCACCAGAACGCCGACACCGAGGAGTACAAGAACCGGATCGAGGCGATCAACTTCTCGCTCGCCCACGACGACGGTCAATCGAACCGCAATCTCGCCGACGCCGACGTGATCCTGGTCGGCGTGTCGCGCAGCGGCAAGACGCCGACCAGCCTCTATCTGGCCATGCAATATGGCGTGAAGGCGGCCAACTATCCGCTGATTCCGGAAGATTTCGAGCGCGGGAAATTGCCTACGCCGCTGCTCGCGCATCGGCAGAAAATGTTTGGCTTGTCGATCGATCCGCAGCGGCTTTCGGAGATTCGCAACGAGCGCCGGCCCGGCAGCAAGTACGCCGCGCCGGAGAACTGCCGCTACGAGATCAACGAAGCCGAAGCGATGATGCGGCGTGAAGGGATCAAGTGGTTGTCGTCGACGCACAAATCGATCGAAGAGATCGCCACGACGATCCTGCAGGAAATCAAGCTGGACCGGCCTTCTTATTGAGCCTTTGCCCGTGGGTCGCGCGAGCCCGGTGGTCTTGAGCACGGGCACGCGCGAGAACATGCGTGTTGTCGAGCCACGGCGTGAGCGCGATCTGAGCTCCGCGGCCTGAAACAGACTCGAGCGCAGACGAACGCCGGAGTGCGCACGTCTCCTGCGTCAACTACGCCCGCGCTGCTGGCGGCACTGCTCGAACACGCACACGGCCGCCGCGGCCGCCACATTCAGCGACTCCATGCCGCCCGGCTGGGGAATCGTCACTCGCAACGAGACCGCGTCGCGCCAGATCGGCGAAACGCCCGCCCCTTCGTTGCCGAATACCCACGCGAGCGGCCCGCTCAGATCGCAATCGTAGATCGCCTCGGCGCCGTGCGAGTCCGTGATCACGATCGGCAGCGCGAGACGCTCGATCAACGCCTGCGCTTCCACATCTTCATGAATCTGTAGCAGGAAGTGCGCGCCCATGCCCGAGCGCAAGACTTTCGACGACCACGCGTAGGCCGTGCCCGGCGCGCAGAACACCTGCTGGATGCCCGCGGCCGCCGCGCTGCGCAGAATCGAGCCGACGTTGCCCGCGTCCTGCACGCCATCGAGGACGAGGCAGGTTTGCGTGACCGTGTCGGGTAGCGGCGCCTCGAGCTTTTCGACCAGCAGCAGAATGCCGACGCCATGCACGACATTCGACAACTGCCCGAACAACGCGTCCGGCAGCGTCACGAGACGGTGATCTTCGATGCGCGAAACGATCGCCTGCGCTTCGTCGTGGCGCAGCGCGCCATCAGTGACGATGCACATTTCCGGTTGCCCGGCGACGTCGAGATACGCGCTCGCGAGATGGAACCCTTCGAGCAGCGCGTGGCCGCTCTTGCGTTGTTGATGCGTCGAGCCGGCCAGTGCCTTCAGGCGCTTGTAGAGCGGATTGTCCCGCGAGGTGATGGCTTTCACAGGCAGCGAAGGCAGTGAGAATGAGGAAAGGGTGAGTCACACGCGGCGCTCATTAAGCGCCTGTGTATCGTTCAGAAGGCGTTGCGTTCGCCAAAAGCGTCGTCGTCGAGCATCACTTCGGACACGACGATCACGTCACCGGCCGGCAGCGGCACGCCCGTGCCGAAGCGCAGATGCGCTTCACGCACCGGCGCGAACGAGCGCCGATGATGCTCGCAAGGCCCATGCTCGCGCAGCGCCGCGAGATGCTGCGGCGTGCCGTACCCGGCATGCGCGTTGAAGCCGTACACAGGATACGTCTGATGCAATTCGAGCAGCATCCGGTCACGCGTGACCTTGGCAAGAATCGACGCCGCTGAAATGCTCTTGACGAGCGCGTCGCCGCCAATCACCGCCTCGCTGCGCACGCTCAGCGTCGGACAGCGATTGCCGTCGATTTTCACGAGCGTCGGCACGACGGATAAGCCTTCCACGGCGCGCTTCATGGCCAGCATGGTGGCGTGCAGGATATTCAGCGAATCGATTTCTTCGACGGTTGCCGAAGCGATGCAGTAAGCCAGCGCCCGGTCGACGATCTTGTCGTACAGTTCGTCGCGCTTTTTCGCGGTCAGCACTTTGGAATCGTCGAGGCCGCGAATCATCGGTTTGGACGGATCGAAAATCACCGCCGCAGCCACGACCGGGCCGGCCAGCGGGCCGCGCCCTGCTTCGTCGACGCCGCAGACGACGTCGTCCGGCGTCTCGAAGTTCAGGCCGACCTGTTGCGCCGCCGCTCCGGCAACGGTTTTGCGGCGAGGTGCGCGTGCAGCGGTCACGGCCGCGCCTTCCGGTTTTCGATGACGCTCGCCACGACTTCCGCCGCGCGCTGCGCGGTATTCTGCTTCAGCACGTGATGCATCTCCGTGAAGATTTCCGTCAGCGTGCGCCGGTTGGCCTCGTCGCGCAACTGTTTCAGCGTGGCTTCGGCCAGCGCCTGCGGCGTGGCGAAGTGCTGCAGGATCTCCGGCACCACGAAGCGCCCCGCCAGGATGTTCGGCAGGCCGACATACGGCAGATAGCCTTGGCGGCGCATGATCTGGCCGGTCAGCCAGGGCACCTTGTATGAGATCACCATCGGCTTTTTCAGCAGCGCCGCTTCGAGCGTCACGGTGCCGCTCTTCACGAGGATCGCGTCGGCGGCGGTCATGGCGAGTTGCGCCTGGCCGTCGGTAATGGTCAGCGCGAGGCCGGGGTGCGAATCGACCAGCGGCCGCAGCATCTCGCGCAATGCCGGCGTGGCCGCCGGCATCACGAAGCGCAGACTCGGCTCCTGGTGCTGCATCATTTCCATCGCGGCAAAAAACGTCGGCCCGATCAGGTCGATCTCCGAGCGCCGGCTGCCCGGCAGTACCGCGATGATCGGCCCGTCTTCGGCGAGACCCAGCGTTCGGCGTGCGCCGAGCGTGTCCGGCACGAGCGGAATTTCGTCGGCGAGCGGATGGCCCACGTACGATGCCGCGACGCCCGCCTTCTCCAGCAGCGCCGTTTCGAACGGGAACACGCACAGCATGTGGTCGACCGCCTTGGCGATCTTCTTGATGCGGCCGCCGCGCCACGCCCAGATGGACGGGCACACGAAGTGAACAGTCGGAATGCCCGCGTCGCGCAACGGATGCTCGAGCCCGAAGTTGAAATCGGGCGCATCCACGCCGACGAACACTGACGGCGGCTCGGCCAGCAACTGCCGCTTCAGCTCGTTGCGAATGCCGAGGATGCCGGGAATGTGCTTCAGTGCCTCGACATAACCGCGCACCGACAGCTTTTCCATGGGGAAGTGGGCGTCGAAGCCCGTGGCGATCATGCGCGGGCCGCCGATCCCATAGTACTGGGTGCCGGCAGGCAGACGGCTCGCGAGGCCGTCGAGCAGCGAGGCCGCCAGCAGGTCGCCGGACGGCTCGCCGGCCACCATCGCGACGCGCAATGGATTGGGTTGCAATGCCATCGGTTAGCGGATGATGCCGCGTTGCGACGCTTCGACGAACGCGAGCAGCGTCTGCACCGGCGCATCGCCATCGCCACCCGCGGACGCGAGTTCGCGCAGCTGCACCTTCGCCTCTTCCAGCGACAGGCCGTTCTTGTACAGCACGCGGTACGCCGCGCGCAGCGCCGAGATCGCGTCCGGCGAGAAACCGCGGCGGCGCAGACCTTCCACATTGATGCCGTGCGGCTCGGCCTTGTTGCCCGCGGCGATCACGAACGGCGGAATGTCCTGCACCAGCGCCGAAGCGCCGCCCAGCATGGAATGCGCACCGATGCGCACGAACTGATGCACGCCCGACATGCCGCCGATGATCGCATGGTCGCCGATCGTCACGTGGCCGGCCATCTGCGCATTGCTCGACAGAATGACGTTGTTGCCGACGTGGCAATCGTGCCCGATGTGCACGTACGCCATGATCCAGTTGTCGTCGCCGAGCGTGGTGACGCCCGCGTCCTGCATCGTGCCGGTGTGGATCGTGGTGAACTCGCGGATGGTGTTGCGGTTGCCGACCACGAGCCGGGTCGGCTCGTCCTTGTACTTCATGTCCTGCGGACGGCCGCCAACCGATGCGTAGTGGCCGATCCGGTTGTCTTCGCCGAGCGTGGTGTGACCTTCGATCACGCTGTGCGAACCGACCGTGGTCCGCGCGCCGATCGTCACATGTGCGCCGATCACGGCATACGGTCCGACCTCGACGGATTCGTCGAGTTGTGCGCCCGGTTCGACGATCGCAGTGGGATGAATCCTGCTCATGCGTCCTCGCTTGTGATTCTGTTGCGTTGTCTGGATGGGCATCTGGCGGGAGGTCAGCGCGCATGCGACGCCGCCGACCGCCCGGACGCTGGCTTAAAGCGCCAGGCGCGTTAAGCGTCCTTGTCCGTGTGCCGTACCGCGCACATCAGGTCGGCTTCCGCCGCGACCACGCCATCCACTTCGGCGCGCGCCTTGAACTTCCAGATGCCGCGCATGTGACGCTCGAACGTGCAGTTAAGGATCAGCTGATCGCCCGGTTCGACCACGCGCTTGAAGCGCGCGTCGTCGATGCCGACGAACAGATACAGCGTGTTCGACGGGTCGCTCGGCTCTTCCGAAAACGTCAGCAGAGCCGCCGTTTGCGCGAGCGCTTCGAGAATCAGCACGCCCGGCATCACCGGACGCGTCGGGAAATGACCCTGGAAATACGGTTCGTTGATCGACACGTTCTTCAACGCTTTGATGCTCTTGTGCGGCTCGAGTTCGAGCACCCGGTCGACCAGCAGGATCGGGTAACGATGGGGCAGCAGCGTGAGAATCTTATGAATGTCGAGATTGATTTTTTCGGTGCTCATGGTGTTTCTGCTCACGCATTGACTGCGCGGTGATGACTGCGGATGCTGGTGCAGGTGGGTTGGTAACGCGTGCTGCCGGCGCTCGCCGTGACCCGGCGGCCGCGCCACCCGGCCACGGCAACCGACTTTGCTTCCTGATGCTTGCCCGCCATTTTACGCGGTGCCGGCAGGTTGCCCTGCGATTTGCTTAGCCAGTTGCCTTGCTGTTTCAGACTTTATCGCCTGCGGCCTTGCCTGCCGCGTTGGCGGCCGGGCTGTCCTGCTGCTCAGCCGCGGCGTTTTCAAGCGCCTTGATACGATCGCGGAGTTTGCCGATGTTGCGCAGCAGAGCCGCGCTCTTGTTCCAGTCTGCATTGTTCACAGCTGGGAAGGCACTGGTGTACATACCAGGCTTCAACAACGATTTCGAGACGCCGGACTGCGCCGTGACGATCACATAGTCGGCCAGCGTGACGTGCCCCGCAATCCCGACGGCGCCGCCGATCATGCAATGACGTCCGATCGTCGTGCTGCCCGCGATGCCCGCGCAGCCGGCGATCACCGTGTAGGCGCCGACCTTGCAATTGTGGCCGATCTGCACGAGGTTATCGATCTTCACGCACTCTTCGATGATCGTGTCGGCCATGGCGCCACGGTCGATGGTGGTGTTCGCGCCGATTTCCACGTCCGCCGCGATCGACACGCCGCCGACCTGCGGAATCTTCACCCAGCTACCGGTACGTGCCTCACCCTCGCCGATGAAATCCGGTGCGAAGCCGAAACCGTCCGAGCCGATCACCGCGCCGGCGTGCACGATCACGCGCTCGCCGAGCTTGCAACCGTGGTACACGGCGACATTCGGATAAAGGTGCGAGCCCGCGCCGATGCGCGTGCCGCGGCCGATCACGACATTGGCGTCGAGCCGAACGTTTTCGCCGATCACCGCGCCTGCTTCCACCGTGACGTGCGGACCGATCACCGCGCTCGCGGCAATCTGCGCCGACGGGTCGATGCTCGCGCTCGGATGCACGCCGGGGACTGCCTTGGGTGCGGCCAGGTCGATGAAAGTTTGCGCGACGCGCGCGAAGTAAGCATACGGATTCGGCGTGACGATGAAGTTACGATTCTCGCGGGAAGCGAGCTTGGCGAGGTCGTCGGCGTTGATCAACACCGCGCCCGCACGGGTCGTTTCGACCTGCGAAAGGTACTTCGGATTGGCGAGGAACGCCAGCTGGTCCGGGCCTGCCTGGTCGAGCGGCGCGAGGCCGCCGACGCGCTGCGAACCGTCTCCGACTACTTCACCGCCGAACCGTTGGACGATGTCCTCGAGCGTAAATGCCATGCCTATCCTGTCTCCTGTGTCGATCCGAGTTAGCGCTTTAGCGCTTACTCGGATCCCATGCAAAGCTGTCGACCAGAGTTGGCGCTTTAGCGCTTACTCTGGTCCCATGCAAAGCTGTCGACCCGAGTTAGCGCTTTAGCGCTTACTCCTATCCCATGCAAAGCTGTCGACCCGAGTTGGCGCATCACCGCCTTACTCCGATCCCATGCAAGATGGTCGCTGCTGTTAGTCCAACTTGTCAGTTCTACTGCCGGGCCATCCCGCTCGGCAACCACGTTCAATTACCCGAAGCCGCCAGTGCCTTCAGCACCTGATCGGTGATATCGATGCGCGGGCTCACATACACTGCTTCCTGAACGATCAGATCGTAATGCTGCGCCTCGGCGATCTGCTTGATCACCTTGTTGGCCCGGTCGAGCACCGCCGCCAGCTCTTCATTGCGGCGCTGGTTCAGGTCTTCACGAAACTCGCGTTGCTTGCGCTGGAAGTCCGTGTCCAGTTGCGACAGATCGCGCTGCTTTTGCGCGCGATCTGCGGGCGACATGGACGCGCCGTTCTTGTCGAGGGAATCGGACATCGACTTCAGCTTCTGCGCCATGTCGGCAAGGTCCTTGTCACGCTTGGCGAACTCGGCCTCGAGCTTGACCTGCGCGGCCTTCGCGGCAGCGGATTCGCGCAGGATACGGTCGGAATTCACCGCCGCGATCCTGGCCTCCTGCCCATGGGCGACCCCGACACCCAAGGTCATCGCCAGCGCCAGCGCGCACGCCACACGTTTCGAAAACATACCGGTTAGCAAAGTCATCCTCTCGATACTGTAGTTTGGCCGGGCCGTCTGCAGCCAGATCAGAATGCCGTCCCGATCTGGAACTGGAATTTCTGATACTGGTCGCCGGTGTGCTTCGTGAGCGGGAAGCCCAGGCTGAGCTTGAGCGGGCCGATCGGCGAGATCCACGCCAGACCGACACCATAGCCGTAACGCAGGCCGTTGGCGCCGATGCTGTTACCTTCCGTACCCCAGACGTTACCGCCGTCGAGGAACGTGAAGACCCGCAGCGTGCGGTCGTAGCCCGTGCCCGGCAGCGGGAACGTCAATTCGATGTTACCCACCAGCAGCTTGGAGCCGCCGATCGGGTCGTTCGTCTTGGCGTCGCGCGGACCCAGCGAGCTCGGCTCGTAGCCCCGCACCGAACCGATACCGCCCGCGTAGTAGTTCTTGAAAATCGGATAAGGCTTGCCGCCGAGGCCGTTACCGTAACCGCCCTGGAAGTTGAAGCCCAGCACGAAGCCGCGCGCAAACGAATAATAGTACTGCGCGTTGATGTCGGCCTTGTAGTACTGCGTGCCGCCGATCGGCGTGCCGTACTCGGCGTTCGCCTGCGTGAAGTAGCCGCGGCTCGGCACCAGTGCGCTGTCACGCGCGTCGCGCGACCAGCCCACCGTGATCGGCACGTTGTTCGACACGCGGCCGAAATTGTTCACGTAGTCGATGTAGCTTTGCGGCGTGTTCGCGTCGACGTCCAGCTGGTTCTGCTCGAGGCCGGCACCGAAGTACACGGTGTCGACTTCCGAGAACGGAATACCGAACTTCAGGTCGCCGCCGATCGTGACGATCTTGAAGCTCGAATCCGTCGAGTAGTACAGCGGCTGGTACGTACGGTAATAAACGTCCGTAATGCGCTTGATGCCGTCGACCGTGAAGTACGGGTCGACCTGCGTGACCGTCAGCGTACGGTACGTCTTCGCGGTATTCACGTTCACCGAGAGACTCGTGCCCGAGCCGAACACGTTGTCCTGCGACACGCCGGCCGAGAGCACCACCTTGTCGGTCGACGAGAAGCCCGCACCCAGCGTGATCGCGCCAGTCGGCTTTTCGGCCACCTTGACGTCCACATCCACCTGGTCCGGCGTGCCTTCCACCGGCACCGTGGTCACGTCGACATCCGTGAAGTAGCCGAGACGGTTGATCCGGTCTTTCGACAGCGCGAGGCGGTTCGAATCGAACCACGAGCTTTCGAGCTGGCGCATTTCGCGGCGCACCACTTCGTCACGGGTACGCGTGTTGCCGACCACGTTGATGCGGCGCACGTAGACGCGGCGGCTCGGGTCCACCTGCAGCGTCAGGTCGACCTTGTGGTTGGCCTGATCGATCTGCGGCTGCGCATTGACAGTGGCGAACGCATAGCCGTATTCGCCGAGCTTGTCGACGATAGCCTTGGTGGTGGCTTGCAGCTTTTCAGCCGAGAAGCGGTCACCCGGTTTGATCTTGATGAGCTTGGCCAGCTCCGGCTCGCGGTCGAGCAGATTGCCCGCCAGCTTGATGTTCGAAATCGTGTACGGCTCGCCTTCGTGCAGCGTGACCGTCAGATACATGTCCTTCTTGTCCGGCGAGATCGACACCTGCGTCGAGTCGATGTTGAACTCGAGGTAGCCGCGATTCAGGTAATACGAGCGGACGTTTTCGAGGTCGCCGGTGAGCTTGTCTTTCGCGTACAGGTCGTTCTTCGTGTACCACGAGAACCAGTTCGGCGTGGACAACTGCATTTCGTCGCGCAGCGTACCCGTGCTGAACGCCTTGTTGCCGATGAAGTTGATCTGGCGGATCTTCGCGCTCGGACCTTCGGCCACCGCGAACAGCACGGCCACACGGTTGCGGTCGATCGGCGTGATCGTGGTGGTGACTTCAGCGGCGTAGTAGCCCCGTGTCAGATACTGACGCTTCAGTTCCTGCTCGGCTTTGTCGACCAGCGCCTTGTCGTAGTAACGGCCTTGCGACAAACCCACGGCGCGCAGCGCCTTGGTCAGGTTGTCCTTGTCGAACTCATGAATGCCGGCGAAGTCGATCGTGCCGATGGCCGGACGTTCCAGCACCTGCACGATGACGACGTTGCCTTCGGTCGCGATCTTGACGTCGTTGAAGAAGCCCGTGGCATACAGGGCGCGGATGGCCTCCGATGCCTTGTCGTCGCTGAAAGTGTCGCCTTGCTTGATGGGCAGATACGCGAACACGGTACCAGGTTCGACGCGTTGCAATCCCTCGATCCGGATGTCTTGCACCACGAAGGGCGTCGTTGCGTGAGCAACCAGCCCATGCGCGGCGAATGCCGCGGCTATAACCGTCTTTGGAACAAAGCGATGAGGTTTAAACAACGTGCTTCCCCAGTGTGTATAGCTGCATCAGGTCGGGCGGTCGCCATCGTGAACGCCGCCGAACACTTTAAAAATGGATTAAACGAGCCAGATCGTTGAACAGCGCGATCGCCGACAATGCGACGATGCAGGCGAGACCCGCCCTCTGAAAAACGAGTTGCCAGCGATCGGAGACAACTTTACCGGTCACAGCTTCAACCAAATAATATAACAGATGACCCCCGTCCAATACCGGAATTGGTAACAGGTTCAGTACACCAAGGCTAATACTGACAAGGGCCAGGAACGACAGGAATGCAGAAGGACCTAGACGTGCGCTCTTTCCTGCGTAATCGGCGATCGTGACCGGGCCGGAAAGATTTTTGAGCGACGCCTCGCCGACCACCATCCTGCCGAACATACGCACCGAGTAAACCGCGAGATCCCACGTGCGGCGCGCACCCAACTGCAGGCTTTCAACCGGACCGTAATGCACGTCGATGGACGGCACCTGCGTGGCCAGTTCCGCGCCGATGCGGCCGATCTGCTGACCTGTGGTTTCGTCACGCTGTGCCTGCGGCACGATGCTCACGTCTTCGAGCTTGCCCGCCGCCTTGCCGCCCCGCTCGACCTGCAGCGTTACCGCTTTGCCGGCGTGCGATTTTACATAAGCGATGAAGGCCGTGGCGTTGTCGGTCGGAATGCCGTCGACGGCACGCAGACGATCGCCCGCGACCAGGCCGGCCTTTTGCGCCGCGCTGCCCGGCTGCACGCCCGCCACGGTCAGCTTGCCACCACCCGGCTCGAAACCGAGACGCGACATGAAGTCGTCGTCGACGTCCTTCTCGCTGAGACCACGCAGATCGAGCTGAAAATCCGACGTGCCGTGTGCATCTTTCGCGCTCAGCACGACGCGCTTGTGATCGAACGCAGCACCCAGCAGCTTCCAGCGCAGGTCCGACCAGGAGCGCACCGGCGCGGATTCGCCGGCGTTTTCGGCACGCACGGCGACGATCGTCTCACCGCCGTCGAAACCGGCGACAGCCGCGGGCGTATTCGGCGCGGGCGCCGCGATCACCGCCGCCGGCTCCGTCACGCCGGTGGCGAAGACGAGCGCGAACAGCACGATAGCCAGCAGGAAGTTCGCGACCGGACCGGCTGCGACAATTGCAAAACGGCGCCACACGGACTGCCGGTTGAACGCATGCGGCAATGCTTCGGCGGGGATCGGCTCGGCGCCGGTCTCGCGCTCGTCGAGCATCTTCACGTAGCCGCCGAGCGGCAACGCGGCGATGGTCCATTCGGTGCCCGTCTTCGGACTCACCCACTGGAACAGCGGCTTGCCGAAACCGATCGAAAAGCGCAGCACCTTGACGCCGCACAGGCGCGCCACGCTGTAATGCCCGTATTCGTGGACGACCACGAGTACACCAATCGCGACCGCGAAGGCGAGCAGTTCGATCAGCAGGTTCATGAGCGCCTCACTGGACGGCGCGTTCCGTGCGACGGGCGCCGTCGGGCAGACGCGCGATGAATTCGGCAGCGGCGCGACGCGCGGCGGCATCCGCTTCGATCACGTCTTCGAGCGCGTGCGCGCTGCGGTTCGGCAACGCGTTGAGCACCGCGTCGACCACCTGGGCAATCGTCATGAAGCCGATCTGGCGCGCGAGGAACGCTTCAACCGCGATTTCGTTAGCGGCGTTCAGCGCCGCACTTGCCACGCCGCCCTCGGCGAGCGCCTTCACTGCCAGCGCAAGACACGGAAAGCGCGCGTAATCCGGCTTTTCGAACGAGAGCGACGCGACCTGCAACAGATCGAGTTGCGCGACGCCCGAGTCCACGCGATCCGGAAACGCCAGCGCGTGCGCAATCGGCGTGCGCATGTCGGGATTGCCGAGTTGGGCGAGCACCGAGCCGTCGGCGTACGACACCATCGAGTGGATCACGCTCTGCGGATGAATCAGCACCTCGATGCGCTCGCCCGGCAAACCGAACAGCCAGTGCGCCTCGATCACTTCGAGGCCCTTGTTCATCATGGTGGCCGAGTCGACCGAAATCTTGCGGCCCATCACCCAGTTCGGATGCTTACAGGCTTCGTCCGGCGTGACGTCGACGAGCGTGGCCGGCTCGCGGGTGCGGAACGGGCCGCCCGACGCGGTCAGAATGATCTTGGAGACGCCGCCGTGCAGCGCGGCTTCGCGCGGCAGGCATTGGAAAATCGCGTTGTGTTCGCTGTCGACCGGCAGCAGCACGGCGCCGTTGTCGCGCACCGCGTCCATGAAGATCGCGCCGGACATGACCAACGCTTCCTTGTTGGCGAGCAGGATGCGCTTGCCGGCGCGCGCAGCGGCAAGGCTCGGCGCCAGGCCAGCCGCGCCGACGATCGCCGCTACCACCGTATCGCAGCCGTCGCTCTTCGACACCTCGACGAGCGCCTGCGGCCCGTACGTGACCTCGGTCTTGCTACCCGCCTCGCGCAGTTTCGCCGCGACGCTCGCGGCCGTGTCGGCGTCGCCGACCACCGCGACTTCAGGCTGAAAGCGCAGGCATTGCTCGACGAGCTTGTCGCCGTTGCGATGCGCGGAGAGCGCATAAACCGAAAAACGCTCGGGATGACGCGCGACGACGTCGAGCGTGCTGTCTCCAATCGAGCCCGTGGAACCGAGCAATGTCAGACGTTTTTGCATATCTCTTTCTCTAGCCGAGCAGCAGCATGGCAAGCGGCAGCACCGGCAACAAGGCGTCGATGCGATCGAGCACGCCACCGTGCCCCGGCAACAGGCCGCTTGAATCTTTCACACCGGCCTGGCGTTTCATCATCGATTCGAACAGGTCGCCCACCACGCTGAATGCCACCAGCAGGGTCAGCGCGAGCAGCGTGCGCACGGCGCCCCAGTGCGCCAGCAGCGCAGAATACAGGGTCGGCTCGAACGCATGCAAAAAGACCGCCGCCGCCGCGACGATCATCACCACCAGCCAGCCGCCGATCGCGCCCTCCCAAGTCTTACCCGGACTGATGGCAGGCGCCAGCTTGTGTTTTCCAAACGCTTTTCCGGAGAAGTATGCGCCGATATCGGCCAGCCATACCAATAGCAGCAGCGACAGCACGAAAGGCACGCCCTGCATGCGCGCGGCGACGAGAGCATGCCAGCACGCGACGAATACCACAATGCCGGCAAGAAACAGGAAGGGACGCCAGGCGCCCTGCGCGAGCGTGGGCTTGCGCAGTAGCACGAACGGACCGGCGATCACCCAGAAAATGGCGGCTGCCTGGAAGAGCGGCCTGGCCTGCTCGATACCGGTGCCGAGGCGCGTACTGGCCACCAGCGCCACGGCGGCCACCAGCGCGTAAATGACCGGGCCCGCGCCGCCCAGCTTGAGCAGGCGCGCCCACTCCCACGCGGCAAACACGACGACGAAGGCGATCAGCGCGCCGAACGCGCCCACCGGCGCGAACAACGTGACCGGCAGGAACACTGCCAGCAGGATGATCGCCGTGATGACACGGGTTTTTAGCATGGAAGCGAATCGACGTTTTGCGATTGCGGCTCGAGTTGAGCACTGGTGCGGCCGAAGCGGCGTTCACGCTCCGCGTACGAAGCGATGGCATGAGCCAGCGCGTCGGCGTCGAAATCCGGCCAGAACGTGTCGGTGAAGTAGAACTCGGTGTACGCGAGCTGCCACAGCAGGAAGTTGCTGACGCGGCGCTCGCCGCCGGTGCGGATGAAGAGATCCGGCTCCGGTGCATAAGCCATGGAGAGGTGCTCGGCGAACGATTCCTCGGTCACCTCGACCGCCCGGCCCGCCAGCGCCGACTGTTCGGCGAGCTTGCGGGTGGCCTGCATGATGTCCCAGCGGCCGCCGTAATTCGCGGCGATGGTGAGTGTGAGGCGGGTATTGCGCGCGGTCTTGCTCTCCGCGCGCTTGATCAGATCGCGGATGCGCGCGTCGAAGCGCGACAGATCGCCCACCACGCGCAAACGGATGCCGTTCGCGTGCAGCTTGCCGATCTCTCGCTCCAGCGCGGTCACGAACAGGCGCATCAGGAACGACACTTCGTCGTTCGGACGGCGCCAGTTTTCGGAGCTGAAAGCGAACAGCGTCAGATATTCGACCCCCTGACGGGCGCACGCCTCGACGGCCGCACGCACCGCGTCGACGCCGCGCGTATGGCCCGCCACGCGCGGCAAGCGCCGCTGGGTGGCCCAACGGCCGTTGCCGTCCATGATGATCGCGATATGTCGCGGCACCGCGGCGACATCAGGCACGCGCACGGTTGAGCTGGTATAGGTCATGGCCGTCGGGACAGTGACTGCAAATAAAAGAAGTGGAAAATCGTGACCGTGCTGAGCCGATCGGCCTCAGACCGTCATGATCTCGGCTTCTTTCGTCACGACGAGTTTGTCGATTTCGGCGACGAACTTGTCCGTCAGCTTCTGAACGTCGTCACCTGCACGACGCTCGTCGTCTTCCGAAATTTCCTTGTCTTTCACGAGCTTTTTCAGTTGCTCGTTGGCGTCACGGCGCAGGTTGCGCACCGCGACCTTGGCCGTTTCCGCTTCGCTCTTGACCACTTTGGTCAGTTCGCGGCGGCGTTCTTCGGTCAGCGCGGGCATCGGCACGCGGATCACGTCGCCTTGCGTAGCCGGGTTCAGACCGAGGTCCGACTCGCGGATCGCCTTTTCGACGACCTGGACCATTTTCTTTTCCCACGGCTGCACGCCGATCGTGCGTGCGTCGATCAGCGTCAGGTTCGCGACTTGCGAAATCGGCACCGGCGAACCGTAGTAGTCGCACTGGATGTGATCGAGCAGGCCCGTGTGTGCACGGCCCGTGCGGATCTTCGACAGGTCGTTCTTGAACGCGTCGATGGAGCGCTGCATCTTTTGTTCAGCGCCCTTCCTGATATCAGCCACAGACATTTTTAAACCTCCGAACCTTCAAAACGGTGCGAGCCGGCCAGCGCGCGCAAGATGCGGCGGCCCGGGCTCGCGCTAAAGCCCACGTTATGTGAACGAGAGTTTACACGTGGACGAGGGTACCCTCGTCCTCGCCTTGTACGATGCGCTTGAGCGCACCCGGCTTGACGATCGAAAACACCCGGATCGGCAGCTTCTGGTCGCGGCACAGCGCGAATGCCGTGGCGTCCATCACCTGCAGATTGCGGCCGATCGCCTCGTCGAAGCTGATCGTGGTGTAACGCGTCGCGCTCGGGTCTTTCTTTGGGTCGGCGGAATACACGCCGTCTACCTTGGTGGCTTTGAGCACGACTTCCGCGCCGATTTCCGAGCCGCGCAGCGCAGCGGCCGTGTCGGTCGTGAAAAACGGGTTGCCGGTGCCGGCCGCGAAAATCACGACTTTGCCTTCTTCGAGCTGGCGAATCGCGCGGGGCCGGATGTACGGCTCGACCACCTGGTCCATGCGCAGCGCCGATTGCACGCGCGCCTCGATGCCGGCGTGGCGCATGGCATCCTGCAGCGCCAGCGCGTTCATCATGGTGGCCAGCATGCCCATGTAGTCCGCCGTGGCGCGATCCATACCCGCCGCGCCGCCCGCGACGCCGCGGAAAATATTGCCACCGCCAATCACCACGGCCAACTGCGTTCCGAGACGGACCACTTCGGCCACGTCCGCCACCATTCGTTCGATGGTCGCGCGATTGATGCCAAAGGCATCGTCGCCCATCAGAGCTTCACCGGAGAGTTTGAGCAGGACGCGTTTATAGGCAGTGGGCATAGGGGTATCCAGATCGCGCAGAACAGGGCAACAACAAGGGACTAATGTAGGGGTGAAATACTGATTCGGGCAAGCGCCGCCAAATTGACGAACCCTGGGGTTCGTTAGCGGCGGCTGCGCCGCGAGGGTCAACCCGCGCGCAGCCTTGCGGCGCTGCCGACCGCGGCAAAGTCTTGCTCCGCCGCGGGTCCAACGGTACAGCCGTGATGCTTACGTGAGACTTATTGTTGCTTTGCAGCAGCGACTTGAGCGGCCACTTCAGCTGCGAAGTCGTCCTGCTTTTTCTCGATGCCTTCGCCGACCACGAACAGCGCAAACTTCTGCACGCTCGCGTTGCCGGCCTTCAGCATCTGTTCGATCGTCTGCTTGTCGTTCTTAACGAACGTCTGGTTCAGCAGCGACACTTCCTTCAGATACTTCTGCACGCTGCCGTCGACCATCTTGGCGACGATTTCAGCCGGCTTGCCCGATTCGGCAGCCTTCTGTTCAGCAATGCTGCGTTCCTTGGCGATCAGATCCGCCGGCACGTCGTCCGACGACAGCGAAACCGGCTTCATCGCGGCGATGTGCATCGCGACGTCCTTGCCGACCTGCTCGTCCGCGCCGGTGTACTCGACCAGCACGCCGATACGCGTGCCGTGCAGGTACGCTGCCAGTTTGTTGGCCGTATCGAAACGCACGAAACGGCGGATCGACAGGTTTTCGCCGATCTTGCCGACCAGCGCCAGACGCACTGCGTCGACCGTCGAGCCGTCCAGCGGCAGGGCCGCCAGCGCCGCGACGTCAGCCGGGTTTTGCGTAGCGACCAGCTCAGCGACCTTCTTCGAGAACGCCAGGAAGTCGTCGTTCTTCGAAACGAAGTCGGTTTCGCAGTTCAGCTCGACCAGCGAACCCGCGTTGCCGCCGATGAACGATGCGACCACGCCTTCAGCCGTCACACGCGACGCTGCCTTGCTGGCCTTGTTGCCCAGCTTCACGCGCAGCAGCTCTTCAGCGCGCGCCATATCGCCGTCGGCTTCCGTCAGCGCCTTCTTGCATTCCATCATCGGCGCGTCGGTTTTTGCGCGCAGTTCTGCAACCATGCTTGCGGTAATTGCCGCCATCATTTGCTCCTTGAGTTCCGTCTGTCACACGCCGACCGGACTTCGATGCCGGCGGCAAGAATTCGTTTCAGCATTCCGCGTATTTTTTACGGAGAACGCGTCGAGCACTGCTTCGGACACTGCCGGCAGCACCCCACTACAATGTCGCGACTTAAAAAAAGGGGGCCTGTAGAAAGCCCCCTTTTTTGCCGGACACGGGGCAGCTTTACGCTTCCGAGTTGACCTCGACGAACTCGTCGCCGTCGCCACCACGTGCAGCTTGCACCACTTCGTTGACCGCGTTCGCACGGCCTTCGACGATCGCGTCGGCCACGCCAGCCGTGTACAGAGCGACAGCCTTCGAGGCGTCGTCGTTACCCGGGATCACGTAGTCGATGCCTTCCGGCGAGTGGTTCGTGTCGACCACGGCGATGACCGGAATGCCGAGCTTGTTCGCTTCGGTCACGGCAATCTTGTGGTAGCCGACGTCGACCACGAAGATCGCGTCCGGAATGCCGCCCATGTCCTTCACGCCGCCGATCGACTTCTGCAGCTTGGCCATTTCACGTTCGAACAGCAGCGCTTCCTTCTTGCTCATGCGTTCGGTTTCGCCTGCTTCCAGCGCTGCTTCCATGTCCTTCAGGCGCTTGATCGAGACCTTCAGCGTCTTGAAGTTGGTCAGCATGCCGCCGAGCCAGCGTGCGTTGACGAACGGCATGCCAGCGCGTTGCGCTTCTTCAGCGATCGTGTCGCGCGATTGACGCTTCGTGCCGACGAACAGAATCGTGCCGCGATTGGCTGCCAGTTGACGCGCGTACTTCAGCGCGTCGTTGTACATCGGCAGCGTCTTTTCGAGGTTGATGATGTGAATCTTGTTGCGATGACCGAAAATGAAGGGGGCCATCTTCGGGTTCCAGAAGCGCGTTTGGTGACCGAAGTGGACACCGGCTTCCAGCATTTGACGCATGGTAACTGCCATGAAAATCTCCGCGAGGGTTGGGTCTTAAGCCGGCTGCCGTATCGGCCGCGCCGCCATCTCTCTGGCTGAACGCGGCGGACACCCTGGGTGCGCCGGCTTGCGAGTCTGCTGCCTTGTTGCTTCCGCTTGCTTAACCTCATAGCGCAGGCAACCGGCGTTATGAGAAGCCATTCTTGCCACTTTTTTGCCCACATGGACGAATAAAGTAAGACAGAGATCGACTTAGCCAAAGATTATAGCACGCGACTCTTGCACGACTCAACCTGCGCGGTAGTCCTGCTCATGGCCGGCGGGTTGCACCCACGTGAGCGCCGCCCGTCTCGAACGAGGCCGCCCGAAGCCCGTCCGGCAGCCCGTGAAAGGCGCCGGCCCGGTCGCAAAAGCCTGCGGCAGCCGGAATATGGTGCGATAATCCTGCAATAAATCGCATTTCAGGCCCGACTCATGGCTATTACGCTCAAAAACGAACACGATATCGCGCAGATGCGCGTCGCCTGCAAACTGGCAAGCGAAGTGCTCGACTACATCACCCCGTTCGTCACGGCCGGCATCACCACCGGTGAACTCGACCGTCTGTGTCACGAATATATGCTGAAGGAACAGGGCACGGTTCCAGCACCGCTGAACTATCAGCCGCCCGGCTACCCACCCTATCCGAAAGCCACCTGCATTTCCGTCAACGACGTGATCTGCCACGGCATTCCCGGCGAGAAGACGCTGAAGAACGGCGACGCGCTGAACATCGACGTCACTGTCATCAAGGAAGGCTATTTCGGCGACACCAGCCGCATGTTCATCGTCGGGGAAGGCTCGATCCTGGCCAAACGCCTTGTCCAGACCACCTTCGAATGCATGTGGCTCGGTATCGACCAGGTGCGCCCGGGCGCGCATCTCGGCGACATCGGCCACGCGATCCAGAAACACGCGGAAGGCCAAGGCTACAGCGTGGTGCGCGAATATTGCGGCCATGGCATCGGCACGGTGTTCCACGAAGACCCGCAAATCCTGCACTACGGCCGTCCCGGCACCGGGCTCGAGCTGGAAACCGGCATGATCTTCACGATCGAGCCGATGATCAACGCCGGCCGCCGCGACATTCGCACCATGCCGGACCAGTGGACCGTCAAGACCAAAGACCGCAGCCTGTCGGCGCAGTGGGAACATACCATCCTCGTCACCGAAACCGGGCACGACGTACTGACCGTCTCCGCCGGCACGCCCGCGCGCCCGCCGGTCGTCGCCGCCACGGCCTGACCGACTTCCCACCTCTGCGCCTCCCTGCCAATGAGTAGTGTTCCAGCCGTCGCCCAATCCCCTGCCACGTCGCTCAAGGCGGAGTACAAAGTGGCCAAAGCCCAACTGCTGGAACGCTTCAGGACGGCCACCAACGTCGACGCGTTGATGGCCTCCCTGGCGCGCGCCACCGACGACTCCCTGCGCGCCGCCTGGAGCACCTGCGAACTGCCGCCCGACCTGGCCCTTGTGGCCGTGGGCGGCTACGGGCGCGGCGAACTGGCGCCGCATTCCGACATCGACATTCTGGTTCTGCTGCCCGATGCGCCCATCGAGCATCTCGAAGCGCGCATCGAGCGCTTTATCAGCCTTGCATGGGATTTGGGGCTGGAGCTCGGCAGCAGCGTGCGCAGCGTGTCGCAATGCCTCGAAGAAGCCGCCAACGACGTCACCGTGCGCACGTCGCTGCTCGAGGCGAGGCGTATTACCGGCAGCGCCGCGCTGTTCGACGACTTCGCGAGGCGTTACCGCGAAGCGCTCGACCCGAAGGCCTTTTTCCAGGCCAAAGTGCTGGAAATGCGCCAGCGCCATGCCAAGTTCCAGGACACGCCCTACTCGCTCGAACCCAACATCAAGGAAAGCCCGGGCGGCCTGCGCGATCTGCAACTGATTCTCTGGATCACCCAGGCAGCGGGTTTCGGCAGCAGCTGGCGCGAACTCGAAGCGCGCGGCCTGATCACCGAGCGCGAGGCGCGCGAGCTGCGCCGTAACGAAGGCTTCCTGAAAACGCTGCGCGCGCGGCTGCATGTGATCGCCGGCCGTCGGCAGGACATCATGGTGTTCGATCTGCAAACGGCGGTAGCCGAGAGCTTTGGCTACAAGCCGACCGCCACCAAGCGCGCGAGCGAACAGCTCATGCGCCGCTACTACTGGGCCGCCAAGGCCGTCACGCAGCTCGCCACGATCCTGATCCAGAACATCGAAGCGCAGCTCTTCCCCAGCACGAGCGGCATCACGCGGGTGTTGTCGGAGCGCTTCGTCGAGAAGCAGGGCATGCTGGAAATCGCCAGCGACGACGTGTTCCTGCGCGAGCCGAACGCGATCCTCGAGGCCTTCCTGCTGTACGAACAGACGCCCGGCGTGAAAGGCCTGTCGGCGCGCACGCTGCGCGCGATCTACAACGCCCGCGACGTGATGGATCAGCACTGGCGGCGCGACCCGGAAAACCGGCGCCTCTTCATGGACATCCTGAAGGAGCCGGCCGGCATCACCCACGCGCTGCGTCTCATGAACCAGACCAGCGTGCTGGGGCGCTATCTGCTGAACTTCCGGCGCATCGTCGGACAGATGCAGCACGACCTGTATCACGTCTACACCGTCGACCAGCACATTCTGATGGTGCTGCGCAATCTGCGCCGCTTCGCGGTGGCCGAACACGCGCACGAATATCCGTTCTGCAGCCAGTTGATCGCCAACTTCGACCGGCCGTGGGTGCTGTACGTGGCGGCGCTGTTTCACGACATCGCCAAAGGCCGCGGCGGCGACCATTCCACGCTCGGCATGGCCGACGCGCGGCGCTTCTGCCGCAATCACGGCATTGAGGGCGAGGACGGCGAACTGGTCGTGTGGCTGGTCCAGCAACATCTGACCATGAGCCAGGTCGCGCAAAAGCAGGACACGAGCGACCCGGAAGTCATCAAGCGCTTCGCCGAACTGGTCGGCACCGAGCGGCGCCTCACAGCGCTCTACCTGCTGACCGTGGCCGACATTCGCGGCACCAGCCCGAAGGTCTGGAACACGTGGAAAGGCAAGCTGCTCGAAGACCTGTATCGCACCACGCTCGCCGTGCTCGGCGGCGCGCGGCCGGACGCGCATTCGGAGTTGAAGTCGCGTCAGGAAGAAGCGCTCGCGCTGCTGCGCCTCGAAACCGTGCCGGAAGGTGCGCAGAAGGCGCTGTGGGAGAAGCTCGACATCGGCTATTTCCTGCGTCACGACGCGGCGGATATCGCGTGGCAAACACGTGTTCTGTACCGCCACGTCGAGACGCCGACACCGATCGTGCGGGCCCGTCCGTCGCCGATTGGCGAGGCGCTTCAGGTGCTGGTGTACGTGAAGGATCAACCGGACCTGTTCGCCGGCATTTGCGCGTATTTCGACCGCAATGGCCTGTCGGTGCTCGACGCGCGGGTCAGCACGACCCGTCACGGTTACGCGCTCGATAATTTCCTCGTCGCGCATACCGAAGAAGACGTGCATTATCGCGATATTGCCAATCTGGTCGAACAGGAACTGACCGCCCGCCTCACCGGTGACGGCACCCTGCTTCCGGGACCGTCGAAAGGCCGTTTGTCGCGGCTGTCGCGGACCTTCCCTGTTACCCCGCGCGTCGACCTTCGGGCCGACGAGCGCGGCCAATATTACATCCTGTCCGTGTCGGCGAACGACCGGCCAGGCCTTCTTTATTCGATCGCGCGTGTGCTGGCCGAGCATCGGGTCGGCGTCGCTTCGGCGCGGATCAATACGCTCGGCGAACGCGTCGAAGACGTGTTCCTGCTGGATGGACACGGTCTGTCGGACAGCCGCCTGCAAATTCAGGTCGAGACCGAACTGCTGCGCGCGATCGCAGTGTGAGATTTCATGCGAGTCAAATTAACAGCCAAGCACCCGCGGCCGGCTTCGTCCGAACGCGCCCCTGTCCGTACCGGCAGCACGTCGGCGCGTAAGCCGACGCGCCCCGTGGGGCCCAGACCGGCGACGCCGGCACCTGGCGGGGCGCGAGGTGAACGCGCCGGCGCGGCCGGCGGCGGCAAGCGGCCGGCGGGCGCTGGTAAGCCGGCCGGTGCCGGCGCACGTCCTGCGCGGCCTGCCAAGGCTGAAGGGTCGTTTTCGCGCGAGCGGGACGCCGGTGGCGCGCCGCGAGCGGCGTCTGATCGACCGCCGCGCCGCGAGGGCGCGGGCGGTGCGCCGCGTCGGTTTGAAGGCGGCGGCGAGCGCGCTCCGCGTCGGGATGACGGCGAGCGTGCGCCGCGCCGGTTTGAAAGTGGCGGCGAGCGTAGCGAACGCGCGCCGCGCAGGGCTGAGGGTGAACGGGCTCCGCGCAAGTTTGAAGGTAGCGGCGACCGTGCCCCGCGTCGGGACGCCGCGGAACGCGCGCCGCGCCGATTTGAAGCTGGCGCCGATCGCGGCGAACGTGCTCCGCGCAGGGCGGATGGCGAGCGCGGCCAAGGCGCTCCGCGCCGGTTTGAAGGGGGTGGTGACCGTACCGGCAGCGCACCGCGTCGGCTTGAAGGTGCAGGCGATCGCGGTGAACGGGCACCGCGTCGGTTTGAGGGCGGTGCTGATCGTACCGATCGCGCTCCGCGTCGCTTTGAAGGCACTTCCGACCGCGGTGACCGCGCGCCCCGCCGTGAAACCGGTGACCGAGCCGAACGCGCGCCCCGCCGCTTCGAAGGCAGTACGGATCGCAGCGAACGCGCGCCGCGCAGCTTCGGCGAGCGCGCCCCGCGCCGCGACGACGGCGAACGCCGTCCGTTCAGCGCAGCGCGTCCCGGCGCAGGCCGTCCGTCGCCGGAAGGTGGTCCACGCGGCGAGCGTCCGGCACGCCCTGAACGCGACGCATCCGACCGCCCGCGCTTCGGCAGCGATCGTCGCGCTCCGCAAGACCGCCGCGGCAACGAGCGTGGTCCGCGCAGCGACAGCGCGCCGCGCCGTTTCGAAGGCGAGCGCGGCGCATCCGAACGTGGCGAGCGCAGCTTCGCCAAGCCCGTCAAAAGCGGCTACGGCGAGCGCGCGGACCGTCCGGCACGCGCTCCGCGCGACGAGCGCGGCGAACACGCCCCCGCCAAACGCGAATTCGGCGACCGCCCTGCGCGCAGCACCGAGCGCACCGACCGTGGCGAGCGCCCTGCCCGCAGCTTCGACAAGACGCTGCCGGCCGCCGGCCGCCGCTTCGGCGACGACCGTCCCGCGCGCGCCGACAAGCCGCGCGGTGCATCCCGAGCCGAACGCCCCAACGAAACCGATGCCGCTCCGCGCACCCCGCGTCGCGATTACGAGGACGCGCCGGGCACGCTGCGCCTGTCCAAGCTGATGTCCGAACTCGGCCTGTGCTCGCGCCGCGAAGCCGACGAGTGGATCGAAAAGGGCTGGGTGCTGGTGGACGGTGAGCGCATCGACACGCTCGGAACCAAGGTCCGTCCGGACCAGCGCATCGAAATCGACCCCGCCGCCGAGGCCGCGCAAGCGAGCCAGGTGACGGTGTTGATCCATAAGCCGGTGGGCCTGGTTTCAGGTCAGGCGGAAGACGGTTATCAGCCGGCCATCACGCTGATCACGCCGGAGAATCGCTGGGAAGGCGATCACTCCGACATCCGCTTCTCCGTCGCGCATTTGCGCCAGCTGGCGCCGGCTGGCCGCCTGGACATCGATTCGACGGGCCTGCTGGTGCTGACGCAAGACGGCCGGATTGCGAAGCAACTGATCGGCGGTCATTCCGAGATCGACAAGGAATATCTGGTGCGCGTGGCATTCGGCGAGCACACCACCGACGTCGAAAGCCACTTCCCGCCGGAAAGTCTGGCGCTGCTGTGCCACGGCTTGTCGCTCGACGACGTGCCGCTCAAACCCGCGCAGGTGAACTGGCAGAACGGCGAGCAATTGCGTTTCGTGCTGCGCGAAGGCAAGAAGCGGCAAATTCGCCGCATGTGCGAACTGGTCGGCCTGGAAGTGATCGGACTGAAACGCGTGCGCATGGGCCAAGTGATGCTGGGCGCGCTGCCACCGGGCCAATGGCGTTATCTGTCGCCGGATGAGTCGTTCTGAAGCCGGACGCCTGACTGACGCTTCAAAAAAAAACGCCACGGAAGCTAATTCCGTGGCGTTTTTTTATCCTTGCGCCGAGCCGAGGACGCCAGTGCAGTCACCAGAAGCAGCACAAGCCACGTCAATCGTCGGTATTCGGATCCATGTCCGGGAACAGCACTTCCGTGAAGCCGAACTTCGCGAAGTCGTTGATCCGCATCGGATACAGCTTGCCGATCAGGTGATCGCACTCGTGCTGCACGACACGCGCGTGAAAGCCCTCGGCGACGCGGTCGATCGGCTTGCCGTATTGATCGAAGCCGTGATACTTGATCATCGAAAAGCGGCTCACCGCGCCGCGCAGCCCCGGCACCGACAGGCAGCCTTCCCAGCCCTCTTCCATGTCCAGCGACACCGGCGTGATGGTCGGGTTGATCAGTACCGTTTCCGGCACCGGCGGCGCGTCCGGATAGCGCTCGTTGTGCCCGAAGCCGAAGATCACCACCTGCAGATTGACGCCGATCTGCGGCGCGGCGAGGCCCGCGCCGTTTGCGTCGTGCATGGTCTCGAACATGTCTTTGACGAGCTCATGCAGCTCGGGCGTGTCGAAGTGATCGACCGGATCGGCAATGCGCAAAAGACGCGGATCGCCCATCTTAAGAATTTCGCGGATCATAACTGCCCCTCCAGGAGCTTACGCATACCATCTTCGTCGAGTACGGAGATGCCGAGTTCCTCAGCTTTCGCCAACTTGCTGCCCGCGTCGGCGCCCGCCACCACATAGTCCGTTTTCTTCGATACGGACCCGGCCACTTTCGCGCCGGCCGCTTCCAGCATTTCCTTCGCCTCTTCGCGAGCGAGGCTCGGCAAGGTGCCGGTCAACACGACCGTCTTGCCGGCCAACACGCCCTGTGGCGCCTTGGGCGCCGGCGGCCCTTCCGGCCAGGTGACCTTGCCCGGCGCGCGCAACTGCTCGATCACCGTGCGGTTGTGCTCCTCGGCGAAGAACTGATGAATCGACTCGGCGACCACCGGCCCCACGTCGTTGACCTCCAGCAAGGCTTCGACCGAAGCGTCCATGATCGGATCCAGCGAACCGAAGTGCTTGGCCAGGTCCTTCGCCGTCGATTCGCCCACATGCCGGATGCCAAGCGCGTAGATGAAGCGCGCCAACGTGGTGTGCTTGGCCTCTTCGAGCGAGTCGAGCAGATTCTGCGCGGACTTTTCGGCAAAGCGGTCGAGCTCGGCGAGCGTCGCGAAACCGATGTTGAACAGATCGGCCGGCGTGCGTACCAGATTCTGTTCGACCAGCTGGTCGATGATCTTCTCGCCCAGCCCGTCGATATCCAGCGCGCGCCGCTGCGCGAAATGCCACAGCGCCTGCTTGCGCTGCGCGGGACAGAACAGGCCGCCGGTACAACGCGCAATCGCCTCGTCCGGCAGCCGCTCGATATTCGAGCCGCACACCGGACACTGCGTGGGCATCACGAACTCGCGGGCGTCGGAGGGACGCCGCTCGAGCAGCGCGCTCACCACCTCGGGAATCACGTCGCCGGCGCGCCGCACGATCACCGTGTCGCCGATGCGAATATCCTTGCGGCGCACTTCGTCTTCGTTGTGCAGCGTGGCATTGGTGACCGTCGCGCCGCCGACGAACACCGGATCCAACCGCGCCACCGGCGTAATCGCGCCGGTGCGGCCGACCTGCACGTCGATCGCGACGAGTCTGGTCAGCGCTTCCTGGGCGGGGAATTTGTGCGCCAGCGCAAAACGCGGCGCGCGCGACACGAAGCCGAGCGCATCCTGCTCGTCGCGCCGGTTGACCTTGTAGACCACGCCGTCGATGTCGTACGGCAGCTTCTCGCGTTTCCCGCCGACGCCGTGAAAGAAACCCAGCAACCCCTCCACGCCCTGCACCACAGCCCGTTCGCTGTTCACCGGCAGGCCGAGCTCCTTGTACCAGTCGAGCAGGTCGCTGTGCGTGGCCGGCATCTCCATGCCTTCGAGCACGCCGATGCCATAAGCAAAAAACGACAGCGGCCGCTGCGCGGTGATCTTCGAATCGAGTTGCCGCAAACTGCCCGCCGCGGCGTTACGCGGATTGGCGAATTCCTTCTGTTCCGCCGCCCGCTGCCGTTCGTTCAAGCGCTCGAAATCGCGCTTGAACATCAGCACTTCGCCGCGCACGTCGAGCACGTGCGGCACGCGTTTGCCCTTGAGTTTGAGCGGAATGGAGCGAATGGTGCGGACGTTCCCGGTGACGTTCTCGCCGGTCGTGCCGTCGCCGCGCGTGGAGGCTTGCACGAACGCGCCGTCGACGTAACGCAGCGAGATCGCAAGGCCGTCGAATTTCAGTTCAGCCGCGTAGTCGACCGGCACGGGAGGCTCGCTCGCGTTCTTGCCGAGCGCGTCGCCGACACGCTTGTCGAATGCGACGATGTCTTCGTCGGCGAAACCGTTGTTCAGCGACAGCATGGGCTGGTCGTGCACGACCGGCTCGAAGCCGCTCGCCGCCTCGCCGCCCACGCGCTGGGTGGGCGAATCCGGCACGATCAGGTCCGGATGCTCCGTCTCGATACTCTCCAGCTCCTTGAACAGCTTGTCGTATTCCGCGTCAGGCAGGTCCGGCTGGTCGAGCACGTAATACGCGTAGTTGGCGCGTTCGAGTTCCGCGCGCAGCCACGCGGCACGCTCGGCCGGGGCGCTGGTTGCAGGTTGTGAGGCGGAGGTTCGGGCCATGCTGTCGGAAGGTTCTTCAGTGAAGTTCAGACATTGGATTATCGCAGGAAGCGTGCCCCTTTACATCGGCCGGATGGCCAGTTTCGGCGCGTTGCGCATGCGGTCCACAATAACGCGTGAAGGCGCCTCGTGAAACGACAACGGCCGCACATCGTGCGGCCGTTGAAGACACCGGTAAAACATAAAAGTTACTGGCTGAACAAGCGCCGCGTGGCCGGCGAGCCGGCCGGAATGCCCGCCTGTTCGAGCTTCGCATACAGCGTCATCAACTGTTTTTCGATGGCGAGCAAGGCGGTCTCCGGCAGCGGACGGCGACCGTCGTCGACCACCCGCCCGCCGATGCGCTCGGCCAACGATTTCGCGTAGTCGCACATCAGGCGGAACGGCAGGATGTCTTCGTCGGCCACCGGCACGTCGAGCACCAGCGTGATCATCTGGCCGCCCTTGTAGGTGAGGTCGTCGCGCAGGAAGTTGGTGTCGCCGAATTGCAGCATGAACACCGGGCTCTGCTTCGCGTCGAGCTTGACGAAACGCGTGCCGTCGCGCGAGAGCAGCAAGCCGTCTTGCGACGCGACCGCCTGCACGTAGTTGGCGGACCACGGCGCGCCGTCGGAGAGCACGTTGATCGACAGCTGCGCGTCGCACTGCGCGGCAAAGCCGTCGAGCTCGCGCGCCATCGCCACTGTTTCGAGCATGTCGGGAAATTCCGGCGAGGCATCCAGCGCATCGGCAAACTGCTGCACGCCGGTCACGAACTCGGAAAATTCCAGTTCGTTGAGCGCGCCGCTGCGATTGGCCAGCTGCGCGGCCGCGCGCAACTCTTCGTAGCGCGCGCCGTTTTGCAGCAGTTCCCACGCGCCGCCCTCGAGCTTGCCTTCGATATGCACCGGCTTGCTGCCCGCGCGGCGCAGACGCTGCGCGAGCGGAATGACCTTGTCGCCTGCGACCGGGCCGTTCAGACGGATCGGCACGATACAGTCGATGCGCCGGTCGACGATAGCCGGCGGCGCCGACGAGATCGTCGTAGCGGCCGGCAGAATCGGTTCGACCGGCTCGCTCGCCCGCCGGGCGGCTTGCGCGGCCCCGGCGGTCTCGCCTTCGGCTTCAGCCACGCCCTCGGCTTCCGGATAGCCGTTCGGCGTGGTCGTCTCGGCCTGAATATCGGCCGCCGTGTCGAGCGGCGCCGTTCCAGCCGCCTGGCCGCCAAAAGTGGGTTCGACGCGTGCCGCCGTGGTTTGCTCCGCTCCTTCGGCGCCCGCCACCGGCTCGCGCCGCGTGGTCGGCCGGGCCGGTTCGATGAACGGGCTCTGTTCCTCCTGATCGTCCCGCGCGAGGTTGTCGGCGGTGTCGGCCGGCATCGGTCGCGGCATCTTGCGGCGCACCTTCGCGCTCTGCCACGCGTTGTACACGACCACGCCCCCGACCACCACGGCACCCGCGCCGATCAAACCGAGTGTCAACTCGTCCATGCATGCTCCATCAGCAATTCTTTTATCTGCGCGACCTGGCGCCCGCTCCACGTGTCGCGCGGCCACCGGCCGCTGCGCTGAACGCGGACACCCGCGATTGTCGACTCAATGAAACTCAAATGAAACTCAAACGATATTCTGGGCGAAACCGGCAGCCGTTTCCATGTCGACGGCAACGATCCGCGACACGCCCTGCTCCTGCATGGTCACGCCGATCAACTGCTGCGCCATTTCCATTGCAATCTTGTTGTGCGAGATAAACAGGAACTGGGTTTTGTCCGACATCGCCCGCACGAGGTTCGCGAAACGTTCCGTGTTGGCGTCGTCGAGCGGGGCGTCCACTTCGTCCAGCAGACAGAACGGCGCGGGATTCAACTGGAACATCGCGAACACCAGCGCGGTGGCGGTCAGCGCTTTTTCGCCGCCCGACAGCAGGTGAATCGTCGAATTCTTCTTGCCCGGCGGCTGCGCCATGACCTGCACGCCGGCGTCGAGAATTTCGTCGCCGGTCATGATCAGCCTCGCCTGGCCGCCGCCAAACAGACGCGGGAACAGTTCGCCGAAATGCAGGTTCACCTGGTCGAAGGTGCCTTGCAGGAGCGTGCGCGTTTCGGCGTCGATCTTGCGGATGGCGTCTTCGAGCGTTTCGATCGCGCTGTTCAGGTCGGTCGATTGCGAGTCGAGGAACGACTTGCGCTCGGTCGCCGCCTTCAGTTCGTCGAGCGCGGCCATGTTGACCGGACCGAGCGCGGTGATGGCGTTGTTGATGCGCGTGACTTCGCCCTGCAGGTACGACGGCTTCATGTCCGGCGTGAGCTTGGCCTGCAACTGCGCCTCGTCGACACCGGCCGCGGCCAGCTGTTCGATGAACTGCTCGCCGTTCAGGCGCGCCGCCTGTTCCTTCAACTGCAATTCGTTGATGCGGTCGCGCAGCGGCTGCAACGCGCGCTCGGCGGTGAGGCGCGTCTCGTCCGCGGCACGCAGCTTGGCGGTGAGATCGTCCAGTTCGAGACGCGCCGCGTGCAGCGCTTCTTCCTTGACGGCGCGGATGTCGAGCGCGTCCTGCAGACCGGTGTGCGCGGTCTGTTCATTGATGGTTTCCAGCTCGGCGCGCGCATCTTCCAGCGACGCCGCGACCCGCTCGCTCTGCTCGTGCGCGACCTGAATGCTGCGCTTCAGTTCGTCGATGCGGTTCGCCATGTTGCGCGCGGCAAAGCGCGCGTCGGTGGCGGCACGGTCGAGATCGCGCGCCTGGCCGCGAGCGGCGGTGAGGGCTTCGTCGAGTGCCTCAAAGGCGAGTTGATGATCTTCAAAACGCGCCTGCAATTCGGCGAGCTCGCCGTCGTGACGCTCGAAGTTCGCTTCCGACTCCGCCCGCATGGCGCGCTGCTCTTCGATCTGCGCGGTGATCTCCGCGAGTTCCTCGCGAATCTGCGTGCTGCGTTGGGTGTAACGCTCGTGCGCCTGGGTGAGCTTGAGCACGTCCATTTGCAAGGCATGCACGCGCTGCGTGGCGCGTTCGGCCTGTTGACGCACATCGGTCAACACCTGCGCGGCTTGCGTGTGCGCGGCTTCGGCGCGGATCGCGGCGGCCTTCACTTCGTCGGCGAGCAAGGCTTGCGCGCGAACCTGGCGCGCCAGATTTTCGATTTCCTGCTGACGGGCCAGCATGCCGGCCTGCTCGGAATCGGCGGCATACAGTTGCACGCCGACGCGCGTCACCACATGCCCCGCCTTGACGACGAACGAGCCGCCTTCCGGCAATTGCGAGCGCATGGCGAGCGCCTGCTGCAGATCGTCGGCGACGAACGAGAGGCCGAGCCAGTCGTTCAGAACCGCGCGAATGCCCGCGTCGTCGATCCGCACCAGCGACAGCAGCGGACGCAGCGCAGGCGGCGTGGCGGCCGGCTGACCGGCCACGGGCGGTGCATAGAAGGCGAGCTTGGCGGGCGGCGCGTCGGTGGCGAAAGCCTTGACCCAGTCGAGGTTCGACACTTCGAGCGCGGCGAGCCGCTCGCGCAGCACGGCCTCGAGCGCGGCTTCCCAACCGGCTTCGACATGCAGCTTCTTCCACAGACGCGGCAGGCTGCCCAACTCGTGCTTTTCGAGCCACGGCTGGATCTTGCCTTCGGTCTGGACGTTTTCCTGCAACTGCTTGAGCGCGGCAAGGCGCGCGTCGAGCTGATGAATCTGGGCGCTTTCCGCCTGCACGCGCTCCTGCGCGGTACGGCGTTCGCCGTCGAGGCGTGGCAGCGTTTCCTGCGCGTCGGTCAAACGCGCTTGCGCGTCGTTCAGGATTTCCTCGTGCTCGGCGAGCTGCATGCGCAGGTCTTCGAGCTGCGCTTCGTCGGGGGCGTCGAGACCGCCCGCTTCCGACTTCAGGCGCTCGTGACGCGCCTGCAATTGCTGCAATTGCTGATCGGCATTGCGCTGATGCGCGGCTTCGAGCTTGAGCGCCTGTTCGGTCTGCGCGATGCCGCCGCGCTCGGCGTTCAACTCCGTTTGCGCGTCGCGCCAGCGTGCTTCGAGCGCGGGCATTGCGTCGTGCTTGGCGGCGGCTTCGTCTTCGGCCAGCGCCGCCTTTTCCTCGGCGACGGCCAGTTGTTCTTCGGCGTCCGCGAGATCGTCTTGCGCTTTTTGCGCCTGCGACTGCCATTGCTCACGCTGTGCGTTCAGCGCGGCGATCTGCGCCTGAACGCGATTGCGCGATTCGACGATGAACTTGATCTCGGCTTCGAGCCGGCTGACTTCCGAATTCGCCTCGTAGAGCGCGCCTTGCGCGCCCTGCATCGCGTCGCTGGCGGAATAATGTGCGACACGCAGCGTTTCGAGTTGCGCCTCGACTTCGCGCAGCTTCGCGGTGTGCGCTTCGAGATCGATTTGCGCCTGTTCGATTGCGCGTTGCTGGCGTTCCTGCTCGCTGCCGGCTTCGTTCTTGCGCAACAGCCACAAGAGACGCTGCTTCTCTTCGCCGTCGGACTGCAGTTCCTTGTAGCGCGTGGCGATCACGGCCTGCGCTTCCAGCTTCTCCAGATTCGAACTGAGTTCGCGGACGATGTCCTCGACCCGCGTCAGATTCTCACGCGTATCGTGCAGACGGTTCTCGGTTTCGCGGCGGCGTTCCTTGTACTTCGACACGCCCGCGGCTTCTTCGAGGAACACGCGCAGCTCTTCCGGCTTCGCCTCGATCAGGCGCGCGATCATGCCCTGTCCGATGATGGCGTACGCGCGCGGCCCGAGGCCGGTGCCGAGGAAGATGTCCTGAATGTCGCGGCGGCGTGCCGGCAGATTGTTGATGTAGTAGCTCGAGGTGCCGTCGCGCGTGAGCACGCGCTTCACGGCGATTTCGGCATACTGCCCCCACTGCCCGGCGGCACGGCCGTCGGCGTTGTCGAACACGAGTTCGACGCTGGCGCGGCTGCCGGGCTTGCGCGCGGTCGAGCCATTGAAGATCACGTCCTGCATCGACTCGCCGCGCAGCTCGGAGGCGCGCGATTCGCCGAGCACCCAGCGCACGGCGTCGATGATGTTGGACTTGCCGCACCCGTTCGGTCCCACCACGCCGACTAGCTGGCCCGGGACCTGGAAATGCGTGGGATCGACGAATGACTTGAAGCCAGCGAGTTTGATCGAGGTCAGACGCACGGCGATTTCGCTGTTTGAAAAGGGAAAAAAATAGGTGGCTCGTGAAGGCCGCGCCAGCCGTTCGCCGATGGAGCGACACGGTCCGCGAACCCTCGCGACTCGGGTGCCGGCTTCATGCGGTGAGGCATGCGCCGGCTAATGAGGGGCAATCATACCATCGCGCGTGGGCGGTTTTTGCCGTCCTTACGGTCGTCGAGCCCGGCATCGCGTCCGTCGGCGAGACTCTCCTCCTGAATGGCCGGATCGGGCGGCATGGCCTTGGTCCGATGCACCCAGCTGGACAGCGCCGAAGCCAGCACGATGCACACGCCGCCCGCCCATTCGCGCGGACCCGGCGTCTCGCCGGCGAACAGCCACGCCGACAGCGCCGTGACCACGATCTCGAACAGCATGATGATCGACGCCCGATTGGCCGGCACGCGCGCGAGTCCGTACTGCACCAGCATATTGTTCGACGCCAGCAGAAACCCGAGGCCGAGCACCAGCCAGGCGGCCGTGCCGAGATGCGCGCCGGAGGGCGGCGTGGGCATCGCCTCGAACAGCGAGGCACAGGCACTGAACAGCGCCGCGCCGCCGAAGATCGTCGCCGTGCGCATCTCCGGCTTCATGTCCGGCAACACGCGGCTCGTCTTGAGAATCAGCACGTTGCTCATGGCGAAGCCCATGCCGCCCGCGAGGCCCGCCCATTCAGCGAGATTGCCGGGCACGGGAATACCCAGTTGCGGCGACCACAGCATGGTCATCGCGCCGGCCAGCGACAACGCTGCCAGGCCCGCACCCGCCCAGGTCAGCCGTTCGTGCAGGATGAAGTGCGCGAAGAGCGCGGTCCACGCCGGGGTGAGATAAAACAGCAGCAGCACGCGCATCACCTGGCCGTGAATCGAGCCCCACACGAAGCCGAGGTTGGTGATGCCCGCGGCCAGCGCGAGAGCGGGCAGCAGCCAGTGCCAGCGCACGGTCTTGAGCGCGCGATAGCGCACCAGCAGCACGAACAGGCAGCCGGCGCCGCTCGTCAGCGCGCTGGCTGCCGTGCCCGTCACGCCGAGCGCCGCCAGCATGCGCAGTGGATACCAGATCACGCCCCACACCGACGCGCCCAGCATGATCGCGAGCGTCGGCCAACCGTTGCGAAGCCAGTTGGTCATGGTGCGGGGCGCCTTGCGGAGGCGTTCGGGGTGTTTGTGTCGCGGACCGCGGCGCTCGTGCGCGTGTTGTGTCCGGCTGTCTCCGAGACTGCTGCGTACATTGCTGCTCCTGCTTCTTTTTTGCGCGAACCGTCGGCGGTTCGCGTCGTTCCCGCTGCAGCGCATTGCCTGCGCCGCCTGGCGGGTTGCGCCGTTGCTCAACGGCGCGAGGTCCTTCGCCTGCTCAACTCTTCGCCTTGCCTTCACTGCGCGGCCGTGGAACGCCTGCGCGCCGCCGCCGTGCGATGCGCGGTCCGCAAACCGCCGCGCCGCCGTATGCCCGCCTTGCCAGGCTCGCCACGCTATAATCATTCGCTCGCCGCTGCTGACGGCGGTTCAGCGTGTTTTGTGCGTTATACCGCTGCCGGCGCGTGCCCCGCTTTTTTCTGCACGCTTTTTCCACATCCGTTTCTCGCCCATCTTCGATCAGGCTCGATCCGCCCAGTGAATCCGCTACTCGACTCCCTTCAGCCCTACCCGTTCGAAAAGCTGCGCGCGCTTTTCGCGGACGTCACGCCGAGCGCCGGTCTCGCGCACATCAGCTTCGGCATCGGCGAGCCGAAACATCCTACGCCCGAGCTGATCCGCGAAGCCGTGGTGGCCTCGCTCGGCGGCTTGTCGTCGTATCCGGCCACGATCGGATCGCCGGCGCTGCGCGAGTCGATCGCGAAGTGGGTCACGCGGCGCTACAACCTGCCGCCGGTCGATCCAGCCACCCAGGTGTTGCCGGTGTCGGGTTCGCGCGAGGCGTTGTTCGCACTTGCCCAAACCGTGCTCGACCCGAAAAAGAATGCTGACGGCGAGCCTGCGATCGTACTCTGTCCGAACCCGTTCTACCAAATCTACGAAGGCGCTGCGATTCTGGCCGGCGCGCAGCCGTACTTCGTGAATAGCGATCCGGCGCGCAACTTCGCCTGCGACTATTCGGCGGTGCCGGCCGACATCTGGGCGCGCACGCAGCTGCTCTACGTCTGCTCGCCCGGCAATCCGACCGGCGCGGTGCTCACGCTCGACGACTGGCGCGAACTGTTCGCGCTGTCGGACCGCTACGGCTTCGTGATCGCCTCGGACGAGTGCTACTCCGAAATCTATTTCGACGAAGCCAACCCGCCGCTCGGCGGCCTCGAAGCCGCCCACCAGCTCGGCCGCGGTTTCGAGCGGCTCGTGATGCTGTCGAGCCTGTCCAAGCGCTCGAACGTGCCGGGCATGCGCTCGGGCTTCGTCGCGGGCGACGCGGCGATTCTCAAGGACTTCCTGCTATACCGGACATACCACGGCGCGGCCTTGTCGACGGTGTTCCAGAGTGCCAGCATCGTGGCCTGGAACGACGAGACGCACGTGCGCGAGAACCGCGCGAAGTACGTGCGCAAGTTTTCCACCGTGACGCCGATGCTCGCCGAGGTACTCGACGTGCGCTTGCCGGACGCCGCGTTCTACCTGTGGGCGGACGTCTCGCGCACGGGCCTGACGGACACCGAGTTCGCCCAGCGCCTCTACGCCGACTATAATGTGACGGTTCTGCCGGGCTCGTTCCTCGCGCGCACTGCGCACGGCGTGAACCCCGGCCGCAATTTCGTGCGCATGGCGCTCGTCGCCGACGTCGACGAATGCACGCAGGGCGCGCAGCGGATCGTCGATTTTTGCCGCGCGCTGGCGGGTTGATCTGCCGTTCACGGCAGCCCCGCGCACCGCATCCCCTTCTTCAGACTTCAACTCTTCGATAAAGCACGCATATGTCGCAACAACTTCAGCAGATCATTGACACCGCTTGGGAAAACCGCGCCGAACTGTCGCCGAAGGCCGCTCCGGCCGACGTGCGTGAAGCCGTCGCCCACGCCATCGAGCAACTGGACAAGGGGGCGCTGCGCGTCGCCGAAAAGAAGGACGGCGACTGGGTCGTCAATCAGTGGCTGAAGAAAGCCGTGCTGCTGTCGTTCCGCCTGGAAGACAACGCGCCGATGCCGGCGGGCGGCTACTCGCAGTTCTACGACAAGGTGCCGTCGAAGTTCGCCAACTACACCGCTGAAGACTTCGCCGCCGGCGGCTTCCGCGTGGTGCCGCCCGCCATCGCGCGCCGCGGCTCGTTCATCGCGAAGAACGTCGTGCTGATGCCGTCGTACACCAACATCGGCGCGTATGTCGACGAAGGCACGATGGTCGACACGTGGGCCACCGTCGGTTCGTGCGCCCAGATCGGCAAGAACGTGCACCTGTCGGGTGGCGTGGGCATCGGCGGCGTGCTGGAGCCGCTGCAGGCGAACCCGGTCATCATCGAGGACAACTGCTTCATCGGCGCGCGCTCGGAAGTGGTGGAAGGCGTGATCGTCGAAGAAAACTCGGTGATCTCGATGGGCGTGTACCTCGGCCAGAGCACCAAGATTTACGACCGCGAAACCGGCGAAGTCACGTATGGCCGCATTCCGGCGGGTTCGGTGGTGGTGGCGGGCAACCTGCCGTCGAAAGACGGTTCGCACAGCCTCTACTGCGCCGTGATCGTCAAGAAGGTCGACGCCAAGACGCGCGCGAAGGTTGGTCTGAACGAGCTGCTGCGAGGCGACTGATGGCGCGCGGCACCAAAACCGTCGTCTACGGCATCCCGAACTGCGACACCGTGAAGAAAGCCCGCGTGTGGCTGGAAGAACATGGCGTCGAGTTCGAGTTCCACGACTTCAAGAAACACGGCGTGACCGAACCGCTCGTGCAGGACTGGCTGAAAGACGTGAAACTCGACGCCTTGCTGAACCGGCGCGGCACCACGTGGCGCGCGCTGTCCGACGACATGAAAGCGGCCGCGGACACGCAGTCGGGCGCGATCGCGTTGATGATCCACAAGCCGTCGGTGATCAAGCGGCCGGTGCTGGTGGTCAACGGGCGCGTCAAGTCGCTCGGCTTTTCCGCCGACGAGTACACGGCGCTCTTTGCCTGAGAGAAGTATTGTTGCCTGAGCGCGAAGCTGTTTGTTCAGGTAAGGCGCGACTCGCCTGGTTCGGCGTGCGGTGCTGGATACCGGGGCTGGCGGCCAGTTCGGCGCGAGTCTCGGTGCTTGCGCCGAACGCGACGCGCCATGTAGTAAAACGCGGCCAGGCCGCGTGACTCAAAAGCTGTTGCCGGCTGCGGTATTCAACCGCCAGCCGGCATTTTTTCATTTCAAAGTGGCTGTATCGAATCCATGTCCGGCACCCTCGCCCTTACCGAACAACTGATCGCGCGCGCGTCCGTCACGCCCGACGACCAGCATTGCCAGCGCCTCCTGATCGAGCGCCTGTCCGCGCTCGGCTTCGAGCACGAGACGATCGAATCGAACGGTGTGACCAACCTGTGGGCCGTCAAGCGCGGCGTCGACGGCACCGCGGGCAAGCTGCTCGCGTTCGCCGGCCATACCGACGTGGTGCCGACCGGCCCGCTCGAACAATGGCACTCGGCGCCGTTCGAGCCGACCCATCGCGACGGCAAGCTGTACGGCCGCGGCGCGGCGGACATGAAAGCGTCGATCGCGGGCTTCGTGGTGGCGAGCGAGGAGTTCGTCGCCGCACACCCGGCGCATCGCGGCTCGATCGCCTTCCTCATCACGAGCGACGAAGAAGGCCCCGCCACCGACGGCACCGTCAAGGTCGTCGAGGCGTTGCAGGCGCGCGGCGAGCGCATGGACTATTGCATTGTCGGCGAACCGACTTCGAGCGCGCAGTTCGGCGACATGGTGAAGAACGGCCGGCGCGGTTCGATGTCGGGCAAGCTGATCGTCAAGGGCGTGCAAGGCCATATCGCCTATCCGCATCTGGCGAAGAATCCGGTGCATCTGCTCGCGCCCGCGCTGGCCGAACTGGTCGCCGAACGCTGGGACGACGGCAACGAATATTTCCCGCCCACCACGTGGCAGGTGTCGAACATTCACAGCGGCACGGGCGCGACCAACGTGATTCCGGGCCATGCGGACGTGATGTTCAACTTCCGTTTCTCGACGGCGAGCACCGTGGAAGGTCTGCAAGCCCGTGTGCACGCGATCCTCGACAAGCACGATCTCGACTACGATCTGCAATGGACCGTGAGCGGCCTGCCGTTCCTCACGCCGCGCGGCGATCTGTCGGACGCGCTCGCCAGCGCGATCAAGGACGAAACTGGCGTGAACACCGAACTGTCGACCACCGGCGGCACCTCGGACGGCCGCTTCATCGCGCGCATCTGCAAGCAGGTGATCGAATTCGGCCCGCTGAACGCCAGCATCCACAAGATCGACGAACATATCGAAGTCGCACACATCGAGCCGCTGAAGAACGTGTATCGCCGCGTGCTCGAACAACTGATTGCGTGACCCAAGGACTATCTGCGATGACGCTCCCGTTTTCCACCGTTCGCGACCTGCTGCGTTTCGCGGTTTCGCGCTTCAACCAGGCCGATCTGTCGTTCGGCCACGGCTCGGCCAATGCCTACGACGAAGCCGTCTATCTGGTCCTGCACACGCTGCATCTGCCGCTCGATCTGCTCGACCCGTTTCTCGACGCGCGTCTGACCGCGGCTGAAATCGACGCCGTGCTGAACGTGATCGAGCGCCGCGCCACCGAGCGCGTGCCGGCCGCCTACATCACGCAGGAAGCCTGGATGCACGGCTTCCGCTTTCACGTGGACGAGCGCGTGATCGTGCCGCGTTCGTTCATCGGCGAATTGCTGCAGGACGGATTGCAGCCCTACGTGGAAGATCCCGAGCAGGTGAGCGCCGTGCTCGAGTTGTGCACCGGCTCAGGCTGCCTCGCGGTTCTCGCCGCGCATGCGTTCCCGAATGCCGATATCGACGCGGTGGATCTGTCGGCGCCCGCACTGGAAGTCGCCGCGCGCAACGTCGCGGACTACAAGCTCGACGACCGCGTCGCCCTGTTCGAAGGCGATCTGTACGCGCCGCTCGCCGAGCGCCGCTACGACGTGATCATCAGCAACCCGCCGTACGTGAATGCGGCGTCGATGCAGGAACTGCCGGCCGAGTACAAGCATGAGCCGGAGATGGCGCTGGCGGGCGGCGCGGACGGCATGGACATCGTGCGCCGGATCATCGCCGAAGCGCGCAACTGGCTGACCGACGAAGGCGTGCTGGTCGTCGAAATCGGCAACGAGCGGCAACACGTGGAAGCGGCGTTCGGCGGGCTCGATCTCGTCTGGCTGTCGACCAGCGCCGGCGACGACAACGTGTTTCTGATCCAGGCGGCTGATTTGCCGGTTTGAGGTTGTTATTGCTTCGTGTTGCGATGCGCGCGGCGCGAGTTGTGCTGCTGTGCGTGTCGCGTCTGAGTACGGCCGTTTTGCCGGGCGAGCGCTCCGAGCCCGATCGTTGGCGTACCACGTCAAGGCGAAGCGGCTTTAACGAGCGCTCGCTGCAAGCGCATGTCTCGACCAGGCTCCCCAAGCGCCAACTTGCGCGCGCCCGACCAGGCAAACGCAACAATCTTTTGCCCACGTCGACCACACCGCATTCAGGCACGCGCCGCTGAAGCTGACCGTGGCTTGACCTTTCCCCGCCCTCAACGCACGCACGTTCGGTAAGATGAGCGCGGTCAGCTACCCGGCGCCCGTCGAACCGGCCCGGGCAGCGCTTCGCCAACCCAACGCCTGCCTATGGAATTCGACCTGCTTCACATCGGCACGCTGGTCGCCCTCTGCCACATTCTCGGCGTAGCCGCGGCATGCCACGCGATTCTCAATACGCGCACTTCGCAAGGTGCGATCGCGTGGGCCGTGTCGCTGGTCGCGATGCCTTATCTGACGCTGGTGCCGTATCTGTTCCTCGGCCGCAGCAAGTTTGCCGGCTACGCGGACGCGCGCCGCGTCGAAAACGAACTGTTGCGCACGCGCGCGCATCCGCCGGAATGGGACACCAGTGCTTCGTCAGCGGGACTGCCCACGCTGGAACTCGGCGGCCGGCTCGTGCATTCGCTCACGCGGCTCGGCGGCATGCCGTTTCTGCCGGGCAACTCGGTGCGCACGCTGGTGAACGGCGCGGCGACCTTCGAGGCCATTTTCGATGCGATCGAAAGCGCGCGCCGCTATGTCATCGTGCAGTTCTTCATCGTGCGCGACGACGCTCTCGGCGAGATGCTCAAAGACGCCCTGATCGCGAAGGCGCAACAAGGCGTGCGCGTCTACTTCCTGTACGACAGCATCGGCAGCTTCGATCTGCCGCACCGCTACGTGGCGGCGCTGCGCGCGGGCGGCGTGGAGACGCATCCGTTCGCCACCAATCGCCGCTTCGTCAACCGTCTGCAACTGAACTTCCGCAATCACCGCAAGATCGTTTCGGTGGATGGTGAACGCGCGTTTGTCGGCGGACACAACGTGGGCGTGGAATATCTCGGCGGCAGGCCGCCGCTCTCGCCGTGGCGCGATACCCATATCGAGGTGCGCGGCCCGGCAGTCGCCAGCATCCAGTTCGTGTTCACGGAAGACTGGCACTGGGCCACGCAGCGGTTGCCCGAGTTCGACATGCCGCCCGCTCCGGTCGCCGACCCATCCACGGGCCAAGGCATGCACTGCCTCGTCGTGCCGAGCGGTCCGGCGGACAAGCAGGAGACCTGCTCGCTCTTTTTCGTCGAAGCGATCAACGCGGCGCGCGAGCGAGTCTGGATTACCTCGCCCTATCTGATCCCCGACGAGGCGGTGTTCTCGGCTTTGCGGCTCGCCGCGCTGCGCGGCGTGGACGTGCGCATTCTGATTCCGAGCCGGCGCGATCACCTCGTGGTGTTCGCCGCCTCGAAACTGTATGCGTACGACTCGCTACGCGCGGGGATCCGGATCTTCCGCTACCAGCCGGGCTTTCTGCATCAGAAGGTCGTGCTGATCGACAGTGCGGCCGCGGCAATCGGCAGTGCCAATCTCGACAACCGCTCGTTCCGGCTAAACTTCGAGATCATGGTGCTGACCGTGGACCGCGGCTTCGCCAAAGAGGTCGAAACGATGCTGCTGGCCGACTTCGCCGAATCGCGCGAAATCGACCGCAATGAGTATCGCAAGGCAAGCGCCTTGAAGCGCGTGCTGATGCACGTGGCGCGTCTGTTTTCGCCCATCCTGTAGCGACAGCCGGCTTTACAGCAGCTTTTCGATATCCTCGGTAATCGCCTCGGGCTTCGTCAGCGGCGCGTAACGCTTCTCCACGTTGCCGTCGCGCCCGATCAGGAACTTGGTGAAGTTCCACTTGATCGCTTCCAGCCCCAGCAGGCCCGGCGCCTCGCCCGTCAGATAGCGGAACAGCGGATGCGCGTTCGCGCCGTTCACGTCGACCTTGTCGAACATCGGGAACGTCACGCCGTAGTTCTTCTCGCAGAAGCTGCCGATCTGCGCGGCGTCGCCCGGCTCCTGCTTGCCGAACTGGTTGCAGGGAAAACCGAGCACCGCGAGCCCGCGTGCCGCGTAAGTGTCGTACAGCTTTTGCAAGCCCGCGTACTGCGGCGTGAACCCGCATTCGCTCGCGGTGTTGACGATCAGCAAAACCTTGCCGTCGTATTGCCCGAGGCTCACTTCCTCGCCGCCCAACGTGCGTGCCGAAAACGAATAAATCGATGTCATGTGCTCTCCCCCGTGAAAGCCGTCAGTCTATGCCAAAAGCTTCGCCGGTACAGTCGGCCGAATGGCCGATCCCGGTTGAGCGCCCGGTGTCCGGTCGGGCAGTCTAAAATAGCGGTTTTCTTCAGCCGGCCTCTTCGTGATCCGCTTTAACCAGTTCAGCCTCGCGCGCGGCACCAAGCCGCTCTTCGACAACACCACGTTCACCCTCAACCCCGGCGAAAAGGCCGGCCTGGTGGGGGCGAACGGCGCGGGCAAATCGACGCTGTTCGCCGTGCTGCTCGGCGAACTGCATGCGGACGGCGGCGATTTCTCGATCCCGCCGAACTGGCAGATCGCCCACGTCGCACAGGAAACGCCGGCCGCGGACAAGACCGCCCTCGCCTACACGCTGGACGGCGACGCCGCCTTGCGCGCGATCGAAGCGGCGATTGCCGCCGCCTCCGCCGCGCATGACGGCGCGGCCGAAGGCGAAGCGCACGCCGCGTTCGCCGACGCCGACGGCTACACCGCGCCCGCGCGCGCCGAAGCCTTGCTGCTCGGCCTCGGCTTCACGCTCGAACAGACCCGCGAGCCGGTCAGCAGTTTCTCGGGCGGCTGGCGCATGCGGCTGAATCTCGCGCAGGCGCTGATGTGCCGCTCCGACCTGCTGCTGCTCGACGAACCGACCAACCACCTGGATCTGGACGCGATCGTCTGGCTGGAAGACTGGCTGGCCCGTTATCCGGGCACGCTGATCGTGATCTCGCACGACCGCGAATTCCTCGATTCGGTCTGCAACGTCACGCTGCACCTGGAGCAGCAGCAGATCAAGCGCTACGGCGGCAACTACTCGCAATTCGAAGTGCTGCGCGCGCAGCAGATCGCGTTGCAGCAAAGCGCGTACGAAAAGCAGCAGCGCACGGTCGAGCATTTGCAGAGCTACATCAACCGCTTCAAGGCGCAGGCCACCAAGGCGCGCCAGGCGCAGAGCCGCGTCAAGGCGTTGGAAAAGATGGAGCTGATCGCGCCGGCGCATGCGTCCTCGCCATTTACGTTTGAATTCCGCACGCCCGATTCCGCGCCGAATCCCATGATGGTGATGGAAGACGTGCGCTGCGGCTACCGCAGTGAAGCCGAACCCACCGTCGAGATTCCGATCGTCGAGCACGTCATGCTGTCGATCCAGAACGGTCAGCGCATTGGCCTGCTCGGCGCGAACGGCCAGGGCAAGTCCACGCTGATCAAGACACTCGCCGGCACGCTCGAGGCGCTCGGCGGCCATGTGCGCGAAGGCAAAGGGCTGCGCATCGGCTACTTCGCGCAGCATCAGCTCGAAACGCTGCGTGCCGACGACACCCCGTTGCAGCACCTCGCGCGTCTCGCACCGGACACGCGCGAGCAGGAGTTGCGCGACTTCCTCGGCAGCTTCAACTTTTCCGGCGAGATGGCGACCTCGAAGATCGCGCCCTTCTCCGGCGGCGAAAAAGCCCGCCTTGCGCTCGCGCTGATCATCTGGCAAAAGCCGAACCTGCTGCTGCTCGACGAACCGACCAACCACCTCGACCTCGAAACACGTCACGCGCTGACCATGGCGCTCGCGCAGTTCGAAGGCACGCTGATTCTGGTGTCGCACGACCGGCATCTGCTGCGCGCCACCACGGATCAGTTCATGCTGGTCGCGAAACATCGGCTGCGGGAATTCGACGGCGACCTCGACGACTACCGTGACTGGCTGCTTCAACATGCTGCCGAGCAGCGCGCGGCGCTCAAGGCAAACGCGGCGTCGAGCACTAGCAATGGTGGCGACGGCGGCGCGGACAACGGTGTGAACCGCAAGGAACAGCGACGCCTGGAAGCCGAAACGCGTCAGAAGCTCGCGCACCTGAAAAAACCGCTGCAAAGCCGGATCACGAAGATCGAAAAGGAAATGGACGCGCTCAACGCCGAGAAGGCGACGCTCGACGCCTTCGTCGTCGACCCGGCGAGTTACGAGCCCGAACAGAAAAGTAAACTGACGGAAGCGATCCGCCGTCAGGCAGATGTGAACGCGCGCCTCGAAGCGCTCGAAGCCGAATGGCTCGAGACTCACGAGGAACTCGAACAAATCGGCTAGCGGCACGCTGTTTCAGGTCCGCGCCGGCATCGACGGGAGGTTGGCTTTGTCATCCGCGACATCATCCGTCTCAACGCCTGATTCATCGGCCGCTTCGTCGGCCGCTTCACCGGCCGCCTCAGCGCCGCCCGCGCTACAGGGGCTGCGCGTGCTCGACCTGACGCGCCTGCTGCCGGGCCCGGTCGCCGCCCTGCGGCTCGCCGAACTGGGCGCCGACGTGCTGAAGATCGAAGCGCCTGGCGCCGGCGACCCTACCCGCACGATGATGCAGTCGTCGAGCGATCGCGTGGCCGGGCGGCCCGGCGCGTTTTACCGGCTGGTGAACCGCGGCAAGCGCGAAACGCGCCTCGACCTCAAGTCCGAAGCGGGACGCAACGTGCTGTGCGCGCTCGCGGCGGAAGCTGACGTGCTGATCGAGAGCTTCCGGCCCGGCGTGATGGAGCGGCTCGGTCTCGGCTACCAAACGCTGCACGCCCTCAATCCGCGGCTGGTCTACTGCGCGATCAGCGGATACGGCGCGAGCGGCCCGTTCGTCGACCATGCCGGACACGATCTGAACTACATCGGCTACGCGGGCGTGCTCGATCAACTGGCGGGCCGTGACGGCGCGCCGATCCTGCCGAATTTCCAGATCGCCGACCTGCTCGGCGGGGCCTTGAGCGCGGTCACGCAGATTCTCGCGGCGCTATGGTATGTGTCGCGCGGTGGCGAAGGCCGCTTCGTCGATGTTTCCATGACGCATGCCACCTACGCGCACAACGTCGTGGCGCAGGTCGCGCTCGCTAACGAGGGCGCGGCGCCTGCCGTCGGCGCCGGCCTGCTGAATGGCGGCGTGCCTTGCTACAACCTGTACCGCACGCTCGATCACCGCTGGCTCGCGGTCGGCGCGCTCGAACTGAAGTTTTGGGAAACGCTCTGCATGGCGCTCGACCGGCCCGAATGGGCCACGCGCCACTGGAGTCTCGGCCAGGCGATCGGCGGCCCGGACGCCGCCGCGCTCACGCAGGAACTCGCCGACCTGATCGGCAAGCGTCCGCTGGAAGAATGGGTTGTGCTGCTGGAGCCGCTCGACTGCTGTGTCTCGCCGGTGCTGACGCCGGCCGAAGCCGCGCGCCATCCGCTGTTCAATCCGCAGGCTTACGATGCGGCAAGCACGAGCGGTGAAGACGATGAAAAAAGCCTGGTCGGGTAGCGCCTCGGTGAATCAATGGTCGCGTCGACCCTAAAGTGACCGCGACTCAAGCCCCCGTCCATTAGCTTCACACGGACCGCGAACACAGGGGCGAGCCACCCAAGCCCCTGCCGCCCGCACAAACCTCAGCGCCGCGCCACCGTCTGCCGCGGCAAAGTCTGACGCGGCGTCTTTTCGTCGTCGTACAGCACGTGCTTGCGGCCTTCCACATGGCGATTGATGGTCGCGCGGACTTCGGCGGCCGTGGCGTCTTCGGCCACCACCCGCCGCGAGATCTGCCCCGCCGTGTCGATCCACTCGACGATCCGGCAAGCGCCGCCCCATGGCTGGCGAATGGGCGCGGAGACGCGGCAGCCGCGCACCTGTATCGGCCGCTCGGCTACGGTTTCAGATGACTGTTTCAAGGTGCGATCCTTTTTCGGGCATCAGAAGGGATGCATACCCCTGCAGCTTAGGAAAAAGGAATGTCGGGTAGGTTACAGCCAATATGGAGATATTTACCGCGCATTACGGAGTGAAGGGCGCCCCTAGGCGCCCGAACCCCCGTCTATTCGAGCGTGCGGACCCGGTCGATGGCCTGTTCGATCCGCTCGACCGCAACGACCTGTAAGCCTTCGATCGGCTGCTTCGGCGCATTGGCCTTGGGAATCACCGCGACCGAAAAGCCCAGTTTGGCGGCTTCCTTCAGACGCTCCTGACCGCGTGGCGACGGCCGGATCTCGCCGGCGAGACCCACTTCGCCGAACACCACCAGCCCCTTGGGCAGCGGCTTGTTGCGCATGGACGAATGAATCGCGAGCAACACGGCCAGGTCGGCGGCGGGCTCGGTGATCTTCACGCCGCCCACGGCGTTCAGGAACACGTCCTGATCGAAACACGCGATGCCGGCATGCCGGTGCAGCACCGCCAGCAGCATCGCGAGCCGGTTCTGCTCCAGGCCAACGGCGAGGCGCCGCGGGTTCGGCGCGTTGGCCGAGTCCACGAGGGCTTGCACTTCGACCAGCAGCGGCCGCGTGCCCTCCTGCGTCACCAGCACGCAGGAACCCGGCACGGACTGCTCGTGCTGCGACAGAAACAGCGCCGACGGATTGGCCACGCCGCGCAGGCCACGCTCGGTCATGGCGAACACGCCGAGTTCGTTGACCGCGCCGAAGCGGTTCTTGATCGCGCGCACCAGACGATACGAGGAATGCGTGTCGCCCTCGAAATACAACACCGTGTCGACGATGTGCTCGAGCACGCGCGGACCAGCCAGCGCGCCTTCCTTGGTCACGTGGCCGACCATGATGATGGTGGTGCCCGACTGCTTGGCGATGCGCGTCAGTTGCGCCGCGCACTCGCGCACCTGGGCGACCGAGCCCGGCGCCGAAGTCAGCGCGTCGGAATAGACCGTCTGGATCGAGTCGATCACCGCGACGTCGGGCCGCTGGTCGGCGATCGTCGCCTGGATTTTCTCGAGCTGGATTTCGGCGAGCAATTGCAGCTCGCTCGCCTTCGAGCCCGGCTCCAGCAACGAAAGCCGTTGCGCGCGCAACGCAATCTGCGCGGCCGATTCTTCACCGCTGATATAGAGCGCGCGCTTGTCGGCGGCGATTTCCGCGAGCGATTGCAGCAACAGCGTCGATTTGCCGATGCCCGGATCGCCGCCGATCAGCACCACGCCGCCCGGCACCAGACCGCCGCCGAGCACGCGGTCGAACTCGCTCACGCCGGTGGTAAAGCGCGGCACGTCCGACGCGTCGATATCGGCGAGACGGCGCACCGGCGCGCTCTTGGCGAGCGACTGGAAGCGGTGCGTGGACGGCGCTTCCGCCACCGACTCGACCAGCGTGTTCCACGCATTGCATGAGGGGCACTGGCCGGCCCATTTCGGCGATTGCCCGCCGCATTCACTGCAGATGTACAACGTTTTGGGTTTTGCCACGCGTTATTGCCTGTGTTGCTGTTCTTTGGATTGAAACGCTTGCTGCGAGGCCAGGTGTGCACCCGGGTTGCGCGCCCGGCTTTGCGGGTCTTTACTCCGCCCGCACTGGCACACGCGGCGCCACGGCGCACATCAGCTCATAGCCGATCGTGCCGCACGCCTGCGCGACGTCGTCGATCGGCAGCGAGTTGCCCCACAGCTCGACGCGCGAGCCGACGTTGGCGGTCGGCACCGGCGTCAGGTCGACGGTGAGCATGTCCATCGAGACGCGCCCGACGACCCGCGTGCGCACGCCGTCGACGATCACCGGGGTGCCTTCCGGCGCGACGCGCGGATAGCCGTCGGCGTACCCGCACGCCACCACGCCGATACGCATCGACCCGCGCGCCTTGAACGACGAACCGTAGCCGACCGTGTTGCCTTCGGTGAGCATTTGCACGGCGATCAGTTCCGAGGCGAGCGTCATGGCCGGTTGCAGGCCCGTGCCTTCGATCGCGGCCGTCACGCCGGACGGCGACGCGCCGTACAAGATAATGCCCGGGCGCACCCAGTCGAAATGCGTGGCCGGATGCCACAGCGTGGCCGCCGAATTGGCGAGGCTGCGCGCGCCGGCGATGCCCTGCGCGCCCCGCTCGAACGCCTCTACCTGATAGTCGACGCCGCGATTGCCATCGGCGTCGGAGAAATGAGTCATCAACGTGATCTGGCCGACGCCTTGGGCAGCGCGCGCGCGCTCCCATGCGGCGCGGAACTTTTCCGGCGTGTAACCGAGGCGGTTCATGCCGGTATTCATCTTCAACTGGATGTTGACCGGTTTGGACAGGCGCGCCATTTCGAGCATGCGCAACTGCTCGTCCGAATGCAGGGCGGTGGTCAGGCTGTAGCGGTCAATCACGTCGATATCGGTCGGACGAAAGAAACCTTCGAGCAGAAGAATCGGGCCGGCCCAGCCCAATTCACGCAACTTCACGGCCTCTTCGAGGTCCAGCAATCCGAAGCCGTCGGTCGCGCGCAGGCCCGGAAAAACGCGCGCAAGGCCGTGTCCGTAGGCGTTGGCTTTGACGACGGCCCAGATTTTGGATTTCGGCGCGTAGCGCCTGGCGACGGCGAGATTATTGGCGAGAGCGGAGGTATGAATTGTGGCTGAGAGCGGGCGCGGCATGGGATATTTTCGTAAAGACGCTTGCGAATCAGCGGCTTACAGGGCGTTTTCAGCGCTCGGCAGCCCGCTGGGCGGTGCGATCAAGGATTCTGCTAGTCCGAATGCAGCTATTTTCATGATATAAAGCCGTGCGCACAACCCATTTCGACGAACGGCATAAGCCCGGACGGTCAACCAGCGGCCGGGGCGGACAGACCGCAGCGAGGACAGCATCGCATCAGATGAAAAAAGGTTTTTACACCATCATGGCCGCGCAGTTTTTTTCGTCGCTGGCCGACAATGCGCTTCTGATCGCTGCTATCGCACTGCTGAAAGATCTTCACGCCCCGAACTGGATGACGCCGCTGCTCAAGTTGTTCTTTGTGCTGTCATACGTCGTTCTCGCCGCCTTCGTGGGCGCCTTCGCCGACTCCCGTCCGAAAGGACGCGTGATGTTCATCACCAATACCATCAAGGTCGTCGGTTGCATCACGATGCTGGTGGGCGCGCATCCGCTGCTCGCGTATGGGATCGTCGGCTTCGGCGCGGCGGCTTACTCGCCGGCCAAGTACGGCATTCTCACCGAACTGCTGCCGCCTGACCGTCTGGTCGCCGCGAACGGCTGGATTGAAGGTACCACCGTCGGCTCGATCATTCTCGGCACCGTGCTCGGCGGCGCACTCATCAGCCCGCACATCGCCGCGCCGATCCTGCGGCACCACATTCCCTCGGTCAACACACCCGCCGAGGCGGCGATGCTGGTCATCATGGCGATCTACATCATCGCCGCGCTGTTCAATCTGCGCATTCCCGACACCGGCGCGCGCTATCCGAAACAGGAACGCGGCCCGATCAAACTCATCACCGATTTCGCCGACTGTTTCCTCGTGCTGTGGCGCGACAAGCTCGGCCAGATTTCGCTCGCGGTCACCACGCTGTTCTGGGGCGCGGGCGCGACGCTGCAATTCATCGTGTTGAAGTGGGCCGAGGTATCGCTCAGCATGTCGCTTTCCGAAGCGGCCATCCTGCAAGCGGTGGTGGCCGTAGGCGTGGCGGCCGGCGCGATCTTCGCGGCCTCGCGGGTGCCATTGAAGAAGTCGCTGTCGGTGTTGCCGGTCGGCATCATGATGGGCATCGCCGTGATGCTGATGGCGTTCTACACGCGGGATCTGTTCCCTGCTCATTGGGGTCTTTATTTTGGCCGCATGCATGTGCCGGGCTATCTGATCGTCGCGTATATTTTCCTGATGATCGTCGGCGGCCTGTCGGGCTTCTTTGTCGTGCCGATGAACGCGCTGCTCCAGCATCGCGGACACGTGCTGCTGTCGGCGGGTCACTCGATCGCCGTGCAGAACTTCAACGAAAACCTGTCCGTGCTCGTGATGCTGTGCCTCTACGCCGTGCTGGTGTGGCTCGACGTGCCGGTCACGGCGGTGATCGTGCTGTTCGGCACCTTCGTGTGCCTGATGATGTGGTTCGTGATGCGGCGCCACCAGGCCAATCAGCGCGCGTTCGACTCGGTCGCGCTGATCGGCGAAGTCAAGCACTGATCCACGGCGGGCTGTCCGCTCACGCCGCGGCCCGCGCCTTCCTCCTTCCTCGCTTTGCCATGACTCAACCAATTCCCAATGTGCTGACGATCGCCGGTTCCGATTCCGGCGGCGGCGCCGGCATTCAGGCCGATCTGAAGGCTTTCTCTGCGCTCGGCGCGTATGGCGCGAGCGTGATCACCGCGCTCACCGCGCAGAACACGCGCGGCGTCACCGCGATTCACGCGCCGGACCCCGGCTTCATTACCGCGCAACTCGACGCGGTGTTCGACGACATCCGCATCGACGCCGTGAAGATCGGCATGCTGGCGAACGCGCCGATCGCGCGCGCCGTCGCCGATGCGCTGCGTCGGCACAAACCGAAATACGTCGTGCTCGACACGGTGATGATTTCGAAGAGCAACCACGCGTTGCTGCTGCCGGACGCGGTCGCCGCGGTGCGCGACGAATTGCTGCCGATCGCCGATCTGCTGACGCCCAATCTGCCGGAAGCCGCCGCGTTGCTCGGCGTGCAGGCCGCGACCGATGAAGCCGGCATGGTCGAGCAAGGCGAAGCGCTGCGCGCGCTCGGCGCACGCGCGGTGCTGATGAAGGGCGGTCATCTGAGCGCCCCCGATAGCCCGGACTGGCTGGTGCAGGAGAGCGGCGCGCTGCGTCTCGGCGGCCCGCGTGTGCCGGTGAAGAACACGCACGGGACGGGCTGCACGCTGTCGTCGGCGATTGCGGCGCTGATTGCGCAACGTGACGATCTGGCGAGCGCCGTCGCCGATGCCAAGCAATATCTGACCGGCGCACTGCAAGCGAGCGATCGACTCGACGTCGGCAGCGGCGTCGGGCCGGTGCATCATTTTTATCGGTGGTGGTGAGGGGTGGCTCGCGCGGGAACTGACCGGTTGCGTCGACCGGCTCCTGCGCCCTGATCTTGCCGGCAGCGCTTCATGATCGTGCCTGCTTCTTTCCAGGCAGCCCGCCGCTACTGCCGCGCGTAGTTTTGCGCCAGCTCCGGCCACTCGTCCGGCACGATAAAACCGCGCGAGCGTTCGATCAGGTTGCCCACGCTGTCCTCGGTGAACGCGGCGACCATCGCCGGTCCGTGCAGATGTGAAGTTTGCCCGGCGAGTGCCTGCGTATCGACGAAAACCAGGCCCGCGGCCTGCGCCTCGCGAAGCGTATGGCGACGCGGCGCGAGCCATTCCAGCCGCGGCAAGGTCCGCCACTTCTGTGCATGGGCCGCTGCGAATGCCGGCCAATCGCCGCGCGTCACCCACCAGCCACGGCCATGCGCCGGATCGAGCTCGACGGGATCAAGTGGCCTCTCGCCTTGCCGGTAAAACAGCCAGCCTTTGATGAACATCTGCGGCGTCCACGGACCCGCATAGCCGACCGAGGCGAACTCCTCGCGCGCGCTCAACGGCAACTGGTGATTCAGCAGATGCGCGAGCTTCAGGTCGAAGCGGTCTTGCAGATTCGGGCCGACGTAATCTGACAACTGCCCACGCCCGTCGCCGGCATGCAGATAGCACTTCACGGCCAGCTCCCAATGCAGCCGCGCGCCCTGCCGCGTCCTGATCAGAAAATCGCATTCGCCGAGCGTGATACCCGCGCGCCGCAGCGGCACGCCAGCCGCCACCAGCCGCGCTGCCGGCCCATGCTGGAGGAACCAGCCGAGCAGCCGTTCGGCGTACCGGCCCAGACGCGTGATGCGCGTCGCCGCGAGGTCGTGATGCAAGGGCTCGGGCGCGGCGTCGAGCGCGCGAAGCCAGTCGATGGTCGCCTGGGCTTCCTGCGGCGTCTCGAAAGGATTCGCCAGCACGCCAACCGGTGGTTGCGGGCGCAACAGATCGGCGCTCAGCAACAACCACGCGAGATCTCGCACAGCGGGGTCGTGCAAGGTGTCGAGCAGCGTATCGCGGCTCGCGGCATCGCTGCCGGACGCCGCCGCGGATTCGGCCGGCCCCTCGACGGCCGTCACTTCGACGCGTTCGACGGCGCGCCGCCCGCCGCCCGCCATGTGTCGCGCGCGAGGCACAGGTCGGCCCAGGCCTTCGCCTTGTCGGGCAGGCTGCGCAGCAGATACGCCGGATGATAGGTGACGATCACGGGCACGCCTTCATATTCGTGCACGCGGCCACGCAAGGACGAAATGCTCGCGTCGGTTTTCAGCAGACTTTGCGCCGCGAAGCGGCCGAGCGCGACGATCAGTTTCGGCTTGACCAGCGCGACCTGACGTTGCAGATACGGTTCGCAACGCGCGACTTCGTCCGCTTCCGGGTTGCGGTTGCCGGGCGGGCGACACTTGATCACGTTCGCGATGTAGACGTTGGTGTCGCGCGCGAGCGTCAGCGAACGCAGCATGTTGTCGAGCAGCTTGCCGGCCTGGCCGACGAACGGCTCGCCCACACGGTCCTCGTTTTCACCCGGCGCTTCGCCGATCAGCATCCAGTCCGCATTGCGATCGCCGACGCCGAACACGGTGTTGGTGCGCTTCTCGCACAGACGGCAAAGCTGGCAAGCGGCGACGCGCTCGCTCAACGCGTCCCAGTCCAGCGTGTGGATTGCCGGCGCCGCGGGGGCTTCCTGACGCGCGTTCGCGGGAGCCTGGGTCGGCAGGTCGTCGAACCACGCGAAATCGTCCTCGGGCGGCGCGTCGAATGTTGGCGGCTCGGGGCTGCGGGATTGCTGCGATGGTTGCGGCTGGCGCTTTGGTGAAGACGGCGTCTGATCCGCACGGATCGGCGCGTGCCGTTCGCTCTGTGCCGACGCGGCATCGGCGCTTTGGGCCTCTCCCGCGCGCAGCGCCGGCCGTGCGGTTTCCTGGGCGCGCGCGACGGGCGGCAAGCCGGGCGCCGCGCTGGGCGCATCGTCATGACGGGCGCCCGGCCCGGCCTCTACACCGGCGCCCTGCCCGGTTACGGCTACGGGTTCGGCTTCGGTTTCGGCTTGCGCTTCAACAATCGGCTCCTGCGCCGCCGCCATTCCTCGACGCACCCACATCGGCGCGAGTCCGAACTCTTCCAATAAGGATTCATGCAGCGCCATCTGCGCCCTCCGTGGCAAACGAGAAACGCATCACGATGGCGTCCTCCCGGCTGCGATGACGCGCCGGATAATAGTTTTTGCGCCGGCCGATCGAAGAAAAGCCGAAGCGCTCATAAAGCCGGATCGCCCGATGATTCGACGGCCGCACTTCCAGCAGCAGACCGTCGAGTTTTTCAGCACGCGTAATCCGCACCGCTTCGCGCAGCAGCGCGAGTCCCGCGCCGGCACCTTGAGCCGCGGGCGTCACGCACAAATTGAGCAGATGCATTTCGTCGACGACCGGCATCAGCACGCAATAACCGATCAGCGTGCCGGTGACATGACGCAGACAGATGCCGAAATAGCCGTTGCGCAGCGAATCGCCGAAATTGCCCCGGCTCCACGGAAATTCATAAGCGAGCTTTTCGATGGCGGCGATTTCGTCCAGATCGCCTTCGGTCATCGGCGACATGTACCGGTCCGCGAGCAACACGCCACTCATTGCCGGCCCTCGTCTTGGGCTGTGTCGTGCGGGAGTCTGGCGGCCTGCTCGGCCTTGGCGGCTTTCTCAGCTTTTTCGGCGACCCGCTCGGCCGTGGTCTGGGCGACCTTGTCGCGCACATATTCTGGCGCGGCCTGGTCGGCGGGCAGCGTGCGGCCGGCGCGCAACGCGCGCAGCGCGGCGTGGGCGAGCGGCACCGCGTGCGGCAGCGCTGCGCCGTCGACGCTGCTCGCCGCGGCGAGCGCGGGCAACCGCGCGCCGAAGGCCGCGGCGGCATTGCCTGCCAGCGTGAAGGGGACGTCGGGTAATGCGAGCCGGTCCGGCGCATCGAGCGAAGCCGCCTGGAGCGTGCGCCATTCACCCTGCGCGGGGTCCCAGGCGTAGTCGGCCCAATAAATTTCGTCCATGCGCGCGTCGAGCGCGGCGAGCACGCGCGTCACCGACGGGTCGCGCAGGCGCGCGCTCTCGGCGCACGCAAGGAGCGTGCTGACCGGCACGACCGGCAGATTCAGGCCGAACGCGAGGCCCTGGGCGACGCCGGTCGCGGTACGCAGGCCCGTGAACGAACCCGGACCGGAGCCGAAGGCAATGGCGTCGCAGTCCGCCAGTGTCAGGCCGGCTTCGTTAAAAAGTTCGCGGATAGCGGGGAGCAGGCGCGTGCTGGAGACCGCGCCGGTTTGCTCGTGGCGCACCCAGAGACGCGGTTCGGCGCGTGCCTCTTCATGTGTCGCGCCAACCGCACTGCCGGCGGCGGACAGAAGCGCTACCGAGCAGAATTCGGTCGAGGTATCGAGGGCGAGGAGCACAGTTTGAGTCATGGACCGTATTGTAATCGGCACGGCGCGCGCAAATGTGGTTTGCGCTTGCGCGCCGCATGCTTCGGCTTTGAATCCGGGTCGCAGGCCGGCGTTTGGAATAAGCCCTCGGGTCCGCGGCGGCATGCACTTGTTATGATCGTCAGCCGACATCAATCCCGATCCCGCCCGGCGGGCAAAACGACAATGACCGACCTCGACATCCAGTTCACCCAGGCCCAGGAAGATGTGAAGCAACTGACGGAGCGCCCGGGTAATCTCACGCTTCTGCGCTTGTATGCCCTCTTCAAGCAGGCTAGCGAAGGCGACGTTCGCGGCGACAAGCCGGGCTTCGCCGACATCGTCGGCAAATACAAGTACGATGCGTGGGCCGCGCTCAAGGGCACGGCGCAGGACGCCGCCAAGCAGCAGTACGTCGAGCTCGTCGAATCGCTCAAGAGCGGCAAGGCGGCCTGAAGCGGCCGTGAAGCGACCATTGCCGGCCCGCCCGGCAACCGCACCGCCCGTGGGAACAAGACCCGGCACGAACTTTTCCACCAGGAAAACTCCTAACAGTGGCGCAGTGCAGCAAAAGCCTATACAATGCTGCCTGCGCTTCACTGCTTTGCCCGGCTTTCCCTTAGCGGCCTTTGCGGCGCAGCGCTTCGTAGCGTTTAGCTCCAATCCAGTTTAGAACCTGTCCCCTCCTGCCTAGCCCCCTACGGGCGATCATGTCCCAGGCTGGCGGCACGCCGTGTTGGCATGTCGCATCCGATACAGCTTCTAACGAAAAGCTCGCCTTCATTGTCGCGAGCTGCCCCCGTTTTTCGATTTGCTCGCTGCTTCTTTGCTCGCTGAATCCGACGACTTGGGTATGCCGATTGGCGCCGACGTTTTAATTCCGTGTGTACCAAGGATTTTCCAAGGATTCTCATGACTTCGAGCAATACCCCCAGCAGCCCGTTGAACGCCATCGCCGACCAAGCCCTCGGTCTCGCCGACGCACCCGCCCAAGCCGCAGCCGTTGCTGCCGCTCCGGAAGCCGTCGCCGCTGAGGCCGCAGCACCGGCCGGCCCGTCGTTCGCGTCGCTCGGTCTGTCCGCGGATGTCGTCTCCGCGCTGACCGCCGCTGGCTATCAGAATCCCACGCCGGTTCAGCAGCGCGCCATCCCCGCCGGTATCGCCGGGCGCGACCTGATGGTCTCGAGCCCGACCGGCTCGGGCAAGACCGCCGCGTTCATGCTGCCCGCCATCGAGCGTTTCTCGCAACTGCAAAAGGCGCAAGCCAGCCAGCCGCGTGAACCGCGTCCGGCCGACGGCGCCCGCACGCGCCGTCCGCAGCCGGTTGCCCGTCCGACCATGCTGGTTCTGACGCCGACCCGCGAACTCGCGATGCAGGTCACCACCGCCGCCGCCACGTACGGCAAGCACCTGAAGCGCCTGCGCACCGTCAGCATTCTGGGCGGCGTCGCCTACGGCCAGCAATTGATGCTGCTCGCGAAGAACCCGGAAATCCTGGTTGCCACGCCGGGCCGTCTGATCGACCACCTGGAACGCGGCCGTATCGATCTGTCGCAGCTGCAGATCCTCGTGCTCGACGAAGCTGACCGCATGCTCGACATGGGTTTCATCGAAGACATCGAAACGATCGTTGCCGCTACGCCGGCTTCGCGTCAAACCATGCTGTTCTCGGCCACGCTCGACGGCAAGATCACGTCGCTGACGGGCCGCCTGCTGAAGGATCCGGAGCGTATCGAGATCGTTCAGCGTCTGGAACAGCGCACCAACATCGCGCAAACCGTCCATTACGTCGACGACCGCGATCACAAGGACCGTCTGCTCGACCATCTGCTGCGCGACGAAGGCCTCGACCAGGCTATCGTCTTCACGGCAACCAAGATGGATGCCGACCAGCTGGCCGGCCGTCTGGCCGACGCCGGCTTCGAATCGGCCGCCCTGCACGGCGATCTGCCGCAAGGCGCGCGTAACCGCACGATCCGTGCGCTGCGCGAGCGCCGTGTGCGCGTGCTGGTGGCCACGGACGTCGCCGCTCGCGGTATCGACATTCCGGGCATCACGCACGTGTTCAACTACGACCTGCCGAAGTTCGCCGAAGACTACGTGCACCGCATCGGCCGTACCGGCCGTGCTGGCCGCTCGGGTATCGCGGTGAGCCTCGTGCATCACGCCGAACAAGGCGCGCTGAAGCGCATCGAGCGCTTCGTGCGCACTCCGCTGCCGGTCAATGTCGTCGAAGGCTTCGAGCCGCGCAAGTCGGCTCCGTCGGGTAACGGCCGTCCTGGCTTTGGCGGCCGCGGCCGTCCGGGCGGTGGCAACGGTGGTGGCCGTCGCTTCGGCAGCGGTTCGGGCAAGCCGGCCGGCAACGGCGGCGGTGCGCGCAGCGGTAGCGGCAATGGCGGCGGCTGGGCCGGCAAGTCGGCTGGCGGCGGCTCGCGTGAAGGCGGCTTCGGCGGCGGTTCGCGTGAAGGCTACGGCGGTTCGCGCGACGGCGGCTACGGCGCACGCCGCAGCGACGGCCCGCGTACGGCGCGTCGCGGCAGCTAAGTACCGACCGGGCGCATTGTGCTTCAGGGCTTCGGCCCGTTGCAGCGCCCAGACGGTACTGCGCAGTTAGCTTGAAAATAGACCCAGACGGCCTCGCGCCGTTCGTCAGTCGAAAGAAACCGGTGCTCAGGCGCCGGTTTTTTTTCGTCCATACTGCGGCGCTCCCCAAATTTCACGATGTGGAAAATTTTTTTGCGTCGTAAAAAATCGTGCTGCAAGGCACAAGACGGCCTATTGCAACATGGAAAAAGTCTTTTCTCAATGTGAAACGTAAAGTGTAATTCATTGATTTAAAACATGAATAAATATTCCAAAAAGGCTGACCGGCGACTATTGCGCGACCATCGATTTGCCTAGACTCTTATATAAGACTTCACGAAACGAAACGCCCTAACCGGCCAGCCGCTTCGACGAAGAAAAGAGTCACCCATCCATACAGGCAACCAAGGAGCACACCATGTCCCGTCAAGAACAAGCCAGGCAACTCCAACAGCAATGGGAAACCGATCCGCGCTGGAAAGGCGTGAAGCGCAGCTACACGGCGGAAGACGTGATCCGCCTGCGCGGCTCGGTGCAAGTCGAGCACACGCTCGCCAAGCGCGGTGCGGAAAAACTGTGGGAAAGCGTGAACAACGAGCCGTTCGTCAACTCGCTCGGCGCGCTCACCGGCAATCAGGCCATGCAACAGGTCAAGGCCGGCCTCAAGGCGATCTATCTGTCGGGCTGGCAGGTTGCGGGCGACGCGAACGTGGCCGGTGAAATGTACCCGGACCAGTCGCTGTATCCGGCGAACTCGGTGCCGCTCGTCGTGAAGCGCATCAACAACACGCTGACGCGCGCCGACCAGATCCAGTGGTCGGAAGGCAAGAATCCGGGCGACGAAGGCTACGTGGACTACTTCCAGCCGATCGTGGCGGATGCGGAAGCCGGCTTCGGCGGCGTGCTGAACGCATTCGAACTGATGAAGGCGATGATCGAAGCGGGCGCCGCGGGCGTGCACTTCGAAGATCAACTGGCTTCGGTGAAGAAGTGCGGCCACATGGGCGGCAAGGTGCTCGTGCCGACGCGTGAAAACATCGCCAAACTGACGGCCGCGCGTCTGGCCGCCGACGTCTCCGGCACGCCGACCGTGCTGCTGGCGCGTACCGACGCGGAAGCCGCCGATCTGATCACGTCGGATATCGACGAAAACGACAAGCCGTTCCTGACCGGCGAGCGCACGGTGGAAGGTTTCTACCGCACCAAGCCGGGTCTCGAGCAGGCGATCTCGCGCGGCCTCGCCTACGCGCCGTACGCCGACATGATCTGGTGCGAAACCGGCAAGCCGGACCTCGAGTTCGCGAAGAAATTCGCCGACGCGATCCACAAGGAGTACCCGGTTCAACTGCTGTCGTACAACTGCTCGCCGTCGTTCAACTGGAAGAAGAACCTCGACGACGCGACGATCGCCAAGTTCCAGCGCGAACTCGGCGCAATGGGCTACAAGTTCCAGTTCATTACGCTGGCCGGCTTCCACGCGCTGAACTACTCGATGTTCAACCTCGCGCACGGCTATGCCCGCAACCAGATGACCGCTTTTGTCGAAATGCAGCAGGCTGAATTCGCCGCCGCCGAAAAGGGCTTCACCGCGGTCAAGCACCAACGCGAAGTCGGCACCGGCTACTTCGACGCGGTGACGCAAACGGTCGAACGCGATGCATCGACGACCGCGTTGCACGGCTCGACGGAAGACGAACAGTTCTTCGACAAGAAGGTCGCGTAAGCAACCCCGCGGTCTGATCGCGGAAACGGGGCAGACAGACGAAAAGCGGCTCCGGCAGAGAGCCGCCGTCACAGGGAGGAGCAAGGCCGTCGGAGCGTGAACCGGGCAGCGCCGACGGCCGGCAGCTTGAAGCGGACTCTGGGCGAGATCGCAGCAGCAAGAAAGCCAGCACAGCGCATGTGCGGCGAACACAGCGCGCGCCGACCTCACCGCCGGCGCGTTTTTTTCGGCTTTGATTCAGCGATACACAATCACCGGAATCTTCGTATGCGTGAGCACTCGCTGCGTTTCGCTGCCGATCAGCAGGCTGCCCAAACCGCGGCGGCCGTGCGAGGCCATGAAAATCACGTCGCAGCCGCCCTGCTCCGCCGCCTCGATGATGCCGAGATACGGCGCCGGATGCACGCTGGTCCGGCTGTCGACCGTGACGCCGACACGGCGCGCCGCCATCTCCACCTCTCGCAGATGCACGCGCGCTTCGCGCTCGCTGCGCTGCAGGAATTCGGTGGGCGGTTCGACCACCACGTCGGAGAACGGCGAGTACGGGTATTGGGGCAAGCACGCGTAGGCGGTCACGTGCGCATTAACGGCTTGCGCGAGATCGATGGCGCCGTCGATTGCCTTGCGAGACAGATCTGAACCGTCGGTCGGAACCAGGATGTGCCTGAACATGATGCCCTCCGTCGCCGGCTGCGCGCAGCGCGGCCTCAGCGTCCAACGAGGCTCGGCGTACAAGCCGCTTCAATCGATTGTAGGTCGCGGAATTGAGCGTATGAATCTGTTGAGGGTCTGTCCGCATATCGGAAACCCCTTGTTAGCAGCGGCGGCGGCGCAATCGCCGGGCAAGCTCGCGCGGCGCCGGCCGCTGTCAACCCCAGTAGCCGGGATCGCCATACGTATGCTTGAGAAAGTCCAGAAACAGTCGCACCCGCAGCGGCAAATGACGGCGCTGCGGAAACACCGCGTGAATGCCGATGGGTGGCGCGGTGAATTCGTCGAGCACGCTGACGAGCCGCCCGGCCGCGATGTCCGTGCCGACCTCCCACCACGAGCGCCACGCGAGGCCGTAGCCCTCGAGACACCATTCGTGCAGCACCGCGCCGTCCGAGCATTCCATCGTGCCGGACACCTTGATCGAGACGACCTTGTCGCCCTGCTGGAACATCCAGCCGCGCTGCTGGTTGGCGCTCGCGCCGAGCGCGAGACAGTTGTGATGCGCGAGATCGGCGAGGCTGTGCGGCGCGCCGCGCCGGCTCAGGTACGACGGCGACGCCACGCACACACGGCGGTTCTCGCCGAGCTTGAGCGACACCAGCGACGAATCCGGCAATTCGCCGAGACGCACCGCGCAATCGAAACCCTCGTTGACCAGATCGACGAGGCGATCGGACAGGTCGAGCGTGATCGACACGTCCGGATGCGCGACCGTGAACGCCGGCACCAGCGGCGCGACGTGCCGGCGTCCGAAGCCCGCCGGCGCGGAGAGCCGCAGGTGGCCGCTCGCCTTGACGCCGCCCGCCGACACGCTGGCTTCGGCGTTCTGCATGTCGTGAATGACGCGCTGACAGTCTTCGAGAAAGGCCGAGCCTTCGAAGGTCAGCGTGATCCTGCGCGTGGTGCGCACCAGCAATTTGACGCCGAGGCGCTCTTCGAGCGCGTCGATGCGGCGGCCGATGATGGCCGGCGCGACGCCTTCGGCCGAAGCCGCGGCAGACAGGCTGCCTTTGGCCGCGACGGTCACGAAAGTCTCGATCTGCTTGAAACGGTCCATGAACGGTGGGAGCCGCGCGAGGGCGGGAAAGTGGTCGGTGCGCGTTAGATTAGGTGGATGAAAGTAAAAGATCAAGTGATGTTTAGCCTCTTTTTTAGCGCATAACATCACTAATACAATCCGTCCTGACCTCTGATAGGAGCGCACGGCAATGTCGGCCACAACGACACTCTCCCTTAAAGCAGTGATTTTCGACGCATACGGCACGCTTTTCGACGTGCATTCGGTGATCGCTGCCGCGGAGCAGATGTTTCCCGGCCACGGCGACGCGCTCTCGCAGTTGTGGCGCCAGAAACAGATCGAATACACGCAGTTGCGCACGCTCGCCGACACGGCGGACGCACCCGGTGCACATTACCGGCCGTTCTGGGACATCACGCTCGACGCCTTGCGCTTCGCCGCGAAAAAACTTCAGCTCACGCTGGGCCGCAAGGCCGAAAAGCGTCTGATGGACGAATACGCGTGCTTGTCCGCTTTCCCCGATGCCGTGCCCGCGCTGCACCAGTTGCGCGACGTATCGCTGAATTCGGCAGCGCTTGCGGGCAGCGAATCCGCCTCGCGCCCACTTCTCGCAATTCTCTCGAACGGCAATCCGCAAATGCTCGACATCGCCGTGAAAAGCGCCGGCATGACGCGCCTGTTCGACCACGTTCTTTCAGTCGACGCCGTGCGCGCCTACAAACCCTCGCCCGCCGCTTACGCGCTCGGCACGCAAGCGTTCGACGCGCTGCCGCGCGAGATCGTCTTCGTGTCGTCGAACGGCTGGGACGTGGCGGGCGCGACGTGGTTCGGTTTCACCACTTTCTGGCTCAACCGGCAAAACGCCCCAGCCGAAGAACTGGGCGTCACGCCGCATGGCACGGGCCCAGGCATGTCCGATCTGCTCGCTTTTCTGAAAAACCCCGCGTCGTCCGGCCGCAGCAGCGGCGCCGGCGGCAGCCGCACGCGCCACAGCCCTGGCGCATGACGGCTACCAATGGATAACACGACGCACATCAACCGCAATTCAACGCACTTTCAACATTTGCATCGTTGCAATCTGACCGACCAAGGAGAAAAACATGGCGAACCCGCAGTCATCGCATTCATCGTTGTCGCTGCCGCAGGGCATGGAAATCACGGCTGAGATCAAGCCAGGCTACGAAGCGATCCTCACCCGCGAAGCGCTCGAACTCGTCGCGGCGCTGCATCGCACGTTCGAGCCGCGTCGTCAGCAGTTGCTGCAGGCGCGTGCGGAACGCACCGGGCGCCTCGACGCCGGCGAGCGCCCCGATTTCCTCGCCGAAACGAAGAGCGTGCGTGAAGGCGACTGGACAATCGCGCCGCTGCCGCGGGATCTGCAATGCCGCCGCGTGGAAATCACCGGTCCGGTCGAGCGCAAGATGATCATCAACGCGCTGAATTCGGGCGCGGATTCGTACATGACCGACTTCGAAGATTCGAATGCGCCGAGCTGGGATAACCAGATCACCGGCCATATCAATCTGAATGACGCGGTGCGCCGCACGATTTCGCTGGAACAGAACGGCAAGTCGTACACGTTGAACGACAAGGTCGCCACGCTGATCGTGCGTCCGCGCGGCTGGCACCTGGACGAGAAGCACGTGAAGGTGGACGGCAAGCGCGTGTCGGGCGGCATCTTCGACTTCGCGCTCTTCATGGTGCACAACGCGAAGGAACTGGTCGCGCGCGGCTCGGGTCCGTACTTCTATCTGCCGAAGATGGAGAGCCATCTCGAAGCGCGTCTGTGGAACGACATTTTTGTCGCGGCGCAGGAAGCGGTCGGCGTGCCGCGCGGCACGATTCGCGCGACGGTGCTGATCGAGACGATCGTCGCCGCCTTCGAAATGGACGAGATCCTGTACGAGTTGCGCGAACACAGCTCGGGCCTGAACGCCGGCCGTTGGGACTACATCTTCTCGGCAATCAAGAAGTTCAAGGCCGACCGCGACTTCTGTCTTGCCGACCGCTCGCAGATCACGATGACGTCGCCGTTCATGCGCGCCTACGCGCTACTGTTGCTGAAGACCTGCCATCGCCGCAACGCGCCGGCGATCGGCGGCATGAGCGCGCTGATTCCGATCAAGAACGATCCGGCCGCCAACGAGAAAGCGATGGGCGGCGTGCGCTCGGACAAGGCGCGCGATGCCGGCGACGGCTACGACGGCGGCTGGGTCGCGCATCCGGGCCTCGTGCCGATCGCGATGGAAGAGTTCGTCAAGGTGCTCGGCGACAAGCCGAACCAGCTCGGCAAGCAGCGCGACGACGTGCTCGTCACGGCCACCGACCTGACGGACTTTCGTCCCGAAGCGCCGATCACCGAAGGCGGTCTGCGCAACAACATCAACGTCGGCATTCACTACCTGGGCGCGTGGCTCGCGGGCAATGGCTGCGTGCCGATCCACAACCTGATGGAAGACGCCGCCACTGCGGAAATTTCGCGCTCGCAGGTGTGGCAATGGATTCGATCGCCGAAGGGCAAGCTCGAAGACGGCCGAAAGGTGACAGCCGAGCTGGTGCGCGAGTTATCGGCGCAGGAACTCGACAAGGTGAAGGCGGCCGTGGGCGGCGACACCAGGCCGTATGAGCGCGCCGCGCAGATCTTCGAACAGATGTCGACGTCGGAGCAGTTCACCGACTTCCTGACGCTGCCGCTGTACGAGGAAATCTGAGGCCAGCGTCAGGTCTCATGGACGCATCGGGTGTGCTCCGATGCGTTGACAAAGGACGACGCAGTAACAAGCCCGCTTTCGCGTGACGCACGCAGCGCAAAAGCGGCTTGAGTCGTAAGGCTGACCGACCGGACGGCCCGACAGGCGTATGCTTGCCGGGCCGTTTTTTTATGCGCGCGTGCCGTGGCTAGCTCAGTCAGCGCGTGCTGCGATATCCGATCCAGTCGCCCGATCTGATTTCGGGCAAGCCCTTCACCGCACTCGGCGCAACCGGATAAAAGCGGCAGTTCACGACGTTGCCGTCGACTTTCACCATCACTTCGCGCGCGAGGAAACGATCCTCGACGCCCGGATAGACCGCCTCGATTTCGTCGAGCACGGCGACCAGTTGGTCGTCGATCTCGTAGACGTCGCCGATCACGTCGACACCGGCTTCGTCGACCACGAGGCCCGGATACGAACCGAAGTCGAACAGATGGCCACGCACCGTGGCCGTGCCGAGCAGATTGGGCGCGGCGATCTCGTTGCGCGCCGCGGCGTGGCGAATGTCGTTGACTTCACCGGCGCGCAATGTGCCGTATACAAAGACGGTCTGCATCGTCGTTTGCTCTCCTTGAATTGGGGTTTGGGTGGCTTTTGTTTCCGGCTCTGTTCGAGCTTGAGTCCCGGCTGCGGTTCAGTTCAGCGCCGCGCTCGCCACTAGCACGCCGTCGATATCCGCGTAGATCCATTCGCCGGGGCGCACCAGCGCGCCGGGCAATTGCACCGCCACGTCGCGCTCGCCGGTGCCGAGCTTCTGGCCGCGCCGCGGAGAGGTCGTCAAAGCCGCAATGCCGACGTTGACCTCGTTGAGTTCCAGCGTATCGCGCACACAGCCGTTCAGGACGATGCCCGCCCAGCCGTTCTGTTCCGCGATCTGCGCGAGGTTGGCGCCCACCAGCGCGCAACGCAGGCTGCCACCACCGTCGACCACCAGCACGCGGCCCGCGCCCTTCTCCTCGAGCGTGGACCGCACGAGTGCGTTGTCCTCGAAGACCTTCAGCGTCACCGCTTCACCGCTGAAACACTCGGCACGGCTGAACAGGTGAAAGACTGGCTCCAGCACGCGCAACGTGCCGAGCGCCAGTTGATCCTCGTGCGCGTCGCACAAGTCCGCGGTGGCAAAGCTCATGGCGTTCTCCTTGGGTCCGGGCAATCGGCACATTATGCAACGGCGGGTCTTGCGCAGCACCTACAATGGGAATCCTGCGGCGGTTTGCCCGCCCGCACGGGTTTTGCCTCGCGGCGCTGGCGGCATCCTTCCGGGAGCCCGCGTTTGCCGCGTTCCGTTATCGGGATCGATCTTCACCATGACTTCGTCCGCCGACTTCAACCTGTCGAGCCCCGTACGCTTCGCCGATATTCCGCCCGAGTTCCAGCCGAACGAAACGCATCCGATCCGCGTGCGCTCGCGGCAGATACCCTCGGGCTGGCGCATCGCGCGTCACACGCATGCGTGGGCGCAGGTGGCCTATGCGTCGCGCGGCGTGCTGCGGGTCGCGACGACCGGCACGACGTGGATGGTGCCGCCATCGCGGGCAATCTGGGTGCCACCGCATGTGACGCACGAAGTGGTCGCCGTCGAAGACGCGTTCCTGCGCACGCTCTACATCACCGAAAGCACCGTGCCGGCCGGGCTCGATACGCCACGCGTGGTCGAAGTCTCGGATCTGCTGCGCGAAGTGATTGCCGCGCTCGACACGCCGGGCATCTCGGCTACACGTGAGCAGCTGCTGGGCGCTCTCGCACTCGACGAACTGACCCGCTCGGAGCCGCTGCCGCTCTCCGTGCCGATGCCCAACGAAAAGCGTCTGCGCGCGCTGTGCGAGGCGGTGATCGCCGACCCGACTCATGGCGAGTCGCTCGAACAATGGGCGTCCAGCGTGGGCGCGAGCACGCGCACCATTGCGCGACTGTTTCGTCAGGAACTGGGGGTGAGTTTTTCGCAATGGCGCCAACAGGCGATTCTGGCGCGCGCGATTCCGCTGTTGAGCCAGGGACGGCCGCTTTCGCATGTCGCGTTGGAATTGGGCTATCAGAGTCAGAGCGCGTTTTCCGCTATGTTCCGTCGGGCGTTCGGCGAGAGTCCGCGCGCATTTATCGAGCGTGGCTCGGAACATCGGGCGGGGCATGGGGAGCACGGCGACACGGAGGCGGACGACGAGATGGCGCGCGATCGCACGGATGTAGAGAGCGATGCCGGACGCTGAGCGAGCGCCTGAAATTTCGGCGTCAAACGCGTGCTTGAGACGCGGCGCATCCAATTCGGCGCGCTGAACCCTACGTGTCAATCACCAGCGCCTCAGACCGCGCGCGTCAAGCCCGACGCTTCAAAACCAGCGTGCCAAACACCAGCGCCGCAGACCTTGTGTATCGAACACCGCGGCCTCAAACCCGTCGCGCCAGATGACGGATCGCGCCAAGTTGCGCAAGACGCGGCCCGGCCAGCTTGTAGCCTTTGCGCTGATAGAGCCGCGCGGCGGGATTGTCGACGAACACTCTCAGTTGCAACTCGCGCAGGCCGCGCTCGCGTGCCCATTGATGCGAAACATCGAGCAGATACGTGCCGGCACCGAGCCGGCGATGGCCTTCGGCAATCTGCACGTCGCGGATATGCAGCGAATTGCCCTCTTGCGTGATGCGCAACACGCCGATCGGCGTGCCGTCCATTTCGAGAATGAAATTCTCCGACTCGCGCCAGCTACCGAGAAACAGATCGCCGCGCCACACGAGATGGTGGCGACGATAGTAACCACCCATGTTGTTGCGAGTCAGCGCCTCGGCGAACTCGAAATCGTCCATGCTGGCTTTGCGCAGATGAAACGGTAACGGAGCTTCGGTTGGATCGAACATGGCGAGGCGACAAGGAAGAGTCGGGTCAACGGTAAAACAGGCCGCGCGCGCTGGCAATGGCTGTTTGTCCCGAGCATACCCAGGCGCGCTGGACAGCGGAATAAAAAAAGCCCACTTCTTTCGAAGTGGGCTTTCTCAAATCTGGCGGAGCGGACGGGACTCGAACCCGCGACCCCCGGCGTGACAGGCCGGTATTCTAACCAACTGAACTACCGCTCCAGATTTTTTGCACCGCAGCTTGTGAGCTTGACTCATTTGCCGCTGCGTCACCACTGCACCGTTCACCTTCCAACCGAACGACGCCGATGTGCTGGCGTCCCCTAGGGGATTCGAACCCCTGTACTCACCGTGAAAGGGTGATGTCCTAGGCCTCTAGACGAAGGAGACAACGTACTGCTTACACCTTTAATGAAAAAGCCCGTTCAAGTTTTGATGAACGGGCTTTGTCTGGCGGAGTGGACGGGACTCGAACCCGCGACCCCCGGCGTGACAGGCCGGTATTCTAACCGACTGAACTACCACTCCAGTCTTTACACCCTAGCTTGCGAGCGTCGGTTATTTCTCTGCAAGCTGCGCTGCTTTACTGCTACTCGAAGCATGCTTCGAACATTAAAGCGACGCTGATGTTTGGCGTCCCCTAGGGGATTCGAACCCCTGTACTCACCGTGAAAGGGTGATGTCCTAGGCCTCTAGACGAAGGGGACATAATCTTTTCAGATCTGTCTTTATCTTGCTACCAACTCACGCTAACTTCTGCTTGGTCAGCAGCAAAGACCGATATTCTAACTACGTTACAACTGTTTGTGAAGTCTTTTTGCTACAACTCCAGACTTCGGAACGACTTCATTCTGCTCTGATGGTGGAGGTAAGCGGGATCGAACCGCTGACCTCTTGCATGCCATGCAAGCGCTCTCCCAGCTGAGCTATACCCCCCTTGCAGAACAGAAACGAGATTCTAGAGGCCAATTTGCGCTTTGTAAATACCCTTTGAGCAATTGCATGCGTCTTTTTTCACAAGGCGCATGCAAACCCTCTCAAGGCACGCGCGAACGCGCTCAGGCCAGCGCTTTTTCGATACGGCCCACGACGACATCGCGCCCGAACAGCATCAGCACGCTGTCGATCGACGGCGTATGCGTCGTGCCCGCCACCAGCAGACGCACCGGCATGGCCAACTGCGGCATCTTCAGCTTGTGCGCGCCGAGCGTCGCCTTCAATGCGGCGGCGATGGCTTCCTTGCTCCATTCCACGGTCTTGAGCGCGGCCGCCAGATCGGCGAGCGCCGGACGCACCACCTCGGTCACATGCTGCGCAACGGCTTCGGCATCCGGCGCCGGCGTGCGATAGAACATCGCGGCGTTCTCCGCGATTTCCTTCACCGTCGACGCCCGGTCCTTCAGCAAGCCCACGACGGCCGTCAGATCGGCGCCCTGGGCGAGCGCGGCTGCGTCGATACCCAGTTCGGTGAAGAACGGCTCGGCCAGCCCGGCGAGACGCTGGTTATCCGCTTCCTTGATGTAGTGCGCATTCAGCCAGTTCAGCTTGTCGTAGTCGTATTGCGCCGGGGACTTGCCCAGATGCTCCAGATCGAACCACTCGACGAACTGCTCCCGCGAGAAAATTTCCGCGTCGCCATGCGACCAGCCGAGGCGCGCCAGATAGTTGACCACTGCTTCCGGCAGGAAACCGGCGTCGCGATAACCCATCACGCTCATGGCGCCGTGGCGCTTGCTCATCTTCTCGCCCTGCTCGTTCAGCACAGTCGGCAAGTGCGCGTAGACCGGCGGCTCGCCGCCGAGCGCGCGCAGAATGTTGATCTGCCGTGGCGTGTTGTTGACGTGATCGTCGCCGCGAATCACGTGCGTGATGCGCATGTCCAGATCGTCGACCACCACGCAGAAGTTGTAGGTCGGCGTGCCGTCCGGACGCGCGATCACCAGGTCGTCGAGCTCCTCGTTCGAGATCTCGATGCGGCCTTTCACGGCGTCGTCCCACGCCACCACGCCGGTGAGCGGGTTGCGAAAGCGCAGCACCGGCTGCACGCCCGCCGGCGGCTCCGGCAGAACCTTTCCCGGCTCCGGACGCCACGTGCCGTCATAGCGCGGCTTTTCGCCGGCTTCGCGCTGACGCTCGCGCAGTGCGTCGAGTTCTTCCGTCGACATGTAGCACGGGTACACCAGCCCCGCGTCCTGCATCTCTTTGAGCACTTCGCGGTAGCGGTCCATGCGCTGCATCTGGTAGAACGGGCCTTCGTCGAAATCGAGGCCGAGCCACGCCATGCCTTCGAGAATGGCTTCGACGGATTCGGTGGTGGAGCGCTCGACGTCGGTGTCCTCGATCCGCAGCACGAAGGTCCCTTTCATCTTGCGCGCGAACGCCCACGGATAAAGCGCGGAGCGAATGTTGCCGAGGTGGATGAAGCCGGTGGGACTCGGTGCGAAACGGGTACGAACGGAGGTGGTCATTAGCGGTTACTCGGAAGACGGGCGCCGGCGCCTGAGGACTGACATCGCCCGTGAAGCGCGGCAGCGGAGCGCGCCCATTCGGCAGAACAACGCCGTGCATGGGCACGAAGGAAATAAATGCGAGAGCCGAATTATACCTTCGAGAAGCGTCTTTCCTGCCCTCGTCCGAATGGCCAAGTGCGACGTGCACGCCGCGCTGCACGGCGCCTGAAGGCGTCCTCTGCAACGTTTCATTACCGCGCCGCCGCGCGCGCTGAGCTTTGCTTTATGATGTGCCCGCGCTGCGGCCGGAGATAGATCCACAGCGCATGGCATCGCCGCTGGCGATCCCGTCCGCCTGACTATCCGCCTGATCGCGGCCACCGGCGACGCCGAGTGCGTTGCCCGCGCCGTTGCTGGAGAATTCGTTGAAGCCCTCATCGCCTAGCCTCGCCCGCCGCAACTTTTCACTGGCCGCCGCCTCCGCCGTGCTGGCCGCCTGCACCACGACCGGCAGCAAGACCGACGGCACGCCCGTCGCCGTTACACCCGTCACGCCCGTTACGCCCGTTACGCCCACGCCGCCGCTCGACAAGCCGCAGCGGCCGCTGCGCGTCGCGCTCGCGCTGGGTGGTGGCGCCGCGCGCGGCTTCGCGCACATCGGCGTGATCAAGGGGCTCGAGGCGCGCAATATCCAGGTCGATCTGGTGGCCGGCACCAGCGCGGGCTCGGTGGTGGGCGCGCTGTACGCGTCGGGCATGAACGGCTTTGCGCTGAACAAGCTCGCGCTGACCATGGACGAAGCGTCGATCAGCGACTGGGCCATGCCATTTCGCACGCGCGGCTTTCTGCAAGGCGTCGCGCTGCAGAACTACCTGAACGCGACGCTCAACAACCGTCCGATCGAAAAGATGGCCAAGCCGCTCGGCGTGGTCGCCACGGACCTGAAGACCGGCCAGCCAATCCTGTTCCAGCGCGGCAACACTGGTATCGCGGTGCGCGCGTCGTGCAGCGTGCCGTCGATTTTCGAGCCGGTGAAAATCGGCGGCCATGAGTATGTGGACGGCGGTCTGGTGAGCCCGGTGCCGGCGTCGTTCGCGCGCAAGATGGGCGCGGATTTCGTGATCGCCGTGGATATCTCGCAGCGTCCGGAAAGCGGCCTGACGGCCAGTTCGTTCGACGTGCTGATGCAGACCTTCACGATCATGGGTCAGACGATCAAGGCCTATGAACTCGACAAGTACGCCGATATCGTGATCCGCCCGAATCTGGCTGCAATGAGCGGCAGTGATTTCTCGCAGCGCAATGCGGCGATTCTGGCCGGCGAGGAAGCGGTGGCGAAGATGATGCCGGAACTGCAACGCAAGCTGGCGGCGGCAAGTCGGGCCGCGGCCTGACCGGACCGAAACGGTCCTTAGAGCGGCCTGGCCAGCCGCTCAAATACAAAAAACCTGCTTCGTTCGAAGCAGGCTTTTTTTACGCCGCGGGACCGCCAACGCAATCTTATTGATTGCCGCCGATTGCCGCGTTCACGCGCTTGCGCAGATCCTGGCCGTCCTGATACGACGCCTCGATCCGCCGCGCGCCGGTAAAGCGCTTTTCCCAGTAGCCGTCATCCATGTCGTCGACACGGATCGTGCTGCCCGTGGAGGGCGAATGCACGAACTTATTGTCGCCGATATAGATGCCGACGTGCGAGAACGTGCGGCGCATGGTGTTGAAGAACACCAGATCGCCCGGCTTCAGGTCGCTCACGCGAACCTTCTCGCCGACGCGGCTCATTTCCTCGGCGCGGCGCGGCAGCGCCATACCAAGGGTGTCCTGGAACACGTAGCGGACGAATCCGCTGCAATCGAGCCCCGAATCCGGAGTGTTGCCACCCCAACGGTAGCGCACGCCGATCATGTTCAGCGCGCCGACGACCACGTCGCCTGCTTTGCCGGCCATGCCGGAAAGGAACGATTTGGCGCCGCCATCGCTATCCGGAGCGGCTGCTTGCGTAGTGGGAGTGGGAGCGGGAGTGGACAACGAATTCGACCCGCTGGGGGTCGAATATGAGGCATTCTGATTGAAACTGCTTACTTCGTCGGCGAACGCGCCGGGAGCTGCTGCCATCAAGACGCCAATGAACATCCCGGCGACGACGCGCGTGCAAGCCTGGGTTAGGTTTCTGTGCTGCATTGGTCGGTATTTTTTGCCTAAAAATCAGGGGTCTACGGAAAAAGTTTGGTCGATACTAGCCAGTAAGTATTCACGTGTCAAAACAAATAGAAAAATACAATCGAGACACGCACCCAATTGGTGAAAAAGCGGGAAATCAATGGTCCAGCGCGGCTTTCAGCAGCTTTCGAGTGTAGGGGTGCGCGGGTGTCGCAAAAATCTGCTCAACCTCGCCGCTTTCGACGATCGAACCGTTTTGCATAACCGCGACACGATGCGCCATCGCCCCGATGACCGCCAAGTCGTGGCTAATAAAAACGAAGCCGAGATTGTACTTCTGCTGCAACCCCGCGAGCAGTTTCAGCACCTGCTGTTGAATGGAAACGTCGAGCGCGCTGGTCGGTTCGTCGAGGATCAGGATGCGCGGCTCTAGCACCAGCGCGCGCGCGATCGCGATCCGTTGACGCTGCCCGCCGGAGAACTCGTGCGGATAGCGCTGCAGCACCGTGCGGTCGAGGCCGACTTCGCGCAGCACCGTGACCACCTTGTCGCGGCGCGCGTGCGGCGTCATGGCCGGCCGGTGGAGCGCGAGCCCTTCGCCAACGATCCGTTCGATCGTCTGGCGCGGCGAAAGCGAACTGAACGGGTCCTGAAAGACCACCTGCATGTTCGACCGCAAGGTCGTCTGTTCCGCGCCGCGATAGCTGCCGAGCGCCCTGCCCTGGAACTCGATTTCGCCGTGCACGGTGCGTTGCAGACCGAGCAAGGCCATCGCCAGCGTCGATTTACCCGAGCCCGATTCGCCGACGATCCCCAGCGTCTCGCCCTGACGCACCGACACGCTCGCATCCGCCACGGCGCGAAACCGCCCCGAGTGAAACCAGCCGCTGAAACCCGGCAGCTTCGTTTTGAAATCGACCGAGATTCCGCGTGCTTCCAGCAGCACCGGAGAAATCGGCAACACCGGCACCACTGTGCGTTGCGGGCGGCTCGCCAGCAGACGCTGCGTGTACGGATGCTGCGGCGACTCGAACACCCGCTCGACCGGCCCGCTCTCCACCAGAACGCCCTTCTCCATCACCGCGATGCGTTGCGCGAAATGGCGCACCAGGTTCAGGTCGTGCGTGATCAGCAGCACGGCCATGCCGCGTTTTTCCGCTTCGTCGCGCTGCAACTCCAGCAGCAGGTCGACGATCTGCGCGCGGATCGTCACGTCGAGCGCCGTGGTCGGCTCGTCAGCCAGCAGGAGACGTGGGCGGCACGCCAGCGCCATCGCGATCATCGCGCGCTGGCGCTGGCCACCCGACAGCTGATGCGGATAGCTGTTCACGCGGTTGCCCGGCTCGGCGATGCCGGTGCGTCCAAGCAGCGCCACGGCGCGCTTGCGCGCCTCGTTCGCCGTCACGCCGTCATGCACGACGACGGTTTCCGCGATCTGGTCGCCGACTGTGTAGAGCGGATTGAGCGCGGTCATCGGCTCCTGAAAGATCATCGCGATGTCCGAGCCACGCAAGCCGCGCATCTCGCGCTCGCTCTTGCCGAGCAGGTCCTGGCCGTCGAAACGGATCGAACCGCTCACCTGCGCGTCGCTCAACAGACGCAGGATCGACAGCGCGGTGACGCTCTTGCCCGAACCCGATTCGCCGACCAGCGCCACCCGCTCTCCGCGCTGGATCGCGAGCGTGACGTCGCTGACCGCGACGGTGTCGCCGAAGCGCACGTGGAGATGGTCCAGTTCGAGCAGCGGCGTCGTCGTGGCCGGTTGTGCGTTGGTCTGCAAGCTCGCGCTCATTGATTGCCTCCGGCGCGCATGGCATCGGAGATACGGGTATCGAGCGCGTTGCGCAGCGCGTCGCCCATGAAGGTCAGCAGCAATAGCATTGCCACCAGCACGCCGAAGGTGGACAGCGAAATCCACCACGCGTCGAGATTCGCCTTGCCTTGCGCGAGCAGTTCACCAAGGCTCGGCGTCGGCGACGGCACGCCCAGGCCGAGAAAGTCGAGGCTCGTCAGCGCGAGAATGGCGCCGCTCATGCGGAACGGCAGGAATGTGATCACCGGCGTGAGGCTGTTGGGCAGCACATGGCGCCACATGATCTGCCAGTTCGACAAGCCCATCGCGCGTGCCGCGCGCACGTAGTCCTGGTGGCGATTGCGTAGAAATTCGGCGCGCACGTAATCGGACAAGCCGATCCAGCCGAACAGCGAGAGCAACACGATCAGCAGAATGAAGCCCGGCTCGAAGATCGACGAAAAGATGATCAGCAGGTAAAGCTCGGGCATGGCGCTCCAGATTTCGATCAGACGCTGCCCGACGATATCGGTACGTCCTCCGAAATAACCTTGCACCGCCCCCGCCGCGATGCCAAGAATCGTGCCGATCAGCGTCAGCACCAGACCGAATTCCACCGAGACCCGGAAGCCGTATAAAAGACGCGCGAACAGGTCGCGGCCGCGGTCGTCGGTGCCGAGCCAATTGTCGCGCGACGGCGGCGCCGGGTTCGGCGCCTTCGAAAAGTAGTTCAGCGTGTCGTAGTAGTAACGATTCGGCGGATACACGGCGAAATTGCCCGGCGCGTCGAAACGATGCTTGATATACGGGTCGAGGTAATCGGCCGGCGTCGGAAAGTCGCCGCCGAACGTGGTCTCGGCGTAGGTCTTAAACATCGGGAAATACAGGTTGCCTTCGTAGCGCACCACGAGCGGCTTGTCGTTCGACCACAGCGGGCCGGCCAGACTCGCCGCGAACGCCACGACGAACACGATCAGACTCCAGTAGCCGAGCCGCTGCTGACGAAAGCGCTGCCACACGCGGCGCGCGGGCGAAGGCGAGACGAACGCGCGGGCCGGTTCGGTGCGCGCCGACGCATCGGCGGAAAGACGGGCTCGATTCATCAGCGCTCCAGTTGTTCGAATTGGATGCGGGGATCGACCCACACATAGCAAAGATCGGAAATCAGCTTGGTCGCGAGCCCGATCAGCGTGAACAGATACAGCGTGCCGAGCACGACCGGATAGTCGCGCCGCACCACCGATTCGTATGACAGCAGCCCGAGGCCGTCGAGCGAAAACAGCGTCTCGATCAGCAGACTGCCGGTGAAGAACGCGCCGATAAACGCGGCCGGAAAACCGACGATCAGCGGCAACAGCGCATTGCGGAACACGTGCTTCCACAGCACGCGCTTTTCCGACAGACCTTTGGCGCGCGCGGTGAGCACGTATTGCTTGCGGATCTCATCGAGAAAAGCGTTTTTCGTCAGCATGGTCACGACCGCGAAACTGCCCACCACCGAGGCCGTGATCGGCAACGCGATATGCCACAGATAGTCGAGAATCTTGCCGGCCACACTCAGTTGCGCCCAGTTGTCCGAAGTGAGATTGCGCAGCGGAAACAGCTGCAGGAACGTGCCGCCGCCGAACAGCACGAGCAGCAACACACCCAGCACGAAGCCAGGAATCGCGTAGCCGATCAGCACCACGAGACTCGTCGCGACATCGAAGCGCGAGCCGTTGCGTACCGCCTTCGCAATGCCGAGCGGCACCGATATCAGATACGTCAGGAAGAACGTCCATAAGCCGATGCTGATCGAGACCGGCAGCTTGGAGACGATCAGCGACCACACGCTTTGATGGCGGAAATAGCTCTGACCGAGATCGAAGGTCGAGAAGCGCTTGAGCATCAGCACGTAACGCTCGAGCGGCGGTTTGTCGAAACCATATAGCGCTTTGAGCTGCGCGATCTGCTGCGCGTCGACGCCGTTATGCGCGCGCAGGCCGAACGGCGCGCCGTTTTCCGCGCCCTTGCGCAACTCGTGCTGCATCTGCTCCACCGGGCCACCAGGAACGAACTGGATGACGACAAAGGTCAGCGTCAACACGCCGAGCAAGGTCGGGATCATCAGCAGCAGGCGTTTGAGGATGTAGCTCCACATGGCGGCGTTTCCGGTGCGATGGCGGTGAATGAATGACGCGTTAGCGCGGCTGAGGCTGTGCTTGCGGCTGCAATTGCGCTTGTGGCTGCGTTTGTGGCTGCGCGAACCACCACATCGACGTGATCCAGCCTTCCGCTGAATAGTACAGGGGCAGCGTCTTCGGCCATGCAAGGCCGCGCTTGAACGCCACCCGATGCGTCGCGCTGTACCAGTGCGGCACGACGTAGTAGCCATGCATCAGCACACGGTCGAGCGCGTGCGTGGCGTCGACCAGTTGCTCGCGCGTCTGCGCATGCACGAGTGCGCTCAGGATCGCGTCCACCACGGGCGACTTCAGCCCGATCATGTTATCGGAACCCTGCGTACCCGCGGCCTTACTGCCGAATCGTTCGATCTGCTCCGAGCCGGGCACTTGCACGTCCGGCATGCGGATGGTGGTGGTGTCGAAATCGAATGCGTCCAGACGCTTCTGATAGACCGCGAAATCCGACACGCGAAACGTAGCCTCGATGCCTAGCTTCTGCAGATTACGGATGAAGGTTGCGACGATCGGCTCCATCTGCGCGGACGAGCCGGAGTCGTCGAGAATCTCGAAGCGGAACGGTTCGCCCCTGGCGTTGCGCAATGCGCCGTCGCGGTAGGTCCAGCCGGCCTGCTGCAACAGCGCGCGCGCTTGCAGCAGATTGGCGCGCAGCGAGCCGGGCGGATCGGTATCCGGCTGCTTCGGCGGCGGCCCGAACACCGCCGGATCGAGCTTCGCGCGCCATGGTTCCAGCAAGGCCAATTCACCCGGCGAAGGCAGCCCCTTCGCCTGCAGATCGGTGTTGGCGAAGAAACTGTCGATACGCGTGTACTGATTGAAGAACAACTGCCGATTGAGCCACTGAAAGTCGAGCGCGAGATCAAGCGCCTTGCGCACGCGCACGTCCTGAAACAACGGCCGCCGCGTGTTCAGCATGAAGCCCTGCATGCCGGTGCCGTTATGTTGCGGGAATACCTGTTTGATCAGCTCGCCGCTATCGAACTTCTTGCCGACATCACGCCGCACCCAGTTGCGCGCGACATATTCGACCAGCGCGTCGTACTCCCCCGCCTTGAACGCTTCGAGCCGCGCCGTGCTATCCGAATAGAGCTTGTAGACGATGCGGTCGAAGTTATTCATGCCGACGCGCACCGGCAGCGCCGCGCCCCAGTAATTCGGGTCGCGCCGGTAGGTGATCGTGCGGCCGTTGTCGTATTGCTCGATCAGATAAGGCCCGCTGCCGATCGGCTTTTCGAACGCAAGCTGATCGAATGGAATGCGGCTGCCGTCCGGCTTCATCCCCCACTTGCGCGAGAACACCGGTATGCCGCCCGCGAGCAACGGCAACTCGCGATTGCGCTGGTGAAACTCAAAGCGAATGGTGTGCGGGTCGACCACCACCGCGCGCGTGATCTCGCCGAAAATCGATGCGAATTGCGGCGCCGCTTGCGGGCTTTTCAGCGTGTCGAGCGAGAACTTGACGTCGTCGGCGGTGACCGGATCGCCGTCCGAAAACCGCGCGCGCGGATTGATGTGGAAGGTCGCCGACAGGCCATCCGCCGCGATGTTGATGTCGTCGGCGAGCAGCCCGTAAGCGGACGCCACTTCGTCGCTGCTGCCGACAGTCAGGCTTTCGAACATCAGATCCACACCGGGCGCCGTATTGCCGCGCAGCGTGAACGGATTGAATTTGTCGAAGCTGGTGAGACGGCTCGGATTGGCGAGCACCAGCGTGCCGCCTTTCGGCGCGTCCGGGTTGACGTAGTCGAAGTGCTTGAAATCCGCCGGATATTTCGGCTCGCCGTATTGCGCGATCGCATAGACCGCATGCGCCCGCGGCGCCACGAGCAAACCGGCCACGGCCAGCACGCCGCACATCATCGCGGCGCAGGCCGAGCGCCATGAACGCGGCGCAATCGCAAGGCTGTCACGCGAGGGTCTGCGAATCACACTGCACCGGAGTGCACGAGGCGTTGGAACCCGTCGCGAGCCAGTTGTCATAGGGGCCTTGTTGATCAGTGAACAATTGCAGTGTGAGAGAATTCTACCCAATAAACCCGCGCGATCCGCACGTCCGTTGCGCACAGTGTCGACGTGCGCGGCGCGCCGAACCGATCAGGAGATTCCATGGGCTTCCTCGCTGGCAAACGTATCCTGCTGACCGGCTTGTTGTCGAACCGTTCGATTGCCTACGGCATCGCGCAGGCCTGCAGGCGCGAAGGCGCCGAACTGGCATTCACCTATGTTGGCGAGCGCTTCAAGGACCGCATCACCGAGTTCGCGACCGAGTTCGGTAGCGACCTGGTGTTCCCCTGCGACGTTGCCGACGACGCGCAGATCGACGCCCTCTTCGCTTCGCTCAAGCAACGCTGGGACGGCCTCGACGGTCTCGTTCACTCGATCGGCTTTGCGCCGCGCGAGGCGATTGCCGGCGATTTCCTCGACGGCATGACGCGCGAAAATTTTCGCATCGCGCACGATATCTCCGCGTACAGTTTCCCGGCGCTCGCGAAGGCCGCGCAATCCATGTTCACGCCGGACGCGTCGTTGCTCACGCTGAGCTACCTCGGCGCCGAGCGCGCGATTCCGAACTACAACACCATGGGTCTCGCCAAGGCTTCGCTCGAAGCGAGCGTGCGTTATCTGGCGGTCTCACTCGGGGCGAAAGGCGTGCGCGTCAACGGCATTTCGGCGGGCCCGATCAAGACCCTCGCCGCGAGCGGCATCAAGGGCTTCGGCAAGATTCTCGAGTTCGTCGAACAGAACGCACCGCTCAGGCGCAACGTGACGATCGAACAGGTCGGCAACACGGCGGCGTTCCTGCTGTCGGATCTGGCGGCCGGCGTGACGGCGGAGATCGTGCACGTCGATAGCGGTTTTAATGCGGTAGTGGGCGGTATGGCCGCGGTGTCGGAGTGAGCGTGTCTTTCGCGTGAGCGGGCGGTGCTCAAGTCGCGCCGCTGCGTTTTGTGCGCGTGTCGTTGCAGAGGCCCAATAGAAAACCGCCCTGCCGGGCGGTTTTTCTTCGACTGCGTGATTCGATCTACTGCAGTCTGGACGCTTAGTGCCAGCCGCGGTGATTATCGTAATGGTCGTGGCCGTAGTTGTAATGGCCCGGGGGATGATGGCGATACCAGTCATCGCGCGCCCAGTAGCGGCGGCCGTCCCAGTAGCGGTCGCCATGCCAGCCGATCACGATTGCCGGGCCGCCGTAGTACACGGGGGCCGGTTGATAGACGACCGGCGGCGGAGGCGGCGGCGGCGGTGCATAAACCGGCGCCGGCGCGACGTAGACCGGTGCCGGAATGCCGATGTTGACACCAACATTGAGGCCGCCGGCCATTGCAGCACCCGACGCACCCAACGCGAAAATCCCAATCAGAAGTGGAACAAGACGAGCGGACTTCATCGATCACCCTTTAGAAGATGTGTTGTTGGCGGGAATATAGCGCAAGGCGTCGCTCCGCGTATTTCAACTTTGTAATAACTGATGCATAACATCGCCCGCACGACCGCGCGGTTACGTCTCGTTACATTGGACATGGTTTGGTGAAGAAGCGGCGGCTTGCCTGTTCAATCGGCAAGCGTAAATCTGACTCAGCAACGATCGATACGGGAGACGGTCACGCTTGGCCGCCAATACACGCCCTACTCCCAGATGGTCGGCGCGCTCTGGCCGAAGGGCGTGCTGACCGGCGCAACCGGCGCCCACCCAGACGATGTCGACGCGCTCGACACCACGCTGCGTTTCAACGATTCGGTTGCCTATCTGTGGCCGAACGTCGCGGGTCCGCAATTTAGCGCGCAATACGGCTTGTGGCGTGCCGGGAGACGTGGCCAATGGCGGCGATTTCAGCGCGGCGTTTCGCTACGACTACAAGCCGCTCGCGGTCGCAGCGGGGCTACGTGAAGCTGAAGGACATGGCGACGAGCGTGGTGCATGTTCGCCAGTCATATGCCGATCAGCAAGCTCGCCTGCGGCCTCGAACAGCTCCATCGCGCGTACTTCGAGGCGATAGCGCAATTCAGTCTTTCGGAACAGCGAATACTCTTGCATGACACGGCAGCGGCGATTTACAAGCTGAGCTAAATGTTGGTTGCAGTGGGCGGATGAGGTCCAACAGCGGCGGTCAATCGCGGAAACAAGAGCAAGGCATACTGACGTCGTGTCTTCACGCTCGAAGTCTGGTCGGGTCGTCGCCGGAATGACGAGGCAAGGCCCTATCAGTCTCGCGGCAAGTGGAAAGACACCGCAATTGCGACACCCCAAAAAACAAAACCCCGCAGAGCCTGAACTCTGCGGGGTTTGCCGCCACTGCTGGCGGAGACGGAGGGATTCGAACCCTCGATCCAGGTTTTGGCCCAGATGCTCCCTTAGCAGGGGAGTGCCTTCGACCTCTCGGCCACGTCTCCCAAACTTTCGGTCGCGCAGGGAGTCAGCGCGACGAAGCCAAGATAATAGCGGGCCGCACCGCGAAGGTCAATGTCTCGTGAACACTTTTTGTGCCAGTTTCGTCACTGACGACGCAATTCATTCACCTCGGCCACACAAAACAAACGGAGCGCTCCTGTCCACCCCGCTGTTCGAAGCAAATTACGCTTGATCCAGCTCGAAGGCCTTATGCAGCGCGCGCACGGCGAGCTCCATGTACTTCTCGTCGATCAGCACAGAGATCTTGATTTCGGACGTCGAGATCATCTGGATGTTGATGCCCTCTTCCGACAGCGTGCGGAACATCGTGCTCGCGATCCCGACGTGCGAGCGCATGCCGACACCGACCACCGAGACCTTCGACACCTTCGGATCGCCCAGCACCTGCTCGGCCTGCACATGACCCTTCACCTGGCCCGTGAGGATGTCCATGGCGTGCTGATAGTCGCCGCGGCCGACCGTGAATGTGAACGCCGTCTTGCCTTCCACGCTCTGGTTCTGGATGATCATGTCGACGTCGATATTCGCGTCCGCCACCGGGCCGAGAATCTGATACGCGATGCCCGGCTTGTCGGGCACACCCATCACGGCGATGCGAGCTTCGTCGCGCTGAAACGCGATGCCCGAGATGACTGCTTTTTCCATGGTCTCGTCTTCTTCAAAAGTAATCAGGGTGCCCGACTTCATTTCAGCGTCGAGCGGTATCAGCGGATCGGTCAGGCTCGACAACACGCGTGTCTTCACCTGATATTTGCCGGCGAATTCCACCGAGCGGATCTGCAGCACCTTCGAACCCAGGCTCGCCATTTCCAGCATTTCTTCGAACGTCACGCGATCGAGCCGGCGCGCTTCTTCCACTACGCGCGGGTCGGTCGTGTAGACCCCGTCGACGTCCGTGTAAATCAGGCATTCATCGGCCTTCAACGCAGCCGCGACCGCAACCGCCGAGGTATCCGAACCGCCACGGCCGAGCGTAGTGATGTGGCCGTCGGGATCGATGCCCTGGAAGCCGGTGATCACCACCACCCTGCCTGCGTCGAGATCGCGCAGCACGCGCTCACCGTCGATTTCGCTGATACGCGCTTTCGTGAACGCGCTATCCGTTTTGACCGGCACTTGCCAACCGGCGTAGCTGACCGCCTCGACGCCGGCTTCCTGCAGCGCGATGGCGAGCAGCCCCGAGCTGACCTGCTCGCCCGTGGCGGCGATCATGTCGAGTTCGCGCGGGCTCGGCTGGCTTGTGATTTCTTTCGCGAGACCGAGCAAGCGGTTGGTTTCGCCGGACATCGCCGACGGCACGACGACCATCTTGTGGCCAGCCTTGTGCCATTTCGCGACGCGCTTGGCGACGTTCTTGATGCGCTCGACCGAGCCCATCGAGGTGCCGCCGTATTTGTGTACGATGAGTGCCATTGTCGTTCTGAACTGGAGGAGAAACCGCGCTGGCGCGCTGGAGACGACCGCACAAAAGCACAGGAGCGCAGCGTCTTGTGAACGACGGCAGAGTGTGTGGCGGCGTAGATGCAGCACGCGTGCAGCACGCGCGGATTTGCCCGGGAATGATCGCTGATGGCTTACCGGAAACGACGGATCACGATCGCAAACCGACAACATTGACAAAAGCGACGGCGAAATCGGGTCGGGCAAACAAGTTAACGTACCCGATCGAGCGCAAAAAGACAAGCCGAAAAGGCCATCGAAACGCGCTGAATAACGGCTGCAAAGGCTTGTTTCATGCAAATTTGCGCCCTGTTTCCAGATTCACCGCTCAGGTAATCCAAGTGTCCGACCGGTCGGTCAGGCGATCAGCAAATCCTCGCGCCAGATGATCTTGACGCGCGATTCGCCCTCGTCGACCTGATCCGGCAACACTGCGCGATTGACCCCGAGCAAGGGCACGAACAGCAGATCGTCGCCGATGTAGAGCAGCGGCACGTCGCGTTTCCATGCGGGAATACCGCGCTCCTGAAACAGGTTTTTCAGCGTGCGGCTCGGCGCATTGCGCGCTTCGCTCGTGCGCATCCGTTCGCCGCCGCTGCGTGAACGTGCGCTCAACACAGCGCGTTGCAAGACGCCCGCGGGAATCGTGCCGGAGTCGCCTGCGGCCGCGCTCGCGTCGACGAATATGAAAGTGCCGCGCCATTGCGGCAAGCGCCAGATCGATTCGCCCTGCCACGCGAGTTCGCTGACCGCGCGCGCGGCGAGCGCGGTCTCGTCGGCGGGCTCGCTGCTGTCGCCTGTTTCCCAATACACGAGGCCGCGATAGCTGCGCAACGCATGACCCGCATGATCGATACGCAGGCCATGGCCCTCGCCTGCCGCGCCGATCTCGCGCAGCTGACGCAGCGCATCGCCAAGACGCGCGCTGGAGGCAGCGACAAGGCCCAACGTGCGCATCCAGTAGCGCATCAGGTTGAGCGCGCGGTCGTCGCCGAGCGCGAGCAATGCATCGTGCGATAGAGCGCGCCCTTCGTCGCGTGACGCTTCTCCCATATCGATGCGTGCAAGCGCATCGAGCAAACGCTGCGCCGACGCCGCGTGCGCCGCCGTGCGCGCGAGCGCATCGCGAAACCCGGGAAAGTGGACGGCCAGCGCCGGCGCCACCTCGTGGCGCAACGCATTGCGCGCGTAGCGTGTATCCGCGTTCGACTCGTCGTCGATCCAGCGCAACGCGCGCTCGCTCGCGTATTGCTCGAGTTGCGCGCGCAGCAGATGAAGCAAAGGCCGCACGCGCGTCGCCGACGCGCCCGCCGGCAAATACTCGGGCGCCATCGCGGCAAGGCCCGCGAGACCGGCGCCTCGGAGCAATTGCAACAGCACGGTTTCCGCCTGATCGTCCGCATGTTGCGCGAGCCACAGCGTGGCGATATCGCGCGACGCGCACATGCCGTCCAGCGCGCGATAACGCGCGTCGCGCGCGGCGGCCTCCACGCTCACACCCGCGTCACACGACACCTCGACGCGCTGTGCCGCAAACTCGACGCCACGCTCAAGCGCAAACGCCTCGCAATGCGCGAGCCACGCATCGGCATGAGCACTCAGCCCATGATGCACATGCAGCGCGATGCAACGCGAGGCGCCCGCGACACGCACCGCGGCATCGAGCAACACACTCGAATCCACGCCGCCACTGAACGCAATCGCAATACGCGAGTTAGCGGGAGATGTAGACAACGAAAAGCCGACCGCCTCGAGAACGAGGCGGTCGGCGGGCGTATCGGCGGTGGAAGTCACGTTGCTCGCGCGCTGGGCGCCGAACGACGAAAGAGAACGCGCGCGGGCTTAGGCACCCGGCGTCGTTTCCTTGAACTTGCCGTACGACATCAGCCGTTCGAAACGGCGTTGACGCAGGTCGTTGATGCTCATGCCCTGGAACTGGCGCAGCGAATCGGCGAGCGCACGGCGCAACATGGCGGCCATGCCCTTCGGATCGCGATGCGCGCCGCCCAGCGGCTCGTTGACGATCTTGTCGATCAGGCCGAGCGCCTTCAGGCGGTGCGCGGTCAGGCCGAGCGCTTCCGCGGCTTCCGGCGCTTTCGCGGCGCTCTTCCAGAGAATCGATGCGCAGCCTTCCGGCGAGATCACCGAATAGGTCGAGAATTGCAGCATCAGCACGCTGTCGCCAACTGCAATGGCCAACGCGCCGCCCGAACCGCCCTCGCCGATGATCGTCGCGATCAGCGGCGTTTTCAGTTCGGCCATCACATACAGATTGCGGCCGATCGCTTCCGACTGGCCGCGCTCTTCCGCGCCGATGCCCGGGTACGCGCCCGGCGTGTCGATGAACGTGAAAATCGGCAAGCCGAATTTTTCGGCGAGACGCATCAGACGTTCGGCCTTGCGATAGCCTTCCGGACGCGGCATGCCGAAGTTGCGCAGCGCGCGCTCCTTCGTGTCGCGGCCCTTCTGATGGCCGATCACCATGCATGCCTGGCCATTGAAACGCGCGAGGCCGCCGACGATCGACAGGTCGTCCGCGTAGTTGCGGTCGCCGTGCAGTTCGTGGAAATCGGTGAACAGCTCGTTCACGTAGTCGAACGTGTACGGGCGTTGCGGATGACGGGCGATTTGCGAAACCTGCCACGGCGTGAGGTTCGCGTACAGATCTTTGGTGAGCTGTTGACTCTTCTTGGACAGCCGCTCGATCTCTTCCGAAATATCGACGGCCGAATCGTCCTGCACGAAGCGCAATTCTTCGATCTTCGCTTCGAGTTCAGCGATCGGCTGCTCGAAATCCAGAAAGGTGGTCTTCATTGGTTGTAATCCTTGGACTTACCGGCAGCGCGTATTCTAACCGCGCGCGCCAATGTCAAAACCATCTCGCAACTATCAATTTTTAACATTAATAGCTTTTGAGATGGTCCCGTCTCTTCTTGTTCAGTAGTCGACCGGCAACGGGTCAAGACTACGCCACATATACCAGGTGGCGACAGTGCGCCACGGCTCCCAGTTGGCGGCGACCTCGCGCGCTTCGCTGCGCGTAACCGGTTCGCCGCTGAAGTAGTTGACGCTGATCGCGCGGATCAGGCCGAGGTCGTCGAGCGGCAGGACGTCGGGGCGCGAGAGGTTGAAGATCAGGAACATCTCCGCCGTCCAGCGGCCGATGCCGCGAATCTGCGTGAGTTCGGCGATCACCGCCTCGTCTTCCATCGACGTCCATTTGCCGACATGCAACGCACCCGACACGAAATGCTGCGCGAGATCGAGCACGTACTCGGCCTTACGCTTGGACAGTCCGCACGTGGTCAGCTTGTCCAGACCGAGCTTGATGAACTGCTGCGGCACCAGCTTCGGACAGGCGGCCTCGACCTTCGCCCAGGCGGCTTGTGCGGACGCAACCGAAATCTGCTGGCCGACCACTGAACGCGCGAGCGTGACGAACGGATCGCCGCGGCTCAGCAGATGCACCGGGCCGAACTTCGGAATCAGCTTCTTCAGAATGCGATCGCGCTTGACGAGATCGGCACACGCCTTGTCCCAATAGGCCGGACGCGTGACTTCAGGCGTAAGACCGCCGATCTGCACCGGCACCGCGACTTCGCTCGCGCTCGCAGCTTCGCCGCCCGTGGTTGCGGACGCGCGCGTCTTGCGCACGACTTCGCCTTCGTGCCCCTCACCCGTTACGCGGGCGAGCTCCTGCACGTCGCCGGCCAGTTCAGCCGGCAAGACGCCATTGCTCTTCGCACGCGACGCCTTCGCACGCTTCACGAGCGGCGCATGGGCCGACGCGCCGTTGAGCGCGCGCTGCACGGTGGTTTTTTTCGCTGCGCCCGCTGCGCTCTTGGCCGCCACCCCGGCGGCTTTCGACGATGCTTTCCCTACCGCGCCGCTGCCCGTGCGAGCCGACGTGCGTGTCGACTTTGCCGCGGTTGCTGCGTTTGTTTGAGACGCGGCTCGTTTAGCCGGCGTCTTCGTGGCCGTTGCCATCCTGCCTCCTGCCTGGCGAGTCGATCAAAGGGTAAGTCGAGGTGCGCTCACACGCGCCGCCACTCGGTCGACCCGCCGGGTTTGTCTTCAAGTGCAACGCCGGCCTCGAGCAATTCGGCCCGGATCCGGTCTGCTGCCGCATAGTCCTTCGCCTGCTTGGCGGCCACGCGCGCGGCGATCTTCGCTTCGATCGCGGCGGGCTCGAGTGCGCCAGCGGCTGCTGCCCCCGCTGCCTGCTGCAGATATGCACGCGGCTCGCGGCCGAGCAGTCCGATCACCGCGCCCAGCGAGCGCAATTGACGGGCCAGCGCGGCGTCGCGCGTGCGGTTCACTTCAGTTGCCAACTCGAACAACACCGACACTGCTACCGGCGTGTTGAAGTCGTCGTTCATTGCTGCCTGGAAACGCTGCGCATGCGCTTCGTTCCAGTCGATTCCGGCGTCGTCCGGCGTGACGTCCTTCAGTGCGGTGTACAAACGCGCGAGGGCGTTGCGGGCGTCGTCGATATGCACGTCGCTGTAGTTCAACGGCGAGCGGTAATGCGCGCGCGCGATAAAGAAGCGCACGACTTCGGCATCGTACTGCGCCAATACTTCGCGGATCGTAAAGAAGTTGTTCAACGACTTCGACATCTTCTCATTGTCGATCTGTACGTAGCCGTTGTGCATCCAGAAATTGACGAAGGTTTGACCGGTAGCAGCTTCACTTTGCGCTATTTCGTTTTCGTGGTGCGGAAACTGCAGGTCCTGGCCGCCGCCATGAATGTCGAAATGCTCGCCGAGCAACGTGCAGCCCATCGCCGAGCATTCGATATGCCAGCCGGGACGCCCACGTCCATATTTCGAATCCCAGCCTGTGTCGGCGGGCTCTTCCGGCTTGGCCTGTTTCCACAGCACGAAGTCGAGCGGGTCCTGCTTCGCGTCGTTCGCCGCGACGCGTTCGCCCGCGCGCAGATCTTCGAGCGACTTGCCCGAGAGCTTGCCGTAGTTCGCGAACTTGCGCACCGCATAGTTGACGTCGCCGTCGCTTGCCTGATAGGCGTAGCCGTTCGCTTCGAGCTGTTCGATCATGCCGAGCATCTGCGCAATGAAGTCAGTGGCGCGCGGCTCGAGGTCGGGCCGCTGGATGCCGAGCGCGTCCGCGTCTTCATGCAATGCGTTGATGAAGCGATCGGTCAGCGCTTTGATCGTTTCGCCGTTCTCCACTGCGCGCCGGATGATCTTGTCATCAATATCCGTGATATTGCGCACGTAGGTCACGTCGTAGCCGAGCGTGCGCAACCAGCGCTGCACGATGTCGAACACGACCATCACGCGCGCATGGCCGACGTGACAATAGTCGTACACGGTCATCCCGCAGACGTACATCCGCACGACGCCTTCTTGCAGCGGCACGAAAGTTTGCTTGTCACGCGCGAGCGTGTTGTAGATGCGCAGTGATTCCATAGAGAACGGTGCGTGGGCCGAAAGAAATCCGCAATGTGTTTCATGCGCGCCGCGCCCCGCGAACAGACGGCGGGTGCGTCGCATACAGCAAAACCGGTGCACCTGGTGCGGCGGTCAGGCTGCGATCAAGGCGGAGACGACCACGAGTGGCGAAAAGACAGTTTGCGGTTCGACGGAACGCGCAGACCTTTTGTTAGAATGGGTCGGAGTATAACATCCAGACCTGAGCCTATGAAACCTTCAAGCGGCCGCGCACGCAGCGCTGCGACCCTCGCCGCGGCGGCCTTCAGTGGCGTCACGCGCGGCATGAGCCGCGGTGTCGCTCCTGGCGTTGCCCGTCATGCCACGCGTGCCCTCACGTTGCGCGTCACCCTGGCCGTCGCCCTTGCGGCCGTGCCGGCCGCGGCCGCCTTTGCGCAAAAAGCCGCCACGCTGCCGCAAGGCCCCGCCGTGCGCGACAACACGCCGGAAATCGACGCGTCGATCGCGCAGAAAAACTGGGCGGCCTCGCTGACCCAGCTCGACGCGCGCATCGCCTCGAATCCGCGCGACGCGCAAGCCAGGTTCAAGCGCGGCACCGTGCTCGCCCACCTGAATCGCGACGACGAAGCCATCGCCGCGTTCATCGAGCTCACCCAGATGTACCCCGAGCTGCCCGAGCCGTATAACAACCTCGCCGCGCTTTACGCCAAGCAAGGCCATTATGCCGAAGCGCGCGCCGCGCTCGAAACGGCGACCAAGGTCAACCCGGGCTACGGCCTCGCGTACGAGAATCTCGGCGACCTGTATCTGCGCATGGCCAACGAGGCCTATCGTCGCGCGCAGAGCCTCGGCAAGGCGAGCCCCACCACCACGCAGCGTCTCGCGGACATTCAGAAAGTCATTGCGCCGGTCAAGACCCCGGCCCAGCCGAAACGGGCCGCCGCCCCGGAAGACGACTACACCGCCCGCGCCACCTCGAACATGACGCAGACGCCGAGCTTCCAGTACGGCGGCGCGAACGGCTCGCTCGCCATGCCACCTTACATGGCGCCGTCGAAGTAAAGCCATTACGTTTTCGCGCAATACGTTTTTTCCAACCCTGAGGATCTTCATGAAATGGTTGATGTTGGCGCTCGGCAGCGCCGCCCTGATCGCAAACGCCCCCGCATTTGCCCAGTCCGGTTCGCAAGCCGCGCATCCGTCCGTCCTCTTCAAGACATCGGAAGGCGACATCCGCGTCGAGTTGTATCCTGAGAAAGCGCCGAAGACGGTCGCCAACTTCCTCGACTACGTGAAGTCCGGCCAGTACAGCGGCACGATTTTTCATCGCGTGATTCGCGGCTTCATGATTCAGGGCGGCGGCTATACGCAGAGCTTTGCAGAGAAGCCGACGCGCGCGCCGATTCCGCTCGAAAGTCGTAACGGCCTGAAGAACATGGCGGGCACGCTTGCCATGGCGCGCACCAGCGATCCGAATTCGGCCACGGCGCAGTTCTTCATCAACACGGTCGACAATGCCGGCCTCGACTATCCGAATCCGGACGGCAACGGCTATGCGGTGTTCGGCAAGGTGACGAGCGGCATGGACGTCGTGAAGAAGATCGAAGGCACGCCCACCACCTCGCGCGGCCCGATGGGCGACGTGCCGCAAAAGGCGGTGGTGATCGAGTCGGCCACGGTCGTCGGCAAGTAATTGCAGCAAAGGCGAGCGCTGAAAGCGCGCGCGACATACCGCGCGCACGAGCCAGGCGTCAGCGCTCAATCCACGCCCCGGCGCGGCCCGGCGTCAGTTCATGACGACTCGCCGCGCCTTTTACCCACCCTGTTCATCAAAGGATTCCATCATGGTTGAACTGCATACGAACCACGGCGTCATCAAACTCGAACTGGACGCTGAGAAGGCGCCGAAGTCGGTTGAGAACTTCCTCAACTACGTGAAGGCCGGCCACTACGACAACACGGTGTTCCACCGCGTGATCGACGGCTTCATGATCCAGGGCGGCGGTTTCGAACCCGGCATGAAGCAGAAGCCGACGGCCGAGCCGATCACCAACGAAGCGAACAACGGTCTGAAGAACGTGAATGGCTCGGTCGCCATGGCACGCACGAACGACCCGCATTCGGCCACCGCGCAATTCTTCATCAACGTGAACGACAACGACTTCCTGAACCACTCGTCGCCCACGCCGCAGGGTTGGGGCTACGCCGTGTTCGGCAAGGTGGTCGAAGGCATGGACATCGTCGAGAAGATCAAGAAGGTCAAGACGGGTTCGAAGGGCTTCCATCAGGACGTGCCGGCGGACGACGTGGTGATCGAAAAGGCTGTGATCGTCGACTGAACGTGAACCAGGCATCGACTCGTTCGAACTGATATCAGGCACCTTCAATGCTGCAAGAAACGCCGCTGCGAAGCGTCGCCGCGGGCGTGCCTGGCGAGGGCAAACGCCCGCACGCCGCACGCCCGTTTTTTTTCCTCTCCGATATTCATCTGGGCGAGGCGATTCCGCGTACGGTCGCCGCGTTCGAGCATTTCATCCGCGTGACGGCCGAACAGGCCGATTCGGTTTTCATTCTCGGCGATCTGTTCGAGTACTGGATCGGCGACGACATGCTCGTCGAGCCGTTCGTCGCGCGCATGGCGGCGCTCCTGCATACGTTGTCCGAGCGCGGCATCGCGCTCTACATCATGCATGGCAACCGCGATTTTCTGCTGGGCAAGCGTTTCATGAAAGCGGCCGGCGCGATCTGGCTGCCCGATCCGTTCGTGATTACCGCGTTCGGCACACGTGTCGTGCTCGCGCATGGCGACGGCTTGTGCACGGCGGATCGCGGCTATCAAACGTTCCGGCGTTTTGCGCGCAACCGTTTCGCGCAGATGCTGTTTCTCGCGTGGCCGTTGCGCTGGCGTCAGAAGCTCGCCGAAAACATGCGCTCGAAAAGCGAGCAAGGCCGCTCGCGGCCGGTTTCGCCGAAGTACGACGTGACGGCGGCGGCCGTGGCCGCGTTATTCAAGTCGTCGAAAACCGCGACCATCATTCATGGACACACGCACCGGCCGGCGCGGCATTGCGAGCCGGGCGGCACGCGCTGGGTTCTGCCGGATTGGGATCTCGACCACGGCGAGCGGCGCGGTGGCTATTTGCGTATCGATGCCGAGGGGATTCGGGCGTTGCCGTTGGGTTGATGGCGGCATGGCGGTTGATCATGGGCTTGCCGCACTACTGAATGCACGTTGAGCCTGGCCCTCTCTTCGCGCCGCGTCTAGTATCCGCCCTCGCTAGCGCCAAGCGATTGACGTCGGCGCCTGCAGGAAGCGTCACCGCTCCGCCGCCGCCCCTTCCACCTTGCCTGCAATCGCGGCCGACAGGCGCCGCAAATCGAGCAACGCCGCATCCGCGCCTTGCAGCCCTTCCAGACTCGTGCCGAGCCGCTCCAGCGCGTCGACGATTTCGTCGATGCGCTTCGCTTGCGTGGCCGCGTGATCGATCAGGCCGTGAATGGCCAGCGACACCGGATCGTCCGCGTTCGGCGTGATGCCGTACGCGCAGAAGCCGCTGCTCCCGGCGGCGCGTTTTACGTCGCGCGCGGCACCGCTGGAACCCGCATCAGACGCGGTGGACGCCGCCTCGGAAACCACCGCGGCCGCCGCCGGCACGATGATCCGCGCCGGATTGCCCACCGCCGTGCCGCGCGCCGGCACGGGCTTGGTCACCACCGCGTTCGAACCGATCTTCGCGTCCGCGCCGATCGTGAAACCGCCGAGCACCTTCGCGCCCGCGCCGACGATCACGCCGCGCTCGAGCGTAGGATGCCGTTTCGCGCCGCGCGTGAGCGACGTGCCGCCGAGCGTCACGCCCTGATAGATCGTGCAGTCGTCGCCGACCTGCGCGGTCTCGCCGATCACCACGCCCATGCCGTGATCGATGAACACCCGCCGCCCGAGCGTCGCGCCGGGATGGATTTCGATGCCGGTCATGAAGCGCGCTATCTGCGAGACGAAACGCGCGAGCCAGCGGCGCCCGGCCCGCCAGCATGCATGCGCGAGCCGGTGCAGCACGAGCGCGTGCAGGCCCGGATAACACGTGAGGACTTCCCAGGCGCTGCGGGCGGCGGGGTCGCGCTCGCGGATCGTGGCGATGTCTTCGCGAAGTCTCGTGAACATGGCAGGGACTGTGTTGTGGGAGAAGGGGCCGCGCGCGACCTGGCGCGCGTGACGGCATGGCTTGCCGCATAGCACGGCGGCAGCTTTGCTTAGAACGTGTTGAGGATTGTAGGGGGATTGCGCGAAACCTGCCGGAAGCCCACGCTACCGGCGGGGTCGTCGCTGGTCGTCGCCGGTCGTCGCGAAAGCACGCAGCAACGGCGTGCTGCTCTCAGGACGCGTCGCCGTCCTTGTGGCTCGTCTTCAGCAGAATGTGTTTGGCTATGCCGCGCACGATATTCACCTCCTCGCGTTCGAGACCTGAGCGCGCAAAGAGACGCCGCAATCGCGACATCAGCTTCTTCGGATTCGCCGGATCGAGAAATTCGAGCGCGACCAGCGCGCTTTCCAGATGCGTGAACATGCTTTCGATTTCGTCGCTCGCGGCGCGCGCGCCAGCCGGCTCGCCCTGCCCCGCAGCCGCCTGAGACGCAGCTTGCGCCGCCGTTGTCACGCCGTCGACCGACAGATACGTCGTGCGCAACTCATACGCCAACACCTGCACGGCCTGCGCGAGATTGAGCGAGCTATAGGCCGGGTTGGCGGGAATATGCGCCAGCGCGCTGCAGCGCTCGACGTCCTCGTTCGACAAGCCGGTGCGCTCGTTGCCGAACACCAGCGCGATCTCGCCATGCACCGCCTGCTCGCGCGCGACGCCGGCCGCGGCACGCGGCGTCCATTGCGGCGGCCCGTATTCGCGCAGCCGCGCAGTCAGCGCGATCGACCAATGCACGCCGCTCAGGGCGTCGGCGAGGGTCGGCACGACGTGCGCGGACGCCAGTACGTCGTCGGCGCCGCTCGCCATGGCGACGGCTTCCGGATCGCTCTGCACGTGCGGCACGCGCGGCGACACCAGCACGAGCCGCGAGAAACCCATGGTTTTCAGCGCGCGCGCCGCGGCGCCCACGTTACCCGGATGACTCGGCTCGACGAGCACGAAGCGCGTCGAGGTGAAGCCGCCGCGCAGTTCGGCTACGTCAGGATCGGAAGAATGGTGGGTGTGGTCCACGATAAATTCTGCAAGCTAAAGACGGGTATGGTAGCGCCAACGCCGCAGCCGGTCCGAAATGGACGCGGATACGCATGCCAATGCGCTTGCCCAATGCCGGGCCGAGCCGCGTAAAACCTGGGCAGATTGCCCGCCCGTCCCGCGAACGCCGCCGCGGCGCCCGGACTCAGGTAAAATACCGAAATTCGCGTCCAGCTTTGCATGAGCGCCTCGTTCTTATCCAATTCGTCTCCGTCGGCGGAATGCGCACCGGTCCTGTACCGGGCGAGCGTTCCGTGCTGTTTCCGCGCCTTTCGAGGGCGCCCAATTAGCGCAGGTTAGCGCTCATTTACCGGCCAGCAGCCGTGCTGCCCCGGCACAAGGATCCAGTCTCATGCATCCCATGCTCAATATCGCTGTGAAGGCCGCGCGCCGCGCTTCACAGATCATCACCCGCGCGTCGCTCGATCTCGATCTCGTCCAGGTCAGCAAGAAACAGCACAACGATTTCGTCACGGAGGTCGACAAAGCGTCTGAAGCGGCGATCATCGACACGCTCAAGACCGCCTACCCCGATCACGCGATCCTCGCCGAAGAATCCGGCAAGTCCGATAACGAATCCGAATACCAGTGGATCATCGATCCGCTCGACGGCACCACCAATTTCATCCACGGCTTTCCGTACTATTGCGTGTCGATCGCGCTGGCTCATAAGGGCATCGTGACGCAGGCCGTAGTCTACGACCCGACCCGCAACGACCTGTTCACCGCTTCGCGCGGCCGTGGCGCATTCCTCAACGACCGCCGCATCCGCGTGGCCAAGCGCGACCGTCTGGCCGACGGCCTGATCGGCACCGGCTTCCCGTTCCGCGAAAAGGACGGCCTCGAAGCGTATGGCCGCCAGTTCGCTGAAATGACCCAAGCCTGCGCCGGCCTGCGCCGTCCGGGCGCCGCCGCGCTCGACCTGGCGAACGTTGCGGCCGGCCGCATGGACGGCTTCTTCGAACAAGGCCTCAATGCGTGGGACGTCGCCGCCGGCAGCCTGCTGGTCACGGAAGCTGGTGGCCTGGTTGGCAACTACACGGGCGATTCGGATTTCCTGCACGTCGGCGAAATCGTCGCGGGCAACGCGAAGGTCTACGCGCAGATGATCCCGATTCTGTCGCGCTACAGCCGCACGCGTCAGCAACCGGCTTAAGCCCTGCCGGCGTGACGCCGGTTGGGCACCGGCAAGCGGCATGTGAACAAGCGGCTTCGGCCGCTTTTTCGTTGGCGCGCCTGCATCCAGCGGGCGTTCGTGCTACAAAGCGAAATGCCGCGCCGGCGCACTCCATTGCCGGCTGCTTTTCGCGCGTTTTTTGCTGCGCCCTGCTTTGCGCCTGACTTGCGCGCAGCTTCCGACCGGCTTCATGAAAAAAGGCTTCTACACAATCATCGCGGCGCAGTTTGTTTCGTCGCTTGCAGATAATGCACTGTTGATCGCAGCCATCGCGCTGCTCTCCGTGATTCGCTCGGCCGCCTGGGTCACGCCGCTGCTGCAGATTTTCTTTACCGTGTCGTATGTGCTGCTCGCGCCGTTCGTCGGCGCGTTCGCCGACTCGATGCAAAAGCGGCACGTCATGTTCATCTCCAACGCGTTGAAGGCGAGCGGCTGCCTGATGATGATCGCGGGCGTTCATCCGATGATTGCATACGGCGTGGTCGGCTTCGGCGCGGCCGCATATTCGCCGGCCAAATACGGCATCCTCACGGAACTGCTGCCCGCGGAAAAACTCGTTCAGGCGAACGCGTGGCTCGAATCGGCCACCGTGCTGTCGACCATCGTCGGCACGATGGTGGGCGGCGCGCTGATCAGCACCTTCGCGGATAAGTTCGTCGCGCATGCGCATCTGCCGCTGATCCGCTCCTCCGCCGATCTCGCCATGTTCGCAACCATGGTGACTTATGCGATCGCCGCCGCGATCAACATTTTCATTCCCGACACCGGCGCGCGTTATGAGAACCGCCTGAGCGAACCGAAGAAACTGGTCGGCGACTTCTATCATTGCTTCAACGTGCTGTGGGCCGACAAACTCGCGCAGATCGCGCTGTGGGTGACCACCCTGATGTGGGGCGGCGCGGTCACGCTGCAATTGCTGGTGCTCAAATGGGCCAACGTGAATCTCGGGCTGTCGCTCTCGAAGGCGGCGGTCATGCAAGGCGTCACGGGGCTCGGCATCGCGGTCGGCGCCGCAGCCGCGGCCGCGCTGATTCCGTTGCGCAAATCGCTGCGCGTGTTGCCGGTCGGCATTCTGACCGGCGCGGTGGCGATCGCCATGGCGTTCTACAACAAGGATCTGTTCCCGCCGGGTTCAGGCATTCGCATCGGCACCTACGTGCTGCCGTTCTACATTCTGCTCGCCTATCCGCTGATGATCCTGCTCGGCGCGCTCTCGGGCTTTTTCATCGTGCCGATGAACGCGATTCTTCAGCATCGCGGCGCGACGCTGCTGTCCGCCGGGCATTCGATCGCGGTGCAAAATTTCAACCAGAATCTCGCCGTGCTGCTGATGCTCGGGGCCTACGCGCTGCTGCTCACGGCGAAGATGCCGGCGCAGTGGATCATCGTCGTGTTCGGCACCTTCATCACCTTCATGATGTGGCTGGCAAAACGGCGTAGCGCGGTGAATGAACGCACGGTGGATATGCGGGTCATGGTGGAAGAATGAAGTCTTCATGCGGGTGCAGCGGGCGCGGCGCGGTTTGTGCGAGATTTGCCGCCGTGGCGTAGGGCTGCAATGCGGATTGGCGGTTCGGATTGGCCGACTGGCCAGGGTCCGCTCGCCGCGCCGGCAGGTTAAACTCACGCCCTGAACAGCTAACGCAAGAAGATACCGAGGATGGGCATTCAAACCGCAGCGGCCAACGACGTCGCACAACACACGCCTATGATGCAGCAGTATCTGCGCATCAAGGCGGACCATCCGGGCACGCTGGTGTTCTACCGGATGGGCGACTTCTACGAACTCTTTTTCGACGACGCGGAAAAAGCGGCACGTCTGCTCGATCTGACACTCACGCAGCGTGGCGCGTCCGCGGGCAATCCGATCAAGATGGCCGGCGTGCCGCATCACGCGGTGGAACAGTATCTGGCGAAGCTGGTTAAGCTCGGCGAATCGGTCGCGATTTGCGAGCAGATCGGCGACCCCGCTACGTCGAAGGGTCCGGTCGAGCGCAAAGTGGTGCGCGTGGTCACGCCGGGCACGCTCACGGACGCCGCGCTGCTGTCCGACAAGAGCGACGTCTATCTGATGGCCATGTGCGTCGCGCATAACCGTCGCGGCGTCGCGACAAGCGTCGGCCTTGCGTGGCTGAATCTGGCGAGCGGCGCGTTGCGCCTCGCTGAAGTCGCGCCCGACCAGGTGGCGGCTGCGCTCGAGCGCATTCGTCCCGCGGAAATTCTGGTGGCCGACACGCCCAGCGACCCGGCGAGCTGGACGCCGCCGGTCAATGCGGGCGCCCTCACCCGCGTGCCGGTCTGGCACTTCGATGTCACCTCGGGCACGCAGCGCTTGTGCGATCAGCTGGAAGTGGCGGGCCTCGACGGCTTCGGCGCGCATTCGCTGACATGCGCATGCGGCGCGGCCGGCGCGTTGCTGCTGTATGCCGCCGCCACGCAAGGCCAGCAATTGCGTCACGTGCGCAGCCTGAAGGTCGAATACGAATCCGAATATATTGGCCTCGATCCCGCCACGCGCCGCAACCTCGAACTCACCGAAACCCTGCGCGGCACCGAATCGCCCACGCTGTGTTCGCTGCTCGATACCTGCTGCACGACCATGGGCAGCCGTCTGCTGCGTCACTGGCTACATCATCCGCCGCGCGAATCGGCGGTGGCGCAGGCGCGTCAGCAGGCCATCGGCGCATTGCTCGATGCGCCACCGGGCGCGAGCGTCGACGCGTTGCGCGGCGCGTTGCGGCAGATCTCGGACATCGAGCGGATCACCGGGCGTCTCGCGCTGCTGTCAGCACGGCCGCGCGATCTGTCGAGTCTGCGCGATACCTTCATTGCCTTGCCCGAGTTGCGAACGCAACTCGCCGCCGTCTCGCCGAATGCGGATTCGCTGGCACGCATCGACGCCTCGCTGGAACCGCCGCAAGCCTGCGTCGAGCTGCTCAAGCGCGCGGTCGCGCAGGAACCGTCGGCGATGGTGCGCGACGGCGGCGTGATCGCGCGCGGCTACGATGCGGAACTGGACGAGCTGCGGGATATTTCGGAGAACTGCGGGCAGTTCCTGATCGACCTCGAGACACGCGAGCGCGCGCGCACGGGCATCGGCAATCTGCGCGTCGAGTACAACAAGGTGCACGGCTTCTATATCGAAGTCACGCGCGGTCAAACCGACAAGGTGCCCGACGATTATCGCCGCCGCCAGACGCTGAAGAACGCCGAGCGCTACATCACGCCGGAACTGAAAACGTTCGAGGACAAGGCGCTCTCCGCGCAGGAACGCGCGCTCGCCCGCGAACGCTCGCTCTACGACGCGCTGCTGCAGGCGCTGCTGCCCTTCATCCCGGATTGTCAGCGGGTCGCTTCGGCGCTCGCCGAACTCGATCTGCTGGCGGCCTTCGGCGAGCGCGCCCGCGCGCTCGATTGGGTCGCGCCCACGTTCTCGGCGAACACCGGGATCGAAATCGAACAAGGACGGCACCCGGTGGTCGAGGCGCAGGTCGAGCAGTTCATCGCCAACGACTGCACGCTCACGCCCGATCGCAAACTGCTGCTGATCACCGGCCCGAACATGGGCGGTAAATCGACCTTCATGCGGCAGACCGCGCTGATCGCGCTACTCGCCTACGTGGGTAGCTACGTACCGGCGCGCCGCGCCGCCTTCGGGCCGATCGATCGCATCTTCACGCGCATCGGCGCAGCGGACGACCTCGCCGGCGGCCGCTCCACCTTCATGGTCGAGATGACCGAAGCCGCCGCGATCCTGAACGACGCCACGCCGCAAAGCCTCGTGTTGATGGACGAGATCGGCCGCGGCACGTCCACGTTCGACGGGCTCGCGCTGGCGTGGGCCATCGCGCGGCACCTGCTCGCGCACAATGGCTGCCATACGCTGTTTGCCACGCACTACTTCGAACTGACGCAGTTGCCGGCGGAATTTCCGCAGGCGGCCAACGTGCATCTGTCGGCGGTGGAACACGGGCATGGCATCGTGTTCCTGCACGCAGTCAGCGAAGGTCCGGCGAATCAGAGCTACGGTCTGCAGGTCGCGCAACTCGCTGGCGTGCCGAACGCGGTGATTCGCGCGGCGCGCAAGCATCTCGCGCATCTCGAACAGCAGTCCGCCGCGCAACCCGCGCCGCAACTCGATCTGTTCGCCGCCCCCATGCCGATGCTGCTCGAAGACGCCGACGACGAGCGCGACGATGCCAAGGCGGAATCGCCGGCGTCGCCCGCCATGCAGGCACTCGTCGAGCGTCTGCGCGGCATCGACCCGAACGATCTGCGGCCACGCGAAGCACTCGATCTGCTGTACGAACTGCACGAACTGGCCGCCGCGCCGGATGCGGATCATTGACGCACACAGGCCCTCGCAGCGCCCGCGCAAACTTCGCGCGGCGCTGAGCGTCGCCCTCACGCTTTCTAGCGGCTGCGTGCCGCTCGCGGGACTGTTCGCGGGGTTGTCAGCTTTCGCGCCGGCGGCCTACGCCGACGCGCCGCGCTACACCTTCGCGGTGATCGCCAACACAATGCAGAGCGCCGCCGACGAAGCGCCCACGCAGCGGCTGATCGAAGCAATCAGCCGCGAGCGCGACATGTCGTTCATCGTGTACGACGGTAATCTGAAGGGCGCGAAAGAGGCGTGCCGCGACGCGCTCTACGAGCGCCGCCACGCGCTGCTCGAAACGTCGCGACCCGCCCTGTTCTTCATTCCCGGCCAGCATGACTGGGCCGATTGCGGCACGGCCGAAGCCGGCGGCTTCGATCCGACCGAGCGGCTCGATCAGTTGCGTCAGACGCTCTTCGCCGACGCCACCTCGATGGGTCAAAACCCGATCGCATTGACGCGTGAAAGCGAAGTCTCGCGCTTTCGTCCCTATCGCGAGAATGTGCGCTGGCAAGTGGGCGATACGGTGTTCGTCGGCCTGAATGCGCCGAGTCCGAACAATCATTATCTGACTGCGGGCGGGCGCAACGGCGAATTCGAAGACCGCGTGATCGCCAATGCATTCTGGCTCGAACACGCCGGCGAGTATGCAAAACGCCGCGACGCGCGCGCGATCGTCGTGTTCATTCAAGGCGACCCGGACCCTGAGCGCTACGAACGGCCCGACCGTTTTGCGTGGCTACGTTTTGCGCGCAACACCCGCCGCGACGGTTTTCTGGAATTCAAACGCAGCCTCGTGAAGCTCGCGCAGACTTTCCGCGGACCCGTGCTGGTGATTCACTGCGACGACGAGCGCGCGAGTGCCGGCTTCGTGATCGATCAGCCGCTACGCAATGACAAAGGCATGCTGGTGACGAATCTCACGCGTGTCGCGCTCGCGCCGCATGATCGTCTCAACCAGTGGATTCAGGTGGATGCAGATCTCGGCAGGAAACCGCCGTTTCGCGTCAGCGTGCACGATGTACCGAGGCAAATGCCGATGCCCGCGGCGCAGCCCGTGGTGCCGCGCGATGAACCGGCCGCGTCGATGCCGGCTGTGCCGGCACTCGGGCCCGCGTCGGAATTGCCGCCGCTGTTGCAAACGCCTGGCGAGTCGCAACTGGATCAGCAACCGCGCATACCGGCGGATCAGGGAGGTGGTGGCTACGGGCCGGCCACGTCGACGCCGCCCATGTCAGCCTCGCAGCCGCGCACGCCGGGCGCTTCTTCAGGCGTGCCCGGCATGCCCGCAAGCTCAGTGCAGCGTGGGCCCTGACTTGTCTTCTTCGTCGTCCTCGTCGTCGTCGAGAACTTCGAGGCCGTCGGCGCCATGCGCGTGTTCGTGCTGGATTTCGTCTTCAGTCGCCGGACGCACGTCTTTGACGGTCAACGCAAAACGCAGCGCCATGCCGGCGAGCGGATGGTTGCCGTCGAGCACGACTTTGTCTTCCGCGACATCGGTCACCACGTAGACGAGCGAATCGAGATCCTCGTCGCCTTCTTCCGGCGTGCCTTCGAATTGCATGCCGACTTCGAGCGGTTCCGGGAAGCGATCACGCGGCTCGATCTTCACGAGATCGGGGTCGTACTCACCGAACGCGTCTTGCGGCTCAAGCTGGATCTGGGTCTCGAAACCGGCCTCGTGGCCGTCGAGCTCTTCCTCGATCTTGGGGAACGTGCCATCATAGCCGCCGTGCAGATAGACCATCGGCTCGTCGCTTTCTTCAATCAGATTGCCCTGCGCATCCGACAGCTTGTAAGCGACTGACACGACGGTGTTCTTTGCGATTTTCATTCGATTCTCCAGAATACAACTCACATTATACGATGCCCAAGCGGCCCACTGACCACCCGGCCGACGTAGCTTCGGCACGGAATTCATCGCCGGCTTCAAAGTCGGCTCTTCCGGTTCTCCCGCCCTCGCCAGACACGCCGACACCGCTGCTCGGCAATCTGACGCCGTCGCAATTCATGCGCCGCTACTGGCAGAAAAAGCCGCTGCTGATTCGCCAGGCGATCCCGAACGTCGAGGCGCCGCTCTCGCGCGACGAATTTTTCGAGCTGGCCGATCAGGACGAAGTCGAAGCACGTCTGATCACGCATTTCCGCAATAAATGGCAGCTGGAGCACGGGCCGTTTGCGCCTGACGAACTGCCTTCGGTGAAGCAGCGCGCATGGACGCTGCTCGTGCAAGGCGTGGATCTCCACGACGATCGCGCGCGCGCCTTGCTGGACCGCTTCCGCTTCGTGCCGGACGCGCGTCTCGATGACCTGATGATCTCGTATGCAAGCGACGGCGGCGGCGTGGGCCCCCACTTCGATTCCTACGATGTGTTTCTTTTGCAAGTAAAAGGCAAGCGGCGTTGGCGCATCAGCGCGCAGAAAGATCTGACACTGCAAGCCGGTTTGCCTTTGAAAGTTTTACAGAATTTCCAGCCCGAAGAGGAATGGCTGCTGGAGCCGGGCGACATGTTGTACCTGCCGCCGCACATCGCGCACGACGGCATCGCCGAAGGCGAATGCATGACCTGCTCGATCGGTTTTCGCGCGCCTTCCGTGGGCGAATTGACCGCGCAGTTCCTCTACCATCTGGCGGAACGCGGCGAGTCGGCGGGCCGGCCAGGCGCGCTTTATCGTGATCCGCAGCAGCCTGCCGTGGAGCGTCCGGCCGAGCTGCCCGCGGCGTTGGTCGAAAGGGTTGGCGCAATCCTTGCTGGCATCGAATGGAAAAAGCAGGATATTGCGTCGTTCCTTGGTACGTATCTCAGCGAACCGAAACCGAGTGTCGTCTATGATCCGCCGCAAAGGCCGCTTAATGAAGCACGTTTCATCGCTCAGGCATCGAAGTCAGGTATTCGGCTGGACCGCAAGACTAATTTGTTGTACAACCGCCGTTTTTTCTTCGTAAATGGAGAGGAAACGTCATTCGATAGCGCAAAAAAGTGGTTGTTTGACCTCGCAAATCACCGCTGTATGAGTGCGAAACGCTTTGTAACACTCTCACACGATTCGTCGGTGACAGCACGGCTACACGAGTGGTATTGTGCGGGCTGGATACAAGTGGGCGAGCTTGCGTAACTCTGCCTGCCTGCTATACCGTACAGTGAAATTTTGTATGAGAAAGACAACGTATTGACCCCGGATTTATGGATTGTCAGTACGAAAGTGCATATAATTTCCGCCCAAGCCGTAGGGAAGATTCGAGCTCGTCAAAAGAGCTTCTCCACCAGCGGCCCAGGTCGGTGTTGGAGCACATTACCGGTTTTATTTTGCGCTGTTGCTTACCTTTAAACCATAAAAGGACGTGATCATGAAGAAATCCCTCCTCGTAGCATCCCTGTTGGCAGCTGTGGCACTGGCTGCATGCAACAAGAGCAACGACCAAGCCGCTGCCCCGGCTAGCGACGCAGCTGCTGCTTCGGCACCGGCTGCTGCAGCTTCGGATTCGGCTGCTGCTGCTTCGGGTGCTGCTGCTGCTGCGAGCGACGCTGCTGCTTCGGCTACGACCGCTGCTTCGGACGCAGGCGCTGCTGCTTCGGACGCTGCCGCTTCGGCTGCTGCTCCGGCTTCGGGCGCAAGCCAGTAAGCTGTCGCATAGGGTTCGCCTCTGGGCGAAAACTGCACCGGGAAATCGTCGCGATTTCCCGGGCAGTAAAGCAAAACGCCACGGATTCACATCCGTGGCGTTTTGTCATTTAAGCGCCGCTTTTTATAGCGGCGTTGATTGATTCTAATCAGCCTGTTGCGCCGGTTTGGCGCTCTCTTCAAAAAACTCGCGCACCACCTCGATCTCGCGTGTACGTTTGAATGGCGGCAGGCTCTGCCAGATACGGCGCCCATACGGTTTGTCGACGAGGCGGGTGTCGCAGATCATCAGCACGCCGCGATCGGTCTCAGCGCGAATCAGACGGCCTGCGCCCTGCTTCAGCGTGATCACGGCCTGCGGCAACTGATGCACGGCGAATGGGCTCAAGCCTTTCTTGGTGAGCGCGTCGAGTCGCGCCGACAACACCGGATCGTCGGGCGGCGCAAACGGCAGCTTGTCGATCACCACCAGCGACAACGCGTCGCCACGCACGTCCACGCCTTCCCAGAAGCTCTGGCTACCCACCAGAATCGCATTGCCGTACGAGCGGAAGCGCTCCAGCAACTCGGTGCGGCTCGCATCGCCCTGCACGAGCAGCGGATAGTCCCAGCCGCGTGCTTCGATCGTGTCGCGCAGCTTGGCCGAGATGCGGTCCACCGCGCGCAGCGTCGTACACAACATGAACACGCCGCCGCCCGATGCTTCGATCGCCGGCAATGCGGCGTCGAACACGGCGTCGGTAAACATCGGCGACGACGGCTGTGGCAAATTACGCGGCACGTACAGCAGCCCTTGCGTTGGATAGTCGAAGGGACTGGGCAAGGTCATCGAGCGTTTCGCGTTGAGGCCCATCTGCGCGGCGTAGTGTGTGAAATCGCCACGCACCGACAGAGTCGCCGACGTGAAGATCCACGCGCGCGGCACACCGGCGCGCTGCTTCGCAAAGATCGGCGCGACCGACAGCGGCGTTTCGTGCAACTGCACCGTATGCGAGAAGACTTCGATCCAGCGCACCTTTTCATTCGGGTCGGCGCGCTCGGCTTTGCCGTCGACGGAGGCGGCGTCAGCGGCGTCGCGCTCGGTCTGCGTGGGTGGCGTGGTCCAGCCACCGAGCACGGCTTGCAATTCGCGTGCGCGCCGCAGACATGCGCCGATCGATTCGGCACGCTCGGCCTGACCCGCCAGCGCCGACGCGAGCGCATCGAGTTCGGTTTCAAGCGTCTCGAGCGCGGGGAATAACGGATGATCATCCGGCAACTGGCCGATCGACAAGCGCACCGTGTCTTCCTTGAAGGCAAGCCGCACATCGCGCGCGGCGCGCTCGAGCGTCGCGCCCAGCTTGACCCAGTCGACCGTTTCGCGAGCATGCCCTAAACCTTCGGCCACCGAATCGCGAGCGAGTTCGAGAAACTGCGTGGTCGAGAGCGTCTCGCCGAAGAACAGCGTGGCTGTCTCGGGCAGTTGATGCGCTTCGTCGAAGATGATCGTGTTGGCCGTGGGCAGCAACTCGGCCATGCCCGTATCGCGCAACATGATGTCGGCGAAAAACAGATGGTGATTCACCACCACGATATCGGCCTGCTGCGCCTCGCGGCGCGCCTGCATTACGAAGCAGTCCTTGTAATGCGGACACTCCTGGCCGAGACAGTTTTCGCGCGTGGACGTGACCATCGACCACACCGCGGCCGTTTCGGGCACGCTCGCGAGTTCGGCCTTGTCGCCGGTGCGCGTGATCTTGGCGAAACGCACGATATCCTGCAGATACGAGGTTTCCTGACGCGACGGCAGCCGGCCGTTATCCGCGGTGCGCTGCAGATAGTAGTGGCACAGGTAATTCGCGCGCCCCTTGAGCATGGCGACCGACACCGGCACCGCGAGCGCATCGCGCACGGTCGGAATGTCGCGCTGAAAGAGCTGATCCTGCAAATGCTTCGTGCCGGTGGAGACGATCACCTTGCCGCCCCACAGCATGGCTGGCACCAGATACGCATAGGTCTTGCCGGTGCCCGTGCCGGCTTCGACGATCAGCGTGTTTTCGCTGCCGTCGAGGCCGCCCGATTCGGCGCTTTCAGCGGCCTCGGCGGCGGCATCGGTACCTGCCCCCTGCAGACGCCGCGCCGGACGCTTCTGCGCCTCGAACATGGCCGGCTCGGGCACCGCGCGGCCCGACGCTTCCATGGCGGCGGCGACGGCGCGTGACATTTCGATCTGCGACGCGCGCGAGCGATACCCGTCGATCTGACGGGCCAGCAAACCATTGGCGGCGAAGATCTCGTCCAATTCGGCGATGCGGCGCGGATTGAGCGACGCGCTCAGTGCGGACGCGGCAGGACGCGGTGCCGGACTAGCGGCTCCGGATGCGTCGCCCGGCGTGGCACGGGATGAAGTTTCAAGCGGTGAATTCAAGGCAAGCGTTTCCTGCAAAGTCCGGCTCGCGCGGCGCGCGCCCGGCGCCTGCCAGGCCGCGAACTCAGGCGCGTGCGTCCGGTTCGAGCTGCAATTGCAGCAAGATGATGGTGTCCTTGACTTTGAGTTTGCGCTTTTTCAGGCGCTGCAACTCGAAGTCGTCGATGCCGGGCTCATCCGACATTCGGTCGATCAAGCGATCGAGCCCACTATGCTCCGATTCCAGTTGCAGAATGCGGTCGCGAAGTGTGTCCGCGTTGATGACGTGATGTTGATCGCGCATGCTCGCCTCCTCTCGTCTATGGCGCGGGCTGCGTGTGCAGCCCGATGCCTGAGGTTGCTGTCCGGCTTAAAACGCGTTACGGCGGCTATGGCCCTGCCACACACGCTCAGGGCCTGCTCCAGCACGCTTACTGCTGTTGTTGCTGCTGCTTTTGCTGCTCTTCGAGTTGCTGCTGTTTCAACGCGTCCTGGCGCTTCTGTTCGGCTTTCTCGGCTGCCTGCTTCTGACGAGCCTCCACGTCGGCCTTGTGCTGTGCCGCGTCGGCCTGCTTCTTCTCGAAGCTCTGCTGCTTCTGCACGCGCTCCTGCGCCTTCTGCGCGCCCTGCGCACGCGCTTCGTCGAGCTTGCGCTGGAAGTCGCCCTGCTTCTGATCGTACGCCTGCTGGTTGGCCGCCGCCTGCGACGGGCTGATGCCGCGCTGCGCCTGATCCAGCGCATGCTGACGCTGCTTTTCCTGGTAGGCCTGGGCATTCGCGCTGCGCTGCGGCGCCTCGGCGGCGCGCTGTGCCTGATCGAGCTGATGCTGACGCTGTTTGTCTTCGTAAGCCTGGGCGTTGCGCGCGTCGTCGGCGGCGCGCTGCGGCGCGTTCGCTTCGTCCTGCGCGCGCTTGAGCGCGGCCTGCTCGTCACGCACGCGGGCGCGCTGCGTGCGCTGTTCGCCGTCGAGCGCGAGCTGTTCCTTGCGAATGTCCGCCTGCACCGAGCGCATGCTGTCGCGCGCCTTGTTCAAGCAATAGTTGATGAAGAACTTGCTATAGCAGTCGTGTTCCGCGACGCCGTAGCGATAGTTGTTCTCCTCGGTGCGCTGATCCAGGACTTTCTGGCGCGCGTCGAAATCGCTTTCCGACGCTGCCGCGTTGCCGGCGTTGTCCGTGCCGTCGGCGTTCGCGGCGCCCTGCGCCTTCGTGGCGCTCATGGCCTGCTCGCCCGACGCAGCGGCCGGCGTCACGTCGCCTGCGGGCCGCGCGGCGCCGCTGTTTGCAGGCGTGACGGATTGCGCCACGGCCGGCGCGGACACCACCAGCGCGGCGGCCAGCACACAAGACGCGCACGACGCGAAAGACACGCCATGGGAGAGCAACGCGGACCGAAACACGGAGCGCGGCGCCGACCCGAGCGCGGCGAACGAAGAACGTGGCAAACCCGGTGACGAACCCGGCGACAGAAACGGCAGCAGTTGTGACAAGCGAGAGACCAAGCGGGAGCCCAGGCAGTTGAGGAACAGGGAGATCGGCAACGTCGTAGAGGGTCAACGGAACATGCCCCAAATTCTATCACCCTGCGGTTGAGCCCCTTTGCATTTATGGCAAAATGCCCCGCTCCAGCAACCTGGTCGCAGCGCGCACGCCCGGCGTGCCCCGACGTGCCTCAAGTGGCCCTCATGTGCCCTCACGTCGCGTCAGCGCGCGGCCTCCGAACTGAGTCCGCAGGAACACCAAGACCTTATGACGGAAACCGTAGCACTCAAGATCGTACAGCGCATCGCCGCCGAACTGTCCGTCCAGCCGCGCCAGGTCGCGGCCGCGGTGCAACTTCTCGACGAAGGAGCGACTGTTCCGTTCATCGCCCGCTACCGTAAGGAAGTGACCGACAATCTCGACGACACGCAACTGCGTAACCTCGAAGAACGCCTGCTGTATCTGCGCGAGCTGGAAGACCGGCGCGCCGCGATCATCGCCAGCATCGACGAACAGGGCAAGCTCACCGACGAGCTGCGCACCGCGATCGAGGGCGCCGACAGCAAGCAGGTGCTGGAAGACCTGTATCTCCCATATAAGCCGAAGCGCCGCACGCGCGCGCAGATCGCCCGCGAAGCCGGTTTGCAGCCTCTCGCCGACGCGCTCCTCGCCAATCCCCTGCTCGATCCGCAAACCGAAGGCGCCGCCTACGTGGACGCCGAGAAAGGCGTCGCCGACGTGAAGGCCGCGCTCGACGGCGCGCGCGACATTCTCTCCGAACAGTTCGGCGAAACCGCCGAGTTGCTTGGCAAGCTGCGCGACTACCTGTTCAACCAGGGCGTGGTGTCGTCGAAAGTGGTGGAAGGCAAGGAAACCGCCGAAGAAGAGAAATTCCGCGACTACTACGACTACGCGGAAACCATCCGCACCGTGCCGTCGCATCGCGCGCTGGCGCTGTTCCGCGGCCGCAATGCGGGCGTGCTGATAGTCAAGCTGGGCCTCGGCGAGGAACTCGACGCGCAGGTGCCGCATCCGGGCGAAGCGCTGATCGCGCGCCACTTCGGCATCGCCAACCAGAATCGCCCGGCCGACAAATGGCTCTCCGACGTGTGCCGCTGGTGCTGGCGCGTGAAGGTACAACCGCACATCGAAAACGAACTGCTGACCAATCTGCGCGACGAAGCCGAGCACGAGGCGATTCGCGTGTTCGCGCGCAATCTGAAGGACTTGCTGCTCGCGGCGCCCGCGGGACCGAAGGCCGTGATCGGCCTCGATCCGGGCATGCGCACCGGCGTGAAGGTGGCGGTTGTCGATCGGACCGGCAAGGTGCTCGCCACCGACGTGATCTATCCGCACGAGCCGCGCCGCGACTGGGACGGCTCGATCGCGAAGCTCGCGCGCATCTGCGCGCAGACGCAGGCTGAACTGATCAGCATCGGCAACGGCACGGCGTCGCGTGAAACGGACAAGCTTGCGAGCGAGCTGATCGCGCGTCACCCGGAGTTCAAGCTGCAGAAGATCGTCGTGTCCGAAGCCGGCGCGTCGGTGTACTCGGCCTCGGAACTCGCGGCGAAGGAATTTCCCGACATGGACGTGTCGCTGCGCGGCGCGGTGTCGATCGCGCGGCGTTTGCAGGACCCGCTCGCGGAACTCGTGAAGATCGAGCCGAAGGCGATCGGCGTCGGTCAGTACCAGCACGACGTGAATCAGCGCGAACTGGCCCGTTCGCTCGACGCGGTGGTCGAAGACTGCGTGAACGCTGTTGGCGTGGATGCGAATACCGCGTCAGTCGCCCTGCTCGCGCGCGTCTCGGGTCTGAATGCCACGCTGGCGCGCAATATCGTCGACTATCGCGATGCGAACGGTCCGTTCCCGTCGCGCGAGCATCTGCGCAAGGTGCCGCGTCTGGGCGACAAGACCTTCGAGCAGGCAGCCGGGTTCCTGCGCATCAACAACGGCGAGAATCCGCTCGACCGCTCGTCGGTGCACCCGGAAGCGTATCCGGTTGTCGAACGCATGCTGGCGAAAATCAGCAAGCACGTCGGTGAAGTGCTGGGTAATCGCGACGCGTTGCGCGGCCTCTCGGCCGCCGAATTCGTCGACGATCGTTTCGGTCTGCCGACCGTGCGCGACATTCTCCTCGAACTCGAAAAGCCGGGCCGCGATCCGCGTCCCGAGTTCAAGACCGCGACGTTCCGCGAAGGCGTCGAGAAGGTCAGCGATCTGACGCCGGGCATGGTGCTGGAAGGCGTCGTGACGAACGTGGCGGCATTCGGCGCATTCATCGACATCGGCGTGCATCAGGACGGTCTGGTGCACGTGTCGGCCATGTCGACGAAGTTCATCAAGGACCCGCACGAAGTCGTCAAGGCCGGCCAGATCGTCAAGGTGAAGGTGCTGGAAGTCGATGTGAAGCGCCAGCGTATCGCCTTGACGATGCGGATGGACGACGAGGTCGGTGTAGCCGCGGCGCGTAGCGGCGGCGCCCAGCAGGATCGTAGCGGCGCGGGCCGCTCGGGCGGCGGTGGGCGCGGCGCGCCGCAACAGCGCTCGCGCGAGCCGGAACCGGGCGGCGCGATGGCGGCTGCGTTTGCCAAGCTCAAGCAGAAGTAAGTTCGCTGCGTTAAAGGCGCGTGGGTCCCGCTCACGCGCTTGCTGAGCTTGTTGAGCACCGCGCGGTGCTCGATCAGTCGTTCGCTCCAGCGCCAAACAAAAAGCCCACGCATTCGCGTGGGCTTTTTTTCGCGCCTCTATGCGCGAGGCGCTTGAAAATCACCGGCAACCATCAAATCTCGATCTTGGTCCCCAACTCCACTACCCGATTTGCCGGAATACTGAAGAAGTCCGTCGGCTTCGCGGCATTCTGATGCATCCAGGCGAACACACGTTCGCGCCACACCGACATGCCCGGCAGTTGCGTCGGCACCACCGTTTCGCGCGCGAGGAAGAACGACGTATCCATCATCTCGAAGGTCATGTCGCGGGTGCGGCCGACTTCGAGCAGCACCGCCTTCACGTCCGGCGTTTCGTTGAAGCCGTAGGCCGCCTTGACGAGATACAGGCCGCCGTCGATATCCTTGACCGTGACGCGCTCCGAGTCGTTCACGTAGGGAATATCACGCGTCACGAAGGTCAGGAAGATAGTGCGCTCATGCAGCACCTTGTTGTGCTTGAGGTTGTGCAGCAGGCTCACCGGCACGAGCGAATCGCTGCCGGTCAGATAGATCGCCGTACCCGACACGCGATGCGGCGGATGCGCGAGCAACCCTTGCAGGAACGGCATGAGCGGAATACCGTCGGCGGCCGTGCGCTCCTTGACGATCATGCGCCCCTTGAACCAGGTCATCAGCAGGAAGAACAGCAAGGCGCCGATGCCGAGCGGCAGCCACCCGCCTTCTTCCACTTTCAGCAGGTTCGCGCCGAAAAACCCTAGATCGACCGTCATGAACACGCCGATGATCAGCGCCACCAGCAGCTTGTTCCAGTTCCACACGTTCACCATCACGACACAGGCGAGAATCGTGGTGATCACCATGGTGGCCGTCACCGCGATACCGTACGCGGCCGCGAGATTGTCCGAGCTCTTGAAGGCGATCACGATGCACAGAATGATGAACAGCAGCATCCAGTTCACCACCGGCACATAGATCTGGCCGATCGCCAGTTCGGACGTGTGCAGGATCTTCATGCGCGGCACGTAGCCGAGTTGGATCGCCTGGCTCGTGAGCGAATAGGCGCCGGAAATCACGGCTTGCGAAGCAATCACAGTCGCGACGGTCGAGAGCACGACGAGCGGCAGCAACGCCCAGTCCGGCGCGAGCAGGAAGAACGGATTTTCGATGGCCTTCGGATCGTGCATCAGCAGCGCGCCCTGGCCGAAGTAGTTCAGCACCAGCGAAGGCATCACCAGGACATACCACGCCATGCGGATCGGTTTCGCGCCGAAGTGGCCCATGTCGGCATACAGCGCTTCGGCGCCGGTCAGCACCAGCACGACCGAGCCGAGCACCACGTAGGCTTGCAGCACGTGCGCGGCCATGAAGGTGTAGGCGTAGTACGGGTTCAGCGCGCGGATCACATCCGGAGATTGCAGGATGTGCCACAGGCCGAGCGCGGCGAGCACCACGAACCACAGCACCATGATCGGACCGAACAGGCGGCCGACCATTGCCGTGCCGTGCCGTTGAATCCAGAACAGCAGCACGAGGATCACCATGGTGAGCGGCAGCACCAGATGTGACAGATGCGGCGCGGCGATCTCCAGGCCTTCGACTGCGGAGATCACCGAAATGGCCGGCGTAATCACCGCGTCGCCATAGAACATGCAGGCGCCGAAAATGCCCAGCATCACCAGCAGCCCGGCCATTTTCGATTTCTCGCCGAGCGAGCGCAGTGCCAGCGCCATCAGCGCGAGCACACCACCCTCGCCGTTATTGTCCGCGCGCATCACGAACAATACATACTTGACACCGACCACGATCACGATCGCCCAGAAGAGCAGCGAGATCACACCCAGGATTGATTGATCGGTCAGCGGAATGCCGTGAGAGGGGCTGAAGGCTTCTTTCAGCGAGTACAACGGGCTCGTGCCGATATCGCCGAATACCACTCCGATCGCAGCGATGGCGAGGGAAGGCAGAGGCTGTTTGTGCACGTGATTGTTATCTGTCATAAACGCGAGGAAATCCGTTCCCTGAGCGGAAAAACGATCGCCATTCTAAACTGCCAGCATGGCACCGCCCGGCTTGTTGTGGATACACCACGTGACGGTCCGCGCAGTGTAGCACCGCGATATGAGCGCGTCTGCTGCGTGAGCCCTATTGCCGGCAGCGTCGATGCGCGATTTGCGAAGCACGCGCGCACGGCCCATAAACAAAAAAGCGGAGCCCAATGGGCTCCGCTTTGCGAGACTACGCAGCGTACGGCGCGATGTGCGACGCAACACGTTCGGCGCCGAAGTGCGCATCACTCCCCCGACGACTCCTGCGCTTGCGCCATGCCGCGCTTGATCCAGGCGCCGAGGTTATGCGGACGAACCGTGTCCCACTCCTCGAACGGTTGATGGATCCAAGGATTGGTGGGCAGATACTGCACGTGATAGTCGGGCTTCACCTTCGAGCAGCCCTTGTACCAGAGCACCGCGGAACGCACCGCGGTGATCGCCGGATAACGCTCTTTCAGATGCTGCTGAACACGCGCGAGCGTCACGCCCGAATCGACCAGGTCGTCGACCAGCAGCACGTTGCCGTGCAGCTCGCCACGCGTCATCGTGATGTATTGCGCGATGTCGAGTTCGCCCTGCTCCGTGCCGGCCGCTTCGCGATACGAACTCGTGGCGAGAATTGCCAGCGGCAGATCGTAAATACGCGAGAGCTGATCGCCGACGCGCAATCCGCCGCGCGCGAGACACAGAATCTTGTCGAATTTCCAGCCCGACTCGTGCACCTGCAATGCCAGCATTTCGATCAGCCGGTGATACTCGTCCCAGCCAACCCACAGGTTCTTGTCGTCGTTGCGCGGATCTTTCATCGCAATCATGGGTACACCTTGCACCATGGCTTAAACCTTGAACGGATGCCGAAGCAGAATCGTTTCGTCGCGATCCGGACCGGTCGACACCATGTCGATCGGAATGCCAGCGACTTCCTGCACACGCGACAGATAAGCGCGTGCATTCGCGGGCAGCTTGTCCCATTCCTTGATGCCGACGGTGCTTTCCTTCCAGCCCGCGAAGGTTTCGTACACCGGCTCGCAGCGCGCGACTTCCGATGCGCCACGCGGCAGCAGATCGACATTCTTGCCGTCGACCGTGTAGCCGACGCACAACTTCACTTCGTCGAGACCGTCGAGCACGTCGAGCTTGGTCATGCACAGACCCGACACGCCGTTGATCTGGATCGAGCGGCGCAACGCGGCGGCGTCGAGCCAGCCGGTGCGGCGCGGACGGCCCGTGACCGAGCCGAATTCCTTGCCGACGGTAGCCAGTTCGAGGCCGATTGCTTCCTGACGGGCGGCGTTATCCGCGTCGTACAGTTCGCTCGGGAACGGGCCCGAACCGACGCGCGTGCAATACGCCTTGGTGATGCCGAGAATGTAGTTCAGCTTTTGTGGACCGACGCCCGCGCCCGACGTGGCCGCCCCCGCCACGCAGTTGCTCGACGTGACGTACGGATACGTGCCGTGGTCGATATCGAGCAGCGTGCCTTGCGCGCCTTCGAACAGCAGGTTGCTGCCGGCCGCGTTCGCGTCGTACAGACGGCGCGACACGTCGGTGACCATCGGCTTCAGACGGTCGGCATAGCTGAGCATCGTGTCGAGCGTTTGCTGGAAGTCGACAGCGGCGACGCCCAAGTATTGCGTCAACACGAAGTTGTGATAGTCGAGGTTTTCACGCAGACGTTCTGCGAAGGTCTCGGGCTCGAACAGGTCCTGCACGCGCAAGCCCCGGCGCGCTACCTTGTCTTCGTAAGCCGGGCCGATGCCGCGGCCGGTGGTGCCGATCTTGCCCGCGCCACGGCGCGCTTCGCGGCCCTGGTCGATGGCGATGTGATACGGCAGGATCAGGGTGGTGGCTTCGGAAATGAAGAGGCGATTCTGAACGTCGACTCCAGCGGCTTCGAGCTCGCCGATTTCCTTGAACAGCGCTTCCGGCGACAACACGACGCCATTGCCGATGTAGCACGCGACGCCGGGATGCATGATGCCCGACGGAATCAGACGCAAGATGGTTTTCTTGCCGCCGATGATAAGCGTGTGACCGGCATTGTGACCGCCCTGGAAGCGAACGACGCCTTGAGCGTGGTCCGTCAGCCAGTCGACGATCTTGCCCTTGCCCTCATCACCCCACTGGGTCCCCACGACGACGACGTTACGCCCGGGGTTCACATTCACTGCGCTGGCAGACATGTTGTTTCGTAAGCTGGTTAAAAACGTATTCTACCTATGTTCGCGGAACCTTCCGAATTTTTCCGTTTCCGCTCAACGGTATGCACGTTATGGTGGGTATTGCGAAAGTCGCGCGGCCGGTGGCCGCACGGCGTTTTTACGACATGTTCGACGCCGCTTGACATGCCTTGAGAATCAATCACGCGCATGTTCCGCGACGCGCTCAGCCGCGCGGTTCGACGACCCAGTTGCCGTTGCGCTCGACCAACACGCGGTCGAACGCGAATTCGTCCAGATCGTGTTCATGGCCGGGTAGCGCCTGAATCACGACTTCGCCGGCATCGCGCAACGCGACGACGCTCACGCGCAGTGCTTCGTCGTGCTGCCACGGCGCCAGAATCGCGCTGCTGCGCGCTTCGACCGGAGAAATGCGCGCCACTTCGCGCAGATCGAGCGAAAAGCCGGTGGCCGCCCGTGCCCGGCCGTACGCCTGGCCGACGTGGTCGTAACGGCCGCCGCGCGCCACCGCATTCGGCACGCCGTCCACGTATGCCGAGAACATCACGCCGCTGTGGTAAGCATAGCCGCGCAGATCGGCAAGATCGATCATCACTTCGGCGCCGTCGACCTGGCTCGCGAGGAACGCGAGGTCGTCGAGCGCGCGGGAGATCGCCGGCGCGTTTGGCAAGCGGGCGCGGGCTTCGTCGAGCACCGAGGCGTCGCCGTACAGCGTGGGCAGCGCACGCAAGGCGTCGCGGATCACCGGCGTGAGGTTGGCCGTCAGTTCGACGAGGCGCGGCACGTCCTTGCCCGCCAGCGCGTCGTAGAGCGACTGCCCGAGCTCGGCCGCGGCCGGCTCGGCGTCGATCAGCGCAGCGAGCACGCCCGCATGGCACAGATCGAGGCGCACTTTCGCGAGGCCTGCCAGACGCAGCGCGTCGAGCATCAGTTGCTGGATTTCGAGGTCCGCTTCGAGACCGGCGTGACCATAGATTTCCGCGCCGATCTGGATCTGCTCGCGCGTGGCGTGCAGCCCGCGCGGACGCGTATGCGCCACGTTGCCCGCATAGCACAGACGCGTCACGCCCTGGCGATTCAGCAAATGCGCGTCGATGCGCGCGACCTGCGGCGTGATGTCCGCGCGCAGACCGAGCGTGCGCCCCGACAGTTGATCGACCAGCTTGAAGGTACGCAGATTCAGATCGTGTCCGCCGCCCGTGAGCAGCGACTCGATGTATTCGAGCAGCGGCGGCATGACCATCTCGTAGCCGTACGAACGGAAACGATCCAGCAAATGGCGCCGCAATTCTTCGATCTTGCGGGCTTCCGACGGCAGCACGTCGGCAATATTCTCGGGAAGTAACCAGGTCGACATCGATACAGTCCTACGACGTTGAACACGGCGGCTGGGTGCGCCGGTAAGTGAGTGTGAATGGCGGGCGGCGGCTCGATTTTGGCGGCTATCGCGGGCGCTCGGGGCGCCTGCGACGACCCGCATCCGGCTATCTGCCATCTGCCGCACAGGCTTTGCACTGCGCGGCGCTCGGACCACTGCGGGCAATCGCGACCGACGGCATCCGGCGGCGGTGGACATTCACACGCGCCATCGGACCGCGAGGCCGTCGGCAGGACAAACCCCGTCAGGTCACGATAAACAGCAGGATCAGCCCGAGCACCATCACGATCAGGCCGCCCACGCGAATCTGATGGGGCGGCCGTTCCGCTATTTTACGAAACGTGTCGCGCCAGGCGCTCGGAAAAACGAAGGGGAACATCCCCTCGATAATCAGCATCAACGCGATCGCGAGCAATAACGAGCCGGCTATATCCATGCGAATTAAGGGGCCGCGATGCGGATGCCGCGGCGTTCCGGTTATCAGTGTTTGCGCGGGACCGCGGGAGCGTCCGGGGCGGCGCCGCCGGTCGGGCTACGCATGAAGCGGAAGAACTCGCTGCTGGGGTCGACCACGATCACGTCGCCCGGCTTGAAGGTGTTCTTGTACGCCTGCATGCTTTGATAGAACTGGTAGAACTGCGGGTCGCTGCCGTAGGCCTCGGCGGCGATTTGCGCGGCCTTGGCATCGCCCTCACCCTTGATGGTCTGCGCCTGACGATAACCGTCCGCGAGAATCGCCTGTTGCTGGCCGATCGCGTCCTGCTTGATCTTGTCGGCCTCGGCCGTGCCCTTCGAGCGTTCGTCGGCGGCGATCTGCTGGCGCGCGGCAATCATGCGCTTGTAGACGGAGTCTGTCATCGACGCGGGGAAATCGACGCGCGTCAACTGCACGTCGACCACCGACACGCCGAGCGATGCCGCAGCCTTGTCCATCGCGGCGCGCGCTTCGTCGGCGACAGCCTGCTGCCTCGCAAGCGCGTCGGACAGCGTGACTTTCGCAAACGCGTCGCCCAGCGCGCTGCGCGACAGCAACGCGAGCCGGTCCGGCAGGCTCTGCGCATCGCCGCGGGTTTCGGCGAGCAGCTTGAGCGGATCGGTCACGCGATATTTGAGGACCGGGTTGGCTAGCAGATCGATTTTGTCGGACGTCACGTAGCGGTCTTCGTCCGGTGCGTCGAGCGACTGGATGCGATTATCGACCAGCGTGACCGTTTGCAACGGCGGCGGCAATTTGACATGCAAGCCGGGGCCGAGCAGGCTCGGCGCCTCGTCGCCATGCGAGGACAGCACAGCCATGTGCCGCTGATCGACGACGAACACCATCGACGAAGCGGCAAACAGCACGATGACGACGGCCACGACGAGCGCAATGATCTTGTTCATGATGTGCGCTCCTTATTGGACGTCGTCTTCGCGCATACGGCTGCGGAAGGAGTCGCGTGAACGCAGCGCGTCGCTGCTGGATGCGGCCTGGCTGGCGGGCGTGGCGACCGCGGCCGGCGCGGAAGCTGCCGTGCCCGGCGCGGAGGCCGACGGTGCGGCCAACGGCAACGCGGCACTGCTCGCCGCTTGCGGCGCGGCAACGGCCGCAGCACCTGAGGTGGCGCCCGCAGCGGTGCTCGCGTCCGCCACCCGCTGGCGGGTCTGCTCGACCAGCTTGTCGAGCGGCAGATACAGCACGTTGTTGCTGCTCTTGCTGTCCACAAACACCTTGGTCGTAGTCGAATAGATCTGCTGCATGGTATCCATGTACATGCGCTCGCGAACCACAGCGGGCGCTTTCGAGTACTGCGCATAGACCTGCTTGAAGCGCTCGGCGTCGCCTTGTGCCTGGGCCACCGTCTTGTCGCTGTAGGTTTTTGCTTCGTCGATCTGGCGAGCCACGTCGGCTTGCGCGCGCGGCAACAGATCCGCTGCGTAGGCCTCGGCATCGCGCTTCGCGCGCTCGTTTTCCTGACGGACTTTCGCGGCGTCGTCGAATGCGGCTTGCACCCGGTCCGGCACCTGCACGCCCTGGATCGTCACACCGGTCACGGCGAGTCCGGACTGGTATTCATCCAGGGATTGCTGGATCGCCGCCATCAGTTGCTGGCGAATTGTTTCGCGATCCTGATAGAGGATGTCGTTGGTGCTGCGCGCGCCAACGATGCTGCGCACCGCCGCCTGACCGGCCTGCATCACGCCCTGATCGGGATCGACGCTGCGGAACAGGTAGTCGGTCGGCTTCTTCACCTGGTATTGCACCGCGAAGCGCACGTCGACGATATCCGCGTCGTGCGTGAGCATCGACGCGTCTTTCACATTCGCGAGACGCAACACGTTATTGCGGCCGATCTCCACCTGGCGGATCTGGCCGACATTGACGAGTTCATGTGCTTCGAACGGATACGGCAGACGCCAGTGCACACCCTGCCCCGCCGTGTAGCGATACTTGCCGAACTGCATCACGACGCCGGCCTGGCCGTCCTGCACGACGAACACACCGCTGCCGAGATAGATGGCCAGCAGCACGCCGATCACGATGCCCACGCCGATGCGCGCGCCACGACCGTTGTCCGGACGGCCGCCGCCCGCGCCGCCGCCCTTGCGGCCGAACACGCGACTCAAGCGGCGGTTGAAATCGCGCCACATCTCGTCGAGATCTGGTGGCCCTTCACCGTCCTTGGCCGGCGGACGCTTGGGCTCGTTTGGACGTTGCCGGTCGCCATTGCCGTCCCCACGGCCCCAGCGCGGATCGTTCAGTGACATCATGGCGCGCATGCGCAGCCAGATACTCCGCTCGTTGTAATCGTTCACCTGTGTTCGTTCACCAGAGTAGACAGCGGGTCAGTGCAATTGGAACGGGTCAGTGCCCGAGTTCTGGGACCTTGCGGTCGTCGCGTGGTGCTGCCGACCGGTCTTCTTCCGAGAGATCGACCAGCGTTTCGGGAAGAGGTTCGGCAGTAGCGATTTCAGCGATGGCAGCGCGCAGCGTGTCCAGCCCTTGCCCCGTGCGCGCGCTCAAAAAGACGCGCGAAATATTACCATACTCGTCCCTTTCGACCGCATCCCCACGGGCCGCCAGCTCCGGCACCGCGTCGATCTTGTTGAAGACCAGCACTTGCCGGATCGTATCTGCACCGATGGCATGCAACACCTCGTTCACCTGATCGATCTGGTCGAGCCGCACCGCGCTCGACGCATCGACCACGTGCAGCAGCAAGTCGGCGTGAATGGTTTCCTCGAGCGTGGCGCGAAACGCCGCGACCAGCTGGTGAGGCAGTTCGCGGATGAAACCGACCGTATCCGACACCACTACCTGCCCCGCTTCGTCGCCGAGATAGACGCGCCGCGAAGTGGTGTCCAGCGTCGCGAACAACTGGTCGGCGGCGTACGCCTGAGCCTTGGTGAGCGCGTTGAAGAGCGTGGATTTGCCCGCGTTCGTGTAGCCGACCAGCGACACCGACATGGTCTGATTGCGGCTGCGCGCGCGGCGCTGCGTGCCGTGCTGACGGCGCAGTTTCTCGAGCCGCGTCTTGAGCGCCTTGATGCGCTCGCCGATCAAACGGCGGTCGGTTTCGAGCTGCGTTTCGCCAGGGCCGCGCAAACCGATACCGCCTTTTTGCCGTTCCAGGTGGGTCCATGCGCGGATCAGTCGCGTCGACAGATACTGCAGCTGCGCGAGTTCCACCTGCAGCTTGCCCTCATGGCTGCGGGCGCGTTGCGCAAAAATGTCGAGGATGAGACTGGTGCGATCGATCACGCGCCGATTAAGCGCCTGCTCCAGATTGCGCTGCTGCGCAGGCGCCAGAGCATGATTGAAAATGACGAGTTCGATGTCGTTCGCCTCACACGCCAGACGCAGTTCTTCGGCCTTGCCGCTGCCGACGAACATCTTGGCATCGGGACTGGACCGGCGCCCGGTGAGGGTGACTAAGGGATTCGCGCCCGCGCTTTGCGCGAGCAGGCTGAGTTCTTCTAGGCTGGCTTCGAAATCGATCTTACCGAAGTCGATGCCGACAAGCGCTGCATTGATCAAATTGGAAGGTATCAAAATGAGGCGGCCGGGAGTAATCGCCAACGGGCGACGTTAGCCGGCCGCGACGGGGGTTAGGACTGTTCAGAATCCGGGTGGAAATTCACCGGGCGGGCTGGCACGACTGTCGAGATTGCGTGCTTGTAGACCATCTGGGTGACCGTATTCCGGAGCAACACGACGTACTGGTCGAACGATTCAATGTTCCCTTGAAGCTTGATGCCGTTGACCAGGTAGATCGACACCGGCACATGCTCTTTACGCAGTGCGTTCAAAAACGGGTCTTGTAACAATTGCCCTTTGTTGCTCATAGCAAACTCCGTATTTTTTTGCAGGTTGACTTAATTGACGGGGAAGAAAAAGAGATCCACCGTCAACCGCTACACTATAGCCGATTTTCGTTTTTGCGCGAGAGGCCCGGCCATGCGGCCAAAGCCAGCACACACGCGGGTTTCAGCCTGGGTCTAGCCTTTATCCGCGTAAGGGTTCGTCGACGATCTGAACTCTATGCGCAATGGAGTCCCAGTCAGCTTGAAAGTTTCCCTGAAGCGGTTTTCGAGGTAGCGTTTGTACGTTTCGGTGATCGCGTCGAGCGCGTTGCCGTGAATCACGATGATCGGCGGATTCTGCCCGCCCTGGTGCGCGTAGCGCAGTTTCGGGCGCACGGGACCACGCCGGCGCGGCTGCTGGAATTCGACGGCGTCGATCAGCGCGCGCGTGAGCTTCGGCGTCGGCAGCTTGGCCATGGCGGCTGCGTAGGCGTCGTCGACCGAGCGCATCAACGGGCCGATCCCTGTTTTTTCCGCGGCGGAAATAAAATGGAACTTGGCGAAGTCGAGAAATTTCAGTTTGCGCTCGAGGTCGGCCTTGGTGCGGTCGCGCACATGCGGATCGAGACCGTCCCACTTGTTCACGCCCACCACCAGCGCACGGCCCTGCTCCACTACGAAGCCGGCAATATGCGCGTCCTGTTCTGAAATATCCTGGCGCGCGTCGAGCAGCAGGATCACGACGTTGGCGTCGGAGATCGACTGCAGCGTTTTCACCACCGAGAATTTCTCGATCGCTTCGAACACTTTGCCGCGGCGGCGCAAACCGGCCGTATCGATCAGCGTGTACGGTTTGCCGCCGCGCTCGAAATCGACGTAGATCGAATCGCGCGTGGTGCCCGGCATATCGAACGCGATCACGCGTTCTTCGCCTACCAGTGCGTTGATCAAGGTCGACTTGCCGACATTCGGACGGCCGACGATCGCGATCTTCACGCCGCGCGTTTCTTTCTCGTCGTCGCTCTCTTCCGGCTGGCCGGCGTACGCGACTTCGAGCGCCTCATTGATCATTTCGGTGACGCCGTCGCCGTGCGCCGCGGAAATCGCGCGCGGGTCGCCGAGGCCGAGTTCGTAGAAGTCGGCGGCGACCGTGGTGTACTTCATGCCCTCGGCCTTGTTGACGACGAGGAAAATCGGCCGGCCGACCTTGCGCAGATAATCGGCGATCGACTTGTCCTGCGGCGCGAGACCGTTGCGACCGTCGACGATGAACACGACGATGTCCGATTCCTCAACCGCCTGGCGGGTTTGCCGCGCCATTTCGTGCAGAATGCCGTCTTTCGCGACCGGCTCGAAACCGCCGGTATCGACGACCAGATACGGCCGCTCGCCGGTACGCCCTTCACCGTAGTGGCGATCGCGGGTGAGACCGGGCAGGTCGGCAACCAGCGCGTCACGCGAGCGCGTGAGCCGGTTGAACAGCGTGGATTTCCCCACATTGGGGCGCCCAACGAGGGCAATAACGGGTTTCATCAGATGTTGTTCACGGTGAAACGCGGGATCGAAATCGACCGGCCGCGTAGCGACGCCATGCGGCCGCTACACGGCAGCGTTTGACGAAAATTATCACGAATTCGGCCAGCCCCGGATGTGCTGTCAATATGCGCACCCGGGCGGACGGGGGTTTGGCTGTATGGGCGGCGCCAAGGGGCCGCCAGGTTCAGTCTTTACTGCTCGACGGCTCGCACGCCAGTTCGAATACGATTCTCTGCGGTATGTACGAGGATGCCGCCGAAGGTGGTGCCGCAAGCAACCACCGATGGCCACGCGGGCCCGTGCGCCATGTCTGATCCGACTTGCCGGACCAGCCAGTCCGGCGGAATTCTTTTACTTACTCTGCCCTGCTACTACAACTCAAACCGCAACTCGACAAAAACGCGCGCGGCCGGCGAAGCCGGCCTGCATGCCAGACGGCGATTGCCTCGCGCGATCAGCGCGGGCGGTAGCCGTACAGGTCGCCGTCGTGCGTCAGCACCACCAGCGTCTCGCCGGCGAGCACCGGCGCCGCGGTAATCGGGCTGCCGTCGGTCTTCACGCGTGCGACGAGCGTGCCGTCGTCGCGGGACAGGAAGTGCACGTAGCCTTGGTAGTCGCCCAGCACTGCGGCATGACCCAGAATGAACGGCACGCTCAGGTCACGGTTCTTTAGCTTGTCGTTCTTCCACAGCGGCGCGCCGTTGCTGACGTCGAACGCCGACACCACCGACCAGTCGTCCGCTGCCACCACGGCGCCATCATCCTGCGCCAGACCGCTCGTGCTGGAGAACGCCTTTTCCCACACGGCGCGGCCCGAGTTCGCGTCGAAACAGCCAATCTGGCCCTGGAACGTCACGGCGCAGGTTTCCGAACCGACCAGCGTGGGCGGACCGGTCACGTCGTTGATACGCTCCACTTCCGTCACGCCCTTCGGATAGGACACCGGCGTTTGCCAATAGTTATCGCCCGTCTGCAGGTTGATCGCCGCGAACGCGCCGCCCGGGAAACCGGCCAGCACGGCCGCATCGCCCGCGAACGTCATGCCCGACGACACACGCAGATTGAGCGGCACCGCGCGGTTGCGGTAGTTCCACTTCTGCTCGCCGGTCTGCGCGTTGAATGCGACGATCTGACCGTCGACCGTGCGCACCACCACGAGACCGTTGCCGACGAGCGGCGGCGAAATGATCTCGCCCGGCGCCTTGGCGGTCCACAGTTGTTTGCCGTCCGCGCCGAGTACGTAGACGTCGCCCTTCAGGCCGCCGACCGCGGTGAGCGTGCCGTCGCTGCCGACACCCGCCGAAAGGTCGTCGTGCAGCTTCACGCGCCAGACGTCCTGACCGGTTTGCGCGTCGATCTTCGCAACCGAACCGTTCGCTCCAGCCGCGTACACGGCGTTGCCGACCGCAACCGGCGAGAACAGATAGCGCCCTGCCTTACCGACGCTTGCCTTCCAGGCCTGCTGCACGTCGAGCACGGGTTTGAACTCGGTGAGCGGCGTCGGCACGCGGCGCTCGTCTTTCGTGGATGAGCAAGCCGCCATGGTGAGCACGGTCATCGCACAGGCAACGGGCACAGCGTAACGTTTCAGCAGATTCATCGGTGGACGAAGCATTCAGGAATTTAATTAAAGGAGACCGGTTGGTCGTGGCACGCGGCGCTGATTGTGGCGCTTTACGTGCGGCGATCAGCCGCCCAGCGCGTCCAGCTTGAACTGAATCAACTGGCGCGCCGAACTATCGTTTTTCGACAGCGAGTCGAGGGCCAGCTTGTAGGCCGCGCGCGCATCGTCGCGCTTGCCTTGAGCGGCGAGCAGATCGCCGCGGCCGTTCGCCACGATGCCTTTGAACGCGTCGGACTGCGGTTCGGCGAGCAGCGCGAGGCCCTGGTCGTAAGCCTTGTCGTCGAGCAGCAGCGAAGCGAGGCGCAGCTTGGCGATCTGCTTGAACTCGTCATCTTTCGCGTGATCGATGGTCCATTGCAGTTGCGCCTTCGCGGCGGCTTCGTCGCCCGCGGCGTACAGCGCCTTGGCGGCGCCGAGCGCGGTCATCTGCGCATACGCCGTGCGGCTGAACCTGTCTTCCATGTCGGTGGCGACGCGGGTGATCTTTGCCTTATCGCCCGATGCCACGGCTTGCTGCACCTGGTCGTACAGCACGGCAGCTTCCGCCGCCTGGCGCCGTTGCCAGAAATTCCAGCCGTTCCAGCCAGCCGCGGCGACCAGTGCCACCAGCACGATCCATGTGGTTGCATTGCCCCACTGCGTCCACCATGCCTTCAGACTTTCAATCGATTCTTGTTCGTCGTGGTAACTCATTGCCCGGCGATTTCCTCTTTCTTGCTACGTGTGCGTGTCGAACCCGATTGCGAACCAACCGGCTCGACGACATCGCGATCAGTCGTCGCCGTCTTCGGCGGTTGCAACCATCGCATTGATTAGAAATTCGGTCAAGTCTTCGGCCGGTACGTTGTGTTGCTCGTTTTTACCGCCGTTAGCATTTGTATCGCGCAGCGGTTTCACGCCCACCGTGCCGTTGGCGATCTCGTCTTCGCCGAGCACCACCGCGAACGCCGCGCCGCTTGCGTCGGCACGCTTCATCTGCGATTTGAAGCTGGCCGTTTGACCGTCGGCGCTGCAATGCAGGATCACGTCGAGGCCCGTGTCGCGCAAACGCTCGGCGATGATGAAGGCCTGCTCGCGCGCCGCGTCGCCCTGATGGACCACGTACACGTCGCAACCTTCGTCTTCCGGCACCAGTTGCTCTTCCTTCAGCAATTCGAGGATCCGCTCGACGCCCATTGCCCAGCCGCATGCCGCCGTGGGCTTGCCGCCGAGTTGTTCGATCAGCGGATCGTAACGCCCGCCGGCCGCGACAGTGCCTTGCGCGCCGAGCTTGTCGGTCACCCATTCGAACACGGTCAGATTGTAATAATCGAGACCGCGCACGAGACGCGGATTGATCGTGAACGGGATGTTGTTCGCCTTCAGAATGCGCTGCAAACCTTCGAAGTGCGCGCGCGATTCTTCGCCGAGAAAATCGATCAGCTTAGGCGCGTTCTGCGCGACTTCCTGCATGGCCGGATTCTTCGTATCGAGCACGCGCAGCGGGTTCGTGTAGAGACGGCGCTTCGCTTCTTCGTCGAGCACGTCCATGTGCTTTTCGAGGTGCGCGATCAATTCGACACGGTGCGCCGCGCGTTCTTCCGCGAGACCCAGCGAGTTGATTTCGAGCTTGATGCCCATCAGCCCGAGGTCGTCCCACAAACGCTGGCACATCATGATGATTTCAGCGTCGGCGTCCGGACCGGCAAAGCCGAGCGCTTCCACGCCGACCTGATGGAACTGGCGATAGCGGCCGCGCTGCGGACGCTCGTGGCGGAACATCGGGCCGATGTACCACAGGCGCTTCGGGCCGTCGTACAGCATGTTGTGCTCGATCGCCGCGCGCACCACCGCCGCCGTGTTTTCCGGGCGCATGGTCAGATTTTCACCGTTCAACGCGTCGGTGAAGCTGTACATCTCTTTCTCGACGATGTCGGTCACTTCGCCGATACCGCGCTTGAACAACTGCGTATGCTCGATGATCGGCGTACGAATATTCTGGTATCCGTACGAACGCAGCATCGACTTGACGGTCGTTTCGAAAAATTCCCACAGCCCGGCTTCCTGCGGAAGGATGTCGTTCATACCCTTCACGCCGGAGAGCTTTTCGAGCTTTTTCTTCTGTTCAGTCATCTGTATTTCGAGAGCCGATGTTTAGTTGGCTACCGTGGCGCGGCCATAGCTGCGCTCGACGTAGTCACTCACGATTTGCTGGAATTCTTGCGCGATGTTATCGCCGCGCAGCGTCTTCACCTTCTCGCCGTCGATGAACACCGGCGCGGCCGGGTTCTCGCCCGAGCCCGGCAAGCTGATGCCGATGTTGGCCTGCTTCGATTCGCCCGGACCGTTGACGATGCAACCCATCACCGCGACGTGCATCTTCTCGACGCCAGGATATTGATCGCGCCACACCGGCATCTGCGTGCGCAGATAGGTCTGGATTTGCGACGCAAGTTCCTGGAACAGCGTGCTGGTGGTGCGGCCGCAACCCGGGCACGCGATCACCATCGGCGTGAACGAGCGCAGACCCATGGTCTGCAGGATTTCCTGGCCGACGATCACTTCGCCGGTGCGCGAGGCGCCCGGTTCCGGCGTGAGCGAAATCCGGATCGTGTCGCCGATGCCCTGCTGCAACAACACGGACAACGCCGCGGTCGAGGCAACAATGCCCTTCGACCCCATGCCAGCCTCGGTCAAGCCGAGATGCAGCGCGAAGTCACAACGGCGCGCGAGTTCGCGGTACACGGCGATCAGATCCTGCACGCCGCTGACCTTGCACGACAGGATAATCTGATTGCGCGACAGACCGAGTTCGACCGCCCGCTCCGCCGAGCCGATCGCCGACTGGATGAGCGCTTCGTACATCACGCTTTGCGCTTCCCACGGCGTGGCACGCGCGGCGTTCTCGTCCATCATCTTCGCGAGCAGGTCCTGGTCGAGACTGCCCCAGTTGACGCCGATACGCACCGGCTTGTCATACTTCGCCGCGGCTTCAATCATCTGCGCGAACTGCGTGTCGCGTTTCGCGCCATGGCCGACGTTGCCCGGATTGATCCGGTACTTGGACAGCGACTCCGCGCACGCGGGGTAATCGCGCAACAGCAGATGGCCGTTGTAATGGAAGTCGCCGACCAGCGGCACCGACACGCCCATGCGGTCGAGCTGCTCGCGCACGGCCGGGACGGCCGCGGCCGCTTCCGGCGTGTTCACGGTGATACGCACCAGTTCCGAGCCGGCTTGCGCCAGTTCCTTGATCTGGATCGCGGTGCCGATGGCGTCCGCGGTATCCGTGTTGGTCATCGACTGGATGCGCACGGGTGCGTCGCCGCCGATGGTGACGAGCTGGCCGCCCCAACGGACGTCGACCGCGTGCGACTTGCGCCGCGCGGCCTGGCCGCCGAACACCGGCTCGGTTGAAACGATCTTGCTACTCGATTGGGATTGAGCTTCGGATTGCATCGAAAAACCCATTTACGCCGCATGCGCCACACAGAAGACGTAGCGCCTGAATTGAAAAAGCGCCGCGGACCGGTTGGCCGCGGCGCATACCGTATCTGTCAAGGCAGCGCGAAGCGCGCCACGTTGCCTTTGGCCGCCGCATACTTCGACGGATCGACCGGCTGGCCATCGAGCGTCAGCGAGTCGAGACCGGCCCTGTTGCCGACCGTGACCTTGAACGGCGCTTCGCCCGTTACTTCCTTGGTATCGCCTGCGTGCACGAGGCCGGAGAACACTTCCTTGCCATCTTTGCCACGCACGCTGAACCAGCTGTCCTGTTTTACGCTCAACGCAACGATCGACTGACCTGCAGCCGGCGTGACCGTAGCCGCCGGCGCGCTCGCGCCCGGCGCAGTTGCCGCAGCCGGTGCTTGCGACCCGGCTTTCGGCGCGGCCGTCATTGCCGTGACTGCCGGCGCCGACGAAGGCGCCGTGCCGGTGGCGAGCGGCGCGGGCATCGGCGTAGCCGACGCTGCATTTTCTGCTGCCGCCTGCGCGTCCGGCGCAGAAGCAGCCTCTTCCGCGGCGGCTTCCGAACCTGCCGATTGCCCCTGCGCCACCGCGCCCGATGCGCCGGTCGCGCCGCCAGCGGCACCGTTCGCGGTCGCTTTCAACCGCGCGAGCCACGCCGACGAATCGCCGCCGTTGGTATGCCACATGCCGAGCGCGATCACCGCGACGATCACCGCCGCCACGCCCCACAACCATGAGCGGCTCTTTTGCCCGCTGCCGCCCAGCGAAAGCGATACCTTGCCGCGGGGCAAATCTTTACCCGACGACGCCGGCATCGACAGATCCGGCGCGGGCACACCCTTTTCGCGGCGCAATGCCGCCGTGAACGGCGTGGGATCGGCGCCGAGCATCTTCGCGTAGCTGCGCACCACGCCCAGCGCGAAGGTGGTGTCCGGCAAGTGGCTGATGTCGCCCGATTCGAGCGCGCGCAGCTTGACGGCACTCACCTTCAGACGCGCCGATACGTCGTCGATCGTCCAGCCTTTCGATTCACGCAATTGGGTCAAGCGCGCGCCAACCGCCGCCAACGAGTCCATGCCCGGCTGCACAACAGGCTGCACCGCCGCCCGTGCGACTGGCGCCGGATGGCCTTCGTTCGTGTCTGTGTCCTGCGGCTGCGGGTGCTGCGGCTCACTCATCCCAAATCCTTTCGCGTCGATTCTTTTTCACTTGTGCAACCCGGACCGGCTCAAGCCTCACGTCCCAATCGCAGACCGTTTATAACAAAATGTGCGGCCTGATGTGCCGCTTCCGATCGCTTCTGCAAACTTTCTTTTCAATCGACACCGGCACGGCAGCTTGTCGCGCGTTCGCGGAATTCTCTCCGAACGCCGGCGCCCCGCCATCCCCGCGCGATTACACGGCGCGAACCTCGATGATCTTCGCCGCCTTCCCGGTGCGCTCAACGAGCCGTGTGCGGTCTTGCACCGCGCCGGCCAACTGACCGCAGGCAGCGTCGATATCATCGCCGCGTGTCTTACGCACCGTGGTGACGACGCCCGCGTCCATCAACACTTGTGCAAACCGCTTGATCTGTTCCGGTTTCGAGCGGATGAGGCCCGATTCGGGGAACGGATTGAACGGAATCAGGTTGAACTTGCACGGCACGTCGCGCGTGACGGCCAGCAATTCGCGCGCTTGCGCTTCGCTGTCGTTGACGCCGTCGAGCATGCAATATTCAAACGTAATGAAGTCGCGCGGCGCGACCTTCAGATAGCGCTGGCAAGCCGCCATCAGTTCGCGCAGCGGGTACTTCTTGTTCAGCGGCACAAGCATGTCGCGCAGCGGATCGCTCGGCGCATGCAAGGAGACCGCAAGCGCCACCGGCAGATCGGCGCCGAGCCGGTCCATCATGGGCACGACGCCCGAGGTGGACAGCGTGACACGGCGGCGCGACAGGCCGTAGGCGTTGTCGTCGAGCATCAGGCGCATGGCCGGCACGACCGCGTCGTAATTGAGCAGCGGCTCGCCCATGCCCATCATCACGACGTTCGTGACGACCCGCTCGCCCTTGCCGTCACCACCCGTGGCGCGGCCGCCGTCCACGCCGCGCGACGCGCGCAGCGCGAACTCAGCCATGCGCAACTGGCCGATAATTTCGCCAGTGGTGAGATTGCGGGAGAAACCCTGTTTGCCGGTCGAACAGAAACGGCAGTTGACCGCGCACCCGGCCTGCGACGACACACACAGCGTGCCGCGTGTTTCTTCGGGAATGTAGACGGTTTCAACCGCGTTGCTGTTGCCGACGTCGATCAGCCACTTGCGTGTGCCGTCGGTGGAAATATGGTCGCTGACGATGCCCGGCATCGAGATGGCGGCGCGCCCCTTGAGCTTTTCGCGCAAGGACTTTGCCAGATCGGTCATGCCGTCGAAGTCGGCCGCGTTGTATTGGTGAATCCAGCGCTGCAATTGCTTGGCGCGAAACGGCTTCTCGCCCAGGCTGTCGCAGTAGGCGACAAGCCCTTGGGCGTCGAGGTCGAGAAGGTTGACGGTGGGACTGCTCGTCATATCGAATCCTGCCATTTCAGTGCGAGAGTACGTTCATGCAACAAGCTGCATGAACGCAATGCCGTTCGCGCCCATTCCTGCTGCTTTTACCTTACTACTTTGCCGGGCGATTCGTGCGATAAATCAGATCGGCTGCACGAATCGCACGAGGCAAGTCCTGCTTAACGCGAGTAGACGTTCACTTGCGGGAAGAAGAATGCGATTTCGACGGCAGCCGTTTCAGCGGCGTCGGAACCGTGCACTGCGTTCGCGTCGATGCTGTCGGCGAAGTCGGCGCGGATCGTGCCCTTTTCCGCCTTCTTCGGATCCGTTGCACCCATCAGGTCGCGGTGCTTCAGGATCGCGTTTTCGCCTTCCAGCGCTTGCACGACGACCGGGCCCGAAATCATGAAATCGACCAGGTCCTTGAAGAACGGACGTGCAGCGTGCACAGCGTAGAACTTCTCCGCGTCGGCGCGCGACAGGTGAACCATGCGCGAAGCCACGATCTTCAGACCAGCGTTTTCGAAACGGCTGTAGATCTGGCCGATCACGTTCTTGGCCACTGCGTCCGGCTTGATAATCGACAGGGTGCGTTCGATCGCCATAAAAACTCCAAAAAATTAAGAGGTTACAGATTCAAATGAATCCGCTATTGTAGCATGTTCCCGTGTATGATTGCGATTGAACCCTTACAGAACTGAAAGACTCCAAGCAGGAATTCCCGAATACTGGTAGCGTAGGCAATGTCGGTATTTTCAGGGCATTGAAACTCCCTGCCCGCGCGCCAATCTTAGGGATGAGAGCGCCGCGGCCGGTGACAGAAATTCCCACCGGCGCTGCCCGACTCACCACTACCCGCTTCACAACCATACGCATCACGCTTCTGAGGTAAGGAGAGACCATGAACGATCATCCGTATAGCTTTGGCCGCAATGGCGCGGTCAGCACGGTCGAAACGCGTAACCGCGTGCTACGGAACACCTACTGGCTGCTCGCGCTGTCCATGATTCCAACAGTGCTCGGCGCGTGGGTGGGGCTCACCACCGGATTCTCGCTGTTCGCCGCCACCAGTCCGGCCATGAGCATGCTGGCGTTCTTCGCGATCGCCTTCGGCTTCATGTTCGCCATCCAGAAGACCAAAGACAGCGCGGCCGGTGTGTTCGTGCTGCTCGGCTTCACGTTCTTCATGGGCCTGATGCTGTCGCGCATCCTGAGCTTCGTGCTCGGTTTTTCGAACGGCCCGTCGCTGATCATGCTCGCCTTCGGTGGCACTGGTGTGATCTTCGCGTCGATGGCAACCATCGCCACGGTCAGCAAGCGTGACTTCTCGGGCCTCGGCAAGTGGCTGTTCATGGGCGTGATCGTGCTGCTGCTCGCATCGGTCGCGAACGTGTTCCTGCATCTGCCGGCGCTCATGCTCACGGTGTCGGTCATGGCCATCGTGATCTTCTCGGCCTACATGCTGTTCGACGTGCAGCGCGTCGTGAACGGCGGTGAAACGAATTACATCACCGCTACCCTCGCGATCTACCTGGATCTGTACAACGTGTTCGTCAACCTGCTGGCGCTGCTCGGCATCTTCGGCGGCAACCGCAACTAAGCCTGATTCAGGGCGCGGCGTGCGAAACGCGGCGCCCTGAAAGAAAAAGCCCATAACGAGTGATCGTTATGGGCTTTTTTATGGGCCGCGTCGGGCAAGCGCCCGGCGCAAGCGGGCACAAGCACAAGCGCGTCATCCGCCTATCACACGCTCAGCCACGCAAACCCCTCATCCTGCGAAGCCACCACCACTTCCGTCGGCGCCGCGCCCAGCACACCGGCCATGGCGGCCTGCGCCAGTTCTGGCAAATTGTTCTGCTGGCTCAGATGCGCGGCGACCAGGTGGCGCAATCTCGAACGATCGAGAGAGGCCAAAATCTCAGCCGCCGCGTCGTTGTTCAAGTGCCCATGATTGCCGCCGATGCGTGCCTTCAGCGATTGCGGATAGCGGCTGCCCGCCAGCATCCGCACATCGTGATTGCATTCGAGCACCAGCGCGTCGCAGCCGCTCAGCACTGAGCTGATATGCGGCGTGGACGTGCCGACATCCGTCAGCACGCCGAGCCGGCTCGCGCCGTTCGAGAGCACGTATTGCAGCGGCTCGCGGGCGTCGTGCGGAACGGTGTAGGGGAGAATGCTGAGGTCGCCGATTGCCACCGTTTCGTCGCCCCACAGCACCTGCAGGTCGACATCGGCTTCGTCGGCGCCCACCGCGCGGGCGGTGCCCCAGCTCATGTACAACGGAATCGACCACTTGCGCGCCAAGGTCAGCGCGCTGCCAATGTGATCGCCATGTTCGTGCGTAATCAGAATCGCGTCGAGTCCATCGACACTCGCGCCGAGCCGCGCCAAACGCCGCTCGACTTCCTTGGCAGAAAACCCGCAGTCGAGCAGCACGCGCGTGGTGGTCGCACCGCTTTGCGCTTCCACCAGCAAGGCATTGCCTTCACTGCCGCTGCCGAGACTCGCGAACCTCACGGTCCGCTTAGTTCAGTTGCGCGTGCAGCAGCGTCACGATGCGCTGCGCGTCGGACGAATTGTCGACCTGCCCGTTCGCCGTCAGCACCGCCACCTGCGTCACCGTGTCGCCCTTCGAGCGCACGTTGACGAGGAATTCCTGAGCCGGCTTCTTCGACGAATTGCCACTGTAGAACAGCTTGCCGAACAGCCCTTCTTTCTTCAGTTCCTGCATCGAGTCCGCGTAGCGCACGTAGTAGATACCCTTCGCGCGATCGCGGTTGTCGACGGTGAAGTTGGTGCGGTCGAGCGCGAGGCCCACACGCAGCCATGCGCGATCGAACGACTCCGGCAGGTCAAGCGTGGATGCGCCGGCGCTTTGATCGATCGTGGTCGGCGCAACCGCCGTACGCGCGTCGGTCAGCAGTTGTTTGGATTGCGCTTCGGTCAGGCCGAACTTTTGCATCAGCTTGGTGAGGAACAGCGCCTCGAGCGCCGGATCGCGCGGGCGCTCTTCCCAACGCGACGACGTCTTGTCCTGCCCCGTCAACACTTCCTCCATGGCGCTGTGCGTAATGGAGATGTCGGTCGTGTCGCCCGCACGCGAGACGAGCGTGCGGAAACTGTCACGCGTGCCCGACGAATACGCGAAGTCGATGACCTTGCCGACCGTGCGGCGGAACCAGTCGTCCGGAATGTTGGCGCGGTTTTCAGCCCAGTCGGTCGTCATGATGCCGGTGGCCGGCGCGTCGGTCTTCAGCGCGAAGCCGTTTTCCTGCCAGAACTCCTGCAACTGCGGCCACAGTTGTTCCGGCGAACGGCCGTCGACGACCAGCCAGCGGCGATCGCCGTCACGTTCGATATGCATGCCGAGCGGATCCTGCGCGTTCGGCTGGCCTTCAGTCGAATTGCCGGCGGCCGTCACCGCGCGCGTCTGCGCGCCGCCCAGCGCCAGATTGGCAGGCGGCGCGACGTAGCGCTCGTCGGTCTTGGTGGTGCTCAGATCGCCCGGAACGGCCAGCGGCGGCGCGCTTGCCGCGCCCTTGTAGTTGACGCGGTCGGAAGCAAACCAGTCGTTCAGCGTGTCACAGCCGGCGAGCGTCGTGAGGGCAAGCGCCAGCGCCGCCATGCGGGTTGCGTGGAGGGAGAGTGCGGAACGTTTCATGAGGTCCTTCGTGATGCTGGAACGCGGTGCCTTGGTTCTGTGTGCCGGGAACGCGGGCTGGATCGACGTCGGTTAAGGGAGTGCCGGTGGCAGGCTTTCGTTGGCGCTGGAGGGTGCCGCGGACGCTATCCGTCTAGCCCAGCAGGCCCGCTTCGCGCAGCGCGCCGCGCACCACTTCGTGGTATTGCGCGTCGAGCGGCGTGAGCGGCAGGCGGATTCCGCCCTGCACACGACCCAGTTGCTGCAGTGCCCATTTGGCCGGAATCGGGTTCGATTCGATGAACAGGTTCTTATGCAACGACAGGAGTTTCAGATGAATCTCACGCGCGGTCTTCGCGTCCGCGGCGAGAGCAGCCTTGCAGAGATCGCTCATCGCGCGCGGGGCGACGTTGGCGGTGACCGAAATATTGCCGTGGCCGCCGAGCAGCATCAGCGCGATCGCGGTGGGATCGTCGCCGCTGTAGATGCCGAAGTGCGCCGGCGCGGACTTGATCAGATGCGCGGCGCGATCGATATTGCCGGTCGCCTCCTTCACACCGATGATGCCCGGCACCTGCGCGCAGCGCAGAATGGTTTCGTTGCTCATGTCCGCAACCGTGCGGCCCGGCACGTTGTACAGAATCACCGGCAGATCGACGGTTTCGGCGATCTTCGCGAAGTGGCGGTAGATGCCTTCCTGCGTCGGCTTGTTGTAGTACGGCACGACCTGCAGCGTGGCGTCGGCGCCGACTTCTTTGGCCTGCTGGGTGAGTTCGATGGCTTCGGTCGTGGAATTGCCGCCCGAGCCCGCGATCACCGGAATCCGGCCCGCCGTATGCTCGACCGCGGTCTTGACCATCAGCACGTGTTCCTCGACCGACAGCGTGGCCGATTCGCCGCTCGTGCCGACCACGACGAGAGCGTTCGTGCCCTCCGCGACGTGCCAGTCGATCAGTTTGCGAAACGCCGGCAGATCGAGGCTGCCGTCTTCGAGCATCGGGGTGATGATGGCAGGAATACTGCCGCGAATCTGAACGCTGTCGTTGCTGCTGTGGTTGCCGTTAGTCATGAAACGCCATGAATTTGATCAGGTAAACCGCGATTGTAGCGGATTACCCAGCCAACTCGTAACAAGGCGGGGGTGCCGCCTGCGCGGGGTCGTCTGAGCGCTCCGCCTCCTGGATTGCGCAGATCCGCTGGACGTAGGCCGGGCGCGGCTGCGCGAGAAAACCGTCCTGAAAAGCGACCACCCGGAGCTGGCCGCGCACGCGGTCGAGAAGCTCGCCGGGCGCCAGCAGAAACGCCGGATTAGAGGGTTTGCCAACGCTTTCGTTTCCTTGCGCGAAGGTCTCGTAAACCAGTACGCCGCCGGGCGCAAGCGCGCGCAACAGCAGCGCAAAGAGCGGCCGGTGCAGGTAGTTCGTCACCACGACGGCGGCGAATTTCGCGTCAGCGGACAACGGCCACGCGGCGCCTTCGAGGTCGGCTTCGAGCGGGGTGACGAGCGGAACGCCCCGCAGCGCGTCGAGCGCCGCCGTGTCGCGGTCGATGGCGGTGACCGGATGCCCCAGCGACGCAAAGAACCGCGCATGCCGCCCCGCCCCGGACGCGACATCGAGCACCGCGCCGCCCGCCGCGACCAGATGCGCCCAATCGCGCACCCAGGGCGACGGCTCGCCCAATCCATGCATGGCGGTAGCGGGAGTGCTCATCACTTCAGCGCGGCTCAGTTGTACGAGAGGCCCATGGCTTCGCGTACTTCGCGCATGGTTTCCGTGGCGAACCTGCGGGCCTTGTCGCAGCCGTCGGCGACGATCGCGCGCAACAGCGACGGATCGTCCATGTACTTCTGGGCGCGCTCGAGCATGGGCTGCTGCTCGCGCAGAATGCCCTCGATCACCGGCTGCTTGCACTCGAGACAACCGATGCCTGCCGTCCGGCAGCCCTTCTGCACCCACTCGTGCGTGGCTTCGTCCGTGTAGACCTGATGAAGCTGCCACACCGGGCACTTGTCCGGATCGCCCGGATCGGTGCGGCGCACGCGCGCCGGATCGGTCGGCATGGTGCGCACTTTCTTCGTGATGGTTTCCGCGTCTTCACGTAGGCCGATCGTGTTGCCGTACGACTTCGACATTTTCTGGCCGTCCAGACCCGGCATGCGCGACGCTTCCGTCAGCATGGCCTGCGGCTCGACCAGAATGATCTTGCGCGAACCTTCGAGGTAGCCGAACAGACGTTCGCGGTCGTTCATCGACAGGCTCTGCGACTCCTGCAACATGGCGCGCGCCTGTTCGAGCGCTTCGTCGTCGCCTTCCTGCTGGTAGGCGTTGCGCAGTTCGTGATAAAGCTTGGAACGCTTGCCGCCGAGCTTCTTCGCGGCGTCGTTGGCTTTCTCTTCGAAGCCCGGTTCGCGGCCATACAGGTAGTTGAAACGGCGCGCGATCTCACGCGTCATCTCGACGTGCGGCACCTGGTCTTCACCGACCGGCACGAGCGAGCCGCGATACAGCAGAATGTCCGCCGCCATCAGCACCGGATAGCCGAGGAAGCCGTAGGTGGATAGATCCTTGTCCTTCAGCTTCTCCTGCTGTTCCTTGTAGGTCGGCACGCGTTCGAGCCAGCCGAGCGGCGTGCTCATGCCGAGCAACAGCGCCAGTTCGGCATGCTCGGGCACCTTGCTCTGGATGAACAGCGTGGCCTGCGCCGGATCGATGCCGGAGGCCAGCCAGTCGATCAGCACGTCCCAGACGTTCTTTTCGATCACTTCGGGCGTTTCGTAGTGCGTCGTCAGCGCGTGCCAGTCGACCACACAGAAGAAACACGGGTATTCGGACTGCAGCCGCACCCAGTTTTTCAGCACGCCGTGATAGTGGCCGAGGTGCAACGACCCGGTGGGCCGCATGCCGGAGAAGATACGGTCTGGGAACATGGTTATCTAGAAAAGCGAAACAAGGGGAGTCAGAATAGCGGTGATCGCGCTGTAGCCGATCGTGACCAGCGGGTTTAACCAGTATCGCGTGAGCGTACCCGTCATGACCAGCGCCATCACGATGAAAAAGCCGTACGGTTCGAGGCGCGACAGCGTGATGGACTGCCGCCGCGGCAACAGCGCCATCAGCACACGGCCGCCGTCGAGCGGCGGCAGCGGAAACAGGTTGAGCACGCCGAGCACCAGATTCACGCCGACGCCCGCGCCCGCCATACGCGTGAAGAAAGGCTCGTTGACATTCAGCACCGCGAGCGCGACACCGAACAGGCCCCAGATCACCGCCTGCACGAAGTTGCAGGCCGGACCCGCCGCCGCGACCCACAAACTGCCCCAGCGCGGATTGCGCAGGTTGCCGAACGCGACCGGCACCGGCTTGGCGTAACCGAACATGAACGCGCCGCTGGTGGCGAAGTACAGCAGCAAGGGAATCGCAATCGTGCCGAGCGGGTCGATGTGCCGCATCGGATTGACGGAGACGCGGCCGAGCACGTAGGCGGTATTGTCGCCGAGCCAGCGCGCGACGTAGCCATGGGCGGCTTCGTGCAGCGTGATGGCGAAAATCACCGGCAGCGCGTACACCGCAATGGTCTGTATCAGGGAAGAATCCATAACTCGTTATTGTAACAACGCGATTGCGTGCGTCTGTCCGCTTTCACTCATGCCGTCTCCGCGAGGCCGAACGGCGCGAGAGAACCGCGCCCCGGCCGCACCAGCACCGGTTCCGCGCCGGTCAGATCGATCACCGTGGACGGCTCGCACACGCAAGGACCGCTGTCGATCACCAGATCCAGTTGTTTCTCCAGGCGCTCGCGGATCTCTTGCGGATCGTTCAGCGGCTGGGTTTCGCCCGGCATGATCAGTGTCGAGCCGAGCAGCGGCTGGCCAAGTTCTTCCAGGATCGCCAGCGTGATCGCGTGATCCGGCACGCGCAGGCCAATGGTCTTGCGCGACGGATGCGACAGGCGCCGCGGCACTTCCTTGGTGGCCTGCAACACAAACACATAAGGGCCCGGCGTCACCGATTTGATCAGCCGGTATTGCCGGTTGTCTACCATCGCGAAGTTCGCGAGTTCCGACAGATCGCGCACCAGCAGCGATAGCAACTGCTTCTCGTCGAGTCCGCGAATGCGCCGCAGACGCTCGACCGCGTCCTTGTCGTCCAGATGGCAGGCAAGCGCGTAGCTCGAATCCGTCGGCAACGCGACCACGCCGCCATCGTTGATGATCTGCACGGCCTGCTTGACGAGGCGCGGCTGCGGGTTATCAGGATGAAGCCGAAAGTATTGGGACATGGCTACTAACGTTGGCTGACGGACGGACGGCGGATAGACGGCAAATGAACTGCGGCTGAAGACCCGCCGGAAGACCGGACGACCGCGCGCGGCCGGCGTTCACGCACGGACGTGCCGCCACGGCACGGCGCGGTCACAGCCAGCGTTCCCAGACGGGCTTCAGATCGGGGGGCAGCGGCGGCAGCGTGCCGAGGTCGACGCGGCCTTCGCCGGGTGCATGGAAGTCGGACCCGCGTGAGGCCTCGAAACCGAAACGGCGCGCGACATCGGCGTATTCGCGGTATTGATCGGGCGTGTGGCTACCGGTCACCACCTCGATCGCCTTGCCGCCGAGATCGATGAATTCGGCGAAAAACGCGTCGAATTCGACTGGCGAGTAAGCATAGCGACCGGGATGCGCGATGATCGCTTCGCCGCCGGCGGCCTGGATCCAGCCGACCGCGTCGGCCAGCTTGGCCCAGCGGTGCGGTACGTAACCCGGTTTGCCGTCGCCGAGAAAGCGGGTGAACACGTCCTGCGTGGAACTGGCGTAGCCGCTTTCCACCATGAAGCGCGCGAAATGCGTGCGCGAAATCATGTCCGGGTTCGACACGTATTTGAGCGCGCCCTGATAAGCGTCGGGAATGCCGAGCGTGGCCAGTTGTTCGCCGATCGCCTCTGCCCGCGCCGCCCGCCCGTTGCGGGTGCGCGCCAGACCGTCGAGCAGGATCGAACTGGTCGGATCGACGCCCAACCCGACGATGTGCACCGTGCGCGAAGCCCAGGTCACCGAGATTTCGACGCCGCTCAGATAGTCCATGCCGAGCGCCTCGGCGGTGCTTCTCGCTTCGTGCTGGCCGCCCAGCTCATCGTGATCGGTGAGCGCCCACAGCGTCACGCCGCCCGCATGCGCGCGGCGCGCGACGTCGGCCGGCGCGAACTGGCCGTCGGAAACGGTGGAGTGACAGTGGAGGTCGGCGTTCATCGTGGTCTTGAAAAGGTTCTGCGCTCATTTTACTGCAACGCAGTAAGTGGACGCAGAGCTATCTCGCAACCGACACCCCGAAAGGAGGTCTTCGCGGGAACCCTCAGACTTTTTGAAGGCGCTACGCGCAGAATCCCTCGATCAGCGCGGCCACCTGCTCCGGCTGGTCGTGGTGCACCATGTGCCCCGCTTCGTCGATGATCTTCTCGCGCCAGTTCGGGAACGCCTGAAAGCGCGCCTTGAATTCGTCGAGCGGGATCTCGCCGGCGATCTGCGCGAGCGTCGGCGAATTGGCGGCCTCCACGTGCAGCACCTTCGCGCTCACCTTGCGCCACGTCGCCATCACTTCGTCGAGCCGGTACAGCGCCGGGCCGCGCAGCTTGTGCGCAGGATCAGCGAGCAGCATGTAGCGCCCTGCGCCGTCCGGCTTCGACCAGTGCAGCGCGAGAAACTGCGCGCGCTGCGGGGCGAGCCGCGGATTGGTCTTGATCAGGCGCGCGGCGACGTCGTCGAGCGACGCGTAGCGCTTCAGTTGCGGCGGATCGCGCAATTCGTCGAGCCAGTTGCGCAGCCGCCTGGGCGCTTGCGCCGGGTGCGACGGCGCGAGACCGAAGCCTTCGAGGTCGACCACGCACCGCACCCGCTCCGGCCGCACGCCCGCATACATGCAGGCAATGTTCGCGCCCATGCTGTGGCCCACCAGATTCACCTCGCCGGTCGGCGCGTAGTGGTCGAGCAAGGCGTCGAGATCGCCCAGATAGTCCTGAATCCAGTAGTTGCCGCCACCGTGCTGCGCCACCGGCCAGTCCGACAGGCCAAAGCCGCGCATGTCCGGCGCCAGCACCTGCCAGTCGCCGCCCAACGCGTCGACGACGAACTGGAACGAGGCGGCCACGTCCATCCAGCCGTGCAGCATGAAAAGCTTCGGCGCATCCGGGTTGCCCCAGCGCCGTACATGCAGACGGATGCCGCGCACGGCGATGAATTCAGACTGGGAAGTGTTCATGAACGGCACGTCCAAAAAAAGAATGGTCGTTCGATTATAACGAGATAGACGTCGGCGCACGGGTCGGATGGTGAAGCAAGTCTCAGTCGTCGGTGGACGGCAGCGCCGCTTCCTGCGCGTCGAGACCCGCAAGGGCTGCCAGCGCGGCCAGTTCGGCTTCGTCGAATCCCGCGTCGCGACGCGCCTCGAAATTGAACGGACCACGTAATTTCGGTGCGTGATACTGGTCGGCGAGGCGCGTGTAGGTCTCATGAGGGTCGAGGCCGCTGTCGTCGCACAGGTGGCGGAACCAGCGATTGCCGATCAGCACGTGGCCGATTTCGTCGCGCAGGATGACATCGAGAATCGCCGCCGACGCCTGATCGCCGGCCTGCACCAGGCGCGCCCGGATCGGCGGCGAGGCGTCGAGGCCGCGAGCTTCGAGCGTGCGCGGCACCAGCGCCATGCGCGCCAGCACGTCGCCGCGCGTACGCTCGCACATGTCCCACAGGCCGTCGTGGGCCGGAAAATCGCCGTAGACGTGGCCATACTCGGCGAGGCGCGCGGTTAGCAGTGAGAAGTGATACGCCTCTTCGGCGGCGACTTTGAGCCAGTCGGTGTAGAACGCGGCGGGCATGCCGGCGAAGCGCCAGACCGCGTCGAGCGCTAGATTGATGGCGTTGAATTCGATGTGCGCGAGCGCGTGCAGCAGGACCGCGCGCCCCTGCGGCGATTGCATGCTGCGCCGCTTCAAATGCCGCGGATCGACCAGTTCGGGCCGCGCGGGACGGCCTGGTAAACCGGCCGGTTCGTCGAGTTCGAGGTCCGTGGCGCATGCCATGCGGCCTTCGAGTACGGCGGCGTAGAGCGCGCGGGCCGCGCGGGCCTTCGCGGCCGGATCGGCTTCGCATAACGCGGCGAGCGCTGCGGTGCGCGCGCAATGGGCGTCGCGCCCGACATTGGAAGCGGGCGAAACTGGCGGAACGGATGGTGCTGACGGAGCGGCGGACATCATGGCAAGCGAATCGACAAAGGAAACAGCAACGGAAGCCGCAACCGGCATGGCTCGGGAAATGGCGAATCTAACGGCAACCGACGCTTTGGCAGGCGGCCGGCAAAGCACGCCTGCCGGCGCAACCACGCCAACAGCAGCCCGAACAGCGCAGCAACGATCGCCCCGACGGCCGGACCAAGCGGCCCAACCACACAACCGTTTACAATACTCGATTCGACCATCCACCGCGCCCGATGCGCCGGCAAGACGCGACAGCGCGGCGCGGCAAGACGTTTCAGGCAGTTCGGCGCCCCATCCCGCGCGCGTAGCCACCGATCAACAGGAGACACCGTGACCATTTACAAGCTTGGCGAAGCCGCCCCGACCATCCATGAAAGCGTCTTCGTCGCGGATTCGGCGAGCATCATCGGCAATGTGACGCTCGCGGAAAACGCGAGCGTCTGGTTCGGCGCGACGATTCGCGGCGACAACGAGCCAATCACCATCGGCGCCGGCAGCAACGTGCAGGAAAACGCCGTGCTGCACACCGACCCCGGTTTCCCGCTGACGATCGAGCCGAACGTGACGATCGGCCATCAGGTCATGCTGCACGGCTGCACGATCAAGGAAGGCGCGCTGATCGGAATTCAGGCCGTGGTCTTGAATGGAGCGGTGATCGGCCGCAACTGTCTGGTCGGAGCGGGCGCCATCGTGACCGAAGGCAAGGTGTTCCCCGACAATTCGCTGATTCTCGGCGCGCCCGCCAAGATGGTGCGCGAACTGACCGAGACGGATATCGCCAACATGCAGCGCGGCGCGGCAACGTATGCCGAGCGCCGCGAATATTACAAGGCGCAGCTCGTGCGCATCGGCTAACCAGCCGGAGCGCGCGGCGCGCACGGCGCGGCATCACGCTGCGTCATTCGACCGAGGAAAAGTTGTGAGCGACCAGTTGCAAAAATTCATGTTCAGCGCGGCGCCGGTGCGTGGCGAGATCGTTTCGCTGCGCAATACGTGGCAGGAAGTGCTGACGCGCCGCGATTATCCGGCGCCGGTGCGCACGGTTCTGGGCGAAATGATGGCCGCGTGCGCGCTGCTGTCGGCGAATCTCAAGTTCGACGGCACGCTCATCATGCAGATTTTCGGCGACGGCCCGGTCAAGATGCTGGTGGTGCAATGCGGCTCCGATCTGTCGATGCGCGCGACCGCCAAGCTCTCCGGCGAAGCGGCCGACGTGATCGGTGAGACGACCAGCATGGTCGACCTGCTGAATGCGAGCGGCCACGGCCGTTGCGTGATCACGCTCGACCCGGCCAGCAAGCAGCCCGGCCAGCAGCCGTACCAAAGTATCGTGCCGCTGTCGGGCGTGGACGGCCCGCTCAATTCGATGGCCGAAGTGCTCGAGCATTACATGCATCACTCGGAGCAGCTCGACACGCGCCTGTGGCTCGCGGCGAACACCGAGCGTGCGGTCGGCATGCTGCTGCAAAAATTGCCGGGCGACGGCGGCATCGTCCCCCATCCGGGCGATCTGGACGCGGACACGTGGGAGCGCGTCTGCACGCTGGGCGGCACGCTCTCGCAAGACGAGTTGCTGAAGGAAGAACCGGAAACGGTTTTCCGTCGCCTGTTCTGGCAGGAAAACGTCCAGCATTTCGAACCGGCCACGGCGCGCTTCGAGTGCACGTGTTCGCGCGAAAAAGTCGGCGGCATGCTGAAGATGCTGGGCCGCGAGGAAGTGGACGGCGTGCTCGAAGAACGTGGTCATGTCGAGATTCATTGTGAGTTCTGCAACCAGCGTTACGAGTTCGATCCAGTCGACGTGGCGCAACTTTTTGTCGCCGAAGCGCTCTCACAAGGTGTGACGCCCGCGGCTGAACAGCGGCACTAAACGGCTCGCCGGCGCGCGGATTCCATACGCGCCGAACGGCGATTCATCACACCTGTATGACGGCAGTCAAAATACCGCGCCGCCCGCTGCCTTTTCAGGGCCCGGGCGGCGCAGTATCTTTGATCATTGCGTTGGATCATTGGCGGTGCGCGCGGTGCATGATTTGCTTAGGCATCCGACCGATGGAGATCGAACATGAACCACCCTACTTCGTTGATACGGCTGCTGCGCCATGCACGCACGACCGCCGTGCTGGCTGTCGTCGTGGGCAGCGGTGCGCTCGCTGGCTGCGTGATGGATCCGCCGGGGCCGTCGCCGATTTATAGCCGGCTGCCGGCCGATCAGTCAGGCATGGCCGCCACCGCCCAACCACTGACACCTGAAGAACGCCAGCGCTATGACGCGATCGACCATCAGGTGATGGCCGAGCAGAATCAGGCGATGGCCGCTGAAAATGCGGCGCAAGCATGGTCGCGTTACTACGCGCCGCCTGTCAGCGTGTATGGCAGCTATTACGGCGGTGGCTGGGGGCACGGCTGGGGTACGGGTATCGGCGTGGGTTACGGGCCATACTGGGGCTGGTAAGACGCGCCGGCAGTCCGCGCGTTGCAAGATTCCGGGCTTGGCGCGCGGCGCCGAGCCCAAAGAAAAAGGCACGGTTCTCACCGTGCCTTTTTTTACATCCTTCGTACTGAGCCGTTGTGCTGCTCTGGCGATGCTCAGTGCGCAGCCTTCTTGTCTTTTGCAGCAGCCGCCTTACCACCGTGCTTGCGATCCGGCTTCGCGCGCGATTCCGGATTCGGCACCATATGCAGCGGCGCCGCCGACATCTCACCGCGCGTGGACGTCGTAACAGAAGGCGTGTTCGCCGTGGGCAACGGTGCGTTCGGCGACACGAACTGCACGAATACTTCGCCGTCCTTCACCATGCCCATTTCGTAGCGCGCCCGCTCTTCGACCGCGGCCGTGCCGTTCTGCAAATCCTGCACTTCGCCTTGAATGCGTTCGTTGCGCAGTTTCGAATCGGCATTCTTTTGCACCTGCTGCGCCAGTTGCTGCTGCAACTCGTGCACGCGCAACCAACCGCCGTGCCCCCACCAGAGCGGGTACTGGATCAGCGCCAGTAGAACGATCAGGACAGCAGTGACAAGCCGCATGAAGTAAGCATAATGAATACACGCCGCCCTGCGCTATACGCAGGGCGGCGGGGTCAATCAGAAACGGAGGATAACCGGCTCATCGGTCAGCGCTGGCAAAGCGGCGATTAGCGCAGATTGTAGAACGCCGACTTGCCCGGATAGCTGGCGATATCACCGAGGTCTTCTTCGATGCGCAGCAACTGGTTGTACTTCGAGATACGGTCCGAACGCGACAGCGAACCCGTCTTGATCTGACCGGCGTTCAGGCCGACCGCGATGTCCGCGATCGTCGAATCTTCGGTTTCGCCCGAACGGTGCGAGATCACGGCCGTGTAGCCGGCGCGCTTGGCCATTTCGATCGCCGCGAAGGTTTCCGTCAACGTGCCGATCTGGTTGATCTTGATCAGGATCGAGTTGGCGATGCCCTTTTCGATGCCTTCCTTCAGGATGCGCGTGTTGGTGACGAACAGGTCGTCGCCCACGAGCTGAACCTTCTTGCCGAGCTTGTCGGTCAGAATCTTCCAGCCTGCCCAGTCGCTTTCGTGCATGCCGTCTTCGATCGACACGATCGGGAACTTGTCGGCGAGATTCGCGAGGTAGTCAGCGAATTCCGTCGACGACAGTTGCAGACCTTCGCCCGCCAACTGGTACTTGCCGTCGTGGTAGAACTCGCTCGCTGCGCAGTCGAGTGCGAGCAGCACGTCTTCGCCGGCGCGGTAGCCGGCCTTCTCGATGGCTTGCAGGATGGTCGACAGACATTCGTCGTTGCTGCCGAAGTTCGGCGCGAAGCCGCCTTCGTCGCCCACTGCCGTGCTCATGCCGCGGTCGCTCAAGATTTTCTTCAGCGCGTGGAACACTTCGGCACCGCAGCGCAGCGCTTCGCGGAAGGTCGGCTGGCTGACCGGCACGATCATGAATTCCTGGATGTCCAGGCTGTTGTTGGCGTGCGCGCCGCCGTTGACGATGTTCATCATCGGCACCGGCAGTTGCATTGCGCCCGAGCCGCCGAAGTAGCGGTACAGCGGCAGGCCGGCTTCTTCAGCGGCAGCCTTCGCGACGGCCATGGAGACAGCCAGCATCGCGTTCGCGCCGAGGCGCGACTTGTTGTCGGTGCCGTCGAGTTCCAGCAGGGTCTTGTCGAGGAAAGCCTGCTCGGAAGCGTCGAGGCCCATGATCGCTTCGGAGATTTCGGTGTTGATGTGCTCGACAGCCTTCAGCACGCCCTTGCCACCGTAACGGCCGGCTTCGCCGTCGCGCAGTTCGATCGCTTCGCGCGAACCCGTCGACGCGCCCGACGGCACCGCGGCGCGGCCCATCGTGCCCGACTCGAGCAACACGTCGCATTCGACGGTGGGGTTGCCTCGCGAATCGAGAATCTCTCGACCGATGATATCTACGATAGCACTCATGGTTTCCTCAAGAAATGACGTTGAATTCTTTACTGTGACACTGTATCTGACGTGTCGATCCGGAGTTACCGCTTCAGCGGTAACTCCGGTCCCATGCAGCGCACCGGTCTCCCCGGCGAACTACCTGCGCGCCAATACGTTCGACGACCATTGCGTGCATTCGCCGCGTGCCGATTATGCAAAGCTGTCGTGACACGCGGTGAATGCCTGAATCAGTTGAAATCGCTTTCGAGGAACGGCGCGCGCTTGACGGCCCGATCGAGCGTAACCAGCGTCTCGAGCAGATCGGCCATGCGATGCAGCGGCACGGCGTTCGGACCGTCCGACTTGGCTTCGGCCGGATTCGGGTGCGTCTCCATGAAGAGCCCCGACACGCCCACTGCCACCGCGGCACGCGCCAGCACCGGCACGAATTCACGCTGACCGCCCGAGCTCGTGCCCTGCCCGCCCGGCAACTGCACCGAGTGAGTGGCGTCGAACACGACCGGCGCGTTGGTTTCGCGCATGATCGCGAGCGAACGCATGTCCGACACGAGGTTGTTATATCCGAACGACACGCCGCGTTCGCACGCCATGAAGCGGTCTTCCGACAAACCCGCTTCACGCGCGGCGTCGCGCGCCTTGTCGATTACGTTCTTCATGTCGTGCGGTGCGAGAAACTGGCCTTTCTTGATGTTGACCGGTTTGCCCGAACGCGCGCACGCGTGAATGAAGTCCGTTTGACGGCACAGGAAAGCCGGCGTTTGCAATACGTCGACCACTGAAGCGACCTGCTCGATCTCGTGCTCGGCGTGAACGTCGGTCAACACCGGCAGACCCAGCTGGCGCTTCACTTCCGACAGAATGCGCAAACCTTCGTCCATGCCCAGACCGCGGAACGACTTGCCGCTGCTGCGGTTGGCTTTGTCGTACGACGATTTGTAGATGAACGGAATGTTCAGCTTCGCGCAGATTTCCTTCAGCCGGCCGGCTGTGTCGATCGTCATCTGCTCGGATTCGACGACACAGGTGCCCGCGATCAGGAAAAACGGCTTGTCGAGCCCGATTTCGAAATCGCCCAGTTTCATGCTTTCTCCCCAACTGCGACCGGCGTGCGCGCCTCGTGATGCGCGAGCGCCGCTTCGACGAACGACTTGAACAGCGGATGGCCGTCACGCGGCGTGGACGTGAATTCCGGGTGGAACTGCACGCCGACGAACCACGGGTGCATGCTGCGCGGCAGTTCCATCATTTCCGGCAGATCTTCACTCGGGGTACGGGCGCTGATGATAAGGCCGCCGGCTTCGAGCTGGGGCACGAAGCGGTTATTGACTTCATAACGGTGGCGATGGCGTTCGTTCACGTCCTTGCCATAGATCTCTTCGGCCATGGTGCCGGGCTTGATCGGGCAACGTTGCGAACCGAGGCGCATCGTGCCGCCCAGATCCGATTCTTCCGTGCGCTTCTCGACGCGGCCTTCGCGGTCGTACCACTCGGTGATCAACGCGACCACGCGGTTCGGCGTTTCCTGATCGAACTCGGTACTGTTCGCGTCTTTCAGACCAACCACGTCGCGAGCGAATTCGATCACGGCCAGTTGCATGCCGAGGCAGATGCCGAGATACGGCACCTTCGCTTCGCGTGCATAGCGGATCGCGGCGATCTTGCCTTCGGTGCCACGACGGCCGAAGCCGCCCGGCACGAGCACCGCGTCCAGATGCTTGAGGCTTTCGACGCCTTGCGTCTCGACCTCTTCCGAATCGATGTACTCGATATTGACCTTGGTCGACGTATGCATCGACGCATGACGCAGCGCTTCGATCAGCGACTTGTACGACTCGGTCAGATCGACATACTTGCCGACCATGCCGATCGTGACTTCGTGCTTCGGATGCTCCAGCTTCTCGACCAGATCGGACCACATGGACAGATCCGCGGCCTTCGGCGTGAGCTTGAGCTCTTCGCAGATGATCGCGTCCAGACCCTGGTCGTGCAGCATCTGCGGAATCTTGTAGATGCTGTCCGCGTCCCACACGGAGATCACGGCGTCTTCCGGCACGTTCGAGAACATGGAGATCTTGGCGCGCTCGTCGTCCGGAATGCGGCGGTCGGCACGGCACAACAGCACGTGTGGCGAAATACCGATTTCGCGCAGCTTCTGCACGCTATGCTGCGTGGGCTTGGTCTTCAGTTCGCCGGCCGTGGCGACCCAGGGCACCAGCGTGAGGTGCACGAAGCACGCGCTGTTGCGGCCCATGCGCAGGCTCATCTGACGCGCGGCTTCGAGGAACGGCAGCGATTCGATGTCGCCCACGGTGCCGCCCACTTCGACGATGGCGACGTCCGGCTCACCGCACGTCGCGGAAGCCGCGCCGCGTTCGATGAACGCCTGGATTTCATTCGTGATGTGCGGGATGACCTGCACCGTCTTGCCGAGATAATCGCCGCGGCGTTCCTTGCGGATCACCGATTCGTAAATCTGGCCCGTGGTGAAGTTATTGGCCTTGCGCATCTTCGTGCTGATGAAGCGCTCATAGTGGCCGAGGTCGAGGTCCGTCTCCGCTCCGTCTTCCGTCACGAACACTTCGCCGTGTTGAAACGGGCTCATCGTGCCGGGGTCGACATTGATGTAGGGATCGAGCTTGAGGAGGGTGACTTTAAGACCGCGCGATTCGAGGATCGCGGCGAGGGAAGCGGCGGCAATACCCTTGCCGAGGGAAGATACTACGCCGCCGGTGACGAAAACATATTTGGTCATCGCTGGATGCTCGCGGGAAAAACGGATTATACCGTAAAGCAGGGCCCCAACCCCAGCAAAATCCTGGCGGCATCCACATGTGCGCGCGCTGCGGTGGCGGCCATTGCCGCGCGTGGATCATGCGCCGTTTCTTGCGGCGCGTGCCGGCGCGGCGCGCTATGGTCGGCGTCGCGGCGCTGGGCTGATGCTGCCGCCTTCGTCGTCCACGCTCACGTCCGCGCGTGCTTTCGCGTCATCCGCGCTGCTCCAGTTCATGCAACATGCTTTGCACCGCGCGTGCGGTTTCGAGCGGCCTTTCCATCGGGTAGAGATGACTGCCCTCGATCCATTCCACATGGCCGCCGGTCGCGCGGCGGGTGGCGTCGAGACCGGCCTGGCGGATTTCCTTCGAGCGGGTGCCGGCGATGAAACCCACCGGCACCGGCGCGCCGCGGGCGAGCCGCGAGCCGAGCGTATGCGGCAAGGTCTTATAGATCTGATATTCGGTACGGCGATCGAATGCCAGCGACCGCGCGCCGTCGGGCGAAGTCTGCGGAATCCCGAAGTCGATATAGTCGGACAGCATGCGTTCATCCCAGCGCGCAAACGCCGGCTTCGAATGGAAATGGCGCCACGCTTCGTCACGGCTCGCCCATTGGGTGCGTCGCGTGCGGGTGGCGGCCGCGGGCGAGAGCCGCTCGTCGAGGCCGGTCCATTGCGACACGCGCAGCATGCTGCTGCGCCAGCCGGCGATCACCGGCGAATCCAGCATCACCACGCCCCTCACCCACTGCGGCTTCTTGAGCGCGGCCATCAGCGACAGATAGCCGCCCAGCGAGTGTCCCACCAGCCACACCGGGTATTCGTACGTCCGGCGGATGTCGTCGAGCAATTGCTCGACCAGATGCGGCCAGTCCTGCGTCACCGGAAAGCGCGCGTCGTGGCCGATCCGCTCGATGGAGCGCAACTCGTAGTCGTCTGCGAGCTCGGCGAAGATCGTCCGGTAGGTCGACGCCGGAAAGCCGTTCGCGTGCGAGAAGTGAATGATGTTTTTCAACTGCGCCTATCTCCATTCTGTTTTTGCGTGCCGGGCATCGTGCGCACCTGGGTGCCATCACCACGCCCGGCGGCGCGTTTCTTTTATCTGAGCGGGCGGCAATTCATCGGCTAACCCGTCAGCGATCCATCCAGTAGCGGCGCTGCGTGTCGCGATAGCGCTCGAGCGCGACCGTTACGCTTCCGGCAGCGGCACCGGCATGCGCCTCGGTCTGCTGGCTCATCTCGACCCGCACCGCACCGTCAGCATCGCTGCGCCCGAGCTCGATTTGCCGCGCCTTGTAGCGCTCGAACACACCCGCATTCGGGTGATGAAAACGGTTGCGATAGCCTACCTGAAATAGCGCGATGAGCGGGTCGACAGAGTCGAGGAACGGCTCGGTCGACGAAGTCTTGCTGCCGTGGTGCGGCACGACCAGCACCTGCGCGCGCAACGCGCCGCGATCGCGCGCGAGCAGGATGCGTTCGACGGGCGCCTCGATGTCCGCCGTCAGCAAGGCCGTCATGCGCGGCGGCTCCGTTTGAATGCGGCCGGGCGACGGGCTTGCCGCGGCGGGCAAGGTGCTGACGCGCAACACGCAGCAATGCGCGTTCGGCTTGCCTTGCAGCGGACCGGCATCCGGCCAGAGCATCGCGAACTCCACGCCGTCCCACTGCCAGCGCTGGCCCGCCGCGCACGGCAAGGTGTCGGCGCCGCGTTGCCGCGCGTTCGACCAGAGCGCATTCGACGGCGCCAATGCCGCCACCATCTGATGGACTTCGATCGCGTCCAGCACCGCGGGTGCGCCGCCCGAGTGATCGGAGTCGGCGTGACTGACGATCAACGTATCGAGTGTTCTCACGCCATGCGCCTGTAGAAACGGCACGACCACCCGCTCGCCCGCGTGAGTCGACTCCGGGCCCGGCCCCGTGTCGAACAGCAACGTGTGATGTTCCGTTTCGACCAGCACCGAAGTGCCCTGGCCGACATCCAGCGCCGTCAGGCGGAAACCGCCGTGCGGCGCTCCGGACGGCGCAGGCATCAGGAGCGGCAACCACGTCAGCGGCGCGGCCCAGCGCAGCGGCCAGCCGCGCGGCGCCAGACACCAGAGCACGCCCACCGCTGCCGCAGCCAGCGTCCACGCATCCGGTTGCGGCAGACGCCAGAGCGCCCAGGCTGGACCGGACAGCATCCGCAACGCCGCCGCCAGCAGTTCCAGCAAAGCGTGCGCGGCGTGCCACGCATAGAAGTCGAGTGGCGTGGGCAAGGCGACGCCCGCGAGCACCGCCGGCGTCACCAGCAGGCTGACCCACGGAATGGCGAAGGCATTCGCGAGCGGGCCAATTAGCGCAATCTGCGCGAACCAGTAGACGGTCAATGGCGCCAGCGCGACCGTCACGGCGAACTGCACCTGCGCGGCGCCGCGCAGCCGCTCGCCGGCACCGCGCAGGCGGCGGCGCAGACCGGCGCGCCATCTCGACCATCGGCTGGGCGCGTCGCCGCCCTCGCCCGCTTCGTCACGGTGCTGTTCATGATCCCGCACACGGGGCCGCCCCGACATGGCGAACAGAATCGCCGCCACCGCGCAGAACGACAACCAGAATCCCGCCGACACGACCGCCCAAGGGTCGATCAGCAGCACGAGCCCCAGCGCCCACGCGAGCACCGCCGAACGCGCCACATTGCGACCGCTGACAAACGCGAGCGCGACGACGCCCGCCATCCACAGCGCGCGCTGCGCCGGCACATTGAAGCCGGCCAACGCAGCGTGCAGCGCGGCGAACACCGCGCCGGCCGTGATCGCGACGACTTGCGCCGGCAACCGCAAGGGCCAGTTGCGGCCGATCCACCCGGAGCGCCGCCAGAACGCGCCCGCCAGCCAGCCCGCGAGGCCCGCGACGAAACCGATATGCAGCCCTGAAATCGCCACCAGATGACTCGTGCCCGTACTACGCATCAGCAGCCAGTCCGCGGCGCTGACTTCGTCCTGCGCGCCGATTGCAAGCGCCACAACGATCCCGCGGTGCGGCGCGTCGGCGAGCACTGCGTCGATCCGTTCACGCAGCGCGCCGCGCCAGCGGTCCACGGACACGCCGACGCCGCGCGCATAGCCACGCAACCGCACCGCCTGTGCCGGCGCGCTCACATAGCCGGTGGCCCGCACGTTGCGCGCGAGCAGCGTCGCCTCGGCATCGCGCACGCCGAAGTTGGCATTGCCATGCGGACGCTTGAGGCGCACGGTCAGCCGCCAGCGTGCCTCTGGTTCGAGCAGAGGCGGCGGCGCATCCTCGGCGATCCACGAGAGTTGGATTACGCGCGGGAAGGCGGCGATGGGTGCTTCGGCCGATTCGACGTCGAATAGAAAACGCGCGCCGTTTTCATCGCGTGACGGCAATCCTTTGATACTGCCGACCACCTCGATATCGCGGCCTTCCCACGCGGTGGGCAAGCCGAACGCGAGGCGCATGTCCGCGCGCAAGGCTGCATAGCCGAAGCCGAGGCACAACGCCGCGCACCACACCGCGCTCCAGCCGGCGAACGAACGCACACGTTGGCTGAAGCGGATCCGGCACGTGAGCAAACCAGGAGCCGCCGCGCGCGCGGCCCCATCCTCGCCCAAACCCCACATCGCCACCACAACCGCAGCACAAGCAACCAGCACCAACCCGCACAACGCCATCCAATCCGGCAACGCCGCCTGCCGTTGCAGCCCGATTACGCCCAACGCGAATCCACACCACCATGCCCGCATCCGCCCTCCGCCAGCAGACGCCAGACGACGCAACGCTCGACGCACAGGCGTGAGCGAGCGCGCCAGGCGTGGGTATCGCCCGGCGCGAACCACTCAAACCATCGCGTTCAATTATGCAGAGGAAAGGGTGAGCCGCGGCAGCGCGGCGAGCGCGTTAGCCGTTGTGCCTAGGGCGGCTTCGTCGGCGGCCATGCCGCGTAGTTGCGCAAGGCCCGCGCCGATGGCAGGAATCTGCTCGGGAGAGTTGCGCTGCTTGTAGATCCATGACGGCGCGATGTCCGGTGCGTCGGTTTCGACGACCAGCGCGTCGAACGGCAATTGCTCGGCGAGACGGCGGATTTGCCGCGCGCGCTCGAAAGTCAGATTGCCGCCGAAGCCAAGATGCATGCCCTGGTCGATATACGCCTGAGCCTGCTGAAAACTGCCGTTGAACGCATGCGCGATGCCGCGATGAATCTGATGCCGCCGCAGTCCCTTGATCACCTGATCCTGCGATTTGCGCACATGGCAGATCACCGGCAGATCGAACTCACGCGCGATCTGCAACTGGCCGTTGTAGAAGAATTGCTGACGCGCGTCGTCGAGACCGCCGACGAAATAATCGAGTCCGATCTCGCCGATACCGACAAACAGCGGGTCGCCGAGACTCGCCTCGATTTCCATGCGCAACAGATCGAGATCGCTCTCCTGCGCCCCCGGCGTGAACAACGGATGAATGCCGAGCGCGTATGCGCCACCGTCGACGCGGTGCGCCAGCTCACGCACCGCCGCGAAGTTCTCGCGGCCGATCGCCGGAATCACGATCCGTCCCACGCCCGCGCGGCGCGCCGCCGCCGCGACTTCTGAGCGGTCGGCGTCGAATTCCGACGCGTCGAGATGACAGTGCGTATCGATCCACATGACGTGCCTCGTTAGCGGCGCAGCATCGGCTCACGGCGTCCGGCGCCTGAGCCCACTTAAACCGGCACCGGCGGCTCTTCGTGCAGCACGCCGTCGCGCAGCCGCATGATGCGGTCGCAACGTCCCGCCAGTTCCGGATCGTGCGTGACGATCACGAAGCTCGTATCGAGCGTTTGCGACAGTTCGAGCATCAGATTGAACACGGTGTCCGCGGTGCCGCCGTCGAGGTTGCCGGTCGGTTCGTCAGCCAGCACGCAGGCGGGCTTCGTCACCAGCGCCCGCGCAATCGCCACACGCTGACGCTCGCCGCCCGACAACTCGCCTGGACGATGCTTCGCGCGATGCCCCATGCCGACGCGTTCCAGCACCGCGAGCGCTTCGCGGCGCGACGCTTCGGTGGTCATGCGGCGAATCCGCAGCGGCATCGCGACATTGTCGAGCGCGGTGAACTCCGGCAGCAGATGGTGGAACTGATAAACGAAGCCCAGCGCGCGATTGCGCAGGTCGTTGCGTTCGCGCTCGGAGAGCTGGGTGAACGGCTTACCCATCACCGAGACGTGGCCGGCGCTCGGATCGTCGAGGCCGCCGAGCACGTGCAGCAGCGTGCTCTTGCCGGAACCCGACGCGCCGACGATCGCCAGCTTCTCGCCGCGCCGCACGCTCAGTTCCGTGTTGTTAAGCACCGTCACGTTCAGACCGCCCTGCACGAACGACTTGGAAATGCCGGTCGCTTCCAGCACGTAGGGATGCGGCACGGTGCCGGAAGAAGCCATGGACAGGTTAGCTGAACGGTCATTCATAGCGCAGTGCCTCCGCGGGACGGACTTTCGCACCACGCCAGCTCGGGTACAACGTGGCCAGCGCCGACATCACGAAGGCGATGATGCCGATCCGCGCGACGTCGGCCGGAACCAGTTCGGACGGCAATTCGCTGATGAAATACACCGACGGCGGCAGGAACTGCACGCCGAGCAGATGCTCGATCATCGGCACGAGCCATGGAATGCTCCACGCGATCAGGCAGCCGAGCGCGACGCCGGTGGCCGTGCCGATAAAGCCGATCGTCACGCCCTGCACCACGAAAATCTTCATGATCGAACCAGGCTGCGCGCCGAGCGTGCGCAGAATCGCGATGTCGGCTTGCTTGTTGGTCACCGTCATGACGAGCGACGACACCAGATTGAACGCGGCCACCGCGATGATCAGCGTGAGGATGATGAACATCATGCGTTTTTCGATCTGCACCGCCGAGAACCAGGTCTTGTTCTGCTGCGTCCAGTCGCGAATGTATAAATCGCCGGAGAGTGTGCGCGCAAGCTGATGCGCGACTTCCGGCGCGCGCTGCATGTCGGTCAGGCGCAGCCGCACGCCGGTCGGCGCGGGCAGCCGGAACAGCGCCTCGGCGTCCTTGATGTTGATCAGCGCCAGCGTGCTGTCGTACTCGTAATGTCCTGACTCGAAGACGCCCACCACCGTGAACTGCTTCAGCCGCGGCAGCATGCCGGCGGGCGTGATGGTGCCTTCGGGCGCGACCAGCGTGATCTTGTCGTCGACCGTCACGCCGAGATTGGTGGCGAGGTCGGCGCCCAGCACGATGCCGAAGTCGCCCGGCTTCAGCGCATTCAGACTGCCGCCTTTCATCTCCTTACCGATATCGGACACCTCGGGCTCCAGCGACGGCTCGACGCCGCGCAGCGCCACGCCGCTCACCGCGTCCTGGCGCGTGAGCAGGGCCTGCGCTTCGACATACGGCGCCGCGCCGATCACTTCCTTGTTCTGGCGGGCTTCCTTCGCTGTCAGCTCCCAGTTGGGCATCGAGCCGGTCGGCGAAAAGATTTCGACGTGCGCGAGCACCGACAGCATGCGGTCGCGCACCTCTTTCTGAAAACCGTTCATCACGGACAACACGACGATCAGCGCCGCGACGCCGAGCGCGATGCCCGACATCGACACGAGCGCGATGAAGGAAATGAAGCCGTTACCGGTCGTGCGTTTGCCGGCGCGGGTGTAGCGCCAGCCAATCTGCCATTCGTAGGGAAATTTCAAGCGAATCCTTTTCTGCGTTCTTCGGCTTTGTGCCGCGCACGAAGGCGTGAAGCGCCTGCCGCGCGGTCCGAGCGTCGTGATCATTGGTGTCGTTGCGACGCGGATGGTTCCGGTACGGCGCACCGTGCCGTAGCAACGCGCGCGCCACGCCAGTCCCACGGCGGTCCGGACGACGGCTCTTGCCGTTGCCGCCATTGCCTGCCACCACTAATCAAGCGCGAAGTTTGCCATACAATGCCGCCCGCCCGCGCAAAGGCGGTCTGGACCGGACTTCGGACAGAAAGGCCGGCCGCGCCCCGGTCAGGCCGGCTCAGCGGCGGCGCTCCCAAAACGGCGCCGCCAAGGCGTGCCGGGTTTCAGGCGCGAGGCCGGCTTCGTCTAACGCAGGTTGTAACGCCCGCGAAGCTCGTTGATGATGCCCGCGGCGGCACTGTTGGCGGCGTCGCGCACGTCGGCGTCCTTGCGGTCGCGATGCAGATGGCTGATGTCCCAGTTGCAGCCGCTTTCATCCTCCACGGTCTCGTGGAAGCCGGTCGGAATCCAGCCGGCCGTGGCCGGGTTCGCATCGAGGGCCTTGACGACCAGTGCCAGCAATTCCTGCTCGGTTTTGAGTTCACGCGACATGCCGGTCTCCATCGTCATGTGCGCGGTGCCGCCGCGCGCGGCTGTTGCTCCCGAACGTCCGGGCGACGGGGAATCGGGCACGCCGCCGCTGCGCTACGTCGAGCGCAAGCTGATGGTCGGAATACTCGCACTCTTTGCCCTACAATGCGCAGCATCATGCTCGCCAACCGTCTCCATCTTCTCCTACCCTTCGCGCTGCCCGCCGCAGCGGACGCTGCCACCGCCCTTCACGCCATCCAGAGTCCGGCCCTCGACCGGCTGATCGCGCGCGCGACGCTGGTGGAGCGTGTGATCGGCGAGGACTTTCAGCGCACGCTGCCGCACGAGCGCTGGGTGGCGCGCCAGTTCGGCGCACTGCCGAGCGGCGCGGCGGCCGCCGACGAAGCGCCGCTCGCGCCGTACATGCTGCGCGCCGACGGCGGCGAACCGGGCAACGCCACATGGGCCTGCGTGCAGCCGGTGCACGTGCGCATCGCGCATGATCATCTGGTGCTGATCGATCCGGCCTCGCTCGACCTGTCAGACGAAGACGCCGGCGCGCTGCTCGCGGTCGCTCGACCGCTGATCGAGGAACTCGGCGTGCGCATCGAAGCGCCGCGCCCCGCGCGCTGGTATCTGTCGGGCGACGGGTTCGGCACGCTGGCCGGCGCCTCGCCATTGCGCGCGAGCGGGCGCAACATCGAAATCTGGCTGCCGCACGAGGCGCACTCCGGCGAGCGTTCGCGCGCATGGATGAAGCTGCAGAACGAAGTGCAGATGGCGTGGTTCGAGCATCCAGTCAATGAAGCGCGCGAGGCGCGCGGCCTGCCGGCCGTCAACTCGATCTGGTTTCACGCGCAAGGCGCGATCCAACCGGTGCGCAGCCCGTTCGCGCGCGTCTTCTCCGACGCAGCGGCGACGCGCGGCCTCGCCCTGAGCGCGGGCGTTGCGACCGCTGCGCCGCCGGCGTCGTTCGGTGCGCTGCGGGCGGCCGGCGCCGGGCACGGCGCTTCGGGCGATGCTTCGGCCAATGCTCCGGGTAACGCTCTGAGCGGCACGGCGGGCGGCGCGTCCGCGCTCAACGCCAACGCCAACGCCAACGCGAATGCAAACACCGGCGGCATCACGCTGGTCGAACTCGATCCGTTCTCCGCGCCCTACATCGAGCAGGACTGGGCGCGCTGGAACGACGCGTTCGCCGCGTTGCAGACAGACTGGTTCGAACCGGCGCTCGCCGCGCTGCAATCCGGCCAGCTCGCCGAACTCGGACTGACCTTGTGCGGCGACACCGGCTCGGTGACGCTCTCGGTCACGCGCGGCGATCTGCGCAAATTCTGGCGGCGGCGGGTGCTCGCCTCGCTCTTCATCGAATGATCCACGGCCCTTCCGAATGACTCGAATCGTTACGCGCGCCTCGTCTCCCGTCGACGCCGAAGTCCTCACCCGCCACGGCCTGCATCCGGTGCTCGCGCGCCTTTACGCGGCGCGCGGCGTGTGCATGCCCGACGAAATCGAAACCGGTCTCGCGCGGCTCGTGCCGCCCGTCGCGCTCAAGGGTTGTGAAGACGCCGCCGCCCTGCTCGCCGACGCGATCCAGAACCAGCGCCGCATGCTGGTGGTCGCCGACTACGATTGCGACGGCGCCACCGCCTGCGCGGTTGCCGTGCGGGGCCTGCGCATGTTCGGTGGCCGGATCGAATATCTGGTGCCGAACCGTTTCGAATACGGCTACGGTCTGACGCCGGAGATCGTCGCGCTGGCCGCGCGCAGCGCGTCGGGCCAACCGGAGTTGCTGATCACGGTGGACAACGGCATTGCCAGCGTCGACGGCGTGGAAGCGGCCAACGCGCTCGGCATCGACGTGCTGGTGACCGACCACCACCTGCCCGGCGACGAACTGCCGGCCGCCCGCGCCATCGTCAATCCGAACCAGCCGGGCTGCTCGTTCCCGAGCAAGTGCATCGCGGGCGTCGGCGTGATGTTTTATGTGCTGCTCGCGTTGCGCGCGGAATTGCGCCGCCGCGGCGCCTTCAACGACGCGTTTCCCGAACCGCGCCTGGACGGCCTGCTCGATCTGGTCGCGCTCGGCACGGTCGCGGACGTGGTCAAACTCGACGGCAACAACCGCGTGCTGGTCGCGCAAGGTTTGCAGCGCATCCGTAAAGGCAAGATGCAGCCGGGTATCGCGGCCCTGTTTCGCGCCGCCGCGCGCGACGCCCGCAGCGCGTCGGGCTTCGACCTCGGCTTCGCGCTCGGGCCGCGCCTGAACGCGGCGGGACGGCTGTCGGACATGTCGCTCGGGATCGAATGCCTCACCACCGACGACATCGGCCGCGCCTGGGATCTCGCGCAGCAACTCGACACGATGAACCGCGAGCGGCGCGAGATCGAAGCCGGCATGCAGCAACAGGCGCTCGACGACCTCTCGGCGATCAATCCCGATGGCGCGACCACCATCACGCTGTTCAATCCGGGCTGGCACCAGGGCGTGATCGGCATCGTCGCGGGCCGGTTGAAGGAGAAGTTCCACCGGCCCTCGTTCACCTTCGCGCTCGCCGACGACAGCGGCCAGACCGTCAAGGGCTCGGGCCGCTCGATCGCGGGCTTCCATTTGCGCGACGCGCTCGATCTGATCTCGAAGCGCGAGCCGGGCCTGATCGTCAAATTCGGCGGCCACGCCATGGCCGCGGGCCTCACGCTCGCCGCCGCCGACGTGCCGCGCTTCACCGCCGCGTTCGAAGCGGTCGGCCGCGAATGGCTCTCCGAAGACGCGCTCTCGCGCACAGTCGAAACCGACGGCGAGCTGGAAGACGCGTACTTCACGCCGCAATTCGTCGAAATGCTCGACGCCGCCGTGTGGGGCCAGGGCTTTCCGGCGCCGGTGTTTTCCGGCGAATTCGACATCGCCTCGCAGGCACTCGTGAAGGACAAGCACCTGAAGCTGCAACTCGTGCGCGGACGCCAGCGCTTCAATGCGATCTGGTTCAATCACACGGACACGCTGCCCGCTCGCACCACGGTGGCCTATCGCCTCGCGAGCGATACGTGGAACGGCGTGTCGCGCGTGCAGCTGATCGTCGAGCACGCGGCGAGCTAAGGCGGTCAACTGAAAAGCCCAGCTGATCCGGGCGAGTTGCAATCGCAAGCTGAAGCGCAGACCTGACGCGACGAATGCGGGCGATGATTCGACGCCGGCGCGTCAAGCACCCTGCCAACCGTACCGGCGTCGCCGCACCGAAAACCTCGAAAATCTCCGCAAAATCAACCGCCAACACGCGCCGGATCGCTCAACAGCCTCCGGCGCGGCGTGCCGATCGGCTATAATTTCCCCTTTTTACGAAGCTATAAAAGATCGACATGGAAGCGGAACGTCTCAACGCGATCGAAGCCTCACTGGCGGACCTGCGCACTCGCGCGGACTCGCTACGGGGGTATCTTTGACTACGACGACAAAGCACTGCGTCTAATCGAAGTCAACCGGGAACTCGAAGATCCGGACGTCTGGAACGACTCGAAGCACGCCCAGGCCCTCGGCCGGGAAAAAAAGCTGCTCGACGACACCGTCGGCAAACTTACCTCGCTCGATAACGACCTGCGCGACGCGCAGGACCTGTTCGACATGGCCCGCGAAGAAGACGACGAGGAAACCCTCCTCGCCTGCGAATCCGACGCGCAAGGCATCGAACAGCGAGTCGCGGACATGGAGTTCCGCCGCATGTTCGCGAACCCGGCCGATCCGAACAATGCGTTCCTCGACATTCAGGCCGGCGCCGGCGGCACCGAGGCGTGCGACTGGGCGTCCATGCTGCTGCGCCAGTATCTGCGGTACTGCGAGCGCAAGGGCTTCAAGACCGAGGTTCTGGAACAGACCGACGGCGACGTGGCGGGCATCAAGAACGCCACGATCAAGATCGAAGGCGAATACGCATACGGCTTTCTGCGCACCGAAACCGGCGTGCACCGCCTCGTGCGCAAGTCGCCGTTCGATTCGTCGGGCGGCCGTCATACGTCGTTCTCGTCGGTGTTCGTGTACCCGGAAATCGACGACTCGATCGAAGTCGACATCAACCCGGCCGATCTGCGTATCGACACCTACCGCGCGTCCGGCGCGGGCGGTCAGCACATCAACAAGACCGATTCGGCCGTGCGTATCACGCACATGCCGTCGGGCATCGTCGTGCAGTGCCAGAACGACCGTTCGCAGCACCGCAACCGCGCCGAAGCCATGGCCATGCTGAAATCGCGCCTGTACGAAGCGGAAATCCGCAAGCGTCAGGAAGAGCAGGACAAGCTCGAAGCCGGCAAGACCGATGTGGGCTGGGGTCATCAGATCCGCTCGTACGTGCTGGACAACAGCCGTATCAAGGATCTGCGCACTAACGTCGAAATCAGCAATACCAAGAGCGTGCTCGACGGCGACCTCGATCCGTTCATCAGCGCCAGCCTGAAACAGGGCGTCTAAGCGCAACCGGCGCGGCCTGCCCTTGCAATGCCGCGCCGCATCTTTTTACCGCCTGAGGTTTTTACTGACTGGCCACCCGCATGCAAGCCACTTTCGTGCGGGCTACCGAATACCAAATCATCATGACCGAACCGACCCAGCCTAGTGCGGCCCAGCCTGACGCGGCCCGACCGAATGTCGTGCCCGAGGTGGACGACAACAAGATCATGACCGAGCGCCGCGAAAAGCTGCGCGAGTTGCGTGAGCAAGGCGTCGCCTATCCGAACGATTTCCGTCCCTCGCATCACGCCGAAGATCTGCAGTCGCAGTACGAGCACGCCGACAAGGAAGCGCTCGAAGCGAATCCGCTCGAAGTCGCGATCGCCGGCCGCATGATGCTCAAGCGCGTGATGGGCAAGGCGAGCTTCGCGACCGTGCGCGACGGTTCGGGTCAGATCCAGTTCTTCATCACGCCAGCCGACGTCGGCCAGGAAACGTACGACGCCTTCAAGAAGTGGGACATGGGCGACATCGTCGCGGCGCGCGGCGTGCTGTTCCGCACCAACAAGGGCGAGCTCTCGGTGCGTTGCACCGAATTGCGCCTGCTGTCGAAGTCGCTGCGCCCGCTGCCGGACAAGTTCCACGGTCTGTCGGATCAGGAAATGAAGTATCGCCAGCGCTATGTCGATCTGATCGTCACGCCGGAAACGCGCAAGACTTTCGTCGCGCGCACCAGGGCGATTTCGTCGGTTCGCAAGTTCATGGCCGAGGCCGACTTCATGGAAGTCGAAACGCCGATGCTGCATCCGATTCCGGGCGGCGCGGCGGCCAAGCCGTTCACCACGCACCACAATGCGCTCGACATGCAGATGTTCCTGCGTATCGCGCCGGAACTGTATCTGAAGCGTCTGGTGGTCGGCGGCTTCGAGCGTGTGTTCGAGATCAACCGTAACTTCCGCAATGAGGGCGTGTCCGTGCGCCACAATCCGGAATTCACGATGATCGAGTTCTACGCCGCGTACACCGATTACAAGTGGGTGATGGACTTCACCGAGCAACTGATCCGCCAGGCCGCGATCGACGCTCTCGGCACGGCCACGATCACCTATCAGGGCCGCGAACTCGATCTGGCGAAGCCGTTCCATCGCCTCACGATCACCCAGGCTATCCAGAAGTACGCGCCGCAATACACGAACGAGCAACTCGCCGACAGCGCGTTCCTGCGCACGGAACTGAAGAAGTTCGGCGTGGATGCGTCGCAGCCGCAGTTTTTGAACGCGGGCGTCGGTTCGCTGCAACTGGCGTTGTTCGAAGAGACCGCCGAGTCGCAACTGTGGGAACCGACTTACATCATCGACTACCCGATCGAGGTGTCGCCGCTGGCGCGCGCGTCGGACAAGGTCGACGGCATCACCGAGCGTTTCGAGTTGTTCATCACGGGCCGTGAGATCGCCAACGGCTTCTCGGAACTGAACGATCCGGAAGACCAGGCTGCCCGCTTCAAGAAGCAGGTCGACCAGAAAGACGCCGGCGACGAGGAAGCGATGTTCTACGACGCGGACTATATCCGCGCGCTCGAATACGGCATGCCGCCGGCCGGCGGTTGCGGCATCGGCATCGACCGCCTGGTCATGATGCTGACCGACAGCCCGAGCATCCGCGACGTGATTCTGTTCCCGCATCTGCGCCGCGAAGACTGAGCGTCGCGCAGTTCACGGTGAAGAAACGCCCGGCTCGATGCCGGGCGTTTTTCTTGCTGCGCTAAGCGTGTGGCGCCCGCCTAGGCGGTTTGTAACCATCGGTAAAAGCTGCATGTGATGCGAGGATTCGGCCTTCTGTGTTCATCGCGCGAGCGCTTGCCGGAAGCGGCGTGCCGCCACGCTGCGCGAGGCTTCGACGCGACGCCGTCGAGATGTCTGCCCGGAAATCGTTACAAATTGAAACCTTCGCGGAATCGATTTACCAGACACTTGGTCTTACCAAAAGTCGACTCCTGTGGAAGACGGAGGCCAGAATGGACAATCCCAACACGCAACCCACCACGCAATCCGCACAGCCCGCGCCCCAACGCCGGCTTCACCCGCTTGTCGCGACCGCTGCCGGCGCGGTGATCATCGCAAGCCTCGTCGCCACGGCGGCAGTCACGGGCCTTTTCCCGAAGGCGTCCAGCGACGGCGCGCAAAACGATCAGACGCAAGCGGCGCAGGTCACCACGCAAGCGAACCAGCAGGGAGTGGTCGATTCGGCGGCGCCGGCCAACCCGACGGCACAACAGGCGGCGCAGCAACAGACCGCGCAACAACAGGCGGCGCAGCAACAGGCCGCGCAGCAACAAGCCGCCCAGCAGCAGGCCGCGCAACAGCCGCAACCCGCTCCCGCGCCTGCACCCGCACAGCAGCAGCAATACGCCCAGCAGCAACAGGCACAGCCGGCGCCTAACTACGCCCAGCAGCAGCCGCCGGCACAACCGGCCTACTGCTCGACATGCGGCGTAGTCGAGGCCATTTCGGCGGTCCGTCAGGAAGGTCATGGCACCGGTATCGGCGCGGTCGGCGGCGCGGTGGCCGGCGGCGTGGTCGGCAACCAGTTCGGTAGCGGAGGCGGACGTACCGCGATGACGCTTCTTGGCGCGCTCGGCGGCGGCCTTGCCGGCAATTCGGTCGAGAAACATATTCGCAGCACCACGTCGTACTCGGTGCGCGTGCGGATGGAAAGCGGCAAGACGCGTTACTTCACCTACCATGAAGCGCCGCCGTTCCAGCAAGGTCAGCGCGTGCGGGTTCAGAACGGCACGCTCGTAGCAAGCTAGAGCACACGCTGGCGGAGTTTGCGCCAGACGCGAAAAAGGCGATTCCATTGGAATCGCCTTTTTTCCTTGCCGAGGCCGGAGCGCGAGCGGATCGCTGACCGGCGTGGGAAAACTCACTGACGCTCAATAATCCGCGTCTTCAATCCATGCAGCCTGAATCGCCTCGAGGATCTTTTCGTTCGACCGGTTAGGATCGTCGTCGAATCCTTCCAGCTCGGTGACCCAACGGTGCAAGTCGGTGAAGCGCACCTGTTGCGGATCGATGTCCTGGTGCTTGTCAGTCAGGGCCATCGCGATGTCTTGCGTATCGGTCCACTTCATGGCTGCATCCTCCTGTTAGTGATTTTCCTTCGCGTGATTGATCGAGTAGCGAGGGATTTCGACAACCAGATCCTGCTCAGCCGGCACCATGGCCTGGCATGACAGACGCGAGGCCGGCTCCAGCCCCCACGCCTTGTCCAACAGATCGTCCTCGTCTTCCTCCGACGGAGTCAAGGCGGCGAAACCCTCACGCACGATCACGTGACAGGTCGTGCATGCGCAGGACTTCTCGCACGCGTGCTCGATTTCAATACCATGTTCGAGCAGGCTGTCGCAGATGCTCTTGCCGGGCACGGCATCGATCACCGCGCCTTCCGGGCACAGTTCGACGTGAGGCAGCACAACGATTTGAGGCATACATTTTCCGTTTCGGTCTGAGGCACGGCAGCCGCAAACAGGCTCCATACCATTTTACTGGCGCCGCGCGGACTTTTTAAGTCCGCGCGGCGCGCTTCGATTTCTTGCGGCGGCCTCCCGCAAGTCGAGGCCGCCTGCCGTTAGCGCAAGGCTCAGATCTCGTCGAGCCTGCGGCCGGCGAGCGCGCGGCGAATGCCCTTGTTCATGCGGCGGGCGGCGAATTCGTCGGTGCCTTCGGCGAGGGTTTTGGTGACGGCTTCGATCGCGTCGACGTCCTCGCTTTGCGCGAGGTTGCGCAGAGCCTCGAGCAGCGTGTCGAGCTCGGCGCGCTCGCTGTCGTCGAGCAGTTCGGCGTCGGCGGCGAGCGCGGCGTCGGTGGCTTCGACGAGACGCCGTGCTTCGACTTGCGCTTCGCGCAGCGCGCGAGCCCGCATATCGACTTCAGCGGTCGAGAAGCTGTCTTCGAGCATTCGCGCGATGTCGTCGTCGGCGAGACCGTAGGACGGCTTGACCACCACCGACGCTTCCACGCCCGAGCCCTGCTCGCGTGCGAACACGGACAGCAGGCCGTCCGCATCCACCTGGTAGGTCACGCGAATGCGCGCCGCGCCGGCGGCCATCGGCGGAATGCCGCGCAGCTCGAAACGCGCGAGCGAGCGGCAGTCGCTGACGAGCTCGCGCTCGCCTTGCACGACGTGAATCGCCATGGCCGTCTGGCCGTCCTTGAAGGTCGTGAAATCCTGCGCGCGCGCGACCGGAATCGTCGAATTGCGCGGGATGATTTTCTCGGTCAGGCCGCCCATCGTCTCGACGCCGAGCGACAGCGGAATCACGTCGAGCAGCAGCCACTCGTCGCCGTCCGCGCCGCGATTGCCCGCGAGCAGGTCGGCCTGGATCGCCGCGCCGAGCGCGACCACCTGATCCGGGTCGAGGTTGATCAGCGGCGGCTGGCCGAAGAACGACTCGACCGCGCGGCGGATCACCGGCATGCGCGTCGCGCCACCGACCAGCACCACGCCCTTGATTTCCTTCGTCGTGACTTTGGCGTCGCGCAGCGCCTTTCTTGTCGGGCCGAGCGTACGTTGCACCAGCGCCTGTGTGATGGCTTCGAAAGTGGCTTCGCCGATCGTCAGATCGATCTGAGCGCCGTTCGAGAGCGTCGCCTGTAGCTTTGCACTCGGCGCATCGGACAAGGCCTCCTTGGCCACGCGCACGCTGTCCAGCAGCAAACGCACGTCTTCCGCTGCGAGCGTGTGAGGCGCGATGCCGGCCTGTTCCAGCACGTGGCGATACAGCGCGTGGTCGAAATCGTCGCCGCCGAGCGCGGAGTCGCCGCCAGCCGCGAGCACCTCGAATACGCCCTTGGTGAGCTTGAGAATCGACAAATCGAAGGTGCCGCCACCGAGGTCGTACACGGCGTACAGACCCTCGGAACCGTTATCGAGGCCGTAGGCGATCGCCGCCGCGGTCGGTTCGTTCAGGAGGCGCAGCACGTTCAGGCCGGCCAGACGCGCGGCGTCCTTGGTCGCCTGACGCTGCGCTTCGTCGAAATAAGCGGGCACCGTGATCACGGCGCCGACCAACTCGTCGCCGAGTGTGTCTTCGGCGCGCTGGCGCAGCGTCGCGAGAATTTCGGCCGATACTTCGACCGGGCTCTTCACGCCGTCGATGGTGCGGATCTGCACCATGCCGGGCGCATCGATGAAATCGTACGGCGCGTTTTCGGCGCCCTCCACTTCCGCCTTGCCGCGCCCCATGAAGCGCTTGACCGAGACGATCGTGTTGCGCGGATCGCTCGCGGCCTCAGCCTTGGCCGTGCGGCCGATACGGCGGCCGCCCTTTTCCAGGTAACGCACCACCGACGGCAGCAGCACATGGCCGTCTTCGTCGGGCAGCACGTCGGGCACGCCGCTGCGCACGGCCGCGACGAGGGAATTGGTGGTGCCGAGATCGATGCCGACCGCCAGACGCCGCTGGTGGGGCGCCGGCGCCATGCCGGGTTCGGAGATTTGCAGTAGGGCCATCTGGATCTTCTCGGGGCCGCTTCGCCCCGTCCTGAATTTTCGCGTTGCTGGATGTAATGCTACGGCTTCTTCTGGCGACTGTCGCTGTGCTCGCGCGCGGCGCAGGACGCACGGTGCGCTCGAGCTAACTAGTTCTCGAGCCGCTCGATCTGCGTGTCGATTTCCGACGCCACCCGCTCGATGAACATCAACTGCCGCACCGCCTCGCCCGCGGCCTGATTCGCGCCGCTGTCGAGCAACGCGCCGAGCTTGTCGAAGCGCATGCGCTCTTCGTCGCGCAGTTCGGTGAGCAAGGCGTCGAGCGCGTCCACGTTCTTCGCCGCGGCCGCATCCTCGATGCCTTCGCGCCATTCCATCTGCTGCATCAGGAAGGCCGGCTCCATCGCCGTATTGTCATGCGCGCCGACGTCGATGCCGCGCAGATGCAGCAGATAGGTGGCACGCTTCAACGGATCGCGCAGCGTCTGATACGCCTCGTTGGTGCGCGTCGCCCATTGCATCGCAATGCGCTTTTGCGCGTCGCCGGCCGCCGCGAAGCGGTCCGGGTGCACTTGCGCCTGGACCGCGCGGTAGGCGTGATCGAGCGCTGATGCGTCGAGCGCGAATCGCGCCGGCAGATCGAACAGGTCGAAGTGGCTGTCGTTCAGCGAGGCCATCGGATGGAAGGTGTCCGTTCAGGAAAGCGCACCGGAGTGCAGTCAAAAAACGCGGCTCGGGCGGAGCGTGGCGGCACAGTCGAATTCGCGGATGAAACTAAAAAGGCGGCCCGCGCCGCCTTTGATCCGCTGCACGCGGAAATGTCCGATCTACACGCGGAACGATTCGCCGCAACCGCATTCGTCCTTCACGTTCGGGTTGTTGAACTTGAAGCCTTCGTTCAGCCCTTCACGTGCGAAGTCGAGTTCGGTGCCGTCGATATAGGCGAGGCTCTTCGGGTCGACAATGATCTTCACGCCGTTGCATTCGAACACTTCGTCTTCGGGCGCGAGTTCGTCCACGTACTCGAGCTTGTAGGCCAAGCCGGAGCAACCCGTGGTGCGCACGCCGACGCGCAGGCCGACGCCTTTACCGCGCCGGTTCAGATACTTCTGGACGTGCTGTGCTGCCTTTTCGGTCAACGTAATTGCCATAGCGTTTCTCATTGCGCAGTGCGTGCTGGCCGTTCGTCTGCCTGCTCACGCGCCGCTACCCTGCCTGCATCAAATATCGCTCGTACCGGACGGCTTCCCCCAAGGGGACGCCCTTCGGGGCGCTTGAATTCGCGCCGTCCGTTTCGATTCGCCTGAAACCGCGCTGCAACCGCCGCTCGATCAAGCGTGCTGCTTTTCGTCTGCGACGACTGCTTCACCGTGGCGTTGCTTGTAGTCGGCGACCGCTGCCTTGATCGCGTCTTCCGCGAGGATCGAGCAGTGGATCTTCACCGGCGGCAGCGCCAGTTCTTCGGCGATCTGCGTGTTCTTGATCGACATGGCTTGATCGAGCGTCTTGCCCTTCACCCATTCGGTGACGAGCGAACTCGACGCAATCGCCGATCCGCAGCCATACGTCTTGAACTTCGCGTCTTCGATGATGCCGTCCGCACCCACGCGGATCTGCAGCTTCATCACGTCGCCGCATGCGGGCGCGCCGACCATGCCGGTGCCGACCGCATCGTCGTCCTTCGCGAAGGAACCGACGTTGCGCGGGTTTTCGTAGTGGTCCAGAACCTTGTCGCTATAAGCCATGATGACACTCCTTGATTCGTTTCAACCTGCAATTCGCAATTCGATGAATTCGACGTCGTCCAAACGGCGCGTCAGTGCGCTGCCCACTGGATGGTCGAAATATCGATCCCGTCCTTGTGCATTTCCCACAGCGGCGACAAATCGCGCAGCTTCGAAATCTTGGTCTTCAGCAGGTTGATCACGTAATCGACATCCTGCTCGGTCGTAAAGCGGCCCACCGTGAAGCGGATCGAGCTATGCGCCAGTTCGTCGTTACGGCCCAACGCGCGCAACACATACGATGGTTCCAGCGAAGCGGATGTACAGGCCGAGCCCGACGACACCGCCACATCTTTCACCGCCATGATCAGCGACTCGCCTTCGACGAAATTGAAGCTGATGTTCAGGTTGTGCGGCACACGCTGTTCCATGTCGCCGTTCACATACGTTTCTTCCATTTCCGACAGCCCGCGCAGCAGCCGGTCGCGCAGCATGCGGATGCGTTCGTTTTCCGTCGCCATTTCTTCACGCGCGAGACGGAACGCTTCGCCCATGCCGACGATCTGGTGCGTGGCCAACGTGCCCGAACGCATGCCGCGCTCGTGACCGCCGCCGTGCATCTGCGCTTCTATACGGATACGCGGCTTGCGGCGCACGTACAGCGCGCCGATGCCCTTCGGGCCATACGTCTTGTGCGCCGAGAACGACATCAGGTCGACCTTCAGCTTTTGCAGATCGATCGCAATCTTGCCGGTGGCTTGCGCCGCGTCGACGTGGAAAATGATGCCTTTTTCACGGGTGATCTCCCCGATCGCCTCGATGTCCTGAATCACGCCGATCTCGTTGTTGACCGACATGACCGACACCAGAATCGTGTCCGGACGCAGCGCGGCCTTGAACTTCTCGAGGTCGATCAGGCCGTCGTCCTTGACGTCCAGATACGTGACTTCGAAGCCTTCGCGCTCGAGTTCGCGGCAGGTGTCGAGCACGGCCTTGTGCTCGGTCTTCACCGTGATAATGTGCTTGCCCTTGCTCTTGTAGAAGTGCGCGGCACCTTTGATGGCGAGGTTGTCCGACTCCGTTGCACCCGAGGTCCAGATGATTTCGCGCGGGTCGGCGTTCACCAGCGCGGCGACATTCTCACGCGCTTCTTCGACCGCGCGCTCCGCTGCCCAGCCATACGAGTGGCTGCGCGATGCGGGGTTGCCGAACTGCTCGCGCAGATACGGAATCATCTTGTCCACCACGCGCGGATCGATCGGCGTCGTCGCGCTGTAGTCCATGTAGATGGGCAGATGGAGAGTGTCGTTGTTCATCAATTGCTCCGGGGACGTCATGTGCTCTGGCTTCTGGGTTTCCTATCAGGCTGCGGTCACTGCCCGCTACCTAGGAACCGGCCATGTTGAAAACGGAATTCGGCCCTTTGGGCGCCACGCGGACGGGTTCGACCGCCGGCGCCTCATTGCGCCTGTCGCGCAGCACGGCCGGCGCGCCTTCGCGCGAGCGCTGCTGATCGACCAGATCCTTCAGGGACACCGAATCGAGGTACTCGACCATTTTCTGGTTCAGCGTGGACCACAGTTCATGCGTCATGCAGTGGCCATCGTGCTGTTTGGTGCCCTCGCACGAGCCCTTGCCGCCGCACTGGGTGGCGTCGAGCGGCTCGTCGACCGCGATGATGATGTCGGCCACGGTCACGTCTTCGGCGCGGCGGGCCAGATTGTAGCCGCCGCCCGGTCCGCGCACGGACTCGACGATTTCATGACGACGCAGCTTGCCAAACAGCTGCTCGAGGTACGACAGGGAGATGTGTTGGCGCTGGCTGATACCCGCAAGCGTCACCGGGCCCTGCTCCTGGCGCAGTGCCAGGTCAATCATCGCCGTGACGGCGAAACGGCCTTTCGTGGTGAGTCTCATATGGTGTGGGAACCGCAATTCTCGACAAGTTTTGTCAAGTATAAATACATGAGCGATTTAGTCAAGTATCCCTATTGCGATTTGGGTCATTTGCTTAATTACCGGATAAGCCCGGCGCGCTCTCTCGCCAAACCTACCCGAGCAACTGGGGACGCAACGCCGCGATCAGGCCACGGCAGGCCGCTTCACACTGATCCAGCACCTGCTCGAAACCTTCCGCGCCGCCGAAATACGGATCGACGACTTCGCGGACGCCGCTCCAGCGCGCGTCCGCTTCGGGGACAAATTCCATCAGCAGACGGATCTTGTCGCGTTGTTGCGGCGGGCAAACCTGGCGCAGCGCGGCAACGTTTTTGTCATCCATCGCGATCAGCAGGTCGAAGCGCTCAAAATCCGCCGCGGCGACCTGGCGGCCCCGCAAGGCGGAGAGTTCATATCCGCGCCGGCCGGCCGCCTGCTGCGCGCGCTCGTCTGGCGGCTCGCCGATGTGCCAGTCGCCCGTCCCGGCGGAGTCGATCAGGATGCGCTCCACGAGCTTCGCCTCGCCGACCAGATGGCGCATCACACCTTCCGCGGTCGGGGAGCGGCAAATGTTCCCGAGGCAGACAAAGCAGATGGACACGGTTTTCATCAGGGGCTTTTTCAAGCGCGCGAGGCGCGTCGGCCGACGGTTAACAAACGGTGCCGCGATTATACAAAGCTGGCTAAAATCGCGCCGGACGCAGGCGCGCGGTGCCGACAGGCATAGCCCCGCGTGCAGCGGATCGATCCGGCCACGCTCAACCCTGTGCTTACGACGCGTCCGCGAGCGGCATCGCCGTGGCGGCACGCATCGGTTTGGCAGGCAGCGTCGAGGCGTCGTCGATCATGCCGTACGAGACGGCGCGCGCGAGTTCAGCCGCGAACTGGCCAGCCGCAAGCGGAGCCTGCGACGCGCGCGAGGCGGCGTTGCCGCAAATATGCAGATAAGCAGCCGCAGCGAGTGGCACAACGATGGCGAGGGGCCAGTACCCCGATATTGTCTTTTTCATGATGTCGTTTCTTCCGATAAGGGGCAGATGAGTTTGCAAGTCACTATGCCCAGTCGAAATCCTATAGGAATAGACAATCGGGAAAAACACCTTATAGCGAGATAGAGCGTTGCTCTGAACGGAACAGTCAATTGATGGTTATGTGACACGCGACTAGCGCCCGGCGTGGCACAGAAAATAAATCCTTACAAACACATACAAAGCTCTTGCGACGGATGGCGATAATAACGGTCTTACAGAAACAGAAACGAAATCTCGCATTGGTCGATCACATGAAACGCTTTGCACCACTCGTCTGCGTGGCCGTCGCCGCCTTGCTCGGCGGCTGCGCGGTCTATCCGGACGGCACGCCGATGTACAGCAATGGCTACGGCGGCGATTACAGCGGCTACGACGGATACGATGGCTACGCCCCGGGTGTCCCGGTCGTGCCGCAGACCAACGTCTACATGGGCTATAGCAACTACTCCGGCCCTGGCTACTACAACGGGCCGGGCCGCTATTACGGACCGGGACCCGGCTACGGCGGCTATCCTGACCGGGGCCGGCCTAACAACGGCAACCACGGCGATAACGGCGGCTGGCATGGTCAGCCGAACGGCGGCTCGCACGGCGGCCCGCCGCCTCAAGGCGCCGCGGGCGGTCCCCGTGGGCCGAGTGGATCGAATGCGCCTCGGCCTGGGGCTGGCAGCAGCCCACCGCCGCCCCCGCCCCCGCAGCAGCAGGCAGGCGGCGGAGGAGGTCGTGGCAATGGCAATAATGGCGCGCCTGTGCGTGGGGCGCCGGGCCGACAGCCCGGCCAGATGACGGACCACTGAGCGGGGGCGCGCCGCAGAGTTGCGCGGTATGCATGGATAGACAGTGCATGCCTACCGCGCTCCGATTTCCTCGACCACCGTCTGATAGTCGCTAGAGAAGCACTCGCTAACGGCGCGTGCTGATTAAACGGCGCGGCACTGGAGTTACCGACTCGCGCCCGCACGCCGTCAAACTTTAAGAACGACCAGCTTCGCCCAACAACGCCCACTCAGCCAATATGGCTGCGCTGCGCCGCGTACAACTCCCTGAACGTCCGACCGACCGGAGCGGGCATATCCCGCGTATTGGTCCAGCCCGCGCCGCCCAGCGGCAGCTTGGCGATCGACCGGTTCCTTCCGCCCATGCGTTCCAGCACGCGCACGGCCAGCTTGGTGAAGAGCGCGTAAGCATCCGGATGCAGTGCCAGGAATCCCCAGACGGCGAGTCCGGCGCGCTCTTTCCACGGCCGTAGATGCCGCTCGACCTGCTTCTCGCGCAGCTTGCGCAACAGATCGGATAACGGAATGCCCACCGGACACACGCTATTGCACTCGCCGCACAAGGTCGCGGCCTGCGGCAAGTCCAGTGCCTTGTCGATGCCGACATAACTCGGCGTCAATACCGACCCCATCGGGCCCGGATAGACCCAGCCGTACGCGTGGCCGCCTACCTTCTGATACACCGGGCAATGGTTCATGCACGCGCCGCAGCGGATACACCTCAGCATTTCCTGGAAGTCGCCGCCGATCAGCCCCGTGCGTCCGCCGTCGACGAGCACCACATACATATGCTCAGGACCGTCCTGGTCGCCTTCGCCGCGCGGTCCGGTCAACACGGAAAAGTAGTTCGAAGTGGTCTGCCCGGTCGCCGAGCGCGGCAGGAGACGCATCGCCGTGGCCAGATCCTCGAGCGTGGGCAACACTTTCTCGATACCCGTCACGGCCACATGCACGCGCGGCATCACTGTGCACATGCCTTCATTGCCCTCGTTCGTGACCAGCACCACCGAGCCGGTTTCCGCCACCACGAAATTGCCGCCCGTCACGCCCATGTCCGCGGTCATGAAATGCGGACGCAGCATCTCGCGCGCTTCGCGCGTCATGTCGGTGATTTCGGTCAGGCGCGGCCGGTTGTGCGTCTTTGCGAACAGGTCCGCGATCTCGTCCTTATCTTTATGGACGACCGGCGCGATGATGTGGCTCGGCGGCTCGTTGTCGTTGATCTGCAGGATGTACTCGCCCAGATCGGTTTCGATGGATTGCACGCCCATCTGCCCGAGCACTTCATTCAGGCGCATTTCTTCGGTGACCATCGATTTGGTCTTGATCACCTTCTTCACCTCGTGGCGGCGCGCAATGTCGCCGACGAGCCGCGCCGCCTCCTGGGTCGTCTCGGCGAACAGCACCGTCACGCCGCGCCGGGCCGCCTCGCGCTCGAAGGTTTCCAGCCACACGTCGAGATTTTCCAGCGCGCGATTGCGGCGCTCCTTCAGCGCGGCGCGCGTGGCGGGAAAATCGATCGCGGTCATGGCCGTGGCGCGGGCCGACACGAACTTGGTCGACAGCTTGGTGAGGTTCTGCTGCAGACGCTGGTCGGCGAGTTTCTGACCGGCGCGTGCCTTGAATTGCATCGATTGAACTTGCATGGCGGCCTTCTGCTTATTCGGGCGTATTCGGGCGTATTCGAACGAAACGGGCGAAGCGCGGATGAAAACACGCGTATCTAAAAACGGCGGGGTGCAGCCAGCAGCGTTACACGTCGCCGGCCAGCACCTGAGCGATGTGCAGCACGCGCGTGGTGACGTCGCCGGTACGCCGCAAGCGGCCCTCGATATTGAGCATGCAACCGAGGTCGCCGAGCACCACCGCACCGGTGCCGCTCGCATGGATATTCGCGCATTTTTCGTCGACGATCGCCGTGGAGATGTCGCCGTACTTGAGCGCGAAGGTGCCGCCGAAGCCGCAGCAGTGCTCGCAATCCTTCATCTCGCTCACCGTCACGCCGACTTGCGCCAGCAAGGCCCGCGGCTGCGCCTTCACGCCGAGCTCACGCAGCCCGGAGCAGGAATCGTGGTAGGTGACCTGACCCGTGAACTCGCCCGGCTGCAACTGCACCTTGGCCACGTTCACGAGGAAGTCGGTCAGTTCGAATACCTTGGCACGCAGCCGGCCGAAGCGGTTCATCAGTTCGGGATCGTCGGCGAAGAGATCGCCGTAGTGCGCGCGGATCATGCCGCCGCACGAACCGGACGGCACCACGACGTAATCGAACTGTTCGAACTCGCGCAGCGTCTTCTCCGCCAGATCGCGCGCGATGCGCCGTTCGCCCGAGTTATACGCGGGCTGACCGCAACAGGTTTGAGCAGGCGGCACCACCACTTCGAATCCGGCGCCCTCGATCAGTTTGATGACCGAAAAACCGATCTCGGGACGCATCAGGTCGATCAGGCAGGTAACGAACAATCCGACTCGCATGAGCCCTCCTTCGGGAAAACGTCCCTGATTATCCGCTGTTTGCCGCACAATACCAACGGCCAGAAGGCGTAGGACGAAAGCCGCTTAAATTGGAAATGGCGTTCCAACCGCTTTCCTTCTTTTCACAATACGGGATACAATCAATTTCCGCTGTTTGACGCATCAACCGATTCCTCCCCATGAGCGATACGAACCCGGATCCCAAAACTTCGATCCAGGTGATCGAACGCATGATGCGCTTGCTCGACGCACTCGCTGCGCATAGCGACCCGGTCAGCCTGAAAGAACTCGCCATCCGCACGGAGCTGCATCCGTCCACCGCGCACCGCATCCTGAACGACATGGTGATGTGCCGGCTGGTCGACCGGTCGGATCCCGGCACTTACCGTCTCGGCATGCGCCTGCTCGAACTGGGCAATCTGGTGAAGGCGCGCCTGTCGGTGCGCGACGCGGCGCTCACGCCGATGCGCGAACTGCATCGCCAGACGGGCCAGACGGTGAATCTGTCAGTGCGCCAGGGCGATGAAATCGTCTATATCGAGCGCGCTTATTCCGAGCGGTCCGGCATGCAGGTGGTGCGGGCCATCGGCGGGCGGGCGCCGCTGCATCTGACCTCGGTGGGCAAGCTGTTCCTCGCCGCCGACGAATCCACTCGCGTGCGGGCTTACGCCACGCGCACCGGTTTGTCGGGCCACACGCAGAACAGCATCACCGACCTGACCAAACTGGAGCGTGAGTTGTCGCACGTGCGCCAACAGGCCTGCGCGCGCGACAACGAAGAGCTGGAACTCGGCGTGCGCTGCATCGCCGCCGGCATTTACGACGACACCGGCAAGCTGGTCGCCGGTCTGTCGCTGTCGGCACCGGCGGACCGCCTTCAGGACTCCTGGCTCGGCCAGCTCAGTCAGACGGCGCTGATGATCTCCGAGTCGCTCGGGTATCGGCCGCAACCCGCTCAAGACCATTCGCATAGCCATCACGCTTAATCCTGCGCCTCGCTTCCGTCCAAAAAAAAAGCCTCGCAAACGCGAGGCTTTTTGTTTTCATGCAGCCGGTCCGAAACCGGCCACCGACTTAACGCTTCAGGTACCCGGGCCGCTGGCATCCGCGCTGGTAATGCGCGCCTCGCCGCCGCCGTTATCCAGCCACGTGCGCAGTCGCGTGGCGTCCGCGAATCGCGAGTACTTACCCGACGAGTCGAGTAGCACCATGATCATCGGACGGCCGTGAATGGTCGCCTGCATCACGAGGCACTCACCCGCTTCGTTGATGAAGCCGGTCTTTTGCAGACCGATGTCCCATGTCGGGTTACGCACCAGCGCATTCGTGCTGTTGTACGCCAGCGAACGCTTGCCGGTGTACACCTCGTAGCTGTGATCGGTCGAGAATTTGCGGATCAGCGGATACTGATACGCCGCGTTCACCATTTTCACGAGGTCACGCGCGCTCGACACGTTCTGGCTCGTCAAACCCGTGGGGTTTTCAAAGTGCGTGTCGGTCATGCCGAGTTGCTTGGCCTTCGCGTTCATCGCTGCCAGGAACGCCGGACGGCCGCCCGGGAAATAACGCGACAGCGCCGCGGCCGCGCGATTTTCCGATGCCATCAGCGCGATATGCAGCATGTCTTCACGCGAGAGCACCGAGCCCACCGACAGACGCGAACCGGTGTTCTTTTCGTAATCGCGGTCTTCGTCCGTGACTTCGATCTGGTCGGTCATCGGCTCTTTCGAATCGAGCACCACCATTGAGGTCATCAGCTTCGTGATCGACGCGATCGGCACCACGGCGCGCGAATTCTTGTCGAACAGCGCTTCGCCGGAGTTCTGGTCGATCACGTAAGCGACGCTCGATCGCAGCATGAGCGCGTCCGGCGTTTCGTGCAGGCCGAAAGCCTGACCGACGCTCGGCTGACGCGGTTCGTACGCGACGCGACGCACTACCGAGTGGTGGCGGCCGTTCGACGTATACGTCACACGCTTGCGCTTGACGCCCGCGCGCGGCGCGTCTTCGTCAGCGGCAACGGTCTTTGCAGCCGCGCCTTTGGTCGCTTTCGATGCCTTGCTGGACGCCTTGGCAGGCTCGGCAGCCGGCTTTCTGGCCGCTTTGGCGTGTTTGGAGGTTTGTGCAGTTGCAGCAGGCGTGGCGGCAAAAGCGCTCACGGGCGTGGCGAACGCCGCTGCGATGACCATGGAGGCGGCCACCGACAGAGCGGTGCTGCGGGCCGCGCCGTGGATCACTTTTAGCGACGAAAGCATGTCGGTTTTCATGGGTGTTCGGTAGGGAGCGGCGAGAGGTTTCCGCAAGTGTAGTAAAACAACGAAAAATTAGCAATTTGAAGCACTTATACGCGCTCCTTAAACCGGCTTGTAAGCTCCGATCGCAAAAACACGAATAAGTGCCGCGCATCGATCGAAAAAAACGATCACCGGCGCGTCACGCCTCGCCGCTGCCGCCGTCCGCCGGAATCGAGGTGATTCTTGCAGCATAACGGCAATTTCGAGACAACCTTGATCAGGGGAAATACGGTCAGAGTACGGGCGAATCAAACAATGCCACTGCTACAGCACGCGGCCAGGGTTTGCACGCGAGGTTGTTAAACGCCTGCTGCAAACCGCAACGCGCATTCGACCAGCATGAGCCATTAACGTTCCGTGACACTTTCCGGTTTACACCGAATCGACCGTCGAAGAATTTTTTAACGGTTGTGGGATGTCGGCGCGGCCGCCTTCACGCGCACTGACCGGTCAAACTTACCCCGCCATCCTGCAATAAATGCCAGACGCCTTGGCACCAGTACAGTGCGGAGGTTAAATTGACTTGCGTCATAAGCTTGTCATTCCGACCGCATAACACTATGTTTTATCAGCAGTTTCTTAACATTGTGCGATGCACAAAAAGTACTTGACATTCCTTGCAGCCATCCTAAAATGGGAACCATTGCTGCGATGCACAATACATCGCGGTCCGGCGGGACGCACCAATGTGTCTCACCATTCACCCAATGCGGTCCGCACAGACAGACCGCGATCCAGGAGCGTAAACCATGACTCTGCTGACCCCTGAGCAATTCGCCGCAGCCCAGAAAGCCAACTTTGAAACGTTGTTCGGCCTGACGACCAAAGCATTTGAAGGCGTCGAAAAGCTGGTTGAGCTGAACCTGCAAGTCGTGAAATCGACGCTCGCGGAAAGCCAGGAAAATGCCCAACGCGCGTTGTCGGTCAAGGACGCGCAGGAATTGCTGGCACTGCAAGCAAGCCTTGCACAGCCGGTGGCTGAAAAGGCGCTGTCGTACGGCCGTCACGTGTATGAAATCGTTTCGGCAACGCAAGGTGAATTCACCCGCGTCGCGGAAGCGCAATTCGAAGAGCAGAACCGCAAGGTCCAATCGCTCGTCGAGAACGTCGCAAAGAATGCACCGGCTGGTTCGGAAACCGCCGTCGCCGTCCTGAAGTCGGCTATCACCGCAGCCAACACCACGTACGACACGGTTCACAAGGCGACCAAGCAAGCTGTTGAAATCGCTGAAAGCAACTTCAATGCAGCTGCAACGGCCGCGTCGAAGGCAGCTTCGCAAGCCGCTGCACAAGCATCGCGCTCGGCCAAGAAGGCAGTCTAAGCTTCAGTCTCAAGCATCACGCTTTAAGCATTACCTGCGCCGGCACAGCTCACGAGCTGTGCCGGCGTTACCGCAAGCAACAGCGTTGTGCCGTTGCCGCTCACACGGTGCTCACTGGCCGAACGCTCCGATACGTTGAATAGCGTATCGTTTGCCCGGCGAAAGGCCGGGATTTTTTTACCCGTCGCTTATTCCTTCGCCTGAGTCGTTCGGCATGTTTTGATATCGCCGTCGTCGTGCGGCAACCGCCCTACGCTGCTGTCCAAAGAAAAACGGCGCGCCTTTTGCGAGGCGCGCCGTTTTTGCTTCATCGACCCCGCCTGCACGAATGCAGACGGACCGAATCGCCTTACTTCTTTTTCACCGGCGGCAGATCCGTACAGACGCCTTCGTACAACTCGGCGGCCATGCCGATCGATTCGCCGAGCGTCGGATGCGGGTGAATCGTCTTGCCGATATCCGTTGCATCCGCACCCATTTCGACCGCGAGACAGACTTCGCTGATCAGGTCGCCCGCATTCAGACCGACAATCCCGCCGCCGATCACGCGATGCGTTTCCTCGTCGAACAGCAGCTTCGTGAAGCCTTCGTCGCGGCCGTTGGCGATTGCGCGGCCCGAAGCGGCCCACGGGAACACCGCCTTGCCGTACTTGATGCCCTCGGCCTTCAACTGGTCTTCCGTCTTGCCGGCCCACGCCACTTCCGGATCCGTGTACGCCACCGACGGAATCTGCAGCGCGTCGAAGTACGCCTTTTCGCCGTGCGCGACTTCGGCGGCGACGTGGGCTTCATGGACGGCTTTGTGCGCGAGCATCGGCTGACCGACGATATCGCCGATCGCGAAGATGTGCGGCACATTGGTGCGCATCTGCTTGTCCACGTCGATGAAACCGCGATCCGTCACGGTGACGCCTGCCTTGTCCGCGCCGATCTTCTTGCCGTTCGGCGAACGGCCGACGGCAACCAGCACGAGGTCATAGCGTTGCGCTTCGGCCGGGGCCTTTTCCCCTTCGAACGACACATAGATGCCGTCGTCTTTCGCTTCGGCCGCGGTGGTCTTGGTCTTCAGCATGACGTTGGCGAAACGCTTGCTGTTGTACTTCTCCCAGACCTTGACCAGATCGCGGTCCGCGCCGGCCATCAGACCGTCGAGCATTTCGACCACGTCGATCTGCGCGCCGAGCGTGGCGTACACCGTGGCCATTTCCAGCCCGATGATGCCGCCGCCGATCACCAGCATGCGCTGCGGAATCTGACGCAATTCGAGCGCGCCGGTCGAATCGACCACCCGCGGATCTTCCGGAATGAACGGCAGCTTCACCGCTTCCGAACCCGCGGCGATGATCGCCTGCTTGAACTTGACGACTTTCTTGCCGCCCTCGACCTGCACTTCCATATGATGCGGATCAACGAACGAACCGGTACCCGTGACCACTTCGACCTTGCGCATCTTCGCCATGCCGGCGAGACCGCCGGTGAGCTTCTTGACGACGCCCGACTTGAAGTCGCGCAGCTTGTCGAGATCGATTTGCGGCTTGCCGAAGGTGATGCCGTGCGAGCCGAGCGCCTCGGCTTCGTCGATCACCAGCGCCGTGTGCAACAGCGCCTTCGACGGAATACAGCCGACGTTCAGACACACGCCGCCGAGCGTCGAGTAACGCTCGACCAGCACCGTCTTCATGCCAAGGTCAGCCGAGCGGAACGCCGCCGAATAGCCGCCGGGACCCGAACCGAGCACGAGCATGTCGCACTCGATATCCGCATTGCCGGAGAAGCTACCCGCCTGCGGAGCAGGCGCGGCGGCCTTGGCCGGAGCTGCCTGCGGTTTTGCTTCCGCTTGAGCGGGCGCCTTCTCAGGTTCCTTGGCCGGAGCCTTCGGTGCATCTTTCGCGGGCGCTGCATCCGCCGATGTTTCGACGAGCGCGATCACCGTGCCTTGCGAGACTTTGTCGCCGGCTTTGACGCGCACTTCCTTGACGGTGCCGGCGGTATCGCTCGGCACCTCGATGGAGGCCTTATCGGACTCGAGCGTCATGAGAGCCTGTTCGTTCTCGATGACATCGCCCGCTTTGATATTGACTTCGATGACATCGACGTCTTTGAAGTCACCGATATCCGGCACTTTTACTTCGACGAGACTCATTAGTGTCCCCTTCTCTTATTGATCGTGATGAGACGAAGAACCCCAAAAAAGCAGCCCAAAAGCTGGCAGCGCGGCGAACAGAAACATCCTTTGCAGTCCGCCCAAGGACGCGCCTTTCTTTTGCCTACTTTTCTTTGGAAGACAAAGAAAAGTAGGTGCCGCCCCGCACAGGGGCGACGCTAATAGACCGACAAGAAAGCAGGTTCTACAGAAGCGCGCGGATAACAGACAAAAAACCGCGCCCCGCGCAACCCAATCACCACATCAAAGAATCACACGCCGGAAATCGGCAAGAAGCGCCCCAAGATACGCATTGAATCGCGCCGCAGCGGCACCATCAATCACCCGATGGTCATACGACAAAGAAAGCGGCAGGATCAGACGCGGCACAAACTGCTTGCCATCCCAAACCGGCTTCATCGCACCGCGCGACAACCCAAGAATCGCCACTTCAGGCGCATTGATGATCGGCGTGAAGTTCGTGCCACCGATGCCACCCAAGGAAGAAATCGAGAAGCACCCACCTTGCATCTGATCCGGCTTCAGCTTGCCGTCGCGCGCGAGCTTGGACAACTCGGCCATTTCCTTGGCGATATCGATCAAACCCTTCTTGTCCGCATCGCGAATGACAGGAACGACCAGACCATTCGGCGTATCAGCCGCGAACCCGATGTGGAAGTACTGCTTGAACACCAGGTTATCGCCGTCGAGGCTGGCATTGAACGTCGGAAACTGCTTCAGGGCGGCAACCGCGGCCTTGATCACGAAAGCCAGCATGGTGATCTTCACACCCGACTTTTCGTATTCCTTGTTCAGCTTCACGCGCAATGCTTCGAGCTCGGTGATATCCGCTTCGTCGTTATTCGTGACGTGCGGAATCATGACCCAGTTGCGATGCAGATTCGCGCCCGAAATCTTCTTGATGCGCGACAGCGGCTTCGGATCGACCGGACCGAACTTCGTGAAGTCGACCTTCGGCCACGGCAGCAGATTCAGCTCGCCGCCACCCGCGGCAGCCGGTGCCGCAGCACCAGCCGGCGCAGCACGCTGACCGGTCATGACGCCCTTGATGAAGGCGGTCACGTCGGCTTGCGTAATGCGTCCCTTCGGACCCGTGCCCTGCACTTGTGTCACGTCGACGCCGAGTTCGCGCGCGAACTTGCGCACGGACGGCGACGCATGGCTCGCGTGACGCGCGCCACCTTCGCCAGCCGGAATCACCGGAGCCTGAGCGAGCGCCGACGGGGCCGCCGGAGCCGGCGACGGTGCAGCCGGCGCATCGGACGGCTTCTCGACCTCTTGCCTGGGAGCCGGAGCCGGCGCAGCCGCGCCGCCCTCCGCTTCCACGATCACGATCACCGAGCCTTCCGACACGGTATCGCCGACCTTGACCTTCAGTTCCTTGACGACGCCGGCGGCCGAGCTCGGCACATCCATGGTCGCCTTGTCGGATTCGAGCGTCACCAGCGACTGCTCTTTCTCGACGCGATCGCCGACCTTCACCGCGACTTCGATCACGGGAATGTCTTTGTAGTCGCCGATATCCGGCACTTTGACTTCCTGCAGACCGCCGCCGCTCGCGGCGGGAGCGGGTGCCGGCGCAGCCGCGGGCGCGGGTGCCGGCGCAGCCGCGGGCGCGGCCGAAGGTGCCGGAGCCGGTGCAGCGGCAGGCGCCGGAGCGGGCGCAGCCGCGCCGCCTTCAGCACCTTCCAGCACGACGATCAACGAACCTTCCGAGACGTTGTCGCCGACCTTGACCTTCACTTCCTTGACGACGCCGGCGGCCGAGCTCGGCACGTCCATGGTCGCCTTGTCGGATTCCAGGGTAACGAGCGATTGCTCTTTTTCGACGGTGTCACCCGCCTTCACCAGCACCTCGATCACAGGAATGTCCTTGTAATCGCCGATGTCCGGCACCTTGACTTCGATCGCTTGACTCATTGTTAGTGTCTCCTGGGCCGCGCACGCGGCCTGCCCCTGTCAAACACAGGGACGGGCGCGTACGCCATGGCACACGGGGAATGATGCCTTAGACGGTCATCGGGTTGGGTTTGGCGGGATCAAGGTCGTACTTCTTGAGCGCCTCGGCGACTACCTTGCGTTCGATCGTGCCTTCATCTGCGAGTGCATTCAACGCGGCAACCGTAACCCAGTAGCGGTCGACTTCGAAGAAGTGGCGCAGCTTTTCGCGCGTGTCCGAACGGCCGTAGCCATCCGTGCCCAGCACGACGAACTTCTGCGGCACGAACGCGCGGATCTGTTCGGTCAGCGCGCGCACATAGTCGGTCGAGGCGATGACCGGACCTTGTGCGTCCTTGAGCAGCTTCTCGACGTGCGAGAGCTTCTTTTCTTCGGTCGGGTGCAGCAGGTTCCAGCGCTGCACTTCGTGGCCTTCGCGCGCGAGTTCGGTGAAGCTCGGCACGCTCCACAGATCGGCGGCGACGCCCCAGTCGTTCTTCAGCAGGTCGGCGGCGGCGATCACTTCGTTGAAGATCGTGCCCGCGCCCATCAGTTGCACGCGCGGCGCCTTCTTATCCGCTTCGGCCTTGCGGAACGCGTACATACCTTTGATGATGTCTGCCGCCACGGAGTCGCCCTGCGGAATCGCCGGGTGCTCGTAGTTCTCGTTCATCACCGTGATGTAGTAATACACGTCTTCCTGATCCGCGACCATGCGGCGCAGGCCGTCCTGCATGATGACCGCGAGTTCGAAACCGAACGTCGGGTCGTAGCTGATGCAGTTCGGCACCGAAGCCGCCCACAGCAGCGAGTGGCCGTCTTCGTGTTGCAGGCCTTCGCCGTTCAGCGTCGTGCGGCCCGCGGTGCCGCCCAGCAGGAAGCCGCGCGAACGCATGTCGCCCGCCGCCCATGCCAGATCGCCGATGCGCTGGAAGCCGAACATCGAGTAGAAGATGTAGAACGGGATCATGATCTCGCCGTGCGTCGAGTACGACGTCGCGGCTGCGATCCAGTCGGCCATGCCGCCGGCTTCGTTGATGCCTTCCTGCAGGATCTGACCGGTTTCCGACTCACGGTAGAACATGAGTTGGTCGGAATCTTCCGGCACGTACTTCTGGCCTTCCTGATTCCAGATACCGATCTGACGGAACAGGCCTTCCATACCGAAGGTACGCGACTCGTCCGGCACGATCGGCACGATGCGCTTGCCGAGCGCCTTGTCCTTCAGCAGGATGTTCAGGACCCGCACGAACGCCATGGTCGTGGAGATCTCGCGGCCTTCGCCCGTGCCCTTCAACAGCGGCTCGAACGCCGACAGTTCCGGCACCGGCAGCGAGTCGGCCTTCTGGCGACGCGCCGGCAGATAGCCACCGAGGTCCATGCGCTTCTGGCGCATGTACTCGAGTTCCTTCGAACCATCTTCGAACTTGAGGTACGGCACGTTGACGATCTCCTCGTCGGAGATCGGCAGGCGGAACTGGTCGCGGAATTTCTTCAGCTGATCGACGTGCAGCTTCTTCTGCTGGTGGGTGATATTCATCGCCTGACCAGCTTCGCCCATGCCGTAGCCCTTGATCGTCTTCGCGAGAATGACGGTCGGCTGGCCCTGCGAATTCGACGCTTCCTGGAACGCCGCGTAGATCTTGTGCGGATCGTGGCCGCCGCGGTTCAGGTTCCAGATTTCCTCGTCGGACCATTCGGCGACCAGCGCCTTCAGTTCCGGCGTGTTGAAGAAGTGTTCGCGCACATACGCGCCCGACTCCGATTTGTACGTCTGGTACTCGCCGTCGACCACGTCCATCATGCGGCGCATCAGCGCGCCCGACTTGTCGCGTTGGAACAGCGCATCCCAGCGGCTGCCCCAGATGACCTTGATGACGTTCCAGCCCGCGCCGCGGAATTCGCTTTCCAGTTCCTGGATGATCTTGCCGTTACCGCGCACCGGACCGTCGAGGCGCTGCAGGTTGCAGTTGATCACGAACACGAGGTTGTCGAGGCGTTCGCGGCCGGCCATGCCGATCGCGCCGAGCGATTCCGGTTCGTCCGTTTCGCCGTCGCCGAGGAAGGCCCAGACCTTGCGGCCGTCGGTCTTCGCAATGCCGCGCGCCTGCATGTACTTCATGAAGCGCGCCTGATAGATCGCCATGATCGGGCCGAGGCCCATCGAGACGGTCGGGAATTGCCAGAAGTCCGGCATCAGCCACGGGTGCGGGTAAGACGAGATGCCCTCGCCGCCCACTTCCTGACGGAAGTTGTCGAGCTGGTTCTCGGTCAGGCGGCCGAGCAGGAACGCGCGCGAGTAGACACCCGGCGACGAGTGGCCCTGCACGAACACGAGATCGCCGCCATGTTCGGCCGACGGCGCATGCCAGAAGTGGTTGTAGCCGACGTCGTACAGCGTCGCGGCGGAAGCAAACGAGGCGATGTGGCCGCCGACGTTGGTGTCCTTGCCGGCGCGCAGCACCATCGCGATGGCGTTCCAGCGTGTGTACGAGCGGATACGGTGTTCGATGTCCTGATCGCCGGGAATCTTCGCCTGACGCGAAACCGGGATCGTGTTGATGTACGGCGTGTTGGCCGAGAACGGCAAATGTTCGCCGTGCACGCGGGCGAACTCGATCTGTTTCTCGATCAGGTAGTGAGCGCGATCTGGGCCCACAGCAGAAATCACGCCATCCAGCGCTTCAAGCCATTCGCCGGTTTCCTGGGGATCGTCGTCTTTTTCGGCAGCGACATATTTCATGACTTCGTCGGGTACAGCGGACATGCTCGTCTCCTGGATGTAGAGGAACGCTCTTTGAACAGACGACGCGGACGAAGCACGGCCGCGGCAGCTTCGGCCGATTGTAATAAGGGTCCTGGCGTCCGCGCAACAAAATTTTCGAATTACGAGATCGATTCTCATAATGCGGAAAATTGTTGCGGCGCAACCTGATTTGACTGCCGATCGACGGATACGCTGGCTAGTTTGCGCCGATTAATGGTCCTTTCCGCGCTTTTTTGCGCCATTTGCTAGCTTCACGCTGCGCTACAATGCCACGCATGTTGACCGAACGGCTTTTCGCACGCTCGGCGCGCACCGCCGGTTCGCCCGCGGATTCGACGCCGTCCTCCCGCTGGCACCACGGACCGTGGTGGTCCAACTCCTATTTGCTCACGCCGCTCCTGTCGATCCTGGTGTTCCTGGTCGTCATGAGTCTGATTTTGTGGAGCCTGAACCGGCGCGAACAGCAACAGCAGGAAGACACGCTTTACCGTAACGTCGCATGGGCGCAGCAGCAGATCCGGCTGTCCATGACCGGCGCGCAGGAGCAGATCCAGGCGCTCGCGCGCGATCTGGTCGCCGGCCACGCCGATCCGCACTCGTTCCAGGTGTCCACCACGGACATCATGCAGGGGCATCCCGAGATCCTCTACATGAACTGGTACACCAGCGCGCAGCAACCGCGCTGGCCCAATACCGCACTGCCCGTGTTCGGCCAGCGCCTCGCCAAGCCGAACGACGCGCAGATGGACGAAGCCGTCAAAGCCGCCTTCACCGAGGCGCGCAACACGCGCCGCCAGGTGTATTCGCCGCTCATCTACGACGACCTCGGCAACGGCTACATCACGCTGCAAACGCCGGTGTTCCGCGACCGCGACTTCCTGGGCACGATCGCCGCCGTGTTCTCGGTGGAAGGGATCCTCAAGCACGACATTCCGCCTGAGCTGTCCGCCAAATACAAAATCTCGATCATCGACGTGAACAACCGCGAGTTGACCACCACGTCGACCCGCCCGCGCCTGCCGCGCGACATGTTCTACGATCTGCCGCTCGACCCGCCGGGCCAGGGCGTCTCGGTGCGCGTCTACGCGTTCCCGCAGATGACCAACTTCACCAACAACACGCTGGTGTGGCTGGTGGCGGGTCTGTCCTGTTTCGTGCTGTGGAGCCTGTGGAGCTTGTGGAAACACACGCGGCAACGCTTCGAGGCGCAGCAGGCGCTGTACGCCGAAGCGTTCTTCCGCCGCGCGATGGAAAACTCGGTGCTGATCGGCATGCGCGTGCTCGACATGCATGGGCGCATCACCCACGTCAATCCGGCGTTTTGCCGCATGACCGGTTGGGACGAAAGCGATCTGGTCGGCAAGAACGCGCCGTTCGCCTACTGGCCGCGCGACGCTTACCCCGAAATGCAGCGTCAGCTCGACATGACGCTGCGCGGCAAGGCGCCCTCTTCCGGCTTCGAATTGCGGGTGCGCCGCAAGGACGGGTCGCTGTTCCATGCGCGTCTCTACGTCTCGCCGCTGATCGATAGCTCGGGCCGCCAGACCGGCTGGATGTCGTCCATGACCGACATCACCGAGCCGAAGCGCGCGCGCGAAGAACTCGCCGCCGCGCACGAGCGCTTCACCACCGTGCTGGAAAGTCTCGACGCCGCCGTCTCCGTGCTGGCCGCCGACGAAGCCGAACTCCTGTTCGCCAACCGCTATTACCGGCACCTCTTCGGCATTCGCCCGGACGGTCATCTGGAATTGGCGGGCGGCGGGTTCGATAGCGCACAGGCGTCGTCCGATTCGATCGATATGGTGGACACATACGCTGGCCTGCCCGCCGCCGCGTTGACCGAAAGCACCGCGGATGCGCAGGAAATTTACGTGCAGAGCATTCAGAAGTGGTTCGAAGTGCGCCGCCAGTACATTCAGTGGGTGGACGGCCACCTCGCGCAGATGCAGATCGCGACCGACATCACCACGCGCAAGCAGGCGCAGGAACTGTCGCGCCAGCAGGACGAGAAGCTGCAGTTCACCAGCCGTCTGATGACGATGGGCGAAATGGCCTCGTCGCTCGCGCACGAACTGAATCAACCGCTCGCCGCGATCAATAACTATTGCTCCGGAACCGTCGCACTGGTTAAATCCGGTCGGACGACGCCTGACAATCTGCTGCCCGTGCTCGAAAAAACCGCCCAGCAGGCGGTGCGCGCCGGCATGATCATCAAGCGCATTCGCGAGTTTGTGAAGCGCAGCGAGCCTAAGCGGCAAGCCACGCGGGTGGCCGATATCGTCGCCGACGCCGTGGGTCTGGCCGAGATCGAGGCGAGGAAGCGCCGCATTCGCATCGTCACGGATCTGCGCTCGCGCCTGCCGGTGATCTACGTCGATCCGGTGCTGATCGAGCAGGTGCTGGTCAATCTGCTGAAGAACGCCGCCGAAGCCATGGCCGAGGCCCGTCCGAATGCGGTCGATCCGGTGATCCGCGTGGTCGTGCGGCTGGAGAGCGGGTTTGTCTGCATCAGCGTCGTCGACCAGGGGCCGGGCGTCGACGAAGCGACAGCCGAGCGGCTGTTCGAACCGTTTTACAGCACCAAGTCCGATGGCATGGGCATGGGGCTGAACATTTGCCGTTCGATTATCGAATCGCACCGCGGCCGTCTGTGGGTGGTCAACAACGTCGAATCTGACGGCCACATCACAGGCGCCACGTTCCATTGCAGTCTGCCTATTGGAGAGCCTGATGGCCCGAGCAACGGCGGGGCACAGGCGCCGACACCACAAACCGTTACGGGAGAGCTATGAACAGCCCAGTCACCACACAGGAAACTGTCTTTGTCGTCGATGACGACGAGGCCGTGCGAGATTCGCTGCGCTGGCTGCTGGAGGCGAACGGCTACCGCGTGCAATGCTTCTCCAGCGCCGAGCAGTTCATCGACGCATGGCAGCCGCATCAGCATCCGGGCCAGATCGCGTGCCTGATTCTGGATGTGCGGATGTCCGGCATGAGCGGACTCGAGTTGCAGGAACGGCTGATCGCCGACAACGCATCGTTGCCGATCATTTTCGTGACGGGTCACGGCGACGTGCCGATGGCCGTGTCCACGATGAAAAAAGGCGCGATGGACTTCATCGAAAAGCCGTTCGACGAAGCCGAGTTGCGCAAACTGGTCGAGCGCATGCTCGACAAGGCGCGCAGCGAAAGCACCAGCGTGCAGCAGCAGCGCGCCGCGGCGGAGCGTCTCGGCAAGCTGACCGCGCGTGAGCATCAGGTGCTCGAGCGCATCATCGCCGGCCGCCTGAACAAGCAGATCGCCGACGACCTCGGCATCAGCATCAAGACGGTCGAAGCGCACCGCGCGAACATCATGGAAAAGCTCAACGTCAACACGGTCGCCGATCTGCTGCGGCTGGCGCTGTCGAACAAGCCGCAACCGGCGCAATAACCGTCGCACGGCGGCGCTTGCCCCGAAGGAGGGCCCTCTGGGGGACTCGCCGCCAGGTTAGAAGTGACTGCGCATCAACGGCCGGACTATCGAGGTCCGGCCCGTCTCGCCCTCTTTTCCTTCGTCACGTCCCTCGCCTTTCCACCCGCCACCGCCGCCATCGCACGGCAATCAAGTCGAAGTGCGTCACCCGGCACAAGCGGAGCACGCATGACAACACGCGGCCACACGGCTGGGAATCCATACGCGGCGCGCCAGGCGAGGCCGGTATAATGTCGCACTTTGCAGCGCTGTTTTGCCCTGATTCGCGCCGCGCGCTTTTCACGTGTCCGCCCATTCCCGTTGAAAAGCGCCAGCATGCGCGGCACGCACGAGCGTCTGCGCCCTGCCCCGCTTTCCAAACTGCCCATCTCGACCCGACCATGACTGCCAAACTGATCGACGGCCTAGCCCTTTCCAAGACCCTGCGCGCCGACGTCGCCGCGCGCGCCGCCGCCCTCACCGCTCGCGGCCATCAGCCGGGCCTCGCGGTGGTACTGGTCGGCGACAATCCGGCCAGCGAAGTGTACGTGCGCAACAAAGTCAAGGCGTGCAACGACAACGGCCTCGGCTCGTCGTTCGACCGCTATCCGGCCGACCTGCCGGAAGCCGAACTGCTCGCGCGCATCGACGAACTGAACCGCGACCCGCGCATTCACGGCATTCTGGTGCAGCTGCCGCTGCCGCCGCATATCGACAGCCACAAGGTGATCGAGGCGATCGCGCCGGAAAAGGACGTGGACGGCTTTCACGTCGCCAACGCCGGCGCGCTGATGACCGGCCGGCCGCTGTTCCGCCCGTGCACACCATACGGCGTCATGAAAATGCTCGCCGCTTACGAGATTCCGCTGCAAGGCGCGAACGCCGTGGTGATCGGCCGCTCGAACATCGTCGGCAAGCCGATGGCGCTGCTGCTGCTCGAAGCCGGTGCGACCGTCACGATCTGCCACAGCAAGACGCGCGATCTGGCCGCCCATACGCGCAACGCCGACGTGGTGGTCGCCGCCACCGGCTTGCGCAACATTCTCACGGCGGAGATGGTGAAACCTGGCGCGGCGGTGATCGACGTCGGCATGAATCGCGACGAAGCCGGCAAGCTGTGCGGCGACGTCGACTTCGCGGGTGTCAAGGAAGTGGCGGGCTACATCACGCCGGTGCCGGGCGGCGTCGGCCCGATGACCATCACCATGCTGCTCGTCAATACGATCGAAGCCGCCGAGCGCGAAGCGGCCGCGAAGGCGTAAAGCAACAAGCGAAAGGCCGGCGAAGCGGATTCGCCGGCATGAGGACCTTCTGGCGGGCCCTGGTATCGCGCCACGGCACCGGCATCCATCGGCGCCGAACGCGCGCTTTGCATCTCAACGCACGGCTTGATCGCCGGCCGGCATGCCCGCGGATAGCGGCGTCGAGCGGCGGGCCAGACGCCCTCTGCACCACTTCAGCACCGGCCGCTCCACGAAGTGCCACGAGAGCGCCGCGCACAGCAGGATGAACGGCGCGGCGATCAACACCGCCGCCACATGGCCCAACTGCGGCGCGAGATTCGCGACGCATTGCTGCACCATGAAGCCATACAGATAGATGCCATACGAGTAATCGTGACGCGGCACGAAGCGCCGCAAGAGCGGCGTCGTCCCGACCCACAGCACGCCGTACACGAAGGCCAGATAGAACAGCGGCTGCGCGCCGGCCGTGTCGCGGAACACCAGAAACACCATGGTGAACGCCAGCGCCGTCAAACCGTTGATGTCGATCCGTTCACGCCAGCCGTACAGCAGCATGCCGAGCATGAAAAACGGCTCCGGCCAGAACGAATAGCCGCCGGGCGTTTCGCTGAAATCACGCAAACCGATCTGAAAATGCGAGAGATTGATGCGCAGCACGAACGCGGCGCAGCCGAGCGCGGCGGCGAGCGCCACACCGCGTGAGCTGGACAGCAAACCCACCATGCCGGTCACGAGCACGATCAGATAGCAGCGCACTTCCAGCGGCAGCGTCCAGAGCGGTCCGCAGACGTCGACGGGAAAACGGTTGTGCTCGAACACGCCGGGCAACGCCCAGCCGGTTTTCAGCACGATGGTCGAGAAGTTGTCGAGGTTGGCCCACGTCATGCCGGAGGCGAAATACTCGCGCAGCGGCAGCGTCGTGAACAGCGGACCGACGATGAATACCGTCACCAGCGATCCGGCCGCCACAGCCGGCCACAGGCGCGCGATGCGCAGGACGGTGAAGCGCGGCACCGAGCGTTGCCGGTCGAAGCTGGCAGTCACCAGCATGCCGCTCAGCAGGAAAAAAGCGTAGACGCCCAGCGCGCCGAAGCCGTCGAAACCGAGCGCGTTCTGGACCCAGTCCGTGCTGCCGTCGGGAGCCTGCAGCAGATACGAATGGCCATAGACGACGGCAACGGCGGCCAGCAGCCGCACGAGATCAAAGTTATTGCCCTTGCGCGACAGAGCGTCCGAAAGCGGGTTCATCGATACCTCTTTGCAAAAAGCGCCGCTGACCGATAGCGGCACTCCACATTGCCGCATAGCAGCAAGCGGCACCGTTCGCTTTCGCACAAAGCGCGGCGGCGCGTCCTGGGCCACGCGGCGCCGGCCGCCAGGCCGCGCACGCGCAAGGTGCCGCGACATCTGATAATTTGTCTGCCGACGGATTGGAATCGGCGCGCCCTGCCCCAATAATGTCTGTATCGGCTGTTGTAGGGCGTCATCTCGCACGTTCCGAAGGAAGTCCCCTTGGGGATGCCCCGAAGGAAGCCACCACGGGGGGCGCCCGTCGATGCACCGATTACCCGTTCACCCGCGTCAGACAGGAAGCCTCATGTCCACTACCGCCTCGAATCACGACAATCCGCTCCTCGATTTCTCCGACCTGCCGCGCTTTGGCGAAATCCGCCCCGAACATGTCACGCCCGCCCTCGATGTGCTGCTCGCCGATGCGGCCGCCGCCGTCGAGCGCGCTGCCCAGCCGATCACCCCCGCTTCGTGGGCCGACGTGGTCGAGCCGGTCGAGCGTGCCACCGAACCGCTGTCGCGCGCCTGGAGCGTGGTCGGCCATCTGAACGCCGTCGCCGACACGCCCGAACTGCGCGCCGTGTATGGCGAGAATCTGCCGCGCGTCACCGAATTCTGGTCGAGCGTCGGACAGAATCTCGCGCTGTACGAGAAGTACAAGGCGTTGAACGCCAGCAGCGACTTCGCCTCGCTGACCGGCGAACGCAAGAAGATCCTCGGCAATGCGCTGCGCGATTTCCGCCTGTCCGGCGCGGAATTGCCGGAAGACCAGAAGCCGCATTTCGCCGAACTGCAGGAACGCCAGGCGTCGCTCTCGAAAGCCTTTTCGGATCACGTGCTCGACGCGACCAACGCCTATGCGTACATCGTCGAAGCCGGCGATGAAACGCAACTGGCCGGCCTGCCCGAAGACGTCGTCGAAGCCGCGAAAGAAGCGGCCGAACGCGAAGGCAAAACCGGCTACAAATTCACACTGCACTTCCCGTCGTATTTCCCGGTGATGCAGTACTCGGAAAATCGGCCGATGCGCGAAGCGATGTATCGCGCTTATGTCACGCGTGCCTCGGAACTCGGTCCGCAATACGGCAACGGCAAGCCCGACTGGGACAACACCGCAGTGCTCGCGGACCAGTTGAAACTGCGCGCCGAAGAAGCGCACATGCTCGGCTTCAACAACTTCGCCGAAGTGTCGCTCGCGCCGAAGATGGCCGAGTCGCCCGCGCAGGTCATGAGTTTTCTCGAAGACCTGGCCACGCGCGCGCGTCCGCACGCCGAGCAGGACTGGAAGGAACTGCGCGAATTCGCCGCGAACGAACTCGGCATGAGCGAACTGCAACCGTGGGACATGACGTTTGCCGCTGAGCGTCTGCGTCAGAAGCGCTACTCGTTCTCCGAGAACGAGGTCAAACAGTACTTCCCCGAAGACGCCGTGTTCAAGGGTCTCTTCAAGGTCACGGAGACACTGTTCGGCGTGCGTATCCGTCGCGACGACGCGGCCGTGTGGCATCCGGACGTGCGCTTTTTCCGCGTCGAGAATCAGGACGGCGGCCTCGTCGCGCAGTTCTACCTCGACCTGTATGCGCGCGAAGGCAAACGCGGCGGCGCCTGGATGGACGACGCGCGCGGCCGTCACAAGCACACGCACGGCAGCGTGCAAACGCCGGTCGCCTATCTGACCTGCAACTTCTCGGCGCCGGTCGGCGGCAAGCCCGCCTGCTTCACGCACGACGAAGTCATCACGCTGTTCCACGAGTTCGGCCACGGTCTGCATCACATGCTCACGCGCGTCGACGAACTGGGCGTGTCGGGCATCAACGGTGTGGAGTGGGATGCGGTCGAACTGCCGTCGCAATTCATGGAGAACTTCTGCTGGGAGTGGGACGTGTTGAGCGACATGACCTCGCACGTCGAAACGGTCAGGCCGTTGCCGCGCGATCTGTTCGACAAGATGCTCGCCGCGAAGAACTTCCAGAGCGGGCTGGGCACGCTGCGCCAGATCGTGTTCTCGATGTTCGACATGCAACTGCATACCGGCTTCGACGCGTCCGGCACGAAGAACGCCACCGAACTCGCGAGCGAAATCAACGCGCGCTTCCATGTCGTGCCGCAGGCGCCGTTCTCGCGTTGGCCGAATACGTTCAGCCATATTTTCGCGGGCGGTTATGCGGCGGGCTACTACAGCTACAAGTGGGCTGAAGTGCTCTCCGCCGATGCCTACGCGGCCTTCGAAGAAGCGGCGCAAGCGGCGAGCGGCAGCGTGCTCGATCAGGCGACCGGCATGCGCTATCGCAAGGAGATTCTGGAAGTAGGCGGCAGCCGTCCGGCGATGGAGTCGTTCAAGGCGTTCCGCGGCCGCGAGCCGAACATCGATGCCTTGCTGCGGCACAACGGCATGACGCCGGGCGTGGCGCATTGAGCGGTTGAAGCAAGCGTAGGCGCTTTGCTTGGGCCGATAAAAACCGGTGACCTGTTTCGAGCAGGCACCGGTTTTTGTTTCGCGCAAGCGAGCCCGCAAGGCTCGCGGCAATCAACCGCGATGCAGTTTGAAGTCCACCTGCGACGGGCGGCCTTCGAGCGACAGCGCCGCGCGCGCGGCCGGCGCGCGGCTCACCACTCTGCCGCGGCTCACCACCGCAAGGCGCGCGGCGCGCAAGCGGATCGCTTCCACCGGATCGCGCGCGTCGAGCAGCACCAGATTGGCCGCGCATCCCGGCGCGATGCCGTAGCCTTCCAGACCGAGAATGCGCGCGGCGTTCACCGTGACCGCGTCGAAACAGGCGCGCATACCGTCGACTCCCGTCATCTGCGCCACATGCAAGCCCATGTGCGCGACTTCGAGCATGTCGCCCGAGCCGAGGCTGTACCACGGATCCATCACGCAATCGTGGCCGAACGCGACGTTGATGCCCGCCGCCATCATCTCCGGCACGCGTGTCATGCCGCGCCGTTTCGGATACGTGTCGCTGCGTCCTTGCAGCGTGATGTTGATCAGCGGATTCGCGATCGCCGCGACACCCGACTCGCGCATCAGCGGCAGGAGCTTGCTGACGTAGTAGTTGTCCATGGAATGCATAGACGTCAGATGCGAGCCGGTGACGCGCCCGTGCAAACCGAGCCGGTGCGTTTCGGCCGCGAGCGTCTCGATGTGCCGCGACAGCGGATCGTCCGATTCGTCGCAATGCATGTCGACGCGCAAGCCATGCTCCGCCGCGTACTCGCATAACAGGCGCACGGACTGCGCGCCGTCGGCCATGGTGCGTTCGAAATGCGGAATGCCGCCAACCACATCCACGCCCATCGCGATCGAGCGCTTGAGGTTCTCGAAAGCGCCCGGGCTGCGCAGCACGCCGTCTTGCGGAAAGGCCACCAGTTGCAGATCGAGATACGGCGCGACGCGGCGCTTCACTTCGACCAGCGCCTCGACTGCGAGCAGGCGCGGATCGCACACGTCCACGTGGCTGCGGATGGCCAGCAGCCCGCGTGCGACGGCCCAGTCGCAATACTGCAGCGCGCGCTCGATCAGGGCCTCCTGCGTCAGGTCCGGCTTCAGTTCGCCCCATAACGCGATGCCTTCGAGCAGCGTGCCCGACGCGTTCACGCGCGGCAAACCGTACGAAAGCGTCGCGTCCATATGGAAATGCGGATCGACGAACGGCGGCGTGACGAGCGAACCCGTGGCATCGATTTCTTCACCGGCGTTCGCGGCCAGATTCGGCTCGACGGCGACGATACGGCCCGCTTCGATGCCGATGTCGACCGGCTCCTTGTGTTGCGGCGCGGCGCCTGGCGGCAGCATCGCGCGGCGGATGATCAGATCCATCTATCGCTCCCTTTGACCCCGTCCTGATTGATGACGATTCTATCGACGTCAGAAAGCGCGTGGCGGCGTTTTTATCCGGCGTCTTTTTTTGATCTGGCCGTACCGGCAGGCGGCGGGCGATCCGTACCGGCTGTGCGCTCCGCCGCCCGCCTATACTCGCCAGATAGACGGCCGATGCCGCGCCGTCGTCCACTCACGGAGCAAGCACATGAAAACGATAGGCGTGATCGGCGGGATGAGCTGGGAATCGTCCACCGAGTATTACAAGCTGCTCAACCGCCACGCCAAAGCGCGCCTGGGCGGCCACCACAACGCCCGCAGCCTGATGCTCACCGTCGACTTCGCGCCGATCGAAGCGAACCAGCGCGCGGGCGACTGGCGCGCGCTCGGCCAGCAGATGGCCGACGCCGCGCGCCAGCTCGAACGCGGCGGCGCCGATCTGGTGATGCTGGCGACCAATACGATGCATCGCGTGTATGAATCGATCGAAGCGGCGATCGAGGTGCCCTTCCTGCATATCGCCGATCCGACCGGGAACGCGCTGCGCGCCGCAGGCATTGAGCGAGTGGGGCTGCTCGGCACGCGCTATACAATGGAGCAAACTTTCTATACGGGACGCCTGCATGAGCGCTACGGCCTCGATACAGTGATTCCCGACGAAGCCGAACGCGCGGACGTGCACCGCATCATCTACGATGAGTTGTGCCACGGCAAAGTGAACGACGCCTCGCGCGCGACCTATCAGCGTGTGATCGAAGCGCTGGCCGCGCGTGGCGCGCAGGCGGTGATTCTCGGCTGCACTGAAATCACGTTGCTGATCAAGCCGGAAGACTCCGTGTTGCCGGTGTTCGACACGACCGCGTTGCATGCGCAAGCGGCGGTGGAATGGGCGATTGAATCGGAGTGAACGGATGATGTGCGCATGTGCTTCAACGCGCGTGCGCGCGAACGACGCCACAAGTTAAAAAGCCCGCGTGGCTTGCGCCAGCGGGCTTTCAACAATGCTTGGTTGCGGGGGTAGGATTTGAACCTACGACCTTCGGGTTATGAGCCCGACGAGCTGCCAGACTGCTCCACCCCGCGTCAGAGAAAACGGATTGTATAGAGATGTTCGCAACACGTCAAACAATCGCGCGAATTATTTCACGCTCGTGAAACGACTCACAGATCCTGCACCGTCGCGCCTTCCACCTTGCCGTCGATGATATCCGCGCCGTACTGGCTCGCGCTGCGTTTGGCCACGCCGAAATCGGAGAATGTGAGGGGTCGTACGAGACGAAACACGCGGCTCGCCTTCGAGCCGCTGATCGCGCCCGGCCGGCAGACGCGCACCGCGACGTCGTAGCCTTCTGAGTGACGCTTGTGACCGTCGAACTTGTCGAACGCCCGCGAAAAAACCAACGGATGCACTTCGAAGTCCTTATAAAGGGCTGGGTAAAGTTCGGCCATGATGCCTCCCCGATGCGCAAAAGCGCGAGTGTGAGTGGTCTCACTATACGCCGCGGCATGATCCGCCCGCGCTTTTATTTTCGATGCCGCGGCGGGGCCAATTTCACTGCCTCCTCGTCCGCGCGATAAGATGCGGAACTATCGGAATCACGCCAGAAAAAGAGAATGTCATGAAAATCGCCACCTGGAACGTCAACTCCCTCAAAGTCCGCCAGCAACATGTGATCGACTGGCTCGAAACCAGCGGCACCGATGTGCTGTGCCTCCAGGAGCTGAAGCTGCCGGACGAAAAATTCCCGCGCGCCGAACTCGAAGAGAAAGGCTACCGCAGCTGGTTCGCCGGGCAGAAGACCTATAACGGCGTCGGCATTCTGGTGCGCGGCGGCCTGACCGTCGACGAAGGCAGCATCGTGCGCAACATCCCGGGCTTTGAAGATCTGCAGCAACGCGTGATTGCCGCCACCGTCGAAGGCGTGCGCATCATCTCCGCCTATTTCCCCAACGGCCAGGCGCCGGGCACCGACAAGTTCGCGTACAAACTGCGCTGGCTTGCTGCGCTGCACGACTGGATCGCGAGCGAGATGGCGTCGCATCCGAAGCTCGCGCTGCTCGGCGACTACAACATCGCGCCGGAAGACCGCGACGTGCACGATCCGAAAGCGTGGGAGGGCCAGAACCTCGTGTCGCCCGAGGAGCGCGCCGCGTTCGTGCGGCTGATCGGGCTCGGTCTGCTCGATGCATTCCGCCAGTTCGAGCAGCCGGAGAAGATCTATTCGTGGTGGGACTACCGGATGATGGCGTTCCGCCGCAACGCGGGGCTGCGCATCGATCACATTCTGCTGTCGAAGGCGCTGGCGGACGTGTGCTCGTCGTGCGACATCGACAAGGTGCCGCGCAAGTGGGATCAGCCGTCGGACCACGCGCCGGTCGTCGCGCAACTCGGCTGATCGTTCCTCACAACCTCAGACCCGAGTCGATACGTTCAACGTACGCCACAGGAACTCGAACACCATCGCATCATGCTCGGCCTGCTCCAGTTCATCGGAGCCGCCGTGCCCGCCTTCCGTATTCTCCCGATACCAGACGTGGTCCGCGCCCAGCGCCTGCATGCGCGCGGCCATCTTGCGCGCGTGGCCGGGATGCACACGGTCGTCGGCCGTCGAGGTGGTGAACAGCACTGGCGGATACGCCACGTTTGCCGACACCCGGTGATACGGCGAGTAAGCGGCCAGCATGCGTGCTTCATCGGGTTCGTCGGGATCGCCGTATTCGTCGATCCATGACGCGCCGGCGTGCAGCAGGTGATAGCGGCTCATGTCGAGCAAGGGCACCTCGCACACCACGGCGCCGAACAACTCGGGGCGCTGCACCATGCACGCCGCCACCAGCAAACCGCCGTTGCTGCCACCCTGAATGCCGAGTTGCGCCGCGCTCGTCACGCCCGTGTCGATGAGGGCCTCGGACACCGCGATGAAGTCGTCGAACGCGCGCTGGCGATGCTCGCCTTGCGCCGCGGTATGCCAGCGCGTGCCGAACTCGCCGCCGCGGCGAATATGCGCGACCACGTACACGCCGCCGCGCGCCAGCCAGCCGATGCCTGGTCCGGTGAGATAGCTCGGCAGCAACGGAATCGCAAAACCGCCGTAGCCGTTGAGCAGACATGGACGCGCGTGCTGTTGCACGGCGCGCGGGCCGATCACGGTGTACGGCACGCGCGTGCCGTCCGCGGACACGGCGTGGCCGCGCGTGACGGCGAACTGCGTCGCGTCGAATTGCGTCGGCCAACGGTCGAGCAATTCCCATTCGCTCAGGTCGTCGCGCGCGAGGTCGGCGAGCCAGTACGCGGGCGGTTGCAAATAATCATCGGTATCGACGAACACTTCGTCGTTCAGCGTCGGCTCGACGGGCGACACGTCGGCTTGCGCGTCGCCGTGCGTGGGAAAGACGCGTCGCTGCCAACGCCACGCCTGATCGTCGCCTTGCGATGGCGTCAACAGCAGGGTCTTGTTCCGCACATCTTCCAGGTACGACACGATCAGGTGGTTGCGCGTATGCGTCCACTCGCAGGCCGAGGTTTGCGGCGTCGGCGTGAATAGCGGCAGCACGTCGCGCTCACCGCGCAGGAACGCGTCCTCGCGGATCGCCAGCAAGGCGCCGCCCGGATGGCGCACGCCATTGCAGTCCCAATCGAGACGCGGTTCGAGCAGCAGCCAGTCTTGCCAGCCGCTCACCGCGACGTGCGACGGCACCTCGTAGCGGCGCCATGCGTCGACGGCGCCATCGGCATCGTCGAGGTAGTACGTCTGCGAATCGAAAAAGTCGACGCTGCTCACCACCGTGTGCCGCCGCTCGACCGGATCGTAGTGCCCTTCCACGCCGATGTCGCCGAACGCGCCCCTGAACACCACCGGCGCGTCGGCGAGCGCGGTGCCACGCGTCCAGCGCCGCACTTCGCGCGGATAACCGGAGCGCGTCAACGTCTTGCGGCCGTTATCCCAGCCGACATAGAGCGTGTCCCGGTCGATCCACGTCGCCGTGTGCTTGCCGGCCTTCGCGATCACGAAGCCGTCGTCGACGAAACGTCGCGCGTCGATGTCGAACTCGCGCACCACCAGCGCATCCGAGCCGCCCGGCGACAGTGTGATCAGCGCGCGGTCGCCGTCGGGATAGAGAATGTCGAGTTCGACGCACACCCACGGCGTGCCTTCGGCGGCGCCGAGCGCGTCGAAGTCGAGCAGATTCTGCCACTCCGGTTTGCCGCCGCGCCAGGCCGCCCATGTCGTACGCCGCCAGATGCCCTTGGGATTGCGTTCGTCCTGCCACAGGTCGTAAGCCCACTCCTTCCACCGATCAGGAATGACCGGACGCTCGCGCGGCAGATACGCGTCGGCGAGCCGCTGCCTGAGCGACTCGAATTCCGCGCTGTTGCTCCACGCGGCGCGCGTGCGCGCGTTCTGCTGTTCGACCCACGCGAGCGCGTCGGGGTCGTCGAGCGTTTCGAGCGACAGGAAGGGATCGGGGGCAAGCGGCCAGGGAAAAGAAGCGGGAGAAGCGGGCATCGTCAACTGTCGAATGAAAACAGCGTTGATTATGCCTTGTGAGGGCGCATGACTCGTTCGACGAGCGAACCACCGGGACGGCACGCGCCGCCCCGGTCTGCCACACGACACTCAGGGCTCGAGATTGAGCTCCTGAATCTTGCGCGTAATCGTATTGCGGCCGATGCCTAGACGCTCGGCCGCTTCGACCTTGCGTCCGCGCGTGAAATCGAGCGCCTCGCGAATCACGGCCGCTTCGAAACGGCGCGCGAGTTCGTCCATCACGTCCGCCGCGTTCTCGCGCAACATCCGCGCGACTTCGGTGCGCAAGCCGCCCTCCCAGGCGCTGACGGTAGCCGCGACCGGCATGCCGCCCGCCGCGGCCGGATGCACCGCGGCACTCGTGCCGTTGACCGGCGCGCCGCCTGCGAGGCTCGCGTCGCCCGAGCCGATCTGGCCGCCACCGCCGGCCAGATCGGTCACCCCTGCTTGCGCGGGTCCGAGATCGGGCGGCAGGTCCTTGATCTCGATGGTCTGCGCGGGCGCCATCACCGTGAGCCAGTTGGCGAGGTTCTCCAGCTGACGCACGTTGCCCGGAAACGGCAGCGACGCGAGATAGGCCAGCGCCTCTTCGGATACGCGCTTGGACTCGACGCCGAGATCGCGCGCGCTCTTTTGCAGGAAGTGCCGCGTGAGCAGCGGAATGTCTTCGCTGCGCTCGCGCAAGGCCGGCAAGCGCAAACGGATCACATTGAGGCGGTGATACAAGTCCTCGCGGAACAGCCCCTGACGCACGCGCGATTCGAGATTCTGGTGCGTCGCCGCGATCACGCGCACATTGGCGCGCAACGGATTGTGGCCGCCGACGCGATAAAACTGCCCGTCCGACAGCACGCGCAACAGACGCGTCTGCAAATCGAACGGCATATCGCCGATTTCGTCGAGAAACAGCGTGCCGTTCTCAGCCTGTTCGAAGCGGCCCTGGCGCATCGCCTGTGCGCCGGTGAATGCGCCCCGCTCGTGGCCGAACAATTCGGATTCCAACAGATCCTTCGGAATCGCGGCGGTGTTCAGCGCGATGAAGGGACCGTTCGCGCGTGGGCTATGTCGGTGCAACGCACGCGCGACCAGTTCCTTTCCGGTGCCTGATTCGCCGGTAATGAGCACGGTTGCCGCGGAATGGGACAAGCGGCCGATCGCGCGGAACATGTCCTGCATCGCCGGTGCCTGGCCGAGCATTTCCGGTGCTTCGGTGACGCGTTCGTCCCACGTCTGTTCGCCGCGCATGCTCTCGTCCACCGCGCGGCGAATCAGTTCGACCGCCTTGTCGACGTCGAACGGTTTCGCGAGGTATTCGAAGGCGCCGCCCTGGAATGCGGCGACGGCGCTATCCAGATCCGAGAACGCCGTCATGATGATGACGGGCAAGCCCGGCACCTTGTCACGCACGGTTTGCAGCAGTTCGAGGCCGGAGCCGCCGGGCATCCTGATGTCGGAGACCAGCACCTGTGGGCTGTCGTGGTCGAGCGCGGCCGACGCCTCGCGCACGTTCGCGAAGCTGCGGGTCGCGAAGTTTTCGCGGGCCAGTGCTTTTTCGAGCACCCAGCGAATCGATTGATCGTCGTCTACTATCCAGATCGGCTTCATATGGGTCGGTCAGAAGTCTTAATGAGAGAGCCCCCATACCTGTCGCTTCGCGCCAGGCCCCCCGAAGGGGAGTGAGAAAACTTGGGCGGCCCGGCGTTTTCTCACCAGGTGTGGCGTTAGCAGTCGAGCGGCAGCAGAATCTGAAACTCGGTGTGGCCCGGGCGGCTATCCACTTCGATCAAACCGTCGTGCTGTTGCACGAAGGTCTGCGCCAGCGTCAGTCCAAGACCGCTACCGTCCTCGCGTCCCGACACGAGCGGATAAAAAATGCGGTCACGGATTTCTTCGGGAATGCCTGGGCCGTTATCAGTGATATGCAAGTCCAGTGCCAGCTTACATAAACGTTTCGACACCGTAATCTTGCGCGCAATGCGGGTGCGTAATTCGATCCGCGCATCGCCTTGTGAAATACGTTCGCGCAACGCTTCAGCCGCGTTACGCACGATGTTCAGGAGCGCCTGGATCAACTGCTCCTTGTCGCCGCGCAGGTCGGGCACGCTCACGTCGTAATCGCGTTCGATGGTGAGGCCGCGCGGAAACTCCGCGAGAATCACCTGACGCACGCGCTCGCACACTTCGTGGATATTTACGTCGCCGACGATATGCGGATGACGATGCGGCTCCAGCAGTCGGTCGACCAGCGTTTGCAGCCGGTCCGATTCCTTGATGATCACCTGTGTGTATTCGCGCAACTCGTCGCGCTGACGCTCGCCGAGTTCGAACTCCAGCAGTTGCGCCGCGCCGCGAATGCCGCCGAGCGGATTCTTGATCTCGTGCGCGAGATTGCGGATCAGTTGCTTGTTGACCGCGGTGAGGTCGTTGATGCGCTCCTCGCGGTCGGTGCGTAAATGCCGCTCGTTCTCGAACAGTTCGAGCAGCACGTAGTCTTGCGCGCCTTCGAGGAAACCGACGATCGCGTGCACATGCAGCGGCTCGTGGCCCGGACGCTCGAGCACGGCGTCCAGATGCGTCGCGTGAAAACGGTGCGCGGCAATCGCGGAAATGGTCGCGACCAGTTCGTCGGCATTCGAGAAAATGTCCGGCCACGCCATCTGCCTCAGTTGCCGGCGCGAGAGATCCAGCATCGACTCCGCCGACGGATTCGCGAACGCGACGCGCAGCGTGCGCTTTTCGAGCACCAGCACGACCGTCGGCAACGCTTCGAAGCCCGGCAGCAAACCGGAGCTGACGAGCTGAGCGTCGTCCGAGAGCGTCTGCTCGTGTCCTTTCCTTGCCTTGATCAGATTCTTAAGAACCATCTTGCAGTCTGGCCGATAAGAGATGGTGATAAACCGGTGATGCGCTCATTGTGTTGCCCGATGCCCGTTGCCCGCGAGCCGCAAACGTTCTGCACGGCCTAACAAAAAAGGGACGGCGCCGCCGTCCCTTCGTGACCGATCGCGAGCGTCGGGCAAAGCGCTTCGCCGTATGAAGGGCGAAGCGCCATTGCCGCTTACAGCGAGTAGTACATTTCGAATTCGATCGGGTGCACCGACTGACGATAGCGTTGCAGTTCGCCCGTCTTCAGTTCGATGTACGCGTCGAGCATCGAGTCCGTGAACACGCCACCGCGCGTCAGGAATTCGCGGTCCGCGTCCAGCGCGTCCAGAGCCTGATCCAAGCCGGCGCACACGGTCGGGATCTTTGCATCCTCTTCCGGCGGCAGGTCGTACAGGTTCTTGTCGGCGGCTTCGCCCGGGTGAATCTTGTTCTGCACGCCGTCCAGACCCGCCATCATCAGCGCGGAGAAGCACAGGTACGGATTCGCCAGCGGATCCGGGAAGCGCGTTTCGATACGGCGGCCCTTCGGGTTCGACACGTGCGGAATACGGATCGATGCCGAACGGTTGCGAGCCGAGTAAGCCAGCTTGACCGGTGCTTCGAAGTGCGGCACGAGGCGCTTGTACGAGTTCGTACCCGGGTTCGTGATCGCGTTCAGCGCGCGAGCATGCTTGATGATGCCGCCGATGTAGAACAGCGCGAATTCCGACAGACCTGCGTAACCGTTGCCTGCGAACAGGTTCGTGCCGTCTTTCCAGATCGACTGGTGAACGTGCATGCCCGAACCGTTATCGCCGACCACCGGCTTCGGCATGAACGTTGCCGTCTTGCCGTACGTGTGCGCGACGTTGTGGATGATGTACTTCATTTGCTGCAGCCAGTCGGCGCGTTGCACCAGCGTCGAGAACTTGGTGCCGATTTCGTTCTGGCCCTGGCCCGCGACTTCGTGGTGATGCACTTCGACCGGAATGCCGATCTGCTCGAGCAGCAGACACATTTCCGAGCGGATGTCCTGGAACGTGTCGACCGGCGCGACCGGGAAGTAGCCGCCCTTGGTGCCCGGACGGTGGCCGGTGTTGCCGCCTTCGAATTCCTTCGCCGACGACCACGGTGCTTCTTCCGAACCGATCTTGATGAAGCAGCCCGATTGATCCGTGTTCCACTGGACCGAATCGAAAATGAAGAATTCCGGTTCCGGACCGAAGAATGCCGTGTCGCCGAGGCCCGTGCTCTTCAGATAGGCTTCAGCGCGCTTGGCCAGCGAACGCGGGTCGCGCTCGTAGCCCTTGCCGTCCGCCGGTTCGACGACGTCGCAGGTCAGCACGAGGGTGGATTCTTCGTAGAACGGGTCGATGAAAGCCGTGTTCGCGTCCGGCACCAGCAACATGTCCGATGCCTCGATGCCCTTCCAGCCGGCAATCGAAGAACCGTCAAACGCATGGCCGCTTTCGAACTTGTCTTCATCGAATGCCGACACCGGCACCGAAACGTGTTGCTCTTTGCCGCGCGTGTCGGTGAAACGGAAGTCGACAAACTTGACGTCTTCGTCTTTGACGAGTTGCACGACGTCGGCCACGGATTTACTCATAACCTATCTCCTGATTAACGAATTCGGCGGATTCAGCCGCCGCCCAATCTAGCTGACCCGTCCCGGCACGTCCACCCTCAATCGTTAAGGAGGGACATAAAAGTCTGCCTGGACAAATCGATCGGCACCAATAAAGCAGCTTCTGTGCCACGTATGCGCCAACGCGGCGCAAGACCACGCCGTGCGCGCATTTGCGGGGAATGGACGCACCGCGCAGCATGCAGTCCCGAAATCTTTGGACGGCACATCGCACCAAACACGTGCATTCGTCAGATCGGCAACGGCCCGCTTCTCTATTGTGGTGCATTTTGCGAAACGTGCACCATCGCTGCGCATGTGCGGAACCGCGGCGCACCGGCATTCGCAACCGCTCGCGCCACGCATGCGCGCGTCGCACCGCGCGCTAGAATGGTCATTTGGTCCGAAGGAGATTTGCGCTCATGAGCACGCTCGAACAGTTGTACGCAAGCGCGGACAAGCGCCGCACCGAAAATCAGTTGCCATATGCGGGCGCGATATCGCCCGCCGAAGCCTTCGAACTGCTGCAACTCGATCCTCGCACGCGTCTCGTCGACGTGCGCACCCGCGCCGAACTCGATTGGGTCGGCCGGCCGGTGATCGGCGACGGACAATACGCGCACGTGGAATGGACGCGCTATCCGGGCGCGGTGCCGAATCAGGAATTTCTCGCGCAGTTGAAGCAGGTCGCCACGCCCGATACGCCGGTGCTGTTCCTGTGCCGCAGCGCGGCGCGCTCGAAGCTCGCCGCGATCGCGGCCACCCAGGCGGGCTTCACCAAGGCGTATGACCTGCTGGAAGGCTTCGAAGGCGATAAGGACGGCCAGGGGCATCGGAAGACCGTGTCGGGCTGGTGCTTTCGCGGATTGCCGTGGATTGGCGCATAAGTGTCATTGCACGCGGTTGTTTGATTGCCGCGTGATTGCCGCGTAATCGCTGCCTGGTCGCGTCGAGCTTGCCTGTTACCGCGGCCCGTCGAAGGCGGTTCGAGACCACCCTTAAAGCCCGGCGCGAGAGCACAGGCACATCGTCTGCGCCGAATGTGGCAGACCGATGATCCGCGAAACCGCGCTCGGCATCGACCAACGAGCGCGGTGAAGAAAACGGGCGCGGCAGCGCCCGAATCAAGGCTAGCGGTATGCCGCGCGGATCAGGCGCGCGGCTTCGCCGCCGCGGCCGCCGCCTCGGGCTCGACGATATCGCCGCCCAACAGATGTACGCCTTCGCGCAGCTTGACGAATGCCGCCGCCACCGCCTCCGGCTCGCCCTTCACGCCCAGGTCGATGTGATGCCGCGCGTATACGCCACCGCGTTCCGCATCGCCCACGCTCGGCAGACTGAAGACCCGCACGCCCGGAAAATCGTGTTCGATCTTTTCCATCAGCGGCGTGACGCGCGACTCCGGCAGCTCGAACACCAGCAACGACTTCTCCGCATGCGGCATGGCGTGATGCAGATCCGCATATTGCGTATCCAGCACCCACTCGATCATCGGCCATGCCATCACCGGGAAGCCCGGCACGAAGTGATGCCGTTCGATCGAAAAGCCCGGGATCTTGTTGTAGCCGTTCGGAATGATCGACGCGCCTTGCGGATACGTGCCCATATTCAGGCGATGCCGGTTTTCCGGCGACTCCAGATCGAGCGGCGTGGCCGAGTTCGCCGGATACATGTCGCGGATGCGCTCCTGAATCAGCTTCGCCGCCTCCGGATGCAGTTCGAGCAGCACACCGAGCGCGGCCGCCGCGCATTGGCGCGTGTGGTCGTCCGGCGTCGCGCCGATGCCGCCCGTGGAGAACACGATGTCGCCCGAGGCGAAGGTGCGCCGCAGCGTCGCGGTGATGCGCTCCGGGTCGTCGCCGATGTACTCCGCCCAGCCGAGCGACAGCCCACGCGCGCCCAATAATTCGATGACCTTCGGCAGATGCTTGTCGATACGCCTGCCCGACAAAATTTCATCGCCGATGATGATGACACCAAATGCCATTGCCGCCTCTTTGGTTTAATCAGTAAGGAACCGGCGCCGCGTGCCGCACGCCGCCGTGCTCTTCCGCGCGCATGCGTTGCAGTGCGCGCAAACAGTAGTAGCCGAACCACAGCGCCGAAAACACGAGGATGAACGCATAGATCCAGATCGTCACGGCCGTGACCACCGGGAACAGCACGATCAGCCAGACCGACGACGCCCACAACAGCGTGGGCAGCGAACCCAGCAAGCCGCTCGCGATGCCGATCAACAGCAACGGCAAGCGGAAACGCCGCACCAGCGCGCGCCGTTCGTCACGCGTGGCATGCAGCGCGAGTGCGTCGTAGCTCATCACACGATACGTCAGCCAGCCCCACAGGAGCGGCGGAATCAGCGCGAAGAACGGCGGCACGAGCCAGAGCGGCAACGTGACGATCAGCAGCACGAGACACACCAGCGTGGTCCACAGCGCCTGCGCGAGGCTACCGTACCACGTTCCGCCGCGGCGCATTTCCAGACTCGGGAATTGCCGCGCCGACAGGAAGCGGATGACCGCAGGCATCGACAGCGTGGCGATCAGCAGCAGCACCGTGACGACGATCAGCGGAATTGTCATGGCGATCACGATAAACGGTGCGATCGCCGCATGCAGCCCCGAAAAGCCGAGCCAGTCGAACAGATGATAAAGCGTGATCGTAAACGACCAGCCTTCGAGCCAGGTGCGGGTCGCCCCGATCAGTGTCTGCCAGGAAAACCACAGGATCACGCCCCACCCAACCGTTGCCGCGAGAAACGGCAGGAAGGTCAGCCAGAGCATGCGCGGGTGGAGCGCGCTTGCGAGCGCGCGTCCAAACGAGCGCAACAGATCATTCATGCGAGCCAATGCCGGTGAACGAAACGATGGATTGAAGAGAACCGCGCAACGTACCCGCCCGGGGGAGCCGCGGGGCGTACGCAAACGTGAACAGGATAAACCACGTGACGCGCCGCCGGGGAAACCGGCGACGTGGGAGAAAGCGCGCTCAAACGGCGGCGGCGTCGTTGCTTTCGGTGCGGCGCTTCGGCGAAAGACGCCCGGCGATGCGCACGAAGGCGAGCCAGTGCTGCGCCCAGAAACCGTCGCCGTAACGGCGACCTTCGAGTTGATCGCTGATGCCGGTCGGCTCCATCTCGCGGCTCCAGGACACGCTGCGAAACAGCATGTCCCACCACGGAAACAGCACGCCGAAGTTGCAACCGTATTTCAACCCTTCGTGGCCGTAACCGATGGCGTGGTGACGGCGATGGAAAGTCGGGCTGACCAGCAGGCGCTCGCCCAGCCAGCCGAAGTACATGCGGATATTCGCGTGCTGGACGCTCTGCGCGAGATTCGTGATAGCGACCAGCACGACGAACTGCGACGGCGGTACGCCGATCACCAGCGCGATCACCGCGAAGAACGATGCTTGCAGCAGGTCGTCGAGCAGATGGTTGCGGTCGTCGGCCCACAGCGACATCTGCTGCTGGCTGTGGTGCACCGCGTGCAGTTCCCACCACACGCCGATCCGATGTTCCCAACGGTGATACCAGTAACCGGCGAAATCGAGCACCAGCAGATACATCACGAACGTGACGAGCGGCTGCGTGGTGACGCCGGGCCACAGATTGTCGAACTCGATATTCGAAATATTGTGCAGCCGCAGCCACGCCTGCACGGTGTCGAAGAACGGCTGCAGCGCGAAGAAGAAGAACAGGTTGAGAATGCCGAGCTTGGCGATCCACGTGTAGATCACGTCGACGCGAACCGCCTTGCGGCTCTCCCACTGCTCGACCGGACGCAGCGCTTCGAGCGGCCGCAGAACCGCGTACATGGCCAGCACTTCCACAACGCCCACGATCACCCAATACAGGCTGTCGTAGGTGTCTTCGTCGTAACCCATCAGATTGAAGCGGAACAGCAGCGGCTGCACCACGTCGACGTACAACAACGTCTGCACGGCCGAGACGAAGCTGTCGAGCGAAGAGAAAATCAGATGGAACATGGTGCTGGTCTTTTACTTCATCCGTGACGGTTCGCGTGGTGCGGCATGAACCCCTGCATCAAGCGCCGTTCGGCGCCATGACCGGCGCGCGATTGAAGAAATAGATGCCGTGCGGCGAACGGCCGACAGCAATCGTCTGAATCAGCTTACGCGTTGTCAGATCAATGATACCGACGTGCTTCGCGAAGCGGAAGGTAACCCACAGATAGCGTTTGTCAGCGGAAAGCTCCATGTCGTCCGGTCCCGGCAACAAACCGGTGATGTCGCCGACGTTGGTGAGCGTGTCCTCGTCGATGATGCTGATCGTGCTCGCCACGCGGTTTGACACCGCGACGTGCTTGCCGTCAGCCAGCGACCGGAAGTTGTGCGCGCCGTTGCCGGTGTGGATCGTCTTGACGATCTTCTGGTTGCGCCAGTCGACCACCGCCACGTAATCCGCGCCAGTCATGCCGACCAGCAGGTATTTCTCGCCCGGCGTCATCCACAGGCCCGCCGGCACCTTGCCGACCTTCATCTTCCACTTGACCGTTTGTGTGGCCAGGTCGATCGCGGCCAGTTCGCCCGACACCTGCAGCGTGACGAAGACCGTCTTGCTGTCGTTCGTGAACGCCATGTGGCTCGGCATGACCGCGAGCGGCAGGCGCGAAGCCAGCGTCATCTGGTTCTTCTGGCCGTCGTAGTGATAAACGTCCAGACGGTCCAGACGCAGGCCGGTGGTGACCAGCCATTTGCGATCAGGCGAAAAACCGATCTGGTACGGATCCTCGATATTCTCGACCCAGCGCTGCACCTGGCCCGATTTCGGATCGACGAACATCAGGTTGTTCGACACCGAATTCGCGACGATCAACGACGAATTGTCCGGCGTGGCCATCAGGTGGTGCGGTTCCTTGCCCGTGGGCACCGTACCGACGACCTGGCGGGTCGCCTCGTCGATCAGGCTCAGCGTGGCTTCGCCGGAATTGAGCACGATCACGTTGTTGGCGCGGGCCGCCGGAGAAAAAAAGCCTGTGGCGGCGACCAGCGCCGCGCCTGCGGCGAACGTGGCGGTCAAGCCGGGAAGAAAAAATTTACGCATGAAAACTCACTTCGGAGAACAACCATCATTGTAGAACGTTTGCCGTGACCAGCGGTTGACGCAGGTCGGTTTGCGACGCGAAAGGGAAATCAGGTGCACGGCGCCTCGACGCCGTCTGGCGAGCAGTTCGACGCGGCGAGCATCGCGTCATTCTGAAAACGCCGGTGATGAGTATCACGGCTGAGACGTCGAATCTCATTGAGAGCATATAAACTCAAGAACACGCTCAGTTTGAAAAAATAATAATCGGAATAAATTCCGCAAGTTCCTTATTTAACGCAACTCGTTTATCAGTCAATCGAGACACGCCAACATAAAGCGATTTTTCCGCACCTACTGCAGATTTAACTGATACCTCCGCCCTGCGGCTAAATCGGACAATTCTGCCGCCTCATCGCCCACCCACTCACCCCGTGGATGTACGGGCGTGACGCGGGTGTTTTCGCACGTAAAAAACGAAGGGCTTGATTCGGCAATACCAGCGCCCGCGGACCTTTTATTTTTTGCGCGGTTTATCAGGGCGATGAATCCATACACGATCACCCGTGCTCACGTGCCGTGCACTCACGCACTACCGCGGAGTTTCTAAAACAATGAAAAGCAATAACCCACTGGTTTGGTGTGAAGCGGCGCAAACGCCGCTGGCGGCGCTGGCGACGGCAAAAACAAGGACAAATCGCCAGAACACGATCGCGCGCGCGGTACTGGTTTTGGCGGCATTGGCGGGTGGCGCGCCGGCGGCGCAGGCCGCCCTCTTCGTAGACACGAGCGTTGATTCACCCGGAAACGATATCAACCCCTATGCTGGAGGCCAAGGCGCGATTGCGCTCGGTATCGGTGCAAAGGCGGGGGGCCCCTACGCGGTTGCGACGGGCTTCCAGGCGAGCGCACAGGGCAGCCTGTCGATCGCGAACGGCGTGCAGGCGAACGCGCAAGGCGACAAATCGACTGCAATGGGCGCGCAGGCGATAACGGCAACTACCGCCATCTACGGAATCGCGATCGGCAATCAGGCCCTCGTCAGCGGCTTGGGCGCAATGGCATTGGGCGCATCCGCGCGGGCCGCCAACGTCAACTCCGTCGCCATCGGGTATGCGGCGGCTGCCACGGCCGCCAACAGTGTCGCGCTGGGCGCGGGTTCAATCACGGCCGTCGGCGCCCAGACCGGGTACCACGCCTACGGCCTCACCACACCCCAAACTTCGGCTGGCGAAATCAACGTCGGCGATCGGACTATCACCGGCGTCGCCGCTGGTGCAGCCGACACCGACGCCGTCAACGCAGGCCAGCTCAAGGGTGCCATTACTGCTGCCACGGCGAATGCTGTCGCGTACGGCAATAATGCGAACGGCACTGTCAACACGGGCAGCGTCACGCTCGCGGGTCCCACCTCCATGGACGGCGGCGTCACGGACGGCACGACAATCACCAACGTGCATCAAGGCGCGATATCCGCCAGCAGCACCGATGCCGTGAATGGCGCCCAGCTCTATGCCATCGCCGGCGACAGCAGCACTGTCTATATCAAACAGAACGGCAGCGGGATCAAGTACCTCCGGACCAACGATGACTCGCTGACGCCGGACGACGCTCGCGCAACCGCCCCCGGCGCTTCGGCGATTGGCTACAACGCCCGGGCAGACGGCGAAAACTCGGTCGCACTCGGCCGCGGGGCTCACTCGGAAACCGCCGGTGCCGCGGCGGTTGCAATCGGCTACGACTCCGAGGCGGCGGCAACCGGCGCCGTCGCTACGGGCTATCAGGCAAGCGCATCGGCAGCTAATGCAATCGCGGTTGGCCATGGCGCATCGGCGAGCAGCGTGAACGGGGTCGCCGTCGGCAATGCGGCGCGAGCAAACGGCACAAACGCAGTGGCGCTCGGCGCGGGTGCCCGCGCCCGGCAAAATGGCACCGCGCTGGGTCGCCTCGCGACCGCGTATGGGTCCAACGCCTCCGCGCTCGGCTACGGCTCGCTCGCTTACGCCGACGGCTCCACAGCGCTCGGCGCCAACGCGAGGGTCTCCGGCGCCGACAGCGTGGCGCTTGGCTACAACGTTACTGTCACCGCCGCGAACAGTGTCGGCGTCGGGGCGAACTCGACCACGACCGCGAATCTCAGTCAACCCGGCGAGGAATTCGGCACGAGCGGCGTCGTCAAGGCGACCCACGCCTTAGGCGAGGTGTCCGTTGGCTCGACAGGCAACGAGCGCCGCCTGACCAATGTGGCAGCGGGCACGGCCGCGACCGACGCCGTCAACCTGAGCCAGTTGAGGGCGGTCGACGGCAAGCTCGACGCCATTGCGCAGAGCGGCACCCAGCATTACTTCAAGGCCGAAGGCGCCGCCGACGGCACGGACGATGCCGGCGCCGCCGGTACGCACGCTGTCGCGTCAGGGGTGCTTGCCGCCGCGTCGGGCGACAACGCCACGGCGCTCGGCGCAAATTCCGCGGCCGCCGCAACAGGCGCCGCCGCGCTCGGTGCGTATGCCTCGGCCACGTCAGCCGGCAGCATCGCCATAGGTTACGGCGCCGTCGCCAACCATGTCGATTCAATCGCGATAGGCCACGACGCGAACGCCTCGGCTGACGGTTCGGTCGCCTTGGGCCAGGGTTCGGTGGCCAACCGTGCGAACACCGTCTCGGTCGGCTCCGCCGGCAACGAACGTCAGATCAGCAACGTCGCGGCAGGCACCGCCGACACTGACGCCGTCAATGTCGCGCAACTCAAAGCAGTGAGCGATCAAGGCGCGGCCAACGCCGCCAGGCTTGACGGCGCGCTCATGTATGGCCAGAAGGCCGACGGCAGCGTCAACAGGAACAGCGTCACGCTCGGCGGCGACGCGGCGAGCGGCGGCACGCTCATCCACAACGTCGCAGCAGGCGTGGACGCAACCGATGCCGTCAACGTCGCGCAGCTCAAAGCAGTGAGCGATCAAGGCGCGGCCAACGCCGCCAGGCTCGACGGCGCGGTCATGTACGACCAGAACGCCGACGGCAGCGTCAACAGGAACAGCGTCACGCTCGGCGGCGACGCGGCGAGCGGCGGCACGCTCATCCACAACGTCGCGGCAGGCGTGGACGCAACCGACGCCGTCAACGTCGCTCAACTGAACGCCGCCATCGGCGGCGCGATCAGCAACGTCGTCGTCAATACGGCTAATCCGTTCTTCAGCGCGGAAGGCGGTCGCGATACCGAAGGCGCCGTGTCTTCCGGCACGCACTCCGTCGCCGCGGGCGCCAACGCTAAGGCCACCGGCGCCAACGCGACAGCCATCGGCGCGAATTCGCGGGCGAGCGGCGAGAACGCCACGTCGCTCGGCGCAAACTCCGTCGCGAGCGGCGCCAACGCCACTGCGCTCGGCGCCACAGCCAACGCCAGCGCGGACAACGCCGTTGCGTTGGGCCAAGGCTCGATGGCGGACCGGGCGAACACGGTATCGGTCGGCGCGGCAGGCCAGGAACGCCAGATCACGAACGTCGCAGCCGGCGTGCAAGGCACCGACGCGGTCAATGTGAATCAATTGCAGCAAAGCGTCGGCGCAGCGGTGAGCCAGGCGAGCAGCTACACCGACGACCAGATCCGCTCAGCCCGTCGCGACAGCTACGGCGGCACGGCGTCCGCAATGGCCATGGCCGGCTTGCCGCAGGCAGTTCTGCCGGGTCGAGGCATGGTCGCGATGGCCGGCGGCACCTACGCCGGCCAGTCGGCGCTGGCCATCGGCGTATCGCAACTGTCGGAAACGGGAACGTGGGTCTACAAGGTGCAAGGCACCACGGATTCGCGCGGCCAGTTCGGCGCGTCGATCGGCGCCGGCATGCACTGGTAGGCGGAACTGACAAGACAGACCGGACCAAAGCGAGTCACCGCAATGGCCCGGACATCGATGTGGTGGGTGCAACCTGGCGCGGGTCCGACAAAGGCCCGTGCCGTTTTGCGCGCGCCGCCATTCCCACAAGGCATGGCGTCGAGCGCGTTTTCTTCCGCGCCGCGAAAGGCAGCCGGTCGATGAGGGAAGCCGCTCAAGCGAGGCGGCCAGCCACAGCGCCGTCTCGCCCCTCGCGTCGATCAGCGCTGCATCGACTCCCAGACCTTGTAAAGCCGTTTCACCGAAACCGGCATCGGCGTGCGCAACTCCTGCGCAAACAACGAGATCCGCAACTCCTCCAGCAGCCAACGGAACTCCGACAGGCGCGGATCCAGCACGCCGCCGCGTTGCGCCACCGCGCGCTGATAGTTCTGCAACAGCGGCTGAAACTCGGCGGACTGCCGTGCATCACGCGCGGGGTCCGCCTTTAGCTTGTCGATGCGCAGCGCGATCCCTTTCAGATAGCGCGGGAAATGCGCCAGTTGCGCGTACGGCGTGTCGACCACGAAGCGCTTGCCGATCAGTCCATCGAGCTGGTTCTGCAGATCGGCATGCGCCGCCGTGAACGACTTCGCCTGCACCAGCTTCTTCGCCACGGTCGCGTATTCGCTCAGAATCTGCCCGACCAGGCGGGCAATTTCCTGAGCCAGCAACGTCAGGCGGCTGCGGCCCTCGTCGCGGCGCGTGTGAAAACTGGCGTCGTCGTCGGGCAACGGGTCTTGCAGGCAGGCGCGGTCGAGCGCGGTATCGATCAGTTGATCGCGTAGTTCTTCCTGCGTGCCGCGCGGCATGAACTGCATCGCCATTTCGCGCAAGCCCGGCAAATTCTTTTCCAGATATTTGATCGGCTCCTTCAATTGCAACGCGAACAGCCGGCGCAATCCCGCGCGATGAATCCGCGCGGCTTCGTCCGGTGAATCGAATACTTCGACGTCGCAATGCGTGCCGCGATCCACCAACGCCGGATAGCCGAACAAAGTCTGGCCGCCACGACGGATTTCGAGCAACTCGGGCAGCTTGCCGAAATTCCACGTCGTCAGCTTTTCATACAGCGCCGTGCCCTGCGCGCCGGCTTGCGGTGCGCTCTGCGGACCTGACGCGGCAGCGCCCTTGCCTCGCTGCGCCGCGCCGCCGGCGGCACCGGACGCTTGCGACGGCGTCGCGACACCGCCGCCGCCCGCGTCAGCCAGCGCCGCCCCGGCCGCGCTCGACGCGATCTTCTGGAAATGCTGCTGCGCCTGGCCGCCGAGTTCGGCGCGCAGTTGCGACAGGTTGCGGCCCATCGCGAGCTGACGCCCATGCTCGTCGACGACCTTGAAGTTCATGAACAGATGCGGCGGCAGGGTTTCGAGCTTGAAGTCCGACTGCTTCATCGCGACCTGAGTCTGCTCGCGAATATCGGCGATCAGCGACTCGAGCAAACCGCCCGCGCCGAAGCGCGGACCGCCATGCCGGTCGACGAAACCCGCCGCGAATTCGGGCAGCGGCACGCAGTGACGGCGCAGCTTCTGCGGCAAGGACTTCAGCAACAGTTGCGTCTTTTCCTTCAGCATGCCGGGCACGAGCCATTCGCAGCGGCGCGCGTCGACCTGATTCAGCGCATACAGCGGCACGCCGAGCGTCACGCCATCGCGCGGCGAGCCCGGCTCGAAGTGATAGGTGAGCGCCATTTCGACGCCGGCCATCGTCATCCGCTTCGGGAACAGGTCGGTGGTCACGCCGGCGGCTTCGTGCCGCATCAAGTCGTCACGCGACAGATACAGCAGGCGCAGCTTGTCTTCCGGCTGGCCGCTCTTTTTCACTTCGTCGCGATACCAGCGTTCGAACGACGCGCCGGTGTAAATGCCCTTCGGCAGCGCCTGATCGTAGTAGGCAAAAATCAGCTCGTCGTCGACCAGCACGTCCTGGCGGCGCGACTTGTGTTCGAGCTGCTCGATATCGGCGAGCAGCTTGCGGTTGTGCGCGAAAAACGCGAGCTTCGTGTCGAACTCGCCTTCCACCAGCGCGCCGCGAATGAACAGCTCGCGGGCGCGCGCCGGATCCTGTTTGCCGAAGCTCACGCGCCGCCGGTGATAGATCGGCAGGCCGTACAGCACCGCGCGCTCGAACGCCGACACCTGTGCCGCGCGCTTTTCCCAATGCGGCTCGGAGAGCGACTTTTTCAGCAGATGCGCGCCGATCTTCTCGATCCACTCCGGCTCGATCTTCGCGATGCAACGGGCGTACAGGCGGCTCGTCTCGACCAGCTCGGCGGCCATCGCCCACTTGCCAGCCTTCTTCACCAGCGCCGAGCCTGGCCACAGATAGAACTTGATGCCGCGCGCGCCGAGGTAATACGGCTCGTCGTCGGCCTTGAGACCGATGTTGCCGAGCAGGCCCGTCAGCAGGGCGAGGTGGATCTGCTCGAAAGTCGCTTCCGCTTCATTCAGACGCCAGCCGTGCTCGCGCACCACGGTCAATAGTTGCGAGTGCACGTCGCGCCATTCGCGCAGACGCAGTTGCGACAGGAAGTTCTTGCGGCACTCCTCGTGCAACTGCTTGTTCGACTTTTTGTGCGCGATGGCTTCTTCGAACCAGTTCCAGATTTTCAGCCACTGCAGGAATTCGGAGCGCTCGTCGGCGAAACGGCGATGTGCCTGGTCGGCCTGTTCTTGAGCTTCGACGGGCCGGTCGCGCGGATCCTGCACGGACAACGCGCTCGCGATGATCAGCACTTCCTTGAGCGCCTGCTGGTCGCGCGCGGCCAGAATCATCCGCCCGACACGCGGATCGAGCGGTAGCCGCGCGAGTTCACGGCCGAGCGGCGTGAGCTGATTGTCGTCGTCGACGGCGCCGAGTTCGTTGAGCAGTTGATAGCCGTCGGCGATCGCGCGGCCCGGCGGCGGCTCGATGAACGGGAAGGTCTCGATCGCCGTCAGATGAAGCGACTTCATGCGCAGAATCACCGACGCCAGCGACGAACGCAGAATCTCCGGATCGGTGAACCGCACACGGCCCTGATAGTCGCTCTCCTCGTAAAGACGGATGCAGATGCCATCGGCGACGCGGCCGCAACGACCGGCCCGCTGATTCGCGGCGGCCTGCGAAATCGACTCGACCTGCAACTGCTCGACCTTGTTGCGATACGAGTAGCGCTTCACGCGCGCGAGCCCGGTGTCGACCACATAGCGAATGCCCGGCACCGTCAGCGAGGTTTCGGCGACGTTGGTGGCCAGCACGATACGGCGCGCGTTCGAAGTGCGGAACACACGTTCCTGTTCAGCCGCGGAAAGACGCGCGAACAGCGGCAAAATCTCCGTATGCGGCGGATGATGCTTGCGCAGCGCCTCGGCGGCGTCGCGGATTTCGCGCTCGCCGGGCAAGAACACCAGCACGTCGCCGGGGCCTTCGCGGCAGAGTTCGTCGACGGCGTCGACGATCGCCTCCATCAGATCGCGGTCGGTTTCGCGTTGGGTTTTCGGCCGGTCGCCACGTGGCGCGGACGACGCATTGCCTTCCGCGGCCTTCACGGCGGGACTGTCTTCCGCGACCGGCCGGTAGCGCACCTCGACCGGATAAAGCCGCCCGCTCACCTCGATCACCGGTGCGGGCTTTTCTTCGCTGCCGAAGTGGCGCGCGAAACGGTCCGCGTCGATCGTCGCCGAGGTCACGATCAGCTTCAGATCGGGACGCTTGACGAGAATCTCCTTCAGATAGCCGAGCAGAAAGTCGATGTTCAGGCTGCGCTCGTGCGCCTCGTCGATGATCAGTGTGTCGTACGCCTTCAGCAGCGGATCGGTCTGCGTTTCGGCGAGCAGGATGCCATCGGTCATCAGCTTGACGGACGCGCCCGGCGACAGATTGTCGGTAAAGCGCACCTTGTAGCCGACCACTTCGCCGAACGGCGTGCCGAGTTCTTCGGCGATGCGGCGGCCCGTCGCCGACGCGGCGATCCGGCGCGGCTGCGTATGGCCGATCAGACCGGAGCCGCCCGCGCCGAGCCCGCGCCCGAGTTCGAGGCAGATTTTCGGCAGCTGGGTGGTTTTACCGGAGCCGGTCTCACCGCAGACGATCACGACCTGATTCTGGGCGATGGCTTTGGCGATTTCCTCGCGACGGCCCGACACGGGGAGCGCTTCGGGGTAGGTAATCGGCGGAATCGGATTCGGTTCGACGACACGCGGTGCGCGCGGCGCACGGGGTTCACGTGGCGGCTGCTGCTCGCGGCGGACGGCGCTGCGCTCGGTGTCGCTCGCCGCCGGCGATTTTTGCGCAAGCGCGCCGTCGGACTCGCGGCGCGACGCCGCGCCTTGCGAGGGTGACTGACGCTGCTGGTCGCCTCGACCGCCGCCTTTCTGCTGATGCGCGCCCGGCACATTCGCGGGCTGAGCACGCCGCTCGCCACTTCGCTGCGTTTGCTGGCCGTGCGGCGCGTTCTGCTTCTGCGCACGCCCTGAGTTCTGGTTTTGGCTCTGGTTCTGGCCCTGGCCTTGGCCTCGGCTTTCGGTGCCGTGTGGCGACTTCACTTCACCACCTTCGGCGTGTTTCGGCTTCGCGCCACTCTCCCGAAGGTGCGCTTCACGGCCCGGATTGTTCTTCTGCGCCGACGCCTGCGCGTTTTCCGCGGCGCGCCGCGGCTCGCGCGCCGGATGCGGCGCGTTGCGTTCGGCGGGTTGCGCATCGCGGCGCTTCGCGTCGCCGGCCTTCGGTTGATCGACGGCCGGCGCCGGATTCTCGTTCGCCGCAGCGGGACTTTTGGGTACATTCGACATGGGGGCGCATTATAATCCCCGGCATGAATTCCCAAACCGACCTCGTCCCCGCGCCCGCGAGCGCTCCGGCCCCCGCTGGAGCAACGGAAGACCTCGCACAGCACGCGCAATTCGTCGACTGGATGCGCTCAGTCGCCCCTTACATCCATGCGTTCCGCAACAAGACGTTCGTCGTCGGGTTCGGCGGCGAGGTGGTGCATCAGGGGCTCCTGAATGCGCTCGTGTCCGACATCGCGCTGCTGCAGGCCATGGGCATCCAGATCGTGCTGGTGCATGGCTCGCGACCGCAGGTCGAGGAGCAGATGAGCCTGCACGGCGTGGAATCCGAGTTTTCGCACGGCATGCGCATTACGGATGCGCGCGCGCTCGAGTCCGCGAAAGAAGCCGCCGGCGAAGTGCGTCTGGATATCGAAGCCGCCATCAGCCAGGGTTTGCCGAATACGCCGATGGCGCACGCGCACATCAGCGTGGTGTCGGGCAACTTCGTGACGGCGCGGCCGGTCGGCATTCTCGACGGTGTCGATTTCGCCCACACCGGCGTGGTGCGCAAGATTGACGCCGATTCGATCCGCCACTCGCTCGCGAGCCGCAAGCTCGTGCTGCTCTCGCCGCTCGGCTTCTCGCCCACCGGCGAGGCCTTCAATCTGGCCATGGAAGACGTGGCGTCCGCCGCCGCGATCGCGCTGCGCGCCGATAAGATCGTGTTCCTGACCGAAACGCCGGGCCTGATGGAAGCCGGCGAAAACGGCCCCGAACTGGTGCGCGAACTGTCGCTCGACGACGCCTACAAGCTGCACGAAAGCGGCGAGGTCACCGGCGACGCGGGCTTCTACCTGAAGCACTCGATCCGCGCCTGCCGCGGCGGCGTGGCGCGGGCGCACATCATCCCTTACGCGCTCGACGGCAGTCTGCTGCTCGAACTGTTCCTGCACGACGGCGTGGGCACGATGATCTCGTACGAGAACCTCGAAAGCCTGCGCGAAGCCACGCCGGACGACGTCGGCGGCATTCTCGCGCTGATCGAACCGCTCGAATCGGACGGCACGCTGGTGCGGCGCGGCCGTCACCAGATCGAACGCGACATCGACCACTTCTCGGTGATCGAGCACGATGGCGTGCTGTTCGGCTGCGCGGCGCTGTATCCGTACACGCAGGAGCGCATCGGCGAAATGGCGTGCCTCACGGTCGCGCCCGAGGCGCAAGGCACCGGCGACGGCGAGCGGCTGTTGAAGCGCATCGAGCAACGCGCGCGGGCGCGCGGCCTGACGCGCATTTTCGTGCTTACCACGCGTACCGAACACTGGTTCCTCAAGCGCGGCTTCGTCAAGGTCACGGTCGACGACCTGCCGGAAGACCGCCGCCGGCTCTATAACTGGCAGCGCAAGTCGCTGGTGCTGATGAAACAGCTCTAAGCGGCCTCATATAAAGCAACTGCCCGCCCCCACATCGATTAGGAGAAGCACAGCATGACTCGTATGGTTCAATGCGCGAAGCTCGGCAAGGAAGCCGAAGGCCTCGATTTCCCGCCGCTGCCGGGCGAACTCGGCAAGCGGATCTACGAAAGCATCTCGAAGGAAGCCTGGCAGGCCTGGTTGAAACAGCAAACCATGCTGATCAACGAAAACCGCCTGAACATGGCTGATCCGCGCGCACGCCAATACCTGATGAAGCAGACCGAAAAGTTCTTCTTCGGCGAAGGCGCGGACACGGCGCAGGGTTATGTGCCGCCGTCGGCCGAGTGAACGCGTTCGCGCTTCAAACTGCATGACCGAAATCCGCGCCGCGTGCGCGGATTTTTTTTCGCCTGCACGCGCCGCCGAAATCACCGGATCGAGGCCGCCCATCGCTGCTTCAGCAGCGCCGGGAAAATTCTCCAAACGGTACATTTTCGCGCCGTTTTAAGTCCCTTTTCCAGACCGTCGGGATTCGCTCAATCCCCCGCCCCTCAAGGGATTGAGGGGCCTCGCCAAGGCCCCCGCTGAACACCGGGTTTGCACGATCCTCTGCTATCGTGCTATCATGTGCATCGTTCCAACAGCATTTCACCTTCATTCACGTTCTCTTCACTCTGGCGTGCAGTGCGTGCGCCATGCCGAACTGAACAGTTTTTATACAAGAAGGCTCGTCGGTCGCTTCCCTGTTTCATGCGCTCTTCATGGGCCACATGAGCGGCGAATAAAAGCACCGGCCTTTTTCGTTTCAAGCCTTCCAGCGGCGCATGGGCCAGCTTTCAGCCACCCCAGCGTCCTCATGCATCTGCCCCCCTTCCACGGCCACGCAGGTGCAACAGTCAGCACAATCTAGACGAGTGTTTTTTCGCGACATGTCTCGCGAGGCACGGGCGTTGTGTTTTCCATCGCGCCCAGCTCCATCGCCTTCAGCGGCGACGGAGACGCTTTTCGCCTTGTTCGCGAAACTGCACTTCCCAGCAACCGTGGCGGAACGTTCATGCGCAACATGAGTTTCGTCGCAGTCATTGGAGTTTTCACCTTGACCGCTTCCAGCAACGGCTTCTGGCGACACCACAAAGAAGAACAACGCCTCTCTCTGGACGACATCACCGTCGTCGACAAATCTCTCCTCAAACGGGCCGTCGGCGCCATGGCGCTCGGCAACGCGATGGAATGGTTCGATTTCGGCGTGTACAGCTACATCGCTGTCACGCTCGGCAAAGTGTTCTTCCCGTCGGCCAGCCCCGCTGCGCAATTGATCGCCACATTCGGCACGTTCGCCGCGGCGTTCCTCGTGCGGCCGGTCGGCGGCATGGTGTTCGGGCCACTGGGCGACCGCATCGGCCGGCAGCGCGTGCTCGCCATGACCATGATCATGATGGCGCTCGGCACCTTCGCGATCGGTCTGATCCCGAGCTACACGACGATCGGCATTTTCGCGCCGGCGCTGCTGCTGGTTGCGCGTCTGGTGCAAGGTTTCTCGACCGGCGGCGAGTACGGCGGCGCGGCCACCTTCATCGCCGAATTCTCGACCGATAAGCGCCGCGGCTTCATGGGCAGCTTCCTCGAGTTCGGCACGCTGATCGGCTACGTGCTCGGCGCGGGCACCGTGGCCGTGCTGACCGCGTCGCTCTCGAACGACGCGCTGCTCTCGTGGGGCTGGCGTGTGCCGTTCCTGATCGCCGGCCCGCTGGGCCTGGTGGGTCTGTACATCCGGATGAAGCTCGAAGAAACGCCCGCGTTCAAGAAACAGGCCGAGCAACGCGAAGCTGAAGACAAGGCCGTGCCGAAGCAGTCGTTGCGCGAGTTGCTCATGCAGCAATGGAAACCGCTGCTGCTGTGCGTCGGCCTCGTGCTGATCTTCAACGTCACCGATTACATGGCGCTCTCGTATCTGCCGAGCTATCTGTCGGCCACGCTGCACTTCAACGAAACGCACGGCCTGTTCCTCGTGCTGCTCGTGATGGTGCTGATGATGCCGATGACGCTCGCCGCCGGCCGCCTGTCCGATACGATCGGACGCAAGCCGGTGATGCTGTTCGGTTGCGTGGGTCTGTTCGCGCTGTCGATTCCCGCCCTGCTGCTGATCCGCATGGGCACGGTGCTGCCGGTGTTCGGCGGCCTGATGATCCTCGGCGTGCTGCTGTCGTGTTTTACCGGCGTGATGCCGTCGGCGTTGCCGGCGCTGTTCCCGACGAAGATCCGCTACGGCGCGCTCGCGATCGGCTTCAATATTTCGGTGTCGCTGTTCGGCGGTACGACGCCGCTCGTGACGGCGTGGCTGGTCAACAGCACCGGCAATCTGATGATGCCCGCGTACTACCTGATGGGCGCGTCGCTGATCGGTATCGTCTCGGTGATGGCGCTGCGCGAAACCGCCCGTAAGCCGCTGCTCGGCTCGGGCCCGTGCGTGGCGACACGCGCGGAAGCGCATGCCGTGCTGCGCGGCGAGCGCGAAGCCGAGGAGATGGACGAAGGTTATGCGGCAACCGCTACGGCGCGTGCCTGAGCGCGGGTCGCTTAGCTGTTAGCGCGGCTTGGCCGCAAGTCGCGAGAGAACGGGCCGGCAAATTTTTGCCGGCCCGTTTTTTTATGGGACCAGGGAATCGAAGCTCGCGCTTGCGTGTGGACCTTCGACGATCAGGATTCCGGCCGAAATCGGCAATTTGAAGCGCCGTGGGCCGGCACTGCCCGGATTGACGAACAGCACGCCGTCGCGCTCGCTGATCAATGGCTTGTGCGAATGGCCCGTCACCACCACGCCGATGCCCTGGCTGCGCGGATCGGCGCCCACATCGGCGATGTCGTGCACAACGAGAATCGTCACCTGCTGCACGGTCAGTGTGGTGTGCGTCGGCAGCGACGCGGCCCAGTCGCCGGTGTCGTTGTTGCCGCGCACCGCCGTGACCGGCGCAATCCGCCTGAGCGCTTCCAGTACGGCCTGATTGCAGATATCGCCCGCGTGGATGATCGCGTCACAATCGGCGAGGTACTGCAAAGCTTCAGGACGCACGAGGTTGTGCGTGTCGGAAATCAGGCCGATTCGTGTGCGTGTGGGTCGTCGAGTGCGCGAAGTCATGGTGGAAGTATCGGGCAAATGAGCGGAGCGTGTGCGCGCACTTCGAGCCGCTACCACCCGCTACGGATCGCTTTGAGCCGCTGCGATCAGCGCAATGAGCAGCAATACACCGCCGAGGACGAGCAGCACGCTTACGCTTCCAGCAGGTGTTCGATGCGCCTATCCGGCACCAGCCACCACGCGGCAGCGAGCGTATAAAGCGCAGCCGAGACCCACGGCACGACAAACGCCAGCGCAATGCCCGTCAGATAGATCACAACCGAGACCTTGCCCTTGAAGTCGCTGCCGACCGCTTTGGCGAGGGTCGAGTCCTTGCCGTGCTCGCGGATCAGCACGCCCATCAGAATGAAATATGCGATCGACGACATGAACAGCACGACGCCGTACATCGCGGTCGGCCAGGAGGCCAGATGGCTTTCGCCGACCCAATGCGTGACGGCCGGCAGCAGCGACAGCCAGAACAGCAGATGGAGGTTGGCCCACAGCACCGCGCCGTTGACCTTCTGCACGGCATGAAACATGTGATGATGATTGTTCCAGTAGATGCCGACGTAGATGAAGCTCAGCACGTACGCGCAGAACACGGGGAGCACCGGACGCAGCGCGGCGAGGTCGAAGCCCTCCGGCACTTTCAACTCGAGCACCATGATCGTGATGATGATGGCGATCACGCCATCGCTGAAGGCTTCGACACGTCCCTTGCCCATCGGTTGGATTCCTGATGTTGAATGCGGTTGCGCGCACCGTTCGCCCGCGTTGCGCTGACGACCCGCGCCGTTGCCGATTATCCGCGATGGCTCAACGCTTTGTCGATGCGCCTGTTCGGCCAGTGGTGTGCCGCGTTCAAACTCAAGCGCCGTCCGGGTAATAAACCGCGAGCCAGACGCTGGGCTCCTGATCGCTTGTCCATGCCACCCGATGCCGGCAATGCGCGTCGATCAGCACGTGGTCGCCGGCCTTCATCGGATACGGCTCGGCCTCGCCTTCGAATTCGAGCGCCGCCGCGCCGCTCAACAGCACGACCCACTCGGCGCGCGGACTGTCGTACCAGAAATCCGGCGGACTGGCGTGCCCCATCGAGACGATCCGCTCGATGCTCACGCCGCCCCGCTCCACTAGCAGGTCGACCTGCTCGTCCGCGCCCGCTGGTGCGCCGGGTCCGAACAGATTGCCGCTTCTGAATGCGCGCTTCATCGTCGATGCTCCGCTTGTGCGCGCCCTCACTTCATGGGTTTGAGTCCATCGAGCAGGGTCGGCACCAGTTCGCTGATGGTCGGGTGAATATGCATCGCGTACTGCAAGGTCGGATACGGCGCGCCCGCCGTCATGATGTCGATAAACGTGTGAATCGCCTCATCGCCTTCAATGCCGTGGATCGCCGCCCCGAGAATCTGCTTGCTCTCCTTGTCGACCATCACTTTCATGAAACCGTCGGTCTCGCCGCGTTCGCGTGCGCGGCCCACGCGCGACATCGGCATGGTGGCGATCAGCGCGTCGCGGCCCGACCTGCGCACCTCGGCCTCCGAGGCACCGACACGCGCGAGCGGCGGATCGACGAACACGGCATACGCCATGATGCGCGTATCGACACTGCGCGCGCCGCCGTCGAGCAGATTTGCGGCGACGATCTGATAGTCGTCGTAGGAAGTGTGAGTGAAGGCGCCGCGCCCGTTGACGTCGCCGATCGCCCAGACGCCCGGCACGCTGGTGCGCAACTGGCCGTCGACTGGAATCGTGCCGTGTTTATCCGTCGCGATGCCGGCGGCCGCGAGGCCGAGGTCGTCGGTGTTCGGCTCGCGGCCGGTCGCGAACAACAGGTGCGACGCTTCGAGGGCGGGAATGTTCTGCTCGAAGCCGATACACACTTCGCTCTCGCGATGCGGATGCGGTTCGACCCGTGAAGGCTGCACGCCGAAGCGGAACTCCACGCCCTCGCGAGTCAGCACCTTCTGCACGGATTCGGCGAAATCGGCGTCTTCGCGGGTGAGCACGCGTTCGCCGCGCACCAGCACGGTCACGCGACTGCCGAACCGGCGAAAGATCTGCGCGAATTCGAGCGCGATATAACTCGCGCCGACAATCACCAGATGACTCGGCAATTCCGTCAGGTCGAGCAGGTTGGAGTTGGTGTAGTAGCGAATCCGCTCGAGCCCGTCGAGCGGCGGCACGACGGCGCGTGTGCCTGAATTGATGAAGATTTCATCGGCGCTGATCTCGTCGAGCGGATTGCCGTCCGGTCCGCTGATAGCAAGCGCATGCGGCCCGGTGAAGCGCGCGTGGCCGTTGAACACGGTCACGTTTTTGGTGCCGCGCAGCCATTTCTCGACGCCGTCGCGCGACTGCCCGATGATCTGGTCCTTGCGCGCCTTGACCGCGGCCAGATCGACGCTGATCGCGCCGCCCACCTGCACACCGAGTTCCGCGCAATGACGTGCGACATGCGCCGCGCGGGCGCTCGCCACATAAGATTTGGTCGGCGTGCAGCCGACATTCACACAGGTGCCGCCGAAGGCCGCCCGCTCAATGACCGCCGTCCTGCGCCCGCTTTGACCGAGACGCACGGCGAGCGGTGAGCCGCCTTGTCCCGTACCGATCACAACTGCGTCGAAGTGCTGTGGCATGGCAACTCTCCCGAGGCTGGGGTGCTGGTCGTAGCATCTTACCCTCAGCCCTTCGAATCACCATGCCGCGCCGCCGATTGCGGCGCATTGTTGCGGATGACTGCTGTTTTCCGTCCGTTTTACTCAGGCGTGGCAATGCACGGCGCAGATCAGCTCGCGCGAACGTTGCAGCGCGGCCTGCGCGCCACGCGACGCCACGACCCAGCCGACCTGGCCGAGATTGAAATCCTGCGACACCATCACCTGCATGAGGGCGACCATCGGTAAGACCACCGACGGCCGGTAAAGCTGGTCTCTGATCAAAGCTGGCATGACGACTCCCATCGCACGGCGCCGGTTCGGCATCGCGCTCAATTTACCTTTCGATGGGAGGATTTTAGGGAGATGGCTCTCGCGGATAAATACCGGGAACGCGAAGTCACTTGTTTGTCAAACCGAACAATCGTTTCCGGACACCTGTGGCCGCAGCCGCCGATAGCCCGCATTCGCGGGCCCGCCGGCGAGTTCAGGAGGCGTTGGCCACGTTAAGCTGCGCGTCCCACAAACTACGGGCATACGCGCTTGCCCCGACCGGACGGCTGTACAGATAGCCCTGCTGCTTGTCGCAGTCGATCGCGCGCAGGAACGCCGCCTGTTCGGCGGTTTCCACCCCTTCGGCGGTGACGTTCATGCCGAGCGAGTGCGCCATCGCCACCACCGCCTGGGTGATCGCAATCGAATCGCGATGATCCGGCAACCCCGCGACGAACGAACGATCGATTTTCAGGTTATGCAGCGGGAAGCGCTTCAGATACGACAGCGACGAGTAGCCAGTGCCGAAATCGTCGACGGAAATGCGCACGCCCATGGCGTTCAGCGCGCTCAGCATCGGCAGGACGGTTTCGCTGTCGCTCATCAGCAGCCGTTCGGTGATCTCCAGTTCCAGCGCCGTCGGCTCGAGCCCGGACTGCGCGAGACAGCGCTCGATCCGCTCCACCAGGCCGTCGTTGAACTGCCGCGGCGACAGGTTCACCGCGACGATCAGCTCCGGCGCCAGCGTGCGCCGCCATTGCGCCACCTGCTGGCAGGCCCGCGCCAGCACGAAGTCGCCGATCTCGACGATCAGCCCGGCATCTTCGGCCACGGGGATGAATTCGCCCGGCGACACGTTGCCCAGTTCGCTGTTGTACCAGCGCAGAAGCGCCTCCGCGCCGATCGTGCGGCCGTCGTGGCTGTCGACGATCGGCTGATACACGAGACTCAGTTCGTTGGCGGCGAGCGCGCGCCGCAGCGATTGCTCGATCGTGAAGCGCCGTTGCAGATGCTGATTCAGCTCGGCGGTGAAGAACTGGAAGTTGTTGCGGCCGCGCTGCTTGGCGTGATACATCGCCGAATCGGCGTTGCGCATGAGCGTGGCGACGTCCTGGCCATCTTCGGGAAAGCGGCTGATGCCGATCGACGCGCCCAGGTAGTACTCGTTGTCCGCGACCGCGAACGGCACTGCGATCATGTCCAGAATGCGGCGCGCGAGGCCGATCAGATGCCCGGTGTTTTCATACGCGCTGACCACGATCACGAACTCGTCGCCGCCCACGCGCGCGAGCGTGTCTTCGGGCGAGATGCACGCCGAGAGGCGCTCGGCCACGCTGCAGAGCAAGGAATCGCCGGCCTCGTGACCGGCGGTGTCGTTGACCTTCTTGAAGCCGTCCAGGTCGACGAACAGCACCGCGACGCTCGCCAGCTCGCCCATGCCGGACGACATGTCCGGCGTGAACAGATCGCGCATTCGCTCCGTGAGATAGGCGCGGTTGTAGAGGCCGGTGAGCGAGTCGCGCGTGGCGAGAAACTTGAGCTGCCGCTGGGCCTCGCGCACCGGCCCGATGTCGGTGAACGAGATCAGTACCGAACTGGGTTCGCTCTCGCCCGGCTTGATAATCGGCACGACGTTCTCGGTGATCCAGACGATGTCGCCGCCGATCAGCTCGACGCCGATCGTGACGCCGAGCACGGGTTTGCCGGTTGCCAGTACCTGGACGGTCGGGCGGGCAGTATCGGCGACGAGCGAGCCGTCCTCGTGATACGCGCGCACCATCACGGTATGAATACTGCGACCGACGATTTGCGGAGTCGCGCGCAAAATGCGCTGCGCACTCGGATTGCAGGCAAGCACGATGCCCCCGCGCGACTGCACGACGATGCCTTCGATCAGGTGATCGACCACCAGCCGGTGATGCTCCTCGCTGTGCGCAAGGCGCTGAACCATGGTGTCCTGATGCACGGCGAGGCCGACGCTGTGGCCGATGTCGCGCAGCATCGCTTCTTCCTCGACGCTCGGACGGCGCGGCACGCGGTAATACACCGCGAAGGCGCCGAGCACCACGCCGGAATCGTTTTCAAAGGGCACCGACCAGCAGGCCCGCAGACCGATTGGTAGCGCGAGGTGCCGGAAGTCGGCCCACAGCGGATCGATTTCGATATCCTCGACGACAACGAGGCGCCGCTCGTACATCGCGGTGCCGCACGAGCCGACCCGCGGACCGATCGCGGCGCCGTCGATCGCCGCGCTGAAGTGCGCCGGCAGCGACGGCGCACCGCCCACTCTGGCGTGCACGCCGTCGGGATCGAGCAACAGGATTGAACAGGACGCCCCTTCCCCCAGCAGCGCTTCCGCGCGGCGGCATACTTCGTCAAGCAATTCCGGCAGAGGCGTGTTGCGGGTGATCAACCGCAACACGGTGCGCTCCGACGCCACCACCCCTTCGGCGAGATTTGTTCCATAGCGGCCTTCAGGCGCTGCTCCCAGCGTGTTATCTGATGTCGCTTCGCAAGTCATATGTGCGCCCCCTAACCCGACATCGGCAAGCTAGTGTACGCGGCACACGGGGGTTTACGCGAGGCCGGCGAATTTAATTCGTCGCGCGGCGCAGACGGGTTGGCTAATGGGCCGGTCGATTGGCGAGGCAAACGGCGCAACGGCCATGCCGGAGCATGTGATGGCGCCGTGGGCGGGCGCCGCGCGGGCCGGGGTTTCGGGTTTCGCTACCGCCTGTTGCGGAGGCGGAGCCCGAATCACGCTGGAACACGCGGCGGCGACTTGCGGATGAGCGCGATCAGCTGTGCTGATCTGGTGGACGGCCTCCGCCTCCGCCGCCACCGCCGCCGTGTCCTCCGCCACCGCCACCGCCTCCACTGCCGTGTCCTCCGCCACCGTTGCCGCCGCCCGGCGGCCTGCCTCCGCCCCCTTGCGAAGAACCGCCTTGAGGCCGGCCACCGGCATCGCCCTGCGGTTGACCGCCCGGCGGACGGCCGCCTGCATTACCCTGCGGCTGACCACCCGGTGGCCTTCCTGCTCCATGCCCCGGTGGCGGTCCACCCGGCGACCCTCCTCCGCCGTGCCCTGGTGGCGGTCCACCCGTCGACCCTCCTCCGCCATGCCCCGGTGGCGGTCCACCCGGCGACCCTCCTCCGCCATGCCCCGGTGGCGGTCCACCCGGCGGCCTTCCTCCGCCATGCCCCGGTGGCGGTCCGCCCGGCGGCCTTCCTCCGCCATGCCCCGGTGGCGGGCCACCCGGCGGCCTTCCTCCGCCGTGCCCCGGTGGCGGTCCGCCCGGCGGCCTTCCCGCGCCGGGTCGCGGCGGAGGCGGCGGCGGATGATGAGCCCAGCGCGATTGCTGGCCATACCAAGGCCGGCCGCGATAATAATTGCCCCAATACGTGCCGATCGAGAACGTCACGATCGGCAGCCCGATCACCGTGCCGTAGTTCATCACCGGTACGTTGGCGCCCTGGTAGGGATAACTGAGCGACCCTGCATAGACCCAGCCGCGCAAGTTCGGCGCGGCGACATCGCACCATTGATAGCTGCTGATGCAGCCCATGACGCTCAGTGGCACACCGGCCGGCAATTGCGTCACGATTGGGTAATCCGATGCCGGACCCGCGCGCACGTTGGCAGTGGTGTTGGTATAAGCCTGCCACTGCGCACTGGCCACAGCGGGCAAGGCGAGCACGCCGGCCGCCGCATACAGACAACGAACGAGGTGTTTTTTCATTCTTTCTCCCGTTTCAAGGGCCGCGTTGTCTTGCCGGCCTGTCCTGCTGGTTTGGTGAGTGCCGCTTCCGGTCCCCGAATCGCACGCCGCATTGCCATGCGCGGCCCGGTTGCTCACAGGCGAGTTGCACGGCACATGCCTGAAAGCGTTCAGTCAACCTCCCGCGTCGATTCCTGCCGTCCCCGTGAGGCAAGATTTGGTAACCACCCACCTGAAGTCAGGCGTTTTTCGGGCGTCCGCATTACGGCGACTCGGCCGATCATCCATTGCATGAAAAAGCCATGCACTGCCCGGACCGCAATGAAATCAATCCGCCCGTTTCTGATTGCCACGCTGATGCTCGCGCATCCGGCCGCCCACGCCGCCAGCTTCGACTGCGACAGGGGACGCTCGCTAACCGAGAAGATGATCTGCAACAACCCCGCGCTCTCCAAGTTCGACGACACGCTGGGGCAACTGTACTGGAAAGCGCGTCGACGGGTCACCGACCGGCGCGCTTTCCTCACCGACAGCGACAGCAAGTGGGCATGGCGGGAAGCGAACTGCCGCGATGCGGCGTGTCTGGAGACGTGGTACGCGACGCGTATCGATGAACTGCGGAAGCTGATCGACAGCATGCAAACCGCAGCGCCGCGTCCCTCCGCTACACCAGTTGAGCCGGACACGCGGCGCAGACCGCTCATGACGCCCGTGCCACCCGCCGACATGGCGACGCGTCAGTGCACGGCGGCGAATCCGGGGATCGTGGTGAACGAACAGTGTTCCGCCGTGCTCAAGGAGACCAGCGGTCAGTGGAGATACCAGCCGCACGGCGGCGACTGGTTCTGCGGCGTCGCGATGCTGGCGCCGGCGGAGACACAGACGCACGCCGTGCAATAGGAAAGTCGTGCGCATGCCCGTGGCGGCGCCGCAGGCATGCAGGCCGCTTTCGCGAAGGCGGCAAAGCGACGCTACCGGCTGCTCCAGAATCTGCGCTGAACCTCCATCACCTCGGCTTCCACTTCGGGCACCGGGCCGATCACTTCGACCGGTTTCTGGCAATGATCGAAGACATACCGGCAATCCACGCTCATGGTTGGATTCTCGGCGTGATCGCCGGTCGCTTCCAGCAAGCGCTTCTCGGTCATGCCGAACACAACCCGGCCGATGTTGGCCCAATACATCGTCCCCGCGCACATGCAGCAAGGTTCGACCGACGTGTACAGCGTGCAACTCCACAAATACTCCGCTGTGAAGTTCAACGCCGCCACGCGCGCCAGCACCGACTCGGCGTGATTCACCGTGTCGACATTGCCCTGCTCCATCAGCACGGTCTCCTGGTCCGGTCCGACCAGCACCGCGCCGAACGGGTGATGCCCTAGCAACGTCGCCCGCTCGGCCACCCGGCTCGAATGCCGCAGATGCCGCACGATCTGCTCGTGCGTGGGCGTCAAACCCTGCGGCGGATAGTTGGCGGCCGTCGCGGCGGCCTCCGTCGAAACCGTCAGACTCACGGGCGATCTCCTCGATTAATAGTTAGATTAGCGAAGCAAATTTTTACTTGGGCAGCGACCCATCCACGCCCTGCACGAACCAGTTCAAGCGCAACAGTTCCGGATCGCTCAGCGACTTGCCGGCGGCGACCTTCACCGCGCCGGACTGATCCATGATCGGACCGGCAAACGGGTTGAACCTGCCTGAGATGATGTCGTCGCGCTTCTGGCTCAAGGCTTTTTGCGCGGCCGGCGAAACGGCGTCGGTGTTGATGTCGGCGAGGTCGATCGCTTTCTCTTTCAGCCCCCACCACACCGGCGAGTTGTTCCACGTGCCCGCCATCACCTGATCCACCAGGTGCGTGTAGTACACGCCCCAGTTGCTCACGCATGCACCGAGTTGCGCGTTCGGTCCGAACTTCTTCATATCCGAGTCCCAGCCGAACGCATGCACCTTCTTCTGCTCGGCGGTCTGCATCGTCGCGGTGGAATCGGTGTTCTGGATCAGCACGTCGGCGCCCTGGCCGATCAGCGTTTCGGCAGCCTGCTTTTCGCGGCCCGGATCGAACCAGCTATTGATCCACACCACCTTCACGCGTGCGTTCGGATTGACCGAGCGAGCGCCCATCGTGAATGCGTTGATGTTGCGCACCACCTCGGGCACCGGCACGGAACCGACGAAGCCGAGCGTGTTCGACTTGGTCGTGTAGCCCGCGACGAGCCCCGCCAGGTAGGCGCTCTGATAGGTGCGCACGTCATAGGTGGCGAAGTTGGCGGCCTTCTTGTAGCCGGTGGCATGTTCGAACACGGCGTCCGGAAAGTCCTTGGCGACCTTCAGCTCGAAATCCTGAAACCCGAAGCTCGAACCCACCACGATCTTATTGCCCTTGGACGCCAGATCGCGGAACACGCGCTCCGAATCCGCCGACTCCGGCACGTTCTCGACGCGCGTCACCTTGACCTTGTCGCCGAATTTCGCCTCGAGCGCTTTCACGCCCTGTTCGTGCGCGTAGGTCCAGCCGGCGTCGCCCGGATTGCCGAGATAGACGAAGGCAATGCCGATCGGCTGCGCGGCGGCGGCCGACGCCCCCGCCGCGCTGATTGCCAGGGTCGCGCCGAGCGTCGCGGCGAGTACGGTTCGGACGGTGTTGATGCGCAATGAACGATGCAGCGCTCGCGCCAGCGTGGTTTTCATGGATTCTCCGAAAATGGTTGAAGGTGCCTGCCCCAGCGCTCGGGATAACCCGGGCAAGGCTCCAGCATAGGGGGCCATATTCGAAGGTCAATTTCAGCGGAAAAATTATTATTCGTTATGCCGCCTATAACGTCGCTAGTATTCTGGTGCCGCCAAAACACGTTCGACGTCTTCGAACGAGTGCATCGGAGAAGTGGTACGGCAAGCGCCTTATGTGAGCGCAATATCACTCTCACCAACCCGCAACACTCTTTCGGAGATTCAAAATGACTCGCTTCCAAGGTAAGTCGATTCTCGTCACCGGCGGCAGCAGCGGCATCGGCTTCGCGGCCGCCAAGGCATTCGCCGACGAAGGCGCCCGCGTGGTCATTACCGGCCGCGACGCCGATGCGCTCGAAACGGCCAGATCAGCACTCGGCGCCCATGCCGTCGCGGTACGCAACGACGCCGGCTCGGTAGCGTCGGCGCGTGAACTGGCGGCCGCGGTCAGCGCCGCCGGCATTCGGCTCGACGCGGTGTTCATCAACGCCGGCACCGCGAAATTCGCGTCGTTTCCGGACGTCGACGAAGCCTTCTGGGACGCCATGTTCAACACCAACGTCAAGGGCGCCTACTTCCAGATTCAGGCACTCTTGCCGTTGCTCAATCGCGGCGCGTCGATCGTGATCAACGGGTCGATCAACGCCCATATCGGCATGCCGGCGTCGTCCGTGTATGCGGCGAGCAAGGCCGCGGTGATTTCGCTGGCGAAGACGCTTTCGTCGGAATTGCTGCCGCAAGGCGTGCGCGTCAATGTGGTGAGCCCGGGCCCGGTGCAAACGCCGCTGTACGGCAAGCTCGGCCTCGACACCGCTGCGCTCGAAGCCACCGCCGCGCGGATTCTCGACCAGGTGCCGGTCGGCCGTTTCGGTACGCCGGAAGAAATCGCCTCGACCGTGCTGCACCTTGCGGCGCCGGAATCGGCGTTTATCGTCGGCACGGAAATCATCGCCGACGGCGGGATGAGCCAGCTTTAAAGCCGCGTTCAAAGCCACGCTGCTGGCGAGCCATGCACATGGCTCGCCAGCAGTGAACCTCCGCAACCCCGCCGCAATTCAGTGAAGCTTCGGCGGCGGCTCCGGCTGGTCCTCATCGGGCATCTCGCCGTCGCCGAACAATTCGCCGCACACGCTTTCGCCGAGTTCGCTCAGGCGCGCTGTGCCCCTGCCTTCCTCGTTGAACGTGGTGTCGACCAGACCGCCGTCGACGAGCGCCGTCAACTGCCGCCGCAAGCCGCTCATCGGCACGCCCGCCTGCTTCGACAGTTTGGCGAGCGACCACGCGCCGCCTGGCGTTTCCCGATGCGCGCGCCACAGTTGCGTCAGCACGGCGACCAGCACCGGATCGAGTTCGTCGTCTTCCATGGTGAGAGCCTCCTTGTTCTCTTATGCCTTGGTTACGCCATCTGCGTGACGAGTTCGCCGAGCGTCTTCAATGCCGCTTCGGTCTGCGCCGTCCACGGATAGCTGTAGTTGAGCCGGATGAAGTGGCGAAAATCATTGCGCGTCGAAAACATCATGCCCGGTCCGACCGTGATGCTACGCGCAAGCGCCGCCTGGTAGAGCCGCATCGAATCGACACGCTCGGGCAGTTCCACCCAGAGTACGTAGCCGCCCTGCGGCGTCGACATACGAGTGCCGACTGGAAAAAACCGTTGCACCATCGCCATCATGATGCTCGCCTGCTGCCGGTAGATCTTGCGCACGTGCCGCAGATGCCGGTCGTAGCCGTCCTGCCGCAAATAATCGGCGACCGCGACCTGCGGCACCGACGGCGTGGTCAGCGTATTCAGAAACTTCAGCTTCTCGACCTGCGCGCGGTAGCGCCCCGGCAGCGCCCAGCCGATCCGGTACGACGCTGTCAGGCTCTTCGAAAACGACGCGCAATGCAGCACCAGCCCTTTAGTGTCGAAGTTCTTCAAGGTCGACGGCCGCGTCTCGCCGAAGTACAGCTCCTGATAGACGTCGTTCTCGATCACGGGAATCTCGTGCGCGGCGAGCAGTTCGACCAGTTGCCGTTTGCGCGCGTCGGGCATCTGGAAACCGAGCGGATTCTGGAAGTTCGGCATCACCATGCAGGCCGCGATCTTCTGTTCGGCGATCACCTGCGCGAGCGCCTCGATATCGATGCCGTGGGCCGGATGCGTCGCCACCTCGATCGCGCGCATGCCCAGACGCTCGATGGCGTGCAGCATCGCGTAATAGGTCGGCGATTCGACGGCCACCGTGTCGCCGGGTTTGGCGACCGCCTGCAAGCTCAAGTTGATCGCTTCGGTGGCGCCGAGCGTGATGACGATTTCGTCGGGATCGACCGGCACGCCGTTCTCGGCGTAGCGCCGGGCGATCTGCCGGATCAGTTCGGGATTGCCCGGCGGCAGGTCGTCGATCAGGTTCCAGCTCGCATGGCGTCGCGCGATCGCGTTCGCGTACTGGTTGATGCGCCGCCACGGGAACAGCGTCGGATCCGGATACGGCGAGCCGAACGGCACGGCGTCGTGCGCGCGGATGCTGCGCAAAGTCGACAGGACGAGGCGGCTGACGTCCACGGCAGCGGCCACCGGCGGCGGCTGGGGAGTGGCCGGGCGGCCGGGCGGCGGCTCGCCGGGCATCACCGCCCGCGCCGCCGCGTCGCGCACGAAATAGCCGGACTGCGGACGGGTCTCGACAATCCCACGGCTTTCCAGCAACGCGTACGCGTGCAGCACCGTCTTGATGCTGACGCCGTGTTGCTGGCTCGCCTGCCGCACCGACGGAATCCGCTCGCCCGCCGCGAACACGCCGCGGCGCACGGCTTCGGTCATTTCGTCGGCAAGTTTTTCGTACAGTTTCAAGGGGCTGAGTCAATCAGAGGCATGGACAGGACTGCAAGTCTATGACAAATATTGTGTAACTGTATCCCTTCGCTTTCCAATTTTCTGTATGCTGCGCCCCATTTGGAACACAGTAGGCTTGCGCCCATCGGCTCTACAGCCTCGTTCCAGCCCGATCCGGCGCGCAACATCATGAAGAAATCCGAAGCTCGCATCGAACCCTATACGCACCCCGCCGCAGGCTGGGGCGCGCTCAAGTACGTCGCCATCAACCTGATCAAGGAAAAGGTGACGGGCGGCGACTACCGCATGCTGTTCAAGCAGAATCAGCCGAACGGCTTCGACTGCCCCGGCTGCGCGTGGCCGGACCGCGAGCATGCGTCCACTTTCGAGTTCTGCGAAAACGGCGTGAAGGCCGTGGCCGCCGAGGCAACCAGCAAGCGCGTGACGCCGGCGTTCTTCGAGGAACACACGGTCGCCGAATTGATGACGCAATCGGACTACGAACTCGAACAGCACGGCCGCCTGACCGACCCGCTCGTCTACGACGCCGTGCGCGACCGTTACGTGCCGATCGGCTGGGACGAAGCCTTCGATCTGATCGCCGACCACCTCAAGCGGCTCGACGATCCGGACCGCGCCGCCTTCTACACCTCGGGCCGCGCGAGCAACGAAGCCGCCTTCCTGTATCAGTTGTTCGTGCGCATGTACGGCACCAACAACTTCCCCGACTGCTCGAACATGTGCCACGAGGCGACCAGCCGCGGCCTGCCGCATACGGTCGGTATCGGTAAAGGCACGGTGACGCTCGACGACTTCGAACACGCCGATACGCTCCTGATCTTCGGCCAGAATCCGGCCACCAACCATCCGCGGATGCTCGGCGAACTGCGCGAGTGCGCGAAGCGCGGCGCGACCATCGTGTCGATCAATCCGCTGAAGGAGCGCGGCCTCGAGCGCTTCGCGAGCCCGCAGCATCCGGTGGAAATGCTGACGATGGGCAGCACGAAGATCAGCTCCGTGTTCATTCGCCCGAAGGTCGGCGGCGATTTCGCGCTGATCAAGGGCGTCGCCAAGCGCGTGATCGAGCTCGACGACGAGGCTTTGGCTTTGGGCTTCGAACGCGTGCTCGACGCCGCGTTCATTGCCGAACACACCGTGGGCTTCGATGCGTTCGCCGACGATCTGCGCGCCGAAAGCTGGGACACGATCGTCGCCGAAGCGGGCGTGCCGCTCGAAGACGTGCTGCAGCTCGCCGACATCTATGTGAAGGGCCGCGCCGTGATTTCGACGTGGGGCATGGGCCTCACGCAGCACAAGAATTCGGTGCCGACGGTGCAGATCCTGTCGAACCTGATGATGATGCGCGGCAATATCGGCCGGCGCGGCGCGGGCCTGTGCCCGGTGCGCGGACACTCGAACGTGCAGGGCGACCGCACCGTCGGCATCGAGGAAAGGCCGACGCAGGCGTTTCTCGACCGCCTCGGCGAAGTCTACGAGTTCGAGCCGCCGCGCGAGCACGGACTCGACGTCGTCAATACGATTCAGGCGATGCTCGACGGCAAGGTGAAGGTGTTCATCGGCCTCGGCGGCAACTTTTCGATCGCGACGCCGGATACGCCGCGCACGTGGGAAGCGATGCGTTCGTGCGATCTCACCGTGCACATCACGACCAAGCTGAACCGCAGTCACCTCGTGCATGGACGCGACGCGCTGATTCTGCCGACGCTCGGCCGCACCGAGATCGACCTGCAGAATGGCGTCGCGCAAGGCGTGAGCGTCGAGGATTCGATGAGCATGGTGCATATCTCGTACGGCATGAACAAGCCGGCGTCGGAAAATCTGCTGTCGGAAATCGCGATCGTCGCGCGCATGGCGCATGCGACGCTCGGCAGCGAGAAAGTGGATTGGCTCGCGCAGGCTGCAGATTATTCGCTGATCCGCGACGGCATCGCGAAAGTGATCGACGGATTCACGGATTACAACGAGCGCTTGAAGAAGCCTGGTGGCTTTCACCTCGGCGTGGCGTCGCGCGAGCGGATCTGGAAAACGCCGAGCGGCAAGGCGCAGTTCCTGGTGCATGCAATCGATTTGGCCACGCCGATTCATCAGGCGCGCAAGGAACATGGCAGGCGGCTGATGACGCTGATGACGACGCGCTCGCACGATCAGTACAACACGACGATTTATGGTCTCGACGACCGTTATCGTGGTGTGTATGGGCAGCGTCGCGTGTTGTTCGCGAACAAGGACGACCTCGCGATGCTCGGTTTCGCGGCCGGACAGCGCGTGGATATGACGAGCGTGTGGGCCGATGGCATCGAGCGTCACGCGGAAGGTTTTCTGCTCGTGGAGTACGACATCCCGCGAGGCTGTCTCGGCGCTTACTATCCCGAGACGAACCCGCTGGTGCCGCTGTCGTCGGTCGCCGACGGCGCGGGAACGCCGACGTCGAAGTCGATTCCGGTTTTGTTGAAGGCTTCTTCCAAGGTCGAGGCGGTGGCCGCCTGATGCCCGTTCGTCAGGCCTGTTTCTTCGCCAGCTCGCGCTGCGTCAGATAGAGACGCAGATCGAACTCGATCTGGTGGTAGCCCGGTTGCATGAATTCGCAGAGGCGGTAAAAGGCCTTGTTGTGATCGCTTTCCTTCAGATGAGCGAGTTCGTGCACTACGATCATTCTCAGAAATTCCGGCGCCGCTAATTTGAATAACGAGGCGATGCGGATTTCTTTCTTCGCTTTCAGCTTGCCGCCCTGCACACGGGAAATGCTCGTGTGCAGACCTAGCGCATGGCGTACGACGTCGAGTTTGCTGTCGTAGGTCACTTTGTCGATCTGGTCCGCGCTGCGCAGGTGTTCGCGTTTCAGGTCGGCGCAATAGGTGTACAGCGCTCTGTCTGTTTGTATGTCGTGCGTGTTCGGATAGCGGGCGGCGAGGTACTGGCCGAGTTGGTCTTCGGCGATCAGCTTTTTGACCTTCTCCTGAAGCGCGAGTGGATAGCCGGTCAGGTATTTCAGGTGGGACATTCTGCTCGGCACTCCGTCAAACGCCGCCGCGATTGGCTTCGCAATCTTCCCAATACCGAAGCGGATCGCGATGGTCGGGGTACTGCTTGTCCAGCCAGTCGGAGAGAGGCTTCCACTGCGGATGGTTCGGGCCGCTCCTCGTGTCCCAGAACGAATCCTTCAGGACGCTGTTGTTGCGGCCGCGATCGCGTACGACGATCCGGCAGTGGTCGTTCGAGTCATGGAATTCCGCCTTCAAGTAGTAGCGCGGAAGGATCTGCAACGCGGCGCCCTCCACGATACGGCCCTGCGCACGAACGACGCCCGCGCATTCGATTCGCAGAACACCGTCCACCGACTTGTCCGCACGCCATCCGACCGGTAGCCTGACCACGCATTCGTCTTTGCCCACCTTGATCCAGTCCATGCGCCAGATGCGGGCGAGCGCGTCGCGCACGGCCGCCGCGTCTTCATAGCCGGGCGGCAGTTCGAATTGGGCCGGTAGCACGACGAGTTCGTCCCCTGTCGGCGTAACGCCGGCTGGCGTGTCGAACGGGTCGTTGCCGAAGGGATTCGAAGGCCGGCTGGCCGTGGTGTTGCTGGTGGTCGGCAAATCCCCGAAAAGGCTTTCGGCGGCGCGGCGCGCACGCTTCGATTTTTCACTGCCCATCATTTTGCTCCGGTGGAATTGCGTTGGTCTGCGGGAAACGCAGTTGGTTTGCGTCGCAGCATCGCACGTGTCGAATGCGCAGGCGAATGGTTGCATATTTCGAACACTGTAGTGGGCGCCACGGTTCCCCGCGTGATTCCCTTGATGATGGTCGAATCCCCCACAGGCGCCGTTTTGAGCACGACATGGCCGCCCGCACCCAAAGCAGCGGACGCCTGGGTTCGATGCGGCAGTTCACGCGTTCAGCCAGCCACGGCACCTGCACGATCCAGGTGATCGCGTCGACGTCGCCGACAGCGAACCGTGGGCTCGCATCGGCGCCTCCGCCAAAACGGGCGATTGCAGGAAAAGCGTCCGGCAACGCGCACGACGCTCGTCGACGGCCTTAAGCCAGGCGGTCAAACGTGCGGCAGGTCGTCAATGCATTTTTCGACATGATCGCCCGGGACATCGGTGTCAATGCCATCGTGGCCGTCGGTGTGAGAGACAGACACAATTTTGGGGCCCAGAAACCGGGTGCCGCCGAGCGTAAAAAGGGACCAAACAGCGTCTCCCCGACGAAGCGCGGCGACGACTTCGGCCACCTCGACCATCGACGTGGGGGACAGCCAGTCACGCGTCGACGGCTCGACGGGGGCCCAGCGCACGTGGGTGATCCTGTCGTTCGCCGGGTTGATGCGAATGGCGTCTATAGCAAAAGTAGTCACGTCTGCCTCCATCATCCTGACAAAGGGATTTCGTCATTATGCGCCGCATCTTTTGCGGGGGATCAGGAGGTGGAATCGTGAACAACGTTATCAGATCGTGCAAACGGAATCCGCTGGTCTAGCGTGCGGGTAGCTTTACCACGCTCCGATCGCGGGGGCTTGCACGGCCGTTTTGCAGCACCATCCATTCCGCGTACACCTAGCGGCGTCGACTGCGCATCGCTCTAGCTTATTACACGGACAGAGTCGCCTGCCCTTGCGAACGACGCCTCCGTTCCATTCTTTCTCGAACAAGCCGCTGAAACGGCACTTCAATGAAGCGGTAGGACAATTCTCCGCAGATAATGACGAGACTTCCGGCCAGGACCGCGCCAAAAACGATATTGCGAAAATTAACAGAAAGACCCGTCGTCCGCGCCATGACTTCCCGTGTAAACAGGATCATCGGTAGGTGACAGAGATACACGGAATACGACCGCTCTCCAAGCCAGACCAGTGGCGAAGCTACGGGAGATCGCGAGAAGTTGGATTTCGATAACCCCGAAAGTAGGCATATGAATCCACCTATTCCAATCGCGGGAAGCACGAAGGGTTGGCTAAGATGCGTTGGCGCCGATATGCAGATCAGCACGCCTACGAACAGCAACGCTATGGAAAAAAGGCGCCGTAGCCGCAACACGGGCAGCGCGTCGTCGGTTTGCAGCAAAATGTAGGTCAAAGCGCCTAGCGCAAACGCCTGCATACGGAAAGCCCAGATAACCGAAAAGCTGGGGGCCGGGAATGCAGACATTATCCCGGCGCCGATCAGCATCAGCGTCACTGCCCATCGGCGACCAGTCAGGCAAATCAGCGTCGTCAATAGCGCGTACATCTGCCATTCAAGTGACAGCGACCAGGTTACGCTGTTGAAGTCAGCATTGCCGCAGGTTGGGCCGAAATGGTTGACGCAATGCACCCAATATGCATTCGAGACTCCGAAGATCGCCGCCGCAGCGCCTACTGCGATCTTTGCCGGGTCTGCGTTAGGGATAGAGGAAGTGAAAACAGAGATGCATACCGACGCCACGCTCCAGAAGAAGACCGCCGGAAACAATCTCCCCCAGCGCCGTGCCCAAAACATTGCCATGGCTTCCTTGCGCGAGTCGGTCCGTCGCACGTCCCGCAGAAACGAGTGGCAAATCAGAAAGCCGGAGATTGCGAAGAAAATGTCGACCCCGGACCAGAATGCAAAGTGCCCGAAGAGACCTTGATAGCTATCTGGAGTCGGCAGGCGGTTGCGATAGTGCTGGGTGATCACCAGCAAGATCGCCACTGCCCTCAAACATTGGATGTCGTTGTTCTTGTCAGTGTTCATAAATCGGTTTGGCGCCTTCACAGATGCGTAATTTTAGCAGACGCCTAAAGGCGAACGTTTGAACGCAGGCAGACTAAGTCTCCAACAATTCAGATTGCTCTCGCGTTACCTCTCGGCTACGGAGTCAAGGCGGGCTTCGCATTCAGGTTGTGCGCTTGCGGCAGCGGCTGATTTTTATCGGCGACTGCTCGACCGATTTCGATCTGCGGAACATTTTGACTAAGCGCTGGCAGCCGCGCGACGCACACTGGATGGATGTCGCACACTATCGAAGATCGATAGTCCCTTCAGAAGCATCGGGGCTCGCCCACGAAACGCTATTCGCACCTGGTGGCAGACAGATTGACCGCCGCTGTGGGCCGGACCGGTCGGAAGAAGTGAATGCAGGGAATCCGGTTCAGGCCAGAAAAAACCACACGCTTTGGATGAAGGTCAACCCGATAAAAGGCAAAACCCCTGCTGGGTCTGTTGGTGCCGGGGACCGGACTCGAACATCCCTACCCAGCAGGGCTTTCAGGATTTGTGCGCATAAAATGTGCATCTGCACACGCCCTACACACGCGAGGCCAGCAACCTATCCACTGCCTCAATCGGTATTGAACCGGCGGCGTTCAAACGTATTTTATTCTCTAGCAGCATCTTGCGGACTGTCGGACGACTGCGCCCAAGCATATCAGCAGCTTGGGTAATGGTGACATGGTGCGGCCTAGGGCGGCGCGCCGAATAGATCGAGACTGCCCTGACTGCCATGTCGATAGCTTCCTGTTCTGTCATTTGCTCCGTGAGTGATTAGCCAACTTCTTTGTATAAAGGGTGCTGCGGCCAGTTTTTAGCCTTTCGGATTTTCTCTTGTAGGACGTTCTTAGAACGGGCCGGGGTAACAGTATCTCCACGCTCGTTCGTAATTGCCTCCCACTCGCCCGGGATATGGATGCTGTCCCACATTTCCCTATCTGCAACCTCCCAAATGAAACATTTAGGGTCCGTGACAGCGGGAGCCACCTGGACCGTAGTCAGTTTGCCGGTAATCGGATGCTTGGCGGCGGTCCCAAAGACCTTGTAACCGTTCGGCCCCTTGAGGTTTGCATAGACCTTCTTACCGTCCTTGCTCTTACGGTGGAATATCTCCACGAGGAAAGCGCTCCCAAGCAGCTCCACCATGTGCCTGCACGTATCGCCGAGATGATCGCGGCTTTCGAGAAGCAGGCAGCCATCGAGTACCACATCAAGGCAGCAACGATCACGCTCGCGGCTGGCGAACGCTATGCAGGGTTGGTGCTTGGCGAGAACGGCGAGGCCGACTATCACCTCGTATTACTGCCGGGTGAAGCCGAGGACGTTACGTGGGAAGCCGCTGGTAAGTGGGCGGCAGATCTCGGTGGTGTATTACCGACCCGCCGCGAGCAGTCGCTGCTGTTCGCGAACCTGAAGGGAGAGTTCCAGTCGGCCTGGTACTGGTCGGGGCAGCAACACGAGAAAGAGAGCGGTTGGGCCTGGTCTCAGCACTTCAACTGCGGTACCCAGACCAGCGACCGCAAGACCAACGAGCTCCGCGCTCGTGCCGTCCGCAGATTAGTCATTTTGTAATTTAGTCATTTAACAGCATGGCCATCCATACACAGCTTCCCATTTACAAGGTCGCGTACGACTTGCTCGACGTGGTCACGGATCTGGTCAAGAACATGCAGCGCGATTTCAAACGATCCATCGGCGAGAAGATCAACGTCGAGTGCATTGAGATCACGGTTCTGGTATTCCGTGCCAACGTCGCGCAGGACAAGTCGCCGCACCTTACGGAGTTGGTCGAGCGACTGGAAGTGATCAACCTGCTGGTCCGCCTTGCGATGGACAAGCGGCTCATTTCCCGTCATGGCTACGCCAAAGCCATCGAACTCACGACGATCATCGGAAAGCAGGCAAATGGATGGCGTCGCGCCGCAACTCGCCCGCTTCACGGAGGTCAAGGCCGCCATGACTGAGCGAACTTTCAATCTGGTCGTGCCGCTGGCTCACGAGGCCACCGCCATGCGCACCATGGGTACCGACCGCCGGCGTGCGGATCGGTCCAGCGCAGTTTCCCGACTGAGCAATCGGCCGGGCGACGTAGATAGCACGAACAATGCGGTTGGGCCTGGTATCAGAACTTCAACAACGGTAACCAGAACAACAACCACAAGAACAACGAGCTCCGCGCTCGTGCCGTCCGCAGATTGGAACGCACATGCTGGCTTCACTTTCACAGAACTTGCCGAGGCCTATTTCGACTGTCGGCGTACGAAGCGCAACAGCGCCAGTGCGCTGACCTTCGAAGCGAACCTCGAACGCAACCTGCGCCGTCTCTTCGACGAGTTGGCCGACGGCAGCTATGCGCCCGGCCGCTCGATCTGCTTCGTGATCACGCGACCGAAGCCGCGCGAAGTATGGGCGGCAGACTTCCGCGATCGCATCGTGCATCACCTGCTTTACAACCGGATCGGCCCGCGCTTCGAGAAGTCGTTTATTGCGGACTCGTGCGCGTGTATCCCGGCTCGCGGCACGTTGTACGCAGCCCAGCGCCTCGAGGCGAAGATCCGGAGCGTCACGCAGAACTGGTCGCGACCCGCGTATTACCTGAAGTGCGACCTCGCGAACTTCTTTGTCTCGATCGACAAGGACATTCTGCGCGGCCTGCTACTCGCCAAAATCTCCGAGCCATTCTGGGCATCGCTGACCGAGCTCGTGTTGATGCACGATCCACGCGCCGACTTCGAATTCCGAGGCGATCGCAGGTTGCTCGCCCGCGTGCCGCTGCACAAGCGCCTGGTGGAGCAGACGGCGAATCGCGGACTGCCTATCGGAAACTTGTCGTCGCAGTTTTTCGCGAACGTCTATCTCGACGTGCTGGATCAGCACGCGAAGCATCAGCTTGGCGCGCGGCACTACATCCGGTACGTGGACGACTTTCTATTCCTGCACGAGTCGGCGGACTGGCTCAACACGACGCTGGCCGACGTCGACGCGTTCCTGCCGGAGCGTCTCGGCGTTCGGCTGAACCCCACGAAAACGATCCTGCAGCCGGTCGCGCGTGGCGTTGACTTCGTCGGGCACGTCATCAAGCCGTGGGCGCGCACGACGCGTCGACGCACGGTCAGCGAGGCGCTTCGGCAAGTCGCCAGCGTCAACGAACAGGACTTCCTGCAGGTCACGAACAGTTATTTTGGCCTGCTCGGGCAGGCGCCAGCGAGCCATCACGACCGCGCGCGGCTCGCCAATGTGGTCCGGCATCGTGGCCGCGCCGTCAACAAAGCATTCACGAAATCCTATCGGGGAAACTGCGCATGAATGCTATGGCTATGAGAACGCAACCGGCATTACTCGCAGTCACGGCGACCGCTACTGCTGCGTGTCTGTCCATCCTCGCAGGCTGGCAGCGCGGCGGATGGATAGCGGAGCGCGCGTTGTGGATCGCCGTCGGCGTGGTGGTGGTTGTAGCCGCTCACCTGCTCCCTGCCCTCTGCCGTTCGCGTGGTTGGCGTCTGCGGATGGTCGGTGCGGTGCTGTGGATCGCCTGCATGGCGGCTACCTGCTACGGCCATGCCGTTTTCTTCGTGATGGCACAGAAGCACGCTGGCGAGCTGCGCGCCGCGGCGGTTCCGGCGGTCGTGACTCACGGCCGCGGCTTGGCTGAGATCGCCGCCGACCGCGCCGACACTGTGGCGCGACTGGCCCGGGTAACAGAACGCCGGTGCGGTGACCGCTGCGCGACGGTCCGAATTGAGCGCGCGACGCTGACCGCCCGGCTTGATGCCCTAGGCGTCGAAGCGGTCGAGGCAAGGCGCGCCGAGACAGCCCAAGACAGCGCCGCCGCCGCGCGCGCCGCAGCGATGGCTGACCCGGTGACTGGTGCGCTGACCGCATTTGGTCTGCCGGTCGCGCACGCCGACCTGATTGCCGGCCTCGCGTTCGCTGCCGTGCTCGAAGGTGTCGCCTGCTTCGCCTGGCTGCTCGCGCTGCGCCCCGCTGAAGTGGCGGGAATCGCGGCAACGCCCGTCACACAAGGCAGTCACGCCGTCCCGGTCACAGCAGTAACGGATTCCAGTAACGCAGTAGCGCCGGTGGAGTCACCCGAAACCGAGAGTCCTGATGACGTTACTCGGGTGCGGGAAGCAGTCGCCGCCGGCACGCTGCGAGCGACCGTGACCGAGATCCGGAAGTTTCTCGGATGCTCGCAGACCAAGGCTGCGGACATCCGAAAGCAGGTAGCACCCACATGAAGCGAGATTGCTCGGATTGCATTCACAGCACTCTATCCCGCTACCCGGAGTGCAAGCACCCAAAGAATCTGCGGCCTGACCTATTTGGCGACAACCCGATCTTCCGCCTTTGCGAGTCGCATCGTGGTTTCGGTGGCGAGGAAGAAAAGCTGATGCCGTCGATCTGCGGGAAGTCCGGGCGATGGTTCGATAACGGAGAGAAGTGAGGGCGCGGCGCATGAGGTTTTTCACTGGCCTTCACCAGCCGTCAGACGCAAAGCACTTCGACGGCGCGTTCATCAGCAAGAACAGGCTGAAAAAGCGCAAGTCGGGTTTCGTGGTCGGCGACTGGATTCTGGATTCGGGAGCCTTCACAACGATCCTGACGCACGGCGGCTATCCGGAAAGCGTCGAGGTCTACGCAACAGAGATAAAGCGCTGGTCGAAGAACGGGAATTTGTTGGCCGATGTCGCACAGGATTACATGTGCGAGGCGCACATGCTGAAGCTGACGGGCAAGACGATTCTGGAACACCAGCAGCTCACGATCGAACGGTATGACGCCCTGATGCAATGCGACGTTGGCGGCGTCTACATCATGCCGGTGTTGCAGGGCTACGCGCCAGAAGATTACGTGCGGCACATCGAGATGTACGGCGATCGGCTGAAGCAAGGCGCATGGGTTGGAGTCGGATCGGTTTGTAAGCGCAACGGCGACCCGCGCGCGATCGAGCGCGTGCTGATGGCGATCAAGGCAGCGCGGCCGGATTTGCGCTTGCACGGCTTCGGGCTGAAGTCCACGGCGCTTTCGTCGTGGATTGTGAAAGACCTGCTCTACACGGCCGACTCGATGGCGTGGAGCTTCGCAGCGCGCAAGCAGGGGCGCAATGCAAACGACTGGCGGGAAGCGAAAGCATGGACAGAACGAATCAACAGCCGGCCGCCGCCGGCGCAGCAAGGGTTATTTACAGCGGAGGAGCTATGCACGATGTAGCTGAAACGATCGGCGCGCGCCTCAGGCGATTGCGCACTGACGCGCGCCTGTCCGCTTCAGAGGTGGCCCGGCGGATACACATGAGCCAAACCTATGTCTGCGAAGTGGAGCGAAACGAACACCTTCCTGGGCTGACGATGGCCGCCGATCTGGCGAAGCTGTTCGGCGTCAGCCTCGATTACATCGCCGGTCTGACGGATCGCGAAATCAACCCTTACGTGAAGTACCAATGACCATGACCGCCCCCACTAACAAGCTCGACGGAGCGATGATGACCCAGCTACAGCAATATGTGTTTCTCGAAGTCGGCGACGAACAGCTGGCGTCCGATGAAGTGTGGGGCGGCTCGAAGTGGGTTCCGAGTAGCCCGGCTTACGTCGGCCACAAGTATCAGGACGGCATGCCTCCCATTCGCCGCGCCATCGCCCTGCTATCTGCAAGCAAACCTGCCGCGCCGATTGCTGCAATGTCGGCGGATGAATGTGCGCAGGATGTGTATAAGCACGGGCAGTCCATTGGCCTGTTCGACATCCCCAAAGAAACTGCCAACGCAATTTGTGCAGGGATAACGTCCATCACGGGCGCCCGCGTGGACTGGCATTACATCGCGGGCCGCGTCCACATGAAGGCACTCGCCGCATCCCCTGCCGCGCCAGCGCAATCGGCGGAGCCGGTGGCGCTTACAGCGTTACGCCAGCTTGAGGATGCATGCGACAAGATCGCGAGCCTCAGAACGAGAGAACAATATCTTTCGATGATCGACGGCGGCCAGCAAGACGCGCTTATCGAACTCGACAATGCACGGATGTTCGCGCGCAACGCGCTACGCGGTCCCGCCGCCCCGCAGCCAGCACAGACTGCCGTGGTGCTGGACGATGAGCGGGAGCACCTGCGCGATGTCTTTCGCGGCCTGGACAGTGCGATATACAGCACGAAGCCATACGAGGCAGCGCAGCACGCCAACAGACTTCGCAATCTTGTGTTCGAACCAAATGGCTTGCTCGAACGCGCCGCATCCCCGCAACCTGCACAGACGGATCGACTGTTGATTTGGGACGCAATATGCAGTCTATCGATGCGCGCCGACGAACTGAAGGCGTCGAATACATCGCCTGATGGCACATGGTGCGATGCTGACGAAGAGGCTACATACGACGCCGAGGTTACTCTCATTGAACAATTGCGCGCCTTTCACGGCACGCTGCCAGCAAGTGGAGGTGATCAGTGAGCACCGTTATCAGCCCATGTGGCACCTATCGCTATCGGCTGACGCGTACAGCCGAATCAATGGCGCCGATGAAGTCGACCGCGTTGTTCGTCATGCTCAACCCGAGCACCGCCGATGCGCAACTCGATGACCCGACAATCCGTCGATGCCGTGGCTTTGCCAAGCTTTGGGATTGCAACGGGCTCGCAGTCGCCAACCTGTACGCCCTGCGCTCGACGAACCCGGCGGCTCTGTGGACGCATCATGACCCGGTCGGGCCGGACAACGACGACTATCTCTGGAACTTCGCTCGCGAGTGTGGCGATGTCGTGTGCGCGTGGGGATCGAACGCACGGCCTGACCGAGCGGCGCGTGTCGCCAGCATCATGCTCGACGCCGGCGCGCGCCTGTGGTGTCTTGGGACGACGAAGGACGGCTCGCCGCGCCACCCGCTATACGTCCGCGCTGACCAGCCGCTGATCGAATGGAGCCCCGCAGGTATCGCCGCATCCGCAGAGAATGGGGATAAGGCATGAACGGCAACAAACGCTCGCTCTGCGAGGCTATCGGGGTCGCCCAAGCACTGAGGCAAGTACCGCTTTCCTCCACTCATGGTCGGGAGGCTTGCGCTCAGGGACTTGCTGGACGGGACCGCTCGACTCGCAGGTCCACCAAAGGCCGGCCGGTAAGCCATGAGATGTGTTTTGCTTCATCCAACAGCCGCAAGATGTGCATCGGTAAAGGACGTAGCGTGTTATGGGCGATTTTGGCGTACCAAAAACACCTGCTCCGGAGCACTGGAGTTTTTCGTGCGGGGGGACTGTTGAGGCTCTTCCGATCAACGTCTCGCAAGCAAGGCACCGTTCCATCTCGCCCTCACTCTCGGACACAACCGACCTATCTAGTAAGCATAGGTCATACAGATAGGGTCGAAGCAGAATCGATCGCGAAACGTCAGTGATTGATTAAGCGGAAGCAGCAGAACAACGAATGATTGAAACCACGCGCAAACACTGGGGTGTGAATTGGACATAGCGAAAGGAAAACGCGTAAACGCAACCGAAGCGGCGCAGATACTCGGCGTGCCTCGGTACGCGATCAGCCGGATCGATCGGGCCGGCGAGATCATCCAACGATACAAGCTCGGTCACAAAACGCACGTCTACGAACTCGAATCGCTCTATAAATTCCTCGCATCATGCCAATCGAAACCATTACAAAGGCCGGCCGCCGGCGCTACCGCTGGACGTTCGAACGCATCATCGAGGGTTGCCGCGTTCGAAAAGCCAAGCTTCTCCCTCCAGGAATTTCTGCCAAACAGGCGGACGAGTTAGGGCGAAAGTGGGATTCGGAGACTTACGCGCTACACACCGGCGTTGCCAAACCAGTGGTCACAATCGGCGACTGCGTGATGATTCATCTCTCGGACAGAAGCGCAGGCTGGAAAGATGCGACAAAGCGTGTTCAGATCCTCCAAAAATGGGCTCCAGAATATGCCGAACAGGACGCGTCGGAACTGCACGAGTGGTCCAAGAGCATTGTGGGATACATGCGAGCCCGCGTAGATCGCCGAGGCGCGCCAAAGCGGCCACTCTCTGATGCGGCGATTCGGAACGTTCTGGCATATCTGCGAGCGGCGATCAAGTACGCGCACAAGATCGGCAGGTTGGACGCAGACCAAACAGCGCGCATGGTGATACCAGCCGTGAATAACGAGCGCCACCACTATCCCGAGCGGCGAGAGATGTTGGAGATCGCTCGCGCGTGTGTACACCGCGAGGTGCGGGCAGCTATTCGGGTTGCGTTCTATTCGGGGATGCGCCGCGGCGAGATCCTGCGCGCCAAGGTCACTCGGCATGGATATTCGCTCGACGACACAAAGAACGGGCGCCCACGAATCATTCCCATTCATCCGCGTGTCGCCGTGCTCGCGCGGCGAACGAAATTCACTTTGACCGTGAAGCAATTCGAGGAGGCCTGGAAGAAAGCGCGCGCGGCGGCCGGTTATCCGAACACGAAGTTTCACGACCTGAGGCACGGAGCAGCGTCTGAAATGATCAACGCCGGCATCGACCTCTTCACGGTCGGTGGCGTGTTGGGGCACAAGTCAGTGGTGTCGACGAAACGCTATTCGCACTTAGTGACAGACAGATTGGCCGCCGCCGTGGGCCGAATCGGTCAGAAAAGATGAGCGCCGAGAATCCTGTTTAAGGCAGAAAAACCCACACCCTTTGGATTGACGGTCAGTCCGTTAAATGGCGAAACCCTTAATGGGCGGGTGGTGCCGGGGACCGGACTTGAACCGGCAAGCCGTTAGGCGGCGGATTTTAAGTCCGCTATGTTTACCAATTTCATCACCCCGGCAGGGGTGGGAACGCGTGTGGACGCGAATTCTACCATTGCCCGGCAGACGCACCAAAACGGCCCCGGCACTGCCCCACCCAACCCCGTTCCAGACGCCGCATCGCCAGATATCGACGTCATCGCCAAGTCATAAACCTTCCCGATAATCCGCTCACGAAAACGTTTACAACCGAGCGCAAACCCATGATCCCGACGATCAAAGATGTCGCTGCCCACGCCGGCTTCTCTATCGCCACCGTGTCGCGCGCGATCAACGCGCCGCACACCGTCAACCCGATCACGCTCGACAAGGTCCGTCAATCCATCGACGCCCTGAATTTCCGCCCCAGCCCGCTCGGCCGTCAGTTGCGCGGCGAACGCACGCGCCTGATCGGCGTGATCCTGCCGACGCTCGCCAATCCCGTGTTCGCCGAGTGCCTGCAAGGCATCGACGAACTCGCCTCGGCGCAAGGCTACCGGCTCATGCTGATGACCACGCAATACGATGCCGACCGCGAACGCCACGCTATCGAAACGCTGCGCGAACAACGAGTCGAAGGCCTGATCCTGACCGTCGCCGATGCCGACACGCACCCGCTGCTCGACGAACTCGACCGCGCGGGCCTGCTCTACGTGCTGATGCATAACGACACGGTGCGTCGTCCGTCGGTCTCGGTCGACAACCGTCTGGCCGCCTACGACGGCGTCCGCATGCTGATCACCCACGGCCATCACCGCATCCTCATGCTCGCCGGCACGCTGGCCGCGTCCGACCGCGCCCGTCAGCGGCATCTCGGCTATTCCCAGGCGATGCAGCAGGCCGGCCTCACGCCGGCGCCCGCGCTCGAAGTCGATTTCAACGCCGAGGAGTTGTCGCCCTCGGTGCTCGCCCATCTGACGAGCGGCCCGAACCGTCCCAGCGCCCTCTTCTGCAGTAACGATCTGCTGGCGATGGTGGTCATGCGCGGCCTGCGCCGCGCGCGTCTGCAGATTCCTCACGACGTGTCGATTCTGGGCTTCGACGGCCTCGCGATGGGCGAGTTGTTGTCGCCGCCGCTCGCCAGCGTCTGCGCGCCGAATCGAGAGATCGGCTGCGCGGCCTGGCGACAGTTGTTGGCGCGCGTAACCGGCACCTACGAAGCCTTGAACGAAACGCCGCTCACGCTGACCTTGCCGCACAGCTTGCGCGAGGGCGCCACCATCGCGGCAATTTCGAACCGCAATGACGCAATGCCGGCGCACGCTTGAACGCCCGCTGAGCGGCCGTTTGCCTGAAGCGCCGCACAACCCACCACAACCCTGAACCACCCGCTCGCTTCTTCTCCAGGAGACCCGCAGTGATCCGCTCTTCCTTCCACTTCGCCTCGCCAGTCAAACCGCTCTGGCGCCGCTTCACGCGCTCCACGGCTGCCGCGCTGTCGGCCGGCATGGTCGTCGCCGCCGCGCTCGCCGCGGTTGCACCGCAAGCCGCCCGCGCCGATGAAACCGCGATCTGCTACAACTGCCCGCCTGAATGGGCTGACTGGGCAGGCCAGATCAAGGCGATCCAGCAAAAGACCGGCATTCGCGTGCCGTTCGACAACAAGAACTCCGGCCAGTCGATTGCGCAACTGATGGCCGAGCAGAAGAGCCCGGTTGCCGACGTCGTCTATCTCGGCGTCTCGTCGGCGTTCCAGGCGAAGGACAAGGGCGTGATTCAGCCGTACAAGCCCGCGCATTGGGACGACATTCCCGCCAACATGAAAGACCCGCAAGGCTACTGGTTCTCGATTCACTCGGGCACGCTGGGCTTTTTCGTCAACAAGGACGCGCTCGAAGGCAAGCCCGTGCCGCGCTCGTGGGCCGACCTGCTCAAGCCTGAGTACAAAGGCATGATCGGCTACCTCGATCCGTCGAGCGCGTTTGTCGGCTATGCGGGCGCGGTCGCGGTGAATCAGGCGCTCGGCGGCACGCTCGATAACTTCGAACCGGGCCTCGACTGGTTTCGCAAGCTGAAGGCCAATGCGCCGATCGTGCCGAAGCAGACCGCCTATGCGCGCGTGATGTCCGGCGAAATTCCAATTCTGCTCGACTACGATTTCGACGCCTACCGCGCGAAATACAAGGATCACGCGAACGTCGAATTCGTGATCCCGAAGGAAGGCACGATCTCGGTGCCGTACGTAATGAGCCTCGTGAAGGGCGCGCCGCATGACGCGAACGGCAAGAAGGTGCTCGACTTCGTGCTCTCCGACGAAGGCCAGAAGCTGTGGGCCGAAGCCTATCTGCGTCCGGTGCGCGCGAATGCGATGAGCCCGGAAACCGCCGCGAAATTCCTGCCGGCCAGCGACTATGCGCGCGCCAAACCGGTGGACTTCGGCAAGATGGCCGAGAAGCAGGCGAGCTTCGGCGAGCGCTATCTGCAGGTGATGCATTGAACGACATCACGTTCCCGCTGCGCTGGCGCATCGCGTTGATCGCGCCGGCGCTGGCGGTGTTCATCGCCTTCTGGCTGTTGCCGATGGGCGCGCTCGCGCAATTGAGCGGCGACGGCCACCCGTTCGCCACCTATCGCGCGATGCTGACGAATCCGCGCTACATGTCGAGCCTCGGCGCGACCGTGCTGCTCTCCGCGGCGGTCACGGCGGCGACGCTGATGCTGTCGGTGATCGCGGGTCTGCTGCTGGCGCGCCGCGAGTTTCCGCTCAAGCGCACGCTGCTCGCGCTGCTCACATTTCCGCTGGCGTTCCCCGGCGTGGTGGTCGGCTTCATGGTGATCATGCTGGCGGGACGCCAGGGGTTGATCGGCGCGCTCACGATGAAACTCACGGGCGACCGTTGGGTGTTCGCGTATTCGATGAGCGGCCTGTTTCTCGGCTACCTGTACTTCTCGATTCCGCGCGTGATCGTCACCGTGATGGCATCGGCGACCAAGCTCGATGCGTCGCTCGAAGAAGCCGCGCGTTCGCTCGGCGCGTCGCCGTGGCGCATCACGCGCGACATCGTGTTGCCCGCGCTCTCGCCCGGACTGATCGCGGCGGGCGCCGTGTGCTTCGCCACCGCGATGGGTGCGTTCGGCACCGCCTTCACGCTCGCCACCGACATCGACGTGCTGCCGATGACCATCTACACCGAGTTCACCCTCAACGCGAACATGGTGACGGCGGCAGGCCTCTCGATCGTGCTCGGCATCGTGACGTGGGCCGTGCTGGCGTTGGCGCGCAGCGTGAGCGGTTCGGCCGTGGCGGCAAGCGCATGAGCGGTATTTCCAAACCTGCGGCTTGCGCAGAGGAAGACGGGACTTCAATGAAGTCAATCACTGTTTCTCCACGGGCGGAAACGAAGCCGCGCTCACGCTTGCGCTTGCCGGATGCCCGGACCTGGCTCGCAACCGGCCAATGGCTCGTCACGCTCCTGCTGTGCGCGTTTTTGATCGTGCCGGTGGTCATGTCGATCACGGCCGGCCTGACGGTCAACTACTTCAAGGGCGTGTCGAGCGGACTCACGCTGCGCTGGCTCGGCGAAGTGTGGACGCAGTATCACAGCTCGGTGTTTCTCTCGCTCGAAGTGGCGGCGGCAACCCTGCTTATCACGCTGCTGACCGGCGTGCCCGCGGGTTACGTGCTCGCGCGCAGCAAGACGCGGCTCTCGCGCATCATCGAAGAGTTTCTGGTGTTGCCGATCGCGCTGCCCGGTCTCGCGTCCGCGCTCGCGCTGCTGGTGGTCTATGGCGGCTTCACGATGTTCCGCATGAGCGCGGCATTTATCGTGGTCGGGCATGTGGTGTTCACGCTGCCCTTCATGGTGCGCGCGGTCGCCGCGGTGTGCGCGAGCAGCGATCTGCGCACGCTCGAAGAAGGCGCGGCGAGTCTCGGCGCGAGCTTTTTTCAGCGCTTCGTGACGATCGTGCTGCCGAACGCGCGGCCCGGCATCGTGGCCGGCGCGCTGGCGGTGCTGACGCTCTCGATCGGCGAATTCAACCTCACGTGGATGCTGCACACGCCCGATACCAAGACGCTGCCGGTGGGTCTCGCCGACACCTACGCGTCGCTGCGCATCGAGATCGGCAGCGCCTACACGATTCTGTTTTTCATCATGACGATGCCCTTGCTCGTCGCCATGCAATGGCTCGGCGTCGACGCGACCGGCCAGCGCAGCGCGGCGAAGAAACGCGTCACCGCATCTCCTTCGAAGTCCACTCAGCCATGAAACTCGCTTCCGTTCCCATCACGCTGACGCAGTGCGCGAAAACGTTTCGCGGCACGCGCGTGCTCCAGCCGCTCGATCTGCATATCGACGCCGGTGAAACGCTGGTGCTGCTCGGGCCGTCGGGCTGCGGCAAGACCACTACGCTGCGCATGATCGCGGGGCTCGAGACACCGGACGTCGGCGGCCGCATCGCGTTCGGCGACGAGGACGTCACCGCCCTGCCGATCGAAAAGCGCCAGGTCGGCATGGTGTTCCAGAGCTACGCGCTGTTTCCGAACCTGACGGTGCGCGGCAACATCGGCTACGGTTTGAAAATCAAGCGCGTGCCGGCTCAGACGGCGCGGCAACGTGTCGACGAATTGCTCGGCATGATGCGTCTGAGCGCGCATGCCGACAAACCGATCGATCAGCTTTCCGGCGGCCAGCGCCAACGCGTGGCGCTCGCTCGCGCGCTGGCCGTGCAGCCGCGCGTGCTGTTGCTCGACGAACCGTTGACCGCGCTCGACGCCCGTTTGCGCGACACGTTGCGCAGCGAGATGAATACGCTGTTGCGCGAGTTGGGCATCACGACCGTCTACGTCACGCACGACCAGGCCGAAGCGATGGAACTGGGCGACCGCATCGTCGTGATGAGCGAGGGGCGCATCGAGCAGATCGGCTCGCCGCGCGAGATCTACTACCGCCCCGCCAACCGGACGGTCGCCCAGTTCGTCGGCACGATCAACCGGCTCGCGGGCGAACGGCGTGACGGCATGCTGAGGACCACCGGCGGCGCGGTGCCGCTGCCCGCGGGCTCGTCTCACCCGAACCCGGCGCACGAGATATTCTTCCGCCCGGAAGACGCCTATCTTGCCGACCCGGCTCATGCGCAATTGCGCGGCCGCATCGAAAGCACCGCGTTTCTCGGCGAACGCACGCGTCTGACGATCGGCGGCGCCGCGCCGGACGCGTTGCTGATCGACGTGGCGGGCCGCGTGGAATTGGCGCGCGGCACGCCGGTCGGCATTTCCATCGCGCAGGACGCACTGATTGCGCTATCGTAACGAAGCCGCGCTGTACTTCTGGCGCGCTAAAAAAAGGACATCCCCATGCTGCTGGCTCAAATTAGCGACCTGCATATCAAACGGCCCGGTGCGCTCGCTTATCGCCGCGTCGACACCGGCGCCTATCTCGCACGCTGCGTCGCCGCCCTCAATGCGCTCGACCCACGTCCCGACGCGGTGATCATGACCGGCGACCTCGTCGATCAGGGTGATCCGGAACAGTACGAGCACCTCAAAACACTGCTCGCGCCGCTCGAAATGCCCTACTTCATGCTGGTCGGCAATCACGACGAACGCGCTGCGTTGCGCGCCGCGTTTCCCGATCGCAAGGAATTGGCGAGCGGCGGCGAGTTCGTGCAATACGCGGTCGATGTCGGAGCGCTGCGGATCATCGCGCTCGATTCGATGGTACCCGGTCAAAGCGCGGGCAATCTGTGCGACACGCGGCTCGCGTGGCTCGCCACGCAACTCGATGCGGCCCAGGGCAAGCCGACGGTCGTCGCGTTGCATCATCCGCCGTTTGTGTGCGGCATCGGGCATATGGACGAACTGCGACTCGACCCTGCCGCCGCCGACAAACTCGCGGCGTTGATCGCACGTTATCCGAACGTGGAGCGGGTGATCTGCGGGCATGTGCACCGGCCCATGTTCGTGCGTTTTGGCGGCACGATCGCCTCCGCCGTGCCGGCGCCCGCGCATCAGGTCGCACTCGATCTGCGCGAGGATGCGCCGTCCGCGTTCATGATGGAACCGCCCGCGTATGCGCTGCATCGCTACGATCCGGCAACCGGCATCGTCACGCATCACGCCTATGTCGAGCAAGCCGACGGCCCGTATCCGTTCTACGAGCCCGAAGGCGATCTGATCGATTGACGCGCGCGGCTCATGCGTCGATGAACGTCTCGTGCACGCGCCGGGACGACCGGAAATACGGAACCCCGAGCGCGGCCGCCACGACAGCCTGCATGAAACCGTCGTATGGAATGGCGATGTCGATGCCGATGGCGTGCGTCATGTAGTCGCCGAGCAGATACGCGCCGGTGCGCATCGCGACGATCGCGACGAGCCATGCCTGCACGTGCACGGTAAAGCGCGCGGATCTGCGCCACGCGAGCAGCGCCAGCCAGCCCATGCCCGCGACGATGAACACCCCCGTGAACACGTCGCAGCCCACCATCACGATCACGGTGCGATACCAGCCGTGCGTTTCGGGACGCGCGAACACGTCCAGCAGCTCCCATTTGAGCATCAGCTTGAGCGGATCGCGCATCGCGATCGCGGTGTGGAGCGCCCATGCCGCGAGGCAGATCAGGGCGAGCAGCGGCCAGCCGTCGATGCGTCGCGGTGCGTGTTTCGTGGTCGATGTCATGGAGTCGTGCTGGTAGTCGTCGGTCGGACAAGGCGCGCTGATTCTACGAACGAAAGCCGAACGACCATCTCATTTTGTTGGCAAGGCGTCGGCAAGCAACCGCTCTCAGCCCCTGTCGCTCCATCCGCCCCCCTCAGCACGATCCGCCGTGCTCCGGTATGATCGGCACGCTTGAGGACCGCGCATGGGCCGGTCCGTCGATCGCTCCTTTCATGTCCACTTCCAACGCATCCACTCCCGCTTCCGCCGACCGGTCGTTGCGCGGCCTGCTGTTTCTGCTCGCCACCATTGCCGCCGTCTCAGTCGCGAACATCTATTACAACCAGCCGCTGCTCGACGACTTCCGCCAGTCGTTTCCGGGCAGCGCGTCGTGGGTCGGCGCGGTGCCGGCCGTCACGCAACTCGGCTACGCGGCCGGCATGCTGCTGCTTGCGCCGCTCGGCGACCGTTTCGACCGGCGTCGCCTGATCCTGTTGCAGATCGCGGCCATTTGCGTCGCGCTGGTCGTGGCGGCCGCGGCGCCGACGCTATCCGTGCTGATCCTCGCGAGTCTCGCGATCGGCGTGCTCGCCACCATCGCGCAACAAGCGGTGCCGTTCGCGGCGGAAATCGCACCGCCGTCGGAACGCGGCCATGCGGTCGGCACGGTGATGAGCGGTTTGCTGCTGGGGATTTTGCTGGCGCGGACGGCCTCGGGCGTGATCGCCGAATATTTCGGCTGGCGCACCGTCTTCGGCGCGTCCGTGGTCGCGTTGCTGGGGCTGGCGGTGGTCATCATTCTGCGTCTGCCGAAGAGCCAGCCGACGTCGACGCTGCCCTACGGCAAGCTGCTGATGTCGATGTGGCATCTGCTCGTCGAGCATCGCGAACTGCGCGAAGCGTCGCTCACCGGCGCCGGCATGTTCGCGGCGTTCAGCATTTTCTGGTCGGTACTGGCCTTGCTGCTGGCCGGCGCGCCGTTTCATCTCGGGCCGCAGGCGGCTGGGCTATTCGGCATCGTCGGCGCGGCGGGGGCGATGGCCGCGCCGCTCGCCGGCAAGTTTTCCGATCGGCGCGGACCGCGCGCGATCATTACCCTGTCGATCGCGCTAGTGGCGATTTCGTTTGTCGTATTCGGCGTATCGGCGCGGAGCATCGCCGGCCTCGTGGTCGGCGTGATCATTCTCGATATCGGCGTGCAGGCCGCGCAGATTTCCAATCAGTCGCGCATCTACGCCCTCAAGCCGGACGCGCGCAGCCGCGTGAATACGGTGTACATGGTGGCGTATTTCATTGGCGGAGCCATCGGCTCCGGCGTCGGCGCAGCGGTCTGGCCGGCGTTTGGATGGATCGGTGTGAGCGTGGCCGGAATCGTATTCGCGGGCCTCTCGGCGTGGAACCATCTGGGGCGTGCGGCACGCGCGAACAATTAACGCTCGCGTTGCGCGGAGTGCTTATTTGTTGCTTCGCGCAGATGCATAATCGTGCAGCGCATCGATCACGCGGTCGAATTCGAACGACTTGTCGTAAAAGTGGCGCACGCCATACTGCTCGCAACGCTCCCGATACGCGGGCAACGCATGATTGGTCAGCACCGCGGCGAACACCCGGTCGATCAATCCTTCACGCTGCAAGTAAGCGAGGACCGGCACGCCCGAGCCCTGCTTCAACTGCAAGTCGACGATCACCGCGTCGAACGACTCGTCGCTCAACAGGGCGATGGCCTGATCCGCGGAATCCGCATACGCGGCCACTTTGAGCAGACCGGAGGCGTCGATCGTTTCCACGAGGCTTCTGCGGATCAGCGGCGAATCCTCGATCAGCAACACACGCAACGGCGCGTGCTGGGCTGACGACTCGGCAACAGGGTTCGATTCGCTGTTCATCGGAATATCTCGATCGCGCACTATTCGATCAGGCCATTCTTGATCGCGTAATAAGTCAGATCGGCATTGTTCGCCAATCGCATTTTCTCCAGCACGCGAGCCCGGTAGGTACTCACCGTCTTCACGGACAAATGCAATTCCTCCGCGATCTCAGTGGGTATCTGCCCGGCCGCGAGCTTGCAGAAAATCTGGAACTCACGCTCGGAGAGCGCTTCGTGCGGACGCCCCGCCGCCGGCTTGTCGAGATTGTCGGCGAGCGTGTCGGCGACCGCCTCGGAGAGATAGCGATGCCCGCGCGCCACCGCGCGAATGGCCCGCACGATCTCTTCGGGCTCGCAGTCCTTGTTCAGATAGCCGTTCGCGCCCGCGCGCAGCAGATTGATGGCGTACTGACTCTCCGGATAGCCCGACAGAATCAGCACACCCTGCTCAGGACGCACCTGCTTGATCACGCGCAAGGTGTCGATGCCGTTCTTGTCCGGCATAGCGATGTCAAGCAGCACCACGTCGAAGGCCTGCGCGCGCACGAGGCTGATGGTTTCGTCGCCGGTGGCCGCTTCGGCCGCGACGCACATATCCGGCTCGTCGGCGACGAACTGTTTGAAGCCACCTCGGACGATCGCATGGTCGTCAGCTATCAACACTCGAATCATCGGTTTAGGTGTCCGTGCAATGGAATCGCTCCAGAGCAGACATTGTAATGATCTCCGGCGAGACTCCCGCCGGATTTGGAAAACCGGGCAGCGCATGCCGGCGCGGGAAACCTTCCAGACCCACCCGCGCCCGCTGCGTCGTCCGCCACGCTGCCTGAACCGGCTGAGCTGGCCGTGATGTATGGAGCCGCCGCTCGCCGTCGTGCTACGGTCCTTGCGTAAGCTGTTCGCTTCTACGCAGTGGCGCAAAAAAACGTAGAACGCTTACTCGCGGCCTGCGAGCAAATCCGCCATATCGTCGGCATGTTCTTCTTCGACGGCGAGAATCTCTTCGAACATACGGCGGGTCGTCACGTCCTTATCGCCGAGATAGCGGATGATCTCGCGGTACGTGTCGATCGCGATCCGCTCGGCGATCAGGTTCTCCTTGATCATGTCCGTGAGGTTCTCGCCTTCCTTGTATTCCGAATGCGAGCGCGTCTTCAAACCGTCGGGCGCGAAATCCGGCTCGCCCCCGAGTTGCACGATGCGCTCGGCGATGCTGTCGGCGTGTTCCTGCTCCTCCGCGGCATGTTGAGCGAACTCGGCCGCCACGGCCTCGGAGTTGATGCCCTTCGCCATGAAGTGATGCCGCTTGTAGCGCAGCACGCAGACGATTTCGGTGGCGAGAGCGTCGTTGCACAGCTTCAGCACTGTCTCGCGATCCGCCCCATACGTTTGCGTGACCGGACCGTCGGACATGTGCTTGCGTGCGTCTTCGCGGATCTTTTTAAGGTCCATCACGAACGGATCGCCAGATTGAGATGCCGCGCCCTGGGCGCCAGGTGACTTCGACATTGAATTTCTCCTTTATCCGGTATTGGGGGAACTGCGCATCACGCACGAATCGAGCCTGATGCGCTGGCACAAGGAACGATTGCTGCGAATGACAACCCGTCTACGTTCGGAATACGCCGAGCAACAGCGTGACCACGAATACGACGAGGAAAATGTAGAACAGGATCTTTGCAATTTCGGCCGCGCCCGCCGCAATGCCGGTAAAACCGAACACGGCGGCGATGATCGCAATGACGAAAAAGACAATGGCATAGTGAAGCATGGCGACTCTCCTTCTTGTTGTATCTGCGTGGCATTGGCGTACGACATCGACCGGCGAACCGTTCTTCCACCTTCGAAGCGCGGCTCGCGACTTCCTCACTGAGCAGCGCTAATCAACGATCTTTTTCGTCACCACGAAACCCAGCACGAGGAACACCACACACAGAATCACGAACACGATGAACAGGAACTTCGCGATCGCCGCCGCGCCTGCCGCGACACCGGTAAAGCCGAGAAGGCCGGCGATCACCGCGATGACGGCGAAGAACAACGCCCATTTCAGCATGATGGCTTCCTCCCGAAACATTGATTGAACGATCAGGTCCATCCTATCGACCAGCGAGGTCGGGCGCATTCCGACGCACGCCGGTTTTCGTGTGAGAATCCGCTTACATTGGATTACGGCAGCGTTACGGTGAGTGTGTTCGACGCGCCAGGCCGGCGTGCGGCACCGCGACCACCGCGCGAAGGCGGCCGCGTCGACACGGTGCCCGCAGCGTCGCCGGACGCGGCGGACGTTACACTAAAGCCCCATCCGAGGAGCCGAACGTGCCAAATGTGCAGAACATGCCGGACGCGGGCAATCCCGGGGCCACCGCCCGGCTGAGCGACTGGATGCGCAATCGCAGTTGGGCGATCGCCATGACGGTGGCGATCGTCATTACCGTGGGCGGCCTCGTGATTCTCGAGACCGCGCGCCAGCGCATTGCCGCCGAGTACGAGACCGCGCTCGAAGCGCGCGACGTCACCGTGCAACTGAGCACGCTCGCGAGCCAGCTATCGCGCCTGAGCGCCCAGCAAAGCGAGTTTCTTCTGACGAAGCAGGACGCCGCCGCGCACGACTTCTGCGCGACCGCCGCGGGCATTCGCCAGAGCGAGCAGCAGCTGAACCGCTTCTACCGCGGCGGCAAGGCGGACAGTGCCGAACTCGCCAGCTTCACCCAGATTCTTGCGCTGATCGAGGCGCGTATCGGCGCGGGCGCGTCCGCGCTGCAACGCGCGGCGCCGCATCCGCTCGACCTGTCCGCCTGCGGCGGCGCGAGCGAGGCCAGTCCGGCCGACGCGTCGCTGGTGGACAGCACGCTCACGCTGCTGCGCGACAACGAGGAGCGCCGCGCGCAACACGCGCTCGCCGCGAGCCGTGGCGATCAACGCATCTCCACGCTGTGCGCGGCCGGTCTGTCGGCGCTGAACATCGTGCTGTTCATTCTGCTGTTTCGCAATCTCGGCATTCAGATCGATCGTCAGGCGCGCGTGCAGCGTCAATTGATCACGCAACAGGAAGGCCTCGACCAGCTCGTCAACGAACGCACCCGTCAGCTCGAAGCGCTCGGCTGGCACTTGCAGGCGGTCAGCGAAAACGAGAAGACCCAGCTCGCCCGCGAGCTGCACGACGAACTCGGCGCGATTCTGACCGCGAGCAAAATGGACGTGACGTGGGCCAACCGCAAGCTGAAGGACAGCGAGCCGGACATCTCCGAGAAACTCAAACGGGCGCTCGCCAATCTGGACCAGGGGATCGCGCTCAAGCGCCGCATCATCGAAGACATGCGGCCTACTGTGCTGGCGAACTTCGGGCTGGTCACCGCCTTGCGCACGCTCGCCGACGAAGCCGCGCAGCGCAACAACTGGACGCTCGACCTGCATCTGCCCGCCGACGACATCAAGCTCGACGAGCAGACGGAAATCGCGCTGTTCCGCGTCGCGCAGGAGTCGCTCACCAACGCCGCGAAGTACGCGCGAGCCTCGAAGGTATCGATCGCCTTGCAGGTCGGCGACGGCCAGGTGGCATTGCATATCGCCGATAACGGCGTGGGCATCATGCCGGCCGATCTGAAGCGCACGCACACGCACGGGCTGCTGGGCATGCGCCAGCGCGTCGCCGCGCACGGCGGGCGCTTCGATATCCGGCGCGGCGTGCCGAACGGCACTGACATCCACGTGGAGATGCCGAGCGTCAGCACCGCGACGCCGTCGATCGATCTGCCGCCGGCGACGCCTTCGCGAACGTCCGCGTAGCAAGCCCGCGGAGAGCTTGTAGGAGTGCGCCGACGCAAACACCGGCGCATGCCTACAAGAAAATCGCAGCGCAGCCGACAGCGCCGCCCCCGCCCTTTTTTTACCATGCAATCAGACCGGATCGACTGGCGTAAGCCCCGGTCGGACGACAGCTGGCTCAGCTGGCGCGTGCCGGACAACATGGGCACGTCAACCGATGCATTCTCGACAAGGAGAACTCTCATGAATCGACTGATCGCTTTGCTTCTCATTGCAGGGACAGCTGCGCTCGCCGGTTGCAACACGATGGCGGGGGCTGGGCAAGATATTTCGAAGGGCGGAGACGCCATCACGAACTCGGCCGAAAAGGCCAAGTAAGAAGCAGCTAAGAGAAAGCAGACGCCCGGCGCTTTACGGCGCCCGGCTTACAGGATAGTGAGAGCCCGTCGCGGGTAACCGTGGCGGGTTTTTTTGCGCGCTCGATCTCGGCCTTCCTGGCGGATTCTTTAGCGATGCCCAAACAAAACGGCGACCCACTCGCGTGGATCGCCGCCCCGTCCTCCCCTGGACTTGCCGCCTGTTGCGTGCGCTTTGTTAGCGCCGCTGTTTGCGCTTCAGTTGGGGCTCATTGCCCGTTCAGCGTGTTAGTCAACTCGACGCTCGGCGTTTGCGTGTTGCCGTTCTGCGCAACCAGCAGATGGATCTGACCCGGCACGAGCTGGCTCAGCGCACCGGCGATCGGCACCGAGGTCACCAGCCAGTCGGCATTATTCGACAGCGTGAACGCCGGCGACTGGAAGATCGGCGTCTTGCTGCCGGCCGCGGTCGCAATCAGCACGTAGGTGCCGCCCGACACGTAGATCGAATCCTGGCCGCTTGCCGGCACCGCGTTCTTGAAGGCCACGCCGGCCATCGTCGGCGAGACGGTGGCGATGCTGGTGGACGTGGACTGGACCAGATACAGGTCGAGGTTGGTCGCGTTCGCCGACGCGTTGAAGCCGCGCAGACGCGCACTATTCGACAACAGGCCCTTGTCGAACGGATCGTCGATCAGACCGATGTCCGGCGCGGCCACACCCGGCAAGGCAAGCACGGTGTATTCGTGGCCCTTCGCGACATTCGGAAAGCTGCCGCTCGCGAGCGCCGTCGTCGTCGTGCCGGTCGCCGAGTAAGCGACGGTGGTCGCACCCGTGTTGATATTGGTGAAGTTCGTCACGCCCTTGTAGGCGATGTTCGTCTGTCCCGAGGGCGCGGTGCCGTTCACGAGAAAGTCGACGGCCGGGCCGCTGGGAATGGCATGGATGAAATGGATCTCCGGATTGGTCAGCCCGAGCTCCTTGCCCACGTCGTCCGAGCCGCCACCGCATGCGCTCAGAACGGATGCAACGGCAGCCATCGCCACCATGGTTCGGATCAATTTCATTATGTTCACCTGTATCGAATTGTCGGGCTCGCGGCCCATTGATTTTGTGGACGTCCCGCTTCGCACAACACGCCGTCTGACACCTTGTTCGTTGGTCATACGAACGGTTCAGGCCAGCTCGCGAAATGGAGCATCCCCTCCCTATCCCTGCTGCACATCGCGCCTCCTTGACGAACGGCGCTGTCCGTGTCGACGGACGCTCGCATCGAGCAATGCGTGTGCCGCGGACTTCGATATGGCCGGTGGCGGCTGAAAAATGTCTTGCGGAGCAACGAGTTGCGAGGATTAGAATTTTTCCTCGGAGGGTTGGCACGGCGGCCGGTGTATCGTTCGTGCGCGTCCAATACTTACACGGTCCTCCGCATGCCTTACCAACACCTGCTCGCCGAACTCGACCTCGGCTTCACTCGCTTGCGCAACCGCGTGGTGATGGGTTCGATGCACACGGGCATGGAGGACCGCTTCTGGAATTACCCGAAGCTGGCCGCGTATTTCCGCGAACGCGCGAAGGGCGGCGTCGGTCTGATCGTCACTGGCGGGATCTCGCCGAATCGCGAGGGTTGGCTGCTGCCTTTCGGCGGCACGCTGAATTCCGTGTTCGATCTGCGCAATCATCGGAAGTTGACCGAGGCCGTGCACGCCGAAGGCGGCAAGATCGCGCTGCAGATCCTGCATGCGGGCCGCTATGGCTATCAACCGTTCGTCGTCTCCGCGTCCGCGATCAAATCGCCGATCTCGAAGTTCAAGCCGCGCGCGCTGAGCATCGCCGGCATCGCGAAGACCGTGCGCGACTACGCGCGCTGCGCGCGCCTTGCTCAACGCGCGGGCTACGACGGCATCGAGATCATGGGCAGCGAAGGCTATCTGCTCAACCAGTTCCTGTGTCCGCGCACCAATCGGCGCACCGACGCCTACGGCGGCAGCGTCGAAAACCGTATGCGGCTCGCACGCGAGATCGTCGAGCGCGTACGCGCGGTGTGCGGCGAACGCTTTATCGTCATGTACCGCATCTCGTTGATCGATCTGGTGGAAGGCGGCAATACGTGGGACGAAACCGTGCAGGTCGCCCAGGCGCTCGAAGCCGCCGGCGTGACCATGTTCAACACTGGCATCGGCTGGCACGAAGCGCGGGTGCCGACCATCGTGACCTCGGTGCCGCGCGCCGCCTTCGCCGCGCTGAGCGCGCGATTGAAGTCCGCCGTCAAGGTGCCGGTGATCGTGTCGAACCGCATCAATACACCTGAGGTCGCCGAAGAATTGCTTGCACAGGGCGCAGGCGATCTGGTTTCCATGGCGCGGCCGCTGTTGGCCGATCCCGAGTTCGTCGTGAAGACTGCCGAGGGACGCACGCAGGAAATCAACACCTGTATCGCCTGTAATCAGGCCTGTCTCGATCATACGTTCAGGAACCAACGCGCGACCTGCCTCGTCAATCCGCGTGCGGGACGTGAAACCGAACTGGTGTACCGGCCGGTCGCCGGAGCGCGGGCCGCGCGTTCGGTCGCGGTCGTCGGTGCGGGTCCGGCCGGATTGTCGGCGGCGACCGTGGCGGCCGCGCGTGGGCATCGCGTGACGCTGTTCGATGCGAGCGCCACGATCGGCGGCCAGTTCAATCTGGCCATGCGCGTGCCGGGCAAGGAAGAGTTCAGCGAGACGATCCGTTATTTTCAGAGCCAGCTGCAGCGCCACCGCGTCGACGTGCGCCTCGACACGCGCGTCGATCCCGCGCTGCTCGCCGCCGGCGCTTACGACGACGTGGTCATCGCTACCGGCATCGTGCCGCGGCGGCTAGCAATTGCCGGCATCGACGGGCCGAACGTGCTCTCCTATGTCGACGTGCTGCGCGGTGCGCCGGTCGGCCAGCGCGTCGCCGTGATCGGCGCGGGTGGCATCGGCTTCGACGTCAGCGAGTTTCTGCTGCATCGCGCGGGCGAGCCGCTGCCCGTGCCCCGCGATGCGTGGCTCGACGAATGGGGTGTCGATCTTGCCGTGCGGGAACGCGGCGGCCTGAAACCACCCGCGCCGGCACAGCCGCCGCGGCAAATCTGGCTGTTGCAGCGCAAGGCCGGCAAGCTCGGCATGGGACTCGGCAAGACTTCTGGCTGGGTGCATCGCGCGACGCTGGCGAGGAACGGCGTGAAGATGCTCGGCGGCGTGTCGTATCGGGAGGTCAGCGCGCGCGGCTTGAAGATCGCGCGTGAAGGCGTCGAGGAGTGGCTGGAAGTGGACACGATCGTGGTGTGCGCGGGGCAGGAATCGCTGCGCGATCTGCATCCGCAGACAGCGACGCACGCGCAGTCGGGAAAAGCAATTCGGGCCAACGGTCCGCGTTATCACGTGATCGGCGGTGCGAAGGTCGCGACCGAACTGGACGCGAAGCGTGCGATTCGCGAAGGCGCGGAAGTGGCGGCGGCGCTGTAACCGGCCGTCGCCCGCTTCAGACGAAACTCAGAGGAAACTCAGGCGAGCCCCTTCTTCCGGTAATCGAACCAGAAAGACAGCCCGACGCTCGCCAGAATCACGATGGTCGCGATCACTGTCGAGTGAGTCACCGGCTCGCCGAGCAGCAGCGCGCCGAGCGCCACGGCCACCACCGGATTCACGTACATGCAGCTGCTGGCGATGATCGGGCTCGTGTGCCGGATCAGAAAACCGTACGCCACATAGGCGGCCATTGTCCCGATCAGCATCAGGTAGATGAACGCCAGCACCGGCAGAAAATGCACTTCGAGCATTCGCTCGCCCGAGAGCCACGCGACCAGCGTCGACATCGCGCCGCCCAGACCGATTTGCAGCGACGTCGAGAGAAACAGGTCCGAAGGCAGCTTCAGACGTCCGGCCAGATGCGCGCCGCCTGCCCAGAAAAGCGCGCCGCACAGAATCGCCAGGCTGCCGCTCGCCGAGCCGGGCGCGCTGTCGCCGTGGCTGAGAATCGCGATGCCGACCAGACCGAGGCCCACCGCGAACCACTCGCCGCGGCCGATCTTGCGCCCCGCCACGGCCGCGATCACGGTCGCGAACAGCGGCACGGTTGCGACCATGACCGCCGCGGTGCCGGTGCCGACCGTGCGCATCCCATAGGCGAGCATGCCGCTCGACAACCCGACCAGCATGGTGCCGACGAGCCCGGCGTTGCGGATCTCGGCGGCGCTCGGCCGAACCGGATTGCGGCGCGCCGCGAACACGAACAGCCCTACGCCGGCGAACAGATTGCGCAGCCCCGAGAGCAGCAGCGGCGGAAACGAACCCAGCGCGACGTGCACGGCGAGATACGTCGAACCCCACACGACATAGACGACGGCGAGCGCGAGCGCAATCTGCCCGTTGCGCGACTGCGGCAAACGGATCGGAAAACCACGCGAAAAACGGCTTGGAAGTTGCAGCGACATGCGTTCAATCCGCCCATGCCGCTCGAGGTGCTGCGCCCCCGCTGAAGACCCTGTGGCGGGATGGCGGACACCGCATCGGCGATGCGGTCTGACGGGCGAGGCTGGCGGACATGTCGGTGGAACGGAAGGACGATAGATGGCCACTGGGGCCACAATGCCGCGGCAATCGACAGGCATCGAGCCACGGCGAACACGCGCCAAACGTTTGGCGCGCATCGCATTATGCAGTAAGCGCCCACTGGGTCGCCTGAAAGAATCGTAACTTTTTGGCGTACTTGCAACAGAAAGCCGGGACGTCTCCCGGCTTTTCGTTGCGCCGGCCGCCGGCGCGTTCGAGCTATGCAGCTCGCATCGTCCGGACGGCTCAGTTGGCCATGGCGCCCGACGCTTCGTGCTTCATGCCCGTCGCATCGCCCTTTTTCATCTTGTCGTGCTTCATCGCGTCCTTCTTCGTGCCGCCCTTCGACATGCTGTCTTTGGACATGGAATCCTTCGACATCGAATCGTTGGACATGGCGCCGCTTGCCTGGGCGAAAGCGGTCCCGCCGCCGGTCAGGAGAGCGACGGCCAGTGCTGCGATTGCGAACTTCTTCATGAGATGACTCCTTGGTTGTGGGTGAAGCAGAACCGGCCATTCCGATAGCCGGCGTATTTCCGAAGCTTCTGCCGTCCGGGGTCGCACAGCCGTTCCAGCGGCGCCGACCCGCGCGCGTCAGGAGCCTCCGAACCAGTTGTAGCCCTGGTCGACCCAATAGCCGCCGGGATACGTGTTGGTGACGAACATCTCGACGATGTGCTTCGGATTCTTGTAGCCGAGCTTAGTCGGCATGCGCAGCTTCATCGGGAAGCCGTATTTCGCGGGCAGACGCTCGCCGTCGTACGAGAACGTGAGCAGCGTTTGCGGATGCAGCGCGGTCGGCATGTCGATGCTTTCGTAGTAGTCGTCGGCGCATTTGAAGCCGACGTACTTCGCGCTGGTGTCCGCGCCGATGCGCCGCAGAAAGTCGCTGAACGGCGTGCCGCCCCAGCGGCCGATCGCGCTCCACCCTTCCACGCAGATATGCCGCGTGATCTGCTCGGCGTGCGGCAGCGCGTACAACTCGGGCAAGGACCAGACGCGCTGGCCGGTCACGAGTCCGCTGATCTTCAGCCGGTAGTCGGCGCCGTTCACCTCGGGAACGTCGTCGATCCCGTAGAACGCGTTGAACGGAAACGGCCGCGTGAGCTGCGCTTCGGTGTAGGTCGGCGCGAGTTGCTTCGGATCGAACAGCGCGGCCTGCGCGCGGTCGTTCAGGCGCGAGACGGCGGTGAGAAACTGGTTGACCGAGTCGTCGTCGGTGAGCGAGCAGCCGGTCAGCAGCGACAGGCCGCCGAGCGTCAGAAGCCGCTTGCCGAACAGGCGCCGCGACGGCATCGCGAGTTCGCGGCGGGCGTCGATCAGGATCGATTCGCGGTCGAGTTTCGGGCCAATGGATCGAGTGGATTGTCGAGTAAGCTTGTTCATGATTCGGTATCCGTAACGTTCGCCTGGACGGTTGAGTGGCTCAGTGTCCGCGCAACATCGCGAGCAGCGAGCGCGGCACGAGCGCCACCATCACCAGATGCACGGCGATGAACGCGGCCATTAGCGACATCGCGCAGAAGTGGACGACGCGCGCGTTGTCGTAGCCGCCCATCAGTTCGCGCAGCAGCGGAAACTGCACCGACTTCCAGATCGCGAGACCCGAAAGCACCAGCACGATCAGATCGCAGACCACGAACAGATAGGCGAATTTCTGCACCGCGTTGTAGACGCGCAAGTCGGCGTGCGAGAGCTTGCCGGTTAACGCGGCGATGAAATCGTGCAGCACGGCGCGCGGCGACACCGGCAGAAACTTGCGCACGAAGCGTCCGCTCGCGAGATTCAACGCGAGATACAGCAGGCCGTTGAAGACCAGCAGCCACATCGCCGCGAAATGCCATTGCAGTGCACCGCCGAGCCAGCCGCCGAGCGTGATGGCAGGCGGAAAATGGAACGCCGGGAAGATCGGCGAGGCGTCGTAGATGCGCCAGCCCGAGAGCATCATCACGATGGCCGCGAGCGCGTTGAGCCAATGCGTGAGACGCACCCACAGTGGATGAATCGCACCGCTCTTCGGCATAGCCGGCGGCGCGCTGTCGCGAAGTGCATGATGGGTTGCCATGAGAATCTCCTGTGAACGAAGACGCGGCGATCAACGGCACGCGGCCAGTTCGGCCACCTGCAGGACATCGCCGGTCGCCGCGTTTTCGACGAAGGCGACCACGCCGAAGCGCTCGGCGGGCGCGTTGACGTTGGCATCCGCGGCGGCGTCCTGGATGCGGATATCGCGGCGAATCTGCGCGTTGCCCGCGACGAGCGGCACCGGGCCGATCCATTGCCGCACGACCCGTTCGTGATGCAGGGTGACGCCGCTGTTTTCGCCGGCGCCGACTTGCGAGCTCAGCGAGTTTTCATAAACGGCGAGGTAGGCGTCCAGTTGGTCTGCCGTGTCCGCCGCCTTGCTGGTGAATTGCGCCGCGACATTGAACGCGCCCGGCGTCTGCTGCGCTTTGAGCTCCAGCGCGACGTTCGCCTGTGCCGGTTCGGCGACGACCCTGCCGATGCGGTTCTGAAAACTGTCGCGCTGCGACCAGCTACGCAGTTCGCGTCCCGAGACAAAGATTTCCGGCGTGTAGATGGTGTGACCGCCTCCGAGATCGGTGAGCGCCTGCTGGCGTTCGGTGAAGCGATGTTGCGAGAAGCGGTCGGTCCAGCCGAGGCTGTTCCAATAGTCCACGTGCAGGGCCAACGGCACGATGCTTTGCGTCGCGCCGCTGTTTTTCCATTGGCTCAGCCAGTTATCGGCGGGCGGGCAGCTGTTGCAGCCTTCGCTGCTGTACAGCTCGACCAGCGCCACGCGATGCGCCGGGCTGTGCGCACTGCAGACGGCGCTGGCAGCGGTCGCGAGGCCGCTGGCCGCGAGCGTCGTCAGCGCGAGAGCCAGCGCGACGATGCGGGTGAAGGGCCGATAGCCTCGGCGGGGTCCGGCGGTTTGCATGACGTGCTCCGATCAGGATCTGCACGTTTGTCGAAGCGCGGGGCCAGTTATGACAGCCCGTTTGCAACTTTCTTCCTGAAACCCGAACAAGTCGAGAGACGTGCGACCCCGTGCTAACATTGAGCTTTCGATCGCGCCCATTCAGATTGATGGCGGCGCCCTCTTCACTCTCTTTCGTTACCTGCCGGCTACCTCGATGCGCTTTCCGACTTCCCGTGCCTTCTTCCGCTTGCGCCCCCGTCGCGCAACCGGCTGCGCGCGCGCGGAACGCATGCCGCGTCGCGCCGGCGAGCCGTCCCGAACGCTCCCGCTCCACGCCGCCCGGCGCCCGATCTAACGCTGCTCGCTCCATTTGCCTGAGCCGCGTCGTCGGGCTCCGGGCCGATCTCATCCGCACGCTGTTCCCTCAAATGCAGATCGAATTGGAGTACCCGTCGTGAAAAAGACGAAAACCTGTTACCTCACCGAACTCGACGTCACCCGTCTCGAGAAACACGCCGCCGCGCCCGGCGCCGACGCGCGTTTGCAGAACATGCTCGACGACGTGCTGGAACGCGCCGTGATCGTCGAGTCGCGCGAGATTCCGGCCAACGTCGTCACGATGAATTCACAAGCCACGCTGGTCGACGAAACCAGCGGCGAGCACATGACCTGGACCGTGGTCTATCCGCCCAACGCGGACTTCGCGCACGGCCGCCTGAATGTGTTCTCGCCGGCCGGCCTCGCGCTGCTCGGCGCCAAACGCGGCGAGCGCATCCGCTTCACGCCGCCGAGCGGCACGGAGAAAGTGCTCAAGCTGGAAAAGATCCTGTTTCAACCCGAAGCCGCCGACGATTTCACGCTGTAAGCAACGCTCGCGCGCAACACAAAACTTTTGCGCCGCTTCACGTTCTGCCGCCCTCTCAACAGAAGAATAGTACGTGGCGGCCCGCTGTTATCTCCGTCATCGGACTTTTCGAGATGGGTTGCCAAGCAGCGGGCGGCCGGTGTATCGTGTGCGCTGCTAACGCGGGGGTCCTGCGTCGCACGGAGGTTGGAGGTCCGTGCTGCGTGGGTGAGAAATACCCTTTGAACCTGATCTGGATAATGCCAGCGCAGGGAAGCGTACGGAATTCGCCACAGCAGCACCGTCTTATTCTCTCGGCGCATTCCGACAACTTCCGTCTCGTCTCCTGCTTAGCCGCCCCACATAGCTTTGCACTGGAGATACGATGAACGCCAATCCGAAGTTCCTTTCCGCCGACGCTCACGTCGATGAAGCCGCTGTCGCGCCGCTGCCGAATTCCCGCAAGGTCTACGTGACCGGCTCGCGTCCCGATATCCGTGTGCCGATGCGCGAAATCTCGCAGGCCGACACACCCGACAGCTTCGGCGGAGAAAAGAACCCGCCGGTCTATGTCTACGACACGTCGGGTCCTTACTCCGATCCGGACGCGAAGATCGACATTCGCGCCGGTCTGCCCGCACTGCGCCAGGCCTGGATCGAAGAGCGTGGCGACACCGAAGCGCTGACGGGCCTGTCGAGCGACTTCAGCCGCGAACGCGCCGCCGACACCGCCACCGCCGATCTGCGCTTCAAGGGCCTGCATCGCACGCCGCGCCGCGCGATCGCCGGCAAGAACGTCTCGCAGATGCACTACGCGCGCAAAGGCATCATCACGCCGGAAATGGAATACATCGCGATTCGCGAGAATCAGCGCCGCGCCGAGTATCTGGAAAGCCTGAAGACGAGCGGCCCGAACGGCGAAAAGCTCGCGGCGATGATGGGCCGCCAGCATCCGGGCCAGGCGTTCGGCGCGAGCGCGTTCGGTCCGAACGGACTCACGGCGATCACGCCGGAATTCGTGCGCGAGGAAGTGGCGCGCGGCCGGGCGATCATCCCGAACAACATCAATCACCCGGAAAGCGAACCGATGATCATCGGCCGCAACTTCCTCGTGAAGGTGAATGCGAATATCGGCAACTCGGCGGTGACGTCCTCCATCGGCGAGGAAGTCGACAAGATGACGTGGGCGATCCGCTGGGGCGGCGACACGGTGATGGATCTCTCCACCGGCAAGCACATCCACGAAACGCGCGAGTGGATCATCCGTAATTCGCCGGTGCCGATCGGCACGGTGCCGATCTATCAGGCGCTCGAAAAGGTCAACGGCAAGGCCGAGGACCTGACGTGGGAAATCTTCCGCGACACGCTGATCGAACAGGCCGAGCAGGGCGTCGACTACTTCACGATTCACGCAGGCGTGCGTCTGCAATACGTGCCGCTGACCGCCAAACGCATGACGGGCATCGTCTCGCGCGGTGGCTCGATCATGGCGAAGTGGTGTCTCGCGCACCACAAGGAAAGCTTTCTGTACGAGCACTTCGAAGACATCTGCGAAATCATGAAGGCCTATGACGTGGCCTTCTCGCTCGGCGACGGCCTGCGTCCCGGCTCGATCTACGACGCCAACGACGAAGCGCAGCTCGGCGAACTGAAGACGCTCGGCGAACTCACGCAGATCGCGTGGAAGCACGACGTGCAGACCATGATCGAAGGTCCGGGCCACGTGCCGATGCAGCTCATCAAGGAGAACATGGACCTGCAACTGGAATGGTGTGACGAAGCGCCGTTCTACACGCTCGGGCCGCTCACCACCGACATCGCTCCGGGCTACGACCACATCACCTCGGGCATTGGCGCGGCGATGATCGGCTGGTTCGGCACCGCCATGCTCTGCTACGTCACGCCGAAGGAACACCTCGGCTTGCCGAACAAGGACGACGTCAAGACCGGCATCATCACCTACAAGCTCGCCGCGCACGCCGCCGATCTGGCGAAGGGCCATCCGGGCGCGCAGGTGCGCGATAACGCGCTCTCCAAGGCGCGCTTCGAGTTCCGTTGGGAAGACCAGTTCAACCTCGGCCTCGATCCGGACAAGGCGCGCGAATTCCACGACGAAACGCTGCCGAAGGATTCGGCCAAGGTCGCGCATTTCTGCTCGATGTGCGGCCCGCACTTCTGCTCGATGAAAATCACCCAGGACGTGCGCGAGTTCGCCGCGCAACAAGGCGTCAGCGACGACGAGGCGCTGAAGAAAGGCATGGAAGTGAAGTCGATCGAGTTCATGAAGAAAGGCGCTGAGATTTATCAGCGGCAGTAAGGTTCGGCCTGCGGATCGAGCGTCGTGGTGACGCCACCCGATCCGCCAGATCACTACATTGCAGCATCGAAGCCCGCCACTGGCGGGCTTTTGCGTTCATGGCATCCAGGCACGCCGCATGCTGGGTGGAGGGAAACATTTGATTACGAAGCCGTCAGTTCGCTGACAAGCGCATACATCCTGATACGGGATGCGGCGATACCATCAAATGCAAGGACGGGAGTACTTCCAACCATAACTACTGGAGTCGACATCATGAAATCGATACGTCAAATCGGTACGTTCGCGGCCATCGTGGCAGTCGTGGTGAGCCTTTCCGCATGCGAAGGCATGAGCCGCCAGGGGCGCGATACGGCAATCGGCGCGGGCTTGGGTGGCGCGGCAGGCGCGGCCGTCGGAGGCAATGCGCTGTCGACGCTCGGCGGTGCGGCGGTGGGCGGCGTCGTGGGGCATGAGGTGGGCAAGTAAGACGTATGGCGGATCATCGCGCCATGTTTTTCGTGTTTGACGTGAGCGTTGGTCGGCCATTGTCCGACCAACGAATGACCCGCGAGGCTGCTCTCGCATGAGACCCGCGATAGCGCGTTCATCCAGGTCACGCAGTCCGCTTGCAATGAGGTGAAATAAGCCGTTACGGTTTTGCAATCCTGTTGGCAGCGCAGCGGCGTAAGCTGGTGCCGTGACGCCCCAATGGCGGCGTTCGATTCAACCAGGAGCGCGTCATGAAGTCCCGCCTCATCAACACGGTGTGCGCGATCGGCCAGCGGTTGCCGCTGCGCTTTGCCAGATCTCTCCCGCGTCTTTCGCACACAGGTATCGCGCTCGGTGGCGCGGTCTGCGTGCTTGCGCTGTCCGGTTGCTATTACCCATACGGTTACTATCCTGGCGGCTATTACCCGGTTTACGCCACGGTGCCCGCAGCCGGTACACAGCAGGCGGTGCCGGTCGGGCAAGACGATCCATCCGCGGCGCAACAGCAGCAACAAGGACAGACGGTGCAGCAAGGCTCGCCTCCGACCTACGCGGTCGCCGCCCCGCCTGTATATGTGGCGCCCGCGTATCCCGCTTACTATCCACCGCCGGTCTATCCGGCCTATTACGGCTATCCCGGCTGGTATGGACCGTCGGTCTCGATCGGCTTCGGTTTCGGCGGTTACTGTTGTGGCCACGGTGGAGGAGGCGGCCACGGGCATTGGCATTGACGCCTGCCGACACTGTTTGACTTCGTCGTTCTTCGCACGATGCGCCCGCACGGCAGGTTCGGCCGTGCAGTACCTGCGTGGCGCGCCACGCGCGGTGCCAGCCTCCATCTGCTGCGCCCGTAGTTTCCCTTCTTGACGCAGCCCGACGGGGCTCTATGCTTGCAGTACCTGTTTAAATAAGCGACCGGCCGTGTCCCCACGCGCCGCCGACGCCCATCCGTCATGCCATAGCGACGCGCTCCGTAGTGCGTAGTGCAGCGTCGAGTCCATACAACAACGAAGGAGACGTGATGTTTCACCAACTACTCACTCCGGTCGGCAATTCGCTATTGCCGTCGTTTCTCGTCGCGGCGTTGCCGATCATCGTCGTGCTGCTGCTGCTTGGCTGGGCGCGTCGGCCGGCATGGCAGGCGTCGCTAGCGGGGTTGATCGTCGGCTTGATCGTGGCGATTCTGGTCTGGCAATTTCCGGTGGGACTCGCCGTCGATTCGGTGGTCGCCGGCGCGGTGTTCGCCTGCTGGCCGGTCATGTGGATCGTGTTCACGGCGATCCTGCTTTACAACATCTCACAGCGCTCGGGCCGCTTCGCGGCCTTTCGGATGTGGATGATCGACAACCTGCCAAACGACCGGCGCGTCGTGCTGGTGGTGATCGGTTTTTCGTTCGGCGCGCTGCTCGAAGGGATTTCGGGCTTCGGCACGCCGGTCGCCATCACCAGTTCGCTGCTGATCCTGCTCGGCTTTCCCACGCTCGAAGCGCTCACCTTCACGCTCATCTTCAATACCGCGCCGGTGGCCTTCGGCGCGCTCGGCGTGCCGATCACCGTGCTCGGCGCGGTCACTCATTTGCCCGCCGATTCGCTCGCCAGGATGGTCGGCCGCCAGTTGCCGTTCTTCGCCTTCCTGCTGCCCTTCTATGTGATCAGCGTCTATGCGGGCTTTCGCAACATGCTGCGGGTGTGGCCGGTGCTGCTGGTGTCGGGCGCGAGCTTCGCGCTGACGCAGTTCGTCGCCTCGAACTACGTGAACTACAGCCTGACCGACGTGTTGTCGTCGATGGTCTCGCTCGTTCTGACAATCGCCTTCCTGCGCGTCTGGAAGCCCGCGGCGGACCCGAAGTTCGCGGTCAACATCGACCGTGTCGGCGAAGTGCGCGGCAAGATCGGCGGCGGCCAGGGCTGGTATCCGTGGATCATCGTGTCGGTGGTCGTGATCGTCTGGACTGTGGCGAAGATCTTCCTGGTCGGTGACGTCAAGGTGCCGTGGCCCGGACTCGACAAGGCCGTGTTCATCACGCTGTACAACACGCCGTACGGCGCGGTGTGGGACTTCCAGCCGCTCGCCACCGGCACGGCGATCCTCGTCGCCGCGCTCATCACCTCGTTCGTGGTCAAACTGAGCCCGCGCGAGTTCGGCGCGGCCATAGCCGACACGTGGGTGCAGACGCGCATCGCCATCCTGACGGTGGCGACCATCGTCGGCCTTGCGTATCTGATGAACTACTCGGGGCTCACGTACACGCTCGGCCTCGGCGTCGCCTCAGTCGGACCGTTCTTTCCGCTGGTGTCGGCGTTCCTCGGCTGGGTGGCGGTGTTTCTGTCCGGCAGCGACACGTCGGGCAATGCGCTGTTCGGTAACCTGCAGGTGGTGGCGGCCAATCAGCTGAATCTCAACCCGATCCTGATGGCGGCGACTAACTCGTCGGGTGGCGTGATGGGCAAGATGATCTCGCCGCAGAACATCTCGACCGGCGTAGCGACCACCGAACTCAAAGGCAAGGAAGGCGTGGTGTTCGCCAAAACCTTCAAACATTCGATTCTGTTGACGGTGCTGCTTGGTGTGCTGGTGTGGCTGCAGCAGAATTTCCTGCAGTGGATGATTCCGCATTGAAGCGAGTTGGGCGGGTTGCTCGGCTCCCACAACCCGCCTGATTGATGCACTCTCGCCAACCGGCGGCCGCGCGCCCGCTGGTTCGCGCCGCTTCAAGGATGCGAGGAGGAACGCCCCTGCGGTTCGCGGCGGATGCGCTGCCGCAAAATAATTCACGATTTTCGCTCAAACCCCACTCCTGCCCAAGCGTTCCAGCCCACTCCGCCCTCCAGATCGCAATTTTTCTCACAACAACGTGAGAATTGCTCGTTTTGCGCAGACCGCGGCTGCGCTTACGATGACCCGTTACAGACGCCTTTCCTCTCCCGTATCTTGCCGTTTCATTCCAGCCTGAAACGTTTCGCACGATTGCGCTGCTAGGATGCTCAGGCGTCTCGACTCAACCGCGCGCGGCGCCACCTCGATGAATGCCAAGAACCTGCTCCAGTTGCTGATCCTCGCCGCCCTGTGGGGCGCCTCGTTCCTGTTTATACGCGTCGGCGTCACTGACTTCGGCGTCGCGCCCTTGATGGCGCTGCGCGTCGGCATCGGCGCGGCGTTTCTCGCGATCGTGCTGATCGCGCGACGCCCGCTGCGCCAATCCGCGGCCATCCTGCGCACGCGAGCCTTCCCGCTGCTGGTGGTCGGCATTCTGAATTCGGCGGCGCCCTTCTGCCTGTTCGCCTATGCCGAATTGACGCTGTCGGCGGGCGTCACGTCCGTGATCAATGCGAGCACGCCACTGTGGGGCGCGCTGGTCGGCTTTCTCTGGTTGCGCGACCGGCTGAGCGCGCTGCGCACGCTCGGTCTTGTGATCGGCTTTCTTGGCGTGCTGATGCTGGTGTGGGATCAGATCGCCGCGCCGAACGGCACGCCGGCCACGCCGCTCACCACCGCGCTCGCGGCTGGCGCGGCGCTCGGCGCCACGCTGCTGTACGGCATCGCCGCCAACTACACCAAGCGCCATCTGACCGGCGTCGACGCCCTGACCGTCGCCACCGGCACCATGACCGGCGCCACGATCGTGCTGCTGCCGCTCGCCGTGATCTACTGGCCGGCGGCGCCGATCTCGCTGCACGCATGGGGCGCGGTGATTGCGCTCGGCGTCGCCTGCACCGGCGTCGCGTATATGCTGTTCTTCCATCTGATCGCAGTGGCCGGGCCGGCGCGCGCGATCACGGTGACCTTCGTCATTCCGATCTTCGGCATTCTGTGGGGCGCGCTGTTTCTCGGCGAAGGCGTCTCGCCCGGCATGCTGGAAGGTTGCGGCGTGATTCTGGTCGGCACCGCGCTCGCCACCGGCGTGATCAAACGTCTGCCGTGGATGGGAACGCGTCGCGCCGACACCTGAACCGCTTCATGTCGCGCGACGCTTCCCGGCGTCGCCGGCTCTCCTCTTTTCGGCCATCCGGCCGGCGCCGCAAAGAATCCCGAGCACAAAAAAATAGGCCGCACTCCATCGGAGTGCGGGCTAAACCGTTGCCGTACAAGGACAGGCGACGGACCCACCGAGGCCGCGCGCCACACGCGCAGGCCCTCGTCGGGCGAAGCAAGCGCCCGGACGAGGCAATCTCTTCCTGCTCGCGCCTCGAAACGCAGCCATAAAAAAACCCGCCCGGAGTCGCCTCCGGGCGGGTTTCAAGCCAGCAATCCAGCCTGCTGTGGCCTTGTTTAGTGCAACTGGTCGACCATCAGACTCATGATCTGCTTGGCCTGCGGGCTCTGATCGATCACGCCCTTGTCGTCAACGACGGCCACGCGCGTCTGATTAGGCGTCACCGCGCGCACGTTGACCATGTACTGCTTGGCAACCTTTTCCTTCTTGCCGTGGAAAACCTGGCTCCAGAAGCCCTGTTCCGCCGACGTCATATCCTTCGGATCGACATAGCGCACGAAGTACAGGCCACGGGTCAGATCGCGGTCGTCGACGGTGAAGTTGCTGCGGTCGAGCGCGAGGCCCACGCGCAGCCACGCGCGATCATACGGTTCGCCGAGCGTGAGTTCCGTTGACGAAAGCTGGGCGTCCGTGTTGTTCGCCGCGTCCGGATCCGGCATGGGCTGCTGGGCGGACAGCGCGACGTTTTGCGCCGCCGTGGCCGCAGCCGCCGACTTGGCCCCCGCCGCGGCCGCGTTCGGCGCGGTTTGCGCGCCAGCCGGCGACAGATCGGCGTTCTGCGTATCAGCCGGCTTCGCGCGCGAATCGGCCAGTGCCAGTGCCGCCATCAGCCGCTTCAGATATTCCTGTTCGAGGCCCGGATCGTTCGGCTTCGCCACCCACGTGCTCGAATCGTTATTCGTGCCGGTCAGCGCTTCGCGCATGCCCTTCTGGCTGATGAACACGTACGTGCCGCCGTTGGGCGCAGCTTCCAGACGCGTGCGGTACTTGTTGCGTTCCGAGGTCACATAGCTGTTGCCCATGGCCTTGGACAGCGTATTGCGGATCAGTCCTTCATTGATCTGCGCGTGCGTTTCATTCCAGTCGGTTTCCATCACGCCCTTGTCGCGCTGGTCGACCACCAGCAGGAAGCCCTGCTCCTGCCAGAAGCGGCGGATCTGTGCCCATGCCTGGTCGGGCGCCTTGTTGTCGATCACAAGCCAGCTTTCCGTGCCGTCACGCTGGATATGCATGCCGCTGACCGGCGGCACCACCACCACGGAATTGGCCGACGGGGCTTGCGCCTGAACCTGCTTGAGCGTGGACAACGAAGTTTCGCCGCCCTGCGGGGGCAACGAACGCTGATCGGCCGTCTCATCGATCATGTTTGGCGGTACGGCAAGTGACACTTGCTTCGATTTCGAGTCGCTCTTGTAGTCGATTTTGGTCGGCGACGAGGTGCCGCAGCCGGCGACCAGACCGCCTGCCATCAGCATTACTGCAAACCGCTTGGTAAGACGAAGATCAGTCATGTTCGGGGAATCCTTCCGCTACGCCACGGCAAGTTTCCGTGGATCAACCCAACATTTTACCGATCCCGGCGAGTCGTGTGCAAAAACCCGGGTTTGTCCGTGAATTGAGCACCGTGAGACGCGCGTAAAAGGCGCCACATTGACGCGCGCGGAGCGCGCCGGATACACCCCCTTCAGCCGATCTTTCCCTGGGTTGTGGGCGCCTCGCTTTCACGCCTGAAAAAGAGTCCGAGGCACCGCAAATTTAACAATTGCCCACATTTCCCAACGCACCGTCAGATACACCCTACGCACTCGTCAGAGCATTGATTCGACGGCCCTTTCCGGCGCCTTCGCACGGTCAATTTTGATATATCGAAATTGGCCGAACACCGCTCCCAGTAACGGTCAGAAAACTCAAGTGATATCTTGAAAATGGACATTTCAAGAAACCCTGGAGCACTCCAGCCTCGAGACCGACCGTCATGCGACTGCCTATCTTTACCGTCAATTTCACCGCCGCAGCGCTAGCGGCTGCCGTGTCGTGCACCGGCACCGAGGCGCGCGCCGAATTGGGCGGCGCCATGCCGGCGCAGGCGGATTCGAGTGCCAGCGCGCCGCGCACCGTGTTGAACGGCGCACTGCGGATGCGCACGCTGACCGACGCGGGTAACACGACCATCAACGAATACGCGGCGAACACCGGCCAGATCATCGCCTACGCGTGGCAAGGCCCAACTATGCCGGACCTGCGCGCGCTGCTCGGAAAGTACGCCGACTCGTATCGCGCCGGCGCCGCCGCGGCGACGGCGGACGGCAATCTGCATGTCTCGCGCGTGGTGCGGCCGGACGTGATCGTGGAATCCGGCGGCCCGATGCGTGGTTACGTCGGCCGCGCATGGCTGCCCGCGGCGCTGCCGCCCGGCGTCACGGCCGATTATTTCCAGTGATGCACAAGCCTCACGACCGCGCCTCGACGAGCACTCTCCACGCCATGAACCCCACCCTGCGCCTTTACGTTCCGCTCCTCGTCTGCGCTACCTTCGCGGGGTGCGGCGGCGGCGGCGGTGGCGGCGGCACGCCGGCCGCGCCGTCTCCGACGGGCCCGGCCGCTCCGGCCAGCAGCCCAGGAGCCGCCAGCGCGCCGGCAGGCGCCTCGACCGCCGGCGCGGCCGCTCCCGTGCCGCAGTCGAACACGCCGAACGTCCAGCCGATCGCCGTCACCACCGCGCCGGGTCTGACGCGCAACATGCTGACAACCAGCGTCACCGTGTGCCAGCCCGGCACCAGCAATTGCGCGACGATCGACAATGTGCAGGTCGACACCGGTTCGCATGGACTCAGGATTCTCGCGTCCGCGCTGCCGGCGAGCCTGCCACTCGCGGCGGTCGCGTCGGGCAGCGGGATCGCCGGTGAATGCGCCGTGTTCGGCGGCGGCTACACCTGGGGCGCGGTACGCAGCGCGGACGTCCGCATGGCCGGCCAGTTGGCCGCGTCGATCCCGATCCAGACGATTGCCGACCCGGCCGTGCCCACCGTGCCCGCCGACTGCGCAGGCTCCGGCCGGGCCATGCAGACCGTGGCGGGCCTGCGCTCGAACGGCATTCTCGGCGTCGGCCTGTTCGCGGCCGACTGCGGCAGCGGCTGCGTCACCGCCGCGCTGCCGCGCTGGTACTACAACTGCGACGCCAGCGGCGCTTGCGTCGCGAGCACGCAAGCGCTTGCGCAGCAGGTGACCAATCCGGTCAGCCGCTTTGCGCTCGACAACAACGGCGTGGTGATCGACCTGCCGGCCATCGCCGATGCCGGCGCGGCCAGCGTCTCGGGCTCGATGATCTTCGGCATCGGCACCCAGGCGAATAACACGCTGGGCGGCGCCAGGATCCTCAAGGCGAACACGGTGACGGGCTACGTCGTCACCACCAGCGGCGGGCAGACTTATTCGCAGAGCTACGTCGACAGCGGCTCGAACGGGCTCTTCTTCAGCAATAGCCAACTGCCGCAGTGCGGCTTCTGGTACTGCCCGCCTTCGCCACAAACCGCGAGTGCCGCGATCACCGGTATGGATGGCGCGTCGAACACGGTGTCGTTTGCGATCGGCAATTCGAGCGCGCTGTTCGCGTCATCGAATAACGCCTTCAATAATCTGGGGGGCGTGGCCAGCAGCGGCTTCGGCTGGGGCCTGCCGTTCTTCTTCGGACGACGCGTCTATACGGCGATCGCCTCGCGCGAGACATCGGCGGGCCCGGGTCCCTATTACGCGTTCTGAACGGATGGCTTCTTTCGACGCTGAAAATTCGCAATATCGCCCGCAGGACAAATTTGATATTCATCGGCTGCGATAATTCCGGTCCCCGGCTAACTCCGTTTCAATTAGTTAGTCATGCAAATCCTGGAATTGTCGGCAGATGGAAGAACCCACTTTTTCGCTCGATCATTTCGAGCAGCTCGTTTATACGCGGCAGCATGTCAAGGCCGTGATCCAGTTCATTGCCGCGCTGGCGCTTCTTCAACAGAAGCGCGGCAAGCTGGACGAGAGCTTTCTTGCCTCGGGCATCGCCGATCTGCCGCCTCACGAGCAACGCAAGCGCTTCTGTACACGCTTCGCGAGTGCGGCTTCAACGCTCTTCGCCGACCCAACGTTCCAGTTGCCGCACGAGTGTTTCAGATTGCTTCTGACACTGCACGAATGGGTCGGACTGGTGTTTGCGTCCACGGCGTTCGGCAACGCCGACCATCTCACCCGTCACCTGAACCCGCGTGGCCCGGACAACGCCCAGTTTCTGTCCGGCGACAGCTTCGTCGAAAAGCTCTGTGTGCTCTATTCGACCGAGTCCGAACTGGAACTCGACTTCGCCGCGCTGTGGGCGTACAACAAATCGCTCGCAGCCTGTCTCGCCCTCGTTTTGCTGGCGCCCGTCTTCAAAGGCTCGGCAAACGCGCACATCAAACGCGAAGCGCTGATTGAATGGCTCCCCGGCAAACTGCGGCAGATCGACGACCTCGACGACTTGCCGACCGCCTTGCTGCACAACGCGTACATGTTCTGCAGCTACGCGGACACGCCGCGGCGGCACGAGATCAAACGGGACATCAACGCATTGGTGCGCCGCAAGCTGGATCAATTGGGGCTGACCGACGTTCCCGCAGCAAAATTGACCCGCTCGAAAAGTCGCAAGCAACGTGGCAAAAAACCGCTCATGGTGGTCGTGCTCGAGTGGTTCGGCGGCGCCCATTCGATCTACCGCACGCACTCGCGCACGCTCGAAGCCGCGCGCGAGCATTTCGAAGTGGTGGCCTTCGGCTTCGGCTACGCGATCGACGACATCGGCCGGGCGGTGTTCGACCGTTTCATCGAACTGGAGGAGCCGGACTACATTGGCGAATGTCTGAAAACGATTCGCGACTTTGCCGAGGCCGAGCAGCCCGACGTGCTCTATATGCCGAGCGTCGGCATGTTCGCGCTCACGGTGTTCATGTCGAACCTGCGTATTGCACCGCTGCAGATCGCCGGCCTTGGCCACCCGGCCACCACCCACTCCGACAAGATCGACTACATCAGCGTCGAGGAAGATTATGTCGGCGACCCTGCCTGCTTCAGCGAACGCCTGCTGAAGTTACCGAAAGACGGCCAACCGTACCGGCCGTCGGTGGCGTTGCCGGACATCGTCGCCGAGATTCCGCCGTCACGCGCAACACTTGAGATCGTCATCACAGCCAGCGCGATGAAGCTCAATCCCGGCTTTCTCGAAGCGTGCCGTGAGATCGGCGCGCGCGCGGCGACGCCGGTTGAGTTTCACTTCATGAGCGGCGTGCCCTCCGGTTTGCCGCTCGAGCGCATGCGCGAGGTGATCCGCGAGGCGCTGCCGTGCGCCGTCGTCCACGGCTTCCACGATTACACGGACTATCTGGCGCGCGTCAATCGCTCCGATCTGTTTCTCAGCCCGTTTCCGTTCGGCAATACCAACGGTATCGTCGACGCGCTCACGCTAGGTTTGCCCGGCATCTGCAAGCGCGGTCCGGAAGTGTTCGAACGGATTGACGGCGCGCTGTTCGAGCGCGTGAGTATGCCGCCGTGGACCACGGCGGAGAGCGTCGAGGATTACATCGCCGCCGCGGTGCGGATGATCGACTCGCGCGATGAGCGCACGGCATTGCGGCAGCGTCTGATCGATACGCGGGCAGTGGAACGTTGCTTTGAAGGGCGGCCGCAGGCGTTCGGTGAACGCCTGCTGGAACTGGTGCGGGGAAGGCAACGCCAGCGCGAGGAAGCGGTGGGTTGAAATTCGCCGCAACTGAACGCGCTACTTGGTGGCGTTAGGGGTCGGCGGCACAAGATTGCCTGGCGCCAGCTAGCTGAATACGTTCAGCGACGAGTCGCCGAACATGCGCTCGGACGCGCTACTCGGTCGCGTTAGTTGCCGGCGTCACAAGATTGGCCGGGGCCAGCCAGCTGAATACGTTCAGCGTCGGGCTGTGGAACGTGCGCTCGGACGCGCTACTCGGTCGCGTTGGTTGCCGGCGTCACAAGATTGGCCGGGGCCAGCCAGCTGAATATGTTCAGCGTCGGGCCGTGGAACGTGCACTCGGCGGCGGCTGGCGTAACCGTCTTCCGGGGTTTGGCAGGTTTGAGCGAAAGCGCTGCGGTTGCCGAAGCGGCTGATGCACCAGCAGTTGCTGATGCATTAGCAGCGCCCGATGCACCGGCTGCGGCTGATGCACCAACGGCCACTGCCGAAGCCGGGCGCGCGCCCGATGCACCAACGGCCACTGCCGAAGCCGTCCGCGCACCCGATGCACCAACGGCCACCGCCGAAGCCGCCCGCGCACCCGAAGCCGCGAGCGGCGCACTCGCCGCCGAAGGCGCGGACGTTGGCGCCCCCACATGCTCGATCGACCCTTCGACCACCACCCGCGCGCCGTGGATGCCCGCGCCCGCATGGGTGATCTTCAACGTATCCGGCGACGTTTCCGCCAGCTTGCTTCGCATCAACTGTTCGCACGCGTCCGTGTTCTTATAGACGGCCGTGCAGGCCGCTAGCAGCGCAGCAGCGCCCACGACGCAGGTGATAGAGAGAATCCGAATCTTCATTGATGTTCCGTTTTTCAAGCCGTCGGCAATTGTAGCTTACGGCCTGCTTGACCGGCACCGGCTTCGAGCGCGGGCAGCGCGCGGGCTGTGTAAGGCGATCGACATCTTCACTGCTTATCGGCGCGCCCGAAACCCAGTGCCCCTTGACCGCGGCGGCTTGCATCGGCATCGTGTTGACCGGCTGCCATCGGACCGACGCGCTTCCTACTTTCCGACGGGGCCTCGCGATGACATCGCTTCGCCTTCTCACGCTTCATCACTGTGTGCCGACCGGCTTTCCTGCATGCTCAGCCTTGCCCTGCTCGCCATCGCGGGTTACACCGCCACCAACATCGACAACCTGTTCGTCCTGCTCGCCTTCCTGGCGGAAGCCGGCGGCGAGCGCCGTCGCGTGATCGCCGGGCAGTATGCCGGCTCGCTGACCTTGATCATGGGGTCGATGCTGCTCGCCGCATTGCTGAAGCATTTGCCGGTCGGTTATGTCGGTTTGCTCGGCATCTTGCCGGTCGGCGTGGGGCTCAGCAAGGCGTGGGAGCGCTTTGGCCCCGCCAACGCGCAGCAGCAGGAAACCACACGGGCCGGCCGCGAGCCGCCCGCATCGCGCGAATCGGCAAGCTCGGAGAATTGCGCTAGCTCCGCTGACGCAACTCATGCGGCAAATCAGGCGAGATCGGCCACGCCACCTTTTACACGCCGAGGCTCATCCTGGTGGGCGGTGGCCTGCGTGGCCGTCGCCAACGGATCCGACAATCTTGCCGTCTATGTGCCGCTGTACGCCAGTCATTCGCATAGCGAGGGCGCGTTCATCTCGCTGGTCTTTATCGTGATGATCGGGCTCTGGTGCGCCGGCGCGGTCTGGCTCGTGGAGCATCCGTTGCTCGGCGCGCCGATCCGGCGCTACGGCACCGCCCTGCTACCGCTGATCCTCGTGGGGATTGGCGCCTCGGTGATCGCGCACAACGATACGTTGCGGATCGTGTTCGGACTCTGAGCGATGCCGGTATATGGGCGGCACGCTGCCCATCGCCTCAAAAAGACAGCGAAAGAACGGTCCGTGCAGGGATGCGCTGCGCTCCGGCGCGATGCGGCACGGCCGTCGTGCACGCAACCGCTCACTTCGACGGCATTTGCGGTTGCACGTAGGTGCGCACGCCAGCGAGCGGTGAGCCATAGCCGCCGGAATTCGTGTGGTTCGGCAAGCCGTTGACCAGTTGCGCGCGCGGGTCGGTCGGATTCAGGTTCAATTCCCCTGCCTGCTGGTTGCCGTGCGTCGGATATTCGCTGCCGCGCGCCGCGTTGGGCATCAGACGCGTGCTGTTTTGCGGCGCGTACATGTCGTCCTGCGGGCTCAGGCCCTGCGCTCCCACCTGCGCGGCGATCGCGCACGCGGCCGCGCACAATAAAACCTGCCCTAACCGCGACATTCTCGATGTTCGTTGCATACCTGCCTCCGACAAAATGAAAATGAAGGGGATCAAGTCGCGTCCGGCCCAGAACGAGCCCGCGCGCGACGGCCAACGCTGATCACATCATTTATACGCGCCACGCCGCGCTTCGGATTCGCAATCTACGCGCGAGTCGCGGCAAACAGCGAAACTGGCGGAAACGGCCTTTTATTCCTGCTCACGGGCGGCCGCCACGCAAATCCAGCGAGCGCCTATTCTTATGCCGGTTACCGATTTCCTTCCAGCCCGATCGCGCCCGATAATGGACCTCATGAACCTACGACCGAACCTACGACCCAATCGCCAGGCCCGCACATTGCGCGCCACGCTCGCCTCATTGAGTACCGCGCTACTGCTGGCGGCCTGCGCCGGCCCATCGGCCTCGACTTCGGCGTCGGCGTCGGCTTCGGCTTCTGCCTCGGCCAGTCCGGCGCAGCTCGACGCCGCGATTTCCGGACCGCAGCGCGGCGACCAAGCCCGCGCCCGCGATATCTACCGCCATCCGAAGGAAACGCTGCAGTTCTTCGAACTCGCGCCGTCGCAAAGCGTGCTGGAGATCGAGCCGGGCGGCGGCTGGTACACGGAGATCCTCGCGCCCTATCTCCACGACCACGGCAAGCTCTACGAGGCGCAATACGACGGGCCGCAGGGAGCGCCGTCGGCGCAGGCACAGGCCAGCCGGGCCGCGTTCGCGCGCAAACTGGCGGCCACGCCCGCCGTCTACGGCAACGTCGTGGTCGGCACGCTGCACGCCGGGCAGTTCAGCGGTTTTCCGGCCGATGCCAGCGTCGACGAGGTGTTGACCTTCCGCAATATCCATAACTGGATCAAGGACGGCCAGATCGACGCGAACCTGCGCGCCTTCTACGCAGCGCTCAAGCCGGGCGGCGTGCTCGGTGTCGAGGAGCATCGTGCGGCGCCGGGCACTTCGCTGCAACAGACCATCGAAACCGGCTACGTCACGGAAGCCTACGTAATCGAACACGCGCGAGCGGCCGGCTTCGAACTGGCCGGCAAGAGCGACGTGAACGCCAACCCGCGCGACACCAAAAACTACCCCAACGGCGTCTGGTCGCTGCCGCCGAGCTTCGAGGGCGGCGACGTCGACCGGGCGAAATATGCGGCCATCGGCGAGTCGGACCGCATGACCTTGCGCTTCGTGAAACCGACGCACTGATCTCAGGCCGCATGGGGACGGCGCTTGACGCCGTCCCAATAATATGTTCCTATTGCGCACTATGTACCGCGCCCAGACCCTCCTATCGCTACTACTAGCCCCCTCTACCGGGCTAGGTCTGCTGCCGCGCGCTTCCATCTGAACACCTGAAGCTCCGCTGAATTCCCCAGTAACTGACCCAGCCCCGGTTTTCGACCGGCGGCGCAGTTATGTCTTTTCGTCGTCCGGTCGACTCCCAGCTAACTGGTCTCACCCACGGATGATGAAAATGTTGAAGAACCCCGCTACCAAATACCGCTCGTTCAAGCCCATCAACTTGACGGATCGCCAGTGGCCGTCGCGCACCATCACGCACCCGCCGATCTGGATGAGCACCGACCTGCGCGACGGCAATCAGTCGCTCTTCGAGCCGATGGACGCGCAGCGCAAGATGCGCATGTTCAAGACGCTGGTGCAGATCGGCTTCAAGGAAATCGAAGTCGCGTTTCCGTCCGCCTCGCAGACCGACTTCAATTTCGTGCGTGAGTTGATCGAAGGTGGCCATATTCCCGACGACGTCACGATCGAAGTCTTGACGCAAGCGCGCGACGACCTGATCGAACGCACCTTCGAATCCTTGCGTGGCGTGCCGCGCGCCATCGTCCACCTGTACAACGCGACCGCGCCTGAATTCCGCAAGATCGTCTTCAACCTGGAAAAGAGCGGCGTGAAGGAACTCGCGCAGAACGCGGCCCGCACGATGAAGCGGATCGCCGCGACCATGCCGGAAACGCAGTTCACGTTCCAGTACAGCCCGGAAGTGTTCAGCGGCACCGAAATCGAATTCGCCAAGGAAGTCTGCGACGCCGTGTTCGACATCTGGGAACCGACGCCGGAACACAAGGCCATCGTCAACTTGCCCGCCACCGTCGAAATGTCCACGCCGAACATCTACGCGGACCAGATCGAGTGGATGCACCGCAATCTCGCGCGCCGCGAATCGCTGATCATCTCCGTGCATCCGCATAACGATCGCGGCACCGCCGTTGCCGCCGCTGAACTCGCCGTGATGGCCGGCGCGGATCGCATCGAAGGGTGTCTCTTCGGCAACGGCGAGCGTACCGGCAACGTGGACCTCGTCACGCTCGCATTGAACCTCTACACGCAAGGCGTCGATCCGGGGCTCGACTTCTCTAACATCAACGAAGTCGCGCGCACGGCGGAAGAATGCACGCAGTTGCCGATCCATCCGCGTCATCCGTATGTCGGCGATCTGGTGTTCACAGCCTTCTCGGGCTCGCATCAGGACGCGATCAAGAAGGGCTTCGCGGCGCAGAAGCCGGACGCGGTCTGGGAAGTGCCCTACATGCCGATCGATCCGGCCGATCTCGGCCGCACCTATGATTCGGTGATTCGCGTGAACAGCCAGTCCGGCAAAGGCGGCATCGCGTATCTGCTCGAACAGGGATACGGCGTCGTGTTGCCGCGCCGCCTGCAAGTGGACTTCAGCTCGGCCGTGCAGCGCTTCACCGACGACAGCGGCCAGGAAGTCACGTCCGCGCAGATCTGGGAATTGTTCCAGCAGGAATATGTGCAGAACACAGCGCCGATTCATTACGTGGGCCACAGCCTGTCCGAGCGCGAAGGACGCGAGCACATCAAACTCACGGTCGACATCCATGGCACGCGGCGCGTGTTGACCGGCGAAGGCAATGGTCCGCTCGACGCGTTGATGCACGCGATCGGCGTGCCGGTGCGGATTCAGCACTATGAAGAACGCGCGTTGACGCAAGGAGCGGATGCCCGCGCGGTGGCGGTGGCCGAAATGGCCGGCGCCGATGTGACCGGCAGCGCGTTCGGCGTCGGCATCGACGCCAATCTGGTGACGGCGTCGATTCGCGCGGTGATCAGCGGCGTGAATCGCGCCTACGCTCGCGTGAATGCGCAGGCGAAGGAGCGCTTCTTCGACGCCGCCATGAACGACGCTACGGAGAGCGTGGGCGTTTAAGAGCCGATGAGCGTAGCTGCGGATTCGTAGCCGCGTTGTGCGAAGGGGGCGTTTCGACGCCCCCTTTGCCGTTGTATCACTGGATGGGCGCGTGATTGCGTTTGCCGCTCCGCGTCGCTCGATCCCGCCCGTCCCGCGCTGCTGTCGCGCTGCCCTATTGTCTTGCCGCTCCGCCCGATTCGGTCCACTCATCCGGCAGACTGTGCGTCAACGTCGACACGAAACGCTCGGTTTCCGGTGCGCGCGGCTGCATGAAGATCTCGCGCGACGGCCCGGCTTCCACCACTACGCCATTGTTCAGAAACACCACGTCACGCGCGATCGTCGCGGCGAGCCGCAAGTCGTGCGTGGCCATCAGCATGGTCATGCCTTCGGTGGCGAGTTGCTTGAGCACCTCCACCACTTCCGCGGCGAGACCGGGATCGAGCGCGGAGGTCGGCTCGTCGCACAACAGCACTTCCGGCGACGGCGCCAAGGCCCGCGCAATCGCCACACGCTGTTGTTGACCGCCGGACAGCGTCGACGGCCATGCATCCGCCTTTTGCGCGATGCCGACCTTCTCCAGCAATTCGTCCGCGCGAGCCCGCGCCTTGTCCTTGTCCCACTTCAGCACGGTCAGCAAGCCTTCCATCACGTTCTGCCGCACAGTGAGATGCGGGAAGAGCTGGAAATTCTGAAACACCATGCCCGTGCGGCGGCGAATCGTCAGCACCGTTTCGCGCGAGGGCCGGTGGTCGCGGCTGAATTCCAGCCGCTGATCGCCGAGTTCGAGCGAACCGGATTCGGGAATCTCGAGCAGATTCACGCAACGCAATAGCGTGCTCTTGCCGCTGCCCGACGGACCGATCAACGCGGTGACATTACCCGAGGCGAGTTGCAGATCGACCGACTTGAGCACTTGCTGCTCGCCGAAGTACTTGTCGATTTTTTCCAGTCGGATCATCAGTTGCCTGCCTGGAAAAGTGCGTGGCGGCCGAACTTGCGCTCGAGCCTAACTTGCGCCGACGACAATACCGAACTGAGGACCAGATAGACCAGCGCCGCCTCCGTGTACAGAATCAACGGCTCGTAAGTCACCGACGCGATCCGCTGCGCCGCCTGAAACACCTCAGGCACAGTGAGCACCGCGGCAAGCGAGGTGTCCTTCACCAGCGCGATAAACGAATTGGACAGCGGCGGCAACGCGACGCGCGCCGCTTGCGGCAGGATCGCGCGCCGCAAGGCCTGCTCGCGCGTCATCCCCATCGAATATGCCGCCTCCCACTGCCCTTTCGGAATCGACTCGATCACGCCGCGTATCACTTCGGAGTTGTACGCGCCGACATTCAGCGAAAAGCCGATGATCGCAGCCGTCAACGGATCGAGCACGATGCCCACGTTCGGCAAGCCGTAGAAGATCACGAACAGTTGCACGAGCAACGGCGAGCCGCGAAACAGCCACACGTAGAAGCGCACCATCGCCACGGCCCACTTCGGCCCGAACAACCGGACCAGCGCGACGAGGAAGGCGAGCGCGAGTCCGATCGCGAACGAGATCAGCGTGAGCGGCACGGTAAACACCAGCCCCGCATACAGCAGGGGCCACAGCGACTGCGCCATCAGATGCAACCATGCCGGCATGATTCAGACTCGCGGAAGGCGTTTACTGGGACACGTCTTTGCCGAAATACTTCTGCGAGATCTTCGCGTAGGTGCCGTCTTTCTTCATGTCGGCGAGCGCCTTGTTGATCGCCGCCTGCAATTCCGGGCTGCCCTTGCGGATCAGCACGGCGGATTTGTCGCTGCTGTCGGCCGAGGTATCGAGCGCGGCGATCTTCACCTTCGCATCCGGCTTGTGCTTCTTGAAGTCGAGGAACGACAGCGAGTCGTTGACGGTCGCATCGACGCGGCCCGAGGTCAGCAGATCGATCGATTCATTGAAGCCCTGCACGGGAATCACTTCCGCGCCGTGCGCGGCCGCGATCTTGCCGAAGTTGCTGGTCAGCGTATTGGCCGACTTCTTGCCCTTCAGGTCGTCGAAGTTCTTGATCGTGGTGTTGTTCGATTGCACGATCAGCGCCGCGTGCGACGTGATGTACGGGTCGGAGAAATCGTATTTGGCCTTGCGCGCGTCGGTCACGGCCACTTCGTTGATCACGGCGTCGTAGCGATTCACGTCGAGACCGGCGATCAGACCGTCCCATTTGCCTTCGACGAATTGCGGCTTGACGCCAAGACGCTGCGCGATCGCCGTGCCGATTTCGACGTCGAAGCCGGTCAGCTTGCCGGACTCGTCGTGGTACGTGAACGGCGCATAGGTGCCTTCGGTGCCGATCCGGAATACGCCGGCGGATTTGATCTGCGCGAGTTCGTCGGCGGCGAATGCGGAACTCACGGCCACGGCCTGGAACAACGCGATCAGCAGAATGGAACGAATCGATTTCATCAGGCGGCTCCGTCAAATGTGCCACGTCGGTGGCTGAGTCTTGTGTTGGACAGTCCCCGCCGGCGTTTGCGCCCGGCAGAGTGGGCGGACTGTAGCAAACGGCCTGCGTTTTTACAAAGGATCAGGTTTCCGATCGATATGCGCTTACGTGCTAAGCCAACAGCCGCGGCCTCTGGTATGACGCGGATTTCAACTCTACAGCAGATAGACAGACGCGGCATGCATCGCAACACGGAACCTATGTTGCGCGCCATCGGGGAAAACGCGACAGGTCTCGCCGCGGCGAACGCGCGGCAGGAAAAAAAACGGGCGGCGCCGCGTTGGAAACCGGCGCCGCCCGTGGCATTGCAAGTGGCTTACCGCTCCACCGGATGCGGTTCCTTGCGCTTGTTGGCAACGCGAATCGCGTCGAAGTAGGCGCCGTTCGGCGGGCGCTTCAGGTAACGGCCGGCGCCGCGCACGGCCCGCAGCTCACCATTGGTCCAGGCGAGCGCGCCGCGCGTGAGTGTGTGCATCGCCACGCCTTGCACCGTCATGCCTTCGAACACGTTGAAGTCGACCTTCTGATGATGCGTCTTCACCGAAATCGTCTTGCTCGCGTTCGGGTCCCACACCACCAGGTCGGCATCCGCGCCGACTCGCACCGCCCCTTTGCGCGGATACAGGTTGAAGATCTGCGCGGCATTCGTCGACGTGATACGCACGAACTCGTTCGGCGTGAGACGCCCCGAGTTCACCCCGTGATGCCAGAGCACCGCCATGCGGTCTTCCACGCCGCCGCAGCCGTTCGGAATCTTCGTGAAGTCCTCGCGGCCCATGGCCTTCTGCGACGCGCAGAACACGCAGTGGTCGGTTGCCGTGGTGTGCAGCTGGCCCGCTTGCAAACCGCGCCACAACGCCTCGCGATGCTCGGCCGAGCGGAACGGCGGGCTCATCACGTGGGCCGCCGCGCGGGTCCAGTCGGGATCGCGATACACCGCTTCGTCGATCACCAGATGGCCCGGCAGCACTTCGCCGAACACGCGCAGACCTTCGCTGCGCGCGCGTGCGATCGCGTCGACCGCGTCTTTCGAGGATACGTGCACGATATACACCGGCACGCCCAGCACCTGCGCGATACGGATCGCGCGATTGGCGGCCTCGCCCTCCACCTCCGGCGGACGCGACAACGGATGCGCCTCCGGACCCGTAAAGCCTTTCGCCAGCAACTGCCGCTGCAACTGGAACACCAGCTCACCGTTTTCCGCATGCACGGTGGGCAGCGCGCCGAGTTCGAGCGAACGCGAAAAGCTGTTCACCAGCACTTCGTCGTCGGCCATGATCGCGTTCTTGTAGGCCATAAAGTGCTTGAAGCTCGACACGCCGTGCTCCTGTACCAGCGTGCCCATGTCGCGATAGACCGAATCGTCCCACCACGTCACCGCGACGTGAAAGCCGTAGTCCGACGACGCTTTTTCGGCCCAGCCGCGCCATTCCTTGAAGGCGTCCATCAGCGGTTGCTTCGGGCTCGGAATCACGAAGTCGATGATGCTCGTCGTGCCGCCCGACAAACCTGCGGCCGTGCCCGTGTAGAAATCGTCGCTCGCCGTGGTGCCCATGAACGGCAATTCCATATGCGTGTGCGGATCGATGCCGCCGGGCATCACATACTGCCCGCCCGCATCGACGACCGTCGCGCCGGCCGGCGCCTCCAGGTCCGCGCCGATCTGCAGGATCGTGCCGCCGTCCTGCGGGTCCGCACACAACACATCCGCACGATACGTGTTCTCCGCGTCGATAATCGTGCCGCCGCGAATCAGGGTCGTCATGTTGCCGCCTCCTTATGAACTGCTGGTTTCGGTGCTACGTACTTCGTCCTTACTCGTGCGCTCGTCTCATGCACGCGCCACGCGCGCACTCGGTCCCTTGCTGAGTTTCATCCACGCGCTGTATACGATCGACGCCAACGCGAGTCCGACAAACCACGCATACGTGTAGAGCGTATTGAAGATCGCCGGCACGTTCGGGAACGACGCCGGAAACGCGGTGTGCAAAAAGCCCGGCAGATTCGGCAGCACGCCGATCACGAGCGCGACCACCGCGCCGATATTCCAGCCGCCGGTGTAGCTATATTCGCCGTGTTCGTCGAACAGTTCACGCGTGTCGAGCCGCGTGCCGCGAATCAGGAAATAGTCGACCATCAGAATGCCCGCCACCGGACCGAGCAACGCCGAGTAACCGACCAGCCACGTGAAGATATAGCCCTGCGTGGTGGCGAGAATCTTCCACGGCATCATCACGATCGCGATGGTCGCGGTAATCATGCCGCCCACGCGATACGAAATGCCCTTGGGCCACAGGCTCGAAAAATCGTAAGCCGGGCCGACGAGATTCGCCGCGAGATTGCAGCACATGGTGTCGAGCGTCAGGATGATCAGCGCGACGCCCACGCCGATGCCGGTCATGCGGCTCGTCAGGTCGATCGGATCCCAGATCGCCTTGCCGTAGATCACCACCGTCGCCGACGTGACGACCACCGAGATCACCGAGAGCAGCGCCATCGGCACCGGCAAGCCGACTGACTGGCCGATGATCTGATCGCGCTGCGTTCTGGCAAAGCGCGTGAAGTCGGGGATATTCAGCGCGAGCGTCGCCCAGAAGCCGACCATGGCCGTGAGGCCGGGCCAGAACGTGACCCAGAAGAGGCCCTCTTTCTTGCCGCCCGGCACGAATTGCGACGGCGCCGACAGCATCGAGCCGAGACCGCCCGCTTTCGACGTCGCCCACCACACCAGCGCAATGCACATCACGATCTTGATCGGCGCGGACCAGCTTTCCAGCCAGCGGATCGAATCGGTGCCATGCACGATGAAGTAGATCTGCAGTGCCCAGAACACCAGAAAACAAGCCAGTTGCGCGAACGAGATGTCGAGAAACGGCAATGCCGCGCCGTGCAGCGCGTTACCGGTGAGAATGTTGAGCAGCGTATAGATCGCGCTGCCGCCGAGCCACGTCTGAATGCCGTACCAGCCGCAGGCGACAATGGCGCGCAGCATCGCCGGCAATTTGGCGCCCTGCGTGCCGAATGAGGAGCGCACCAGCACCGCGTACGGAATGCCGTGCTTCGCGCCCGCGTGACCGATCAGCAGCATCGGCACCAGCACGATCAGGTTGCCGAGCAGCACGGTGATCACGGCTTGCCATGGCGACATGCCCTCTTCCGTCAAACCGGCGGCGAGCATGTAGGACGCGATGTTCATCACCATCCCAACCCACAGCGCGGCGAAGTGATACCACTTCCAGGTGCGCTGCGCGACGCCGGTGGGGGCAAGGTCGTCGTTGTAAAGACTGCTGCCCTGCGCGCCGGCCGCGAACTGCGGGTCGGCGGGTTGCGCTGTCTGCTTCATCTAAAGATCTCCACTCGATCGTTGAGGCCCGCGCGGCTTCTGTCGGTGCGTCGGGCCTTTGGGGAAATGACAGTTTCAGTACTAGCGCTGCATCTGTTTCAGTTTGCTTCCACCACGTCCTGTTTCAGGCGGCTTTTGCCGCGTGCGCATGAGCGTGTTCCGCAGTTGCGGCCGCGTCCGCCGTTGCGCTCTGTTCCGCGCCCACTCGCGCCGGGTTGTTCGGATGCGTGGTCCAGTTCGCGTACTCGCCGCTGTCCACACGCTCCATCGTGATGCACTGCTCGACCGGACACACATGCATGCACAGATTGCAGCCGACACATTCGGAGTCCATCACTTCAAAATGCCGGACGCCATCTTTTTCTTTCATGATCGCCTGGTGAGCCGTGTCTTCGCAGGCAATATGGCACAGGCCGCACTGAATGCACTTGTCCTGATCGATGCGCGCCTTGATGTCGTATTTGAGGTTCAGGTACTTCCAGTCGGTGACATTCGGGACGGCGCGGCCGCGAATGTCGTCGAGCGTCGCGTAGCCTTTTTCGTCCATCCAGTTGGACAGACCGTCCGCCAGGTCGGAAACGATACGGAATCCGTAGTGCATTGCCGCAGTGCAAACCTGCACGCTGCCCGCGCCGAGCACCATGAATTCAGCGGCGTCGCGCCATGTGGAAATCCCGCCGATGCCGGAGATCGGCAGATTCGGCGTTTCCACGTCGCGCGCGATTTCCGCGACCATGTTCAGCGCGATCGGCTTCACGGCCGGGCCGCAGTAGCCGCCATGCGTGCCCTTGCCATCGACCATGGGCAGCGGCGACATCGCGTCGAGATCGACGGCCACGATCGAGTTGATCGTGTTGATCAGCGACACACCGTCCGCGCCACCCTTATAGGCCGCGCGCGAACCGAGGCGAATGTCGCTGATGTTCGGCGTGAGTTTGACGAGGCACGGCAGCCTGGTGCCTTCCTTGACCCAGCGCGTGACCATCTCGACATATTCGGGCACCTGGCCGACGGCTGCGCCCATGCCGCGCTCGCTCATGCCATGCGGACAGCCGAAATTCAGTTCGACCGCATCCGCGCCGGTGTCTTCAACGAGCGGCAGAATCCACTTCCAGTCGCGTTCGTTGCACGGCACCATCAGCGAGACGATCATCGCGCGGTCCGGCCAGTCGCGTTTGACTTGCGCGATTTCCTTCAGGTTGACGTCGAGCGGACGGTCGGTGATCAGTTCGATGTTGTTCAGCCCCGCGATACGCTGACCGTTCCATTGCACCGCGCCGTAGCGCGAGCTGACGTTCACCACATGCGGGTCGAGGCCAAGCGTCTTCCACACCACGCCGCCCCAGCCCGCTTCAAACGCGCGGTTCACGTTATAGGCTTTGTCGGTCGGCGGCGCGGACGCGAGCCAGAAAGGATTCGGCGAAGTGATGCCGGCAATCGTACAGCGCAGATCGGCCATGTTCGGCTCCTTGGGGACTGCTGTTTTTTGTCTGGTATGACGCTTCGTTTGGCTTGGCTCGATTCGCTTCAGGCGGCTTTCACCGCTGTACGAGCGAACTGCGCATCGATCGCGGCAGCGGCGACCTTGCCGTCCTGCACCGCCTGCACCGTGAGGTCGATACCGCCGGTTGCCGCGCAATCGCCGCCGGCCCACACGTCCGCCAGCGAGGTCTGCCCATTCGCATCGACCGCGATACGGCTGCCGTCCAACGTCAGCAACTCACGCTCGATGCCGACCGGCACAAGCGTTTGACCGATCGCCTTGAGCACCATGTCGGCTTCGACCACGAAGCGCTCTTCTCCACCATCTCTCGACGTGCGCGCGAATTCGACACCTGTCACCACGCCGCCGTCGCCGATCAGACACATCGGCGCGGCATGCGTGACGAGCGTGACGCCGCTGGTCTGCGCGAAGTCGCGTTCGGCCCAGGTGGCGCTCATCGCTTCGACGCCGCGCCGGTACACCATCGTCACCGACGTCGCGCCGAGCTTGCGGCTTTGCACGGCCGCATCCACCGCCGTATTGCCGCCGCCGATCACGACCACGCGGCGGCCCACCGGCACCGTGCCGAGGTCGCTCGCGCTGCGCACCTGTTCGATGAAGTCCACCGCGTTCATCACGCCGCCGAGGTCTTCGCCTTCCATGGCAAGCGCCCGCACGCCCGTGAGGCCGATCGCGAGAAACACGGCGTCGTGCTGCTTGCGCAGCGTGTCGAGATCGACATCGCGACCGAGCGCGACGCCGTGTTTGATCTCGATGCCGCCGACGGAACACAGCCACTCCACTTCACGCTGCGCAAAATCGTCGACGGTTTTATAAGCGGCAATGCCGTATTCGTTCAGACCGCCGGCCTTTTCGCGAGCGTCGTAGATCGTCACGTTGTGGCCAGCCAAAGCAAGGCGGTGCGCACAGGCGAGTCCGGCCGGACCGGCGCCGACCACCGCGACATGCCGTCCGGTTTCAGCCGCGCGCTTGAAGAGCACTTCGCCGCGCGCCATGGCCCAATCCGTGGCATGACGTTGCAGCGCGCCGATCGCCACCGGTTTTGCATCCTGATGGTTACGCACGCAAGCGCCTTCGCAAAGAATCTCCGTTGGGCAGACGCGCGAGCACATGCCGCCCATCGGGTTGGCCGACAGAATATCCACGGCCGCGCCCTTCAGATTGCCGTTGCTGATCTTGCGGATGAAGCTGGGAATGTCGATCTGCGTCGGGCACGCGTTCACGCACGGCGCGTCGTAACAGTAGTGGCAGCGGCTCGCCGCCGCGGCCGCGGCGCTTGCGTCGAGCAAGGGCGCGATGTCGGAGAACTCGCACGAGAGCTGCTCGGGCGACAGCCGCCGCGCGGCAATGTCGCCGGTTTGCTTGATGGCCATACTCGTTCCTTCTTCGATGTGAGGACGTAGCCGTTCCTGCCGGCCGCGCTTCGAGCGGAGCCGGGACGGCATGTTTTATGGGCACTACGGTAAAGCGGGTCAAACGGGTTGATTAGGACCGCAACCGCTAAAGCGTTATGAAACCGGCTCGCACGCACGTTCCAGCATGGCGTGCAGCAACACATTGGCGCCGGCTTCGATCCATTCGAAGGTGGCGTCCTCGATCTCGTTGTGACTGATGCCGTCCACGCATGGCACGAACACCATCGAGGTCGGCGCGACTTGCGACAGATAGCACGCATCGTGTCCCGCCCCCGACACCATGTTGCGATGCGGATAACCGAAGCGTTCAGCGGCCGCGCGCACGGACTTCACGCACGCTTCGTCGAAAGCGACGGGCGCGTAATAAAAGATCTGCTCGAGTTCGGTTTCCAGACCGATGCCGTTTGCGATATCCGCCACGCCTTGACGCAAAACGGCATCCATCCTGGCGAGCACTGCATCGTCCGGATGACGGAAATCGACGGTGAAGAACACGCGGCCCGGAATCACGTTGCGTGAGTTCGGATAGACCTGCATCATGCCGACCGTCGCACAGCCGAACGGCGCGTTGTCCAGACCGATGCGGTTGACCAGATCGACCACGCGCGCGGCGCCGAGCAAGGCGTCGCGACGGCGCGGCATGGGCGTCGGGCCCGCGTGCGCCTCCTGCCCTGTCAGCGTGATTTCGTACCAGCGCTGACCTTGCGCGTCGGTCACCACGCCAATGGTTTTCTGTTCCGCCTCGAGAATCGGCCCCTGTTCGATGTGCAGTTCGAACGCCGCGTGCAGCGGCCGCCCGCCGCATGGAACATCGCCCGCATAGCCGATGCGTTTGAGTTCCTCGCCGATGGTCTTGCCGTCCACGTCCTTGCGCGAAAGGCCGTAGTCGAGCGTGAAGACGCCGGCGAACACGCCCGATGCCACCATCGCGGGCGCGAAGCGCGAGCCTTCCTCGTTGGTCCAGATCACCACTTCGACCGGATGCTCCGTCTCGATACCGTGATCGTTCAGACTCCGAATCACTTCGAGGCCGCCCAGCACGCCGTAGATGCCGTCGAAGCGGCCGCCAGTTGGCTGCGAGTCGGCGTGCGAACCGGTCATGACCGGCAGCGCGTCGGGATTGCGCCCGGCGCGGCGCATGAACACATTGCCCATCTGGTCGACACTGACCGTGCAGCCGGCTTCCTTCGCCCAACTGACGATCAGGTCGCGTCCTTGCTTGTCGAGGTCGGTGAGCGCCAGGCGGCAGACGCCGCCTTTGGGCGTCGCGCCGATCTTCGCCATCGTCATCAGGCTGTCCCACAGCCGCTTGCCGTCGACCTTGATCGACGTGGTGGGTTCAGCGTGCTTCAGCGCTTCGGATACCGCGTTCATTCGTCTCGCTCCTTTCGGTGAACCGACATGAAACTGGTGCATCGGCGGCGGATTTTGGGGCATGCCCGCACGGGGGCGGTGCACACTCGACGCCTTCGATCGCCTCTTATACAGAGGGCAAACCCTGGGGCATCGGCCGCCCTTCCAATCCTGTCCAGTTGGACAGGTTGTAGACGATTAAGCTCGCCAAATCAACACCTTTCGTGCGGTGAGAAACATAGCGAGAAGCGTGCCATTGCAGCGCAGCATGCCTTCGGCGCGTGAGACGAATGCGCGTGTGGGCAACGCGCCAAACGACTAGAATGAAGCGCGACGCGGCGCCCATGCCGCCGAAGGCGAACATGAGAGACGACGACGTGGCAGCCGACATCACGGAAAACGAGGAAACACGCACACCTTTGCGGCGGCGCAAGGCGCACATTCGCGAGTCGAATGAAGCCCATCTTCTGGCGTGCGCCGAGGCGGTTTTCGCCGAGCGCGGACTCGACGGCACCAGCACCGCGATGATCGCGGAACGCGCGGGCTTACCGAAAGCCAACGTGCATTACTACTTCCCGACAAAGCTCGCGCTCTACCGGCGCGTGCTGGAAGACCTGTTCGAAGACTGGCATCGTGCGGCGGATACGTTCGAATGCAGCGACGACCCGGTTGAAGCGATTGGTGGATATGTGCGCGCGAAAATGGAATTGTCGCGTCGCCGTCCGCTCGGTTCGAAGGTGTGGGCGAGCGAGATCATTCACGGCGCGGAGCACATGGAGGACATTCTCACGGAGCGCGTGAAGCCGTGGCTCGATAGCCGCGTCAAGGTGATCGACGACTGGATCGCGCGCGGGCTGCTCGCGCCGGTGAACGCGCAGACGCTGATGTATATGATCTGGGCGACGACGCAGCACTATGCCGACTTTGATGCGCAGATTCGCGCACTTAAAGGCAAGCGCGCGCTGACGCAAAAGGCATTCGATGCGACGACGGAGGAAGTGGTGCAGTTGGTGATTCGGGCGTGTGGGGCGGTGTCGCCGGGGAAGGCGGACTTGTCCCAGTCCAACGCATAAGTCGATACCTCTGTTTTCATCGCTATAGATATTTCGGTTTCCATCTTATAATTATGACTATAGACATCTGACTATAGGTACATATCATGCCGGGAAATCTGGTATCGAAATCGGAATTCAAAGCCAAAGCGCTCGAATTCTTCAGGCAAGTGGAATCTTCGGGGGAAAGTGTGATTGTTACGGACCATGGCAAACCCGCGGTGGAAGTGCGCCCTTATCGCGGCGTCGAACGCAGCCCGCTCGAGGTGTTGCGAGGCACGGTTTTGCGTTACGACGATCCGACCGAGCCTGTGGGAGAAGACGACTGGGAGTCCGCGCAGTGATCGTTCTGGACACCCACACTCTGGTTTGGTGGGTCGCGGGCGATCCGACTTTGAGCAAGAAAGCAAAAACGGCTATTACGCACGAATTGGCAGGCGGCGAAATCCTCGTCTCAGCCATCTCCGCATGGGAGATTGCCATGCTGGTGGAACGGGAAAGGCTCGCGCTGTCCATGGACGTGACCAGTTGGCTCGCCACGGTTTCCGCGATTGAAGCAGTACGCTTAGTACCGGTCGATGTTGAAATCGCAACGAAGTCAGTCGATCTGCCGGGCGAGTTCCACAAAGACCCCGCTGACCGAATGATCGTTGCGACGGCGCGCAAGTTTGCAGTTCCGCTCATCACGAAGGACGAAAAGATCCGCGCCTACCCGCACGTCAAGACCATCTGGTGACATACCGCGCGGGCAAACAAAGCCCGTGCCGCGATTCGCGACCGGACACCATCCGGTCAATACGTCTCCAGATGCAGCCTCCCCTCCTTCTTCAACTTCACCCACAGCGCTTCCCAATCCAGTTGATGCTGCTCGCCAATCTCCTTGAGCGCCTGCAGCACGCCATCCTCCATGCCCTTCAATCCGCACACGTAGATATGCGTGTTGTCGTCCTTGAGCATCTGCGCCACGTCCACCGCGCGCTCGCGCATAGCGTCCTGAACATAACGCTTCGGCTGACCCGGCGTGCGCGAAAACGCCAGATTGGTATCGATGAAATCCTTCGGTAGATTCGTAAGCGGCCCGAAGTACGGCAACTCTTCTTTGGTCCGCGCGCCGAAGAACAGCATCAGCTTGCCGGTCGCGCCCTTCAGGCGGCGCCTGCGGCGATACTCGGTCATTGCGCGCATCGGCGCTGAACCCGTGCCGGTACAGATCATCAGCAGATGCGAGTTCGGATGGTTCGGCATCAGGAACGTGCCGCCGAACGGGCCGATCACGTTGACGACGTCGCCCTTCTTCAGATCGCACAGGTAGTTCGAACACACGCCGTCAGTCGAATCGCCGTGTTGCTGCGAGACGCGCTTGACCGTCAACGAGACGTTGTTATAGCCGGGCCGTTCGCCATCGCGCGGACTCGCAATCGAATACTGGCGCGCGTGATGCGTACGGCCGTCGGCGCTCGCGCCCGGCGGCAAAATGCCGATCGACTGGCCTTCCAACACCGGAAACGGCATCGAGCCAAAATCGAGCACGATATGATGAATATCGCTGTCGGTCGAACCATCGGTGAGCCGGTAGTTGCCGACCACCATCGCGGTAGTCGGCTCCTTGTGCGTGTAGAGATTCACGTACGGCTTCGCGGCCGACCACGGCGGCACGACCGAGCCGCGCACGGTATCCACTTCGATGCCGCTCGCCTCGGCCGGCGTATCGCCCGATGCGCCCGCACCCGGCGACTCGTCCGCGGCGGGCACGGCCATCGTGTTCTGTTCCGGCAGGACGTCCCACGTGAACTGCTCTTCGATCGGATACGCGTCGGCCTTCAGCACCGTGCGCCAGTTGTCGATCGCGCCGGTCGGACACGGCGGCACGCACGCCATGCAGCCGTTGCAGATATCCGCCTTGACCACATAGTTGTTGTCGTCGTGCGTGATCGCATCGACCGGGCAAGTCTCTTCGCACGTATTGCAGCGAATGCAGATTTCCGGATCGATCAGATGCTGCCTGAGAACTTCGATCGATACTGGGCCGTTCATGACTTCCTCCACCTTGAGATGCGGCGTAAGCCTGCCACGCGCCGCGCGCGCACTCAGTTAAAGCGCACGTATTCGAAATCGACCGGCTGACGGTTGACACCCATCGCGGGCGGCGCAATCCAGTTGGCGAATTTGCCCGCTTCCGTGACGCGGCCCATCAGCGACGCGACGTAAGCGCGGTCTTCAGGCGTGGCGAGCCATTTCGCTTCGTTGGCGGCCCATTCGGTTTCGCTGACCACGCGGCCGTCGGGCGACACACGCGTACCCGCGAACGTGCCGATCTGCCGATTGAACGCTTTATGCGGCACCGTCATGCGGAAATCGATGCCGGCCTTTTCGAGCACCTTGTTCCAGCGCCCCACGCCCGCCACCGAATCCTTGATGTAGTCGTCGCGCAGCACTTCGTTCATGGCGTTGAGCATCGGCACTTCGCGCTCGACCAGCTTGCCGTCCTGCACATCGAGCAGCTTGTAGCTCTGGCCGTTCAACTGATGATCGTCGTCGCGCTTGTTTTCTTCGTAGCGGCCCTTGAGGCCCGAGCTATAGAACGTGGCCGCGTTGGACGAATGATCCGCGCCGAACAGGTCGATCGTGACCGAGTAATGGAAGTTCAGATAGCGCTGAATGGTGGGCAGATCGATCACGCCGGCCGCGCGAATCTTCGCGACGTCGTCCGTGCCGAGTTCGTTCATTACCTGGGCGGTGCGCTGGATCACGCGAGACACACCCGACTCGCCGACGAACATATGATGCGCTTCTTCGGTCAGCATGAACCTGGTGGTGCGCGCGAGCGGATCGAAGCCCGACTCCGCAAGCGCCGACAACTGGAATTTGCCGTCGCGATCGGTGAAGTACGTGAACATGAAAAACGCGAGCCAGTCGGGCGTTTTCTCGTTGAACGCACCGAGAATGCGGGGATTGTCGTCGTCACCCGAACGGCGGCCGAGCAATGCCTCGGCTTCCTCACGGCCGTCGCGGCCGAAGTAGCGATGCAGCAGATACACCATCGCCCACAGGTGGCGGCCCTCCTCCACGTTCACCTGGAACAGGTTGCGCAAGTCGTACATGGAGGGCGCCGTCAAACCGAGGTGACGCTGCTGCTCGACCGAAGCCGGTTCCGTATCGCCCTGCGTCACGATGATGCGGCGCAGGTTCGCACGATGCTCGCCGGGCACGTCCTGCCAGGCCGCTTCGCCCTTGTGTTCGCCGAAGTGAATCTTGCGGTCCTGCTCGCCGGGCGTCAGAAAAATGCCCCAGCGGTACTCGGGCATCTTCACGTGATCGAAATGCGCCCAGCCGCCCGCGTCGACGCTCACCGCGGTGCGCAGATACACGTCGTAGCCGTGCGAGCCTTCCGGGCCCATATCGCCCCACCACGCGAGGAAATTCGGCTGCCATTGTTCGAGCGCGCGCTGTAGCGCCCGGTCGCCGGCGAGGTTGACGTTGTTCGGAATCTTTTCGCTGTAGTTGATCGATGACATGGTCGGTTCCTGGTTCGGAAACTGCAATGACGGTGAGGGGCGCGTATCGGGCCGGTGGCGTCCTGTCTCGCGCTCGTTGCGTGGGTGGCGTTCAGACGCCCATCAAGCGCGCATCAGATGCCGCATCAGATACGCATCAAACGCGCGAGACGTCGAATTGCGCCTTGCTGCCCTTGCCGTACACCTTGAGCGCGCCCTTTTCGCCCACTGCGTTCGGCCGGTTGAAAATCCAGTTCTGCCACGCGGTGAGACGGCCGAAAATGCGCGTCTCCATCGTTTCCGGGCCGTTGAAGCGCAGATTCGCTTCGAGTCCAGTCAGGGCATCCGGCGACATCGCGGCGCGCTCTTCGAGCGCGATACGGATTTCGTCGGCCCAGTCGATGTCGTCGGGCGATGCGGTCACAAGACCGAGACGCTCGGCTTCGACCGGTTTGATCGGCTGACCGATCAGGGCGCGCACGGCATCGAGCGGCTCGGCTTCTTCGTAGAAACGCCGCGCGAGACGCGACTGATGCGTGACCATCGGAAAGAGGCCGAAGTTGACTTCGGACAGCGTGATGGCCGGCTCTTCCTCTTCATTGCTCGGCAGCGCCGCCATGTAAGTGCGATCGGCGGCGAACGCGAGTTCCGCGAAGGTGCCGGCGAAGCATGAACCCGGCTCGATCAGCGCGAACAGCGACCGCGACGAGACGTCGATACGCGCCAGCGTGCGGCGCAGCAGGCCGATGGTCTCGCGCACGAACCAGTGGTCCTTGTGTTGCATGAGCGAGGCGTCCGCGGCGAGCAGATTGCGGGCGTCGCCTTCCGTCCTGAAGACCCACGTGCCCACCGCGAGGTCGTTGGTACGCATGCACAGGATCGCGTCGTCGAGTTCGCGGGCGAATTGCAACGGCCACCAGTTCACGCCGGCCGCGACGATGGCGTCGATATCGGCGGGCGGTTCGGTTTGCGGCGCCCTGGCCGTGAACGTCGCGATGCGCCTCGGGCGATCGATCGTGACGTCGAGCGTCTTATAAGTGAGGCCGTCTTCGCGATCGGTGCGTTCGATACGCGTGAGCACAACGCCCTGTGCGTCCGCGGGACGATCGCTCTGCTCGGCGAGTTCGAGCGCCCGCGCCTGGATCGCCTGATCGAACTGGTTAGGCTTCACGACTTCATCCACCAGACGCCATGCTTTCGCGCGCTCGCCGCGCACGCCTTCGACCACCGTGCAGAAGATGTCGGCGCGATCGTGCCGCACCTTGCGTTTGTCCGTGACGCGCGTGAGGCCGCCCGTGCCGGGCAGCACGCCGAGCAGCGGCACTTCCGGCAGCGAGACCGACGACGAACGGTCATCCACCAGATAGATCTCGTCGCAAGCGAGCGCGAGTTCATAGCCGCCGCCCGCGCAGGCGCCGTTCACGGCCGCCAGAAACTTCAGGCCCGAATAGCGCGACGAGTCTTCCAGGCCGTTGCGCGTTTCGTTGGTGAACTTGCAGAAGTTGACCTTCCACGCATGCGTGGAGAGACCCAGCATGAAGATGTTGGCGCCCGAGCAGAACACGCGATCCTTCAGGCTCGTCAGCACCACGGTTTTCACTTCGGGATGCTCGAAGCGGATGCGCTGTATTGCGTCGTGCAATTCGATGTCGACACCGAGGTCGTACGAATTCAGCTTCAGCTTGTAGCCGTCACGAATGCCGCCGTCCTCGGCGATATCAATGCCGAGCGTGGCGACGGGACCGTTGAAGCTCAGCTTCCAATGCTTGTACTGCGAGGGATCGGTGCGGTAGTCGACCGGCGCGACGGCGTTTTCTGCTGTGGACATGGGGCGTCTCCTGACTGGACGATGCAAACTCTGTTTTTGAACAATAGTGCATAGCCAAACCCATGTAAAGCACTTTAGTGCATGTTCGCTCGTAAACCCTGGCACCAAAATGCACGCTAGCTCACGCGCGCCTCATCTGGCGATTCCGCGGCGAGTCTTGCCGCGAGGCGGTCGCGCAGCTGCAAGTAGGCGTCGGCCAAGGTTTTTTCGCTGGTGTCGAAGGTCATGTCGGCGCGGCCATATAGCTCGCCGCGCCCCGCCAGGATGCGCTTCAGGTCGTCCATCGCCTCCTTGTTGCCGGACATCGGCCGCAGATCGCCTTGCGCGACGACGCGGCGCATATGCTCTTCCGGCGCGGCCTGCAGCCACACCGTATAGCAGTGCGACAGCAACGTATTGAAGGTGCCCGACTCCGACACCAGCCCGCCCGGCGACGCGATCACCGCGCGCTCGTGCTCCTGAATCACGGCTTCGAGCGCCCGGTGTTCATAACGCCGATAAGCGGCCGCCCCGTATAGCGAATGAATCTCCGACGGTGGGCAGCCGGCCAGTTGCTCGATCACGCGCGTGAGCTCGACGAACGGCACCTTGCGCTCCTGCGCGAGCATCCGCCCGAGCGTCGACTTGCCGGCGCCGCGCAGGCCGATCAAGGCAATCCGGTCCTTGCGATGCGGGTCGCGCGGCGCCTGCGCGAACATCTCGGCGAGCGCCACGCGGGCGCGCTGCAAGGCTGCCTGATCGCGGCCCTGCAGCAATTCGCGGATCAGCAGCCATTCGGCGGACGCGGTGGTTTCGTCACCGATCACCTCGGCCAGCGAACAGTTCAAGGTGCCCGCGATCTGCCGCAGCACCAGCACCGACGCGTTGCCCACGCCCGATTCCAGATTCGCCAGATGCCGCTCCGACAGGCCGGTTTCCGTTGCCAGTGTCTTGCGCGTCATGCCGCGGCGCGCGCGCAGCAGGCGCACGCGTTCGCCCATCGCCGTGAGAAAGGGATCGCGTTCCTCGCGTTCGCCGCCGCGCTCCGGCGCGCGTTCCGCGCGGCCGGCTTCGTCGTCGGTGGAATCGTCCAGCGGCGCAGGAGTGTAATTTGGGTTCATGTTTTGCTACCTCTTAACTGCGATACATGTACTATAGTGCTTGACAGACACTGAGTGAACGGTTAATTTTCGCCAAATATTGATCCAATAACAAACGCTGTCGAGATTTTTCGGCAGCGTCACGGAGATGGCGCAACGGCTCGCATGCATTAACGTGCGTGTGGTGGTCAAACGCCGATCTGGAGGCTCGCATGTCCCCACATGAATTCCAGCGCCTGATTGCGGGCGTCACGGAACAACTCGCCTGCCGGCCGCTCGACGGCAAGCTGGCGGCCTGGCTGAATGACGCCTATCCCGCCGACGGCGACACGTTCCGCGAGCTTGCCCAGGCATGCCGAACCGGCGTCGCCGAAGGCTGGCTGTGCAATCGCGAAGGCGCAGGCATTCGCTACGGCCGCGTCTTCAAGGCGCTGCCCGAGACGCACGGCTTTTCCGTCGACGTCGTCGATATGAAGGATATTGCCGGGCCGCATCATGTTCACCCGAACGGCGAGATCGATCTGATCATGCCGCTCACCGACTGCGCCACGTTCGACGGCCATCCGGCCGGCTGGTGCGTGTACGGGCCCGGCTCCGCGCATCGTCCGACGGTGGCGAACGGCGAGGCGCTCGTGCTGTATCTGCTGCCGCAAGGCGCGATCGAATTCACTCCCACCTGAGCGCCGCCATGACCGAACTCCTGAAGAACCATGTGGCCGGACGTTGGATCGCCGGCGGCGGCGCAGGCGTCACGCTCACCGATCCGGTGACGGGCGTTGCGCTCGTGCGCGTATCGAGCGAGGGCCTCGATCCCGCACGCGCCTTCGGCTTTGCGCGTGAAGACGGCGGCGCCGCGTTGCGTTTATTGACCTACGCCCAACGCGCCGCCCGTCTCGCCGATATCGTCAAGCTGCTGCAGGCAAAGCGCGACGACTACTACGCGATCGCCACCGCGAACTCTGGCACCACGCGCAACGACTCGGCTGTCGATATCGACGGCGGCATTTTCACGCTGTCGTATTACGCGAAACTCGGCGCGTCTCTCGGCGAGGTGCATGCACTGCGCGACGGCAACACCGTCTCGCTGAGCAAGGATCAATCGTTCAGCGTGCAGCATGTGCTCACACCGACACGCGGTGTCGCGCTTTTTATCAACGCGTTCAATTTTCCGTCGTGGGGTTTGTGGGAAAAAGCCGCGCCGGCCTTGCTCTCGGGTGTGCCTGTCATCGTCAAGCCCGCCACGGCAACCGCCTGGCTCACGCAACGCATGGTCGCCGATGTGGTCGACGCGGGCATTCTGCCGCCCGGCGCGCTCTCGGTGATTTGCGGCAGCTCGGCGGGCCTGCTCGATCAGATTCAATCCTTCGACGTGGTGTCGTTCACAGGCTCCGCGGATACCGCCGCCACCTTGCGAGCGCATCCGGCATTCGTGCAGCGCGGCGCGCGTCTGAACGTCGAAGCCGATAGTCTGAACAGCGCGATTCTGTGCGCCGACGCCACGCCCGACACACCTGCCTTCGACCTGTTCATCAAGGAAGTGGTGCGGGAAATGACCGTGAAATCCGGGCAGAAATGCACGGCGATCCGTCGCGCGTTCGTACCCGAAGCGGCACTTGAAGCCGTGCTCGAAGCACTCAAGGCGAAGCTCGCGAAAATCACCGTCGGCAATCCGCGCAACGACGCCGTGCGCATGGGTTCACTCGTGAGCCGCGAGCAATACGAGAACGTGCTGGCCGGCATCGCGGCGCTGCGCGAAGAAGCGGTGCTCGCCTACGACGGCTCGGCTGTGCCGCTCATCGACGCGGACGCAAACATCGCCGCCTGCATCGCGCCGCATCTGTTCGTCGTCAACGATCCGGATAGCGCGACGCTGTTGCACGACCTCGAAGTATTCGGACCGGTGGCGAGCGTGGCACCCTATCGCGTCGCCACCGACGCAAACGCACTGCCCGAAACGCACGCAGTCGCTCTCGCGCGACGCGGCCAGGGATCGCTCGTCGCCTCGATCTATTCGAACGACGACGCGCATCTCGGCCGCCTTGCGCTGGAACTCGCGGATTCGCACGGCCGCGTGCATGCCATTTCGCCCTCGGTCCAGCAGAGTCAAACCGGTCACGGCAACGTGATGCCGATGTCCCTGCACGGCGGCCCTGGGCGCGCAGGCGGCGGCGAGGAACTCGGCGGCTTGCGCGCGCTGGGTTTCTATCACCGGCGCTCGGCTATCCAGGCGGCGAGCGCGGCAATCGACGCACTGACGCAAACGACTCACTTACCCGCGGCCTGACAGCGCACGGGTTTAGCGACAAGGACCGGGCACGCCCACTAGCCTGCAAGCATCGAGCGGATCATGAGCACAGAACAGCCGGACCGCGCCCACCCGATGGAGGAGACACATGGAAGCCCTGTTGGACAAGACGGCGAACCAGGCCGCCGCGACAGTCGAACCGCCGCCCGCGCTATTCAATTTCGCGGCCTACCTGTTTCGACTGAACGAGACGCGCGCCGCCAAGACCGCCTATATCGACGACACCGGCAGCACCACTTACGGTGAACTGGAAGAACGCGCGCGACGCTTCGCGAGCGCGCTGCGCACGCTCGGCGTGCATCCCGAAGAGCGCGTGCTGCTCGTGATGCTCGATACCGTCGCGCTGCCGGTGGCCTTTCTCGGCGCGCTCTACGCGGGCGTCGTGCCGGTCGTCGCGAACACGCTGCTCACACCGGCCGACTATGTGTACATGCTCACGCATAGCCACGCACGCGCCGTGATCGCCTCGGGCGCGTTGCTGCAGAACGTGACGCAGGCGTTGGATTCCGCCGAACATGACGGTTGTCAGTTGATCGTCTCGCAGCCGTGTGAGGGCGAGCCGCTTCTCGCGCCCTTGCTCGAAGAACTGATCGATGCCGCCGCGCCCGCCGCCAAAGCCGCCGCAACGGGTTGCGACGACATTGCCTTCTGGCTGTATTCGTCCGGTTCGACCGGCAAGCCGAAGGGCACGGTCCACACCCATGCGAATCTGTACTGGACCGCTGAGTTGTATGCAAAGCCGATCCTCGGCATCGAAGAGAGCGACGTGGTGTTCTCCGCGGCCAAGCTGTTCTTTGCGTACGGTCTCGGCAATGGCTTGACGTTTCCGCTGTCGGTCGGCGCCACGGCGATACTGATGGCGGAGCGCCCCACCGCCGACGCGATTTTCACGCGCCTCGTCAAACATCGCCCGACGGTGTTTTACGGCGTGCCCACGCTCTACGCGAACATGCTGGTGTCGCCCAATCTGCCCGCGCGCGCCGACGTCGCGATGCGCATCTGTACGTCGGCGGGCGAAGCGTTGCCGCGCGAAATCGGCGAGCGCTTCACCGCGCACTTCGGCTGCGAGATTCTCGACGGCATCGGCTCGACCGAAATGCTGCATATCTTCCTGTCTAATCGCGCGGGCGCGGTCGAATACGGCACGACGGGCCGCCCGGTGCCGGGCTACGAAGTCGAGTTGCGCGACGATGCCGGTCATGCGGTGGCCGATGGCGAAGTCGGCGATCTGTACATTAAAGGGCCGAGCGCCGCGGTGATGTACTGGAACAACCGCGAGAAGACGCGCGCCACCTTTCTGGGTGAATGGATCCGCAGCGGCGACAAATACTGCCGGCTGGCGAACGGCTGCTATGTCTACGCGGGCCGCAGCGACGACATGTTGAAGGTCAGCGGCCAATACGTCTCGCCCGTCGAAGTGGAAATGGTGCTGGTGCAACACGACGCGGTGCTCGAAGCGGCAGTGGTTGGCGTCGATCACGGCGGCCTCGTCAAGACTCGCGCGTTCGTGGTGTTGAAGCGTGAATTCGCGGCGTCTGAGATACTCGCGGATGAGTTGAAGGCCTTCGTGAAGGACCGTCTCGCGCCGCATAAATATCCGCGCGATATCGTGTTCGTCGACGATCTGCCGAAGACCGCAACCGGAAAAATTCAACGCTTCAAACTGCGCGAGCAGTCATAGGGTGATTTATGCAGAACCCCGCCATGGGCAACGTTGCCGACACGACCGCCGCCAGCGACTTTGCTGATTTGCCCGCTACCGCGTCGCAAGGGCCGTTGCGCATCGAGTATCGCTGGGTGAATGACGCGGCCGGCGACGCGCCGATCGCCGTCTTCCTGCACGAAGGCCTCGGTTCGATCGCGATGTGGCGCGACTGGCCGCAAGTACTGTGCGAGCGGCTCGGCATGCGCGGGCTCGTTTATTCGCGACCCGGCTACGGGCTCTCCACGCCGCGCCCGCATGAAGTGAAGTGGCCCATCGATTTCATGACAGCGCAGGCGCGCGATATCCTGCCCGCCTTGCTCGACGCACTCGATATCGACATGCATGAACGCGGGCGCATGTGGGTGATCGGCCATAGCGACGGCGGCTCGATCACGCTGCTGTACGCGGCGCTCCATCCCGACGAACTGGCTGGCGCGGTGGCGATCGCGCCGCATGTCTTCGTCGAAGATATTTCGGTGGAAAGCATCGCGCAGACCCGACAGCTCTACGAAACCACCGACCTGCGCGGCAAGCTCAGCCGCTATCACGCGGACGTCGATTCCGCGTTCTATGGCTGGAACGACATCTGGTTGAATCCGGCCTTCAGGCAATGGTCGATCGCGGAAGAATTGGCCTCTATTCGCAAGCCGTTGCTCGCCGTGCAAGGGCATGACGACAACTACGGCACGATGGCCCAGATCGATACCATCGCCCTACACGTGCCGCATGCGCGCCTGGTCAAGCTCGACGCTTGTGGACACTCGCCGCATCGCGACGCGCCGGGGCCGTTGAACGAAGCCATTGCGGCATTCGTTTTGAATCAACGCTAGCCGCGCAATTCTCAACAAATACCCAAATTTCCACGTATTCACAAAAGTTACACAGGTAAGCGACTATTCTCTCGCATCGCTGACCTGGGCACACCGAAGCCCTCGCGCATCTTCCCTGTGCCGGAGACATTGCCATGTCTGTTGCGTCGAACCCATCAATTACCTTGCAACGCAAACGTTTGGCAGGTGCACTGGCCGCCATGTCGCTGTGCATGTTGCTCGGCGCATGCGGCAACGACGACGACAAAGCACCAGGCACGAGCGCGGCTGGTTCTACCGAGAGCCCTGCCGGCAACGGCAACCCCACCGCCGTGCTGTCGGCGAATCCGTATTCCGCTTCACCCGCTCCTGCCGCACTGATGATTCAAACGCCTGCCTTACCTGCATCAAGCGTTGACCCGGCATTGTCCGCCGCCGCGTCGACGCCGCTCGCCACACCCGTCATTCACACCGTCGACTGAGTTTCGCGCGTCACGCGACGCGCGGAAAGGCTCGCACGTCGCGTGCATCGTTCCTTCACCGAAGATCGAAAGCCAATACCATGACTTCAAAAAATCGCCGTGATTTTCTGCGCTCCGCCGCGCATGCAGCCGGGTCCGCCACCGCGCTGAGCATGTTGCCGCTGGGCATCCGCAACGCGCTCGCCATTCCCGCCAACAACCAAACCGGCACCATTCGCGACGTGGAGCATATCGTCGTGCTGATGCAGGAAAACCGCTCGTTCGACCACTACTTCGGCACGCTCAAGGGCGTCCGGGGTTTCGGCGACACGCGTGCAATCAATCTGCCGAACGGCAAGCCTGTCTGGTATCAACCGCTCGCGGCAGATGCCGGCTTCGTGCTGCCGTTCCGCCCGACCGCGCCCAATCTGGGTCTGCAATTCCTGCAGGATCTCGCGCACGACTGGACCAGCACGCACGCTGCGTGGAACGGCGGCCGCTACGATCAATGGGTGCCCGCCAAGAGCGCCACAACGATGGCCTATTTCACGCGCGAAGACATTCCGTTTCACTATCAGCTCGCCGATGCCTTCACGATCTGCGACGCGTACCACTGCTCGCTGATGGGATCGACGGACCCGAACCGCTACTACATGTGGAGCGGCTGGGCCGGCAACGACGGCAACGGCGGCGGTCCCGTGATCGACAACGCCGAGCTCGGCTACGGCTGGTCCACGTATCCCGAAGTGCTGCAAAACGCGGGCATCTCGTGGAAGATCTATCAGGACATCGGCATCGGTCTCGACGCGAACGGCGCCTGGGGCTGGACGCAGAACCCGTACATCGGCAACTTCGGCGACAACTCGCTGCTCTACTTCAATCAGTACCGCAACGCGCAGCCCGGCAATCCGCTGTACGACAACGCGCGCACCGGCACCAACGCCGCGAAGGGCGACGGCTTCTTCGATATTCTCAAGCGCGACGTGCAGAACAACGCGTTGCCGCAAGTGTCGTGGATCGTCGCGCCCGAAGCGTATTCCGAGCATCCGAACTGGCCGACGAACTACGGCGCGTGGTACATCGATCAGGTCTTGCAGATTCTCACGTCCAATCCCGAGGTGTGGAGCAAGACGGTTCTGCTGATCAATTACGACGAGAACGACGGCTTCTTCGACCACGTGTCGCCGCCGTTCGCACCGTCGTCGAGCGCGAACGGGTTGTCCACCGTCGACACCAGCAACGAAAACTATCCAGGCAATGCGAATATTCCCGCCGGCCCATACGGACTCGGACCGCGCGTGCCGATGCTGGTCGTGTCGCCGTGGTCGAAAGGCGGCTACGTCTGCTCGGAACTGTTCGACCACACGTCGGTGATCCGCTTCATCGAAAAGCGTTTCGGTAACGAGAGCAATCTCGGCGAATCGAACATCACGCCGTGGCGCCGCGCGGTCTGCGGCGACCTGCTGTCGGCGTTCAACTTCAGCAATCCCAACGAGGCCTTCCCGACGCTGCCGGGCACGAGCGGCTACGTGCCGCCGGATCAGGATCGCCATCCGGATTACGTGCCGATGCCGCCGGCAATCCAGGCGGTACCGAAACAGGAACCCGGCGTGCGCCCCGCTCGCGCGGTGCCATACGAGTTGTTCGTGCGCGTGCATGGCGAAGGCGCGACGAACCAGCTCACGATGCGTTTCGTCAACACGGGCCGCGCCGGCGCGGTGTTTCTCGTCTACGCCGCTCAAAGTCTCGACGCGCCGCGCACCTATACGGTCGAAGCCGGCAAGCGACTGCAGGATCAGTTGCCGTTGAACGCCGACGGTAGCTACGATTTCACCGTGTACGGCCCGAATGGCTTTCTGCGCCGCTTCGCGGGCAAGCCGGTGTCGCGCAACTGGTGGAGCGGCTCCGACATCGCGCGGCCTGAAGTCGAGGAAGGGTATGACGTCGCGAACGGCAATCTGCAATTGCGCCTCGAGAACGTGGGCAGCGCGCCTTCCCAGTTCAAGATCGTCAACGCTTACGATCCGGACAACGTAATCAGGCAGACGGTGCGCGGCGGGGATACCGACCAGGTCTACCTCGATCTGCGCAACGCCCACGGCTGGTACGACCTTGCCATTACGGTCAATACGGATCCGCTGTTCGCACGGCGCTTTGCCGGACACGTCGAGACCGGCAAGAGCAGCATGAGCGATCCGGCGCTGGGCAGTTAAGCCTCAGCCGAACGTTTCGGTGAAATACAGCGGCCGCTGCGATCGAGAACGCAGCGGCCGTTTTTTCATGCTGCTTCCCTGGTGCTCAGGCCACACGCGTGTGCGCTTACGACTCGAAGTCGAGTCCGCCGATCAAGGCCACCGGATCGGCCTGCGTATGCGAGAGAAAATCCAGTTCGCGCGCATGGTTCCAGGCCGCGAGCTTGCGCGGCAGCGCCGCCAGATAGCCGGCGAAACGCGCCTGCCCTTGCGCGTCCATCAGTCTCTCGATTTCGTCGCTGTCCCAGGTCAGATACAGATTCAGCGGATGCGGATATTGGCGCATGTCTTCGATGGGCGTTGCATGAATCCGCAGGCGCGTGGGATGCCCATGACCGCCGTACGGGAGCACTTCGGTATGCACGGTAGTAGCGAAACAGGCGGCAATCGCCTCGGCGATGCGAGGCGCGAACTCTTGATCGAAACGGGCGGCACTCTCCGGACGCATCCAGGTCTCCAGCTTTACGCGTGATCAGCTGAACATCCTAGCACGCGGGCAGGCACCCGCCGCTTGTGTCGCGGCATCTCCGCCTCGCGCCCATGGAGGCGCAGCGGCTTCGTATTTGCCCTCTGGCTTCAAACCGTCTTCAGGATCCGCGGCTTCGTTTCGTTCAGCGCGGCCGCGGGCTCGGGCACCGCATCAGGTGCACTGGCACCCTTCTCCGTGCGCATCGACAGATAGCGCAAACAGCACACCCGCAAAAACGACGCGAAGTTAGTCGGCATCTCGCCACGCAGCGCGATCAGTTCGTCGTAAAGCTTCACGGCGAACTGGCTGGTCGTCATGTTTTCGCGCGCGGCGATTTCGTGCAGCACGTCCCAGAACAGATTTTCCAACCGCACCGTGGTGATCACGCCGTGAATGCGCAACGAGCGCGTGCGCGATTCATACAGGATCGGATCCGCGTTGATGTATATCCCACACATAACGTTTACTCCCGGTTTCGAGGCGCGCGCGCCGTGGCGCTTTTCATGCAGCCACGGCACGCCGGCCGCCGTCGTCAACATACGCCGGCATCCGCCGCTCGACAATCGCATCGAACCCGAACGCCGCTCCTACCCCGTCGGACCGCTTACACCGTGCGTTTATTCATCTGCGCAGCGATGTGATCAGCCTGGCGGATCGCCAGCGTGACGATCGTCAAGGTCGGATTTTCCGCCGCGCCGGTGGTGAACTGACTGCCGTCCGAAATGAACAGGTTCGATACTTCATGCGTCTGGCCGAAGCGGTTGCACACGCCGTCTTCAGCGCGCGCGCTCATGCGGGCAGTGCCGAGATTGTGCGTGGACGGATACGGCGGCACGCGATACACCGTCTTCGCGCCCGCCGCTTCGTACACCGCCGTACCCTGCTTGTATGCGTGTTCGCGCATCGCTTCGTCGTTCGGATGATCGTCGAAATGCACGTTGGCAACCGGCTGGCCGTATTGATCCTTCACGTCCGTATTCAAGGTCACGCGATTGCTCTCGCGCGGCATATCCTCGCCGACGATCCACATGCCCGCCGTGTACGCGTATTGATCCATCGCCTGAGCGAACGTCGGACCCCATGCGCCCGGATCGAGAAAGGCCGCGTAAAACGGCAGGCCGAGCGAAACGGTCTCCATGTGATAGCCGCCCGCGAAGCCGCGTTGCGGCTTGAACGCCGCTTCGTCCTCGATGATCCCGGCCATCGTGGTGCCTTTGAACATATCCACCTTGTCGTTGAACACCGCATACACGGAGCCCGTGGTGTGACGCATGTAGTTGCGGCCCACCTGGCCCGAGCCGTTCGCGAGGCCTTGCGGGAATTTGCTCGAGTGCGAGTTCAACAGAAGCCGCGGCGTCTCGATGGAATTGCCCGCCACCGCGACGATGCGTGCCTTCTGTCGCTGTAATTTGCCGTTGCCGTCGTAGTAGAGCACCTCCTTCGCCTTGCCACGCGCATCGGTTTCGATGCGCACCACGTGAGCCTGCGTGCGCAACTCCATATGGCCGGTCGCTTGAGCGCGCGGCAATTCGGTGTAGAGCGTCGACCACTTCGCGCCCGTGCGACAACCCTGAAAACAGAAGCCGCGCTGGAAGCAATGCGCGCGGTCGTCGCGCACCACGCTATTGATCGCCATGTGGCCGGTATTGCATTCCTTGTAGCCGACTTTCATCGCGCCGGCCGACATCACCTTGAAGTTGTTGTTGCCCGGCAGGCCAGGCAAACCGTTGGTGCGCGTCACGCCCAATTTCTGCGAGGCCCGGTCGTAGTACGGATCGAGTTCTTCACGCGTGAGCGGCCAGTCGAGCAGATTGGCGTCCTTGATATCGCCGTAGGTCGTCTTCGCCTTGAACTCGTATGGCTGGATGCGCAGACTCGCGCCGGCCCAGTGCGTGGTCGTGCCGCCCACCGTCTTGCAGATCCACGCGGGCAGATTCGGAAAGTCCTTGGCGATGCGCCAGGTGCCCGACGTGGTGCGTTTATCGAGCCATGACAGCATCTGGAACGAGCCCCATTCATCGGTCGTGAAATCGGCCTGCGTATGCAGCTTGCCCGCTTCCAGCACGACGACGTTGATGCCCTTCTGCGCCAGTTCATTGGCAAGCGTGCCGCCGCCCGCACCCGAGCCGATGATCACGACGACCTTGTCGTCGTTGTGCGAAAAACGCACCTTGTTGTTGTCCTGATTCATTTTTTCCTCCGCTGTCGACCAGAGTTGGCGCTTCAGCGCTTACTCTGGTGCCATGCAAAGCTGTCGGCAGGAGTTGGCGCATTAGCGCTTACTCCTGCCCCATGCAAAGCCGTCGTCTCGCCTAGCTATCCGTCGGGATCGGGCCGCTGGCGGCAGCCGGCGGATTGGGCAGCCACGAAAGACTGTTGAACCCCTTGGTCAGGTAGCCGCCGTCGCCTTCCGAAGCGCCGTAGCCGAAGTGCGCATACGCCATGGTGTTGGCGTAAAGCGAAACCACCGCGGTGCTGCGTATCGTGTTGAAGAACGGCGTGCCCGCGAGCGCGGCGACGTCTGTCGCCTGATCCGCGGGCGTACGCTTGAGCCAGTCGGAACCCGCTTGCGCGTCGAGTTGTTTGACGCCGTCCGCAAGTTGCTGGCGTACCGCCGGATCGGCTTTCGCTTTCGCGTCGAGGTCCTTGACCACCAGCGCATAGACCGCGTTGTCGAGCGTGGGGTGCGGATAGAGCTGCCGCGTAAAGGCCAGAATCACTTCGCCCTGGTGCGTGTCCAGCCCTTGCAGTTCGAGCGCCCAGGCGCGGCTCGGCGCCAGCGTCGACAGTACAGACGAGAACGCCAGCGTGCCCATCAGCACACCTGTGCCTCTCAATAGCTCGCGCCGCGTGAGCGAAATCCGCAACGCGGCCGCTGCAGCCTTCGCCGCGCGCTGCGCGTCGCCGTCTTCATGGGAGTGTTCATGCGGATGCTCATGCTCATGACGCTGCACATGGCGTGCGTGATCCGACGCGACGATCGGGATGACCGTTGTCTTCATGTCTGTCTCCTTGTGTGGGGGTACTGCAACTACGCGCGGCGGCCGCCTGGATTACTTTTACTATTGATAGTGGCCGTAGCGTTCCAGCACTTCGATCTTGTAACCGTCAGGGTCCTGAATGAAAAAGTAACGCGCCAGCAGCTCGCCGTTGTCGTTGTGAAACTCGCGCAGGTCGTTGGGCGCCATACCGAGATCGAGCAGACGCTGTCGCTCGCTTTTCGCATCGTCGACAACGAACGCGATGTGGCCATAGCCGTCACCGTGCGAATACGGTTCCTCGCGGCCTTTGTTCCAGGTGAGTTCTATTTCGGTGTCGGCTTCCTGGTTGCGCAAATAGGCCAGCGTGAAATCCGGAAAGTCGAGCCGATGCGATACGTCGAAGTTGAAAGCCTTTTGATAGAACTGCAGCGAGCGCGGCAGATCCTGCACGCGAATCATCGTGTGGATGAGTTTGGCCATCGGTGTCCCCTCCTGTTTGAATCCAGTTTAGGAGGCCGCGCACGCGAGTGGTAATGCACGGCTAAATCGCGCCAGGGACTTGCCCTATGTTGCAGGAGCGTCGATTGCCGGGTTTTCGTCGGCGCATCAGCTGCGCAAACAGCAATGGACATGGCATTGCGTCAGGTTGCATTGCAGCACGCGCGACTATTCAGGCGGGCATGCGCCGAATGGCATCAGGCAAAACCCGACGTCGACGGGGGCCGGAAGCCTATGCGGTGAAGCGCATTCGTTTTTACGTCGAGGGCATGCACACGCGTCGCGAGTTTCCATAAGATCCGGTTGTGGACATCTTTTTTGAATGACGGATTATGGAATTCGATACGAAAGTCGCGATCATCGTGCTGGACGATCTCGCCGTGTGGCAAAAACTCAATGTGACCGCATTTCTCGCAACGGGAATCGCGGGCGCGGCACCGGAGGCGATGGGCGAGCCATACGAGGACGCGGCGGGCCGCCGGCACGCGCCGCTGCTCGGCCAGCCGATGATGGTTTATCAAGCGGACAATGCGGGTTTGCTGCGCGCGTTTCGCCAGGGCATCGAACGCGAATTGACGCGCGCCGTGTATGTGCGCGCGATGTTTTCGACCGGCCACGATCAGGCGAACCGCGAGGTATTCCGCGCCGAACCCGCCGATGCGCCCGACCTCGTCGGGCTCGCTGTGCGCGGCCCGAAGAAGGCGGTCGAGAAAGCCGTAAAAGGTCTCGCGCTGCACGCGTGACACGCCGCGCATCTGTCGGGCTCAGAGTTCAGGACTCGGGCCGCGCTCCAGATAGGTCGTCAGCGCGATATAGCTGCGCGTGCCGGTAAATCCTTCGATTGCGTGAATGCGCGCGAGCAGTTGTTCGAGCGACTGCGTGTCGCGCGTGCGGACTTTGAGCAGCATCGCGCTTTCGCCCGTCACCGTGTGAATCTCCTCGACGTCCGCTAGCTCCTGCAGCGCCAGCAATTGCCGCGTCACCGCCCAGCTCGTCGTATCGACATGCACGAACGCGAGCAACGGGCGGTTGAGCCTGGCGGCATCGAGAGCCGCGACAGTGGCCTTGATCACGCCTTCCTTCTTCAATCGCCGGGCGCGCTCGTGGACCGCGGGCGCCGACAGAAACAGCAGCTTGCCGAGTTCCGCGTAAGTGCGCGTGGCGTCTTCGGCGAGCAGCGCGAGCAGCTTGCGGTCGGTGTCGTCGAGCGAGGCCGCGCCCGATTGCGCGCCCGGCGCCCGGAGCGCCTTGCCACTGCGAGTCGAAGGTGGACGTGGGCCCGCGCTCATCGCTGTGGTTCAGGTTTGGCCGCGGGATTGCCCGCGTCTTGTCCCAGGCCCTCGCGCAAGGCCTTGCGGATCACCTTGCCGGTCGCCGTCAACGGCAGGCTGTCGACAAAGCGAATCTCGCGCGGATATTCATGCGCGGCGAGGCGCGTTTTGACGTGCTGCTGGATCTCGCGCACGAGCGCCTCATCGCCGGTAAAGCCTGGGTTCAGCACCACGAACGCCATCACGATCTCCGTGCGCTCGCGATCCGGCGCGCCGATCACGGCCGCCGTCGCAACAGCCGGGTGACGCAGCAATGAATCTTCGATCGAGGCCGGCCCGATCCGGTAGCCGGCGCTCGTGATCACGTCGTCGTCGCGGCCGACGAAACGGATGAAGCCGTCCGCGTCGCGCGTACCGAGGTCGCCTGTCACGAGAAACTTGCCGCGAAATTTTTCGCGCGTGGCCGCCTCGTTGCCCCAGTAGCCCAGGAACATGACCGGGTCGGGCGCGGCCACCGCGATATCGCCGATTGCTCCTTGCGGCAGTTCGTTGCCATCGCTGTCGACGATCGCCACATGGTGCCCCGGCACCGCGCGGCCAATCGCGCCGAAGCACGGGTCGAAGAGCGCCGCGCACGACGACACCACGACGTTGCACTCCGTCTGCCCATAGAACTCGTTGATCGTCACGCCCAGCGCCTTGCGGCCCCAGCCGATCAGTTCCTCGCCGAGCGACTCGCCGCCGCTCGCCACCGAACGCAACGCGAGGCTCCAGCGTTCGGGACGTTCGACGCCGCGCATCATCTTCAGCGCGGTCGGCGGCAAAAACGTGTGCGAGACCGCGTGACGCGCCATCAGATCGAAAGCCGCCTGGCCGTCGAATTTCGCAAAGCGGCGCGCCAACACCGCGACACCGTGATGCCACGACGGCAGCAGCACGTCGAACAGGCCGCCGATCCACGCCCAGTCGGCGGGCGTCCACATCAGCGTGGCGTGCGCGGGAAAGCCCTGTTGCGACATCTCGACGCCCGGCAGATGACCCAGCAACACGCGGTGCCCGTGCAGCGCGCCCTTCGGTTTGCCAGTCGTGCCCGATGTATAGATGATGACCGCGGGATCGTCGGCGCCGGTGTCGGCGGGCGTGAAGCTGGCGGACGCGCCGTTCAGCGCCTGCCAGAATGAACGCACCGGCGCTTGCTGGCCGCCGTTGTCCTGCTCGATATCCACGCTGAAGACACTGCGCAGCGCCGGTAACGACGCGCGGATTTCGTCGACCTTCTGCACGCCGCCGTGATCGGTGATCAACGCCACCGCGCCGCTATCGCCGAGTCGATGTTCGATCGCGTCGACGCCGAAGAGCGCGAAGAGCGGCACGGCCACCATGCCGGCTTTGTACGCAGCAAGATGCGCGATCGCCGTTTCGATGGATTGCGACAGGAAGATGCCGATGCGGTCGCCACGTTGCGCGCCCGCTGCGAGCAGCGCATTGGCGAAGCGATCGGACAGCGCCTTCAACTGGTCGAACGTATAGCGTGTGGCGTTGCCTTCGGGATCTTCGTAGATCAGCGCAAGACGGCCCGAACTGTCGGCCCATTTATCGCATACGTCGACACCGATGTTGTAGCGCGCCGGGATGCGCCAGGCGAAGTTCGCCGCGAGCGATTCGTAGGTCTGGCCGTCGAGGTTCATCGTGTCTGCTCCTGCAAGCCTGTGGGCGGTTGATAGCGAGGGAAGCCGTTATATTCGATCGTACGCTCCGCTTGCGGAAGCGGCCATGAATGGCGCGCGTTCGGCACGCCGCCGTCGACACGGATCACCGTGCCGTTGATGAAGGCCGACGCCTCCGACAACAGAAACACCGCCGCGCTGGCGAGTTCGGATTCGGTGCCGAAGCGCTGCAATGGGACCTTGTGTTTCAGCGTGCGCAGCAGCGCCTGATAGTCTTCGTTGTAGCTGTCCATGCCCGCGGATGCAATCCAGCCGGGCGCGACCGCGTTGACTCTGACACCCGCGTGGCCCCATTCACAGGCCGCCGTTTCCGTGAAGTTCCATACGCCCGCACGCGCCGCGCCCGAGTGACCCATGCCGGGCATGCCGCCCCAGATATCCGCCAGCATGTTCACGATCGCGCCGCCGTGATGCTGCATCCATTGGGTATAGCATTCGCGGGACATCAGAAACGTGCCGTGCAAATTGTTGCGCACGACCGCGTCCCAACCGTTCAAGGAAATCTTTTCGAGCTTTGCGGGAAATTGGCCGCCTGCGCAGTTGAAGAGACCGTCGACGCGGCCCAGCTCTGTGATGATCGAAGCGATCGTTTCGCGGACCTGTTGTTCGTTGCGGATGTCACAGGAATAAATCCTGTGGCCGCAGGTGTGTGGATGATCCTCGGCCAGTTCGGCCTGCACCGCTTTCAGTTTGTCTTCGCTTCGGCCCACCAGCGCCAGGGTCGCCCCCAAGGACGCGAGTTCGTGCGCCGTGCACCGGCCTAACCCGCTACCCGCGCCGGTGACGATAACCACCTTGCCGGCGAAGAGATCTTCGCGAAAAACTGAACGATAGCCGCTTGATGGCGGCGAACTGCTCGACGAAGCTGCGGGCATTCGGCTGTCTCCTTCACGTACTGCGCTCTCGATATTTTTGAGTTTAGCTCAAGTTCCGTCCGCATGCCGGGCGAAACTTCAATTTTATTGCCTTAACCGTGGCCTTGGTATTTCACTAATCTTTGAGCTAGACTCAACTCACGCCAACCACTCACCACTTTATGATATCGATGAACACGCCCTCCGTCTCCCGCCGCGTGCCCGTGCAGGCGCGCTCCGAACAACGACTCAAGGCGATTCTGGAGGCGGCCCGGCTCGTGTTTTCCGAAGTCGGCTATGCATCGGCCACCATGACGGAGATTGCCGGGCGCGTGGGCGTGTCCGAGGCGACGATCTTCACGTACTTCGCCAGCAAGCGCGATCTCTGCGTGCGCGTGCTCGGCAATTGGTACGACGAGATCATCGCCGAGGTTGAAAACGAGTTGCCGCTGATCGTGGGCACGCGCAACAAGTTCGCGTATCTGGTGCGGACGCACCTCTACCGGCTCACCGTCGACGGCACCGGTTTGTGCGCGCTCATTCTTTCCGAGGGGCGCGAGAAGGACGACAAGTTCGGCGATGTGATCGTCGAACTGCAGCGCCGCTATACGGCACCCATGATGAAGGTGCTGGCTGAAGGCGTGGCGAGCGGCGACATTCGCGGCGACATGCCGCTCGGTCTGTTGCGCTCCGCCGTGTATGGACCGATGGAACACGTGCTGTGGGACACGGTGCGCAAACAGAAAGCGGTCGATATCGAAGCGACCGCCGCTTCGCTGAGCGACCTGCTCTGGCAAGCACTCGTGCCGCCCGATGCGCGGCAGGCCGCGTTGCGGCAACTGCGCAGCGATGTCGTCGGGGCGGTGAGGCGGTTCGAGGCGGCGGGTTTGAAGTGAGGAGACGGTGCCGCTCGCGAGACGCTACCGCCGCCCTGAGCTTGTCCCGATCCAGTTCCTTCTCCCACGCCGCAATCACAATCGACGCGACGCCGCGGCCTTACCCTGCTCTCCTGTTCCGTTGCTGGCCCGGCTGGCGCGCGCGCCAGCGCAGCAAAAACCCGACAAGCGCCGCAAACGCGGCGGTCCCCGCATAGCCAGCGAGCCGAATCGCATCTTCACCCGGTAAGCGGGAGACCAACCGAACGACCACGGCGAGTGCCAGCACGGTTAGAAGTCCGATGATCCATTTCATCTCATGTCTCCGCGACCACGGTTGTGAAGTGAAGTGCCGCTGGTTTTGTGTTTCGCCAAGCATACCGCGCACGGCGCAAAACGAACCACCGCACCTTTCGCCGCCTAGAAGAATCTCGAGCAAACTTCTTTGCCGCAGCCGATCATGCAGGCAATCCTCTGCCCGCACCGTGCGCCTGCTGCAAAATGAAATCGATGAATGTCGAAGCCGCGCGCGTGTGATGCCGGTTCGGCATATACAACATGTACATATGCGTGCCGAAAATGCTCAAGCGCCATTCGTCGAGCGCGGTCATCACGTCGCCACGGCGCAGATCGTCCTGCACCAGGTAGTCCGGCACGAGACCCACACCCAGCCCGGCGAGCACCGCCTGCCGCAAAAACAGAAAGTTTTCGGAGATGATGGTCGGCTCCAGCAGCACTTCATGCCGTTCGTCGCGCAGGTAAGCGGCCACGCGTAGTTGCCTTCCGACCACCGCCGCGGTAATCAGCGGCGCGGTGCGCAGGTCGTCGAGTTGCCGCGGCATGCCGTGTCTTTCCGCAAAGTCCGGCGACGCACACGCCACATACCTCACCGGCCCCATGTCGCGTGCGACCAGGTTTTGCGGCGGCTCGGACATCACGCGCACGGCGATATCGACTTCGTCGCGCATCAGGTCTTCGACGCGGTTCTCGAACATCACGTCCAGCACGATGCCCGGATAGAGCCGCTTGAACGCGATCAACCAGTCCGACATGACGAGCTGCCCGTAACCGCTCGGCACACTCAGCCGCACGCGGCCCTGCAGGCTTTGCCCGAGCGTGGTGACGGATTCGCGCGCGGCGAGCAACGCGTTCTGGATCGTGCGGCCGTGTTCGTAGAGCTGCAGGCCGATCTCGGTCGGCTCGACCCGGCGCGTCGTGCGCCTCACCAGTTGCAGCCCGATCGAGCGCTCGAGCTGGTTCAGATGGTAGCTCACGTTCGCGCGGCTCATTTTCAGCCGGCGCGCGGCCTCGCTGAGATTGCCCGCGTCCAGAATGTCCACCAGCAAGGTCAGGGAATTGACGTCCATGGCGGCGCCTTTGTCAAAGATACTTTGACAGTCTGTCAACTGTCCATGTGATTGTCAATAAACCTTGACCGACCCACAATCGCAACATTCGCCAGACCCGGCATGCTCTGCCATGCATCCGATCACAATCAGGAGACGACATGACCCCCCATCCTTCGGCCGACGTTGTGACGCGCGAATTGCGCGGCAAGGTGCTGCTCGTCACCATCGACCACGCGCCGGTGAACGCGCTTTCCGCCGACGTGCGCCGCGGCCTGCTCCAGGCCATCGAAGCCGCGGACGCCGACCAGGCCGTGGAAGCGGTGCTGATCATCGGCGCGGGCCGCAATTTCATCGCCGGCGCGGACATTCGCGAGTTCGGCAAGCCGCCGGTGCCGCCATCGCTACCGGACGTGTGCAACCGCATCGAAGCCTGCGCGAAGCCGGTGGTCGCCGCGATTCACGGCGCGGCGCTCGGCGGCGGTCTGGAAGTGGCGCTCGCGGCGCATTACCGGCTTGCCGTCGACGGCGCGAAGCTCGGCCTGCCTGAAGTGCAACTCGGCCTGTTGCCGGGCGCGGGCGGGACGCAGCGCACGCCGCGTTTGATCGGCGCGCAGGCTGCGCTCGATCTGATCCTGAGCGGCCGCCACGTCGGCGCGAAGGAAGCGCTGGCGCTGGGTCTGATCGATCGGCTCGGCAACAGCGACGACATCCTCGCCGAAGGGCTTGCCTACGTGCACGAGTTGCTGTCCGCGCACGCGCCGGTGCGCCGCACGCGCGACGCCGCGGCGCTCGGCGACCGCGCCGCGAGTCTCGCCGCCGTCGCCACGGCGCGCGCGGAAACCGCGAAGAAATCGCGTGGTCTGTTCTCGCCGCTGAAAATCGTCGACGCCGTCGAGGCCGCCATCGAACAGCCTTTCGACGACGGTCTGCGAGTCGAACGCAAACTGTTCCTCGAATGCATCGACAGCCCGCAGCGCGCCGGCCTGATTCACGCTTTCTTTGCCGAGCGCGAAGTGCTCAAGGCACCCGAAACGCGCGATGCCAAACCGCGCGCGCTGACCACGATCGGCGTGGTGGGCGGCGGCACGATGGGCGCGGGCATCGCCGTCGCGGTGCTCGACGCGGGCTTGCCGGTGACGATGATCGAACGCGACGACGCCTCGCTCGCACGCGGCCGCGCGCACATCGAGAAAGTCTACGACGGCCTGATCGCCAAGGGCCGCATGAGCGCGGAGAAGAAAGCGGCGCTCCTCGCGCGCTGGAGCGGCAGCACCTCGTACGATGCGCTCGCCGACACCGATCTCGTGATCGAAGCCGTATTCGAAGACCTCGCCGTCAAACAGGCCGTGTTCGCCGAACTCGATCGCGTCTGCAAAACGGGCGCCGTGCTCGCGACCAACACGTCGTATCTCGACATCGACGCAATCGCGGCGAGCATTTCGCGCCCCGCCGACGTGATCGGCCTGCACTTCTTCTCGCCCGCCAACATCATGAAGCTGCTGGAAGTGGTGGTGCCGAAACAGGTCAGCGCCGACGTGGTCGCCACCGCGTTCGAGCTCGCGAAAAAGTTGCGCAAGACGCCGGTGCGCGCGGGCGTGTGCGACGGCTTCATCGGCAACCGCGTGCTGGCCGTATATCGCAGCGCCGCCGACGCCATGATGGAAGACGGTGCGTCGCCCTATCAGATCGACGCGGCCGTGCGCGCCTTCGGCTTTCCGATGGGACCGTTCCAGGTGGTGGATCTGGCGGGCGGCGACATCGGCTGGGCGGCACGCAAGCGGCGCGCGCCCACCCGCAATCCGGCCGCACGTTATGTGCAGATCGCCGACCGCCTGTGCGAGCGCGGCTGGTTCGGCCAGAAGACCGGGCACGGCTTTTATCTGTATCCCGAAGGATCGCGCAGCGGCGCGCCCGATCCGGAAGTCGAGGCGATCATCGACGCCGAACGCGCACGCGCCGGCATCACGCCGCGCAGCTTCACCGACGAAGAGATCATGCGCCGCTATATGGCTGCGATGATCAACGAAGGCGCGAACGTCGTGCACGAGCGAATCGCGCTGCGGCCGCTGGACGTCGACGTGACCTTCCTGTACGGCTACGGCTTTCCGCGCTATCGCGGCGGTCCGATGAAGTACGCGGACACGGTCGGCCTGCCGAAGATCCTTGCCGACATCCGCGAATTTGCCAAAGAAGACCCGCTCTTCTGGAAGCCGTCGCCGTTGCTGGTCGAACTGGTGGAACGCGGCGCCGATTTCGCGAGCCTGAACCAGGGCGTCTGAAACGGCGCATCATCATCGACAGGCATCGTGATGGCCGGCCCCACCCTGCGCGCGCCGGCCGCCCAACCCTTTCCGGAACACTCGCCATGGATCTGAACTTCACTCCCGAGGAAGAAGCCTTCCGCACCGACGTGCAGGCCTTTTTGCGCGATAAGCTCCCGCAGCGGCTCGCCGACAAGGTGCACGGCGGCCGCCGTCTCACGCGCGACGACATGGCCGAGTGGCATGCCATTCTCAACGCGCAGGGCTGGCTCGCCAACCACTGGCCGCAAGAGTACGGCGGCCCCGGTTGGAACGCAGTGCAGAAATTCATCTTCGAAAACGAATGCGCGCTGGCCGGCGCGCCGCGCGTGGTGCCGTTCGGCGTCAATATGCTCGGTCCGGTGCTGATCAAATACGGCAGCGAAGCGCAAAAACGCCATTGGCTGCCGCGTATTCTCGACGGCTCCGACTGGTGGTGCCAGGGCTATTCGGAACCGGGCGCCGGCTCCGATCTCGCGTCGGTCAAAACCACCGCGGTGCGCGGCATGGATGCGCAGGGCGAGCATTACATTGTCAACGGCCAGAAGACGTGGACCACGCTCGGCCACTACGCGAACATGATCTTCTGCCTCGTGCGCAGCGCCACCGACGTGCGCAAACAGGAAGGCATCAGCTTCCTGCTGATCGACATGAAGACGCCGGGTGTCGAAGTGCGGCCGATCATCACGCTCGACGGCGAGCACGAAGTCAACGAAGTGTTTTTCACCGACGTACGCGTGCCGGTCGAGAACCTGGTCGGCGAAGAGAACAAGGGCTGGACCTACGCCAAATATCTGCTCACGTACGAGCGCACCAATATCGCGGGCGTCGGCTTCTCGGTGGCCGCGTTCAACCGGCTGCGCAAGATCGCCGCGAAGCAGCGGCGCAACGGCCGGCCGCTCGCGCAAGACCCGGCGTTCGCGGCACGCATGGCGCGTGTCGAAATCGATCTGGAGAACATGAAGACCACCAACCTGCGCGTGATCGCTGCAGTGGCGGGCGGTGGCGTGCCCGGCGCCGAAAGCTCGATGCTGAAGATTCGCGGCACCGAGATCCGTCAGGAAATCTCGTCGCTCACACGCCGTGCGATGGGTCCGTACGCGCAACCGTTCGTCGAAGAAGCCTTGCACGACGGCTACGAAGGCACGCCGGTCGGACCCGACGAAGCCGCGAGTGCCGCTTCGCTCTACTTCAATAATCGCAAGCTGTCGATCTTTGGCGGATCGAATGAAATCCAGAAGAACATCATTTCCAAAATGATTCTGGGACTGTAAGGGGCGCACGTCATGAATTTCCAGCACACCGAAGACCGCCGCATGCTGGCGGACACGCTCAACCGGTTTGTCGTCGAGCAATATGGGTTCACGACGCGCGACAGGATCGCGCAGTCCGCGGAAGGTTTCAGCCGTGATCTGTGGCATCGCTTCGCCGAACTCGGCATTATCGGCGCACTCTTCGATGAGGCGGACGGCGGTTTTGGCGGCGGCGGTTTCGATATCGCCGTGGTGTTCGAGAGCCTCGGCCGCGGTCTCGTGGTCGAACCGTTTCTCGATACGCTGATCGTCGGCCGCGCCGTTGCGCGGAGCGGCAATGCGGCGCAAAAAACCGCGCTCGGCGAATTGATCGACGGCTCGCGGATCGTTGCGCTCGCGCACGGCGAGCCGGACGGCCATTACGAACTGTCCCGCGTGACGACGCGTGCGCAGCGCAGCGGCGATACGTGGCGACTGAACGGCTCGAAAGCCGTGGTTCAGCAAGGCGAGCACGCTTCGCTCTTTCTGGTCTCGGCGCGCACGAGCGGCGACGACGATAGCGAAGCAGGCGTGACGCTCTTTCTCGTGCCGCGCGATGCGGCCGGCGTCAGCGTGCGAGGCTATCCCAGGATCGACGGCGGTCGTGCGGCCGAAGTGACGTTCGACAACGTCACGCTGAACGATGACGCCCTGCTCGGCACAGCGGACGCGGGCTTCGCGACGCTCGAATATGCGATTGGCTGCGGCATACTGGCTCTGTGTTCGGAAGCCGTCGGCGCAATGGATGTCGCCAAGGACTACACGCTCGAGTATCTGCGCACCCGCAAACAGTTCGGCGTGCCAATCGGCAGCTTTCAGGCGTTGCAGCATCGCATGGCTGATTTGCTGCTGGAAATCGAGCAGGCTCGCTCGGCGGTGATCAATGCGGCTGCCGCGCTCGAGGCCGAACGCAAGGTACGGGAGCGCGCAGTGTCGGCGGCCAAGTACAGCATTGGGCGGATCGGCGCGCTAGTCGCGCAGGAGTGCATTCAGTTGCATGGCGGGATCGGCATGACGTGGGAGCTGCCGCTCGCGCACTACGCGAAGCGCCTCGTGATGATCGATCATCAGCTCGGCGACGAGGACCATCATCTCGAACGGTTCGTCGCGCTGGGACGGGAATAGGCGATACGAGGTAAAACCGCACAACAGGCTGTGGTGAGCGATCGTCATCGACGGCTACGCTGCGCGCCCGAAGATACCTTGACATGACTTTCCATGGAAACCACAATGATTTCCGTGGAAGTCAATCGATAGCCGAGGTAGAGGTCGTGCGCAAGCAGAAAACATCGGTGCAATCCTCGCCCGCCCTGGAAATCCATTTGGGTTACTGGCTGAGGCTCGTCTCCAATCATGTCTCAGGCAACTTCGCTCGCGCATTGCAGGAGCGCAGCGTATCGGTAGCCGAATGGGTCGCCCTCAATCAGATCCAGAGGTGGGCGGACATGACGCCGGCGAGACTCGCGGGCGCGATGGGCATGACGCGCGGCGCGATCTCGAAGGTTCTGGACAAGCTGCAAGAGAAGAAATGGATCTCGCGCACGACGAGCGAAGAGGACAATCGTGTGCAGTTCCTTTCACTGACATCGCAAGGAAGACGCGCGCTGCCCGATCTCGCGACAATCGCGGATGAAAACGACGGCCACTTCTTTAGCGTACTGGACGCTGACGAGCAGGCCACGCTTCGAAGCCTGTTGAGCAAGCTTGCGGATGTGCACCAGATCAGCAACGTGGCGGTGGACTGATCGCCGAACACCCACTCGCCCGATCATGCGCAGCAGGCGGTGGAAAAACCGCCAACCCAGTGGCACGGCTGACATTGGGCAGCCCCTTTTGCACCGGGCGCCTCACGCTCAGACCAGCGCGGTGGCGCTCAGGTCGGTGGCCGCTCGATAAAGCGTACTCACTCCGGCGAATCCATCCCCGATTGCAGATAGTTCTGGATTCCGACCTTGTCGATCAACTCCAGATTGGTCTCGAGCCAATCGATATGTTCTTCGGTGTCGTCGAGAATATGGGTCAATATCTCCCGCGAGACGAAGTCGCGAACCGATTCGCAATAGACGATGGCCTCCTTGCAGGTGGACTGCGAGATCTGTTCCAGCTTCAGATCGCACTCCATGATCTCTTTGGTTTCTTCGCCGATCAGCAGCTTGTGGAGGTCTTGCAGATTGGGCAGGCCGTTCAGCATGAAGATGCGCTCGATCAGCAGATCGGCGTGCTTCATCTCGCCAATGGATTCGTCATATTCATGCTTGCCGAGCTTGTCGAGGCCCCAATGCTCGTACATGCGAGCGTGCAGGAAATACTGATTGATCGCGGTCAGTTCGTTCTTCAGTTGCGAGTTCAGGTATTCCAGGACCTTTGGGTCGCCTTGCATATGACCTCCCTGTTTCGTGTGCGAAGACCCCGGTGCCGGCGAAGGATGATTGGTCCGGCAGGTTCTTCGGTGCGTTGCACCAACGCTGAACCGCCCTCACGTCTTACGTTTATTGCCGTTATCCCAGCATAGCGCATCGAACTGGTCAGGCGAAAAATGAGAATCGTTATCAACGAGTTACGGCAGAGGATGCGCCGGCAACGCCGTCCCAACGAAAAGGCGGCATGACACTAGATAGAGTGCTTGGCTCCCCTGGATAACGGGCTAGTATGGTTTGATAAGCGACCTCCGTCACTATGCGGGGGCGCAAGCATGCATTGCGAGTCGCCCGTCGCACAGACCCGGACTGGGATTTCCGCCCGGATGCGCGCTCACAACGCCAATTGAATAAGGTGCGCGCTTACATGAATGCGCCTGCTTCTTCACGCTGTGCAGGAACCTGCTTGCACGCTGCAACGCAAGAGTGATCGCCGTCGACACGCCGCGGAAACTGACTCTCACGTTTCGTGCCGTGGATGAAACCATGCCGGTCTCGCGTGAAGGAGCGAGCGAATGAACGCAGGTCCTAAGACGGCACGAGCGGGCTCCCCAGACACGGTCGTGATTGCTCGCACAAAAGATCTCGAGGACAGCAGCGTCAACGCGGTGAACATCGACGGAATCGATTTGCTCGTTCTCAGGCAGGCCAACGCCATTTCGATTTTTCAGGGCCACTGTCCGCACCAGGGCACTCCCCTCTCCGAGGGCACAGTCAAAGATGGCCTGTTGACATGCAGGGCGCACGGTTGGCAGTTCAATTGTTCGTCAGGCTGCAGTCAAGGACTGAGTCCTTCGAATCTGAAGAGATTCGAAGCCGTCGTCGACGATGGCGAAGTGACAGTGGACCGCAACGAGGTGCGTGCGTGGAATGCACAGCGCTGCGCCGCAGACGGGACCACACTGCCCCGCGCGTCTTCCGTGGGGCCGCTTTCTCAGCTTCCTGGCCCAAAACGTGTTCCGTTTCGAGGCAATACATTGCAGCTCCAGCCTGAGCGGCTGCACCTCGTGCTGGAACAATGGTGCCGGGAGTTCGGCCCCGTGTACACGTTCAGGCTGATCGGCCGTCCTTTCGTTGCGATCGCTGATCCGATTCTCATCACTCAAGTCTTGCGGGATCGACCCGGCGCTTTTCGGCGCTGGAACGCGATCGAAACGGTTGCGCGGGAGTTGGGCATCAATGGCGTGTTTTCCACGGAAGGCGAGACGTGGCGAAGGCAACGACAACTCGTCGTCAAAGCGCTGGATCCCTTGCATCTGCGTGCCTTCTTTCCGTCACTGTGCGAGATGACACGGCGATTGCTGCAACGCTGGGAGAGCGCGGCTCGCGATCAGCGATCCGTCGATATTCAGAAGGACCTGATGCGTTATACGGTGGACGTCACGACGAATCTTGCGTTTGGATATGACATGGACACCATCGAGGGCGAGGTCATCCAGCAACATCTCGAAGTCATACTTCCGACCATCAACCGGCGAATCAATGCACCCATCCCCTATTGGCACGACCTCAAGCTACCCGCCGACAAAGTGCTGGATCGCGCGTTGAGCGCCGTTCAGACGCTAACGAAAGAACTGATTGCCGCCAACCGTGCGCGGCTAGCGCAACGGTCAGAGGCGGACGCGATTCCCGCGAACCTGCTCGAGGCACTCCTCATGGCGCAACAGGAGGGAGAGGCGCCGCTGACAGACGACGAAGTGCTGGCCAACGTGTTCACGATACTGTTGGCCGGACAGGACACGACGGCAAACACCATCGCCTGGGTTGCGCATTTCATGTCCATTCTTCCGGACGTGCAGCGCAAGATGCAGGAGGAAGTCGATGCCGTTATCGGACACGCGACGATGCTCGAAGATTTCGACGTGGCCGACACTCTCCCCTATCTGAACGCGGTAATCAACGAAGCCATGCGGCTCAAATCCGCTACGCCCGTTCTCGCAGTCGAGCCGAATTACGACGTCCATGTCGGCGACATTGCGATCCCGAAGGGGGCGGTGCTGTCGTTATTGACCCGCGAGGCTGGACTGCAGCAAGGAGGCGACTCGGCGGCGGGCGTCTTCGACCCGGACCGCTGGCTCACTGGCGTGAGCGCCGCCAGTCATCATCGAGCGGGTTTCATGCCGTTCGGCTCAGGGCCACGCCTGTGTCCGGGACGCAGCCTCGCCTTGATGGAAGTGAGATCGGCCGTGGCCATGCTGTGCCGCAACTTCGATCTGTTGCGGGTCAAAGACGCGCCCGAGGTAGAAGAAGTGTTCGCGTTTTCGATGATGCCGCAAAACCTGCGCGTCGAACTTCGTCGGCGCGCCTAGTCAATTCATCAGTGCAAGTCGGACCCTTTCCGCGCGCGCCAATCCCTTGAACATATGCAAACGCGAGGACCGGGAACTTCGCCCTTGATGTGACCGAAGCAACGGGGGTTCGAGGCGCGGACGTCAGAGTGTACGTCACCGATACGGCGGCGAGGAGCAAGATCGAGGCACTTCGCACGCTGGGTGCCCAGGTGATCGAAGTCAGCTACGAACGATGGTGGGCAATACTATGCGGTGAAATACCCGCCGGCGAAACCCGTACGTTTCTGCATCCGTGTGCGTGTCGCGACGTGGTCGTCGGGGACGCGACGATCGGACGGGAGATATTGGAAGACCTCCCGGACGTCGAAGTGATACTCGTACCCTTCGGAGGCGGAGGACTGACCATGGGTATTGCGCTGGCATGCGCGTATTGGGACTCGCGCGCGAAGTTGTTTGCGTGCGAGAGCGAGGCGGCGGCTCCTTTCTATTCTTCTCTCGCGGCCGGCGCTATCGTCGAAGTGCCGGTCGACTCGACTCCCATGGTCGCGGGCATTGGTGTCTCGACTGTGCTCGACGCAAATTGGCCGTACCTCAATGCGTTGGTGGACGGCGTCATCGTATCGACGCTCGAGGACACGGCTGAGGCCATCCGGTGTCTGGCGAAAAACAATCACCTGGTTGTCGAGGGCGCGGTCGCGCTTGCCGCAGCCCGCCATCCTTACTTTGCCGGCAAAGGCATTGCCGCTGTACTGACTGGGGGCCGCATCGATTTGCATGTTCTGGCTTCAGTGCTGAATGACGATCGATCGGCGTATCTCATGCCGTCGCGGATTCGCGACTATGAATAGAACATTGGACCGAAGCTGAACGGCGCGCTCACGAAAGCGCGTCGAGTAACGCATACCACGCCACCCCCGCGCTGATATAAAACCGCTGCAACGCATGCAACGGAACCGGCTCGATCGCAGTCGGCGGAAGCGGCAAGTCGCGTGTTGTCCCAGCGATAAGCGCGGCCAGACGCTTTCCTAACGTCGTCGCCATGGCGATGCCGCGTCCGTTGTAGCCGAGCGCGATAGTCATGCCTTCCGCCGGCACATGCACGTGCGGCAAAAAATTTCGCGTAATGGCGATGCGGCCCGCCCATCGGTATTCGTATTCGATGCCCTGCAGCTGTGGAAACACTAACTGCGCGGCGCGCTCGAGATGCGCCCAATCCCCTGCGCCGCGAGGTTCCCGAAATGGCCCACGGCCGCCCATCAGCAGACGTCCCTCCGCGTCCTTGCGAAAGTACAGCAGCAGGCGCCGCGAGTCGGAAGCCACTTCGCCACCGGGCAGAATCGTTGCGCCGACTTCGCTCGGCAGCGGCTTCGTCGCGACAATGAAGCTGTTTGCCGCTATCACCGATTGCGCAAGACGCGGCCAAAGCCCGTCGGTATAGCCGTTGGTGGCGAGCAGCACCTGTTTCGCCTCGATGACCGGACCGCTCGCCGTGCGAATGCGCCACCCGTGCACGCCACGCTCGACACTCGCGGCCCGGGTTCCGCCGTGAATCGAGGCGCCCGCCGCTTGCGCCGCGCGCGCGAGGCCGCGCGCGTAGCTCAACGGTTGCACGCTGCCCGCGCGCCGATCGACCCAGCCGCCGACAAACGCGTCCGTGCCGAGTCGCTGCGATAACTGCGCGTGGTCGAGCAGTTCGACCGGCGCGCCGCGCGATTCCCACTGCCGCGCCCGGGCGTGCAGCGTATCTAGCAATTTTTGCGAATGGGTCGGCTGGATCCAGCCCGCGCGTCTGGCGTCGCAACGTATGCCGTAGCGCGCGACCAGATCGAAGACCGTATCCGCTGCGCCGCCCGCCATTTGCACGAGCGCGTCGCCGTCGCGCGGGCCGTAGCGTCGGATGAGTTCATCGGGATCGTATTTCAGGCCGGGAATGACCTGGCCGCCATTGCGGCCGGACGCTCCCCAACCGGGCTCGTTGGCGTCGATCACGCAGACGCGCACGCCCTGCTCCGCCAGATGCAGCGCTGTCGACAAACCGGTATAGCCGGCGCCGACAATCGCCACGTCAACGGTAATCGAATCGTCGAGCGGCGGCGCCTGAATCGCGGGTTCCGCCGTTGCTGCCCAGAGAGACGGAGGCAGCGGTTTTGCAACTTCAACTTCAACCAGGCTCATGATGGTATTCAGATCCGATGGGCTGCGGCCGGCGCGGGCATCTTGCCGAGAAACTCGCGCGTGCGAGCGTGGCGCGGATGGTCGAACAACTCGGCCGCGCTGCCTTCTTCATGGATCGCGCCGTCGTGAAGAAAACACACACGGTCGGCCACTTCGCGCGCGAACGCCATTTCATGCGTGACGACGATCATCGTCATGCCGTCGTCGGCAAGCTGGCGCATCACGCCGAGCACTTCGCCGACCAATTCCGGATCGAGCGCCGAGGTGGGTTCGTCGAAGAGGATCGCTTTCGGCTCCATGGCCAGGGCGCGCGCAATTGCCACGCGCTGTTGCTGACCACCCGACATTTCCGCGGGATAAGCATTCATCCGATGCGCGAGACCGACCTTGTCGAGCAGATGCCGCGCCCGCTCGCGTGCCCGCGCGCGCACTTCTTTCCTGACGAACACCGGTCCCTCGACCACGTTTTCCAGTGCCGTGCGATGGGGAAACAGATTGAAGCGCTGGAACACCATGCCCACCTGTGCACGCAGTTCGTGGATCTGTTTCGACTTCGCGTCGACCGTGCAACCCTCGACGGTGATCGCGCCCGCATCATGCCGCTCGAGTCCGTTGATGCAGCGCAGAAGCGTGGATTTGCCCGAACCCGACGGGCCGATCAGACACACGACCTGGCCGCGTTCGACATTCAGACTGACGCCCTTCAGCACGTGCTGATCGTGAAAGCGCTTGTGGATCGAGTCGACCTTGATCATCGTTTTCCCTTCAATCCGAGGCGGCGTTCGAGCCGCCGCAACCCATAGACGAGCGGCAGGCTGAGCCCGAGATAAAGCAGCGCGACCAGCGTGAAGACCGTCATGTTCTGAAACGTCGACGATGCAATGAGTTGCCCGGCACGCGTCATTTCCGCGACCGTGATCGTCGAGGCGAGCGACGAATCCTTGAGCATCATCACGAGCGTATTGCCGTACGGCGGCAGAGCAATCCTGAACGCCTGCGGCAACACCACGCGCCGCATGATCATTGCGCCGCGCATGCCGATGGACTGTGCCGCTTCGATCTGCCCGTGATCGATCGCCTGAATGCCCGCGCGGAAATTCTCTGCCTGATACACCGAGTACGCGATGCCGAGCCCGATGAAGCCGGCCTGGAATGCCGACAGCTGCACGCCGAGATCCGGCAGCACGAAGTAGATATAGAAGAGCTGAACGATGATCGGCAGTCCGCGAATCACGTTGATAAACGTGGCGGCCGCGTTCGAAACGATGCGGTTCTCGGACACGCGCATCAGCGCGAGCACCAGACCGAGCACGGTGCTCAGAATGAACGAGCAGAAAGTGATCTCGATCGTGACGACCGCGCCCTTCAGCAGGATCGGCAGGAATTCGACGGCGTTCTGGAAGAACATGGCGGGCGATCCTTATTCTGAAGACGGCGTCACTCCACCTGCCACTTCTTGACGATCTGCGTCAGCGTGCCGTCGGCCTTGATCTTCTTGATGCCGGCATTCAACTGCTCCAGCGTGACCGTGTCGCCCTTGCGCACGACGAAACACAATTGGCCTTTCACCGAAGGTTGATAGCCGCTGACCAGACGCAGTTGCGGATTCGGATTGTGCTGAAGCTGGTACGCAATGATCGGATGGTCGCCGAAACCCGCCTTGATGCGGCCAAGCGCGACGTCCCGCATGATGTCGGCAACGGAGTCATAGGTGCGCACTTCCTTGAAGATGCCCTTCTTGTTCAAGGCGTCGACGAAAGCGGTGCCGACCTGCGCGCCGACGATCTCGCCCTTGAGATCGTCCATTGATGTGTACTGGCCTTTGTCGTCGGCGCGTACGATCAGGCCTTCGCCATACGAATAGACCGTGTCGGAGAAATCGACCACCTGCTCGCGCGCCGGCGTCTTCAGCATGGCTGCCGAAATAATGTCGATCTTTTTGGTGGTCAGCGACGGAATCAGCGACGAGAACGTGGTCTGCTCGATCTTCACATCGAATCCTGCCGCCTTGCCTGTTGCGGTAATTGCATCGACGAGCAGTCCCTGAATCGAATTGCTCTTCACGTCGAGGAAGGTGAACGGCACTCCGGTAGCCGTCGAGCCGACCTCATAGGTAGTCGCGGCCACAGACCAGGCTGGCGCACCGGCGAGCAGCAATCCTGTTGCAAAGACACTGGCGAAGCGTTTGGCGAACTGGAACATGAGTCTCTCCACGGGTAGGCGAGGGCCGATGGGAATATCGGCAACCATCAGTCGGATCATGATATTCGAATCAAAAATATCGATTACCGTAAATTGCGTATCGATATTCGATATGCTAGTCTCGATCTCAGAGCTAAACAATTGGGTAATTCCATGACACGCAAGACGCCCGACGCGCGGCCGGAAGCGCTTCCGGAGCCGGATGAAACGCCGGATGCGCTGTTCAATCAGTCGCTGGAGAAGGGAATCGCGGTGCTGCGCGCATTCAGCGCACAGCGCCGGTCGATGACGTTGCCGGAAGTCGCCGAAGCGACGTCCATCACCAAAAGCTCTGCGCAGCGCATGATCTACACGCTGGAGAAACTCGGCTATGTGAGAAAGCATCCGCGTACGAAGCGGTATCAGTTGGCGCCGCGTGTGATGCAAATCGGTTTCAACTATCTTGCGGCGGACACGCTGATCGATGTCGCCAACCCGTTTCTGTCCGAACTCACCAATGTCACTGGGGAGACGACTAATCTGACTGAGCCGGATGGCGTCGACATGGTCTACGTCGCGCGCTTCGTTTGCATGAAGTTTGTACCGATTCATATGCCCATCGGCAGCCGTATTCCCATGTACTGCACGGCGTCGGGGCGGGCCTATCTCGCGGCGCTGCCGGAAGACGAGTCACGCGCGCTGCTGGTGGCCAGCAACCGCGTGACACACACGCAATACACCGTCACGGATCTCGAGGAGATCGAGACGCGTCTTGCGAATGGACGGCGCAATGGCTATGCGTCCAACCGCGAGGAGTTATTCATCGGCGATATGACGATTGCGGCAGCCGTGCTCGATGGAGAGCGTCGGCCTGTCGGTGCGGTTCACGTCGTCGCGCCCACGAGCCGCTGGACGCTGGCGGAAGCGGAAGCGCGGCTGGCGCCCGCGGTGATCGATTGCGCGCGTGGCATTAGTAGTTCCATCAGGACGCTGGTCTGACTGAGATGCGAGCGCCGTGCGGGAGCGTGGAACCGCGCAAGAGGCTGCTTACCGTCATGTGACGGTTTGCGCCTCGGCGCTCGGAAACAGAAGGTGACGCGAACGCCATCCCTCCTTCGGCCTCGCTCCGGCGCGCGACCTATTCGGGCAATGCTGGCGACGGCTCATGCGAAAACCCGAGGTAGCGACACGTTCGATATCGGCAGGACTAAGCCACTGTGACCAAGAGACTACGATCCGCCAAGCCTAAAAACAAAACGAACGCCGGTTTTTATTATTCAGTGGACTTTCTTTTTGACACACTGTGCGCCCGACGCCGTTTTGATTTCAAAATCATTATGGATTCTTAAGCGCTTTTTTGAGCAGGGTTCACGTCCGGACAACCTGCGGAGAGTCACACCGCCTTTTGCTTCGCATTCGTTCGTGCGCCTCTTCAGCCGTGATCGAAAATAGTGTGCGGGCTTCGGGGAGTGGATAGGCCCAAGGGATTGAAGGGTTATATGGGCTGCCTCGCCGCCGAAGTGCGGTCGCCTTGAGCCCATGTCCTGCGCGCAAAACGCCGACGAATATTTGACCGCACTAACCCGATAGCTACCCGCCGCCGGCGACAGATTGAGCCGCTCGATCCGGTAACCCGACGGTAACCGACGCCAGAAATAGAAAAAGGCCTTACAAGCATTGCTTGTAAGGCCTTGATTTCTTTGGTCGGGGCGAGAGGATTTGAACCTCCGACCACCTGCACCCCATGCGGGGTTTCACTCACACGTGAGCCGCATTATTATGGACGCTCCGGATTTCGTGTCTAATGCCTGCCTAAAAATTGCGCGATTCAAAGACGCTTAGTACGGACTTCATCATTTCAATATTAGACAGAAAAAAACCCATGAACGAACAGGATCAATTACGGGCACTCGTGCGAGAAGCGATGGTTAAATGGCACGCCGATTCGCTCGAAGCGTTTCAAGGTTGGAATCTTGAAACGGTCAGAACACTCGCCATCGTGAACAGCGGCGGACTTGCTGGCGTATCTGCGATTTATGCAAGTGAGAACGCTGCCAAGATCTATCTTGGGAATTACCCGGCGGCCGCGTTCTTCGCAGTCGGCTTGATTTGTGCGTTGCTCAATATGTATGCAAATTCGCGCGGCCACATTTCTGACCGCTCGGAGATCGCCGACAGAATAAAAAAATTGGACACGGGAGAGTTAGACGCCAAACAGGCACTGGATCCGCTAAAAAGCGGTCGGCCAGGATTTTTGATAGCTGAGTTCGGCGGCTGGAGCGCATTCATAATGTTTTGCGCCGGCGGCTGGCCGTTTGTGCATCCAGCGTTAGCAAAAATACTCTGAGTTCTCGCCTAGCCGAGCAGCGATCCCTGAGATTTGTCGTCAAGCTTCGAGACTGCGGTCTTTGGCGGCTTAGGCGCAGCAGTCGCCGCCATCTGATCAGCAGGAAATAGGTTCAGGAATGAGCGAGCCTCGTCGGTGCTGCGCGCACCGAGCCAGTCGTCGTATTCTTCCGGGCGCAGGATCACGACTGAGCGCTTCTCGTCGCCCGGCCGGTGAAACCGCTTCATGAGCGGATGCTCGTTGGCGTTCACGGTGAGCATAGTGAACGAGAGCGAAACGCCGTCCGGATCCTCCCATGCGCGCCAGAGCCCCGCGATCGCGAACGGCCGGCCGCCCTCCACTCCTATGCTCCAGCGCACCGGCTTTCCCGTCTCGTAGTTCGGCTCGTAGAACGAGATGCACGGGATCAGGCACAGCTGCAGCTTCTTCCAGGCGGCGCTGTAGCTGCGCTTCTCTCCCACCGACTCGGCGCGCGCATTCATCGTGTCGAATACCTTCACGCCCGGCGGGATGCGCTTGCGCGGAACCATCGCGAAGGTGGCCGGATCCGTGCTGCGTGCAGCACCGCTCATTCGCAGGATCGGCGCGACGTAATCCTTGTACGTCTCTCGCGGATATTCGAACTGTGGGACCGGAAACTCGGTGAACGCTTCGAACAAGTCGAGCTGGGCCGGTTCGTAGTTTGTGCACATGGCGGCCTCCTTAGAGCGGTTCCACAATAGTGCCAGATGCAGATAGCAAAGTCCTGGCTATACTGTATATCCATACAGTATCTACATGCCACCATGCGTCACCGACCGCCGCTTACCGCCGCCGAACTGGCCGAGATTTATGACCGTGAGCCCACCCCTACCGTGCTTCGCTTGCTGCAGGAGATTCATCGTCTGCGATCAACGATTCTGCGCGCAGACCAGATCCGCAGGATGATTGGCAAGCAAGGCAGTGCCTACGTGGCTGGGAGCGTGTGGGAGTGTTTCGAGCGGGAGTTAGACGCGGAGCCGTGCCTGACAGATCCACCGACGCCGCGGCAGGAGGAACTCACGTCCAAGATGATGCGGCGGCTAGACGAGTGGCGAAAAAATGGCCGCAGAAGGGATTGATTAATGTACGTCATGAAGGAATTGGAGGGGTAGCGCCCGGCTTTGCTGTAAACTGCGCGCAAATTTCTGTTGAACACTTATGAAAACAATAATTATTCGCGCAGTTCTCCTCGCATCCGTCGTCGGTTTGAGCGCCTGCGGCGTCGGCTATCGCAACGGAAAGCAATGCGAGGCGAGAATGCTAGAAACATACCCGACGCAAGAGCCTGCCATCACGGTGAAGCGCACGGCGGTTAGTCACAATGGAATCCGAGTTGTCGTCGAGGCGACCTATGAGGTGGAACTGAAGGCCAAACCTAAGACACTGCTCACGACCAAGACCTATTCGGAATCGGCAGCGGTCGAATGTGTCTTTGATAACGAAACCATGACCGGTTTCAAGTGGGTGTCCCCCAAAAAGATGGAGGCCAAAGCGGATACCACGGCAGCAGAAACTCGGGGCGACTGATGCGGGGGCTCGGCGTGCGGTGAAAAAGGCCGGAGGCGAGATGGATTGATGTGCGCCAATGGGCGCCGACCAGCACGAAGATAGCCAGCGCCGCATAGGTCAGGCCGGCGCCGCGCCATTCCAATGCGATCCGCCACCACCGATCCGCACGCCGACCCACATCAGCCACCGGCGCCATGCAGGCACACCGGTGATAGCCGATGCCTCGCGCAGCACTGCGTCGGCAACGTTGCGCGGTACAGGGTGCGTGGAGTACAGAAAGTCGTGAACCACGCTCGCCTCGTTCGACGTGCCGCCGGCCAGCAGGTAGGCGATCGGCACGCGCGGCACTGACGCAAGGTCGGTGATGAAGCCGGTCGACACCGTGAAGGTCATGCCGGCGACGTCGGATTGATAGACGAGCGGTGCGATCAACCGCCAGTGCCCGTCATCCTTTCCGGTCGCATTCTCCATCTGCAATTCGGTTAGGAATGCGCTCACGATCCGATCGCTCCACTTGCCGGGTCAGGAACAACGATCGCCGGCGCGGCCACATCGTCCGCGAGCGCAGTCGTCACCGCGAGCTGCGCGGCGGTCAATGCGATCTCGGCAGCATCCTTGGCTTTCTGATCCCAGCTCGACGCGTCGATCACCTTGACGAGCGCAGGCACGCCGTCATTGACGAGCGCGCTGATGTTGGTCGTCGAGATCGTCGTGACAGCTGTGTCAGATCCCGCGTTCGCCACCTTCGTGCATGCTGCGCCGACCTTGTCCGACGCGGTAACCAGGTAGCCTTGCGCATCGGCCGAAAGCTGCGACTTCATCGCCGACATCGACGCGAGGAAAGGAACGCTGACAGTGCAGACCTTCTGCGCCTTCACCTGCAGGGTTGCGACGAGTTGGGCCGGAGTCTGGGTTGCGGCGCCCGGCGCAGCACACCCAGCAAAAGCGATGGACAGGACAAGACCTGCCGCAAGCAGCATGAGCTTCTTCATGGAATTTCCTTCGGAGTTGTGCCGCGGGCGCGGCGAGATGGTTACTGCGCGGGTGCGGTGGCTTGCTTGGCGGCGATGCGCGCGGCGACGTAGTTGATCGCAGCGTGCGCGCCGGCGGCCAGCACGCCAGCGACGAGCGACGAAACGCTCGCCGGCACCGGCACATGAAGCGCCAGACCGAGCGCCCACTCAACTGCGGGCATGAGGGTGGCGGTCGAGATTGCGACGCCGCCGGTGACGACTGCTGAGTTTTGTGTCATGGATGCTCCTATGCTGCGTGGTGGATGACTTCGACGGCCGAGAACTGGTAGCCCTCCTTGCCGTACTTCTGCGCAATCCAGATCGGGAAGGGAAGCGCATGCATGCCTTCGTCTTTTCCAATGTGATGCGCCTTGCAAAGCAACATGCCGTTGACCGTCATGTCGTCGACGAACTGGGTCCAATCGGTGAAGTTGTCCCAGTCGAATGCCTTGATCGCTTCACCCCATACGCCGGCCTGCGCATCGAACTTGAAGCGGTCCCAATCGATCATCTCGGCGAACGAGCGCTCGATCGGGTGGTGATGCGCCTCGAGCGGATGGCCGCTCTCCTCTGCCGTCGCGTTGCAGATGAAGCAGCGGCCACCGGCGCGCGAGATCAGCGCCTTGCGCGTGCGTTCGAACAGCGCCGTCGTCTTGCGCGGCTCATGGCCTGGGATGTTGACGTCGACGGTCAACGTCTCTTTCTCTTCGTGGATCTGGGTAACGTCAGTCATGTGATAGGCGTAAAAAAACAGCCCGCAGGCTGTATTAGATAAATATTCGTGAGACGAATAAACGTCAGATATTCGTGTGGCAGCTAAATGATGCCGAGCGCTTTCTTTGCAGTCCCGTACAGCGCCAGCCGTTCGGAATAGCCGTTCGGGGTTGCTTTCGACGTGGCGCTGCCGAGGTTCACCGCGCGCGACACGCCAAGGAAGTCACCAGTATCGGCGAGCGCGCAGAGCTTTCGATTGAACCAGTACCAAGCCGCAGACATTGCGGCGTTAGTCGGCTGCTCAAGCAGCTCAGGGTGATTGAGTAGATCGAGGTCAAGACCGAGGGCCGCAAGCGTGTAATTGCGCCGGCCGGTGATTTGGATCAGGCCGCGGCCGCAGAATCGCAGACCATCGCCGGGCTGCGTGTTGCCCAGTTCGCTCGCCTTCTTCGACGGCGGCTCGTATGCCGTCTGCGCAAGCGTCGGCCCCCAGATCTCTTTCGTGAAGACCAGCCGCGCCGACTCGACGCCGACAGTCGCGAGGAAGGCGGCAACGCTCAACGGCGTGGCGATTCCATACTTGTCGCACGCGGCCTGAAGCGGCTGCACCCACTGCGATGCGCGCATGACGGTCGATCCGCACCCCGCGGCAACGATGGGAGCAGTGAGGTTCATAGAGCCGCCATCAGGAATTTGAAGCAGTCAGCGAGCCAACCGGGGAACCGATGGAACTGCGTGTAGAACCAGAGTCCGTAGAGCCCCAACACGGGCAAGACAATGGGAATGAACACCTGTTTCTGAAAGAACCGCCAAGCAGCCGCCAAGCGACACATGAACCGCGCGCCCGCGGCAACGTCGCTCAGAATGCTGCGAATAAGCGCTGTGTCCTCTGCGACCTGATTGGCTGTCGTCGCGACATTGCGCGTCACTGCAGTGTTCTCGGCGATCGCTGCATCGTGAACAACCAGGTATTCAACGACGTGAGCTCGAAACTCATCGTCCGGCAGGCTGAGCATGTCTTTGGCTTCCATGGATCCCCGGAAATAAAAAAAGCCGCTCCCAGGCGGCTGTTTATCGAACGTTGTTTTGCTACTTGACGACTAGCCCTGTTAGGGCTATCGTCGTATCTATAGGGAAACGCATTCGCGAGTCCCGCTTATCCCGAAAGGACGATCATGAAGCTCACATTTCGCGCGCGACACGTGCCCAGCTATGCCCATTCATTACAAACATCCTCCCGCCAAAGACCTTGCCGACCTGAAGGCGGGTCTCGGTCTCACGGGCAAGCAAATGGCGGATCTGTGTTGGCTTGCGGGCGACCAGCACTGGCGCAAGTACACCAACCCGCGCGATCCGCGGCCGATGAGCGCGCAGATGCTATTCACTATGATGGCGCAGCTCGAATTGGACGAAGCAACCCTCGAGCGCATCTTCGAAAGGATGCGCCAGGTCGGGGCCGAGTTCAGCCCGGCTCCGGATGGAGGGCCGCAGCCGTAGCTATGTCGCTTGGCTGTTGCGCTGCGGCCGCGCGCGAATATCACTGGGTCAGAGCCGATCTGCTAATGCCGAAATATCGGGTTTGATCGGCGAATCGAGCGTGACGTAGAGTGCGATAGAATCTCGCCCTGTTGCCTTGACAAGAACCAGATCCGCTAGCCCATTACGATGACGACACAAAATAGCCACATAACATCTCTAGATGGGCTGAGGACGCTAGCCGTGGCTTGCGTGATGATCACGCACTACGCGCCTGGCGATTCCATCCTTCGCAAGTTGGGCATTGACTGGGCAGTGATAGGCGTCCACATCTTCTTCGTGCTGAGCGGCTTTCTAATTACAAAGTTGCTGTCGGAGAAATATTTTGCGACCGACAGATTCATGGCGGGTTTTGCTGCGTTCCTCGTCGCCCGGACGGTCCGCATCATCCCGCTAGCTTTTTTTGCGCTCGCCGTGGTAGCTTTGTTGTCGACTGAGCCCTTGCCCAAAGGCTTCTTCGAGTACAACCTGACCTTTACGTCCAACATCTACACTGCAAGGACAGGCGAGTGGTTTCCGGACGTAGGCCACTACTGGTCTCTTGCAGTGGAGATGCAGTTCTATCTGATCTTCCCGTTTTTCGTCTGGGCGTTCCGTCGACGACTTCTGCCGGCACTCATCATCGCTACTGCGGCGCTCTACCTGTTACAGGAAGTGGTCGCAAGGTATTCCGGATTTGCCAATCCGGGATTCCTGCTGACGGGGCGCGCGGATGCCTTCCTGCTTGGCGGCATTCTCTTCTGCATGACGAAGAGGCCTGATTTTGCGTTTTTCGCAAAAATGGCGCTCGCTTTTGGCTGCACCGTCTATGTTGGACAGTCCTTCGGAAGGGAATTCCTCCAGACGTCCGCATTTATCTCGCAGATGCCTATTGCCAATTTGCTATTTGCAGGACTGGTTGGCGTTGCCATGCTAAACGGATCAGTGGTCGACCGGGTATTCTCGAACCATATTTTGGTCCATTTCGGCAAGGTGAGCTACGGGATATATATCTGGCACCCGATCATGTGGCTTGTCTATCCGTTCCTGAACAATGCCACACACGGGGCAATTTCCCGGCACGTATCGCTAATTCTGCTGCTAGTCCTGCTCACGATCGGCTTCGCCGAAGCGAGCTGGCACCTATTTGAAAAGCAGCTGAACACCATCGGGCATCGCTGGTCGTCGAAGATCCTTAAAGGCAGTCATGTAGCCAAGAACGACGCCAGCGATTTCCCCACACAGCCAGCGGCCTAGTGAACGCGTCGCGCGCGTATAAACCCGCTACACGTCAATGTGCTCGTTGTGAAGGCAGCCTGTCCGATGAGATAGGCTGTCGAAGACGATGAAACGTTGAGTCGCACAGTAGGCGATGGTATCTGTGTGCTACCGGAGCCAGCCGAAATAGATCCAAGTATTGCAGTCTCGGATCCGAACGACCCCAGCGTCGCGGACGTCGTGTTGATCGAAACGTACTGGGCCGTAATAACTGTCGACGCGGCCGGCACAAACGCAACTACCCCCGATACATCCCATTCGCCAGCAGATAGAGCGACGCTCGCACAATTCGCTGGCGTCACATTTGTGAGCGACACATTCGAAAGATTTGTCGGCGATGGATACTCGCCGATACTGCCAGCCGCCGCTGAGCTTCCATTCGTCACGCCATTGATGGTCGGCGTATTGATGGTCGGCGAGTTGTTGAAGACTGCCGATCCGCTGCCAGTCTCATCTGACAGAACGCCCGCCAACTGTGCACTGGTCGTTGTGGCGAACTGCGAGAGGCTACCGCTCGTCGACGCAGCGCCACTTACGTCTGCTACCCCAAGCGTGATCGCACCCGTGCGACCCGACACCGAATTGACGATAGCAGCCCATGCAGGTGCGCTCGATGAGCCCGACGAGACAAGGGCTTGACCTGCCGCTGACCCGGTCGGATTGAGCAGTTGCACCGGCACATAGGTGGTTGCATTTGCACCAAACGACAGCAACGCAGCAAAAATAAACAGTACCTTTTTCATCTATGTCCTTTACAGAATTGCTACCCAAGAGCCCGAGCGCTTCTGATAAATCGTCGCCCCTGATCCGCCGTCGCCCCTTAAATAGATGTCGCCATTGGCGCCAGTGCTCGACGCCGGTGCGCCATTACCCGCCCACATCCCGCACACGGCCTGAGCCGAGTTGGGGGCCTGCGCTGGATACAGTCCGTATAGCGGCTGCACACCCTTGTTCGAATTCAGATATAGAGCGTTCTGACTGTTGACACGGAAGATATGCGATCCGCTCGCGTTGTTCGTGTCAAAAACCAGATTCGACCCAAGGAAGGAAGGTGCACGGATTTCGCCTATCGTCAGTGACGGGTCGCTTGGATTCTCGATGAAGTTTTGAGACGTTTGGCTGTTATCGTCAACGTAGGCTGGGGCGATCCACGTCCTTATGCTGTTGCTACGCATGCCGGTCGCCATAACGATCGCATATGGCGCAGCAGCAGCGACCGCATCCCAATCCCAGGCGTCGAGTTCAAATCTGTTTAGTTGTCCACAGAGCGTGAAAGCGGCGTACGTCGTCGAAGGCCAAGGTTGAGCAGTCGCCTTGATATGATTCCCGTCGATGTTGTAGCCATTAGGGGTCGCTGAATTCATGTTGACAGGTAGCACCGTCTCATCACACATAATGTCGAATTCGCACGACGTGATGAACTTGGAACCGTCCGTCGATGATTGCGTCAGATAAAGCCCTGTATTGAAACCCCAGATCTTTGCCCTGCCCCGCACGCCCATAATCCGCGCGTTGCCCACCCCATCGGCATGCACGTTGATGGCAGTGCCAGTGCCGAGGCCGATAGCGCCGTAGAGACGGATCCTGTCGAATCCGGTTTTCGTCGAAATCTGGAATGGCGTCGACGTTGCGTAGTCGTCGCCACTGATTTCGATAGCGGAACCGACGAAACCTCTGGCACTGCAGTCAATCGTCCCACCCTCAAGCCATCCGCCTGCATGAATTCGGATAACGGTCGTGCTCGTGGACTTGGCGACGATCGTTGCGCCAGAACTCAAATGCAGGGTAACGCCTGCGGGAATGCTCAGCTGCGAGACGAGATAGTTACCATCTGGCAGCATCACGGTGCCCACGCCGGACGACAACGCAGCATTGATGGCCGCAGTATCGTCATTCAGCAGATTCCCAAGCGCGCCATACGTCGGGTCTTTCGGGTTTGCGACGCCCACAATACGGTTGCGCAAAGCGGTGTTGCCTGCAACTGAACTGTCAACGACGCTCGCTGCGGCGGGCGTTCCGATCGGGATCGGGAAAGAGCCCTTTACGGTCACAACCTGCGTTCCCGGTGGAATCGTCGGGTTAAAGCCGAGCGTTTTTCCAGAGAGAGTGCAATCGATCTGTGGAACGCCGTCGCAATACACATCGACGTTATTGGTTGATCCATAAGTGCCGGCGAGAGTGAGCGACTGCGTCGTACCGGGCGTAAAGTTCACGCCGGCCGTGAAGGTCTCCACGGAGCGATTCACCGTCAGCGCTGACCGCAGTTGGGCAACTGTGCCCTTTACTGTTGCGCCAGACTGCGACATGAATACATAGTCTCCGTCCGAAAATCCGGTCGCGAGCGGGAACCCCGTGAGTCGAATGCCAACCCCTGTAGTCATATCTTGGTCTCATAAAACAAAAAAGCCGCACAATGCGGCCGATTCTCTGTGTTGGCTTATGCGATCACTTACCGATCGCGCGCCAACTGAACGGAACGGTCTGATTGAACGTTACTGAGCTCAACGTGTCACCGTTGGCAGTGAAACCGGTGGTCGTCGGCGCCCCAGTCGTTCCCCACGACGGCTGCGCTCCAGATACAGAATTCGCGCCGCGCTGTGGATTTCCAGTCACAGTGAAGCAGGCATTCGGAAACGGGATCGGGAAGGTGATTGCGACATTCGATGTGCTTGCTCCCGATGCCGGTAGCGTTCCGGTTCCCCACTGCTCGATAGAGCCGTCGGGCAACTTGCGCCAGCCGTTCGCGCCGAGACTGCTTGTTACGCTGCCACCGATCAAAGTATTGATTGCGGCAAGAATCTGATTGTTTGTGCCCTTCGTCGGAGTCAGGCCCGCCGCGGCGACGACGTTCAGAAGTTCCACCATCACCGAGTTGAACCAGTCCGCGTCCAGAACTGTTGCAGGAGTGCCGGTTGCGGGGTTGCCGCCCGTGAAATAGCCAGGCGTCGCGGCGGGGTTCGGTGTCGGGAGGCTCGGTGCGACTCCGCTTGAATCGATCTGATACATGGGTTTCCAGCTCCAACGCTAGGTAATGATCGGCATCCCGGTACCCATCAATACAGGGTGACCGAAGTCGTCGACGACCGTGTTATCGAAAATTTCAGCTGCGTACTGGAAGAGCACGACGGTGTGCGCTGGCTTGAGCGCATTAATCTCGCACTCCAGTACTTCATTGCCCCAACTCGCTAGCGCGTCGCCCGCCACCGCGAGACTCGACTGAGCGTATGAGACCGTGTTAAGAGGCGCCTCGATAGCCCAAGCCGATGCCCACGCCACCTGATTGCAGGCATCACCACATCGAGAAACATTCGCGCGTGCTGGCCGAAAGTTCTGGACCGTGATGTCGTAGCCGAGATTGGCTGCGATCTGCGTGAAATATGGAGCGGACTGGCTGCCGGTATTCGTCAGACGCGCGACCACCTGCGCGCGGCGAACCTGCACGGTCGGCGCTGCCCCCGCGCAGGGATCGGGTAGACCGAGCGTTGCTTCCCACTCAGGTAGAAGTTCGTTGGTCGTTGCGGGGAAGGCATCAACAAGCAGGTAGTTCGCTCGCGCGGTCCCCCGCGCATACACCTTAGTGATGCCTGCAACGACCTGCGTCTGCACCGCGTCCTGATCGCGCGGCCATACCAGACCGCGTGGCATCAGCGCCTGAAACGCGTTCAGATAATCGCTCGATGTGAGGTTTGGAGCTGCCATCAATCACCTCACAAGAACGCCACCGATCCGAGAACCGGGAGCGCACCGACCGCGCTCGCGATGTTCCCGGACGGTGACGTGATCACGAAGCCCGCCGTTCCGGAGACTGCAGCGATGGCGGACTCGATGTCTGAAATATTGACGATGCCGCCTGGTGCACCATTCGACTGGAGCACCCCTGCGATAGCAGTCGTTACCGCGCTCTTCGTTGTACTGCTCCACGACCCAGTTCCCGAGATCGTGAAGTTCACAGTATTGGGCGTCGGAGCGCATACATACACTAGCGCCGTGACTGGCTGCAATGCATAGATATAGTTCACGACGGCGAGTTGATCTCCCGTCGCAGCCGCGTCACGAGCCTCTGATGCGGCGACACCGTTCGTGCCTTGCGGGAATCCGTTGTGCGACGCCTCGGCATCGTCCAGCATCACATAGACGACGACCGTGCCGGCCCCGAAACCATTCGGATTCACCCACGCGCGCGTCACGCCGGCGACCTGCAGCGCCCATGTCACATAGTCCGACTGCGCCCCGCCCTGCGGGGGCGTCTGGAACGCGTTCATCACGCGCCCGCTGAAGTCGTCTTGCGTCTCGACGTCGGCACCCCCCGTGAATGCAGCGACGGCCGTGCCGCCGGATTGAATGCCGGTGACCGAAGTGCCAAGCGTCAGCACAGTCCCTGCGTCGCAATTCCCCGCCGATCCGGGCGTGACGGCTGTCACGGCGACCGTGACCGATGATCCCGATACGGTCGCATCCGCGTTCGTCGTGTATTGAACGCCATCGCCGCGAACAACCGTCGTTCCTGCGTCGATCGTCCCCGCGGTGGCCGGGAAAGTGACGCTACCGGTCGCAGGCATCGCCTCCTTCAGATACACGTTCTTCAAAGCGCCCCAGCCGGCGAGATATTCATCGGTTGCCGTCCACGGCACTGCTTGCTGCGAGATCCAATCGATATAGCCATAGTGCAGATGTGCGAGGCCGGCCTGCACCCGGCCAGTGACCCGGAGATTCGCGAAGCGCAATAGCGGATCGGTGCCCGGTACGCTCGACGCGATGTCGGACGAAACCTGCGTCTGCAAATCCGTCAGCGTTGGTCTGGAGAAAGGCATTAGTTAGTCCCTTGCCATGCCCATGAATAGGCGGTTGCCTTCGTCGAGCCGTCCTGTTGATACGCGACAACCTGCGCGCCAAGCATGCTGGTTCTCGTCCATTCGACATACACGTCGAACTTCGCGACCACGCCGTCGTCGATCAGCCACTGCAGCGCTTCGACGATATAGTCATACGCGCGCTGTAGCGTTTCCTGCGTCTGCTTCTCTCGCGCGAGAAGCCACAGCCGGGATCCAATCGGAACGTCTGCTCCCGCATCTGCCCACCAGCCGCGAGGATCGTTGGTCCCATCCGGAATCGTGTCGCTCGGTTCGGCTGCACGATCGGTGAAAAGGCTGATCAGAATCGCCGTTTCCAGGTCGTTTCCGGTCTCGAGCAGCGCGCCCGTCACCTGCCAATCGCCGCGGTTGTTCAGGGGGTCCCAAACTGTCGTTGTATCGGTCATTCCGCCTGGCTCGGTGGGTTGGTCGTTGTACCCGGCCCACCAAGTTGAACATTCGGCACCTGGTGGTTGTGGCCGTTGTAGATCGTGCGCATCTCCGCCATCGTGTGCGGGTTCGTCGCCGCGTTGTCGATGATGTCCCCCGACACCTTCAGCAGCGGCGTATTCATCACGACGCCCGTCGAGGCGTTGATGGTGACCGTCGTCGCATCGTTGACCGTCACGGCCTGGCCTTTCGCCTCGACGACGATTCCGCCGCTCGCCGTCAAGTAGACGTACTTGCCGTCCTGGCTGTAGAGCATCGTCTCGCCGGATGCGAGGTTCTTCGGTCGCGATGGCTGGTGCACGGTGCCCAGAATGACGCCGTTCGAGCGATCTCCGCCGAGAAACACGACGAAAGCATCCGAGCCGACCGGCGGATTCGACGTCAGTCCGAACTCGACCGGACGCGGTGTGTTGTCAGCCGTCTCAAGCGCGTTCAGCTTCACCTGCACGCGCTGGAAGCCGCCAGCGTCGTTCACCGTCGTCACCAGCGCGCGGGCGAGCGAAAGCAGAACGCGCCGCGCGGTGCGCTCAAGAATTCCGTGTTGATCGCTCATTGCTGCGGTACTGTTCCGATGACGTCTGCGTATTGCGGCTGGATGAGGACCGGTTGCGGCGTGAATGCTTCGGGAGCCATCAGCGTCAATTCCGCATGCGTGCCCTCGAGTCCGAGGTGATACGTCACTTCAGCAATCAGATACCGCATCGGCACGGTGCCGCCCTGATCTCCGGATACCTTCAGCGACGGAATCAATACGTCGATGAGCTTGTTCGGCTCCCACAGATTCCCGTCGATGTCTCGCCAGTTGTCGACCGTCACGTGCACGACCTCGGACCGCCCACGGCGCCGGGCCACTTCCCACAGCGAGCGCTGCTTGCCAACATCCCATCCGAGCTGACCGGCCTCGGCGATGATGATGCGACGACGATGCCGCGTGACGTTCGGATCGGTCGCCGTGAACACAGGCGCATTGACGGCGTTCAGATCCTGCAGGTTGTTCGTGCCGATCATGACGGCCATGATCTCGGAATAGCGCTGATCCATCGATCGCTCGACGGCCGCGCTTTCCGTGTTGATGCCTTCCTGAATGCCGCTCGACATCGGAACCGTACCCGCGCGCGTCAGACGCAGCGATCCGTCGCGGTCCTCGTAGACGAGCAGCGCGCTGAAGCGCGCCGACCGCTCGACGATCTCGTAAGCCGTCTCGCCGAGCATGATGTTCTGCTGCGGGATGATCGGTAGACCCGTCACATCGCAATTGACAGTGATGTTGTACGGAACGGCCAGCTTCGTCGCGATGTCGGCCGCCGTGCAATTGCTGATTTGACCGTTTGGCCACTGCGCCGCGCAGTCGAGCAGATCCTGACACTTGCCGCGCCCCGTCACGCGGATCTCGTGCATGTTTGCGTTGATGCTGGGCACAACACGATCGACGTAGCCGGTCACGACCGGATCCAGACCGATCGTAAGGATGCATTCGTCTCCCGGCTGCACCACGACATCGTTCGCCTGCCCGGGGAACAGCTCGGTCATTCCGATCTCGAAATCGCTCGGAAATCGTTCAATCCCCCGGGTACAGCGCAGGCTCGTCCATCCCGACAGCATGAAATCGCCGATCGAGAGCAGGATTCCGTCGTCAACCATCGTTTAGCTTGAGAGGGCGTTGAACTGCGTTGGGAGAAAAGCCGGATGCACAGGATCAACCTGCGCAACCAGTTCGTCCGATCGTGTCGAATCTCGATACATCCGGTTCGCGAGCGTCAACGCGGGCAACGTCGCGCCGAAGGTGAACGTCGCGGTCGCAGCCAGCCCCGAGCCGCGCGCGTCCAGATCCGCGACGACCGATTGCCGCAGTGCGCGGAGCGACATATAAACGTCGTCCTCGCCCTGATCTGCCGCAATCTGGATTTCGTTGTCGATCAGCGCGGCGACGCTGTCGCGCATCGACGAGGCGTCATCAGCCGACGAAGGCTGATAAGTCGACGACGATATTGCGATCTGCGCCACCGTCGCACGGCGAAACAGGTCCGCGCATGCGCTCTGCATGGTTTGCTGAGCTACGGCGATTTGCGATGAACCTACGACTGGCGTCGGGCTGAACTGAATCAGGCTCGACAGCAACCGGATTGCGTCAGCAGGCGAAGACGCCGACGCAGCAAGTGCCGTGACAACTCCCTGCGCCGCGCTCGCGAAGGTCGTCGGATCGCTGCCGACGTTCGCCGCCGCTGTCGTAAGAGCGGCACCCGCCGTCGCCACCGCTGCCCGGCTGGAAGTATCGGCAGCGATCAGACTTGCAGCCGTTGCCGTCGACGCGACCTTCTGGTTCGAGCCGGCATACCCGGTGTTGCCGCCGCCGAACAAGCGGCCGAAATTGCCCGCCAGCGTCGACAGCGAATTCCAGAATCGCTTGACGTCGTGCACGAGCGTATTGACGGCCTGATACCAGCCGACCACCGTCGATACGGCCGCCTTGATCACCGCCGCGCCCTTGGCGATCGCTGATGCGATGTTCGATATGAAACTGAGTAGCGACGATGAATTGACTCCGGCCGCCGCGCTCGATACGGCGCTGCTGGTTTGCTGCTGCGCCTTCGGGTAAAGGCGATCACCGCCTTGCACAAATACAAGACGGACTTCAACGACGCGGCCGCGATCCCACGACGATCCGAACTCCGCGGAGATGCAGTTCGACCTGAGTGTGCCCCACGTTGGATGGATCAGTGTGCCGAGGCCAGGAGCCTTCGTGCTGCCGTTCATTCCACCGCGGATAACGTTCAGAAGCTTCAACTTCTGATCCGCGACCGATCCTCCGCCATACACAAGGCTGTTTTCGACAAGAAACCCGCTAATTCGGATAACGGTGCTTTGCAGGCCCAGATCCTCGACCCACGGCTTCGTCTCCTTGTTCGGATACTCATGCACGACCGAGCGACGCCCGGCAGTGACCGATTCCGACAGCACCGCGAATGGCACACCGTTATAGCTCGCCGGGCGTAACCGGCTCCAATACCCGCTGCCACCATTGAACAGGTTCGCGAGCGATTGCGCTGCCGACGCCACTCCGCCAATGCTGCCGACAGCGTTGCCTACTGAGGCTGCGATGCTCATACAGAGGGACCTGTAACGTTGGATGTTCCGACGCGCGCTGTCGCGTTCGGGTTGCCGCGCACGGTCGCGCTGGCTTTCGTGCCGGCGGGCGCGTTATGCAAATGCACATCGACATGAAGCTTCTGATCGATCGCCGCCGCCATTTGCCCGCGCGAGTATTCTTCGCGAGGATCTGCTGGCCGCTCGTACAGGCGCGACACGATACCGCCCGCATCTTGCGCTGATGCGGCAGCGCTGAGCGCCTGACCTGCCTTCTGCTCCTTGCCGTGGCGCAATTCGTAATCCGCGAACTGCAATTGCTGGTCAAGCGTCGACTGTTGGATGTCAATTCCGAACCGCTTCTTGAACTCCGCTTGCCGGTCCTCGTGCCACTGCCCAATGCCGTAGGCATGCCCGTTGTCGCCAACCGCTTTCGGATTGAACAGGCTTTCCTTCCAGAAGTTCGCCGCCAGCCCGGAGGCCTGCTCTTGGGTCCAGCCCATCTGCTGAAGGCGGTCGACAACTCCGGCTGTCTGAGCGTCATTTGCGGCGCCAGCGCGGCGTCGGTCGCCGATGGGGTCACCCGGCCATTGCTGGCCCGGCTGCGCCTGATGCGACTTCACGTAGTCGTCTTCGCCGGTGTTCAGGTCCTTCGAATGGAGCAGCGCGAGAATGGCCGCCATGATTGGGCCGCCGGCGAGTCGTGCAAGCGCGGTCGCAGCGGCCGGCACCGTAACTGCGGTCAGCATTGCGAGATTCGAGATGAGACTGAGGACGCTGGCAATCGGGCCCGCAAACGAAATCGCGGCAATCGCGATAGCAATCCCCTTCACGCCTCCGATCGAATCAACGAAATTGCCGATCTGGCTCGTCGTCTTGTCCCAGTCAACATGATCGACCCACTTCGCGAACTTCTCGACATACTCGGAAACCTTCGAGGCAACGACGTCACCGTATTTGTCGACGAGACGCCCGACGACGTCGAGCACGCGCTCGACGGCGGGCGCAAGCGCATCGCCGAACGAGTACTTCAGCCGCGTGGCCGACGCCTCGAGCTTCAGCATGTTCTCGTTGAACTGCTGCCCACGCGCGAGTTGCTTGTCATCGAAGACGAGGCCCATCGACCGCGCACGGTTGACGAATTCGTCGATGCCTTTCTCGCCCTTCTGCAATAGCGGCAGCAGCGACTCGACACCGAACGCACCAGCGATAAGCCCTTGCGCCTGCACATTGCCCTTCTGGGCGACGATAGCATTCGCGACTTCCTTCAGTGCGCGCGTCGCGTCGACAGCGCCATCCTTCGTCCGATGGAGCGTGATGCCGAACTTCTGCATCATGACGAGCGCATCCTGATTGCGCCCGTAGGTCGCATCCTCGAGCGTGCGCCCGAGCGACTTTAGACTGCCCGTCATGTCGTCAGCTGACAGACCGGCCAGCTTCGCTGCACCACGGTACGCCTGCAGATCCTGTGTCGAAACACCGAGCACGCCCGACGTGCGTTGCACCTCGGCGCCAAGCTTGCCCCATTCATTGGCGAGCAGCGCAATGCCGGCAATCGAGCCGAGCCCCGCGATCGTCGTCAGCGGCGTGATGACCGACGCGACTTGCCGTGCGGCGTCTGCCGCAGCCGTGCCGACAGACTTCATCGACTTGGCGACGCGATCGAGGCCTGCTTCCTTGCTGAAGCTCGAAAATGACGCCTTCAGATCCGAAGCGGGCTTCGTGATGCTCGCGAGCGACGCCTTGATCTTCTGGACCGAGGCTGTCGCCTTATCGACCGCAGTGATCGTTACAACGAACGGCGTGCTTGCTGCCATCACGACTCCATTTGCTTTTTGATCCGCTCAGCCTGCTTCAGCCACCAGGCAAGCCGCGAGAGAGGCAGCGTCCACGCCTCATCCGGTCCCCAGCGAAAGAAGTAGGTGACCTCGGCGACTACACTTCCGCAGCCGTCGGGCCATCGTCGGTAAAACCCCCGAGATACTCATTCGCCTCCGTAAAGTCACGTTGGCAGAGCTTCTCGACAGCCGACTTCGGCACGCCCGAGATGAGGTGGATCAGCATGATGCCGATGCCGATGTTCGACGAGGCGGACATCGCCTTGTCGAGCTCACCAGCTGTCGGCTCGCGCAGATTCAGCGAGTCATATACGACTTCGGTTTCGCCCGAGCCGAGCTTGACCGGCTTGCGGAGCTTGATGGTTTTTTCTTCGGGTTGGCTCATGACTTAGCTCGTCGTCTCCGTGACTGCCGGACCTTCCCATTTCACTTCGACCGTTGCATCGGTCGACTTCACGGTCTGGTCTTCGACGGTCCACATGTTGCGGCCGATGATCGTCTTGCCGTTCGCGAGCTGCGCGACGACAGTCGAGTTGTCCATTGCATTCAGATCGGCGACCGTCAGGCCACCGGTATCGCGCAGCGTGCCCGAGATCGAGCCGACGCGCTTCTTCTCGCTGAAGCCGTGAACGTCGTCCATGCCGACCAGCGATTCGCGCGTCACTGTCGACGGGTTATATTCGAAGTCGCCGACCAGAAGGTAGTTCTGCCCGTCCACCGTGAGAGTCGCGGTACCGGCCAGGCGGTTAGGGTTTGCCATCGTGGGCTCTCCAGAAATGCGAAAGCCGCCCGAAGGCGGCTCTCAGTGGTGCGGCTGTGACTTAGCTCAGGCGGAACTGCGCCAGCAGCGCGAAGATGCGCAGCTGGTCGATCAGCGTACCGGGCCAGAGAACGTCGATACGGTTCGGATTGCTGGCGTTCTGTTGAACGATCAAGGCCTGCGCAAAGGCGGCGCTGTTCTGCACATAGCCGTTGAACTCCTGCTCCTGAAACTTCGCGATGATGTCAGCCTTGATGATGCTCGGCGTCACGATGTTCGAACCCGGAGCGAAGCGCGTACCGTCGGCCGCCAGCTTCACGCGCGCATATTTCGTCGTCACCATCGACGCATAGTCGCGCAGCAGGAATGCGAGCGTGAACAGCGTCTCAACTTCCAGATACGAGTTGTCCGGCTGGCCGAAGCTATTCGTCTGGTACGTCGTGATCAGGTTTTCGATTGCCACCGTGCCGTCCTGCGCAACGGTGAACGTCGAAATGCCGTCGTACAGCAACGTATTGCGCTGCGACAGGTTGAAGCGCGACTGCAGCGGCGGCGCCAGCACGCCCTGAATGACGACCGTTTGCAACGGCGTCGCCGGATCCGCACGCAGCGAGACTGCCGCGGCACCGGCCAGGCCTGCCGCCCACTGCCAGTTCGGCGTCGGCGAATCGTTGAAACCCATGATGGTTTCGTGCTGGTTGTTCCGCGTGAGCCCGAGCGTTGTCTGGCTCGCGAACGTACCGCGGTTCGCACTGAACACGTGGCCGTAGACTTGTTGCTGCCAACTCCAACGACCCGTCGTGTCGTTGAGGAAGGCCTTCAGAGCATCCAGCGACGTCGTGTCGGTGTACGGGCACACGATGAAGTCAAACGGCATGTCAAGCAGGTTGCCGAGCGCGGTCGTCAGCGTCGGATTCGTCGCGCCGCTCGCCATCGCTGTGATGGTGTACGTCAGGCCGGTCGGAGTGAATTCGCCGCCTGCGGTGCCCTGATAGTTGAACCGGATGTCGATGTCGTTCCCGGCGAGGCCCTTGTTATCCGCCGTGAGCGTCACCGTACTCGTCGCAGCCGTAGCCGTTACCGGCATAGCCGCAATCAGGTTGATCGCTGCTGCCACAGCAGTCGCGATCTGTGCGGTTGTCATGGCCGGCGTTACTGGCACAGTGACCAGTTGGCCGGCGATATACAGTGAAATCGTGCCGTTGGCCGTCGGCGCAGCCGTGAACGCGATCGAGCCGGTTGCAGCCACCGCACCGGCCGCATCGGAAAGCGGCAAATACCAAACTTCGCCGAACGTGTCGTTCGCTTTGTATGCGGCCGTCATCAGTGCGAGCATCGAACTTGCGCCGCCCTGCACCGCCGCGTCGCTCGCGCCCGACGAGATAACCGGGATGTTCGGCGTCGCGGTACCGGATGCGGTGATCTGTCCGATGATCAGCGCGCGCTGGTTGGCCTGCGCCGTGTTTGCATGCGAGCTATCGAGTTCCGCATAGAAGAGCGGCACCCGGATGTTCTGCGGAATCTGCTTGAACGGAATGGTCATTGCTTCTTGCTCCCAGCGGCGTTGGCCTGCGCTTCACGCGCGGCGTCGTCAGTGCCGCCCAGCACGACATCCTTGTCGTTGAGGCAGCGAGTCCAGAAAATGTCGCCGTCTGGCACGTCGATGCCTTCGGCCGGAAGCAATTGCTTCGTCACCGGGTCCCGTACAGACAGGCCCGGTGCAGGTTTGACGCGCATGAGGCGCTCCTATTGGGGAAATACGATGTCGAAGCCGGCTTGGGTCGTGCCGGGCGGCTCCGTGACCGCGAGCGCGACTTCGCTCAGTGGCGTGATCGGGATCGGGAAGAAATCCTCCGGACCCTGGTAGAACTTCACTTCGATCTGCATCAGCAGTTCTGCCATCGGCATGTCTCCCTCGGAATTCGTCGAGAGATCCGACTCCACCGAGGTGAACTGCTCGATACGTTGACCGCCGCACGGATCTGCCCAGATCGCCGGGTTGTTGATCAGCGCGGACTCAATCTGTGCCTTCAGGCGCTCGGCCTCGAGCAATGCCGCAGCCGACCCCGCGTCGCCGACGAGCGCCGGTGACTTCGTGCGCGCGATGATTTCAAGCGTCGCGTAGACGTTGAATTCAGGAACATTCGGACCGAGCGATTCCTTTCGCTCCCGCCGCGCATGGACCAGAATCAGCGGATACGAATCCGGGGCCGTGGGCCAGTCGAACGGCGAATACACCGCTGTGCCCGCGTCCGTCGCGCCGGTGAGCGCATCCACGAACAGCGCGCGAAGCTCTGCTGACGTTGTCATGTGGAGATGGTCCGTGTAAGGAGAAGGCGCGCGGCGCCGCGCGAGTCGGGCCGCACCTGCTTCACGAGGTAGTTGGCCGCGGGACGCCGGCCGCTCCGACCTGCCGGAATGAACAGTCGGTCGTTCTGAACGGGGTCAGCGGGAAACTGCGAAAGTTGAACTCCAACGCACGCACTGACCTCGGTCGCCCCCATCGTGGCGTCCTCGAACATCACTTCCTTGAGGTACGCATCGTCGAAGACGACGGTGATCGAGAACGACCCGCCGGCGAACGGCATGAACGTCGCTGGTTCAGCGAACACACCGTGCAGCGGCCCGATGACGACGCTGTCCCAGTCGATCGACATTACGACTCCGAGCGACCGCTCAGCAGAACTTCCGGACGGGTGCAGATGTGAAGCGGGTAGCTCGACACTTCCATCTTCCACCACTCGTTGCGGTCACGATCCATGATCGGCACCACATACACCGGTTTGCCCGGCGTGTTGACCCACTGGAACGACTCGCCCGGGGCGAGCGCGCGGCGGAAGATGCCAGGTGCTCCGACCGGGAAGAACTTGACCTTGTCGTCCGGGATCTTGATGGTCGCGTTGTCGTCCGAACCGCGATAGTTCAGCCAACGGATGCCGCCGAACTCGAACGCAGTGAACGCGCCACCCGAATTGCCGCCACGGATTTCCGTCGCGTCGCTCCAGTTCACGAACGTGCGGATCACGTCCGGATGGTTGACGAACTGGTCGTAGAAGGCATCGCCGCACAGCGCGAAGACCTTCGTCGACGGCGTGAAGGAGCCCTGCGCTTTACGCGCCATCGTGCGGGTGATCTGGTTGCAGATCGGACGCAGCGTATTTGCCGTGCCAGCGGCCAGGTTGAAGCCGGTTTCCTGCGGCTGCGTGATGCCGAATTCCTGGAACCAGTTGTACTTCACCGTGCCGTCGAAGTCGGTGAAAAGGCCCTGCACCGCGGCGAGACGCTGGAATTCCCAGGTGTACTCGATGTTCTTGAGCAAACCGGTCGGGCCGGCGAGACGACGCGCGACTTCGTCCTGCACCTGCATCAGCTCGGACTCGGTACCGAACGCGCGGATGTTCTGCAGTTCGTTCGCGTAGATCGTGTCGGAGTGACGCAAACGAGGCACGTCGAAGTAGCGCGCTTGGCGCTTTTCGGTCGTACGCTGCGTGCCCGCTTCGCCGCGCTCGCTCAGCGGAACCACGATCAGTTGACCTTGGCGCTGTTCGACCACCAGAGCCGTCGTGCGAATCGGGTCGTCGTCGAAGATGTTCAGTTCGCCGAGCGTCTGCGGCTCGTACGGGTACTTGTCGACTGCCGCGGTCAACGTGACAGTCGAGAACGGGTCCTGGTTGAAAATGTCAAGCGATGCCATGTGAACGGCTCCTTCAGAAATGACGAAGCCGCCCGGAGGCGGCCTTGAATTTAGTGGGTGGAGGGATTAGCGCGGGATGATTCCGGCTGCGGTGAGCAGTACGAGTGCCGCCGCTTGCGAAGCGGCATTCATCGACGCGTCCCACACCAGTTCGGACTTGTTCACTTCGCACGAGCGCGTGACCATCGCGCCAAATACGTCGTTCAGCGAGGCGTCCGACAGGCCGAAGCAGATGCCGGCGGCATTCTGTGAACCGTCGACCGCCGTCGCGGTGCACGGCACCCACTTGCCTGCGCCTGCGGCCACGGTGACCGTGAAGCTGTCACCCGGCACGAACGCAGTGCCGCCGGCGGTGATCGTGAAGTTCAGCCCGCCAGCCGAGAACGCGACGCCGGTCGTTCCGTGGCCGATCTCCTGACCGTTCGGCGCCGACACGATGAAGTGCGTCGCGTCGTCGAACTCGACGGCGTACACACCAACAGTCGGCGCGTAGCCGTTGGTCGTGACTGCGCTGGACGCGCCATTGCCGGTGTTCGTCCCTCCGGCCACAGCGGCCGCCGCCGGCTTGCCCACTACGGCCGTGGTCGTGATCGCGAACGTGTCGCCGGCGACGAATGCCGTACCGCCGGCCGTGATCGTGAAGCCGATCCCGAGCGCCGAGAATGCGACGCCGGTCGAACCCGTTGCGGTCGCACCGCTCGGCGCCGTGACCGTGAACGCGGTGGCGCCCGTGAACAGCACCGAGTACACGCCGATCTGGGTCGGAACAGCGACGGGCGTGATCGCACCGAACGTACCGTTACCGGTGTTCGAGCCGAGCGCCGCGGCCACGGCAGTCGCTGCGGTCGTTTGCTGACCCATCACGGTGCCCGGAAAGACCTTGGCGCCGCCCGAGATGAGGACGCGATCGATATGGCGCTGGCCACGCGGCTGCGAGACCAGGAAGCCACCGGGGTGCCACTGCTCAAAAAGCGGCGCGCGAGAAACGTATGTCATGATCAGAATTCCTTGGAGGGGTGGACGGGATTAACCGCGCTTGCCGGAGATCTTCGAGAAGGCTCGATCCCAGCTCGCACCAGCGGCGGCTGCCGGGTTGCGATGCATCTCGCCACCAGCCCCGAGGTTCGGATTGCGTGCCTGACGACCTTGGCCGGGCGTCGATGCGGCCGGAGTGCTCGAAAGCACTGCGATCGCTTCCTTGCGGCCCATGCGGGTGTTGAACGCGAGGTTCGCGGCGAGCACGACGTTGCGGCCGGCTGCCTTGTGGCCCATGATCGCGGCGCAGCGTGCCTGTTCGCGACGGCGTGCACGAGCGACTGCGCTCTTGCCGCGCATCTCTTCGTCCTCGTCGTCGCCGTCTTCCTCGGCCTTTTCCTTGCCGTCGTCGTCTTCGTCATCCTCGGCATAGTCCTTGGACTCGTCGCCGTCCTCGGCCTTCTTCGCCTTCTTGCCCGACTTCTGGCCGTCGTCTTCAGCGCCGTCGTCTTCGTCGTCCTCAGCGGCCTTGGCCTTCTTCGACTTCTTCGCATCGCCGTCGTCGCGATCGCGACCGTTGTTTTCTTCCTCATCGTCGCTATCGCCTTCGGCGCGCGCGTCCTTTTTCTCTTCATCGTCTTCCGCCTTCGAAGCACGGGACGACAGGCCGGCGAGATGGGCGAACGACAGCCCGCGCGCCGCAAGGGAACGAATGCTCATGAATACCTCTAGGGGTTTGGGAAATGTCAGCCCAGCTCAGCGAGCAGGGATTCGAATGCTTCGTCCGGCGCCATCACAGCGTCTGCGAAGCCGATCTCGACGCCGGCGGCGCCAAGAAAGGTGGTTGCCTGCGTCTTTCGAACGATGTCAGCAGACAGATTTCGGTTACGCGCGACGGTGTCCACGAAAAGTTCGCCCATCTCGTCGACGTCGTCCTGGAATCGCTTCAAGGCCTCCTTCGACAGTGGATTGAACTGATTGCCGTCGGCCTTCCGATCGCCGTACTTGATGATAGTCACAGCCATGCCGGCCTTGTCGATCGCCTTGCTCTGGTCGATGTGCATACAGATCACTCCGACCGACCCTGTACCGCCGGTCCGTGGGACGGTGATCTGTTCGCATGCACTGGCCAGGGCGTAAGCGGCGCTGTACGCGCACTCGCTGAGGATGGCAAGCGTTGGCTTAACACTTCGCGAGTTGTAGATCAGGTCGGCGAGGTCGAAGCAGCCTGCCACTTCCCCGCCCGGCGAATCAATGGAAAGCGCGATCGCCCGCACTTTCTTATCGTTCAGCGCTGCGAGGAAGTTATGCCGAATTGCGTTATAGCCGAGCATCCCCGAGTACGGTCTAAGATTGCTGCTCTTCTGAACCAGCGTACCCGACACGTCGATGATCGCGACGCCCTGGCTCAAGTCGTACGGTGTTTCTTCGTATGCTTCCGATGGTCCGTCGTCCCACTCGTCGTAAGCCATCGGCTTGACGATGACAGGATCACCTCCGGTGAACGAAACATCGCCGATGCCAAATCGGCTCGCAAGCGCCTTTGCGATCACCTGCCCTTTGGACGGATGGATTGCCAGCGGCACGTCGAAGATCCGCGCGGCAGCGAATGGATAGTTTTTCATTGTGGCTGTGGCTCGTCGTCTGGCTTAGAGGCTTCGTCGGCGCCGTCGCCGAACCATTTCGGTGCCGGCAAACCAGCATCCCGGAACATCTTCACTTCGATGGCGCGCTGCTGGATCACTTCCTCGTAATCCAATCCTTGTTCGGCGCACTCGCGTTTAAGCGTCGATAGGCCACCGTCCAACCCCAAAATAGCGCCCTGCTTTTCCTTCACCGGGTCAACCCAGCCGCGTGCCACGCCGAGCCAGTCGCACCGCGAATAGGCCGTGGCGGCTTCGACAAACTCAGGGATAAGGCCAGAAGTTGGGAGCACATCATCAAGGTCTCCGCGCTCCATCGCCTCCTGCAGCCACGATGAATAGAGCGGCGTGGCCGTGCCGGTCTTGAACTCTGCGCTCCGGCGCGACAGCGTCTTCCAACTCTCCAGGAGCGCCGCGCGTGCGCTCGAATAGTTGGTCTTGCTCCAGTCCTGGGTGATCTGCTCAGCAGATACGCCCATCGCCGCCGCAATCGAACGGAGCATTTCGTGCGCGAAGTCTTCGAACCCGACATGCGGATGGGCAGCGTTGACCTGTTTGATCTCTTCGCCGGGCGCGAGCGTCGGCACGCGCACGCCGCTGAGCATCGCCGGACGCTCCTTGGACCAATCTGCACGGAGATCCTGGTAGAAGCCCAACTCTTCGCCGTCGCTGTCCATTGCCGCCTCGACCATCTTCGGGTCGTACGGGCTGGTGACGTAAGTACCAAAGATTGTTGCCACCGTCGCGGCCTGCAACTCGACACCGTAATAACGCGCGAGCATTTTCGCGTGCGCAAGCACGGGGGTGAATACACCTATGCCGCGGTTCTGTCCGGCGCGATCGCGCTCGAAGTCGTGAATGACTCGACGCCACCCGTCCTCGTCTTCGCGCTCGACACGCTCCCACTCCATCGACTCGACGGCGTTGTACCAGTCGTTCTGATGTGCCTTTCGGATGTGGTAAGCGACCGGAACGCCGTAGTCGTCGATCTCGACTCCGCCGCGCAGATACTTCGTGTCGACCATCTGATACGGATTCGACAGGCGGTCAGGATCTACAAGCAGAAACGCAGTGGCGAACTGTGCGGCCCCGCGGCCGATCCGCTCCGGCATCCAATGCGCAACGAACAGATCCTCGCCGTCGATCAACTTGTGGCGCAGCGCAAGCCGCAATTGCTGCGACATCGTGAGCTGCCGCGTGACATCGTTGTAGCGGCCAAGGTCTTCGGAGTAGCCGCGCCACAATGCCTCGACCGCCTTGCGGAATTCATCTGCCCACGTCGGATCAAATTTCTCGTTGAAGCGGCGCAGGTACTGCCAGTCCGGATTTGCCGACAGGCGCATGTGCGCGCCGACGGTGTTATCCAGAATGCGAGTGATGCCGCCGCTCGCCCATCCGTCGTTGCGTGCGAGGTCGCGCGAACGCGAAACCATGCGGTCGCGCGCGAAGTTGATTTCCGAATCCGGCGAACGGATCCACGGAAACCACTCACCCATTTCCTTTGTTTGGACGCTCGCGGCCTCATACGGAAAGAGGCTCGAATACGGCGGCTGGGTAATCCCCGGACCGCCCCATCCAGAATCCGCGCGCGCACGACCGCCGGCCGGCAGATCCCCGAAGGGCTTGCCGGAAGAATCGACGAGAAGTGACATTTAGAAAAGAACCCTTCGTGCACGGGGATAGTGGGAGATCAGGTTTAATGCCTTCTGCAACATCAGGATGCTTCGATAAATCTGCGTCATGTCGGGCGCTTTGTACGTCACCGACTTCGTGCCGTCCCCCTGGTTGTAGGTGGCCGTCACGATCTTCGCGCCTGCCTGCAGGTCGAAATAGGCCGCCTGAAGCGCGGCCAATCTCGCCTGCATGTCGGCGGTGCTCATTCCATCTGTGATAGCCATCGCTTTCCTATGCCAGGCGGTTCGTCAGTCGTTTCTTTCCGGGCTTTACGTCCACCGAAGGCATCGCGGCGACAACCGGCTCAGCTTCAGCGTTCGCCGGCGGCGCCCATGTCTGCGCCTGAGCGTCGAACTCGAGCGGCACCGCAACCAGATCCGCGCGCCGGTTCAACTTCAACCCGAGGTGCGTCAAACCGCACAGCGCGCCGTATGCGTATACGCGGCAATCGAGCGCTTCATTGGCACGGCCGGACGGCAGTTCCCAGATACGGAACTTCTGCCCATTCGTCACCTTCACGACCGATCGCTCTGACGTGAGCTGCTCGAAGTAACCGATGTCCCGGTCGTTCGGGAAATGCATATAGCCCGGGCCCGGTTCCTCGAGGTGCAAGCGGTTACGGATGGTGTCCTTCGCCGCATTCACGCCGAGAATCACCGGTCGGAACGAAGCCTTTGTCTTGCGGGTCGGCTTCTTCACCGGCCACACAGGATTACGCTTGCCGCTCACCGCGGACTCGCCCTTGATCGCCCAGATCTTTCGACCGAGGCGAGCTTTCGAGAAGTCGTAGACCTTCTGCGTGTGGTGGCCGCCGGAGTCGATACAAACCGCCATCGCCTCGAAAGGCCGGCCATCTGCTCGATGCCAGATTCGGTTGAGCAGTGCGTCGAGGCGATCCCACGGATCGGGCGTCTCCATGTCGCCTTCGATCACCTCGTAGGCGATCGACCAGCTTTCCTCGTTGCGCCCCCAGCCCACCACCTCGACTTCGAAGCGGTAATCCTGTGTGTCGACGCCGATGGTGATCACCGCAACGCCGTCCGGCACCACGGCCGCCCAGCGCTCGCCGCGCGCGACCAGCGCCTCGAGGCGCAGCGCCTTACCGGAGTTCGGCCGGTATGGCAGACCCATTTGGGTATTCCACCAGGTCTGCTTCTTGTCTTCGTCGCCCTCCGCCGCCAGCCATTTTGCGGCGATGTCGGAAGGCTTATCCTTCTGCCATGGGCTGAAAAGCTTGCTGGCCTGGAAACCGGCATGCTCGTTATCGACGCGCCACTCGCCGCAGTCGGGACATTTCGCGCGATATACCGCGTAGCGGTCGCTCGCCCACCAGTCCCACACCGCTGACAACGCGGCATCGGTCGACGACTCGCGGCCATCCTCCGGGCCGCGCCACGCCTTCTCATACGCGTCGAGCGGTACGTGCCGTGACCCGCAGCATTCAAACGCGCGCGTCTGGTGCCAGCGAACAGTCTTCAGCGCGCGAAGGCGATCGCCTTCTGACCAGATCTCGCCGCACGACTCGCACGCAATGCGTGCGGTCTTCGGGAAGTGTTCGAGCACGGTCCCATTCTCGTCGCGGCGCTTTTCCCAATCGACGTGTTTGAAGAAGTCGGGGAACATGCGGTGCCCGCAGTGGGGGCACGCGACAGACGCACGGCGCTGATCCGAATCCTTATAGCTGGCCTCGATACGACTCTCGTCCTCGACAGTCGGCGAGCAGGCGCGCACCGACAACCAGTTGACGCCAAACGTCGCGGTCCGCTCTTCGGCCAGCGCGATCGGCTCGCCTTCGCGCGTCACCGGGTACTTGTCCACCTCGTCGGCGAGGATGACGCGCACCGGGCGCCGGGCAAGGTTGTCTGGGCTGCCGGCGCCAGCAAGCGCAAGGAAGCCGCCGGGAAACGCCTTGAACAGCAGCGTCTCGTCGGCGTTACGTGTCTTGCTCGTACCCACCAAGTCGCGCAGCACCGGTGTCACCCGTATCATCGGGCTAATGCGCTCCTTGCTGAACTGCTCAGCTGCAGCCTCTTTCGGCTGCAGCAGCAGAATCGGGCAAGGATCAAGATGGGCGAAGTAGCCGAAGACGTTCTCCAGCAACGCCGTCTTCAGCAACTGCGTGCTCACCATCGTGGTTAGCACGTGGACGCCTGGCTCAGTCACGGCCATCATCGGCCCGCGCGCCACCTCAACGGTCGCAGTCGACCAGTTACCCGAAGTGCTGCCGGCCTCTTTGGCCAGCTTACGAAACTTGTCTGCCCACTCCGGAACGCTGATGCGCGGAGGCGGCGTCCATGCACGTCGTACAGCGGCACGCAACCAATCAGCCTTCTCGCTCTGAGAAATTGGCCTCTGGTTCGCCGAGCTGGGCGATTTGGTTATGGACATGCGCAGTAAGGGCCTCAGTTACCCGATCGGCCTCGAGGCCGAGCTCGGCAGCCAGGATCGGTCCCACCCTGGTAGGCCAGTTCAGCCATGCGTCGCGCTGCGCCCGATGCTCCTCAAATAGGATTGCGCTCGCCGTGTCCAACGCGACCAGCGATCCAGATTTCTGTTCGTATTCAAGCTGCCGCAGCAACGCGAGGTAGTTCTCTTTGTTCTGCAACGCGGTTGCGTAGTCGACCATCGCGACCGCGCCCGAGTCGAGCAACCGACCTGCCGCATCAGCGAGAGAACCGTCGCCATCGGCATCGATCGCCGGAGCGGTTCGCACTTTCTGCGAACTGCGAACCGGGTGCGAACTGTTCGCACTAGGGTTCGCACCCTTCGCATTGCCCTCGCGCCACGCTGTTCCGACGAGTGCTGGGTCGATCGACTTATCATCGAAAGCCTTGAGCCTGTTGAGTTTCAGCGCTTTCCGGACAAGCGTGTCTGACACGCCTTCAAGGCGCGCGAACTCACGAATTGATACGCCCTTCGGCATGGGTGCGAACACCTTTGAGAATTCATAGCTGGGCGGTTTTCGCGAGTCTTCGCTCCCGCCCTACACGAACCCTCCAGGAGGGACCCGTAAGGTTTTCGAATGGTTACCAGCACCAGAAATGTGCATGAGCGCGGCCTCGCGACCATCAGCGCTTCGCCGCGATGAACGCCAGCTCGTGCTTCAGGATTTGCGGAAACTTCTGCCTGATCTTCGTCATCAGCGCCTTCTCGACCGCGTCGTTCGCGAGCGATTGCGGGATGGATGGACCAAACAACTCTTTGATCGGCAACCCTGAACGGATCGTCTTGCCGTTGCGCTTCACCTTCTTGTGCTGCTTGCCGGTTCGCTCGAACACACCCCGGTGACCGTTCGGCATCGTCGCAATGAACGCGTGCCGCAACACAGTGCGGCCCGCTTTCACTTGCACGCTCACGCCGTTCTTGCCTTGGCGCGCGCCATAGTTGATCAGCGCCACCGGGCGGCCGGTCGACTTCAACACAACGACCAACCGGCCTTGAGCCGCCTTGGTGATGGAAAATGAATTCTTGATGGCGCTCGACTTGATGTTGTAGCCGGCGCCGCGGACCTCTTGCGCGGCTGCAGTGCGAGCCTGCATCGCCGTTTTGTTGAGCGCGCGGACCACCGCTTTCTGCTGCTCGCCGACATAGCGAGAGAGGCTTGCCGTGATGCCTTTCACATCGGCACGCACGTCGAGCTTCAGCATTTCATGCCCTCGGTTTAATCCATGCTGCCGGCAGCGAACTTTCGTCGCGCGGCGCGGCGTAAAACGGAACATCGCGCATCATGCGAGACGGCGCGCCAGGTGGAAACGCCGTAAGCGACACGAGAGCTACAGCGCCTTCGGGCAGGAGCGCTTCGTCAGTTGTCGCATCGGTGATGATGGCCGCCACCTTGCGTGTGCCGTTCTGCCAGATCGACGAACGCACAAGCGCGGTCTCGCCGATCAACGCATCGGCGTCGGTCTTTCTGGGTGGACGTGCCATTCATGCACCGGAAATAAAAAAGCCCGCGCGAAGCGGGTGAATCCAACGACTCTCATCGATGGAGGAGACTCTGTACTGGCGATGCTCACTGCGAGTAGAACCAGCCCTCGCCACGGACATGCATCAAACCGCGTTCGCTGACCCATTGCCGCGCGTCGCTGTACGAGATAGCGTACTGCGGCACATCGACGAGATCGCCATCCACAACGCGTCGGTCAATCGGCGGATCATTCACGCGGACCGTTTGCAGCAGCGCGCCATGACACTCGCGATCCAGAACGACGCGACCATCGTCTCGATGCGACAGAAAATATGTCGTCATGGAATCAGTGGCGAATGCCGAAAGCCGCCTGCGCCGCTTCTGCAGGCGTCAGGCCGGAAATGTAGTAGCCGTAGAGCATTTCGTGCTGGCCGGCCGTCGGGCGCCAAGGCGGAACTATCAGGCCGGCGACAACAGCTTCATCAACTGCGGTGCGCGTCCATTCGAATACCATCGCCTGCTCGGCTTCGCTCATGTCTTCCATGTCGATCTCCGAGCAGAAATGAAAAAACCCGCCGTCTTTCGACTAGCGGGTTTTGCGGGCGCATCTTTCCGGGGATTAATGTAACCGCGTTTTTTCCAAAATGCAACTACCCCAGAAAACTTTTTTCGACCTACGTTATCTTGACGATTGTCAGCGAACCGGCGAAAAACAAACCCAGAGACATCAAAGTCAAAATCCAATTTAGACCGATCATGGACTTATAAAGAATCGGTGGCTGCAGTCGCGACAATGGCTTGGTGCCAAGGAGAACGTCCAACGTGCGTTGCGTGAAATCGCGCGAAAAGAACAAGCCACTGATATACACAGACAACATGGCAATCGACGCGATCATCAGCCCCGCAACGAACTGATGCGCACCGTGAAGAGCCAAAGTATGGATTCTGAGATCTCCGTTTGCTGCCTGAGCGATCGCCACGATAGCAGCCAGCCCGGCACCGTTCAGGATGGCGAGGTGCTTTACAACCTCGAACCCCCAGTTCATTGCGCCCTGAACCACGGCGTCCGTCACGGCAGCGAGTTGGCGCCCTATTGCGGCTTGAGCGGCCGGCGTTAGGCTGGTCAAATAAGTCTGCTCAGCCCTTCTCTTTTTATCATCCGCTGCCCCCATTTGCGTCCTCGTTAGTTTGTTGATTCGTCCGGCACATTATCACCGAACTTCGAAGCGACATAGGCGCGCATTGCGGCTTCAAGCGCTGTCCCGCCGTGGCGCGCCAAACGGTATTGTTCTCCGGACTCAACCATGTCGCAGCCATTCTCATTCGTAACAATGGCGCGCCAAGCTGACGACCCGAGGTATTCAACGCCAATTCGCTCACGCTCGACAATCGGTCCCCCGTGCGTCCAGTTGCTCGACGGCTCGAAATACCGCGCACAGTTCCACGAGGTCTTTGAGATGGACAATCGACCAAGCGTGTTGACCAAGGCATTTCCCCACACACCCGGGCTCTGCGTGTAGCACTTGCCCTCAGCGCGCGCAACCCAGAGGTCGAGGACCGCCCCTTGCAATTCGGCCACCTTCATGCCGATTCCATCGTTTTGATGATGTTGCGAAGCGCGAGCATCGGCAGGAGTGCCTGCTTCGCCGATTGGTAGATTTCGTGCCGATCGGCCACCGGCGCGCGGCCGGTGTTCCAAACCTTGTGGCCGCATTCCTTGTTGCGCATGCTGGTGCTGATCGCCGCTCGCATCTCCGCCGTCAGCGTACCGCGGTGCGAAAGGTCATCCATGACGGTGTCGACCTGCGCAGCAAGCTGGTCGTCGACCCAGTCATAGGCCTCTTCGGTCAGTTCGTCGACACCGGCCGGCGTCTCATAGCCGCGGCACGTCCGATCTTCGGGGCGGTAGTAGTGCGCGAGCAGCTCGGCATTCGATTGGCATATCTGCCAGCGGTACCAGTTCAACAGCAGTTCTTCGATTTGTTCGCTTTGGTCCAGCGTCATGTTCACCCCGTCAGAATATTTCTTGCAGCGCCGCATTTCGTAGATGTCCGTCGAAGCTTTCTGGACGCCACTGCTACATACGTATTTCCGCGTTCCTGACCACCGGCTGATCTGCAACTGTTCGCAGCCGAGGCAGGTTGCTTCCTGTTTTTCCTCAAGCACAATCGCCGGGTCGCGCGCGTCGCGCCAGTAGGCCCTCATACACAGCCCGCCGATGCGCGGTACTTCGCGTAGGGCTTGCGGATATGCTGGTCGAACCGGGCACGTGCCGCGGCATCGTGGTCGAGATCCGCACGGCTCGCGACGCCGCACACGGCACGAATGAATGACGCCGCCATAGTCGGTCCGTTGCACGGGTTTTCCTGAATCAGGCCCACCCAATCCCAGAAGGCCTGCTCGTTCGACCACATACCGGCCAGCTTTGCGAGTTCTCCGCCCTTGCGGCGTTCGGCCCGCGCGCTCACATGACCACCGTGAAGTGAATGCCCCAGTGCATCAACCAGTCCACCAGCGCGCCGCGCAGCTCGGCACTCCGCGGGAACGGGAATTCGATCTGGATGCGGCTGTCGCTGAGAACTTCGAGATGGCCGCACATCGGGCAGCCGTCGAAGGCGATGACCTTGGCTTTTGTGACGCTGTCGACGTACTGGCTGCTCGACGCGATCAAGACGTCAGGGACGTTGGCGTATTGGATGTATGCGTGTGCGCTCATACCGAAGCTCCATAACGTTTCTGGACCGATAGCGCCTTTTCACACGCCTTACAGCGGGAGTAGTTGCCGGGCAAGAACAACTCAACATCGGTGGCATACACCCGGCCACATAGCGAATGACGCTCACCCTTCCGGTTCACATCGCCGCGCATCCAATGCACCTTGTCTCCGCCGAACATCTTCAGCGCCCATTGCGGGAAGCCACGACCTTCTGCCGCATTGCCGCTAAAGAACCCTTCGCGAATGCGCCCGTCGACGAAGACTGCCGGCTGCATTTCGCCTGGCACAATCGGAGTGAGTCTGATAACGCCCTTCATGCCATCTCCCTAACGTCCCACTCCAGATCACCACTGGCGAGAAACGCTGCCAGCGTCTTTCGATGCGTGTTCACCCACACCTGTATGCGTACCGTTCCGTCTTCTCTGAAAATGCAGTCGGCGTGTTGGCGAACATCCTCATCAAGCTCAATGTCGGCCCAGATATAGCCGCTGCCCTGACCTCGATACCAATTCGTGCGCTCTGGACCAATCAAGCGCACCGCCTTGAACCATCCGCTGTAATAGGTCGACTGCGCGCGGCCGGCAACTTTTCGGAGCGACTTGAGCGGCACATTCACAAACAACTGCATTACGCTGCCTCCTGCATTTCCAATCCCATCTTTCGGGCGCGTACCGGCGCCCACAATTCATAAGCCGCGTCCCACACATCAAACTTGACCTGCCTCGGTGTGCCGACGCGGTTCTGATCAATCCAGCCATGGCACGGATTGCAGCCCGGTACCGTGAATTCGTTGTCCGCCTTGAGCCCACCTGCCTTACCGTGGCGCAACTGATTCGAATGGCACGGCACCACGGTGTCGTCCGCCGGATTCAGCTGGCACACGCCCGGTACGCGCAAATAGCACGGCTCATTGCGGCAGGCAGCGAGATACTTCGAACCCTCGGCGACCGAGACGCGCTTCTTCTTCGTCTTGATCGCAGCCTTGCGCATCAGTGTTTGGGTGTGAAACGTTGTCTTGAAGGCGTCCGCCTGCTTACGTTTGAACCCGGTGCGCGCGAGCGGTGCGCCGCGCTTCATCGGTGCCGATCGCTTCATTCGCCACATCCCCTGCCGATCTCGCCTGGGTTTTCCGCTGCGGTAAAGCGCTTCCAGTGCACCCAGCCGGCGAACGGGCAGTGAAAACCCCATTCGCGGTAACGCGGGCCCGTGATGAAAATCGTCCAGCACTCGCCGTCGACGAGTTCCAGGCGGTGCGCGGCGCTTCCAAACAGGCGCAGCTTCCAATCGCCCGCGTATCGTTCCGTGCGCACATTGACGCCGCCGGCATCGATCGTGTGCTCGATGTACATGCCGCGCAGGAGGATCGACAGATTGGTCCACGGGTGATCATGGAGCGCGCGGTCGTCGTCGCTGCGGAGGAAACGATGCAGGTAGACGTTGAAGAATCGATTGCGAGGAATCACCCACCAGCGGATAAGGTAAGGGTCCGCCGGGTCTCCGATCACTACGTCCTGCTTGCGGCGCGTCACGCGCGCGATGATGCGGTCGGCGATCTTCATGCTGCACCGCCCCCAAAGAACGCCTCGGTGAGTGGATCGCGCTTTATCGCGCCGGTCTTGATCTTGCGGTTCAGCGTGTACTGCTTTCGCTTGAACTTGTGTTCGATCGGGTCGACGTTGTCACGGAAGCGCTTGCCCTTCTCTTGCTCGGTGAGCTTCGTCGGCCGTCCTGCTGATTTGCCTTTGCCGATCTTGAAACACGCCTCGTTGCGTCGGTAGCGTGGCGCCATACCATAGCCGGCAATGTGGAATTCTCCGCGCTCAACAGCGTTGACTAGCAGGACATGAAGATGGGATCGACCGGCGTTGATCGCGCGCGCGATTTCCTTCGAGCTGCGCGGCTTCCTGTCGGCCATCAGTACCTTGGCGCGCTCGAGCTGGTGCGAGGCGACATGCGCCTTTCTGCCCAGGCCCAGCTTCGATGCTTCCTTCGCAATACTCGCGAACGTGCGACCCGGAAGCACCGGGACCTCGCACTTAAGAAGCGAAGGCGTCTTCCAGATCGCCCTCACGATGTCGCGCTCGGCATCTGTCCATTTCGCTGCCATTACTTCACCTCCTTGATCGTGATGCCGCGCGCGGCCATCAAATGACGTTTGATGCGGTATCCCTCGGTGACTCGCCCCTTCACGTCTTCCACCACCGTCTTGCCGTCCTGCTCGTAGACGAAGTCAGCGACATAGCGCAGCGCCGGGCGCTTGCGGCCGGCGATCACCACCGGATCCGCCAAGACGAACGGCACCTGCAATTCGAGTTCGCTGATTTCGCCGCGCGCCTGCATCTGCACCAGGTCGTGCCAGCGCATCATCTCCCGCTTGCTGTCGAACTTGATGCCGCCGCTTTCGCACTTCGTGTTGCGGTACTTCGGTGTCTTCGCCGGGCCTGCCGGCTTCGTCAGGCGTGTGATCGCTTTGCCGAGCGGTGCGGGCTGGCCGATTTGGGCGGCGACAGTGGCAGAAGCCTTCACGCTCTCCGAGATGCCGTCGGCAACCTCGTCGAACGTGCTGTGCGGCGCATTGCCGGTGCGGCGCATCAACTCGCGCTCGGCAAAGCTGCGGCCGACCGTCTTGTCTTCGCGCACACGTGCGGTGCCGACGGTCTTCGTGCCTTCCGGGTAGCGGAGTGCGTTGGTGCGGGCCGTCACTTCATGAACCCCGCAACGATGACGCGCGTGATTTCAACCAACGTATTGCCTGCCACCGTGCCGCCGAAAAGGATGATCAGGATCGTCAGGACCGGATGCCGATCCATGAATTCGAAAATGTTCACTCTTTGCTCTCCTGTTTTGCGATTGCGGCGCGTACGCGGATCGCAATGGCCGGCACCGGTTCATCGTCCGAGAACGACACGCCCATTTCCTTCGCCATTGCTTTGATGCCGCTTGCGGACTTGTCCCAGTCGCCTGATGCGCGCGTGCCGTCCGGATTGCGCTTGACTGCCATGCGCCCTTTGACGTCGCCGAAGCCTTTCGGGCTGATCAGATAATCGAAGCCCGCGCGCGGCGGGAGATCGACCTTGTCGCGCACAGCCGGGAAATACCGCTTCCATGCCTCAGGATCAGCAGCCAGCTTCCCCATGAATGCGCGGATCGCGCCGGCGCGCGCCTCGACGAAGACCCCCTCGTCCACCGTGCCGATACGCTCCCCGAGTGCCTGGTTGAAGGCTCGGATCACGGCAAGTTCGTCATCGGTGTACGCAGCTTGAATCTCGTCCATCCAGCCGCCATCGCTTAACCACGTCGCTGCATGCGGCTGGTATTGCGGGTTTCGCCACTGCTCCGAAGTCTTGGCCCGCTCCAAACCTGCCATCAGGTCATTGAAGAGCTGCTCGTCCGGATTGACCTTGGCAAAGGCCTTTTCTGCTGCTTTCTTGGATCGCTTACGCGGGTAGCTCGCCCAGAAAATCTCGAAGCGTTCGCGAAGCGAGCGCGAAAGGTTTTCTTTTGGAGTTGTCTTTTGGTTATGTCTTTTGGAGTTGTCTTTTGTGGTTATCGTTTCGATAACACCATCGTTATCGTTTTGATAACCCTCACTGATCGTTTCGATAACAGTGCTGTTATTGTTTTGATAACCCCATACCTTCGACACGTCGACCTTGGCCTTACCCGTCCACTGGGCATACGCCTTATTCACAGCCAGACACGCTGCGTACTTGCCGGGCGTCTTGATTAGCACGCGCATAGCCACCAGTTCTTCAATGGCCGTGGAAACGTTCGGCGGCAGGATGCCCGTCTTGTCGTGGAACTGCGACAGGCTGACCTCGTCGGCCTTCTTGTTGTAGCCGTACGTCTGCCGGCACATCACCAGCATGATCTTGTAGTGGCGCTTGCCGAGATCAGCCAGCGCGAGCGCCTCCATGATCCCGTGAGCGACACGGGTGAACCCGTCCTCGACCTGGACCGAGCGAGGCTGTTCGGGCATCTGGATGACTTCCGCGAGCGCCATATCAGAACGTCCTGACCTTGATGATGAGTACGCCCTTAGCCAGCCGCTCAGCCTCGATCAGGCCAGCGCGCTCGAGGCGCTTGAGCTGGTCGCGCACGCACGACTGCGAGAAGCCACAGGCCTGCGCGAGATCCAGCGTCGTGGTCTCGACCTTCCCCGTCGACATCGTCGCGAGGTGCGAAAGGACGCAGAGAATCCACTTCGGCGTTCCCGGTAGGCTGATACCCATCGCGATGTTGACGAGGTGGTGGCTCACGCAGCCGCCTTTGCCACGACAGCCAGAAGCTGCTGTTTCGTGTGCGTGGCGAGATCTTTGCGACTGCCGACGACGGCCAGACGACCAGCGTCGAGCAGCTCGCGCACGCGGCCGCAGACGCTGCTGAGCTTCATGTTGGTGATCGCGGCAATGTCCTCGCGCGTCAGCGGCGGACGGCCGTTTTCGAAAGCCTCGAGCACCATGCGCTGCTTCGCGCCGAGCGTCTTGGCACTCAGAGCGTGATAGGCGTCCTGCTGCGTTTCGGCGACGCGGCGGCCAGAACGACCGCTATAGATTTCCGTCTGCATGGCGGATCTCCGGTTTAGAACGGATAGGTCGAGAATGAGTCGTTCGACTGATGCATCACCGGCGCGCTACGCGGGGTGCCGCTCGGGAAAGTGCTGACCATGTAGCAGCGATGCGCGCGCACCTGCTCTTTCTTGCCGATGTGCGGCATGTACTTGCTGCGGTTGTGCGGCGTCTGGGCCGACACCATTTGACGTGCACGCTTTGTCCCGCCAGCGATGCGACGACCACCACCAACGGCCGCGCCGCTCACAGCACGATCGAGTCGCGCCGACGCCGCGCCCATTGCCAGCGCCAGTGCGGCGCCGATAGATGCAATCTTCATGTGATCTCCTGGGATTAACTAGCGGCGTGCCGCTTAGTAGTGCTAAATCGGTACATAAGACGCCTACCCTGCAAGAGGCTTATGTGTCGATTCATCCCATTTGATGCGCCGGCCGGTCCGACCGGCGCCTTACTTCAGTGGCCCTGCTGTGTCTGCTGCATCAACTGCCCGACATGCCTGAATGCCTCGAACAGCGTTGGATCTTCGGTCCGTAATTTCTTGAGCCCCTCCCGGATTTTGTGAGTGTCGTTTCCGACCTTGTTTTTTACTTGTTCGAATGCCCCCTGGACTTTCGAGAGTGCTACCTCATCGTCCATATCACCTCTTGTTGGCGATCATCCTTTCCAAAATGGTCAACTCAGCCCGGTCCGCCAGCCATTGACTCACCGCGCGATTACCCACCACACGCTCGAACTCGTCGACCTTGTCGGCCGGCAAGTCCGCCCGCTTCTTGCCCTTCTGGTCGAACGCTTGTGGATTCACGAAGTTGGTCACGTGCGGCGCATACAGCCCGCACAACTCCGCCAGCGTTCTTTTCGTCATGCCGCGCACTGCCCGGTTTTCCCAGGCAAGCCAAACGGCATCGCGAAAAGACGCGCAGCCAGCGATCTCTTCTTCCGGCAAAAAGCGCGGCGCCGGCGCGTCACGCTCCGGCTTAAGGCTATGTGCAGCGGCCTTGTGCGGCGTTTGTTGCGTCTGCATCTAGTTACCTCGGTTGAAAAAATTCATCGGGTTACGACTTGGATTACTACTTTGGCGCGGTGCCAAATGAAGGGGTCCTAAGACCCCTCCGAACTACATGAACCAGCTAAACAATCATCCGAGCCATCTTGTCGCCGCGTTTCACATTCCCCGCAGGCGGCTGAGCATCGTCGCTTGCAGCCGCGCGGTCGGTGGCGCAGCCGCTGTCCTTGGTCGCAAGCTCCGGCCAGATAGACTCCCAGTCATCCGGGCGAAGCATCTGGCGAGTCACGCCGCCGGCGGTCGCCTGCTCGATCGGCGTACAGTGCTCGATGGGCACCTGCCGATCGGGAGACATCCATTGATGAACCGCGCCCTTCGTGACGCCAAGGATGTCGGCCAGTGCTTTGAAGCCACCGACAGTAGCCGCGGCAATCGCGACGGGGTGTTTGGTCATTTGGAGGTGGGCCGTGAGTGATCTTCCGAGCAAGTATAGATTTGCTAGACCTATAAGTAAAGAAAAACGAGACCCGACCCGTTTAGATTTCCTATACATTCCCGCCATGGAAATGAGAAACTGGATCCGGTCTGCCCGGAAGAAAGCCGATCTAACACAAGAACAACTCGGCGAAAAGCTCGGAGTGACCAAAGGAAACGTGTCTGCTTGGGAAAACGGCAGGCACGAGCCGAGCTATGCTCAGATCCAAGAGATTTCGGTCGTCACGAAGTGCCCAATGCCGGATTCTCAGCCAAGCATCGGCAGCACCACCGCGCTCGACGTCAAAGACGTCGCAGAGCGAGTGCAGGAGATGCTCACGGAAACTGGCATGGATGCCGGCGCCTTTGCTGAAAAGGCCGCGGTGCCGCTTGAGAGAGTGGAGTCGTGGCTGAAAGGCACCGCGATCAGCGTCGAGGACGCGGTCTCAATTCAAACTGCTTTCGGCTACAACAGCGCCTGGGTGCTGGCCCGCGTGGGTCAAAAGAAGGTCGCTATCCAGTACAACGACGAGTTCCGCCCCAAAGGCCTCGGGAAACGGAAACGACTAGCGGTGGTAGGTATGGCGCAACTTGGCGACAACGGATACTGGGCCGACATTGAATACCCTGTAGGCCATGGCGACGGCTATATTGACTGGCCGACATCTGATCCAGACGCGTACGCAATCGAGTGTTCCGGCGACTCGATGCGACCTCGCATCAAGCATGGTGAATTCGTGATTATCGAGCCGAATCATCCTATCCAGCCCGGCGAAGAGGTGATGGTCAAGTCCAAAGACGGCCGCGTAATGGTGAAAGAGCTGGCCTATAAGGCTGGCGGCCGCTACACCCTACTCTCGGTCAATGAGGCGCACGGCAAGATCACGCTTGGTGAGGATGAGATCGACAAGATGCACTACGTAGCGGGCATCGCCAAAGTCTCAATGTGGCGCCCCGATTGAGAACCCTTTATGACCTCCGATAACGTAAATTGGGACGAGGTGGCGCCTCATGTCAGGCACCGCCGCTGCCCCGGATGTAATGCCGAACTCTCACGCTTCCATCTGAACGCACTCTTAATGCCCATTGAACAGTTCAGCATCGGTCGCCTTCAGCAAGTCAACAACTTGATGGGGTGGTCGATACGTCCGTTCGGCCTTCAGAGCATCAGCGAGCTTCAATTGCTCGTGTTCGTATCGCCATGTGAAAACTGTTCACTGCTTTCGACATGGGACTTTGGCACCGAAGAACTGAACGAAATTTTCGGGCCACACGGTCAACCACCATATGCTCAAATCGCGTGGAATTATTCGCCCGATCTAATCGAGCGGCACCTTGGTAGTGCTCCAGACTGGCTAAAACCAAACCTCCAACAGCTCCTAGATGCAATCCGTCCGAAGCCACATGACCAAGCCAAATCTTAAGGTGGTATCGTTCACCGAAGGCGAAGAGAGGGAAGAGTCACCGGACGACGAGGTTCAAGCAATCTGGTCTAAGCTGATAGACTTGACTTCAGGCGTTTCCGACGCGCTCTCTGGACGGGAGCCTAGGACGCAGCTTCCGACTAGCAGCCAATCCTCAGATGGAAAAACCGGCATGAGCACTCCTACGCGCGAAGAATTCGAGGCGCGCCTCGAGACAGTCGAGGCACGCATGGACGCGCGCGTCGCGAGAATTGAGGGCAAGATCGATGCATTCATGGCTCAAGCAGCAGAGCGCGATAAGCGACTGGAGATACTCGCAGAGCACGCCACAAAGGCCGCTGAGCAAGCCGGATCTCTGAAATCGAACATGTGGTTGGCCGCCATCACTGTAGTGATCGCAGTGGTCGGTACTTATTACGCGACACAGTCGTCCAACATTGGAATGACGCAAGCCGTCATCGCGGCATTCCAGCAGGGCCAAAACAGCAGCACTCCGCCGCCGAAGAAACCTTAGCGGCCGACCGAACAAGTCCCGCGTGTGCGGGATTTTTTTCGTGTTACAAATTTCCCAAATCAGAAGTCTTGTTTTTCTTGACTTTGATTGTCTAGTTTTTCTATACTTCATCTCAAGCGCTAGATGACGGCGCGATCGTGACAAGCGCCCTAAGTTGAGCGGATTCCCGCGAGTCCTCTGTTCTTAGGGCGCATCTCACCACCTTCCAGAGTCTTGGAGTGAGAGATGAACGTCAGAAAAGCCATGCACCGCGCTGCAACCAAAAGTCTCGACGGCCATTGCCGTTTCGTCGCGCAGCTCGGCCGCTCAGTAGTTGTTCTCTCCCTCTCTGATCTGGCCCATTGTCCGAAGGCGCGCATTCAGGTCGCCTTCGCTCGCGGTAAAGAAGTTTTGCCGCGGTGACGGGAGACATTGAGATGCAAGCCACTCAACCGAAACACACCGAGCAGACTCGCACGCGCGACGAGCTCGAGCACTTCACGCGGGGCGAAAAGTGAACCGCGCCGCTTGCGATAACGATCTGTTGGCAGCCTGCTATCACGTGCACGGCCGCGTTCTGAAGGCATGCGGCGTGATCCTCGCCTACGGTTCTGCGATCGGCTGCGTGTGGTTTCTGTGTGATGCGTACCGCTCAGGGGTGCTGTCGTGGCCGATCTGAAATTCTGCCTGCGCCTGGGCGCTGCTTTCATCGCAATCGTCGTGATCCTCGGTATCGCTCAGAAATGGGACGACGCCGAAACCGAACACGTCCGCGTGTCGATGCGTAACACCTGATCCCGTAAAGGCTCACCCCAAATGTACACAGCCCTTGATCTCTGTTTAGCAGTACTTGGCAGCTTGTGGCTTGGCGTAAGCATCAGCGTGATCGTCGGCGGCATGAATCGCGTCGCAAAACGTGCTGACGAAAGCTCACTGTTTCATGTGCCGGCCGCCCATCAGGAGTTTGAACACGAAAGCGACGCGCACTTCTATCCGCGCATCGGCGATTAACCCGCAGTCCTTCACAACACGGAGTCAACCAATGAAGAAGGCCTTCACCCAAACCTTGATGGAACTGCGCGGCGGCGCCGTCGTCGAGGAAGCCACCAACGAACTGAACACGCTGGTCGCTATGGTCCGCGATACCGGCAAATCCGGAAAGATCACGATCACCGTCGAGGTGAAGCCGTTCGCCAAAGTGCAGGACGCACTCGAGGTGACCGGCAAGGTGGTCGCCACGCTGCCGAAGGAAAAGGAGTCGGCCGAAGTGTTCTTCCCGACCGTCGAAAACAACCTGTCACGCCACAGCGAACGCCAGACCGAGTTGCCTGGCATTTCGCTGGCTGACAGCCGTACCGCAGCGCACGGCTAATCGGCCGGCACGCTACCTCTCAATCTCACTTTCACACGGATAACCCATGTTCAACGAATTCCACGGCGAAAAAGACGCGTCAGCCATCCTCACAGCCGGCATTGCACTCGCTGGCCCGCACAAGAGCCCGCTCAACGATGGCGTCCCGTTCGTCGTCGTGCCAGAAGGCTGCAGGGTCGAGCATGTGTTCGAACGCGAGGAAAGCCCTTCGCGCGCGGTCGGCATCGTCAAACTGCGCGACGCAAACAGCTTCGTCGCGTACTTCAATCGCCAGAAGCGTTCGGAAAGCCTGATTTACGCTTCGCTCGATCCGGCCAAGATCCTCGGCGTTATCGACGATCACCGCGCTTACAGCACCGAATTCACGAATGAAGACGGTGCGAACTGGCGCGCATACCGCGTTGAGTTTGCAGTGCCCGCGTCGCGCGAATGGAAGACGTGGACTGGGAAGGATCGCCAGCCGATGACCCAGCTCGAACTTGCCGAGTTGATCGAGGACAACTTGCCGGACATCGTCAGTCCGGACGGCTCGACCATGCTGAGCGTTGCGCTCAACTTCGAAGCCAGCAAGGAAGGTAATTTCGTCTCGGCAACGCGCCTGCAGGACGGCAGCACCAACTTCGTGTGGAAGGAAGACGTCAACGCGACCGGCAACAAGATCGCGATGCCGTCGAATATCACGTTGGAGATCCCGGTATTCGAAAACGGCGCGAAGTACGCTATCGACGCCCGCATCAAATACCGCGTGCAAAACGGCACCCTGAAGATTTGGTACGAGCTGGTGCGCCCGCACAAAGTGCTCGAAGCCGCATTCCGCGCGATCTGGGCACAGATCGAAGAGCAAACCGCAACGAAGATTCTGCTCGGCTCCCCCGAGTAAGCGCTCCGGCGGCTCCCAGGGCCGCGGCTTTGTGGGCGCTGTACTGGCCCACTCTTTTTGGATACCTGACATGAGCTACGTGACGATGGATCACGCAGGATGGGTCGAAAGCAATATGCGGTATGGCAAGCAGCGCGAACTCAAGAGCCATCCGCTGAAGCGTCCGCGCGATGTCACAAAGGGCTATCGCGCGGCGCCTGACGAGCTCTCACCGTTCCTGCGAAACGTGTTCAACATCCTCGGCATGGTCGGCGGCGGAATCTACAACGCGCCGATCGCGTGGGATGCAGTTCGCTGGAAAGGCTGGGCGAACGGGATCGCAGTCCCCTGGAAGAGTGATCTGGCGACGTGGGACTTCAACGGCCTGACGAAGCTGGTTTTCCTGTGTCACGAAGCGCGCATCCGTTGCGAGATCCGTTCCAACGGATTCCACGGACTGCTGCTCTGCTTCTGGCCGCGCAAAGCTGAAGGCTGCATGGCGACTCGTCACCCGAACCTCGCCGAAGCCGTCGAGGCGTTTCGCGAATACCTGGGCGAAGGTCATTCGATCGTCTATCGCGATGAGCAGGCAGAAGTGAAGCAAGAGGTGGCGGCATGAAAGAGCGTCCGATCCTGTTCAGCGGCCCGATGGTGCGCGCTCTGCTCGACGGCAGCAAGACGCAGACGCGACGCGTCGTGAAACTACCGCATAACAACCGGCTCGGCGTATGGGAGCCGACGACATTCGGCGGTCCCAACGACGGCCACACGGCCGAAGGCGACACAGTTCCTCTGCAAGGCGCGATCTGGCATACGCGCACGGGCGACAGCCTCATGTGCCCGCACGGCCAGCCGGGTGACCGACTGTATGTGCGTGAGACGCATGAAGTCAATCGCATCGGCTTCGAGGAAGGTCCGAACACACCCGCGCGTCACTACGCAGGCGTCAAGTATCAGGCCGATGACGGACGCGCCGAATTTTCGATCTCGCAAGCGCTGTATCGGAATCTGGATTCGAAAGAAAGTCGCGGCTGGACTCCGTCGATCCACATGCCGCGCTGGGCGTCGCGCATCACGCTCGAAGTCACTGGCGTGCGCGTCGAGCGGCTGCATGACATCACCGATGCAGATGCCCTTGCCGAAGGCGTTGATCGCACGAACACGAGCATTCCCGGCTACGCACGCGAGCGCTTTGTTCGGCTGTGGACGTCGATCAACGGAAACGAATCCTGGACGGCCGACCCTTGGGTGTGGGTCGTCGAGTTCAAGCGAGTCACCTGAATGACCGGTCTCGAATGGTTTGCTCTCGCCGTATTAGGAGCGATAGCGGTGGGTACGGGTTTGGGTGTTATCACCGCGAGATCGCGTCGAAAGTAGTTTAACGGCGGTCCGATTGGATCGCTTTTCCAAGGAGATGCAATGCAACAGCTTCAGATTCCCCCGCTGGCCGAAGGCGAAGTGTATGTCGGCGCGATCGGCGACAAGAACGGTGATTTCCACCACGTGATCCTGCTGCCGAGCGATAACGACGGCGCCACCTTCGAAGCGCAACTCGAATGGGCCAAGAACATCGGCGGCGATTTGCCGAACCGCATTGAGCAAGCCATGTTGTTCGCCAACTTTCGCGACCAGTTCCAGAAGGATGCCTACTGGTCGAACACGCCGGATACCGATCCCGGCTATAGCGGTTGGGCCTGGTTTCAGCACTTCCTCAACGGTAACCAGTTCATCAGCCCCAAGTACCACGAGCTCCGCGCTCGTGCCGTCCGCAGATTGCCCATTTAATCATTCAGTAATTTTCAAGGAGCAGGAGCAATGACGATCACGCTTGAGGCCATCAAGGCCGAACACACGAAGGTCGCCGAGATGATCGCGGCTTTCGAGAAGCAGGCAGCCATCGAGTACCACATCAAGGCAGCAACGATCACGCTCGCGGCTGGCGAACGCTATGCAGGGTTGGTGCTTGGCGAGAACGGCGAGGCCGACTATCACCTCGTATTACTGCCGGGTGAAGCCGAGGACGTTACGTGGGAAGCCGCTGGTAAGTGGGCGGCAGATCTCGGTGGTGTATTACCGACCCGCCGCGAGCAGTCGCTGCTGTTCGCGAACCTGAAGGGAGAGTTCCAGTCGGCCTGGTACTGGTCGGGGCAGCAACACGAGAAAGAGAGCGGTTGGGCCTGGTCTCAGCACTTCAACTGCGGTACCCAGACCAGCGACCGCAAGACCAACGAGCTCCGCGCTCGTGCCGTCCGCAGATTAGTCATTTTGTAATTTAGTCATTTAACAGCATGGCCATCCATACACAGCTTCCCATTTACAAGGTCGCGTACGACTTGCTCGACGTGGTCACGGATCTGGTCAAGAACATGCAGCGCGATTTCAAACGATCCATCGGCGAGAAGATCAACGTCGAGTGCATTGAGATCACGGTTCTGGTATTCCGTGCCAACGTCGCGCAGGACAAGTCGCCGCACCTTACGGAGTTGGTCGAGCGACTGGAAGTGATCAACCTGCTGGTCCGCCTTGCGATGGACAAGCGGCTCATTTCCCGTCATGGCTACGCCAAAGCCATCGAACTCACGACGATCATCGGAAAGCAGGCAAATGGATGGCGTCGCGCCGCAACTCGCCCGCTTCACGGAGGTCAAGGCCGCCATGACTGAGCGAACTTTCAATCTGGTCGTGCCGCTGGCTCACGAGGCCACCGCCATGCGCACCATGGGTACCGACCGCCGGCGTGCGGATCGGTCCAGCGCAGTTTCCCGACTGAGCAATCGGCCGGGCGACGTAGATAGCACGAACAATGCGGTTGGGCCTGGTATCAGAACTTCAACAACGGTAACCAGAACAACAACCACAAGAACAACGAGCTCCGCGCTCGTGCCGTCCGCAGATTGGAACGCACATGCTGGCTTCACTTTCACAGAACTTGCCGAGGCCTATTTCGACTGTCGGCGTACGAAGCGCAACAGCGCCAGTGCGCTGACCTTCGAAGCGAACCTCGAACGCAACCTGCGCCGTCTCTTCGACGAGTTGGCCGACGGCAGCTATGCGCCCGGCCGCTCGATCTGCTTCGTGATCACGCGACCGAAGCCGCGCGAAGTATGGGCGGCAGACTTCCGCGATCGCATCGTGCATCACCTGCTTTACAACCGGATCGGCCCGCGCTTCGAGAAGTCGTTTATTGCGGACTCGTGCGCGTGTATCCCGGCTCGCGGCACGTTGTACGCAGCCCAGCGCCTCGAGGCGAAGATCCGGAGCGTCACGCAGAACTGGTCGCGACCCGCGTATTACCTGAAGTGCGACCTCGCGAACTTCTTTGTCTCGATCGACAAGGACATTCTGCGCGGCCTGCTACTCGCCAAAATCTCCGAGCCATTCTGGGCATCGCTGACCGAGCTCGTGTTGATGCACGATCCACGCGCCGACTTCGAATTCCGAGGCGATCGCAGGTTGCTCGCCCGCGTGCCGCTGCACAAGCGCCTGGTGGAGCAGACGGCGAATCGCGGACTGCCTATCGGAAACTTGTCGTCGCAGTTTTTCGCGAACGTCTATCTCGACGTGCTGGATCAGCACGCGAAGCATCAGCTTGGCGCGCGGCACTACATCCGGTACGTGGACGACTTTCTATTCCTGCACGAGTCGGCGGACTGGCTCAACACGACGCTGGCCGACGTCGACGCGTTCCTGCCGGAGCGTCTCGGCGTTCGGCTGAACCCCACGAAAACGATCCTGCAGCCGGTCGCGCGTGGCGTTGACTTCGTCGGGCACGTCATCAAGCCGTGGGCGCGCACGACGCGTCGACGCACGGTCAGCGAGGCGCTTCGGCAAGTCGCCAGCGTCAACGAACAGGACTTCCTGCAGGTCACGAACAGTTATTTTGGCCTGCTCGGGCAGGCGCCAGCGAGCCATCACGACCGCGCGCGGCTCGCCAATGTGGTCCGGCATCGTGGCCGCGCCGTCAACAAAGCATTCACGAAATCCTATCGGGGAAACTGCGCATGAATGCTATGGCTATGAGAACGCAACCGGCATTACTCGCAGTCACGGCGACCGCTACTGCTGCGTGTCTGTCCATCCTCGCAGGCTGGCAGCGCGGCGGATGGATAGCGGAGCGCGCGTTGTGGATCGCCGTCGGCGTGGTGGTGGTTGTAGCCGCTCACCTGCTCCCTGCCCTCTGCCGTTCGCGTGGTTGGCGTCTGCGGATGGTCGGTGCGGTGCTGTGGATCGCCTGCATGGCGGCTACCTGCTACGGCCATGCCGTTTTCTTCGTGATGGCACAGAAGCACGCTGGCGAGCTGCGCGCCGCGGCGGTTCCGGCGGTCGTGACTCACGGCCGCGGCTTGGCTGAGATCGCCGCCGACCGCGCCGACACTGTGGCGCGACTGGCCCGGGTAACAGAACGCCGGTGCGGTGACCGCTGCGCGACGGTCCGAATTGAGCGCGCGACGCTGACCGCCCGGCTTGATGCCCTAGGCGTCGAAGCGGTCGAGGCAAGGCGCGCCGAGACAGCCCAAGACAGCGCCGCCGCCGCGCGCGCCGCAGCGATGGCTGACCCGGTGACTGGTGCGCTGACCGCATTTGGTCTGCCGGTCGCGCACGCCGACCTGATTGCCGGCCTCGCGTTCGCTGCCGTGCTCGAAGGTGTCGCCTGCTTCGCCTGGCTGCTCGCGCTGCGCCCCGCTGAAGTGGCGGGAATCGCGGCAACGCCCGTCACACAAGGCAGTCACGCCGTCCCGGTCACAGCAGTAACGGATTCCAGTAACGCAGTAGCGCCGGTGGAGTCACCCGAAACCGAGAGTCCTGATGACGTTACTCGGGTGCGGGAAGCAGTCGCCGCCGGCACGCTGCGAGCGACCGTGACCGAGATCCGGAAGTTTCTCGGATGCTCGCAGACCAAGGCTGCGGACATCCGAAAGCAGGTAGCACCCACATGAAGCGAGATTGCTCGGATTGCATTCACAGCACTCTATCCCGCTACCCGGAGTGCAAGCACCCAAAGAATCTGCGGCCTGACCTATTTGGCGACAACCCGATCTTCCGCCTTTGCGAGTCGCATCGTGGTTTCGGTGGCGAGGAAGAAAAGCTGATGCCGTCGATCTGCGGGAAGTCCGGGCGATGGTTCGATAACGGAGAGAAGTGAGGGCGCGGCGCATGAGGTTTTTCACTGGCCTTCACCAGCCGTCAGACGCAAAGCACTTCGACGGCGCGTTCATCAGCAAGAACAGGCTGAAAAAGCGCAAGTCGGGTTTCGTGGTCGGCGACTGGATTCTGGATTCGGGAGCCTTCACAACGATCCTGACGCACGGCGGCTATCCGGAAAGCGTCGAGGTCTACGCAACAGAGATAAAGCGCTGGTCGAAGAACGGGAATTTGTTGGCCGATGTCGCACAGGATTACATGTGCGAGGCGCACATGCTGAAGCTGACGGGCAAGACGATTCTGGAACACCAGCAGCTCACGATCGAACGGTATGACGCCCTGATGCAATGCGACGTTGGCGGCGTCTACATCATGCCGGTGTTGCAGGGCTACGCGCCAGAAGATTACGTGCGGCACATCGAGATGTACGGCGATCGGCTGAAGCAAGGCGCATGGGTTGGAGTCGGATCGGTTTGTAAGCGCAACGGCGACCCGCGCGCGATCGAGCGCGTGCTGATGGCGATCAAGGCAGCGCGGCCGGATTTGCGCTTGCACGGCTTCGGGCTGAAGTCCACGGCGCTTTCGTCGTGGATTGTGAAAGACCTGCTCTACACGGCCGACTCGATGGCGTGGAGCTTCGCAGCGCGCAAGCAGGGGCGCAATGCAAACGACTGGCGGGAAGCGAAAGCATGGACAGAACGAATCAACAGCCGGCCGCCGCCGGCGCAGCAAGGGTTATTTACAGCGGAGGAGCTATGCACGATGTAGCTGAAACGATCGGCGCGCGCCTCAGGCGATTGCGCACTGACGCGCGCCTGTCCGCTTCAGAGGTGGCCCGGCGGATACACATGAGCCAAACCTATGTCTGCGAAGTGGAGCGAAACGAACACCTTCCTGGGCTGACGATGGCCGCCGATCTGGCGAAGCTGTTCGGCGTCAGCCTCGATTACATCGCCGGTCTGACGGATCGCGAAATCAACCCTTACGTGAAGTACCAATGACCATGACCGCCCCCACTAACAAGCTCGACGGAGCGATGATGACCCAGCTACAGCAATATGTGTTTCTCGAAGTCGGCGACGAACAGCTGGCGTCCGATGAAGTGTGGGGCGGCTCGAAGTGGGTTCCGAGTAGCCCGGCTTACGTCGGCCACAAGTATCAGGACGGCATGCCTCCCATTCGCCGCGCCATCGCCCTGCTATCTGCAAGCAAACCTGCCGCGCCGATTGCTGCAATGTCGGCGGATGAATGTGCGCAGGATGTGTATAAGCACGGGCAGTCCATTGGCCTGTTCGACATCCCCAAAGAAACTGCCAACGCAATTTGTGCAGGGATAACGTCCATCACGGGCGCCCGCGTGGACTGGCATTACATCGCGGGCCGCGTCCACATGAAGGCACTCGCCGCATCCCCTGCCGCGCCAGCGCAATCGGCGGAGCCGGTGGCGCTTACAGCGTTACGCCAGCTTGAGGATGCATGCGACAAGATCGCGAGCCTCAGAACGAGAGAACAATATCTTTCGATGATCGACGGCGGCCAGCAAGACGCGCTTATCGAACTCGACAATGCACGGATGTTCGCGCGCAACGCGCTACGCGGTCCCGCCGCCCCGCAGCCAGCACAGACTGCCGTGGTGCTGGACGATGAGCGGGAGCACCTGCGCGATGTCTTTCGCGGCCTGGACAGTGCGATATACAGCACGAAGCCATACGAGGCAGCGCAGCACGCCAACAGACTTCGCAATCTTGTGTTCGAACCAAATGGCTTGCTCGAACGCGCCGCATCCCCGCAACCTGCACAGACGGATCGACTGTTGATTTGGGACGCAATATGCAGTCTATCGATGCGCGCCGACGAACTGAAGGCGTCGAATACATCGCCTGATGGCACATGGTGCGATGCTGACGAAGAGGCTACATACGACGCTGAAGTTACTCTCATTGAACGATTGCGCGCCCTTCACGCCGCGCTGCCAGCAAGCGGAGGTGATCAACACCGGGCGCAGGAGGGGTGATGGCCGCACTCCTATTCATCGATCCCAACGAGGTCTTCAATGTCGCGCTGAACGAGTTGACGGGCCTCTTCGGTCGCATCGTTCATGGTTTTAGCCTGGAGAGGCCAGCGTGTTAGTTGACCAAGAAAATCATCGCCGCGGTAGACCATTGCGACGTAGGCAAAGCCGCCAGTGTCGATCTTATTCGTCATTACAAGCGTCACGTCGTAGGTGCGTTTTTCGCCGCGCTTGCGTGTGTACTGGAATTTCATCTGAGCCCCCCTTTAAAGAATCGCCATCCTAGCACCGGCAGGAGTTTTTTCGCGAAACCATACCAACGCAGAAGCACAACGAATGACTGAACACACGCGCAAACACTGGGGAGTGAAATGGCAGCAGTACTAGATCATCCACTTGAATTGACCGACGACGAACTGGTTCGGATGACAGGTTATCGCCGACCGGGCAAACAGATCGAGACGCTAAAGTCGCTCGGCATACCCGCGCGCCGGCGACCGGACAACACCGTCCTCGTCATGCGCGTGCATTGCCTCTATCCGGTGGGCGCACCCGAGCGCGCAGCGAACGACCGGCCAAAACTTAAATCCATCTCGCGCAAGAAATGAATCGACGTCGCAAAACTCACCGCGGGCTGCCGCGCCGCGTCCAGGCGAAACACGGCGCGTATTACTTCTTCGCGCCGGCGCCGATCCGAAATCCGTGGACCGGGAAGATGCAGACATGGATTCGCCTGTGCTCGATGGCTGACGGCGAGCCTGTGATGTATTCCAAGCTCGGCGAGCTGATGGGCGACCGCAGCCTCGTGGATGGGACGATGCCGAGCCTTTGCGTTGACTGGAAAGACCGCAAGCTCGACAGATTCAGCGACGAAGTGCAGAAGGAGTATCGGCGCATGGCCGACGTGATCTCGACCGCCTTCGAGGAATACACGGTCGCCCAGGTCACGACGAAGGACTGCGCCGACTTCCTGCGCGACAACTTCCGGACGAAGCACAACACCGCGCAGAAGTACGCCAACGTGCTGAGAAAGATGTTCAAGTTCGCCATCAGCGAGCGCGGCTTTCGCCAGGACAATCCGTGCGACCAGCTCGACCTCTCGGACTATCAGACGAAGCGCCGCGAAGTGCTGCCGGCGCACGCAGCCATCAAGGCGATTCGCGATGCAGCGTTGATCGGCAAAGACGGGTTGCCGACCGAGTCGGGCCCGATGTTCCAGTGCATCGTCGATATGTCTTACCTCGTCTGGCAGCGAGCCATCGACGTGCGCATGCTGCTCGAGACGCAGATCACCGACACAACGATACGGTTCAAGCCCTCGAAGACGGCTGGCACCAGCGGCAAGGTGCTCGACGTCGAGATCACTCCGCAGATCCGCGCCGTGATCGATCGCGCGAAGGCGATCAAGAAGAAGTATCTGATCATCAGCCCGTACCTGTTCCCCACGCAGAAGGGCGGAGCTTATTCGAAGACGGGCCTTCATTCGATGTGGCGCCGCGCGAAGGAACGCGCCAGCGTGACCGATGGCATCCAGTTCAAAGACCTGCGTGCGCTCGGCGCAACCGATGCGGCAAAGGCTGGCAAGGGACGCGCGGAGATACAGACACGACTCGCGCACACGACCGGGAAGACGACAGAGATCTACATCAAGGAGGCTATCCCGGAGACGTCATCGCTCGACCTGAAACTGCCGTGGTGACGCTCGGAGTTTTAGACAAACGTCTAATATTCTGTCTAAAAACCACTGTACGAACGCACAGTGAGGCGGGAAATGAAAAAGCCGCAACGCCTTACGGCGTGCGGCTTTGATCTTGGTCGGGGCGAGAGGATTTGAACCTCCGACCACCTGCACCCCATGCAGGTACGCTACCAGGCTGCGCTACGCCCCGAACAGCTAAAAATTATAACAGACACTTCATTCGATTAGAACCGCCTCGTGCTAACAAAGGGGACTAATGGCCCAACAAATCGATAACGTGCAGCAATTCCTTGCGCAATTGCTCGACGTCCACCGTGGCGGCGGTTGTGGTTGCCGCCGGCATCGCTGCGCCCTCGCCTTCCTCGACCATATCGGCCGGCGCACCGTGCGCTCCGCCGCCATGTGAATCGAGCCGGTTGCGCGCGCCATTGATCGTGAAGCCCTGCTCATACAACAACTCACGAATCCGCCGGATCAGCAGCACCTCGTGATGCTGGTAATACCGGCGATTGCCGCGCCGCTTGACCGGCCTCAACTGCGTGAACTCCTGTTCCCAGTAGCGCAAGACATGCGGTTTCACGCCGCATAGTTCGCTGACCTCACCAATCGTGAAGTAGCGTTTCGCCGGAATCGGAGGCAAGACGACTTTTTCGATCGTCGCTGTCATCGTCAGTTAGCCGTCGTGGTGGGTTGCGCAGGAACGCGCCAATCGATCAGCGCGTGAAGCTCGCTTCAGCGCCGTTCTCGACCAGCGCCTTCAGCTTTTGACTTGCATGGAACGTCACAACGCGGCGCGCGGCGATCGGAATCGCCTCGCCGGTCTTCGGGTTTCTGCCAGGACGCTGGGGTTTGTCGCGCAACTGGAAGTTGCCGAACCCCGACAGCTTCACGCTGTCGCCACTCTCCAGCGCGTCGCGGATCACCTCGAAAAACGCTTCGACCATGTCTTTCGCTTCCCGCTTGTTGAGCCCGACATTGTCGAACAGCAACTCAGCAAGTTCCGCCTTGGTAAGCGTCGGCGTTTCAGTGGAAACGACGGCGGGTGATGTCGGAATTTCGCGAATCATGGCGCTGCGTTGCGCCGTAAGAAGGGCTTCGAAATCACTCGAGTTCATTTCATTCATATCTATCAAATGGCGCGCCAAGCGGAAAACAATGGATGCGGAAACAGCCGTGCAATTGTTAAATGCGGGTTATCCGCGCAACCGTGCGCCATATACTCGAGCCAGACGTTCCACCAGAGTTTGAATGGCCAGATCGACCGTTTCATCCTGAAGGGTTCCGCCAGTATCTTGCAAGGTCACACGGAACGCAAGGCTTTTCTCGTGAGCGGCCAGACCACCGGAAGTGTTTGATTTTGGACGGAATTCGTCGAAAAGCGCAACCTTCTGAACAGTCTTGCAGGCGGGTTCGGACTGGGCCTTCTGAAGCTCGTCCAGCAGTGCCTGAACCTCGATTTTCTGATCGACGACCACGGCGATATCACGACGCACCGGCTGGAATTTAGACACTTCCGACGGAGTGGGCAATACGCGCTGCATTAATGCTTCCGCTTCGATTTCAAACAGAATCGGCGCATGCGGTAAATCATATTTTTGCATCCAGCGCGGATGCAATTCGCCAATCCAGCCGACTGCGCGGCCATTCAGTTCGATACGCGCGCTGCGTCCCGGATGCAGCGCTGGATGCTCCGCTTTGACGAAGCGCGCGACCGCCGGTGCCAGCACGGCTTCCAGATCGCCCTTCACGTCGAAGTAGTCGGCCGTGCGCGTCGTCGCGCCCCACTGCTCTTCGAGCGCGGAACCGTACGCGAGGCCGCCGATCATCTTCGGTTGCGCGAAGCCTTCGACCGTCAACTCGCCGGCCTTGATCGACGGATCGTGCAGGAACACACGACCGGCTTCGAATACGCGCACGCGATCCGCCGCACGACGGTTCAGGTTCGTACGCAGGACGTGGATCAGGCTGCCGAACAGCGTGGTGCGCATCACCGACAACTGGCTTGCAATCGGATTCAGCAGACGTACCGGCTTGTCGTTGCCGGCGAAGTCCTGCTCCCACTCGGCGTCGACGAAACTGAAGTTCACCGTTTCCGCGTAGTCGCGAGCGGCGAGCGCGTGACGGATCACGTGGATCGAACGCTGCGTCTCGTTGGTCGCGCGCATTTCGCTGGTCGCGACCGGCGGACGCGCCGGGATTTTCTCGAAGCCGTAAATGCGCGCGACTTCTTCGATCAGGTCTTCTTCGATTTCGATATCGAAGCGATACGACGGCGGCATCACGGAGAACGTATCTTCATCACGCTCGAACGACAGGCCGAGGCGCGTGAAAATCTGCGCGATTTCGTCCGCTTCGATCTTGATGCCGATGATGCGATTCGCACGCGAGACACGCATCTTCACGGGCTCACGCTTCGGCACGTTGACGATCTGATCGTCGACAGGGCCGGCTTCGCCGCCGCAGATGTCGAGAATCAGTTGCGTGATGCGTTCGATATGATCGACCGTGGTCGCATAGTCGACGCCGCGCTCGAAGCGATGGCCAGCGTCGGTCGAGAAATTGTATTTGCGCGAGCGGCCGCGAATGCTGTCGGGCCACCAGAAAGCGGCTTCGAGATAGATGTTGGTGGTGTCGAGCGTGACCGCCGTGCTGTCGCCGCCCATGATGCCCGCGAGACTTTCGATGTGCTGCTCGTCCGCGATCACACCAACGGTTTCATCGAGCTCCACCGTGTTGCCGTTCAACAGCTTGAGCGTCTCGCCCTTGCGGCCCCAGCGCACATCCATGCCGCCGTGGATCTTGTCGAGATCGAACACGTGCGACGGACGGCCCAACTCGAGCATCACATAGTTTGAGATGTCGACCAACGCGGAGATGCTGCGCTGACCCGAGCGCTCCAGACGCTCGACCATCCACTGCGGCGACCTGGCGCGCGCATTCACGCCGCGAATCACGCGGCCCGAGAAACGGCCGCACAGATCGGGCGCCGAGATTTTGACGGGCAGCGTCTCGTTGAGCTTGACTTCGACCGGCTTGATTTCCAGCGGACGCAACGGCGCGCCGGTGATCGCCGAAGTCTCGCGCGCCACCCCGAACACCGACAGGCAGTCCGCCTTGTTCGGCGTCAACTTGATCTCGAAAACGGTGTCGTCGAGATTGAGCGTTTCGCGGATGTCCTGGCCGATCGGCGTAGCTTCCGGCAAGACCATCAGGCCGCTATGATCTTCGGAGAGCTTCAGTTCGCGTGCCGAGCACAGCATGCCCTGGCTTTCCACGCCGCGCAGCTTCGAGAGCTTGATCTCGAACGGCGCGCCGCCCTCTTCGGCCGGCGGCAGTTGCGCGCCGACCAGCGCGACCGGCACCTTGATGCCGGGCGCCACGTTCGGCGCACCGCACACGATGTTCAGCGTCGCGCCCGTACCGGCATCGACCTGACACACGTTGAGCTTGTCCGCGTCCGGGTGCTTGACGACTTCCAGCACCTGGCCGACGACGATCTTCGAAGTCGGCGGCGCGGCCGGCCGCAGGTCTTCGACTTCGAGACCCGCCATCGTCAACGCGTGCGACAGTTCATCGGTCGTCAGTTGCGGATCGACAAAGGTTCTCAGCCAGGATTCCGGGAATTGCATGGTTCTGTGTACGTTCTGATCAGGTTAGGTCCACGTCCGGCAGTGCATTGCGTGACTCGGTGTTCAGGAGAATCGCCAGTCACTGCCGGGGACGCTGTGGCGGCATGCACTGCGTGCCTTGCCGCGCTCTATGCTTGTCGCGTTCGACCGCGTCGGTTCAGGCGAATTGACGCAGGAAACGCAGATCGTTTTCGAAGAACAGACGCAGGTCTTGCACGCCGTAACGCAACATGGTGAGCCGCTCGAGGCCGCTGCCGAAAGCAAAGCCGATGTAACGTTCCGGGTCGAGGCCCATGTTGCGGATCACCGTGGGGTGAACCTGGCCCGAGCCCGAAATTTCGAGCCACTTGCCGGCGTTCTTGCCCGTTTCGAACAGCATGTCGATCTCGGCCGACGGTTCGGTGAACGGAAAGTACGACGGACGGAAGCGCACGAGAATGTCGTCGCGCTCGAAGAATTTCTTGAGGAAGTCGGTGTAGACGCCCTTCAGATCCGCGAAGCTGATGTTCTCATCGATCCACAGGCCTTCGACCTGGTTGAACATCGGTGAATGCGTCGCGTCGCTGTCCACACGGTACGTGCGGCCCGGCACGATCACCTTGATAGGCGGCGTGTTGGTGCGCGCGTAGCGGACCTGCATCGGGCTGGTGTGTGTGCGTAACAGCAACTGGCGGCCGTCGGCATCTTTGCCGTCGACGTAGAAGGTGTCCTGCATGGAACGCGCCGGGTGATTTTCCGGGCTGTTCAGCGAGGTGAAGTTATACCAGTCGGTTTCGATTTCGGGGCCGTCGGCCACGTCGAATCCGATCGTGCGGAAAATCTGTTCGACGCGCTCCCACGTGCGCATCACCGGGTGCAGGCTACCTGCGCCGGTGCCGCGGCCCGGCAGCGTGACGTCGATGGCTTCAGCGGCGAGGCGCTGATTCAGCAGCACGTCGGCGAGCGCCTGACGGCGGGCCGTCAACGCGGCTTCCACTTGTTGCTTGACGAGGTTGATCCGTGCGCCTTCGGTCTTGCGCGTTTCGGGGTCGAGTTTGCCGAGGCCCTTCAATAGCTCGGTCAGCGCACCCGATTTGCCGAGAAAGCGCGCTTTCTCGTTCTCGAGGGTGGTGACGTCGGAGGCTTCTGCGAAGGCTTTTTGCGCGTCGGCGACAATCTGGTCCAGATCCATTGATCCCATCATTTCAACGTCAGTTTTCAATCGAAGCAAACTGGTTCTACCAACAAAAACGGGGCTCGGTAAGGAGCCCCGTTTTTGCTGCAGCGTCACCGAGACTACCGGATGTTCGCTGCAACGAACCACGCAGTGTTAATTGCCAAAAGCGCAATCAGGCTGCAACGGCGGCTTTCACCTGCTGAACGATCGCAGCAAAAGCAGCCTTGTCGAACACAGCCATGTCGGCCAGCACCTTGCGGTCGAGTTCGATCGAAGCCTTCTTCAGGCCGTTGATGAACACGCTGTACGTCATGTCGTGCTGACGCACCGCCGCGTTGATACGCGTGATCCACAATGCACGGAACACACGCTTCTTGTTGCGGCGATCGCGGTAGGCGTATTGGCCTGCGCGCATGACCGCCTGCTTGGCGATGCGATAGACGTTATTGCGACGGCCGCGGTAACCCTTGGCCAGCTTGATGATCTTCTTGTGACGGGCCCGTGCGGTAACCCCACGTTTTACTCGAGGCATGTCTTGCTCCTATGAGTTTCGGTTAAGGGTTAAGCGAACGGCAGCATTGCGCGCACGGAGTTCATATCTGCATCATGAACTGCCGTCGAACCGCGCAAATGGCGTTTGTTCTTGGTGGTCTTCTTGGTAAGAATGTGGCGCTTGAAGGCTTGACCGCGCTTGACGGTACCGCCCGGACGCACCACGAAGCGCTTTGCAGCACTCTTCTTGGTCTTCATCTTCGGCATGACAACTCCATTATTTGATGGATATGGGTGTGCGGTCGGCCATTGGCCATTACCCGCCCTTCGAAACCCACTCCACTTGGTATGCAGACCGCCTGAACCGCCGGCAGCCGCTTTTCGGGAAGCGACGCGCATTGTACACACGTCGCTCCGAAACCTGCTGACAACCGCACCGGACACCCGGCGCCGCATCGTCTTCGTCTTTCACAACCCGTCTTTCACAACCGGAGCACGCACCACGTGATGCGCCGCCACTCCAGCGGGTTACTTCTTTTTCTTCGGAGCGAGCACCATGATCATCTGGCGCCCTTCCATTTTCGGCATCTGCTCGACCTGACCGACTTCGTCGAGGTCCGTGCGCAGGCGCTCGAGCATGCGCATACCGATTTCCTGGTGAGCCATTTCGCGGCCACGGAAACGCAACGTGATTTTCGTCTTGTCGCCGTCGTCGAGGAAGCGGATGAGGTTGCGCAGCTTGACGTTGTAGTCGCCGTCATCCGTGCCCGGACGGAATTTGACTTCCTTGACCTGGACGATCTTCTGCTTCAGCTTGGCCTCGTGTTGCTTCTTCGCTTCCGAGTACTTGAACTTGCCGTAGTCCATCAAGCGGCAAACTGGCGGAACCGCTTGCGGAGCGATTTCGACCAAATCCACGTCCTGCTGTTCCGACATGCGGAACGCATCAGCGAGTTTCACGATGCCGAGTGGTTCGTTCTCGACGCCGACCAGACGCACCTCGGGTGCCGTAATTTCACCGTTGATGCGGTGCGCAGACTTATCAGTAGCGATGTTACGTTTCCTCTAAAAATTAAAAAACGAGCCGGGCTGCCAAGTGGCTCAATTGAACGACTGCACGTCCTGGCGCAGACGCTCAATGAAAGTGTCGGGAGGCATCACGCCCAGATCGACACCACCACGGGCACGCACGGCTACTGTTTGGGCTTCACGCTCTTTGTCGCCGACCACAAGCAGGTACGGCACCTTTTCCAGCGTGTGCTCGCGTATTTTATAGCTAATCTTCTCGTTGCGCAAATCGGCCTCTACTCTAACCCCTTGTTTTTGCAACGATTGGGCTAGAGATTGCGCATATTCGGTCTGACTTTCCGCGATATTCATCACGACGACCTGCATCGGAGCAAGCCATGCGGGCATTGCGCCAGCATGGTGCTCGATCAGAATGCCGAGGAACCGCTCCATTGATCCGACGATTGCACGGTGCAGCATGATCGGACGTCGACGGCTGTTATCTTCAGCGACATATTCAGCGCCCAGCCGCTCCGGCAGCACCATATCGAGCTGCAACGTGCCGCATTGCCACGAGCGACCAAGCGCGTCCTTGATGTGATACTCGACCTTCGGGCCGTAGAACGCACCCTCGCCCGCCAATTCTTCCCACGTCACGCCGCAGGCCGTCAGCGCCTCGCGCAGACCCTGTTCCGCGCGATCCCACGTCTCGTCCGTACCGGCGCGCGCATCCGGGCGCAGCGACAGCTTGATCTCGACATTGTCGAAGCCGAAATCCTTGTAGACGCTCATCGCCAGCGTATTGAACGCGATCGATTCGCTGATGAACTGGTCTTCGGTACAGAAAATGTGCGCGTCGTCCTGCACGAAGCCGCGCACGCGCATCAGCCCATGCAGCGCGCCCGACGATTCATTACGGTGGCACGAGCCGAATTCCGCGTAACGCAGCGGCAGATCGCGGTACGAGCGCAGCCCGTGGTTAAACACCTGCACGTGACCCGGGCAGTTCATCGGCTTGATCGCGTAGTCGCGCTTTTCCGATTCCGTCGTGAACATGTTTTCACGATAGTTTTGCCAGTGGCCCGACGCTTCCCAGAGCGAGCGGTCCATGATCATCGGCGTCTTGATTTCAAGGTAGCCCGCATCGTTCACGCGACGGCGCATGTACTGCTCGACCTGCTGCCACAGCGTCCAGCCGCGCGGATGCCAGAACACCATGCCCGGCGACTCGTCTTGCATGTGAAACAGATCGAGCTGCTTGCCGAGCTTGCGGTGGTCGCGCTTCTCCGCCTCTTCGAGCATGTGCAGATACGCTTCCTGGTCCTCCTTCTTCGTCCAGGCCGTACCGTAGATGCGCTGCAATTGTTCGTTCTTCGAATCGCCGCGCCAGTAGGCGCCCGCGACCTTCATCAGCTTGAAGACCTTCAGCTTGCCAGTGGACGGCACGTGCGGACCGCGGCACAGATCGGTGAAACCGCCGTGCGAGTACAGCTTGATTTCGTCGCTGGCGGGAATCGATTCGATGATCTCGGCCTTGTACTTTTCGCCGATGCTCTTGAAGTAGTCCACCGCTTCGTCGCGCGACACCACGCGACGCGAAACCGGCTCGTCTTTCTTCGCGAGTTCCTGCATGCGCTTTTCGATCTTCTCGAGATCTTCCGGCGTGAAGGGACGGTTGTACGCGAAGTCGTAGTAGAAGCCGTTGTTGATCACCGGGCCGATCGTGACCTGCGCTTCCGGATACAGATCCTTCACCGCGTACGCGAGCAAGTGCGCCGCGGAGTGACGGATGATATCGAGACCGTCTGCATCTTTCTCGGTGACGATGGCGAGTGCCACGTCGTGATCGATCAGTGCGGACGTATCGACCAGCTCACCGTCGATCTTGCCGCCGAGCGCGGCTTTCGCGAGGCCGGGGCCGATCGACGCGGCCACTTCGGCGACGGTCACCGGATGCTCGTACTGTCGAACAGAACCGTCAGGCAGACGTATCGAAACCATTGCGTTCTCCGTGGTGCCGACCGGCGGCGGCACATACAACCAGGTCAAAAAAGCCAAAAAAAATGCGGCCCCGCTTTCGAGGGGCCGCATTCACATTTTCTGCAAACTACATTGGCGAAAGTGGTCCTCGACTAGCGTCGCTCCGAAGTGGTTTCGGTCAACGTTCGCGGTGTCATAACCGTATTCGCCTTTTGCGCCGAAGGCGCTTACTGCAGTTTGCGAAACCCCGGCAAAACCGGAATTTCTCTTTCGTTGGTAGGCTCGATTGGACTCGAACCAACGACCCCCACCATGTCAAGGTGGTGCTCTAACCAGCTGAGCTACGAGCCTGAAGAAACGAGATTATATGGAGCCCCACACCGCTTGGCAAGTACTTTTATGCACCGACTTTAAATTTCTACTCACGCGCCTGGGCGCGTCCAGCGGATGCGTCCACTGGACTCGCGTATCAACTTTTACGTGAAGCGCGCACCACGCCCGTGACTTCGCCGAGCAGCGTACACGCGCGCTGAATCTGCGCCGCACTCGACACCTCGACGGTAAATTGCATGAACGCAGCGTTACGGCGTGTCTGCGTCTTCACGCCGATCACGTTCATTTTTTCGCGCGCGAACACTTCGGAAATGTCGCGCAGCAGGCCCTGCCGATCCGTTGCGTCGATCGAGAGATCGACGGGATAGACCGACTGGCCACGGCCGCTCATCACCTCAGCCGACCACGCCGTTTGCAACACGCGCTCGGGCGCTCTTTCGGCCATGCGGACGAACGTCGGGCAATCGCTGCGATGAATCGACATGCCTTTGCCGCGCGTAACGAAGCCGCAGATATCGTCGGGCGGCGCAGGCCGGCAGCAGCGCGCGAGTTGCGTGAGCAATGCATCGACGCCGACCACCAGAACACCCGTGGACGCGCCGCGCGCCACGCTCGCGCCGCTGCTGCGCTTTTCGAATTGCTCCGGCGCTTCGACCACCGGCTCCGGCGGCGGCGCATCGTGCAGCGCCTGCTCGACGAGCCGCAAACTGAATTCTTCCTTGCCCACCACCGAGAAGAGATCGTCGGTGGTTTTGAAGCCGAGCTTGGCCGCGAGCTGATCGAGATTGACCGAGGTCTTGCCTTCACGCTGCAAGGTTTTTTCGACCATCGCGCGGCCGCTCGCGATATGTTCCTGCACTTCGACCGCGTTGAACCACGCGCGCACCTTCTGCCGTGCGCGCGGACTTTGCAGATAGCCAAGTTGCGGGTTGAGCCAGTCGCGCGACGGACCGCCCTCCTTCACCGCAACGATCTCGACCGTCTGACCGTTTTGCAACGGCGTGTTCAACGGCACCATCGCGCCGTCGACGCGCGCGCCACGGCACCGGTGCCCCAGTTCGCTATGCAGGTGATACGCGAAGTCGACAGGCGTGGCGCCGTGCGGCAACGGAATCACCCGCGCCTGCGGCGTCAGCACATAGATATGGTCGTCGTCGAGCGTGGCCTGGCGCAGTTGTTCCCACGGCTGCGCTGCGCGCTTCTCGCCGTGCTCGCCCTCGGAGACTTCGTCTTTCCACGCGAGCAATTGACGCAGCCACGCGATCTTCTCGTCGTACTTCTCGTTGGCGGCGAACTGGCCGCCATAACCACGCGTGCCGGCTTCCTTGTAGCGCCAATGCGCCGCCACGCCGTATTCGGCGAACTGATGCATCTCCTGCGTGCGGATCTGCACTTCGAACGCGCGGCCGTCGTCGCCGATCACCACCGTGTGCAGCGACTTATAACCGTTCGGCTTCGGCCGCGAGATGTAGTCGTCGAACTCTTTGGGCACCGGCTGCCACAGGTTATGCACGATGCCGAGGACCGTGTAGCAATCCTTGATGTCCGGCACGATCACGCGAAATGCGCGCACGTCGTAGAGTTCGGCGAAATCGAGTTCCTTGCCGCGCATCTTGCGCCAGATGCTGTAGATGTGTTTTGGCCGGCCGCTCACCTCCGCGCGAATATGCGCCGCGGCCAATTCCTTTTGCAGCCGTTCGATAGCCTGCGCGACATAGCTCTCGCGCTCGACGCGCTTCTCGTCGAGCAGCTTGGCAATGCGCTTGTAAGTCACCGGCTCTTCGAAGCGCAACGCGAGATCCTCGAGTTCCCACTTCAATTGCCAGATGCCCAGACGATTGGCGAGCGGCGCATAGATATCAAGCGTCTCGCGCGCCACGTCCGGTGAAGGCGTGATTTTCGCCGCCGCGTAGTAACGCAGCGATTGCAGGCGTGACGCAAGCCGGATCAGCACCACCCGAATATCCTGCGCGAAGGCGAGCAGCATCTTGCGCAGCGCCTCGACCTGCGCGCGGCGCGCCGCCTGGGCATCGCGCCCGGCTTCGGGCATGGCATTCTGCGCGGCTCGCAGGCTCACCGTGCCAAGGCGCAGCAGCTTGCGCACATCGCCGACCAGTTGCGCGACTTCCTCGCCGAAATTGTCGGCGATCACGCGCTCCGGGTCTTGCAGGTGCGGCGTCAACGCAAACAACGCCGCCGCCAGTACGGCCGGCGGATCGACGTTCAGCTTGCGCATGATCGACGCCGTACCCGCCGCGTGATCCGCCAGCATTTCGCCCGACGACAGCCGCACCTCGCCCGCATGTTCGCGCACGAACGCCATCGCTTCATCGAAAGACGGAAGGGGGTTCGGCGTGCTCGTAACGGTTTCGGTATTCATGGTGCGACGGCCCACCGGGCCAGACGATTCAACGGAATTTCAACAACACGTGCCGGGTTTAGCTGCGCTGCGCGGCGACCACGCAGATTTCGACGAGGCACTTCGGATTGGCGAGCTTGGCTTCGACGGTGGCGCGCGGCGGCGTGGCGCCTTGCGCGACCCACTCGTCCCACACGGCGTTCATGCCGGCGAAATGCACCATGTCCGCGATGTAGATCTGCACCGACAGCAAATGCGACTTGTCGCTGTTCACTTCGCCAAGCAGACGGTCGATGTGGCCGAGCACTTCGCGCGTCTGACCCGTGATGTCCTGATCCGCGTCTTCGGCGATCTGGCCCGCGAGGTACACGGTGCCGTTGTGCACGGCGATTTCCGAGAGGCGCTTGCCGACGTGGTGACGAATGACTGCCATGGCGAATCCTGTGTTGGTTTGAAAATTGATCGGAGATGCGGTCCGCATCGCGCCCCGTCAAGGACGCCGAGCGGAACTGGATATTATGACGCGTCGGCGGCCGGTCCGATAAAGAACTGCCTCGCGACATCGATCTGATCGGCCGACAGAAACGCCGGCGCATGTCCGACGCCGGCGATTTCCGCGCTCGACACCGCACGCCCGGTCTCGACCATCTTCGCAACGGTTTCACGCGAGAGCAGATCCGATAGCTCGCCGCGCACCACCAGCACCGGTCCCTGGAACGAGGCCAGCGAATGCCACAGCGCAGCCTCACCGAGCCTGGACGCTTCCTCGGTGGTCGCGGTAAAAGGCTGTGCGATACGCGGGTCGTAACGGAACAGCCACTTGCCGTCCTGTTCGTGCAGAAGCGGCGTGTTGATCTCGCGCCAGTCGTCCGGCGTGAGCGGGCCAAAAGTCTGCGCCAGCAAGGCCGCGTAGTCGATGCCTTGCTGCAACGTTTCGAACTGCACGGGCTTGCCCAGATAGTCGCCGATGCGCTGCACCGCGCCAGGCTCCAGATGCGGCCCGACATCGTTCAGCAACATTCTGCGAATTGGCGTTTCCGGCAGGCCGGCAAGTCCAAGCCCGATCAGGCCGCCCATCGAGGTGCCGAACCAGTCCACCGTCTCGACATTCAGGCGCGCGATCAACGTGACCATGTCGGCGACGTATTGCGGGATCGCATAGAAGTTGGGGTTGGCCAGCCACGATGACAAGCCCCGCCCCACGACATCCGGACACACCACGCGGTAAGTGCCGGCGAACTCCTCCGCGAGGCGGTCGAAATCGCGCCCTGATCGGGTCAAGCCGTGCACGCACAGCAGCACGCGCGGATTGGCCGGGTCGCCCCACTCGGTGTAGGCGATACGGTGCAAGCCACTAGCGCTCGCGCACTGCACATAGCGTTGACGCGGCGCGAGTCGCCCGGTGGCGGAAGCGGACGTGATTTCGGTCATCTGGGTTCCTTGCAAAAGCGCTGCGGATTTGGCCTGGGCACAGCAGAGATCGATATGCGTCCAATCTTCGAACGATTGTAAACCGCTTTGCCGCGCGGTAAGAGTCGGCCGGATGGCATAGGACGGCTCGGACCGAATGTCCGCGGCACAAAACAAAAGCGGGCGAGGCTCTCGCCTCGCCCGCCTGGAAACCGCCGCGCCTGCGGCTCAAACCGGCCTCATACAGCCTCAGACCGCTTCAGACGGCCTCACAGCACGCCATTCAACTCACCGCGCTCACATCGAGCGGCGCGCCCGTCTTCGCCTTGATTTCGTCGATGCTCACGCCCGGCGCCAATTCGGTCACCTTCAGCCCATCGTCCGTGACTTCGATCACGCCGAGGTCGGTGATGATCTGATTGACCACGCCCACACCCGTGAGCGGCAGCGTGCATTCTTCGAGGATCTTGTGCTGGTCGCCCTTCGCGACATGCTCCATCAGCACGACCACGCGCTTGACGCCGGCGACCAGATCCATTGCGCCGCCCATCCCCTTGATCATCTTTCCCGGGATCATCCAGTTGGCCAGATCGCCCTTCTTGCTGATCTGCATCGCGCCCAGAATCGCCAGATTGATGTGGCCGCCGCGAATCATCGCGAACGAATCCGCCGACGAGAAAATCGACGAACCCGGCAGCGTGGTCACCGTCTGCTTGCCGGCGTTGATCAGGTCGGCGTCCACTTCCTCTTCGGTCGGCGACGGGCCGATGCCGAGCAGGCCGTTTTCCGACTGCAGCCACACTTCGACGCCCGCCGGCACGTGATTGGCCACCAAAGTCGGCAGGCCGATGCCGAGGTTCACATAAAAACCGTCCTGCAATTCCTTCGCCGCGCGCGCGGCCATTTCGTCACGAGTCCATGCCATGATCAGTCTCCTTTCGCGCGGACGACGCGTTGTTCGATGCGTTTTTCCGGATGCGCATTGAGCACGATGCGCTGCACGAAGATGCCAGGCGTATGGATCGCGTCCGGATCGAGTTCGCCCACTTCGACGATCTCTTCGACCTCTGCGACCGTGATCTTGCCGGCCATCGCGCACATCGGGTTGAAGTTGCGCGCGGTGCGGCGGTAGATCAGGTTGCCCGATTTGTCGGCCTTCCACGCCTTCACCAAAGCGACGTCAGCCGTCAGCGAGTGTTCGAGCACGTAGTGGTTTTCGCCGAACTGGCGGGTTTCCTTGCCTTCGGCGATCAGCGTGCCGTAGCCGGTATTGGTGAAGAACGCCGGAATGCCCGAACCGCCCGCGCGCAGCTTCTCGGCGAGCGTGCCTTGCGGCGTGAATTCGAGCTCGAGTTCGCCGGCCAGATACTGGCGTTCGAACTCCTTGTTCTCGCCGACATACGACGAGATCATCTTCTTGACCTGGCGCGTTTCGAGCAGCAGACCGAGGCCGAAACCGTCGACGCCCGCATTGTTGCTGATGCAGGTGATGCCCTGCACCTTCGAATCGCGCAGCGCGCCGATCAGCGCCTCCGGAATGCCGCACAGCCCGAAGCCGCCGACGGCAAACGTCTGCCCGTCCTTGACGATGTCTTTCAGCGCCTCGGCGGCGCCTGGATAGACCTTGTTCATCAGTATGTCCCTTCCTTTATGGAAACCCGAATTCGGATCGTTGCGACTGGTATGACGTTCTGCGGGCACAAGCCCGACACGTCATTCTAGTCATCCCCGGCAGGCCGTGCGTCCAGGTTTCCCCGCACTTCGTGCAGACGCCCGCCGCGGACGGCTTCGCCGCGTTGTCATGTGCTCGCAAGAGTACGCTGGGCGCGCCATGCGGCACAATACGCAAAAATACATAAGTACTTGCCGCTAGCCCATGCCCGCACTGGATTATCAAACCGCGTTCCACCTCGCTCCGATCGGACTCGTGTTGTCGCGCGAACGGATTATCGAAGACTGCAACGACGAGCTCGCGTCGATTTTCGGCTGCGCGCGCGAATCGCTGCTAGGCCAGTCGTTCCAGGTCCTGTATCCGTCGACGGACGAGTTCGAACGGATCGGCGCGCGGATTCCGCCGATCATGACAGCGCACGGCAGCTACACGGACGACCGCATCATGAAGCGGGCCAACGGCGAATTGTTCTGGTGCCACGTGACGGGCCGCGCGCAGGAACGCGCCGACCCGCACGCAGCGGGCATCTGGACCTTCGAGGATTTGAGCGCGACGCGGCGCGTGGCGGTCGAACTGACACCGCGCGAACGCGAAATCGCCGCGCAGCTGGCGACGGGAAAAACCAGCAAGCAGATCGGCCGGGTGCTGGATATCAGCCCGCGCACGGTCGATGTCTACCGGGCGCGGCTGATGCGCAAATACGATACGAGCAACGCAACGGAGTTATTGCAGCGGCTGCTCGGACATTGAAGACGCCCCCAGGCAAACCCGGGGTTCGTTCATCTTCCGCCGCTCAGGCCGCCTTGACCAGCGCGGCGCGCTCGATGGTTGCACGCAGCATGTCAGGCACCGGCACCGACTTGCCGGCCGCATAGTCGATCCATACGCAGCGTGCGGCGCCGCGCGCATAGACAGTATTCGGATCGTCGGCGCGCACCAGCTCGAAACCGGTGTCGAAGCTGCTGCGGCCGGGCGTGGCCACCGTCATCCGGCCAATTACGTCGCCGGGATAGTGCAGTTGCTTGAGAAACTCCATCGACGCATTGACGATCACCGGCCCCTGGCCGTCGGCGTTGCTGCCAGCCAGGCCCAGTTGTTCGAACCAGGAAATCCGCACCTGCTCCATGTAGCGGAAATAGACCGTGTTGTTCACATGGCCGAAGGCGTCCATGTCGCCCCAGCGGATCGGCATCGACATCTCGAAAACTGCGTGAAAATCGCTCATCGTACTTCTTTATCGGGTTGAAATCAGCTTGAAACCGGCGCGTGGACCGGCGTAGAGGTAAACAACAACATAGCGCGCGCCTACAGACGGCGCATAGGCCGCAGCGCGTAAAACAGTTTCTTCGGACGGGCGCTAATCCGGCGCGCGCGACCTGGAACGCGAGCGCCGGTTGCGCCGTCTTGCGCTCAGCAGAGCCCGAATCCGTCGTCGGCGGCGATTACCGAGCCGTTGATGAACTGCGATTCGTCCGCCGCGAGCAGCAGCAGGAGCCCGTCGAGATCCTCCGGTTTGCCGACGCGGTGACGCGGCAGCATCGACACGAGCTTCTGCCCTTGCTCCGTCGACCAGTGATGGTGGTTGATCTCTGTGTCGATATAGCCCGGGCAGATCGCGTTCACGTTGATGCCGTGCTTGCCCCATTCCAGCGCCATGGCTTTCGTCATATGCACGACGGCCGCCTTGCTGATCGAATACAGACCGATCTGCGGCAGCACCCGCAAGCCGGCCATCGACGCGATATTGATGATCCGGTACGACGGTTTCTGCGCGTTGTTGCCGCGCATGATCATGCGCTTGGCGACTTCCTGGGCCACGAAGAACGCGCCGCGCGTGTTGGTATCGAACACGTATTCGAAGTCGGCGGGCGTGACCTCCGAGAGCTTCTGCGTGGTCGATACGCCCGAATTGTTCACGAGGATGTCGATCGTGCCGGCCTCGGTTTCCGCGTGGGCGACAGCGGACTTGATGCTCTGGTAATCGGTCACGTCGAGCGAAACGACGTGCGCCGCGCCGCCCGACGCCTCGATCTCGGCCCGCAATTCCTTCAGCCGCTCGGTCCGCCGGCTCGCCAGCACGACCTTGGCGCCCGCCTGCGACAACACTTGAGCAAAGCGCTTTCCCAACCCGCTCGAGGCGCCGGTGATCAGCGCAACCTTGCCTTCCAGATTGATCGAACGGCCCATTGTCGTTCCTTGTTCGGTTGTTGTTGCAGATGCGGTTGACGGGTGCGGTAAGACCGTCACTACGGGTCATACCGTATCATAAAAATAGAACGGTCGTGCTAATCTGTGCTCATCTGGTTGCAGTGCGGGTGTGCATCGCCCACAATACGAACCCGAAAAAAGCATTCTAACGGTAAGAGGAGCATCAATGACCCCCGCAAGTCTCATTGAGCAGTACGGCCCACGCGAGTCGATGGAATACGACGTCGTGATCGTCGGCGGCGGCCCGGCTGGCCTGTCCGCGGCGATCCGCCTGAAGCAGCTGGCGGCGAAGAAAGGCGTCGAGCTTGGCGTGTGCGTACTGGAAAAAGGCTCGGAGATCGGGGCTCATATCCTCTCGGGCGCGGTGATGGATCCGCGCGCTCTGAACGAGCTGATTCCCGACTGGAAGGAAAAGGGCGCGCCTTTGGACGTTGAGGTGACGGAAGACCGCTTCCTGTTCCTCACGGAAACCGGTTCGAGGAGCGTGCCGACCTGGGCGTTACCGGACAATTTCAAGAATCACGGTAACTATGTGATCAGCCTCGCGAACGTCACGCGCTGGCTGGGTCAGCAGGCTGAGGCGCTGGGTGTCGAGATTTTCCCGGGCTTTCCGGCCGCTGAAATCCTCTACAACGACGATGGCTCGGTCAAAGGCGTCGCCACCGGCAATCTCGGCATTGGCAAGGACGGTGAGCCGACCGAGAACTTCCAGCTCGGTATGGAACTGCACGCGAAATACACGCTGTTCTGCGAAGGCGCGCGTGGGCATCTCGGCCGTCAGCTGAACGATAAATTCCGGTTGCGCGAAGGCGCCGATCCACAGGTCTACGGGATCGGCATCAAGGAACTGTGGGAAATCGATCCGAGCAAGCACAAGCCGGGTCTGGTGATGCACACCGCTGGCTGGCCGCTGGAGAACGACACGTACGGCGGCTCGTTCCTGTATCACATGGATAACAACCAGGTGGTGGTGGGCTTCGTGGTGGGTCTGGGCTATACCAACCCGTACCTGTCGCCGTTCGAGGAATTCCAGCGCTACAAGACGCATCCGGCGATCCGCGCGGTGCTCGAAGGCGGCAAGCGTGTGTCGTATGGCGCGCGTGCAATCACGGCCGGCGGCCTGATGTCGCTGCCGAAGCTGGTGTTTCCGGGCGGCGCGCTGGTGGGCGACGACGCGGGCTTCCTGAACGCATCGCGGATCAAGGGTTCGCACGCGGCGATCAAGACCGGCATGCTGGCGGCCGAAGCCGCTTTTGAAGCCGTACAGGCAGGACGCACCAGCGACGAGCTCACCGCCTATCCGGAAAGCTTCAAGACCTCGTGGCTGCACACCGAACTGCATCGCGCGCGCAACTTCAAGCAGTGGATGAGCAAAGGCCTGTACCTCGGCACGCTGATGGTCGGCATCGAGCAGAAGCTGCTGGGCGGCAATGTGCCGTGGACGCTGCATCATCAGCATTCGGACCACGAGATGCTCAAGCCCGCGTCACAGTGCAAGCCGATCACGTATCCGAAGCCGGATGGCAAGCTGACGTTCGACCGCTTGTCGTCGGTGTTCATCTCGAACACGAATCACGAGGAAAACCAGCCGGCCCACCTGACGCTGAAAGATCCGTCCGTGCCGGTGAACGTGAACTGGCAGACCTATGCGGGTCCGGAATCGCGTTACTGCCCGGCGGCGGTGTATGAGTTCGTGAAGAACGACGACGGCAGCGAGCGTCTCGTGATCAACGCGCAAAACTGCGTGCATTGCAAGACCTGCGATATCAAGGACCCGACGCAGAACATCGTGTGGATGACGCCTGAGGGCGGCGGCGGGCCGAACTATCCGAACATGTGATCGATGCTTCACTTGCCTTTACAGCGCCTGCTTCCGAATGCCTGCGCTGTGAAGGCAAGAAATTCACCTCCGTCCTACCGCTTCGATCCGCTTCCTCACCTTCGCCACGACCGGCGCCCAGTCGCCGACGCCCGGCTGTCGAACCAGCTCGATCGAATCGTACCAGGCCGTCACCGGCGAGCCATCGCCCCAGAACCAGGCGGAGACGTGATCGATCATCAGGCAGGTCGGCACGCCGAGCGCCCCTGCCAGATGCGCCGGTCCGCTGTCGATCGTGACCACCAGATCCAGGTTCGCCAGCAACGCCGCAACGTCGTCGAACCCGGACTGAAAATGATGCGTCAGATCGACGACGTCGAGACCCTTGGCGCGCCACTGAGCGACCGTCTCTCCGCGACCCGGCGACAAAGCAAAATAGCTCACGCCGGGTACATTCAACATCGGTTCGATTTGCTCGACGGGCACCGAACGCCGCATGTCGCGAATATGGTCAGGATTGCCGTTCCACACCAACCCGACTTTGCGATTGCCTCGCTTGCCGCCCGTGTGCGCTTCAGTTCGCTCACGCCATATCTGCTCACGCGCCGGATCGGCGCTCAGGTACGGCGCGCCCCACCCCGTTGCGTCGAAAATACCGAGCCGCAGCGGCAGGCTCATCAGCCCGCAATGAAAATCAGGCTGCGTCTCCAGACTCGTTTCGAGCGGCAGATCGACGGGCAGCATCCGTTCGAATAAATGCCGCAACGGCCCGTCGTGACCGAAAATCACCCGACCGCCCTCGCGTCGCGCCCGCTCGGCCAGCAGCGGCAGAAAGCGCACCGCCCAGAGGCAGTCGCCATTGCCTTGCTCGCCGTAGACCACCAGTGTTTTACCGGCAAGCGATTCGCCCTGCCAATGCGCGCTGATCGACGCGAGCGCCTGCTGCGCGTTATTCAGTTCGCCCGCGGCAAACGCAATGCGCGACTCGTAATGCGCCCAGCCCTCGGCAAAACGTCCGCTGCGAATCTCGAGTTCCGACAGGTCGAACAACGCATGGGCGTTATGCGGCGAGAGCGTCAGTACGTGCCGCAGCGACGCCTCGGCCTCGCCGAACCGCGCCTGCTCCTTGATACACAACGCCAGCTTGTGAAGCGCCACCGGATTGCCGGGCACGACGCGCACGGCTTCGCGCAACAGCGCCTCGGCCGTGGCGAAGTCGTTGCGCTGCTGCACGGCCGCCGCCCGCCAGATCAGCGCATTGGCATCTTCGGCATCGCGCGAGAGCAGCAGCCCGGTGGCGGAGTCGACCAGCGCCCAATCGCGCAGCACGAAGGCCATTTGCGCGATCGTATGCAGCAGCGTGGGTTCGCAGGAAGGGTCGAGTTGGTAGCCGCGCACCAGCGCAGCAAGCGCCTCGCGCTGGCTCGCCTTGTCGCGGCCGGCTTGTTGCAGCAGCGCCCGGCCGAACACGACGCAATCGCCAGCGTTGGCATCAGGCGCAGCAGCACGTATGCGCAGGCCCGCGAGTTGGCTCGCTGACGGCCCGGAATTGAGATCGGTCATGGAGGTGGCACTGCCCGCGCAGAACGGCTACAGAGGCGCGTGATGCAGGCCCATTAAGGCGCGCTCGCTGCGATCTTCGGCGTGCTGACGGCCACGTCGCCGCATTGCGCGCGATGGCGCAGCGCGTGGTCGATCAGCACCAGCGCGAGCATGGATTCAGCGATCGGCGTGGCGCGAATGCCCACGCACGGGTCATGCCGTCCGAACGTTTCGACGATGACCGGTTGCCCCGCCTTGTCGATCGAGCGGCGCGGCGTGCGAATGCTCGAAGTCGGTTTGATCGCGATCGACACCGTCACGTCCTGTCCGGTCGAAATACCGCCGAGCACACCGCCCGCGTGATTGCCGACGAAGCCCTCCGGCGTCAATTCGTCGCCATGCACCGACCCACGTTGCGCGACGCTGGCGAAGCCCGCGCCGATCTCGACGCCCTTCACCGCGTTGATGCCCATCATGGCGTGCGCAATGTCCGCGTCGAGGCGGTCGAACAGTGGCTCGCCCAAGCCGACCGGCACGCCGGACGCCACGACGTTGATGCGCGCGCCGATCGAGTCGCCTTCCTTGCGCAGCGCGTCCACATACGCTTCGAGTTGCGGAACGATCTCCGCGTTGGGTGCGAAAAACGGGTTCTCGCGCACGTGCGCCCAGTCGACGAACGGCACGTCGATCTCGCCGAGCGCGGCCATGTAGCCGCGAATCTCGGTGCCGAACTTCTCGCGCAGCCACTTCTTGGCGACCGCGCCCGCGGCCACCGTCGGCGCCGTGAGACGGGCCGACGAACGGCCGCCGCCGCGATAGTCGCGAATGCCGTATTTCTGCCAGTAGGTGTAGTCGGCGTGGCCCGGGCGGAACGTGTCGGCGATGTTGCCGTAGTCCTTGCTGCGCTGGTCCGTGTTGCGGATCATGAGCGCGATCGGCGCGCCGGTGGTCTGGCCTTCGAACACGCCCGACAGAATCTCGACCTTGTCTTCTTCCTGGCGCTGCGTGACGTGGCGTGACGTGCCGGGCTTGCGGCGGTCGAGTTCGAACTGGATGTCGGCTTCGTTGAGCGCCATGCCCGGCGGGCAGCCGTCGATCACGCAGCCGATAGCGGGACCGTGCGATTCGCCGAAGGTCGTGACAGTGAAAAGCGTACCGAGCGTATTGCCGGACATGGGCGTCGTCCAAAGAAATGCGGGGAAAGCACTATTATGCCAGCCCCGTGGCGCGTGGACCGCGTCGTCCGGTGTTCTCGCCGATTGGCCAGGGTGTGCATGCATGGCCGCTTCCCGACGGATCACTCAGCTTGTCAGGACGCACGCGCCGGTTCACCGGTCGCGCGGGCATCGTTTCGTTTTCCGCGATGCGACTGCCGGGCTTCAGCGCTCGGGCCGCGCTACTTTCGCGCCCCGCGCAATTCGGTGACGATTTGCTGCAGCTTCTCCGGCGTCGCCAGCGCCGGCTCGATCGGCTCGCCTACCGCCAGCGTGAGACGGCTCATGACGCCCTTCTGGATCGGCCGCGGCCAGCGCGCGTCATTGGCGCGCGAAAACACGCTGCCCCACAGGCCGCGCAGCGCCATGGGGATGACCGGCGCCGGCGTGCGCCGGATGATCTCGGTCACGCCATGACGGAACGGATTCATGTCGCCGGTTCTGGTCAGCTTGCCCTCAGGGAAGATGCAGACCAGATCGCCCTCCGCAAGCGCCTGCGCACAGCGCTCATAGGCGCGCGTCAGCATCTGCGCGTCCTGATGCGCCGGTGCGATCGGAATCGCCTTGGCGTGACGGAACACCCAGCCGGCGAACGGCGTCCTGAAGATCTGGTGGTCCATCACGAAACGGATCGGCCGCGGGCTTTCGGCCATGATGACGATCGCGTCCACGAAGCTCACGTGGTTGCACACCAGCACGGCCGCGCCCTCCTCCGGAATCCGCTCGGCATGCACGAGGCGGATCCGGTAGAACGTGTGCACGAGCACCCAGGCGATGAAGCGCAGCAGAAACTCCGGCACCAGTGAGTAGATATAGGCCGCCACCACGATGTTGAGCAGCGCGGTGACAAGGAAAATCACCGGAATGCCGAAGCCCGCCGAGGTCAGAGCGACCGCCATCAGCGACGAGACGATCATGAATAGCGAATTCAGAATATTGTTCGCCGCGATGATGCGCGCACGGTGGCTCGGCTGGCTGCGGCTCTGGATCAGCGCATAGAGCGGCACGCTGTAAAAGCCGCCGAACATGGCGAGCAGGAACAGATCGGCCAGCACGCGCCAGTGCGCCGGCCGCACAATGAACTCGCCGACGCTCAGTAGATGCCCCGCGGGCGGCAACGCGTGGCTCGCGAAAAACAGATCGATCGCGAACACGCTCATGCCGATCGAGCCGAGCGGCACGAGGCCGATTTCGATGCGCCGCTTCGAGAGCTTTTCGCACATCAGCGAGCCGAGGCCGATGCCGATCGAGAAAGTGCCGAGCAGGACGGTCACGACGTCCGGGTCGGCGGACAGGACATTCTTCGCGAAGCTGAAGAACGACGACAGGAAGATCGCGCCGACGAACCACAACCAGGAAATGCCGAGCAGACTCAGAAACACGGTGCGGTTTTCGTGCGCCAGCTTCAGGTTGCGCCACGTCTCGCTGACCGGATTCCAGTTGATGCGCAGATCGGCCTGCGGCGCCGGCGTCGCAGGAACGAAGCTCGACACCACGCGCCCCACCAGCGCGATCGCGACGCACGCGCAGGCCAGCACCACCGCGCCGTGTTCGACGAAACCCGCGCCCGCGCCGCCGACGATCGTGCCGATCAGGATCGCCACGAAAGTGCCCATTTCGACCATGCCGTTGCCGCCCACCAGTTCCGCCTTCGACAGATGCTGCGGCAGATACGAATATTTGACCGGCCCGAACACGGTTGAGTGCACGCCCATCAGAAACGTGCACAGGTACAAAAGCGGCGCGCTATGCAGCCAGAAACCCGCGCCGCCGATCAGCATCACGACGATTTCGAAACTCTTGACGAAGCGCGTGAGCATCGCCTTGTCATACTTGTCGGCAATCTGGCCGGAAGTGGCGGACAGCAGCACGAACGGCAGAATGAAGATGGCCGAGATCAGGAACGCGGCCGTTTTCGGATCGACGCCTGAAAAGCGCGCCGCCTGATACGTGACGAGCGACGTGAAGCCGATCTTGAACACGTTGTCGTTCATCGCGCCGAGGAACTGGGTCCAGAAAAACGGCGCGAAACGGCGCTGCCCGAGCAGCCGGAACTGGGATTCGTGCGCCTCGTGTTGACGGGCGGGGCGGCGGGCGGCAGGTAACGGACGATCGCTCATGAAGTTCCGGAAACAGGCGAAAAGAGCAATAAAGGAGAAGGCGCCGCACGCGGGCGGTTCACGGAACGACGCGCGGCGCGGGACTGCACGCCGATTACCCGCGCTCGCACCGGCCTCGGCATCGAGCCGGCCTCGCAACCAGATACATGGCAGCACATGAAGCCGGACCCAGCGCGGGACACAAAAAAAGCGCACGCTTTCGCGCGCGCCTTGACTGTCTCTTCGCGCTCACGGCAACGGCTAACGCGTTGCGGCGAATCGCCGCGCATTAGCGCGCCGGCTGCTGGTCCTGCTGTTCTTCCGGCCAGTCGCGGATATAGGCCTTGAGCATGCGGTTTTCGAAGCCCTGCTCTTCGACCACCGCCTTGGCGACGTCGTAGAACGAGATCACGCCCATCAGCGTGCGGCTTTCCATCACCGGCAGATAACGCACGTGATGCTCGAGCATCATGCGACGCACTTCGTTGACGTCCGTTTCAGGCGTGCAGGTGAGCGGATGGTCGTCCATGACCTTGCGGATCGTGGAGGTGCCGACGCTGCCGCCGTTCTCGCTCAGCGTCAGAATGATTTCGCGGAACGTCAGCATGCCGACGAGGTCGCCGTACTCCATCACCACCAGCGAGCCGATGTCGTGCTCGGCCATGGCATTGACTGCGTCGTGCAGCGTGGTATCCGGCGTGACCGTGAAAAGGGTATTCCCTTTGACTTTGAGGATGTCGCTGACTCGCATGATATGTCTCCCGTAGTGCCCGCCAAGCTGGTAATGCATCGATGTTTTTCGATCCTAGCGGAAAGACCCATAAAAGAAAAGCAGCCCGCCCACCAAGGCACAGCGGGCGTTCGCAGGTTTGAAGCCGTGATTCTGAGCGTACGCGCATCGGGAAAACCGCGCTTGATGCGCCGCATGCCGGTGATAGGATGGCCGCCACTTTCACCATTCGCGAGGCCGTCCGTGGCCTCGCCGCCCACGATGTCCGCCAACCGTTTCGACACGCTTGCGCTGCACGCCGGCGCTGCTCCCGACCCGACAACCGGCGCGCGTGCCACGCCGATTTACCAGACTACCTCGTTTTCGTTCCGCGACTCGGACCACGCCGCGGCGCTCTTCAATATGGAGCGCGCCGGCCACGTCTATTCGCGCATCTCGAACCCGACCGTGGCCGTGTTCGAAGAACGCGTCGCCGCGCTGGAAAACGGCGCGGGCGCGATCGGCACGGCGAGCGGCCAGGCGGCCTTGCATCTGGCCATCGCCACGCTCATGGGCGCGGGCTCGCATATCGTCGCCTCCAGCGCGCTGTACGGCGGCTCGCACAATCTGCTGCACTACACGTTGCGGCGTTTCGGCATCGAGACGACCTTCGTCAAGCCCGGCGATCTCGACGCTTGGCGCGCCGCGCTGCGCCCGAACACGCGGCTGCTGTTCGGCGAGACGCTCGGCAATCCGGGCCTCGACGTGCTCGACATCGCCGCCGTGGCGCAGATCGCGCATGAGCACCGCGTGCCGCTGCTGGTCGACTCGACCTTCACCACGCCTTACCTGCTCAAACCGTTCGAACACGGCGCGGACTTCGTCTATCACTCGGCGACCAAATTTCTTGGCGGGCACGGCACGACGATCGGCGGCGTGCTGGTGGACGGCGGCACGTTCGATTTCGAGGCCTCCGGGCGTTTCCCCGAATTCACCGAGCCTTACGACGGCTTTCACGGCATGGTGTTCAGCGAGGAAAGCACCGTCGCGCCGTTCCTCCTGCGAGCGCGCCGCGAAGGCCTGCGCGACTTCGGCGCCTGCCTGCATCCGCAGGCCGCGTGGCAACTGCTGCAAGGCATCGAAACGCTGCCTTTGCGGATGGAACGGCACGTTGCCAATACGCGCCGCGTGGTGGAATTCCTCGCCGGTCACGCCGCGGTCGAAGCCGTTGCGTATCCGGAATTGCCGACGCACCCGGATCACGCGCTCGCGAAACGCCTGCTGCCGCGCGGCGCAGGCGCGGTGTTCAGCTTCAATCTGCGCGGCGACCGCGCCGCCGGACGCAGTTTCATCGAAGCGCTCTCGCTGTTCTCGCATCTCGCGAACGTGGGCGACGCGCGCTCGCTGGTGATTCATCCCGCGTCGACCACGCACTTTCGCATGGACGCCGCCGCGCTCGCCGCGGCCGGCATCGCCGAAGGCACGATCCGTCTCTCGATCGGCCTCGAAGATCCCGACGATTTGATCGACGACCTCAAGCGCGCGCTGAAGGCCGCACAGAAAGCGAGCGGTTCAAGCGCGCCGCAAAGTGGCGCACCCGGCGCGGTCGCTCAAGCTCGCCCGGAGTCCGCATGATCCTCACTGTTCAAGGCAAACCCACCTACGCCTACACCGGCGGCAAAGCGTTCGACGCGAGCCTGCCGACCGCCATGTTCATCCACGGCGCCGAGCACGATCACAGCGTGTGGGCGCTGCAAACCCGCTACTTCGCGCATCACGGTTTTGGCGTGCTGGCCGTGGATCTGCCCGGCCATTGCCGCAGTGGCGGCCCGGCGCTGAGCGCGGTGCCGGCCATGGCCGACTGGCTGGCCGCGCTGCTCGATGCCGCCGGCGTGCAACGCGCGTTCGTGGCCGGCCATAGCATGGGCTCGCTGATCGCGCTCGACTTCGCCGGCCGCTATCCGGAGCGGACGACACACCTCGCCCTGCTCGCCACGGCGATGCCGATGGCCGTCTCCGACGCATTGCTCGAGGCCGCCTTGCACCGCGAGCCCGATGCGATCGGCATGGTCAATCAATGGTCGCATTCGACCTTCGCGGCCAAACCGTCCTGCCCCGGTCCCGGCTTCTGGCTGCACGGCATGAACCAGCGGTTGATGGAGCGTGTCTCGGCACGCGGCGAGCCGAACCTGTTCCACACCGACTTCACCGCCTGCAACGCCTACGCGGACGGCCTCACCCGCGCCGGGCAGGTGCGCTGTGCCACACGGCTGATTGTGGGCCGGCGCGACGCAATGACGCCGCCGCGCGCGGCCAAAGCGCTCGCGGGCGCCCTGGCGCAAGCCGGCGTACCGGTCGACACGATCACGCTCGAAGCCGGCCACGCGCTCATGACCGAGCAACCGGACGCCACGCTCGACGCCCTCTTCAGCTTCGCTTCCAAAGCGCCCCGCGAGGTCTGATAAACGTTGCGAGCCATCACGATAACCGCGTGAGGAGCGGCGCGCCATCGGCCGAATGGCCAGGTTGCGCGCGCTGCCCGATAGCCGCACAATGGATCAAGCCTGTCCTGTTTCGAGCGCGTGCGTCCAGCATGCCGGCGCGCACCGAAGCATCGAGAAGCGTCGCAATCCGGAGGCCGTGATGGCTCACACCGCGCACACCGATCACTTCGCGAGTTTTGCGGAGTTCTATCCGTACTACCTGAGCGAGCATCGCAACACAGTCTCGCGGCGGCTGCATTTCGTGGGATCGCTCGGCGTCATCGGCTGTCTCGCCATGGCGCTCGCCACCGGCGACTGGCTATGGCTGCCCGCTGCCGTGATCTGCGGATACGGCTTTGCCTGGGTCGGACATTTCTTCTTCGAGAAGAACCGGCCGGCTACCTTCCGCCATCCGCTTTACAGCCTGATGGGCGACTGGGTGATGTTCAAGGACATCTGTGTCGGGAAGATTTCGTTGTAGCAAGGCGGTAGTTTCGCCGCCGACCGGGCTCTGCGTCTCTGCCCGCATCGAGCCACATCTACCCGCGTCAAGCCGCCTGATGCGGCATGGAAGGCGTACCGGTTTCGCTGCTGGCGGCACGCGACGCGCGAGCGGCTCGCGCCGCCAGCAACGTAGCGAGCGTGACTTTCAGCTTGTCGTTTTCCAATGCCGCCAGCAGCATCTGGCCATCCACGCGGGTTGACGCCAGCTGGAGCTGATACTCGAGCTCCGCGCGGTCGATCACGAACAGTTCGAACATGCGCTCGACCGTGATCTGCGCGGGGTTCGCCAGCAGAAGGAAATGCGGACGCATGCCGTCCTCCTGCAAGCGCGCGATCCACTCGATCTCCTCGAGCTTCTGCAGCAGGTTGATCGTGGTGTCCATATCGCGACGAAGCATCCGCGAAAGTTCGGGTACGGTATAGCCGCGCTTGCCCGCTTCGCGTGCTTCCGAGAGCCGCGCGAGCAGTTCGAGCGAGTCGAACAGATTGCTGCCCTCGAAGGTGGGCCGGTGAAACTGGCCGATGCGAATGGCCGGCAACGCGGACGCGATCATCGCGCCCGCAAGCGTGATGAACCAGCACAGGTACATCCACACCAGGAACAGCGGCACGGCCGCGAACGCGCCGTACACCGCGGTGTAGGTCGGAATCCGCCGCACGTAATAGCCGAAACCGCGCTTCGCGAGCTCGAAGGCGATCGCCGCGGTCACGCCGCCGATCACCGCGTCGCGCCACTCCACGCGGCAATTCGGCAAGTAGACGTAGAGAATCGTGAAGGCGAGCGCGGTGAGCGGCAACGCGGCGCCGGCGAGCGCCCACTCGATGACCGGCGTCATGCGTTGCGCCGCCGTGAAGGTCATGGACTGCGTGAACAGGTACGATGAAATCGACAGGCTCACGCCGATCAGGATCGGGCCGAGCGTGATGATCGCCCAATACACCAGAATGCGCTGCGCGATCGGCCGCGCCTTGCGCACGCGCCAGATCACGTTGAAGGCGGACTCGACCGTCATCATTGTCATCACGGCGGTGACGAACAGAAAAATCATGCCGATGGTCGTCAGCCCCTTCGCCTTCGAAGCGAACTGGTTCAGATAATTGAAAATCTGACTGTTGAGCTGCGCCGGCATCAGATGATCGGCAAGAAAAATCTGCAGCGACATCTGAAACGAAGCAAAGATCGGAAACGCGGTGAACAATGCGAACGCGACCGTGGCGAGCGGCACGAGCGAGAGCATGGTGGTGAACGTGAGGCTACCGGCCACCTGCGGAATGCGGTCTTCGCTGCTGCGCTGCGCGGCAAATTGCGCGAGCCGTTTGAGCGTGTCGAGATCGAAACGCACCCTGGACAACAAACCCCACCTCCTTGCTTCGTGTACCGGTGTTTCAGGACCGCGCGCGAGACCTGGCCGAATGGCTATGGGTGGCCTGTGGAGCGGACCCAGCCCCTATAATACCCGTTCACCGATGAGGCCTATGAAAGACATTCTCGTGCTCTATTACAGCCGTCACGGCGCCACGCGCGAGCTCGCGCTGGCGATCGCGCATGGCGTCGACAGCGTCCCCGGCATGCAGGCGCGCGTGCGCACCGTGCCGGCGGTGTCCACCGTCTGCGAAGCAACCCAGCCCGACATTCCCGCCGAAGGCCCGCCCTACGTCGAACTGCGCGACCTCGAAGAATGCGCCGGTCTGGCGCTCGGTTCGCCTACGCGCTTCGGCAACATGGCTGCGTCGCTCAAATATTTTCTCGACGGCACCACGCCACAGTGGCTTTCCGGCGCCCTCTCCGGCAAGCCCGCGTGCGTGTTCACGTCCACCGGCAGTTTGCACGGCGGCCAGGAATCCACGCTGCTCTCCATGATGCTGCCGCTTCTGCATCACGGCATGCTGATCGTCGGCATTCCGTACACCGAGAGCGCGCTGAGCACCACGCAAACCGGCGGCACGCCCTACGGCGCGTCGCATTTCGCGCGCGCGGGCAGCGCCGAACACGGCATCTCCGCGGACGAGAAGACGCTCGCCATCGCGCTCGGCGCACGCGTCGCGCGCACAGCGGCATCCATGAGTGAAAGGCCGTGAACGAGCCGCACGCCCAACCCGACGCCACGTCGGGCGCCGACACCGCAACGCGCGCACCCATGACCGCACACGCCATGCTCGTGCCACGAAATCGCGCCGCCGCGCTCGGCGCCACCACTGCCCTGGTGGCGCTGATCGCCCTGTCCGTCGCGTGGGAATGGTGGCTTGCGCCGCTGCGTCCCGGCGGTTCGGCGCTCGTGCTCAAGGCCATACCGCTGCTGCTCGCGCTGCCGGGCGTCTGGCGGCGCCGGCTTTATACGCTGCAATGGGCGTCGATGCTGATCCTGCTGTATTTTGCCGAAGGCATTGTGCGCGGCTGGAGCGAGCGCGCGCTGAGCGCCGGTCTTGGCTGGCTGGAAGCCGCGCTCTCCGTGGTCTTTTTCATCTGCGCGCTGGCGTATGTCGCGCCCTTCAAACGCGCGGCGAAGCGGGCTGCAAAGCAGGCCGCAACCGCAACGGCAAACCAGGCCGCAACCCAAGCCAACACGTCCGGCTGACACAAAAACTCTGCCTCACCCGAATTTCCGCCCGAACACGCTGACCGACCGACATGACCCAAACCGCTTTTCTCGCCGCCTGCCGCGACGCCATCGGCGCCGCGCAGGTGCTGACCGATCCGCACGACATTGCCCCGTACCTGACCGACTGGCGCCGGCGCTACACCGGCGCGGCATGTGCGGTGCTCTGCCCGGCCACGCCTGATCAGGTCGCGGCGCTCGTGAAGCTCGCCGTCGAACATCGCATCGCGCTGGTCCCGCAAGGCGGCAACACGGGTCTCGCCGGCGGCGCCACGCCGGACGCAAGCGGCGCGCAGGCGGTCATCAGCTTGCGGCGTCTGAATCGGGTGCGCGACATCGATCCGCACAACAATACGATCACAGTCGAAGCCGGCGTGATTCTCGCCGAAGTGCAAAAGCATGCCGCGGAAGCCGGCCGTCTGTTCCCCTTGAGCCTTGCCGCCGAAGGCAGTTGCACGATCGGCGGCAATCTCGCCACCAATGCCGGCGGCACCGGCGTGCTCCGCTACGGCAACACGCGCGAGTTGTGCCTCGGCCTCGAAGTCGTCACGCCGCAAGGCGAACTGTGGGACGGCCTGCGCGGACTGCGCAAGGACAACACCGGCTACGATCTGCGCGACCTGTTCATCGGCGCGGAAGGCACGCTCGGCATCATCACCGCCGCCGTGCTCAAGTTGCATCCGCAACCGGCTGCGCGCGTCACGGCGCTCGCAGCACTCGCGTCGCCGCACGCCGCGCTCGATTTTCTGTCGCTCACGCAGCGCATCGCCGGGCCGCTTCTGACCGGTTTCGAATTGATGTCGGATTTCTGCCTGCGCCTCGTCGGCCGGCATTTCGAGCAGATGCGCTATCCGTTCGCGGAGCCGCACGCGCAAGTCGTGCTGCTCGAACTGTCGGACAGCGAAAGCGAGCAGCACGCGCGCGGGCTGTTCGAGCGTCTGATGGAAACGGCGCTCGAAGCGGGTCTCGTGCAAGACGCGGTGGTCGCGGAAAATCTCGGCCAGTCGCGCGCGTTCTGGAATCTGCGCGAACACATTCCGCTCGCTCAGGCCGAGGAAGGCCTGAACATCAAGCACGATATCGCGGTGCCGATTTCGCGCATCGGCCACTTCATCGAGGAAACCGACGCGGCCATCGCGCAGGCCGTGCCCGGCGCGCGCATGGTGACGTTCGGTCATCTCGGCGACGGCAACCTGCACTACAACGTGCAGGCGCCCGAGGGCGGCGACGCGAAAGCGTTCCTCGCGCAATACCAGAGCCCGATCAACCAGATCGTCTACGACAGCGTGCACCGGCATCGCGGCAGCATTAGCGCGGAACACGGGCTCGGCCAGTTGAAGATCGACGAGGCGATGCACTACAAGCAGGAGGTCGAGGTGCAGTTGATGCGCGCCGTCAAACGTGCGCTCGATCCGCTGAATCTGATGAATCCGGGCAAGGTGCTACGCTAGCGTCTGATGCTCCGCGCTCCCCTGCGGAGCCCCTTGCAGGAGTCGTGGCCGTGAAGATTCGAGTGCTGTCCGATCTGCATCTGGAGAACGACGAGCCCGAGCTGATCCCGCATGCGCAGGCGGATCTGATCGTGCTGGCCGGCGACATCCACAATCACGCGGCCGGACCGCGCTGGGCCGCGCAGACTTTCGACGGCGCCGTCCCGGTGGTCTACGTGCCCGGCAATCACGAGTACTACGACGGCGAGTTCGGCGCGCTCGACGCCGCGCTCTACGACGCGGCCGCGCAGGTCGACAACGTGCACGTGCTGAACAACGCCGCGCTGGTCGACCCGCAAGGCCAGTGGCGCGTGCTCGGCACGACCTTGTGGACCGACTTCGCGTTATACGGAATCGATCCGGACACGCTCGCCGAGTCGATCGAAGCGTCGCGCCGGGTCATGCTCGATTTCCGCGGGCTGATCCAGATGAACTGGCCGCACGACACCCACGACGCCACGCGCGATTTCACGCCCGACGACTCGCTCGCGCTCCATCGGCAAGCGCGCGCCTGGCTCGAAGGCGAACTCGCCAAACCGTTCGGCGGCAAGACGATTGTCGTCACGCATCACGCGCCGCATCGGCTGAGTCTGGCCGAGCGTTATGCGGAAGACCTCGTGTCGGCGGGCTTCGTCAATCACTTGCCGGACCTCGTGGGGCCGCCTGTCTCGCTGTGGATTCATGGGCATACGCATACGCCGTTCGACTACAGCGTGAACGGCACGCGCGTGGTCTGCAACCCGCGCGGTTATCTCGACCGGCGCACCGGCCTGCTCGAAAATCCGCTTTTTGCATGGGATAAGGTCGTCGAGATCTAGCGGTCACTTGAGATGGCTTGGGTCGGCTTCGGCGCGGGTCAGTCGGCTTGAGTCGGCTTCGGCTTGAGTCGGTTGGCTTGGGTTGGCTCGGGACGCTCGGCCCGGTTGGCCGCGTTGGGGCTGATCTGGGTAGCGGGCCCGCACGGCAGGCACTACGCTGTTGAGGTTGTCGAATCGCGGTTACCGAACTGCGGTCGCAAAAAACCCAGGCGGGTCGTCTCCGGAGGTCGCTCATGTGTGGTCGAATCAGCCAGTACCGCGATCCGCATCTCTACGCCGAGCACCTCGGTCTCGCCGATCCGCTCATGCTCTTCGATGCCGCCGACCGCCGTCCCGGCTACAACCTCGCGCCCGGCACCCACCCGCTCGCCATCTATCCGGATCAAACGGTACACGCGATCCACTGGGGGTATTGCCCGGACTGGGCACGCGAACAGCATCTGCCGCAGACGATCAATGCGCGCGCGGATGCCGCGCCGAACGGGCGCTACTTCAAGGAACTGTGGAAAACCGGACGGGTTTTGGTACCGGCGGACGGGTGGTTCGAGTGGCGCACGGAAAGCGCGCCCGTGACCACTATCGCGGACAGCAAAGGCAGACTAGACGAGCCGCCGAGCCGCCAGCCCTACTTCGTGCATCTGAAGAGCGACTCGCCGATGTATCTGGCGGCGCTCTCGAGCGTGCGCGGCACTGAACCGCAAACGGAAGGCATGGGAATGGTGATCGTGACGGCCATCGCGGACGCGGGCCTCGTCGGTGTGCACGACCGCCGTCCACTCGCATTCGCGCCCGATGCGGCGCGGCGCTGGCTTGACCCGAAGCTGCCGCTCGACGAACTCGAGCAGTTGACGCGCAGCGCGGGCTTGGCGGCCGGGCGCTTTCGCTGGCATCGGGTGAGCCACGAGGTGGACCGCACGCTCAACGACGAGCCGGGTCTGATCGCGGCGGCGAACTGAATTTGAACGCCGGATGTGAGCGCGGAACGTGGACCGACCGCGACGCAGCAGGACGGAAGCGCCCGAGCGCCGCACTGAACTGACTGTAAGCGCCGGACGTCAGCCACGAAACGTCGGTCAACCGCGGCGCCTCCAGGACAGAAATAAACCTGCCCGCCAAAGTGGCGCCATGCCAAACCTCAACGATCGCGCCGCTGCCCCTGCAAATCCGGGCGCTCTACCTTGACCGGCACCAGTTGCGGCTGCTGTTCGCGCAGACGGCGGAGCAAATCGCGCGATGCGGCGATCCCGATCAAGCCAAACATGACGGCCACGCCAATCATCAGATGCGTATCCATGAATCCCTCGTCCTTCTGTTGTTGCGGTCTGCCGAACGGCGGCGAACTGGGCGCGTCCAGTGCAATACCGCAGCGCATGAACGACACGTTAGCAAATCGACCGCGCGGCAGAAGTAAGGAAATGTTGCGACGCCGCAGTTATGTAACAGGCGCTCGCGCCGTGCTGCCGCAAACCGTCGGCCATCGCCGCAACGCCCGCGCGGCGCGGCTTCAGGTGCGCGCGAACTCGCGCAACTCCTCCTGATCCGCGGCGAGCGTGGCCGGCAATTCGTCGCGCAAAAACTCAACCCACGTGCGGATCTTGGCATCCAGATATTGGCGGGACGGGTACAACGCGTACAGATTCATTTCCTGCGACGTGTATTCCGGCAGCAGCCACACCAGCTCGCCACTTCTCAAACCGCTGATCGCCGAGTAGATCGGAATCAGCCCGACCCCCATGCCGCTCGACACGGCCACCGCCATGGCTTCGGCCACGTTCACCTGAAAGGTGGTCGCGCCGAGAGCAATGGTTTCCTCGCCGTTCGGGCCGTCGAAGGTCCATCTGTCGGTTGGGAACACCGGTGTGACCATTTGCAGACACGCGTGGCGCGTGAGGTCCGCCGGCGTTTGCGGCACGCCGTGACGCTCCAGATAAGCCGGCGACGCGCACGCAATGCTGAACGCGCTGCCGAGCCGCTGCGACACCAGGCCCGAATCCGGCAGACCGGTGGCAAGCGTGAGCGACACGTCGAAGCCTTCGTCGAGCAGATCGGGCATGCGCTGCGCGAGCGTCAGTTCGATGTGCACGTCCGGATAGCGGTCCTGATAGCGGCCGACGGCCGGCACCACGTAGTGCTGGCCGAAACTCGTCATGGCGTGAACCTTCAGTTTGCCGGACGGACGGGCGTGGGCATCGCTCGCCTCGGCTTCCGCCTGATCCACGTACGCGAGGATCTGCTCGCAGCGCTGCAGGTAGCGTTCGCCGGCCTCGGTCAGCGCGATGCGGCGCGTGGTCCGGTTCAGGAGGCGCGTGCGCAGATGCGCTTCCAGATCGGAGACCGCGCGCGACGCATAGGCCGTGGTCGTATTCAAATGCTGCGCGGCGCCCGTGAAGCTGCCCGCTTCGACGACGCGGACAAATACGCGCATGTTTTGAAGCGTATCCATAACTTTCCCTTGTAAGCGGAAGCGATTGTTACACGATTCGCAAAGGCGATTGTCTCATATCGCGTAAAAATGCCTTGCATCTTTACCGGTTATTCCCCAATCAATCAAAAAATATAATGACGCACATGCTTCTATAGCCAATCTTGGAGGAAATCGTGCAGTCTCCGGTACAGAAAGGGATCGCCGCGACCGCGGTTCTTGCGATCCTATTAACAATCGCCGGCTGTGCAAGTACCGGAGGCGTCGCGCCGCAAGCGAGCGGAATCGAACCTGCTTCGCTCGACGCCGGCAACGCGATCCGCGCCGCCAACGCGGACGCTCAATGGCCCGCCGTCGACTGGTGGCGCGCCTATGGCGATCCGCAACTGAACCAGTGGATCGAAGATGCGCAGGCCGGCAACCCGAACCTCGCGGCCGCCCAGGCGCGCGTGCGCGAAGCGTTGTCGATGGCGGGCGTCGCCCGTTCGGCGTTGTCGCCGCAAGTCAACGGCAGCCTGTCGATCCAGCGCCAGAAGTGGGCCGACAACGTCTACTACGGCCCGGGCCCGCTCGCGGGCGAGCAATCGTGGAACAACACCGCCACGCTCGGCCTGTCGTATCACCTCGACATCTGGGGCAAGGACAGGAACGCCGCCGAGCGCGCGCTCGACGCCGCCCACGCGAGCGCTGCCGACGCGCGCGCCGCCCAGCTCGAACTGGAAGGCAACGTGGTGCGCACGTACATCGAGATGTCGCTGAACTACGCGCTGCTCGACATCGCCAAGGCCACCTTGCAGCAACAGCAGCAGATCGTGGATCTGGCCAACCGCCGTCTGAAAGGCGGCATCGGCACACAACTCGAAGTGAGCCAGGCCGAAACGCCGCTGCCGGAATACGAGCGCCAGATCGACGAAATCGAAGAGAAGATCGCGCTCGGTCGCAATCAGCTGGCCGCGCTGGCCGGCAAAGGTCCGGGCGCGGGCGATTCGATCCAGCGCCCGACGCTATCGCTGAACACGCCGGCCGGACTGCCGAGCGCGTTGCCCGCGGACCTGATCGGCCATCGCCCGGACGTGGTCGCGGCGCGCTGGACGGTCGCGGCGCAAGCGCGCGGCATCGATGTCGCCAAGGCCGACTTCTACCCTGACATCAACCTGCTGGCGTCGATCGGCGGCTATGCGGCGATGGGGCCGCTGTTCCAGTTTCTGAAGAACCCGTCGCATAGCTGGAGCGCGGGGCCGGCGCTGTCGCTGCCGATTCTCGACGGCGGACGGTTGCGTTCGCAACTCGGCGCGGCGTCGGCGGGCTATGACGAAGCCGTCGAGGGCTATAACCAGTCGATTGTCGGCGCGCTCAAGGACATCTCCGATCAGGTGATCCGGATCCGCTCGCTTGCCACGCAGGCCGACGACGCCGACCGTTCGGTCGCGGCCGCTCGCAAGAACTACGACCTGGCGCGCGAAGGTTATCGGCGCGGGCTGACCGATTACCTGAACGTGCTGATCGCGCAAAACCAGTTGCTGCACGCGCAGGAAGGCGTCGCGAAGATTCAGGCCGAACGGCTGGGCGCGCATGCGTCGCTGGTCACCGCGTTGGGCGGCGGTCTCGACGACCCGGCTAATGGTCCGCAGGCGAATGAGACACTGCCGGCGCATGGCAAAGGCAAAGCGGCAACGGCGGGCTCGAACACTGGAGCCGTGCCCGCGAACGCGACGGCAAAAGTCGAGTCGGCTGGCCGCCCGGATAAAGCCGCACCGGCCACCGCTTACACAGACCGCGCGCGGAACGCCAGGCCGAGCGCCATGAAACCGTCGCCCGCTGCTGCCAGCGGTGCGAACGCTAGCGCAATGAGCGCAGTAACGGCCACTTCGGTCCCGGCCGCCGCTGCCCTGCCCGCCAAGTCAGGAAGCTGACCATGTCCATCTCTTCTTCCGCCTCGCGCCCGGCGAAGTTCGCCGCGTTATACGCGGCCGCCGCCGACTGGGCGCGCAACGACGGCCTCACGTGGATCTATCTCTTCAAAGCGCTCGCCGCCTGCTTCCTCGCGCTCGGCGTCGCGATGAAGCTCGACCTGCCGCAGCCGCGCACCGCGATGACCACTGTGTTCATCGTGATGCAGCCACAAAGCGGCATGGTGTTCGCCAAGAGCTTTTACCGGATCTGCGGCACGCTCGTCGGTCTCGTCGTGATGCTCGCGCTGATCGGGCTGTTCGCGCAGCAGCCGGAACTGTTCATCGTCACGACGGCCATCTGGGTGGGCATCTGCACCGCCGGCGCCGCGCGCAACCGCAACTTCCGGTCGTACGGTTTCGTGCTGGCCGGCTATACCGCCGCGCTGATCGGCATCCCCGCTTCGCAGCATCCGGACGGCGCGTTTCTGAGCGCGCTCACGCGGGTTGCCGAAGTGGTGGTCGGCATCGTCTGCGCGGGCGCCGTGAGCGGCCTCGTGTTTCCGCAATTCGCCGGCTTGCAGATGCGCGGCACGGTGCGCGCGCGTTTCTCGGCGTTCGTCGAGTATGTGTCGGCCTCGCTCGCCGGCCGCAACGACCGCGCGCAGATCGAAGCGACCAACGCCCGTTTTGTCGCCGACATCGTCGGATTCGAAGCCGCCCGCAGCGTGGCCGTGTTCGAAGGCCCCGATTCGCGCATGCGCGGCGGCCGTCTGGCGCGTCTGAACAGCGAGTTCATGACGGCGTCGACGCGCTTTCACGCGCTGCATCAGTTGATGAACCGCTTGCGAAGCACGCAAACGAGCGGCGCGGCCACCGCGATCGATGCGCTTGAGCCGTACTTCAAGGAGATCGCCCCGCTGCTCGCGAAATCCGGCGAGCCCGTGCTGAGCGCCGCCGACGCCGCCCGCGTCGCCGAGCAACTCGAGGCCTACAAAGGCGAGTTGCCCAGACGCGTGCGCGCGACACGGTCGGAACTGGAGACGCGTCCCGAAGCACCGCTGCTCGACTTCGACACCGGTGCCGAGCTGCTGTACCGCTTCATCGATGATCTGCATGCGTATGCGGCCACGTACGCCTCGCTCGCCGTCGATACGCATGAGCGCGAGCGCTGGATCGAGCGTTACGAACCGAAGACGAACGCGATCGCGGCCGGCGTCGCGGGCGTGCGCGCCGCCATCGTGATGATGGTGCTCGGCGCGTTCTGGATCGCGACCGCATGGCCGAGCGGTTCGACCCTGACGCTGAATGCCGCGGCGATTTGCGCGCTGGCGTCGTCGTCGCCGAATCCGAAGCGCACCGCGTTCCAGATGGCCGGCGGCACGCTGGTCGCCACGGTGATGGGCATGATCGCGGTGTACGGCGTGTTTCCGCACATCGACGGTTTCCCGCTGTTGTGCGCCGCGCTCGCACCGTTCCTGCTGCTCGGCGTGTTCATGACGACGCGGCCCGCGTTGGCCGGGTATGGCGTCGGCTATTGCATCTTCTTCTGTTTCCTGGCCGGCCCGGACAACGTGATTCACTACGACCCGAGCGCGTTCATGAACGATGCGATGGCACTCGTGCTGTCGATCCTGGCGTCGTCGATCGCGTTCGCCGTGCTGCTGCCGCCTTCGACACCGTGGTTGCGCAGCCGCCTGCTGGTCGATCTGCGCCGCCAGGTCGGGCTGGCGAGCCGCGCGGGCATGCGGCGGGTGCGTTCGCGCTTCGAGAGCGGCGCGCGTGATCTGATGTTCCAGATCAACGCGCTCGCGCAAAACGAGCCCGAACTCAAACGCGACACCTTGCGCTGGCTCTTCTCGGTGCTCGAAGTCGGCAACGCGATGATCGACTTGCGCCACGAAGTGGCGGCGCTGCCCGCCGACGCGCGCTATGCGAAGTCGATGCCGTGGCGCGTCGCGTTGCGTTCGATGCGCGATACGCTGGCCGCGCTATTCGAGCGGCCGCGTGAAGACCGCTTCGACCGCGCGCTTGCCGCGACCACGGACGCCATCGCCGCCGTTCAGCAGATGCTGGCCACCTTCACGCCGCCGCGTGACGAGCGGCATCGGCTGCAACGCATTTTGAGTCAACTGCATTTCATTCGTACCGCGCTGCTCGATCCGCAATCGCCGCTTGAACCGCTGATGAGCGGACGTGCCGACGCGTCAGAAGGAGTTCGTCATGCCACGTGATATCGCCGTTTTCGACGCCTACGTGCCGGCCATCGTGCTGCTGTTCATCGCGGGCGCGGGGCTGACCTGGGTGTTGGACCGCGTGATTGCCTATACGGGCCTGTATCGCGTGGTGTGGCATCCGTCCTTGTTCCGGGCCAGCTTGCTCGTGTGTGTGTGCGGCGTGCTGGGTCTCGCCGTTTATCGTTGATCAGAGTCGAAACATGACCATCCGAAATGTTGTGGGCTTCGTCGCGACGACTGTTATTTTTATCGTCGCGATTTTGATTGGACGCGTGCTGTGGGTTCATTACATGGACGAACCGTGGACGCGCGATGGGCGCGTGCGCGCCGAGATCGTGAATGTCGCGCCGGATGTGTCGGGCGCGGTTGTCGATCTGCCTGTGAAAGACAATCAACTGGTGAAGAAAGGCGATCTGCTGATGCAGATCGATCCGTCGCACTATGAGATTGCGGTTGAACAGGCGCAGGCCGCGGTTGCCGCGCGAAAGGCCGAGTTGCAGATGAGGCGCGATGATGCGCAACGGCGTGCGGATATGGATGCCTTGGTCGTGTCCAAAGAGAGCCGTGAGAATGCGACTCATACGGCTTCGGCTGCGGAGGCTTCTTATCAGCAGGCTTTGGCTGCGCTCGATGCGGCCAGGTTGAATCTTTCGCGGACGCGGGTTGTGTCGCCCGTTGATGGGTATGTGACTAACCTCAGTGTGTTCCGCGGCGACTATGCGACTGCGGGCGCGGCCAAACTGGCGATTGTCGATAGTCATTCGTTCTGGGTCTATGGGTATTTTGAGGAGACCAAGCTTCCTCACGTGAGCGTCGGCGACAAGGCCGAGGTTCGGCTGATGAGCGGCGGCACGTTGCAAGGACACGTCGAGAGTATTTCTCGTGGGATCTACGATCGGGATAATCCCGAAAGCCGGGAATTGCTGGCTGACGTGAATCCCACTTTCAATTGGGTGCGGTTGGCGCAGCGCGTACCGGTGCGGGTGAAGATCGATTCTGTGCCGGATGACGTGGTGTTGGCGGCAGGAATTACTTGTACTGTTGTTGTCACGCCTGGGGTGGGTAAGGCTGGTTGATTTTTTTTGCCCTTGCGGTGGTTTTTGTTTGTGATCCTTAGAGTGTTGGCCGGGGACGTAGCACGTTAGATAGACCGCCCCGGCCCCAGGCGACCGGGAAGCATAGCGTGGCGTTATGGGTTGCCGGTCGCTTTGCGCACCTGAATTGATAACTTTTAAGCCCGCCACGTGCGGGCTTTTTTTCTTGCCTGTTCCCTACCGCGCGGGTGACGTTCGGGCTTCAGATGACTGCGCAGTTCTAGACGAAAGCATCGGGCGAACTCGTCACTTACAATCAGCCTCAGTGACACAGCCGTCATACGTCGCGCCTCGCGCTTCGCGCTCGCCGGAACGGTCGGTGCAAGAACCAGTGGGGGCCCGCGTGGCCGGAGCCATCGCCTTCGCCTCGGCGATGCCGCGAAATGGCGCGCGGTTTCAGAAGCGCCAAGGGAGTAAGGCGGGACTCGCGCTACCGAAGATGCCTTCCGGCGCGAAAATCACAGACGCCTCGACGAAAAAAAGACCATCGGGCATCGAAACCACCGACGCTTCGCAAAACGACCACGACGGCGCGCGCAGCGCCGCCGGAAGAATGACTGCCTTGTCACGAATGCGGAATGCGCGACAACACAGATTCCAGATGCGCCACTACCGTAACTGCGCGGGGGACCCGCTTATACGCTGGCGGTTTGAAGCCGCTTTCTTTGCCTACTTTCTTTGCGGCGGCAAAGAAAGTAGGTGCCGCCCCGCACAGGGGCAACGCCAATAGACCACAAACAATTCAAGAAGAGGCCAACACCCCAAAAAAACCCCACCCAAACCGCCGCACAGGCAAAAAACCCCAAACCTCACAACCTGAACTTCCCCACCATAACCTTCAACCCCCGCGCCTGATCATCCAACGATCTGGCAGCAGCGGTTGCCTCCTCCACCAGTGCCGCATTCTGCTGCGTCCCGGAATCCATCTGCGTCACCGCGAGATTGATCTCCTCGATCCCGGCACTCTGCTCGGAAGACGCCGCCGAAATCTCCCCCATGATATCGGTCACCCGCTTCACAGCCTTGACGACCTCATCCATAGTCTGCCCGGCATCCTGAGCCAAAGCCGACCCATTGCTCACCCGCTCGACCGAAGTACTGATCAAGCCTTTGATCTCCTTGGCGGCCGCAGCACTGCGCTGAGCCAGATTCCGCACCTCGGCAGCCACAACCGAAAATCCCCGCCCTTCCTCCCCAGCCCGCGCAGCCTCAACCGCCGCATTCAACGCAAGAATGTTGGTCTGAAACGCAATCCCTTCGATCACGCCAATGATGTCGCCGATACTGCGCGCGCTATCGTTGATATCGTTCATCGTCGCGACCACGCGGCTCACCACCTCGCCACCCTTCTCCGCGATCTCCGACGCGTTATTGGCCAACGTGCTCGCCTGCTTCGCGTTGTCGGCGTTCTGGCGAACCGTCGAGGTCAGCTGCTCCATGCTGCTCGCGGTGCGCTCGAGCGCCATCGCCTGCTGTTCGGTGCGCTGCGAGAGGTCCAGGTTACCCATCGAAATCTCGCCCGAGGCCGTCGCAATCGCGTCCGCGCTCGACGCAATATCGGCGACCGTCGTCGCGAGCCCGCTCTGCATGTCGTGCAGCGCGAACAGCATGCTCGACCTGTCCTTGCGACCCAACGCGATCTCGACCGACAGATCGCCCGCCGCGATCCGGCTGGCAATTTCCTTCGCATACGCCGGCTCGCCGCCGAGCTGGCCGGCGAGGCGCCGCACCACCCACTCGCTGATGCCGAACGCGAGGACGATCAGCCCAAGCGTCGCCACCGCGATCATCACGAACGACGAGTGGTAAATAAAGCCCGACGCCTCGATGGTCGCCTTCGCTGCCGTGCCGCGCTGCGCGACGAGTTCGTCGACCATTTTTTCCAGCTTGCCGGTTTCGACCAGCAGCGACACGTCCTGCGTGCCGACCTGCCAGTTCATCTGCGACAGATCGAGCGGCTGCGCTTTCACGAGCGTCACGAAGTCGCGCAGATGGCCGCTCCATACCGTCACGGCGGCGGCGAATTTCTTCTGCTGGTCGACGGCCTTGGCGTCGAACGTCTCGACGTACTGTTGCAGCGTGCCGAGTTGCGTGGCAAGACCGCTCAGCCCCGCCTCGATGTCGGTGCCGAGTTCATCGCGCTCTTTCGCGGTGGTCGCGGTGAGCAGCATTTTTTGCGCGCGGCTCGCGCGCAACATGTGGCCGCGCGCTTCTTCGGCCGCGCGGCTGGCGACGTGCCCCTGATCGTAGATGGATTGCGCGGACGCATTCAGGCGGCTGATCTGGGTCAGCGAAAACATGCCGATCAGCAGCGTGCCGATCAGCAGCACGGCAAACGCGAGGCGCAACATCGCCTTCACCGACAAACCCTTGAGCCTCACCGCTCGCGAGCGGCTACCCTGGCCACGCGGCGGCTTGCCAGCCGATGCCCCCTCCGGTACGAATCCCGCGCCCGTCTGGCTACCCAGCGAAACTGCTTTCATATTCCCCGTCCCCACGTTTAGAACTGCCGGAAAGGTTGGTTCCGGCATTGCCGCTTATCTCTCCGGGTCTACGGCAAGAACGTCCGCGATCTTTAACGTCGCTCGCAAAATGCCGGCCGCTTTCGCCACGCGTGTTGCCACGTGAGTCGCCCGGTCCTCGGCGCGCCGCTTTGTAAGCTTCGCGCCCGCGACCGTTTATACACGGCCAAAAATCGCCGGTCGGCATATATCGGAACGACTGGCCATCCGCGCGTGGCCGTGGCAGGACAGACGTCCCCCGCACCGCCGAGGTGCGTGCGACTCCCGGCTTCGGAGCACAGCCTCTGCCCCTAATCACCACCGTGTGTCCGATTCGCGACAAAACTTGTCCTTACAATTCGGTCAGGCCACATTAAACTTCGACACACAGTTGAAGGAGCAAAACGTCGCGTCGAGATGCCGCAGCAATGAAAACGTGCCCGAAACAGCGTCCGACGGCTCCAGATCACTCTTTCTTCTCTCTCATCTAGCGTATGGAAACGAGCCTCGATAAAAGCGCCCTCACCGGCGCGCCAGCCGGAACAGGAACCGCCGCCGCGCAACCGGCCGCCAAGGTGCAGCGCACCGTCTATTCCGTGCTCGGCGCGATCAGCTTTTCGCACCTGCTCAACGACATGATCCAGTCGTTGATTCTCGCGATCTACCCGATGCTGAAGGACAACTTCTCGTTGTCGTTCGGCCAGATCGGCCTGATCACGCTGACCTACCAGATCACCGCGTCGCTGCTGCAGCCGCTCGTCGGCATTTATACGGACAAGCATCCGAAGCCGTATTCGCTGCCCGTCGGCATGGGCTTCACGCTCGCGGGTCTGCTGCTGATGTCGGTCGCGCCCAACTTCAGCGTGCTGCTCGTGGCGGCGGCGCTGGTCGGCTGCGGTTCGTCGGTGTTCCACCCGGAATCGTCGCGGGTCGCGCGCATGGCGTCGGGCGGTCGTCACGGGTTGGCGCAGTCGCTGTTCCAGGTGGGCGGCAATGCGGGTTCGTCGCTCGGGCCGCTGCTCGCAGCATTGATCGTGATTCCGCACGGCCAGCGCAGCATCGCGTGGTTCTCGGTAGCCGCGCTTGTCGCGATGGTCGTGCTGACGCAGATCGGCCGCTGGTACAAGCAGCATCCTTCGGTGAAGAAGGCGCGCGGCGTCGCCGGTCACGCCACGCTTTCGCGCAACAAGGTCATGTTCGCGATGAGCGTGCTGATCCTGCTGGTGTTCTCGAAGTACTTTTATCTCGCCAGCATCAACAGCTACTTCACGTTCTATCTGATCGACAAGTTCCATCTGCCGGTGCAGGCCGCGCAGGTCCATCTGTTCGTGTTCCTCGCGGCCGTCGCGGCGGGCACGGTGATCGGCGGTCCGATCGGCGACAGGATCGGCCGCAAGTATGTGATCTGGGTGTCGATCCTCGGCGTGGCGCCGTTCACGCTGCTGCTGCCGTATGCCAATCTGTTCTGGACCGGCGTGCTGACGGTGGTGATCGGCGTGGTGCTGGCCTCGGCGTTCTCGGCGATCCTCGTGTATGCGCAGGAGTTGATTCCCGGCAAGGTGGGCATGGTCGCGGGCCTCTTCTTCGGCTTTGCGTTCGGCATGGGCGGGATCGGCGCGGCGGTGCTCGGGCAACTGGCCGATGCCACCAGCATCACGTACGTGTACAAGGTCTGTTCGTTCCTGCCGCTGATCGGCGTGCTGACGGTGTTCCTGCCGGATGTGGAAGGCAAGCGCGCGAAGGCGTGATGCCCGTCTGACCGCGGGTCTGATGAGAGAAAGGCGCTTCGGCGCCTTTTTCTTTGCCTTTGCGTGAAGCAGATGAGCGCGGCGTGTCCGGAGCGCGACTCATCGCCGTGCCGGACAGCGCGCCGCATCGCTCATGGTGAACCCGCGTTGTCCGCCGAGCCACGCCTGCTCTATGCTTGTGCGGATACACGCCCTGCTCTCGCGCCGCGCGCAACGCGGCCCACACGACCCGCCATCCGTTCACTCACGCAGCAGAAGGATCGCCGCAGATGACAAGCTACCGCGACTTCCACCGCCGTTCGATCGACGACCCCGAGGCATTCTGGCGCGACGAGGCGCGGCGCATTCATTGGCAGACGCCGTTCGACACGGTGCTCGATCGCTCGAAGCCGCCGTTCGCGCGCTGGTTCGTCGGTGGCCGCACGAACCTGTGCCATAACGCGGTGGACCGTCATCTGGCCGAGCGCGCGCAACAGAACGCGCTGGTGTATGTCTCGACGGAAACCGGCATCGAACGGCGCTACACCTACGCCGAGCTGCACGCGGAAATCAACCGGATGGCCGCGGTCATGCGCTCGCTCGGCGTGAAGCGCGGCGACGTGGTGTTGCTCTATCTGCCGATGATCCCCGAGGCCCTGTTCGCGATGCTCGCCTGCGCGCGCCTCGGCGCGATTCACTCGGTGGTGTTCGGCGGCTTCGCGGCGCCCAACCTCGCGGCCCGCATCGACGACGCGAAGCCCGTGCTGATCGTCACCGCCGACGCCGGCGCGCGCGGCGGCAAGGTAATCGACTACACGCCGCTGATGGACGAAGCGCTCGCCCGCGCGAAGCACAAGACGCCGCACGTGCTGCTGATCGACCGGCAACTCGCGCCCGAGCGGCTCAACGCCAGCTACCTGGTTGCATACGAGCCGCTGCGCGAACAGTTCTTTGACGCCCACGTGCCGTGCGAGTGGCTCGAATCGAACGAGCCTTCGTATGTGCTGTACACGTCGGGCACGACCGGCAAGCCGAAGGGCGTGCAACGCGACGTCGGCGGCTACGCGGTCGCGCTGGCGGCATCGATGGAACACATTTTTCAGGGCAAGGCGGGCGACACGATGTTCACCGCGTCGGACGTGGGCTGGGTGGTCGGCCACAGCTATATCGTCTACGCGCCGCTGATCGCGGGCCTCACCACCGTCATGTACGAAGGCACGCCGATCCGTCCGGACGGCGGCATCTGGTGGCGCCTCGTCGCCCATCACCGGATCAATCTGATGTTCACCGCGCCCACCGCCTTGCGCGTGCTGAAAAAGCAGGACCCGGCGCTGCTGAAGAAAGCCGATCTGTCGAGCCTGCGTGCGCTGTTCCTCGCCGGCGAGCCGCTCGACGAACCGACCGCCGCGTGGATCGCCGGCGCGCTCGGCAAGCCGGTGGTCGACAACTACTGGCAGACCGAAACCGGCTGGCCGATGCTGGCGATCCCGCGCGGCGTCGAGGCGTTGCCCACCAAGCTCGGCTCGCCGGGCGTGCCGTCGGCGGGTTTCAATCTGACCTTGCGCAACGAGCTGAGCGGCGAGCCCTGCCGGCCCGGCGAAAAGGGTGTACTGACGCTGGACTATCCGCTGCCGCCGGGTTGCATGTCGACGGTATGGGGCGACGACAAGCGTTTCGTCAGCACGTACTGGTCGAGCATTCCGAACCGGCAGGTCTATTCGACCTTCGACTGGGGCGTACAGGACGAAGACGGCTACGTGACGATCCTCGGCCGCACTGACGACGTGATCAACGTCGCCGGCCACCGGCTCGGCACGCGCGAGATCGAGGAAGCGTTGTCGAGCCACGCGGCCGTGGCGGAAGTGGCGGTGGTCGGCGTGACGGATCCGTTGAAGGGTCAGGCGGCGATGGCCTTCGTGGTGCTGCGCGACGCACAGGCCTACGCGGACACGAAAAAGCGCAACAAACTGGAAGCCGAACTCACCGCGACGGTGGACCGCCAGCTCGGCGCGATTGCGCGGCCGTCACGCGTCGTGGTGGTGTCGATGCTGCCGAAGACGCGCTCCGGCAAGCTGCTGCGCCGCGCGATCGCGGCGCTCGCAGAAGGACGCGAGCCGGGCGACCTGCCGACCATCGAGGATCCGGCGGCGTTGCAGCAGGTGCGCGAGGCGCTGGGCGAAGGTGGGGGGAACTAGCTTGCAAGACCGCGGCGTGTCTCGCGCCAGGCGATTTGTTGACCATCGCGGATTAGACAGCGGTCTCGTGGCGGAGGCGTGAGGCGTTGGGCGACGCCAAGGCCAAGTAACTTGCAAAGTCGCGGCGGGACTAAAGCGCGTGTCGTTGTGAATGCGCCGACACGCGCGCCCCTCGACGCCCGCGTCAGACCGTCGAACCACGTGCTTCTAAAAACCGCGTCAGAATCGCATTCGAATAGGTCCCCGCGATCTCCGTGAGAAACGATACGAAAGACGCCGGCGCGTGATCGTCGGCGGTATCCGAGACGGTACGCACCACCGCGCACGGCACACCGTATTCGTAACAGACCTGCGCGATCGCCGCGCCTTCCATCTCCACGGCGAGCGCATCCGGCAACGCCTCGCGCAAGGCCTGAACGCCCGCCGCGCTGGCCACGAACTGATCGCCGCTGATGATCAAACCGCGATGCACGCGCGGCTCGCGCGTGCCGAAGCGCGCCGCCGAGGCCGCGCCCTCTTCGGCGACGAAGCGCTGGCAGGCCGCGGCGAGCTGATCGGCCAGCGCCGCATCGGCGTCGAATCGCGAGATGCCGAGCAACGGCACTTCGAAACGCGGAAACAGCGGCGACGCATCGAGATCGTGCTGCAGCAGCGCGTCGGCGACGACGATATCGCCCACCCGCACTTCGCTTCCCACGCCGCCGGCCACGCCGGTGAACACGATCGCTTCGACGTCGAATGCATGGATCAGCGCGCTGACCGTGGCCGCCGCCGCAACCTTGCCGACGCGCGCCAGCGTCACGACACACGGCGCGCCGTGGACGGTGCCCAGGTGATAGTCCCGCTGACCATGCGTGATGGTGCGCACACCGGACTCAGCGCGCATCGCGGCGATCAGGTCGCCGAGCTCTTGCGGCAACGCCGCCAGAATCCCGAGCGGCCGATGCGAAACCGGCGCGCCGCTGCGGTTCGGATCGATGTCGGACATGCTTGCTGCCACTGAGCCTCCATCAGCCGTTCGTGCGCCGGCCTCACTGTCACTGGCCGCGCCTGGCGCCGCCGTACCCACACCCGTCTTGCTCATTCCACCGCCTGCAATTTAGCGACCGCCAAGGCCAGCCATTTCTCGCCGTGCCGCTTGAATTTGACCTGCGCCTTCGCGTCGGTGCCGCCGCCTTCGAGCGCGGTGATCGTGCCTTCGCCGAACTTGGTGTGGAACACCTGCTGGCCCACGCGGAAACCCGTTTCCGCCGCACGCTGTTCGTTCGCGAACGCGGGCAACGGTGCCGGCGTCGACGACGCAGCCCCCGTATAACCCGGCCGCGCGAACCAGTCGCGCCCATAACCCGCGTTGTCCGAGCGGCCGCCCCAGCGCGCGCCCGCCTCGACCTTCGGCGTGAGCCACTTGAGCGTTTCCTGCGGCAGTTCGTCGAAGAAACGCGAACGGATGTTGTAACGGGTCTGGCCGTGCAGCATGCGGCTCTGCGCGAACGACAGGTACAGCCGCTCCTTGGCGCGTGTGATCGCCACGTACATCAGGCGGCGCTCTTCTTCCAGACCGTCCGATTCCATCGCGCTATTCTCGTGCGGGAACAGCCCCTCTTCCAGACCGGTGATGAACACCGCCGTGAATTCAAGGCCCTTGGCGGCATGCACCGTCATCAGTTGCACGGCTTCCTGGCCGGCTTGCGCCTGGTTGTCGCCCGCCTCCAGCGACGCGTGCGACAGGAAGCCGGCGAGCGGCGTCATCGTGTCCGGGTTTTGCGCGGGATCGGCAATGCCGGGGGCGTCGAGCACGACCGTATTCGGATCGTCGGTGGCAACGGCCAGTTCGGGTGCGGCGGTCGCGCCCGGACGCAGCGGAATGGAGCGCGCCGGCGTGTCCATGCCGTAGCCCTCTTCGCTGACGAACGCGGCGGCCGCGTTGACCAGTTCCTGCAAGTTTTCCAGCCGGTCCTGGCCTTCGCGTTCGTTCTGATAAAACTCCGAGAGACCGCTCGTGCGGACCACGTATTCGACGGTTTCCGGCAGGCTCATCTGCTGCGTTTCCGCGCGCATCTTACCGATCAGGTTCGCGAAACCCGCGAGGCTCGAACCCGCCTTGCCCGCCACGTACGGAATTGCCGCGGCCATCGAGCAGTTGTACAGACGCGCCGCGTCCGCGAGTTGCTCGACCGAGCGCGCGCCGATGCCGCGCGTCGGGAAATTGACGACGCGCGCAAACGCGGTGTCGTCGTTCGGATTGTCGATCAGGCGCAGATAGGCGAGCGCGTGCTTGACTTCCTGGCGCTCGAAAAAGCGCAAGCCGCCGTACACGCGATAGGCGATGCCCGCGTTGACCAGCGTGTGTTCGATCGTGCGCGACTGCGCGTTGCTGCGGTAGAGAATCGCGACTTCGCTGCGCGACGTGCCGGTGCTGATCAGCGCCTTGATTTCCTCGACGATCCAGCCGGCTTCCTGCGAATCGGTCGCGGATTCGTACACGCGAACCGGTTCGCCGTGCCCTGCGTCGGTACGCAGATTCTTGCCCAGACGGCGCGAATTGTTGGCGATGAGCTGATTGGCGGCATCGAGAATATGGCCGTGCGAGCGGTAATTCTGCTCGAGCTTGATCAGATGGCGGACGTTGAACTCGTGTTCGAAGTCGCGCATGTTGCCGACGTTCGCGCCGCGGAAGGCGTAGATCGACTGGTCGTCGTCGCCGACGGCGAAGATCGAATTGGTCTGACCCGCCAGCAGCTTGAGCCACGCGTATTGCAGCTTGTTGGTGTCCTGGAATTCGTCGACCAGAATGTGCCTGAAGCGCGCCTGATAATGGGCGCGCAGCGGCGGATTGTGCGCGAGCAGTTCGTAGCAGCGCAGCAGCAGTTCCGGAAAGTCGACCACGCCCTCGCGCTGGCACTGCTGGTCGTAGGCTTCGTAGAGTTCGACGAATTTGCGGTTGAAGTTGTCGGTGGCGTCGACGTCTTTCGGCCGCAGGCCTTGTTCTTTCGCGTTGTTGATGAAGTACTGGAGATTTTTCGCCGGGTACTTTTCGTCGTCGATATTGAGGCCCTTCATCAGACGCTTGATCGCGGACAGCTGATCGGCGGTATCGAGAATCTGGAAGGTGGCCGGCAGGCCCGCGTCGCGATGGTGCGCGCGCAGCATGCGGTTACACAGCCCGTGGAAGGTGCCGATCCACATGCCGCGCGTGTCGATCGGCAGGAGCGCCGACAGACGCGACATCATTTCGCGGGCGGCTTTGTTGGTGAAGGTCACCGCAAGGATCGTGGCCGGCGACGCCAAGCCATGCTGGATCAACCATGCGATGCGCGTGATCAGAACGCGGGTCTTGCCGCTGCCCGCGCCGGCGAGAATGAGCGCGGGCTCGTTGGGGAGCGTGACGGCGGCGTGTTGTTCGGGGTTTAGATTGGCTAGCAGGTCGGGCATTTTTGGGGAGGGGCGGCAGGTCGTTCGACATTATATGCCCCGGCGGGGGGGCGGTTTTTCTGGTTGTTGGGCTTGGGGGTTGGGCTTTCTGTTTGCTTTCGGGTTGGTTTTTATGTTTGCCAGCGGTGTTGGCCTTTCCTTGAGTTCTTTGTGGTCTATTAGCGTTGCCCCTGTGCGGGGCGGCACCTACTTTCTTTGCCGCCGCAAAGAAAGTAGGCAAAGAAAGCGGCTTCAAACCGCCAGCGTATAAGCGGGTCCCCCGCGCAGTTACGGTAGTGGCGCATCTGGAATCTGTGTTCTCGCGCATTCCGCATTCGTGACAAGGCAGTCATTCTTCCGGCGGCGCTGCGCGCGCCGTCGTGGTCGTTTTGCGAACCGCCTGTGGTTTCGCGCCGGATGGTCCTCATCAATCATTGGCGGTTTTTCCGCGTGGTTGCGGCTCGCGGGCGCTCGGCCTTTCTCCCGCTCACGACCGTTTTCGTCCCAGCCATTTCCCACGCCCGACTGCTTTTCCCCTCGCCAGCTCCGTCCGGGCGCCTCTAAAGCCTCTCGCCCTGTTTCGCGGTATCGGCCTGGCGAAGCGGATGGCTCCGCCACGCAACGCGCACCCACTTGTTTTCAGAGCGACCGTTCTGGCGAGCGCGCAGCGCGAGGCGGGAGGTATGACTGCTGTGTCACTGAGGCCAAATGTGCGAGAGCACAGATTCCAGATGCACCACTACCGCGACTGCGCGAGGGGCCCGCTTATGAGCTGGCGGTGTGAAGCCGCTTTCTTTGCCTACTTTCTTTGCGGCAGGCAAAGAAAGTAGGTGCCGCCCCGCACAGGGGCAACGCCAATAGACCACTAAGAATTCAAGGAAAGGCCAACCCCGTAAGAAAACACCCCCAAAACCGCCACCCGGCACCCACCCCCCACCTGCGGTAGAATTTGACCCTCCAGCGTCAAAAAAAGACACCCCGTCCCCGAAGGTCATCGTCGATGCAAATTCAGATTCACAAGGAAGTCGATGCACGCGGGCTCATGTGCCCGCTGCCCATTTTGCGCGCCAAGAAGGCGCTCGCCGACATGGAAAGCGGCCAGATTCTCAAGGTGCTCGCCACCGATCCGGGCTCGCAGCGCGATTTCGCCGCGTTTGCCAAGCAAACCGGCAACGAAATCGTCGAAAGCTCAGCGCACGACAAGGTCTTCACCTTCCTGCTGAAGCGCCGCTGAAACCGGCTCACTCCCGCGTACGCACCGCTTCACCAGGCGGCCACAAAATAAAAGGCGCTGTGCCCGCAAATGCGAGGCACAGCGCCTTTTTTCTTCTGCCGACGCTATCGAGAGACTAGCGACTCAAACCCCTCAACCTTCCAGCACAGGCGAACGGGTGCGCAGATATTCTTCGAAATCGGCGGCCACTTCCGGATGGCGCAACGCGAACTCCACCGTCGCCTTCAGATAACCCAGCTTGCTGCCGCAATCGAAACGCGTGCCGTGATACTTGTACGCCAGCACCTGTTCGTCGGCGAGCAGCGATTGAATCGCGTCCGTCAGCTGCAATTCGCCGCCCGCGCCCGGCTTCAACGCACGCAGATGTTCGAAGATGCGCGGCTTCAGCACGTACCGGCCCACCACGCCGAGATTCGACGGCGCCACGCTCGGCTCCGGCTTTTCGACGATGCCCGACATCTTGATGATCGAGTCTTCCCACTCCTTGCCGTCGACGATACCGTACGACTTGGTTTCCTGAGCAGGGATCTCTTCGACGCCGATCACCGAGCTGTGATAATGGTCGAACACCTCGATCATCTGCGTCATGACGGGCGGCGTGCCGTACAGCAAGTCGTCCGCGAGAATGACGGCGAACGGGTTGTCGCCCACCAGTTTTTCGGCGCACATCACCGCGTGGCCCAGGCCCAGCGCTTCCGGCTGACGCACATAGAAACAGTCCACATGGCTCGGCTTGATGCTGCGCACGAGCTCCAGCAGCTTGTCCTTGCCGCGCGCCTCGAGTTCAGCCTCGATTTCGTATGATTTATCGAAGTGGTCCTCGATCGCGCGCTTGCTGCGGCCCGTGACGAAGATCATTTCGGTGATGCCGGCTGCCATCGCCTCTTCGACCGCGTACTGGATCAGGGGCTTGTCGACAATCGGGAGCATCTCTTTCGGACTGGCCTTCGTGGCAGGGAGGAACCGGGTGCCAAGACCTGCTACCGGAAAAACCGCCTTCGTAACTTTTAGCATGTGATTACCCTGAATCCTCTGAATTAGCTATCGGTCCTTGCCCGCCTCTTGGGGCGGGCACGGAGCGTCGATCAGACCGGCAAGCGCGCCAACTGGGCTTTCAGCTTGCCCACCGTTGCTTCGAATTCTGCCAGTCTTTTCTGCTCCTGCTCAACGACTGCCGGTGGTGCCTTTGCAACAAAACTTTCGTTCTGCAATTTGCCGTTGCACTTGATGATTTCCGTGCTCAACCGTGCAATCTCCTTCGACAACCGCTCGCGCTCGACTGCCACATCGATTTCCACCTTCAGCACGAGCTTGTCATTCCCCACGATAGCAATTGGCGCGCCATCTGCCTGCGCGTCCAGGCTTGCCTCGTCGGCAATGATCTGCACTTCGGACAAACGGGCCAATGCCTGTGCGTACGGAGCAAAAGTGCGCAGGCGCTCCGCGTTGCCGGTAGCGAGCAACGGCACCTTGACCGCCGGCGACAGATTCATTTCGCCACGCAGATTCCGGCACGCATCGATCACTGCTTTCAGGTCGGCCGCCCACTGCTCCGCGTCTTCATCGATCTTCGACGGCTCGGCAACGGGGTAAGGCTGCACCATGATGGACGCTTCGCCCTCGGCTTTGCCCTCGGGATAACGCCCGGCCAACGGCGCCACTTTTTGCCACAGCGCCTCGGTGATGAACGGAATCACCGGATGCGCCAGTCGCAGCACCGTCTCGAGCACGCGCAGCAGCGTGCGGCGTGTTGCGCGCTGCTGGTTCGGCTGACCCGTCTGGATCTGAACCTTGGCGAGTTCGAGATACCAGTCACAGTATTCGTCCCATACGAACTTGTATAGGGCGTTGGCCACATTGTCGAAACGATAGTCGGCGAAACCCTTGGCGATTTCCGCTTCCACGCGTTGCAGACGCGAGACGATCCAGTAGTCGGCCGACGAGAAATGCAGGTGTCCGTCCGGACCGCATTCGCCGCATTGTTCCGGCTTGCCGAAGCCGCAATCGTGGCCTTCGCAATTCATCAGCACGAAACGGGTGGCATTCCACAGCTTGTTGCAGAAGTTGCGATAGCCTTCACAGCGCGCGAGATCGAAGTTGACGTTGCGCCCGAGCGTGGCCATCGAGGCCATCGTGAAGCGCAGCGCGTCGGTGCCGAACGCCGGAATGCCGTCCGGGAATTCCCTACGGGTTTTCTTTTCGATCGACGCGGCCTGCTTCGGGTTCATCAACCCGGTGGTGCGCTTGGCGACCAGTGCGTCGAGATCGATGCCGTCGACGATATCGATCGGGTCGAGCGTATTGCCCTTGCTCTTCGACATCTTCTGGCCTTCGGCGTCGCGCACGAGACCGTGCACGTACACCGTGTCGAACGGCACCTGGCCGGTGAAGTGCGTGGTCATCATGACCATGCGCGCGACCCAGAAAAAGATGATGTCGAAGCCGGTAACCAGCACCGACGACGGCAGGAAGTGCTTCAGTTCCTGCGTTTCATTCGGCCAACCGAGCGACGAGAACGGCACTAAAGCAGACGAGAACCACGTGTCGAGCACGTCTTCGTCGCGCTTGAGCGCGCCCGTATAACCGGCGGCCGTGGCCTTGGCGCGCGCGTCTTCTTCGGTCTTCGCCACGAAGATTTCGCCGTTTTCGCCGTACCACGCCGGGATCTGATGGCCCCACCAGAGCTGGCGCGAGATGCACCAGTCCTGAATGTTCTCGAGCCATTGATAGTAAGTGGTGGTCCAGTTTTCCGGCACAAACCTGATTTCGCCGCTGCGAACCACGTCGAGCGCCGTCTCGGCGATCGATTTGCCCGGATTGAAAGTGCCTTCCGGCGCCGGCTTGCTCATGGCGACGAACCATTGGTCCGTCAGCATCGGCTCGATCACGACGCCGGTACGGTCGCCACGCGGCACCATCAGCTTGTGCGGTTTGACCGATTCGAGCATGCCGAGCGCTTCGAGGTCGGCCACCACCTGCTTGCGGGCTTCGAAGCGGTCGAGACCGCGGTATTTTTGCGGCGCGTTCTCGTTGATCTTCGCGTCGAGCGTGAGGATTTCGATCATCGGCAGCTTGTGGCGCAGGCCGACCTGGTAGTCGTTGAAATCGTGCGCGGGCGTGACCTTCACGACACCGGTGCCGAATTCGCGGTCGACGTAGTCGTCGGCGATGATCGGCACTTCACGGCCCGACAGCGGCAGCGTGACCGTCTTGCCGATCAGGTGCGCGTAGCGCTCGTCTTCCGGGTGGACCATCACGGCGGTGTCGCCGAGCATGGTTTCCGGGCGCGTGGTCGCGACCGTCAGGCGAGCCGAACCGTCGGTGAGCGGATACTGGATGTGCCACAGCGAGCCGTTTTCTTCCTCGCTGACCACTTCGAGGTCGGAGACGGCGGTGAGCAACACCGGGTCCCAGTTCACGAGGCGCTTGCCACGGTAGATCAGGCCCTGTTCGTACAGGCGGACGAACACGTCGCGCACGGCGGCCGACATCTTGTCGTCCATCGTGAAGTATTCGCGCGACCAGTCGATCGACGCGCCAAGGCGGCGTACCTGATTCGTGATGGTCGAGCCGGATTCCTGTTTCCATTCCCAGACGCGTTCGACGAACTTTTCACGGCCGAGGTCATGGCGCGAGGCGCCTTTTGCGTCCAGTTGCCGTTCGACGACGATCTGCGTGGCGATGCCCGCGTGGTCCGTGCCCGGCACCCACAGGGTGTTTTCGCCGAGCATGCGGTGATAGCGGGTGAGGCCGTCCATGATCGTCTGGTTGAAGGCATGGCCCATGTGGAGGGTGCCCGTGACGTTCGGCGGCGGCAACTGGATCGAGAAATCTTTCCGGTTTTCCTCGATGACGGGCGTCGCGTAGGCGCGCTTTTCCCATTCGGGGCCCCAGTGGGCTTCAATGGTGTGAGGCTCGAAGCTTTTGGCAAGCGTGGAGGTGGTGTCGCTCGGGGTCTCGCTCATTGTGTCGATTCGGCTGGTGAATGCTAAGAATCCTCGATTATAAGCGGCGCCCCGGCGGCGGGGATTTTTGGGCGGCGCGAGCCGGAGTTTTTTTAAGGCGCCGCGGCGTTCCATATCGCATTTCAGGATGACATCCAGCACGCACTGCCGCGCCGCCAATTCGTTGCCGGCGGTGCCTTGGCGCAATTATCCCGTCTAATTGAGACCCGTCTGATCGTGTCGCCTCGCTCCATGTGCGACCGTCGCAGCATCCTCAATCGATGCGAGAGAACCATGAAGACGTTTGCAATTCTGACTGTGATGACGGCGTGCCTGAGCGGCTGCGCCGCACCCACGTACACCTATGACCAGATCCATTCACGCGGCTGGACGCGCGAGAGCATCGACCAGCGGTTTCCGGCCGGGACGCCCCAGGCAACGGTATTGGATAAACTCGGCGGTCCGTTCGCGGTGAAATCGGCCGGCGATCTTTCCCGATGGGATTACGTCGGCGGCGTGTCGGGTCAACAGCACGTCGTGTTCATATTCCGCAACGGCTTGCTCGCCGAGAAGCGGTACGAGAATTTCTGACGCGCTGATATTGCAGCCGAACAGATTCATCGCCGTCCGCGGGGCAGCGCGGCGGCCGGTCATGGCTTGCGGTGCTGCATCAGGCGACCAGCATCGCAAGAAACCCAAACTACAAAACCACAGCCTCCCCTCGCTCCAGCGACTGTCTCATCGCCACCCCGATCCGAGTCGCTTCCAGCGCATCGGCCAGCGTGGCCCCCGCACTTGCGCCGGCATGCGCATCACCAGCGCCGCGCACCGCCGCAACAAACGCCCGGGCTTCATATAGAAACGCATCCTCAAAGCGATCAAAAAAGTTCGCCGTGCACTCGTTACGCACCCCTGAAGCGTCGTAAATCTCAACACGATTCGCACGCGGATTGTGGCCAATCGCCAACGCCCCGGCTGTGCCAATCACCTCGCTATGCGTGTCATTTCCATGCGCCTGCGTACGTGACGCATAAAACATGGCGAGCTTGCCATCCTCGAACTCGCAGATCGCCACGCCGTTATCCACGTCGCCGAATTCCCGCAGTCCGTCGTGCAGCGCGATCGCGCCGGCGGCAAAAACACGTTTTGCGCGCGGTTTGCCGAGCAGCCAGCGCGCCACATCGATATCGTGCACGGTGCAATCAAGAAAGATGCCGCCGGAGGTCGCCGCGAAGCGCACGAAAAAACCGTCGCTGTCATTCTGGTCCGCCGTCTGCGAGCGCACGAGAAACGGCCGGCCGATCTTGCCGGCTTGGATCTTGTCGAACGCATCCTGATAGCTTGGATCGAAGCGCCGCATGAAACCGATGGTGGCCTGCAGATGCGGATAACGCGCGGCCTCGGCCAGCACCCGCTCGCACTCCGCGAGATCCAGCGACAAGGGCTTCTCGCAGAACACATGCTTGCCGGCGCGCAAAGCGTCGACAATCTGTTGCGCGTGCAGCGAAGACGGCGTGACGAGCCAGACCGCATCCACCTCGCGATCGGCGAGCAGCTCCGCGTAATCCTCGTACAGACGCGGCGTGGGCAACGCTTCACGCGCCCACGCGCGCTCCTCTTCCACCGGACTGCAGGCGGCCACGAGCGACGCGCCCGGCACGCGATACGCCAGATTCTCCGCGTGCCGCTTGCCGAGACGACCGAGGCCGACCACGCCGACCCGAAGCCGCGCTGCGGCGCCCGTCATCACGATGCCTCGCCGAGTTTGACCGCGCGGCCTTCGCGCCACGAGCGGCTCGCGGCGTCGGCGAGTTCGAGCGCCTTCAAACCGTCGGCGACGGTCGTGCGCACCGGTTTGCCGTGCGTCACCGCATCGAAGAAATGCGCGATCTCGTGCGCGTAAGCCGCACGATAACGTTGGAGGAAAAACGCTTCGGGCACGTCGCTCGACACTTCGGTTTTCGAATACGCCGTGACTTCCGTGGGCCGTACATTGCCCGCTTGCAACATGCCGTGGCTGCCCAGTATTTCGAAGCGCTGGTCGTAGCCATACGCGGCGCGACGCGCGGTGTTGATCTGGCACAGTCGGCCGCGCTTCGTGCGGATCGTGACCGCGGTCGAATCGATATCGCCCGCCTCCGCAATCGCCGGGTCGCTCAGACAACTGCCGGTGGCATGCAGCGTGTCGGCCTCGTCGTCGAGAATCCAGCGGAAGATGTCGAAGTCGTGAATCAGCATGTCCTTGAAGATGCCGCCGGAATGCTTGATGTACTCGACCGGCGGCGCGCCCGGGTCGCGGCTCGTCACCACCAGCATTTCCGGCGTGCCGATTTCGCCGGCGTCCAGCCGCGCTTTCAGCGCCGAGAATGTCGGATCGAAGCGCCGCTGAAAACCGATCATGCACACCACGCCCGCGCGCTCGACCGCTGCCGCGCATGCTCGCGCGCGTTCCAGCGTCAGATCGACCGGCTTCTCGCAGAACACATGTTTCTTCTGCGCGGCGGATTGCATGATCAGATCGGCATGCGTGTCGGTGCTCGAACAGATCACGGTCGCTCCGATCGACGCATCGCCCATCGCGCCGTCGATATCCGCGACCTGCGCGCCGTGCTCGGCGGCGAGCGCCGCGGCGGCCTCGCGATTCACATCGACTACATACTTGAGCCGCACGCCCGGCTGCCGCGCGAGATTCGCCGCATGAATCTTGCCGATGCGCCCCGCGCCGAACACCGCTACGTCGATCGTCTTTGCCGCCTGATTTGCCCCATCAGTCATCGTATCCTCCAGTGTCTTTGGATTCTTCAACATTCAATTCGAGCTTGTACGCGAGCGCGATGAACAACGCCTGGCACAAACAGATCGTGCTGGTCAGCGAGCGGAACGCGAACGCGCTGCCCTCTTTCACATACAGTTGCGTGCTGGCATAACGCGCGAGCGGAGATAGTTGGCTATCCGTAATAACCAGCGTTTTGGCTTGATGATGATGCGCGACCCGCAAGCAATACTGCGTTTCCTTGCCGTAGGGCGCGAAGCTGATCGCGATCACCACGTCGCCCTTTTTCACACTGCGAATCTGTTCGCGGTACATGCCGCCGAAACCGGACACCAGATGCACGCGCTTGGGCGTGTGCTGCAGCGCATAGACGATATAGCTCGCCACCGGAAACGAGCGCCGCACGCCGATCACGTAGATGTTGTCGGCCTGCTGCAGCATCTTCACCGCGGCGTCGAACTCCTTGTCGTCGAGGCCTGCTTCCAGTTCTTCGAGACCGCCGCGCGAGGCCGCGATGAATTCGCGCGCCACGGAACCGCCCGACAACGCGCCCGGCTTTTCGTCGATCAGCTTGCGAATGCGCTGCTGATAACTCGGCGACGAACTGCCTTGGCCCGTGTAAGCCTGCCGAAACACCGCCTGCAAATCGGAGAAGCCGGAAAAGCCGAAGCGCTGCGCAAAACGCACCACGGCGGACGGATGCACGCCACAACTCGCGGCAATGTCGCTGGTGCGGTCCACCATCACGCTGGACCGGTGCTGCTCGATGTAGGTTGCGACATTCTTCAACTGACGCGGCAACGCGTCGTAGTTTTCCGCGATGCGCTGCATCAATTCTTCGACGCTGGGCAATTCCTCGGTACTCTCTTCCGCCATGGCTCTCTCTCGGGTGCTTTATTGCAGTGCGGCAGCCGCTCCAAACCGCCGCCACACGGCCTCCTGACGCTGCCGATTATAGGCAGCCGCCCAGTCAAATGGAACGTATTTTCCATTTTTATTTGTAATGAAATTTTCATTGCAACGACTTGGAAGATCGCCTAATCTTGGTCGTGAGCGATGGTGCTTTGGTGGCAACCCCCGGGTTTGTACGCGGATGGAAAGCCGCCGCCCGCCAGACGCTCCCTTCAAAAACGACATACCGAGAAAGGTGGAGACAATGAGACTTTGCAAGGGCAAGGCTACGCTCAGGATTCTGGTGACGGCATTGACGTTGGCGACGGGATTCGGCGCGGCCTCGGCGGCCCGCGCGGCTGACGCTCACTTCGTGCTGATCAGCCACGCGCCGGATTCGGATTCGTGGTGGAACACCATCAAGAACGCCATCAAACAGGCCGACGAGGACTTCAACGTCGAGACCGACTACCGCAATCCGCCGAACGGCGACATCGCCGACATGTCGCGTCTGATCGAACAGGCGGCCGCGCGCAACTACGACGGCGTGATCGTCACCATCGCGGATTTCGACGTGCTGAAAAGCTCGATCAACAAAGTGACCGCGAAGAAGATTCCGCTCGTCACGATCAATTCCGGCACGGAGGAACAGAGCGCGCAGCTCGGCGCGATCATGCACGTGGGTCAACCCGAATATGTCGCGGGCAGAGCGGCCGGCGAGAAAGCCAAGGCCGCGGGCGTGAAGTCGTTCCTGTGCGTGAACCACATCGCCACCAATACGGTGTCGTTCGACCGCTGCCGTGGTTTCGCCGAAGCGCTCGGCGTCGACTACAAGGCTTCCACGATCGACTCCGGCCAGGACCCGACCGAGATTCAGTCGAAGGTCAGCGCGTATCTGCGCAACCATCCGAACACCGGCGCGATCCTGACGCTCGGACCGACCCCGGCTTCGGCCACACTGAAAGCGGTCACGCAGATGGGTCTGGCGGGCAAGATCTACTTCTGCACGTTCGACTTCTCCGACGACATCGCCAAGGCGATCCAGAGCGGCACGATCCAGTTCGCGATCGACCAGCAGCCGTACCTGCAGGGTTATATCCCCGTCGCCGTGCTGGCGATCGTGAAGAAAGAGCACACCACCGATCCCGCGAAGATCCGCCAGATTCTCGAAGCCAATCCGAAGTTCAAGGAACGGCTCGCGACTTACGGCCTCGCGCCGTCGTATGGGCCGAAGAACATCCGCTCGGGCCCGGGCTTCATCACCAAGGAAAACCTCGACAAGGTCATCAAGTACGCGGGGCAGTATCGCTGATTCTTTTCTCTAGCTAGTCACGCGCACGGCGGGCACCGCTTCGATACCGGGCGGGCCGCCCGCCGCCACCGCGCATTTCACCGGCTGTCGTTCTCGCCACGCATCCTCGCGTACGAGCCGCACACGGTCGGGCTCCAAGGAGACATCATGGGTGTAGCCGGCAAACACTTCCCACCGCACGTCAAGTCGAATACCGGCGAGGCAGCGCCCGCGCTGCCCGATTCGGATGAACGGCTGCGCAAGGAATCCAGGTTCGGCCATGTGCTGAATCGCCCCGAATTCGCGGCAATTTCCGGCGCGGTCCTGGTGTTTCTCGTTTTCGCGCTGACGGCCGGCAACTCCGGCATGTTCAATCTCGACGGCGTGATGAACTGGTCGCAGGTGTCCGCGTATCTCGGCATTCTCGCCGTCGGCGCGTGTCTGCTGATGATCGCCGGCGAGTTCGATCTGTCCATCGGCTCGATGATCGGTTTCGCCGGCATGATGGTGGCGATTCCCTCGGTCTATTTCCACTGGCCGATTTCGCTCGCGATCCTCTTCGCGTTCGCCGGCTCCATGCTGCTCGGGGCGCTGAACGGCTATCTGGTGATGCGTACGCGGCTGCCCTCGTTCATCGTCACGCTCGCGTTTCTGTTCATCCTGCGCGGCCTGACTCTGGCGCTCTCGATCATGTTCGCGGACCGCACCATCGTCTCCGGTGTCGGCGACCTCGCGCAACAGGACTGGTTCGCGGATACGCTGTTTCACGGCGTCGCGCTGAATGGTCTGTTCACGATGCTCGCGCATCACGGCATCGGCACCTTGCTCGATAACGGGCACGCGCTCGTGCCGGGCATTCCCAAGGTGATTCTGTGGTGGCTTGGACTCGCGGCGGTGTGCGCGTTCGTGCTGGCCAAAACGCGCGCGGGCAACTGGATTCTCGCAGTGGGCGGCGACGCCAACGCGGCGAAGAACGTCGGCGTGCCGGTGCGTCGCGTGAAGATTTCGCTGTTCGTGCTGACCGCCTTCTGCTCGTGCCTGTTCGCGGTGCTGCAAGTGTGCGACATCGGTTCGGCCGCGGCCGACCGCGGTTTGCAGAAGGAATTCGAAGCGATCATCGCCGCGGTGATCGGCGGCACCTTGCTGACGGGGGGTTACGGGTCGGTGGTCGGCGCGTGTTTCGGCGCCTTGATCTTCGGCGTCGTGCAGATCGGCATTACCTACACCAACGTCAGTTCCGACTGGTTCCGCGTGTTCCTCGGCGTGATGCTGCTGATCGCCGTGCTGTTCAATCACTATGTGCGCCGCCGCGTCGCGCAATCGTAACGAGGAGACGACCATGTCCGATACGAACACCGCAGCGAATGGCCTGGACGGCTCGAACCCGAACGCGGGCGCGCCGCAGGAAGACGTGATCCTTGCTCTCGAGAACGTCAACAAATACTTCGGCAAGGTGATCGCCCTAAGCGGCGTGACCTTGCGCCTGAAACGCGGCGAAGTGCACTGTCTGCTCGGCGACAACGGCGCGGGCAAGTCGACGCTGATCAAAACGCTTGCCGGCGTGCATCAGCCCTCTTCCGGCCAGTATCTGGTGGACGGCAAACCGGTGCTGTTCGAATCGCCCAAAGATGCGCTCGATCTCGGTATCGCCACCGTGTATCAGGATCTCGCGCTGGTGCCGCTGCTCTCCGTGGCGCGCAACTTCTTCATGGGACGCGAGCCGCAAAAGAAACTGTTCGGCTTCCTCAGTGTGATGGATCTCGAAACCAGCGCCATCACCGCGCGCGACAAGCTCGCCGAAATGGGCATCAACGTGCGCGACGCGCATCAGCCGATCGGCACCATGTCCGGCGGCGAGAAACAGTGTCTGGCGATCGCGCGGGCAATTCACTTCGGCGCGCGCGTGCTGATTCTCGACGAGCCGACCGCCGCGCTCGGCGTGAAGCAGAGCTTCAACGTGCTCAAGCTGATTCACAAGGCGCGCGCCAAGGGCATCTCGGTGATCTTCATTACGCACAACGTGCACCACGCGTATCCGATCGGCGATTCGTTCACGATACTCAATCGCGGCAAATCGCTCGGCACCTTCACCAAGGAAACCATCAGCAAGGACGAAGTGCTCGACATGATGGCCGGCGGCGCCGAGATGCAGAAGATGATCGGCGAACTCGAAGGCGCGACGATCTGATTCATTCGCGCGGCGGTTCGACGCAATCGCGCAGGGCGCCGCGCCCAGCTATTCAGGAAACTCCATGGATCATTCCAGCACATCCAGCGGCGTCACGTACGACGCGTCCGCTTCGGCGCCGGCCACCGGCAGCCGTTTCGCGCCGGGCCGCAGCCGCGACATCGTCTGCCTCGGCCGCCTAGCCGTCGACCTTTACGCGCAGCAAGTCGGCGCGCGGCTCGAAGACGTGTCGAGTTTCGCGAAGTATCTCGGCGGGTCGTCGGCGAATATCGCGTTCGGCTGCGCGCGGCTCGGCCTCGCGTCGTCGATGCTGGCGCGCGTCGGCAACGATCACATGGGCCGCTTTCTCACCGAGACGCTCACCAAGGAGGGCTGCGACGTCAGCCACGTGCGCATCGATCAGGAGCGTCTGACCGCGCTCGTGCTGCTCGGCCTGAAAGACCGCGATACTTTCCCGCTGATCTTCTACCGCGAGAACTGCGCGGATATGGCGGTGGATGAAGCGGATTTCGACGAGGCCTTCATTGCGTCGTCGAAAGCGCTGTTGATCACCGGCACGCACTTTTCCACCGAACAGGTGAACCGCACGAGCCGCCGCGCGCTGGACTACGCGCGCCGCAACCAGGTGGGCACCGTGCTCGATATCGACTATCGCCCCGTGCTGTGGGGTCTTACCGGCAAAGCGGACGGTGAAACGCGTTTTGTCGCGAGCGAAGGCGTCACCGCGCATTTGCAGCGCATTCTGCCCTTGTTCGACCTGGTGATCGGCACCGAAGAGGAATTCCGCATTGCCGGCGGCAAGACCGAACTGGTCGATGCACTCGCGATGGTGCGCGCCGTCACGCCGGCCACGCTCGTACTCAAGCGTGGACCGCTGGGCTGCCAGATCATCGACGGCCCGGTGCCCACCTCGCTCGACGACGTACCGATTCAAGGCGGCGTGGAAGTCGAAGTGCTGAACGTGCTCGGCGCGGGAGACGCGTTCGCCTCAGGTTTTCTCTCGGGATGGCTGCGCGATCAACCGCTCGAAGCGTGCGCGCGCGCCGCCAACGCGAGCGGCGCGCTGGTCGTCTCGCGGCACGGCTGCGCGCCGGCCATGCCGACGCCCGCCGAACTCGACTACTTCCTGCGCGAAGCGAAAGCCGATCCGCAGCGCATGCGCCGCCCGGATCGCGACGCGACGCTCGCGCGTTTGCATCGCGTCTCGCCGGCTCGCAAACAATGGGACGAAGTGCTCGGTTTCGCCTTCGACCATCGCAACCAGTTCTTCGAACTGGCGCAGCAAACCGGCGCCGACGAAGCGCGCATTGCGCGCCTGAAGGGCCTGTTCGTCGAAGCCGTCGCGCAAACCGAAAGCGCGTTGGGTCTGCAGAACCGCATCGGCGTGCTGATCGACGACCGCTACGGCCAGGACGCGCTGAACGCGGCCACCGGGCGTGGCTGGTGGATCGGCCGGCCGGTGGAACTGCCAGGCTCCGTGCCGCTCGTGTTCGATCACGGCCGTTCGATCGGCACCACGCTGATCCCGTGGCCGCAGGAGCATATCGTCAAATGCCTCGTGCAGTTTCATCCCGACGAACCCATCGAGCAGCGTCTCGAACAGGAAGCGCAACTACGCTCGCTCTACGACGCCACGCAAGCGAGCGGCCATGAGCTGCTGCTAGAAGTGATTCCGCCGAAACACGCGCATCTGCCGCACGCGCCGGACACCGTGTATCGCGCGTTGAAGCGGCTGTACAACATCGGCATCTATCCCGAGTGGTGGAAGCTCGAACCGATGGATGCCGTGCAATGGCGCCACGTCGATGCGCTGATCGCCGAGCGCGATCCCTATTGTCGCGGCGTGGTGCTGCTCGGCTTGTCGGCGGCCGTCGAGCAGCTGGACGAGGGCTTTCGCGCGGCGGCGCAGTCGGCGACGTGCCGCGGCTTCACGGTCGGCCGCACGATCTTCCACGAGCCGAGTCATGCGTGGCTCGCCGGAGAAATCGGCGACGACGAGCTGATCGCGCGCGTGCGCCGCACCTTCGAGACACTGATCGCTTCGTGGCGTGCGACGCGTGGCGCGAGCGCCGCGCAAACCAGCGCGCCGAACCATGTCCATCAGGAGCAAGCCGCATGAATCAGCGCGTATTGCATCACGACGCGGCGTCCGCCAACGACGCCAGCCACACTCGCACAGGCTCGGGCGGCACGGTGCGCCTGACGACCGCGCAGGCGCTGGTCCGCTATCTCGCCGCGCAACGCGTCGCGACGGAGGACGGCCAGGGCGCCGAGCCGCTATTCGGCGGCGTGTTCGCCATCTTCGGCCATGGCAACGTCGCGGGGATCGGCGAGGCGCTCTATCAGCACCGCGAAGAATTGCCCACCTTGCGCGCCCACAACGAACAGGCGATGGCGCATAGCGCGATCGCCTATGCGAAGGCGCATTTCCGCCGCCGCATGATGGCCGTCACGACGTCGATCGGACCGGGCGCCACCAACCTCGTGACCGCGGCGGCGCTCGCCCACGTGAACCGTTTGCCGGTGCTGCTGTTGCCCGGCGATATCTTTGTCTCGCGCGCCCCCGACCCGGTGTTGCAGCAGCTCGAAGACTTCCAGGACGGCGGCGTGTCCGCCAACGACGCGCTCAAACCGGTGTCGCGTTACTTCGACCGCATCGTCCATCCGGCGCAATTGTTGAATGCGCTGCCGCGTGCCGTACGTGTGCTGACCGACGCCGCCTTGTGCGGTCCCGTCACGCTCGCGTTGCCGCAAGACGTGCAGGCGCAGGCATGGGATTTCCCCGTCGACTTCTTCAAGCCGCGCGTCGTCACGTTTCATTCGCCCGCGCCGCGCGTCGACGAGATCGAGGCCGCCTTCGCGCATCTGCGGCATGCGAAGCGGCCATTGATCGTTGCGGGTGGCGGCGTGCTCTACAGCCGCGCGACCGATGCGCTGCACCGTTTCTCAACCACGCACGGCGTTCCGGTCGCGGAAACGCAGGGCGGCAAGGGCGCGCTTGCCTGGAACGATCCGCTGAACGCCGGTGCGCTCGGCGTGACGGGCTCGCCCGCCGCGAACGCGCTCGCGCACGACGCCGATTGCGTGCTGGCCATCGGCACCCGCTTGCAGGACTTCACCACCGGCTCGAACACCTTGTTCACGCAAGCCGATGTGGTGGCCATCAACGCCAATGCGTTCGACGGTCTCAAGCATCGCGCGCTGGTGGTCGAAGCCGACGCGCGTCTCGCGCTCGAAGCGCTCGCCGAACCCCTGCAAGGCTGGCACGCGGACCGCACATGGACCGCGCGCGCGCACAAACTCGCTTCAAGCTGGCGCGATACGGTGAGCACGCTCACGCATGCACAGCAACGCGACACCGTGCTGCCTTACGAGGGCGATGTGATCGGCGCGATACAACGTTCGAGCGGCAGTTCGCCCGCGAACGACATCGTCGTATGCGCGGCCGGCACCCTGCCCGCCGAATTGCACAAGCTGTGGCGCGCCGGCAAACCGGGCGCATATCACGTCGAGTACGGCTATTCGTGCATGGGCTACGAGATCGCCGGCGGACTCGGCGTGAAGCTCGCCCGGCCCGCGCGTGAAGTGATCGTGATGCTCGGCGACGGCAGCTATCTGATGATGAACAGCGAGATCGCCACCTCGGTGATGATCGGCGCGAAGCTGATCGTCGTGGTGCTCGACAATCGCGGCTATGGCTGCATCAACCGCCTGCAGCAGGCCTGTGGCGGCGCGCCGTTCAACAACCTGCTCGAGAACTGCATGCAAGGCCCGCTCGGCGCGCCGAAGATCGATTTCGCCGCGCATGCGCGTGCGCTCGGCGCACAGGCCGAGCATGTCGCGAATATCGCGGAACTCGAGACTGCTTTGGAACGCGCCCGCGCGGCGGATCGCACCTACGTCATCAGCATCGATACCGATGCGGCCCGCACCACCGACGAGGGCGGCTGGTGGTGGGAAGTGGCGGTGCCGGAAGTGTCGGCGCGCCCCGCTGTGCGAGACGCGCGCGCGAAGTACGAAACGCAGCTTGCGGCCCGCGCCGAACCGGCGGCCAGCTCCGACCCGAACACAGGCCCCACGGACAACGAATGAGGACGCCCGCATGACTGCTTTCGACGTACGTATCGGCATCAATCCGTTATCGTGGATGAACGACGATCTGCCTTCGCTCGGCGGCGAGACGCCGCTCGAGGTGGCGCTGACGGAAGGCCGCGAGATCGGCTATCAAGGCTTCGAACTCGGCAACAAGTTTCCGCGCGAACCGCAGGCATTGAAGACACTGCTCGCGCAATACGATCTCGCGCTGGTTTCGGGCTGGTATTCCGGACGACTCGCGCGACGCAGCGTGGACGAGGAAATCGCCGCCGTCGGCCCGCATCTCGAACTGCTCGCGCAAAACGGCGCGACGGCGATGGTGTACGGCGAGGTCGCCGATTCGATTCAGGGCGCGCCGCAGCCGCTTTACCAGCGCCCGCGTTTTTTTAGCGACGCGCAATGGGCCGCCTACGCGGCGCGCGTCGACGAATTCGCGCGTTATACGTCAAGCCGTGGCGTGCGGCTCGCCTATCATCACCATATGGGCGCGTATGTCGAGACGCCGGCCGATGTCGATCAACTGATGGCACGCACGAGCGATGCCGTCGGCCTGCTGTTCGACGCGGGGCATATCACGTTTGCCGGCGGCGATCCGCTCGCCGTGCTCGACAAGCATATCGGGCGCGTTTGCCACGTGCATTGCAAGGACGTGCGCCCCGCCGTCATGAAGCTCGCGCGCAATCGCAACTGGAGTTTTCTCGACGCGGTCATCGCCGGCGCCTTCACGGTGCCGGGCGACGGCGCGGTGAATTTCCCCGCGATCATCGAGCGCCTGAAGCGGCACGGTTATTGCGGCTGGCTGGTGGTGGAAGCCGAACAGGATCCGGTCGTGGCGCCCTCGTTCGAGTATGCGCAGAAAGGCTACAGGACATTACGCGCGCTGGTCGATGCGCCGCTCGGCGTCGCCGGCGGCACTCAGCAGGAGGCAGCATGAGCTTATTGGTGAAGGCGCAGCGCGAAGGCCAGACAATCGCGCGAGTAACACCGGAGTCGGCGTGTTGGCGGTATGTGGGATTTGCCGCCTATCGCCTGGGCGCGAGCGAAGTCGTGCATGTGTTCGAACCGTCGCGCGAAGTGTGCATCGTCGTGCTTACGGGCGCGGTCGATATCGAAACCGCGGACACGCGATGGAGTTCGCTGGGTTCGCGCGACAGCGTGTTCGAGGACGCCGCGCCGTATGCGGTGTATCTGCCGCCGAACGTGCGGGCGACGGTCCGCGCTAGCCGTGATGCCGAAATCGGCGTGGCGAGCGCGCCTGCCAAAGGCGAATTTCCGGCGAGGTTGATCGAGCCCGCTTCGATGAAACGCTCCACACGCGGCAAAGGGCTGAATACGCGATATGTATGCGATATTCTTCCGCAGACCGAGCCCGCGGAGTCTCTGTTGGTGGTGGAAGTCAGAACGCCTGGCGGACACGCTTCGAGCTACCCGCCGCACAAGCACGACACCGACAATGTCCCGCACGAGAGTTCGCTCGAAGAGACTTACTATCACCGGCTCGACCCGCCGCAAGGCTTCGCGTTTCAGCGCGTGTACACCGATATGCGCGACATCGACGAGTCGATGGCCGTCGAGAATCACGACGTCGTGATGGTGCCACGTGGGTATCATCCGGTGGTCGTGCCATACGGGTACGACTCCTATTATCTGAACGTGATGGCGGGCGGACAGCGCGTCTGGCATTTCCGCAACGACCCGGCGCATGAGTGGATCATCAATAAGGACGCTTGATGTTGCGGCCCGCGCGGCGCTTTCGAAAAGCTCCGCGCGTGAGGTTCGCTCAACCTACTCCGAGCCATTCGCGCATCACATCGGTCCGCTGCAGGAACGACGCGAGCGCACCGTCGAACACGACTTCACCGTGCCCCATCACCGCGACGCGGCTGGCGATGTCCTGCGCGATCACCAGACGCTGCTCGATCAACAGCATCGCCACGCCGCGATCGCGCAGCGTCCGCAAGCATCCGGCGACCTGCGCCATCACGAGACTCGCGAGGCCCTCGCCGGGTTCGTCGATGACGAGCAGATCGGGGTCGCCGAGCAACGCCCGCGCGAGCGTCAGCATCTGCTGCTCGCCGCCTGACAGCGCGCCCGCGCGCGTGCGCTTTCGTTCGCCCAGCACGGGGAATAGCGTGTAGGCGTCGTCGATGGTGAAGCGCGGCGCACGGCCACGGTTCTGCGGTGCGACACCGAGTTGCAGATTCTCGTGCACGCTCAGCGTCGGAAAAACGTCGCGATGTTCGGGCACATAGCCGAGGCCGAGACGCGCAATCTCGAAGGTGCGCAGACCGCCGAGCGCACGGCCCGCGAAACGCAACTCGCCTTCGCTGCGCACGAGGCCCATGATCGCGCGCGCGAGCGTCGAGCGGCCCGAGCCGTTGCGGCCGACCAGCGCCAGCACTTCGCCCGCCTCGATGCCCAGCGTCACGCCGTGCAACGCCTGGCTCGCGCCGTACCACGCGTTCAGCGCGCGAATCTCGAGCAAGGCGCTCATGAGCCGAACCCTTCGCCGAGATACGCGGCGCGCACCGCCGCGTCCGCGCGAATCGCCGCCGGCGTGCCGCTCGCGATGATGCGTCCTTGCACGAGCACCGAAATGCGATCGGCGATCGCGAAGACCGCGTCCATGTCATGCTCGACCATCAGCAGCGTGCGGCCCGCCGTGGTCTCGCGAATCAGTTCGATGGCGCGCGCCGCTTCCGCGCGATTCATGCCGGCCGTCGGCTCGTCGAGCAGCAAGGTATGCGCGCCGCCCGCGAGCGCGATGCCGAGATCGAGCGCGCGCTGCTCGGCATAGCTGAGCGTGCCGGCCAGACTGTGACGGCGCGCGCTCAAGCCCACTGCGTCGAGCACCTGTGAGGCGCGCGCATCGACCGTTTGCGAGCCGCTGAAACGCTGCCACCAGCGCGTGCGGTCGCGCTCCGCCAACATCGCCGCGCAGCGCAGATTGTCGAACACGGTGAGGCGCGAGAACACGCTGGTGTTCTGGAAGCTGCGCGCGAGCCCGCGACGCGTGATCGCGGCCGGCGCGAGGCGCGTGATCTCGGCACCGAACAGATCGATGCGCCCGGCGTTCGGCCGCGCGCCGCCGGCGATCAGATTGAAGAGCGTCGACTTGCCCGCGCCGTTCGGGCCGATCAACGCGTGACGCTCGCCGGGTTGGATCGCGAGATCGACACCGCGCAGAATCTGCGTGGAGCCGAAGCGTTTTTCGATGCCGTAGAGCGCGAGCGCGGGGATCATTGCGAGGCTCCGGCGGAGTGCGTGGTGCTCGAACGCATGGCTGCAAGAAGCGCTTGCGCGCGAATCGCGTAATGCGCGGACAGTCCTCCCAGCGCAGCCAGCACAAAGAGCGTGGCGCCGAAATAAAGTGGCGACGCGTCGATCCACGACGGCACACCGGCGACGTTGAACGCCGCGCCCTCGTCCAGACCGAATTGCGCCGCGTAGGCCCATTGCACGGCGAGCACAGCGGCCGCGGTCCACAGCAACGCGGCGGCCGTGCCCCACAGGTAAGCCGCGCGGCACCGGCGCCAGCCATGCGCGGCCACACGCGTCGTATGACGCTGAGCGAAGCCCGCCAATCCATCCGGCGAAAGCACCACGACCACGATGAAGAACAGGCCCAGATAAAACAGCCAGGCCCGCGTGACGCTCGCCACCGCGACGCTGAAAAACGTCAGGACGACCGCGCCGGCGACCGGCCCGAAGAACGCCGCCGTGCCGCCGATCACCGTGGCGATCAGCACCGCGCCCGAGCGCATCATTGCGACGCTTTCCGTCGACACCAGTTCCACATTGATCAGCGCCAACGTCCCCGCGATACCCGCGAAAAACGCCGATATCACCACCACGCCATAGCGAATGCGGCGCGGGTAGCAGCCAATCGCCGCGGCCCGCACCGGATTGTCGCGCACGGCGTTGGCAAGGCGCATGAAAGGCGTGCGCGTGAGCGCGAACATCGCGGCGCACGCGAGCAGGCACCACACGGCGATCAGTGCATAAGCCTCGCGCGCCGGACCGAAGCTCCAGCTTCCCAGCAGCGGTCCGCTCGCGCGGTCGATCGCCACGCCCGCTTCGCCGCCGAACCAGTCGGGCAGCGTCCACGCCGCGGCCGCCACGAGTTCGCCAAGACCGAGCGTGATCATCGCGAAGGCCGTGCCGGCGCGCCGCGTCGAGATAAAACCGAACAGCACGCCGCACAGCGCGCCGCCGATCCCGCCGACCAGTGGCAGCAAGACGAGCGGCACGCCGATCCGATTGAACACCTGCGCGGCCAGCAACGCGCCAAGGCCGGAGTAAGCGGCGTGACCGAACGACAGCAGTCCGGTCTCGCCCAGCAGCAGGCTGTAGGAAAGCGCGAACACGATCATCGTCGCGGTCTGGGCGAGATAGGCGAGCAGCCAGCTCTGCGGCCAGATGAAAGGCGGCACGGCGAGCAACAGGACGAGCGCAAGCCATGGCGCAAGCACGCGCCACTGCGCGCGGAGCGCGCTCACGGACATTGCTGACGATTCATTGGCCTCATGCATGATCGTCACGCCGCCCGAAAAGTCCGCGCGGACGCAGCGCCAGCATCGCCACCAGCAGCAGATAGGGGATCAGCGGCGCGAGTTGCGCGAGCGTCAGCGCGTCCCATTCGGCCGGCAGCGTCGCGTCGAAAATGGACAGCACGTCGCCCAGCGACACGTTGCTCGCTACCGCCAGCGTCTGCACGCAGCCGACCAGCAGCGACGCCGCCAGCGCGCCGCTCAGCGAACCCAGCCCGCCGATCACGACCACCACGAACACGATCGAGCCGAGCGACTCCGCCATCGCCGGTTCGATCACGAAGAGCGGCGCGCCGATCACGCCGGCCAGCGCGGCAAGCGCCGTGCCCGCTGCGAACACGCCGGTGAACACGCGCGGCACGTTGTGGCCGAGCGCTTCGACGGCGCTCGCGTGCGTGAGCGCGGCGCGCACGATCAGGCCCGCCTTCGACACGCGCAGCACCGCGAACAGCACGGCCAGCATGACGAGCGACACCGCCATCATGAACGCCCGGTAGCGTGCGAAGGCCGCGCCATATACCGTGAAAAGCGGCCCGTCGAGCACGGCCGGCACGGTCGCCGAGAGCGGACTCAAACCCCAGCCGAGCTTGACGAGTTCGCCAAGCAGATACGCGGCGCCGAACGTCAGCAGCAACTCGGCGAGATGGCCATGCACGCGCACGCGTCTCAATAGCCAACGCTCCAATGCCGCGCCGAGCAGCCCAACCACAAGCGGCGCAACGACCAGCGCGCTCCAGAACCCCGCGTGCGCCGCCACCGAAAATCCGACGTAAGCGCCGAGCATGTAGAAGCTCGCGTGGGCGAAATTCAGCACGCCGAGCATGCTGAAAATCAGCGTGAGTCCCGCCGACAGCATGAACAGCAGCAGGCCGTAACTGACGCCGTTGAGCAGGTTGATGACGAACGACTGCACGTGCCTAGTCCGGCTGGTCGGCGACGTTCAACGGTTCGAGCGCCGCGCGCAGTTCGGCGGGCAAATGCACCGGGCGCCTCGTGACACGATTCACATACACATGCACGAAGTGTCCTTGCGCGGCGGGCTGATCGTCGCCTTCCTTGAAGAGACCCACCTGATAGCGCACGCTCGACGTGCCGAGGCGTATGACGCGCAGGCCCGCGTCGATCCGGTCGGGAAACACCAGCGGCGCGAAATAGCTGCAATGCGTCTCGACCACGAGGCCGATCGTCTCGCCCTGCTCGAAATCGAGCACGCCGGTGCGGATCAGATACTCGTTCACCACGGTGTCGAAGTAGCTGTAGTAGACGACGTTGTTCACATGGCCGTAGACGTCGTTGTCCATCCAGCGGGTGGGGATCGTCAGGAAATGCCGGTAGGCACTGCGCGCGGCGGATGCGGGTTTGTTCATGCTGGCGTGGTTGTCTCGGGCGTGATCGTGAACGTTGTGTGGTTTGTCGGCCGGCTCACTGGCCCGGCCTTTCGACAAACTCGAACGGCAAGCCGCGCCGCCGCATCCATTCGCCGAGCGCCTGGCCGGTGCCCGCGCGCCACGGCCGCAGCCTGGCCGGCTCAACCAGCCGGTACTCCAGCAACTCCGGCGACAATGCGATCGTGCCGTACGCCTTCACGTGATACGCGATGATCAGTTCGTTCTTGCGGATGAATTCGTACACACCGATCAGCTCGACCGTCTCCGCGTGCAACGAGGTCTCCTCGAGCACTTCGCGGGCAACGCCCTCTTCCGGCGTTTCGCCGTTTTCGAGGAAGCCTGTGATCAGCGCGAACATGCCCTCCTGCCAGGCCGCATTACGCGCCAGCAGAATCCTGCCTTCGTACTCGACGATCGCCGCCACCACCGGCAGCGGGTTGTTCCAGTGGACGTACCCGCACGCCGGATCGGGGCAGGTCTGGCGGATGCGGCCGCCTTCGTGTTCGGCATCGGCGCGCTCGGTCAAACGCGTGGCGCAGCGTGGGCAAAATCGGTATTCGGTCATGGCGAAGAGGACGTTCCGTTGATCTCGTATGATGGCTTGCAGCTTCTGGACGTGACGCGCGGTTTGCGGTTGCCGTTCCAGTCGGTGCACGCAAGGGTGCTTGAACTCGCGTTCTGGTTGGTGCGTGAAATAGTGCTCGGCTTACGTTCTGGCTTACGTTCCGGCCCGTGCGCGCGTTGGCGCTCAGGTCAACGCGCGATCTCGACGCGATCATGGCCCGGCACTTCGGCGCCCCTGGTCGAACACGGCCTCACGCCGCGCACAACTCGCGAACCTCGGCGGCGAACCGTTCGACGGTTTCCGGCTGGGTATCCCACGCGCACATCAGCCGGCATCCGCCCGCGCCGATGAATTCGTAGAACTTCCAGCCGCGCGCGCGCATGGCCTTGGCGGCTTGCGCGGGCAATTGCGCAAACACCGCGTTCGATTCTCCGGGAAACATGATGCTCACGCCCGGAATCTCCTGCAACCGCGTTTGCAGCAGTTGCGCCATCGCATTCGCGTGGCGCGCATTGCGCAGCCAGACATCGTTATCGAGCAGACCGAGCCACGGCGCGGAAATGAAGCGCATCTTCGAGGCCAGTTGGCCGGCCTGCTTCAGGCGGTAGGCGAAATCGGCGGCGAGCGCGCGGTCGAAGAACACCACCGCTTCACCGACCGGCAAGCCGTTCTTGGTGCCGCCGAAGCACAGCACGTCGACGCCCGCGCGCCACGTGATCTCCGACGGATGCACGTCCAGCGCGGCGACCGCGTTGGCGAAACGGGCGCCGTCCACATGCACTTTCAGATGACGCCGTTTGGCGATCGCCGCGATTGCCCGCACTTCCTCGACGCTGTAGACCGTGCCGACTTCCGTCGATTGGGTCAGCGTGACGACTTTCGGCTTTGGATAGTGGATGTCGGCGCGGCGTGTGACCACCGCTTCGATCGCATCCGGCGTGAGCTTGCCGCCGATGCCCGGCGCCGTCAGCAGCTTCGAGCCGTTCGAGAAGAACTCCGGGCCGCCGCATTCGTCGGTCTCGATGTGCGCGAGTTCGTGGCAGATCACCGAGTGGTACGACTGGCACAACGACGCGAGCGCCAGCGAATTGGCCGCCGTGCCGTTGAACACGAAGAACACTTCGCAGTCGGTCTGGAACAGTTCGCGCAGACGGTCGCACACCTGGCTGGTCCAGGAGTCGTCGCCGTAGGCCGGCTCGTGGCCGCTGTTGTTGGCGGCGATCAGCGCCTGGAGCGCTTCGGGACAGATGCCGGCGTAGTTGTCGGACGCGAAATGTTGCATGGCTGGCGGCGCGTCCGGCAATGGGCGCGCTGGGATGACGGGAAAGCGGTCATTTTAGTGCGCTCGTCGGTTATTTGTTTTCCGACCGCTACGGCATGGGCAGCGACACCTTTATCGATGTGCGCTCAGTTGCAGCCGCAATCGGGCATGCGGCCCCGGCCACGCGGCATGCGCGCGACGACGATCAGCCCGGCCGCGCCCAGCAGCAGCGCGCCCGCCGCCAGCCACAACGCCGGCGAAAACGATCCGGTCTGCTCGGCGATCGGCGCGGCAACCAGCGGGCCGACGATCTGACCGACGCCGTAAGCCGCCGTCGCGTAGCCCATCAGACCGGCAGCGTCGTCACCACGCAGGCGCCGGGCTTCGCGCATCGCGAACAGGGTGATCGCGGTGAACGGCAAGCCGATCAGGATGCTGCCGAATGAGAAACCGCCGGCTGTCGGCCAGATGATACCGAGGGCGATGCCGGATGCCTGGAGCACGTAGCAGCCGGCGAGCAGCGCGCGATTGTCCCAATGCGCCGGCAAACGCGCCGCCAGCAGCGCGCCGACGATCAGCGCCGCGCCGAACATCGGCCAGAACAGATCGGGCCATGATGAGCCCGGTAATGCGTGACGTGCGATGACTGGCAGGAACGTCGCGGTGATGATGTAGCCGAAACCGGGAATACCGTAGAGGAGGACGAGCCAGAAGGTGTCGGTGTGGTGGTGAACGGGGGCTGTGGTGGCGTGGCTGACTGCGCCTCGAGTTGCTGCGCTTTGGGCTGCGGCGCTTTGAGCTGCGGCGCTTTGAGCTGCTGCGCTTTGAGCTGCTGCGCTTTGAGCTGCGGCGCTTCTGGCTGCGGCGCGTTCCGTCTCGCCGAACTGGCGGGCGACACGTCGGCTCGTTGTGCCGACGCTCGCCTGGTCGCCACTACCGGAACCAACCATGCGAGCACTCAGACGTTTTCCCCCACCGCCGGATGCCGCGCCAAACACCGGCCAAACCGCAATCGACAGAACTGCGGCAATCAGCCCGAAACCGAGCCATCCCATCGTGGCCCCATACCCACCCGCCACGCTAACCAGCAGGCCCGTTCCGACGATGCCCACGCCCGGCCCCGTGTAGATCACTCCGTCCCACCCATGCGCACCGAGTTCGGCGAGCCGCCGCAAGCCCCACTGGGACGCGAAAACGAACGTCCAGGCACTGACCGCGCCGGCGATGAAACGTACCGTCGCCCAAATCCAGAACTGGTTCGTCACGCCCATCATCAGCGTCAGTAGCACCGTCGCGGCGAGCCCCGCGCGCACCATCCGCGCCGACTCGATCCGCAGTGCCGCGCACGTGACCGCGCCGACGAAATACCCCGCGTAATTAAACGACGCCAGCCAACCGCCATGCTGAATGTCGATCTGCGGCTGACCGAACGCGCCTCCGTGAAGCATCAGCGGCAAGAGCGGCGTGAACGCAAATCGCCCGATACCGAGCGCAACGGCCAAGGTAACCATGCAGGCCAGCGCCGCACTGCGGGCGGCGTGGCGTCCGGCGAAGCTGCCGGGAGCGGTGGATGCGAGGTCGTTCATGGGCGGGCGGCGATACGTGCGGTCAGTGGGTCAGATGGCTTGCATCCATAGTAGCTTGACCTTTCAATCACAAAAAATGAATAATTCGTATATCACTCATCTCCTAGAGAGAATCATGGATCTGGCTGCCTTGACCATTTTTCGCGCCGTCGTGCGGGAGAACGGCGTGACGCGCGCTGCCGCCAAGCTCAATCGCGTGCAATCGAACGTCACCACGCGCATCAAGCAGCTTGAAGAACAACTGGGTACCGACCTGTTCATCCGCGACGGCCGCCGTCTCGTGCTGACGCCCGCCGGCGAGACGCTGCTGCCCTACGCCGAGCGCCTGCTCGCGCTCGCGGACGAAGCGCGTCACGCGGTGCGCGAGGACCGGCCGAGCGGGCGGTTGCGTCTGGGCACGATGGAAAGCGTCGCGGCAACGCGCCTTCCCGCCCTGCTCGCGCGTTATCACCAGCAGTGGCCCGCCGTCGCGCTGGAACTCGAGATCGGCACGACCGGCAAGCTGATCGATCGAGTGCGTGAATTCGAAGTGGATGCCGCGCTGGTGGCGACGCCGCTGGACCGGGCTGCGCTCGGCGAATTATTCGAGTCGGTGCCGGTGTTCAGGGAAGAACTGGTGATGCTGACGCCGCGCGGGCATCGGCCGATTCGTGACGTTCGGGACATTGCGCTGTCGACGCTCATTGCGTTCGAACGTGGTTGCGCTTACCGGACCTACATCGAAAAGTGGTATCTGGAGCACGGCGTGAGGCCGGCGCGCGTGCTGGAGCTGGGCTCCTATCACGCGATTGTGGCTTGCGTGGCCGCCGGCGCGGGTGTCGCGGTGGCGCCGCGTTCGGTGCTGGATTTGCAGACCGACGCCAGCAATATCGCGGTGCACGAGCTGCCCGATATCGGGGTGATCGAAACACTGCTGTTGTGGCGACGCGGGCACTTTTCGTCCGCGCTGAATGCGTTGAAGCAGGCGCTGGTGATGCGGCAGGATGCCGTGAGTTTGCCCGAGGCCGCAACGGCTGCGGAAGGGGCGTCCTGATTTTTTGACGGTACAGACGAGGTGTAGCGCGGCGCTAATCCACAACCCGTCGCGCCAGCCCCTCAAAAAGACTTAGGCCACGCGAGACGCCCATACCCCTGGCGCCCCCCGCGTGGCCCAATCACATCAGAATCAAAGCTGGCCTTCGACCCAACCCTTGACGCCAGCCAGCGCCGCCGGCAGATTCGCCGGCTCGGTGCCGCCAGCCTGAGCCATATCCGGACGGCCGCCGCCCTTGCCGCCGACTTGCTGCGCCACGAAGTTGACCAGTTCGCCCGCCTTGACCTTCTTGCTCGCGTCCGCCGTGACGCCGGCGATCAGGCTCACCTTGCCGCCTTCCACCGAGGCCAGCACGATCGCCGCGCTCTTCAGCTTGTCCTTCAGCTTGTCGACGGTTTCGCGCAGCGTCTTGACGTCCGCGCCTTCGAGCGTAGCCGCCAGCACGTGCACGCCGCCCACTTCGATCGCCTGACCGGCCAGCTCGTCGCCCTGGCTCGACGCCATCTTCGACTTCAGCGCGCTTAGTTCCTTCTCAAGCGATTTCACCTGGTCCTGCACCTGCGTGATCCGCTGCGTCAGCTCAGACGGTTGCGCCTTCAACACAGCCGCGGCCGCATTGATACGCGCGTCGAGATCCTGCACGAAGCGCACGGCGTTGTCGCCCGTGATCGCTTCCACACGACGGATGCCCGCCGCCACACCGCCTTCCATCACGATCTTGAAGAGACCGATGTCGCCGGTGCGATGAACGTGCGTACCGCCGCACAATTCACGCGAGAAGCCCAGGTCGAGCACTCGCACTTCGTCGCCGTACTTTTCGCCGAACAGCGCCATCGCGCCGCCCTTCACCGCTTCGTCGAACGGCATGACGCGCACGATGCCCGGCGCGTTCGCCAGCACCTCGGCGTTGACGATTTCCTCGACGCGGCGGACCTGCTCGTCCGTCATCGGCGCGTTGTGCGCGAAGTCGAAACGGGTCTTGTCCGCGTCGACGAGCGAGCCCTTCTGCTGCACGTGCGACCCGAGCACTTCGCGCAACGCCTTGTGCATCAGGTGGGTGGCCGAGTGGTTGCGTTGCGTGCGGGCGCGGCGCACCGCGTCGATTTCCGCCTTGACGACGTCGCCCACCTTCAGCGTGCCCTGCTCGAGCGTGCCGTGATGACCGACTACGTCGGCCTGCACCTTCAGCGTATCGCTCACCGCGAAACGCACGCTCGCGTTGGCCAGCACGCCCTGGTCGCCGACCTGGCCACCCGACTCCGCGTAGAACGGCGTGTGGTCCAGCACGACGACAGCCTGCTGGCCGTGACTGACTTGCTGCACCGAGGCGCCGTCCACATACAACGCGACCACCTTCGCGTCGTCGAAGACGATTTCTTCGTAGCCGTGGAAGGTGGTCTTCGCGCCCGAGTATTCGAGGCCTTGCGCCATCTTGAACTTGCCCGCCGCGCGAGCCTGTTCGCGCTGACGCGCCATGGCTTCGTCGAAGGCGGCTTCGTCGACCGTCACTTCGCGCTCGCGGCACACGTCCGCCGTCAGATCCAGCGGGAAGCCGTACGTGTCGTGCAGCTTGAATGCGAGTTCGCCGTCGAGCGTCTTGCCGCCCCTGGCTTCGAGGTCGGCCAGCGCGCTCTCGAGAATCGACATGCCGTGCTCGATGGTCTCGAAGAAGCGCTCCTCTTCCTGACGCAGCACGTCGGTCACGCGTTGTTCGGCTTCCTTCAGTTCCGGGTACGCGCCGCCCATTTGCGCAACGAGGTCGGCCACCATACGATGGAAGAACGAACCCTTCTTGCCCAGCTTGTAGCCGTGGCGGATCGCACGGCGCACGATGCGGCGCAGCACATAGCCGCGGCCTTCGTTGCCCGGAATCACGCCGTCGACGATCAGGAACGAGCACGCGCGAATGTGATCCGCGATCACCTTCAGCGAGTTGTTGGTCAGATCGCTCACGCCGGTTTCGCGGCCGGCGGCCTTGATCAGCGCTTGGAACAGGTCGATCTCGTAGTTGCTGTGCACGTGCTGCAGCACGGCGGCGATACGCTCCAGACCCATGCCGGTGTCGACGCACTGCTTGGGCAGCGGCGTCATGTTGCCTTGCGCGTCGCGGCTGAACTGCATGAACACGAGATTCCAGATCTCGATGTAGCGGTCACCGTCTTCTTCCGGCGATCCCGGCGGGCCGCCCCACACGTCCGGACCGTGGTCGTAGAAGATTTCCGAGCACGGGCCGCACGGGCCCACGTCGGCCATCTGCCAGAAGTTGTCCGACGCGTAGCGCGCGCCCTTGTTGTCGCCGATGCGGATGATGCGCTCGACCGGCACGCCCACTTCCTTCGCCCAGATGTCGTGCGCTTCGTCGTCTTCGTGATAGACAGTGACCCACAGCTTGTCTTTCGGCAACTGGTACACGCCCGTGAGCAGTTCCCACGCGTAGTGGATCGCGTCGCGCTTGAAGTAGTCGCCGAACGAGAAGTTGCCCAGCATTTCGAAGAACGTGTGGTGACGCGCGGTGTAGCCGACGTTTTCCAGATCGTTATGCTTGCCGCCGGCGCGCACGCTGCGCTGCGCCGTCGTGGCGCGCGAATACGGGCGCGATTCCGCGCCGAGGAACACATCTTTGAACTGCACCATTCCCGAATTGGTGAAGAGCAGGGTCGGGTCGTTGCCGGGCACAAGGCTCGACGAGCGAACGATCGTATGGCCCTTCGATTCGAAGAACTTGAGGAATTTCTCGCGGATTTCGGCGGCTTTCATAGCGTGCGGGGGACGGGTTTGCCAGTTCCCTGGCTGTTACCGGCGGCATCGTGGGATGCGCCAACTGTTTGTTTCTTAAACGACTGATTATACGGGATCGGCGCCCGTGCGCGGCAGCGCGCGGCATGGTTGGCCGTTCGGCCAGGTTTGAGCGGGCAGCATGAGACATGGCGGGACTTTCCGGGGTCCGTCATTCGTCCTATGCCGTTCGGCCGACTGCGCCTGCGCGCGGGAATCGCTTAAGATTGCCTCCATCCCGCAGCGCCTCGTGCGCCGCCTTGGCTACAAAGAAGGAGACATCGAACAATATGGGCGCTCTCAGTCATATCCGCGTGCTGGATCTCACACGCGTGCTCGCCGGACCCTGGTGCGCGCAGACTCTCGCCGATTTCGGCGCCGACGTTATCAAGATCGAACGCCCCGAGGTCGGCGACGACACCCGCCACTGGGGGCCGCCGTACCTCAAGACGCCGCAAGGCGAAGACACGCGCGAGGCCGCGTATTACCTCGCGGCGAACCGCAACAAGCGCTCGGTCACCGTCGACATCGCCTCGCCAGAAGGCCAGCGGATCATTCGCGAACTGGCCGCGCAGAGCGACGTGGTGCTCGAGAACTACAAGGTCGGCCAACTGAAGAAGTACGGCCTGGACTACGCGTCGCTCAAGGAAGTGAAGCCCGACCTCATTTACTGCTCGGTGACCGGCTTCGGGCAGACCGGGCCGTATGCGCAGCGCGCCGGGTACGACTTCATCGTGCAAGGCATCGGCGGCTTCATGAGCATTACCGGTGAACGCGACGGCCAGCCGGGCGGCGGCCCGCAGAAGGCCGGCGTTGCGATCGCCGATCTCATGACCGGCATGTACTCGACCGTTGCCGTGCTCACCGCCCTCACCCACCGTGACCGGACGGGCGAAGGCCAGTACATCGACATGGCGCTGCTCGATGTGCAGGTGGCCATGCTCGCCAACATGAATTCGAACTACCTGGCAAGCGGCCAGCCGCCGGTGCGCTGGGGCAATGCGCACCAGAACATCGTGCCGTATCAGACCTTCCAGACGAGCGACGGCTGGATCATCGTCGCGGTCGGCAATGACGGCCAGTTCCGCAAGTTCGTCGAAGCGGGCTGCCGCCCGGAACTGGCGGACGACGAGCGCTTCGCCACCAACCCGGCGCGTGTGCGCAACCGCGACATCCTCGTGCCGATTCTCGCGGACATGGTCCGTCTTCAGGGCAAGCAGCAATGGATCGCCGCGCTCGAATCGACAGGTGTGCCGTGCGGACCGATCAACGATCTCGGCGAGGTATTCGAGAACGAGCAGGTGGTGGCGCGCGGGATGCGGGTGGATCTGCCGCATCCGTCGGGCGGCACGGTCAAGCTGGTGCGCAACCCGATCAATATGAGCGGCACGCCGCCTGAAGCACTGGCGCATCCGCCCACGCTCGGGGAACACACGGAGAGCATTTTGCGCGACGTGCTTGGCTATGACGAAGCGCGGATTGCGGCGTTGCGGGCGCGGTCGGTGATCTAGATCCGGCGGCGGCGCGCTGGTTGCGTTTAGCGCGCGCCATTCAGCGACGGTTTGACGCGGCGAACGACTCCAGCCACTCGCGCCCTTCGTCCCAATCACCCAGGCCGCTATCCGCATTGATATGGCCGCGCGGGCCGAGATCGATCCAGCGGCTGCCCCACGCGTTCGCACAAGTCTGTGAAAACGTCACGCCGCCGTAGGGATCGTCGCCGCTGGCCACGACAATGGTCGGGAACGGCAACCGCTCGAGCGGCACAGGTGCAAAACCGCTTGCGTCCCGCGGAAAATGCGCCTCGGCGGGATCGGGCAGCGCGACCAGCAATGCGCCCGCCACCTTCGCCAGCTGCGTCGCGCTCGCGTAGCGCGACGCCCAGAAAGCCGTCGTCAGGCAACCGAGGCTGTGCGCGGCGAACACCACGGGCGCTTCGGCGGCGGCTACGGCGGCATCGAGCGTGCGGCACCAGGCGTCGCGCTCAGGGTGGTCCCAGTCCGGCATCGGCACGCGTACGAATGCCGGGTTCAGTGCTTCCCAGCGCGTCTGCCAATGGCCGGCGCCGGAGTTCTGGTAGCCTGGCAGCACCAATGTGCTCAGTCGTTCTTGTCCGCTCATCGCTTTCCCCGTCGTTGGTCGTTTATTTGCCGTTTGTTGTCTTTGCTCTGCTCGCCGCCGAGCCTCGTCAGTGCATCACGCGCCCCACGCCCACGCCGCGTGGATCCGCCGCGGGCTCGGGCGTCGTGCCCTCGATGCGGATCATCTGCACGTCGCCGTTGAACGACTGGCCCTCGAGCGTGTAACCCTTGGCTTGCAGTTGCTCGGCCAGCTCACCTGTGATCGGCCGGTACGGCTCGAAATAGATCGTCTTCTGCGGCAGCAACTGGTGGTGGAAACGCATGGCGGCGAGCGCGTCGGTGGGCGACATGTTGAAATCATACAGATCGGTCATCACCTGGAAAATCGATGTCAGGATGCGCGAGCCGCCGGGCGTGCCGATCACGAGCGACACCTTGTTGTCCTTCAGCAAAATCGTGGGAGTCATCGAGGACAGTGGACGGCGCCCCGGCGCCACCGTGTTCACTTCAGCGCTGCTCGCGCCGGCGGGCTTGGTGACGAAGTCGTCCATCGCGTCGTTCAGCAGAAAGCCGCCGCCGTCAACCACCACGCCCGAACCGAAGTCCCCGTTCAGCGTGTAGGTGTTCGACACGGCATTGCCCCACTTGTCGACCACCGAGAAATGCGTGGTTTGCGCTTTCTCCAGCGCTGCGTCGCCGAGGCCCGGCTTCACCGGCGCCACGCCCGGCACTGCGTCGGGTTTGATTTCGTCGGCGCGCTGCGCGAGGTAGGCGTCGTCGGTCAGTTTGCCGACCGGCACCTTGTATGCATCGGGATCGCCCAGGTATTGCTGGCGATCGGCGAACACGCGGTCCTCGATCTGCGCGACCAGCTGGATGTACGGCACGGAGTTCAGCTCAAGCCCATCGAACGCCTGCTTCAGATCGGCTTTCATCTTCAGCATCTGGATCAGCCCGACGCCGCCCGAACTCGGCGGCGGCGCGGTGACGACCTGATAGCCGTTCCAGTCGGCCGTGAGCGGCTGGCGCCAGACGGCCTTGTATTGAATCAGGTCCTGCTTCGTGATCAGACCGTGGCCGTACATCTGCTGGGCGATCAGGTCCGCGGTGCGGCCCTCGTAGAACTCGCGCCCGCCATCGCTCGCAATGCGCGACAGCGTCTGTGCGAGTTCAGGCTGCCGGTACGTCACGCCCGCCTTGAGATTGGAAAAGTAGGCGTCGAAGTTGGTCTTGCCGGCGAAGCTCTTCGCCGCCGCGTCGTGGCGCTGCTGCAACCACGGCTCGACCTGGAAACCGTCGGTAGCATAGTGGATCGCGGGCGCCAGCACTTGCTTCCATTTCAGCTTGCCGAAGCGCTGCTGCGCCTGCCACATGCCCTCGACCGTGCCCGGCACGCCCACCGCGCGATGCCCGACGGCGCTCATGCCCGGCAGCAGGTTGCCCTTGTCGTCGAGGTACATGTCGCGGGTCGCCTGTTGCGGCGCACGTTCGCGATAGTCGAGAAAGTACGGCTTGCCGTCCATGAACACGGTCATGAAGCCGCCGCCGCCCAGGTTGCCCGCATCCGGCGCGGTCACGGCCAGGGTGAAAGCGATGGCGACGGCAGCATCCACCGCGTTGCCGCCGGCGGCGAAGATCTGCTGCGCCGTGTCCGCGCTGTAGCGGTCCGGCACGGCCACCGCCGATGCGTCGAACACGGCCTTGGGCGGTGGCGTTTTCGCGAGCGCGTGCATGGGCGCGACGATGCCGCCGGTGAATGCGGCAAGCATGGCGGACACCGTCAGGATCCGGGCCAAACAAAGAGAAGTGAAAGGCGCGCGAGGCGCGCCGTGCGTCGGGACGGACATCCGAGAAACTCCGGCAACTAAGGGCGCCATGGTGCACGAACGGCAGAAGCTCGTGCAAGGCGACAAAGGGCGGTGCGGCCTGCGTGGACGGCTGCGACGAGTGCATGCGCTGCGCGTCGTGGCGCAAGCTGCACTGCCCCGGGAAAATATCGGGCGGCGGACACGTGGGGCGAGAAGGGACGGCCAATGCATCTCGCATGCACGGCAATGTCGCGCTCGCAGCGGGCTCATGTTCCGCGATAAGCGGCCTGGCGCCGCGCGACACGGCCTGAACGCGGGTGCATACGGTTCATTGCGGCGCCGCAAACTCCACGCAAAATTACCACGCAGCCTTCGCGGACGAACCCGCGCCGCCCGCATCCTAAGTCGACGGCGGGTGCGCCAACAAAACGTTTTACCTCCTGTTACAGCACCGCCCTCGCCCCTGCATCGGCGCCGAAACCGCTCAAACGTTGGCTGCACGCCGCACTCGCCTGCCGCGACGGGACGCGTCAGGTAGAATTGTCGGATAAGAGGGCGCATTGCGCGCCCCCGACAGACTTTCACCTTCTCGCATGAATACCGAACGCAACGACGCGCCAGCGGCATCCAATTTCATCCGCAACATCATTGACGACGACAACCGTACCGGCAAGTGGGGCCAGCGCGTCGAAACGCGCTTCCCGCCCGAGCCGAACGGCTATCTGCATATCGGTCACGCCAAGAGCATCTGCCTGAACTTCGGCGTGGCGCGCAGCTACGGCGGCGTGTGCCATCTGCGCTTTGACGACACCAATCCGGAAAAGGAAAGCGTCGAATACGTCGACTCGATCATCGACGCCGTGCGCTGGCTCGGCTTCGAGTGGGAAAAAGGCGGCAAGTCAGAGCTTTACTACGCGAGCGACTACTACGACAAGCTGTACGAGTTCGCCGAACTGCTGATCGAACGCGGCAAGGCCTACGTGGACAGCCAGTCGGCCGAAGAAATGCGCGCGAACCGCGGCTCGGCTACGGAAGTCGGCACGCCGTCGCGCTTCCGCGAGCGGTCGGTGCAGGAGAACCTCGACCTGTTCCGCCGCATGAAGGCCGGCGAGTTCCAGGAAGGCGAGCACGTGCTGCGCGCGAAGATCGACATGTCGTCGCCGAACTTCAATATGCGCGACCCGGTGATCTACCGCATTCGCTTCGCCCATCACTACCGTACCGGCGACAAGTGGTGCGTGTACCCGATGTACGACTACACGCATTGCATCTCGGACGCGCTGGAAAACATCACGCATTCGCTGTGCACGCTGGAGTTCGAGGACCATCGTCCGCTGTACGACTGGATTCTGAACGAGCTCGCCGAGGCCGGCATTTTCACGCGCCCGCTGCCGCAGCAAATCGAATTCTCGCGCCTGAACCTGACCTATGCGATCACCAGCAAGCGCAAGCTGCTGCAACTCGTGACGGAAGGCCATGTGGACGGCTGGGACGATCCGCGTATGCCGACCATCGTCGGCGTGCGCCGGCGCGGCTTCACGCCGGAAGCGATCCAGTTGTTCTGCGAACGCATCGGCGTGACCAAGGTCGATTCGTGGATCGACATGAGCGTGTTCGAAGGCGCGCTGCGCGACGATCTGGACGACAAGGCGCCGCGCACGGCTGCCGTGCTCGATCCGGTCAAGCTGATCATCGACAACTTTCCCGAAGGCGTGAGCGAGCCGTGCAATGCGCCGGTCCATCCGCACCATCCGGAAATGGGCGTGCGCGAGTTTCCAATTTCGCGCGAGCTGTGGATCGAACGCGACGACTACAACGAAACGCCGCCGAAGGGCTACTTCCGCCTGTTCCCGGGCAACAAGGTGCGCCTGCGTTACGGCTACGTGATCGAATGCGTCGGCGCGGACAAGGACGAGAACGGCAACATCGTCGCGGTCCATTGCAACTACTTCCCGGACAGCAAATCGGGCACCGAAGGCGCGAACAACTACAAGGTCAAGGGCAACATCCATTGGGTCAGCGCGGCAGGCGCCTGCCCGGCCGAAGTGCGCATCTATGACCGCCTGTTCAAGGAACCGCAACCGGACGCCGGCGGCCGCGATTTCCTCGAAGCGCTGAATCCGGATTCGAAGCGCGTGGTCAACGCCTACCTCGAACCGGGCGCGCGCGAAGCGCTGCCGGAACAGCGCTATCAGTTCGAGCGCCACGGCTATTTCGTCGCCGACCGCGTCGATTCGAAGCCGGGTAAGCCCGTATTCAATCGCATCGTCAGTCTGCGCGACAGTTGGGGCAAGCCGGCGTAAGCTGGAACGCACCTTTTTGCAGCGCATCAGAAGTTGGACACGGCGTGCGTCTTGATCGAAAGATGCACGCCGTTTCGTTGCACCATGTTCCATCGACAGGGACGGCGCGGCATCCGCAAACGCCAGTCCGGGAGGTCCGATGAAAGTTGCAGCCCGCCGCAGGGCGAGTACTCGGGGCACAGCGAGAAGCACGGCGCACGCCGCGCGTTTCGGCCATGGCGCGCGTTGCGCGCTCGTCGCGCTGACCACATTCGGCGCGGCGTCGCTTGGCTGGTCTGCTCAGGCGGATGAACTCACCGGCACGCTGAAGAAAATTCACGACGACGGCGTGGTGGTGCTCGGCGTGCGCGAAGCGTCGATTCCTTTCTCCTACTTCGACGGCAAGGGCACGGTCGGCTACTCGCAGACCATCGCGCTGCAGATCGTCGACGAAATCAAGAAGACGCTCGGCATGCCGCAACTGAAGGTGCACGAGATCACGGTGACCTCGTCGAACCGCACGCCGATGTTGCTGAACAACCAGATCGATCTGGAATGCGGCTCGACTACGCACACGGTGGAACGCGAAAACGTGGCCGCCTTCTCGAACAGTTTCTTCCAGTACGCCGTGCGCATGATCGCGCGCAAGAACAGCGGCATCACGGATTTTTCGGATCTGGCCGGCAAAGCGGTCGTGACGACGGCGGGCACCTCGGATGAACGCCTGTTGCGCCGCCTGAATACCGACAAGCACCTGAACATGCGCATCACCAGCGCGCGGGATCATTCCGAGGCCTTTAACGCGCTCAAGGACGACCACGCCGTGGCCTTCGTGATGGACGAGCCGATCGTGTACGGTTTCAAATCGACCGATCCGCGCCCCGACGATTTCGTGGTGACCGGCACGCCGCTTGGCTACGAAGTCTACGCGTGCATGTTCCGCAAAGGCGACGAACCGTTTCGCACCCTCGTGAATGGCGTGATCACGCGTGGCCAGACTTCCGGCGAAGCGGAGCGTCTGTACAAGCAGTGGTTCACGCAACCCATTCCGCCGCACGGCATCAATCTGAATTTTCCGCTGTCGGAGCAGAATCGCGCGCTGTTTGCGCATCCAAACGACCGCGCGCTCGACTGAAGCGTTGGGCGGTCCACGCAGCCGCCAGACTCGCCGCCGCTATAACGACCGATGCAGTTCCGCGAGCGACAGCGTCGTCTCAAAGAGCCGGGTGAGGCTGCGGCTCGCATACTTCTCGACTTCGTCCGGCGCGGCCCAGCGGTAGGCGTCCATTTCGGGAATCAGCGTGCCGTCGGAGCGGCGCGGAAAGAGCGACGTGCAGGTGCACACGCTCAGATCGAGTTCGTCGACGGTGGCACGCGCGCCGAACAGATGCAGATCCTTGTCACGCCGGTAGACGAACAGGCCGAGATCTTTCAGACGCTCAGGCTCGATGGCAATACCGGTCTCCTCGACCATCTCACGCAGCGCCGTGATATGCGGCGCCTCGCCCTCTTCGCCGTGCCCTTTCGGAATGTCCCAGTGCGATGTTTCAGTGGCGTGCGCGAGCAGCACGCGGCCGTGCGGATCGAGCAAGACGATGCCGCACGAGATCACCCGCGCGCTCATCGCCGCACCTTTTCGAACGAACCCAAACACCCATCGACACGCGCACGCATACGCACACGCACGGCTTCGAGCCGCGCCGACTGCATACCGGCGCGCGCCGCGATCAAGACTTGCATGCTCAGTGCTTTTTCTGCAATTGCCAGGTGCCGCTGCCCTGCTTGCAGAACTGCGGGCGCAGGTTCATGGATTGCCCCTTGGCGCTCAGCACGACGCCGACGTCACGGCAGGTGCGATCGCCGTCCTTGGCCGTGCTGGCCATCGTGATTGCAGCGTCGATCTTCACGCTGTTGCCCGTGCCTTCGTTGACCCAGTTCGTGGTTTCGCCATCCTGCTTGTTGTTTAGTGCGGAGAAGACGGCCTTTTTGACGGAGTCGATGTCGCGCTGCTTCATGTAGCTGATCGGCGTGTCGTTCAGAAAACCGAGGTTCGCAGCTTGCGCGCCGATCGCACCACCCAGCAACAGGCTACCGGCGGTCAGTTGAAACAGGACACGGGTTCGCATCGACATGAAGGGTTCTCCTCGAAAGTGTTCGGCGGTCTCGAGCGCGCATGGCGCCTCGTGATCTGGACCCCAAAAGCATAGCATGTCCCCTTCGAAGGGACCGCGAGAAACAGCCGGGCCTGGCGCCAGAACAGCCTGCAACCGATAGCAACGCGGCGCGCGCCGTTCCTTGAACTACGCACGATCGGACAATGTAAGCGCCCTAATTTTAGGACACCTCCCATTCCGAGCAGCAGTGCCTATTCTTAAGATTGTTTGGTTGCGCTCCGCGCTAATCAGAATCTCAAGACGCCCCGCTATGCATACCTTATCGGCCCTGGAAATGTTTGCCATCGCGCTTGCATTGCTGTGTATCGCGCTCGTGCCAATCGCGATCCGCCGCGATCCGGGACTTGCGCGGCGCGTCGTGCGGATGGACGCATTGCCGCGCGCACGCTGGCCGAATCTGCTGACGCGCGTGGGCATCGCCTCTCTGCTGCTGTCGTTCGCTTTGCTGCTCATCGGCTGCTATTACCTCCTGGCAAGCGTCGGCAACTAACCTTGGCTTGAACAAACGGCTACGCCAGCAGCCATCGCATTGCCTCCCTCACCTCGCGGCCACTGAATTCGCCGCCCCGCTTCCCGCCTTATATCCGTCCGTCAGCGTATTCAGAAACGCGACCACGTCCTTGATTTCAGTTTCGTCCAAGGCCGGCTTGTCGCCCGGCTTGCGGTCGAACGGCGGATCCGTATTTAGATTGGCCCAGTACGACTGAGGCAAATCGTCGAACTTCCGGACCTTGCCTTTGACAACCGGATAGAACTTCTCCGGATTCGTGTCACGCTCGGCATAAAAGCGCACCACCTGATCGAGCGAATGATAAATGCCGTTGTGGAAGAAACTCTTCTTCAGGGCCACATTGCGCAGCGTCGGCGTGCGGAAGATCCCGCAAAACTCGGCGCGCCCCTTCAGATCCGTGCGCTCCGGTCCGCAGGCGCCGAGGTCGTAGAAATGCGGATCGCGATTCACCGGCAGCGCGCGATTGCGCGGCACGCCGATCGCGATCAGACCGAAATCGCTGAACTGCGGCGGCGCGCCGTCCATGGTGCGCTGGCTGATATGGCAGCTCGCACAATTGCCTTTTTTCTCGTCGTTGAAGAGTTGCAGGCCGCGCAGTTCGGCTTGTGTCAACTGTGCCTTGCCCGCCAGATACGCGTCGTACTTGCTGGTATACGGATAGAAGGTTTCCGGCGTCTGCTCGAAGGTTTCGAGCGCTTGCAGCACGGCTTTGAAGGTGGCGTCGTCGCTATCGAAAATGTGTGCGCCGAAGGCCGCGCGGAAAGCGTCGGCATAGGGCGCGGCCTTGACCGCCGCACTGACTTTGGCCGGCGTGCTGCCCATTTCAAACGACGACAGCAGCGGAATGCGCGCCTGGTCGCTGCCACGATCGACGCGGCCGTCCCAGGTCAAGCCGCCGGTCGGTCCCGCGTCCACGCTTTCGTCGCCTTCGTCATCGGACTCGTGATAGTGCTCGGCGAATGCGGGCACGGATTGCAGATACTTCAGCGTCGGCGCGGCGCGCATGCCGGTACGGTGCATGTCGTTGCCGCCGAGCTGCACCGACAACGCATTGGCCGGCGAAAACCCATGCTCCGGATTGTGGCACGACGCACAAGCGAGCTTGCCCGAACCTGAGAGCGACGCGTCGAAAAACAGTTGCTTGCCAAGCGCCGTCATTTGCCGTACGGATTCGTAGACCTGCGCACGGGACTGGCCCGCATCATGGGCGGCCATTTTCACGGCCGACGCCGCCGGCGGCGCAGCCGCGTGCGCCGCACCGGAGTCAGTGCCCGTGCTCGCCGCCGCAGTTGCGACGGCGCCCGTCCCCGGCGCACCCGCATCGCACGCGGCGAGCGTCAAGGTCATGGCCGTCAGCGCAACCGCCGCCCCGCGCCGCGCGCACGTCGTCGCGAGCCCGGCGCCATGCCGCGCCCCGACCCGAGCCATGATTTTCCGAATCCCCGTCAGACCTGGCCGCATATGAAAAATGTGAGTTTGCGATTGGTGAAGTCCGCGAGCGTATTTCATTCCCATGTCGTTTAAAAGACATGAAGCCGACGATATTTCCATATCAGAAGCAATTCGTAATTAATTACATCTTTCTGTCAAATTGCCTTGCCAAACTTTCGCCCGCGGTCATCCGTGTAAGGAGCGCACGAGACCCGTCCCCAACGCGAGAGAGAGAAACCACATTAAATGAACAAGAAACTGATCTGCGCGACGCCTATCGCAATCGCAGCAGCGTTGAGCCTGTATGCGTGCGGCGGTGACAAAGTCAACGAACCGGACATCACGTCAATCAAGAACGTCGTGGTGATCTACGCGGAAAACCGCAGCTTCGACAACCTGTACGGCAACTTCCCGGGCGCCAACGGTCTGCAGAACGTGACGGCCGCGAGCGCCAGCCAGGTGGACCGCAACGGCACGCCGCTCGCGACGCTGCCGCAGGTGTGGAACGGTCTGACGCAAACCGGCGTGACGCCGGTGGTCACGCAAGCGATGACGGCGAATCTGCCGAACAGCCCATTCGCCATCGACGATCCCAAGGGTTTCAACACGCCGATCACGGCCACGACGCGCGACCTGTACCACCGCTTCTACGAGAACCAGATGCAGATCAACGGCGGCAAGAACGACAGGTTCGCCGCATGGGCGGATTCGGGCGGCCTCGTGATGGGCCACTACACACTCGACGCCGACAAGCTGCCGCTGTGGAAGATCGCCCAGCAGTACACGCTCGCCGACAACTTCTTCATGGGCGCGTTCGGCGGCTCGTTCCTGAACCACCAGTGGCTGATCTGCGCGTGTACGCCGACGTATCCGAACGCGGACAAGAGCGTGGCGGCCGGCTCGATCTCGTCGGTGGAAAGCGACGGCGTCACGCTGAAGCTTGCCTCCAACTCGCCGGCTTCGGCATTGAGCGGCCCGCCCAAGTACGCGAATTCGGGCAACCTCACGCCTGACTTCTACGCGATCAACACGATGCAGCCGGCGTATCAGCCGAGCGGCAACAAGGCGGCGACGGGCGGCGACCTGAATTTCGCCGATCCGGCTCAAGCCACCACGCTGCCGGCGCAAACGCAGCAGCACATCGGCGATCTGCTGAACAACGCGAAGGTGTCGTGGGCATGGTACGGCGGCGCGTGGGGCGCGGCGGTGTCGGCGGCGCAAAACGGCACGTCGAATGTGATTTACGGTGCGAATCTGACGGCGCCGAACTTTCAGCCGCATCATCAGCCGTTCAACTATTTCGCCGATCTCGCACCGGGCACCGCGAACCGCTCGCAGCATTTGCTCGACGGCGGCCTGGCCGGCTCGGAGTTCATCAAGGCGATCGACAACGGCACGCTGCCGCAAGTGTCGTTCTACAAGCCGCAGGGCAACCTGAACGAACATGCGGGTTATACCGACGTGGCGTCGGGCGACCAGCACATCGCGGACGTGATCTCGCATCTGCAGAAGAGCCCGCAGTGGAACAACATGGTGGTGGTCGTGACGTACGACGAAAACGGCGGCTTCTGGGATCACGTGTCGCCGCCGAAGGCCGACCGCTGGGGTCCGGGCACGCGCATTCCGGCGCTGATCATCTCGCCGTTCGCGAAGAAGGGTTTTGTCGATCATACGCAGTACGACACCACGTCGATCCTGCGTTTCATCACGCACCGCTTCTCGCTGCCGACGCTGCCGGGTATCGCGGCGCGCGACGCGGCGCTGGTGAGCAACGGCAGCAAGCCGATGGGCGACCTCACGGCTGCGTTGAACATCAAGCAGTGAGCGAAAGGCGAATCTCGTTCGAGATCGGACGGAAGACGTTAAGCGGTAAGCAACGGTTCGCCTGAGGGCGAGACTTTGACGGGACAGCTTCGGCTGCCCTTTTTTATGTCTGCCCTGGAGTCCGACGCGTTTTCATGAGCGGCGTATGCTTCGACCCATGACGCGATCGTCTCGTCGATAGCGGCTCGATACTCTGCGCCACACGTTGCAGGTTTGTCCACTCATTCAGGAGTTCGACAGCATGACTGAAAAAACCATCAAGGTGCCCGGTCCCGATCATCCGATCACGGTCGAGGCGGCCAAAGCGCGCGTGGTCGTGACCGTCGCCGGCAAGGTGATTGCGGATACGGTCAAGGCGCTCATGCTGCGCGAAGCCTCGTATCCGCCGGTGTATTACATTCCGCGCAACGACGTCGAGATGTCGCTGCTGGAGCGCACCGATCACACGACGTACTGCCCGTACAAGGGCGATTGCGCGTACTACAGCATTCCCCTTGGCGGCGAGCGGACAGTTAATGCGGTGTGGACTTACGAGTCGCCGTATGCGGCGGTGAAGGAGATCGCGCAACATCTGGCGTTCTATCCGAACCGTGTGGACTCTATTGATGTGAAACCGGCCGAGTGACAATCGCATGGCACGGAGGAAGCAGTATGCGACCCGTGCCGCCGCACGCCGCGCCGCGTTGTGTTGCGCGGCGTGCGCTCGAGTTCACGCATCTGTTGGCGCAGGATGGCGATCTACTCAATACAGGCGCACGGTCTTCACATCGAAACCTGTTGGACTGGTCCGGTCAGCAGTTTCAATCAGGTCGGGATATCGTTGAACGCTTTCCTCAATCTGCTGCTGACGGTTGTCGAACTTGCCCGACGTGTAGCTCCTGTCACGGCTGTTTACGGCCTTGAACTTGCTGCCGTCGATGGCCACCATGTCGCCGGATAGCAGCTTCAGTCCGTGGAGCTTTCGCCAGGCAGCCTCACCACCAGCCGACGGGACCTCAACCGTCTTTGATTCTGGACGGGATCTTTCCGGCGCCGACGTTTCGGTTCGCGCTGCCACGGGCTAGTTCATCAGGAGTGAACGTCTTGTCGCGTATCGGTGCATTGCCTCCAACCCTTGGAGTGAGTGTCTGGGCGAGCGCTTTGACTGCGGCGCGCAGGCTCGGGGGTGACGAGACAACGTTCGATTTGAGGCCAGGCACGGGCATGTTCGCCGCCAGCATGCGCACGACCTGAGGCGAGGCGGCGCTGGTGCCTTCGAATGGAATCGCGCTACTGCTGCGTGTGCCGGCGGCAATGACGCCCATACGCACAACTGATCGCTCCGACACCGCATTCGCATCCGGCCCGACATGGTTTTTCAGGCCGGTCGTCGCGTCGGTTCCCGTTGCCGAGTACGGCGCAGTGGTGCCATCGCTCTTGCGCCATCCCCCGATCACAGCCGGTAACTCGCCCGTTGCAATCGAGTTGAGCGTGTTATTACGGCGAATCCAGCTCCGTGTTCCCGTTTCGTCGTAATCCTGCTCCGCCGTGAAACGGTTGAAGCGCGTGTAGTTGTCGTCGTCGAAACGTGACTGCCGTCCGCGAATCGGAAAACCCTCAGGCGTCTCGTTGCGTTGCACCCAGGCGTCGACAGTCAGCCCGCTGTTCTTCGATTTGTTCCGCAGCCCGATGTTCCAGTTGCCCGCTGGCGCGACCTTGCGGGTCGGCTGATGCGAAACGGTCGGCGCGACCGCGACCAGGATCATGTGTGCGTCGCCGCGCGCGCCGCGTCCGCGATGCACGACCGTGCACAGCGTGTCGCCGTCGAACGTCAGTTTGCCGACTCGCTTAAGGGGAATCCAGCCGCTCTTCGTACCGTCCGGCAGTTCGATGTTCACCTCCACGACTGGATCGCCCTGGGCCGCGTGCAGCCATATCTCGACGAAACTCGGCGTCAGGCAGTCCGGCATCACGCGCCAGCGCATTTTCTCTTCTTGTCCCGCAGCAATCGAAAGCGTGCCATGGCAGCGCGACAGATTGCTATTGCCGGCAGGAATGACGATCGAGCAGACCTTCGTATCCATCAGTTCGTCCATTGCACATTCAAGCAACGAACTACCGTCGTGCGGCCCCGCGATATAGCCGTAGCTCAGATTGACAAGCGCGTGACCTTTGGGGCCGACGATGTCAAGGGTACGCGACACGACGTAGCGGATAGCGTCGAGCGCCTGCACTTCGAGCCACAAGCCGGAGGTGTCGCGCATCGTGCGCCCGGGTAGCCTGAACTGCACGCCGATGAGCGGCCGCGCATATTCCGGCTCGCTGTCGCGCGCGGGTGGCCGCAGCAGCTGCACGCCGCAGGCAAGATCCATCACAGCGGTGCCGTGCGCCCAGCGGCGCGCGACCGCGTCGTAGTTCGCCATCCTGTACAGCACCTCCTCGTCGACGGCGCCCCCACGCCGCGCGTCCACCATGAATTGATTGATATCCGATCTGCGCAACTCGCGGCCGTAACCGAGACCGGGAGTCGAATTAGATGGATCGTCCTGATTCCAGAAGCATTCGAAACGTGTCTCTGTGCCCGCGCTATCTTGACGAAATCGCTGATGTGCAAACGCGATGCCGTCGTCGCACACGCCGATCACAACGGTGCCGACACCATCGTGCAACATCCCGGATGCGAGGGCTTGCGGGTCCGGTGAGATCTGGTCGTCACGCGGCGCGCCGCCTGAGACGATCGGCAAACCCAATGTAAAGCGCTCGATCAGCGTGCTCAAATCGCTCCACAGATGCCTGAAGAATTCGACTGTCACATGTGCCGTGCAAAAGCGCGTGTTTTTCAGAACGTCAGGCGGAAAGCGATAGAGCGACGATATCCAGATCCAGTCGCGCCAGCCGTTGGTGTCGATGAGTTCTCCCAGCGCCTTGGCAGTGTTGCCCATCTTCAGTTCGATCGCAATCGGAAACCGGCCTTGCGGAATGCCGCCGAGCTCGATGCATCCCGTTGCGCCCGCCCACACGATATAAGGGTCGAGGCGCGGCACCGGGTCGAATAGCGGGACGACATCAGGATGAAGCCAGCCGCTGGTTTCACCCACCTCCCAGTTCAGGCTCATGCGTGCTCTCCCTCAAGGAATACGCCCGGCGGCAATGCTCTTGCCGTTCCACTCGTTGATCGCCTGATTCCACATCCACGCGAGAATCCTCGACCCTGTGCCGGTCGCTTCTTCCGCATGAATCAGGATATGCGGATGGCTCAGCACAGTCGTCGTGGCACTGACGGGCGTGGAAATGCCAGCATCCGCTGCGGTGAGCGGTTCGTTCGGGTCGAAATCCTGGTCGCCGTCGTACTTCTCACCCTGGAAAGTGCGAGGAGTGTAGGTGCCCCGTGTCGCCGGGTCGACCTTGCAGCGATGGACGAAATACCCGGCGAGTGTCGTGCCGAGCACATGGCCGGCCGCGCTGTCGACCGGAAAGTGCACGCCCGCAATCGTGCGATTGAGCGCCACCCGTCGAGCCTGGGCCAGCAACTGGGTTTGCAGCGTCGTAGAATCCGTAAGTGCGCCGGAGGGTGTTTGAGGCGCTGCCTGGCGCACGGTGCGGAAGAATTCCCACATGACATACGCGATGATATAGGCCTGCGTCGAATGACCGCTCGGCAGAGACCCGTGTCCGGGAGTAGGGATATCCGGCTGCACCTGCGGCGAATAGTCGATGGCGCGCGAACAGGCGAGCGCGTGCTTGAAGCGCATTTCCACTGCAATCGCGAAGCGCACCACGGTGTCAAGCAGTTCGAGTGTCTTCGGCGTGCGGGCCGCGCTCAGGTACACGATGGAAGCCCAGTACGCGGTTTGCGGCCCCATTTGGATGATCGTTTCGTTTGCACGTTCAAGGCGCAGGTCGGAATAGCTATCCATGAACGTGAGCTGCTTGACGAAGGTGTCCTCGGTGGGACGATACATTTCGACGACCAGCTTCGGGTTCTCGAACGTCGGCTCCGTCTTCACCGGGTCCATGGTCGTCCCGCGGTGCCATAGCGACACACCCGCGTTGGCGCCCGGCGAGTACGTGAAGGCTAGATGGGAAATCAGCTCGAAGTCATAAACTGCCGCGCGCACCCACGGTTCCCAACGCCACAGCTGTGCGTTGTCGTCGATGTGACCGGCACCTGCGGAACCCGAGCCTATTGTTACCGCATTTTCTTCGGGCTGGATCGCGAGCCGCTTGTTCGTCCATGCTCCGACGATGCCGTCACGATGCGAGATGAGCGACTCGGCCAGCAACTCGTAGTCGCCTAGCCCGTCCGCCGCGCCGCCGGGTCCGCCCGCCCCACCTGCGCCGCCCGCTCCTCCGGCCCCTCCAGCCCCTCCGGCTCCTCCGGCTCCTCCTAATGCGCTCATTTTGTCTCCCTCTTCGCCGTTGGCTTAACCCGCATCGAAACAAGCTGAGCCGCAGTCAGGCGTTGTACATTGCATCGACGCGTCCCATAGTTGACCTCTCGATCGACTCACCGTTACTGCGCCGGCAGCCCTGCGCGTCCTAGTGCTTCTGACCAGATCCTGCCCGTCGCATACGCGGCGCTTGGCGATCGCTCCAGGTAATTGCGCATTGTGAGACCCGGCTCGATGGCAAGCACCTTGCGCACGGTCGTGCGGGCGGCATCCATCATTCCCAGCTCGGACTGCGCGATGGCAAGCGCACGCAGCGTAGACGTGTTGTTGCGCCCCACGCGCAGCGCGCGCTGCGCGAGCTCGATCGCGCGCTCGTACTGACCCGCCGACAGCGCCGCGGTCGCGCTGAGCGATTCGTAAAAGTTGCGTAGCGGGTCGAGTGGCGACAACGCGAGCGCATTTTCAGTCGAGTCGACTGCCTGCTGTCCCTCTCCCTTGAACGCGTGTAGGGTGCCCTTCAGAAGCCACGCGAGCGAGTCATTCGGATTGACCTGCAGCGCATGCTCGTAGAGCTCCTCGCCCTCGTCGAGCCGCTTAAGCAGATTTGTCTGCACAAAGCCTTCGACCGCCAGCGCCATCGACGACTCCGAGTCGGCATCGAGCGCGCGCTTCGCACAATCGAGCGCGTACTGCGCCTCGCCCAGGCGATCGCTAGTCCATCCGCGATTGAAACGCAACACATGCCATTTCGCGAGCCACGCGTTCGGCACCGCTTGTCTACGCCCGCGCTCGGCCAGCACTTCGAGCATCTGACCCGCACGCTCGAACTCGTCGCGCACGCCGCGATGCATCAACGCAATGGCGGCCAGAAGCAACGTCGAGCTTTCAAGCGTCGGCAGCGCATGCGAGCGCGCATGTTCCAGTTCGTTCGCGACGATCATGAAACCGATTGTTTGAATAATCTTGTCGACCATTTCGCTTTTGCCCGCAACGATCGAGTCGATGCTGTCGTAAAGCGTTTGCGCCCATACCACGCGATCGAGCCTGGCATCGGCAAGCTCTAACGACAACACGACCTTGCCGTTTCGCGTGTTGTAGCCACCCGACACGACGTAGCGCGCGTTAAGCAGCGCGCCCACTTCCTGTCCGGTCAGATGTTGTTCGCGCAGCGCAGTCGTCGACAGGCGCGAAATCACCCTCAAGTGCGACGAGCGGGACAGCGCGGCGATGATTTCATCGGCAATCAGTTCGCCCAGCACATAGTGCGTCGGCTCGATGGCGCGGGCAGCAAACGGAATGACCGCAATCGATGACCACAGCGGCGGCGCAAACGCCGTGTGCGGAGGGATCAGCGGACGCGGCCCCGCGCCGCCCAGGCGATATGCACGTACCGGTTTCGTGAGGTGCTTCAGATGACATTGGCCGAGGTCTTCGACGGCGTCCTCAAATCCCGCACCAAGCTGCGCGAAGATGCGCTCCGAAACGACGATCTCGCCGGGGCCCGCGAGGCTGTAAAGGCGCGCCGCGAGATTGACGCCGTGTCCGTATACGTCGCGTTCGTCGGCAAGCAGTTCGGTCTCGTGCAGGCTCATCCTTAACAGCAGCGCATCGCCGCCCGACCCAACGCCGCTCGCACTGTCAGACGCCGTGGACTGGCAGGCACGCTGAATCTCAAGTGCGCAGCGCGCAGCGGCCAGCACCTGCTCGAAGACAATCATCAACCCGTCGCCTTCTGTGCGGATCAGCCGGCCGCCGTGCCTCGGAACAATGCTATGTTCAATGGCCATGCGCAAGCCGCGCCAACGCGACGCCGTGCCCGCTTCATCGGTCTCTGCGAGGCAGCATGACTCGACCAGATCGGCAAACAAAATAGTGCGAACCATTCTGCGCAGGTTGTCGCCTGCAACAATGTCTTCCGCATTCATGTTATTCAATACCCGGACGATTCCCGCAGGTTATCCCAGCAGGCGTTAACCTGATGCCCTGGAGGCGACTACAAATGCGAGCTTGTCGAAAGAGACTGACTACCGGTTTTCCTTGCGATTGTTTGAATAATTTTTCCGATTTCGCCTATTACTCCGCTGCATTCGATGTGTCGTCGATCGAAGTGAGCGAACGAGTAGCTTTACATACCGTACTCATTGATCGTGCGAATGGCAAGCGGAGTTTGTATGACGTTCGCGCCAATACAGCAAACCGATCGCAAATGGCCGAAGGCTAGGCCGATCCATGCTACCCGCGCCGCTCCTTGTCGGCTTCGAGCCGTCCGGCGAGCAGCTGGATCAGGTACATCGCGAATTCCGATTCCTGATAGTAGAGGCGGGTTTCATCAGCAGCCGATACCGTGCGCAGTTCGCATTCGGTCTGGCAGATCGCAGTAGACGTGCGGCAGTGTTCCGGCGAAAACAGGCCGATCTCGCCGAGAACCGAGCCTTCACCAAGTTCGATTCCAGGATCGCTCAGGCGCACTTCTCCCCTCACGATGTAAAACAATTCGCCGCTTGGATCACCTTTCGAAACAGAACCTCGCCAGCGCGCACATGTCTGCTGTCCATATTCGCAAGCAGACGGCCGACCGATAGCCGGCCATTGATCGCTTTACTGAGTTGCTCGTCGCGTACCGCTTCGAGTTCGTCGCTGGCCTGACGCAGGCAGTCGCCGTCCATCACTACGCAATCGGGTTTGCGCTCGCCGCCAGTCCGACGTGAGGCAATTGCACGGACGCACTTCGGCCTCTAGTGCGAACTCACCAAGCAGACGCGCAATGCCTTCACGGAAAAGTAGCGCCGGCCCGGTAAGCAAAATGTACATAGTGATCCTCTGGCGCGTTGAGCAACGGAAGCAGCTGCGATCCACGTGTTCTTGTCATCCCATATCGGTACAGCTCGCATGCCATCGCCTGTACGCTTGCAGGACTTGCCGCGACGTTGTGCGCCAAAGTCGACTCGTCGGATCGTTCGTTAAACGCAGATCCAGGCACTGCACACTTTTAGGGCGCTACAGCGATAAATGAGCAGTGATGCAGAAGAAATCCTTAAGAACTTTTGAATTGTGAGCGCGAGGGTTGCTGCCTATACTGGTCTCGTCCTGCGCGACGTCCTGTCTCTCCCTTAGGGGCGTCGCTCAGCGCGAGATCTTCCTTGAAATGTCCATCAGTCGTCAGCGAACGGTGATGAGATGCACATACGACACACGCGGCGTTTTGGCAATTGGCCTCGAATGGCGATGCTATATCTCACTTTCGCTGGATGTTGTGCTTTGTCGAACACTCGCGCCGCTGACACTCTGCCGGATAAAACAATCGTCTATTGCTCTGAAGCGAGTCCCGCCGGTTTCGACCCGGCGCAATACACGACGAGTGTCGAGGCAAGCGCGGCCGCTTATACCTCCTATAACCGGCTCGTCGAATTCAAACGAGATGGCCCGGGAGTGGAACCAGGTCTTGCGGAAAGCTGGGACATCTCGCCCGATGGACGCCAATACACGTTCCATCTACGGCACGGCGTGAAGTTCCAGACCACGGCCTATTTCAAGCCGACGCGCGACTTCAATGCCGACGATGTCCTCTTCACCTATCAACGCATGCTCGATCCGGAACAGCCATTTCACAAGGCTTATCCTGTCGTGTTTCCGTATTTCCGTGATCTAGGCCTCGCCGCGAACATTACAAATATTGAAGCATCTGATCCCTACACCGTGCGTTTTACGCTTGCGAAAGTCGATGCACCGTTTCTGCAAAAAGTTGCGATGCCCTTCACGTCGATACTCTCGCGCGAATACGCGGATAGTCTTTTGGCTAACGGCAATGCACGCGACATCAACCAGTTTCCCGTTGGCACCGGGCCGTTTATTTTTCGCAGCTATACGAAGGACGCACAGATCCGCTTTGACGGCAATCCCGGCTACTGGCAGGCCGGCATCGTGCAGGTACGTAGGTTGATCTTCGCCATTACGGTCGACCCCGCCGTGCGACTGCAAAAATTGCGCAACGGAGAATGCCAGGTCATGAGCTATCCACGCCCTGCGGACATCGCCGGAATTCGCACCGATACCAATCTGCAGTTGCCGAGCCAGGTAGGCTTCAATCTTGGCTATCTTGCGTATAACACGACAAAGAAGCCACTTGACACGCTCGCAGTTCGCCGCGCGCTCGACATGACGATTAACAAGCGCGCCATTATTGAATCGGTGTATCAGGGCGGCGGGCGGCTCGCGACGAATCCAATGCCGCCGACTCAATGGGCCTACGCCAACAATTTAAAGGATGCCCCATATGATGCCGCGAAAGCGAAGGCGTTACTTGCCGAAGCGGGCTATCCTGATGGCTTTGAACTTGATCTATGGGCAATGCCGGTGCAGCGCCCCTATAACCCGAATGCCCGGCTGATGGCCGAAATGATCCAGGCGGACTGGGCCAAAATCGGCGTCAAGGCGCGCATCGTGACGTTCGAGTGGGGTGAGTACATTCGCCGCGCGCGAGCGGGCGAGCACGACGCGCTGCTTATCGGCTGGACGGGCGACTACGGTGATCCCGACGACTGGCTAGGCGTGCTGCTAGGCTGTGACGCTGTTCAGGGCAGCAACTTCGCTAAGTGGTGCTATCGGCCGTTCGACAACCTGATTAAACAGGCTCGTGCGACAACGGACGTCGAAGCTCGCACCGCCGACTATCTTCAGGCACAGGCGATTTTTAAGGACCAGGTACCTTTCACGCCGATTGCGCATTCGACTGTCTATCAACCGCTGTCGCGCGACATCACCGGTTTCAGGATCGATCCGTTCGGACCAACGAGGTTTTGGGGCGTCGGGCTGAAGTAACACATCACATTCTCGCATCAGCAATGTTGAAGCGAATGGCGAAACAGTCAATGCTCTTGCGGTGCAGAAGGAGCAGCATTCGAACCTGTTGCACGACGAACAGATGGTGCTCGCGGCAGTCGAGTTCGCGTTTGAAGATGGAGCACCGAACAATCAGACGGTGCCGAACATCCTGAGCCGGCTACTCGACAGACCGCCTGCGCCGCCGCTGCATACTCCGCAGGCCTTCCGCGCTGAAGGTCGAGCCACAGGGCAGCGTGAGCCACTACGACCGGCCAAGGGACCGGGCGGACAACGACAGCTTCCAGAAGCCTTCAGCCATCCGCATTGCCCATACAGGCTTGCAAGTCGGTTTCCGGAAGGCTCATCGCCATGAAGCACGCCAAGTCGTATATGCCATGCGCGTGCACAGAGCCGGATGGAAGGAGCGTCCTCCAGCTCCAGTTGTCACGGTAGCGGATGTCGATCCATGTCTGCCCCTGATTTCTTCGATCCCCTGGATTGCCGAAACGCACAAGGGAACGCAAGCTGGCGAGGATCTCGCCCCGGTTGTAGATCCGATAGATGGTGAGGCCATCAGCTTGCTCTGAAAAGTTCGGAGAGCTGCGCTTTCCCGAGACCGGCGAGGGATCGAAGGCGTAGACCTCTTTGACGGTTGGGACACCGCTGATTGCTCGCAACGAGTATGCGAACCGCTGTGAAAGCCCCCCGCCAAGAGAATGGCCAGTGGATACGACATGAGCGTCCTTAAGCCACGCCCATTCAGGATTTGCCTCGAGCCGCAGATACTCGGCGACGAATGTCGGCACAAAGGTGTCGGTCAATACGGTGTATTCGTCCTTGGAGTCGGATAACGCAAGGAACCATCTGAAGTTCGCCCTCCAGTCGTCCATGCTGCTGGCAGCCGTACCACCAAATGCAACGATAACCTGCTTCGTTTTATCATTCGACCATATCTCCGCCCTTAGGTGAACGTCGCGCATCTCCTCGGCTGCCGCCGCATACCCTTCTCCCGCACGCGGTTCGAGTGAAGGCATTTGCTTCCACTGCACCCACCCCCGTTGGGTAAGGAATGCGTGAGGCTCTGGACACGTTGCGCTCGTTTTCAGCGGCTGACGCTTGGGGTCGTCTGAATCCTGATACGCCGCAACCGCGGCCCAGGCGTAGGCCCAATGGATCTTGGAGGCTTCGGACACCGTTCTCCAAAATTCAAGCTTGCCACCGCTCTCGCGCCGATAGACGTCCGACTGCTTCTGGTCCATGCTTGCGCAGCCGGAAAGCATCGCGACATAGCCAGCCAAGATGCTGAAGGCCCCAGCGGTCCATATCCAGCGCATATGCGTTTCTTCGCGGAGTTTCTGAGGACTTGGAACGTCATCCAGAACGGTGTCCCAGAATTGTACTGCCGCCCGGTGCTTGGACATCAGAATTGCTACGATCGAACTGAGCACCGTTTCAATTCGTGAGTTCGCTCGCCCGGCATGCGTCGCCAGAGACGTTTACGGGTCGACGAGGGCCCGTCGGATACGCACTCTCTGCACGCAGACGCTCCCTCCGTAAGGGTATCGGATCCGCTGACGTCCGAGGTCTTCAGGGCGACCACATAGAAGGGCTTCCAGGCATGCGAGACCCAGCGGCGATGAGCAGTGGCTTAATGTCGTCCGGAACGTGGAGGCGGAAATAGAGAAGCGAGCTATTAGGCTTCTTCCAGCTATGTTTGAGTGCGACGGACATGATTGGGGAGATACGTAGCAAGGGCATGTGTGTGACCGTATGCGATAACGGTTGTGATAACCGACCACACGTGCCCCTGAGAACCCCGTCAGATTAGCCAGAGAAGACTTGGAGAATATTCGGCGATTGCCGGAAAGAGGAATCAAACCTCCGGCCTACGCATCACGAATGACCCGCTGGCAACGGAAACTGCTACGCGCAGTAACCGAATTCATTCACATGTCCGCTCAAGTAGCAGCCCTCAAATTCAACTTGCCCCGGATGAGGCAGCGGACGGCATTGCAGCGGTGGAGTCCATCGAGCGCTGGTTCGGGACTTGTGCGACAGAGGCAGTCGCGTATGCGGCAAAAACCTACACCTGCCTACATGAAAAATCAAACCCGAAATGAAAACGAAAAAAGTCAATGCAACTCATTGATTTTATTGGTACGGCAGGAGGGACTCGAACCCCCCACCCTCGGCTTAGAAGGCCGATGCTCTATCCAGCTGAGCTACTGCCGTATTGAAGTGAGGCGATGCAACCACCACAACGTGCATCGCCCGCAATGAGAACCCGCCCTCGGGCATCGGAACCTGTACACCAGCCGGCCACAGGGTTCGTGGAATACCGAAATTCTAACTGACCGTGCCGCGGACGGGAAATCCACGCTTGCACAGAAGAGACTGCCACGGGCCGGACCGGCCGTTGCCAGTCAGCAAACAAACGGGCCCGGCAGGTTGAGCCGGGCCCGGATTATAACCGATCGTTCCGTATCCACCAGCACGCGCTACCGGACACGGCGAACGTGATCAGACCGGTTGCGGATGCAGCATGAACCAGCCGAGGAACACGATGCCGGCGATCACGCAATACACGCCGAACGACGCCAGACGTCCGCGGCCTTCGAAATAGCGCATCAGGAAACGCACGCTGAGATACGCGGCGATCGCCGTCAGCACGCCGCCGAGCAACGCGTCGGCGAGTTGGCCCGGCGCATGGAACAGCTTCGGCAGCTCGAGCACGCCGGCCGCGAAAATGATCGGCGTGCCGAGCAGGAATGAGAACTCCGCCGACTTCTCCGCCGTCAGGCCGGCCGCATTGCCGGCGATCATGGTCAGACCGCTACGCGAGAAGCCTGGAATCAACGCGCCGATCTGCGCCAGACCGACGAAAAACGCCTGCCCGAAACTCAGCTTTTCCGGCGCCTGATGCGCGCGCGAACGCTGCAGGCGATCGCCGAACCACAGCAGCACACCGTTGACGATCAGCGCGATCGCGACGATCCGCAGATCGTGAAAAAGCCGTTCCAGCCGTTTTTCCAGCACCAGACCGACCAGACCTGCCGGAATCGTGCCGATGATGAGCGCCCACATCATGTGCGCGTCCTCGTTGCGACGGCCGCCAAACGACGCGAAGAAGCCACGCACCAGCGCGCACCAGCGCTTGCGGAAGTACCACAGCAGCGCGAGCGCCGTGCCCAGATGCAACGCGACGAGGAACGGCAGCAATTGCGGCGCGTGTTTGTCGATATGCATACCGAACAGTGCGGGAACGAGCAACGTATGGCCGAGGCTGCTCACCGGAAACAGTTCGGTGACGCCTTGCAGCACGCTCAGGAAAATGAGAAACGACAGGTTCACGCGGGCGTCCTTGTAAGGAAAATGTCGGGGACAAGCCCACCGGATAAGGAATCCGCGGGCGCTTCAAAGGCGCACCGATTATGCCTGGCTGCAATGTCAGCGCCAAGCGTTTGAACCGCATTCGGGGAAATATTGTGCGTCGCGTCACAACTCGAAACCGTTGTTACGCTACAGAAAAAGAAAGGGCCGCCGTGCATGGCCGCCCTGTGTGATAAGCAGAATGACGTGATGTGAAGAACTACGTGCAGTGTCCCGGCGGAAGAATCGTCAACCCGGAGGGACGCTCTTTGCCGAGCAGGCAAGGCGGTACGCGATGTCCCGGATCAGCGTTCGAGCTTGTAAAAGAAGTAGACCGTGCTTGCCGCGAACATGCCGAACAAAGCCACACCCATTGCCATTGCGAGATCCATGGAGCCTCCTGAGGCGGTCTCGCCCGGTCGTCGAAGTTGCCGAGCAGTCTGACGAATTATCAGCAAGGACGACCTTGCGGCGACACCCGCAATTTCCCCAGAAGGGTTTCCCCGTAGCGGAAAGCAGCGCAAAATCATTCTCTCGCGCAGCGCCGCGCAGGAAATTCCGACGCTCGCAGGCCAGGATGGCCCCGTCTCCGGGCCACCTGCATCTGCCTTCAACCTCTTACTCATCAGTCCATCGACCATGCCCCTCTCCCCGCAACAGGACATTCTCGAGATCGCCCAGGATGCCTCCGTGCTCCGCTTCGCGCCGCAAGCCGGCGGCCGTCTGATGTCGTGGACGATCGACGGCGAAGAAGTCATCCATTGGCCGGAGCAGGCCGACTGGAGCCAGCCGGCGCGCATTCGCGGTGGCAATCCGCTGCTGTTCCCGTTTCTCGGCCGGCATCGCGTCGACGGCAAGATCGGTTACTGGCGTGACGCTCAGGGCACGGTGCGCGAGCTGCCCATGCACGGCTTCGCCCGCGACCTGCCGTTCGAAGCCCACGCCGACGTGCATGGCGCCGGCCTGCGCATGATCCTGACCGACAGCGAGGCGACCCGCGGCGGCTATCCATTCGGCTTCCGTTTCGAGGCCGCGTACACCCTCGTGGATGCGCACACGCTCGACGTCACGTTCACCACCACCAACACCGGCGATGCGCGCCTGCCCTACTACGCCGGCCATCACTTCTATTTCACGTTGCCGCACACACAGCGCGGCGAGACCTCGCTGGAATTGCCGCGCACCGAGCGGTGCTATCAGCAGCAGGACGGTTCGATCAGCGCCGCCGAGCCGGGCGAAGCGCGCTACACGCTCGACGAGGCGCGCATCCACGATCGCTTCCATTGCCTCGTCGGCACGCCGGAGCAACCGGTGCGGCTCGTCGCGCCGGGTCTCGACCGGCTCGTCACCATCGACCTGCAACGGCCGGGCTCGGTGCCCTGGTACGCAGTGACGACCTGGACCGAAGCCGCGGAGTCGGACTTCTACTGTGTCGAACCGTGGCTCGGGCTGCCGGACGCGATTCACAACCGCAGGGGCCTGCGCTGGCTCGAACCGGGGCAGACCGAGGTCGCCGCGCTGCGTATCAGCGTCGCCAGGCTGGGTTGATTGCAGGGATTCAGACCGGGTCGCGCGGTCGGTTTTGAGGCGGAATTTGCGGCCAATTCGCTGCATTTCGCCGCATGCCGCCCCGCGAGGGGCCGCCGCGTTGTCCGCTTTTCGCGTGTTGCAGCGCAAAACCGTTAGAATCGAGCGCTTTGTATCTACCTGCCGCGTGATCGGGATCGGCGCGCGGCAGCGCTTTGCGAGGTCCAATGCTTAGCACAACAAGAATGATGAAGCGGCTTGCCTGCGCGTCGGTGGTGGCACTGCTCGCCGCGTGCGGGTCGGCGCCGGTGGGGCCGGGCTTTTATCGGGTGGAACGGGGCGATACGCTGTCGAAGATCGCGCGCAGTAACCGGCAGTCGATGCAAAGCATCGTGCGCTGGAACAATCTGACCAATCCGGACAGCATCGAGGTCGGCCAGGTGCTGCGCGTCGCGCCGCCGGGCGGCGCGCCATCGGCCAGTGGCGCGGTGCGCAGCAGCGGAGCCGGCAGCGCTTCGGCCACGCCGCGCCCGGCGCCCGCCGAAAGCGCGCCGGCCGCGGCGCCCGCTTCGACGATCTCGCTGGTATGGCCAGCCGACGGCACGGTCATCCGGCGTTTCGACGGCGGCAATTCGAAGGGCATCGATATTTCGGCGGCAGCGGGAACGCCCGTCATCGCCGCGGCGCCCGGCACGGTGGTGTACGCCGGCAACGGCTTGCGCGGCTACGGCAATCTGTTGATTCTCAAGCACAACGCCGAATATCTGACCGCCTACGCGCACAACCGCGCGCTGCTGGTGAAGGAAGGCCAATCGGTCACGCGCGGCGAGAAAATTGCCGAGATGGGCGACACGGATACCGACCGCGTCATGCTGCACTTCGAACTGCGCTATCAGGGCCGTTCCATCGATCCGTCGCGGGCGCTGCCGCCCCGCTAGGGGTGGCCAAGGGCATGCATCGGCGGTACCCGGCAGGCGCCTCCGATCCGCCTCGTGCCGTCCCGCCTGCTTCGCTGCCGCTCGCGCCGTCCCGTGTCGGGCACGCGCCTTGCTGCTGCGGCCCAGGGAACCCGGCATGTTATAAAACGCTCAATCAGGACACGACGTGGCTTCGCGTCACGTCTTCTTCCGTCTATCTGTAAGGAATCTGTATGAAGAGCGCATTTGCGTCCGTCGCGACGGCCGCCGCGATCGGTCTTGGCCTGTTGACGCTCGGCAGCCTCGGCGGCTGCTCCAGCACCACCACCATGACCTACCTACCGAACGGCGATACCGGCTTTGCGATCAACTGCAGCGGCAGCGACGCAAGCTCGAGCTGGGCCGAGTGCTACAAACGCGCGGGTGAAGTCTGCGGCAACTACGGCTACGACGTGGTGTCGAAAGACGTTGACAACGGCGCGACCTCGGGCGGAACGGTGGGCGGTATTTTCGGTGCGAACGTGAAGAACCGGTCGATGGTGGTCCGCTGCAAGCAATAACGACGACGCCACGCGCGCCGTCGCTCGGGCTAGCGGCGGCGCCAGCGTCCTGAGCGCGGATCGATGCGCGCGGCGAAGGCGATCAGCACGCCGAGCGCGACCGGCCAGATGCCGAGGAATATGATCAAGGTGGTCATGCTCTCATGATCCCCCGCATGTGTGAATCCGCAATGTCCCGGGCGTGAGCGCGGCGAAAAAAAGCCCGGCTCGAGGCCGGGCTAACGGGGGTTCGGCGCATATCGGCAAAGGACCGGTTCACCATGCGCCAGAACGAAATCTAACAACCCGCTTTTACAAGCGCAATATATTAATTTCGCAGGTAATGTGATGCGGCGCACGGATTCCGCGTTACGTGAACCAGAAAGTCGGAAATAAACAGGCTGAATGCGCCCGCCGTTTCGACGTGAAACGCCGGCAATGCCGCGATTCGAAACTTATGCATTCCCCGCCGGACCGCGCAATGCAGGCAGCCGGCTGAAATCGGGCGGAAAAGCCTGAGGAAAGGCCATTGGCCGATTTTGGCTAACCCATCCAGCATGATTCGGACGCTTTACGTACTGCGTAGCTTTAGTGCGCCACCGCACTCTTTCGCATTATTAACCGCTATTGACCGCCACTATTAATGTAGTCGATTTCTTCACAAGAAATTCGCGAATAGCGAAATATTAAAAAGATTCAAATCCACCGACGAATTGCGCCGCTGATAATCGGCCGGCTTATTGATTCTACAAATCGAATCATAAACATCGGCATCCAGTCGTTCAAGCTGGCCGAACGGCTAAAATCGCCCAGTCAGAAAACGACGTTCACATGACCCGCAAACCCAGTTCGGTGACGAGCACGGCCGCCTGGGCATGCGAGATCGTCGCGCCCTTGAAGAGCGCCGCGTCCACGAGCCGCACGCCGCTCAGGTCGGCTTCGCGCAGGTCCGCGCCGTCGAAGCGCGCGCCTTTCAGATGCGCGTCCTTCAGGCTGCCGCCAGCGAAGATCGCTTCACGGAAATCGACCCCCGCGAGATCGGCATCGGAGAAATCCAGCTGGTGCAGCATGGCTTTGCGAAACGACAGGCCGCGCAAGTGCGCGCCGACCAGCAACGTTTCGACGAAGCTCAAACCCAGCGCCGTGCACGCTTCGAAATTGGCGCCGGTCAGCTTGCAGCCGTGAAACGACGCCGAGGCGAGCTTGGCGCGCCACCAGCTGGTGTTGTTCAGATCGCTCGACTGAAACGCCGCGTCGACCAGATCGGCTGACGCGAAATCCGCCTCGCGCCCGCGGCAGCGGACCCAACGGGTATGCGAGAGCGTCGCGCCAAAAAACGAAGTCTCGACGATCGAGCAGCGATGAAACTCGGCGCCGCGCAGATCGAGTCGCGACAGGTCCGCGCCTTCGAAATCGCAGTCGGTGAAATGAAGCGGCGCCTTGTTGCCGGCGAGGCTCGCCGCGATCAGTCGCTCCATCTGGGCACGCGTGAGCGTGGTGTCGCTCACGCGGTGAGCTTGCGCGCTCGAAGCCGGCGCCGTTGAATCCAGTGACATGAAGGTTCAGAATGAATTTCGAAGGACCCATAGCCTACCGGAAGGCGCGCCGCGCAGGCGGCCCGCGCCGATGGTTTATAGTAACGGCCCCGTCAGAACCCGCTTACGATGACTTCCAACGACGCCACCCATAGCCCGCTGTACGCCAAGCTGCTCGCCGAAACCGCCAAAATCGGCTGGCCCGAACTCGAACGCTTCTTTGCACGCGGCATGCTGCTGCGCGTCGCGCGCGACCTCGATCTGGTGAGCGTTGCCGAAGCCATTGCCAGCGACGACACCACGCAGGTCACGCAATGGCTGTCCTCGGGGCTCGTCGAGCGCGTGCAGGCGGAAACCGCCGCCGACTTCGCCGCGCGTGACCCGGATCTGTGGGCGGTCGTCGTCTCGCCCTGGGTGTGCGTGCAGGAACGCAATTGAGCGACGCCGCGCACGACGCGCACACGTCGGCAGCGGCGCCCGCCGTCCCCGTGCGCTGGCACCGCCGGGTGCTGGCGTTGGCATTCCCCATCGTCCTCGCCAATCTGACGCAGCCGATTCTCGGCGCGGTCGACACCGCCGTCGCCGGCCATCTGAACGGCGCGTCGTATCTTGGGGGCGTGACGCTCGGCGGCCTCTTCTTCAACTTCGTGTTCTGGGGCTTCGGCTTCCTGCGCATGGGCACCACGGGTCTGGTCGCGCAATCGCACGGCGCGAACGACCATGCCGAACTGCGCAACAACGTCGTACGCGCGTTGTTGCTGGCGGCCGCGATCGGCGCCGTGGTGCTGGCCCTGCAAATGCCGCTGATCGACTACGCACTGCGCGTGATCGGCGGCAGCGACGCGGTGCAACGCAACGCGCTGCTCTACTGTCACGCACGCATCTGGGCCGCCCCACTCGCCTTGGGCAATTACGTCGTGCTCGGCTGGCTGCTCGGCACGCAGCAGGTGCGGCTGGCGCTGCTCTCGCAGGTCTTCATCAACAGCGTGAACATCGTGGCCGTGCTGCTGTATGTGTACGGATTCGATTGGGGCGTGGCCGGTATCGGCGCGGCGACGGCCACTGCCGATGCGCTCGGCTTCGTGCTCGGCGCCTTCTTGCTATGGCAGGGAAGACCGCGCGGCCTGCCCGCGCTGAACCGCACGGCTTTGTTCGACGCGGCGGCGCTGAAGCGGCTCGTCGTGCTCAATCGAGACATCTTCGTGCGCACCTTGTGCCTGCTCTCGTCGTTCGGCTGGTTTGCGCATCTGGGCGCGAAACAAGGCGACGCCACGCTCGCCGCCAACGCGCTGCTGCTCAATTTTCAGACCTTCATGGCCTACGGACTCGACGGCTTCGCGCACGCCGCCGAAGCGCTGGTCGGCGCGGCGATCGGCGCGCGCGACCGGCACGCGTTCACGCAGGCGATCAAAGTGACGGCGTTGTGGTCCACGCTCGGCGCGCTGGGCTTCTCGCTGGTGTATTGGGGTGCGGGTTCGTGGATCGTCGAACGCCTGACCAATCAGGCCGCCGTGCGCGCCACCGCTGAACTGTATCTGCCGTGGGCCGCACTCTCGCCGGTGGTTTCCGTGTGGGGCTTTCTGCTTGATGGCGTCTTCATCGGCGCCACCCGCACGCGGGAACTCATGATGTCGATGGTGGTGTCGTTCGCGCTGTTCGTGGCCGCGTCGTGGTCCTTGCTGGCGCTGTATGGCAATCACGGCTTGTGGGCCGCGATGCTGCTCTTCATGGCTTTGCGTGGTCTCACGCTGGCGCGCTATGTGCCGGGCGTCGTGCGCGGCATGGCGGGCGCGGCAGGCTAGGCGGCCGTTCATTTCGCCATGGGCGTGCGCTACGTGTCTCGCTGCGCGCACCTCTCGCACCCACCCTCTCTTCGCGCCGATGTAACCAGTTCGCCGCCCGTCCCCGGCAATGTGAGCACGAACCACCGCGCGCCCATTTCGCATCGCGGCACCCGGTTACGCTTTGAAACAAGCGCACACAAGTTGCGTGCAACGTGAGCCCTAGAATGAGTTCAGCCCGCACTCTCCGCACTAAAAGTCTGCGCGGGTCAGAAGCGCCGGTGTGCCCGCGCCGGCGCTTCGCTTCCGCTATTCGTCCCCGTTGCCGAATCGATTGTCAGCCGACGCTCAAGGCGTGACCGGCGCGGGCACCATCGCCGGTGGACGGCTGTCGGTGGGCACGCCGTGATAGTCGGCGGGATCTTGCGGCGGGCTGCCGTGATGGCCTGATGGACCAGTCGCACAACCGGCAACGCCGGCAATCAGCAGCAACGCAAGCATCGGAATGCGGATCATAAACAGGAGTCTCCCGAGGCAGAATGAAAGAGCGATTGTCCGGCGGTGGCCGGCAAGCGCGAGCGCCGAGAGTCTACCCGTAAAGCGCATTCCACGGCGCCACGACAAGCGGCATGCCCCTCCCATTTCGTTGCGCGTGACCTACTATGAAGTCACAGCCGCATGTCATAGGAGACTGCCATGGACGCTGAAACGATCGCGGGTCTGATCGGACTCGCAATAGGTCTGCTCGTGCTCCTCGTGTTGTCGGTTTATGAATCGAGGACCTATCGGCGCGAACACGACGGCGAAGGCATGGTGCACCACTGGCTGACCCATCAGCACATGCCGCACTGGATGCGTCGCCGGCACTGAACGGATGTCGGGCTGCCGGGCGAGCCTCGCGCATTTTGAATCATTGAACGGTGCCGCCCGGCGATGACGCAGACAGCGACCTGACTTGCGGCGCGTGGATTTTCGATCTTGCCCGCGCACAGCAGACAAACGCCGCGCTCGCCCATTGACTACTTGCGTGGTGACGGCCGTCTTCGCACCCAGCGTCGCCGCGCAAGTCTTTCCTGACTGCCATTTCCCCTTCGACGCATTGCCTCGCCACGGCTGACGCGCTCAGCCGCCAGCCCTCCCTGCGCTCCTTCACTTTCCGTTCAGGCACATGCCTTGCTCCGTGTAAGCCTGCAAGGAGCGCGCAGCTTGCGCGTCGAGCGTCCCGGCGTCAATGCGCCGAACCCACCAGACCAATTGGCTCAGGCCAGACAGGGAGAACTCGAATGACCATCGGAACCATCCTGCTTATCGTGCTCATTCTTCTGCTGATCGGCGCGTTGCCGAGTTGGCCGTACAGCAGCGGCTGGGGTTATCGCCCGACCGGCCTTGTGGGCGTCGTGCTGATCATCGTGATCGTCTTGCTGCTGATGGGACGCATATAAACGCGGCCGAACCGCGCATTTGAGCCTCCGTTTCGCACCGACGCAATTCGTGATTGACTCTGGCACCCAATGCCACGTAGAATCTCGGATTCGTCGGAGCGTAGCGCAGCCTGGTAGCGCATCTGATTTGGGATCAGAGGGTCGTAGGTTCGAATCCTATCGCTCCGACCACGAAAAGCAGCACGAAACCCGCGTAGCCTCCGGCTTCGCGGGTTTTTGCTTTTGGGGCCGCGCTTGCGCTATCGCGGAGCGATACAGCGGCGCGCTTGTATGGCCCCCCGAGCGGGTCCGCACGAATCATCGCCTTGCGGCCTCACGGCCCCGCATGCGACAGTGATTGAAACCCGACGCATGCCTGATCAGACTCAAGCGCCGCAACCAGAGTCAAGGAGACACCCATGGATCTGATTCTCTGGCGTCACGCCGAAGCCGAAGAGATCGCCACCACCGACCTCGCGCGAGCGCTCACCACCCGAGGCCGCAAGCAGGCGCAAAACGTCGCCAAATGGCTGCGCACCCGGCTGCCCGACGACGCCGTGGTGCTCGCCAGCCCTGCCGTGCGCACCATCCAGACCGCCGAGACCTTGAGCGATCAATATCGCGTGGTGCGCGAACTCGCGCCCAACGCGAGCGCGGACGACGTGCTCAACGCGGCCGGCTGGCCCAAAGGCATCGCGCAGACAGTGGTGATAGTCGGCCATCAACCGACGCTCGGCCACGTCGCCGCGCGTCTGCTCGGCAGTAGCGACGCAAGCTGGCCGCTGAAGAAAGCCGGCGTATGGTGGATCGCAAGCCGTGAGCGCGACGGCGACGACCAGGCGGTGCTGCGCGCCGCCATGAGTCCTGATCTGGTCTGATCCGGATTCGGACTCGGACTCGCTTGAACCGAGCCTGCTCCCAATAAAACTCACGCGGCGCCCAAACGCCGCCGACCGCTCGCATCCATCACACGCTTCACCCACAGCGCCGGGATCGCACCGTCCCGGCTTTCGCATCGCTCCCGCACAGGCCTCAATTTCCCCATCTTTCGCGCGGAAACAACAGTCGCCCGCCTTACTCGCGACATTACAAGCCGCGCGCACGCAGCTTACGGGCAGTCATCCAATCGTCATGGCTTTGCCATGCGAGCGTCACCAGCCATTACTACATTGGCGAAAAAAGAAATCTCCCTTTTTTCGACCAGGACCCCCCATGCGAGAACTGCCGACGCCTACCCTGCCCCTCGCTTCGATCTTCGAGTCGCGCCGTCTGCCGCGCGCCGAGGAAACGGTCACCGCCCAGCATCGCCTGCAGGTCACGTGGGCGCGCACCGACGAGGAACTGCGCGAAGCCCAGCGTCTGCGCTACCGCGTGTTCGCCGACGAAATGGGCGCGCGTCTGACGGGCCCCGCGGGTCTCGACGTCGATTCGTTCGATGCCTACTGCGATCACCTGCTGGTGCGCGATCTCGACACGTTGAAAGTGGTCGGCACGTATCGCGCGTTGCCGCCGCATCAGGCCGCGCGTATCGGCCGCCTGTATGCGGAAAGCGAATTCGACGTGTCGCGTCTGACGCACCTGCGCGCCAAGATGGTCGAAGTGGGCCGCTCGTGCGTGCATCCCGACTATCGCAGCGGCTCGGTGATCATGTCGCTGTGGGCGGGCCTGGCCGCCTACATGAAGCACAACGGCTACGAGACGATGCTCGGCTGCGCGAGCGTCGCGATGGTCGACGGCGGCCACTACGCGGCGAATCTGTATTGCTCGCTGCGCGACAACGCGCTGACCGCGCCGGAATATCGCGCGTTTGCGCACACGCCGCTGCCGGTCGATGAATTGCAAACGGGCGCCGAGGTGGCACCGCCGCCGCTGGTGAAAGGTTATCTGCGTCTCGGCGCGAAAATTTGCGGCGCGCCGGCGTGGGATCCCGACTTCAATACCGCGGACTTTCTGACGCTGTTCCGCTTGTCCGATATCAATGCTCGCTACGCTCGCCACTTCCTCGGCGATGCGTTGCCGCGCTGAACGGCTTCGCTCGCGTGACGCGCTGTGATGCGCGTCGGCGAAGCAAAAACAAACGGTCACAAAAAAGCCCGGCAACATGCCGGGCTTTCTCATTCCTGCGCCAAGCGCACGCTTCAATCGTCCGTATAGACCACACGATACGGGATGCCGACCTTCTCCCACTCCGCGGCCTCCTGAATCAGGCTGTAGTCGGTCAGCGGATTGTTGGCCACCCACTCGTTCGGCAAGCGCACCTCGTAACCGCCATTGACCTGCGTCACCGCAATGCCCGGCAAGCCGACGTCCGCACGCCGACGGCACAACAGCGCGGCGAGTCGCAGACAGAACAACAGCGGCCACTCCACTTCGCGCGTTTGCGACAGCTTGCCGAGTTTGCCCGCGTGACCGAGCACGAGCGCGGCGAGCCGTGCCTGGTCGGTGCGCGAAAAGCCCGGCATGTCCGCGTTGCTCGCGATGTAGGCCGAATGCTTGTGATAAGCGCTGTGCGAGATCGACAGACCGATTTCATGCAGCGCCGCCGCCCAGCCGAGGAACATGCGGTTTTCCACGCGGCGTTCTTCGTCGGGTTCTGCGAACTGGTCGTAGAAGCGCACCGCGAGTTCGCCGATGCGCCCCGCCTGCGCGCGATCCACGCCATAGCGGCGCATGAAGCCTTCCGCCGTCACCGTGCGCATGTCCTCGTGCTGCGAACGGCCCAGCAGGTCATACAGCACGCCGAGGCGCAGCGCGCCGTCCGTGGTATCGACGTAATCGACGCCCAGTTCGTCGAACACCGCGATCATGATCGACAGACCGCCGGCCAGCACTGGAATGCGATCGCTCTTCAACGCGACGAGCTTCAGCCGATTGACGTTCTCCGCCTTGATCAGCACGCGCTTGAGCCGTTCGAGCCCACCGCGCGAGATGCCGTGCGTGACGCCCGCGTCGTTGAAGCCGTTCGCCTCGACCAGTTCGGCCAGCGCACGCGCGGTGCCCGATGAGCCGATCGCCTGCTCCCAGCCGGTTTTCTTGTACTCGGCGGAAATGATCTGGATTTCGCGGCGCGCGGCGAGTTCAGCCTGGCGCATGGTGTAGTCGTCGACGTTGCCGGCTGGGAAAAACGCCCGGCTATGGCTCACGCAGCCGATATACAGGCTCTCCATCTTGATTGGCGTGTAATGCGAACCGATGATGAATTCCGTCGAGCCGCCGCCGATGTCGACCACGAGCCGTTTGCCCGGGCTGGCGGGCACGGAGTGTGCTGCCCCCGCGTAGATCAGGCGCGCTTCTTCACGCCCGGCGATCACTTCAATCGGGAAACCGAGCGCGGCTTGTGCCTCGCCGAGAAATTCGCCGGCATTCTTCGCGATGCGCAGCGTATTGGTGGCGACCGCGCGAACGTGATCAGGATGGAAGTCGCGAAGCCGCTCGCCGAAACGCTTGAGCGCGTCCCAGCCGCGCACCTGCGAAGCGCGGTCGAGCATCTTGTCGCGCGACAGACCGGCGGCAAGACGCACCGGCTCGCGCAACGCGTCGACCTGATAAATCTGGCTGCCCGCGTCGGTTTCCTCAACGCGGCCCACGATCAGCCGGAAGCTGTTCGAGCCGAGATCGACGGCAGCGAGGAGTTGCGGAGTATTGACCATCGGGTAAGCGTGCTCCATGCGCGCGAGCGCGGCAGCGTTGGATGCGAAGGGCGCCGCGTATCCACCTGGCGCCTTGGGCGCCTTATGGCCGGCCGCGCTGTTCAAAGACGCCATTCTAAGCGTACCGGGCCTCACGATGTCACCTCGCAGTAATGGGCGTGCCCCATGGTCCCATACAGACTGCGTCATATTGACGACACGTGGCGATTACGGCGTAGAATAAAATCAAATGTGTCACAACAACGTCATCATACTGTGAGAATTTCCGAGCGTCTTTTTGCCTCTCTTCCTGACATTCCATTCTCGCTGCCGATGTCCATCCGCTACCCCTTATTGAATCGCGAGCTGGGCATCCTGGGTTTCAACGAGCGTGTGTTGGCGCAAGCTGCCGACCCAGCCGTCCCTTTGCTCGAACGCCTGCGTTTCATCTGCATCACCAGTAGCAATCTCGATGAATTCTTCGAGGTCCGCATGGCTGGACTGCAGGAACAGATGCGCGACAACCCCGGCGCGCTGTCGCCGGACGGCATGTCGCTGCAGCACGTGTACGACCTCGTGGTCGAGCGCGCACAGAAGCTCGTGCACCGCCAATACACCATGCTGCACGACACGGTGCTCACCGCGCTCGAAGCAGAAGGCATCTATTTTCACGGCACCGAAGCATGGAACGAAGCGCAGACCGAATGGGCGCGCAACTACTTCTTCGACGAACTCCTGCCGGTGCTCACGCCGATCGGCCTCGATCCGGCCCATCCGTTTCCACGCGTGCTCAACAAGAGCCTGAACTTCGTCGTCGAACTGGAAGGCAAGGACGCGTTCGGCCGCCAGGCGATGATGGGCATCGTGCAGGCGCCGCGCGCGCTGCCGCGGCTCGTGCGCATGCCGCAAGACCTGTCGGGCTATCCGCATGGCTTCGTGCTGCTGAGCTCGCTATTGCAACGCTTTGTCGGCGAGCTGTTTCCGAACCTCGTGGTACGCAGTTGCAATCAGTTCCGCATCACGCGCAATAGCGAACTGTTCGTCGACGAAGATGAAATCACCAACCTGCGTGTCGCGTTGCAGGGCGAATTGCCGGCGCGGCATCTGGGCAACGCGGTGCGGCTCGAAGTGTCGGCGGAAACGCCCACCCATGTCGTGCGGCGCCTGCTCGACGAAAGCGGTCTCTCCAACAAAGATTGCTATTACGTAGACGGCCCCGTGAATCTGGTGCGGCTGATGCAATTGCCGGAGATGGTGGACCGCCCCGATCTGAAGTTCGTGCCGCACATTCCCGCGATTCCGCAGCAGATCGCCAACAGCGCCAACATGTTCGACGTGATCGACCAGGGCGACGTGCTGCTGCATCATCCGTACGAGAGCTTTCAGCCGGTGCTCGAACTGCTGTTGCAGGCGGCCAAAGATCCCAACGTCGTGGCCATCAAGCAGACCATCTATCGCACCGGCACCGATTCGCCACTGATGGACGCGTTGATGCAGGCCGCGCGCAACGGCAAGGAAGTCACGGTGGTGGTCGAACTGCTCGCCCGCTTCGATGAAGAAACCAACATCAACTGGGCCTCGCAGCTCGAAGCGGTGGGCGCGCACGTGGTGTACGGCGTGGTGGGCCATAAGTGCCACGCGAAGATGATGCTGATCGTGCGGCGCGTGTCGGTCGGCGGCAAGACCACGCTCAAGCGCTATGTGCACCTAGGCACCGGCAACTACCATCCGCGCACGGCGCGTCTTTACACCGACTTCGGCCTGATGACGGCGGATCAGAAAATCTGCGAAGACGTACATCATGTGTTCCAGCAGTTGACCGGCATCGGCGGAGAACTGAAACTGCACGAGTTGTGGCAATCGCCGTTCACGCTGCATCCGAAACTCGTCGATGCGATTCGCGCCGAAGCCGAACATGCGCGCGCCGGCAAGAAAGCGCGCATCGTCGCGAAAATGAACGCGCTGCTCGAACCCACGGTGATCGCCGAGTTGTATGAAGCCGCGAAGGCCGGCGTGAAAATCGATCTGATCGTGCGCGGCGTGTGTTCGCTGCAGCCGGGTGTCGCGGGGCTTTCGGAGAACATCACCGTGCGCTCCATCGTCGGGCGCTTTCTCGAACACCATCGCATCTTCTACTTCTATGACGGCGGCAAGGAGCAGGTCTATCTGTCGAGTGCCGACTGGATGGACCGCAATTTCTTCCGGCGCGTCGAAGTGGCGTTCCCGGTCAACAACCGCCGTTTGAAGCGGCGCGTGATCGCCGAAGGTCTGTCGGCATTTCTCGGCGACAATCAGTCCGCATGGCTGATGCAAAGCGACGGCCATTATCGACGCCGTCGGCCGGGCAAGTCCTCGCGCAACGCGCAGATGAGCCTGCTGGGGAAATTCTGTTCGTGACGTTAGTGATTGCGCTCGCTTCGGCGAGCCCGCGATACGCGTAAAAAAGCCCGCTACGTGCGGGCTTTATTTCTTGGTCGATGCGCTTACGTTCAAACCGGCGCCGGTTGCCGACGCGCCGTGCGATACACCGGAAAGCGCACGGTGAATGTGCTGCCACGCCCCTCTTCGCTCTTCACATCGAGCTGCGCATCGTGACGCTGCAGCACATGCTTGACGATCGCGAGGCCGAGGCCCGTGCCGCCGGTATCGCGTGAACGGCTGCGATCGACGCGATAGAAGCGCTCGGTGAGCCGCGGAATGTCCGCAGCAGGAATGCCCAGTCCACTGTCCGTCACGGAAAACACCGCATTGCCGCCTTGCGCGTGCCAAACCACCTTGATCGCACCGCCGTCCGGCGTGTAGCGAATCGCGTTCGTGACGAGATTGCCGAACGCGCTGAGAATTTCCGTCTCGACGCCGGTGACGGTGAGCCCTTCGTCGGCATCGAAAATGATCTTGTGATGGTCGCTGGACAAGCTCCCGGCGTCGTCGCGCAGATGCCGCAACACCGCGCGCATATCGATCATCTGATCGCTCGGCGGCTTGTTGTCGCCCTCGAGTTTGGCAAGCACCAGCAGGTCGCTGACGATATGGCGCATGCGCGAAGCCTGCTGCTCCATCAGCTCGAGATAGCGTGAACGCTCGGCTTCGCTCAGCGGCAACTCGCGCATGGTCTCCAGAAAACCGGAAAGCACCGTGAGCGGCGTCTTCAACTCATGCGAAACATTGGCGACGAAGTCGCGCCGCATCGCGTCGGTCCGCTCGAGTTCGGTGATGTCTTGCGAGAGCACCAGCTTGCGATTTTCGCCGTACGGAAACACCTGTACCGAGAGCACGTTCTGCCGTTTCTCGCCCATGCCGCGCATGATCAGCATCTCTTCGTACCGGTGCGAATTCAGGTAACGGACGAAATCAGGCTGACGCACCAGATGCGTGATGTGCTGACGCAGATCGCGCTTCGCGTCCAGACCGAAATGGAGTTCGGAGATCGCGTTGCACCACTCGATCTGATCGTGGTCGTCGAGCATCGCCACACCGTTCGGCGAGGCTTGAATCGCCTGGATGAAACGCGAATGCTGCTGCTCGACCTGACGCACCTGAGCGTGCCAACGCTTCGCGAGTTTGTGCAGACGGTAGTAGATTTCGCCCCAGATGCCGGGGGCGCTCGGCACTTCGCCATAAACCGGCGCGTCGAGCAAACGCCACAGACGCTGTTTATGAAAAGTGCTGAAAAGGCTCTGCGCGAGCAGCATGACAATCGCAAGGACGAGCGCAGCCTTGACGTTCACGAGTGCGCCGACCACCACGCACAGAACAGCCAGCAGCACGACCGACACGATGGAGCGCGCCCAGATGATGTTCATGGTCTAGCGATCGAAGAGAAAAGCCTATGCGCCGGAATCGAAAGCGCGGCGCCTATGGTTGCAAAGATGACGTAGCCAACGCGGGCGGCTCAGCTACCGCCGCCGGCGAATGAGCGTCAGGCGCTCTTCGCGAGCCGGTAGCCGCTGCCGCGTACCGTCTCAATCATAGCATCGCACCCGGCCGGCTTGAGGGCCGCGCGCAGGCGCTTGATATGCACGTCCACCGTGCGCTCTTCGACGAACACGTGATCGCCCCACACCTGATCGAGCAGTTGCGTGCGGCTATGCACGCGCTCCGGGTGCGTCATGAAAAAGTGCAGCAGACGGAATTCCGTCGGGCCGAGATCGAGCTTGATCTCGCTGCCTTCGGCATGCGCCGCCACACGGTGCGTCGCCGGATCGAGCTTGAGACCGTTGATCGCGACCACGTCTTCCGTCAACTGCGGCGCGCGGCGGCGCAACACCGCCTTGATGCGCGCCATCAGTTCTTTCGGCGAGAACGGTTTGGTGACGTAGTCGTCGGCGCCGATTTCGAGGCCGAGCACCTTGTCCTGCTCGTCGCCGCGCGCGGTCAGCATGATGATCGGAATATGCTTCGTGCGCTCGTTGTTGCGCAGATCGCGAGCGAACGCGATGCCCGATTTTCCCGGCAACATCCAGTCGAGCAGGACGAGGTCGGGCAATACGTCGCTGATCAGGTTCTGAGCCTGCTCCGCGTTGTACGCGCGAATCGGGCAGTGTCCGGCGTGTTGAAGATTCACCGAAATCAGTTCGGAAATGGCGGGCTCATCTTCAATGACGAGAATGCTGCTGGGCATCGGCACCTCTGGTCCTTATATCTGGATTAACTGAGCGCTTCGCGTTCGAGCGCGTCGCGCGACTTGTGACGTACGTCTGTGCCCTTGACGATGTAAATGATGAACTCAGCGATGTTCTTCGCGTGGTCGCCGATCCGCTCGATCGCCTTGGCGATGAAGAGGAAGTCGAGGCCCACCGAGATCGAACGCGGATCTTCCGTCATGTACGAAATCAGCTTGCGCACGAAGGCGCGGAATTCTTCGTCGATCGCTTTATCGTCGCGGACGATCTGCGCGGCGGCGACCGTGTCGAGGCGCGCGAACGCGTCGAGTGCGCGGCGCAGAATCGACACCGCCATCTCGCCCGATAACTTGATTTCCGCGATGTTGATAGTGCGCGAGGCGCCGTCTTCCATCAAACGCTTGGTGCGCTTGGCGATTTTTTCGGCTTCGTCGCCGGCGCGCTCGAGGTTCGTGATGGTCTTCGAAATCGCGATCAGGAGGCGCAGGTCACGCGCGGCCGGCTGACGGCGCGCGATGATATTGCTGCACTCTTCGTCGATGTCCACTTCCATCTTGTTCAGGCGCTCTTCCGCGGCGATCACCTGTTCGGCGATGTCGAGATCGAATTCGTTGAGCGCCTGCATGGCCTTGACAATCTGCGATTCGACCAGGCCACCCATTTCGAGCACCTTGGAGGAAACCAGATTCAGGTCGGCGTCGAACTGGCTGGACAGGTGTTTGTCGGACATGTCGTACTCCCTTGTTTTGCTCGGCGTTGTTAGCCGAAGCGGCCAGTGATGTAGTCCTCGGTTTCCTTGCGGACCGGCTTGATGAAGATCTTTTCGGTATCGCCGAACTCGATCAACTCGCCGAGGTACATGTACGCAGTGTAGTCCGAACAGCGGGCCGCCTGTTGCATGTTGTGCGTGACGATCACCACCGTATAGTCGCTCTTCAATTCGGCAATCAGCTCTTCGATGCGGCCCGTCGAAATCGGGTCCAAAGCCGAACACGGCTCGTCGAGCAGCAGCACTTCCGGACGGATCGCGATACCGCGCGCAATACACAGACGCTGCTGCTGGCCGCCCGACAAACCGTAGCCGCTCTGGCCGAGCTTGTCCTTCACTTCGTTCCACAGCGCGGCCTTGGTCAGCGCCCACTCGACGCGGTCGTCCATCTCCGAGCGCGGCAGCGTTTCGAACATCTTCACGCCGAACGCGATGTTGTCGTAGATCGACATCGGAAACGGCGTCGGCTTCTGGAACACCATGCCGATCCGCGCGCGCAGCAGCGAGATATCGCGCTTGGAGGTCAGCAGATTCTCGCCGTCCATCAGGATCTCGCCTTCGGCGCGTTGTTCCGGATAGAGCGCGTACATCTTGTTGAAAGTGCGCAGCAAGGTGGACTTGCCGCAGCCCGACGGGCCGATGAACGCGGTCACCTTGCCTTCGGGAATCTGAAGATTGATGTTCTTCAGCGCGTGATACTTGCCGTAGAAGAAGTTCAAGTCGTTGACTTCGATCTTCGGGCGCGACGGCGCTTGCGACTGGCCGCTCTGGGCGGGATCGAAACCGGCGGGCGCCGTGGAACGTGCGATCGGATTGAGTTGAGTTTCTGCCATATTCATCGGATTACACTCCGCCCTTACTTGTTCGAGAAGATCGTGCGCGCGAGGATGTTCAGTCCCAGCACCGCGAGCGTGATCAGGAAGACGCCGGCCCACGCGAGCGATTGCCACTGCGCGAACGGGCTCATCGCAAACTTGTAGATCGTGACCGGCAGGTTCGCGACCGGCTGGCCCATGTCCATCGAAAAGAACTGATTCGACAGCGCCGTGAAGAGCAGCGGCGCGGTTTCGCCTGCGATACGCGCGACGCCGAGCAATACGCCGGTGACGATACCGGCGACCGACGCCTTCAGCGTGATCGACAGCACCATCTTCCACTTCGGCGTGCCGAGTGCGAACGCCGCTTCACGCAATGCGTTCGGCACCAGCTTCAGCATGTTTTCCGTGGTGCGGATCACAATCGGAATCTGCAGCAAGGCGAGCGCGAATACACCGGCCCAGCCGCTGAAGTGGCCCATCTTCGCGACGACCAGCGCGTAGACGAACAGGCCGACCACGATCGAAGGCGCCGACAACAGAATATCGTTGATGAAACGCGTCACGCTCGCGAGCCAGCCCTTCTGGCCGTATTCGGCGAGATAGACGCCGGCCAGAATACCGATCGGCGTGCCGACGAAAGTCGCGAGTCCGACCAGCATCAGACTGCCGACGATCGCGTTCGCGAGACCGCCGCCATCGGTGTTCGGCGGCGGCGTCGATTGCGTGAACAACTCGACCGACAAGCCGCCGATACCGAGGCGCAAGGTCGTGTACAGAATCCAGATCAGCCACACCAGACCGAACGCCATCGCGGCGAGCGACATGGTCAGCGCGACCGCGTTCTTCAAACGGCGACGGCGTTGCAAACGCACGCGCATCGCTTCGAGCGTGGCGGCGTCGTGCGAACCCGGCATATTCAAAGTGGGCTGGCTCATTTCGCGCCCTCCCCTTTTTCGAGGCGAAGCAGCATGATCTTCGAGATCGACAGTACCACGAAAGTAATCACGAACAGAATGAGGCCGAGTTCCATCAACGCCGACGTGTGCAGGCCCGGATCCGCTTCGGCGAATTCGTTGGCGAGCGCCGACGTAATACTGTTGCCCGGCGAAAACAGCGACACGTTATCGAGCAGATTGGTGTTGCCGATCACGAACGTCACGGCCATCGTTTCGCCGAGCGCGCGGCCCAGACCCAGCATGACGCCGCCGATCACGCCGCTCTTGGTGAAGGGCAGCACGATCTTCCACATCACTTCCCACGTCGTGCAGCCGATGCCGTACGCCGATTCCTTCAGCAGGACCGGCGTGACTTCGAACACGTCGCGCATCACCGAAGCGATGTACGGAATGATCATGATCGCGAGAATCACGCCCGCGCACAGGATGCCGATGCCGATCGGCGCGCCCTGAAACAGCGCCCCGACGACCGGAATGCCGCCGAGCACCGCGCCGAGCGGCTTTTCGAACCACGTCGCGAAGATCGGTGCGAACACCAGCAAACCCCACATGCCGTACACGATCGACGGAATCGCGGCGAGCAGTTCGATCGCGATGCCGAGCGGCCGGCGCAGCCACGCGGGCGCGAGTTCGGTCAGGAAAAGCGCGATGCCGAAGCTGACGGGCACCGCGATGATGAGTGCAATGATCGAGGTGGCGATCGTGCCGTAAATCGGCACGAGGGCGCCGAATTGCTTGCTGGGTGGATCCCAGTCGGCGGTCCACAGGAAGCTGAGGCCGAACTGCTTGATCGACGGCAGGGACGCGACGATCAGGGAAACGATGATGCCGCCGAGCAGCAACAGGGTGATGAGGGCGGCGAGGCGCGCGAGGCCGCCGAAGACCACGTCGCCGACGCGGCTGGGCGCTTTCTGCTGCGACGCGCTGCCGGGCGGGGTCGACCTGCTCGAGCCGGACGCTAATTGGATATCGGACATGAGAGCCTGATTGACCTGTTTCCAGTTGCCGTATGACACGTGTCGTGCGGCCGGTAATGCCGGAGGTTAAAGCCGTTGGCCGTCCTCGCATGAGGACGGCCAACGTGTTACGTGCTGCGCATACTGAACGCTTTGCTTATTGCTTCACTTACTCGGCGACTGCCTTGCCCGAAGCGTCCTTCACCTTCGCCTTCCATTGCGTGCGGATTTCCGCCACGACCGAATCCGGCAGCGAGATGTAGTCCAGATCGTTCGCGGCTTGCGTGCCGTTCTTGAATGCCCAGTCGAAGAACTTCAGCGTTTCGGTGCCTTGCGGCGCCTTTTCCTGCGTCGTGTGAACCAGCACGAACGTCGCGCCGACGATCGGCCATGCGTTCTTGCCCGGCTCGTTCGTCAGGATCTGGTAGAACGACTTCGACCAGTCCGCGCCTGCTGCCGCTGCCTTGAAGGTGTCCGTCTTCGGCTCGACCACGGCGCCCGACGAGTTCTTCAGCGCGACATACGTCATGTGGTTCTGCTTCGCGTACGCCCATTCCACATAGCCGATTGCGCCCGGCAGACGTTGCACGAAGGCTGCGACGCCGTCGTTGCCCTTGCCGCCCGTGCCCGTCGGCCAGTTGACCGTCGAACCTTCACCGACCTTCGACTTCCAGTCCGCGTTGACCTTCGACAGATAGTTCGTCCAGATGAAGCTGGTGCCCGAACCATCGGCGCGGCGAACCACGGCGATGTCGGTATCCGGCAGCTTGGCTTTCGGGTTCAGCGCAACGATCGCCGGATCGTTCCACTTCTTGATCTTGCCCAGGTAGATGTCGCCGAGCACTTCGCCCGACAGCGTCAGTTCAGCCGGCTTCACGCCCGGCACATTGACGACCGGCACCACGCCGCCGACCACCGTCGGGAACTGGAACAGGCCTTCCTTGGCGAGTTCGTCGTCCTTCAGCGGAGCGTCCGAACCGGCGAAGTCGACCGTCTTCGCGACGATCTGCTTCACGCCGCCCGACGAACCGATGCCTTGATAGTTGACCTTGCCGCCGCCGGACTTCTGATACGAGTCGGCCCACTTCGTGTAAATCGGTGCTGCGAAGGTGCTGCCCGCGCCGGTGATGTCTGCGGCTTGCGCTGCGATCGCGAAAAGCGCGCCAGCGACGCCAGCGAACACGGTTTGCATCAATTTCATGAGACCTCCAAAGGTGTGAGCGGTGTGAGCGAGTAACACGAACACCGCGAAGCTTAGGGTCTCTTTGTGACAGTAACGTGACTTACCGTGAAGCGGATGTGACAATTAGATTACTGAGGTGAAAGGCGTTGGAACGGAACAATTGACGGCTTCGCGGCTTCGGGGGCACCGCTCTACAGATTAGGCGAAAAAGATGGGGCGCGAACGTTTGCGTGCGCTCGCCTGTGGGAGAGAAGCGAGGTTGGTGGTGCGGCAATGGGTGGCCGGCGGCGGGACGTTATTGCTATCGTCCCGCCGCGCAGCGCCGTCAGGCAGGTGGCTTACGCCGTTACCTCTTTCACCGCTCCGGCAATCGACTCCGCATGGTGAACCGCGTCGGCGACATTTTCCGCTTCCACCATCACGCGCAGCACCGGTTCGGTACCGGACGCGCGGATCAGCACACGGCCGCGGCCCTTCAGCGCGCTCTCGGCCTTGGCGATAGCGCGGCGGATCACGTCACTGCTCTTCCAGTCCGAGTCAGGCTTCATACGCACGTTGATCAGCTTCTGCGGGAACAGCGTGACGCCGTCGAGCAGGTCGGCGAGCGTTTTATCGCTGCGCTTCATGGCCGCGAGCACCAGCAACGCGGAGACGATGCCGTCGCCCGTGGAATGGCGGTCAAGCGAGAGAATATGGCCGGAGCCTTCGGCCCCGAGTTGCCAGCCGTGTTCGCGCAGCTGCTCGAGTACATAGCGGTCGCCCACCGCCGCACGGACGAACTTCACGCCGGCTTCCTGCAGCGCCACTTCCACCGCCATATTGGTCATCAAGGTGCCGACCGCGCCGTCCACCTTGCCGTCGGTCGCGACACGGTCCTTGACCAGGACATACAGCAGTTCGTCGCCGTTATACAGACGCCCCGCGGCGTCGACCACCTGCAAGCGGTCGGCGTCGCCATCGAGCGCGATGCCGAGGTCGGCATGATTCGCGCGCACGGCGCGCACCAGCGCATCCGGTGCGGTCGCGCCGACACCGTCGTTGATGTTGAAGCCGTTCGGCGCGACGCCGATCGGAATCACATCGGCGCCGAGTTCGTGGAACACGTGCGGTGCGATGTCATACGCGGCGCCGTGCGCGCAATCGACGACCAGCTTCAGACCGCGCAGATCGAACGCGGCCGGAAAGGTGCTCTTGCAGAACTCGATATAGCGGCCCGCCGCGTCGTCGAGGCGCCGCGCCTTGCCGAGTTGCTCGGATGCCGCGCAGGCGAGCGGCAAATCGAGTTGCTCTTCGATCTGCGCTTCCACTTCATCTGGCAGCTTGTTGCCGTCGGCGGAGAAAAATTTAATGCCGTTGTCGTAGTACGGATTGTGCGACGCGCTGATGACCACGCCCGCGGCAAGCCGCAATGCGCGTGTCAGATAGGCGATGCCGGGAGTCGGCATCGGGCCGGCCAGCATCACATCCACACCGGCTGCCGAGAAGCCCGATTCGAGCGCCGCTTCGAGCATGTAGCCCGACACCCGCGTGTCCTTGCCGATCAACACGGTTGGCCGTGTGCCTGTTCTCGCCCAGCGGTCCGCGCCTGCCAGCACCTTGCCGGCCGCGTAGCCAAGCCGCAATACGAACTCCGGCGTGATAGGTCCTTCGCCGACTTTGCCCCGAATGCCGTCCGTTCCGAAATAACGACGTGCCATGTTTTATCTTCCTCCTTGGCTTGCGGGTTCAGCCGCGCGCGCGGCCGTGCTTCGCCGCTTCGTGCATGGCTGCCCATACTTTCAATGCATCTACTGTTTGCGCGACGTCGTGCACGCGCAGAATCGAAGCGCCCCGTTCAGCGGCGCACACCGCCGCCGCAATACTGCCCGCAACGCGTTCCGACGCCGGGCGTCCCACTACCGCGCCGACCATCGACTTACGCGACATGCCGGCAAGAATCGGGTACGGCGGCTCGGCTCGCGGCGCCGTTTCCGGCAGGTGCGCGAGCAGCGCGTAATTATGCTCGACTACAGCCTTGCCGAAGCCAAAACCTGGGTCCACGCTGATACGAGCACGTACGATGCCCGCCTGTTCGAGCGCCACGACACGCTCCTCGAGAAAATTGCGAACTGCGCTCACCACGTCATCGTAGACGGGCTCGCCGAGCTGCATGGTCTGCGGCTCACCAAGCATGTGCATGACGCACAGGCCGCAGTCACTGTCGCGTACAGCGTCGATTGCGCCGGGCATCCGGAAACCCCAGATGTCGTTGATCAGATCCGCGCCCGCGGCCAACGTGTGGCGCATCACTTCAGGCTTGTACGTGTCGATCGACAACGGCACATTCGCGCCGCGCAGTTGCTCGACGAGCGGGATCACCCGCTCCAGTTCTTCGTCGAGCGGCACCGGCGGTGCGCCGGGACGCGTCGACTCGCCGCCGATATCGATGATGTCCGCGCCGTCGAGCATCATACGCTCGGCCTGGCGCAACGCATCGCCGCACATCGCGTATTTGCCGCCGTCGGAAAAAGAATCGGGTGTGACGTTCAGGATGCCCATGACCAGCGGGCGTTCAAAGGTCAACTTGAAGCGGCCACACTGGAGCGGCTCGGGAATAGGCAAAGAAGGGAATTCGACTTTCGACACGTGGTGGTGCTTCACGCAAAACGGATAAATGCAAAACGGGCCGGTGTGAAACACACCGGCCCGCACTTTCTACTGGTCGTCTATCAGGCCGGCGCGGTTGCGCTGCCCGGCTTGACCTCGGTGCCCGGGCTGCCGCCCGACGAGGCGTCGCTTGCCGACGGCGGCGAACTCTTCGGCGAACGCGGCGGACGGCCTGCCATGATGTCGTTGATCTGATCGGCGTCGATCGTTTCCCACTCCATCAGCGCGGCGGTCATCGCTTCGACCTTGTCGCGGTTCTCGTCCAGCAGGCGCTTCGCGAGGTTGTATTGCTCGTCCAGCACGCGGCGGATTTCGGCGTCGACCTTCTGCTGCGTCGCTTCCGAAATGGTGCGCGTGAAACCACGGCCAAACGGCGTGGCGTCATTTTCGTCGTCGACGTAGACCATCGGTCCGAGTGCGTCCGTCATACCGAAGCGAGCCACCATGGCGCGCGCCGTTTGCGTCGCCTTGTTGAAGTCGTCCGATGCGCCGGTGCTGATCAGGTTCAGGAACAGCTCTTCCGCGACTCGGCCACCGAACAGGATCGCCAGACGATCCAGCAGGTAGTCCTTGGAATACGTTTCGTTGTCATGCTCCGGCAACTGCCACGTCACGCCCAGCGCGCGGCCACGCGGAATGATCGTGACCTTGTGCACCGGATCAGCCTTCGGCAACAGCTTGGCGATCACTGCATGGCCCGACTCGTGGTACGCCGTGGCACGCTTCGATTCTTCGCGGATCACGGCCGACTTACGCTCCGGACCCATGAAGATCTTGTCCTTCGCGTCTTCGAAGTCCGTCATTTCAACAATGCGCTTGCCACGGCGAGCCGCGAACAAGGCCGCTTCGTTCACGAGGTTCGCGAGGTCTGCACCCGAGAAGCCCGGCGTGCCGCGTGCGATCACCGCTGCGTCGACGTCGTTCGAAATCGGCACCTTGCGCAGGTGAACCTTCATGATGTGCTCACGGCCGCGAATATCCGGCAGACCGACATACACCTGGCGGTCGAAACGGCCAGGGCGCAGCAGCGCCTTGTCGAGCACGTCCGAACGGTTCGTTGCAGCGATCACGATCACACCCGAGTTCGCTTCGAAGCCGTCCATCTCCACCAGCATCTGGTTCAAGGTCTGTTCGCGTTCGTCGTTACCGCCGCCCATGCCGGCGCCGCGGTGACGCCCGACCGCGTCGATTTCGTCGATGAACACGATACACGGCGCATGCTTCTTGGCCTGTTCGAACATGTCGCGCACGCGAGCCGCGCCGACACCGACGAACATTTCCACGAAGTCCGAACCCGAGATACTGAAGAACGGCACTTTCGCCTCGCCGGCGATAGCGCGCGCCAGCAGCGTCTTACCGGTCCCCGGCGGCCCGACCAGCAGCACGCCGCGTGGAATACGCCCACCCAGCTTCTGGAACTTCTGCGGATCGCGCAGGAAGTCGACCAGTTCGGAGACTTCTTCCTTGGCTTCGTCGCAACCGGCGACGTCGGTGAAATTGATTGCGTTGTTGTTTTCGTCGATCAGACGTGCACGGGATTTACCGAACGAGAACGCACCACCTTTCCCGCCCCCCTGCATCTGTCGCATCATGTAGAACCAGAAACCGATGATCAGGATCGTCGGCCCGAGGTAGTACAGCGCGGACACCAGCGCATTGGGTTCGTCATCAGCCTTGCCGCTCACCTGAACGCCATACTTCATCAGATCGCCAACCATCCAGATGTCGCCGGGCGACACGATCTGGTACTTCTGGCCGTCTGCTGGAGTGACCGTGAGGTTCCGCCCCTGGACAATGACGTTCTTGACTTTGCCGTTCTTCGCGTCGTCCATGAACTGCGAATAGGAAACGCCTTCCTGGACACGGGGCTTGTCGAACTGCTTGAACACCGTAAATAGCACCAGTGCGATAACCAGCCACACTGCTGCTTTCGAAAACATATTGTTGTTCAAAGCACCACTCCTTCACTTAGACGGGCGCCTACATTTGCCTTGCGGCACCACGAAAGCATTCTAATCCAGTCCGCAGACCCCTGCCATAAGGTTTCACTACCGCAGAAATAGCGCAGCGAGCCATTGCCGCACCCGTTTCCGAGGCCATGATCGCATTATCGGCAGATGCGGAACCGTCCTGCAGCGCCTCTATGCGGGGCGCTTGAGATGCTTACCCAAAATAAACGTTTCTGACGACTTGTCCCGCGAAGCTTTCGGCTTGCGGGCCGCCACCACCTTAAATTGATGCTTGAACTTTTCGACAATCTGGCTGTAACCGCTGCCGTGAAAACATTTGACTAAAAGGGCACCATCCGACTTCAGGTGATTTTGTGAGAATTCCAGCGCGAGATCGCATAAATGCTCGATTCGCGCCGCATCCGCCACCGCCACCCCCGACAGGTTGGGCGCCATATCCGAAATTACAAGATCAACCTGGCGTTCTCCGACCAATTCTTCGAGTTGCAGCAAAACCGAGTCTTCGCGGAAGTCACCCTGAATGAAATGGACGTCGGCGACCGGTTCCATCGGCAGGAGATCAAGCGCGATGATCGTGCCGTCGATGCCGCCTTCACGCTCAGCGTCGCGCTGGGAGCCTTTGGCGAGTTTGTTGCGGGCGTACTGACTCCAACTGCCCGGCGTCGAGCCGAGGTCGACGATGACCTGCCCCGGGCGGATCAGCTTGTCCTGCTCGTCGATTTCCTTGAGCTTGTAGGCTGCGCGGGCGCGATAGCCCTCCCGCTGCGCCATTTTCACGTACGGATCGTTGATGTGGTCATGCAGCCACGCCGTGTTGAACTTGTTTTTTGCCATTAAAGGTTGAACTCTTGCTGCGTGATGTGGCGCTTTAGGGGATAATACGCGGTTATTTCGCGCGGACACCGCCAAAACTGGCAGTCATCCGCGATCCTGTTGTTCTGACGCGCCGCCCTGCCGAATCACCCAATCGACCAAAACATCGGCCAACCGGTTGGAAACGCAGGTGCCGCCATTTTAGTCGAGTCTCACACTTTCCATGCCCGCCCTCAAAGTCTCTTCCGACCAACGCGCCGAGTTGCGCTCACAGGCACATGCGCTCAAACCGGTCGTGCTCGTCGGCGCCGAAGGTTTGACCGACGCCGTGCTCTCCGAGATCAAGGTCCACCTTGGCGCTCATCAGTTGATCAAAATCCGCGTGTTCGGCGACGAACGCGAAGAACGCATCGCGATCTATGAAGAAATCTGCGACAAGCTGAACGCGGCGCCGATCCAGCATATCGGCAAGCTGCTGGTGATCTGGAAGCCGGAAGCCGCACAGCCGGCGGTGAAGGCCAAGCGCGGCGCCTTGCCGAGCGCCCGCGAAGCCGCGGTGGAAGCCAAACCGGGTAAGGGCCGCGCGCCGCGCGTCGTGACGGTGGTGAAGCCCAGTGAAATCCCGATGCGCAAACCGAAGGCCAAAGCCGTCGTGGTGCGCGGCAATGAACGCGTGACGCAAGGCGGCAACATCAAGCGCGCCAAGAAGCGTCAAACCAGTGCGAAGCGCTCGCATCAGTCGTCGAAATAAGCGAATGATGAGCGGTGCGGGCGGTGTCCGCACCCTGGCGTGGGCTGCTTGAGCAACGCCTGGACGAAACTCAGAGTTGCTCCGCAAGCTCGCCGCGCCCGGTTTGTACACTCGAGCGCCGGAAAGCGGCCTCGGCTGGTTGTGTCAGCCTGCGATCTTCCCCGCCGTATTGCGAGTACCCTGCTCCGCCGCCACAACGCCTGCGCCCGCAGGCAGTTTCCACACCAGCGCCACGCCCAGCAGACTTTCAATCAGATAGAACAGACTCGACACGCCATGCAGAATGCCGAAGCGCGTCGCATAAGCTGAATGTCCGACATCACTGCCCGCTTCGAGCGCGGCAATGCGCATTGCATTCATGAATGGTTGCAACGCGAAGTAACCGACCAGCACGCACACCAGCATGCCGACGATCAGCCAGCGCAAACGACGATAGGCATGGTTGCCGCGTCGAACCAGTAGGTTCGCGAGACCGAGCAGCAATATGCCGCACACCGCACCCAGCACGCCTTCGATGCGAAACAGTTGCGCCGCCACCGCGCCCGCCGTCATCCGGTCGAGTGAGGTAAACAGCACGGGAGCGACGGCATAGCCGATAGTCAGCAGACTACCGACCCACACCACCGTCAGTAACCGGAAAAATCGATGCGGCATCAGGGACACCGGAGCCGCCTTCAAACGTAACTAACCGCGATGATTTCGTATTCGCGCACGCCGCCCGGTGCCTGCACCGATGCAACGTCGCCTTCCGACTTGCCGATCAGGGCGCGCGCGATCGGCGAGCTGATCGAGATCAGACCATGGTCGATATCCGCTTCGTCGTCGCCGACGATCTGATATTTGACAGACGCACCGGAATCCAGATCTTCCAGTTCCACCGTCGCGCCGAATACCACGCGGCCGTCGGCTTCCACCGCCGCCGGGTCGATCACCTGCGCGCCGGCCAGCTTCGATTCGATTTCGGCGATCCGGCCTTCGATAAAGCCCTGCTTCTCCTTCGCCGCGTCGTATTCCGCGTTTTCCGACAGATCGCCCTGGGCACGCGCTTCCGCGATCGAATTGATCACCGAAGGACGCTCAACCGATTTCAGGCGCTGCAATTCATCGCGCAACATTTCCGCGCCGCGCTTCGTCAATGGAACAGTGCTCATAAACAACTCTATGCAAAAAACAGCCGTAAAAAAAATCACCGCGGTTAAGTGCATTCCGCCGGGGCCAGAGCGCCAGGCAAAGCCCGGCGCCAAGCACCTGCGGAACGCCGCTTAACCGCGGCACTTACATCTTGGACAGGTATTCGAAGCCTTAGTTTAGGCGAGCGTGGAGGCCTTGTAAATCATAGACTTCCAGGTCCTTCAAATAGCGCAAACCTTCGACGGCGGCACGCGCGCCCGACATGGTCGTGTAGTACGTGACCTTGTTCGCCTGCGCGCTCATGCGGATCGAACGCGAGTCGGCGATCGCGGCGCGGGTTTCGTCGACGGTCGTGAAAACCAGCGCGATTTCGCCGTTCTTGATCATATCGACGATGTGCGGACGCCCGTCCTTCACCTTGTTGACGACCTTCACCGGCACGCCGGCCGCTTCGATCGCGGCGGCCGTACCCTTGGTCGCGACGATCGGATAACCGAGTTCGTGCAGCATGCGCGCAACTTCGACGGCCTTCGGCTTGTCGGCGTCCATCACAGTCAGCAGCACCGTGCCCGACTCCGGCAGACGCGAACCCGCCGCGAGTTGCGACTTGAACAGTGCTTCGCCGAACGTCTGACCCACGCCCATCACTTCGCCGGTCGAACGCATTTCCGGTCCGAGCACCGGATCGACTGCCGGGAACTTGACGAACGGGAACACGGCTTCCTTCACGCTGAAGTACGGCGGGTCGATTTCCTTCGTCACGCCTTGTTGCGCGAGCGTCTGGCCGACCATGGCGCGCGCCGCGATCTTGGCGAGCGGCAGGCTGGTCGCCTTCGACACGTACGGCACGGTACGCGAGGCGCGCGGATTCACTTCGAGCACGTAGATGACGTCCTCTTTCGAGCCGTCGGCCTGCGGCACTTGCTGGATCGCGAACTGCACGTTCATCAGGCCGATCACGTTCAGCGCCTTTGCCATCGCGCCGGTTTGACGCTTCAACTCAGCCACGGTTTCCTTCGACAGCGAATACGGCGGCAGCGAGCAAGCCGAGTCGCCCGAGTGCACACCCGCCTGTTCGATATGCTCCATCACGCCGCCGATGAACACGGCTTCGCCATCGGAGATGCAGTCCACGTCGCATTCGATCGCATCGTTCAGGAAGCGGTCGAGCAGCACCGGCGAGTCGTTCGACACCTTCACGGCCTCGCGCATATAGCGCTCGAGGTCGCGCGGCTCGTGGACGATTTCCATCGCGCGGCCGCCGAGCACGTACGACGGACGCACCACCAGCGGATAGCCGATTTCGTCGGCGAGCTTGAGTGCTTCGTCTTCGGCGCGTGCGGTGCGGTTCGGCGGTTGACGCAGGCCGAGGTCCTGCAGCAGTTTCTGGAAACGCTCGCGGTCTTCCGCGGCATCGATCATGTCCGGCGACGTGCCGACGATCGGCACACCGTTCGCTTCGAGATCCAGCGCGAGCTTCAACGGCGTTTGACCGCCGTATTGCACGATCACGCCGACCGGCTTTTCCTTGTCGACGATTTCGAGCACGTCTTCGAGCGTCAGCGATTCGAAGTACAGACGATCGGACGTGTCGTAGTCGGTCGAAACGGTTTCAGGGTTGCAGTTGACCATGATCGTTTCGTAGCCGTCTTCGCGCATGGCGAGCGCGGCGTGCACGCAGCAGTAGTCGAACTCGATGCCCTGGCCGATCCGGTTCGGGCCGCCGCCCAGCACCATGATCTTCTTGTTGTTCGTGGGGTTCGCTTCGCACTCTTCCTCGTAGGTCGAGTACATGTAGGCGGTTTTCGTGGCGAACTCGGCCGCGCACGTGTCGACGCGCTTGTACACCGGGCGCACGTTCAACTCGATACGACGTTGACGCACTTCCGCAGGCTTCGCGCCGAGCAGTTTGGCCAGACGGCGGTCCGAGAAGCCGCTTTGCTTCAGATACTTCAGTTCTTCCTTCGAGAGGCTCGCGAGCGTGCGGCCTGCCAACGCCTTTTCCTTCAGGATGATCTGTTCGATCTGCGCGAGGAACCACGGGTCGATCGAGGTCTCTTCGAAAATTTCCTGAGCCGTCATGCCGATACGGAACGCGTCGCCCACGTACCAGATGCGATCCGGACCGGCTTCGCCGATCTCGCGGATGATCTCGTCGCGGTTATCGGTCTTTTCGTCCAGACCGTCGACGCCGACTTCCAGACCGCGAAGGGCCTTCTGAAACGACTCCTGGAACGTGCGGCCGATGGCCATCACTTCGCCGACCGACTTCATCTGCGTGGTCAGGCGTGAATCGGCTTCACGGAATTTTTCGAACGCGAAACGCGGGATCTTGGTGACGACGTAGTCGATGGTCGGTTCGAACGATGCCGGGGTCTGGCCGCCGGTAATTTCGTTCTTGAGTTCGTCGAGCGAGTAGCCGACCGCCAGCTTCGCCGCGATCTTTGCGATCGGGAAACCGGTCGCCTTCGAGGCCAATGCCGACGAGCGCGACACACGCGGATTCATTTCGATCACGACCATCCGGCCGTCTTTCGGATTGATCGAGAACTGCACGTTCGAACCGCCGGTGTCGACGCCGATCTCGCGCAGCACCGCGAGCGATGCGTTACGCAGGATCTGATATTCCTTGTCGGTGAGCGTTTGCGCCGGCGCGACGGTGATCGAGTCGCCGGTGTGGATGCCCATCGGGTCAAGATTTTCGATCGAGCAAACGATGATGCAGTTGTCCTTTTTGTCGCGGACCACTTCCATCTCGTACTCTTTCCAGCCGAGCAGCGACTCTTCGATCAGCAACTCGCGCGTCGGCGACAGATCGAGACCGCGCTTGCAGATCTCTTCGAACTCGTCGCGGTTATACGCGATGCCGCCGCCCGAGCCGCCCAGCGTGAACGACGGACGAATCACGACCGGATAGCCACCGCTGCCGGTTTGCGAAGCAATGTCCGCTTGCACTGCCAGCGCTTCGTCCATGGAATGCGCGGTGCCCGACTTGGCCGAACCGAGGCCGATCTTGGTCATCGCGTCCTTGAACTTCTGGCGGTCTTCCGCCTTGTCGATGGCTTCGGGCGACGCGCCGATCAGCTCGACCTTGTACTTTTCCAGCACGCCGTGCGCGTGCAGGTCGAGCGCGCAGTTCAGCGCGGTCTGGCCGCCCATTGTCGGCAGGATCGCGTCCGGGCGCTCCTTCGCGATGATGCGCTCGACTACTTCCCACGTGATCGGCTCGATGTAGGTCACGTCGGCCGTGTTCGGGTCGGTCATGATCGTCGCCGGATTGCTGTTGACGAGAATGACCTTGTAGCCTTCCTCACGCAGCGCCTTGCATGCCTGCGCGCCCGAGTAATCGAACTCGCACGCCTGACCGATGATGATCGGACCCGCGCCGATGATGAGGATGCTCTTGATGTCTGTCCGCTTGGGCATAACGCTCTCGCTAATGTATTCCTGAATTCTTTCCGTCGGCGCGCGCCGCCGTGGCGTTGCGCGCGCTGCTCTGTCTGGTGCGGCTCGCCGCGCGTGCGCCATGTGCGCGTCGCGCCTGCGCCGATGACGCGCGGCGCGGCGCGAGCCGTGCGCCGCCGAGACTTGTTGCCGCTTTATGCCGCTGCGGTCTTGCTGGCCTTCTTCGTATCCATCAACGCAGTGAAGCGATCGAACAGATAGGCGATGTCGTGCGGGCCGGGCGACGCTTCCGGGTGGCCCTGGAAGCAGAACGCCGGCTTGTCGGTCAACGCGAAGCCCTGCAGCGTACCGTCGAACAGCGAGACGTGCGTGGCGCGGGCGTTGGCGGGCAGCGTGTCGGCATCGACCGCGAAACCGTGGTTCTGCGACGTGATCACCACGCGGCCATCGTCCAGATCCTTCACCGGATGATTGGCGCCGTGATGGCCCGTCTTCATCTTCATGGTTTTGGCGCCGACCGCGAGGCCCATGATCTGATGGCCGAGGCAGATGCCGAAGGTCGGAATGCCGCGCTCGATCAGTTCCTTGGTGGCCGTGATCGCGTAGTCGCACGGCTCCGGATCGCCGGGGCCGTTCGACAGGAAGATGCCGTCCGGATTGAGCGCGAGCGCGTCAGCGGCGCTGGCTTGCGCCGGCAGCACGGTGACGTGGCAGCCGCGTTCGGCCAGCATGCGCAGGATGTTGTACTTGACGCCGTAGTCGAACGCCACGACGCGGTACTTCGGCGCCTTCTGCGTGCCGTAGCCTTCGCCCAGACGCCATTCGGTCTGGGTCCACTCGTAGGTTTCCTTCGTCGACACAACCTTCGCGAGGTCCATGCCCGAAAGGCCCGGGAACGAGCGGGCGAGTTCGATCGCCTTGGCTTCGTCGTCCGAACCGGCGAGAATCGCGCCGTTCTGCGCGCCCTTGTCGCGCAGAACGCGCGTCAACATGCGGGTATCGAGACCGGCGATGGCGACCACGCCTTCATCTTTCAGGTATTGCGGGAGCGTGCGCTCCATGCGGAAGTTCGACGCGAGAACCGGCAGGTCGCGAATGATCAGGCCGGCGGCATGGACTTTCGTAGCTTCGACGTCTTCGGCGTTCACGCCGACGTTACCGATATGCGGATACGTGAGGGTCACGATCTGGCGCGCGTAGCTCGGGTCAGTCAGGATTTCCTGATAGCCGGTGATAGCGGTGTTGAACACGACTTCGCCGATGGTATGCCCGGGGGCGCCGATCGAGTAACCACGAAAGACCGTGCCGTCGGCGAGCGCGAGCAGAGCGGGAGAAAATGACGGCAACACGGGAGACTCCTTGGGGAACACCCTGTTGCCGACCTGTCTATCCGACTGCGAGCCGCAGCGAAACGCATCAGGAATGCGCGCGCAGACTCGCTCGCGAACTGCCGTTGACGTTGCAAGGGGCGCGATGGGTCCATTGTGTGGACGGATCGGCTGGGAACTGGGCCTTGAGCCCTGCTTGCTACGCCGGTGGCGCGCGGCGGATGAACGGTATGGGAGAGGTAGGCGCTAGGGTGCGGGTTGATAAGCTCAAACCTTGGAATTATAGCGTGAAATTGCCCTTCCTTCCAAATCCGAGATAGCGTGGACGCTCAGCACAGCCCAGTTCGAAATCGCTCAAAGCCTTGCTGAGGCTGGCGCGGACGATGCTCTGCGGCTTTTCCGCGGGCGCGAATCGGGATAGTGCCGACGGATGGGGGGCGATGGCGAAGCGTCGTGCCAGGCGGCTCAAGCGTCCTGTTCGGCGTGCATTTCGGCCGGACGAACCAGCTTGCGGCCCGGCAATAGGTACCAGATCGCGCTCAACACCTGCAGCCCGACCAGAATGCCCCACGCGGTCAAATGCGCAGCCGCCGGATAATGGCCGCCGCTCGCCGGCCAATGCGACAGCACCGCGCCGACGCCAATCTGGAAACCGAAAATCAGCAGGAAGATGATCAGCGTCAGCGTGGTATTCACGCGACCGATCATCTGCGCCGGAAAGTGCCGGGCCATGACCGCGTAGCTGAGAATGCCGGTGCCGCCGAAAATTCCGTACGCCGCCCACAAGAGACCCGCCGGCAGCGGCGCCTTGAACATGATCAGCAACTGCGTCAGAACGTACAGCGCCATGCCGGTGCCGCAAAACGCATAGAGTGAGATGCCGCGCCGCTCGAGACTGCGCGCCGCCGCGCCGAACCCTACGCAGCCGGCCATCATCGCGAAGCCGAGAATCGACACGAGCGCGGCGGCCTCGCGCGGCTCGAAGCCTTGCACGTCACGCAGCCACGCGCCGACCCAGAGCGACTGCATCGCGTAGAAGACGCCTTGCGTGACGACCGAAAACGACGCGATCTTCCAGAACGCCGCGCTGCGCAGAATATGCAGCGTGCCTTTGAACTGGGCGCCGATGCCGGCCTGGTGATGCGTCTCCTTCGTGTCCGGCGCGAGCGTCCACTGCGCCAGCGCGACGAGCACAGTCAGCAAACCCAGCCCGATGCAGACCGCGCGCCAGCTGGCGAATGTCAGGACCCACGTCAGCGGCGAGCCGACCATCACGCCGCCGAAACCGCCGATCGCCATCACCAGTCCGTTCATCAGCGGCAGGCGTGCCGCGGCGAAGTGCTGCGCCAATGCCTTGAATGCGGCGCCAAGGCACACGGAGACGCCGACGCCGATCAGCAGGCGCCCCACCATCATCACGCCGACGCCGTGCGCGGCGCCGAACACCCAGATGCCGAGCGCGGCAAACAGCAGCGTGACGGCGGTGACGCGCCGCGCGCCGTAGTGGTCCAGCAGCACGCCAGCCGGAATCTGGGCACCCGCGAAGCCGAGGAAATAGAGACTGGTGAGCAAGCCCAGATCGGCGGCCGACAAACCGAGATCGCGCGTGATGAACGGCGCAAAGCCGAGGTTGACGCCGCGGAACACGTAGGAAACGAAATACCCCGCGGAGAACAGCAAAAAGACGCGCAACTGGGTCGACGACATGAGTTTTGAATTGGGCGGCTGGCCGAATGGGTTTGAGCGAAGCACGAAAGATAAAGGAAAAGCGCCGCCTTTGCCCAAAATGATCAGCACAATGAAAAACGCCGTCACCACAGGTGACGGCGTTGGAAAAAAGCACGGTGCGTGATCGGAGCGCAATTGATGCGCTGCCCCCCGCAACGCATGTGGTCACTACCGTGTGAGCCGCTATTGGTCTACTTACCCTTCTTCGCGTTGGCCACGGTCTTCGGGTGGCTCTCTGCCGCAGCCTTCGACGCCTTGCTGGACGTGGATGCCGACACCTTGGTCACCTTGCCCTTGTTGGCGCTGGATGCCGTCGGCTTGCTGACCTTGCCCACCGGTTCGGAGACCTTCACCACCTCTGCCCGGCCACGACCCTTCTTCTTTTCGTAGCGCGATTCGCTTCTGGTGTCTCCGACGCGCGTGCCGATCTTCTCGACGCCGCCGCCTTGCACGTCGGTCGCGATGCGTTCCGGACCCGGCTCGCTCGGCATGGCTTTGCCGACCGGCACGTGCAGCACGATCACCTGACCGCGCGACACGCTGTCGCGATGCGTGCGGTTCCACGCCTTCAACTGGCCAACCGACACGCCGTAACGCACGGCAATGGCCGCCATCGACTGATTGCGGCGCACCCGGATCAGCATCTTGCGCGTATCGGGGACGTCGGGCTCCATCGCCAGTACGGCGCTTTCAGCGACGTCGGCGCTGATGTCTTCGTCGTCGTCCGAACCGCGCGGCACCACAATCGTGGAACCGGGTTTCAAACGCATGCCGACCGGAATCTTGTTCACTTCCATCAGCGTGTCGGCGTCGACACTGATCTTCTGTGCGATCGCCGCGGGCGTCGCACGCTCGGTAACCGTGTACGTGGTCCACGACGACAGCGAGCCGGAGTAAGTCTTCAGATTGCGCTCGAAGGCGCTGGCGTTGTCGAACGGCAGCAGGATCTGCGGTTGCGTGGCGCCGAGAATCACCGGTTTCCTGAACGACGGGTTCAGCGAACGGAATTCGTCCGCGGACAGGTTCGAGAGCTTGGCGGCCATGTCCACGTCGATATCGTGCGAGGTGGTCACCGTCACGAAATACGGGTGGTTCGGAATGGACGGCAGCGTGAGCCCGTACATTTGCGGGTTCATCACGATGTTCTTCACCGCCTGTAGCTTCGGCACGTAGTTGCGCGTCTCGTTCGGCATGCGCAGACTGAGGTAGTCGGTGGGGAGGCCCGCCGCTTCGTTGCGGGCGATCGCGCGCTGCACATTGCCCTCGCCCCAGTTGTACGCCGCGAGCGCCAGCTGCCAATCGCCGAACATGTCATGCAGACGCGACAGATAGTCGAGCGCGGCGCTGGTCGACGCCAGCACGTCGCGGCGCTCGTCCTGCCACATGTTCTGCTTGAGGTTGTAGGTGCGGCCCGTGCCCGGCATGAACTGCCACATGCCGGCCGCCTTCGCCACCGACAAAGCCTGCGGGCTGTACGCCGATTCGATGAATGGCAGCAACGCGAGCTCGGTCGGCATATGGCGCGCCTCGAGCTCTTCGACGATGTGGTACAGGTACTTCTGCGAGCGCTCGGTCATGCGCTGCACGTAATCAGGACGCTGCGCATACCAGTTGACCTGCATGTCGACGAGGTCGGTTTGCAGGTCCGGCATCTGGAAACCACGGCGAATACGGCCCCAAAGGTCGGCGTCGGCACTCGTCAACTGAGTGACGGAGCCCTGATCGACGTTGATCGTCTCTTTGGCGGTGGCTGACTTGCGAAGGGCGTCTGCTACGGCTTGCTGGCTGGCGGGATTGGTTGCGGTGTTCGGAATACTCGTCGTCGGTCCCTGGCTCGCGCAAGCGGCGAGCGTCAGGACCAGCAACGCACTAAAGATAAATCGCATGAACGTCTCGGCTTCCACAAGGGCTGGAATTTGCAGCCGATAGTACGAAACGGCAACGTTTACGTCAATCGGAAAATTGCGAAAAAATCAAGTAAATCTTGGGCTTGGCGAATTTTTCCGATTCTTCGCGTGAGGAATACCCTTCCTGGGATCAGGTCAACGGAAGCGGTTTTTCCATTCGCGCATCAAAGTAAAGGCCGTCAGTCGATCCGGCACCTTCTCGTGCAACTGTTCCTGCAAGCTCGCTTGCACCACCGGATCGCCGGCGCGCAAAAACGGATTCACCGCGCGTTCGTGTGCGATCGTGGTGGGCAGCGTGGGCACGTCGCGCGCGCGCAGCTCGCTCGCTTTGTCCCGCCAGGCTTGCAGTTCGACGTTGCCCGGCTCGCAGGCGAGCGCGAAGCGGATATTCGACAGCGTGTACTCGTGCGCGCAGTGAACCTCGGTCGCGCCGGGCAAGGCGGCCAGCGCATCCAGCGAGGCGAGCATCTGCTTGGGCGTGCCTTCGAACAGCCGGCCGCAACCGCAGGCGAACAGCGTGTCGCCGCAAAACACATGCGGCGTGCCCTGCGGGTCGGCCGCCTGGAAATAAGCGATGTGGCCGCTCGTGTGACCCGGCACATCCAGTACGCTCAATTCGAGCGCGGGCGCCGCGATCGACACATGATCGCCATTTTTCAGACGGCTCGTGAGATGCTCGATCGCTTCACCGGCGGGGCCGTAGACGGGCACGGCCTGGCCATTCAGCAGATCGGCCACCCCGCCGACGTGGTCTTGATGATGGTGCGTGAGTAAAATAGCGCTCAGCCGCCAACCCCGTTTCGCCAGATAGGCTTTGACGGGGGCGGCCTCACCCGGATCGACGACCGCCGCGTGGTGTCCGTCGGAAACGACCCAGATGTAATTGTCATCAAACGCCGGGACCGGTACGTACTCGAGCGCATTCATAGGCGACGCATTCTCTGATATGACTGATCGAGCGATTATAGACTGGCCCGCCTGGACCGACTCGCCACCTGGCCGATACGTGCTCGAGTGGGAGCAAACCCAGCTCGACCGTGTGGTGTCGGACGTGTTCGGTTACCATGCGCTGCAACTCGGCCTGCCGCAGCTCGACGCCCTGCGCGAGAACCGCATGCCGTGCCGCGGGCTCGTGCTCGACGCCGCCAGCGGAGCGAGCGCGCCGTACGCGTATCCGCGCGGCGCGGGGCGTGCCGGCGGCAATGGCGCTCGCAACGGTTCGAGCAACGGCGCCGCTCAAGGCGGACTGATCGGCCTGCCAGCTCCGGCCGGACGCAGCGCCGTATGGTGCGACCTGCTGGACCTGCCGTTCGAAGCACAAAGCGTCGATCTGATCGTCATGCCGCACACGCTGGAATTCACGAGCGACCCGCACCGTCTGCTGCGCGAAGCCGAGCGCGTGCTGATGCCCGAAGGTCAGCTGATCATTCTCGGCTTCAATTCGCTCTCGTTATGGGGCGCGCGGCAATCGGTCGGCAAGATGACCGGGCGGCCTTTCGTGCCGGCCGCCGTCGATCTGATCGCCTTCACGCGCCTGAAAGACTGGATCAAGCTGCTGGGCTTCGACCTTGAACGCGGGCGCTTCGGCTGTTATCGTCCGCCGCTTGCGAGCGAACAATGGCTGTCCCGCTACGGCTTCATGGAAGCCGCCGGCGACCGCTGGTGGCCGATTTTCGGCGCCACCTACATGATCAAGGCGATCAAGCGCGTGCGCGGCATGCGTCTCGTCGGCCCGTTGAAAGTGAAGAAACCCGTCCTCGCCGCGGGCCTCGCGCCCGCCGCCACACCGAATACACGCAACCACACTCAATGACTTCCGATCTCATCGATATTTATACCGACGGTGCCTGCAAGGGCAACCCCGGCCCCGGCGGCTGGGGCGCGCTGCTGCGCTTCGGCGACCAGGAAAAAGAACTGTTCGGCGGCGAAGCCAACACCACCAACAATCGCATGGAGCTAATGGGCGTGATCGCCGCGCTCGAAGCGCTGAAGCGCCCCTGCAAGGCGGTCGTGCACACCGACTCGCAATACGTGCAAAAAGGCATCAGCGAGTGGATCCACGGCTGGAAGAAAAAAGGCTGGATCACCGCCGCGAAGCAGCCGGTCAAGAACGCCGATTTGTGGAAGCGGCTCGATGCGCTCGTCGCGCAACACGAAATCGAATGGCGCTGGGTGCGCGGGCACAACGGGCACCCGGAGAATGAGCGCGCGGATCAGCTGGCCAATCGCGGCGTCGCGTCACTCGCGCAGATCTAGTTCTGCTGCGACAGCCGCGCCGCGCCGGCTAACCGCGCGCGCGCCATCTTTTTTGCTGCAATTATCTTAGGCAGGCTATTCCGACATGCGTCAACTCATCCTCGATACCGAAACCACCGGCCTGAATGCCCGCACCGGCGACCGGATTCTCGAACTCGGCTGTGTCGAGCTGGTGAACCGCCGGCTCACCGGCAACAACCTGCACTTCTATATCAACCCGGAACGCGACAGCGATCCGGGCGCATTGGCCGTTCACGGCCTCACCACCGAATTCCTCAGCGACAAGCCGAAGTTCGGCGAGATCGCCGACCAGTTCCGCGACTTCATCCAGGGCGCGGACCTGATCATTCACAATGCACCGTTCGATATCGGCTTTCTCGATGCCGAGTTCGCGTTGCTGGGTTTGCCGCAGGTGAGCACCTACTGCGGCGAAATCATCGACACGCTGGCGCGCGCCAAGCAGATGTTCCCCGGCAAGCGCAATTCACTCGACGCGCTGTGCGACCGCTTTGGCATCAGCAACGCGCACCGTACGCTGCACGGCGCCCTGCTCGACTCGGAACTGCTCGCCGAAGTCTATCTGGCAATGACGCGCGGCCAGGAAAGCCTCGTCATCGACATGCTCGGCGAGTCGCACGCCGGCGGCGATGCGCGCGCGCCGCGCGTCGCGATCAGTTCGCTGGATCTGATCGTGATCGCCGCCAGTGACGACGAGCTCGCCGCGCACCAGGCGGTGCTCGACGGCCTCGACAAGGCGGTCAAGGGCACGAGCGTGTGGCGCCTCGAACCCGCCCCGACCGCGGATGAGCAAACCGCTTAAAAAGGACTGGACGAGCCTGAAAATCCCTGACATAATTCGGCTCTCTTCGGGTGGTTAGCTCAGCGGTAGAGCACTGCCTTCACACGGCAGGGGTCACTGGTTCGATCCCAGTACTACCCACCAGAATTTTGGTGTGTCGATCACCGAAGACTAAAGGGCTTACGTAGAAATGCGTGAGCCCTTTTTCATTTCCTGTGTCGGCGTATGGAAACCGTACGGAATGCCAGGTAGATTCCGGTGCCCACTGGAACGCTTGGGCATTCGACGCGGCCGTAACATCGGGCTTGCTCGTCAACCCCGAATCTTCGTACGTTTGCGGACGCCAAATACTGCTGATATAGTTTGCGCTCGGGCGTTCGCCCGTCCATTTTCTTCACCTCATCCGACCATAGGGAGGCGCCACATGTTTGCAATGCGTTCCGCCGCCCCCGGCATGGTCTCGCGGGCGTTTTCGCGACCTTAATCCGTCCGATCAGGTCGCCGAATCGCTGCTCACGCGGTCCCGCCTGAATAGGCGCCCCGCGCAATTCCCAGACAGTCCGCAGTTCCATCGCCGATGCATGTCGGCGCGTTTTGACTGTCTTGTCCTCCCGCTTCTGACTGGAACCTCGGTGCGCTCATGCGCCACCGGGTCGTCGCAAATGACCAGAAAAAAACTCGACTTTCGCGGACAAGCCTTCAAGGACGTCCTGGGCTTTACCTTCCATCACTGGGCGCAACAGCCCTGGCGCATCCTCGTCATCACCGCGCTGGTGCTGCTCTCGGCATTGGCCGACGTGCTCACGCCGATGTTCGCGGGACGCCTCGTCGACGCCATTGCATCCGGCGCGGCCAGCAACGCCGTCGCCTGGCATGCGGCGCTCACGGCCTTCTGCGTGCTGGGCGCGCTCGGCCTCGGCGCCACGTTGCTGCGGCAAGGCGTGTACTTCAACATCATCCGGCTCACGCTCAGGATGATGAGCGAGATCGCCGCCAACGCGTTTCATCGCGTGCAACGCTTTTCGACCGACTGGCACGCCAACAGCTTCGCCGGTTCCACGGTGCGCAAGATCACGCGCGGCATGTGGGCGCTCGACCTGCTCAACGACACACTGCTGATCGCGCTGTTCCCCTCGCTCGTCATGCTGGTCGGCGCGACGGTCCTGCTCGGCTGGCGCTGGCCGATGATGGGCGCGGTCGTCGGTATCGGCTCCGTCGTGTATATCGCGGTGACGGTGGCCATGTCGCTCGGCTTCGTGGCGCCGGCCGCGCGCCTCGCGAATGCATGGGACACGCGCATGGGCGGCGCACTCGCCGACGCGGTCAGCTGCAACGGTGTCGTCAAGGCGTTCGGCGCGGAAGAGCGCGAAGAAGTGCTGTTGTCGCGCGTGATCGGCAAGTGGCGGCACCGCACACGCCGCACGTGGATGCGCGGCACGATCAACGGCGGCGTCCAGGGCGGCATGCTGGTGGCGATCCAGGCCGCCATTCTCGGCGCGGCGCTGCTGTTGTGGGCACGCGGCGAGGCGGGCGTCGGCGACATCACGTTCGCGCTGACCATGTTCTTCATGCTGCAAGGCTATCTGCGCGACGTGGGCATGCACATCCGCAACCTGCAACGCTCGGTCAACGACATGGAGGAACTGGTGTCGCTGGAGAGCCAGCCGCTCGGTATCGAAGACCGCCCCGGCGCGGGTCCGATCACGATCGGCAAAGGCGAGATCCGCTTCGAACACGTCACTTTCCACTACGGAACGAATGGCCAGCCGCTTTACGACAACTTCTCCGTGCGCATCGCGCCGGGCGAGCGCGTCGGGCTGGTCGGGCATTCGGGCTCGGGGAAGACCACGTTCATCAAGCTGATCCAGCGGCTCTATGACATTTCGGAAGGCCGGATCACGATCGACGGTCAGGACATTGCGCAAGCGCGGCAGGCGTCGTTGCGCAGCCAGATCGCAATCGTTCAGCAGGAGCCGGTGCTGTTCCACCGCTCGCTCGCCGAGAACATCGCGTATGCGCGGCCCGGCGCGAGCCGTGTCGAGATCGAGCGCGCCGCGAAGCTCGCGAGCGCGCACGACTTCATCGCCGCGCTGCCCAATGGCTATGACACGCTGGTCGGTGAACGCGGTGTCAAGCTCTCGGGCGGCGAACGTCAGCGCGTCGCCATCGCGCGGGCGTTTCTCGCCGACGCGCCGATCCTGATTCTGGACGAAGCGACGTCGAGCCTCGACAGCGAAAGCGAAGTGCTGATCCAGCAGGCCATGGAGCGGCTGATGATGGGCCGCACCACGCTGGTGGTGGCGCACCGCCTTTCCACAGTGCGTGCGCTGGACCGGCTGCTGGTGCTGGATAAGGGCAAGGTGATCGAGGAAGGCAGCCACGAGGCGCTGATCAAACTCGAGAACGGCCTGTACCGGCGGTTGTTCGAGCGTCAGGCGCTTGAGTTGATCAAGGGGCTGGCCGAGCCGGAATTCACGACTCGAACCACGCGGCCAGGCGTGAACCAGATGGACGATGCCAGCTTGCTGGTCGAGAAGTAAATTGCAGGGGCGTGTGGGACGTCAGCAGGAAGTCGCCGGTATGCGCCGGCGCTTTCGGGTATCGTTCCACCGCCCGTTTTTTATGAGCGCGAGTGTAGGCTCGAGCGCGCAAGCGCTCACCGGGGTGAACCGTCCAGGCGACCCGCCGCTGCGAGTTACACCACGCCCGCGGGCAACCCTACGCCGCGCGCCATCCCGGTCGCCGCAAACACCATCAGCACCATCAATATCGTCTGGATCACGCTAAAGCGCGCATAGGAGCGCGCTTTGTGCAGATCCGGCGCGGCGCCTTTCCTGATCGCGGCGCGCCAGCGCATCAGCGCGAGCATCGACGGAACTTCGAGGATGACAATGATCACGAGCAGCGTCATCTTGAGGTGAAAGAGCGGCTCGTGGAGGTAGTAGTCGGCGCCCTTTTCGAAACCGCCGAAAGCGCGCATCAGCCCGGTGACGATCAGCACCAATGCCGAGATGCCCCAGCCAGTATCCGCGCGGAACACGGAGCGCAGCGCAGCAGGCACGGTGGCGCGGCGTAGCGCCCACGTGCGCCGCAGAATCGACGCGAGCGCGAAGCCATAAGCAAGCAGATGGATGGCGGCAAGCAACCAGCGAACCAGCATAGCGACTCCTGCAAAGGACGCGACACGATCGTTGTATGTCTCACTCGCCCGCGCTGAAGCGCCGGGCGCCATGACTTCATTATCGACTACGGCTCAATCTACAGCGCCTGCTTCGGCCACAGGGTGTGGCCGACTGCACAAACCGCCAATTCAGATCTGCTGCAAGGTTGTGTCAAGCGCGCGGGCGGCGACCCGATCGCCTTCGGTCGTCAGCGCGGTGCGGAACACGGTTTGCCGGTTGTGACCCGCGGCAGCCGGCGAATCCCACAGTAACTCGATCTTCGGACGGCGCCCGAACGTGCCGCGCGCGAGCGACGGCGCGGCGGCCGACCCCAGCGGCGCGCCGGGCCTACCCGGCTCGCCCACGGCGCCGAACACCACGGCGGGAGTGGGCGTCGGCGTCGTTCGCGCGCCCTGCCCGGCCGCCCAGCGCACGGACAGTTCGCGCGCGTCGTACTGCCCGACCTTACGGCGCTCCGCCCACACGACGACCGTCCGCGTGACCGGATCGAGCGCGACCGCATAACGGCCGATCGCGAAGCGGCGCGCGGCGATATTGGTGCGCCACAGCGCGCGCGGCCGGCAGATCCACAGCACGGCCGCGTACAGCGCCGGCGCCGCCAGCAACCATCCGTTGGAGGCCGCCACCGCGTTGGCGGCACGCCGCCAACCGGCGCTCGCCGCGAACGCCCCGATCGACCAGACCGCAAACAGGAACCCGAGAAAAGCGAACAGGCGCAGCGCTTGCCGCAGCCATTGCGGCAGCGGATGAAACGGCCGCTCGGCCACGGCTCGTGCGCCCGGAAGGAAAATCAGCAGGAACAGGAAGACGAAGTTGATGCACGCCCACGGCGAGGACAGCATGGCCAGCAGCGACGCGCCCGCATCCATGTCCGCCATCGAAAAAAGCCAGCGAGCAAGGATCACGAGACCGATGGCGCGCAACGCGAAAATCGTTCCGGCGCCAGGCGCCGCGTTCGCACGCGTCTCTTTCGTTCTCGCCAAGGCATCCTCCTGTCGTCGGCGGCGCCGCAGCCAAATTTGCGGCAGGGCCATTATAGGGATATTACGGAGAGTGGCTCATTCTTACCGGCCGAAACCCGCACTTTCGTCCGTTGATTAAGAAAAACGCGGCGCGCTTGCAACAACGCCCCGTGGGCAAGTGCCGTACGGGGCGTTGCTGGCGGCCGCCGGAGCGCGTAGAAGCGTTCCTTGAGCCGATTTTCGACTTTTTATCTGTTGCGCATTAGCTGGCGTTGACTTCGCGCAGCACCGTGCGGTGTTTCTGACGCAGCAGTTCTTCGTAGGTGGCGACGTAGTTTTTCGCCATCACCTTCGACGAGAAACGCGACTCGAACGCCTTGCGCACACCCGCGCGCGGCAGTGTGTGCAGACGCTTGACTGCGGCGACCGCGCTGATTTCGTCTTCGACGACGAAGCCCGACACGCCGTTTTCGATCACTTCCGGCACCGAACCGCGATTGAACGCGATCACCGGCGTGCCGCACGCCATGGCTTCGATCATGACCAGACCGAACGGCTCCGGCCAGTCGATCGGGAACACCAATGCATGCGCGTTGCCGAGGAACTCACGCTTTTCGGCTTCGCCGATTTCGCCGATGTACTCGACGTGCGGGAGCGCCATCAGCGGCTTGATCACTTCTTCGTAATAGGCGCGGTCGGCCTTGTCGATCTTGGCGGCGACCTTGAGCTTCATGCCTGCCTGGCCGGCGATGCGGATCGCGCGGTCGAGGCCCTTCTCCGGCGAGACGCGGCCGAGGAAAGCGAGGTAGCCCGGCTCGACATTGGAGATCGGCGTGAGCACGTTTTCCGGCAGGCCGTGATACACGGTTTGCAGCCAGTTCGCCTGTTGCAGCGGAATACGCTGGTTGTCCGAAATCGACACGACCGGTACGTCGCTGAACGTATTGAAGATCGGCTGCAGTTCCGGCAGATCGAGACGGCCGTGCAGCGTGGTCAGGAACGGCACCGGCTGGCGGGCGAACAGCGAGAACGGGTAGTAGTCGATGTGGAAATGCAGCACGTCGAATTCGTCCGCGCGGCGGCGCACTTCTTCGAGCAGCAGCATGTGCGGCGCCATCACGTCGCGAATGGTCGGGTCGAGGCGCAGCGCCTGCGGCCAGAAAGCTTCGAGTTTCGCCGAGGTCTGCGAATCGCCGCTCGCAAAGAGCGTGACGTCGTGGCCTTGCTCGACCAAAGCTTCAGTCAGATAGGACACCACGCGTTCCGTACCACCGTACAGCTTGGGAGGAACCGCCTCGTGCAACGGAGCGATTTGAGCGATTCGCATATGAAGAACTCCTCGTAAAAAATCAGGCAAAGGTACTGCGTTTGGTAAAAGCGACTCGCTTGCTCGCCAGGGCAGTCTGGCCGGACATGCCGGCGCGGGCCTGATTCTTTCGAGAAAATCCTGCGATGGATCGCTTGGGTAGTGAGCCCAGACCAGTGATCAACGTCTGCGCATGTGCCGGTAAACGCACACATGAGACCTACGTTGACAAACTGTCAGAAAATTCGATGGGCCTACGAAGCATGCATTATCAATGCCGGGATTCTCGTTGCACCACAACATTTCAAAGTCTTTACGTTGTTACAAGGGCGAAACACTTTGCAAACCCTTGTTTTCTAAGACAGTTCTACAGTGGCAACTGGCTTGCGGCACGGACCGCCGAGGCGGCCTCGTAAGCTCTTGCGTCAACTTTGCCGGCAAGCGTTGAAGAAATGCCGCAGCGCGGTTGAATGCAATTTGTAATTATATCCCGAAATGTCCCACTGCCCCCGTGAACCCCGCCCCCGTGGAGGGGTTGAGCAGCAGCCGGTCCACGGACGTCTATCGCGAAATCAATCGCGTCAAGGCCCGGATACACAGGGCGCAATCGCTTTTGCATGTTTACAATGCGAAGCATCGGCTTCGCGGCGAACCTTTTCCATGTGGCCTACGCTTTGCATGCACAACCCGAAACACATCGACCTCACGATCAATTGGAACATTTAACCATCGCCCAGCGTAATGCCCAGAACGCAAAGCTCGCGAGCTATGCGCATAGGCCGCTTGCGTTCCTTTTCCGCTTTATCCGCCGCCATCCGCTCGCGCACGCGATCGTCCTGTGCAGCGTGTTTGCGGCCGTGGGCTGTGCGCTCGCTTCGCAATACGCGATTAAACACCTGATCGACGTGCTCGGCGAAGGCCGGCATCATCCCGGTCCGCTGTGGGGCGCGTTCGCCATCCTGGTCGGCCTGATCGCCGCCGACAACATGCTGTGGCGGGTCGGCGGCTGGGTCGCCGCGCATACGTTCGTCGCCGTGACCGGCGACCTGCGGCGCGACCTGTTCCAGTATCTGAGCGGACACTCGCCCACCTACTACTCCGAGAAACAGCCGGGCATGCTCGCGAGCCGGATCACGGCAACCTCTAACGCGGTCTATACGGCTGAGAACACCACCGCATGGAACGTGCTGCCGCCGTGCATCGCGGTGCTCGGCGCGATCGTCATGATCATCGCGGTGAATCCGCTGATGGCCTGCGGCCTGATGCTGTGCTCGGCCATTCTGTCGGTCGTGCTGTACAAACTGGCCGGTCGCGGCTCGGCGCGCCATCACCATTTCGCCACCAAGGCGGCGTCGGTGGACGGCGAGCTGGTCGACGTGATCAGCAACATGGGCCTCGTGCGCGCTTTCGGCATGACGTTTCGCGAGCAACAGCGTTTCGGCGCGACGGTCAAAGCCGAGATGGATGCGCGCCAGCAGAGCCTGCTGTATCTGGAAAAGTTGCGCCTGCTGCACGCGGTGATCACCGCGCTGCTGTCGGCGGGCTTGCTGGGCTGGGCGCTCTGGCTGTGGGATCAAGGCAAGGCGACTTCGGGTGACATCGTGCTCGTCAGTTCGCTCGGCTTCACGATCCTGCACGGCACCCGCGATCTGGCCGTGGCACTCGTCGACGTCACGCAGCACGTGGCGCGCCTCGCTGAAGCCGTACGCACGCTGCTCGAACCACACGGCATGCCGGATCGCGACGGCGCGACCGAACTCGTGCCGCAAGGCGGCCGCATCGATTTCGAAAGCGTGACGTTCGCCTACCCGCGCCGTCGCCCGATTCTCGATCACTTCGACCTGCATATCGAACCCGGCCAGCGCGTCGGACTGATCGGCAAGTCGGGCGCGGGTAAATCGACGGTGCTGGCATTGCTGCAGCGTTTCTACGAAACCCAAGGCGGCGCGATCAGGATCGACGGCCAGGACATCGCCACGATCACGCAAGACAGCCTGCGTCACGCGATCGCGTTGGTGCCGCAGGACATCTCGCTGTTCCATCGCACGGTGTACGAGAACATCGCCTACGGGCGCCCGGAGGCGAGCCGCGAAGAAGTGCTCGCGGCCGCGCGCGAGGCGCGTTGCGCGGACTTCATCGAGGCCATGCCGGAAGGCTATGACACGATCGTCGGCGACCGCGGCGTGAAGCTGTCGGGCGGCCAGCGCCAGCGGATCGCGATTGCACGCGCGATTCTGAAGAACGCGCCGATCCTGCTGCTCGACGAAGCCACCTCGGCGCTCGACAGCGCGTCGGAAGAAGCGATCCAGAAGGCACTCGACCGGCTGATGGTCGGCCGCACGGTGGTCGCGATCGCGCACCGTCTGTCGACGCTGAACAACTTCGACCGGATCATCGTGATGAGCGCCGGCAAGGTCATCGACGACGGCAGCCCGGAAGAGCTGCGCCAGCGTCCGGGCCTGTATCGCGATCTGCTCACCAAGCAGTATGGCAAGGGCCACACGCTGCACATCGGCGGCAAGAAGGTCGACGAACAGCACGTGGTCTGAGCCCGCGAGCTACGAGCCTTCGCCGCCAGAAGAAAGAAAAGCCGCTCTCGAGCGGCTTTTCTTTTTATGCGCGCTGCAAGCAGCCTTGAACGCAGCCTACCCGGCCTGGGTTTCGCGCGTTGCCTTTTTCCCCGGCACTGCGCGCGCCTTCCCGTTCCGGGTGCTCTTTGCACCAGCGACGCCCTGCAAATCGCGCATGAAGTTATCGCGCCATACCGACACATTGTTTTCGCGCAACTGCACCATCATGTCGCGATGACGCGACTGACGCTCCGCGAGCGGCATGTCGAGCGCCCGCGCGAGCGCCTCGGCCATGCCATCGATATCGACCGGATTGACGATCAGCGCGCCGTCCAGTTCCTGCGCGGCGCCGGCAAAACGCGACAGCACGAGCACGCCGGGATTCTCCGGATCCTGTGCCGAGACATACTCCTTGGCGACGAGGTTCATGCCATCACGCAACGGTGTGACATAGCCGACGTGCGCGGTGCGAAACAGCGCGGCCAGCACCGAGCGCTCGTACTGCTTGTGGATGTAGAGAATCGGCGTCCAGTCCAGTTCGGCGAAGCGCCCGTTGATACGTCCCGACTCCCCTTCGAGCTGCAGGCGGATGTCCTGGTACGCGTGCATGTCGGCGCGCGTCGGCGGCGCGATCTGCAGGAACGACACCTTGTTGCGCTGCGCGGTCGCGTGTTCGAGCAGCCGCTCGAAAGCGCGAAAACGCTCGACCAGTCCTTTCGAATAATCGAGCCGGTCCACACTCATGATCAGTTTGCGCGAATGCAGCGTCGCCTTCATCGTGCGGACCGGTTTGCCGCGCTCACCCGCTTTCGCGAGTTCGGCGATCTCGTCCGGATAGACGCCGATCGGATACGCCGCCGCGCGCAGCGTGCGGCCGAACGCCTGGATCGTCAGCGGGCCTTTCGCCGATGCGTCGACCGTGCCGTTCGCCTCATTGATGACGTAATCGGAGAACGCGCGCAGATCCGGTGCCGTTTGAAAGCCAAGCAGATCGAACGAACATAGCGCTTCGACCAGTTCGCGATGCGGCGGCACCGCCAGCAATACTTGCGAAGCCGGAAACGGAATGTGCAGGAAAAAGCCGATGCGATTCTTCACGCCCGCCGCGCGCAGCGCCTGCGCGAACGGAATCAGATGGTAATCGTGGACCCAGATCACGTCGTCTTCGCGCAGCAGCGGCACGAGTTGTTGCGCAAGCCACGCATTCACGCGGCAATAGCCCCCGAAGTCGTGCCGGTCGTATTGCAGCAGGTCGGCGCGATAGTGGAACGCGGGCCACAGCGTAGCGTTCGAGAAGCCACGATAGTACTGATCGTAGTCGCGGCGCATCAGCGCGATGGTCGCGAAGGTCACCGGGCCGCGCTCCTCGACCTTGATTTGCGGCTGACCCGAGCTGAGTACGTCACCGCTCCAGCCGAACCACATGCCGCCGGTTTCCTTCAGCGCGTCGTACACGCCGACCGCCAGACCACCCGCCGCCGGGCCGCCCTCCGAGATCGGCGCAACCCGGTTCGATACGATGATCAGTCGGCTCATGAAGCGCGATTCCCGATGCAGTGCGTTGTTTGCTGAGAGCGGCGCGGCGCGACCATCATGCTGTGCGCGCCGCCGCGACGATCGATGCGAGCCAGTCGAGCAGTCCCGACACCGAGTCGATGCGCGTACGCGCCATCGTCTCGCCCGGACCGACCTTGATCGACACGCCGCCGCGCTCGTTGACGACGGCAAAACCTTTCTCGTCGGTCAGGTCGTCGCCGGCGAAGACCGGCTTGCGCCCGACGAAAGGCGGCTCGTCGAGGAACGCGCGCAGCGCGCGGCCCTTGTCGACATCCTTGGGTTTGATTTCGTAGACCATCTTGCCCGGCTGCAGGACGTAGGAGCCGGCGTAATCGGCCACCAGCCGCTCGGTCGCCGCGCGCGCCACCGGCTCGCGATCCGGCGCGTTCCGGTAGTGCAGCGCCACGGCCGCGCCCTTGATCTCGAGCAGCATGCCGGGGTTTTCGTTGACTACCTGCGCGAGCACCTGCTCCATGCGCAGCAGCCGCTCGTCATGAAAGCCGATGCGCTGCGTGTCGCCGTTCGCATCGCGCCGCTCGGCGCCGTGCAGGCCGGCGATCGGCAGATCGGGCATGCCGAGGAACCCGTCGATGCTGTCGATACCACGGCCCGACACAACCGCGACCGCGCCGTTCGTCAGACTGCGCAGCTCGCTCAGCAAATCGATCACGCGAGGTTGCACCAGCACGCCGTCCGGCGTGAGGGCGAGTTCGACGAGCGTACCGTCGAAATCGAAGAAAAATGCCGTCTCGCTCGGAGACATAACAGCCGGAAGTGCTTGCATCGGTTAGTTTTGCCTTTCAGCCTTCTGCGGCCGGAAAAGTGTGCGCATCTTACCGCGCATCCACCAATTTTTCGAGAAAGTAAGGCTGGGCACAAGCCCAGCCGGGCGCCGCCCGCGCGATTGCGTTCAAAACGACAACAATCCGGCTTCAGCCCGCTTTCAGTCGCCTGCGTCAAATTGCCTCGCAAACCGCGCGCCCGTGGGGGCTGCGCGACGTCATCGGCGAATTTGCGATACAGTCGCAGCCACGCAGATCATGGCCGTTACGACCATACTTACACACTATGAGGGCGCGCGCGCCGCAGGCGAATCGAGCGGCGCCGTCACGGTCACACGTAACGCCGCTATTCAATCGAGTAACCGAACCCTGCTTTGTTCCCGATCCTCTCGTCCCTGCACACGCCAACGCGCCTCGCTTCTTCACGCACGCCGTGGTTGACGCGCCTGTTTGCGCTGACGGTGATGCTGGGCGCGCTGACGGCACTCGCCGGCTGCACGCATCGCACGGAAACGTGGCAGTTGACCAATGTGACCGGCCACCTGCCGGATCTCGATTTCAAGCTGACCGGCGACGATGGCCGCCCCGTCAACGGCGATTCGTTCAAGGGCCGCACCTCGCTGGTCTATTTCGGCTACACGCATTGCCCGGACGTCTGCCCTGAAACGATGGGCCGGCTGATGCAGGTGCTCGGCAAGCTCGGCCCCGACGCGCAGAAAGTGCGCATCCTGTTCATCACCGTCGATCCCGCGCGCGACACGGCGCAGGCCTTGCACGATTACGTCGGCGCCTTCGACTCGAAACACGCCGAAGGGCTGACCGGCACCGACTGGCAGATCGAGTCGCTCGCCAAGCGTTACCGCGTCGCGTATCAGATGGAAAAGCGCGACCCCTCCGGCAACTATGAAGTCACCCATAGTTCCGCCGTCTATGTGTTCGACAGCCAGGGCCGCGCGCGCCTGCTGGCCACCGACCACGACACGCCCGATGCGATCGCACAAGACCTGCGCCGCATCATCGATGACCGTTCCTGACCTTTCCCGAGTTCATTCATGTCGATCAAGATCAAAACGTTCGCTGCACTGAGTTGCGCCCTCGCCCTTTCGTTCGGTGTCGCATCGACCGCGCAGGCGGCCGGCGCCAACGCGATCAGCGTAAAGGACGCGTGGGTCCGCTGGCTGCCCAACAACTTACCCGCCGCCGGCTATGCGACGCTCGTCAATGCGAGCGACAAACCGGTCGACCTGATCGACATCTCCAGCAACGACTACGGCGACGCGATGCTGCATCAGACCGTATCGAACGGCTCGTCGCAGAAGATGGTGATGGTCGACAAGCTGACGGTGCCCGCGCACGGTCAGGTCGCCATCGCGCCCGGCGGCTATCACGTGATGCTCGAAGACGCGAAGCACAAGGTCGCGCCGGGCGACACCGTACATCTCAAGCTGAAGTTCTCCGACGGCGAAACGCTCGACACGCCGTTCGCCGTCAAGTCGCCGGCGCAGACCAAGTAACCCGGTAACGTGCCGCGATGAACCTGCTCTACTGGCTCGATCCGTGGGAGTTTTCGCCGACCGTCGTGATCGCGCTGCTGGTGCCCGCGATCCTGTTCGTGCGCGGCGCGCGTAAAGCGAAGGTGTCGGTCGCGCGGCGTATCTCCTTCTGGTTCGGGCTGGTGGCGTTGTATGTCGCGTTGCATACGCGGCTCGACTATTTCTTCGAGCATGAGTTCTTCATGCATCGCGCGCAGCATCTGGTGCTGCATCACCTCGGGCCGTTCTTCATCGCGCTGTCGTATCCGGGCGCCGCGTTGCGCGCGGGGATTCCGTTCGGCTGGCGGCAGCGTTTCGTGCGGCCCGCACTGGAAACGCCGGTGGTGCGCATGCTGCTCGACGTGGTGATGCATCCCGTGGTCGCCGTCACGTTGTTCGTCGGGTTGATCTACTTCTGGCTGATGTCGCCGATTCATTTCGTGGCGATGCTCGACTGGCGGCTGTATCGCGTGATGAACTGGAGCATGGTGATCGACGGCCTGCTGTTCTGGTGGCTCGTGCTCGATCCGCGTCCCGCGCCGCCCGCGCGTCTGTCGCCGGGCAAGCGCGTGCTGGTGGTGATCGCCGCGATTCCGCCGCAGATCATGCTCGGCGCGTTCATTTTCTTCACGCCGCACGAGTTGTATCCGATCTACTCGATCTGCGGCCGCGCATTCACGTGGTTGAGTCCGATGCGCGATCAGCAGATCGGCGGGCTGTTGCTGTGGATTCCGGGTTCGATGATGAGCGTGATCGGCGCCTTGCTCGCCTTGCGTCACTGGATGCGGCTGTCGGCGCGCGGACGCCTGCGCGGCGAACGGCGTGCGACTGCGAAGCAGGCGTTGGCGCCCACTGCTTCAGCGCCGACGGGCGGTAGCCGCTGATATCCACGATTCGATTCGCAAGGCGGCACGCCCGCGGCGGGCTCAGCTCGATGTAGCCGCTTCAGGCTGAACGCATCCACACATGCGGGATGCCGTCTTCCTCGTGAATCTCCGAAACAGGCGCGAAGCCAAACGCACCATAGAAGCCTTGCAAATGCGCCTGCGCGTGCAAGCGGATCGGCGTGCCTGGCCACTGCGCGCGAATGTGCGTCAGGGACCGTTCGAGCATCGCATTGCCCAGACCGATGCCACGGAAATCCGCGGTCGTGAGCACACGCCCAATGCGGATATCCGTGTCGTCCGCATCGGGCAGCAGCACGCGCAGATAACCCGCGAGCGCCGGCCGTTTTTCGCCAGGGCCATAGACCAGCAGATGCCATGCATCCTTATCGAGTCCGTCGATATCGCCGTACAAGCAGTTCTGCTCGATGACGAACACCGCGCTACGCGCGCCCAGCATCGTATAGACCTCGAGGCCCGTGAGCTCGTCGAAGGATTTCCAGCGCCATTCGAGTTGCGCCAGCCGCGTGGCGGCGGTTTGCTGCGGTTCAGTCATGACAACGTTCTAAAGAAAGAGTCGCACCGCGCGGATAGCGGCGATGTGTGATTATGGCGCGCGTGCCGGCGTCACCGCCGTGCCGCGCTCAGTTGCGACGCGCGGCGCGCCTTCGACGCCTGTTTGTGGCTGTACATCGCGGCGTCGGCGGCCGCCAGCAATTCGGCAACCGATTCGTGGCGGGCAGGATCGTATTGAATCTGCCCGACGCTATAGCGGATGTCATAGCCGCGCCGCGCTTCGGCATTGCGCGTGTCGAGCAACTGCGTGAGACGCTGCGTCACTTCCCGCGTGGCGCCGCTGTCCGAATCGGTGAGCAGCACGACGAACTCGTCGCCGCCGAGCCGCCCGATCACATCGCTTTCGCGCAGTGCGGCGCGCAAGACGTCGGCAAAGGTCTTTAGCGCGCGATCGCCTTCGGCGTGGCCGAGCGTGTCGTTGATCTGCTTGAAATCGTTCAGGTCGAAAAACAGCAGCGACGCCGGCTTGTGCATGCGCTTGCAAACGTTCAGCGCATGTTGCGCGAGGGCCTCGAAACCGCGCCGGTTAGACAGAAGCGTCAGGTCGTCGAGCGTGGCCAACTGCACGGCCGCCAATTCCTGCTCGGCCATGCGCGCCAGATCGCTCAGCAATTCGCGCTCTTCTTCGTCGAGGCCACGCGGCTTGGTGTCGATCAGACAGAGTGTGCCGAGCTTGCTGCCGTCGGGCACCGTCAGCGGACAGCCGGCGTAGAAACGGATACTCGGGTTGTCCGTGACGAGCGGGTTGTCGTGAAACCGCTCGTCCGCGAGGGTGTCGGGCACCATCAGGATTTCGTCGCCGAGAATCGCGTGCGCGCAGAACGACACATCGCGCGAGGTCTCGCTCGCCTCCATGCCGACACACGACTTGAACCATTGACGGTCCGCATCGACCAGGCTCACGAGCGCGATGGGCACACTGAAGAGTCGCTTCGCGAGCCGGGTCAGGCGGTCGAAGCGCTCTTCCGGCAATGTATCGAGAATATGCAGCGCACGCAGGGTGTCGAGACGGGCGCTTTCGTTACTGGGCGTCGGTGGCACATGCATGTTGTATTCCCTAATGCGACCGGGGCGGCCGGAATGATAGGCCGGTAGTGTATAGCGGCATTGCTTTTCCTTGGGACAAAACACGACGCGAGAGTGCCACCGACCGCGTGCGCGTCGGATCCGTATTCAAACCGATGCAGGCTGCATCGGGCTGATACGGACACAGGGCCATGGTTTTTCTACAGGTTGGCAAAGACCGGCTCGACCGGCCGCGCGAGACAGTCGACCAGGTTGCCGGGGCCGCACAGATGCAGCGCGCCGACGACCACCAACGTGCGCTCCGGCCGCGTGAGCAACTCCGCCAGGCGCGCCGCCCATGCGCGATTGCGCGCGTCGAGAATTGCATGCCGGATGCCCGGCAGGTTGAACATCGGCGATTCGATGGCGATCCGGTGCAAGGCGAGCAGATTGCCATCGAGCCAGGCCGCATGCATACGCTCGAGCGTGCGCTGCGGTTCGTCGAGATCGGCCATCAGCAGGCCGAGCGCCGCGCCGACGGCATCGAGCGGAATCGATTCGAGCGCCGCCGCCACCTCCTGCGCGGTCTCGAGATACCGATAGGGTTTAGCCTGCGTGATCGCCGAGCGCAGCATGCGCGGCTCGACACCTTCGACGACCTGCTGGAACAGCGTCGGCGCGACGATCAGCGCGGCCCACGGACGCAGATTGGCAAGCGGCGCCAGTGGTCCTTCAACGGGCCATGCCGCGTGAAGTTGCCGCCATGCGTCGGCGGATAGCAAGGGCTGCAGTTGCTCCGCGCCGCCTTGCTGGTCGGCCTTCAGAAACGGCAGGATAGTCGGCGGATCGGACTCGAAGACGAGCGCTTCTGCCCAGTCATACGCTTCGGCGATCCACGGCGGCGTTCGGCGGCTCGTCGCCGGAAAGAGATGCATCGAGCCGAGCAGGCGAACGTGAGTGCCGGTGAGTTGTAGGTACATGCAGCCTCGTGTGGACAAACCAAGATGCAAAGAAACAGGCACGCCGTTCAATCGATCACGTGCCGCGCCGCGCTGCCGGCTCGTGGGCGCTCGCCGGGCCGTACACAGAGTGAACGTGACCAACAGCAGAAAAACGATCTGCGAGATGCAGGTCCATCGGGATCGGCTGATGCAGCGCGAACCATGAATTGTGCGCCACTCGCGAAGAGAACTTTCGCCGCGCCAGCATCCGTATCAATCCTGCCGGAGAAAACGACGCAGAAAAAAGAAAAGCCCCGACAAGTCGGGGCTTTTCTTTACATCAACTACTGGAGGCGCGAGCCGGAGTCGAACCGGCCTAAACGGCTTTGCAGGCCGCTGCATAACCGCTTTGCTATCGCGCCGCAAGCGGACTGGAACCTAGCAACAGATTCGCAGATTTTGTTTAGCGGACAACCGGCAGGACCGGGCCACCAAACAAAAAGGGAAGCGTTGCTTCCCCTTATGTATGGAGCGGGAGACGAGGCTCGAACTCGCGACCTCAACCTTGGCAAGGTTGCGCTCTACCAACTGAGCTACTCCCGCATTGAACTGCTTCACAACGCCTTGCGTCTGTGACTTTGCCAAACTGCGCTTCGCCAAACAACGCGCTGCTTCGAAAATCTGGAGCGGGAGACGAGGCTCGAACTCGCGACCTCAACCTTGGCAAGGTTGCGCTCTACCAACTGAGCTACTCCCGCATTGTGCTGCTTTTGCCGTGCTATCTGCTGCCTAGTTACTGCAACTGCTCTCTTACTGCCGCCGATGTTTCGAACCGCGTGCATCGGAGAAACGAGATTATGGAGAAACGACTGAAACGTGTCAACCCCTTTTGCGAATCTCTTTTACTGAACAGATTTCACTCATGCGTCAGCGAAGTTCGGACACACTCCAGGCGCTCTCGACCACTGCAAAGTCAGGCCACGCCACCCCGCTCGCGAATCTGCGGCCACGCGAGCTTCATGTAGTAGAGCATCGACCAGATCGTCAGGAACGCGGCCAGATAGATGAGCCACAGGCCCCACACGCGTGTGTCGACCACCACGCCGCCGCCCAACGGCAGCGGGCCGTAAAACAGCAGCATGGGAATCGCCACCATCTGGCAAACGGTCTTGAACTTGCCGAGCGAATTCACGGCGACGCTCTTCGACGCGCCGATCTGCGCCATCCACTCGCGCAGCGCCGAGATTGCGATTTCGCGCCCGACGATCACGAGCGCAATCGCCGAATCGATTCGCGCGAGTTGCACGAGCACCAGCAACGCGGCGGTCACCATCAGCTTGTCGGCGACCGGATCGAGGAACGCGCCGAATGCCGAAGTCTGATTCCACTTGCGCGCCAGATAGCCGTCGAACCAGTCGGTCAGCGCCGCCAGAATGAAGATGGTCGCGGCCGCCAGATTGCGGTGCGCGGGGCTCATCATCATGTCGGGCAAGTAGAACACACCGACGACGAGCGGGATCAGGACGATCCGCAGCCAAGTCAGGAAAATCGGGAAATTAAACGGCATGGGCAGGCGCAGCGTCTGGCGAGGGAGATGCAATTGTGCCGTGTCACAAGGCCTGCCACAAGCAAAGCGGCGCGCGGGGCATGCCGCGCGCGCCGCGGCAGTGCCGCTCAAAGGTGGCTGAGCGGACAGCCGAAGCCGCCGCAATCAGTGCAATTGCCGGTAAATCTGCTCCGCGAGCGCCTGCGAAATGCCTTCGACGCTCGCCAGATCCTCGACACTGGCCGCCACCACGCCGCGCAGTCCGCCAAAGCGCGCGAGCAGCCGTTGACGCCGCTTCGCGCCCACGCCTTCGAGCTCTTCGAGCCGCGAGGTCTGGCGCGTCTTGCCGCGCTTCGCGCGCATGCCAGTGATGGCGAAGCGGTGCGCTTCGTCGCGTATCTGCGCGACCAGCATGAGCGCCGCGCTTTCCTTGCCGAGTTCGAGCGGCGCGCGGCCGTCGGCGAAGATCAGCGTTTCGAGGCCGACCTTGCGCCCCTCGCCCTTTGCGACGCCGACCAGCATGCCGGTATCGAGACCCAGTTCCGTGAACACCTGGCGCGCGATTTCGACCTGACCCTTGCCGCCGTCGATCAGCACGATAGTCGGCAGGATACCGCCGGCTGCGGCCGGCTCGGCGGCGTCCGGCGCCAGCGTCGCAGCAGCGGCCGCGTCGCTTTGCAACTCGGCGGCCTGATCGGCGGCATTCGCGGCGGCTTGCTCGACCATCTTCTCGTAGCGGCGCGTGAGCACCTGGCGCATCGCGGCATAGTCGTCGCCGGGCGTGATGCCGGTGATGTTGTAGCGGCGGTATTCCGACGACTGCATCTTGTGATGGTGATACACCACGCACGACGCCTGGGTCGCCTCGCCCATCGTATGGCTGATGTCGAAGCATTCGATGCGCAGATGCGCGAGATCGTCGCACTCCATGCCGAGCGTGTCGGTGAGCGCGCGCGTGCGGGCCTGCTGCGAGCCCTGTTCCGAGAGCAGGCGCGCGAGCGCGAGCCGCGCGTTCTGCTCGGCCATGGCGAGCCAGGCGCGCCGTTGGCCTTGCGGTTGGCGCAGCACGGTGACCTTGTGGCCGGCCTGCTCGATCAGCACGTCGACCAGTTCGCGGTTGGCGGGCGCGTGACTGACCACCAGCACCGGCGGCACGCGATTGCCCAGGTAATGCTGGGCGATGAAGGCTTCGAGGACTTCGGCTTCGATCCCGCCGGTTGCAGCACGGCCCTTACGTGCTTTCGCGGGTTCGAAGCCGGCATCTTCGGGTGCGTCGTCCTCTTCTGATGCGTCGCCTTCCTCATCCTCTGCGTCTTCCGATGGCATCTCTTGCGCGATCGCGAGAGCATCAGCGGTATCGGTCGACGCCGTCGTTTCATCATCAATGACGCTGTCTTGCGCGAGCGGGCTCGACGCGAGCGCGACTTCGGCCAACGCCGCTTCGCCTTCTTCCAGTCCGCCCTCGTCGGCCGTCAACGCGCTCTCCACATGCGCCGGGAAATATGCCTTGTCGCCCAGATGCCGTCCGCCGCGCACCATCGCCAGATTCACGCACACGCGGCCGCCCAGCGCGACCACCGCGAGAATATCGACGTCGCTGTCGCTGCCGACTTCGATCGCCTGCTGGTGCAGCACCGTCGAGAGCGAACTCATCTGATTGCGTACCGCCGCGGCCTGCTCGAACTTCAGCTCGCTTGCGAAGGCGTGCATCTTCTGCTCGAGCTCTTTCATGACCTCGCCTTGGCGGCCGAGCAGAAAGCGCGACGCGTTGGCGACGTCGCGCGCGTAATCTTCTTCGTTGATCGCCGCGACGCATGGCGCCGTGCAGCGGCCGATCTGATGCAGCAGGCAAGGCCGCGTGCGATTGTTGAACACGGAGTCTTCGCAGGTGCGCAACTGGAACACGCGCTGCAGGATCTGGATGCTCTCGCGCACCGCCCACGCACTGGGAAACGGCCCGAAGTACTGATTCTTGCGATCCACCGCGCCACGGTAATACGCCATGCGCGGAAACTTGTGGCCGGTCAGCTTGAGGTAGGGGTACGACTTGTCGTCGCGAAACAGAATGTTGTAGCGCGGCGCGAGCGCCTTGATCAGGTTGTTTTCGAGCAGCAGCGCTTCGGCCTCGGAGCGCGTGACGGTCGTCTCGACGCGCGCAATGCGTGTCACCATCATCGCGATGCGCGGCGACAGCAGCGTCTTGGTGAAGTAGCTCGAGACACGCTTCTTCAGGTCGCGCGCCTTGCCGACATAAAGCACCGCGCCATGCGTATCGTAATAGCGATAGACGCCGGGCAGATGCGGCAATTGGGCGAGCACTTTTTTCGGCTCGAAAGCGTCGGTTGCTTCGGGTTCGGTCATGCAGAATCGGTTGGGTGGGACGGTCTCGCGAAGCCTCGCTCCGCGTGCCGCGCGCCTGGACGAACCGGAGTACGCCGCGCACGCGCAATCGTGAACGAGTGCTTTAGAATCGCCAGTTTAGAACATTCCGCGGGCGTCCGAACGCTGTCGCCTTGAATCGGGTGACGCGTCGGCGGCAGTAAAGCGGCGCGCCACGCCGCGCGGCGCCGAGGCACTGCTCGCGCCGCCTTACTCCTTCCATCCGTTCGAATCCGCGAACCAGGCCATCATGTCTTCCGCTACGCCCCATTCCGAGCAAGCCACTGACGCGTCCACGGCCATCGCCTGCGATATCTTCTGCGCGGTGATCGACAATTTCGGCGACATCGGCGTGTGCTGGCGCCTCGCGCGCCAGCTCGCGAGCGAACACGGCTGGCAGGTGCGCGTGTTCGTCGACGACCTGCATGCGTTCCAGAAGCTGTGCCCATCGTTGACGCTGGAGCACGCCCGCCAGACGGTGGGCGGCATTGTGGTCGAGCACTGGCACGAACCGGCCCATGCGGGCGATACGCTCGCAGTCGCCGACGTCGTGATCGAGGCGTTCGGCTGCGAACTACCGCCCATCTATGTCGCCGCGATGGCGGCACGCGAACGCACGCCGATGTGGTTCAACCTTGAATACCTGAGCGCCGAGGACTGGGTCGCGGATTTTCATCTGCGGCCGTCACCTCATCCGCGCTATCCGCTGACCAAGACGTTCTTTTTCCCCGGACTCGGCCCCGGCACCGGCGGCGTGCTGAAGGAACGGCATCTCGACGGCGCGCGCGCGGCTTTCGAAGCATCGCCCGCCACGCGCGAAGCGTGGTGGCGGCAAACCACCGGCCACGCGCCGCCGCCCGCCACGGCCACCGTCGTCTCTTTGTTCGCCTACGAAAACCCCGCCGTCGACAGCCTGCTCGAACAGTGGCGCGACAGCGCCGAGCCGGTCGTCCTGCTAGTGCCCGAAGGCCGCATTTCAGGCGCGGTCGCGCGCTTTTTCGGGCTGCCCGCGTTCGCCGCCGGCTCGCACGCGGTGCGCGCAAACCTCAGCGCGCACGCACTTGCCTTTACCGACCAGCCCGGCTACGACACGCTGCTGTGGGCGAGCGACATCAATTTCGTACGTGGCGAGGATTCGTTCGTGCGCGCCCAATGGGCCGCCAAACCCTTCGTCTGGCACATCTACCCGCAAGCCGACGACGCGCATCTGCCAAAGCTCGATGCCGCGCTCGCGCACTACGCGCGCACCCTGCCCGCCGACGCGCGCGACGCCCTTGCGCGCTTCTGGCACGCGTGGAACAGCGCGGGCCGGCCTGACTGGGCGGAATTCCAGCGTCACGTCCCCGCACTCAAGCAACGCGCAGCGGAGTGGGCCGGCGAACTGGCTCAAGTGGGCGACCTCGCCGGAAATCTGGCCTTGTTCGCAAAAACTCAGTTAAAATAAGCGGTTATCCAACGGCCGACGACGCAAGCGCGGCCCGATCGCAGCGGCGGAATCCGGCCAATTCGCTTGAGCGGCCCGCCAATCCCTGTTTCGAAAGAGGCGAGACATTTCCTAAGTCACAGCTCGATGGTGGAAATGTCAAAAAAGGGACGTATGTTGCGAAATCGGCGCCACTCGTGTACACGCCCGCACAGGGTAAAAAGCAGGTAACGGATTGCTGGGAATGGCAGAAACCCGCAGGTATGCGGCCCTTCCGTCGGTCCCAGCGGCAAGCCGGCCACGCTTGACTCGCTCGCGACCCGCCGAGCCGCTTCGGCGGCGCGGCGCACAGTGAGCGAAGCGCCGAAGCCGCTTGCGCCGTATGCCGTTGAGCACAAGTTGAAGCTACTTATTTCGTACAGGACAGTTTTATGAAGACCGCACAGGAACTCCGCACCGGTAACGTCGTGATGATCGGCGCAGACGCAATGGTTGTGCAAAAGGCCGAATACAACAAATCGGGCCGCAACTCCGCCGTCGTCAAGATGAAGTTCAAGAACCTGCTGACCGGCGCAGGCATGGAAAGCGTGTACAAGGCAGACGACAAGTTCGACGTCGTCGTGCTGGAACGCAAGGAAGTCACGTACTCGTACTTCGCTGACCCGATGTACGTGTTCATGGACGCCGACTACAACCAGTTCGAAGTCGAAGGCGAAATGATGGGCGACGCCCTCCATTACCTCGAAGACGGCATGGCTTGCGAAGTCGTGTTCTACAACGAGAAAGCCATCTCGGTCGAACTGCCGACCACGCTGGTCCGCGAGATCATCTACACGGAACCGGCTGTCAAGGGTGACACGTCGTCGGGCAAGGTGTTGAAGAACGCCAAGCTGAACACCGGCTTCGAACTGCAAGTGCCGCTCTTCTGCAACATCGGTGACAAGATCGAAATCGACACGCGTACGCACGAGTACCGCAGCCGCGCGTAAGCACCCTGCTTGCCGGAATCCGGCGCCGCAACACGGGCGCTGCGAAAAAATGGCAAAAAAAAAGCGCCCAGTTTGGGCGCTTTTTCTTTTTTGCGCTGCCGTGTATTGTTGAGGAAAACATTACCGGCGACCTTCTCGAAATTGCCGCACCCAGACCTCAAATTTCCCGCACGTCGCCCGACAAACGATTGATAAGTTTAAGTAAATTATCGTGGCACAGTCCATGCTTCTCTCCGGATAAAGGCCAGTACGGCTCTATTTTCTACAACTCCGGAGATGCGACATGAATAACGACATTGCTGAAGGCAAGTGGAAGCAGATGATTGGCAAGGCTAAGACCGCGTGGGGCGAGCTGACGGACGACGAATTGACCAAGGCTGAAGGCCGCGCCGACAAGCTCACCGGGCTGATCCAGGAACGTTACGGCAAGACGCGTCAAGAAGCGGAACTCGAAGTACGCCGTTTCTTCGACAGCAACCGGGATTTCTGACAGCACGAGTGAAGGAAATACAGGTGCCCGTCCACCCTTACAAAAAGTCAGGACGGGCTGCCAAGTGCAATGACCAAAAGGACCTGAACGACTTGAGTCGAAGCGCCGCCGTTGCGTCCGGTGGTCCGGTGCAGTACGCGCCGGACGGCCTGCCCACATCGGCTGGCGGCTCTCGCGCCGCACAGGCCGAGCATGCCTGCGCACCGCTGAATTCGGCTCTGATTCGACCGACAGTACCGGCCAGCATCGCCCCCGTTGCCGCGCGCCATCGTATCGGCGCAGTCCACCGGGCATTCCATCCATCTAACAATTGCGCTCGCCATGCCACACGCCCTGATTGTTGAAGACGATCCTAATAGCCTGTCAGGCCTGTCCGCCATCCTCGCCGCCGACGGTTTCTCCGTCGACACCGCGACGACGATCGCCGAGGCCCGGGCCGCCCTGACACGCTTCATTCCCGACGTCGTGCTGGTCGACCTGAACCTGCCGGACGGCAGCGGGCTCGATCTGTTGCAACATTTGCCCGCGCAGCCGCCCGGCGGCGCCCTGCCCGTGATCGTGATGACCGGCAATGCGACGGTCGAAAGCGCGATCGAAGGTTTGCGGCACGGCATCTGGGACTATCTGCTCAAGCCGGTCAACATTCCGCGTTTGCGCAGTCTGCTGGCGCGCATTCCGCGGCCGTACGAACTGACCGAAGAAGTGCAGACGCTGCGCGCGTCGCTGCGCCAACTCGGCCGTTTCGGCTCGATGCTCGGCCGCAGCGGCGCGATGCAGCATGTCTACGACACGATCGAACACATCGCGCCGACTGAAGCCGCCGTGCTGATTTCCGGCGAAGCCGGCACCGGCAAGCAGATCGCGGCGCGCACCATGCACGACATGAGCCGACGCCGCAAAGGCCCGCTCATCACGTTCGATTGCCGAAGCGCGAACAGCGCAGCCGTGCCACGTTCGCTCGACAGCCTGCTGTTCGGTCACGAACGCGGTGCGTTCAGCGGCGCCGAACAGCGCGAACCGGGCCTGTTCGAGCAGGCGAGCGGCGGCACGCTGTTCATCGACGAAATCGCCGAGTTGCCGCGCGTCCAGCAGGAGGCGTTGCTGCGCGCGCTCGATTCGCAGACCTTCATGCGGGTCGGCGGCACGAATCGGGTGGTGACGGACTTCCGGCTGATCGCATCGACGCGGAAGGCGCCGCGCGCCGCGGTCGCCGACGGCAGCCTGCACGAAGATCTCGCACTACGCCTCGAAGCGGCTGCGGTGACGCTGCCGCCGCTGCGCGAACGCGGCGAAGATCCGGCGTTGATCGCCCAGGCGCTCGTCGACGAGTTGAATCAGGAAGGGCTCACGCGCGGCACGTTGGAGACCGCCAAACAGGTCGGACCCAACTTCCTGCGCGAGTGTCTCGCGTATGAATGGCCGGGCAACGTGCGCGAGTTGCAGGACCGCGTGCGGCGCGCGTATCAGGCATCGGGCGACGTGCTGGAGTCGCTGCGCGCCGACGAAGCGGGCTCGGCGAACGGCCGCGATCTGAACGGCAGCCGCGTGCAGGTCACCGTGGGGACGCCCCTTGCGGACGTCGAGGAAATGCTGATTCGTGCCACGCTCGATGCAGTCGGCGGTACGCGTCACCGGGCGGCGTCGCTGCTGGGCATCAGTCCGAAGACGCTGTACAACAAGCTGCAACGCATGCGTTTGAACTGAGTACTGCTGCGGCGGCTTGTGGCTCGCCCGCGGTTGAAAAAAACGGCGCCTCGATGATGAAGGCGCCGTTTTTCATACTTGCTTGCCGACTGACCGAGCGGCTTATGCAAACGCGCTACGCAGCAGCGCCTGCGCTTGAAGATACTGCGGATCGGCAACCAGCTTGCTCCACTTCAACGCTTTGCCGCGCGGCCGCATGCGCTCGAGCCGCCGTCGCGATTCTTTCGACGGCGTGAAGCACAGCGCATCCAGCACCTTTTCCGCTTCATCCGGCTGATTGCAGATCAGAACCATGTCGCAGCCGGCCTGCAGCGCGGCGCTGGCGCCTTCGGTCAGCGTGCCGCCCTGGCGCGCGGCTTCCATCGAAAGATCGTCGCTGAAAATCGCGCCTTCGAAGCGCAGCTTGTTGCGCAGAATGTCCTGCAGCCAGACGCGCGAAAAACCCGCCGGCTTCGAATCGACCTGCGGATAGATCACATGCGCGGGAATCACCGACCCCAGCGACAAGCCGAGCCAGTCGTACGGCGCCACGTCGTCGCGCAGAATCTCATCGAGCGAACGGTCGTCGACCGGCATGGCGACGTGCGAATCCGCGTGGGCGAAACCGTGCCCAGGGAAATGCTTGCCGCAATTGCTCATGCCGGCCAACGCGAGACCATGGTTGAGGCTCTTGGCGAGCAAGGTCACCACGCGCGGATCGCGGTGAAACGAGCGGTCGCCGATCACCTGCGATTGGCCGTAATTCAGATCGAGAACCGGCGTGAAGCTCATATCGATCCCGCAAGCGCGCAGCTCCGCCGCGAGGATATAGCCGACGGCCGTTGTCACTTTGGTGGCATGCAGTACATCGCTGTCCCACAACGTGCCGAGCTTGCCCATCGCCGGCAGCACGGTGAAGCCGTCAGTGCGAAAGCGCTGCACGCGGCCGCCTTCGTGATCGACTGCGATCAGCAGATCCTCGCGGACCGCGCGGATCGAATCGGTCAGCGCGATCAGTTGCGCGCGGCTCTCGTAGTGGCGCGCGAACAGGATCACGCCGCCGGTCATCGGATGGGCGAGGCGGCGCTTGTCGTCGTCGTTCAGCGTTTTGCCGACCACGTCGAGCATCACGGGTCCGGGAATGGTTTTCATCGATTTCCGCTGGAATAAAGCCTGGAGCAAGGAAAGACGCGGCAGACTGTCGCCGCGTTCAAAGTATTTTATTTGGCGACTTCGCCGGGCGTGCCCGTTTGCGCAGTTTCCGCAATCACGAACGACACGGCGTAATCACGCTCGTCGCTGATCGTGACGCGTGCCGTGATGCCACGCGCGTCGAGCCATTCGGCCAGTTCTCCTGATGCGACCACCATGGGTTCGCCGCTCGGCTTGTTGAGCGTTTGCAGCGCGCGCCAGGTCATCGGCCAGTGCATGCCTAGGCCGATCGCTTTCGAAAACGCTTCTTTCGCCGAGAACCGTGTGGCGAGAAACGCGAGACCGCGCGCCGCCGAACGCGCCTGACGCGCGTGATAGACGCGCAGCTCGTCCGGACCCAGCACCTTCTCGGCGAAACGGCCGTTGGTGCGCGTCATGACCGCGGCCACGCGGCTGACCTGAACGATGTCCGTGCCGATGCCGTAGATCGCCATGCGCGAGGCCGCCGCCTCAGCTGGCATCAGGCGCGCGCGCCGAGACGCGCGGCGACCATGATCGCCTTCATCTCGCGCACCGCGTTGTCCCAGCCGGCAAAGATCGCGTGCGCGACGATCGCGTGGCCAATATTCAGTTCGTCGATGCCCTCGATCGCGGCGATCTGCTGCACGTTCGTGTAGTGCAGGCCGTGGCCCGCATTGACCTTGATGCCGAGCGTCGCGCCGAATTCGACGGCGCGCACCACGCGCTCGAATTCGCGCTGCTGTTCGGCGGGATCGTGGGCCTCGGCGTAACGGCCGGTGTGCAGTTCGATCACCGGCGCGCCGGCTTCATGCGCGGCGCGAATCTGCGTTTCGTCCGGATCGATGAAGAGCGACACACGCGAGTTCGCGTCGGCAAGCTGCTTGCACGCGGCGCGCACCGCTTCGAACTGGCCGGCCACATCGAGGCCGCCTTCCGTAGTCAGCTCCTGACGCTTTTCCGGCACGAGGCACACGTCGTGAGGCTGCACTTCGCAGGCAATGTCGAGCATCTCCTGCGTGACCGCGCACTCCAGATTCATGCGCGTCTTCAGGAGCGGGCGCAGCTTGCGCACGTCGGCGTCGACGATATGACGGCGGTCTTCACGCAGATGCAGCGTGATGACGTCGGCGCCGGCCTCTTCGGCCATCAGCGCGGCGCGGATCGGATCGGGATAGGACGTGCCGCGCGCGTTGCGCAGCGTGGCGACGTGATCGATGTTCACGCCCAGGTCAATCACATTCGGCGACGTAAGAAAGAAGCTCATAAGTTCTGCAAGTCGATCAGGATCTGGCGCGTCGCGAGCGGCGTGCCGCCAAGGTAAGTGTTGAGCAGAAAGCGCATCAGCGTTTTGCTTTGCGCCACGGTCTGCGCTCGATGGTAATCGTCCTGTTCCATGTCGAGCAAGGTTTGCCCCGCAATCACCGGCCATTGCGCGGGCAGATCGTCGGCGGCTTCGCGCACGCCGCGCTCGGGGTCGAACACGTAGCGGCCTTCGGCCAGCACCGCTTTGCGCGCGACGGTGCGATCCAGCGCCATCGCGTAACCGGTTTCGCGCAACAGCACGCGTTCGAACGAGCGCAGCACCTGCACGGGCGGCTCGTCGTGCGCGAGACGCGTCATCGTGACGACATAGTGGTGGAACAGTTGCGGGTGCGGATCTTCGCGCGCGCAGAACTTGACCAGCAGCTCGTTGACGTAGAAGCCGCACAGCAGCGCGTCGCCGGCCAGCGGCAACATGCCGCCGACCCACTCCGCGCCGGTCAGCGTGCGTACTTCGGATTTGCCCGACCACGACAGCGCGAGCGGCTGGAACGTCTGCAACACGCCGCGCAGCGCGGAGTGCGGGCGCTTCGCGCCCTTCGCGACGAGCGCGAGACGGCCGTGATCGCGCGAGAGCACGTCGATGATCAGACTGGTCTCGCGATACGGATAGCTATGGAGAACGAAGGCGGGCTGCTCCGCAATCCGGTAGTCGGACGCGGAGGTGCGCGGCGCGCGCCGGGCCGGCGCTTTGCGCGCTTCGCCTTCGGCGCCCTGCGCGCTTTTGGTCGATGAAGATTTTCTGGTGCCACGCGCGGGTTTGGACGGCTCGCGAGCCGGCGCGGCCGGCTCCGAGTCGCCCGGGTCAGCGTCGGAATTCAGCGTCATCCACGCGTCATTCGTACCCATACGCACGGAGCCCGGCTTCGTTGTCGGCCCAGCCGCTCTTCACCTTGATGAAGGTTTCCAGGTACACCGGACCGTCGAACAGCTTTTCCATATCGAGGCGCGCTTCGGTGCTGATCTGTTTCAGCTTGGCGCCCTTCTGGCCGATGATCATCGCCTTGTGCGTATCGCGGTCGACCATGATGGTCGCGAAAATGCGGCGCAGACGCCCTTCGGTTTCGAACTTGTCGATCAGCACGGTGCTCGTGTACGGCAGTTCGTCGCCGGTCCAGCGGAACACTTTCTCGCGCAGGATTTCCGCGGCGAGGAAACGCTCGCTGCGATCCGTCAGGTCGTCTTCGCCGTAGATCGGCGCACCTTCCGGCAGGAACGGCTTGACGGTCGCCATCAGACGTTTGATGTCGTCGGGATGTTTCGCCGACAGCGGCACGATCTCGGCGAACTTGTGCAGCGCGCTCACCTGCTGCATGAACGGAAACAGCGAATCCTTATCCGACACGCGATCCAGCTTGTTCGCGATCAGCAGCGTGGGCACCGACGGCGGAATCAAATCGAGCACTTTCTGATCGTCCGGGCCGAAACGGCCGGCTTCGATCACGAACAGGATCGCATCGACCGAAGTCAGCGTGGACGTGACCGCGCGATTGAGCGAACGGTTCAGCGCGCCGCTGTGCTTGGTCTGAAAACCCGGCGTGTCGACGAAAATGTATTGCGCGTCTTCGAGCGTGTGAATGCCCGTGATGCGATGGCGCGTGGTCTGCGCCTTGCGCGAGGTGATACTGACTTTCTGGCCGACCAGCGCGTTCATCAGCGTGGATTTGCCGACGTTGGGGCGGCCGACGATCGCGACCATGCCGCAGCGAAAACCAGTGGGAGTGGGAGCGTTCATATTCGGGCTACGGCAAGTTTCAGATCGACGCGCGGGAATGGCGCGCCGATGGCAATCAATGGCCTGCGTCGGCGACGCGCGTTTGCACCGCGTCGGCTACACCGGGTTCGTGTTCGGTCGATGCCGCTGCGCTCGGCGCGGGCACGGCGGGACCGGTTGTGGCTTCGCGGCTGCGGTGTTTGTCGACGCCGCGGACGGGAGCGGCTTCCAGTTTGGCTTCGGCAGATTTCGCGTCCGTGGGCCTCGCGTCTGCGGGATTGGTGTCGAGCTTTTCGGCGGCTTTTTCCACCGCGGCTTTGTCAGCGGACTTGTCGCTCGCGTGAGCGGCCGACTTCTCGCCCTTCTCAGCGCGCTCGCCTTTGTCCTGTCCGCTGTACTCCACGTGCGCGGCGCGAATGACCGCCAACGGCGCGGCGCTGACTGTCTGCGCGGCACGTTCGGCTACGGGTTCCGTCGCGGCGGCCGCTGCCCGGGGCTCACCGCGCCCCGCTCCGCGTTCGTTCTTGCGATCCGGGCTGCGCAGATCCAGCGCGGCTTGCACGCCCGTCACGCCGGGGACGATCTCCGGCTCGGCGTTCTTCGCCGCGCGGGCGCCTTTCGAGCGCTTCGGTTTGGCGACCACGGCAGGCGCCGCGGCCATGACCTCGTCGAGCGCCTTCTTGGCCGCCGCCTGCTCTGCCGCACGACGGCTCGCGCCGGAACCGGACACTTTCACGTCCAGTTTCGGCACCGTGCATTCGACTTCGAATTGCTGATTGTGCGCCGCACCATGCGTAGCGACGACCGTGTAGGTCGGCAGCGCGATCTTGTGACCCTGCAGATACTCCTGCAGCAGCGTCTTGGCGTCCTTGCCGAGCGTGCGCGGATCGATGTGATCCAGAATGGGCACGTAAAGGCGTTTGATGACCGTCTGGGCGGCGTCGAAGCCGCCGTCGAGGAACACTGCGCCCAGCACCGCTTCGAGCGTGTCAGCGAGGATCGACGGGCGGCGGAAGCCGCCGCTGCGCAACTCGCCTTCCCCCAGCCGCAAGCCTTCGGAAATATTGAGAGCCTGAGCGATTTCGTAAAGTGACTGCTGTTTGACCAGATTGGCGCGGACGCGCGACAGGTCGCCCTCGTCCAATTTGCCGAAACGTTGGAACAAAAGCGCAGCCACCGCGCAATTTAGAACGGAATCGCCGAGAAACTCGAGCCGTTCGTTATGCGTGGAACTATGACTGCGGTGCGTTAAAGCCTGGCGCAGCAATTCCGCATTGCGAAATTCGTAGCGCAGACGGCTTTCCAACGGAGATAGGGGCATGGGCAGAGTATAACGCGGGCGCCAGACCCGGCGAAAACGCGGGGCGGCCAGCGGAAAAAGCGTGGTGAAGCGACGTTACCGCGGGATCTTAAAGTAGCGTGCTAACACGCCGCGGCTTACGTGACCCGATGAAGGTCAACCGCGCGGCGTGTCGTGCAATCGACGTAAACGAACTCAGTTGAATGAGCCGATGCGTTTCAGATTGCTGAAGTTCATCCAGATAAAAAACGCGCGGCCGACGATATTCTTGTCCGGCGCGAAACCCCAGTAACGGCTATCCGCGCTGTTATCGCGGTTGTCGCCCATCATGAAGTAGTTGCCCGGCGGCACTTTGCAGATCACGCCGCGTGCGTTGTACGTGCAGTTGTCGCGATACGGATAATCTTCGGCGCCGACGATGAACGGCGGCACGGCGGGATTATTCAGAATCGCGTTCTTGCGGCCGTCGAGATCTTCTTCGAACTGCTTCGCGTAGCCCATGCGTTCGTCGTCGAGGTAATCGGGCAGCGGCGTTTCCGGCACCGGCTTGCCGTTGATCGTGAGCTGCTTGTCCTGATACGCGACGGTGTCGCCCGGCAGGCCGATCACGCGCTTGATGTAGTCGACCGATTCGTCTTTCGGGTAACGGAACACCACCACGTCGCCGCGCTGGAGCGGACGGCCTTCGGTGATCTTCGTGTTGGTGATCGGCAGACGGATGCCGTAGTCGAATTTGTTCACGAGAATGAAATCGCCCACCAGCAGCGTCGGCACCATCGAACCCGAAGGAATCTTGAACGGCTCGACCACGAACGAGCGCACCACGAACACCACCAGAATCACCGGAAAAAAGCTCGCCGAATATTCGAGCCACCAAGGCTGGCGCAGCTTGTCGTCACGCAGACGCGCGCGCGTTTGCGCCGCGTTTTCGTCGGCGAAACGCTCGCCGATGCGTGCCTGCTGACGGTCGAACTCGGCGACCGCGGCTTCCGCCGCGCGGCGCCGTTGCGGCATGAAAACGAGTTTGTCTGCGACCCATGCGACGCCCGTCAAAATGACGAGCACAAAAAGAATCAGCGCAAAATTCATAGTGTTCCGTTGTTCGTCTTATTTGTCTTCGACACGCAAAATCGCGAGGAAAGCCTCTTGCGGAATCTCGACCGACCCCACCTGCTTCATTCGCTTCTTGCCTGCCTTTTGCTTTTCCAGCAGCTTCTTCTTACGTGAGATATCGCCGCCGTAGCATTTTGCCAGCACGTTCTTACGCAACGCTTTAATGTTCTCGCGCGCAATAATGTTCGCGCCGATGGTGGCCTGAATCGCCACGTCATACATTTGACGCGGGATCAGTTCACGCATTTTCGACGCCACTTCGCGGCCGCGATACTGGCTTTGCGAACGGTGCACGATGACCGACAGCGCATCGACCTTGTCGCCGTTGATCAGCATGTCGACCTTCACGACGTCGGCCGCGCGGTATTCCTTGAACTCGTAATCCATCGACGCATAGCCGCGCGAAATCGACTTCAGACGATCGAAGAAATCGAGCACGACTTCGCCCATTGGGATTTCGTACGTGAGTTGCACCTGACGGCCGTGGTACTGCATGTTGATCTGCGTGCCGCGCTTTTGCGTGCACAGCGTGATCACCGAGCCGACGTAATCTTGCGGCATATACAGGTTCACGGTGACGATCGGCTCGCGCACTTCTTCGATCTTCGACGGTTCCGGCATCTTGGCCGGATTCTCGACCATGAGGGTCGTGCCGTCGCGCTGCAGGACTTCGTACACCACGGTCGGCGCCGTGGTGATCAGGTCCATGTCGAACTCGCGTTCGAGACGTTCCTGCACGATCTCCATATGCAGCAGACCGAGGAAGCCACAGCGGAAACCGAAACCGAGCGCCTGCGACACTTCCGGCTCGTACATCAGCGAGGCGTCGTTCAGTTTCAGCTTTTCCAGCGAATCGCGCAGCGCGTCGTACTGGTTTGCTTCGACAGGATAGAGGCCGGCGAACACCTGCGGCTTCACTTCCTTGAAGCCGGGCAGCGGCTCCGGTGCCGGACGGTTCACCAGCGTGACGGTGTCACCCACCTTCGCCGCGGCCAATTCCTTGATGCCGGCGATGATGAAGCCCACCTGCCCGGCCGACAGCGATTCGAGATTCTTCGACTTCGGCGTGAACACACCGATGTGCTCGACCGGATATTGCGCTTCGGTCGCCATCATGCGGATCTTGTCCTTGGGACGCAGCGTACCGTTGACGATACGCACCAGCATCACGACACCGACGTAGTTGTCGAACCACGAGTCGATGATCAGCGCCTGCAGCGGCGCGTCCGGGTCGCCCTTGGGCGGCGGCACTTTGGCGATCAGCGCTTCGAGCACGTCTTCGACGCCGAGGCCGGTCTTCGCGCTGCAATGCGTGGCGTCGGTTGCGTCGATGCCGATCACGTCTTCGATTTCGGCGATCGCGTTTTCAGGGTTCGCGGCCGGCAGATCGATCTTGTTGAGCACCGGAATCACGTCGACGCCGAGTTCGATCGCCGTGTAGCAGTTGGCGACGGTTTGCGCTTCCACGCCCTGGCTCGCGTCGACGACCAGCAGCGCACCTTCGCATGCGGACAGCGAGCGGCTGACTTCGTACGAGAAGTCGACGTGGCCCGGCGTGTCGATCATGTTCAGGTTGTAGATTTGCCCGTCACGGGCCTTGTACGTCAGCGCGGCGGTTTGTGCCTTGATGGTGATGCCGCGCTCGCGTTCGAGATCCATCGAATCGAGCACTTGAGATTCCATCTCGCGGTCGGACAGGCCACCGCAGATCTGGATGATGCGATCGGCGAGCGTCGACTTGCCATGGTCGATGTGCGCAATGATCGAGAAGTTACGAATATGATCCATTCAGTACCGATCAAGCGAAAAAGGCGCGCTCGGACAATAGCGGAGCACGCCTTGTAAGTAGGTGAAAAACCTATCTATTTTAGCCGAAAAGGCTATCGCCCGGCGCATCTTGCGAAGCTCGGGCGGAAAAGACGGCTCAGGAGAAGCGTGAAACGGGGAGTGAACGGCGCGGCGTTGAGGCTGTGCCCGAACGCCTGAGCCAAGCTCAGGATGCCGCCGCGACCCGTGTGGCAAGCGCTGCACGAACCCGCGCTTCGTCGAGATGATAGTGACACAGTTCGACGCCGTCGCAGACCAGAACCGGCACCAGTTCGTTGTAACGGGCCTCCAGCATGGGATCGGTGTCGACGTCGAACACCTCGACCTGCGCGCCGAATTCGGCCAGCAAGGGCTCGAGCGCGGCACGCATGTCGTCGCAAAGGTGGCACCACGCACGCGCGTAGAGCGTGAGCGGCGCCGCCTTGGTCATTTCTGGACGCTGCGCGGGCGGATCGGCACGAACTGCGTGTTGTCGCCACGGCGAACCAGCAGCGCGACCATCTTCTGCGAATCGAGGTGCGAACTCATCTCGTCGAACTGCTTGGCGCTCGTGATGTCTGTATCGCCCACTCGCAGAATGATGTCGCCCTTTTGCAGGCCGACGCGCGCCGCGGGACCGTCCACAGCGTCGATCTGCACACCGTTGCGCAGCTTCAGCGCCTTCAACTGATCAGCAGGAATATCGCTGACGGCCACACCCAGCGCGTTCGTGGCGCGCTGCTTCGGCGGCTGCGGCTTCTTCTGATCCGCCTTGGCCGTCTTGTCCGGCTGCATCTCGGCGATCGTCACCGGCAGATCGCGCGTCTGGCCCTTGCGCCAGATCGTGATCGTCGACTTGGTGCCCGGCTTGGTGTCGCCGACCATGCGCGGCAGGTCGGTGGCCGTGTCGACCGAATGGCCGTTGAACTTCAGGATGATGTCGCCCGGCTGCACACCGGCCTTGTCCGCCGGGCCGCCCGGCTCGACGCTGCTGACCAGCGCGCCCTGCGCCTTCGGCAGGCCGAGCGAGTCGGCCACGTCTTTGGTCACTTCGCCGATCGCCACCGCAATCCGGCCGCGCACCACCTTGCCCGACGCCTTCAACTGATCGGCCACGCGCATCGCCTCGTCGATCGGAATCGCGAACGAGATGCCCATGAAACCGCCGGTGCGGCTGTAGATCTGCGAGTTGATGCCGATCACCTCGCCCTGCATGTTGATCAGCGGGCCGCCCGAATTGCCCGGATTGACGGCCACGTCGGTCTGGATGAACGGCAGATAGTCGCCCGTATCGCGCCCCTTGGCGCTGACGATACCGGCCGTCACCGTGTTCTCCAGACCGAACGGCGAGCCGATCGCGACCACCCACTCGCCCACGCGAACCTTGTTCGAGTCGCCGATCGTGATAGTCGGCAGATTGGCGGCGCTGATCTTCACGACCGCAACGTCGGTCCGATCGTCCACGCCGATCAGCTTCGCCTTGAATTCGCGCTTGTCGGTGAGCGTGACGTAAATGGTGTCCGCGTCGTCGATGACGTGCGCGTTGGTCATCACATAGCCATCCGCCGACAGGATAAAGCCCGAGCCGACGCCGCTGTTCTGTTCCGCATCGCTGTTGTCCGGCGAGTCCTGGCTGCCGCCACTGCCGCCGTTGTCGCCGCCGCGCGGCGTACCGGGCGATTGCGGCGACTGCGGCATTGGAATGCCGAAGAAGCGGCGGAAAAACTCCGACATGTCGCCGTCGTCCATGCCCGGCGGCAGGCCGCCGCGAGCACCGCTGTTCGACACGCGTGTGGTCGTGCGAATGTTGACGACCGCCGGGCCAACCTTGTCGACCAGGTCAGTGAAATCGGGCAGATTGGCGGCGGGAGCCGCCGACGCCATGTGCGGCACGAGCGGCAAACACGCCGCTACCACCGCGGCCGCGAGGAATTTGCGCACCGAGAAAGTCGTCATATCGTAGCAAGCCGAGGGATTCAGGATTCGGAGGATTACTTCGGAGCTTTGTATTCTATGGCAGACGCAAATTGCTGCAATGTGGTCTGGGGCACTTCACCAAGCAGAGTAATCCAGAAGTCGCCGCGACGCTTGACGAGCACGTGCGTCGCGCCGCTGCTGCCCGCGCCTTCCTTGCGCGTGTTGTTCTCGACTGGTTCGACGAACACCGAAATGGCCGCGAGGCCATCGGAAAACACCGCCTGGTCGACCGGAATGGTCGGCTGACCCGGATCGCGTGCGGCCATTGGACGGCGCAGTTCACGAATCTTGCGGAAGCCCGGCACCGTCGGCGTGATCTGCCAGCCTTGCGCGGCCATGTCGACCGGCTCGACCGGCGGACGCACCACGGTCCAACCCGCCATATTATGAATGCCGCTGACAATGCCGGCCTTGTCGACCGGAACGCCGATGCGAATCTGAGAAAACGACAGTTGCTCGAGCACCTGGCCATTTGGATCGAGCGTCTGCGCACGCAGCAGGAGGCCGGTCTTCTTGTCGGCCCACAGCTTGTAGGCGAAGCGATACGCGTCTTTCGGATCGAGTTCGACCACCTGGCTGTCGACGCCCGCGACGCGGTCGTCGCCGAGCAGCTTGGGCTCGTAAACCGACAGGACCTGCTCCCCGCTCACGGCCAGCAGCGCGGGGAACGAATCTTTATTCTGACGCTTTTCGACGACGCACAGATGCCGCTCCGGCACGAACGTGTAGAGCTCCTCGTTATGACGCAGCATTTTGCGCGGCTTGCCGTCGAGGCTTTCGAGCTGCTCGAATTCGCCGTCCGAGCGGGTCGCATAGTGCGCGATTCGCGACGTCTGAACGAAATTACCGCGCTGGTAGACGAACGCGCCCTCGTAGTTTTGCTGCTGCGCGGCCTGATGGATCCGGTCGAGCAGATCCGCGGCCGTGCGACGGGCGACGAGCGGATCGTCGGTTTGGGCAAAGACCCGCGGTGTAGCGGACAGCAATACGGCTGCGCAGAACAGAAATGCCGGCAGCCGCCCCCAGATAGTCGTTTTATTCAACCGCGGAGTCTGCATCAAACTATTGGCCTTGCGTAGAAACGGCGGCAGCGCGAATCAGCGGCATCGAGCCCGGCATGACCGGTTGTTGCGCGAATTGCTGGTGAGCTTCCAGATACTGGTCGAGACTGGCGTCACGAATGATGTTGGCGTCTTGCGCGACCGGCTGCACCGTCGCCACCGGCACCGAAGCCATGGCCACACGTTGCAGTGCGTCGCCGTGCTGGACCGACGCAAGTTGCGCCGTGCCCGGACCGCCCGGCACGCCTTGCAGTTGCGGCACGACGATCCACGTCAACGTAGCGGCGGCGGCTGCGACGGCAAATGCCGGTACGACACGGCGGCGCAGCGCCAGCAAGCGACGCGCGACCGGCAACGCAGCAGGTGCCAGCACGTGTGGCTCGTTGTCCAGGCGTGCAGCAAAACCGCTCAGGAACGCGCTGCTCGCCGCCGGGCTGACCGCCAGATCGTCGGAACGCAACGCGTCGCCGATCAGGTGGTAGCTGGACCAGGCGGCGCGATCCTCGCCATTCAGCCCGGAAATATACGTGTCCAGATTCAGATGCTCTTCGCCGAACAGCTCACCGTCGACAAAAGCGGACAGACGCTCGCCGCGCGAGCTGGCTTGCGATTGCACCGAGACCGACCCCATGATGCTCCCCATCTTACGAATACCCCGTAGTGACACCACTAATCCAGATATTGCACCCGCGCCCCGTCGAGCCGGCTGGTGGTTTACCAGCGCTTGCCTTCAGGTGTGTCAAGCAACGGACGCAATTTTGCCGCAATGGCTTCGCGAGCGCGGAAAATTCGTGATCTGACTGTGCCAATTGGGCAACCCATCATCTCAGCGATTTCCTCGTAGCTCAAACCTTCAATTTCACGAAGAGTAATGGCGGTGCGCAACTCTTCCGGTAAAACCGCCATCGCAGCATTGACCGTCTCAGCGATCTGCTTGCTCATCAACATCGACTCAGGCGTGTTGATATCCCTTAGTTGGTCCGCGTCGGAGAAAGTTTCAGCTTCTTCAGCATCTGCTTCGGTGGAGGTCGGCGCGCGCCGACCTTGGGTCGCAAGGTAGTTCTTTGCCGTGTTGACCGCAATCCGGTACAACCACGTATAAAAGGCCGATTCCCCGCGAAACTGCGGCAACGCCCGGTACGCCTTGATAAAGGCGTCCTGAGCGACGTCTTCCACTTCGGCGGGGTCCCGCACGAGGCGCGAGATCAGCCGGAGAATCTTGCGGTGGTATTTGGAGACCAGAAGCTCGAACGCGGCCTTGTCGCCCTTCTGGACGCGCTCGACCAGCACCTGATCAATTTCTTTTTCGCTCACCTGATAAATCCGTTAACTATAGGGCGCATGACGGGGCACCATTGTAGCGTTCCCGTCATCTGGGCACGTTACGCCGGTAACAGCGGTTACAGTCGTTACAGTCAGGCGCCGGCGCCACGCCGGCCCAGCACGGCCAGCTCCCGGAAAACAGGGGCCGGGAGTGCGTCGGCGGCAAGCAGCAAAGTGCGCCGGCGCCCCTGCTCCGGCATCAGCGCCAGAATCAGCAAGCGGCCGCTCCACTGCGAACAACCGGCGATGCGGCCTTGCGCCAGCAACGCGCCAGTGCGCCCCCAGACGGACAAGCCGTCCGGCCCGATTTTCAGCGCGACAGGCTGCGCGCGCTCATACCGGCGCGCGCAAAGCGCCAGCCACGCCCACACGGCGAGCGTCAACGGAACCGCCTGCCACGCACCCAGATGCGAAGCGAGGCAAGCAAAGACGGCCGACGTCGCCGTCAGAACGAAAACCCCCAAAGCAGCCCAGATGGCGACGGAGCGCCGCAGCGCGATCCGCTGCGGCGCTCCGCCGGGCGTAGCCGATTCAGGGGATAGCGCCGGCCGAGCCGGCGCCGTCAACTGGCGCGTCACCAACTAGCGTGCGATCAGGCGCGCTTGAAGACCAGCGTGCCGTTCGTGCCGCCGAACCCGAACGAGTTCTTCAGCGCGACGTCGATCTTCATTTCCCGCGCGGTGTTGGCGCAGTAGTCCAGGTCACACTCGGGATCCTGGTTGAAGATGTTGATCGTCGGCGGCGACACCTGATGATGCACGGCCAGCACGGTGAACACCGACTCCAAACCGCCGGCGCCGCCCAGCAGATGACCCGTCATCGACTTGGTCGAGTTCACGACCATGTCTTTGGCGTGGTCGCCGAACGCGCGCTTGATGCCGGTGGTTTCAGCCAGGTCGCCGAGCGGTGTGGACGTGCCGTGCGCGTTCAGGTAATTCACCTGATCCGTGTTGATGCCCGCGTTCTTCAACGCGGCCAGCATGCAGCGGCGAGCGCCGTCGCCGTCTTCCAGCGGCGCGGTCATGTGATAGGCGTCGCCGCTCATCCCATAGCCGCTCACTTCGGCGTAAATCTTCGCGCCACGTGCCTTTGCGTGTTCGTACTCTTCGAGCACCATCACGCCGGCGCCCTCGCCCAGCACGAAACCGTCGCGATCCTTGTCCCACGGACGGCTCGCCGTTGCCGGATCGTCATTGCGTTGCGACAGCGCGCGCGCCGCCGCAAAGCCGCCGATACCGAGCGGCGACACGGTCGACTCGGCACCGCCCGCGATCATCACATCGGCGTCGCCGTACTCGATCAGGCGCGAAGCCTCGCCGATACAGTGCAGGCCCGTGGTACAGGCCGTGACGATCGCCAGATTCGGACCCTTGATGCCGAACTTGATCGACAGATGGCCGGAGATCATGTTGATGATCGACGCCGGCACGAAGAACGGCGAGATACGGCGCGGGCCGCGATTGAGCAGTTCGGTTTGCGTCACTTCGATCATCGGCAAACCGCCGATGCCCGAACCGACCACTACGCCGATACGCTCCGAATTCTCGTCAGTGACTTCGAGGCCGCTGTCCTGCATCGCCTGGATGCCCGCAGCCACGCCGTAATGGATGAACGTATCCATGTGGCGCGCTTCCTTACCGGGGATGTAGTCCTCGATATTGAAGCCCTTCACCTCGCCGGCGAAACGAGTCGAAAAGTTCGACGCATCGAACTTCGTGATATTGGCAATACCCGACTTGCCGGCGACCAGATTGGCCCAGCCGTCGGCAACATTATTGCCAACAGGCGAAATCAGCCCCAGGCCTGTAACAACAACACGACGGCGGCTCACGGTAACCCCTTTTTCATAGATGACAAAAGCAAAAGCCACAGCGGCCACAGGAACCTGCCCTGTCTGCCCTGTGGCTGTTAACCGCCCCCGAATCTGGCGCTTCGCACCAGCCCCCCGAGGGGGGCGCAAGAAAACTTGGGGCGGCCCTGCGTTTTCTTGAAATCCGGCAATCGCGCGAAAACTTGCGCTGTCAACATCGCTGGCTCCTGCACGGCAAAAAGCGCCAACCCTGCTGGCGTCGGCAACCGACACGGCAGGGCGTCATACGCCGCCAACGCAGAAACGCGGGCGCGAATGACCTTAGGCCTTGACGTTCGCGCGAGCGTAGTCGATCGCTTGCTGAACGGTGGTGATCTTCTCGGCTTCTTCATCCGGAATTTCCATGCCGAATTCGTCTTCGAGGGCCATCACGAGTTCAACGGTGTCGAGCGAGTCGGCGCCGAGGTCGTTCACGAACGAAGCTTCGTTCTTGATCTCAGCTTCTGCAACGCCCAGTTGTTCTGCGACGATCTTCTTGACGCGCTGTTCGATATTGTCCATTACCCCTCCAAGGGAAAAGAAGTTCAAAAATACAGGTGCGCGCATTTTATCAGGTTTGACCCCGCAAAAAAGCGGCGCATCGGGTTACTGTCAAGGCATGCGCCTTACGCATTTACAAAAGCATCAAGGCGCGGATAGTAACCGAATTTGGTTACGCCATGTACATTCCGCCGTTCACATGCAATGTCGTGCCGGTGATATATCCGGCTTGCGGCGACGCCAGAAACGCGACGGCGTGCGCGATATCTTCCGGGCTGCCCAGACGGCCCAGCGGAATTTGCGTTTTCAGCGCCGTTTGCTGCTCTTCCGGCAAAGTCTTGGTCATATCGGTATCGATGAAGCCCGGCGCGACGCAATTCACCGTGATGCCGCGGCTGCCGATCTCGCGTGCGAGCGCGCGCGTCATGCCCGCCACGCCCGCTTTCGCAGCCGCGTAATTGATCTGCCCAGGGTTGCCGGCCGAGCCGACCACCGACGTGATGTTGATGATGCGGCCACCCTTCGCCTTCATCATCGGACGCAGCACCGCGCGCGAGAGACGGAACACGGACTTGAGGTTCGTGTCGACCACCGCGTCCCAATCGTCGTCCTTCATGCGCATGGCGAGCTGATCCTGCGTGATGCCGGCGTTATTCACGAGCACGTGCAGCGCGCCGAATTCCTTTACCGTGCCGTCGATCAGCGCTTCCGCCGCGGCCGCGTCGTTCACGTTGAGCACCACACCGCGACCGTTCACGCCGGCTGCGTTAAACGCTTCGCTGATGGCGGCCGCACCGCTTTCGCTGGTCGCCGTGCCGATCACCGTCGCACCCTGGCGCGCCAGTTCCATGGCGATCGCACGGCCAATGCCGCGCGAAGCGCCGGTGACGATTGCAATCTGCTTGTCGAGAGTCTTTTCCATCTGTCAGTCCAGATGCCCTTCGGAGGGCTGATTGATTCTTGATGCGCAGTCCTGATGCTGTCGCGCAGCGCCCCTGTCAGTGGTCGCGCGACGTTGCGTTCAGCCTGCCTTCACGAGTTTGAGCGTTTCTTCGAGCGAAGCCGGATCGAAAATCGAAGCACCAGTCAGGTTGGCGTCGATACGCTTGGTCAGACCCGCAAGGACCTTGCCCGGACCACATTCGATCACGTGCGTGACGCCTTGAGCCGACATGGCCTGAACGCTCTCGACCCAACGTACCGCGCCGGCCGCCTGACGCACCAGTGCGTCCTTGATCCTGGCCGGTTCATTCACCACGGCGACGTCGACGTTGTTGATAACCGGAATCGCCGGCACCTGCACGTCGACACTCGCCAAATACTCGCGCAACTGGTCCGACGCCGGCTTGAGCAGCGACGAGTGGAACGGCGCCGAGACCGGCAGCGGCAACGCGCGCTTGGCACCCTTCGCTTTGGCGACTTCGCAAGCCTTTTCGACCGCTGCCTTATGGCCCGCGATCACGACCTGCGCCGGCGCGTTGAAATTGACCGCTTCGACGATGCCCGCGACCGACGCTTCTGCGCACACCGCGCGCACCGTGTCGTCGTCGAGACCGAGAATCGCGGCCATGCCGCCTTCACCGACCGGCACCGCCGTTTGCATGGCTTGCGCGCGAAAACGCACGAGCGGCACGGCATCGCGAAACGCGATTGCGCCCGCCGCGACCAGCGCCGTGTATTCGCCGAGACTGTGGCCCGCGACGATCGCCGGCTTCGGGCCGCCAGCCTGCAGCCACGCGCGATACATCGCGTAAGCGGCGGTCAGCATGACCGGCTGAGTGTTGGTGGTGAGATTCAGATCTTCGGCGGGGCCTTCGGCGATCAGCTTGCCGAGGTCCTGATTGAGCGCATCGGAGGCTTCCTGAACCGTTTCACGCACGACCGCGTGATCGGCGAATGCGTTGAGCATGCCGACCGACTGCGATCCTTGCCCAGGAAAAACGAACGCAAATTTCATATCGTCCCCAAAATCGATTTAGTCAGATGTGGGTGGCGCGCCCAGTTGACGGCGAACGCGCTCAAGCGTAGCCGAGCGCCGTGAAGCGCGCTCGCCATAACGTCGCCGCTATCAGTAGCGGATAACCGACGCGCCCCACGTGAAGCCGCCGCCGACACCTTCGATCAGCACGTTCTGGCCGCGCTTGATGCGGCCGTCGCGCACCGCGACGTCGAATGCGAGCGGAATGGACGCAGCCGACGTGTTGCCGTGCTCGCCCACTGTGACGACCATGCGTTCCTGCGGCAAGCCGAGCTTGCGGCAAGTGCTTTGCATGATGCGGATATTCGCCTGATGCGGAATCAGCCAGTCGATCTGTTCAGCCGACAGATTGGCTTTCTCGAGTGCTTCGACCGCGACCTTTTCCAGCACGTTGACGGCGAGCTTGAACACGGCTTGCCCGTCCATATGCAGGAACGCGCTGCCGGCGACCACGCCGCCATTCACGTTGCCTGGCGTGCACAGAATGTTCGAATGGCTGCCGTCGGCATGCAACGCGTTCGCCAGCACGCCGGGTTCTTCGGACGCCTGCAGGATCACCGCGCCCGCGCCGTCGCCAAACAACACGCAAGTGGTGCGGTCGTTGAAGTCGAGAATGCGTGAGAAGGTTTCCGCGCCAATCACGAGCGCCGTGCGATGCTGGCCGCTGCGAATGAAGCTGTCCGCCGTAGCCACCGCGTAGGCAAAACCGGAACAGACGGCCTGCACATCGAATGCAGCGCCGTGGTTCTTGATGCCGAGCTTGTTCTGCAACAGGCACGCCGTACTCGGAAACACGAAGTCCGGCGTGGAAGTGGCGACGATGATCAGATCGATGGATTGCGGGTCGATATCCGCGGCTTCGATCGCGCGTTGCGAAGCGATGAGCGCGAGATCGCTGGTCGTGACATCGGAGTCGGCGAAGTGACGCGCATGAATGCCCGTGCGGGCGACGATCCATTCGTCGCTCGTCTCGACGCCCTGCTTTGCGAGACGTTCGGCCAGATCCTGATTGGTGACGCGGTTGGGCGGCAGATAGCTGCCGGTGCCCAGCACGCGGGAATAAATTGTCGATTGAGCCATTATGCCTTCGAGGATTGCGCAGCGTAGGGCTCGGCTGGCTGGCCTGCGATGGGGCTTGCCTGACCCGCACCGCTCGCGTCGCGCGCCGCCTGTTCGAGAGAACCCGCGTTCTCTTCCATCGCTCGCGCAAGGCGTTCCAGCACGCCGTTTTTGACGGCATCATACCCGCGTTTGATAGCCCACTCAAACCCGTAAGCATCCGCCGAACCGTGACTTTTGATCACCAGCCCGCGCAGGCCGAGCAACGCGGCACCATTGTATTGCCGATGATCGACGCGTTTCTTGAAACGCATCAATACCGGCAAGGCAAGCACCGCCATCACCTTGGTCAGCCACGAACGGCCGAACTCTTCCTTGATGATGTTGGACAGCATCTGCGCGAGGCCTTCCGACGTCTTCAGCGCGACATTGCCGACAAAACCGTCGCAGACGATCACGTCGACCGTGCCCTTGAAGATATCGTTGCCTTCAACGTTACCGTGAAAGTTAAGTGTACTCGCGCGCAGCAGTTCGCCGGCACGTTTGATGGTGTCGTTGCCCTTGATGACTTCTTCGCCGATGTTGAGCAGGCCGATGGTGGGCCGCTCCTTGCCCTCGAGCGCGGACACGAGCGCGTGCCCCATCTCCGCGAACTGCAGCAGATGCTGCGGCTCGCAGTCGACGTTGGCGCCCAGGTCGAGCATCATCGTGTAGCCATTGGGATTGGGCAGTGCCGACGCGATGGCCGGGCGTTCGATGCCCGACAGCGTTTTCAGCACATAGCGCGAGACCGCCATCAGCGCGCCGGTGTTGCCGGCGGAAATGCAGGCTTGCGCCTCGCCTTCCTTGACGCGGTTTAGCGCCACGCGCATGGACGAATCTTTTTTCTTGCGCAGCGCGACTTCGACCGGATCGTCCATGGCGACGATCTCGGAAGCGGGCACGACGGTCAGCGCCGGCAGGCCCTGAGCCTTCAACTTCTTCAGCTGCGCACGAATCGCACTTTCAATGCCGACGAGCAGCAGCTCAGCATCGGGATGCGATCGAACGAAGTTGACGGCAGCGGGAACGGTCACGGACGGGCCGTGGTCGCCTCCCATGCAATCTATCGTGAGCTTTACTGTCATGGAGTGCGACGAATTTCAGGCGCCCTGCATGGAACCGCAATGAGCGCTAAAGCGCCAACTGCGATCGACACAAAAAAGCGGCAATTGAATGCCGCCTTTTTGCCGAGCCGGGAAAATGTCAAGCGAGCCGATCGCCACGCGAAACGCCACAGGGCGCAACGCAGTGAAACGATTAGTCGTTCTTCGTCTTGACGACTTTCTTGCCGCGATAGTAGCCGTTCGGGCTAACGTGGTGACGCAGATGCACTTCGCCCGTGCTCGGCTCGACGGCCAGCGGCGCCGCCGTCAGGAAATCGTGCGAACGGTGCATGCCGCGCTTCGACGGCGACTTCTTATTTTGTTGAACTGCCATGACTTACTCCTAAAAATTTTCCGAATTCTAACACAGCCCGATCCGGTCTCCGCCATTGGCCGAATGGCCAATGCGCCCGCATCGCGCTCCCATGCAACTGTTCAGTGCTTCTTGTCGTCCGGCTCATCGCGCTTCAGACTCCGGAGCGCCGCAAACGGATTGGGCCGTTCGGGCTCGCCGCCCTCACACGCTTCGTCCAGTGCACCCTCGTCGCCCTCGCCTTCAGCACCGGCTACACCAGAGACGAGACTCTCGTGCACTTCGGGGCAAACCTCGTGCTTGGGCACGAGCGGCAAGGAAAGCAGCAACTCTTCTTCGATCAAGTCGATGAGATCGAAATGGTTCGAACCCACGATCACTTCGACTTCATCCTCGTCGAGCGGAAACTCTTCGGCTTCCGCCTCAGTGTTGACGATCCGGTAAGTTGCGTCGACGTTGAATGCCTGCAAGTACGGTGTCATGCACCGCTGACATTCGAGCCAGGCAGAGCCGTGAATCGCCATCCTCAAATAAGGCTGGGGACCCTCGCTGCCGTCGTCCTGCAATTCCGGCTGCGTCGCCCCTTCGGCTTGCCACGTGAACGTGGTATCGCGGTCTGGCGCTTCTGCCGGGACTTCGTTTAACATGCGCGGCAGTTGCGAGACGCGCACGACACCCGCGGCCTGACGCCCACTCCGCGCAAATTCGAACAGATCGATATCATGCGGGTCGGACAGACCTGCAGGGTTGCCAGGATGTTGAGTCATGTGCGCTCCTGCGTCGGCAAGGATTTCGCCGGATGTAACCGATTTGCGAGACAGCCAGTCGGCTCAAGTGTTTGTCGCAGTTGGCACTGCAATTGACCCACACCGAGACCCGCTTAGCGCAAGCATACCGATGAAAAGCCCGAAATCATATCCGTTTTGTCTTTTCGAGTCAAACACTTAAGCCCGTACACTCGCGAGCTTCGCGTAGCCCCGTACGCCCCGCCTCTCTTGCCGTTCATACCCATGCCAGATTCCTCCAATCGCCCGCCACGCCTGATTCTGGCGTCGAGTTCGCCGTATCGTCGCAAACTGCTCGAACGTCTGCGCGTGCCGTTCGATGTCGTCGTGCCCGCGATCGACGAGATGCCGCTCGCCGGTGAAACGCCCGAAGTCACCGCGCTGCGGCTCGCGCAGGCCAAGGCTCGCGCGGCCGCCGACGGACTCGGTAGCGGTGAAGCCGCGCTCGTGATCGGCTCCGACCAGGTCGCCACCTACGACGGTCTGCAGATCGGCAAGCCGGGCACGCACGACAAAGCGCTTGCGCAATTGCAGGCGATGCGCGGCCGCGAAGTGCTGTTTCATAGTGCGCTGTGCCTGTTCGACAGCCGTTCAGGAAATGCGCAAGCCATCGACGTGATTACGCGCGTGCAATTCCGCAATCTGCCGGACGCTGCGCTGGAGGCCTATCTGCTGGCGGAAACGCCTTACGACGTCGCGGGCAGCGCCAAATCCGAAGGGCTCGGCATCGCCTTGCTCGAGGCCATCCATTCCGACGACCCCACCGCGCTCATCGGCCTGCCGTTGATCGCACTGTCGCGCATGCTGCTCGCAGTCGGCTATCCACTATTGGGGGCTCAATGAGCGGCACGCTCTATCTGATTCCGAACACACTGGGCGAAGGCGACGCCGAGGCGCTCGACGCCGTCCTGCCCGCACCGGTGCGTGCGCGCGCGGCTTCCCTTCACTATTACATAGGCGAAAACGCGAAAACCACGCGCGCTTTTCTGAAAAAAGTCGGCACCGAACGGCCGATCCAGGAAATCGAGATTCGTGAACTGAATGTCAACACACCGGCTGGCGAAATCGACAAGCTGCTCGCGCCGCTTCTCGCGGGTACCGACGCGGGCCTCGTGTCCGAAGCAGGCTGTCCCGCAGTCGCCGACCCCGGCGCCCTGCTGGTGCGCCGTGCGCATGAACGCGGCGTGAAGGTTGTGCCGTTCGTCGGCCCGAGCTCGATCCTGCTGGCTTTGATGGCTTCAGGGCTCAACGGCCAGAGCTTTGCGTTCCATGGGTACTTGCCGGTCGACGCCGCGGAGCGGGCCAAGCGTCTGCGCGATCTGGAGCAGCAGTCGCGCAAAGGCAAACAGACGCAAATCTTTATCGAGACGCCCTACCGGAATCGCGCGTTGCTCGACACGCTGCTGGCGACGTGCGCGCCATCCACGCTGGTTTGCGTTGCGGTCGATCTGACGCTGGAAACGGAAACCATCGCCAGCCGCACCGTGGCCGACTGGAAGAAAAAACCGGTGATCGATCTGCACAAGCGACCGGCTATTTTTCTAATCCTTGCCGTTTGACCCAAGCCGGATAGAAAAAGAAGCGAAAAACAAGAAGCCCCGCGCGATCATCGAATCCGGATCGCGCGGGGCTTTTTCAGTTAATGAGAACAGATCAACGCAGATTCATCTTCCCGCCGAGCGCCATGGCGTGAACCGCGCCGCTACCAACCGCCGCGCCGAATCTGCGCGCAACACGGTCCGTAATACTCTCCTTAACGGTGTAGTCGACGATATCCGGCGCCTTGAAGAGGTCACGCGCCACGTAGTCCGCGTCGCCGAAACCGTCGGCAAGGCCGAGTTCAACACTCTTCTGGCCGGTCCAGAAAAGGCCGGAGAACATATCCGGCGTTTCATGCAGACGCTTGCCGCGGCCCTGGCGTACCGCGTCGATGAACTGCGCGTGGATCTGATCGAGCATATCCTGCGCATGTTCGTCCATCTTCGGCGTTTCCGGCGAGAACGGATCGAAGAAACCCTTGTTCTCACCCGATGTGTGCAGACGCCGCTGAATCCCCAGCTTATCCATCAAGCCGGTAAAACCGAAGCTGTCCATCAACACCCCGATCGAACCGACGATGCTCGCCTTATCCACGTAAATCTTGTCGGCCGCCGCGGCTGCATAGTAGCCGCCCGACGCACACATGTCGCCCACGACGACATACAGCGGAATCGACGGATATTTGGCGCGCAAGCGGCGAATTTCGCCGTAGATGATGCCCGCCTGCACCGGACTGCCGCCCGGGCTATTGCAGCGCAGAATCACGCCCGCGGTACCCGCGTCGTCGAATGCGCTTTGCAGCGCCGTGTCGACATCTTCCGCGTTTGCGTTCGTATCCGCCGATATCTCGCCGTCAAGCGTCACCATGGCGGTGTGACGGCCGGTGGCGGCGACCTTGTCGCCGGAGAAGTCGATGGCAGCCCATATCGCCAGCAGCACTACGATGAGGAAAACGAAACGGAAAAAGATCCTCCAGCGCCGTGCCGCGCGCTGCTCGTTGATCGCCGCGAGCGCGATTCGCTCGAGCGCGGCGCGTTCCCAGCCCGGTTCATCGGCAGACGTGCGGGGGTGGCCTGTCAGGGACGGTTCCTTCGGCTCGGGAGTCAAATTGTCGGACATGCGGTGCAGTGGAAAGGTCTAGGGGAGAAAAATCAGAGTGTGGCCGGGCGGAGTTCGCCGTCCGGCAGCCAGAATACGGCACGGCCTTCCGGCGTATCGCGTTCGTCCACCTGAACCGGCCGCAATCTGCCGCCACGGCACGGTCCACCGACGCATTTGCCCGTATCCGGCGCGTAAATCGCGCCATGTGTAGCGCACATCAAGTATAAACCGGACGATTCGAAGAACTGCCCCTCGGCCCAATCCAGCTCCATCGGCACGTGGGCACAGCGGTTCAGGTAGCCGTATGCGCGGCCGTCATAGCGAACAAAAAATACGACGACGTCACCGCCGCCGAGTTTCGCCGCGTGGCGCACACCCGCACCGCCGTCAACCAGTTCGTCCGACGCGCAGACGCGAACCGCCTCCGCCGGCGCTTGCGTGGCAGCGGTGCTCATGCGTTCTCTCGCAGCCAGCCGGACAGCACACTGACGCTCGACGCAACGAATTTCGGCGACAACGCGCTCAACGAATCCGCAGGATGCGCCCCGTACGTGACACCAATGCCCGCAACGCCCGCGTTGATCGCCATTTGCAGATCGTGCGTCGTGTCACCGACCATCACCGTGCGTGCGTTGTCCTGCCCCAATTCGCGCGTCAATTCGTGCAACATCGCCGGGTGCGGCTTCGAGAAGGTCTCGTCGGCGCAGCGGGTGCCGTCGAACAGGCTCGTCAGGCGCGACTGATCCAGGGCTCGATTCAGACCGACGCGGCTCTTGCCCGTCGCCACGGCCAGCAGATAACCCTGATCGCGCAATTCCTGCAGCATCTCGCGCACACCGACGAACAGCTCGGTCGTCTGATCCTTCACCAGATAATGGAAGCGATAGCGCTCGGCCAGCCGCGGATAGTCGGACGGATCCAGCGTGGGCGCGGCGATTTGCAGCGCGTCGCGCAAACCGAGGCCGATGACATAACTGGCCGCCTCGTCGGCGGGAACCGGCAAACCGAGATCGCGGCACGCCGACTGGATGCTGCGCGTAATGTGCGCGGTCGAATCCATCAGCGTCCCGTCCCAGTCGAAGACGATCAGATCAAATTGCTCTCTAGCCATGCGGTGTCGTCTCCGGGTGTGACCCATTTCGTAATTCGTTGAGCTGTGCGATGAAGCTGCGGCATTCGGCCGGCAACGGCGCCTCGAACTGCAGCGGCGCGCCGGTTGCCGGGTGCGTGAGCTTCAACCGGTAAGCGTGCAGGAACATGCGTTTCAGGCCGGGCTTGGCGTTGGCGCGTGCCAGCGCCTTGTTCAGCGCGAAGTCGCCGTATTTGGCGTCGCCGACGATCGGCAGTTCCAGATGCTGCAAGTGGACGCGAATCTGATGCGTGCGGCCGGTCTTCAGTTCCGCCTCGATCAGCGCGTATCCCGGCCAGCGGTCGATCAGATTGAAGACCGTATGCGACGCCAGACCGTCCGGCTGCACGCGCACGCGGCGCTCGCCGTCGGCCGTCAAATACTTGTGCAGCGGCTCCTTGACTGCGCGGCGGCGGCCCCAGTCGCTCGCCCAGTCGCCGTGAACGCAAGCATAGTAGCGCTTATCCATTCTGTTCTCGCGAATCTGCTCGTGCAGATTGACGAGCGCCGAGCGCTTCTTGGCGAGCATCAAGATACCGGACGTCTCCCGATCCAGCCGATGCACCAATTCGAGGAATTTCGCCTGCGGACGCGCCTCGCGCATCTGCTCGATCACGCCGAACGCGACGCCGCTGCCGCCGTGCACCGCCACGCCGGCCGGTTTGTCGATCACGAGCAGGTGATCATCTTCAAAAATAATCTTGAAATGGGCGGCCGGCACCGGCGCCTGGACGGCCGCTTCGTTCTGTTGAGCGACGCGAATGGGCGGCACGCGCACCAGATCGCCGAGCTCGAGACGGTATTGCGCGTCTATCCGGCCCTTATTCACGCGCACTTCCCCGCTGCGCAGGATGCGATAAATATGGCTTTTCGGCACGCCTTTACAGACGCGTAACAAGAAGTTGTCGATGCGCTGTCCGGCCGCACTGTCGTCGATCTCGATCATCGAGACCTGGTCGCTTGCGACCGATTTCTGGGATATTTTGCCTAACTCTTTCATTCTGAATATAATTTGCCCAGCAGTCTGCGGCGGCCGGCGCAGTGTCCGGAATTCGGGCGGATTGCGCAGGTGCAAGCGATAAACCGTTATTTTACTTGCGCCGGGGTCTGGTTGCTCACCCTGAAAATGAGATGCAACAAGTTGCACGCACGAAGTCAGTGCCCGGCAGGGACGGCGCCCACAGGCGCGTTCGGTCAAGGTCGGCTTCGACGGTAACGGAATTTTGGTAAAAAAGAATTTAACTTTCAGCTTCGGTATCGGGCGGTCTGACGCCCTGCTGTACGAAGCTGCAGGTTGCGAAAATACGGCGTGCGCCCGAGGCGTCTTGTAGAAAGTACAAGACATGGCGACGTCAAAATGAGGCGAGACACCCCCAGCAGGAAAAGACGCGCCGACTGCGCGAACTTCCCGCTGCGGCACGACCGCAGCCTTCGACCCTCCGGTCACGCGCCCAGTTGGCGCACCGGCGCGAGTGGACGGAGGCTTACGAAGGTCGGCCGGCAGAACCCGCGGCGTGTCGGGTCGTTATTTGAAGCCGTGTTCGCATGTGCCCTGCGGCACCGTCCCCATTTTCTAATGGGCCGGGCCCTCTCAGGCAATTCTCCCACCAGCTTTCCCGCTCCAGCGTGCTTGTGAAAACACAATAAGGCGCGGCATGCCGCTGCCCGCTTCGCTCTCGCGACTGACAACCGCGCAGCGAAGGGCTGGCTAAGCCGCTCTGGAGCCGTTCAATGAAACGCATGTTGTTCAATGCGACGCAGCAGGAAGAACTGCGCGTCGCCATCGTCGATGGGCAAAAACTCATCGATATCGACATCGAAACCGCCGGGCGCGAACAGCGCAAAGGCAATATTTACAAGGGCATCATTACTCGCATCGAGCCGTCGCTCGAAGCCTGTTTCGTCAACTACGGCGAAGACCGTCACGGCTTCCTGCCGTTCAAGGAAGTCGCCCGCCAGTATTTCCGCGACGGCGTCGACATGCGCTCCGCACGCATCCAGGACGCCTTGCGTGAAGGCCAGGAACTGATCGTTCAGGTCGAAAAAGAAGAACGCGGCAACAAGGGCGCGGCCCTCACCACGTTCATCTCGCTCGCCGGCCGCTATCTGGTCCTGATGCCGAACAACCCGCGCGGCGGCGGCGTGTCGCGCCGCATCGAAGGCGACGACCGTCAGGAACTGCGCGAAACCATGGCGCAGCTGCAATTGCCGGAAGGCATGAGCATCATCGCGCGCACGGCCGGCATTGGCCGCAGCGCCGAAGAACTGCAGTGGGACCTGAACTACCTGATGCAGCTGTGGCGCGCCATCGAAGCCGCGTCGCAAAGCGGTTCGAGCGGCCAGCCCATGCTGATCTATCTCGAATCGAGCCTCGTGATCCGTGCGATTCGCGACTATTTCCAGCCGGATATCGGCGAAATCCTGATCGACACCACCGAAATCCATGACCAGGCACGCGCCTTCATGGATATCGTGATGCCGGACAATGTCAGCAAGGTGAAGCGGTATCACGACGACGTGCCGCTCTTCTCGCGCTTCCAGATCGAACACCAGATCGAAACGGCGTACTCGCGCACGGTGCCGTTGCCTTCGGGCGGCGCGATCGTGATCGACCACACCGAAGCGCTGGTCGCGATCGACGTGAACTCGGCCCGTGCCACCAAGGGCGCCGACATCGAGGAAACGGCCGCGCGCACCAACCTCGAAGCCGCCGACGAAGTCGCCCGCCAGCTGCGTCTGCGCGATCTGGGCGGCCTGATCGTGATCGATTTCATCGACATGGAATCGGCCAAGAGCCAGCGCGAAGTCGAGCAGCGCCTGAAAGACGCGCTCAAGCACGACCGGGCGCGCGTCCAGATGGGCAAGATCTCGCGTTTCGGCCTGATGGAACTGTCGCGTCAGCGTCTGCGTCCGGCCTTGTCGGAAGGCAGCCACGTGACCTGCCCGCGCTGCAACGGCACGGGTCACATCCGCGACACCGAATCGTCCGCGCTGCAAGTGCTGCGGATCATTCAGGAAGAAGCGATGAAGGAAAACACCGCGGCAATTCATTGCCAGGTGCCTGTCGAAGTGACCGCCTTCCTGCTGAACGAAAAGCGCGCCGAGATCAACAAGATCGAATCGCGTTTCAAGGTCAATGTCGTTCTGATCCCGAACAAGCATCTCGACACGCCGCACTACAAGCTCGAGCGTCTGCGTCACGACGACGCGCGTCTCGACGAACCGCGTGCCTCGTGGAAGATGGCCGAAGAAGCGGCCCGCGAACTGGAATCGGAAACCGGTTACAGCAAGCGCGCCGAAGAAGTGAAGCCGAAGCAGGAAGCGGCCGTCAAGGGCATCACGCCTGAAAAGCCGGCGCCGAGCGCGCCGGTTCGCCCGGCCGCCACCCCGGCGCCGGTCGCGGTTACGCCGGCGAGCGGCGGCTTCATCGGCTGGTTGAAGAATCTGTTCGGCATGCAGCCGGCCGCTCCGGCGCCTGCCGTGCCGGCGACGACCGAAAAGCAGACGCGTCCGCAACGCGGCGAGCGCACGGAGCGCGGTGAGCGCACCGGCGAACGCGCTGGCGATCGCAACCGTAATCGTCGTAGCGGCACGGGCACTCGCGATGCGGCGGCCCGTGGCGAAGGCGTGACCGGTGGCCGTCAAGGCCAAGGCCAGCAGCCGTCGCAGCGCCGCGATGAACGCGAGCCGCGTGAAGGCCGTGAACCGCGCGAAGCACGCGAAGGTCGCGAGCCGCGTGAAGCGCGCGAACCGCGTGGCAATCGTGAGCCGCGTGAGGCCCGCGAAGGCCGTGAACCGCGCGAGGCTCGTGAGCCGCGCGAGGGTCGCGAAACCCGTGACCGCGACAATCGCGGCGCCGAGCGTGCGGAAACGGCGGAGGCCGCACCGCGTGGCGAACGTCAGGAACGCGGTGAGCGCCGTGAACGTGGCGATCGTTCGGAACGTGGCGAACGCCGCAAGCCGCAGACAGAAACCGCGGATGCCCTGACGCAAAACGAGGCGCAAACGGCGGAAGAACTGGCGCAAAACCAGACAGCCTTGGGCGAAAACGGCGCGCCGGTCGATCAGGAAGCGGTGGCGCGTGAAGGTGAAGAGCGTCGCCGCCGCCGTCGCGGCCGTCGTGGTGGCCGCCGTGAGCGTGAAGAGGACGTGAACGGCAATCTGGCCGCGGACGTCGCCGAAGCTGAAGGCGACAACGTGAGCGCAACCGACGAAGCACCGGTGCGCACCGCGCATCAGCCGGTCGAACGCAAGCCGGAAGTCACCGAGGCGAAAGACATGACGCCGGTGGAAGTGGTGGTCGCTGCTGTCGCGACCGAAACCGCCGTGGTGACCGAACTGCACACTGCAACCGAAACGCCGGCTCTGGCAGTCGAAAAGGCTGCGAAGACGGAAACGGTCGTACCGGTCGCGCAAGCGCCGGTGGCGCCGGCAGCCGTCGAGCCGGTCGCCGAAACGCCGGTGGCGCAAGCCGCCGCAGAGCCGGTCGAAGCAGCGCAAGCTGCGCCGGCAGCCAGCGAAACGGTTTCGCTGGTTGAACCGGTCGCGCGTGTCGAAGCTCCGGCTCAAGCGCACGTCGAAGCACCGGCAGTCGCGCCTGTTGTCGAAACGCAAGCCGCTGCTCCGGCGCCCGTCGAAACCGCGGCTCCGGTGGTGGTCGAAGCACCGGCCGCTCAGCCTGCACCGCAGGCTGAGATCGTCGAACCGCAGCCGGTCGTTGCGGCGGTTGCACCAGAAGTCGAACCGGCAGCGGTCGAGCCGGCGCCAGTCGCTGTTGCATCGCAAGCACCGCAGCAAGCGCCCCATCATGGCGCCGTATCGGCGGAAGCGCTGAAGCCGGTGCTGGAACAAGCCGGTCTCGTCTGGGTGAACACCGACGCCGACAAGCTGCGCGCGGCTCAGGAAGCCGCCGCGCAGACCGTCAAGCCGGCTCGCGTGGTGCGCGAACGCAAACCGCTGCCGGCGCTCGACAGCGCGCCGATGCAACAGGTGGAAACAGGCCGGCACCCGCAGTAAGCTACCCGGCCGCACTCGAAAAGCCCGCCTCTCCGGCGGGCTTTTTTTTGGGGGCCTGCCGTGGATCGGGCGCGCCGCGGCAGCCCCCCGTATACCCCGACACAGCCAGGGGTGCCCCTGCCGCGGGAAGCATTTCCGATAGAATGAATATCTAGCTTTAATTTCAAGCACTAGCCGAAGCAATCAGAGAAGCAATTCATGTCCCGACGCATCATCCCTGTTGCCGATTTGAGCGCCGTGCCGGTCATCGCCGGCCCGGTGCAGACGCCCAGCGGCGCCCTGCACGACACGCTCGCGCGCCCGTTGCGCGACCTGCGCATTTCGGTCACGGATCGCTGCAATTTCCGGTGCGTCTACTGCATGCCTCGCGCGGTGTTCGACAAGGACTACTCGTTCTTGCCGCACAGCGCCTTGCTGAGCTTCGAGGAAATCGAACGGCTGGCGCGGCTGTTCGTTGCACATGGCGTCGAAAAAATCCGGCTGACGGGCGGCGAACCACTGTTGCGTAAAAATCTGGAATTTCTGATCGAACGGCTCGCGCAACTGACCACCCCGGCGGGCCGCCCGCTCGATCTGACGCTGACCACCAACGGCTCGCTGCTGGAACGCAAGGCGCGCAGCCTGAAAGACGCCGGTTTGACCCGCGTCACGGTGAGTCTCGACGCGCTCGACGACACGCTGTTTCGCCGTATGAACGATGCCGACTTCGCCGTCGGCGACGTGCTGGACGGCATCGCCGCGGCGCATGCGGTGGGCCTCGCGCCGGTCAAGGTCAACATGGTCGTCAAGCGCGGCACCAACGACAGCGAAATCGTGCCGATGGCGCGTCATTTCAAAGGCTCGGGCGCGGTGCTGCGCTTTATCGAATACATGGACGTCGGCACATCGAACGGCTGGAACATGACTGAAGTGCTGCCGTCCGCCGACGTCGTCACGCGCATCGCCGAGCACTTCCCGCTCGCGCCCCTCGAAGCGCACAGCGCCGCCGAAACGGCGCAACGCTGGGGTTACGCGGACGGCGGCGGCGAGATCGGCGTGATTTCGAGCGTGACACGCGCGTTTTGCGGCAGTTGCACGCGAGCGCGGCTGTCGACCGAAGGCAAGCTGTATCTGTGCCTGTTCGCGTCGTCGGGGCACGATCTGCGCGCTCTGGTACGCAATGGCGCGAGCGACGCCGCCATCGCCACCGCCATCGCCGAAATCTGGCAGGACCGCGGCGACCGCTATTCGCAATTGCGCGGCAGCGCCTCGGCCGACTCACACGCGCGGGACGGCCGCCGCGTGGAAATGTCGTACATCGGCGGCTGAGCGGCGGCGATGAAGCCGACGCGCGAACACATCACCGGACTGTTGCTCGCGGGCGGCCGCGGCATGCGCATGGGCGGTGCCGACAAAGGGCTGCAAATGCTGCACGGAGAGCCGCTCGCTGCCCACGTGCTCAAGCGCCTCGCACCGCAAACCGGTGCTCTGCTGATCAGCGCCAATCGTCACCCTGAGGCTTACAGCGCGCTCGGCGCGCCGTTCCGGGCCACGGTGGTGGCGGATACCTTGGCGGGTTTTCCGGGCCCGCTGGCAGGCTTGCTCGCCGGCTTGCGCGCAGCCGGCACCGCCTATGCGCTCAGTGCACCCTGCGACTCGCCGTGGCTGCCCGCCGATCTGGCCGAGCGCCTCGCGCACGCGCTGGACTCGAACGGAGCCGATATCGCCACGGTCACCACCACCGACGCGCACGGCCAAACGTCCTTGCATCCCGTCTTCGCGCTGTTGCGCACGGGCCTCGCGGACGATCTTTCCGCTTTTCTGGAAGCCGGCGAACGTAAAGTTCGCGCGTGGTACGCGCGCCACAAGACGGTGGAAGTCGTCTTTACCGACGAGCGCGCGTTTTACAATATCAATTCGCTACAAGAACTCGCCGACCTCCAGCGTGATTGAGGCCCCGGTTGAAATCCCGCTCCGGCCGCACGGCAATCGCCGCTCCCGCCCCCGGTCGCGACGCTCAGCTCTTCATGACCACGCATAACGAATTTTCCCGCTGCGTCGCGCAGTACGATCCTCACGCGCTACCTGTCCCGGCCGCTCAGGCGATTGTTCGTCAGTGGGCCGCGCCCGTCACGGCCGTTGAACGCGTGGCCTTGCGCGACGCGCTCGACCGCGTGCTCGCGGCCGATATCGTGTCGCCGATCGACGTCCCTTCGCACGACAATTCCGCCATGGACGGCTACGCGTTCAACCGCGCCGCGCTCGCCACGGGCGCGGCCACCGTTGAGTTGGCAATCGTCGGCAAGGCGCTGGCGGGGCATCCGTTCGCGGGCCGCGTCGAGGCCACGCAATGCGTGCGTGTCATGACCGGCGCCTGCATGCCGGCCGACTGTGACACCGTCGTGCCGCAGGAACTCGTCGAGCGCGACGCCGATTCCGTTTCGATCCGCTTCGCGGGCGGCGCCGTGGCGGGCGGCGCAAACCGGCGCCGCGCCGGCGAAGACCTCGCGCGCGGCCACGCCGCGCTGCGGGCGGGCCGCGTCATGCGCGCGTCGGATCTCGGTTTGCTGGCCTCGCTTGGCATCGGCGAAGTCAATGTCAGGCGGCGTTTGCGCGTCGCCTTCTTCTCGACCGGCGACGAATTGCGCTCGCTTGGCGAGCCGCTCGACCCGGGCTGCGTGTACGACAGCAATCGCTACACGCTGTTTGCCATGCTGCGGCGCATGAACATCGACACGCTCGACCTCGGCGTGGTGCGCGACGAGCCGGCCGCGATGGAAGCCGCCTTGCGCAGCGCCGCGGCGAACGCCGACGTGGTGCTGACCTCGGGCGGCGTCTCGGTCGGCGAGGCGGATTTCACCAGGCAACTGCTGCAAACTTTCGGCGACGTCGCCTTCTGGAGTCTCGCCATGCGCCCGGGCCGCCCGCTAGCATTCGGCCGCGTCTGGTCCGGCGAACGGCCGGGTGTCGGGCTTCCCGCGTTATTCTTCGGTTTGCCGGGCAACCCGGTCGCCGTGATGGTGGCGTTCTATCAGATCGTGCGCGAGGTGCTGCTGCTGATGTCGGGCGCCACACCGCAACCGCTGCCGCTCATCCACGCCATGAGCCGGCGAGCCATCCGCAAACGCGCCGGGCGCACCGAATTCCAGCGCGGCGTAGCCCAGCAGGACGCGCACGGACAGTGGCACGTCATGCCGACCGGTTCGCAAAGCTCCGGCGTGCTGAGTTCGATGAGCGAAGCCAATTGCTTCATCGTGCTCGGGCACGATGAAGGCGAGATCGCCGAGGGAGAACGCGTCGCTATCATGCTGTTCGACGGTCTCATCTGACGGCAGACGCGCGGCTGAGGCAACGCACCCGCCAGCGTTCATTGCAGCTTTACCCATTACCACTACGACACACGGGTTTGACTTACATGAAAAAACAGATCTCGTTCATTGCACCGGGACAGACGGCCAAAGCACTGATCCTCGTGTACCTGACGTTTTCGGTGCCGATCGTGCTGCTGGGCGTACTGGTCGCGTTCATACGCTATGGTTCGGTGGAACTGAGCACCGTGTTCAGCGCGCTGCTGCTGAACGCGATTCTCGGTTTCATCCTGCTGTGGATCGCATGTCACGCGTACAACTGGGTGGCGTCGCGCTTCGGCGGCATTGAAATCCAATTGACCGACGCGCCGGAAGAGGCGTAATGCCCGCGACGATCCGCGCCGCCACGCCCGCGGACACCGGCGCCATCTTCGCGCTGACGTACGAACTCGCGCAATTCGAAAGCCTCACGCATGTTTTCGTCGCGACCGAAAACGGCTTGCGCGACGCACTGTTCGGCGCACGGCCTTCGATCGAGGCACTGGTAGCGGAGAACGAAGGACGCATCGTCGGCTATGCGCTGTTCTTCCACAATTACTCGAGTTTCGTCGGCAAGCGCGGACTGTATCTCGAAGACGTCTATGTGCAACCCTCGCAACGCGGCAGCGGACTCGGCACCGCGCTATTGCAGCGGCTTGCCGCGCTGGCGGTGGAACGGCAATGCGGGCGGTTCGAATGGACCGTGCTGGATTGGAACCAGCAGGCCATCAGCTTTTATGAAAAGATGGGCGCGACCGTTATGCCGGACTGGCGCGTGGTGCGCCTGACGGGCGAGGCGCTTGAACAGCTGGCGGCGGCAAGCGCCTGAGTCGGCGCTGCTACCAAACCGTTGCCCATCCTCACTGCTCGTCAGTATCCACACCAGACAGCGCATCGCCGAGCAACCCGCTCGCCTCCTCGCCCGGCAATGCCTCGACATCGCGCAATCTGCGGCTCATGACACGCGTGCGTGTTTCCGCCGCTTCGATGGAACGCGTGACGGTTTCCAGTTGCGCCTTTGTCCTGGCCAGCACATCGCCGAATTTGCCGAACTCCGTTTTCACCGCGCCGAGCACCTGCCACACCTCGCTCGAGCGCTTTTCGATGGCGAGCGTGCGGAAACCCATCTGCAAACTATTGAGCAAGGCGGTCAGCGTAGTCGGCCCCGCAATCGTCACGCGATAGTCGCGTTGCAGCAGGTCCGTCAGGCCCGGCCGCCGCAATACTTCGGCGTACAGGCCTTCGGTCGGCAGGAACAGCAGTGCGAAGTCGGTGGTGTGCGGCGGCGACACGTACTTCTCCGCGATCGTGCGTGCCTCCGCGCGAATCCGCGCTTCGAGCGCGCGTGATGCTTCTTCGACCGCTACCGGATCAGCGCGCTCCTGTGCTTCGATCAGACGCTCGTAGTCCTCGCGCGGAAACTTGGCGTCGATCGGAAGCCAGACAGGCGTAGCCACACCGCCCTGCTCCGCTCGTCCCGGCAGCTTGATCGCAAACTCGACGCGCTCCGCGCTTCTCGGCACCGTCGCGATGTTCTTCGCGTACTGGTCGGCGGTGAGCAGTTGCTCGAGCAACGCTTCGAGCTGCACTTCGCCCCATGTGCCGCGCGTCTTCACGTTGGTGAGCACCTTCTTCAGATCGCCGACGCCGGCCGCCAGCGTCTGCATTTCACCCAGTCCGCGGTGCACCTGTTCGAGCCGGTCGGACACCAGCTTGAACGATTCACCCAGACGCTGTTCGAGCGTGGCATGCAGTTTTTCGTCGACGGTGCGGCGCATTTCCTCGAGCTTGAGCGAGTTGTTCGCCTCGATGTCCTTCAGCCGCTGTTCGATGGTCGCTCGCACTTCGGCGAAGCGGCGGTCGTTCGCCTCGGTGAGTTGCCCCAGTTGCAAGCTCAGCGTATCGCCGAACTGTTTCAGCGAGCGACCCTGCTCGTCGCGCGCCTGCTGGGCTTGCGTCTGCAGGCTGTGGCGCACGGCGTCGAGTTGTTGCGCGAAACCGTCGATCTTGCCGCCCTGCACCGTCGTCATGCTGCTGAACTGCGCGGCCAGCGTTTGCTGGAAATGCGCAAAGCCACCGCTCTGTTCGGTACGCGACACGCGCGCCGTCTCAGTGATGTCGTTGCGCAGTTGCCGCTCAAGCCGCTCGTAAGCATGCGCTTGCGTGTCGGCCGCGGCATCCATGCGTTCGTTGAGCAAGTCGAACTGCTCGCTGTCCTCGGCGCGGCTATGGCCGCGCATCAGCAAGGCCAGCGCGATGACCAAAGTGACCGCCAGCACTGCGACGGCCGCCACCAGAATCATGGTCATGAACGCGCCTTGCCGATCACATCGGGATTGATCGGATTCGGCGGCCGGCCCGCGCGCGGGCCTTCACCCAGGCCCGCGATCAGATTGTCCGCGGCGAGGTTCGCCATGGCGCGGCGCGTGGCTTCGGTCGCGCTGGCAATGTGCGGCGTCAGCACGACATTGGGTACGCTGAGCAGATCCTGATTCAGATTCGGCTCGCCTTCGAACACATCGAGGCCGGCCGCTGCGATCTGCTTCGAGCGCAACGCCTCGACCAGCGCCGCGTCGTCGACGATGCCGCCGCGCGCGATATTGGTGAGCGTCGCGGTCGGCTTCATCAGCGCGAGTTCGGCCGCGCCGATTGTGTGATGGTTCTCCTTCGTGTACGGCAAAACGAGCACGACGTGATCGGCACGCCGCAACAGGTCCGGCTTCGACACGTACTCGGCATTCAACTCGGCCTCGATCTCCGGCGCCACGCGCGACCGATTGTGATAAATCACCTGCATGTTGAAGCCCTTCGCGCGACGTGCCAGCGCCTGGCCGATCCGGCCCATGCCGATCACGCCGAGCGTCGAGCCGTGCAGATCGCTGCCGAGAAACGCGTCATACGCCCACTTCTGCCATTTGCCCGCGCGCAGCCAGTGCTCCGACTCGGTGATGCGGCGCGCCGCCGCCATCATCAGCGCCCAGCCGAAGTCCGCGGTCGATTCGTTCAGCACGTCCGGAGTATTGGTGCCGAGCACGTTGGCCGCGTTGAAAGCAGCCATGTCGAAATTGTTGTAACCCACCGCCATGTTCGCCACCACGCGCAGACGCGGTGCCGCCGCGAGTTCGGCCGCGCCGACCGGGTCGCCCGCGGTCAGCGCGCCGTCCTTGTCCGCGAGGCGGCGCGTCAGTTCGTCAGCGGGCAACACGTCGCCCTGATTCCAGTCGACGTCGAAATACTGCTTGAGCCGTTCGATCACATCGGGAAAGATAGGACGGGCGACGAGGATTTTCTGCATTGCAATTCTCCGAATAGCGCACCGAGTTCGATTGCCTCGGCGTCAAAAAAAGAGCCAGCCGGTGATGAGGAAAAGCGGCAACAACACCGCAGCGGACCAGCCCATATACGCAAAAAAACCCGGCATGCGCACGCCGCGCGATTCCGCGATTGCCTTCACCATGAAGTTCGGCGCATTGCCGATATACGTGTTCGCGCCCATGAACACCGCGCCGGCCGAGATCGCCGCGAGCGTGGTGGCGCCGGCGGTCATGAGCGTGCGCGCGTCGCCGCCGGCCAGGTTGAAGAACACGAGGTAGGTCGGCGCGTTGTCCAGAAACGAAGATAGCAGCCCGGTCGCCCAGAAGTACATCAGGTCGTGCGGCTGGCCCGACGCGTCGTTGACCAGATGGACGATGCCCGCGAACGCACCCGCCTCGCCGGCACGCAGGATCGTGATGACCGGCGCGATCGTCACGAAAATGCCGGCGAACAGTTTGGCCACTTCTTCGATCGGCGCCCAGTTGAAGTCGTTGCCCGCGCGAGCCGCGCGCGGCGTGAGCGCCAACGAGAGCAACGTCACGCCGATCAGCGCGGCATCGCGCACGGCATTTTGTAAAGCGACGTGCGTGCCGAACACGTCGAATGCCACGCCCGGTTTCCACAGCCCGCTCATCAGCACGAGCACGATCACGGCGGCGAGCAACACGAAATTGATCTTGCCGTCGATGCCGAGCAGCGGCGTGTCGGGCGTCGGATCGAGAAAGCGCGAGCGCTCTTCCTCGCGCCGATGAAAGTAGTACGAGTCCAGCGCATAAAAACCGACCAGCAGCACGCCGCAGACGAACAGCATCGGCAGCGCGAGATGCGTGGTGGTCCAGAAGAAACTCACGCCCTGCAGAAAGCCGAGAAAGAGCGGCGGGTCGCCCAGCGGCGACAGCGAACCGCCCGCATTCGCCACCAGAAAGATAAAAAACACGACCACGTGAACAACATGCTTGCGATTGTCGTTGGCGCGCAGCAATGGGCGAATCAGCAGCATGGCCGCGCCGGTCGTGCCCATGATGCTCGCGAGCAAGGTGCCGAGCGCGAGAATCGCCGTGTTCAGGCGCGGCGTGCCGTGCAGATTGCCGCGTACGCAGATGCCGCCCGCCACGGTGTACAGCGCCGTCAGCAAGACGATGAACGGGATGTATTCATCGAGCAACGCATGCACGAGCGCGCCGAATGCGACGCCCGTGCCGTAGCTGAGCGCGAACGGCACGAGAAACACGAGCGCCCACGCCGCCGCGATCTTGCCGAAATGGTGATGCCAGAACGCCGGCGCGATCAACGGAAATACCGCGATAGACAGCAGCACGCCCGCGAACGGCAGCCCCCACAACGCCGACAAAGTCGCACCGTCGAGCGTGGCGGCCGACGCCAGCCGCGACCAGCCGGCCAGCGTCAATGCAGCCGCGAGCGCCATGCCCGTCCAGCCGGCACGTCCTTTCATAGGTTTGAAGTCCTTGTTATTGCTTGCAGCCGCGCGCCAGAGTATGCGTCCTGAAACACAGCCGCGCTGGCCGCTCAGGCGCTCTGCACGACGATCACATGCACCCGGTAAGGCCCATGCGCGCCGAGCACGATGGTCTGTTCGATATCACCGGTGCGCGAAGGCCCGGAGACGAAATTGACCGCACGCGGAAGTTCGCCGCGTTCCTTGCGGATCAGGCCGAACGCCTCTTCATGACCCGAGACGATGCGCGAAGCCGGCACGACGGCAATATGCGTTTCAGGCAGCAGACCAGCCGACGCATAAGTTTCCGGCCCCGACAGCAACACGAGCGTGCCCGTCTCGGCGGTCGCACAGAAGCAGCCGGTGAGACCGACCACGTCGCCGTCTTGCGGCTTGCGAAATTCGACGGCGAGGCCGGCTTCGGCCCAATGCAGATCTTGCAGCGTTTGCCAGGCGATGGCTTGCAGCGGCAACGCATGTTGCGTGAGGTAGCGATGCGCCGCAGCCGGCACGTCGTTCATTGCCTGAACCGAGTCGACCGTGGTGGCCAGTTTCTGTGCTTCCTCGATGAAGCGCGCGACGAGGTCGGCCGGCATCTCCGGACGCGGGCCCGCCGGATGGCGCGCGAGATAGTCCGCGGCGGCCTCGCGCTCGGCGGCGGACGGCTCCGGCTCACGCCCTTGCGCCGCGCGGATGCGCGCCAGGATGTTGCGGCGGGCAAGCGATGTGTCCATGTGCGAAATCCTCGTGTCGACAGCCGTTCGATATGGCGAGGATTATACCGGCCGCCCTGCGCGCAAACACCCTGGCCGAACGGGCTATTGCCGCCTGTCGCACACCCGGGGGCGCAAGCGGCTTACGCTATATCCGGCTACGAGCCACGTTACTTCGCCGCCTCTTCCTCGGGCTGCGCGATGCCGAACACCTGGCGCAGATAAGCGAGGTAAGCCTTGTCTTCGCACATGTTCTTGCCCGGCGAGTCCGACAGCTTCGCCACCGGTTGACCGTTGCAGCGAACCATCTTGATGACGATCTGCAGCGGGTTGTAGCCGAGGTCGTTGGTCAGGTTCGTGCCCACGCCGAACGCCAGCTTGCAGCGGCCACGGAAGCGCTCGTAGAGTTGCAGCACTTTGGGAATGTCGAGCGCATCAGAGAAGACCAGGATCTTGGTACGCGGGTCGCACCGGTTCGCTTCGTAGTGCTTGAGCAGGCGTTCGCCCCAGTCGAACGGATCACCGGAATCGTGGCGCGCGCCGTCGAACAGCTTGCAGAAGTACATGTCGAAATCGCGCAGGAACGCCTCCATGCCGTACACGTCGGAGAGCGCGATACCCAGGTCGCCGCGGTATTCCTTGGCCCACATTTCGAAGCCGAAGATCTGCGAATCGCGCAAGCGCGGCCCGAGCGCCTGGCACGCCTGCAGGTATTCATGCGCCATCGTGCCGAGCGGCGTGAGGCTGTGCTTCATGGCGTAGAAGACGTTGCTGGTGCCGGCGAACTGCTCGCCGAGGCCTTCCTTGAGCTTGAGAATCACTTCCTCGTGCCATTGCTTCGAGAAGCGCCGGCGTGTGCCGTAGTCGGCGATCTTGCAGTCGGCGAATTCCGGACGCGCGCCGAGCAGCTTGATCTTGTCGACGAGGCGGCCGCGCCCTTCGCTGTAGTCCGGCTTTTGCTGGGTGTTGCGGAAGTAGACTTCGTTGACGATCGCGAGCATCGGAATCTCGAACAGGATCGTATGCAGCCACGGTCCCTTGATCTCGATCTCGATTTCGCCATTGCCCTTGGGCGACGGTTCGATCGAAATGTATTTCTCGTTCAGATGGAACAGCGCGAGAAACTCGATGAAGTCGCCCTTGATGAAGCGCATGCGCCGCAGGTAGTCGAGTTCGTCGTCGGTGAAGCGCAGTTGGCAGAGCTTGCGCACTTCGTCGCGAATCTCGCCGATATACGGCACGAGATCGACATTCGGCGTACGGCAGCGGAAGCGATATTCCACGTTCGCCGCGGGAAAGTGATGCAACACCACTTGCATCATCGTGAACTTGTACAGATCGGTGTCGAGCAGCGAAGTAATAATCATGATGGTGCGAACTGGACTGCGGAGGAACGGAAGGCCTGACACGAAAGGCCCGACTCACCCATGCGCGTGCGGCACACCCCGTGCGTGCCGACCTGACGCATGTTACCCGAATGCGCCGGCATTCAGCGCGCCGCCACACCCCGCGCCGCGCGCCCCAGGGGCACGCCATAAACTAATCACGAAAACGTATAAACGGCGTGCTGCGATGCTGCATGCGCCTCTTGACGTTACGATACAATAGCGCTTTTGGCGTTTGCGCCTCCCCAGATACCGCATGCAGGAGCTGCCTGAATGACTCACGTTGTGACCGAAAGCTGCATCAAGTGCCGCTATACCGACTGTGTCGATGTGTGCCCGGTGGACTGCTTTCGCGAAGGTCCCAACTTCCTCGCGATCGACCCCGATGAATGCATCGACTGCGCCGTGTGCGTCGCCGAATGCCCGGTGAATGCCATTTATGCCGAAGAAGACGTGCCGGGCGACCAACAGAACTTCATCGAGCTGAATGCCGACCTCGCGAAGAACTGGCCGAGCATCACCAAGACCAAGGCGCCGCTGCCGGAAGCCGACGAGTTCAAGGACGTGAAGGAAAAGCTCGAGTTGCTCGTACGCTGAGCCTCGCTGCCTGTCGCGTGCGCAACCAAATTCGAATGAAATCGAGATGAACGCAGGGTATTGACAGGCGCTTAAGCTGCTCCTACAATTTCGTTTCTCTGCTGTTGTTGTTCTGTTCCTCGATAGCTCAGTCGGTAGAGCGCCGGACTGTTAATCCGTAGGTCCCTGGTTCGAGCCCAGGTCGAGGAGCCAAGAATTGCAAAAGCCCGTTAACCAAGACGGGCTTTTTTATGTAGATCAAGCTGTAGTCAATCAAGTTGTACTGCTGTTCCTCGATAGCTCAGTCGGTAGAGCGCCGGACTGTTAATCCGTAGGTCCCTGGTTCGAGCCCAGGTCGAGGAGCCAAAAAATCTGAAAGGCCCGCATCCGTGCGGGCCTTTTTCTTTTTGCGCGCCGCGCGTCTCCCGACGTCACAACATCCGCGGCGAGGTTCGCGCCGCTAGCCCGCACGGAGCCGATGCGGCTCAAGCGTGGCATCCGTATGAGCCCTTTGACATGCTGGCCGTTATACGATGGCGGTTCCCCGGCGCGTCTCCTGCGCCCAACCCAGGCGCTCAACTTCCGGCAAACCCATCCCATGAAACCCATTTTGTTGCGCATCGCGCTTGCGGCGGCCACCGCCCTCCTGCTGCCTTTGGCACACAGCGAAGAAGTTGGCAGCGTCAATACCAATTTCCACGTCACAGGCTCCGACCGTGTGGTCGTCGAGGCCTATGACGATCCAGTGGTTCAGGGCGTGACCTGCTACGTGTCGCGGGCACGTACCGGCGGCGTCAAAGGTACGCTCGGCATCGCGGAAGATCCCACCGAGGCGTCGATCGCCTGTCGTCAAGTCGGCGCGATTCATTTCACTGGTCCGGTGAAGCAACAGGCCGACGTGTTCTCGGTGAGCATGTCACTCATCTTCAAGTCGCTGCATGTGGTGCGGGTGGTCGACGCGAAGCGCAACTCGCTGGTGTATCTCACCTACAGCGACCGGGTGGTCAGCGGCAGCGCGAAAAACAGCGTGAGCGCCGTGCCGATGCCGCCGGGCACCACGATTCCACTCAAGTAAGCACCCCGCCCACGGCGAAACGCACACGGCGAACGCATCATCCGATGAAGCGACACCGGTCGCGACGCGCTACACTGACCGGTCCAGCCGGACCTTCACCATGACCGCCGCCCCTCGTTTCCAGGATTCCGCCCGCTACTGGCGCACGCCGCTTCTGCCCGGCGCGGATCTGCTCACCGCCGAATATCACGATCACGAGTTCACGCCGCATTGGCACGACGCGTACACGATTCCGGTGATCGTGGCGGGTGCCGAGGGGTATCGCTATCTCGGTTCCGACTACATCGCCGAAGCCGGCAGCGTGCCGATCATCAATCCGGGCGAGCTGCATACCGGCTCGAAGGCGGTCGAGGCGGGCTGGCGGTATCGCGTGATCTATGCGCCGGTGGATTTCATCCACGACCTTGCCAATGAGGTCAGCGGCAAGCCGCGGGCTTTGCCGTGGTTCGCACCCGGCGTGATCCGCGACCCGGATCTGGCCGTGCGTCTGGCGCGCGCGCATCGTCTGCTCGAAGCGGGCGACGACGCGCTCGCCGCCGAGGCCGCCATGCTCGACGCCTTGTCCACGCTGCTGGTGCGCCATTCGCAGACACAGCCAGCACCTTCGCGCCTCGCCACCGACGACGCTCGCGTCGCGCTCATGCAGGAACGTCTGACAGGCGACCTTATCGAACCCGTCACTCTTGCTGAAGTGGCCCAGGCGGCGGGACTCTCGCCGTTCCACGCGGCGCGTCTTTTCACCCAAACGACCGGCCTGCCGCCCCACGCATGGCGCAACCAGGTGCGCTTGCAGCGGGCGCTCGCGCCGCTGCGCGCCGGCGTTTCCGTCACGAATGTCGCCGCCGCCAGCGGCTTCACCGACCAGAGCCATTTCACGCGACACTTCCGGCGCATGTTCGGTGTGCCGCCCGGACGCTGGCAGGGCGTGTGAGGCGACCACGGCCTGGCGCGCACGCCATCACGACCTAGGCGCACGCCGCCGCATCAGTTCACCTCCTCCGCAAGAACGTACAAGCCCCGCCCAGCCGCCCCCGCTATGCTTCCCCAATCAAGGAGGCTAGATTGACCCATTCCACTGCAGGCCAGCCCACGAGCCCAGGCCATTTCAAAGAGTTCACCGCCGGCGCGCGCGACATCATTCCGATGATGGTAGGCGCGGCGCCTTTCGGCGTCATATTCGGCACACTCGTCGCATCCGGGCCGCTGCACCTATGGCACGGCCAGTTGATGTCGCTCGTCGTGTTCGCCGGCTCCGCGCAGTTCATCGCCCTCGGGCTGATCGCCGGACACGCGAGTTTCGCCGTGATCTGGGCGACCACGCTCGTCGTCAATTTGCGTCACGTGCTGTACAGCGCCACCCTCGCGCCGCACGTCGCGCATCTGCCGGCACGCTGGCGCTGGGCGCTCGGCGCGCTGCTCACGGACGAAGTCTTCGCCGTCGCGTGGGAGCATTACCGGCATCGGGAACCCGGCACGGTAGGCCCGCATTACTTCTTCGGCGCCGGCCTCGCCATGTACCTGAACTGGCAGCTCTGGACCGTCGCCGGCCTGCTGTTCGGCGCGGCCTTTCCGGGCCTGCAATCGCTCGGCCTCGATTTCGCCATGGTCGCCACCTTCATCGCGATCGTCGTGCCGCAACTCGTCGCGTTGCGCTATATCGCGGCCGCCGTCACCGCCGGCACGCTGGCCTTTTTCTGGCAGGCGTGGCCATACAAGCTTGGCTTGCTCGGCGCGGTCTTCGCGGGCGTGGCGATCGGCGTCCTGCTGTCGACGTCGCGGCCCAACCTGCGCGGCTCGGGCAAAACCGCAGGGGCATCGCGATGAACTACGTCGTCCTGATTCTCGGCATGGCGGCCATCACGTGGGTGATCCGCGCCGCTGTCTTCGTGCTCGGCGACCGGCTGGTGTTTCCGCCGCTCGTGCGCACCGCTCTAGGTTTCGTGCCGGTTACCGTGCTGACGGCGATCATCGTGCCGATGGCGGTTTCACCGCACGGCAGCGGCGCCGAACTGACCTGGCGCAATCCGCAACTGGTCGGCGCGCTGGCCGCGGTGCTTGTCAGCGCGTTGACGCGGCGGCCGCTCCTGACCATCGCCGTCGGCCTGACGGTGTTTTTTGTCTGGCAATGCGTCGTGCTCAAATAGGCGCACGCCGCTTTCAAGGCGGCATCGGCGTCGTCCGGCTCGCGCCAGCCGCGCGCAGGCACGGCGACGCTTCTCTCTAAAACGGGCGCCCCCGCCCCGTAGTCCCTTAAGTTTCCCGTCAATCCGCCGTTATGCAGTCGAGGTCCGCTCGTCGGGATACGTCCCGCTGATCACGCGGCAACAGGCAGGAATCAAGCGCGCCGGCATCGAGCGCCGCATCTCCCGAGGCCCGCGCGGCCGGGCGGCGTGGCGAGGCCGCGCGGCAGGACCAAACGGGATAACACATGGGTCAAATCACCCTCACGCTCAAAGACGAGACCATGGCGACGTTGCGCAAGGATTTCGACGCTTTTCTGCGGGTATCGCTAAAGCTCGATCCGCAGTTCGCGACGCCGTCGTTTGAGGATTTTTTGCGCGCCAAGCTGCTCGACAATATGGTGCCGCTGACCGAGCACGCGGTTCAGCGGATGTTGCAGGGCGGCCAGTACGCATGGGCCAAACGCACGCTCGACAAAGAGTTTCCGGATGTCGTGGCGATTCTGATGCGGCAGGCAGGCGAGTTCGGCTTCGGCTTTGCGGCCCGCTCGGAATGGACGCCGGAAGAACTCGCCAAGCAATGCCGCGACTGGGCGGCGGCGATCGTCAAGGAAGCGGAAGGCGACGCCGTGTTGATCGACCCGCTCGCGGCGCAGATCAAGAGCGCGGCGCAGGACATTCAGGCGCTCGAGGAAGTCATGCAGACGCCGGCGTGGCGGCTGGTGGAATCGCTGCGCCAGCGCGTCTACGAGGCCAAGGTGGCGTGCGAAACGAGCGTGGGCAGCACCGCGCGCGAAAAGCTCGGCGAACTGCGCGGGCTGCTGCGGCTGGGCATTTCGCACGGCTCGTTCCAGAAGCAGGAAGCTCAGCAGATCATGGAGTTCCTGCGCCTGCTCAAGCCGGAAATTTTCGTGGAAGAGCCATACGACGTGTTTTCGCGCATGGCGGCCTGGCTGCGCAATTTCTTCGTGCCGCCGCGTCCGGCGCCACAGCAACAGCAGCCACGCTAGTCGCGCTAGTCGCGCCGACGTAGGCGGGCGCGCCACGCGCACAAGCGCGCCGCCCGCCCGCGCTCTCAATCCCACATCTTCCTGAGTTTCGCCCCGATCTCGATCTTCGCCTGCGCCGCCGCGGCCAGCCCCGCCGCCGTGGGCGCGCCAGGAACCGGCACGCGCGGCCATGCATAGGCGTCGAACAACGGCATCAGATGCGCGGGAATGAAGCGCGTGCGCGACGCCCATACGTGTCGATCGCCCATATGCGTCTGGTTGTGCACGTAAAAGCGCTGCGGCACGACGATATGCAGATCCTCCTTCGCGCGCGTCATCGCCACATAGAGGAGGCGCCGCTCCTCGTCGATTTCCTCTTCGCTGCCTGTGCCGAGATCGGACGGAATGCAGCCGTCCACGCCATTCAGCACGAACACATTGCGCCACTCCTGCCCCTTCGCCGAATGGATCGTGGAGAGGATCAGGTAGTCCACGTCGATCAGCGGCACGCCCGATTCGTCGCTGGTGGCGTCGGGCGGATCGAGCGTCAGTTCGGTCAGAAAGCGTTCACGCGATGGATATGTGCCCGCGATGCTCTCCATCTGCAACACGTCCGCGTGACGGATCGCCGCGTCTTCGTGATTGCGCTCGAGATGCGGCTCGTACCAGCGCCGCACCATTTCGAACTCGGCGGGCCACGGTGTCTCACGCCCGTACACGCTCGACATGAGCTTGACGAACGGATGCCAGTCTTCCTGCGCGCGCGCCGGCGCGGCGAAGGCGGCCAACGCGCTGCCGGCGGTGTCGGCGGGATTGCCGCTGCCCGCGCGCGCGACGATCTCGTCGAGCACCTTCGCGGCGGTGGCCGGCCCCACGCCCGGCAGCAACTGCACGACGCGAAAGCCGGCCACGCGGTCGCGCGGATTTTCCGCCCAGCGCAGCACCGCGAGCACGTCTTTCACGTGCACCGAGTCGAGAAACTTCAACCCGCCGAACTTCACGAACGGAATGTTGCGCCGGGTCAGTTCGATCTCCAGCGCGGCGCTGTGATGCGCGGCACGAAACAGCACCGCCTGCGACTTGAGCTTCATGCCCTGCTCGCGCGCCTCGAGCACCTGTTCGACGATATAGCGCGCCTGGTCGGCCTCGTCGGCAACGGTGACGAGGCGCGGGCGCTGCGCCGACGCCTTGTCGGTCCACAGATTCTTCGTGTAGCGCTCGCTGGCCAGTTCGATCACTGCGTTCGACGCCGCCAGAATCGGCTCGGTCGACCGGTAGTTGCGCTCGAGCGTGACCTGTTTGGCCGGTGGATCGAAGTGCGCGGGAAAATCGAGAATGTTGCGCACGGTCGCGCCGCGAAACGAATAGATGGACTGGGCGTCGTCGCCGACCACGGTCAGGCCGCGGCCGTCCGGCTTCAATGCGAGCAGGATCGACGCCTGCAGACGGTTGGTATCCTGGTACTCGTCGACCAGCACATGGTCGAAGCGCGCCGACAGGTCGGCGGCGATGGCCGGTTCAGCGGCCATGTGCGACCAGTAAAGCAACAGGTCGTCGTAGTCGAGCACGCTCTGTTTCTGTTTGGCTTCGACGTAAGACGCGAACAGCATGCGCAGATCGGCCTCCCATTCACGGCACCAGGGGAACGCCTTGTCGAGCACCTGGCCAAGCGACGCGCCGGTGTTCACGACGCGCGAGTAAATGGCGAAACACGTGCTCTTGGCCGGGAAGCGCCGCTCTTTCGCCGACAAGCCGAGTTCGTGGCGCACCAGATTCATCAGGTCGGCGGAATCCTCCCGGTCGTTGATCGTGAAGGCCGGCGCGAGGCCGATCAGATCGGCGTACTCGCGCAACAGCCGCGCGCCGACGCTATGGAAAGTGCCCGACCACGTCAGCCCTTGCGCGAGCGCGGCTCGCGAGCCAAGCGCCGCGCCAGCGATGCGCGTGACGCGGCGGGTCATTTCGAGCGCCGCGCGGCGCGAAAAGGTCAGCAGCAGGATGCGGCGCGGATCGGCGCCGTTCACCACCAGATTGGCGACGCGGTGTGCGAGCGTGTTGGTCTTGCCGGAACCGGCGCCCGCGATCACCAGCAAAGCGCCGGGCGGCGCGGCGGGCGTGTGGGCGCCGTAATCGACGGCTTCGCGCTGCGCGTCATTGAGTTTCGCCAGCCAGCCGGCGCTGTCGGATGACGACAAGGACGAAGGCGAGGACGAGGACGGCGGAGATTCGGCGACGGAGAGCACGATCGATTTTTGGGCGTTGGATGGATTCAGAGCGGCGACGCATACTGTATATCCATACAACCCGCACAGACAAGCGACCCTTTTTTCGGCCACGCAACTGGCGGCCTTTACCTCACTCCGGCGCATGCCCACCGAGTCAATCGCGCGTAAAAATGGCCGTGGCATGGAAACGCACCGGCCATTCGTCTAAAGCGTCACCGTGAACGGTTCGCGCATCCAGCAGCGCCAGCACGCCCGGACTGTCGGACGCGCGGCGACGCGCGCGCCACACGGGAAGGACGCCTGCTATTGTTTCTTCGCGTCCTTCACATTCGCATCGGCGTTGGCCTTGTCGGCGTCGGCCTGCGCATCGGTTTTCTTCTTGTCGGCCTTGGCTTGCGCGACGGACGCTTTCTTGTCCGCCTTCGACTGTTCCTTGGCCGCCTTCTTGTCGGCATGGGTGACCGGCGCGGCGGCGGGATCGCTGGCCTGCGCGAAGGCAATCGACGACAGACATCCCGCGATCAATGCGGCGACGATCCTGCTCTTCGTAGACTGGGTGATGCTCATGCGATACCTCCGTGAAACGAGATGAGCGGGCCTGGAAGCCCGTTGAGGCGGCCACGGCGGCAAGCCACGCCGCCGCGCCACTTCGTCAAAACCCAGCCTTAGTGCTTGACGTCGGCGCCGTCCGACTGGTCGCCCGCCTGGCCTTGCATGTTCATCTTCATTTCGTTGTTGGCGGCCTGCTTATCCGCCTTCTGGTTGATCTTGGCGTCGCGCACCTGTTCCTTGTACTGCGACTTGGCGGCCTTCTGCTGATCCTTCAGTTCGGCCTTCGATGCCTTCTTCGACGCGCGATATTCGGCGTTAGCCTTCGCATTGGCGTCGCGCTTCTGCACCAGCGGGTCGGTCGAGCCCGATGCAGTCAGACGCGTCGGGGCGGGTGTCACGGGCTGCGCGCCCTGCGCGGCGGGCGCAACGTCGGCGCCTTGCATCTGGACCTGCGGCTGGCCGTCCGTACCCGCTGCAGGCTGCGCGGTCTGCGCGAGCGCGGCCGTCGAAGCGAAAGCCGTAAGGGCGGTACCGATCAGAAGCGTACGAATCTGGGTCATGGCTAATCCTCTCTAAGTTGTTGTGAACGCGGGCGACCTGTCCGGCGTTGCGAATTTGAGCCGCTGCGTGAGCGTGCCCTGCGTGCCTCGCCCGGTCTGCTCGCTGCCAGATAAAAATCCAGCAGGCTTTCCCTACTGACTTGCACTTTACGAGTGAACTTCGTGTTTTACGACCGTCGTTACGGAACGTTTCACTTTCTGACAAACGTATAACATCTGCTTGCAGATGCTCACACGACGGCGGCGCACACCGCGAACTTCATCCAGGGCAAGCTTCTGGCTTATGATGCGAACCCTTTGCCTGAAGGCGCAAACGCCATGCCCAACCTCGATTTCACGCTTACCGGCGACTACGTCGAACTGCACAATCTCCTGAAGATAACCGGCCTGGCGGACAGCGGCGGCTCGGCGAAAATGATGGTGGCCGACGGTGCGGTCACTGTCGACGGCCGGGTCGAAACGCGTAAAACCTGCAAAATCCGCGCGGGTCAGGTCGTGCTGCTCGGCGACACGCGGATCGCGGTTCATGAGGCCTGACGCCGCGCCCTGTCGCGCGCGGTCCGGAAACCCAGAGGAAGGTGCGCACCAAAATCGTGCTTCTTCCGTCGACATCGCCGCGTCCAGGCAATAAGCTGTCGGTTTCGACAAACAAGAAATCGGCTGACACAACCGGCTGGCGGCTGCCTCGAGCATTCGCCCAGGCTCACCAGGCCGCTGCCCTCGCCCGTGCCTGCGCGCTCGTCGCGCCCGCCGCCGCGCTGTCGCCACTTCCGCCGCCAGGCGCTCCATGACTCAATCCGGCATCACCCGGCTGGCCGCCCGGCCGCCGACCCTGACCCGCCACGCGGCCGACACCGCGCTGCTCGCGGCGCCGCTCGCCATCGCGCAACTCTCGCAAATGGCGATGGGCGTCACCGACACGATCCTGCTCGGCTCGCTCGGCCCCGACGCGCTCGCCGCCGGCGGCCTCGGCGCGAACCTGTTTTTCGTGGTGGTCACGCTGCTGCAAGGCGTTCTGACCTCGGTCAGCGTGAGCGTCTCGCACGCGCGCGGCGCTCAGGACGAAGGCCGCGTGCCGCACATCTACTGGACCGGCTTCGTGCTGTCCGTGCTGCTGTCGGTGCCGGCGTTCTTCCTGCTCTCCTTCGCCACGCCGATCCTGCTCGCTTTCGGCGAACCCGCGCTGCTCGCGCACAACGTCGGCGAATATGCTGCGGTGCTGCGCTGGGGCGCGCTCGGCAGCCTGATCGGGGTCGGCCTGATGCGCTCGTTCCTGCCGGCAATCGGCGCGGCCAAGCGGCTCTTGTGGGTGTCGCTGGTGAGCGTCGGCGTGAACGGTTTTCTCAACTACGGCCTGATCCACGGCGCGTATGGACTGCCGCGGCTCGGCTTTCTCGGCTCGGCGGCCGCGACCTCGATCACCGTCTGGCTGAGCGCGCTCGTGTTGATGGCGCTGTTGCATCTGCGGCCGCGTTATCGCCATTTCGTCGTCGCGACCCGGCCGAATGTGCCGCTGATGGGCGAACTGTTCGGCATCGGCTGGCCGGTCGCAATCACCTACGGCGTCGAGTCGACGCTTTTTCTCGCCACCGGCCTGATGGTCGGCCTGCTCGGCGAGTCGCAACTGGCCGCGCATCAGATCGCGCTGAACGTCGCCTCGGTGGCCTTCATGGTGCCGCTCGCGATCGGCCAGGCGGCCAACGTGCGCGTCGGCTTCTGGTCCGGCGCCGGCCAGCCGCTCGCCGCGCGCCACGCCGGCTTTGTCGCGCTTGTGCTCGGCGTCGCTTTCATGACGCTGTCGGGCCTCGTGCTGATCGCCGCGCCGCACTGGATCGTCGGCCTCTATCTGCATCTTGACGACCCGGCCAACGCGGCCACGGTCACGCTCGCAAGTTCGCTGCTTGGCGTGGCGGCAATTTTCCAGATCGTGGACGGCATGCAGACGGTCGGCTCCGGCTGTCTGCGTGGCCTGAAAGACACACGTGTACCGATGATCGCCGCCGCGTTCGGCTACTGGGTGATCGGTTTTCCGACCGGCTACACGCTGGCGTTTCACTTCGGCCTCGGCGCGCGCGGGTTGTGGTGGGGACTGGCGGCCGGCCTCGCCAGCGTCGCGCTGCTGATGACGCTGCGCTTCCACAAACTGAGCCTGCGGCGCGTGCCGGCCGCGTCTGGTGGGTCGCCGGTCACACCCGTTTGACGCCGGGTTAAAGGCGCGTGCTGGCCGCGCCCGGTGGGTCGCGCAGCAGTCACGCGCGAAGCTGCGCCAGCGGCGCGATCCGGCAACGCGCGGCTCGTCGTCAGCCAAATCCGCGTGAAGCCGAACCTGCAGCGCGGTGCGGCCACGCTCGGCACACGGCCGCCCGACCCCGGCAGGACGATACACGCCTGGTTGCACGCGCAACCATAGACGCACGAGGAATTCGCCGCGAACGGTAAAATGCCGTGTTCCGGCTTATGGACGCGCACCCGCGCCCCTACGCCGAAAACCCGCCCGCGCGCCTCAAAAAGGCCAGCGCCGCCCGAAGGCCCATCACCCGCCATCAAGGCTTGCTGCGCTCACGCGGCAGACTCCCGCAAGCGCGCCACCGCCGGTGGCGCGCCGCTCGACCGACCCTGCTTCTCGCGATAAAACATAACCAAGGACCACCCGTCATGCTTGCCCGCGTCACCCGTCTTTTCCCGCTCTGGGCCGTGCTCGTTTCGATTGCCGCGTACTTCTCGCCCGCCTCGTTTTCCGGCATCGCGCCGCACGTCACCACGCTGCTGACGATCATCATGCTGGCGATGGGCGTCACGCTCTCCCTGGCGGATTTCCAGCGTGTCTTCACGCGGCCCGCGCCGGTGATCGCCGGCATCGTGCTGCACTATCTCGTCATGCCGCTCGCCGCCTGGGTAATCGCCAAGGCGTTGCGCATGCCGCCGGACCTCACCGCCGGCATGGTGCTGGTGGGCAGCGTGGCAAGCGGCACGGCGTCGAACGTGATGATCTATCTGGCGCGCGGCGACGTCGCGTTGTCGGTGACGATCAGCGCGTTGTCCACGCTGGTCGGCGTCTTCGCGACGCCCTTGCTCACGCGTCTTTACGTGGACGCGTCGATCGCCGTCGACGTGCACGGCATGTTGATGAGCATCCTGCAGATCGTCGCGTTGCCGATCGTGGTGGGCCTGATCGTCAATCATCTGTTCGGCAAGGTCGTGCGCAAGATCGAACCGATCTTGCCGCTGATCTCGATGGTCGCGATCGTGCTGATCATCGGCGCGGTGGTGGGCGGCACGCAGAAGAGCATCGCTTCGGTCGGCCTCGTGGTGATGCTGGGCGTGGTGCTGCATAACGGCATCGGCCTGCTCGGCGGATATTGGGGCGGCCGTCTGCTCGGTTTCGACGAAGCCGTGTGCCGCACACTTGCGATCGAAGTCGGCATGCAAAACTCGGGGCTCGCCGCGACGCTCGGCAAGCTCTATTTCACGCCGATCGCGGCCTTGCCCGGCGCGCTGTTCTCGGTGTGGCACAACCTGTCGGGTTCGCTGCTGGCGGGGTACTGGGCAGGACGTCCCGCGAAAGGCTCGACGTATGTGGATGGCAACCAGGTGTTGAACGCCGAACGCGGGTAAGAGGCGGCGCGCGTCCCGATTGCTTCACGATCTGGACGCGCGCAAGAACAAAAGCCCATCGGCCTGATTCCCCTTAGAATGCATTTCTCGACAGCGTGAGTCGCTCATCCGCTGCCGCCATGAGAAGCCAGCAAACTGGGGGAAAAGCGTGCCGTCGCATCAAGATCAAAAAAGCTGGGCCGCACTGCAACGCAAGTGCGCGTTCAGCGCGAGCAAGTCCGCTTGGGGAACAACGAGACATTTCTTCCTGCTGTGCTGCGCAACGGCATTTTTGACTGCCTGCGCCACCAAGCCGCCCGCCACCGCGTTCGACCGCCACGTCACCCACGCACTCCCCGTCACGGAAACGACGCCGCTGCATACGGCGCTCACGCCGCTCGAAGCAGCACATCCAGGTCAATCCGGTTTCCGGATCCTTGCGAGCGGCACCGATGCCTTGCAGATGCGCATTGCACTTGCACGCGCCGCGACCAGAACGCTCGACATGCAGTACTACATCGCCAACGAGGACACCACTGGCAAGCTGCTGCTCGGCGCCGCGCTCTATGCGGCCGACCACGGCGTGCGGGTGCGCATGCTGGTCGACGACCTGAATTTCAAGGACATCGACCGCATCATGGCGGGCTTGAACTCGCACGACAACATCGAGATTCGCGTCTTCAATCCGTTCGGCAGCGCGCAGGGAGGCTTTTTCGAACGCACGACGAACGTGTTCACGCAGATCGGCCATTTCACGCGCCGCATGCATAACAAGGCGATGATCGCGGACAACCAGATAGCGATCGTGGGCGGCCGCAATCTCGGCGACGAATATTTCAGCGCGAGCGAAACGCTGCAGTTCCGCGATCTCGACGTGCTGGCCGCCGGCCCGATCACCGCCGACGTCTCCGCGAGTTTCGACGACTACTGGAACAGCAGCATCGCCTATCCGTTGCGCGTGCTGAACAAGCAGAAGTTCGACGCGAGGGAATTGGACCAGACGCGCGACGACCTCCGTCAGCACTGGCGCACCAACGCCGATCCGTACAACGCAAAGCCGCTGAACGCCACGCCGCTCGCCTCGCAGATCGCCAACGATCAGCTCGGCTTGACCTGGGCGCCGGCCGAATTCAAAGCGGACTTGCCGGAGAAGATCGTGCATCCGTCGCCGGACTACGTGAGTCCGCCGATGCAGCGACTCGGCGAATTGATGCATGACGCGCAGAAGGACTTCCTGATCATTTCACCCTACTTCGTGCCGCACGATTCGGGCGTCAAGACGGCCGGCGAATTGACGCATCGTGGCGTGCGCATCGCCGTGCTGACCAATTCGCTTGCCGCTACCGACGCGGTTGCCGTGCAGGCAGGCTACAGTCCGTTTCGTGTACCGCTGCTGAAACAGGGCGTCGAGTTATACGAATTCAAGCCACGGCAGAACACGCCGAACGCGGGCGTTGCCGGCTCGCGTTCGCGCGCCAGCCTGCATGCGAAAACGTATGTGATCGACCGCAAGATTCTGGTGATCGGCTCGATGAACCTCGACCCGCGTTCGGCCAATCTGAACACTGAACTGGCGCTGGTGATCCACAGCCCGCCGCTCGCCGAACAGGTCGCGGGAATCTTCGAGCGCGCCACGGGCCCCGAGGAAAGCTATCGCGTCACGCTCGCGGACGAGGCCCAACTCGCCTATCTGCGTTCGATCGGCGCGCCGCTCTCGCCGCTCGTGTGGACCGACGTCGAAAACGGCATGCCCCGCACTTACATATTCGATCCGCAGGCCGGTTTGTACCGGAATGCGCTAACAGGTCTATTCTCCCTATTGCCCGTCAACGCAGAACTTTGAAAAGCGGAGTGGAACATGACTGACGATGTACGAATGGAGCGTGACACGTTCGGCGAGATCGCCGTGCCGAACGCTCGTCTATGGGGCGCGCAGACTCAGCGCTCGCTGCAGAATTTCCGCATTTCGACCGAGAAGCAATCGCCCGAACTGATTACCGCGCTGGCCGTCATCAAGCGCGCCGCCGCCGAAGTCAACCTCGGCCTCGGCGTGCTCGACGAAAGCAAGGCGAAGGCGATCATGCAGGCCGCCGACGAGATCATCGACGGCAAGCATCCGGATGAATTTCCGCTCGCCGTCTGGCAGACCGGCTCCGGCACGCAGACCAACATGAACCTCAACGAGGTGATCGCGAATCGCGCGAGCGAGCTGCTCGGCGGCGAGCGCGGCGAAGAACGCAAAGTGCATCCGAACGACGACGTGAATCGCGGCCAGTCGTCGAATGACGTGTTTCCGACCGCCATGCACGTGGCCGCGGCGTATGCGATCGTCAAGCATCTGCTGCCGGCGCTGAAGACGCTGCGCGATACGCTCGACGGCAAGGCGAAGGCTTTCGCCGACATCGTCAAGATCGGCCGCACGCACTTGCAGGACGCCACGCCGCTGACGCTCGGCCAGGAGTTTTCCGGCTACGTCGCGCAACTCGAGCACGGCATTCGTCATGTGGAGTCGGCGCTGCCGCATCTGTATGAACTGGCGCAAGGCGGCACCGCGGTCGGCACCGGTTTGAACGCGCACCCGCAGTTCGCGGACAAGGTCGCGGCCGCCATCGGCAAGCTGACCGGATTGCCGTTCGTCTCGGCGCCGAACAAATTCGAAGTGATGGCCGCGGCCGACGCGCTGGTGTTCGCGCACGGCGCGTTGAAGACGGTGGCGGCGAGCCTGAACAAGATCGCCAACGACGTCCGCTGGCTCGCAAGCGGCCCGCGTTGCGGCCTGGGCGAACTGTCGATTCCCGAGAACGAGCCGGGCAGCTCGATCATGCCGGGCAAGGTCAATCCGACCCAGTCCGAAGCATTGACGATGCTGTGCTCGCAGGTGTTCGGCAACGACGTCGCGGTGAATATCGGCGGCGCGAGCGGCAATTTCGAGCTGAACGTGTTCCGGCCGATGATCGCGCACAACGTGCTGCAGTCGGTGCGCCTGCTCGCCGACGGCGCACACAGTTTCAACGACAACTGCGCGGTCGGCATCGAGCCGAATCACGAGCGCATCGATACCTTGCTCAATGAATCGCTGATGCTGGTGACGGCGCTCAATCCGCACATTGGTTACGACAAGGCCGCGAAGATCGCCAAGAAAGCGCACAAGGAAGGCACCACGCTGAAGGCGGCGGCGCTTGATCTCGGCTTTGTCACCGAGCAGCAGTTCGACGAATGGGTGCGGCCGAAGGATATGGTCGGCAATCCGGCGGGTTAAGCAACTGCGGGATCACGCACGGCGGGCGGCCGAGCCAGTCGTGAGCCAGGGCGCTCGCGCTGCCCACACCGGCGTGATTCGAAACGGCAACGGGCCGCGCGGACATCAACTTCGCGCGGCGTTTGAGCGGCACTTGCGAGCGCCGCTCAAACCTTCCCCTGCGCCACTTCTTCCGGCTTCAGTTCGACGATCGCGTCGAGCGCTTCCTTCACGTCGATCGCATATCTGGCGAGGCGTTTCTGTTCGTCCGTCTCCGGCACGAAGGCCGGCACGGGCACTGGCTGGCCGTTCTCGTTGACGGCGACCATCACGATCAGACAATCCGTGGTTTGCAGCAGCTCGCCGCCCTTCGGATCGCCCGCCTGCACCGAAACATGAATGTGCATGCTGGTGCGGCCCGTGGCCACGACCCGGGCGCGCAGCTCGACCAGGTTGCCGACCAGAATCGGCCGGCGAAAGCGGATATTGCCCACGCTGACCGTCACGCAATAGCGTCCAGACCACACCGCCGAGCACGCGTACGCGGTCTCGTCGATCCACTTCATCAACGCGCCGCCGTGCACCTTGCCGCCAAAGTTGACCGAGCTCGGCTCGGCCAGAAAGCGGAAAGTGGTTTCGGAACGGTCCAACGGCGCTACGGGAGGGGTGCTCATCTTGACTCCGGTCAATCGGATGCATGAAAGGAGGCGATTATACGAGCGCAATATTGACTCGTTGTGGCCGGGATGTGAGGCGCGGGTGAAATTCGGTGGGAGCGCGGCTTGGGCTTTCGGAATGTTATCGCTTTGCGGTTGCGCTGCGTTTGCCTCGGCAACCTCGAAAGCGGTCTCACCTCGAGGCGCTTTCGTTGTGCGCGCGGTCGGTTCGTCTGAAGAACCTCGGCGCCAGCCTCGCTCCGAGGCGCTTTGGTCGCGCGCGCGTTCAGCTCGACTCGACAATTTCGGAAGCGACTTCGGAAGCGGCCCCGCTTCGCGGCGCGACAGCCGACATGAAGCGTTCGCGATAATCGAGCGGCAGCACGCCGAAACGCCGCAAAAACGCCCGTCGCAAGTTCTGTTCGCTGCCAAAGCCGCAATCTAGGGCGATGCGCTTGAGCGGCCGGCGCGATTCGGCGAGCGCGCGCGAGGCCGCTTCGAGCCGCAGCGCCGAGACCGTTTTAGCCGGCGTGCGGCCGACCTCGTCGACGTAGCGCCGCGCGAACGTGCGCGGGCTCATCCGGGTTCGCTCGGCGAGCCGCTCGACCGACAGGTCGTCGCGTAAGTGCGCCGCCATCCAGCTATGCAGCGCCTCGAACGGGCCGTTCGCCGAGGCCTGCGCAGCGAGCGCCGCGCTGTACTGCGACTGCCCGCCGGGCCGCTTCATGAAGACCACCAGCCGCCGCGCGGCCTGCATCGCGACCGCATGGCCGACATCCTCCTCAATTAGCGCCAGCGCCAGGTCGATGCCCGCCGTCACGCCCGCCGAAGTCCAGACGACGCCGTCACCTTCGTGTCGCCCGGCATCGCGGATGAAGATCGGATCGGCGTCCACGCGGATGTTGGGAAAGCGGCGCGCGAGGTGCGGGGCGTCGCGCCAGTGCGTGGTCGCGCGACGGTCGTCGAGCAGGCCCGCCGCCGCCAGATAGAACGCGCCGGTGCACACCGAGCACACCCGTCGCGCCCGCGGCGCATGGCGCTTGATCCATGCGACGAGTTCCGGCTGCAAGGTGCAGTGTTCGTCGACCGGGACGCCGGGCACGATCAGCGTGTCGATCGGCTGGTCATCGAGTGAATCGAGCCTTTCGGTGACGATCGGCAGGCCGGGGAAAGTCTGGAGAACGCCGCCGTCGATCGACGCAACCGTCGTGCGATAGGCCACTGGCTGTGACGCGTGGCGACCTGAGTTGGCCGAGTTGACCGAGTTGATCGCACTCGCCGAACTGGCCTCGTTGGCCGCACTGGCCTCGCTGGTCAACCTTGCCGAACTAGTCGCACTAGGCGCACCAGCCGAACTGATGGGTATCCCCAATCGGCCCGCGTCGCGGGCAACTCCCTCGTCACTGTCCACCGCACGGGCAACACCCGCTCCCGCCATTCCAGCAACCGTCAACTCCGCGCGCCAGAACGCCTCCAGCGGCCCGCAGGCGTCGAGCAGTACCAGATCCGGTGCGACCGCGAAAACGATGTGACGCGCCGCCATCAGGAGACCTCCGTCACCATCTGCCGCTTACGCGACCACGCATAGCCGAGCGTGGCCAGCGCCGCCGCCGCGAGCAGCGGAAAAATCGCGACATTGATCGTCGTCCAGCCGAAGCGCGCCAGCAATTGGCCTGCAAACAGGGAACCCAGCGCGGAAAACGCGAACGTCGTGAATTCGCTGGTCGCCTGCGTCTTGGCGCGCTCCGACGGCCGGTACGATTGGGCGAGCAGCGTCGAGCCGCCGACGAACATGAAATTCCAGCCCACGCCGAGACAGGCGAGCGCCGCGTAGAAGTACGGCAGATCGGTCGAACGCAAGGCGAGCACACCGCACAGCGCCGACAGCGCAATGCCCGCGCCGATCACCCGCAGCACGCCGAAGCGTTTGATCAGCCGCGCGGAAAAGAGCGACGGCGCGAACATGCCGACCAGGTGCCACTGGATGATCGCCGCGCCGTCGCCGATCGTGTGGCCGCACGCGACCGCGGCGATCGGCGTCGCCGTCATCACGAACATCATCACGGCGTAGCCAAGCGCGTTGTTGGCAAGCGCTGCCGCAAAAATCGGCTGCCGCACGATCTCGCCGAGCGGCCGCGCCGCCTCGTGAGCCGCCGTCGTGATCACGACGGGCGCCGCGTCGCGATACAGGAAAGCCAGCAAGCCAATCGAGACCAGCCCGAAGCCCGTCACGAGCGCATACGAACCCGCGAACGCGACCGGCGCCAGCCAGTCCTTGCTCCACGCGGCAAGCAGCGGCCCGCAGACGGCGGCCACCACTCCGCCCGCCAGCACGGTCGAAATCGCGCGGCTTTTGTCTTCGATGCCGACCGCGTCGGCGGCGGCCAGGCGGTAATACTGCGCGAACGCCTGGAACACGCCGACCGTCGCCGTACCGGCGCAGAAGGCCCAGAAACTGTGGTGAAAGATTGCCCACACTGAAACGGCGCCGCCAAGCGCGCCGACGCCCGCGCCGAGCACGAAGCCCGCGCGTCGGCCGATGCGCGCCATCAGGAACGACGCGAAGATCGTCGTCAGCGCGGCCGCGACGGTGATCAGCGAGAACGGCAGCGTGGCCAGCGCCTTGTCGTCGGCGAGCGTGTAGCCGACCAGACCGGTCAGCGTCAGATCGATCGATACCGATGAGGTGTACAGCGCCTGGCACACCGCCAGCACGCGCGCGGCACGGCGGTCGTGTGGATCGGACTCGCGCAGGCCAGTCGAATGGGTGGGAACGGTGGCGGCGGCGGACGGTGGCATCGAAAGTACCGGGCGACGAAAATGGGATGACCCGATCGTCACATGAACGCTGATGGCAGAGATGACAATGATGCATCAATTCCTGCCAGCCCGGACAGTTACCTGACCGATGTCTTTAGAAGCGTTCGCGCGGGGTTGCTCTTATTTGCGGACCGTGATGCCTTCGTCGATCGTGCCGTACATCGTGATGCTGCCGGCGCCCGCGTCCGAACCGCCGCCGCCTTGCGCACATGCACCGAGCAGCCATGCCGCGGCAATGACGGCCAGAAGAGTTTTCATGAAAGCGTGTTTCCTGCTAGGACAGGCTTCGATTCTAGCCTGGCGGCCCTGCGCGGCACCGAGCGCGGCGTGCGTCATAGCGCCGGCCCTGCGCGCTATCAAAGCGCGGCTTGGACGACCGGGAGCGGCCCTGTGTCGCGCGCCGCCGCCAAAGCACGGTTCTCGGGGGCGTGCGCTCGCCGGCGCTGCGCGCCGCGCCTGCCGGGTTTTCGTAGCTGCTGCATTCGACGCTTCACGCTAAGCTGAAACATCGAATCGCGCAGTCCGATACAGTGGACTACATGGCGCGCTTGCCCGCGCCGTCCCCTGGAGACGCCAAATGGCCGCCACCCTCGCAGACGAACAGAACCATTTCCCCGGCTTGAGCCGGATCGGCGCGCTGCTCGCCGACCCCGGCCGTGCCGCCATGCTGTGGGCGTTGATGGACGGCAGCGCGCGCCCTGCCGGCGAACTGACGATGATCGCCGGGCTCTCGCCGTCGGCGGCCAGCGCCCATCTCGCGCGCCTGACCGACGGCGGCCTGCTTGCGCTCGAAGTGCGCGGCCGGCATCGCTATTTCCGGATCGCGTCGTCCGACATTGCCGCCTCGATCGAAGCGCTCGCCAACGTCGCGCAAGTCAGCGCGCCGCAGCGTCCCGTGCCGCGCCCCGTGCGCACGGTGCCGCTCGACATGCGTTACGCGCGCACCTGCTACGACCATATGGCAGGCGAATTGTCGGTGCGCGTGTTCGAGCGGCTGGTCGAATGCGGCCTGCTGACGCTCGACGGCACCTCACTGGAAGCCACCGCCGACGGCGTCGCCCGCCTGGCCGATTGGGGCATCGACATGTCGGCGCAAAAAAGCCGGCGCCGCCGCTTTGCCTGCACCTGCCCCGACTGGAGCGAGCGGCGCCCGCATCTGGGCGGCGCCCTTGGCGCGGCGCTGCTCGATTCGTGGACGTCGCAGGGCTGGGTCGAGCGCACCGAGCGGCCGCGAATTCTGCGTATCACGCCGGCCGGCCATCGCCATTTCGATGCATTTCTCGGTGCGTGAGGTGCGCCTGACTGCCCCGACCCGATGACGGAAATCGGCAATCAGCTTCCAAATCGCCTTATCGAGACCTTTTGTTACACGGTGGTGAGGCGGCCTTACAAAAGTGGGGGCCTTGAAACAAACGCCGCGGGTACAGTGACTCCACGGATGCCGCAAGACGCCGCGTCCGTCGGAGATCAATCATGAGAACAGTCACCACCTCACACCGCCGCTCGAACCGCCGCGCGATCGGCTATACGCTGATCGCAGCCGCTACGTTTCTCTTTGCGGGCCACGCCGCCTTCGCGCAGGAAATGCAGGAGGCGCCCGAGAGCGCCGCCGCCACGCAGAACACCGATCCGCCAGGCCGCGTCGCACGTCTGAACTACACGGCGGGCGCCGTGACCACGGAACCGGCCGGCGCCACCGACTGGTCGTACGCGCAGATCAACCGCCCGCTCACCACCGGCGACCAGTTGTGGAACGATCAGAACGCGCGCTCGGAGTTGCACATCGGCTCGACCGCGGTGCGCCTCGGGCCCTCCACCAGCCTCGATCTGCTGAATCTCGACGACAACAGCGCCCAGCTCAAGGTCGCGCAAGGCACGTTGTCGGCGCGCGTGCGTGAGCTCGCGCCGGGCTCGTCCTATGAAATCGATACGCCGAATCTGGCGCTCAGCCTGGACGGCCCCGGCGACTATCGCGTCGACGTCGCGCCGGACGGCAGCACCACCACCGTCACCGTCCGCAGCGGCGGCGCGACGGTGTATGGCGACAGCGGCCAGGTGCCGGTCACGGCCGGCCAGCAGATCCGCTTCGGCGGCACCAACCTGCAACAGGTCGCCGACAATGGCGCGCCCGGCCTCGACGGCTTCGATCAGTGGGCCGCCGGCCGCGACGCCGCGGAAGACCGCTCGGTGTCGGCGCGCTACGTGTCGCGCGACATTCCCGGCTACCAGGATCTCGACGCCAATGGCACTTGGCAAAGCACGCCGCAATACGGCGAAGTGTGGGTGCCGCGCGGTACGCCCGCCGGGTGGGCGCCGTATCACGACGGCCATTGGGTGTGGCAGGCGCCGTGGGGCTGGACCTGGGTCGACGACGCGCCGTGGGGCTTCGCGCCCTATCACTACGGCCGCTGGGCTCAGGTCGACGATACGTGGGCATGGGTGCCGGGGCCGGTCGCGGTCAGCGAACCGCCGGTCTACGCGCCGGCCCTCGTCGCTTTCGTGGGCGGCGGTGGCGGCGGCGTGAACTGGGGTGTGGATCTGGCGATCGGCGGGGCGGTGGCGGCGGGCGTCGCGTGGTTCCCGCTCGGCCCTGGCGAGCCGTGGCATCCGCATTGGGGCGGTCACGATCACTGGAGCCCGGGCTACTACAACCGCGTCAACCGGACGACGATCGTCAACAATTACAACCGCAACGTGAATGTGACCAACATTCATAACACGTATATCAACTACCGCGCGCCGGGCGGCGTGACCGCAGTGCCGGCGACGGCTTTCGTCCACGGCCAGCCGGTTGGGCGCTTCGCGCAAAAGGTCGATCCGCGGCAATGGCGCAATGCGCAGATCAACCCGGGCGGTCCTGGCATCGCGCCGGTCCGGGAGAGCTTCGGTCCGGGCTTGCGCAACGCGAATTACCGGCCCCCGGCAGCCGTGATGGCGCGTCCGGTGGTGGCGACGCGTAGTCCGGCAATGCCGGCGGCGTACCACGACAGTCTTGCCCAGCGCTTCGCGCAAAGCGGTGGACGGGTGCCGGGCGCGGGTCAGCCTATGGTGCGTACCTCGGTGCCGGCGCATATGGCGGGCGGGCCGGGCGCGCTGCCGGTGCAGAACGTGCGGGTCGTCCAGTCGCACATCGCCGGACGTGCGCCGGGCATGGCGCCGGGCGCGCCGGTTGTTGGAGCTAACGGTACGCAACAGCAGGTCGGACAGCGGCCGGGTGAGGCGCCGCATGGCGGCGGACCGCAGGCGCGGCCGGGCATGCCGACGGGTGGACCGGGCGCCATGCCACAACAAGCCGGGCAGCGGCCGGGCGAAGCACCCTATGGTGGCGGACCGCAAGCGCGGCCCGGCATGCCGTCACAGATGGCCAACCAGCGGCCGCAGCCTGGAGAGATGGGACATCCTTCGAACGGCGTGCCGCGTCCGCCGCAAGCTAACCTCGGCAATCCGGCGGCGATGGCGCAGCAGCAGCGCGGTATGTCGCAACAGGCGGGTCAGCAGCTGGGTGTGACCCCGGGCGTGAACGAACGTCGCGAGCCAGTCTGGACTCAGCCGCACACACCGATGGCGCAGCAGGCACAGCAAGCCCAGCAGCATGGCGGTCCGCAGCCGCAAGCGGGACGGCCGGAGTTTGCGCAGCAGCACGGCGCGCCTCGTCCTGTGGAGAACCCGGCGATCCAGCAACAACGGCAACAGGCGCGTCAGCAGGAGGTGCGGCCGCAAGGGCAGCCGCAGGCTCAAGTACAACGTCAGCCTGAGCCGCAGGCGCCGCGTCCGGCGGAAATTCAGGCGCAACAACAACCGCGTCAGGAATATCATCCGCAGCCCGTGCAGCAGCCGATGCAGCAGCCGCGTCAGCAACAGGCACAGCAAGAACCTCGGCCGGAGTTCCATCCGCAGCCGCCGCAGCAGCCACGGCCCGAGCCGCGCCAGCAACAGGCGCAGCAACAACCTCGGCCAGAGTTCCATCCGCAGCCGCAGCCGCAGCAGCCACGGCCTGAGCCGCGCCAGCAACAGGCACAGCAACAACCTCGGCCGGAGTTCCATCCGCAGCCGCAGCCGCAGCCGCAGCCGCAGCCGCAGCAGCAACCGCGTCCGCAGCAGGTTCAGCAGCCACATCCTCAAGCGCAGCCGCAGCACGCCGAACAGCATTCGGGCGGCGGCAACCGCGACGAACATCACAAAGGCTGAGCGTCATCCGCCTGCAAGTTGGGGAGGAGCAAAAGAAAAAACCGCCGCGATTCACATCGCGGCGGTTTTTCTTTGTGCGGGCGCGGGCCACTTATCGGCCCGGCCGACGATCAAACCGCCATCGGCGCCGTGAGCGGCTCGTGATGCCGGTAGCCGACCAGCGAGAAATCCGCCGGCTCGATCTTTTCAAGCCACTCCGGCTCGTACACGCCGGTTTTCGCATACTCCGGCACACGGTCCGAGATAGCGAAGGCCGGGCTTTCGTATGGCTCGCGCGTGAGCTGCTGCTGCAGCATGTCGAGCTGATTCTCGTAGATGTGCGCGTCGCCGATGAAATAGGTGAACCAGCGCGGTGTGTACCCCGTCAGACGACCGACCAGATGCAGCAGCGCCGCTCCCTCGGTCAGATTGAACGGTGTGCCGAGCCCGACATCGTTACTGCGAATGTACAGACACAGCGAAATCTCCTTGCGTGCGACATTCGGCAGGAACTGATACAGCAGGTGGCAGGCCGGCAACGCGATCTGATCCAGCACCGCGGGGTTCCACGCATGAAACAGAATGCGCCGGTCAGCCGGGTTCTGCATGATCGTGTCGAGACACTGGCGCAACTGGTCGATCGCCTTGTACAGCAGCACTTTGCGCCCACCGTCTTCTTCGAATTCCGTCACCGCCTGGAAGCCGCGTGCGGTCGCGTCGGCAAGCTGCGCGCTCGCGTTCGCGTCCAGCACCTTGTAGGCCGGCCACTGGCGCCATTGCACGCCGTACACGTCGCCGAGATCGTCCGGACCCTGGCGATAGGGATTGGCGAGCCATTGCGGATTCTGGTTGGCGTTCGCGTCCCACACCTTGCAGCCGAGATCGCGGAAATCCGCGGCACTGCGCGAGGCGCGCAGAAACCCGACCAGTTCGCCCACCGCCGATTTGAACGCCAGCTTTTTCGTGGTGACCGCGGGGAAGCCTTCCTGAAGGTCGAAGCGCAACATCGCGCCCGGCATGCTGATGGTGCGGATGCCAGTGCGGTTCTCCTGCCACGTGCCGGTATCGAGAATCGTGCGGACGAGGTCGAGGTATTGTTTCATTCGGGTTCCTTCGACGAGGCGCGTGCCGGGAAGATCCGGGCGCCACGGAGATTGAGCGGAAAACGCGATTTTAACAAGCGCGGCCGGACGGCGCCCGGTCATGGCGCACGGCATCGAAAATATCGAGGGAATAGGAGGTGCGAGGTTGGCGCGAACGGAGCGCACGCAGCCGCTCGCGGCTTCACTAACGCGCGCTGCACGCACCGCTGAAACCGTTTGCCGGCCCACGAGACCCGCGAGGCCCGTCAAACGATTTACAGATGCGGCACCGAAGCCGGCAATTCGCCGTGCGGCGTGGCGAGCGGCTCCCCTTCCATGTGGCGCATGCCATGCGAGCACAGAAGCCGGTACAACGTCACGCGCGAGATGCCGAGTTCCTGCGCGGCGTCGCCCAGGCGCCCGCGGTGACGCAACAGCGCCAGCTCGATCGCCTGACGCTCGGCCGCTTCACGCGCCTGCGCGAGTGAGACCGGCACGATCTCCACGTATTCAGCAAGCTCGAGATCGCGCGCCGTGATCGCGCGCCCTTCCGACATCACGATGGCGCGCCGCACGCGGTTGATCAACTCCCGCACATTGCCCGGCCAGCCATAGTTATGCAGCGCTGCGATCGCGTCCGGCGCGAAGCCGCGCAAACGGCGGCTTGCATCCTTCTTGAAACGTTCCAGCATATGCCGCGCAAGCAGTTCGATGTCCTTGCCACGCGCGCGCAGCGGCGGCTCGTCGATCTGCAGCACGCACAGACGATGGTAGAGGTCGGAACGGAAACGTCCTTCGATCATCGCCGCCGTCATATCCACGTGCGTGGCCGAGATGATGCGCACGTCGACGTCGATCGCGCCGTGCCCGCCGAGGCGCTCCACCTTGCGCTCCTGCAAAAACCGCAGCAGGCTCGCCTGGCTTTCGAGCGGCAGATCGCCGATTTCGTCGAGAAAGAGCGTGCCGCCGTTCGCCGCTTCGACCCGGCCGATCTTGCGCTGATTGGCGCCGGTGAACGCGCCGCGTTCATAGCCGAATAGTTCGGATTGCAGCAGATGCGGCGGAATCGCGCCGCAGTTGATCGGCACGAAAGGCGCATTGCGCCGCGCCGAGCGTTCGTGAATCGCGACCGCTGTCAGTTCCTTGCCGGTGCCCGATTCGCCGGAGATGAACACCGGCGCGTCGGTCATCGCTACTTTGCGGATGGAGCGGAACAGCGCGAGCATGGCGTCGCACGAGCCCACCATTTCGCCTTCGGCGCCTTGCGACGCGTCGTTGGAAGCCGTTTCGCCGAGGGAAATCATGCCGTAGGCGTGACCCACCGAATCGACGATCCTGTCGCCAGAATACGGCACGGTTACATAGTCGAAACAGTAGTCGCGCACGAGCCGGCGCAACGCGGCGTCCTGCAATTGTCCCGGCATGGTGGCCGCGACCCAGCCGACGTTCGGCATGGTCAGGCAGGATTCGAACGCAGCGATTTCGTGTGGCTGAAAATCGCTAGACAGATCCAGCAGGCCGCCCGCCGCCATTCCGGCGCGAACCGCCCGGCGCACGTCGCGCGCCGACCCCACGACTTCCACATGCCAGCCGCGCTGGTGAAACCGAGTATTCAGCTCCGCGCTCGGATCGCGCGAAACGTAAATCAGTTGCCGCGTTGCGGGTTCCATTATTCAGATCCTCTCGTCAACGAACGTTAAGGATGACGCACGCACCTGAAACGAGTTCAGACACGCTGACTCGTTCGGGATTCGCGATATGGCAAAAACCGAACGGCCATTCCATTCCGTGCGGACAGCTGATCCCCAAGAAAGCGGCGTGTGTGTTTGAGACGGCCCGTTAGCGGGCTTTTTTAAATCTGAAGCTCTTTTTCGAGAGCTTACTATACGCGCGCCGCTTGGAAAACAATTATGCGAATTTAATCGTGCCCACCTTACTCAGCAAGGCTCTCCGGGCGATAAACAGTTATTCAGCCGACGAATAAAAGATTAGTGGAAGCGCTTTCCTGGCATTGACCCAAGGTAGTTCGTACCGCCCGGATTAACGATTAACAGGTATTTCCTGCTCACCGTGTCAGCGCTGAAACGTTTTTGTGCAATTTCTCTATTGTTGCTCCGGCGTTTTGACTCACATGCAGATGCATCAATGGATTGCGAGCGATGGCACACGTTTCGCTAAATGCCGTGCACCAAGGAGACACATCATGCGACTCGCTTTCCGCATCGATCTGGGCACCATTGCACCGTACGCAGCACTGTGCACCGCCATCGCACTGATCGTGCTGCCCATTGGCGTCAATGCACAGGAAGCCGGCCAGGCTCCATCCGCCACGCTGACGCAATCCGCCGATGAAGGCTCCGCCACCGTCCCGAACGCCACGGCCGCCTCATCCGACCCGACGACGCGCGCCGCCAGCGCATTTTTCGAACTTCCCGCCACGGTGCTGAGCCTTCCGGCCGATGGTGGTGTATCCGTGAGCGAGTTTTCGCTCGATGACCGGGTGTTGTCGCGGCAACGCGGCGGCGCGGTCGGCATGGTGATGGCCGCTGCCACGCCGCAGCTCATGCGCGGCAACGTCGGCAGCGGCAACAGCGTGACGCTGTGGGACGAGATTGCCCCGCCCTCGCCTTTACCGATTCCCGTCGACGCGGCGCGCGCCGCACAGGGCAACGTGGCCAACTACCAAAGAAAGTAGCCGAACAAATCAACGAAGCGAACAGGGGTGGCGATGTAGCGACCACACCGTCCGCATACGAGACAACCAGACACCAGACGCAAGCAGGGACCGACATGACTACCTCCATTTGGACGCCGCGTGCGCTCAGGTCGCGGGTGGCATCGCTCATCCCGCGTGACGCTGCGTCGCTGCCCGATCAGGCAGCCGTATCCAGCTGCGGCGAGCGCGTGATTTGCACGGCGCTTCCCGGCCGGCTGCACTGGCGCCATACGGGCGGCCGCCGGGCCGAAGCCCGTTACGGCGGCGCGGACCCGCGCGTCAGGTAGAATCAGTCCGGTTACGTTCCCCTTTCCATTCGATGACGACGCTCACCCTGATCGTCGCTCGCGCCAACAACGGCGTGATCGGCCGCGACAACCAGTTGCCCTGGCGACTTCCCGAAGACCTCGCGTTCTTCAAGCGCACGACCATGGGCGCGCCCATCATCATGGGCCGCAAAACGCATGAGTCGATCGGCCGGCCGTTGCCGGGACGCCGCAACATTGTGGTGACGCGGGATGCCACGCGGCGTTTTCAGGGCTGCGACGCGGCCACGACGCTCGAAGACGCGCTCAAGCTCGCCGCCCAGGATCAGGCGCCGGAAGCGTTTCTGATCGGCGGTGCGCAGTTGTATGCGGAAGGTTTGCTGCAGGCGGACAAGCTGATCATCACCGAGATTTCCGCCGACTTCGAAGGCGATGCCACTTTCCCCGAACTCGACGAAAACGAATGGGAAGAAGTCGGGCATGAAACGCATCGCGCGGATGCACCGAACGATTTCGACTACGCGTTCGTGACGTATAAGCGCAAAGGCGCTTGAGCATTTCCGGCTTGCGGCAGTAGCGCCGCGCGCAATGCAAACCGTCGGCGCTGCCCGTCTGATCACGCACAAAAAAAGCCACGCAATGACTTGCGTGGCGTTCTGTTTTTTTGCCGGCCAGCTGAAAAGGCCGCCGGACAGCGGCTAAACCGCTTACTGCCCCGCGATCGTCATCCGTTCGATCAGCACCGAGCCGGTCTGCTTCGTGCCGCGCGTGATCGTATCCGCACCGATCGCGACGATGTGATGGAACATCTCCTGCAGCGTGCTCGCCACCGTGATCTCTTCGACCGGATACTGGATCTTGCCGTTCTCGACCCAGAAGCCCGACGCGCCGCGCGAGTAGTCGCCCGTCACGTAGTTCACGCCCTGCCCCATCAATTCGGTCAGCAGCAGGCCCGTGCCGAGCTTGCGCAGCATTTCTTCGAAATCGTCCTCAGGACGCGTGTTCGAGCTTCGCAGCGACAGGTTGTGCGAGCCGCCCGCGTTGCCGGTGGTCTGCATGCCGAGCTTGCGCGCCGAGTAGGTGGAGAGGAAATAGCCTTCCACCACGCCGTCCTTCACCACCGAGCGCTGCCGGGTGCGCACGCCTTCTTCGTCGAACGGCGCGCTGCCCATGGCGCGCGCGACATGCGGGTCTTCGACCACCTGCACATGCGGCGCGAACACCGGCTTGCCGAGGCTGTCGACGAGGAACGAGGTCTTGCGGTACAACGCGCCACCGCTCGTGGCTTGCACGAATGCGCCGAGAATCCCGGCGGCGAGCGGCGCTTCGAACAGCACCGGCACCTTGCGCGTATCCAGACCGCGCGCGCCGATGCGCGCCAGCGCACGCTGCGCCGCGTAACGGCCCACGGCTTCCGGATCGGCAAGTTCTTCGGCGCTGCGGGTCGACGTGTACCAGTCGTCGCGCTGCATGTTGCGGGCGCTCCCCGCAATCGGCGCGCACGCAATGTAGTGGCGCGAGTACGGATAACCCGCCAGGAAACCGCGCGAGGTGGCCAGCACGAACTGCGAGTGCTGCGCCGAGACGCTCGCGCCTTCCGAATTCTTGATCTGCGGATCGGTCGCGAATGCGGCGTCTTCCGCGCGGCGGGCGATTTCCACCGCTTCGTCGGCGGACAGATTCCACGGGTGATAGAGATCGAGATCGCGCGGCGCCGTTTCCAGCAGATCGGCTTCGGCGAGACCCGCGCAATCGTCTTCCGCGGTGAAGCGGGCGATGTTGTAGGCCGCCGCAACCGTGTCCTTCAAAGCCTGCGACGAGAAGTCCGACGTGCTCGCGTTGCCGCGCTTGTTGCCGATGAACACCGTCACGCCGACCATCTTGTCGCGGTTGTGCTCGATCGTCTCGACTTCGCCGCGCCGCACGGAGACGGACAGGCCGTCGCCTTCCGAAATCTCGGTCGCCGCGTCGGTCCCGCCGAGCGACTTCGCGTGACGAAGGATGTCCGAGGCGATTTCCTTCAGCTCATCCTGGGTATGCGGAAAAAAGCGCTGCTTGACGTCCATGTCTGCTGCCATTGTCGTTGCCGTCCTGTTCGGGGCCGAGCGGCCCAAAGTGTTCGCTGTGTTCGCACCGGTCACGCACATGCCTCACGCATGCGCGCGCCGGTGCGCGCGCCTGTGTCCTATGACGTATCCCGCGATCATAGCAAGGTACGCGATGCCGTACCTGGCATTCGCTGCGCCTCGCCTCACCACCGCCTGAGCGCTGCGTTGCCACCGCTTCGCGAGGCGCGAGGCCTCGTGCGCGGCGGCACCGCGGGTTCGGCGGGCGCGGCACGCTACAATATCGAAATGACACGCAAAACCCGCATTCAACCCATCGAATCCGCCGAGCCGGAAGTCGACGAGAACGGCTACGACCGTCCCAGCAAGTCCCAGCTCAAGCGCGAAATGCACGAGCTGCAGGAACTGGGCTCGGCGCTGATCGCGCTGCCCAAAGACGCGCTCAAGCGCATGCCGATGCCCGAAAAGCTCGACGACGCCGTGCGCGAAGCGCGCCGCATCACCGATCACGAAGGCAAACGCCGCCAGGTGCAATACGTCGGTCGCGTGATGCGCTCGCTGCTGGACGAGGAAACCGCCGCGCTGCGCACCGCGCTCGACACCTACAACGGTGTCAACAAGGCGGAGACGGCTAAGCTCCACTGGATCGAGCGCACCCGCGAAAAGCTGCTCGCCGACGACGCCGCGCTGACCGAGTTCATCCGCCAGCACCCGAACGCCGACCCGCAGCAGGGCCGCACGCTGATCCGCAACGCCCGCAAGGAAGCGCAGCAGAGCAAGCCGCCGCGCTACTTCCGCGAACTGTTCCAGTGGATCAAGAACGCGGACGGCCCGTCGGCGTCAACCGACGCCGACGACGCTCTGGACGAAGACGACGATGACGACCGCGACGCTTAAAGCAGCACGTCAGCACCCCGACGAAATCGTGATCGGCCTCGTGTCGATCAGCGATCGCGCGTCCACCGGCGTCTACGAGGACAAAGGCATTCCGGCCTTGCAGGAATGGCTCGGCGCGGCGCTGGTCTCGCCGTGGCAAGTCGTCACGCGCCTGATTCAGGACGACGCGCCGACGATTTCCGCCACGCTGACCGAGCTGGTCGACGAGGTCGGCTGTGATCTGGTGTTGACCACCGGCGGCACCGGCCCCTCGCGCCGCGACGTGACGCCCGAGGCGACGCTGGCGGTGGCGACGAAGGAAATGCCGGGTTTCGGCGAGCAGATGCGGCAGATCAGCCTGAATTTCGTGCCGACCGCGATTCTGTCCCGCCAGGTCGCGGTGATCCGCGAAACGGCGGAGCATGCGGCGCTGATCATCAACCTGCCGGGTCAGCCGAAGTCGATCAAGGAAACGCTGGAAGGCTTGCGCGACACTGAAGCAGGCAGCGCGGTGAAGGTGCCGGGCATATTCGCCGCGGTGCCGTACTGCATCGACCTGATCGGCGGGCCGTATGTGGAAACCAACGCCGACGTGGTGAAGGCGTTCCGGCCGAAGAACGCGCAGCGCGCGCCCCGGCCGGCTTAGGCGCGCTTTATCGACTGGTTCTATTCCGCAGCTTTATTCCGCGCCGTCGGCGGCGTCCGGCGCGGACGGGATCAGGAAGTGCTCGCGGTAGTACTTCAGTTCGTCGATCGACTCGTGGATATCGGCCAGCGCCGTGTGCATCGCGCGTTTCTGGAAGCCCTTGTAAATGGCCGGCTGCCAGCGGCGGCACAGTTCCTTCAGCGTACTGACGTCGAGATTGCGGTAGTGGAAGAAACGCTCCAGATCCGGCATCCAGCGCGCCATGAAGCGGCGGTCCTGGCAGATCGAGTTGCCGCACATCGGCGATTTGCCGGGCGGCACGAACACGCTGAGGAAATCGCGAATCTGTTCGGTGGCGTCGGCCTCGCTCACCGTGGAAGCCTTCACGCGGTCGATCAGGCCCGAGCGGCCATGCGTGTTCTGATTCCATTGATCCATTTTGGCGAGCGTCTCGTCGCCCTGATGAATCGCGAGGACGGGGCCTTCGACCATCCTGTCGAGCGTCGAATTCGTCACCACCACCGCGATTTCGATGATGCGGTCGGAATCGGGCTCGAGCCCGGTCATTTCCATGTCCAGCCAGACGAGATTCATGTCGCTACGCACGAGCGGCGGCTGTTCGGTGGATGCGAGGATGTCAGTCATGAAGGCAGCCCTGATGGCCCGGCAAACGGCTGTTCTGCAAGCCCGCCTGCCGCGGCAATGGTTCGTTTGAGATTGGTTTGAGCGTGTCCCCGCCGCGCGGCGGGAAGAAACATATAATTCTCGCATAGATACCACGGAATCCCTGGATGCCTACCCTGTACTTCACCGTTCTGTTCGTCGTCGCCGTCGTGGCGATGGTCGGCACCAAACTGTGGCTCGCGTCGCGGCAAATCCGCTTCGTGGCCGGCCATCGCGAGCAGGTGCCGAGCCAGTTCGCCGGCACCATCGCGCTCACCGCGCACCAGCGCGCCGCCGACTACACGGTCGAGCGCACCCGCCTCACGATGATCGAGATCGTTGTCAGCGCGGCCGTGCTGATCGGCCTCACGCTGCTCGGCGGCGTGCAGGCGCTCGATCTGGGCATCTCCGACTGGCTCGGCCGCGGCTACCTCGGCCAGATCGCGCTGGTCGCCGCGGTGATCGCGATCACCAGCGTGATCGACCTGCCGTTCGACTACTACCGGCAGTTCGTGGTCGAGCAGCGCTTCGGCTTCAACCGCATGAGCAAGGGCATTTTCTTCGTCGACCGGATCAAGGGCGTGCTGCTCGGCGCCGCCTTCGGCCTGCCGCTGCTGTTCGTCGTGCTCTGGCTGATGAACCAGGCGGGCAGCCTGTGGTGGCTGTGGACGTGGATCGTGTGGGTCGCCTTCCAGATGCTCGTGCTGGTGCTGTATCCGTCGTTTATCGCGCCGCTTTTCAACAAGTTCGAACCGCTCAAGGACGAAGCGCTGAAAAGCCGCATCGAAGCGCTCATGCAGCGCTGCGGTTTCGCCGCCAAGGGCCTCTTCGTGATGGACGGCAGCCGCCGTTCGGCGCACGGCAATGCCTACTTCACCGGTTTCGGCGCGGCCAAGCGGATCGTGTTCTTCGACACGCTGCTCGCGCGCCTGTCGGGCAGCGAGATCGAAGCCGTGCTCGCGCACGAGCTCGGTCACTTCAAGCGGCGTCACGTGATCAAGCGCATGCTCGTCACTTTCGCGATCAGTCTCGCGATGCTCGCCCTGCTCGGCTGGCTCACGCAGTGCGTGTGGTTCTATGAAGGGCTGGGCGTGCGGCCGTCGCTGATCGGCGGCAATAGCGGCCTCGCGCTGGTGCTGTTCTTCCTCGCGCTGCCGGTGTTCCTGTTCTTCGTGACGCCGCTCGGCAGCCTCAGCTCGCGCAAGCACGAGTTCGAAGCCGACGCGTTCGCCGCGACGCAGACCGATGCGCAAGACCTCGTCAACGCGCTCGTCAAGCTGTACGAGGACAATGCGTCGACCCTCACGCCCGATCCGCTCTACACCGCGTTCTACTATTCGCATCCGCCGGCGTCGCAGCGGATCGACCGCCTGCTGCGGCACGCATGAGCGGCCGCTCCCCGAAAGCGCCGCGCGCGCCGTCCAGCGCGCGCGTAGGCGGCCTAGTCGTGGCCGCGCATGGCCGCCACTATCTGGTCGCGCCGGATGACGGCGGCGCCATGCTCCAATGCTTTCCGCGCGGCAAGCGCAGCGAAGTGGCGGTCGGCGATCGCGTGGTGTACGAACTGGCTTCGGCGGACCAAGGCGTGATCGTCGAGATCGGCGAACGGCGCAATTTGCTGTATCGCTCGGATCAGTACAAGTCGAAGCTGTTCGCCGCGAACCTCGATCAATTGTTGATCGTGCTCGCCACTGAACCGCATTTCAGTGAAGACCTGCTCGGGCGCGCGCTCGTCGCGGCCGAGGCGAACGAACTGAAGCCGCTGATCGTGCTGAACAAGACCGACGTGACCGACTCGCTCGAAGGCGCGCGCAAGCGGCTCGAGTCGTATCGCGCGCTGGGTTATACGGTGGTGGAAGTGTCGATCAAGATGCAACCCGAGGCCGCGCGTGCCGCGCTGATCGAACATCTGCATGGTCATTCGACGCTGTTGCTCGGCCAGTCCGGCATGGGCAAATCCACGCTGGTGAATCTGCTGATTCCCGATGCCGAAGTCGCCACGCGCGAGATTTCGACGGCGCTCAACAGTGGGCGCCACACCACGACCTTCACGCGTCTCTATCCGCTGCCGGACAGCGCGGACGGCGAAGGCGGCGCGTTGATCGACTCGCCGGGTTTCCAGGAATTCGGTCTGCATCATTTGACCGAAGGCCGGCTCGAGCGCGCGTTTCCGGAGTTCCGGTCGCTGTTGCCGAACTGCCGGTTCTACAACTGCCATCATTTGCAGGAACCCGGTTGCGCGATTCTCGAAGCCGTGGCCGATGGCAGCATCCGCCGCGAACGGCATGCGCTGTATGCGCAACTCGTGCACGAAGCCAGCCAGATCGTCCGCTGATATGAAACTGATGCGCGCGCCGAATTTGATCATCGGACAGCATTGGGTCAATGTGCTGGCCACCGCGGGCATTGCTTGCGAGTTGCATAACCGCTATCTGAACGGCGCGCTCGGGGATATTCCGGCGGACCAGTGCTCGCCGGAGCTTTGGCTCGTCGATGAACGCGATGAGGCAATGGCCCGGAGCTTGATCGACGCGGCGTTACATGGACCGGCAGCGGGGTCGCCTGGCTGGCGGTGTCGTCAGTGTGGTGAAACGCTCGAGGCGCAGTTTACGGTGTGCTGGCAGTGTGGGACGGCGCGCGATCCGCGGGATGGGTGAAGGGATTCGCTGTAGACCGTGCTGATCGGAACACCGTGCTGCTGGCGGCATAGGTGAAAAACCGGAGCAATCGCTTGACGTGCGATTATCCACGCCTGAAAAACAAAGCCCTACGCTTCGAAGAAACGTAGGGCTGGTCAGCACTCTGAAGCCGGTTTTCTTTTTCCGAGTAGCGCTTAGCGCGGCGACGTCAAGCCAGCCACACCGCGATCGTCAGCATCAACAACAAAATCATCCACAACACCACTGCGCGCCACACCAGGCCCACGGCCGATTGCAGCGTGCGCGGCGTGCAGTCGTCGCCGACCTGCATCGGGCCGCCGTCGCCGGTGGCGAGCGCGTCGAGGCTCGACGGCTCAGCCAGCGGCCCACTCAGTCGTGCGCCTAGCGCTCCGCTGCCCGCGGCCAGCAACACGCCGTCGTTCGCATCCGGCCACTGGCGCGCATGGTTGCGCCATGCATAAATCGCGTCTTCGAAATTGCCGACGATCGCAAAGCCCAGCGACGTCAGCCGCGCCGGCACCCAGTCGATCACGAAGAAAGCGCGCTGCGCGAAACTCGAAAACGCGACGGTGCGGTCGTCGACCGGTCGCGCCCATGTGCGCGCGAGGTACTCGGCAATCCGATATAGGACCGCGCCCGCCGGGCCGACCGGAATCAGAAACCAGAAGAACACGCCGAACACGTGTCGATGCGAAGCGACCACCGCATGAATCAATGTATGACGCACGATCTCGCTGACCGGCATATCGACGGTATCGAGCCCGGTCCATTCGTTCAGGATTTCACGCGCGCGCGGCACGTCGTCGTTGTTCAGCGCGAGGTGGATGTCCGTGAAGTAATGGCTGAACTGGCGAAAGCCCAGCGTGAAGTACAGCACCGCGACGTTCCACAGGAACGCCAGCGCAAAGTGAATGTGATAGAGCACGTAGTAGACGAGTGCGACGACCAGCGTCCAGGGCACCACCACCACGAGCCAGGCAAGCAGGCCATGCTTCGGCTTGCCGGCATCGAATCCGTGCGCCGCCGACTCCGCATGGTATTGAAGCAACGCTGACACCGGATTGTTCGGCGAGAGCGCGCGTACCTGTTCAATGATCAGAGCCAGCAATACGGAGAAAAAAGTCATGCGATGCGCCGTGCTATTCGAGTTTTGCGATTGTTTTATAACGATAGCACAGGGTCGGATGCGACTGAGCGCGGACGTTGACAAACACCCGACAACTGCACAGTCCGGCGCGGCTCACGCCGCGAGGAACCGATAGAAGTTGCGCAGCATCGCCGCCGTCGCGCCCCAGATGAAATAGTGGCCGCCGACCTCGCGCCCGCGCTCTTCAGTTTCAGCCGACGCGGCGCGCGGATACGGCATGGCGAAAAAGCGGCGCTCGCCGCCTTCATAGCTGAACACGCGCACCTCGTGATGCGCGGGGTTCATCAGAAAAGCGAGCGGTACTTCGAAGACTTCGGCCACTTCGAGCGCATCCGCCTTCACCGTGAACGGCGGATGCACAAGACCGATCACCGGCGTCACGCGAAAACCGGTGCCCGTCAGATAGTCGGGCAATGCACCGAGAATTTCCACGCGCGACGGCGCGAGACCGACCTCCTCCTCCGCCTCCCGCAGCGCGGTGGCGGTGGCGTCGGCGTCGAAGGGTTCGTGACGGCCGCCGGGAAAGCTCACCTGGCCAGCGTGATCGTTCAGATGGTCGGCACGCTGGGTGAGCAGCACGGTCAGGCCGTGTTCGCGAACCACCAGCGGCACTAGTACCGCCGCGACGCGTGGATCGGCGTGGGCATCGCGCCAGGGTGCTTCGACGATACGCTCGGGGGTCCAGGCAAGACGCTGCTCGAAGCGCGCGCGCAGGCCATCAGGCGTGAGACGCTCGCTCGCCACCGGCGGCAGATCGGCGCTCGTCGCTTCGACAGGCAGGGTTTCAGGCTCAAAGACGGGGCGGATCAACGGGTCTCTCGAATGAGCGGATAGGGGACATGCCGCTATTTTGACCTGGCAAACAAAAAAGCACCCGCGAGGGGTGCTTTTTCTTACAGCATTTACGCTTCGGCAGCGTTGCGATCTTTCTTCGCAACCAGCTTTTCCTTGATCCGGGCCGACTTGCCCGAACGGTCGCGCAGGTAGTACAGCTTCGCACGACGCACATCGCCGCGACGCTTCACGACAATACTTGCCAGCAGCGGCGAGTACGTCTGGAACGTACGCTCGACGCCTTCGCCCGACGAAATCTTGCGGACGATGAACGACGAATTCAGACCACGGTTACGCTTGGCGATCACGACGCCTTCGTAAGCCTGAACACGCTTACGCGTACCTTCAACCACATTCACGCTGACAATCACCGTATCGCCGGGAGCGAATTCGGGGATGGTCTTCTCGCCGAGGGCGCGCGCGATTTCTTCCTGCTCGAGTTTTGCAATCAGATTCATCACTGACTCCTAAGTCCATCTTGTCGGCGTTCGTACCTGCCTTGCACTCAGTTTCCTTAGTGTGCCTGGCTACGGCCCCGATAGAGGATGGGTTCACATCTGGCGCCGTGCACGCATGCGCGGCGCCGCCTAATGTCCGCTCGAAAGGCCCAAGGCTTTACGCCTTCGACTCTTCCTTCGCGAGACTCGTAAGCCACGCCTCATCGGCACGGCTCAACATCTTGTTCTTTCTGGCCTTCACGATCAGATCGGGCCGTTTGTTCAACGTGTTGCGCAGAGCTTCACGCCGGCGCCACGCTTCGATCTCCGCATGATGGCCGCCGAGCAGCACATCGGGCACACGCGCACCGTTGTATTCCTCAGGGCGCGTGTAATGCGGACAATCCAGCAGCACGTCGACAAAACTATCCTGCACCGCTGACTGCGAGTCATTGAGCACACCGGGCAACTGACGCACCACGGCGTCCATCAAGGCCATGGCCGGCAATTCGCCGCCCGACAGCACGAAGTCGCCAAGGCTGACTTCTTCGTCGACGACACGGTCGAGCAAACGCTGATCGATCGCTTCATAGCGCCCGCACAACAGGATCAAACCGGGTTCGGCCGCGAACTGCATGACACGGTCGTGATTCAGCGTGGCGCCTTGCGGCGACATCATCACGACGCGCGATGCGCCGATGCCCTGCTCCGCCTGCGCCGCTTTCGCCGCGCCGATTGCGTCTTCCAGCGGCTTGGCCAGCATGACCATGCCGGGGCCGCCGCCGTACGGGCGATCGTCGATCGTGCGGTAATTGTCGGTGGTGAAATCGCGCGGATTCCACGTACGCAACCCGTAGCGCTCCTGCTTCGCCGCACGGCTGGTGATGCCCCAGTCGGTCAGCGCGCGAAACATGTCAGGAAAGAGCGTGACGACATCGAACTGCATCGCTCTCTCCGTTCAGCGAATGTTTTAGTAATCAGCTTCCCAGTCGACAGTGATCTGCTTCGCCGCCTGGTCCACCGTTTTGACAAAGACGCCGACGAACGGGATCAAACGCTCGCCGGTGACCGGTTTGCCGCTTTTGTCGGTAGCCGGGTATTCGATACGCAACACCGAGTGCGCACCGTTGTCGATCATGTCTGCAACCTTGCCGAGATTGACCCCGGCAACGTTCACCACATCCAGGCCGAGCAGGTCGACCCAGTAGAATTCGTCCGCTTCGAGAGCCGGAAATTCGCTGCGGCTGATATAGACGCGAGAGCCGCGCAATGCCAACGCCACGTCGCGGTCAGTGACGCCGCCCAGATGGGCAACCACACTGTCGCTATGCGTTTTCGCCTGCAATGACGGCGCCGACTTGCGCTCCTGGCCTTTGAGCAGCCACCAGCGCTTCGCGCTCAGCAACGCGTCGCCGCCATGCCCGGCATCCGCATGAGCGGCTACCTTGACCCAGCCCTTGAGGCCGTAAGCGTCGACGACTGCGCCGACCTCGACCGCATCGGCCGGCCAGCTTTCCACCGTTTCCACGCGCATTTCTGCCGCACCGGAACCGGCGTTTGAATCTTGCGCTTTCGCCTTGCCCTCGGCTTTTTCGACCGGCTTGCGGACGAATGCACCGAATGGCGCCTGACCAGACGTCTTCGCGCGCGGGGCTGCTGCCTTCACGCGACCAGAACTGCCGGAATCACGCTCAGACATAAGAGAACCTCGCTGCCAGCTTCGACGCCTGCGTCAGCAAAACAACTCGCGCATCGGACTGCTCACGCAAACCGCGCGAGCCGCCGGTCGAACCGACGACGATACGCATGCTAGCTACCATTAAGCAGCCGGCTGCGCCTTTGCAGCTTCTTTCACGAGACGCTCGACGGTCGGCGACAGTTGTGCGCCAACACCTTGCCAATACGTCAGGCGGTCTTGAGCGATACGGAGGGACTCACCCTTCGTAGCGACCGGGTTGTAGAAGCCAACGCGCTCGATGAAGCGGCCGTCACGACGGTTACGCGAATCGGTTGCGACGATGTTGTAGAACGGGCGCTTCTTGGAGCCGCCACGAGCCAAGCGGATGATGACCATACTAGAATCCTTGAAAACCGGGGTTCGGAACGACTGAAACACGCGATTATAGCGGGAAACCGACGCCATAACAAACACTTACCCGGATAAACTGAGCGACGCGGTGGCGCCGGCCATACGGACGAGACTCCCGAGCCACATCGAAACGCCCGAATTACCTGATGGAGCGCCCGTGAACCTGCTGCAACCCATTGTCTCTTTGCGCGCATTCTTTACCGCCTTCGTGCGGTTTGCCGTCTCGGCGCGCGCTTTGCGAAACCGGGGCCTGCGCGCAGGCGCGGCCATGTTGCTCGCGGCAACCGCCCTGCCGGCGCTAGCAGCGCTGCCGGTCGAGCGAATCAAACTGCCGCCGGGCTTCCATATCGAGGTCTTGTCGGATGCCGTGCCGAGCGCGCGAGCCATGGCGCTCTCGCCGAAGGGCATTCTTTATATAGGCAGCCTCGACGGCCACGTCTACGCGCTCGAATTGCAAAACGGACGAGTGACGGCGCGTCACGTGATCGCTTCCGGTCTGGAAACGCCAGCGGGCTTGGCTTGGCGCGACGGTGCGCTCTATGTTTCCGCCGTGTCGGAAATTGTGCGCTTCGATGCCATTGACACCCACCTTAACGATCCGCCCAAACCTGCCGTCGTGATCGACACGTTGCCGACGGAGGCGCACCACGGCTGGAAATTCATCGCCTTCGGCCCGGACGGCAAGCTGTATGTGCCCCAAGGCGCGCCGTGCAACGTCTGCCTGAAGGATCGCAACCGCTTCGGGCTGATCGGCCGCATGGACCCGGACGGCAGTCACTACGAAGTCGTGGCGCGCGGCATCCGCAATTCGGTTGGCTTCGCGTGGCATCCGGTCACGCATGAACTGTGGTTCACCGACAACGGCCGCGACCTGCTCGGCGACGACGTGCCGGACGACAAACTCAATCGCGCGCCGCGCGCCGGGATGGATTTCGGTTTTCCGTACTGCCATGGCGGCGACACCCCTGACCCCGAGTTCGGCAAAGACCGTCCGTGCAGCGCGTTCACGCCGCCCGTGGTCAAACTCGGGGCGCACGTCGCGGCGCTCGGCATGCGCTTTTATAGCGGGTCCATGTTTCCGCCGGCTTACCGAAACTCGATTTTCATCGCCGAGCATGGCTCGTGGAATCGCAGCAAGAAGGTCGGCTACCGCGTCGTGCACGTGATCACGGACCCGGATGGCAGCAACGCCCGCCAGCAAGTCTTTGCCGAAGGCTGGCTTCAGCCGGGCGAGACCGAGTGGGGTCGCCCGGCCGACGTGCTGCCACTGCCCGATGGTTCGCTCCTGATCAGCGACGATTACGCCGGCGCCGTCTATCGCGTCACTTATTCAACGCCGTAGCCGGCCTCAACCGACTCACCGCGTCGGCCGCCCGGCGCCCGAAGCCGGGCGGCCGAAAAACCTGGGCCGGCTAGACGAACCCGGCTACCCGCGCCGCCGCGGCAACCAATCCAGCGCGTCTTATACCGCCCGCCTCGCCGTCGCAACCGCCCGTCACGTGACCCGCGGCCCGCGGCGGGCGTAGAATGCGCGTCGGTCCGCGCGAGCCGCGCGGCGCTCCTTTCGACCGCCTGTCACTCTGCTCTGGCCTACATGTCCACCCTTGTTTCGACTTCCCCGCGCTTCAGATCCAAGACGATGACCGCCGCCCTGGCGTTCTTCTTCGGCAGCCTCGGCGCTCACCGGTTCTATCTGTACGGCATGCGCGACATTTACGGCTGGGCTCACGTGATCGGCACGCTGATCGGCATTCCGGGCGCCATGCTGGTGGTGGCGAGCGAACGGTCTTCGATGCTCGGCTGGGTGCTGGCCTTTCCCGGCGCGGTTTCGCTGCTGGCCGCGTTTCTCGCCGCGATCGTCTACGGGCTGCGTCCGGACGAGAAATGGGACGCGCAGTTCAACGCTCAGACCCAGCGCAAAAGCCGCTCCGGCTGGACGGTCATTTTCATCGTGATCTTTTCGCTGCTGATCGGCGCATTCCTGCTGATGACAGGCCTCGCCATTTCATTCCAGACGTACTTCGAAAGTCAGGTGCAGGCGGCCAAAGCCCTCTCGCAGTGAGCGCCGGGCGCTGCGCTAAAAAAGATCCAGTTGAGGATCGTCGCGCGGCGGTTCGGCGGGACGCGGCACCTCGAGGCGGCGAAAGTGCGACATATCCAGAATGCCGCGGTCACGCTGATTCAGTCCCAGACGGCGCGCCGCCTTCTGGAATCGCTGCTTGAGCAGATCCGCCCATAATCCTTCGCCCTTCATGCGTGTGGAGAAGGACGAGTCGTAATCCTTCCCGCCCCGCATGTCCCGCACCCGGCTCATGACACGGTCGGCACGATCGGGAAAGTGCGCCGCGAGCCAATCCTTGAATAGCGGAGCGACTTCCCACGGCAGACGCAGCACGATATAGCTCGCGTTGCTTGCACCGGCCTCGGCGCAGGCCTCCAGCACGCGCTCCATGTCCGGCTCGGTGACGAACGGAATCACCGGCGCGATGCTGACGCCGACCGGTATGCCCGCCTCGCTCAACGTACGGATGGTTCGTAGCCGCCGTGACGGCGTGGCCGCGCGCGGTTCGAGTGTGCGGGCGATTTCGGCGTCCAGCGTGGTGATGGTGATGGCCGCCATGAATTGTCCGCACGCCGCCATGGGCGCCAGCAGATCGAGATCGCGTTCGATCAGCGACGACTTGGTGATTGCCGCAAACGGATGCTGACGTTCGCTGAGCACTTCGATCACCCTGCGTGTGAGCCGCAAGTCGCGTTCGACGGGCTGCCACGCGTCCGTATTGACGCCCAGCGCGATCGGCTCCGGCACATAGGACTTCTTCGACAATTCCCGCTCGAGCAACTCCGGCGCGTTGACTTTGGCGTAGATCCGGCTTTCGAAGTCGAGCCCCGGCGACAGCCCCAGATAGGCGTGCGTGGGCCGCGCAAAACAATAAATGCAGCCGTGCTCGCAGCCGCGATACGGGTTCAGCGATACGCCGAACGGAATATCCGGCGACGCATTGCGCGTCAGAATGGTCTTGGCCCGCTCTTCGAAAACCTGCGTGCGCAAGGCCTTGGGCTCGTCATCGGCTTCCGCCGGCGACAGCCAGCCGTCGTCCACCGCTTCGCGCTGGTCGACTTCGTAGCGGCCTTGCAGATTCGTCACCGCGCCACGGCCCTTGCGCGGCGCGGGCGGCGCGATCGGAAACTCGTTGACGAAGTGGGAATCGAAGTCGGTCACGGCTGGAACACGCAAAAACAGAAAACGGCATAAAACACCTGTATAAATATACAGTGTTTACACCGTTTGTCGAGCCCCGCCGAGCGCTGATGTACCGGTTAATCCCCGACCGCGATGGTCAGCGTTTCCTTGATCTCTTCCATTACCACATAGCTTTTCGACTGCACCGCGCCGGGCAGTTGCAAGAGGATATCGCCGAGCAGTTTCCGGTAGTCGGCCATTTCGCCGATGCGCGCCTTGATCAGATAGTCGAAATCGCCCGACACCAGGTGGCATTCCAGCACCTCCGGGATCTTCTGCACCTCGCGCCGGAACTGCTCGAACGTGTTGCCGCTCTTGTGGGCCAGCGTGATCTCGACGAACACCAGCAGCGCCGCGCCCAATTCCGCCGGGTTCACGCGCGCGTGGTAGCCGGTGATCACGCCGTCGCGCTCCATCCGCTTGACGCGCTCGATGCAAGGCGTGACCGACAACCCCACCTGCTCCGCCAGGTCTTTCATTGCCATGCGGCCATCCTGTTGCAGCAGCCGCAGGATCTTGTGATCGAGTTTGTCGAGGGACCGGACCGGCTGGCGCTGTGTACGCATGGTGTTTTTGCTGAAAATCTTGAAAATACAATAACAAAACCTACCTGACTGTTAATAGTATAGCGGCTAACACTGGGCAAACCGCGTTACACCTCGTTAATCGACCGAATTCTAACGAATCCGCGAGCGCACCGCCCTCAGACCTCATTTGAATACCTGGAGCATCTATGCGAGTCGTCGTTTTGGGCAGTGGCGTTGTCGGCGTGACCAGTGCATATTACCTGGCGCGCGCGGGGCACGAAGTGACCGTTATCGATCGCGAGGCCGGCCCGGCGCTCGAAACCAGTTTCGCCAATGCAGGCCAGATCTCGCCGGGCTACGCGTCGCCGTGGGCCGCGCCTGGCGTGCCGCTGAAGGCCGTCAAGTGGATGTTCCAGAAACACGCGCCGCTGGCGATCCGCCTCGACGGCACGCAGTTCCAGTTGCAATGGATGTGGCAGATGCTGCAGAACTGCACGTCGTCGCGTTATGCGGTGAACAAGGGCCGCATGGTCCGTCTCGCTGAATACAGCCGCGACTGTCTGCAAGCGCTGCGCGCTGAAACCGGCATCCAGTACGAAGGGCGCACCGGCGGCACGCTCCAGGTGTTCCGCACGCAGCAGCAATTCGAGGGTGCGGCGAAAGACATCGCCGTGCTGCAGGAAGCCAACGTGCCGTATGAACTGCTGTCGCCGGCCGAACTCGCGCGGGCCGAACCGGCGCTCGCCGCCGTGTCGAACAAGCTGACCGGCGGTCTGCGCCTGCCGGGCGACGAAACCGGCGACTGCCAGATGTTCACCACGCGCCTCGCCGCACTGGCCGAGGAACTGGGTGTCAAATTCCGCTACAACACGCCGATCGACGCACTCGCGATGGCTGGTGACCGCATCGCCGGTGTGAAGTGCGGCGAGGAACTGGTGCGCGCGGATTCGTTCGTCGTCGCGCTGGGCTCGTACTCGACCCAGTTCCTGTCCGGTCTCGTGAAGATTCCCGTCTATCCGCTCAAGGGTTATTCGATCACCGCGCCGATCGTCAACGAAGCGTCGGCGCCGGTATCCACTGTGCTCGACGAAACGTACAAGATCGCGATCACGCGCTTCGACGACCGGATTCGTGTGGGCGGCATGGCCGAGATCGTCGGTTTCGACAAATCGCTGCGCCGGGCGCGCCGCGAAACGCTGGAACTGTGCGTGAACGACTTGTTCCCGGGCGGCGGCGATACATCGAAGGCCACCTTCTGGACCGGTCTGCGTCCGATGACGCCGGACGGCACGCCGATCGTCGGCCGCACGCCCGTGCCGAACCTGTTCCTGAACACGGGCCACGGCACGTTGGGCTGGACGATGTCGTGCGGCTCGGGCCAACTGCTCGCCGACGTGATGTCGGGCAAGCAACCCGCCATCAAGGCGGACGATCTGTCGGTGCATCGCTATTTCGGCGAGATCGGCGGCGCGCATCGCCCGGCTTATGCTTAAGGTTTAACGACGACGCTTCGCGAGAGCGGTTGCGCTGGTTTGTGATCTGACAGACCGGCGCGACAAAAACAAACGGCGCCCAGGCGCCGTTTGTTTTTTCAAGCGAGGTAAAAGCGACGTCAGAACTGATCTTCCGACAGAGCCAGCACACTCTCTCCACCCTTGGCGCTAACAATCGACGCCTCGAGCGCCGACGCCAGCGGCAACACGTGCTCCGCGTAGAACTGCGCGGTCGCGATCTTGGCGCCGTAGAACGACGGGTCTTCGTCGCGCTTCTGAGCCGCCACGAGCAACGCACGCGCCATCTGCCAGCCGCCCAGCACGACGCCCGCGAGTTTCAGATACGGCACGCTGCCCGCGAACACCGCATTCGGATCACCCTTCGTATTGGCAACAACAAAATCGACCGCCGCGCTCAACGAGCGCTGGCCCTGCGCGAGATACTTCTTCATCGAATCGAACGCCGGGCATTGCTGCGCGCCGAGTGCTTCGACCGTTTCAGCCACACCGGCGAGCAGCGACTTCGCCACCTTGCCGCCGTCGCGCAAGGTCTTGCGACCGATCAGGTCGTTGGCCTGAATCGCGGTGGTGCCTTCGTAGATCGGCAGAATGCGCGCATCGCGGTAGTACTGCGCGGCGCCGGTTTCTTCGATGAAGCCCATGCCGCCGTGCACCTGCACGCCGAGGCTCGTGACGTCGATCGACAGTTCCGTGCTCCAGCCCTTCACGATCGGCACAAGGTATTCGTAGATCGCCTGATGCTCGGCGCGCTTGCCTTCGTCCGCATGACGATGCGCGATATCGCAGTGACCCGCGGCTACATACGCGAGTGCGCGCGACGCCTCGGTGAGGCCACGCATGGTCGCGAGCATACGGCGCACGTCGGGATGTTGAATGATCGCAACCGGCTGCTTCGCGGAGCCATCCACGGGACGGCTTTGCACACGATCTTTCGCGTACGCCACCGCCTTCTGGTAAGCGCGATCCGAGATGCCGACACCTTGCATGCCGACCGCAAAACGCGCCGCGTTCATCATGATGAACATGTACTCGAGACCACGATTCTCTTCGCCGATCAGATGACCGACCGCGCCGCCATGGTCGCCGAACTGCAATACCGCAGTCGGGCTCGCCTTGATGCCGAGCTTGTGTTCGATCGAGACGCAATGCACGTCGTTGCGCTCGCCGAGCGAACCGTCTTCATTGACGAGAAACTTCGGCACGATGAACAGCGAAATGCCCTTCACGCCTTCCGGCGCGTTCGGCGTGCGCGCCAGCACGAGATGCGCGATGTTCTTCGCCATGTCGTGCTCGCCCCACGTGATGAAAATCTTCGTGCCGAACAGCTTGAACGAACTGTCGCCCTGCGGCTCGGCGCGCGTGCGCACCAACGCGAGATCGGAACCGGCCTGCGGCTCGGTCAGGTTCATCGTGCCGGTCCATTCGCCGGAAATCAGCTTCGGCACATAGGTTTGTTTTTGCGCTTCGGTGCCGGCGGTGAGCAATGCTTCGATCGCGCCGTCGGTCAGCAACGGACACAGTGCGAACGACAGATTCGACGCGTTGAGCATTTCGACGCACGGCGTCGCGATCAACTTCGGCAGGCCTTGGCCTTCATAGTCGAGCGGATGTTGCACGCCTTGCCAGCCGCCTTCGCCGAACTGGCGGAACGCTTCCTTGAAGCCGGGCGTCGCGGTGACCACGCCGTCTTTCCAGCTGCTCGGATTGCGATCGCCTTCGACATTCAGCGGCGCCAGCACTCCACCGCACAGTTTCGCCGATTCTTCGAGCACGGCTTGCGCCGTCTCGAGGTTCGCGTCTTCGAAGCCCGGCAACGTCGCGATATCTTCGAGACCGGCCAGTTCTTTCATCACGAACAGCATGTCCTTGAGTGGCGCCGTATAGCTCATGTTCTCCTCCCGTCTTTGATATAAAAAAGGACGCTGGACCTGGTCGGTCCCGCGCCCTTCATGTGCTGCCAGACGCCTTTTACGCGGCGCTACGGTGCTTAGCCGAGTTCGCTAACGAGTTCGGGCACGAGCGTGAACAGATCGCCCACCAGACCGTAATCGGCGACGCTGAAGATCGGCGCTTCTTCGTCCTTGTTGATCGCGACGATCACTTTGCTGTCCTTCATGCCGGCCAGATGCTGGATCGCACCCGAGATACCGACTGCAATGTACAGCTGCGGCGCGACGATCTTGCCGGTCTGGCCGACCTGATAGTCGTTCGGCACGAAGCCCGCATCGACTGCTGCGCGCGATGCGCCCAGCGCTGCGTTCAGCTTGTCCGCCAGCGGTTCGAGAACCTTCGTGTAGTTCTCGCCGTTGCCCAGGCCGCGGCCACCCGAGACGATGATCTTCGCCGACGTCAGTTCCGGACGGTCCAGCTTCGTCACCTCACGGCTGACGAACTGCGAGATGCCGCTGTCGGCTGCCGCTTCGATCTTTTCTACCGTCGCGCTGCCGCCTTCGGCTGCCACGGCATCGAAACCGGTCGTGCGGACCGTGATGACCTTGATCGGGTCCTGAGACTGCACCGTTGCGATCGCGTTGCCTGCGTAGATCGGGCGCTCGAACGTATCCGGGCTGTCCACTGCCGTGATGTCGCTGATTTGCGCGACGTCCAGCTTCGCGGCGATACGCGGCGCGATGTTCTTGCCGTAAGCGGTGGCCGGCGCGAGGATGTGTGTGTAATCCTTCGCGATGTTCATCACCGTCGCTTCGATGTTTTCCGCGAGGCCGGCTTCGAGTTGCGGCGCATCGGCGAGCAACACTTTGCTAACGCCTGCGATCTTCGCTGCCGCATCCGCTGCGGCCTGTGCGTTGTGACCTGCCACCAGCACGTGGATATCGCCACCAATCTTCTGCGCCGCTGCGATCGTGTTCAGCGTCGCGGCCTTGATCGACGCGCTGTCGTGTTCTGCTATTACCAGATTCGTCATTTGCTCTATCTCCGTGTCGACTGGAGTTAGCGCTTTGGCGCTTACTCCAGTCCCATGCAACATGGTTGCCGTTCTACTTAAAGCACCTTGGCTTCGGTCTTCAGCTTCTCGACCAGTGTCTTCACATCCGGCACCTTCACACCGGCGGAGCGCTTCGGCGGCTCGACGACTTTCAGCGTCTTCAGGCGCGGCGTGACGTCGACACCCAGATCTTCCGGCTTGAGGACTTCCAGCGGCTTCTTCTTCGCCTTCATGATGTTCGGCAGCGTCACATAACGCGGCTCGTTCAGGCGCAGGTCGGTAGTGATGACTGCGGGGAGCTTCAAGGACAGCGTTTCCGCGCCGCCATCCACTTCGCGCGAAACGGTTGCCTTGCCGTCTGCCACGACAACCTTCGAGGCAAACGTGGCTTGCGGCAGGTTAGCCAAGGCAGCGAGCATCTGGCCGGTCTGGTTCGAATCGTCGTCGATGGCCTGCTTGCCGAGAATGACCAGCTGCGGCTGTTCCTTGTCGACCAGCGCCTTCAGCAGCTTCGCGACAGCCAGCGGCTGCAGTTCCTCGCCCGACTCGATCAGAATCGCGCGATCCGCACCAATCGCCAGCGCCGTGCGCAGCGTTTCCTGCGATTGCGTCACACCCGCCGACACAGCGATCACTTCCGTCGCCACGCCCGCTTCCTTCAGACGCACCGCTTCCTCAACCGCGATTTCGTCGAACGGATTCATCGACATCTTCACGTTAGCAATGTCGACGCCCGTGCCGTCCGACTTGACTCGAACTTTCACGTTGTAGTCGACCACTCTTTTGACTGGCACCAGGATTTTCATGCACACGCTCCAAAGTTACGAATACGTCAACCCAACGGACATTATAGCGACTGCCCTCATGGCAGCCGTGTCGCGGGTGCTTTAGCACGAGGATATCGCTCCTCAGCGGCGTGACGGCAATATCGAACGATCGTTCTATTTTAAACTCGAAAAAACCCGGGCGACAACCCCGGGTTAAGCCCTACGACTCTAATTTTGCATTGCCGTCGTATCTTGCTTGTTCTGCAGGCCGCCGGCTCACCACGCGGTGATCACCGACCCGCCGAATTTGCTTTCAACGAACTGCTTCACTTCCGGCGAATGATACGCCGCGACCAGTTTGGCGACCCATGGCTTGTTCTTATCCGCTTCGCGGATTGCGATGATGTTCACGTACGGACCTTTGGGATCTTCGATCGCAATCGCGTCCTGCTTGGGCTTCAGACCCGCTTCCATCGCGAAGTTCGTGTTGATCGCGGCCGCGTCCACGTCGTTCAGCGAGCGCGGAATCTGCGCGGCGTCGAGTTCGACGATCTTCAGCTTCTTCGGGTTGTCGACGATATCGAGCGGCGTCGCCTTCAGGCCCGCGTCCGCACGCAGCTTCAGCAGACCCTGCTTTTGCAGCAACAGCAGCGCGCGGCCGCCATTGGTCGGATCGTTCGGCACGGCGATCTTCGCCCCCGGCTGCAGCTCGGCCAGCGTCTTCACTTTCTTCGAGTAGATGCCCATCGGGTACGTGACCGTGTCCGCGACGCGGATCAACTTGTAGCCGCGATCCTTCACCTGCGCCTGCAGATACGGGTCGTGCTGGTAGCTGTTCGCGTCCAGATCGCCGCCGGCGAGCGCGGCGTTCGGCTGCACGTAGTCGGAGAATTCGACGATCTTGATGTTCAAACCGTTCTTCGCCGCGACTGTTTTGACGACTTCCATGATCTGCGCGTGCGGACCGCCGGTGACGCCGACCTTGATCGTGTCTTCAGCGTGAGCCGCGTTGGCGGCGAACAGCGATGCGGCGCCGAACACGGCTGCCAGCTTGAGAATGAAACGACGTTGCATGATGGACCTTTCCGAACCTGATCGAAATTGTTGTTTTACTTATGGCTCAAACGACGCACGAGCCAATCCCCGAACGACTGCACCAACTGCACGAAGACGATCAGAATCACCACGACCGTCAACATGACTTCCGGCAAAAAACGCTGATACCCGTAGCGAATGCCGAGATCGCCAAGACCGCCGCCGCCGATCGCGCCAGCCATCGCCGAATAGCCGACCAGCGACACGAACGTGATCGTCAAGCCGGCGACCACGCCCGGCAGCGATTCCGGCAGCAACACCTTGAAGACGATCTGGCTGGTGGTCGCGCCCATCGCCTGGGCGGCTTCGATCAGGCCGCGGTCCACTTCGCGCAGCGCGGTCTCGACCAGGCGCGCGATGAACGGCGCGGCGGCGATCGTCAGCGGCACGACGGCGGCCGCCGTGCCGATCGACGAACCGACCACGAGACGCGTGAACGGAATCACGGCCACCAGCAGGATGATGAACGGCGTCGAACGGACCGCATTGACGATCACGCCCATCACGCGATTCACGGCGACGTTCTGCAGCACACCCTGGCGATCCGTCAGATACAGCAGCACGCCGAGCGGCAAACCCACCAAGGCGCCGACCAGCCCGGAAATGCCCACCATGACGAGCGTTTCCCAGAACGACTGGACGAACATATCGAACATTTCACTCAACATACGAGAGCTCCTCCACCACCACACCCTGTTCACGCAGATACGTCAGCGCCTGCGCCACCTTCGCCGGTTCGCCGCCCGCGAGCACCGCAAGCGAGCCGAACGCCTGCCCCTGGATCTCGTCGATCTGGCCGTGCAGGATGTTGAAGTCGAGTTCGTAACGGCGAATCGTTTCCGACAGGATCGGCTGATCGACGCCCGAGCCGGTAAACGCGAGGCGCAGCAAGTGGCCGCTGCCTGTCTTCAGGCGCTCCGCGACGCGTGCCTTCATGGCGGGCGGCAGTTCCTGCGCAATCACGTCGCCGATCAAGGCGCGCGTGACTTCGTGATGCGGTTGCAGGAACACGTCGATGACCTTGCCTTCTTCGACCACACGGCCCGCGTCCAACACCGCGACGCGGTCGCAGACCTGTTTGATCACATCCATCTGGTGCGTGATCAGGACGATGGTCAGGTTCAATTCTCGATTGATGCGCTTGAGCAGGTCGAGAATCGCGCGCGTGGTTTCCGGATCGAGCGCGGAGGTGGCTTCGTCGGAGAGCAGCACTTTGGGCTTGCTCGCGAGCGCGCGCGCAATGCCGACGCGCTGCTTCTGCCCGCCGCTGATCTGCGCCGGAAACCGGTCCTTCTGCGCCGACAGGCCGACCAGATCGAGCAGCGGCAGCACGTTCGCTTCGATTTCGTCGCGCTGCATGCCGGCGAGTTCGAGCGGCAGCGCGACGTTCTCGTAGACCGTACGCGACGACAGCAGGTTGAAGTGCTGGAAGATCATGCCGATCTCGCGGCGCGCCTCGCGCAATTGCGCGGCGGGCAGCGTGGTCAGATCGCGGCCGTTGACGACAATATTGCCTTCGCTCGGACGCGTCAGCAGGTTGATGGTGCGCACGAGCGTACTCTTGCCCGCGCCGCTGCGGCCGATGATGCCGAACACCTCGCCCGCCGGAACCGACAGATTGACGTTGTGCAGCGCCTCGACCCAGCCCCGGGGCCCGGCGAACCGCTGGGAGATATTGCGTATTTCGATCATGGAAAAACGAAACGGCGGAGGCTGTCAGCGAGCGTTGTGCGCTCCCGACAAGCGGCCGCCGTTGCTTTTATTGGGATTTGAGGCCGCAATTCTACCGCAGCGTCGACATTCCCTTTAATAATCAATTACGATCTTTTCATAACCTGTGGGCATTAGAGGCACGCTCCGTGCGAGACGCTCGCGCGCGCACTGTCGCTGCGACTATGATCAGGCGGAACAAAATCAGGATAAGCAGTAGCCATGGAAACATCCCAAAGCAGTAACGTGCGGTCCAGCACTGGCAACCGGAATGCCGGCGAGCCACAGCGCGCGTCGGTCAAGACCGGCGACGGGCTGGAACTGCCGCTGTACCGCTGGCCGGCCGCCGCGCCGCTGCGCGCCACGGTCGCGCTGCTCCACGGACTCGCCGAACACGCCGGCCGCTATGCGGCGCTGGCCGCGCGACTGAACGCAGCGGGTATCGAACTGGTGGCGATCGATTTGCGCGGCCATGGCCACGCGCCCGGCAGGCGAGCCTACGTGAAGCGCTTCGACGACTATCTGCTGGACGCGCAAGCCCTGCTCGACGCCGCCGCGCAAAGTTGCGCCCCGCTCTTCCTGATGGGCCACAGCATGGGCGGCGCCGTAGCGGCGCTGTATGCAATCGAACGGCTCGAAGCGAGCGGCCGGCGCCTGAACGGCTTGATCCTGTCGAGCCCGGCGCTGGCGCCCGGCCGCGACGTGCCGCGCTGGATGCTCAAGCTGAGCCAGGTGATCAGCCGCCTCTACCCGAGCTTCCCGGCGATGAAAATCGACGCCGCCTTGCTATCCCGACTTCAACCCGTGGTGAACGCCAATCGCAACGATCCGCTCGTGCATCACGGCGCGATTGCCGCGCGTACCGGCGCGGAACTGCTGCTGGCGATGGCGCGCATCGAACGCGGCCGTGCTGGCTTGCGAGTACCGCTGCTGGTTTATCACGGCACCGCCGACAAGCTCACCGAACCCGAAGGCAGCCGCGAATTCGGCCAGCATGCAGGCTCGCCGGACAAGACGCTCACCCTGCACGAAGGCAGCTATCACGAGACGATGAACGACATGGACCGCGACCGGGTGATCGGCGCATTGATCGAGTGGATTGAAAAGCGGCTGGTGCTTAAAGCCTGAGTAACGTGCGGCTAGCTCGCGTCACGACTTCCAGTCGGGCGGCCGTTTGTCGATGAAAGCCTGCACGCCTTCGAGCGCTGACTCATCCATCATGTTGCAGGCCATCGTCTGGCCGGCGAGCTGGTAAGCCGCTTCGATACCCATCTCCAACTGACGATAGAAGAGGCCTTTGCCGGCGCTCACGGCTTCGACGGGTTTCGCGCAGATGCTGGCGGCGAGCCGCGCGAGCTCGGCATCGAGCGCGTCCGCCGGAACCACGCGGTTCACGAGACCCTGCTGCTTCGCTTCGGCGGCATCGATGAAATCGCCGGTGAGCAGCATTTCGAGCGCCGCCTTGCGCGACAGGTTGCGCGACAGCGGCACGGAAGGCGTCGCACAAAAGAGCCCGAGGTTCACACCCGACACGGCGAACCGCGCCGTGTCGGCCGCAACGGCCAGATCGCACATCGCGACGAGTTGACAGCCGGCCGCCGTCGCGACGCCCTGGACCCGCGCGATCACGGGTTGCGGCAAGCGCTGGATCGCCAGCATGAGCCTGGTGCAGCGGGCGAACAGCGCCTGGTAGTAAGCCAGCGACGGCGCCGCGCGCATTTCCTTCAGATCGTGTCCCGCGCAGAACGCCCGGCCCGCGCCGGCGATCACGACCACCCGCGCGTCCGATCGCCCGATTTCGCTCAAAGCGGTCTGCAGGTCGTCGAGCAAGGCTTCGGAGAGCGCGTTGAAGGCATCGGGCCGGTTCATCGTCAGACGCACGACGCCCGGCACGCCGTACACGCCGTGTTCGATCTCGACCAGTGAAGCGTTGCGCGCGTCGGCATTCATGGCTCGCTGCTCCATGCGTGTTGAGTGAATGGCGCCGCTATGCAGGGCGGCGGCTCAGATCCCGGCAAGCGAGCGCACGTGAGCAACCACGCTGCGCCCCAACGCGGACAGGTTGTAGCCGCCTTCGAGACAGCTGACGATCCGGCCGTGCGAATACCGCTTCGCAATCTCGCGTATCTGATCGGTGATCCAGGCGTAATCGTCTTCGACGAGGCCCATGTTGCCGAGGTCGTCCTCGCGATGTGCGTCGAAACCGGCCGAGATGAACAGCATCTGCGGCTTGAATTCATGGAGGCGCGGCAACCACAGCATGTCCACCGCCTCGCGCACCGCCATGCCTTTCGAACGCGCCGGCATCGGCACATTGCACATGTTGAGCGCCTGATTGTCGGCACCGGTGAACGGATAAAACGGATGCTGGAAGATGCTGCACATCAGCACGCGTGAATCGCCCGAGAAGGCCGCTTCGGTGCCGTTGCCGTGATGCACGTCGAAGTCGATGATGGCGACGCGCTCCAAGCCGTGCACTTCGAGCGCATGACGCGCGGCGATCGCGACATTGTTGAAGAAGCAGAAGCCCATGGCGCGCGCCGGCTCCGCATGGTGGCCGGGCGGGCGCACGCTGCAGAAGGCATTGTCGTAGCGGCCTTCGATCACCGCGTCGGTTGCGGCGACCGCGGCGCCCGCGGCGCGCAACGCGGCCTGCAAGGTATGCGGGTTCATCGACGTATCGGGGTCGATTTCGGCTGTGCCTTCAGCGGGCGAGCGGCTGCGGATGTAATCGACGTGAGCTTGCGTATGCACGCGCAGTAACGCGGCGTCGTCGGCGAGCGGCGGCGACTCGCGCTCGATCAGCGAGTCGATGCGGCTCGCGATCAATTGATCTTCGATGGCCTGCAGACGCGCGGGGCATTCGGGATGCCATTGCCCCATATCGTGCAGCAGACAGTCGGCGTGGGAATAGAAGCCTGTTGCCATGTTTCGCTTTTTGCGGCGTCACGCTTTTGAGGCGCGCGCGGCATGTCTCCATCCAGGGGCGCGCGCCCTCGGCGCGCCAACATGCATCAAGTTACCACACCATGCGGCTGTGACGCGTCAGGCACAGTTTTGCGCAGAGGCCTCGGGTATACTGCCCCGATCGGTTTTTCCCGTCTTCCCTTGTCTCCAGCGCCACGCACCTCCAGCTCACTATGACCGTCAAGCTTGCTCTGTCTGCACGAAACCGGCTAAGCATCAGAACCATGGCCGCCGCACTGTCCGTCGCATCGTGCATGTTCATGGCAACCAGTCCGGCGATTGCGCAAAGCGCCGGCAAGAAACCGCCGGTGCTGCTCGCGCAAAGCCAGCCGCAACCTGCCGTGCCGCAAGGGCAAACGTTTGAAGAAGAGATCATCCCGCAGCGCTACGCGAACAATGCCGATGTCAATGCGTTCATCAACGACATGGTCGCGCGCTACGACTTCGACGAGTCCGCGCTGCATTCGCTCTTTGCCGGCGTGAGCTATTCGGCGACCGCGGTCAAGCTCGTGACGCCGTCGCCTTCGCCGTCGGTCAAGAACTGGCGCGTGTATCAGTCGCGTTTCCTCGACCAGGTGCGCATCAATGCAGGCGTGCGCTTCTGGCGCGCGAACCAGGCCACGCTGCAACGCGCCTATGAAGAGTTCGGCGTGCCGCCGGAAGTGATCGTCGGCATCATCGGGGTGGAGACGATCTATGGGCGCTTCATGGGCAACTTCCGCGTGCTCGACGCGCTGACCACGCTCAGCTTCGACTATCCGAACACCAATAATCGCGCGGATCGCCAGGCGACCTTCCGCAAGAATCTCGAAGACTACCTGGTGTGGACGCGCGACTCGCAGATCGATCCGACCACGGTGCTCGGCTCCTACACCGGCGCGATCGGCATTCCGCAGTTCCTGCCGAGCAGCATCGTGCAATACGCGGTGAGCTACGACGGCAACAAGCAGATCGATCTGCGCACGAGCCAGGCGGATGCGATCGGCAGCGTGGCGAATTATCTGCGTCAGAACGGTTGGGAAAACGGCCGTCCGGTGGTATGGAAGATCGGCTCGGACGCCGGCAGCCTCGGCGTCGCGCAAGCAGCCGCCGACGGCCAGCCGGAGCCGCACTGGCCGCTCAGTCAGTTGCTGCGCGCCGGGTTGCTGCTGAACGAGCCGGATGTGGATATCGCGTCGGAAGCCGGTACGCCGGTGACGGTGGTGGATCTACCCTCGCCGGGACGTGGCACCGAGTTCATGCTCGGCTTGAAGAACTTCTACGTGCTGACGCGTTATAACCGCAGCTTCTTCTACGCGCTCGCGGTGTATCAGTTGGGCCAGCGGGTCAAGGCGCAGATGGAAGCCGGCGACGCGACGAACGCTGTCAACAACGCGGCGCCGCCGGCTGCGGCGTCGCAATAACCGGCAGTGCGGGCGCCGAATGCGTCGCGCCGATCGATGAGATGAAAAAAGCGCCGGTCTTGAACCGGCGCTTTTTCGTTAACGAGCGAGACTTTCCAGGCGACGCGTTTACGCGGGAAACACACCGGTCGACAGATAACGGTCGCCGCGATCGCAGACGATGAACACGATCGTCGCATTCTCGACCTGCCGCGCGACGCGCAGCGCCACTTCGCAAGCGCCGCCCGACGAGATGCCGGCGAAAATCCCTTCCACCGACGCCATGCGGCGCGCCATCGCTTCCGCGGCGGCCTGGCTCACATTCTCGACACGGTCCACGCGGCTGCGATCGAAAATCTTCGGCAGATAGGCTTCCGGCCATTTGCGGATGCCCGGAATACGCGAACCCTCTTCGGGTTGCGCGCCGATGATCTCGATGGCCTGATTCTGTTCTTTCAGATACGTGGACACGCCCATGATCGTGCCGGTCGTGCCCATCGACGACACGAAGTGGGTAATGCGCCCTTCGGTGTCGCGCCAGATTTCCGGGCCCGTGCCCTCGATGTGCGAGGCCGGATTATCAGGATTGGCGAACTGATCGAGGATGATGCCCTTACCTTCGCGCTGCATCTGCTCGGCCAGATCGCGTGCGTACTCCATGCCGCCCGTGACCGGCGTGAGCACGATCTGCGCGCCATATGCGGCCATGCTCTGACGGCGTTCCACCGACAGATCTTCCGGCATGATCAGGACCATCTTGTAGCCACGTACCGCTGCCGCCATGGCGAGCGCGATGCCGGTGTTGCCGCTGGTCGCTTCGATCAGCGTGTCACCCGGCTTGATGCGCCCGCGCGCTTCCGCTTTCTTGATCATCGACAACGCCGGGCGATCCTTCACCGAGCCCGCCGGGTTGTTACCCTCGAGCTTCGCAAGAATCACGTTATTGCGGCTGCGGATCTCGTCGTCAGGGAGCCGGACGAGTTGTACGAGCGGCGTATTGCCGATCGTGTCTTCAATCGTTTTGTAAGCCATATCGGTTCTGGTGCTGTCGATGCGCGGAGTCTTCAATCCATCGATTCTAAACCACCGTGCCCGCGGCTGCCGCGCGGCCCTTCTGTCCGCATGGATGCAGGCGCCCGTGTCCGAGCGCCCGCAACGCAAAAAGCCCGCGGCTGAGCACCGCGGGAGCCAGTCATCTGCATGACAGCTGAAGGAGTGTTACTGCCAACTCCGACCATGAAGGGAAACGACGGGGATGGACTCCGCGCGCGGGTCACCAGGCCCGCGCGCTGAATCCGCGTGAGCTTATTTCTTCACTGCCACCGTGGCGTTGTTCTTCGGCGTGGCGGCCGGAACGGCCGCGCCTTTGGTCTGTGCAGACGCCGCAGCCTGCGGGTTAGCAGCCGCGCCAGCCGGACCGACAGCGAGACCCTCCGCCTGCAGGCGCTCGACGGTATGCCCGCCCATGCCTTTGACGCGCTTGCCGAGATCGGCCGGGTCCTTGAACGGACCATGCGCTGCACGCTCGTCGAGAATGGCTTTCGCTTTGGCAGGACCGATGCCCTTGATGCCGCGCAGCGCGTCCTCATTGGCCGTGTTGACGTCGACCGCCGCATAAGCGTGGCCGAAAGCGGCCAGCATGGCCGCGGTAACCAGAATTTTTCGAAACATATGGAATCTCCCTCGTACAACCGGTTGGCGACCATCACCAACCGGGAGATTCCAGTTTAAAGAGGGATCCGAAAGATTTACACCTGGCCGAATAGCCAACGCACGTAACGATCGACACCTTCCTGCACGCTCAGGAACGGCGCGTCGTAACCGGCCGCGCGCAGCTTCGACTGATCCGCCTGCGTGAAGCACTGGTACTTGCCGCGCAAGGCATCGGGGAACGCAATGTATTCGATCAGCCCTCGCTGCACCTGCTCCGCGAGCGACAGCGCCGGTTCGTTGTTCAGCGCGCGCAGCGTGTTGACCACCGTGCTGGCGATGTCGTTGAACGGTTGCGCGCGCCCGCTGCCCAGATTGAAGATGCCCGACTTGTCCGGATTGTCGAAGAAGAACAGGTTGACCTTCACCACGTCTTCCACGGAGACGAAGTCGCGTGTCTGTTCACCCGCGGCGTAGCCGTTGTATTCGCCGAACAGCTTGACCTTGCCCTCGGCGCGAAACTGGTTGAAGTTGTGAAACGCCACCGATGCCATGCGCGCCTTGTGCGTTTCGCGCGGCCCGTAGACATTGAAATAACGGAAGCCGGCAATCTGGCTCTTCGCGGTCGGCAGCACGCGGCGGATCACCTGGTCGAACAGGAACTTCGAGTAGCCGTACACGTTCAGCGGCTGCTCGACTTCGCGCTCTTCGACGAAACGGCTCGAACCGCCATACGTTGCCGCCGACGATGCGTACAGGAACTGGATGTTCTGCGCGAGACAGACGTCGAGCACGTCGCGGCTATAGCGGAAGTTGTTGTCCATCATGTAGCGACCGTCGGTTTCCATCGTGTCCGAACAGGCGCCTTCGTGGAAAATCGCGCGCACCTTGCCGAAGTCGCCGCGCTTGAAGCGTTCGACGAACTCGGTCTTGTCTAGGTAGTCGTCGATCTCGCAGTCGACGAGGTTCTTGAACTTGTCCGCGCGCGTGAGGTTATCGACCGCGATGATGCGTTGTTCACCGCGCTCGTTGAGCGCCTTCACGAGATTGCTGCCGATAAACCCGGCCGCGCCGGTGACGATGAGGGTCATGATGAGCCTGCGGTAAAGAGCTTTGCATGGGATCGGAGCAAGTGCCCAAGCGCTCGCTCCAATCGACAGATTCGGTCGATGCCCCGCGGATCTCTTTTTTGCGCGTCGCTCACGACCGCACAGCGGGAGACCCAGCGGTTCGCATCAATGAAAAAGTTCGTCGTAGTTCACGGTGGCGGTGCCGAGTTTGCCGACCACGATACCGGCCGCGCGATTCGCGAGCCCGACCGCCTCGACCAGCGTCAAACCCGCGCCGAGCATGGCGGCGAGCGTGGCGATCACGGTGTCGCCCGCGCCCGAGACATCATACACTTCGCGCGCGACCGCCGAGGCGTGCAGGATGCCGTCGTCCGAGAAGAGCGTCATACCCTCTTCCGAACGCGTCAGCAGCAGCGCCTTGAATTGCAGGTCGGCGCGCAGTTTCGTCACCCGCGCGATCAGATCTTCTTCCGATTTCCATTGGCCGACCACCTCGCGCAACTCGGCGCGGTTCGGCGTGATCAGCGTGGCGCCGCGATAGCGTTCCCAGTCGTCGCCCTTCGGATCGACCAATACCGGCTTGCCTGCCGCGTGCGCCTTCGCGATCATCTGCGTAACGTGAGTCAGGCCGCCCTTCGCGTAGTCGGACATCAGGATCACGTCGTGCGACGGCAGCAGTTCGTCGAACCGCGCGAGGCCCGCGAGCAGCACTTCGTGCGCTGGCGTGTTTTCGAAATCGACCCGCAACAGCTGCTGCTGGCGCGACAGCACGCGCAGCTTGATCGTGGTGAGAAGCGCCGGATCGCGTTCGAGATGCGGCTTCACACCGCTTTCGGCCAGCAGCTGCACGATGCGCTCGCCGGGCTCGTCATGGCCGACCACGCACAGCAAGCCGGCTTGCGCGCCGAGCGCGACCGCATTGCGCGCGACGTTCGCCGCGCCGCCGAGGCGGTCTTCCTGACGCTGCACGTGCACGACCGGCACCGGCGCTTCCGGCGAAATACGGTTCACGTCGCCGAACCAGTAGCGATCGAGCATGACGTCGCCCACCACCAGCACGCGCGCTGCGCCGAGCTGTTCGCGCGGCACTACCGTGAGTTGCGGCGCGGGCGTGGACGGCGTGGCGCCAGGCACGGCCTCAGGCATCGGCCGGAAGTTCAGAGGGTTGGGCATAAGGGCGTCCAATCGAATGATAGTCGATGCCGAGCTCGGTCATCGCGTCCGGTTCATACAGGTTGCGGCCGTCGAAAATCAGCGGCGACTTCAGCACCGATTTCAGATGGACGAAATCCGGACTCTTGAATTCTTTCCATTCGGTCACGATCACGAGGGCGTCGGCGCCAGTGAGCGTTTCGTCCTGTGTGGTCGTGAAGGTGAGACGCGCGAACTGATCGGGTGAATCGTGCAGATCCATGGCGAAGACGCGGCGCGCTTCGGTCACCGCGACCGGATCGTACGCGCGCACTTGCGCGCCGCGCAGCAGCAGTTCCGCGATCAGGCGGCGGCTCGGCGCCTCGCGCATATCGTCGGTATTCGGCTTGAACGCGAGGCCCCACACGGCGAACGTGCGGCCGCTCAGATCGTCGCCGAGCTTGCCCGTGATCTTGTGCACCAGCACGTCTTTCTGCCTGTCGTTCACTTCCTCGACCGCTTCGAGAATGCGCAGATTGTGACCGCTTTCGCTGGCCGTGCGAATCAGCGCCTGCACATCCTTCGGGAAACACGAGCCGCCGTAGCCGCAGCCGGCATACAGGAAGTGATAGCCGATGCGCGGATCGGAGCCGATGCCGCGACGCACGGCTTCGATATCCGCGCCGACGCGGTCGGCCAGATTCGACATTTCGTTCATGAACGAAATGCGCGTGGCGAGCATTGCATTGGCGGCATATTTGGTGAATTCAGCCGAGCGCACGTCCATGTACAGCGTGCGTTCGTGATTGCGGTTGAACGGCGCGTACAGACGCTTCATCAGTTCGCGCGCGCGCAGGCCGGGCGCGTCTTCGTCCAGGCCGATCACGATGCGGTCGGGGCGCATGAAGTCGTCGACCGCGGCGCCTTCCTTCAGGAACTCGGGATTGGACACTACCGAGAAGCGATGCTGCGCGCTGTCGGCGAGCCCGCGTTTGGCCAGCTCTTCTTCGACCACCGCGCGTACGCGCTGCGCGGTGCCGACCGGCACCGTCGACTTGTCGACGATCACCTTGAAGCCGTTCATCGTGCGGCCGATGTTGCGCGCCGCTTCGAGCACGTATTGCAGATCCGCCGAGCCGTCTTCGTCCGGCGGCGTGCCGACGGCGATGAACTGCACGTCGCCGTGCGCGACGCTGGCTTCGACATCCGTGGAGAACGTAATGCGCCGCGCCGCGCGCGTGCGGGCGATCATCTCCTGCAAACCGGGCTCGTGAATGGGCACGCCGCCGTTATTGAGGATTTCGATCTTGCGCGGATCGACGTCGAGACAGAAAACGTCGTGACCGATCTCAGCGAGACACGCGCCGGTGACAAGACCCACATAGCCCGTGCCGATAATGGTGATTTTCATACGCTTTCCGGTAGAGGGTTCCGGTGTTGATTCCCGGCGATGAAGCCGGTCAGAAACACATTGCGAAATCCGCCCGCGCAGGAGCGGTTGCCATACGCCGGGCGGCAGTGCGACTGCGCAGCCGAACCCGGCGCTGCCGCCCGAGCGTCAGTTCGACGCGGTGATCGGCTCGACGCGACGCGGCGCATAGGTTTCCCAACCGCTGCAACCCGGGCACTGCCAATAGAAAAGCCGCGCCCTGAAACCGCAATTCTGGCACGTGTACCGTGGCAGATTTTTTGTGCGCTGGCGGATCAGCGTGCGCATCAGTTCGAGTTCGCTGCGCCGCGGTTCTTCCGCGACGGCTTCCTGCGCCTCGAGCAGCCGCGTCATGCCCGCCAGATTCGGCGACTTCTGCATTTGCGAACGTGCCAGCGCATGGGCGGCGTCGGGTCCGCGCAGCGATGCGACGTGCTGGTAGGCCACGTCGAGCAGGTCGTTGGTCGGATAGCGGTCCACCCACGTGGTGAGCAGATCGGCGCCATCCTGCGGGCGACCGAGCGCTTCGTAGGCCTTCATCAACTTTTCCGCGACCAGCGGCAGATAGGCCGGATTCTGCTCCTCCACGCGCCGCCATTGGGCGATGGCCGCTTCCGGCGCGCCGCCGGCCGCGTCGACGTCGCCGAACAGGATCGTGGCGCGCACGTTGGTCGGGTTCGCCTTCAGCGCGAAGCCGAGCTGGCGCCGCGCCTCGTCCGGCTTTTTCTGCTGTAGCGCTTCCTGGGCGAGTTCGCAGTGAAACTGCGCGATTTCCTTGTCGAGCGACTCCGCGCCCATTGTTTCCAGATGACGCGCGGTGTCGATGGATTTGACCCAGTCCTTCTCGATTTCGTAGATGGTGAGAAGCGCGCGCTGCGCGCCCAACGCGTAGTCGCCGGTTTCGAGCGAGCGGAACGTTTCTTCCGCGCGATCGAGCAGCCCCGCCTTCAGGAAGTCTTGCCCCAACTCGTAGAGCGCGTGATCGCGCTCGCTGACCGGCAGGTCGGCGCGGCTCAACAGATTCTGATGCACGCGAATCGCGCGATCCGTTTCACCGCGGCGCCGGAACAGATTGCCCAGCGCGAAGTGCAACTCGACCGTTTCCGGATCGAGCTTGACCACTTCGATGAACGCATCGATCGCCTGGTCCGGCTGCTCATTGAGCAGAAAGTTCAGGCCGCGGAAATACGAGCGCGGCAGGTTGGCGCTTTCGGACAGCAGCGTCTTGAGGTCGTAGCGCGCAGCCATCCAGCCAAACGCGAACGCGACGGGTATGACGAGCAGCCACCAGAAGTCTAGATCCATGCGATTAATGCAAATGTGCGGGAAAGCGAAAACGGAAAGCCGCGCTCACGAAGCGCGGCGCAGGGCATTCAGATCAGCGGCGGCATGGGCGGTTGTTCGACCACGACCGGGGTTTCGCGCGCCACCCGCAACTCGCGCTTGAGCCGGCCATTTTCCATGCGCAAGCGCAGCATGGCCGGCATCGACGACACCAGCCCGGCCAGCAGCCCCACCACGAAGAACGCGAGGCCGATCAGGATCAACGGCGCCGACCATGCGTAGCCGGCGAGGAAATTCAGCGTAGCAGGTTGTGTATTGGAGAGCGCCAGCACCAGCAGCAGCACGAACACCAGCACACGGATCAGCCAGACGATAAATTTCATGAATAGGTCTCTTGACGGCAGTTGCGGGGTGACGCCGGCTTGATGGCGCGTCGCGCCACGGTGTTGCCCGCGCCGAAGTGACCCGTATTGTAATTGAAGCCCTCGCGGCTGGGCAGGAACTGGCGGATTGCGGGCTTACGCGGGGTTTGTCTTGTTTGATTGAATACGTGGGGGTGCGTCTGTTTGTTAGGTTTGCCGGTGGCACTTGCGAGCCGCGTCTGCATGCTAGTGGGCGCGTGCTTGCCGGTCGGCTTGTGGGCATTGCTTGTGGACCGTACCTACCGGTCGGCTTGTGGGCATCGCTTACGGGCCGTGCTCGCCGGTCGGCTTGTGGGCATTGCTGGTGGGGACGGCGACCGCGGCGCAACATGCCGAACGTACAGACGAAAAAAAAAGCGCCCGAAGGCGCTTTTTCTGGTCTTTTGCCGACTGGCTTTGGCCGCTGACGCTACCAATGCCACGCTGCAAACAGCACAGCGAAGCATTTACAGGTCGTCATCCGGCTCTTCGGCCTTCAACGGCTCACCCGCACGGCGATCTACCCGCTCGCGCAATTCCTTGCCCGGCTTGAAGTGCGGTACGTATTTCTCAGGCACCAACACCTTCTCGCCCGATTTCGGATTACGCCCGACGCGGGAGGGACGGCGGTTAAGGCCGAAGCTGCCGAAGCCGCGAATTTCGATGCGATGACCGTTGGCAAGTGCCTCCGACATCGCATCAAGCATCGTCTTCACCGCGAAATCCGCATCTTTAAGGACAAGTTGCGGAAATCGCGCAGCCAGCTGGGCGACCAATTCCGATTTGGTCATACTGCAGCAGACCTCTCAAGAAAACTCAAGGCTTACTGGTTCTGGCCGTCGAGCTTGGCCTTCAGCAGCGCGCCGAGGTTCGTCGTGCCGGTAGCTGCCGAGCTCGAATCCGACGAAGCCAGGCCGCGGATCGCTTCCTGTTGCTCAGCCGAATCCTTGGCCTTGATCGACAGGTTGATGCCACGCGACTTGCGATCGATGTTGATGATCATCGCGTTGACCTTGTCGCCTTCCTTCAGCACGTTGCGAGCATCTTCCACGCGGTCTTGTGCGATTTCCGAAGCGCGCAGGTAGCCTTCGACTTCCGCCGACAGCTGAACCACGGCACCCTTCGCGTCCACCGTCTTGACCACGCCGTCGACGATCGAACCCTTGTCGTTCATTGCAACGAAGTTGCTGAACGGGTCGCCTTCGAGCTGCTTGATGCCCAGCGAAATGCGTTCCTTCTCGACGTCGATGCCGAGAACGATCGCTTCCACTTCGTCGCCCTTCTTGTACTTGCGAACTGCTTCTTCGCCCGTTTCGCTCCACGACAGGTCGGACAGGTGAACCAGACCGTCGATGCCGCCCGGCAGACCGATGAAGACGCCGAAGTCGGTGATCGACTTGATTGCGCCTTGCAGCTTGTCGCCCTTCTTGAAGTTGCGGCTGAAGTCGTCCCACGGGTTCGGCTTGCATTGCTTCATGCCGAGGCTGATACGGCGGCGGTCTTCGTCGATTTCGAGAACCATGACTTCGACTTCGTCGCCCAGTTGCACAACCTTCGACGGTGCAACGTTCTTGTTCGTCCAGTCCATTTCCGACACGTGAACCAGGCCTTCGATGCCCGATTCGACTTCGACGAATGCGCCGTAGTCGGTGATGTTGGTGACCTTACCGAACAGGCGCGTGCCCGACGGGTAACGGCGCGAGATGCCTTCCCACGGATCGTCGCCCAGTTGCTTGATGCCCAGCGAAACGCGGTTCTTCTCTTGATCGAACTTGAGGATCTTCGCGGTGACTTCCTGGCCAACCGACAGCACTTCGCTCGGGTGACGCACACGACGCCATGCGATGTCGGTGATGTGCAGCAGGCCGTCGATACCGCCGAGGTCCACAAACGCGCCGTAATCCGTGATGTTCTTCACCACGCCTTCCACGATCGCGCCTTCCTTCAGCGTTTCGAGCAGCTTTGCGCGCTCTTCGCCTTGCGTGGCTTCGATCACGGCACGGCGCGACAGCACGACGTTGTTACGCTTGCGGTCGAGCTTGATGACGCGGAATTCCAGCGTCTTGCCTTCGTACGGGGTCGTGTCCTTGACCGGACGCGTATCGACCAGCGAACCCGGCAGGAATGCGCGGATGCCGTTGACCATGACGGTCATGCCGCCCTTGACCTTGCCCGTGATGGTGCCGGTCACGAGTTCGTTGTTGTCGAGAGCCTTTTCCAGCGACAGCCACGAAGCGAGGCGCTTCGCCTTGTCGCGCGACAGGATCGTGTCGCCATAGCCGTTTTCCAGCGCGTCGATCGCGACGGAAACGAAGTCGCCCGCCTGCACTTCTACCTCGCCCGCGTCGTTCAGGAACTCTTCGAGCGGGATGTAGGCTTCGGACTTGAGACCAGCGTTGACGACCACGAAGTTGTGGTCGACACGCACGACTTCGGCGGAGATCACTTCGCCGGCGCGCATGTCTTGCTTGGTCAGCGACTCTTCGAACAGAGCCGCAAAAGATTCGGTATTCGGGGTAGAGGTTTGCAGGTCGGACATAAAAATCAAAATTTGCATGGTTCTCGCGGTGCCAGGCTGGCCGGACGGTCAGCAACAACGGCCAAGAGAGCGAATGCCACGCGGGGTTAAAGGGTTAACACAACGCTTCGCGACGATCGCGAAGCACCTACTGACAACGGACTTTCTACTGCGCCTACGCCTGAAGCACAACGCGTACTTTCATCAGGCATGCGGGACTAAAGCTTCATACCACTGCACCACTTGCTCGACCGCCTGGTCGACCGACAATGCGGAGGTATCAAGCAGCTTTGCATCCGCTGCGGGCTTGAGTGGCGCGGCTGCGCGCTGACTGTCACGCTCATCGCGCTCACGCAAATCCCGGAGCAAGTCATCTATATTAGCAGAAAATCCTTTTTGGATCAATTGCTTATGCCGGCGCGCCGCGCGGGCCTCGACGCTGGCGGTCATGAACACCTTCAGCACGGCGTCCTGGAAGATCACGGTGCCCATATCGCGGCCGTCCGCGACCAGCCCCGGTTCCTTACGGAAAGCCCGCTGACGCGCCACCAGCGCGCTGCGCACCGGCGCGTGCACGGCGATCGCCGAGGCGCGCCCGCCGACTTCCTCGGCGCGAATCTCGGCCGAGACATCGACGCCGTCGAGCTGCGCCAGTCCCTCGCGAAAGGTGATGTGCAGGTCGTCGATCAGTTTTGCAAGGGCGTCGGCGTCGTGCGCCGCAATGTCGTAGCGCAGGCTGGCGAGCGCGGCGAGACGGTACAGCGCGCCGCTATCCAGCAAGTGGAAGCCGAGGCTCGCGGCAACCAGCGCGGCCACGGTGCCTTTGCCGGAGGCACTCGGGCCGTCGATCGTAATGACGGGCGTCTGGTGAAAGGGACGGGTCGGTTTCATCGAAAAAGTCGCACGTCAGTCGATTCGGGGTCGAATCAGGGTTGAGCAAGCGCGGTGAAGCGCTCGAAATAATCGGGAAACGTCTTGCCGACGCACTTCGGGTCGTTGATCCGCACCGGCACGCCGCCGAGGCTCACCAGCGAAAAGCACATGGCCATGCGGTGATCGTCGTAGGTGTCGATGGCGGCGTTCGGAATCAGCTTTTCAGGCGGTTCGATGATGAGGTAGTCCTCGCCTTCCTGCACCTTCGCGCCGACCTTGCGCAGCTCGGTCGCCATCGCGGCGAGCCGGTCGGTTTCCTTCACGCGCCAGCTGGCGATATTGCGCAGCGTGGTCGCGCCGTCCGCGAACAGCGCCGCGACGGCGATCGTCATGGCGGCGTCGGGAATCAGGTTGCAGTCCATGTCAATCGGCTCGAGCTTGCCGCTGTCGTGGCCGACGCCGCGCACTTCGATCCAGTCGTCGCCCATCTGCAGGTTCGCGCCCATCCTGATGAGCGCATCGGCAAAGCCGACGTCGCCCTGGATGCTGGCCCGGCCGACGCCCTCCACCTTCAGCGGCCCGCCGCCAAGCGCGCCGGCTGCGAGGAAATACGAAGCGGACGACGCATCGCCCTCCACCATGATCGTGCCCGGTGACTGATAGCGCTGCCCCGCCGGCACGACGAACTGATGCCAGCCGTGGCGTTCGACCTTGATGCCGAAGCGCTCCATCAGCTTGATGGTGATCTCGATGTACGGCTTCGAGATCAGTTCGCCGTCCACCTGCACGGTGCTCACGCCGCTTTCGGTGCGCACAAGCGGCAACGTCATGAGCAGCGAAGTGAGGAACTGGCTGGACACGTCGCCGCGTACGGTGATCGGCGAGTCAGCGTTGATCTGCCCTGGACGAATCCGCAGCGGCGGATAGCCTTCGTTCTCTTCATAGTCGATCTTCGCGCCGAGCTGGCGCAGACCGTCCACCAGATCTCCGATCGGCCGCTCGTGCATGCGCGGCACGCCGTGAATGCGATAGTCGCCGCCGTTGACCGCCAGCGCCGCCGTCAGCGGACGCACCGCCGTACCCGCATTGCCAAGAAACAGATCGGCCGTGCGCGCCGTGAAGGCGCCACGCGTGCCGGTCACGACGCAGGTGTCGCCGTCGCGCTTCAGACGCACGCCGAGCTTTTCGAGCGCGTCGAGCATCACGCGGGTGTCGTCGGAGTCGAGCAGGTTCGTGATAGTGGTTTCACCCTCGGCGAGCGCCGCAAGCAGCAGCACTCGATTCGAGATGCTCTTCGAGCCAGGCAGACGAACCGTGCCGGACGCGTGGGAAAACGGTCCGAGATCGAGGAATTCCATGATTGAGTCCAGTTTCCGGTTATTTCGACGCGTCGGTATTGGCGACGCCGCCAGCGCGCTGTTCCTGCCATTCCGTGCGCGCCACGCGCGAGCGCGCGAACACGCTTTCGAGCGCGGCGCCGTCGGCGGCTTCGATGGCCACGCGCAAGCGCGCGAGCACCGCCGTGTAGGCGTCGAGTTCGTCGAGCAGCGCGACGCGATTGGCGACGCACACGTCGCGCCACATTTCCGGGCTCGACGCGGCAATCCGCGTGAAGTCGCGGAAACCGCCCGCGGCAAACGAGAATTTCAGCGCGGCGTCGGGCGAACTGAGAATGTGCTCGACCAGCGCGAACGAGAGCACGTGTGGCAAATGGCTGACCGACGCGAACACGCGGTCGTGCTGCTCGGGCGCCATGTTGCGCACGAGCGCGCCGGTGGCGCGCCACATTGCCGCGACGCGCTCCACGTCGGCCGGTGCGTTCTCAGGCAGCGGGCACAGCACGACATTGCGGCCCACATACAAGTCGGGCAAGGCCGCATCCACGCCGCTTGCCTCGCGGCCGGCAATCGGATGCCCAGGCACGAACTGGCCGATGCGCGCGCCGAGCGCCGTGCGGGCTGCGGCGACCACGTCCGATTTGGTGCTGCCGGCGTCGGTGACGATCGTGGCAGCATCGAGAAACGGCGCGATGCGTTCGAGCAGCGGTTGGGTCTGCGCGACGGGCGCGGCCAGCAACACGAAGTCGGCGCCGGACAGCGCTTCACGCAGCGAGGCGTCGTCGTTCAACGCCGCCGAAACGTCGATCACGCTCAATTCCAGAGCACGCTCGGTGGATGCGATGGAACGCCCCACACCGATCACCTTGCGGGCCCCCTCGACCTCGCCCTGCTCGCGTAACGCGCGCGCGAGCGATCCGCCGATCAGGCCGACACCGAAAATTACCAGCTTGTTAAAAGAAAACACGGCCACGTCGGTCACAGATAAAGCGCGCCTTTCATGCTGACGAGGCGCGCGGGTCAAGGGTTATCGCTTACGGGGTGGCAAGCGTCTTTTCGAGCGCCGCAATAAATGCTTCGTTTTCTTCCGGCAGGCCGATCGTGACGCGCAGCCATTGCGGCAAACCGTAGTTGCCAACCGGGCGCACGATCACGCCCTGCTTCAGCAACTCCAGGTTGACGCGGTTACCGGCCGCGTCGTCGTTGCCGACGCGCACCAGCACGAAATTGCCATCCGACGGCACATACTCCAGGCCGAGCTTGTCGAACGCTTCGGTCAAGCGGCGATAGCCTCGCGCGTTCAACGCCGCGCTCTTTTCCAGAAAGGCCTTGTCGTTCAGCGCGGCGATCGCCGCGGCTTGCGCGAGCGTGTTCACGTTGAACGGCTGACGCAGGCGATTCAGCAGATCGGTCAACTCAGGCTGCGCGATCGCGAAGCCCACGCGCAAACCGGCCAGGCCAAACGCCTTCGAGAACGTGCGCGACACCAGCAGATTCGGATAGCGACGCACCCACGCGATCGAGTCGTAGCGCTTTTCTTCCGGCAGATATTCCGTGTACGCCTCGTCGAGCACGACGGCCACATTGCGCGGCACCTTGTCGAGAAACGCTTCGAGCTTCGGTCCTTCGATGAACGTACCCGTCGGGTTATTCGGGTTGGCGACGAAAATCAGGCGCGTGTCGTCGGTGATGGCCGCGAGCATCGCGTCGAGGTCATGACCGTATTTGACCGCCGGCACGACGATCGCGCGCGCGCCCAGGCCTTGCGTGGCCAACGCGTAAACCGCGAACGAATACTGTGCATAGACGATCGACTGGCCCTTTTCCACAAACGCGTGCGCGGCGATTTCGAGGATGTCGTTGCTGCCGTTGCCGAGTGTGATCCAATCGGCCGGCACGCCGTAGCGCTCGCTCAGCGCGGCCTTCAACTCGAACGCATTCGCGTCCGGGTAGCGGCCCAGCTCGCTGGCGGCCTGCGCCATGGCACGCTGCGCCGACTCCGGCATGCCGAGCGGATTCTCGTTCGACGCGAGTTTCACGATGGTCGCTTCGTCCAGACCGAACTCGCGGGCCACTTCCGAAATCGGTTTGCCTGCGATGTAAGGCGCAATGGCGCGCACGTAGGAAGGACCGAAAGACGCTGTCATGAGAATCTCCGAACGACTATGAGTAATTGAATGCGCGGCGGACGCGGCCGGGATGCCACGGGCCGCCGCTTGACTGTCATTAGCGGGCGCGCGGATACGAGCCCAGAATCTTCAGGAACGCAGCCTTCTCGCCGAGTTCGGTAAGCGCGGCGGCAACCGCCGGATCGTCGCGATGGCCTTCGACGTCGATGTAGAAGTAATACTCCCACGTGCCGACGCGCGCCGGACGCGATTCGAAGCGCGTCATGGAGACGCTGTGACGCGCCAGCGGCTCCAGCAGCTTGACCATCGCGCCCGGCTCGTTCACTACCGACACGATCAGCGACGTCTGGTCATAACCGCTCGGGCCGGCCGGCTGCTTGCCGATCATCACGAAACGCGTGCGGTTGTGCGGATCGTCCTGAATCAGCGCATACGCCACTTGCAGGCCGTAGTGGGTCGCCGCACGATCGCCGGCGATTGCCGCGACGGTCGGGTCTTCCGCTGCCATGCGTGCCGCTTCCGCGTTACTCGATACGGCCTGGCGCTCCAGATGCGGCGCGTTGCTCGACAGCCAGCGCTGACACTGGGCAAGCGCCTGCGCGTGCGCGCACACGCGCGTCACGCCCGTGAGGCCGCCGTTCAGCGTCAACAGATTGTGGTGGATCGGCAAAGCCAGCTCGCCGCCGATCGTGAGTTGCGTTTGCAGCAGCAGATCGAGCGTGCGCGACACCGCGCCTTCGGTCGAATTCTCGACCGGCACGACGCCGAATTCCGCGGCGCCGGCTTCGACCGAGCGGAACACTTCGTCGATCGACGGACACGCCAGTCCTTCGATCGATTGACCGAAGTACTCGTGCATTGCCTGTTCGCTGTAAGTGCCGACCGGGCCGAGGTACGCGGCCTTGATGGTCTTCTCGAGCGCGCGGCTCGCGGCCATGATCTCGCGCCAGATCGCGCTGATATGCTCGCTCGCGAGCGGCCCTTCGCTCATGTCCTGCAGACGCGCGATCACCTGCTGCTCGCGCTCCGGCCGGAACACCGGCGCGTTGAAATGCTTCTTGACCTCGCCCACTTCGAGCGCCACCGCGGCGCGCTGATTGAGGAGCGCGATCAACTGCGCGTCGAGCGCGTCGATGCGTTCGCGAAGAGGTTTGAGTCGGGTATTGAGTTCGTCGTCCATGCGTGAAAACGGCCCTGCCGGTAGCTGCTGCAAAAATGCGTGCTGGAAAGGATGCGCGCGCCCGCTAGCCAGTGTGGCTCAGGCGCTGCGCTGTTCGAATTCCTTCATGTATTCGACAAGCGCTTTGACGCCCTCGAGCGGGACGGCGTTATAAATCGACGCCCGCATGCCGCCGACGGACTTGTGGCCCTTTAGCTGCACCATTCCCCGCGCTTTCGCGCCGGCCAGGAAATCTTCATTGCGCGACTCGTCCGCGAGGAAGAACGGTACGTTCATCCGCGAGCGCGAGCCGCGTTCGACCTTGTTCAGATAGAAGCTGCTCGAGTCGATCGTGTCGTACAGCAGCTTCGACTTCTCGACATTACGCGCTTCCATTGCGGCAAGGCCGCCCTGCTTCTTCAACCATTTAAACACCAGCCCGGCGATGTAGATCGCATAGGTGGGCGGCGTGTTGTACATCGAATTGTTCTCGGCGACGGTCTTCCATTCGAACGCCGACGGGCAGATCGACTGCGCGCGATCCAGCAAGTCTTCGCGCACGATCACCACCGTCACGCCGGCCATGCCGATATTCTTCTGCGCGCCGCCGAACAGCACGCCGTATTTGGCGATGTCCATGGGACGCGACAGGATGTGCGACGAGGCGTCGGCCACCAGCGGAATATCGCCGAGATCGGGAATCTCGAACGTCTCGACGCCGTGGATCGTCTCGTTCGTGCACAGATGCACGTACGCCGGGTCGTCCGACAGTTGCCATTCGGAGCGCGCCGGCGCGCGGGTGAAACCCTCGGCCGTCTGGCCGCTCGCCGCCAGATGCACGGTGCCGTACCTCTGCGCTTCCTTCAGCGACTTCTGCGACCACGAACCCGTCACGACGAAATCCGCGCGCGGCTTCGCGCCCATCAGATTCATCGGCACGATCGCGTTCTCGCCGAGACCGCCGCCTTGCAGGAACAGGATGCGATGGCTGGCGGGCACATCGAGCAAGTCACGCAGGTCGACGAGCGCTTCCTCGTGGATCGACATGAACTCTTTCCCGCGATGGCTCATTTCCATCACGCTCATACCGCTGCCTTGCCAATCGAGCATTTCGCCGGCGGCTTGACGCAGTACTTCTTCGGGCATGGCCGCAGGGCCGGCGGAGAAATTAAAGACGCGCATCGTGAGATCCTGGAAGCAGGCGCAAAAAAGAAAATCGCGCAAAGATCGGCGAAGCTGGCAGCCGGGCGAACAATCACCGTGAAGCTGGCAACCCGATATTGCCGGCGCGATTTTCCGACACGGGTTCGGACCATTTCGCGCCGAAAAAGAAAATGGCCGTCCGCGCGTGTGCGCAAACGGCCATTATCGCATTGTCACCGCCAAGCCGCCAAACCCGGCGCGCCATCATTCCACGGCGGGCCTGCCAGGCGGCGGCTGGCGCGATGTCAGCGCAGCCTTTCGGCTTTGGAGTTACTTGGCCGGCTTGACCGAAGCGACTTCCTTGTCGGCCTGGTCACGCGTTGCCTTGATCGACTGCGGCATGTACTTTTGCATCAAGCCGTTCACGACGTCGCGGCCAACCTGGTCTTGCACCTGGATGAACTTGCGGCCGGTCGGGCTCTTGTAGAACGTCGTCAGATCTTTGATTTCCGACGTGCTGTAGTACTTCGCGTAAGCGTCGTACTGAGCTTGCATGGCGTCTTGACGGAAACTGTCCGTTGCGAACACCTGACCTGCGCCGTCAACCAGCTTCGGCACTGCATTCTTTTGCAGCGTCGGGACGGAAGCCTGCTTCTGCTTGTCCGTCATCGTCTTGTTTTCGCTCAGCGCGTCCGACAGGATAGCCGGGACCAGCTGCTTGGCTTGCATCTGGGCGCTGTTGCCGATCGCGCCGACGAGCTTCTGCGCGTCGATTGCGTCCAACAGGTCCTTGATTGCAGCCTGCTTGGCCGGATCAACCGGTGCTGCGGCAGCAGCCGGAGCCGCCGGAGCCGAGCTCTGAAGCGCTTGAGCCATGGCAAAGGTCGGCACGAGGGCAGCCAGCAACATCAGTTGTTTGAATCGTTTTTGCATCATTACTCCCTAATAGAAATGAACTTGAGCAGCAAGCCGCGCGGGACACGTATCAGCCCGACACGTCATTATTCCCGGCGCAGCTTTCAACTAATCACTGAGACTGTAAGACGCTGACGCGAATCAGGCCGCACCGCCCTCTTCGCCGCCGTTGTCACCTTCGACGTCGCCTTCCGCATCACCTTCGGCTTCGGCCTCCGCAACCTGTTGCAGACCTGAAAGCTTGGTCCCTTCATCAAGGCTGATGAGTGTAACACCTTGGGTTGCACGTCCCATTTCTCGAATTTCCGACACTCGCGTACGGATCAGCACGCCCGTATTGGTGATCAGCATGATCTGCGCTTCCTGATCGACCAGCGTGGCGGCGACGACCTTGCCGTTGCGCTCCGACGTCTGGATCGCGATCATGCCCTTCGTACCACGGCCGTGACGGGTGTACTCGATGATCGGCGTGCGCTTGCCGAAACCGTTTTCCGTCGCGGTGAGCACCGACTGCTGCTCGTCGCCGGCCACCAGCAATGCGATCACGTTCTGGCCCTCTTCGAGCTGCATGCCTCGCACGCCGCGCGCTTCGCGGCCCATCGGACGCACGTCGTTCTCGTCGAAGCGAACCGCCTTGCCCGAATCCGAGAACAGCATCACGTCGTGCTGGCCGTCAGTGATGGCGGCGCCGATCAGGTAGTCGCCGTCATCCAGACCGACCGCAATAATACCCTTGCGCAACACGCGGCCAAAGGCTTCCAGCGGCGTCTTTTTTACGGTTCCTAACGCGGTGCCCATGAAGACGAATTTGTCAGCCGAGAATTCCTTGACCGGCAGGACAACCGTAATCTTTTCGCCTTCCTGAAGCGGGAAGATATTGATAATCGGACGGCCGCGCGAATTGCGCGAACCTTGCGGCACTTCATAGACCTTCACGCTATAGACACGACCGCGATTCGAGAAGCACAGGATGTGATCGTGCGTGTTCGCGATGAACAGCGTGTCGATCCAGTCGTCTTCTTTCATCGCCGTGGCCTGCTTGCCGCGGCCACCCCGCTTCTGCGCACTGTATTCGGACAACGGCTGCGATTTCACGTAGCCGGCGTGCGACATGGTCACGACCATCTCTTGCGGCGTGATCAGATCTTCGGTGTTCAGTTCGGTGGCGTTCAGCTCGATCTTCGAGCGGCGCGCGTCACCGAATTCGGTTTTGATCGACGTGAGTTCGTCGACGATGATCGCCGTAATGCGTTCCGGGCGAGCCAGGATATCCAGCAGGTCGGCGATTTGCGCCATGACTTCGCGGTACTCGCCGATGATCTTGTCCTGCTCCAGGCCAGTCAGGCGCTGCAGACGCATCTGCAGAATTTCCTGAGCCTGGGTGTCGGACAGACGGTAGAGGCCGTCGGACTGCATGCCGAACGACGGATTCAAGCCGTCAGGACGGTAGGCTTCGCGGCCGCCCGCCGTCGCGTTTTCCGTCTCGGCGCGCGACAACATTTCGCGCACCAGCGACGAATCCCACGGACGCGCCATCAATTCCTGCTTGGCGATCGGCGGAGTCGGCGCGGCTTTGATGATCGCGATGAACTCGTCGATGTTGGCGAGCGCGACCGCCAGACCTTCGAGCACGTGGCCGCGTTCGCGCGCCTTGCGCAGTTCGTATACAGTGCGCCGCGTCAGCACTTCCCGGCGATGCGACAGGAAACACGACAGCATTTCCTTCAGGTTCAGCAGCTTCGGCTGGCCGTCGACCAGCGCGACCATGTTCATGCCGAAGGTGTCCTGAAGCTGGGTCGCCTTGTACAGATTGTTGAGAACCACTTCCGGCACTTCGCCGCGCTTCAGCTCGATCACGACGCGCATGCCGCTCTTGTCGGATTCGTCGCGGATGTCGGAAATACCTTCCAGCTTCTTCTCGTTGACCAGCTCGGCGATGCGCTCCAGAAGCGAGCGCTTGTTCACCTGGTACGGCAATTCGTCGACGATGATCGCCATGCGCTGGCCGCGATCGATTTCCTCGAAGTGCGTGAGCGCGCGCATCACCACGCGGCCACGGCCGGTGCGATAGCCGTCGCGCACGCCCGCCACGCCGTAGATGATGCCGGCGGTCGGGAAGTCGGGCGCCGGAATGATCTCGATCAGTTCGTCGATCGTGGCTTCCGGGTTCTTGAGCAGATGCTGGCAGGCGTCGACAACCTCGTTGAGGTTGTGCGGCGGGATGTTGGTCGCCATGCCGACCGCGATGCCGGACGAGCCATTGATCAGCAGATTGGGAATACGCGCCGGCAAGATGGCCGGTTCGTTTTCGCTGCCGTCGTAGTTCGGCGTGAAGTCGACCGTTTCCTTGTCGATGTCGGCCAGCAGTTCGTGGCCGATCTTCGCCATGCGGATTTCGGTGTACCGCATCGCCGCGGCATTGTCGCCGTCGACCGAGCCGAAGTTGCCCTGACCATCCACCAGCATGTAGCGCAACGAGAAGTCTTGCGCCATCCGGACGATGGTGTCGTAAACAGCCGTGTCGCCGTGCGGGTGGTATTTACCGATGACGTCGCCGACAATACGCGCCGACTTCTTGTACGCCCGGTTCCAGTCGTTGTTCAGTTCGTGCATCGCGTACAGCACGCGCCGGTGTACCGGCTTCAGGCCATCGCGAACATCGGGAAGCGCACGCCCTACGATCACGCTCATCGCGTAATCGAGATACGAACGGCGCATTTCCTCCTCTAGGGAGATTGGCAGAGTCTCTTTGGCGAATTGATCCATTATCCGTATCTTTTACGTGCCAAGACGACGGCTTAACTTCACTTCGCCGCGCCTTCGCGTAAGCATTGCAGGCGCAACGCATCACGCGATTCTAACATGCCGCGAATCCGCTCCCGGCGAAGGTGCGTATACCTATTAGTGGAATGCAAGCGAAGCGTTCCTCGGCGTCCATTTCTGGTCCGATCAGGCTCGATTCGTGCGTGAGGCAATTCGCCGCTCAGCCATGACTGGCGGAGCCTCCAGGGAATTGCTTCTGTTGCGCATGCACCACAATTGGAGGGTGATTTGATGGGGGGCAGATTTTTTTATCGTTGGAAGGGAACGATATGGCAAAATGCCAACGCACAAAGAGTTAGACACTGCTCGAAGTCTACACAGCACGTTTTTTGTTCTACACCGATGTTATACTTCGAGCAATGTATGACTTGTCTTCGTCAACAGGCTCGCAGTAAACCTGCGGTAATCTCAATTTCGAGAGGAGAAATATGAATAAACTTTCAAAGCTCGCGTTCATTGCAGCTACCGCGGTTATGGCTGCATCCGCCATGGCACAGTCGGTGCCGGCGTCGCGACAAGCTACGAACGACAACTGGGTGAATGGTACCGGCGAATACGTGTGGATGAACGGCACGAACGAGCTGTGCTGGCGCGATGCATTCTGGACGCCGGCAACGGCCAACGCAAAGTGCGATGGCGCTCTGGTTGCTCAAGCTCCGACTCCGCCGGCTCCGGTCGCACCTGCACCGGCTATTACGAGCCAGAAGATTACGTATCAAGCTGACGCACTGTTCGACTTTGACAAGGCAATCCTGAAGCCGGCTGGCAAGGAAAAGCTGGACGATCTGGCATCGAAGATCGGCGCGCTGAACCTCGAAGTCGTCGTCGCAACGGGTTACACGGACCGTATCGGTTCGGACAAGTACAACGACCGTCTGTCGCTGCGCCGTGCTCAAGCTGTGAAGGCATACCTCGTCAGCAAGGGCATCGAATCCAACCGTATCTATACGGAAGGCAAGGGCAAGCGCAACCCGGTTACGACCGGTTGCAACCAGAAGAACCGCAAGCAACTCATCGCCTGCCTCGCACCGGATCGTCGCGTGGAAGTCGAAGTTGTCGGTACTTCGAAGCAGTAAGCAACACAATACCGCAGTATCAAAGCCCCGCTTCGGCGGGGCTTTTTTTATGTCCGGCCGCTAGCGCGTTGTCGCGCGCCGGCAGCGGGCGGACCTCGAGGGAGGGCATTTTGCTGCCCCGTCTCTCGCCCTATATACTCAGGGTTTATCCTCGAGCGCCCGCTCACCGCTTTCTTCGAGGCAGCTTCCGCCATGACCAACGCCGATCCCCACGAACTGCAGAAATTTAGCGACCTTGCGCATCGTTGGTGGGACCCGAATGCCGAATTCAAGCCGTTGCACGAGCTCAATCCCATTCGCCTGAACTGGATCGACACGCACGCGCATCTCGCGGGCAAGACCGTGCTGGACATCGGTTGCGGCGGCGGCATTCTGTCCGAGTCGATGGCCGGCCTGGGCGCGCACGTGAAGGGCATCGACCTGTCAACCCAAGCTTTGGGCGTGGCCGATCTTCACAGCCTTGAAAGTGGCGTAACTGTCGATTACGAAGAAATCGCCGCCGAGGCGCTCGCCGCCCGCGAACCGGGTACGTACGACGTCGTGACCTGCATGGAAATGCTGGAGCACGTGCCTCGGCCAGCCGCCATCGTCGAGGCATGCAAGACGCTGGTGAAACCCGGCGGCTGGGTGTTCTTTTCCACGTTGAACCGCAACGTGAAGTCGTACCTGTTCGCCGTGATCGGCGCCGAATACATCGCGCGAATGCTGCCCAAGGGCACGCACGACTACGCGCGCTTCATTCGCCCGTCGGAATTGGCGAGCTTTGTGCGCGCGGCCGACCTGCACACGGCCAATATCAAGGGCATCGTCTATAACCCGCTCAGCAAGCATTTCATGCTGTCCGCCGACACGAGCGTGAATTACATGCTCGCCTGCCGACGCGACTTCTGATCCGCCCCGACCTGCCGGACCTATTGAATCAATGAGCGATCCCACGCCCCTGCCCCAACGCGAAGACAACGAAGACGCACTCGGTCTTTGCCAAGCCGTCCTGTTCGACCTCGACGGCACGCTAGCCGACACGGCACCCGACCTCGCGGCCGCCGTCAACAAGATGCGCCACGATCGCGGGCTGGAGATGGTGCCGCTCGAAGATCTGCGCCCGCTTGCGTCGGCAGGCGCGCGCGGGCTGATCGGCGGTGCGTTTGGGATCGGCCCCGATAGTCACGAGTTCGCGTCGATGCGCGAGGAGTTTCTCGCCAACTACGAAGCAGACCTGTGCATCGAGACCACGCTGTTTCCGGGCATCCCGGAATTGCTCGACGAGTTGGACGCACGCGGCGTGCGATGGGGCATCGTCACGAACAAGGTTGCACGGCTCACCGAGCCGCTGATCGCGCAACTCGGCCTCGAAGAGCGGGCGGGTTGTATCGTGAGCGGCGACACGACGCCGCATTCGAAACCACACCCGGCGCCGTTGCTGCACGCCGCGCGTGAACTGGGCGTGGTGCCGGAGCGCATCGTCTACGTCGGCGACGATCTGCGCGACGTGCAGGCGGGTTTCGCCGCCGGCATGAAGACGGTCGCGGCGGCATACGGCTACTGCGGCAACGATATTCCGCCGACACAATGGCACGCGCAACACGTCGTCCAGTCGCCGGCTGAATTGCAGAGGCTGCTGCGCGACCTCGACTGAAGCGCAGGCGGCGGATAAAGCCAAGCCGCCGCGCCAGCCACGCCAATGAGTCAGGACGTGGCCGTCAATCTATTGTAAAATCTTCGCTTGGCTCAGAAACTTGAGCAACGAACCGCGGGGGCGACCTGGTTTCGACAGGGGTTGCGAAGCGGCTAGGGCATGTCGAGGACCCGTCACCTCGTTAATCAATGGGAAAAACGTAACTGCAAACGACGATACGTTCGCACTGGCAGCCTAAGGGCCGCCGTCCTCTGCCTAGTTCACTGACGGGCTAGAGTCGCAAGACCGGTAGCAATACCGACAGAGGTCATATACGTCAGTTAAGCCTTGGTGGTGTCACGACATCCGGGTCGAAAAATTAGTGAATCGCCGTCGTGCAGCGTGTTCGTCCGCGTCACTACGGTTAAATCAAATGACAGAACTAAACATGTAGAACTGGTCGTAGAGTGCTTCTGGACGCGGGTTCGATTCCCGCCGCCTCCACCAGAACACGTTTCACGCCGCACCATCAAGTCTCACCTGAAACCCGTAAGCAGTCTGCTGCTTGCGGGTTTTTTCTTATCCCCCGCGTCCTTCCCGCTGCGCTCTTTCCCGCACTATTCTTATCTCATCCCAGTACTGCTCCCTGACGGACCCCATCCCGATCCTCTCGCGAAGTAGTGATTGGAATAAAAGCATCCGCTCAGTCGTTTGATCCTCACGCGCACGCACGCCGTGCTCGCGTGAGACCAACACCAAAATCAGGAGCCCACATCATGCGCAAGACTCTCTTCTGCCTCGCCCTCCTCGCACTGCAACAAAGCGCATTCGCAGAGGCGCCGAAAATCGTCGACGGGCGCTTCGTCACTGCGGACGGCATGACGCTCTACACCTTCGACAAGGACACGACGCCCGGCGTAAGCGCCTGCACCGGCGGCTGCATGAACTACTGGCCAGCGGCCACGGCTAGCGCGTCGGACAAGCCGTCTGGTGACTGGACCTTGATCGCCGGCGCCGACGGCAAGCAGCAATGGGCATACAAGGGCCATCCGCTGTATCGCTATGCGGCGGACAAGCAGGCGGGAGACATGAAGGGAGAAGGCTTCAAGGACATGTGGCACACGGCGAAGCCTTAAACACCGGCCGCCAGGCAACGGCACCAAGCTAAACCCTGAGAGCCAAACGGAAGACGCCGGCAGAACGCCGGCGTCGCGCCAACAACCATGCGTCCGCTTATTCGTCTTTAGGGCACTGCAGATTGCAGCCATTCGGATCGCCCATATCACCTCGTTTGCGCATGGCCGATTTTTTGCCGGTCTGGTACTTGTCCGACGGCGCCGACGCCGCAAACGGCATTTGCGGATGCTCGGCAAGACGGAACTGATCTTGCAGGATGCCGCCAGGAACACCCGGCGAATTCTGCGCGAACGCAACCGAAGCGGTGGCGAGAAGCACACCAGCCGTCGCAACGGCGGCACATGCGTGAAGAATGACTTTCATATCGATCGGCGCGACGTAGCGCGCGGTTAAGGCGGAAGCGGAAGCTTAGAGAGTATCCCAAACGGACGCCATACGCAGCGCGAAACACAGACTCATGTTTACCGCTGCTTACGCTACCGCTTCGCCCAGGCCCTCGTCGAGATCGACCAGCTTGCCGCACTCATGTGGGTCGTAGCCTTCTAGCTGATCGACGCTATGCCGAAACGCGCTGCCGCGCAGCAAATCGAGCACTGTCGCAAGCGGCGCACGTTCGAGGCGTGCGCGGTCACAGGCAAAATAATAGTCTTCGTCGACGATCGGAATGAAGTCGAGACCGAAGTGATGCGCCGCGGGCTCCACGCCAAAACCCACATCCGCCATGCCGCTCGCAACAAACGCCGCAATCGCCGAGTGCGTGAGTTCGGCTGACGCATAGCCATTGACCCGATCCGGATCGACTCCAACTTTCCGTAGCGCGAGATCGAGCAACATGCGCGTGCCGGAGCCCGGTTGTCGATTGACGAAGCGGATATCGTCGCGCGCGAGATCGCCCAGGCTGGCGATTCCCTTGGGATTGCCCTTGCCGAGAAAGAGCCCTTGCTTGCGTCGCGTGAGATGCACGAGCACGTGACGCTGCGGGTCGAGCCAGCGCCGGTACGCATCGGCGCATGCCGCGCGAAATTCGCCGAGCGGCAAATGAAAGCCGGCCAGATCGCATTCGCCCCGCGCGAGCGCGCTGACGGCGTCCGCGCTGTCGCGATACTTGATATCGACCGGCAGATCGTTGGCGACCAGCGCCGTCACGAGCGCGGCCACCGCGTAACCGTGCGACGCGAAGATGCGCACGTCGTCGGCGGCGGGGGCGAGCCAGCGGTTCAGATCGCTCGCCACTTCGCTGGCGAGCGCCTGCATGTTGCCGTCGAGCCGCTCGCCACACAGACGCTGCGCACGCAACACCGCTTGCCCGAGTTCGGAGAGCACCGAGCCGCGGCCACGCTCTTTCGCGATCAACGGACCGCCCAAACGCTCTTCGATGCTGCGCAGCAAACCCCACGCGTGACGGTAGGACAAACCCTTAAGCATCGCCGCCTGCGCGATGCTGCCGGATTCATCGACCAGCGCGAGGAGCGGCACCACGTCCGACAGGCTTGCCTCGCGGCCGTCCGGACCCTTCACCACCAGTTGCGCGTGACACTCGATTCTGATCATATATGTTGAACTCTTTCCTATTGCATCGGCCGAATCACCCGCCTATTGTTCGGCTATTCCCTACCGAATATACAAAGCATAAGTGCACGCATTATGAATAACAAGTGCATATATGACTTTGAAGGAGCTTTCATTTGGACGATTCCATCGCCATCGCGCCGGAGCAACTGGTGCAGCGTCACGCGCAACCGGGCATGTCGCTGCTAGCGGTCTTGCACGCGATTCAGGACGAAGTTGGTTATGTGCCACCCGCCGCGGTTGCGCCGCTAGCGCGTGCCATGAACCTGTCGCGCGCGGAAGTGCACGGCGTCATCACCTACTACCACCACTTCCGCTCGCAGCCGGCCGCGCCCGTGACGGTGCAACTGTGCCGCGCGGAAGCCTGCCGCAGCATGGGCACCGAGGCCCTCGCGCAGCATATCGAGGCTCACACCGGTTGCCGCTTCGACGCCGAACACCAGCACGGCGCGGCGGTCGAACTAGAATCAGTGTATTGCCTCGGCCAATGCGCGCTGTCCCCGGCGCTGATGCTCAACGGCACGCTGCACGCCAGAGTCACGCCGCAAAAATTCGACGCGATTTTCGCGGCCGCCAGCAAGTGTGTGGAGGTGACGGCATGACGCGCATCTACGTTCCCCGTGATTCGTCGGCGCTGGCGCTCGGCGCCGATGCGCTCGCTCAGGCAATCGAAGCTGAAGCCGCACGCCGCGGCGTTGCAATCGAACTGGTTCGCAACGGTTCGCGCGGTCTGCTGTGGCTCGAACCGCTCGTCGAAGTGCAAACGCCTGAAGGCCGCATCGGCTACGCGAATGTCGAAGCAAACGACGTCGCCGCGTTGTTCGACGCCGGCTTGCTTGAAGGCGGGGCACACGCGAACCGCGTCGGCGTGGTCGACGACATTCCGTATCTGAAGAAGCAGCAGCGCCTGACCTTCGCGCGCATCGGCATCACGGATCCGCTTTCCATCGACGACTACGTCGCCCACGGCGGTCTCGAAGGTTTGCGCCAAGCCCTGCAGACCGACGGCGACGCCGCCTGCGAAGCCCTGATCGAATCCGGCCTGCGTGGCCGTGGCGGCGCGGCCTTCCCCGCCGGCATCAAATGGCGCACGGTGCGCGGCGCCAAGGCGGCGCAGAAGTACATCGTCTGCAACGCGGACGAAGGCGATTCCGGCACCTTCTCCGACCGCCTCGTGATGGAAAGCGATCCGTACGTGCTGATCGAAGGGATGATCATCGCGGGCGTCGTGACGGGCGCGACGGTCGGCCATATCTACGTGCGCAGCGAGTACCCGCATTCGATCGCGATGCTCGAAGCGGCCATCGCCAAAGCGCGCGCCGCCGGCTGGCTCGGCGACAGCGTGCTTTCGACAACGCATCGCTTCGAACTGTTCGTCGCGAAAGGCGCCGGTGCCTATGTGTGCGGCGAGGAAACGGCGCTGCTCGAATCGCTCGAAGGCAAGCGCGGCATCGTGCGCGCCAAGCCGCCGGTGCCGGCGCTCGTCGGCCTGTTCGGCCAGCCGACCGTGATCAACAACGTCATCACGCTCGCCACGGTACCGATCATCTTCGCGCGCGGCGCGGCCTTCTACAAAGACTTCGGCATGGGCCGCTCGCGCGGCACGCTGCCGTTCCAGCTGGCGGGCAACGTCAAGCAAGGCGGTCTGGTCGAACTCGCGTTCGGCGTGACGCTGCGCGAATTGCTCTACGACTACGGCGGCGGCACGGCGAGCGGCCGGCCGGCGCGCGCGGTGCAAGTGGGCGGCCCGCTCGGCACGTATCTGCCGGAAAGCCAGTGGGACATTCCGATGGACTACGAGGCGTACGCGGCAGTCGGCGCGGTGGTAGGCCACGGCGGCCTCGTCGTGCATGACGACACCTCGAATCTCGCTGAACTCGCGCAGTACGCCATGCACTTTTGCGCACTCGAATCGTGCGGCAAATGCACACCGTGCCGGATCGGCTCGACGCGCGGCGTCGAAGTGATCGGCCGGATTCGCAACGGCGATACGTCCACTCGGCAGGTGCAGTTGCTACGCGATCTGTGCGACACGATGGTGTCCGGTTCGCTCTGCGCGATGGGCGGCATGACGCCGTTCCCGGTGCTGTCCGCACTCGATCATTTCCCCGAAGACTTCGGTCTCGCCAACGTGTCTCATCACGCGCCGAAAGCGGCCTGACCCAGGAGCCCCCCACATGTCCGACCTGCTCAACTCTTCCTCCGGCGGCTGCGGCTCAGGCAACTGCGCATGCAAAGCGCAAGCCCAGCAACGCGCGACCCGCTCGTTTTTCGACGACACCGATTTCGGCACGCCCGCGCGTCACGCCGATGTCGACGTCACGCTGGAAATCGATGGCCAGTCCGTCACCGTTCCCGCCGGCACTTCTGTGATGCGCGCCGCCGTCGAAGCGGGCGTCAACGTGCCGAAGCTCTGCGCGACCGATTCGCTGGAACCGTTCGGCTCGTGCCGTTTGTGTCTCGTGGAAATCGAAGGCAAGCGCGGCTATCCCGCCTCGTGCACGACGCCGGTCGAAGCCGGCATGAAGGTCCGTACGCAAACCGACCGTCTGCAGTCGCTGCGCCGCAATGTGATGGAGTTGTACATCTCCGATCACCCGCTCGACTGCCTCACCTGCCCCGCCAACGGCGACTGCGAATTGCAGGACATGGCGGGCGTCACGGGCTTGCGCGAAGTGCGCTACGGTTTCGACGGCGCGAATCATTTGAAGGATAAAAAAGACGAGTCGAACCCGTACTTCACGTACGACGCGTCGAAATGCATCGTCTGCAATCGCTGCGTGCGCGCGTGCGAAGAAACGCAAGGCACGTTCGCGCTGACCATCGCCGGACGCGGGTTCGAATCGCGCGTGGCGGCCAGCGAAAACGTGCCGTTCATGGAATCGGAATGCGTGTCGTGCGGCGCGTGCGTGGCCGCGTGCCCGACCGCGACCTTGCAGGAAAAGACCGTCATCATGCTTGGCCAGGCCGAGCATTCGGTCGTCACCACCTGCGCGTATTGCGGCGTCGGCTGTTCGTTCAAGGCGGAGATGAAGGGCAACGAGGTCGTGCGGATGGTGCCGCACAAGAACGGCCAGGCCAACGAAGGCCACGCCTGCGTGAAGGGTCGCTTTGCGTGGGGCTACGCGACGCACAAGGACCGCATCACCAAGCCGATGATCCGCGCGAAGATCACCGACCCGTGGCGCGAAGTCAGTTGGGAAGAAGCGCTCACGTATGCGGCCTCGGAATTCCGCCGCATTCAGGCCAAGCACGGGCGCGATTCGATCGGCGGCATCACGTCGTCGCGTTGCACGAATGAAGAAACGTATCTGGTGCAAAAGCTCGTGCGCGCCGCGTTCGGCAACAACAACGTCGATACCTGCGCGCGTGTCTGCCACTCGCCGACCGGCTATGGACTGAAGACCACGCTCGGCGAATCGGCGGGCACGCAGACTTTCGCATCCGTCGATAAAGCCGACGTGATCATGGTGATCGGCGCGAATCCGACCGACGGCCACCCGGTGTTCGGCTCGCGTCTGAAGCGCCGTGTGCGTGAAGGCGCGAAGCTGATCGTCGTGGATCCGCGCCGCATCGATATCGTCGATACGCCGCACGTGAAGGCCTCGCATCATCTGCAATTGCGGCCGGGCACCAACGTGGCGGTCGTGAACGCGCTGGCGCATGTGATCGTCACCGAAGGCCTGGTCAACGAAGCCTTCGTCGCCGAGCGCTGCGAAACGCGCGCGTTCGAGCAATGGCGCGATTTCGTCGCGCTGCCCGAGAACGCGCCGGAAGCGACCGAAGCGCTGACCGGCGTACCGGCTCAATTCGTGCGCGAAGCCGCCCGCATCTACGCGACCGGCGGCAACGCAGCGATCTACTACGGCCTCGGCGTCACCGAACACGCGCAAGGCTCGACCATGGTGATGGGCATCGCCAACCTCGCGATGGCGACGGGCAACATCGGCCGTGAAGGCGTGGGCGTCAATCCGCTGCGCGGCCAGAACAACGTGCAGGGTTCGTGCGACATGGGCTCGTTCCCGCACGAACTGCCGGGCTATCGCCACATCAGCGACACGGTCACGCGCACGCTGTTCGAGGAAGCCTGGAACGTCACGCTGCAACCGGAGCCGGGCCTGCGCATCCCGAACATGTTCGATGCCGCCGTGCACGGCACCTTCAAGGGTCTGTACTGCCAGGGCGAAGACATCGTGCAGTCGGATCCGAACACGCATCACGTGTCGGCGGCCCTGTCGTCGATGGAATGCATCGTCGTGCAGGACATTTTCCTGAACGAGACCGCCAAGTATGCGCACGTGCTGCTGCCCGGTTCGTCGTTCCTCGAAAAAGACGGCACGTTCACCAACGCGGAGCGCCGCATCTCGCGCGTGCGCAAGGTCATGCCGCCGGTGCCGGGTTACGCCGACTGGGAAGTCACGGTGATGCTCGCGCGCGCGCTCGGCTATGAAATGGACTACACGCATCCGTCGCAGATCATGGACGAGATCGCGCGTCTCACGCCGACCTTCCACGGTGTCTCGTACAAAAAGCTCGACGAGATGGGCAGCATCCAGTGGCCGTGCAACGAAGATGCGCCGGACGGCACGCCGACCATGCACATCGACGCGTTCGTGCGCGGCAAAGGCAAATTCGTGATCACGAAGTTCATCGCGACGCCGGAGAAAGTCACGCGCAAGTTCCCGATGCTGCTCACCACGGGCCGTATCCTGTCGCAATACAACGTCGGCGCGCAAACCCGCCGCACCGAGAACTCGCGCTGGCACGACGAGGATCGGCTGGAAATCCATCCGCACGACGCGGAAGAGCGCGGTATCAAGACCGACGACTGGGTCGGCATCGAATCGCGCGCGGGACAGACCGTGTTGCGCGCGAAGGTGACCGAGCGCATGCAGCCGGGCGTGGTCTATACGACGTTCCACTTCCCCGAATCGGGCGCGAACGTGATCACCACCGATAGCTCGGACTGGGCGACCAACTGTCCGGAGTACAAGGTGACCGCGGTGCAGGTGATGCCGGTCGAACAGCCGTCGCAATGGCAGAAAGACTATTCGCGTTTCAACACCGAACAGCTCGATTTGCTGAAGCAGCGCGAGCTGGCCAACGCGACATCGGGTAAGTGAGGGCAGCCATGGACAATCAGAGCCTGATCGACATGGCCAACCGGATCGGCGACTTTTTCGATTCGATGCCCGACCGCGAGGAAGCACTCGCCGGCATCGCCGACCATATCCGCCGTTTCTGGGAGCCGCGTATGCGCCGCGCGTTGCTGGGGGCGCTCGATGAGCCGGATGCGAGCGGCATTAAGATGTCGGCGATCGTCGAGGAAGCGCTCGTCAAACACCGCGAGCAACTGACGCCGGCCGCGCCTGCGACGGTGTAGCCACGCGGGTAGCTGCGACGGTGCAGCCTGGCCGTGCTCGCGCGCAAGCCAGGTCGCACCAATGAGGGTGTACCGAACCGCGCGCTTAGCGCATCACTTCCCTACCGCTTAGTCTCCGCAGGCGGCCCATATCACAGGGCCGCCTGCTCCGGTATCTGACCGCTCACCGTGAACCACGCTTCGCAATGCCGCAACAGGCCGTGCAGATCGGAGCCGGTGCGTCCACGCGCGCTGATGTAGCCGTCCGGCCGCACCAGATAGAACGACGGCCGCGTGCGGCCATACGACTCGGAGAGCGCCGGGCCGCCATCGCCGATCGTATCCGTGATGCGCCAGATGCGCACCGCGCCCGGCAGCAATCGTTCGACTTCCGCCGCCACGCGCTCCATTTCCGCGTCCGGCGGCGGCGCATGCTTCGCCGCGGGATCGAGCGGCGTTTTGTCGACCGGCAGCGGCGGCACCAGCAGGAACAGCGAGAAGAACGCCGGGTCGTGCAGATCGAAAATGCAGCCCACGCCAGGCGCGCGGCCAAGCGGTCCGTCCACCACATGCACCAGCGCGTCGGGCGCGCGCTCGCCGGCACGCGGTCCGCCGTCGAGCACGCGTTCGAGCGTCAGCGGACTGCGGCGGTACTGAATCGACAACTCGCTGATGGTGGCGCGCGCGGCGTCGCGCAACGGACCCAGCGCGGCGAGGACCGGCATCACGCGTTCGCGTAGCAGCTTCAGCGGTCCGTGATCGGCCTCGGCCATGTGCGTGATGAAGCCGGTTTGCCGCAGCACGTCTCGTTCGATCGGATGACGTTCGAGGTGATAGGTGTCGAGCAGGCGATCGGGTGCCGCGCCTTTCAACACGCGCGCCAGCTTCCAGCCGAGATTGAACGCTTCCTGAATGCCGGTGTTCATGCCTTGCGCCCCGGCCGGGCTGTGCACATGCGCGGCGTCGCCCGCGAGAAAAATGCGGCCGACGCGCAACCGGTCCACCATGCGGCTATTCAGATGGAAATACGCGGACCACGCCAGATCGGACACGTCGACCCGCTCGCGCACGCGCCTCGCGATCAGCGCCTTGCACTCCTCGAGCGACGGCGCCGGCACTTTGTTCAACGGTGGCTCGCCCAACACGGCGGGCGTCGCGGATGGCGCGACGGCGGCCGGCTCGAGCGCATGATCCGCGATCAGACGATGCCGGCCGTGGCCCATCGGAAACAGCGCTACCAGTCCTTCGCCTGACGCGAAGATATGGAACTCGTCTTCGGGCCAATCGGTTTCGGCGTGCAGATCGGCAAGCAGGAAAGTCTGCTCGAAGGTCTTGCCTTCAAAGCTCAGACCCAGCCGATGACGGATCGCGCTGTGCGCGCCGTCGGCGGCGATCACGTATGACGGACGCATCGTCTCCGTGTGGCCGTCCGCGCGGCGCAGCGTCGCCTGAATGCTGGCGGCGCCTTGCGCGAACATGGTCAGCTCGACGCCGCGCTCGATCGCCACGCCGAGCGTCGCGAGATGCTCCGTCAGCAAGCGCTCGGTCACGGACTGATCGAGAAACAGCAGATACGGATAGCGCGTGTGCAGCGGATCGAAGTCGAGTTGCGCGAGACGCATGCCGTTTGAAAACAGATTGGCGATGCGCGCGCGATGGCCGAGTTCGAGAAACGGTTCGACCAGCCGATGCTGCTCGAGCAACTCGAGCGTGCGCGCCTGGATGCCGATGGCCCGTGAATAGGGGTTCGGCTGCATGGCTTTGTCGATCAGACGCACGGGGATGTGGGCACGCGCCAGACTCATCGCTGCGGCGAGCCCCGTGGGCCCCGCCCCGACGATCAGCACCGGCGACGCATCGTTTGCGGCAGCGTCCATGCGGAACTCCGGAAACAACAATGCGTTCTAGTGTACGCCCGCGGGAAGTCCCTTTGGGGGGCGCTGCCGACAACGTGCTAACGGTGCGTTGCTTCAATGGCGCGGCCGGCGTGGGCTTGCTGAGCCCTTGCTGTGAGGTTGCTGCGCGCTCCCGTCCGCCTCAATGTGCGTGCGGTGCATGCTCCATCGCGCACCGATGTTCCGTGGTGCCGAGGTCGACCTGCAGCGTCGCGTGCTGCATCGAAAAGCGTTCGCGCAGCGTGGCCACAATGTGGTCGAGCAACTCGTCGCCAGGGTGGCCGGCCGGCATCACCAGATGCGCGCTGAGCGCATTGCCGGTGGTGGACAGCGCCCACACGTGCAGATCGTGCACGTCGACGACGCCGGGTTGCCCCGCCAGATAATCGCGGATGCTCTGCAGATCGACGCCGGGCGGCACGGCGTCGAGCGCGAGGCGCACCGAATCGCGCAACAGCCCCCACGTGCCGACCACCACGACCGCCACCACGAACAGGCTCATGAGCGGGTCGAGCCACGTCCAGTTGGTGTAGAGAATCACGAGGCCGCTCACCGCGACCGCCGCCGAGATGCCGGCATCCGCCGCCATGTGCAGGAACGCGCCGCGAATGTTCAGGTCTTCCTTCTGTCCGCGCATGAAGAGCCATGCGGAAATCCCGTTGACCACCACGCCGACCGTCGCGACGACAAACACCGCGAGCCCCGCCACCGGCGCCGGATTCATCAGGCGTCCGATTGCTTCGGCGACGATCACGCCGCACGCGAACAGCAGCAGCCCGGCATTGACGAGCGAGGCGAGGATCGACGAGCTGCCGTAGCCGAACGTATAGCGCGCCGACGGACGACGCGTGGCAAGCCAGGCGGCGCCCCAGGCAAGCAGAAGGCCGAGGACGTCGGAGAGATTGTGGCCGGCGTCGGCGAGCAGCGCGGTGGAATGGGCGATCACGCCGTAGACCGCTTGCGCGATCACGATGGCGACGTTCAACACGACGGCAAGCGCGAACGCGCGGCCGTGGCCTGCAACGGGTGCGTGAGCGTGGTGGTGGCCGGCGTGGCCGTGACTATGGCTGTGCGTGTGACCGTGGGTATGTTCATGGCCGACGTGGCCATGCCCTTCGTGGCCGTGCTCGTTCTGCTTCATGACAGGTCCAGAGAATAGTCGCCGGCCGGTTCGGCCACGTGTTCGAGCATGCCGGCCAGCATCGCGCTGATATGGCGATCGGCGGCGAGATAGAAGACCTGCTTGCCCTGCCGCTCCGCGCGCACGATCCGCGCCGCGCGCAGCAGGCGCAAATGATGGCTCACCAGCGACGACGACAAACCCAGCGCCTGGGCAATCGCGCCGACTGCGCGCCGCTCGTCGAGGCACGCCAGCACGATGCGCAAGCGCGTGGGGTCGCCGAGCAGGCGAAACAGGTCGGCGAGCGGCACGATCGTGTCGACCGGGCGCTCTTCAAAGCTCGCCAACGAAACGGCAGAAGCGACGGAGGAAGCCATGGCATTCGAGGTTGCGGAGGCACATATGAACAAGTATTCACACGTTATAGATATTGGGACGATCGGTCAATTCGGAGCGCGCTCCGGCGAGTGTGGGAAAATGCGGCCTCTGCCTCACCCAAAATGCCATCCCCGTCATGCAACCTGTATTTGACCGCGCTTTCGCGGCGCATCGTGACGGCCGCCTCGAAGATGCCGAACGCGGCTACCGCGCGACGCTCGAAGGCAATCCCGCGCACGTCGATGCGTTGCACCTGCTGGGCGTCCTGCGCCACCAGCAGGGCCAGCACGCCGAAGCCGCCGCGCTCGTGCGGCGCGCGGTGAACCTGCGCCCGGAAGACGCCGCGCTGCAACTGAACCTGGGCAACGCGCTGAAAGCGCTCGGTCAGATCGACGACGCCATCGAACAGTTTCGCAATGCGCTGACGCTGGCGCCGTCGTTCCCGATGGCGCACTACAACCTGGGCAACGCATACGCCGCGGTGGGCCGTCACGAAGACGCCGCCGACGCGTTCGAGAAATCGTTGCGCCTGCAACCGAACGACGCCTCGTCGCATAACAACCTCGGCAACGCGCTGCACGCGCTCGGACGCCACACGGAAGCGATCGCCGCTTTCCAGCGCACGCTCGAATTGCGGCCCGGCCACGCCGGCGCGCTCAACAACATGGGGATGTCGCTGAATGCGCTCGGTCGCGCGCAAGAGGCGATCCCGTGTTTTCAGACGGCATTGACAGCCGAGCCGCGCTTCGTCGCCGCGCATTTCAATCTCGCCAACACGTTCGACGCCACCGGCCGCCATGCCGAAGCGGTCACTTCGTTCAAGGCGGCACTGGCGCTGCAGCCGAATTTGCCACCAGCGATCTTCGGCATGGGTAACGCGCTCGCATCATTGGGATGCCACGCGGAAGCGCTGCCCTATCTCGAGCGCGCGGTCGGTCTCGATCCGCAATTCGCGCTCGCGTGGCTGAGTCTGGGCACCGCGCACCAGGCACTGGGTGCGCATGGGCCGGCCGTGCGCGCCTTCGATCAGGCGCTGCGTCTACGCCCGGACCTCGCCTCTGCGCACCTGAACCGCGCGCTCGCGTGGCTCGCGTTGCGCGATTTCGGCCGCGGATTGCCGGAGTACGAGTGGCGGCTGCAAACCATGGCGCAGCCGGTGATCCAGACGCTGCCGCGCTGGCACGGCGAGCCGATCGCACAACATACGCTGTTGGTCCATGCCGAGCAGGGTTTCGGCGACACGCTGCAATTCGTGCGCTTCGTCCCGCTCGTCGCGCAGCGCGCGGCGCGCGTCGTGCTCGAAGTACAGCCACAGCTGCTGCCCTTGCTGGCCCCTGCCGCGCAAGCCTGGCGCGTGACGCTGATCGCCCAGGGCACGCCGCGGCCCGCCGCCGATCTGCAATGCCCGCTGCTGAGCGTGCCGCTCGCACTCGGCACGGCCTACGACACCATTCCGGAGCAGACGCCCTACCTCAGCGTGCCGCCTGCCTACGGCCGCAAATGGCGCGGCTCGCTCGGCGGCCAGGCGAAGCGCAAGATCGGCATCGCGTGGTCGGGACGCATCCAGCAAAACGAAACGCGTTCGATGCCGCTCGCCGCGCTCGATCCGCTGTTCGCACTCGAAGGCATCGACTGGATCGTGCTGCAGCCCGAGTTGAGCGCCGACGAACGCGCGGCGCTCGACGCGCATCCGCGTGCGGCGTCGATTCATCGCTTCGACAGGCGGATCGGCGACTTCGCGGACACGGCGGCGATCATCGAACGGCTCGACGCGGTGGTGTCGATCGATACGTCCATCGCGCACCTGGCCGGCGCGCTGCGCAAGCCGCTCTGGCTGATGCTGCCGTTCGCGGCGGACTGGCGCTGGTTTGCCGGCGAGACACGCAGCCCCTGGTATCCGGGCGCGACGCTGCTGCGCCAGCCGCGACCCGGTGCATGGGGCGACGTCGTCGAGGCCGTGGCGAACGAATTGCGCAACGGCTAGCGCGAGCACCGCGCAACGGGACAATCAGCGCAGTTGCTGAGCCAAAAACAAAAACCCCGCGTTCGTGAGAACGCGGGGTTTCTACTTGCCCGAATGAATCGTGAACGGTGAAGCTCAGGCCGTCCGGTATTGATTGCGCGATTCCGGCGTGCGATACAGCACCAGCGTCGCGATCAACCCGCAAATCGCCGCCACCCCCAGGAACAGACCCGGCGCCGCCTTGTTGCCGGTAGTGTGAATCAACAACGTCGAGATAGCCGGCGTGAAACCGCCGATCGTCGTGGCGAGGCTGTAGGCGAGCGAGAACCCGGCGGTGCGCACTTCCACCGGCATGACTTCGGTGAGCGCCACGACCATCCCGCCGTTATAGCTGCCGTACAGGAACGACAGCCACAGTTCGACCTCCAGCAGACGCGCGAACGACGGGTCCGCCACCAGCCACTGTAGCGCCGGATACGCGGTGATGATGGTCAGAATCGTGAACACCAGCAGCACCGGACGCCGGCCGATACGGTCGGACAGCGCACCCGCGAGCGGCAGCCAGATCAGATTCGACAGACCGATACAGACCGTGACGACGAGCGTATCGATCGACGACAGTTTCAGCACTTCCTTGCCGAAGGTCGGCGTATACGCCGTGATCATGTAGAACGACACGGTGGTCATGATCACCATGCCCATGCCGCCGAGCACGATGCCCCAGTTCGCGGCCATCGTCTTCATGATCTCGCCCATCTTCGGATGATGCTTGCGCGCCTTGAATTCCTCGGTTTCCTGCAGCGAACGGCGGATCAGGAACAGGAACGGCACGATCAGGCAGCCGACCAGGAACGGAACGCGCCAGCCCCATGCGCTCATCTGGTCGGCCGGCAACATCTTGTTCAGGAACACGCCGATCAGCGCGGCGAACACCACCGCAACCTGCTGGCTGCCCGACTGCCACGCGCAATAGAAGCCCTTGTTGCCCTTGGTGGCGATCTCCGACAGATACACCGACACGCCGCCTAGTTCGACGCCGGCGGAGAAGCCTTGCAACAGCCGTCCGCCCAGAACGAGCACGGGTGCCAGCAAGCCGATCGTCGCGTAACCTGGAATCGATGCGACTGTGAGCGTGCCGAGCGCCATTAAACCGAGGGTGAGAATCAGGCCTTTGCGCCGGCCGTGATGATCGATGTAGGCGCCGAGGACGATCGCGCCGAGCGGCCGCATCAGGAAGCCCGCGCCGAACACCGACAGCGACAGCATCAACGAAGCGAACTCGTTGCCGCTCGGAAAATAGGTCTTGGCGATCGCCGAAGCGTAGTAGCCGTAGACCATGAAGTCGTACATCTCAAGAAAGTTGCCGCTGACCACGCGGAATACTGTCTTGACCTTGGATTCTTGCGATGAGGAAGCGACGTGCGACGCAGTAGACATGACATTCTCTGATGGGCCTGCTGCCACGAAAGAACCGGCGGGCAGGCAGTTGAAACGATCCACTGCGTCCGGCAAGCGGATGCCTCGGACGGACGGAAGATCGGAACGCGCCGGGGGCGCAGCATTCTCATGCTGAACGCATTCTCGCGGTATCAGGGTAAACGTTGTGAGTCATGCGGCACCCGCTCCACCTAATGTTACCGTTGAAGCCGCTGTCGCGTAATGCATACAGTTTCCTTACGCATGGTCTCGCCGGTCGTCGCGCGCTAACATTTGCAGTCAGGCATTTCCGTTGATCACTACCCCGATGCGAACCACCCCCGCTCTTTCGCTGCGCCCCGCGACGCTCGCGGATGCCGCGCTCATTGCTTCGATCCACAGCACAAGTTGGCAGGCCACGTATCGCAGCCTGTTGCCCGACGCTTTTCTCGACGGCGAAGTCACGCGCGAGCGCGCGGCCTATTGGGAAGCGCGCCTGAGCGCGCCCGGCGGCGAACGCCGCATCGTGCTGATCGCCGAACTCGCGGGCGAGCCGACCGGTTTTGTCTGCGTCGAACGTCAACCGGACTCCGCCTGGGGCGTGCTGCTCGATAACCTGCACACGCTGCCGGACTATCAGGGCATCGGAGTCGGCAAACTGCTGATGCATGCCGCCGAGGACTGGGCTCGCGGGCAGGGCGAGGCCCAACTCTATCTCTACGTGCTCGAAGGGAACACGCCCGCGATCGGCTTCTACGAGCGGCAAGGCTGGCAATTTGTCGGCGCCGAACCGGATCATATGGGCGGCGTGGATATTACGGCGTTGCGCTACATCTACAGATTCGATCGATAGGTCGAGCGTGGCCCGCTTGATCGTCGTTCAGGCTTGATTCAGGACCGGACGAATCGCGGGCCTCTTCGGAAATTTCCAGTCAGCAAGCCGGCTGCTGCGAAGTATCATCCTTCGGACCCCTACGGCTTCATAGTGATACGCCCATGCGCCCGTGTTCTCGTCCAGAGCACAACGCTGCGGTTCGGCGTCGACGTACGGCGTGCATGTCTGGTATTTCAACGCGCATCGCACCAAGGGTCTGAGTCCCCGCAGATCCCGGGACCGCCGATCGGCGGTCCCTTTAAGAGGCGCTGGAAAAGACCGATGTCCACAATTCCTTTCACCGTGATCGAGGGCTCCATGGCCCTGCCGCGTTTGCGGCCGTTCGGCCATGTGCCGGCGCCCTTCGGCCGCGACTGGGCACTGCTTCCGCCGGGCTACAGTTTGCGAGCGGAACTCAAGGCGCTTTACGCAGCCATCCTGCGCACGTTCTGCATGAACGATCAGACCATTCGCTCGCTTTGCCGCTGGTCGCCGTTGGGCGAACGGCGCGCGACTACGGCGCCGGCTCCCGTTTTTGAACAGCCAGTCAGCGCTGCTGCGCAAATGGTCGCGGCCGTCCCGCCGGTTCCGCCGCATGCTTATACAGCAGCGTCGCGCGGTTCCGGCCATCATTGGAGCGTATTGGCGGGCGGCGCCTGCGTGCTCGGCGGCGCTGCGATGCTCGGGTGGATCGGGTTCGATCATCTCGCCCATCGTCAGGCGGCCATCCATGTCGACCTCGCGAGCGAGGTTCCGGACGAGCGCGACTCGCAGTTGCCGACACATCAGGCACCGGCCGCAGTCGCCGCTCGCGCCGTGGATAAGGCTGCGGCACGCACGTCCGCGGCAGTTGCGGCATCAGCACCCACACTCCCGGGCGCGACTGCATCCAGTCCTGCCGCGGCGTCGGTGTCGATAAATGCTTCGACTTCAGCGCGCCCATTGCGCTTCGCTCCGGGGCGTGTCGGCGCCGAGAAAACCGTCTCACATCGCCGTCAGGTCGTTCGCGAGAAGAGCGCCAGGCAACGCGAACAAATCCACCCGCGTGCCGCGCGCTTCGTCGCCGCAAAACAGCCGACGCACGCAACTGCAATGGCCGGCGACATGCCGCGCGACGCAACCTCGAAGGTCGCCGCGAATGCGTCGCCAAAGCCATCGGCTGCGGGACCGTACTCGCCGCTCGCTCCGAGCCGGCTCGGTGTAGACGAATACGCGGGCGTAACGATGTCCGCTGCGACGCACCTGCGCGATATCGCGCCGAAGCCACGCACCAGTTCTTCAAGCAATGCATCCGGTAGCAACGGAACCGAGTGGATGAACCATCTTTCGCAGCGACGCGTGACCGACATTCCCGATCAATTCGCGAAGTAAGCACCACACGGCCGCAGACGTCGCGTAGTGCAAAAAGCCCGACCATTCACGAATGACCGGGCTTTCCTTTTACGTTCACGCATTTATTTCTGAACGGGCAATCCCATTTCGGTTTGGCGCTGCAGCTGCAGCACTTCGCCCTGCACCTGGCGCAGCTGCGCCTGTGCCCTTTCCTTCTCCGCGTGCAGCGCGGCCGTTTCGCCTTGCGTTTGACGCTGATAGTCGTTGACCTTGGCCTGCTGCGTGCGAGCCACGTCGAGATCGGCTTGCAAGCGTCTCGCGCGATCTTCGGACAACGCAATGATGTCTTCGATGTACGCCTTCTGCGCCTGCAACTGCGTGCGGCGAATCTCGACATCCGCGAGCTGCGCTGTCTGCTGGACAAAGCCCGCATAGATCGCTTCCGCGCGCGCCGCGTCCTCGGACTTGATCACCCGCCAGAAATGCTTGTCCTGAAATAACGCGACGTAATAGGTCATGTCGCGTGGATGGAAAAACAGACTCGCGCCGTAACTGCCGTTATAGGTGGTGCGCAGTTCGCTCAGCTTTGCGTCGCGAATCATCTGCATCAGCTCGGCGACATTGCCTTGCGCATCGCCGGCGATGGCAGGTGTAGCAGGCGTGGCCGACGTTGCCGACGCCGCGTTGCGCAGCGCATCCGCGACAGGCTGCGGCGTCAGGGTGTTGATGGCCGGCCGTGTGCCGACCAGTGGCGCGGCCTCGTCGCTCTGCGCGGCCAGCACGAAACCGCCCTGCTGCAACAGCGCACACGAGGTCGCGAGCAGCATGGCGCGCCGTACTATTAAGGGGTACTTCATACGTGCATGCTCCATGCGAATCTAAAACAGCCGCAGATTATCGCGCGGATTCGTCTTTAAGCGAAGCATTCAAATGTCTCGCGGACGGACTTTAAATCGAGATAAACCGTCAGCGAATGATTGGGTCGATCCATCGCGAAATAAACGAGTTCAGTTGAGACGAAAACGCGACGTTCCGTCTCGTTCGGATGGTTCTGAATTAACGTTGCATTTTCGCGAAATCAGCGGTGGGCGGATTCGCAATATGGAGATAGAGCGGCCGGTAGTGAGATACGCGCACTCCGCTCAAGAAAAACTCGCATTCCTGACTATACATCTCGATAACGAGATGTCTGCGATTCGAGGAATTGGAAATGCCGCACGCATCGAGAGACCGAGGCAAAAGGCGAGAGAGAAGCCAAACACGAATACATCAGTAAAACAGCACCAAGAAAATACAAGAGGCGCACCGCTGCTGCAAACCGCAGCGGTGCGCCTCGAACAAGCCATGCTTCAGAACTCAACCCTCGAGCCGCGCGATGCGGCACCGACTCACCACCCAGCGCGTCTCAAAACCGCGTCTCGCGCGCCACACGCAGGAAGGTGTCGAGCAACGGCGTGCAGTCGAGCAACTCCGGACCGCCCGCACGATGAAACTCCGGATGCCATTGCACCCCCATCACGAACGGTGCGCGGCGGTAGCGCACGGCTTCGATGAGGCCATCGGACGCCGACACCGCTTCGATATTGAGATCGCGGCCGAGCGTCTTGACCGCCTGATGATGAATCGAGTTGACGATCGCATCGCGCCGGCCCGGGAACATATTGGCGAGCGTCGACCCGTCCGGGAAGTGAATTCCGTGCCGATGCTGATCGTAGTTCTCGTTGACGTGCGTGGCCGCGGTCGGCACATCGGTGGCGATGTCCTGATACAAGGTCCCGCCGAACGCCACGTTGATCAGTTGACAGCCACGGCACACGCCGAGCACCGGCTTACCCGATTCGACGAACTCGTGCAGCAGTTCGAGCTCGTACATGTCGCGCACGCGGTCGCCGGGCCACTCGTGGCTGGTTGCCTGTTCCGCGTAAGACTGCGGCGAGACGTCGGCGCCGCCTTGCAGCAGCAGGCCGTCGAGATGCTTTGCATAGTCGCGCAAACGAATATTGCTCGGATGCAGCATGCCCTGATGACCGACCGTCGGAATCATGAACACCAGCACGTCGCGCGACATCACCCAGTGCGCGATCGATTCCTCGAGGTACTGCAAAGTCTTGCCGCGCAGTCCCTTCGCACCCGGCTCCGGATGGAAGATGCGCGCCGACACGCCGATGCGCAGCGTGCGCTGCGTGATCCGCTGGCCGGCGCGATCGAATATCTGGCGCGCGCGCGCCGCGATGATGCGGCCGAACACGGTCCACGCCGAATCGTTGTGCTTCAGATAGCGCGGCGGCGACGGCGGCAGCGCGTTGGGCGGCGGGGGATTCGACGCGGTGAAGTCAGGCGCCGCGCCAAAACCGGGCGGCGGGGAACCCGCCCGACGTTCGGCGGAGGTCTTGACGTCTTCGACCACAGTAGCGTCTTCAACGGAGCTAACCAGCTCGCCGTCGATGGCTTCACTGCTCCCGACAGTCGGCGGCGGTCTCATCGCATGGACGCCGGCGCGCCGCGCTTCCTGTTCATGAACCGCCGCTTCCTGCTTCGCGGTGGATGCCGCAGCCGAGCTGCGCGCTTCGGCCGCATCGCGTTGCCGCGCCGTTTGCGCATTGGTCGGTGCCGCCGATGCGCTGTCGGGATCGTCGGTCGACGATCGCGCGGCTGCCTCCTCGGCAGCCGGCGTCGCGCTGGGCTCAGCGGGCGCACGCGTCGACTGCGCGCCCGGCGGCGTCAGCGTGTCTTTGATCGGAGACTGGATGGCATCTTCGTGCGAGAGGGGTAGCGAGGCCGCCGGGTCAGCCGGCGCGGAGCCAGATGTCGACACGCCGGGCGTTGCGGACGGCGCGGGCGACGGCGAAGGCGGCATTGGATTGCCGGGCTTGCCGGCATTTTCAGGTTTGTTTTCGCTCATGACAGTCAGACAGGCGCCTTACACGCGAACGAATGAATATGCCCTGATTATCCGCTAGCGAAGCAGGCGCCGCAAACCCGCACACAATTGCTCACATTGTCGCGAGCGCCTATGACGCCTATGAGGAAATCAACCTGGAGAACCGCGCGGCAAGTCTGACTTAAGGATCCGGCTGCTCCTCGAAAGTCTCGCGCAAGGCGATCTGCATCGCCGCATGGATTTTCACGCACCAGCGCCACACGAGCGCCAGCAGCAACGCGGCGCAGACCAGCACCGCGGCAAGCAGGCCGGTCGGCGGCAGAATGCCGCCGGACAGCGCCGCGACCAGCAGAAACACGCCAACCATCGAGACCACCGGCACCAGATCGGCGATAGCGTAACGGATCGCACTGGTGAAGCGCCCCGCCTTCGCCGGTTGCACGCTGACCTCCGCGAGCAGCAAGGCAAGCGACTTGAGCTTGCGATACACCGCCACCAGAAACGGCATCGACACCACCAGCGCGAGGCTCCACAGCACCACGCGCTGCATTGGCTCGGAACTGACCCAATGAGCGAGCCACGAACTCGTATAAGGCGCGCTATATGACACGATCAGAAAAATCGCGGCGACGAGCGCCAGATTGACGGCGATCTGCAGAATGATCCGCCGCGTCATGCTGAACAGCGTCGGTTCACCGCTTCCCGTGCTCAGACTGCGCAACCACTGCCCGTACATGTCGAACACGTTCGCGAATGTGCGCGGCATGGCGTGACCGAGGCGCCGTGTCAGCGGATCGGCTGCGCGGATCAGATACGGCGTGAACAGCGTGGTCAAGGCGGAGACCGCCACCGCGATCGGATACAGAAACGCGCTCGTCACCTTGAGCGTCAAACCGAGCGACGCGATGATGAACGAGAACTCGCCGATCTGCGAGACGGTCATGCCGACGCGCATCGCCGTGCGCCCGTCCTTGCCGGCGAGAAAGGTGCCGAGCCCGCACGACACGATCTTGCCGACGATCACCGCCACCGTGATCACCGCGATCGGCCACGCGTAATCGACCAGCACGGCCGGGTTCAGCATCAGGCCGATCGTCACGAAGAAGATCGCGGAAAACGCGTCGCGCAGCGGCGCGATCAGATGCTCGATCCGATGCAGGTGACGCGATTCGGCCATGATCGCGCCGATCAGGAACGCGCCGAGCGCGATGCTGTAGTCGAGCTTCACGACCAGCAGACAGAAACCGAAGCAGAAGCCAAGCACCGAGACGAGCAGCATCTCGTCGCTCTTCGCGCGCGCCACGTAGTTCAGGGCGCGCGGCACGACCAGAATGCCGACCACCAGCGACACCGTCATGAACAGCAGCAGCTTGCCGAGCGTGACCACGGCGACGCCCGCGCTCAACTGCCCCGTCTGCGCGATGCCCGACAGCAGCACCAGCATGGCAATGGCGAGAATGTCCTCGACGATCAGAATGCCGAACACCAGTTGCGCGAAACGCTCGCGCTTCAGGCCCAGTTCGGAAAGCGCCTTGACGATGATGGTGGTCGACGAGATGGCGAGGATCGCGCCGAGGAACAGCGAATCCATCGAACTCCAGCCGAACGCGCTGCCGATTTCGTAGCCGAGCCACAGCATCAGCACGATCTCGGAGAGCGCCGCGACGATCGCCGTCGCGCCGACCTTGAAGAGTTTGCGCAGACTGAATTCGAGGCCGAGCGAAAACATCAGGAACACGACGCCGAGTTCGCCGAGCGTCTGAATGGTCTGCTCGTCATGGATCAGCTGGAAGGGCGGCGTGTACGGCCCGATGATCACGCCGGCGGCGATGTAGCCGAGCACCACCGGCTGTTTCAGGCGATGGAACAGCACGGTGACGACGCCGGCGAGCGCCATCACGACCGCCAAGTCCTGAATGAAGCCGATGCCATGGTGCATGGATGCATCCCTTACAAAAAGTAATCTTAAAAACGCAGTTTAACAAACGAACGCGATATGCCGCCGCGCGCCAATGTGCGTATGGCTTGGACTATCTGCGAGCCACGGATCCCAGCCACGCCGCGCAAAATAATGTTTTTGACACGCTCGACTTCTGTGAAATATCACAATAATATTTGCCGCATATTTCCTTTGGAGTCGAGCAATGCAGCAGGTGTCCTTCAATGTTGTAGACCGTTCCGGCGGCAGTCGCGCCGAGATCGCCGACGTGAATCGTCTGACCATTGCCGGTTGGGCCGGGCGCGACCAGGCGGCGATCGAGCATCACATCGCCGAACTGGCCGAACTCGGCGTGAAGCGGCCGTCCACCACGCCGTGCTTCTACCGCCTCGGCGTGGAACTGCTGACGCAGGCCGAGCAGATCGACGTGGTCGGCGTGAAATCGAGCGGCGAAGCCGAATGCGTGCTGGTCCATTCGAAAGCGGGCTTGCTCGTCACCGTCGGTTCGGATCACACCGACCGTGAAGTCGAGGCCTACGGCGTCACCGTCTCGAAACAGGTCTGTCCGAAACCGGTGGCCCGCGACGCCTGGCGTTTCGACGATGTCTCAGGCCACTGGGACCAGCTGGAATTGCGCGCCTACGCCGTGACGAACGGCGAGCGGCGCGTCTATCAGCAAGGCAGCGTGGCGGCGCTGCTGCCGGCGGCCGATCTGCTCACGCGCGCGCCGCTCGCGCAAGGCGCGGCGATGTTCTGCGGCACGCTGGCGGTCCAGGGCGGCATCGTCGGCATGGTTGATGGCGACGCGCTCGAACTCGAATTGCACGACCCGATCCTGAACCGCACGCTGCGCCACGCCTATCGCGTGCGCGCGCTACCTATCGTCGAATGAGGCACCCATGAGCTCCCCTTCGCTATCCGCCGCCGACGCTTCGTCCGACGCGTGGCTCGAAGCCGCCGCGCTGCGCAAGATCACCTGGCGCATCATGCCGTTCCTGTTTCTCGTCTATGTGCTGTCGTATCTGGACCGCGTCAACATCGGTTACGCGAAGCTGCAATTTACCGGCGACCTCGGCCTGTCGAACGCGGCGTACGGACTCGGCGCGGGGATCTTTTTCTTCGGCTACTTCGTGTTCGAAGTGCCGAGCAATCTGCTGCTGAAGAAATTCGGCGCGCGGGCCACCATCGCTCGCATCACCATGCTGTGGGGCCTGCTGTCGTGTCTGATGATGTTCGTGCGCTCGGAAACGATGTTCTACGTGCTGCGCTTTTTTCTCGGCGTTGCCGAAGCCGGTCTGGTGCCTGGCGTGGTGCTCTATCTGACCTTCTGGTTTCCGTCCGACCGGCGCGCGCGCATGGTCGCCGTGTTCATGGCGGCGATTCCGGTGGCGGGCATCATCGGCGCGCCGCTGTCGGGCTTTCTGATGTCGGCGTTGCATGAAGCGCACGGCTTGCGCGGCTGGCAGTGGATGTTCCTGATCGAAGGCATTCCGTCGATTCTCGCCGGCTTCTGGGCGCTCGCCGTGCTGCGCAACACGCCGGCGGAAGCCGCCTGGCTGAGCGACGACGAAAAGCGCGTGATCCTCGGCCGTCTCTCGCGGGAAAACAGCGCGGCTGCGGCGGCCGGCGCGGAGCATAGCCTCGCGGTGGCGCTGCGCTCGGGCCGCTTCTGGCTGCTCACGCTGATCTATTTCTGCCTCGTCACCGGCAATGCGGGCTTCTCGTTCTGGCTGCCGCAGATCGTCAAGGATCTGGGCGTGACGAATCTCGTCACCAATGGCTTTGTCACCGCGATTCCGTATCTGGCGGCGGGCATCGGCATGATCCTGATCGGGCGCTCCTCGGACATCACGGGCGAACGGCGCTGGCACTATGCCGTGTGCTGCTTCATTGGCGCGGCCGGTTTGCTCGGCAGCGCCTCGGTGACCAACTCGATTCCGCTCGCCGTGACCGGCCTGTCGATCGCGTATATCGGCATTCTCGCGGGCTTCGGCATCTTCTGGTCGATGTCGACGACTTTCCTGCAAGGCACGGCCGCGGTGGCCGGGATTGCCGTGATCAATTCGATCGCGAACCTCGCGGGCTATGTGAGCCCGTATGTGCTCGGCATCGTCAAGGACGCGACGCATAGCGTGACGTTCGGGCTCGTGCTGATCGCGGGGGCGCTGATCGTCGGCGGGCTGGTCACGCTGATGATGCCGCGTGTGAAGGTGCAGCATGCGGCGGCGATTTCGCCGAGCCGCGCCTGACAGACGGGGACGGTGACGCAACGCGCCGCACGGTGCGCGAGCCAAGGCCGGCGCGGGTCGATGACCCGCTGCCCGCCCGCCCCGCGCCGCCGTCCGCGCAAAACCTTGCTCTACAATGCGGACGACATCGCCCGCTTCCACCTCACATGACGCTCTTGCAGACTGCCCGCCCTTCCACGCCCGCCCGCGCGACCGCTGCCGCGAGTCTCGCCGAGCAGGCCTATGCGTTCGTCAAGCGCGAGATCATCACCATGCGCCTGCGGCCGAGCGAGGTGCTCAACGAAGCGGAACTGATGGCGCTGACCGGCATCGGCAGGACGCCGGTTCATCAGGCGCTGCATCGGCTGGTGCACGAAGGCATGCTGACCATCATGCCGCGCAAAGGCATCATGGTCCGTCCGGTTTCGCTCGACGACGTGCTGGCGATCATCGACGTGCGGCTGGTCAATGAAAGCTACTGCGTCGAACTGGCCGCGCGCCACGCGCAGCCGCACGACTACGATGCGATGCAGGTGCTGCTGGACCGCTCCGCCGTGTGCGTCGCCGCGCACGATATCGAAGGCATGATGGATATCGACCGCGAGTTTCATCTGGCGATCTCGGCCGCCTCGCGCAATCCCGTGCTGGCCGACATTCTGCGCGGACTGCACGAGCGCTCGCTACGCTTCTGGTTCATTTCACTGTCCGAGCCGCATCATCTGGAAGACGTGCACGAGGAACATCTCGAACTGTTTCGCCTGCTGCGCGAACGCGACGCCGAAGGCGCGCGTCAATCGGTGCAGAAGCATATCGAAGCGTTCCGCGCGACACTCTTCAATCGCATGTGATCGACCGCATTCAAGCCACCGCATTCAAGCTCACGCATTTCGCCCAATGACCGGCTTCGCCCGGTTCAACCGGATTTCTACCGACATCATGGCCACTGAATTCACGCCCTTTCCGCCGCTAGCCCAACTTGCTGCCGACCTCGCCGCCGGACGCACCACGAGCCGCGCGCTCGTCGAGACCGCGCTCGAACGGATCGCCGATCCGGCCGGCCAGGGTGCGGCCGTCTTCATGCACGTCGACGCCGACAGCGCCCGCGCCGCCGCCGACGCGCACGACCGTCTGCGCGCCGCCGGCACCGTGCTTTCGCCGCTCGCCGGGATTCCGGTGTCGGTCAAAGACCTGTTCGACATCGAAGGCCAGCCGACCCGCGCCGGTTCTGTCGTGCTCGCCGACGCGCCCGCCGCCAAGACGGACGCCGTCGCGGTCGCGCGTTTGAAGCGCGCGGGCGCCGTGATCGTCGGCCGGACCAATATGAGCGAGTTCGCGTTTTCCGGACTCGGTCTGAACCCGCATTACGGCAATCCGCTGTCGCCATACCAGCGCGGCGTGAAAGGCGATGAGCGGATTTCGGGCGGCTCGTCGTCGGGCGCGGCGGCTTCCGTCGCGGACGGCATGGCGGCCGTCGCGCTCGGCACCGACACCGGCGGCTCGATCCGCATTCCGGCGGCGCTGTGCGGCCTGACCGGTTTCAAGCCGACCGCCGACCGCATTCCCAAACAAGGCGGCGTGCCGCTTTCGTCCACCCTCGATTCGTTCGGGCCGATCGGCGTTTCCGTGGCCTGCTGCGCGCTGGTCGACCGCATGCTGGCCGGGCTCGAGCCGCGCATTCCGGCCGTCCGTCCGCTGGAAGGCGTGCGCCTCGGCGTGCTGACCAATTTCGTCACCGACGGCGTCGAGCCGGCGGTCGCCGCCGCAATCGACACGGCGCTCAAGCATCTGGAAGCGGCCGGCGCGATTGTCAGCGAAGTGCGTTTCGCGCCGCTCGACCGTTTGCCCGAGATCAACCGCTTCGGGTTCTCGCCGATCGAGGCGTATGCGTGGCATCGTCCGTTGCTGGAAAAACATCGCGACCAATATGATCCGCGCGTGCTGGTGCGCATTCTGAAGGGCCAGCCGGCCAGCGCCGCCGACTATCTGGACCTGCTCGCCGAACGCGAGGCGATGCTCGCCGAAGCTGCCCGCACGCTGTGGCAGCGGTTCGACGCGGTGGTGGCGCCCACGGTGCCGGTGGTGCCGCCGCGCGTCGCCGAACTGGCCGACGACGACGCCTTTGGCCGCACCAACGCGCTGATCCTGCGCAACCCGAGCGTGTTCAACTTCCTCGATACCTGCGCGCTGTCGCTGCCTTGCCATCTGCGCGGCGACGCACCGGTCGGCCTGATGCTCGCCGGCGCGCCCCACGCCGACGACGCCCTGCTGGCCATCGGCCGCGGCGCCGAAGCGGTGCTCAAGGCGATTCGCTGACAGGAAATACCTCGTAAAAGCAGGATAAGCTGGGGGCGGGGGTTCGCGCTAGAATCGCGGGCACCCGCCCTTTCCGTTTCCAGACAGCCACACGATCCATGAATAACGACACTGCAATGCTGCGCCGCGAGCGCTCCCTGCTGGTTCTGCTTGGCCTGATCTGCGTTGCCCTCGTGGGCGGCGCGCTGTATCTGCAGTATTTTCTGCACGAAGACCCGTGCCCGTTGTGCATCATCCAGCGGTATTTCTTCCTGCTGATTGCAATCTTCGCGTTCCTCGGCGCGCGGTTTAACAGCTGGCGCGGCGTGCGTCTGCTGGAAGTGCTCGCGGCCTTGTCGGCGCTGGCCGGCATCGTGACGGCGGCGCGCCACGTGTATGTTCAGGCGAATCCGGGCTTTAGCTGCGGCTTCGACGCGCTGCAGCCGCTGGTCGACAGCTTGCCGCCCGCGCATTGGCTGCCGGGCGTGTTCAAGGTCGCCGGGCTGTGCGAAACGGCCTATCCGCCGATTCTGGGTCTGACGCTGCCGCAATGGTCGCTGGTGGCATTCGTGATCGCTTTCATCCCGTTGGCGCTGAGCCTGCTGCGCAACCGTCGGCGGATCGCCTAACCGGGCTTTGTCGCGCCGCTTTTGCCACCCTGAATCGCGTCGGATTCGTGCCGCCACGGGCGGCGGTCCGAAATCCGGCGCTTCTTGTCCACAATCCCCGCCGTTTTGCGGTCTGACCGACCGCCCATTTTCCCCGCAGCACCCCACCACGCCTGGTTTTCCGCCCTCCGCCCCGTTTCACGCAACTTCCCGCCTTAACGCGAATCGTACTTATCTCATGATCGCTTCCGAATAAGCTTCATGCGACACGGGAAATATTTTTGAGACAAGGTAATGCTATCTTCGGAACTGGATGGCGATCTACGTGCGCGAGGCCGGCTTTGGCGCGACCCCATGCGTAACGCGCGCCCGGTCCGCACTGTCTTTCGGATTCGCCATGACAACGCAAACCATCCGCTTTTATCACCAGGGGTCCGTCCGTGAGGTCGCGGGCGTGCCTGCGTCGCGCACCGTGCTGCAGCATCTGCGCGAGGATCTGCATTGCACCGGCACCAAGGAAGGCTGTGCGGAAGGCGATTGCGGCGCCTGCACGGTCGTCATCGGCGAACTGGACGCGCATGGCGGCCTCGCGCTGAAAGCGGTCAATGCCTGCATCCAGTTCCTGCCCACGCTGGACGGCAAAGCGCTCTTCACCGTCGAAGACCTGCGCGCCGCCGACGGCGCGCTGCACCCCGTGCAGCAGGCCATGGTCGACTGCCACGGTTCGCAATGCGGCTTCTGCACGCCCGGCTTCGTGATGTCGATGTGGGCGCTGTATGAAAACCAGCCGGCCGCCGCCGGCCTGCCCACCCGCGATGAAATCAACGCCGCGCTCTCCGGCAATCTGTGCCGCTGCACCGGCTACCGGCCGATCGTCGACGCCTCGCAGAAGATGTTCGACTATCCGCAATATCCGCGCGTGACGCTCGACCGCAAGTTGGTCGCGGATCAACTGCGCGAACTGCAACGACGCGACACCTTCGAATACCACGCTGCCGACACGCGCGGCGCCGCGTTCGGCTCGCCCACCTTCTACGCGCCGGTCTCGCTCGATGCATTTGCCAGGCTGCGCGCCGAACATCCGCAAGCGCGTTTGCTCGCCGGCAGCACCGACGTCGGCCTGTGGGTCACCAAGCAATTCCGCGATCTCGGCGACATTCTGTACATCGGCAACGTCGCTGAATTGAAGACGATCGGGCGCGATGCGCAGACGCTGACGATCGGCGCCGCCGTCACGCTCGAAGACGCGTACGCCGCACTCGCGGTCGATTATCCCGAACTCGCCGAACTGTGGACGCGTTTCGCGTCGCTGCCGATCCGCAATGCCGGCACGCTCGGCGGCAACGTCGCGAACGGCTCGCCGATCGGCGATTCGATGCCGGCGCTGCTCGCTCTCGGCGCGCAAGTCGTGTTGCGCCACGGTCCGAAAACACGCACGCTGCCGCTCGACGCGTTCTATCTCGGCTATCAGAAGACCGCGCTCGTCGCCGGCGAATTCGTCGCGGCGCTGCGCGTGCCGCGGCCGGCCGGCAATCTGCGCTTTCGCACCTACAAAGTGTCGAAACGCTACGATCAGGACATTTCGGCCGTGTGCGCGGCGTTCGCGCTGCACCTGGGCGAAAACGGCGTCATTCAGCAAGCCCGCATCGCGTTCGGCGGCATGGCGGCCACGCCGAAGCGGGCCGCGCAAACCGAAGCCGTCCTGAATGGCGCAACATGGGACGAAAGCACCGCGCGGCAAGCCATGCATGCGCTCGTCGCCGATTACCAGCCGCTCACGGACATGCGCGCATCGAGCGCCTATCGACTGAAGGTGGCGCGCAACGTACTGTGGCGCTTCCACCTCGAAACGCGCGATGACGCGCCGCTCGCCCTCTTCGACGTGAATGCGTTCGCGTTCGAAGCCGGCGCGCCGGACGCCGCCGTTGCGAAGGAGCCTTCGTGATGAACCGGACCGATGCTTTCGTCGAACACGCTGCCAGGCACGTCGCTCACGAGAGCGACGCATCGATCGGCGTATCGCTGCCGCATGAATCGGCCGCGCTGCATGTGAGCGGCGAAGCCACCTACACGGACGACGTGCCTGAGCTGCAAGGCACCTTGCACGCGGCGCTCGGCCTGTCGCGCCATGCCCACGCGCGGATCGTGTCGATGGATCTGGACGCGGTCAGGAAGGCGCCGGGCGTGATCGCCGTGCTGACCGCCGAAGACATTCCCGGCGAGAACAACTGCGGCCCGGTGCTGCACGACGACCCGATTCTTGCCGTCGACGAAGTGCTGTACCTCGGCCAGCCAGTGTTCGCCGTGATCGCCGAAAGCCACGAACTCGCCCGCCGTGCCGCGTCGCTCGCAAAGAGCGACGACGTGGTCCGCTACGAACCGCTCGAAGCCATCCTCACGCCCGCCGAAGCAAAGGCCGTCAAACAGTTCGTGCTGCCGCCGCTGCATCTGAAACGCGGCAAGCCGGACGCGAAGATCGCCGCCGCGCCGCACCGGATCAGCGCCACGTTCGAAGTCGGCGGCCAGGAGCAGTTCTATCTGGAAGGCCAGATCGCGTACGCCGTACCGAAGGAAATGGACGGCATGCTCGTCTACAGTTCGACCCAGCATCCAAGCGAAATGCAGCAGGTGGTCGCGCATATGCTCGACTGGCCGGCGCATAACGTGGTGTGCGAATGCCGGCGCATGGGCGGCGGCTTCGGCGGCAAGGAATCGCAATCGGCGCTGTTCGCCTGCGTGGCCTCGCTGGCGGCGCAACGGCTGCGCCGTCCGGTCAAACTGCGCGCCGACCGCGACGACGATTTCATGATCACCGGCAAGCGCCACGACGCAGTCTACGCATACGAAGCGGGCTTCGACGACAGCGGCCGCATTCTCGGCGCGCGCGTCGAAATCGCATTGCGCGCGGGCTATTCCGCTGATCTCTCCGGCGCGGTCGCCACGCGCGCCGTTTGTCACTTCGACAACGCGTACTACCTGTCCGACGTCGACATCGTCGCGCTGTGCTGCAAGACCAACACGCAATCGAACACCGCGTTCCGTGGCTTCGGCGGTCCGCAAGGCGCGCTCGTGATGGAAGTGATGCTCGACAGCATCGCGCGTCAGTTGAAATGCGATCCGCTCGACGTGCGCCTTGCCAACTATTATGGCGTCGGCGAGCGTGATACGACGCCGTACGGACAGCGCGTCGAGGACAACATCATCGCGCCGTTGACCGACGAGTTGCTCGGCACCAGCGACTATCGCGCGCGCCGTAAAGCGATCGCGGCGTTCAACGCAAGCAGCCCGGTGCTCAAGCGCGGCCTCGCGTTTTCGCCGGTGAAATTCGGCATCTCGTTCAACGTGCCGTTTCTGAATCAGGCCGGCGCGCTGGTGCATGTGTACAAAGACGGCTCCGTGCTCGTCAATCACGGCGGCACGGAGATGGGCCAGGGCCTCAACACGAAGGTCGCGCAGGTCGTCGCCAATGAGTTCGGCTTGCCGCTTTCCCGCGTGCGGGTCACGGCAACCGACACTTCCAAGATCGCGAACACGTCGGCAACCGCGGCGTCCACCGGCAGCGATCTGAACGGCAAAGCCGCCGAAGCCGCGGCAAAAACGATTCGCGCGCGGCTCGCGGAACTCGTGGCCAAACAGCTCGGCGGCACGGCGAACGACGTGCAATTCGCCAACGGGGAAGTGTCGGTGAACGGCGGCGCGATGCCGTTCGAACAGGTGGTCGGCGCCGCCTATCTGGCGCGCGTGCAGTTGTGGTCGGACGGTTTCTACACCACGCCGAAGGTGCATTGGGACGCGAAAACGCTGACCGGTCACCCGTTCTACTACTTCGCCTATGGCGCGGCAGTCTCGGAGGTCGTGATCGACACGCTGACCGGCGAATGGAAACTGGTGCGCGCGGACGTGCTGCACGACGCCGGGCAGTCGATCAATCCGGCCATCGACATCGGCCAGGTGGAAGGCGGCTTCATTCAGGGCATGGGCTGGCTCACCACCGAGGAACTGTGGTGGAACCGCGATGGCCGTCTGATGACACACGCTCCGTCCACTTACAAGATTCCCGCGGTGAGCGACACGCCCGCCGCGTTCCGCGTGCAGCTCTATCAGAACCACAATGCCGAGCCGACCGTGTTCCGCTCGAAGGCAGTCGGCGAGCCGCCGTTGCTGTTGCCGTTCTCGGTATTTCTCGCGATTCGCGACGCAATCGCGGCCGCGGTGCCGGATGCGCAAGAGGCGCCGCCGTTGCGCGCGCCGGCCACGCCCGAAGCGATTCTCGACGCACTGGATGCCTTGCAGCCGCCAGCCGCGCCGCAACCGGCAGCGGAGCCCGCGCCAACCGTCACGACAGTTTGACCAATAAGCCCAAGGCCTGACACGACACGAACGCGCCAGGCCACACTCAACCGGCCGCACGGACACCCCGCGCGGCCACGTATGGAGAACGCCGGATGCAGCCCTGGCTACCTGACCTGCAACAACTGCTCGCGCACGGCGACGCCGCTGTGCTGGTGACGGTCGCGCGCGTCGAAGGTTCGGCGCCCCGCGAAGCCGGCACCAAGATGATCGTTACGCGCGATTCGGCGAAGCACACCATCGGCGGCGGACACCTCGAATGGAAAGCCATCGAGACCGCGCGCCAGGTGTTGCGCGACGGCATGCGCTCGCCGCACATGCGGCGGCTGGAGCGCTTCGCGCTCGGTCCGAGCCTCGGCCAATGCTGCGGCGGCGCGGTGATTCTCGCCTTCGAGCGGCTCGACGTAGGCGACCTCGGCTGGATCACGACGCTCGCGAAACGCGTGGCCGCGGGCCAGTCGACGGTGCGTAGCGTATCATTCGGCCCCGCACCGGATGCGGTGATGCTGTCCGACCCCGAGCCGGGTGTCGATGCCGCTGACTGTCTGCTGTGGGACGGCGCCGGTTTCGACGACAGCGGCGCGCTGCTCACCGAAACCGTCGCGCTAGGCGACTTCGCGGTCGTGCTGTTCGGCGCCGGCCATGTGGGCGCCGCGCTGGTTCGCGTGCTGGCCACGCTGCCTTGCGCGGTCCGCTGGGTGGACGAACGCGACGCGCAATTTCCGCCCGTGGAAACGCTACATGCGCCGAACGTGAAGATCGATCCGAACGACGCCCCCGACGAAGCCATCGATGAGGCCGCGCCGAACACGTACTTCATCGTGATGACGCACAACCATGCGCTCGATCTGGAGTTGGCCGAGCGCATTCTGCGGCGTGGCGACTTTGCGTTCTTCGGCATGATCGGCTCGCACAGCAAGCGCAAGCAGTTCGAACACCGGCTCGCCGCGCGCGGTCTCGATCCGTCGCTGATCGCGCGGATGAAGTGCCCGCTCGGCGTGGACGGCATTGTCGACAAGTCGCCGGAGATCATCGCGATCTCGGCGGCGGCGCAGGTGCTTCAGGCGGTCGAGGCGAACGCGGGCATGCATCACGCCACGCAGACGGTATGAAGCACGTCACGTTGTCGACACAGCGCTTTGCATCCGGCTCGAACCTACTCCAACGACATCCTGACCGACCATGACTACAACGACCGTTACCCCCACGCCGCTGGCCGAGAAAACCGCACTGGCACCGAAGGCCGAACTGCACATTCACATTGAAGGCTCGCTCGAACCCGAACTGATCTTCGCGCTTGCCGAGCGCAACGGCGTGAAGCTCGCGTACGACTCGATCGAGTCCCTGCGCGCCGCGTATGCGTTCACCGACCTGCAATCGTTCCTCGACATCTACTATGCCGGCGCGAGCGTGCTGCTGCACGAGCAGGACTTCTACGACATGACGATGGCGTACGTCGAACGCTGCCTCGCGGACAACGTGATTCACAGCGAGATCTTCTTCGACCCGCAGACGCACACCGAACGCGGCGTGCCGATCGCGACCGTCGTGGCCGGCATCGAACGCGCGCTCGCCGATGCGGAAAAGCGCGGCATGACGAGCAAGCTGATTCTGTGCTTCCTGCGCCATCTGTCCGAAGAAGACGCGCTCGCCACTTTCGAAGAAGCGCTGCCTTTGTTCGAGCAGTACAAGCATCGGCTGATCGGCGTCGGTCTCGATTCGTCGGAACGCGGCCATCCGCCTTCGAAGTTCGAGCGCGTCTTCGCCAAGGCGCGCGCGCTCGGCCTGAAACTCGTCGCGCATGCCGGCGAGGAAGGCCCGCCCTCGTACATCTACGAAGCGCTCGATCTGCTGAAAGTGGATCGCGTCGATCATGGCGTGCGCAGCATCGAAGATCCGGCGCTTGTCGCGCGTCTCGCCGATTCGCGCGTCGCGTTGACCGTGTGTCCGCTGTCGAACCTGAAGCTGTGCGTGTTCGACGACCTGACCAAGCACACGCTGAAGGACCTGCTCGATCGCGGCGTGGCCGTGACGGTCAATTCCGACGATCCGGCTTATTTCGGCGGCTACGTGAACGCCAACTATTTCGCCACCATCGACGCGTTGAAGCTCAACGATGCCGAGGTCTACACGATCATCCGCAACAGCTTCGAAGCGTCGTTCGTCACGCCCGAGCAACGCAGCGACCTGATCGCGAAGCTCGACGCGCACTGGCACCCAGGCGGTCCGCACTGACGGGCCGAGATATCGCAGCCGGCGGCGGCACGGGCTCATGAGTGAGCCGAGGATTCAACCGTCGTCCGGACTGTGCAGCTTCCCATAATCGGAGACGGTTTTTCCATGACTCAATCTGCCAACCCGGCTAAAGCAGCCCAATCGGCATTCCGCGCGCAATTGCTGACCTTCAACGGCGACCCCGCGCGATCGCCCGGCGCGGCGGTCTTCAACGAGGACGGTTTGTTGATCGTCGAAGACGGCCATGTCGTCGCGGCCGGCGCCTACGCGGCCCTGGCGTCGCGACTCGCGCCCGGCACCCAGGTGCAGGAGATGCGCGACAAGCTGATCGTGCCGGGTTTCATCGATACGCACATTCACTATCCGCAGACGGACATGATCGCGTCGCCCGCGCCGGGTTTGTTGCCGTGGCTCGAAACGTACACGTTCCCGACCGAGCGCCGCTTTACCGATCCGGCCTACGCGCGCGACACCGCGAGCTTTTTCGTCGACGAACTGCTGGCGTGCGGCACGACCACCGCGCTCGTGTACTGCACGGTCCATAAGGAATCCGCCGACGCGCTGTTCACCGAGAGCGAAGCGCGCAATCTGCGCATGGTGGCCGGCAAGGTGCTGATGGACCGCAACTGCCCTGAGTTCCTGCGCGACACCGCGCAATCGGGCTACGACGACAGCGCCGAACTGATCGGCCGCTGGCACAATCGCGGCCGCCAGATGTATGCGCTCACGCCGCGTTTCGCACCGACTTCGACCGAAGCGCAACTCGAAGCGTGCGGCGTGCTGGCGGGCAAGCATCCGGACGTCTTCATTCAGAGCCACGTCGCGGAGAATCACGACGAAGTGAAGTGGGTCGCCGATCTGTTCCCCGGTCACCGCAGCTATCTGGACATCTACGATCACTACGGGCTGCTGCGCCGCCGCGCGGTGTACGGCCATTGCATCCACCTCGACGCGGATGACCGCAAACGCATGGCGCAAACCGGCACGGTCGCCTCGCATTGCCCGACTTCGAACCTGTTTCTCGGCAGCGGCCTGTTCGATTTCGACAAGGCCGATGAAGCCGGCATGCCGATCGCGCTGGCGACGGACGTCGGCGGCGGCACTTCGTTCTCGATGCTGCAAACCATGAACGAAGCGCACAAGGTCGCGCGTCTGGGCGGCCATCATTTGACGGCCACGCGCATGTTCTATCTGGCGACGGCCGGCGCGGCCGAAGCGCTCGATCTGGCGGACAAGGTTGGCACGCTGAAGCCGAAGTCGGAAGCGGACTTCATCGTGCTCGATCCGCGCGCGACGCCGCTGCTCGCGCGCCGTACCGCGCGTACCGAAACGCTGGAGGAATTGTTGTTCGCGTTCGCGCTGCTCGGCGACGATCGGGCGATCTATGAAACGTATGCGGCCGGCAAGCGTGTGCATCGCCGTGATGATGTGCGGAAAGCTGCGTCGGGCGCGGCGAGGATCGCGGCTTGAGCTGAGTGATTCATGCGGCTGAATGAAGAAACGGCGCTTCGATAACGAAGCGCCGTTTTCATTCGTCATTGCCCAAATGGCGCGGTTAGCCGTGGCCCACACACTCATCACCCGAAACAGCGGCTATTCGTAACCGCTGAGGTCGTCGACCTTGCTGACTTTCCACTGACCGTCCGGTTGTTTTCGCATAAACACCAAGACCGTCTGAAGCGTGGCCTTGGTGTCACGTCCAAGAACAACCGGAACGACAGCGGTGTCGCCGAATATCAGTGCCGGGCGCGCTTCAATGTGTGCGGCCCAGTCCTTCTCGTCGTAATCCTGAACCTTCGTAAAGGGGTCGCTGCCCCCGGCGAACTTGTTTGCTTTGTACTCCGCGCGCAAAAAATCGACCGTCGGCTTTGCTACATATCGATAGATTTTTTTATCCAGTAACGGAAACCCTCGATTTTCCGAATCGCGCTTGATGTACCACGCGTAAAAAGCTGTCGCACTTGCCTCAGGCGTGGCCGGTTCCCCGTGCGCCATTGCCAGCGGGTGAAAAAGCACACCAAGAAGCATGCTTACGGCGACGGTCAACACTGACAGATATTTTTTCATGATTTCTGTTCAGTTGTGGCGATAGATTTTGTACTGTGGTTGTACGGTCCGGTACTGCTGACTCGGGTAGAACCCGTGATATTGCTTGAAGTCCGACACCCAGATTTGCCCATCGAACATTGCCATGTGCCCAGCGGGGTGGTTTGCAATTGGCTGAATCACAACGACGTCTCCCTTTTGGAGGTGAGCGGAATTGACTTCATAAAACCCGGCGCTGATCAACGATTGTCCATAGTCTTTTGCGTCCCGTGTTCGGTCAATCACGATTCCGCCTCGCTCTATCGCCAGCCGCACGAACTTCGCGCAGTGCCCCGTGCTCATCGGTGCGGCATGGGAGCTAACATAGTTAGCAGCGCTGAATCGATCATATGCGGGCATTCGTGTGTCTCCTTCTTCCGCTTAAACTCCAATGCTAAGGGACCGGCGCTCATCTTGAAATTATTCGCTGACAGTTGTTTTCACTTCACGCGAAAAAACGGCGCTTCGATAACGAAGCGCCGTTTTCATTGATGCATACCGTGCAGTAACGCACGCTCAACGCTGCATGCACACCTCATGCAACGCATTCAGCCGACGCACCGGATCCGCGACATACGGATTCGACTCATCCCACGCATAACCCGCCAGCACCGCGCTGATCATGCGGCGAATCGAGGGCGTCTGGTCCGGATAGAAAATGATGTCCTGCAACGCGCCCGAATACCACCGCTCGACGAACGCGCGGAACGTATCGATCCCCTTGCGCAACGGCACGTCGTAAGTGGCCGACCAGTCGACCTGCTCGCCGTCCAGTTGCCGGTTCAAAGTCTGCACCGCGAGATGCGCCGAGCGCAGCGCGATCGTCACGCCGGACGAAAACACCGGATCGAGAAACTCGCCGGCATTGCCGAGCAACGCGTAACCCGGCCCGTGCAGCCGCTCCACATTCGCCGCATAGCCGCCGATGTGGCGCACCGGCATCAGGAACGGCGCGTTGCCGATCAAACGGTTCAGCGTCGGCTCCTGCTGGATCAGCGCGCGCAGCTTCGCGTCGCGCTCCGCATCCGGCACGTCGAGGAAACTCGCCTCGGCGACACAGCCCACCGACGAGCGGCCACCAGCCAGCGGAATCATCCAGAACCACACGTCGCGGTGCTCCGGATGCGTCGCCACGCAGATCTTGTTGCGGTCGGTCACGCCGGCCGGAATGCCGTCCTGCACATGCGTGAAGATCGCCGCGCGCGTCGGCATGCGCGTCGGCGCCTCGAGGTTCAGCAAACGCGGCAACACGCGGCCGAAGCCGCTAGCGTCGAACACGAAACGTGCTTCGATCTGGTAGGCGTGATCCGCTTCGTCGATCACGTCGACCAAAGGCGTGGCGCCGGGATGAACCGCGCGCACCGTATGCCCGAAGCGCACGTCGGCGCCCTGCTGCGCCGCGCAGCGAATCAGAATGTCGTCGAACACCGCGCGTTCGACCTGATAGGTCGTGCCCCAACCCGGCGAGTGCTTGTCGCGGAAGTCGAATGCCGACGACTGGCCGCGATAGATGAAATGCGCGCCGTTCTTGTACTGGAAGCCGGCTTCGACCACGGCCTGCAGCATGCCGGCCTCTTCGAGGTAGGCCATGCTCTGCGGCAGCAGGCTCTCGCCGATGGAAAAGCGCGGAAAGTGCTGGCGCTCCAGCACCAGCACGGAGCGCCCGGCCTTGCGCAGCAATGCAGCCGCAACCGCGCCCGCCGGTCCGGCACCGATGATCACGACGTCGACAGTCGTGCGCTTTGACGAATGTGTACTCAAATTTGCCTCAATCGTTTGGCTTGCCTGGAGCAGCGTTTCGCTGCATCCTTACGTCTCGTTACAATTACGCTTCAATGCCCCGAAGCGAGTCTTCCTGGGGTACAGCAAGAACGCCATTTCGCCGCGGAGCCCAGCGTGTCGCCATCCGAAACATCCAGTGTGCCTTTCGTGCCGGAAACGGCTTTCGGGATCTGGTTCCTGCGTACCTACATCTGGGAACAGCATGTGCTGCGGGTCGCGATCAACGACCTCAAACGCCTCATCGACACGCCCTTGCCCGAGGCGCCGGTGATCGTCGACGTCGGCTGCGGGCAAGGCATTTCCTTCCGTCTGCTCGCCGAGGCGTTCAGGCCGCGCCGCCTTGTCGGCATCGACTTCCACGAGCCCTCGTTGACGCTCGCCGCGCAAGCGGCCGCTGCGCGCCACGACGAACTCGCGGACATCGAACTGCTGCATGGCGACTGCGCGAACCTGCCGCTACCCGACGCGAGCGCCGATATCGTGTTCTGCCATCAGACCTTCCATCACCTCGTCGAGCAGGACCGCGCCCTCGCCGAATTCCGCCGCGTGCTCAGACCGGGCGGCATCCTGCTGTTCGCCGAATCCACCGACGCGTACATCAAATCGTGGGTGATCCGGCTGCTGTTCCGTCATCCGATGCACGTGCAAAAAAGCGCCGACGGCTACCTCGACATGATTCGCCGCGGCGACTTCAGCTTCAGCGAGCGCAACGTCTCCCTGCCCTACCTCTGGTGGAGCCGCGCGAAAGACTTCGGTCTTCTCGAACGGCTCGGTCTGACCCATCCGCAACCCGGCAAGCGTCGTGAAACGCTGGTCAATGTCGCGGCGGTCAAAGCCGGTTAATACGCGGCAAGGCACGAGCCTGCTGTTGCAAAACAGCGCGAGGCGGCGGCAACTGCGCCGCGTTTGTGCTTTCCTCGCGCTTATTTGCGCCTGTCCGTGCTTACTTGCGCAGCGTCACCACTTCGCCCGTCAACGCGACGCCGGCGATCACCGCGCCCGCGCCGCAGGTGTACTCGGTCGCGCTCTCACGCAACTCGTTCTTGTAGTTGCTCTTGATGTTGATCACCGCGTTGCCGCCTTCCTTGCGCGCGCGTTCCTGCAACTCGATCACCGCCGAGAGGAACACGTGCTGGCAGGCTTGCAAATCGCTCTTGCCGAACGCGTTGGTCTTCTTGTTGGTGGCGAATTCGCCTACCGTCTTGACGACGGCCGGATGGCGCTGACCCGCGAAATACAGCGCGATGTCGTCGCTCACCTTGCCGGGTTCGCTTTGCAAGGCCTGGTCGATGGGATAGTTGTTGACCGTATCGCGGGCAAAAGCCGGCGCGGCGCTGAGCGTGGCAAACGATGCAAACAATGCGGCAAACAGCAGTTGGCGTTTCATTGAGGCTCCTTCGTGGTTGTTGTTGCTCTGTGGGTTCTATTTTCAACTCGGTTCAGTTCGATTCCAGCACGACGAGCTGGCCGCACACCGCGATCGCTGCGGCGCTCGGACTGGCCTTCACCTGCGTCGCGCAACCCGCCTGCGTCAACGCCTCGATGGCCAGCGCGCCCAGCACGCGTGCTGGTTTCATTTTTATCGCCTTCATTTTTTTGGGTCGCGGCCGTTTCAGCCGCCCTGCCATGCTTCGAACATCAGGCTCGCGCAACTGCCGCCGAACCCGTATGAAACCGACATCGCCGTGCCGATGCGCGCCTCGCGCGTCGTGCGCACGAGCGGCATGCCGTCGAGAGCCGGCTCCGGCGTGTCGATGTCCGCCGTGCCCGCGATGAAACCGTCGCGCATCATCAACAGCGTGTAGATCGCCTCGTGCGCGCCGCACGCGCCGAGCGGATGCCCCGTCATCCCCTTGGTCGACGAAAATGCCGGCACGCGACGGTCGAACGCCGCGCCGAACACTTCTTTCAAAGCGTGCAGTTCTTCCAGGTCGCCGAGCGGGGTCGACGGCGCGTGCGTGTTGACGTAGTCGGGCCGCTTGCCCGCTTCGTGCAGCGCGCCGCGCATGGCCCGCGCAATCCCCGCCGCGCGCGGCGTGACCATGCCGGCGCTATCCGTGCAGTCGCCGAAGCCGGTGAGTTCGGCGTGGATGCGCGCGCCGCGTGCAAGCGCGTGATCGAGCGCTTCGAGCACGAGCACGCCGCCGCCGGAGGCGATCACGAAACCGTCGCGCTGCGTGTCGTAGGGTCGCGAGGCCCGCTTCGGCGTATCGTTGAAGCGGCGCGACAACGCGCCCATCGCGTCGAACATCAGCGTCATGTTGTCGTGCAGCGACTCGCTGCCGCCGGCGAGCACGATCTGCTGACGGCCGGTCTGAATCAGCTGCATCGCCTGGCCGATCGCGAGCGCCGAAGTCGTGCACGCCGACGACGGCGAATAGCTGACGCCTTCGAGCCCGAACACCTGCGCGACATTGGCCGACGCGGTGCTGCTCATCGCATGCGGCACGACGTAGGGCGGCACTTTCTCGACGCCGCGCGCGTTGGCGACTGCCATGGCCGCGTCGTAGCTCAGCATGTTGCCGACGCCCGAACCGATCACCGTGCCCGCACGCGGCGAGCACAACTGCGCGGCGTCGAGCCCGGCGTCGCTGATCGCCTTGCGCGCGGCATGACAGGCAAACCGCGCGGTATCGCCCATGAAGCGTTCGAGCTTGCGCTCGAACGGCGGCTCGTGCGCGACCGAGGCGACGCCCGCGACCTGCGAGGCGAAACCACGCTCGCGCCACGCGTCGATCCGCTCGATGCGCGAGCGGCCCGTGCGCAAGGCAGCGGAGACTTCATCGAGCGTATTGCCGAGACACGACACGATGCCCATGCCGGTCACGACCACGCGTTGCAACGCCATGCTCATCGAACGCGCCTGAAAATCAGCGACGTGTTGATGCCGCCGAACGCGAAGTTGTTGCTCATCACGTAGCCGGCGTCGATCTCACGCCCCGTGCCGACGATGTAATCGAGCGGCGCGCAAGCCGGGTCGACATTCTCCAGATTCAAGGTCGGCGCATACCAGTTGCGCTTCATCATCTCGATGGTCCACCATGCTTCGAGCGCGCCGCACGCGCCGAGCGTGTGGCCGACATAGCTCTTGAGCGAACTGATCGGCATGCGCGCGCCGAAGGTCTGCGCGGTCGCATGACTTTCGGCAATGTCGCCGCGATCCGTCGAGGTGCCGTGCGCGTTCACATACTCGATCGCTTCGGGCGGCAGTTGGGCGTCGTCGAGCGCGAGCTGCATCGCGAGCGCCATGGTTTCGGCGGTCGGCTGGGTCATATGCGCGCCGTCCGAGTTGCAGCCGAAGCCGACAATCTCCGCGTGAATCCGCGCACCGCGCGCCACCGCATGTTCGTATTCCTCGAGCACCAGCGTGGCCGCGCCTTCGCCGACCACGAGGCCGTCACGCGCGGCGTCGAATGGACGCGGCGTCAGATGCGGTTCGTCGTTGCGCGTGCTGGTGGCGTACAGCGTGTCGAACACGGCGACCGCCGGCCCCGACAGTTCCTCCGCGCCGCCGGCCAGCATCAGCGTCTGCTTGCCCGCCTGGATCGCTTCATACGCGTAGCCGATCGCCTGGCTGCCCGAGGCGCACGCGCACGAGGTCGGAATGATCCGCCCTTTCAGATCCCAGAACAGGCTGACGTTGACCGCGGTGGTATGCGGCATCATCTGCACGTAGCTGTTCGACGTGACGTCGCTCATCGAACCGGTTTCGAGCATCGTGCCGAACGCGTGGATCGGCTGCACCGAGCCCGACGACGAACCATACGCGACGCCCATGCGGCCGTCCTTGATGGTGGTGTCGTCGGCGAGGCCGGCGTCGGCGAGCGCCAGTTCACTGGCGCGCACCGAGTACATGGACACCGGACCCATCGAACGCGTCTTCTTGCGCGGATAGTGCGCGGGCGCGGTGAAACCCGGCAGCGGACACGCCAGCCGCGTATGCAGCGATTCGAAGTAATCCCACTCGGGCATGCGGCGCACGGCGTTCACGCCGCTTCTCAAGCGCGTTTCGATGACGTCCCAGCTATCGCCAAACGCCGTGACGCCGCCCATGCCGGTTATGACGACACGTTTCATCAGATCATCCCGCCGTTGACGCCGATCACCTGACGCGTGACATACGAGGCCGCATCCGACATCAGGAAGCTGACCACGGACGCCACTTCGGCAGGCTGGCCGACGCGGTTCATCGGCACCGTCTTGAGCGCCTGCTCGAGCGGCATTTCGTCGAGCATGCCGGTCTCGATCAGACCCGGCGCCACGCAATTGACGGTGATGTTGCGCGACGCCAGTTCGACGGCGAGCGCCTTGCTCGCGCCGATCAGGCCGGCTTTCGCCGCACTGTAGTTGACCTGGCCGCGATTGCCCATCACGCCGGACACCGAAGCGATCGTGACGATGCGGCCGCCCTTGCGGGCGCGCACCATCGGCATGGTCAACGGATGCACGACGTTATAGAACGAGTCGAGACCGGTTTCGATCACGATGTCCCAATCTTCTTCGGTGAGCGCGGGGAACGCTGCGTCACGGGTCACGCCCGCGCTGCACACGATGCCGTAGTAAGGGCCATTCGCCGCGACGTCCGCTTCGAGCACTTCGCGGCATACCGCACGCTCGCGCACGTCGAATTGCAGCACGCGCGCCGTGCCGCCCTGTGCGGCGATGCCCGTCGCCACCGCATCGGCTTCGCTGCGTCCCGTGCGGCAATGCACGGACACCGCGAAGCCGTCGGCGGCCAACTTGTACGCAATCGCGCGGCCGATGCCGCGGCTTGCGCCGGTAACGAGAACACGCCGGCTCATGGACTGAAACTCCCTTCGATGAATGATTGAAAGTCGCGCGGTTGAAAAACCTTGATGACGGCTTCGGCGCAAACCGCGTCGCCGTGCCGGATGGTGCATTCGTAGGCGCCGTGGCCTTCTTCGCTGCGCAGCAGTTCCGTGACATGGATCGACAACTGCGCGCCGCTAGCGAACGACGGCTGCAATGCCTTGTAGCTGCGCGAGCCGAGCAGCACGCCGGGCCGCGCGCGGCCGCCGCCGCGCATGGCCAGCAACGCGACGTGCGCGGCGATCGCCTGCGCCATCAGTTCGATGCCGATCCACGCGGGCATCGCGCCGTCGGCGTCGGCATGCCAGGCGTCGGCGCGCACCGTGGCGCGCGCGGTGAGCGTTTCTTCGCTGAACGTGTCGACGGCGTCGATCAGCAGCATGGTGCCGCGATGCGGGATGATCGCTTCGATCGGCTGGTGGACCAGTTCGTCAACGGAGGGCGTCGAGCTCATCGGGCGACTCATCGGGCAAGGACAAGGCTGACATTGCTGCCGCCGAAAGCAAACGAGTTGCTCATCGCGTATTGCGCGCCGCCTTGCGGCATAAAGCGCTCGCTAACAACCAGGTCCAGCGCCGGCAGCGCGGGATCGGCCTCGCCGTCCCACAGATGCCTCGGCAGCGGCACGTTGTCATGCGCCAGCGAAAGCCACGTGAAGCCGAGTTCGGTGGCGCCCGCCGCGCCGAGCTGGTGGCCGGTCAACGGCTTGGTGCCGCTCGTCGCCACGCCTTGCGGAAACACCCGCGACATCAAACCGGCTTCCATCTCGTCGTTCTTGCGCGTCGCGGTGGCGTGCAGATTCACATAGCCGATCGCAGACGGTTCGATGCCCGCATCGGCAAGCGCCGCGCGCAGCGCGAGTTCGCCGCCCAAGCCTTGCGGGTCCGGTGACGAGATGTGATGCGCGTCGCTCGATTCGCCGACGCCCGCGAGCCGCACCGCCGCTTCGTCGCGGCTCATGAGGAACACGGCCGCGCCTTCGCCGACATTGATTCCGCAACGATTGCGGCTCATCGGATTGCTGCGCACGTTGCTGGTCGATTCAAGCGAGGCGAAACCTTGCACCGTCAACTCGCACAGCGAATCGACGCCGCCCACCACGACGGCGTCGCACAGTTGCAATTGCAGCAGCCGGCGCGCGGACGCGAAGGCCTTCGCGCTCGACGTGCACGCGGTCGAAATGGTGAACGCCGGACCATGCACGCCGAGTACGGCGGCGGCGAACGGCGCGGCGGTGCCGATTTCCATTTGCCGATAGTTGAAGTTCGCGGGCAGATCGCCCGCTTGGGCCTGATACACGAACGCGGCCTCAGCGGCCTCGATGCCCGACGTGCTGGTGCCGAGCACCACACCGATGCGATACACGCCATAGCGCTCGCGCGCTGCATCGACGGCGGGCGCGATCTGCGCCAGCGCGGCGAGCAGCAGGCGGTTATTGCGGCAGTCGTAACGGGCAAGTTCGGCCGGCGGCGCCAGCTCCAGAGGCGCGAGCACGCTGCCGACGAACGCTTCGCCGATCCCCGTGTGCGCGTTCGCCATACCCGGCGAGCGGCCGGCAGCGAGCGCCGGGACAATGCTGTCGAGGTCGCCGCCGAGCGCGTTGATCATACCGAGCGCGTGCAAATAAACTGATGGCGCTTTCATGCGGCCCTCCTTGATTCCGATGGCATGCCGATCGGCGCGAGCAATACCGATACCGCGATGCCGAGCGCGAGCGTCGCGCCGAAACTCTTCAGTGCCGGCATTGCGCTCATGCCGAGCATGCCGAACGACAACAGCGTGGTGGCCGCCGACAGCAGCACGCCGGTCCACACCGCGCCGAGATCCGCGTCCGCGCGCAGGCAGCCTTCGCGCAGGAACACGGCATAGTTTGCGCCAACGCCGAGCACGAGCATCAACGCGAGCCAGTTGAACAGATTGAGCGGCACGTGCGCGTAGCCGAATACGGCGAGCGTGACGCCCACGGCGAGCAGCACCGGCAGAGTCACGGCGATGCCGCCGCGCATTTTGTACCGCACCATCAGCAGGACGAGTACAAGGGCGAGCGCGCCGCCGAGCCACCAGCCGCTATCCACGCGATACGCGCCGAACAGTTTCGACACGCTGGCGGCCTTGTCGACGAACACGACGCCGGGCAAGCCTTGCGCGATGCCGATCAACGCAGGCTCGTTTTGCGGCGTCACACCCTGCGGAATGACGACGGCGGCATATGCTTTCGTCGACGCATCGACTTCGCCGAGCCAGAGATGTTTGTACGGCTGCAACCACGGCGCCGCGAGCCACGTGTCGATCGTGAGCGGCGCTTGCGGTTTGGCGTAGGCGGCGAGCCAGGCGTCGGCGACTTCGTCTTTGAAGCCGGCTTGCAGGAGCGTGGCGCGCAACGCGGCGCGGTCGTTGAATACGTGTTGCGCGAGCAGCGCGCGGTCTTCATTCTGCTGTTTCGCGGACGGCACGAATTGCGCAACCGACTGATAGCTGCCGACCTTGTTCGCGGTGCCGTTCAATGCATCCAGCTTCGTGCCCAACGCTTCGGCGCGTTGCAAAACGCGTTCCGGCGTCTCGCCGCGCACGACGAAAAACTGCGCGCTGTTATCCACGCCGACCGCCTCTCGCACCTTGTCCTCCTGCGCGACGAGCGCGGGATCGCGCTGGATCAGCAGATGGATATCGTCGTCGCTGCTCAGACGCAGCCAGCCGGGAATCGCCAACAGCAGCAACAGCGCCGCCACGAACCACGCGCGCTTGCCGCCAATCGCGCGATGCCACACCGCCAGCACCCGCGCCGCGCCCGAGAACACACGTTGCGGGCTGCGTTTAGGCGGGCGTGTGAGCAGCGCGGGCAGCAGCCACAGCACGGAGGCGAACGCCGTCGTAATGCCGGCAATCGCGAAACAGGCGATCTGCTTGAGCGCGGGGAATGGCACCCACGTGAGGATCGCGTAGCCGAGCAGGCTCGTCGCGAGCGCCACGCTCAACGCGGGACGCACGGCGCGCGCGCCGCGACGCGCGTCCCAATCGCGCTGCGCGCCGAGATACACCACGAAGTACTGGATCGAATAGTCGACGGCCTCGCCGATCAGGCTGGCGCCGAACACGAGCGTCAACAGATGCAGCTTGCCGAACACCAGCATGGTCACCGAAAGCGCGCAAACAATGCCGAGCGCGGTCGATACGAAGCCGAGCAGCAACAGACGCGGTGAGCGGAACACCCACATCATCAGAAGCGCGATGCCGCACAGCGACGCGACGCCGATCAGATGCACTTCATGTTCGGATGCGCTGCGTGCCGATTCCGCGTAAAACACGGCGCCGGTGCGCGCGACCGAGACATCGGGAAACGCTTGCTTCAACGCGCCTTCGCTTTGAGCGAGCGCCGCGAGCACGGCGTGCTGTGTTTTCGTTTCGTACGCGGAGCCCGGCAGCGTCGCAACGATCAGCACGCTGGTGGCGGCGCCGCGATGCGCAACCAGCATGTTGTCTTCGAGTTCGAGATTCGATGTCGCGAGCGGTAGCCCGCCGAGCCAGTGTTCGAGCCAGCCGAACGGATCGTCGGCGAGCGGCGTGGTGAGGCCGCCGCGCAGCGGGCTGTAGATGCGCTGGGCGAGCGCGTCGTGCAGCGCGGTGCTGGCCGCACCATCCGCACCGTCCGCACCATTCGCGCCGCCCGCGAGCGCCGCGCGGTCTGCCGGCGCCAGCAAGCCGAAGCGATATGGCATATACAGCGCCGCGATCTGCGACAGATCGAACGGCGGCAATTCCGCCGTCACCGAACCGAACGCGCCGCTCTTTTGCAACGACGCGCCGAGTTGCTTCGCCGCGGCTTTCGCGTGCGCGTCGTCGTTGCTGGTGACGAGAAAAACGGTGCGGTCGCCGAGCGCGCTCGCCAGCGTATCGACGGCCTTTTCGGCGACCGGGTCGGCCTCGGTCGCCGGCAGCAGCGCGAGTAGATTGGTTTGCAGCGGCGACGGTCCCGCGAACCGCCAGCCGCAATACAGCGCCGCAACGAGCGCGAGCAGCAGCCACGCGGCGCGCATGCCCCACGCCTGTTTCGCGGATCGCTGTTGCAGCATCTCCATCACGGCGCCCCGAGCAGACCGCGTTCAGCCGCGGTCAGTTCGGTCACGGCCGCGCTCTTCGTGAACTCCAGCTGAGTGACATCGCCGTTCGCGAGCGTGATGCGCAAGCGCTGCAGATAGTCGCCGCCGTTCATCTCCAGACCTTTGATCGACTGCGCGATTTGCGGCTGGTTCGGCGTGAGTTGCATGCGCCACTGCGCCGCGCTGCCTTCGGCCTGCACGTCGAATTGCGAGTACAGCGCAGACAGATCGCCGCCGAGCATCGCGCGCATCATCTTCGAAACTTGCGCGACACCGCGCGTGCCCTGAGCGCTGTGAGCCGTGACGCGCTGGCCATTGGCATTGACTTCGGCGACGCCGGCATCGGTGATCACGTAGGTGGCTTTGTACGGCGTGTCGATCTGCCAGATCACGCCGCGTTCGCGGAAGAACAGCAGCGAGCCGGTGCTGACGAGCGGCTGCTTCATCGCCGCGAGCGTTTGCGTCTGCGTGAATTGCGCGCGCACGCCCTTGGCTTGCGCGAGGCGCGCGGCGATCTGCGAGACGAGCGCGGGGTTGCCGGGCGCGCCTTGTGTTGCCGACGCGGCGGCCGACGCAGATTCCGTCCATGCGACTGTCGGGGCAAACACGGTTAACGCGCTTAACGCGCTCAAGGTGCCCACAATCACGGCGCGCAAATTCATCGTCCCCATACGCGCTCCAGCTTGTCGAACACCACCGGCGGTGAAACGAACTGCAACTCCTGGGTGGCGGCATCGACCGCGACCTGGATCGTATAACCCTTGGTCAGTCGCGTGCCGGTCACGCAGTCGACGATTTCGTAGCCAATTTTCAGGCGGTTTTCGTGTTCGAGCAGTTGCGTGCGCACCTCGATCTGCTGACCGTAGATGGCCGGCTTCACGTACTTGAGATGCGCTTCCACGATCGGCCACAAATAACCCGAAGCCTGCATCTCCCGATAGTCGTAATCGAAGGCGCGCAACAGCGCCGCACGTCCGATTTCGAAGTACTTCAGATAATGGCCGTGCCAGCACACGTTCATCGCGTCGACATCATGGAACGGCACTTCCACCGTCGCGCTCGCGCTCAGCACTTTGCGGGAACCGGTCATGCGCCCGATCCTCCGCGATAGTCGTGCAGCAGGTCGCACGCGGCAATGCGCGCGGTCAGCGCACGCAGTTCATGTTCGAGCGCGCGATCTTCGTCGACGAACGGCGACTGCGCGGCCACGCTGTCGATAAACGCTTGCAGCGGGGCCGGCACCGGCGTCGCGCTGTCGATCTTCAACCGCAAACGCGCGGCTTGCACGGTCGCGAGCGTATGCGCGGCGGCGACCTGCTCGGTCAGTTCCAGCACGCGCAAACAGTCGCGCGCGGCGATCGTGCCCATGCTGACCTTGTCCTGATTGTGCGCTTCGGTGGAGCGCGAAAAGACGCTGGCGGGCATCGTGTTCTTCAAGGCTTCAGCGGTCCATGCGGACGACGAAATCTGCACCGCCTTGAAACCATGATTGATCGCGGCGCGCGCAGGCGCGGCGCCCGACAGATTGCGCGGCAAGCCGTTGTTGAAATTCACATCGACCAGCAGCGCGAGTTGGCGGTCCATCAGATCGGCGAGATTGGCGACCGCGACCTTCAGCGAGTCCATCGCGAACGCGATATGGCCGCCGTAGAAGTTGCCGCCGTGCAGCACGCGTTCGTTGTCCGGATCGATCAACGGGTTGTCGTTCGCGCTGTTCAGTTCGTTCTCGACATCGCGGCGCACCCACGAGAGCGCATCGCGCGCCACACCGATCACGTGCGGCGCGCAGCGAATCGAATAACGGTCCTGCAGACGGTGGCCCGGCGTGTCGTCGCGGCCGGACAGGTCGTCGCGAATCCATGCCGCGGCTTCGGCCTGGCCTGCGTGTGGCTTCACTTCGAAGAGCATCGCGTCGAAGTGCGCGGCGCGGCCGTCGAGCGCGACCGTGCACAGCGCCGTCAGGCGCGCGGTGAGCCGCGTCAGATGATCGGCGCGCGCGAACGCAAGACAGGCGAGACCCGTCATCACCGCCGTGCCGTTCATCAGCGCGAGCCCTTCCTTCGGCGCGAGCGTGAGCGGCGCGTGACCGAGTTCGGCCCACACGTCGCGCACGTCACGCAGATGCCCTTCGAACATCACGTCGCGTTCGCCCGCGAGCGCGGCGGCCACATACGAGAGCGGCGTGAGATCGCCGCTCGCGCCGACCGAGCCTTCCGACGGAATGCGCGGCAACACACGATGGTTGACCAGATCGGCCAGACGTTCCAGCAACACGGGACGCACGCCGGAAAAACCGTAAGCGAGCGAATTGAGCCGCGCGGCGATCACCGCGAGCGTTTGCGCGTCGTCGAGATACTGGCCCATGCCGCAGCCGTGATAGCGCGTGAGTTGCAGCGGCAAGGCTTCGACCAGTTCCATCGGCACGTCGACCACGCACGCGTCGCCGTAACCGGTATTGACGCCATACACGGTCGCGCCCGCGGCCAGATGCCGGCGCAGAAAATCCGCGCCGCGCTGGATGCGCGCGCGCCACGCCGGATCGCCGCTCAAGGCGACCGGCGCACGGTGCTGCGCAATCGCGACGACCTCTTCGATCGTCAGCTTGCGGCCGCCGATCACGACCGCCGCTTCGTTCACATTTGCGCCGGCATTCGGCACATCGATCAGATCATGTTCGGCCATTCGCGCCTCGCTTGGGGCTGGCCCAGAAATCGAAGAAGTTGAACCATTGGTAAGGGGCCTTGCGGCAGTAGTGTTCGAGACGCACGGCATAGCGCTGCGCCCACGCGGCGAGATGCTGCGCGCGTTCGCGGCGCGGCAGCTCGATGCGCTCGGCGAACGGTTCGAAATACAGACGGTAGCCGTCGCGCTCTTTCAGACAGAAGAACAGGTAGACCGGGCAACCCAGCGCATGCGCGAGCACATACGGACCCTGCGCGAACGGCGCGGTCGAGCCGAGAAATTGCGCCTCCGTCGTGCGGCCCGCTTCGTGCGCGGGCACGCGGTCGCCGACGATCACCAGCAGTTCGCCGGCGTCGACACGCTCCTGCATCATCATCGCGGTCTCGGGCCCGAAGTCGCTGACTTCGAGCAGATGCTTCGCGAACTCGCTATTGGCCGAGGCCAGCACGCTATTGAAGCGGCGCGCATGTTCGGTATAGACGACCGCCGTGACGTTCGCGTACGCACCTTGCGCGGCGAGCGCGCGGGTCATTTCCAGATTGCCGAGATGCGCGCCGATCACGAGCGCGCCTTTGCCGCTCGCCACCAATGCTTCGAATGCCGAAGGATCTTCGAATTGGACGTCGGCGTTATTGACGCGGCCTGACCATGCCGCGAGCTTGTCGAAGCCCGATTGCGCAAACGCCAGCATATGTCGGTAGGCGGACAACCAGCCCGGACGCGGCGTATCGCCATGCGGCGCGGCCTCGCCGAGATGCCGGAAGTAGTTGCCGGAAGCCTCGCGCGCGGCGCGGCCCGTCAACAGAAAATACGCGACGATCGGATGCAGCCAGAGCGCGGTGAAGCGTCGACCGAACAGCTTGCAACTGAGCGCGAGCAGCGACATGCCGAGATGGCTGCCGCGTTCGGCGATGCGCCACCAGTCCTGTTCGTTTTCTTTGCCCTGCTCGCCTGCAATTGCGGAGCGGCGCGGCATCACCTTGTGCGCGAGCAGCATCGGCAGACGCCACAGCATGCCGAACACGAGCCGCGTATGACTGCGGCTGATGCGCACGTTGTCCCACAGCACGTCGAAATGCGAGACGCCGTCGCTTGCATAAGTGACGCGCGTTGGAATCGAACGGAACGCCGCGCGCCGCCAGTACAGGCGCACGAGGATCTCGATGTCGAAGTCCATGCGCGTGGGCAGCTGCACGCGGTCGATCAGATCGCAGGCGAGCGCCAGCGGATAGAGGCGAAAGCCGCACATCGAGTCGCGGATCGTCAACGAAAGCGTTTCGATCCACACCCACACGTGCGTCAGGTAACGGCCGTAGAGACGCGCTTTCGGCACGCTCTCGTCGTAGACCGGACGGCCGAGAATCACCGCGCCCGGCTCGGCGCGCGCCGCTTCGATGAAACGCGGCACGTCGGTGGCGTCGTGCTGGCCGTCGGCGTCGATCTGCAACGCGTGCGTGTAGCCCGCCTTGCGCGCGGCGCGCAGCCCTGCCATCACCGCCGCGCCTTTGCCGCCGTTGACCGCCAGGCGCAGCAGCGTGAGCCGCCCGGCGTACTGCTGCGCCAGCGTGGCGAGCATCTGCTGGGTGGCCTCGTCGCTGCCGTCGTCGACGACGAAAAACGGCAGGCCATGAACCGCCAGATGCGCGAGCGTCGCGCCAATCGCGTCCTTGTGGTTGTAGATCGGAATGACGATGCATGGGGAGAACGTCATCACGCGGCCTCCCCGTAGACGATCACGCCGGACGCGCATTCACGGCCGTTCACGCGGTACGCGAACTGCACGCGCCGGCGCGTCGCGTCGTGCGCGAGCGTGAGCTTGAGCACCGCGCCTGGCGACACCGGCGCCATGAATTTCAGACGATCGATCGACGCCACCGCGCGCACGGCCGGCACGTGCTCGGCGGCAAGACGCACGGCCCAGTCGACCTGCACGACACCGGGCAGAATCGGCAGGCCGGGAAAGTGGCCGGCGAAATGCACGAGCGCGGCGGGCACGCGCAATTCGTAATGCAGCATGTCGCCGCTGCGCGCTTCGGCCAGCACTTCCATGCCCTCGCTGCGCGGTTCGAACGCGGCCGCCACGGCGGTCACCGGCAATTTGCCGCGCGCGTCGAACGGCAGCGTGACGCGAAAACGCCAATGGCGCGGCAGCACCACGACGTCGAAGTATTCGGCGAGATGCCGGCGCAGGCGTTTCGCGAGCGCCACGCGGCCTTCGTCGCGCAGGGCTGCGCCGCCCGCTTCGGTCAGCGCCACGACGCCGCCGACGCGCTCGCGCGAGGCGCCTTCCAGCGGCACGAGCGCCGCTTGCGCAACATACGGATGCAGCGCGAGGCGTGCTTCCAGTTCCGGCAGCGACACGCGCTTGCCGTCGAGCTTGAGCACGCGGTCGAGCCGCCCTTGCAGGCGGAAACGGCCTTCGGCGTCGAACGCGATCTTGTCGTCGGTGCGATGCCAGCCGGCGTGATCGAGATGCGGCGAGCGGACGTTCAGCGCGCCGTCTTCGTCGCGGCGCACTTCGATGCCGGACACCGGCTGCCAGGCATCGGTCTGATCCTGGCGCCGCCACGCGATGCCGCCGGTCTCCGTGCTGCCGTAAATCTCGAGCGGCGCGGCGCCATAGGCGGCGGCGTATTCCTGCGCGGCTTCGAGCGCGAGCGGGCCGCCCGACGAGAAGAATGCGCGCGGCGCCGGAGAAAGGTCGGCGAAGCCGGGCAACGCGGGCCAGCGCGACAACTGCGCGGGCGTCGAGACGATCACCGCCGCGCCGCATCGTTCGATCTGCGTTTGCAATTGCAACGGCTCGATGCTGACCGCACGGTCGAATGCACGGCCGGCTGCGAGCGGCCAGAGCACGCGGAACAGCAAACCGTAGATGTGGTGATGCGGAACACTCGCGAGCATCGTCGCGTCGCCGACTAGCGCGCCCCACTGCTTTTCTAGCGTGTGCACTTCGGCGTTGAATTGCGCGAGAGTCTTGCGGATCGGCTTGGGACTGCCGCTGCTGCCTGAGGTGTAGAGCGTGAGCGGGGCTTGCGGGTCGATCGGGTACGTGGCGCGGGATGGTTGCGGTGAAGCTGGGTCGGTGTCGGTGTTGGTGTTGGCGTTGGCGTTGGCGTTGGCGTTGGCGTTGGCGTTGGCTTCGGCTTCAGCGGCGTTGGCGGCGTTGGCGGCGTTGGCGGCGTTGGCGGCAACGTTGACCGTGGCCTCCACTTTGGCTTCGGCCTTGGCTCCAGCGGCGAGCGCGAATGGCGGCAAATCTGCGTCGCTCAGCACAACCTCATACGCGTCGGCGAGATCGGCGAGATAGCCCGGCGTCGAGTTGGCCGGAATCACCGGCTCCTTGCTGCACGCGAACAGCGCAAAAAGGGCGCAGGCGAAATCGAACGGATCGTCGATGCACAAGGCGTAGCGTTGCGCGTCCTGCGTTTGCACAAGCCCGATCAACGCAACGACGCGCCCGCGAAACGCCGTGCGATCGAGCACTGCGTCGCCGTCGCGACATACCGGTGCGTGCACCGCGGCAGTCTCTTCGACCACCGTCAACAGCTCATGCAACGCGATCATGCCGCCTCCGAACGCGCGGCGCGCGGCAGCACGACCAGATAACGCCAGATGACCTCGGCCACCAGCAGCACGCCGATCAGCACATAGGCGATCGCGCCGTTATAGAGCGACCAGCTCGCACGGCTCCAGTACAGCGCCGTATAAGCGGAAAACACGCCGTTCAGCGCGAAGAACCCGCACCACACCTGGGTTACACGCAGCGTATGGCGCACCGCGCCCGGCGACAGGTTGGGATTGCCGAGGCGTGCGAATTTTTCGATCATCGACGGCCCGTGCACGAGCGTCGCGCCGAACGCGATCAAGAGGCCCAGATTGACGAGCGACGGATAAAGGCGCAACAGCAGTTCGCTATTGGTCAGCACGATCGCCGCCGACGCGCAGCTCAGCAAGCCGACCACGGTCCAGTCGATCGTGGAGAGCCGCCGCAGCGAGGTCGCGACCGGCCCGCTGCCGGCCCAACGCTGCAGCCACAGAATCGCAAACAGCATGCAGCCGACGTAGCGCGGCGTGTCCCATTTCCATGCGCACAGAATCAGCGCGGGGTACGCGAGCTTCAACAGCACCTGCACAACGGTTTTGCCCAGGCGGCGCTCAGTGCCGGACGAGGCATCGGCGGCCCGATCCGCCCCCGCTTGCGTTCGCGAACGCACGGCAGGCATCAGCCTTGCGCCGCCAGCAGAGATTCGACCGCACCGATCACATCGCCGACCGTGCGCACCGATTTGAACTCTTCCGGCTTGATGCGGCGTCCGGTCATTTCCTGCAGTTTGATCGCGAGGTCGACGGCGTCGATGCTGTCGAGATCGAGGTCTTCGAACAGATGCGCTTCGGGCGTGACACGCTCGGGCTCGATTGCGAAGTTCTCTTTGAAGATGGCGCGGATGCGCTCCAGAATCTCTGCCTCGGACACGATTTACTCCCCCTTTCTGGTTGTTTCGTTCACAGCGTGCACCGCTTCGCGCTGGCTCGTCACGAGCGCCGCCAGCGTGTTGATCGAGCGGAAATGTTCGCGCGTGCGCTCGTCGTTCGCCGCGATGGTCAGTTGGTATTGTTTGCGCAGCACGATGCCGATTTCGAGCGCATCGATCGAATCGAGACCGATGCCGTCGGTTTCGAACAACGGCGCGTCGTCGTCGATATCGGCCGGGCTCAGGTCTTCCAGATCGAGAGCTTCGATCAGGAACTGTTTAATTTCCAGTTTTAAAGAATCCATAGTCGAACAAGTGCTGAGTGATGTGTGCTTCGACGGCGCTCGTCACGCTGCGCGCAGCGAGAGCCGGTGGAGTGTCATGGGCGGCGAGCTGCTCGACGCCGAGCGGCTCGAGCACGTTCACGCGCATTCTGAACGCGCGCGCCGGCACGTCGTACCAGCGCATCTGCTTGGTGAATGCGGGCGGGTCGCAATCCATCAGCACTGGGACGATCGGCGCGCCGACCTTCAGCGCCATGTGCGCGAAACCGCGCGAAAACGCATGCAGCCGGTTCGGCGCGGGGCTGCGCGTGCCTTCCGGAAAAATGATCATGGTATAGCCTGCCGCCAGCTGCTTCGCGCCGGCCTCGACGAGTTCCGCAGGATCGGCGTTGCTGACGTATTCGGCCGAACGCACGATGCCCCAGAAACACGGGTTGCTCCAGTGCGCGTTTTTCACCACGCAGCAGGCATGCGGCGTGAGCGACAGCAGCACCATCACGTCGAGGTAGGTCGGGTGGTTGGCGACCACGATCGCCGGGCCGCCCGCGCGCAACGCCTGCACGCCTGACACTTCGAGTTCCATGACGCCGATGCGCTGCAACACCGCGACCAGCGCGCGGAAAAACCAGTGGATCACGCTCGTCACCGCGAACTGGCGCGAGGCGCGGTGCGGCCACACCCATGCAAGCGGAAACACCACCGCCGAGAACAATACGCCGCACACGCCGAACACCACGAAGGCCATGCCGGTCGCGCAGAATCGCCAGGAGTAATCAAGCCGCGCGGTCATGCCAACTCCAGTGCCAGATGGCGCCGGCGCCTTGCCAGGCGGCGGGCAGGCCGGTTTCCAGACAGTGCTGCAGCGCCTGGCTCTGGGTCGCGAAGAGGGTTTCCGCGGCGACGGCGCCTGCAGCGCCTCGCGCGCTTGCGCTGGTTTGCTTCGCCGACGCCGATTCTGACTGGTCTGCGCGCGACACCGTGCACGTCAGCTCCCCCGTCGCGGTTTCGCCATCGAGCAGGATCGCGATCGCGCCACCCTGCACTTCGTCTTCGATCATGCCGTACGCCGGGTCGGCGGTTTCGTCGGCGTATACCAGCAGCGTCGGCGAATCCGGCTGTGTCGCGTACTGCGCATGTGCTTCCAGCAGCGCATAACCCAGCGTTTCCGCGCCGGCCGAGATCGCGCTCGCCGCGGAGCGGTCGCCGCGCGCTATGCCGAATACGCCGGTCATGGCATTGAGCACCGACAGGCTGAAGGCGGTCGGCGACACCGGCTCGCCCGCGCTGATGGCGCGCAGGATATCCGTGGTGCGCCGCAATTCCCCGTGGCGCGAGGCGAACACGACCCGCGCCGCGTCCTCGCCGACACAGTCGTGCGCAACCTTCAGCGCCACTCTGGACAGAGTGCTCAGACGACGCCGCACGATCGGCTCGATAAAGCCGATATTGGGTGCGGCAGATGCGGCAGCAGGCCAGCTAGACCAGCGAGCGACGGGAATGGTCCAGTGTAGAACGGGCATATCGGTGTTCGCGCGTAGAAGCGAGGAGAGGCTGAAGCGCCTGACGGAATACGGCACCGTCACAGCGTGTACGCGCCGCGCGGACCGGCAACTTCAGCCGGGATCAATCCAATCTTCTTATATAGGTTTCAGCGAATTAACGGCACGTGGCCCCGATTATTTAGGAACCTTTTGCCAATTTGTCTGAAGGATTGTCGCCGGTCCCATGGTCGCCGGAATCATACTGAATATTGTGGGATAAATCAGCCATAAAAGACGTATCCATCTGTATCCGTATCTATCGCGCGACGCCCGCTTGAAAAAGCGCCCGCACGGACCTTTGGCACCCTATTCCACCTTGCGAGCAGCGCCTTTGCCCATTGGCAGTATGGCTCGCCGCCGGTCCGGACACGGAAAACAATCCGCCCGAATCCGCCAATACTTTCAATTTACTTTCTTTAAAAGAATTTCAGCCGGGAAGGCCTGCGTTCATGTGTCGGAGGCGCGACGCGCGCTTTTTCTATCTCAAAAGAACAGAACGGCCCGGCAGGAATGACCTACCGGACCGTTCTGTTCACTACGGGCGTTCACACTTCGATTCGTCACAGCCGCATACGACTTACTGAATGACTTTCGCACCGGACGCCGGCGCCGGCGTGGCAGCGGGCGCGGCGCCGGTAGCAGCGATTTCGTTCGGTGCGCCGCCGTCCTTGCCGACCGGAATCTTCACCGTATGGACCACGCCGTTGCCGAGCGGAAAATCGGCCAGCGCGCTACGCGCCAGATACGGCATGGCCCGAACCAGCGACGACTCTCCGCCCGAATTGCGCGCCGTCACGTTGTAGACCTCCTTGCCGCTAGTCCGCTCGGTAATCCGTACGCCCAGAAGGTGCGTGAAGATCGGATAGCTCTGGTTCACGTAAGTGGTTGGGAACGCGCCCCACGGGCCCCACGGATCGAACGGCCGGCCATAGCCCCAGTACGGCGCTGGCCACGGGTTGTAATACACCGGCTCCGCGACCGTCACCATGTCCGAGCGCATCCCGTACGAAAGGCCGACCAGATAGCGCGCCTGCGCGCTGTCGACCTGGCGGAATGCATGTGCGGCGAGTTCGTTCGCGACAACGCGCTCGTACGTGCTGAGCTCGAGATTGTTCTGCTGGTCCGCCGCCCGCGTGAACGCGTAGGTCCGGGTGGCGTCGTTGCTGCTCCAGTCGGAGAAGGCCGTGACCTGGGTGGTGACATAGGTCGTGCAGCCGGAAAGCAGCACCGTCAGCGCGGCTAGCAGCAGCGTGGCGCGGCGGGTCCATCGATCGATTGTCATGGTCTACCTCGTGAAGCTTCTGAATTGCCTCTGTATTGTCCGTCAAACCCGGCCTCGTCGACGCACAGGCTTTCCCGCACGCGGGCGCCCGATAATACGCTGACCAGGCAATTCGGTAAAAAGTTCGCTCCGCACGATTCGCCGAGGCTTTGTACAATGGCTCGACATGCCCGGCCCGCACGCCAGAAGCGCGCTCGCCGACTTCAGTTCCAACATTACAGAACGCCATGGCCGATACCGCAACGCCCAATGTGATTCGCCGCGCCGACTACGCGCCGCCCGCCTTCCTGATCGAGACCGTCGCACTGGAGTTCGATCTGGTTCCCGAACGCACGGTTGTCCGGAACACCATGCGCGTGCGCCGCAATCCGGAGGCGTCGCGCGCCGCCCACCTGGAACTGATGGGCGAACAACTGGAGTTCGTCAGCGCCGCGATCGACGGCCAGCCGTTCGCCAACGCCCACGCGCACGAACACGGCCTGCTGCTCGACAACGTGCCGGATCAGTTCGACCTGACGCTCACGAGCATCTGCAATCCGGCTGAGAACACCACGCTGTCGGGCCTGTATGTGTCGGGCGGCAATTTCTTCACGCAGTGCGAGGCCGAGGGCTTTCGCCGCATCACTTATTTCCTCGACCGCCCGGACGTGATGGCGACCTTCACAGTCACGCTGCGCGCCAGCAAGGCCGATTATCCGGTGTTGCTGTCGAACGGCAACCTGCTCGAAGAAGGCGACTTGCCCGACGGCCGCCACTTCGCGCGCTGGGAAGATCCGTTCAGAAAGCCGAGCTATCTGTTCGCGCTGGTCGCCGGCAAGCTGGTGGCCCTGGAAGAGCGCGTGAAGAGCGGTTCGGGCAAGGAAAAGCTGCTGCAGGTGTGGGTCGAGCCGCACGACCTCGACAAGACCCGCCACGCCATGGACTCGCTGATCCATTCGATCCGCTGGGACGAGGAGCGCTTCGGGCTCGAACTCGATCTGGACCGCTTCATGATCGTCGCGGTGAGCGACTTCAACATGGGCGCGATGGAGAACAAGGGGCTCAACATCTTCAACACGAAGTACGTGCTGGCGAACCCCGAAACGGCAACCGACACCGACTTCGCGAACATCGAGGCCGTGGTCGGCCACGAGTACTTCCACAATTGGACCGGCAACCGCGTGACGTGCCGCGACTGGTTCCAGCTGAGCCTGAAAGAAGGCCTGACGGTATTCCGCGACCAGGAGTTCTCGGCCGACATGGCGGGCGGCGCGACTGACGAAGCCGCGCGCGCCACCAAGCGCATCGAGGACGTGCGCGTGCTGCGCCAGATGCAGTTCGCCGAAGACGCGGGTCCGATGTCGCATCCGGTACGCCCCGAGAGCTACGTCGAGATCAACAACTTCTACACGATGACCGTCTACGAGAAAGGTTCGGAAGTCGTGCGGATGTATCAGACACTGTTCGGCCGCGACGGTTTCCGCAAGGGCATGGACCTGTACTTCAAGCGCCATGACGGCCAGGCCGTGACCTGCGACGATTTCCGTCATGCGCTCGCCGATGCGAACGGCCGCGATCTCACGCAGTTCGAGCGCTGGTATAGCCAGGCCGGCACGCCGCGCGTGTCCGTGCGCACCCAATACGACGCCGCACAGCACCGTTACAGCGTGACGCTCACGCAAGGCTATGGCGAAGGCGCGCCGGCCGCGCGCGAAACGCAAAAGGGTCCGCTGCTGATTCCGTTCGCGATCGGTTTGATCGGCAAGGACGGCCGCGACCTGCCGCTGCAATTGCAAGGCGAAAACACGGCGTCGGCCTCCACCACGCGCGTGCTCGAATTCACGCAGACCGAACAGACCTTTACGTTCGTCAACGTGGCGCAGGAGCCGCTGCCCTCGCTGCTGCGCAATTTCTCGGCGCCGGTGATCGTCGAATACGACTACTCGGCGCAACAGTTGGCGTTCCTGCTTGCTCACGACAGCGACCCGTTCAACCGCTGGGAAGCCGGCCAACGGCTCGCCACGCGCGAACTGCTCACGCTCGCCGGGCGCGCCGCCACGGGCGTGCCGCTGCAACTCGACGATTCCGTGGTCGCCGCGTTCGCGCGCGTGCTGACCGATGAAACGCTCTCGCCTTCGTTCCGCGAACTCGCATTGATGTTGCCTTCGGAAGCGTATCTGGCCGAGCAGATGGCCGAATCGAATCCGGCGGCCGTGCACGCCGCGCGGCAATTCGTGCGCAAGCGTCTCGCCAACGCGCTCAGGAGCGACTGGCTCAAGGTGTACGAGCAACATCGCACGCCGGGCGCGTACGAAGCCACGCCCGAAGCGTCCGGTCACCGCGCGCTGAAGAACCTCGCGCTGTCGTACCTCGCTGAACTGGACGATCCGGCCGAGGCTGTGGGTCTCGCGTCCGCGCAATACGATGCGGCGAACAACATGACCGACCGCTCGGCGGCGCTCTCCGCGTTGCTCAATGCGTCGGCGGCCAAGGGCGGCAGCGCCGAGGCGCAGCAGGCGCTGGACGACTTCTACCGGCGCTTCGAAAAGGAGCCGCTCGTGATCGACAAATGGTTCGCCTTGCAGGCCACGCAGCGTGGCAGCGCGCAACGTCCGGTGATCGAGATCGTGCGCAAGCTGATGACGCACCCGGCCTTCAACCTGAAGAACCCGAACCGCACGCGTTCGCTGATCTTCAGCTTCTGCGCGGCGAACCCGGCGCAGTTCCATGCCGAAAACGGCTCGGGCTACGCGTTCTGGGCCGATCAGGTGATCGCGCTCGACGCCATCAATCCGCAAGTGGCCGCCCGCCTCGCCCGCTCGCTGGAACTGTGGCGCCGCTTCACGCCGACATTGCGCGACGGCATGCGCGCGGCGCTGGAGAAAGTCGCGTCGCAGGTGAAATCGCGCGATGTGCGCGAGATCGTGGAGAAAGCATTGGCGTGATGCCCGCCTGAACGCGGTTGTCGCATCGAAAGCCGGCAGATGTTGCCGGCTTTTTTTCGCCCCTGCGTTTTGCCGGCGCGACTGTGCGCGGCACTCACGTTAGCCATCTGGACGACTGTTCGACTCGCGTCGGCGAGGGGAAATTAAACGCATTCACTTAACGGTTTACGTTTAACGCGATGCGTTATATCATCCCATGATCACGACATTCGGCGACAAAGCTACGGCGAGAATCTTTCAGGGTAGGTTCGTTTATTCACTGCCGCTTCACATGCAACAGCTCGCGCGCCGCAAGCTGTTTATGATCGACGCCGCGGAGTCCATCCGCGACCTGCACGCGCCGCCTGGCAACCGGCTGGAAGCGCTGCAAGGCCAGCGCAGCGGGCAATGGAGTATTCGGATCAATGCGCAATGGCGCATCTGTTTTCATTTCGTCGACGGGGAGGCGCTGAATGTCGAGATTGTCGACTATCACTGATTATTGGGAGACCGGCATGGTCATCAAACGCTCCGATCTGCACAGCATCGATTTCTCGGACATCGACACCGGCGAGAGCATCCCGGAAATCCATCCGGGCGAGGTTCTGCGCAGCGAGTTCCTCGAACCGCTCGGCATGTCCGTCAACGCGCTCGCGCTTGCGCTGCGCGTGCCGGCGCCGCGCATCAACGACGTGGTGCGCGGCAAGCGCGCCATTTCGGCTGACACCGCACTGCGGCTCGAGCGCTACTTCGGCGCGAGCGCGCAATTCTGGCTCAACCTGCAAATCGCCTACGACCTGCGCGTTGCCACCGCGGCCGCTGGCGAACAGATCGAACGCGAGATCGAACCCATGCCGAAGGCGGACCGCCCGAAAATGCCGAAGGTTTCGACCGAACACGCCCGTGCCGCGGCGCTTGCGGCGAGCGTAAGCGGCAAGCTCACGGCCGGCAAGGCGCGCCGCAAAGCCTGAATTTCGCGACATGTCGGTGTGCCCTGCGGCATCGCCGCGCACGGTTCCCGCGCAAAAGCACGGAAGCGACACAACGAACGGTTAAAATCGGAATATTCCTCAAGCCTTCCCGGAGTACAGCATGGCTTTGCAACGTCGTACCACTCTCACGAAGTACCTGATCGAGCAGCAGCGCGAGACCAACAACCTGCCGGCCGATCTGCGCCTTTTGATCGAAGTCGTCGCACGTGCATGCAAGGCGATCAGCTACCACGTCAGCAAGGGCGCGCTGGGCGATGCGCTCGGCACGGCGGGCAGCGAGAACGTCCAAGGCGAGGTGCAGAAGAAGCTCGACATCCTGTCGAACGAAATCCTGCTCGAAGCGAATGAATGGGGCGGCAATCTCGCCGGTATGGCGTCCGAGGAAATGGAACAGTTCTTCCCGATCCCGGCGAACTATCCGAAGGGCGAGTACCTGCTCGTGTTCGACCCGCTCGACGGTTCGTCGAACATCGACGTCAACGTGTCGATCGGCACCATCTTCTCCGTGTTGCGCTGCCCGGACGGCCAGCAGCCCACCGAACAGTCGTTCCTGCAGCCAGGCACGCAGCAGGTCGCCGCCGGCTATGCGGTCTATGGTCCGCAAACCGTGCTGGTGCTGACCACCGGCAACGGCGTGAACTGCTTCACGCTCGACCGCGAACTCGGCTCGTGGGTGCTCACGCAGAGCGACATGCGTATTCCGGTCGAAACGCGTGAATACGCGATCAACGCTTCGAACGAGCGTCACTGGTATCCGCCGGTCGAGCAGTACATCGGCGAATTGAAGGCTGGCAAGGACGGTTCGCGCCAAAGCGACTTCAACATGCGCTGGATCGCGTCGATGGTGGCGGACGTGCATCGTATCCTGAATCGCGGCGGCATCTTCATGTATCCGGCCGACAAGCGCACGCCGGACAAGCCGGGCAAGCTGCGCCTGATGTACGAGGCGAATCCGATGGCCTTCATCGTCGAGCAGGCGGGCGGCGCCGCGACCAACGGCGAGAAGCGCATTCTGGACATCCAGCCGAAAAGCCTGCATGAACGCGTGGCGGTGTTCCTCGGCTCGAAGAACGAGGTGGACCGGGTTACCCGCTACCATCTCGAAACAAAAAAGTGAGTTCAGGGGCTTGCCAAGCTGATAAAGAAGTCCCTATAATCTCGTTTCTCCTGATGCCGGAATAGCTCAGACGGTAGAGCAGCGCATTCGTAATGCGAAGGTCGGGGGTTCGATTCCTCTTTCCGGCACCAACAGATTCAAGCACTTAGCCCAGTCATTGCGACTGGGCTTTTTGCTTTCTGGGCTCCGTGTAGGCACTGTGTAGGCAGTTTCGGTCAGTGCGCGAGAATACGAACCCTCTGTCCGAAAGGACGCGATGACGCCGCAGGACAAGCTGGCGAGCCTGCCCGGTGCGGCGACGTTCCTGCGCCGAGGGACCACGCTCGAAGTTCTGCGGTAACGCGTCCTTGGTGACCAAACACGTGCCGCAGCTCGCAGCGAGAAAAAGTCGGGACGAAATATGGCCATTGCGTGAGTTAGCAGGCGAGCCAATTTGGACACTCCACGCTGACTTTCAGACCGTCGACAATCTTGCCACTTCGTTCCTACATCGACGGAGTGGGCCAATTCGAAATATATCGAACAAATCGGAGTGAATACCCGTATCGGGTTACTGTCATCTAACGCTCCGTGCGCCAGCGCAATCAGTTCGGATAGCTATGGAAGAATCTGATGATCCGTCCGTACGGCGTTTTGCATGGGCCTAGCATCGAAGCGCCGGTGCGGCTGCGGCTTTATCTGGGGACGAGGAGGCGGCTAACTGCGCTACACTCGCGCTCTGCTAGCGATTCACTATTTCCGCGCTTCGGCAGCTTGCGCGGTCGAGGAGAAAAAATGCGCCTTAAATCCGTCACTTACCGAGAGTATGCAGGCAGCACGCAATTCTGGTGCCTTGAAAAAATGACATATGGGCCAAGGATGCTCATTGTTGGAAAGAATTCCGCCGGTAAGTCACGATCAATCACTGTGCTTGCGTCGCTCGCGAGGAACATATCGGGCCGCCAGCCTCCCGGTCTATCTGGAGATTATTTCGCTGAGTTCGATTTTGACGGACACGCTTATACGTATGAAGTCCGTTACAGTGAAGGCGCAGTTGAGCACGAACGGATTGCAATTGACGAAAGAGAATATCTCTCGCGCGGCGTCGGAGGGTTTGGCAAAATTGTCGCCGAAAAAATAGGGGGCGGTCTGGTGATGGACTTTCAGCTTCCCCCAAATATCCTTGCGGCGACGGCACGGCGAGATGCAGTCCAGCATAGTTTTATCGAACCACTATTCGAATGGGCAGACTCGCTTCGCCACTATCAGTTTGCCGGGATTGCGCAAGGAGCTTTGGCTGTCTTTATACCCGGGGCGCAAGCTGTTGATATTCGCGATCAGAATGCGGTTGCCGGGGTATTCAAGGAAGGAAAGAAGCTGTTTTCGGATGAATTCGTCGAATCAATTAAAAGGGATATGTCGGCAATCGACTATGCGATCGACGAAATTGAATTGGCACCCCCGGTAACAATTCGTGTCAATGGATTTGGCCCCCAACAACCGGTTTCCTTGTGCGTCCGGGAGGCGGGATTGCCTGGTGTGACGGATCAGCTGGGTATGTCGACAGGCATGTTCCGCGTACTGGCATTATTGATTCATGTGAATTTCGCGCAATTCAAAGGCGCGGTGAGCACGGTATTAGTCGATGACATTGGAGAGGGACTCGACTTTGATCGTTCGTGCAGATTAATCGAATTGTTACGAGATAAAGCGGTGCAGTACGGATTTCAGCTGGTAATGTCGACCAACGATAAATTCGTAATGAATCATGTGCCGCTCGAAGAATGGACAGTTTTGCATCGAGAAGGTAATACGGTGCATGTGAAAAACAACCAAAACTCGAAAGCTGCGTTCGATGAATTCAAGTTTACCGGGCTTAGCAATTTCTCATTCTTTGAAATGAACGCGGTTGAGATGGCACAAGAAATCGACGACGAAGAGGGGCGCGATGCGTAGATTGGCGATTTTCGTGGAAGGATATACTGAACTATTATTCATCGATAGATTGATTCGCGAGATTGCCGAGAAAAAACAGCTTGCGGTTCAGCATCGTAAAATTCGCGGAGGTGGACGCGACGGTAAGGTGCCTAAGCGATACGTTGAGCTTCAAGTGCCGACTGAAATGGACGGTATATCGCACTATGTGTTGATCGTCGATTGCGGGGGTGAAAAGTTAGTCGCGCAACGCGTGCGAGAAGAGCACGCCTCGCTAGATGCGAAAGGCTACGAGAAGATTATTGGCATCAGAGACGTGTTCCCGAATTTTACTAAGGCCGATGTGCCCTCGCTCCGCCGGGCGATGCAATACGCGATCAAGACCAAGCTGGCGCCCGTCCAGTTTGTGCTATCGGTCATGGAAATAGAGGCTTGGTTCCTTTCCGAACATCTACATTTCCCGCTTATCGATCCCGCAATAACAGTTGCTGCCATACACGCAGTGCTCGGCTTTAACCCTGCGACCGATGATATGTCCGACAGGCCAGCACCGGCCGAGGACATGACCGCTGCTTACCAATTAGCGGGCAAGACGTACGCCAAGGGTAGCGCGGACGGAACAATTCATGCGCTCGACTATGACCATGTGTATGCGGGCTTGCGCGACCGAATCCCCGACCTCAACGACCTTGTGACGTCTATCGATACGTTCCTTGCATGATGCGAGCGTCCGCTTTGATAAAGGGTTACCGACTGCTGTGGGCCGATGCTGTCGAAAAAGTCGGCGACGGTCTACATAGCGAGGTTTTCATGGGTCGCTTTACCCTTGACCGAGGCCCGCGAACGGCTTGTAGGCCGATCTGAGAGGTCGATTTTCTGGCCGGCGGTGCGCTAACCAACTGCCGCGACTTTTTCAACAGCATCGGTCGGTTTCTGCCAACCGGAGAGGTTCGTGTTCGCACTCACGAGCGCGCGCGTGGGTTGTGACTGTCGCCCCCTTTGCGGGCAGTTCGTTCGCCATCGGCCCAGTATTCCGGCCGCCTTGCCGCCGCGCCCAATAGTAGCCGCTCTAGTGTTCGGCCGCCGCATTCGCCCGGCCGCCGTTCGGCCGTGAGCGCCGCCACCAGATCAGCGCACACCCAAAACGATAGCCGCCTAAATCCTGCGGCTCGCAATCGGAGCTTGTGGCGCTGCAGCCGATTAGCGTTTTTCGATACCATTACCAACCCCTTAAAAACAGAACCCGTCCACCGAGACGCAAAGGACGAAAAGGACGAAATTGCGTCTCGTGCGTCCAGCCCATAGCAAAGACGAAAGGACGAAAAGACGCACCACCCCTTTAGGGGTGGCGTCTTTGCGTCTCGTCCTTTGGGGTTCAGATTTCCCAAACCCATCCGTCGAACTCCGCATAGTGACCCGCCGTGATCAACGCATCGAGCGCGCGACGAGCTTCAGGCTTGCGGCGTCTCTGCTCGCACGTCATATCACTGGCGAGGGCCGTCACCGCCTCCTCTTTTCGCACGCACTGGCGGCCGGCAGGTGCGCCCGCCTCGCCGTGACGCTCCGAGGCAAGCAAGAGGATTTGCATAGACTCATGCACGACCTTTTGCGTCGCTCCCCTTGGCGCGCGCGGGCCGCCTTGTGCGGGGCTGTTATCGGGCTCAACTACGCACGATGTAACCGGCTCGCCGTTGTGATCCTCGCCAAGGTCAACGAGCTGGAGCCGGAACGGATTGCTTGCGCCGTCCGCATCGTCTTTGCTTTTTGCGACGAGCCATTCGCGATGGTCGCCGTCCCGTTTCACTTCAATGCCCGCATCGAGCGCCGCAAATAGGCTGCTATGGCCGCGCAAGCCCTTCGCCGCATCCTTACCTGTGTGATGCACCGCCAACACCACGCCGCCGATTACGCGCTGAATTTCCTTGCACGCCTCGATCAACTCGCCCATGTCCGTACTCGCGTTTTCGTCGGCTCCAGGTGCGGCACGGTTCAATGTGTCGATAACGACCAACCCGTCACGCAAGCCGGTCGCCAATACCGCCGCGCACAAGTCAGCAACATCGGCCGCGCGGCGAAGGTCGAATGGTTGCGTGATGAATTGCAGCCGATCAGAACGCAGCGTCCTGCCGTTGTGCTTGCGCCATGCGTTGACGCGCTTTCCCATACCGGCCTCGCCTTCGAGGCAGACATACATTACAGGCGCAGCATCGACGCGCCGCCCGAACCATTCGCTTCCTTCGGCAACGGCCGCGCACAGATCGAGCGCCAGAAATGACTTGCCCGAGCCCGAAGGGCCATAGAGCGCGGCCAGTCCCGACGCCGGCAGCACACCGCGCACAAGCCATCGAAGCGGGGGAGCGTTTAGCAAATCGTCGGCCGACAGGACGCGGTAACGTTGCGGGTCAGCTTCGTGAGAGTCTCGCGCTTTCGCGGGGTCGTGCCAGCCGGCTTTCTGCGCTTCATAGAACAGCGTGGCAGCCGTCACGGGCACCGCCTTATTGCCCTTGAACGAATCCCACACGCTCCGGCAATCGTCTTCACCCGTATAGTTCGCCCCGTTGGCGCTCCACGCATGGAACACGTCATAAGGGACGCCGGCATCTTTCGCAGCCATCGCGATTCGAACCCATGTTGGGCGGTCGCAGCCGGCTCCGAGCGAGAAAAGCGCATAGCATGCCCTCGCCGCCTCGTTCGGCGGCCGTTTAGAGTCGTTTATAGGGCTGTTCACGGGCTCGATACGGGGCGCGCATACCCATTCGGGCAACAGCGGCATCTGCTGTGCATCAAACGGGCTACAGCCCGGCAGCCATTCATACGGCTCGCCATTCGGATGAATGCTCGGCGGCGCCACGATATAGCCGTTGTGTTTCAGGTCGATCCCCGGCCCAGCCTTGCCGGGCAGGTGCGCGCCGCCAGGTTCGCGGTAATAGCGATGCTCCCCGCCACTGCCCGACTTTGCTACGACGGACGAGCGAAGAGGGCCGTTCTCCGTTTCGAGCGCCGAAAGCGTTTCAAAGCCGTTCGCCTTCCCTTCGTGGCGGTCGATATCGACCACAACGATTCCTGACGCGGCGCAATTGATGCCGATATTGGCATCGGGCACGGCGCGCCACCATGCTTTAATCGCTTCGGCGTCGCACGTCGCATCGTCCTTACCATTTGGCACGAGCGCGCCAAGCGGCGCTTTGCCCTTCGGCCTCAACGGGAGTACGCGCAACCCCCGTGCGGCGTAATCCAGCGCATAATCGAGCATTGTCGCGGGTTCGAGTTGCTCGTGCGCCGCCCCACCGACATATTCTGCAATGCTAATCATTTTCGTTCCGTGATAGGAATGAACGCCCCGGCCTCAAAACCCGGGGCTCTTTTTTATTCGGTTACTTGGTTCGCATCTGTCGGCGAGCCGGGATTGCGCTTGTACACGTGCCAGTCGTAACGCCGCATCTCCGGACTGACGACCATGTCGAATACGCAGTTGATGTGGGCGCTGTTGTCGTGCCTGTAGCCGCAGATAAGCGCGGCGAGAATAAATGCGCCGTTCAAGATATGGTCCGGCAAGCCGTTCTCGCCCGCCCAGTTCTCTGCGTTGTGTTTCAGGCGGTACGAATACGCATTCTTGTTGAACGTCCGGCGTGGCCGGCCCAAAGCCAGCAGGAACAAGACCGCCGCTCGCACTTGCTCATAGTCGAATTCGCGACCAGCGTCGGGCATCCGTTTGTCGGGCCAACCCTGGACAGTAAGCTGAGGGTGTGCCCGCAACACAGCAGCACCGCGCCGCCGCACTTCGCGCACGGTCATTGGCGGCGCGACGGAATTGGAAATCAGACGGGCCGCGCTCATGCTGCCACCCCCGTCAGTTGCTCGACGGAATCCATCGGCCAGCAAAGGCGGCGGTTCGGCAGCTTGACGGGGCGCACATTGAAGTACGCGCCGGTCTGGCTGTAGCGCTTGTGGATTGAGCGCGCACGGACGTTCAAGCGTTCGGCCAGCTCGTCGGTCGTGAGAAAAAGGCGGGTGCTTCGTTCGGTTTGCAGTTCCATGACTCCCTCATCGGTGTGATCGATGGGGAGAACGGTAGATCTTCAGGATAACTACTTGTGTCGATCGAGCGCCGCGGAGCTTCAGACGCCAATTAAGTTATTGATTTTTAAAAGGTCGTCGCGTCTTACTTGTCACTATTCGTTGCACGGCGCTTTCTGGAACTGCATCGCCCTCGATGCCTATTTCGCGGCGAACTCCCAAAGATTTTTTCGACGGGTATGTGCTCGGTGAACTCGCAATTTTTCTTTGGCACGGCCTAAACACGCGGTGAATTTTAAGATTTTTCTCAAAAGAATTTCGTCGGTGAGTGCATGGCATCGCGCTGTAAATCCCGCCCCCTCAGAAGGCTACGGGGGGGCCTCTCCGCGAGCGCGTCGCCCTTCGCGCCGGCATTTACGCATTCGCAACCACACGCAACCCCGGCGCGTCGTCCTCGACCTCGAACTCGATGCGCGCCTGTTCCAACAACCACGCTTCTATCTTGACGTGCCACATGCGCAGCAGGTCGAGCGGGCGGCGGCGGTAATGCTTCTCCGCAATGGCGGACGGCTTGTGACCTTGAATCTGGGCCACCACCCCGACTGGCACCTCGCACCATTCGGCCAGCGTACCGAATGAACGGCGCAGGCCGTGAAGGGTTACGTGCGGCAATCCGGCCGCCGCCAGCGCCTGATTGTGCGCAATTCGCGGCTCGGCAATCTTTCCATCGGCGGCGGCAGGACTGGAAAAGACCCAGCCGTTGCGGCGCGGCAAGGCAGCTAACAAACAAGCAAGGTAAGGCGTCAATGGAATGACGCGGCCTGTGTCCTGTTCCACTTTGTCGGCAATGGAAAGGCTGCGCCACTGGAAGTCCACATCAACCCACCTGAGCGCAGCCATTTCCTCACGGCGCGCGCCGGTCAGCAGAAGCGATTGCAGATAGGCGGAGATAACCGGGTTCCCGATGTTGCGGACCGCCCCAAACCACACCGCCAGTTGCTCGCGCTGCAAGCTGTCGCCCTCCTTCGCCTTGCTCTTAGGCAGCACCGCCGTTACCTTCGGGGAATCGTAAGAATCAGTGGGGATCGTTCCGGCATACTCATCCTGCCCGCCGCACCAGCGGATGAACGCCTTCACGAGCCGATAGGCATGCGCCGCATTGCTCGGGCGCTCCTGTGCCTCGTCCGCCAGCCATGCCGCAACCGTTTTTGCAGTCAGATCAGACAGCTTGAGCGGCATCAGCGGCGCGAGCGGCCCGCGTACCGTCTTTCCCTTGCCGCGCTTCAACGGCTCGCCACCGGGAGCCGCCAGGGCGATATGGTCCGCCAGATAACGGGCCGACCGGGGCAGTTTCGTCTTGGGGGAAATGGCCGATTTCAGGTATCCAAGGTAATCGGCCCATGCGTCGCCAACGGTGGCACTCTGACGGCGCGCTTCTGCCTTCCGGGCCTCATGGGCAACCTTCCGCTCGGCCCTCACTTCACGCGGGTCTTTTCCGTCATCAATCAGGGTCTTGAGCCTCGCTGCCTCAGTCCGGGCCTTGCCAAGCTCCCATGCACGTGCGTCGCCGATGGTTACCCGGACGGTCTTGCCGAACAGGCGAGACTCGTAGATGTACGACCGGGCGCCGGCAGGTGTTACGCGCAGGCCCAAGCCAGGCGTTTTGGCGTCCCAATGGATGGTCTGGGCCTTGCCAACCTCAGCCTGAAACGACGCGACCCGCTCCGCCGTGAAATTTAGTTTTTTCACTACCCACCTCAAATAGGGGCCGCATCAATGTAGGCACCGTGTAGGCAGATTATGTCGCAATCGATCAACCTCGGTCAATTCAGATATGCGAACAAGTAGGCCGCACACCGTTGTATTCATTGATACTGACTGCCTACATGGGCATAAATCAACATCGATAAATATCATCTTTGTCGCATTCGTAATGCGAAGGTCGGGGGTTCGATTCCTCTTTCCGGCACCACAAGATTCAAGCAAAAAGCCCAGTCCTCGAGACTGGGCTTTTTGTTTTCTGCGCCTGCTTTCCCGATACTGCGCGCATTACCGGTAAAGCAACCTACGCTGCCGCTCACCCACGAAAATCCAGCCGATCGTATTGCGCCGTCAAGACGAGGTTACGAGCCACGATCGAATCTTCCACCTGTGCTGGCGCTGACCGTTGAGTGTCATAAGCCGCGACCGCTTCCTGCGGCGCCGAAGAAAACCACAAAATGCGGCCGTCACACTCGATCCCGACCTGACGACCTTTCCAGTAGACAGCGTTTTCCATGGCGAACTCTCTGAAGGGCGAAGACTGCAATCTTCCGCGCCAGTCGTGGCGCGTCCGTTATCCACCGCACTCTGGGCGCGAATAGTCGCTTCAATGATAGGCGGTCATTTCTGGATCGACGGGAGTGCGCGTGCCTCGCCTTCACTGCCATCATCGCCACTTCATCGTCGGGCATGTTCTGTGCGGCCTCACAAACGTCCGCCCGATTCGCCGGGCCGCGCTTATCCGCTATTCATCGATATGGACGCCATCCGCAACAAGTCTCGCTCGACACGGCCGACTTCCGACGCAACCGCATTCACCGGCTTCGTGCGCGTGCGCGGCGCTCGCGAACACAATCTGAAAAACGTCGACGTTCAGATTCCGCGCGATGCGCTCGTCGTCTTCACCGGCGTGTCCGGCTCGGGCAAATCGTCGCTGGCATTCGGCACCTTGTACGCCGAGGCGCAGCGGCGCTATTTCGAATCGGTCGCGCCGTATGCCCGACGCCTGATCGAGCAGGTCGGCGTGCCCGAGGTCGACGCAATTGAAGGCCTGCCGCCCGCGGTCGCCCTGCAACAACAGCGCGGCACGCCAAGCGCGCGATCGTCGGTAGGCAGCGTGACCACGCTGTCGAGTCTCGTGCGTATGCTCTATTCGCGCACCGGCGACTATCCGCCGAAGCAACCCATGCTGTTTGCCGAAGATTTCTCGCCGAACACCGTGCAAGGCGCCTGTCCGACTTGCCATGGACTCGGCCGCGTGTACGAGGTCACCGAAAAATCGATGGTGCCGGACGACTCGCTGACCATCCGCGAGCGCGCGATCGCCGCATGGCCGCCCGCATGGCACGGACAAAATCTGCGCGACATTCTCGTGACGCTCGGCTACGACGTCGACAAGCCGTGGCGCGACTTGCCGAAGCAAGACCGCGACTGGATTCTCTTCACCGACGAACAGCCGACCGCGCCCGTCTATGCCGGCCTCACGCCGAAGGAAACCCGCGCCGCGCTCAAGCGCAAGGACGAGCCGAGCTATCAGGGCACCTTCACCAGCGCACGCCGCTACGTGCTGCACACGTTCGCGAATACCCAAAGCGCGCTGATGAAAAAACGCGTGTCGCAATTCATGGTCGGCAGCGTCTGTCCGACCTGCCACGGCAAGCGGCTTAAGAAAGAAGCGCTGTCGGTGACATTCGCCGGACTCGATATCGGCGAGTTCGCGCAGTTGCCGCTGGCCAGACTTGCCGCGATGCTCGAACCGATCGCGCGAGGTCATTGGCCGGAGTCGGACGTCACCCACTCGGGCCAAACCACCGCCAAGGGCAGCGTGCTCAGCAAGAGCGCCATGCGCGACGCCGTCGACAAGCGGATCGCCGCAGGCGGTTCCGCGCACAAAGCCTCGCCCGATGTGCGGCGCACGCCCAACCTGTCGGAGGAGAAGCGCGTCGCCGCGCAGCGCATTGCAGCTGAACTGCTCGAACGGTTGACGACTCTCGTCGATCTGGGTCTGGGCTATCTCGCGCTGGAGCGCAGCACGCCCACGCTGTCGTCCGGCGAATTGCAGCGCTTGCGACTCGCCACGCAGTTGTCGTCGCAGTTGTTCGGCGTCGTGTACGTGCTCGACGAGCCATCGGCCGGCCTGCATCCCGCCGACGGCGAAGCGCTCTTCAGTGCGCTGCGGGGATTGAAGGCGGCGGGCAATTCGCTGTTCGTCGTCGAACACGATTTGCAGATGATGCGGCGCGCGGATTGGCTCGTCGACGTCGGTCCCGCGGCCGGCGAAGCAGGCGGCCACGTGGTTTATAGCGGGCCGCCCGCCGGCCTGGCGAAGGTCGAAGCGTCGCAAACGCGCCGCCATCTGTTCGCGCCGCCCGCGCCCGTCGAGCGCGCGTCACGCGAACCTGCCGGCTGGCTGCGGCTCGCCGGCATCACGCGCAATAATCTGCACGGTCTGGACGCCGCGTTTCCCCTCGGCTGCCTGACTGCCGTTACGGGCGTGTCGGGCTCGGGCAAATCGAGCCTCGTGAGCCAGGCGCTGCCGGAACTGGTTGCAAGCCACCTTGGACGCGTCTTCGAAAACCCGGACGACGACGAGCAAAACCCGTTGCTTGCCACCGAGACCGTGCCGACCGGCGGCCACATCGTCGAAGGCATGGATGCGCTGCGGCGGCTCGTGCGCGTCGATCAGAAACCGATCGGCCGCACGCCGCGCTCCAACCTCGCCACCTACACGGGCCTCTTCGACCACGTGCGCAAGCTGTTCGCCGACACGCCGCTCGCGCGCAAACGCCGCTACAGCGCGGGCCGCTTCTCGTTCAACGTGGCGCAAGGCCGTTGCCCGACATGCGAAGGCGAAGGCTTCGTCAGCGTCGAACTGCTGTTTCTGCCGAGCGTCTATGCGCCCTGCTCGACATGTCACGGCACACGCTACAACCCGCAGACGCTCGAAATCACATGGCGCGATAAAAACATCGCTGAGGTGCTCGGCCTGACCGTCGACGCGGCGTGCGATTTCTTCGCCGACGAAACCAGCGTGATGCGCGCGTTAAACGTGCTGCGCGACATCGGCCTCGGTTATCTGCGGCTCGGTCAGCCGGCCACGGAACTGTCCGGCGGCGAAGCCCAGCGCATCAAACTCGCCACCGAACTGCAACGCGCGCAGCGCGGCGACACGCTGTATATCCTCGACGAGCCGACCACCGGCCTGCATCCCGCCGACGTGGACCGGCTCATGGTGCAACTCCAGGGACTCGTGGATGCCGGCAATTCGGTGGTGGTAGTCGAACACGACATGCGCGTGGCCGCGCAAAGCGACTGGGTCATCGACGTCGGCCCGGGCGCCGGCGACGCAGGCGGCAAGATCGTCGCAAGCGGCACACCAGCCGAAATCGTGCGCGCGAAGGAAAGCCGCACCGCGGAGTATCTGCGGCAGCAACTCGCAGCCTGAAGGCGAAGGAAGCGTGCACGCTAGCGAGCGCCGCGCTTCTCTTTCGGAAAGTCGATCAGCGCGCGCAGTTTGAGCGGGATCTGCGCGCGGCTCGCCGTGCAGAGATAGAAACCCGGAAAGCTCGGGCACCATGCGTCCGGCACGCGCACGAGGCGGCCGTCGTCGAGCTGCTCACGTGAGTAGTCTTCGCTCACGCGCAGCAAGCGGCGTTTTTCCACGAAAAGAATCGGCGCAGGACAGGCCATCGATTCAATAAAATCCCCGCGCCGACGGCGTAAAAATAACCTCAGACAAAACCCAGCGTTCGCTGCCGAACGTTGGGTTTTTCTCGTTCGGGCAAAAAATCCTGAAAAGTGCTTTTTAGTCGTCAACGAAATCCGAGAATGGTTCGTTTACAAAAGATTAGGGGGCCGAATGGCTTGCACCGGAACGAGTGGTAATAAACGAACGTTCGGCCTCTTAAGAAGAATATCCTGCCGATGTGGCAGTGCACAAAAATCCACGAAGATTGGATGATATTGGCCAATTCGGATTGTGGTGATGTGCAGAAGCGAAGGTTATTGCTGAACAGCCCGCACGACAAGGCGAGGAATGGAGTGGCGAGGAATATCGGAGTGGTTCGGCCAGCGACGGCGAAATCAGCGCACTGGCAGCCAATCGATAAATTCTATTCAAACATTCCGCTTCTTTGTCGGCCTGTGCCGTTAAAGCAACAAACAACATGTGACCCGTGTCAGGCGCTGGTGCAAAACGGGGACCGAGGCAGATAATCGGTTTGTAAAGGAGAAAGATCATGGATGCCAAACCACCGAAAGTTCCGACCCCGGATAAAGTATTTTGCCCGGATCCGGAACCCGCTGGCGTCGAGTTTCTGGGTGCCGAACTGCCTGAGCACGTTCGTGCTTTTTTCGACGAACAACGCAAGTCGTGCGACTCGAAATAATTGCGCAGTGGCGCGATGCAGCATCGACATCCGCGTGTTCGGCGGGCGGCGCTTGCATGCACACGCCTGACCGCTCGATTTGCTCGATTCGTGACGCGGGGTAAGTCCGTCTGATTCGGACGACGCCTGGCCGTGCGGCCCGGCGTTTCGCTTCTGCTCGCCTTCAGAGACATACATCTGGAGGTTTCCCGTCGCGGCCAGGACCTAGGCTCGACGGATCGTCTATTCTTCTGGTTTTCTTCCGCGGCCGCTCGGCCACTGCCCGCTTCCATGAACCGTTCTTACCGCTTCGGCGCGTCATGCGCATTCGCGCTCCTTGCTACGCTTGCGTTCGCGCCCGCCCCGGCCGTCGCTGATGGCGACGACACGGCACTCACCAATCTGATCGCGCTCGCTTCGCAGCGCCTCGCACTCGCCGAACCTGTGGCGCGCTGGAAGTGGGCCCATCACCAGGACATCACCGATACGCCGCGCGAGAACGCGCTCCTTGCCGACGTCGAGAAGCGCGCCCCCGCAGCGAACGTCGACCCGGCGTTCGCCCGCGCTTTCTTCCAGGATCAGATCGACGCCAGCAAGGAAGTGCAAAACGCGCTGTTCGCCACGTGGCGTAGCAGCCAGGCGCCGCAAGGGCCCGCGCCCGATCTGGCGAGCAGCACGCGACCGCAACTGGACCGGCTGACGCAATCGCTCGTGGCCGGCCTTGCACGCGTGCAGTCGTTGCGTGCGGCGCCCGATTGTCCGTCGCGCGTCGCGCAATCGTTGGCCAACTGGAAATCGTTGACTCGCTACGACTCGGTTCATTCGAGCGCGTTGACTCGCGCGCTCGGGCACGTATGCGAAACGGGCGGCGTGGGCGCGACGGGTTAGTTTTGGGCGGGATGAAGCGCGCGGCTTGAGGCTGGTTGTTGGCCGCGTTGGTGGCCCGCGTGCTCGAACCCGCTTTGGACGGCGGGTTATCGGCTGAAAACGAAGCGATTAAGACGTAAGCCGGCGTGCGCCTTCAGGCAAGACTCGCCAGCGCCGTTGCGCTCGACACGCTCAAGGGCATCACACGCAGACCGCGGGCAAGATGACTTTGCAAGATGCGAAAGGTCGACAGCTCGAACGGTCCCGCCGCGCTCGACGCATGCAACTCCGCTGCCTGCGCGAGCGACGCCGCATGACCCACGTAACGCCAACGGTCGACGATATGAAACGCGCGCGCCTGCGACGCCTCCTCGCGCTCCTCGAACACGATCGGCCCTTCGAACGGCCAGGGCGCATCCACTGGATCACTCTTCGCGACCCGCGGCACCCTGTTATGGCCAGGGCGCAGCGTCGCGATCCATTGCGCCTCCGCGAGCATGGCGCCCAATTCGCCACCGGTCGCGCGCCACTCGACACGTCGCACCTGCTGCGCGAGCCGGATATCCTTGGACGAGCGCCGCTCGCCGGTCAAATGTGATCGCAGTCGCTGACGCACGCGCACGCTTCGCCCGACGTACAGCGGCAAATCCTGTTCCCCGTAGAACGCGTAGACGCCGCAACCCGCCGGCGCGGTGTCGAGCAGATCTTCCGTGATATTGCCTGCAAGCCGGTAGCGCCGCATGGTGCGCTCGATCTGCGTGCGCAATACGTCGAGCGGCACGAGGCCGTGCAGACGCTGCCAGAACTGCCAGATCAGATCGGCGTCGGCGAGCGCGCGGTGGCGATCGGACGGTACGAGTGCATGACGCTCCACCAACGCATCCAGACCGTGACGCTTTTCCGCCGGGAATAGCGCGCGCGACAGGCGCACGGTGCACAGCACGTCCGGATCGAACGCCAGGCCCACCCGGCGAAACTCGCCGCGCAGAAATCCGCGATCGAAACTGGCGTTGTGCGCGACGAACAGTTTGCCATTCAGACGCTCGAAGAGAGCCGGCGCAATCGCGTCGAAGGTCGGCGCGCCCCGCACCATTGCATTCGTGATGCCGGTGAGTTGCTGGATGAATGAGGGAATCGGCTGTTGAGGGTCGACCAAACTGCTCCAGCGCGACACGCCGCTGGACCCGACTTCGACGACACCGACCTCAGTAATGCGATGCTCGGCAGTCGAGCCGCCCGTGGTTTCAAGGTCGACAAAGACGATCGGACCATCCAGGGCCGGTTCCGGCAAAAACTGTTCAGACATGAAAAGAAGACTTTGGACGCGTGGCTTTGCGGCAAGTATGCACCAGTTGGCGGCCGCGTACCCGCACAGCATCGCATTACGTCAATTAACTGGGCGCGCAATGGTGCTGTTTTGCGTGAGCGATGAGCTTCGCGCGAACCCAGAAATCATTTTTTCACAGCGGACGCTGAAACCTACGGGGAAAGCTATCCGGGCGATTCGGGTAGGCGGCCCAAATCGTTCCGAACCAGATGGTTAAAACCAATTGCCGCGATCAAATCGCATTGGGTATAAATAGCCCTCGCGTTTTGCGAAGGCTTTTGTGTGTTCCGCTGCTCCGGGCAAAGCATTTGCAGCGTTTACCGGCTTACAAGGGCTGGATGTCGCCGCCTGCTTGCCTTTCGGGCCGGCCTTGAGTCGAACGAGACGCGCTGGCTTTCCCTCAGCGACTTGAAGCCTTCAGCTCGAATTTTCCGAAAAGTGTGCGAACAGATCGTCGCCGCCGAAACCGACGTGATGAAGCCAAAGCGCTTGGCATCGTTGCACCATTTGACGATACCAGTTTCCATTTTCCCGCTTCCCTTGAGAATTTATCCAAATCGGGCATCGCCCCTCAAGCTGAATATACGACTCCGCCGCGCAATCAGATCCGGCGGGTGAAATTCAGCATGGCCGTTTTACCGGGAACGAAGAATTGTCATTCAAGAAAATTTTCGATAAGCGCTTATTGCGCACCGCCATAAGCCACCGTTTTATTTTCTCAACAATTCCAGGCGAATATTCAGTGACATCTGGATAATCAGACGAAGTCCATATTACCTGACCGACTATGTCGATGCGCCATAGCGGGAAATTTTTCGGCAGACATCGGAAATATGTAACAAAAGATGTTTTCCGTAAGTGTTTGTCCGACTTGCTGCACCGCGTTCGCGGCAGGATGATCGGACCCAGTAATGGTAGTAACGCGCATTAGGGAGATTGTCATGCTGTTCAACCAAATCCGCCGCCTCATTACCTGGCTGACCCACTCGTCCGCAGACACGGCTTCTGGACAATCCGCGACAGCGGCAGAAACGCCGTCGATATTCGAGATCGATCCCATGTGGCACGGAGATCACTGGCAGAACCTGCTGTCATGCCCCATGGATGCGCGCCGCTATGTCATGGAAGACTGGAGCGTCTCCGTAGCGAACGACTGGAACGAAGTAGACGGCGCAGCGCCAGCCCACTAACCGCGTTTCCTCAAACGACGCAACGCGGGCGAAAAAAAAGCGCGACTGGGAAGTCGCGCCGACAAAGGTTTGGAGATCTTTTTCGTCAACGAAAAAGTCCGCTTCGGAAAGCAGAAATTTGAGTATAGCGGTTGAACACCATTTCGATTATTCACACAAATAACAATCATCTATTTCAGTAACAACAACAATCTCATTTTACGTTTTATTACGTTGTTTTTTTGCGTCGATTAGTGTCGCTAATCAGCAACGCAGCTGTGTCGCCGCCCCGGCTGCGCGCCGCCAAAATCGCTGGAAGCCTTTATTTATAAGGCTTAAGCGGCATTCATATATCGTTTCCGAACGCGTAATACTTTATTGCGAAAATCGGAACGTCCATTGCGCGAAGTGTCTCTCTACACTCTGGCTAATCGGAAACCGGCGCGATTTTGTTGAGCGCGCTTCACTCGGATTACGCCTCTCGCAGCGCCCGCGTGAAAGGTCTCCCTAAGCCTGGGTTCAATGCCCACTCTCGCTCTCGGAGTTACAAGATGAAAAAGACACTCATGGTCGCCGCCCTCACGGGCGTCTTCGCAACGGCAGCGCATGCGCAAAGCAGCGTGACGTTGTACGGTTTGATCGACGCCGGCATCACCTATACCAACAACCAGCACGGCCATAGCAACTGGCAGGAAACGAGCGGTTCCGTGAACGGCAGCCGCTGGGGCCTGCGAGGCTCTGACGATCTGGGCGGCGGTCTCAAGGCCATCTTCACGTTGGAAAACGGCTTCGGCATCAATGACGGCACGCTCAAGCAAGGTGGCCGCGAATTCGGCCGGCAAGCCTTCGTGGGTCTGACTAGCGATCAGTTCGGCGCCGTCACCCTGGGCCGTCAATACGACAGCATGGTCGACTACGTCGGCCCGCTGGCACTGACCGGCACGCAATACGGCGGCACGCAGTTCGCGCATCCGTTCGACAACGACAACCTGAACAACTCGTTCCGCATCAACAATTCGGTCAAGTACCAAAGCGTCAACTACGGTGGCTTCAAGTTCGGCGCGTTGTATGGCTTCTCGAATCAGGCCGACGGCTTCGCGAACAACCGCGCTTATAGCGCGGGCGCGTCGTACAACTGGGGCGGCCTGAACGTCGCCGCCGCTTACCTGCAACTGAACAGCAACGGCGCAACCGGCGCGGCTGCGGCGTTCAATTCGGGTGGCGCAGTGTCGAGCGACAACACATTCTTCGCCGGCCGTCAGCAAACGTGGGGCGCAGGTGCCAACTACGCGTTCGGCCCGGCAACGGTCGGTCTCGTGTACTCGCAAACCAACCTGTCGAACCTGGCCGGTATCGGCGCTGGTGCATCGGGTCAAACCAACGGCATCGCCTTCGGCAACAACAGCGCTCACTTCCAGAACTTTGAAGCGAACGCTCGCTACGCGCTCACGCCGGCAGTCAGCATTGCGGGTTCCTACACGTACACCCGCGCAAGCCTGGCTGGCACCCGTCCGCACTGGAACCAGTTCAACCTGCAAACCGCGTACGCGCTGTCCAAGCGTACCGACGTGTACCTGCAAGGCGAATATCAGCAAGTCAACGAAAACGCTATCGTCGATGCCGACATCAACGGTCTGGCCGCTTCGAGCAACAACAAGCAAATCGCTGTGACCGCAGGTCTGCGTCACCGCTTCTAAAGCTGCGGGTAGCACCCGTGATCTCGAAGGCGCCGTTCGCGGCGCCTTTTTTATGCCCTAGCGCTGGAGCCGATTGGCGAGAACGAGACGGAGGCGCCTGTCAGACGCGACTCAAGCGCCCGTGTCAGGCTGCGGATACTTGACGTCGAGTATGTCGATCGGCTGCGGGCCGGCCGGCGTGTATAACGTGACCGTATCGCCGACTTTCGCCTTGAGCAGCGCGCGCGCTATCGGCGAGATCCAGCTCACGTGGCCGATATCCAGATCGACCTCGTCGATCCCGACAATCGTCACGATGTGCTCCTCGCCGTCTTGCGTCGCATACTCGACGGCCGCGCCGAAGAAAACCTGATCGACATTCTCCTGCTTGCTACTGTCGACGACTTCAGCGAGATCGAGACGTTTGGTCAGAAACCGGATGCGCCGATCGATTTCGCGCAACCGACGTTTGCCATAGATGTAATCGCCATTTTCGGAGCGATCGCCGTTCGAGGCCGCCCACGACACCAGCTTGACCACTTCGGGCCGATCGACGTCGATCAGATGCAGTAGTTCATCGCGCATGCGCCGGTAGCCGGCGGGCGTGATGTAGTTTTTCGTGCCAGCGGGAACGTCCGGCTGGGCGACGTCGAGGTCGTCGTCATTCTCTTCGCTCGATTCTTTGACAAAGGCCTTGTTCATGATGATCCGGTAACTGCAGCAAACGACTGCCTATCAAGGGTACACGATCACGACTATGGGACAAATCGCAGTTACATGCTTCCCTTTTTCGAAACCTTTGCTATAATCTCGTTTCTGCGTGCGGCTGTAGCTCAGTTGGATAGAGTACTTGGCTACGAACCAAGGGGTCGTGGGTTCGAATCCTGCCAGCCGCACCACTTATTCGAGGGCCTCCCTCTGGGGAGGCCCTTACGTTTTGCCCCAGTTTCAGTGCAGTAAGCATCACCGTTTAGCGTGCGGCTGTAGCTCAGTTGGATAGAGTACTTGGCTACGAACCAAGGGGTCGTGGGTTCGAATCCTGCCAGCCGCACCACCTATAAAGGGCCTTCCGATCGGAAGGCCCTTTGTTTTTTCATCGAATCCAGTTTCATTGGGCTCGCTGCATCCCAGGTCCCTAGCCAGCTCCCAACGAAGCACGCCCTACCGAGGCGGCGACTGAATATCGCCGATCTGCCCGTCCGGGCTCGGTACATCTCCGAACGAACCCCTCGCCGCCTGCTCGTTACCAATCTCCCGCTCGCCGATCGGTTGCGCCTGGTCGCCGGTCACCGCCTGCGCCTCGTGCAACACATCATCCACGGTATCGCCGAAGCGGCTTTCGACGAACGCTCGCAACAGCGCGACCCGTAACGAGTCGCCCCGCCCTTCCACGGTTCGGTGCCCGCCTTCAAATTCCGCAATGCAATGTGCCGAGCCCTGGTAGCTCCGCTCGCGCACTTCCAGCCGCTGCGCGCGCTCCAGCACGGCCGCCGCGGCCTCCCACGACGTCGACGGCGTAAAACGGCCGTCCCACGGACGACCGCGGTCATTGCCGCGAATCGAGACGGTTTCGCCGCTGTCGGTAAAGTGGATTTCGCGCACGAAGTCGTGCAGGCTGCGGGCGACCCAATAGTCGAGCGCCAGTCCGGTGAGGTCAGCTACGTTCACAAGCGTTTCTCCCTGAGTTTCGGATGAAACTCGCCCGCAGCCGCTGCGTTCAGATTCGAACGATGGAGATTGGAAGCGCCCCAAGACCGACTAAAGGCAACCGCTGGAATCAGTAATCCGCTCGCTCGCGGTCGATGCGCATTCCGCCGTCGTGCCGATGATGGCCTTCCTCGCTCGGCCGTTCGCGCGCGATACGCATGACGTCCGGGTTGGTCCGCACCCGGCGCATCACATTGGCCAGATGGACCCGATCGCTAACCTGGATCACGAAGCGCAACACCGTGGACTCCTGCGACAGGTCTTCGTCCATGGCAATGTGGACGATGTTGGCATCCGCCGAGGTAATATCCGCCGCCACGCGGGCGAACACGCCCTTGGTATTCTTGACCAACACCTTCACGGCGACGTCGAACAGACGTCCAGGTTGCGGTGCCCAGGCGACGTCGATCCAGCGGCCCGGATCGCGCCGGTGGATGCGTTGCGCGACGCGGCAGTCCGTGGTGTGGATCGCCATGCCGAGGCCGATGCCGATATAGCCCATGATGTCGTCGCCCGGAATCGGACGGCAGCACGCGGACAGTTGCACCGACATACCCTCGGTGCCGGTGATGACGACCGGCGGCGCATGCGGCAAATCGGAGTGGGAGCGCGAGCCGTCGTCGTCGGCGTCGCGGCCACTCATCAGCACTTCGATGCGCTTGGCCATCACCGCCGCGACACGCCGGCCGAGGCCGATGTCCGCGAAAATTTCCTGACGGTTCTTGTTGCCCGTCCACTGCACGAGCTTTTCCCACGCTTCCGGCGTCACATCCGAGAGCGCCAGCCCATAGCCCTTCAGCGCCTGGTCGACCAGGCGCTCGCCGAGCTGAACGGACTCGTTCAGACGCATCGTTTTCAGATAATGGCGGATCGCCGAGCGCGCCTTGCCAGTGCGCACGAACCCGAGCCACGCCGGATTCGGCTTCGAATAAGGCGCGGTGATGACTTCGACGATGTCCCCGCTCTTCAGCTCGGTGCGCAGCGGCAGCAGTTCATTGTTGATCTTGACCGCGACGCACTGGTTGCCCAGGTCGCTGTGGATCGAATACGCGAAGTCGAGCGCGGTGGCGCCGCGCGGCAGCGCCATGATCTTCGACTTCGGCGTAAACACGTAGACCGCGTCCGGGAACAGGTCGATCTTGACGTGCTCGAGGAATTCGCTTGAGTCGCCGGCTTCGCTCTGAATGTCGAGCAGCGACTTGAGCCACTGGTGCGCGCGCTTCTGCACGTCGTTCAGGTCCGCGCCGCCGTTCTTGTACAGCCAGTGCGCGGCCACGCCAGCTTCGGCGATCTCGTGCATCTTGCGCGTGCGCACCTGAAACTCGATCGGCGCACCGAACGGGCCGACCAGCGTGGTGTGCAGCGACTGATAGCCGTTCACCTTCGGGATCGCGATGTAATCCTTGAACTTGCCCGGCACGGGCTTGTACAGCGCGTGCAGCGCGCCGATGCACGTGTAGCACTCCAGCGCGCTGTCCACCACGACACGGAAGCCGTACACGTCGAGCACCTGCGAGAACGACAACTGCTTGTCGCGCATCTTCTTGTAGATACTGAAGATGGTTTTCTCGCGGCCGGTGACTTCGGCGTCGAGCTTCGCGTCCGCAATGGCGCGCTGCACCGATTCGAGAATCTTGCCGACCACTTCGCGCCGGTTGCCGCGCGCCGCCTTGACTGCTTTTTCGAGCGTGGCGTACCGGTGCGGATTGAAGTTCGCGAAGCTCAGGTCTTGCAGTTCGCGATACGTATTGTTCAGGCCGAGCCGGTGAGCGATCGGCGCATAGATATCCAGCGTTTCGCGCGCCACGCGACGGCGCTTTTCTGACGGCACCGCGCCCAGCGTGCGCATGTTGTGCAGCCGGTCGGCGAGCTTGACCAGAATCACGCGGACGTCGCGCGCCATTGCGAGCAGCATCTTGCGGAAGTTTTCCGCCTGCGCTTCCTCGCGATTGCGAAACTCCATCTTGTCCAACTTCGACAAGCCGTCGACCAGTTCCGCGACCTTCGCGCCGAAACGCTCGGCGAGTTCGGCCTTGGTCACGCCCTGGTCTTCCATCACGTCATGCAGCAGCGCCGCCATGAGCGCCTGGGCGTCGAGATTCCAGCCCGCGCAGATTTCCGCGACGGCGACCGGATGCGTGATGTACGGTTCGCCGCTCTGACGGTACTGGCCCAGGTGGGCTTCGTCGCTGAAATGAAAGGCCGACTTGATGTCCTTGATCTCTTCCGGCTGCAGATAGCCGGACAAGGCGGACGTCAGTTTGGCGATGGAGACGACGTCATGCCGGCGCGGTTGCTCCGGCGTAGCGGTCGGCCCGAACAGATGGCGAAACGACTGTTCGAGGACCGCGTCGATGTACTTCCGTGCAGACGAGGGCGAGTCAGCGTCGTGTTCCACTTCCGTGGCGGTGGGCGGGGTAGCACTCATGTTCGCCTCCGTAGCGGTCAGGGTTGGACGCCGGTCTGCACGTTGATGCGATTACGTGCGGCAAAAGGTGTTGCAAACGCGTGTGGCAAGTAGGCTTGGCAGACAGGTTTGACAAACGCACAATCGAAAACGGAACAGTGCGCCTTAGACAGGCACCTTCTTCAGCATTTCGACGCCGACCTGGCCGGCTGCGATTTCGCGCAGCGCGACGACCGTGGGCTTGTCGCGGCTTTCGATCTTCGGCGTGTGGCCTTGAGCGAGCTGACGCGCGCGATAGGTTGCGGCAAGCGCGAGTTCGAAACGGTTCGGGATCTGTTTGAGGCAGTCTTCGACGGTAATGCGGGCCATGTTGGGTTCCTTCTCAGTATGTTGCTTATTCTACCTTATGTGCTCGGTACACCGCCGCGCTTACGCGTGTGGCAGGTGAATGCCGAGTTGCACGAAAAGCTGCGTGTGGCGTGCGTATTGCGAGGCGAAGCGCGAACGGGTCGCGGCCACGAGGCATTGCAGTTCGCTGAGCGCGCGGTCGAACTTCTCGTTGATCACCACGTACTCCGCTTCCGCCGCGTGCGCCATCTCGCTGCCGGCCGCCAGCAGCCGGCGAGTGATCACGTTCGGCTCGTCCTGGCCGCGCTTCTTCAGACGCTCTTCGAGCGCTTCCAGCGACGGCGGCAAGATGAAAATTTCGACCGCGTTGTGAAACTGTTTTTTCACCTGCTGGGCGCCCTGCCAGTCGATTTCGAGCAGCACGTCATGGCCATTCTTCATCTGGTCCTCGATCCACACGCGCGAGGTGCCGTAATAGTTGCCGTGCACTTCCGCGCTTTCCAGGAACTCGCCCGCATCGTGACGCTTCATGAAGTCGTCGACGGTGGTGAAGTGGTAGTGCTCGCCGTCCTGCTCCTTCGGACGCGGCGGACGCGTCGTGTACGAGATCGACAGACGGATCGCGTCGTCGCCGGCGAGCAGCGCGTTCACGAGCGTCGACTTGCCCGCGCCCGATGGCGCCACGACCATGAACAGGTTGCCGGGGTAAGCACCGGCATACGGATTGCGCGGCGTTTCGCGTGGGTGGTGATGGTCGGTCATGTGGATGGTGCTCCAGCCTTATTCCAGATTCTGTACTTGCTCGCGCATCTGTTCGATGAGCAGCTTCAGGGTCATCGACGAATCCGCCAGTTCCTTCGCGGCCGCCTTCGAACCGAGCGTGTTCGCTTCGCGGTTGAGTTCCTGCATCATGAAGTCGAGGCGCTTGCCGACCTTGCCGCCCTTCTGGATCACGTGGCGAGTTTCGTTCAGGTGAGCCGTGAGGCGCGACAATTCTTCGGCGATGTCGATACGAATGCCGTACATCGTGACTTCCTGGCGAATCCGCTCGTTGATTTCCTCGCGCGAGACGATCGTCGCGGCGGTATCCGGCGCGGCGATGCCGAGCGCTTCCTGCAAGCGTTCGACAATCTTCTGCTGATGCTTGGCGATCAGTTCCGGCACGAGCGGCGTGATCTTCGTGACGATCGTTTCCATTTCGGTGACGTTGGCGATCAGCATGGTCGCCAGTTGCGCGCCTTCGCGGGCGCGCACGTCGATCAGGTCCGTAATGGCCTGCTTGCCGCACGCGAGCACGGCTTCACGCAGCACTTCGGGCGCCACGCCGCTTTCGGCCAGGATCCCCGGCCAGCGCAGAATTTCGCCGGTCCGCAGGCGTTCAGCTTCCGGAAACGTCGAGAGCACCGTGCGTTCGAGCAGCGCGAGTTGCGTGAGCGCGTCGTGATTGATCGAACCCGCGTTGGCGGACTGTTCGCTGCGTTGCAGGTTGATACGAATATCGACCTTGCCGCGCGACAGCTTGTTCATCAGCATCTCGCGCAGCGTGGGTTCGCACACGCGCACGTCTTCCGGCATGCGGAAGTTCAGATCGAGAAAGCGCGAATTCACAGTGCGCAGTTCGACCGACACGCTCACGCCACCTGTGCCCGAAGCCGCGACGAGTTCGCGCGTGGCGCTCGCATAGCCAGTCATGCTGTAGATCATCGTATTTCTCGCGATTGTGGCCATGCGTTCGACGATGGCCGGAGAGTCGAATCGCCCGGCGTGTACGAGACGCGGGGCGGGGAAACGGCATTATCCCATTTTTAACGATTGGGCCCCTTGAAGAGCCAACGCACAGGCGGGCAGCCGGCCCGCCCGATCGGCGGTAAAATCGCGCTTTCCCTCCTGTTTTTCTTCCTCACCGACCCCGACATGACCAACAACACCCAACGCCCCAGCGGCCGCCAGGCCAATCAGCTGCGCGACGTGCGCATCACGCGCCACTACACGAAGCACGCGGAGGGCTCGGTGCTGGTCGAATTCGGCGACACGAAAGTGATCTGCACCGCGAGCATTGCCGAGAGCGTGCCGTCGTTTCTGCGTGATCGCGGCCAAGGTTGGCTCACCGCCGAATACGGTATGTTGCCGCGCGCCACGCACACCCGCAGCGACCGCGAAGCCGCACGCGGCAAACAGACCGGCCGCACGCAGGAAATCCAGCGGCTGATCGGCCGCGCGCTGCGCTCGGTGTTCGATCTGGAGAAGCTCGGCGCGCGCACGCTGCATATCGACTGCGACGTGATCCAGGCCGACGGCGGCACGCGCACGGCCAGCATCACCGGCGCGTTCGTGGCGGCACATGACGCGGTGGCGAAGCTGCTGGCGACGGGCCGCATCGAAAGCTCGCCGATCACGGATTACGTCGCGGCGATTTCGGTGGGCGTGTACGACGGCCTGCCGGTGCTCGACCTCGACTACGACGAAGACTCGCAATGCGACACCGACATGAACGTCGTGATGACGGGCGCGGGCGGCTTCGTCGAAATTCAGGGCACCGCTGAAGGCGTGGCATTCACGCGCGAGGAAATGAACGCGCTGCTGGATCTGGCCAGCGACGGCATCAACACGCTGATCGCGAAGCAGAAGGCGGCGCTGGAGCAAAAGAGTGAGTGAGGTTTTTCAACGCAATAGCGCGGCCAATTCAGGTGCGCCGTTGAAGAAAGTCGTGCTGGCGTCGAACAACGCGGGCAAGCTGCGCGAGTTCGCGGCCTTGCTCGGCGCGGCCGGCATCGAACTGATTCCGCAAGGCGAGTTGAACGTGCCGGAAGCAGAAGAGCCGCATCCGACCTTCGTCGAGAACGCACTGACCAAGGCGCGCCACGCATCGAAGCTGACCGGCCTGCCCGCGCTCGCTGACGACTCGGGCCTGTGTGTGCGCGCGTTGCGCGGCGCACCGGGCGTCTACTCGGCGCGCTACGCGCAACTTGCCGGCGGTGAGAAGAGCGACGCGGCGAACAACGCACGCCTCGTCTCGGCGTTGCAAGGCGAGACCGATCGCCGCGCATACTACTTCTGCGTGCTGGCTTTGGTGCGTCACCCGGACGATCCCGAGCCGCTGATCGCCGAAGGCCGCTGGCATGGCGAAATGCTGGACGCGCCGCGCGGCGCGCATGGATTCGGCTATGACCCGTACTTCTTCTTGCCGTCGCTGAATGCCAGCGCCGCCGAGCTTGAACCGGCGGTGAAGAACGCCAGCAGCCATCGCGCGATTGCGTTGCGGCAACTGCTCGCGCGTCTGACGGAGGAAGCGTGATTCCGATCAAACCGGCGCCCGCCGATATCGGCAACGGCGTCATCAAGGCCTTCACGTCGCCAGGCAGCATCCGGCTGACGTCGCTGCCGCCGCTGGCGTTGTACGTGCATTTTCCGTGGTGCGTGCGCAAGTGTCCGTACTGCGATTTCAACTCGCACGAATGGAAAGGCGACACGTTCCCCGAGAACGAATATCTCGACGCCTTGCGCGCCGATCTCGAGATGGCGCTGCCGCTGGTCTGGGGCCGCCAGGTGCATACGGTGTTTATCGGCGGCGGCACGCCGAGCCTGCTGTCGGCGGCCGGACTCGATCGCATGCTGTCCGACGTGCGCGCACTGCTGCCGCTCGACGCCGACGCGGAAATCACGCTCGAAGCCAATCCAGGCACGTTCGAAACCGCCAAGTTCGCACAGTTTCGCGCGAGCGGCGTGAACCGGCTCTCGGTGGGCATCCAGAGTTTCAACGAAGCGCATCTGAAGGCGCTCGGCCGCATTCACGACTCGGCGCAAGCGCGCCATGCCGTCGAAGTGGCTGCGACCACCTTCGACAACTTCAACCTCGACCTGATGTTCGCATTGCCCGGGCAGACGCTCGCCGAATGCCAGGCCGATGTCGAGACGGCATTGTCGTTCGCGCCGCCGCATTTGTCGCTGTATCACCTGACACTCGAACCGAACACATTGTTTGCGAAGTTCCCGCCCGCCCTGCCCGACGACGATGCATCCGCCGACATGCAGGACTGGATTCATGAGCGCACCTGCGCTGCGGGTTACGAACGTTATGAGGTGTCGGCGTATGCGCAGCCGCATCGGCAGAGCAGGCACAATCTGAACTACTGGCGTTTCGGCGACTATCTCGGCATCGGTGCGGGCGCGCATACGAAGCTGTCGTTTCCGAATCGCGTGCTGCGGCAGGCGCGCTACAAGCATCCCACCACCTTCATCGAGCAGGCGAAGGCCGGCACGGCGGTGCAGGAAGAGCATGAAGTCGGGCCGCACGATCTGCCGTTCGAGTTCATGTTGAATGCGCTGCGACTGGTGGAAGGGTTTCCGGTGCATCGGTTCATCGAGCGCACGGGCATGTCGATGACGTCGATCGAACCGGCTTTGCAGGAAGCCGAACGACGCAAGCTCATCACGCGCGACCACGAAAAGATTGCCCCGACGCCGCTCGGCCAGGCGTTCCTGAACGATCTGCAAGGGCTCTTTCTGAAGGATCCGCAGTAATTGAAGATCGACTGCGCGCCGCAGCGAGGTTTTTTCAGGTTACAATTTAGGGCTTGGAGGTGTGGCCGAGCGGTTTAAGGCACCGGTCTTGAAAACCGGCGAAGGAGCAATCTTTCCGTGAGTTCGAATCTCACCGCCTCCGCCAGAACATCAATGAATACGGGCCTTTCGGCCCGTTTTTCGTTCTAGCCGCCAAAGAACCCGCCAACCATGCAAATGTCCTTGGATGGGTACATCAGGACTTGTGGCGCACCCAATCCCGCAGATGGTGTTCCCGGAACCAGCGGGATAGTCGCTCCTCGTTCTCGGAAACGGCCCAGATCCCTGCGCCAAACACAACCACGATCGTCCCTATTAATATCGCCAACATTGAGTCGCTCATGGCAGCCTCCATCAAAGTCATGGCCACGCTTAAATTTTAGGCGACAGCTTGCACCAATGCCCACCTTGGGTGTTGCCTCGGGTGTAATCATCCGTGCGCACTTGCCAGGCAGGTGCCGAGCACTGCTAGATGCATCCTTGCCGGATGCTCCAAGCATTCCCTCAAGCATCCTCGTTGCGTCGCGTTGGGCTGCGTTGCACGCCATGCAAGACGGTCCCGAATTTGGGACAGTTCCGGTTTTGGTACCGTTGGCGTCCTGTCGGGGGACTAGTGCCGATTCGTGACGCCGTGGGGACCGGATATTGCTGTCCAGTTCATGAAGGGGGAAAAGATCATGATCAGGCTATGCGGCATATTGGCTTTAGGGGCCGGTCTCGCGGGGTGTGTGGTGGCCACGCCATACCAGGATGGCTACGGTTACGGGCCAGTACCTGCGTACGACTATGGCCCCGGCTATTACGCGCCGCGCACTAATATTGGCGTCGGCGTTGGTGGTGGCAGCGGTGGCGGCGGCGTTGGTGTTGGAGTAGGCGTCGGTTTCTGAGCCAGCGCGAAGCTCGGCGCATCGACTGCGTCGATAGGCGCGTGCGCGATGACGAACATGAGCGGCAATGTCGGCGTAAATATCGCGGCCAGTGTGAGCAATGCCCGTTCAATGGGCTCGTGATTCACTGAGCTTATGCATTCACGCGACCCGTTGAACGCCCTTAGCCCACTGCCCCGAACGCGCGCCAAAACTCGGGACGCCAACGCCACTAGCTAAACCAGCGCGGTCGCCTCAACTTCGATCTTGAAACCGTAATGCAGTTGAGGAACTGGCACGACGGCTCTCGCCGGACACGCTTCACCGGCCCAACGCGCGTAGATCTGATTGAAGCTCATCCAGTTTTCGACATCGACCAAATAGACCCGCACTTGCACCAGTTGCGCGACGCTGCTGCCAACGCTTTCGAGCGCGGCCCGCACATTGGCCAGCACCTGTTCGGCCTGAACTTCGAACGACGCCTCGGACAGCTTGCCGCCTTGCGCGGTGATCGGCAATTGTCCTGAGACGAACACAAAACCGTTAGCGACCGCGACGTGGCTGTAGTGACCGCCCGGCTGCGAAAGCGTAGCGGGATTGTCGGTATGCGGCAGACGTGGGTCGTGCTGGCTACCAGCCATGAGTACCACTCCAAATGTGGCGACGCATGACGCTGCGTGCAATTCATTCGCACGGCAGCACTCCGAATCGCAAAAGTCACGAAGCGATCACGCGAGGAATCATGCAACGCGCAAGCGCTCTCGATTCGAGGCACGACGCCTCACGTAATCAGCACGCTTTTGCGAATGAGCCGCCCGCAGCACGCATCACACGCTAAGCATCTCCAGCTTTTCGCGCGCATCCGCACAACGGCCGTTCAGGTCGCGATGCATCAACTGACTGTCAAGCAGTGTCGATACATCAGACAAACCGTAATCAAAGCGCAAGACGTATTCGATGTCTGTGTAATCGTGATAGGCGCCGCTGTCCGCCAGCTTCTGCGCTTCAGCGAAAGCAGCCTGTTGCCGTTCGCCATTCACCAAATCTCTGATCGCCATGATTTTGCCGCTCCGAGGAACAGTGGCTCCATCATAGCAACGCAAATTGAGACGCACGGTCGCGCGCGCGCAACACCTGGTGTTTTCCGTAGACGCGGCGCGCTGTGCGCCTTATCGCTCCTTATACGGCAGCGACAGGCGCTTTGGCTCCATGCCACCTCACGACCAGAATCCGGCCGAGATAGCAGAGCAAGCCCGCCACCCCCACCGTGACGCCCATGCCCTTGGGCGAACCGTCCTGCCAAAGTCCGACGGCGAGGCTCGACAACGCGCCGAGCGCCAACTGCACGGCGCCGAACACGGCGGCCGCGGCGCCAGCATTCATCGGATAGCGATGCATCAGATCGGTCGTGCAGTTGGCGGACAGAAGACCGACCACGCCGACCACGAAGAACAGTCCGAAGACGATCGACCACAGACCGCCCCAACCGGTTAGCGAGACGAGACAGACGAACAGTGAGGCAATGCAGCTGACGGTGGCGGCGAAAGAGATGATTGGGAGCGAACCGAGCCGGCCGACGAGTCGCGTATTCATGAAGTTGCCGAACATGATGCCGACGATATTCAGCGCGAACAGAAAGCCATAGTGCTGCGCCGACACATGGAAATACTCGATGTAGACGAAAGGCGTCGCGGTGATGTACGCGAACATCGACGCGAACGCCATGCCGCCGCACAGCATGTGCCCCCACGCAACCGGATCGCGCAGCAACTTGCCGTACGCGCCGAACGATTTCAGCAATGCCGAGTGCGCACGCTTCTCACGCGGCCACGTTTCCGGCACCTTGAAAAATGCGGTCGCCGCGCACACGGTGCCGAACAGCGTCAGCACGACAAACACGACACGCCAGCCACCGAGCAGCAGCAACTGTCCGCCGATGAGCGGCGCGAGCAACGGCCCGATCGACGTGACGATGGCGAGCATCGAGAGCACGCGAGCGGCATCAGTCGGTCCATGGGCGTCGCGTGCAATGGCGCGCGCCAGCACCGACGCCGCGCCCGCGCCCAGCGCCTGCACGAAACGGAACGTCACTAGCGAGCCGATCGAAAACGACATCGCACATGCCACGCTGGCCAGCGCATACATGACGATGCCGCCGAGCAGCACAGGCCGGCGGCCATAGGTATCCGACAGCGGACCATAGAGCAGCATGCCGATCGAAAAGCCGAACATGAAGCTGGTGAGCGTCGTTTGCGCGGCGCCGGTGCTGATGGCGAACGCCTGCGCGATGGTCGGCAGGCTCGGCAGGTACATGTCGATGGAGATCGGCCCGCATGCGGCAAGCGCACCGAGCAACAGAATCAGCCGGCCATCGGGCCGGCTTCTGGTGACGTGAGACATGGGAATCCAGATGAAGCGCCGCGCCGTCTTCGGCAGCGGAACAGGGGAAACGGGGAAAACAGCAACATGACACCCTCAATTGTACGCGACGGTTAACAAGGCGACCGGGCCTCGGCCATGATGGCGAAGACGCCAGTCAGGTATCGACGGCGCGCGGCAAGCACGCCGCCGATCGGTTAAGCTGCGGCCTGAACGCTTCGGGCGACGCGCGAAGCGGTGCGCAGCGCTCTTCCCTACCATCCACTTCCGACCATGCGATGACCGCATTCCTGCTCATCTGGAGCCCCAGGAAATGGCCGTGGCCCGAGTTGCCCGACGTGGCCAAACGCGTGGCCGCGGGCGTCGCGGTGGCCGACGTATGGGGCTGCGGATTTGCGCGCGGCATCCTGCCGGGTGACCGCGTCTTCCTGCATCGGGTCGCGCAGGAACCGAAGGGCATTTTCGGCTCCGGTTACGTGACGCGCGCGCCGTACGAGGTCCCCGATACGACGACGAAGCGTGGCTACCGTTTGTGCATCGACTTCGTGTACGACTGGCTCGTCGATGCACACGAAGGTGTGGTGATTGCGCGCGAGATGTTGCGCATACATCCTTTCTCCGTGCAGACGTGGGACGCGCAGAGTTCAGGCACCGTGATCAAGCCGATCGCCGAAGGCGCATTGGAAAAACGCTGGGCGGAACTCACCGGCAAGCGCAAGCCGCCGAAGCTCGATACGCCGGCGGGTCCCACGCGCTCAAGCAAGGTCACGGCTCACGCGGCGGCGAAAATGCGCGCAGCGCACGGCCGCGCTGGCAACGAGGCGAAGGTGGCGGCTAGTTCCGTCTCGCCGCAAGTGGCGAACCCGGCGCCCCAATCAGTTGCGACGCGAGACAAGATGCTGGCTACGAAACCGGTAGAGCAGCCGGTGGCAAAGACGGCAGCCGCGAAACGCACGCGCAAAACCTGAGCGAACGGCCCGCTGCGCAGGCGCATCCGGAAAACCTGTTCACGCCGACTCCGGTACAATTTCCCCACCTATCCCAGCGCCGCGCGACTCGCCGACAGGCAACCTGCGCCGCTGCGCAACCCCAATTCCAGCCATCGCCATGTCCAGAAACGAAACCCTCTTCGAACGCGCGCAACGCACCATTCCCGGCGGCGTGAACTCGCCTGTGCGTGCCTTCCGCTCGGTCGGCGGCACGCCGCGGTTCATCGAACGCGCGCAAGGCCCTTACTTCTGGGACGCGGACGGCCAGCGTTATATCGACTACATCGGCTCATGGGGCCCGATGATTCTCGGCCATGTTCATCCGGAAGTCCTCGAAGCCGTGCAGCGCGTGCTGGGCAACGGCTTCTCGTTCGGCGCGCCGACCGAAGCAGAGGTGGAAATCGCCGAAGAAATCTGCAAGCTGGTGCCTTCCATCGAGCAGGTCCGCATGGTGTCGAGCGGCACCGAAGCGACCATGAGCGCGCTGCGTCTCGCGCGCGGCTTCACGAACCGCAGCCGTATCGTCAAGTTCGAAGGCTGCTATCACGGCCATGCGGACAGCCTGCTGGTCAAGGCCGGCTCGGGCCTGCTGACCTTCGGCAATCCGACTTCGGCGGGCGTGCCGGTGGATATCGCCAAGCACACCACCGTGCTCGAATACAACAACGTCGCCGAACTCGAAGAAGCGTTCAAGGCATTCGGCAACGAGATCGCCTCGGTGATCGTCGAACCGGTAGCCGGCAACATGAACCTCGTGCGCGCCACGCCCGAATTCCTGCAAGCGTTGCGGCGCCTGTGCACGGAGTACGGCTCGGTGCTGATTTTCGACGAAGTGATGTGCGGCTTCCGCGTCGCCCTGGGCGGCGCGCAAGAGGTCTACGGCATCACGCCGGATCTGACCTGCCTCGGCAAGGTGATCGGCGGCGGCATGCCGGCGGCGGCCTTCGGTGGCCGGCGCGACATCATGGCTCACCTCGCGCCGCTCGGCGGCGTCTACCAGGCGGGCACGCTGTCGGGCAATCCGATCGCGGTCGCGGCCGGCCTGAAAACGCTGCAACTGATCCAGGCGCCCGGCTTTTACGACACACTCACGGCGCGCACCACGCGCCTCGTGCAAGGTCTCGCGAACGTCGCGCGCGAAGCCAAAGTGCCGTTCGCGGCCGATTCGCTCGGCGGCATGTTCGGCCTCTACTTCACCGACTCGATCCCGACCAGCTTCGCCGAAGTCACGAAGAGCGACGTGCCGCGTTTCAACGCGTTCTTTCACAAGATGCTCGACGCCGGCGTGTACTTCGCGCCGTCGGCATATGAAGCGGGCTTCGTTTCGATCGTTCACGACGACGCAATCGTCGACGCCACGATCGACGCGGCGCGCGGCGCGTTCGCCTCGCTCGTGGCCTGAAGCCCGCGAGACAGCACATCGCTAAAACCGAAACCCGTTACAGCCCAGCCACCGTACCCGACCGGACACAGATGTTTTCGCAAACCGATTTCGTCCATATGGAACGCGCGCTCGCGTTGGCCAAGCGCGGCATGTACACCACCGATCCGAATCCCCGGGTCGGCTGCGTGCTCGTCAAGAACGGCGAGATGATCGGCGAAGGCTTCACGCAGCCGGCCGGTCAGGACCATGCCGAGATCCGCGCGTTGAAAGACGCGCGCTCGCGCGGTCATGACCTGCGCGGCGCTACGGCCTATGTGACGCTGGAGCCGTGCAGCCACTTCGGCCGCACGCCGCCGTGCGTGAATGCGCTCATCGAAGCGCAGATCGCGCGCGTGGTCGCGGCGATGGAAGATCCCAATCCGCAGGTATCCGGACGCGGTCTCGCGATGCTGCGCGATGCCGGCATCGAAGTGCGCTGCGGACTGCTCGCCCTCGAAGCGCACGAACTCAATATCGGCTTCGTCTCGCGCATGACGCGCGGCCGCCCGTGGGTGCGCATGAAAGTGGCGGCCTCGCTGGACGGCCGTACCGGTTTGCCTTCGGGCGAGAGCCAGTGGATCACCGGTGAAGCGGCACGCGCGGACGGCCACGCCTGGCGCGCCCGTGCGTCGGCGATCCTGACTGGCATCGGCACGGTCAGGGAAGACGATCCGCGCATGACGGTGCGCGCCGTCGACACGCCGCGCCAGCCGCAACGCGTACTGATCGACAGCCAGCTCGACGTGCCGCCCGGGGCGCAGATTCTGGCCGGCGCACCCACGCTGATCTTCTGCGGCAATCTCGATCAACGCCATACAGATCGCGCCAATGCGCTGCGCGATCGCGGCGCCGAGATCGTCCAGCTGGCGAATCCGGACGGCAAGGTCGATCTGCCCGGCGTGCTGAAAGTGCTCGGCGAGCGCAACGTGAACGAACTGCATGTCGAGGCGGGCTACAAGCTGAACGGCTCGCTGCTGCGCGAAGGCTGTGTCGACGAACTGCTCGTGTATCTCGCGCCGAGCCTGCTCGGCATGGATTCGATGAGCATGTTCAACCTGAGTGCGCCCGAAACGCTCGAAGGCCGCGTCAAGCTGAACTTCCACGCGATCGACCGGATCGGCGAGGATCTGCGGATTCTCGCGCGCTTTGTGCCCCAACACGCACCCGAGGCCACGCCCGGACCCGGCACCGACCCCGCGCCCCCAACCGTTTCGAAATGATCAAGGATCAGTACGATGTTCACAGGAATCGTCGCGGCCGTGGGCCGCATTGAATCAGTCAAGCCGCTCGGCACGGACGGCGACGCGGGTGTACGCCTGAACGTCGAAGCCGGCGGCCTCGATCTCGGCGACGTGCAGCTCGGCGACAGCATTACGATCCAGGGCGCATGCATGACCGTGGTCGCGAAGACCGCCCACTCGTTCGAAGTCGACGTGTCGCGCGAAAGCCTGAACTGCACGGCCGGCCTCGGCGAGACCGGCGAAGTGAATCTCGAGAAAGCGCTGCGCGCGCACGACCGGCTCGGCGGACATATCGTCTCCGGCCACGTGGACGGCCTCGGCACGGTCACGCATTTCGCGCCGGTCGGCGAATCGCACGAACTGCGCGTGCTGGCGCCGCGCGAGATCGGCCGCTACCTGGCGTACAAAGGTTCTATCACTGTCAATGGCGTGAGCTTGACCGTCAACTCGGTTAAAGATCGCGACGATGGCTGCGAGTTCTCGATCAACCTGATTCCGCACACCGTCGAAGTAACGGCGCTCAAACGTCTGCGTGAAGGCACGCAGGTGAACCTGGAGATCGATCTGATCGCGCGCTACGTCGAGCGCATGCTGAACGCGCCGAAATAAACGACCGCAAGCCCGGCCGCGCATGGGCCGGCGGCGGCGCTGCGCCGCTTTCAGCCGGTTCATGCCTGCATCGTTTCGACGAGCATAACGACGGCGGACGGCTCATCGCCAGTCGGCCAAACGGCCTATGCCGTTCGGCGGAGGCGACTTGGGCTCGCGCGTGGCGTAAAATACGCGCTTTCTCCGAAACTCTCGCCAACATGACGCTCGCCTCCACTCCAGAGATCATTGCCGAACTGAAAGCAGGCCGGATGGTGATCCTCGTCGACGAAGAAGACCGCGAAAACGAGGGCGACCTTGTGATCGCCGCCGAATTCGTCACGCCGGAAGCGATCAACTTCATGGCCCGCTACGGCCGTGGCCTGATCTGCCTGACACTCACGCAGGAACGCTGCAAGCTGCTGAACCTGCCGCTCATGACGTACCGCAACGGCACGCAATACGGAACGGCGTTCACCGTCAGTATCGAAGCGGCAGAAGGCGTCACCACCGGCATCTCGGCGGCCGACCGCGCCCGCACTATCGCCGCCGCGGTCGCACCGGATGCCAAGGCCGAACACATCGTGCAGCCAGGCCACGTGTTCCCGATCATGGCGCAGCCCGGCGGCGTGCTGGTGCGTGCCGGCCACACCGAGGCGGGCTGCGACTTCACCGCGCTGGCAGGCCTCACGCCGGCCGCGGTGATCTGCGAAGTCATCAAGGACGACGGCACGATGGCGCGCTTGCCGGACCTGATGGAATTCGCGAAGGAACACGGTCTGAAAATCGGCACGATCGCGGATTTGATCCACTATCGCAGCCGCACGGAGTCGATTGTCGAGCGGATTTGCGAGCGCACCATGCAAACGGCGCACGGCGCGTTTCGCGCGGTCATGTATCTCGACCAGCCGAGCGGCCAGCCGCACATCGCGCTGGTGCGCGGCACGCCCTGCACGGATCAGGACACGCTGGTGCGCGTGCATGAACCGCTGTCGGTGCTGGATCTGCTCGAAGTCGGCGAATCCACCCACTCGTGGACGCTCGATGCGGCCATGAAAGAGATCGCCGCGCGCGACTGCGGCGTGATCGTGCTGCTGAACTGCGGCGACTCGAAAGACCATCTGATCGACGTTTTCAAGGCGTTCGACTCGAAGGAAAAAGCCGACGCGCTCAAACGCCGCCCGGTCGACTTCAAGACGTACGGCATCGGCGCGCAGATTCTGCGCGAGCTCGGTGTCGGCAAGATGCAGGTGCTGTCGAACCCTCGCAAGCTGGGCAGCATGTCGGGCTACGGTCTCGAAGTCACGGGCTTCGTGCCGATGCCGGGCGGCAAGGCACAAGCTCCGCAACAAGGCTGATCCGACCATTCACGCGCTTAGCGCCCACTCAAAACACTACGGAATTCACATGGAAATCGGACAATACCAACCGAATCTCGACGGCGACGGACTGCGTATCGGCATCGTCCAGGCGCGCTTTAACGAACCCGTCTGCAACGGCCTCGCGGACTCCTGCATCGAAGAACTCGAACGCCTCGGCGTCACCGGCGAAGACGTGCTGCTCGTCACCGTGCCGGGCGCGCTGGAAATCCCGCTGGCGCTGCAAAAACTCGCCGAGAGCGCGCAATTCGACGCACTGATCGCACTCGGCGCGGTGATTCGCGGCGAAACGTATCACTTCGAACTGGTCTCGAACGAAAGCGGCGCGGGCATCACGCGTATCGGCCTCGACTTCGGCATTCCGGTCGCGAACGCGGTGCTGACAACCGAGAACGACGAGCAAGCCGTCGCGCGCATGACCGAAAAGGGTCGAGACGCGGCGCGCGTAGCCGTCGAAATGGCGAATCTCGCCGTCGCTCTCGAACAACTCGGCGGCGACGACGAGGAAGAAGACGAAGAAGAGGAAGAGGCATGAAGAGCGCACGCCGACGCTCCCGCGAACTGGCCACGCAGGGGCTTTACCAGTGGCTGCTGTCGGGCTCGCCCGGCGGTGAGATCGACGCGCAGCTGCGCGGCGCGCAAGGCTTCGACAAGGCCGACCACGAACATCTGGACGCCATTCTGCACGGTGTGATCCGCGATTCGGACTCACTGTCCGCGGCAATCGCGCCGTGTCTCGACCGTCCGATCGAGCAGCTCTCGCCGGTCGAACGCGCCGTGCTGCTTGTGGCCGCGTTTGAACTGAAGAATCACGTCGACATTCCGTATCGCGTGGTCATCAACGAAGCGGTCGAACTCGCCAAGACGTTCGGCGGCGCGGACGGCTACAAGTACGTGAACGGCGTGCTGGACAAGCTGTCGGCGCAACTGCGCGTGGACGAAACGCAGGCGGCTCGCAAGCGTTGAGTGCAAGGCACATGAGCGGCGGCACGACCGTCGTCATGCGCCTCCCTGAGCGCGGCGGCGCAACCGAACCGTTTGCAAGGACGGCGTTTCACGCGTGAACACACGCGCCAAACGTCGTCCCGCTTTTGCTTTTGAACTGGATTTGATCGTATGAACTCCGTGACCGAACCCCTGGTGCGGCTTGCTGCACGCGTGGACGCCATCCAGCCTTTCTATGTGATGGAGCTGGCCAAGGAGGCCGCGCTTCTCGAGCGCGACGGACGCGACATCATTCACATGGGAATCGGCGAGCCCGATTTCACCGCGCCGGAGCCGGTCATCGAGGCGGCCGCTAGCGCACTGCGCCGTGGCGTCACGCAATACACCAGCGCGGTCGGTCTGCACGCGCTGCGCGAGGCGATCTCGGCGCAATACGCCGACTTCTACGGCGTCAACGTGGATCCGGCGCGAATCGTCGTCACTGCCGGCGCATCGGCCGCATTGCTGCTGGCATGCGCGGCGCTGGTCGATCGCGACGACGAAGTGCTGATGCCCGACCCGTGCTATCCGTGCAACCGTCATTTCGTGATCGCCGCCGAAGGCAAGCCGGTGATGGTGCCAAGCGGCCCGGCCGAACGTTTCCAACTCACAGCCGCCGACGTCGAGCGCCTCTGGAACGAACACACCCGTGGTGTGCTGCTCGCGTCGCCGTCGAATCCGACCGGCACGTCGATCGAACCGGCTGAACTGGAGCGCATCGTCAAGGCTGTGCGGGCGCGTGGCGGCTTTACGATCGTCGACGAGATCTACCAGGGCCTCAGCTACGACGCAAAGCCCGTGTCGGCGCTCTCGTTCGGCGACGACGTGATCACCGTCAACAGCTTCTCGAAGTACTTCAACATGACGGGTTGGCGTCTGGGCTGGCTGGTGGTGCCGCCCGGCATGGTCAGCGCGTTCGAAAAGCTCGCGCAAAACCTGTTCATCTGCGCCTCCGCGCTCGCCCAGCACGCGGCGCTCGCCTGCTTCGAGCCGGAAACGATCGCAATCTACGAAGCGCGGCGCCTGGAATTCAAGCGTCGCCGCGACTTCATCGCGCCGGCGCTCGAATCGCTCGGTTTCTCGGTGCCGGTGATGCCCGATGGCGCGTTCTACGTGTACGCCGATTGCCGCAGGGTCGCGCATGCCGCGGCCGGCGACAGCGCGGCGCTCACCAAGGCCATGCTGCACGATGCCGGAGTGGTGCTGGTGCCGGGTATGGATTTCGGCACGCACGCGCCGAAGGAGTACATCCGGCTGTCGTATGCCACCGCCTATCCGAAGCTGGAAGAAGCGGTCGAGCGGCTCGCGAAGTTCTTCGGCAAGGGCTGAGCGAAGCCGCGCGCTCTCAAGCGCCAGACGAAAAAAAGGACACGCCTGCTGGGTGTCCTTTTTTTGTTGCCGCTTGCTTCAACAGCTAACTGTCTGTCAGCTTTACGCTACCAACCTCAAGCGCCCAACTCCGACGCCGATGCCACGTGTTTGGTCGCGCTGGCGCTCGCATCGTCCTGCTCGGAGGAAACCGGCGTCTTCACCGATGTCGCCGCGCTCAACGGATGACTGCCCTCGAGCGTCACCTGCACGCGCTTGCCGTTGCCGGCGGACGCAGCCGTAGCCGTATTGGTCGACGCAGTGAGAACCGGCGCCTGCGGTGCGTTGATCGGCACCTTGCGGCCACGCGCCACATCGCGCAGACGGCCACGTTCGGCCATCACCTTGGCGCCGTAGCCGCCGTCGTCCTGCGAGGTCGAGCCGACGTACAGACGCAAGCCGCCCGGCAGCGAGCCGCCTCGCGCGATGCAATCCTTCAGCACCAGCGCGCCCACCTTGATGTTCGCGACCGGTTCGAGCGCCGCGCTCTGGCCTCCGAAATACTGGAATTTGTCCGAGTGCACCTTGGACATCACCTGCATCAGGCCTTGCGCGCCCACGCCGCTCTCGGCGTACGGGTTGAAGCCCGATTCGATCGCCATCACGGAGAGCAGCAGCAGCGGATCGAGACCGACTTCATGGCCTGTGTCGAACGCGGCCTTCACGAGCTCGCTGACGGGCTCCTGAGCGACGCGATAGCGCCGCGCCAGATAGGATGCAACCAGATCCTGCTCGCGGGTCGAGATCAGCACGCGGTCGTCGCGCGCGTCGGCGGAAACGCGTTGCGACGGGATCAGCCGCGCCAGCGCGGTGACGCTTTGCATGGTGCGCGGGTCGAGGCCGTTCAGTGCCGCGACGCCCATGCCGTTCGAGCCAGCAATGTCGAATGCGCCGTCGAAGCTCGTGTTACTCGCGGTGACGCCAGAGTTGCCGCTGCTTGCGCCGCTCACGGCATCGGAACCGTTCGAGTTGGCGGACAGCGAGTCCTCAGAGGACGCCCGTGCGGGCGGTCCGAAAGCCGGCAGCGGGTTGCCCTGCAGCAGACGGGCGGGACCGGCTTGCACAGCGGCGGAGATGACCGGCATCAACTTGGCGGCAAGCGTGCCGCGCAGGGCCGGCATCAGCCACAGTGCGACTGTCAGCACAACGGCGATCCCGCCGACGATGCTGAACAGGTGATGACTCATCCGCGTCCCGCGACGCAGCACACCACGCACAACTTGCGCGATACGCTCATCGGGACGCCACGATAACCAGGCGTTCATTCAGATCTCCCATGTTGCATGATCCGCGAACCCCGCCGGATGAAGAGGCGGTGAGGCACGTTCGCAGAGTCAAGACGTCGCGTGCTCTGTCTGGTTAGGGCAGCAGCGACGTCGGGAAAACGGCAAATACCGTCTGTGGGGAGCCATCCTGAAAAAGGATCGCGGCATGTCAAAAAAGCATGCGGGCGGTGGCTCCCACGCGAAAAACCAGCGTCAGTCGGCGCTGGCAGCACATCAATAAGACCGATAGATACCGTGCAGGGGTCGGTAAGCGGTGACGCGTTGCGTCTGATGGGACCGGGGGCAGTGGTAAAAAGGTTCACGCCCTGCAACCAATGTGGACGGATTCTATGCAGGGTTTTATAGATCGTCAACACTATAGCTAAGCAAATGTATAACTAATTGTAATAATGAACAGTGTTCAGAGCGTCCAAAACCGCCCGCCGCGCGCGATTTGAGCCATTTCGATTCCTCCGTCTCGCCTAGGCCGTTTGGCCGCTCTACGTGCGCTCGCCAACACAGGTAAAATCGACAATCGTTCTGGCGCCGTTAGACCCTGTTGCGCCTCCCCTTTTCCGCCGCTCGTGCGGCATTGAACCGCACCAGATGAAATACAAAGACCTGCGCGATTTCGTCGGCCGTCTCGAGACGATCGGCGAACTGCGCCGCATCTCACAAAACGTCTCGCCTGTCCTGGAAATGACCGAGTTGTGCGACCGCGTGCTGCGCGCCGGCGGTCCGGCTTTGCTGTTCGAGAGCAAGGCACAGCATGCGTTTCCGGTGCTCGGCAACCTGTTCGGCACGCCTCGGCGGGTCGCGCTCGGCATGGGTATCGACGCGCAAGCCGGCGAAGGCGACGGCGCCGCGCTCGAGTCGCTGCGCGACGTGGGCCGGCTGCTCTCCGCATTGAAGGAACCGGAGCCGCCGAAGGGGCTCAAGGACGCCGGCAAACTGTTCTCGCTCGCAAAGGCGGTATGGGACATGGCGCCCAAGACGGTTAGCGCGCCGCCCTGCCAGGAAATCGTCTGGGAAGGCCGCGACGTCGACCTCGCCAGACTGCCGATTCAGACGTGCTGGCCGGGCGACGCGGGTCCGTTGATCACATGGGGCCTGACCGTGACAAAAGGTCCTAATAAGAGCCGACAAAACTTAGGCATATATCGCCAGCAATTAATCGGACGTAACAAACTGATCATGCGATGGCTCGCGCATCGCGGCGGCGCGCTCGATTTTCGCGAGTTCGCGCTGCAGAATCCGGGCAAGCCGTATCCGGTAGCCGTCGTGCTTGGCGCCGATCCGGCGACGATCCTCGGCGCGGTCACGCCGGTGCCCGACACGCTGTCCGAATACCAGTTCGCCGGCCTGCTGCGCGGCGGCCGCACCGAACTGGCGAAGTGCCTCACCCCGGGCGTCGATGGCTTGCAGGTGCCCGCACGCGCCGAAATCGTGCTCGAAGGCTTCATCTATCCGCAGGAGGGCGTGCCCTCGCCCGCTCCCGCAGGCGCTCCGCCGCGTCCGGTCAAAGGCGCGTCGGCGGGCTACGAACATGCGTTGGAAGGCCCGTACGGCGATCACACCGGCTACTACAACGAGCAGGAGTGGTTCCCCGTCTTCACAGTCGAGCGCATCACCATGCGGCGCGACGCGATCTACCACTCCACCTACACCGGCAAACCGCCTGACGAGCCCGCCGTACTCGGCGTCGCGCTCAACGAAGTGTTCGTGCCGCTGCTGCAAAAGCAGTTCAGTGAGATCACCGACTTCTATTTGCCGCCCGAAGGCTGCAGCTACCGCATGGCCATCGTGCAGATGAAGAAGAGCTATCCCGGCCACGCCAAACGCGTGATGTTCGGCGTGTGGAGCTTCCTGCGGCAGTTCATGTATACGAAGTTCATCGTCGTAGTCGACGAGGACGTGAATATCCGCGACTGGAAGGAAGTGATCTGGGCAATCACCACGCGCATCGATCCGGCGCGCGACACGGTGCTGGTGGATCGCACACCGATCGACTATCTGGATTTCGCCTCGCCCGTCGCGGGACTCGGATCGAAGATGGGCCTCGACGCGACCAACAAGTGGCCCGGCGAAACCGATCGCGAATGGGGCCGCCCCATCGTGATGGACGACGCGGTCAAACAGCGCATCGACACCTTGTGGAACGAGTTGGGCCTCTGAGGCAAGCCGTACAACAAAACTGAAATAACAAAGCTATCGGAGCAGTTGCGCGGATGCATGCCTTTTCAATGATGTCGGATGGATTTTTTCTGTCGTTGTCGCTGTGCCTCGATATCGGTCTCGTGAACGTCGCCATCATTTCCCTGACGCTCTCGCATGGCTTCAAACCGGGCTTCTGGCTCGGCCTCGGTTCGTGCTTCGGCGATCTGATCTACGCGGCGCTCGCGCTCGCGGGCATGGCCGCGTTGCTGCAGTTCGAATCGGTACGCTGGGTGGTGTGGATCGGCGGCGCGGCGATCCTGCTTTTCCTGACCTGGAAAATGACGCGTGAAGCGATGTTCCCGGCGACCGCGCCGGCAGTGGCCGGCGAGGCGGACGCCAATGCGCCGCATCTGTCCGCGTGGCGCGGTTTCTTGCGCGGCGTCCTGCTGGCCGTGTCATCGCCATCGGCGATTCTGTGGTTCGCCGCGGTCGGCGGCGCGCTGATCGCGAAAGCGGGCGCCACCAGCGTGACGACCGCGCCGGTATTTCTCGGCGGATTTTTTCTCGGCGGTCTGTGCTGGACGATCTTTATCTGCGGACTCGGCAGCCACGGACGCAAACGCGCCGGCACCGGTTTGCTGCGCGCCTGTCACGTGCTGTCGGCGCTGCTGTTTGCGTACTTCTCGTACAGCGTGATCGTCAACGGTTATCGCGACCTGATCGTGCAAACCGCGCACGCGGCAAGCTGACATAACAACGGCTCGCGCTGGCGAGCCGTTTTCGATCGGGTATCAGGCATCAGGTTCTGCGAGCGCAGTAGCGCCAGCCGACGCGATGTCTCAAGCGAGATACTGCGCGAGCTTCTCCAGATCGACGTTACCGCCGCTCACGACCACGCCGACACGCTTGCCCTTCACCGGCAAGATGCCGTTGAGCACCGCGGCCGCGGCGAGACAGCCCGTCGGCTCGACCACGATCTTCATGCGCTGCGCGAAAAAGCGCATCGTCTCGATCAACTGCTGGTCACTGACCGTTTCGATTTGCGCGACCAGCTTTCGGATGATCGCGAACGTGTAGTCGCCGAGATGCGTGGAGGCGGCGCCGTCGGCGATCGTGCGCGGCGTGTCGATATGCACGACCTCACCGCGCGCCAGCGACTGCTGACCGTCGTTGCCCGCTTCCGGCTCGATGCCGATCACCGTACATGACGGACTCAATGCCGCCGCGGACAACGCGCTGCCGCCGATCAACCCGCCACCGCCGAGGCACACGAACAGCATGTCGAGCGGACCGGTTTCCTCGATCAACTCTTTCACCGCCGTGCCCTGCCCGGCGATCACATGCGGATGGTCGTACGGCGGAATCAGCGTCATGCCGCGCTCTTCGGCAAGCCGCCGGCCGATCTCTTCACGGTTCTCCGTGTAGTGGTCATAGGTGATCACTTCGCCGCCGTAACCCTTGGTTGCCGCCACTTTGGCCGCTGGCGCGTCTTGCGGCATGACGATCGTCGCGTGGATGCCGGCGAGGCGGGCCGACAATGCGATCGCCTGGGCATGGTTACCCGACGAATAGGTCAGCACACCGGCTTTGCGTTGCTCCGCGTCGAAATGCGAGATCGCGTTATAGGCGCCGCGAAACTTGAAAGCGCCCATGCGCTGAAAATTTTCGCACTTGAAGAACACCGACGCCCCCGTGCGCTCATTGAACGTGGTCGAGGTCAGAACGGGAGTGCGGTGGGCGACGCCGTCGAGACGCGCTGCGGCGTCGAGTACGTCGTCGAAAGTGGGAGCGGGAAGCGCTTGCATCGGCAAAACTCTCCAGAGCGGTGGCGAAACAGCCATTCTCCCAGCTTCGACCGAAGTTTGGAACGTCGGCCGTGCAGTGAACTCTGTCACGCCCCCGCCCTGACGCGGTAAGCGCCAATTCAAAACTGCCATTCAAACGACAAGCCCAGCATCGGCTGCGCGAAAGCGCGCCCGAAAAACAAGCGGCGTAACCCGGCGATCAAGCCGGCGTTACGCCGTCAATCCAAATGGCTCTGTTACCGCGATCAGCGGCGATAGTAGCCGTGACCGTAATAGCCGCGATAATAACCGTGGTGATAGTACGGACGTCCATAGCCGCCGTAATACCCGCCCACCACGACCGGCGGCGGTGCATAAACGACTGGCGGCGCATAAACCGGCTGTGGCGCGTAGTAAACCGGCGGCGGCGCGGCATAAACCGGATAAGCCGGCGCAACCGGCACCCCGATACCGATACCGACGGAAACGTGCGCCTGGGCGGCACCGGCAATTCCCAAGCCGAGTGCTGCGGCAACGACAAACGGAACGATCTTTTTCACTTTATTCTCCTAGCGCGGCCCACCAAGGTCGCCGACTTCGCATGCCCTGCATGCTCTGAAATCAATGTATCGAAAAAGACCGAGCCTATTTGTTCACATTTGTTGCAAATTGCAATTGGCCGCGAAAGGCCGCCACGTCCGCTTTCGCGGCGCGCCGCCATTCGGCTTCGCAACGCACTGAAAACTCAGGGATTGCGCATGGCAGAAACAGCGCAATCAGTCGTGACGCCTGCTTTAAGGCCTGGAGCGTGCGCTTCGCGGTAATCTTTGATTACAAATTAACTTCAATCCTGACGCCGTCCGGTTGAGCTCCAAAATGAAAAATGCCCGGCTGATGAGCCGGGCATTTCTTACCCTGCGAGGGCCGCAATGTCAGCCGACCTTCACATACGCAAATTCGCGGGACACGCTCGGCGGGACATAGGCGCCGCTGATCCGCACGCGCGGCGTCAGGCGCTTTTTCTGGTCCCACCAGCGACGGCGCTGTGCATGCGTCAGGAACCGCAAGTGCTTTCGGTAAGAAAAAATACTCATCGTGAACCTCCCGAATCTGACTGCGAGACGAAGTACCCAGAACAGCAACTGCCAAACCGGCTCTGAAGAATTGTGAGCAGTTTTCAAGCGCGCGGGGCGCACGCCGCCGGATGGCCGGCCGGGCGCGTCATATCGCGCGCGCATTGATCGAAGGAAAGCCTCGCGAGGCCGTGCCGCGGGCGTGGCCGATGCGCGATACTTCTGCTTTTCCAATGTTCCGTCTGGAGCAGGCAACCATGTCCCAGTCCTCTCTGCCGCGCCTCGGCTTTATCGGTGCGGGCCGGCTCGCGCGGTGTCTCGCGCTGAGCTTTTCACGCGCCGGCTATCCGGTCACGGCGGTAGCAAGCCGCTCGGCGGCCTCCGCCGGTCGGCTTGCCAGTCAAATCGAGCATTGCACGGCGTTCGGGAACCCACAACAGGTTGTCGACGCCGCCGATATCGTCTTTTTAGCCGTTCCCGATGACAGCATCGGTACGTCAGCACACACACTCCGGTTCAACCCGGACGACGCGGTTGGCACGCACGGCAAGGCACTCGTCCACTGCAGCGGCGCCTCGCCGGTCGAATTGCTCGCCCCGGCACGCGACCAGGGCGCCTCGATCGGCGGTTTTCACCCACTGTACCTCTTTAGCGGCGAGCTCGCCGATACGGAGCGCATCGCCGGCTGCTCGGTGACGATCGAGGCCGACGGCGCGCTCAAGGACACGCTCACGGCGCTCGCCGTCGCGCTGCGCTGCCATCCGCTGTCGATTCCTGCAGGCGGCCGCATGCTCTATCACGCCGCCGCGCACTACGCCGCCAGCTTCGCGCTGTGCAGCCTCGCGGAGTGCGTCGCGCTGTGGCGCACGCTGGGCTTCGCGGAAGACGACGCCTTGCGCGCGCTGTTGCCAATGCTTTCCGGCACCATCGAAACCGCTCGTGACAAGGGCCTGCCCAACGCCCTCGCGGGTCCCGTATCGCGTGGCGACACGGGTGTCGTGGAGAAGCAGCTGGCGTTGCTGGAGAGCCTCGGCGGCGACCATGCCGCGCTGTACGGGTTGATGTCGCGGCGCGCGGTCGGGCTGGCCGAGCGCCGCGCCACGCCGCCCGCCGCGATCGACGCCATCGCCCAGGCAGTGGAAGAATCGCTCAACCGGTCGCTGAATCAGGCGGCAGCAGGTGCAAGCGTCAAGTAAGCCGTGATAATGTGACGTCCGGCGCCGCGCGCAATCCGCCAGCGTCGCGCATCGGGACCAAACAGACGAGAACGCACAATGATCAAGGTCAGCATCCTTTATCCGTACCGGGAAAACGGCCACTTCGACGTGGACTATTACTGCGTCACGCATATGCCGCTTGCGGCGAAACTATTCGGGCCGTCGCTGAAGGGCTGGTCGGTCGACGTCGGCATCAACGCCGGGCCGCCTGGAACGCCGCCGCCGTACGTCGCCGCGGGCCACTTCCTGTTCGACAGCACGGACGACTTCTACAAGGTCTTCAAGCCGGCTGCCGAGCAATTGATGGCCGACATCCCCAACTACACGGACGGTGGCAACGGCACGATTCTGGTCAGCGAGATCAAGATTTCCGTGTGATGCCCAGCGGAAGCGGAACGAATCACGGCCTTTAATGCAGTGAGCCGTCGATCGTGACCCGCAAACCGTCGCATCGCAACACCACGCGGCCGCTTTAAACGACGCGTAACGCGCCCCAACGGAAAGGCGCGGGAAATCCAACTGAAACCGCCGGCGCGCCGATTGGAGAGCGCCGGCGCCCTGCGGCCGGTCGGCCGCCGTCATCCGAAGGATAAGGACACGAGATGTTTGGCGATATCGCCCGTTTTCTGCTCAATACCGTCTTCACGCTGTTCGGCGCGGCGCTGTTGCTGCGCGCATGGCTGCAGGTCGTGCGCATGCCGCCCTACAACCCTGTCACGAACGCCGTGCTGCAAGTCACCAACTGGATCGTGCTGCCGCTGCGGCATATCCTGCCGAGCACGCGCAAGATCGATTGGGCGAGCCTTGTCGCGGCCCTGCTCGCGGCCATTGTGTACGTGGTCCTGATGGTGGTGCTGACCGGCGCCGATCCGCTCTCGCTGTTGCCGACGCTGCTGATCGTCGCGGTGCTGACGCTGATCAAGTGGGCGCTGAATCTGATCATCTGGATGACGATCCTGATGGCGCTCCTGTCGTGGCTCAATCCACGTTCGCCGGCCATGCCGATCCTGTACCAGCTCACGGCGCCGTTTCTGAATCCGTTGCGCCGCGTGGTGCCGCAGCTCGGCGGCATCGACCTTTCACCGATCCTGCTGTTCGTGATCGTGCAGGTGCTGCTGATGGTGGTCACCCGCGCGGCCGTTCAACTGACTTACTTCGTGATCTGAACGCAAGCGTTGCAAGCCGCTTTCGTCAGCAGCCGCCGCCCGTCAAAGGCGGCGGCTGCTTCGCTTTATGCGTCGCTTGTTGCTTGCGCTTATTGCTTCGTTAGCTGACCGTAGGCGACCGTCGTGTTGGCCGCCGTCTTGATCATGAAGAAAATCGCGCGGGCATACAGGTTGCTGCCCGTGATCGGCAGGAACGTAATCGCGGCATTGCCGGAATAAGTCGCGCCCGATTTCAGCGTGCAGGATGCGGACGTGCCGGTCACGCTCAACGTATAGAGATTTTTCGTGGACGACGGCGTGGCGAGCAGCAATGTTCCGGAGACCGGGCAGTTGCTCAGGGTTCCGCTCAGCGTGCCATCGCTTGCGATCGTCAGCGACGAGCCGGTTTGCGCCCACGTGCCCGCGACGCTCGACTGGGTCACGGCAAGCGCATTCGCGGCGTCGTAGTTCCAGGACAGGTTCACCGTGCTGCCGTTCTCGACGTAGCTGCCGGTGAACGTCTGGTTATTGACGAACGAGCCGGAGCCGGAACTCGCCGGGAAGTAGACGTTGGCGATGAAAGCCGCACCCGAACTGAGCGTCCAGTTCGGCGTGCTGGCCGCGATGACGCCGAAGAATTCCGATATCCCGAAGCCGGCGACCGTATTCAGGTAAGAGATGTTGCCTTGCGGGTCGACGAGCGCCGTGGTCTTGTCGACGCCGGACTGGGCGATCCAGATCCCTTCCACGCCGTTGCCCACGGCCGCTGCCGAACCGCTCTGCGGACTGGACAGACTTGGCAGTTGCTCACCGGCGAGGGCCGGCGAAGAAGCCGGATCCGGCACGCCTGCCGAACCGGGGGCACTCGCCGCCGACGGCGACGAAGCGCTACCTGCCGAAGGCGTCGCCGCCGAATTGCCCCCGTCGCCACCACCGCCGCCACACGCTACCAGAGCGAGCGAAGCGAGCAGGGATAACGTCAATTTAGCCTTATTTTTCATATCCATTTTTTGTTTTTGGGCGAGTGTGCAGCCAATCAGATTGGCTGTGTCACGCCGCTGTTGGTTTGATCTCGATGTTTACCGCCAGCGCCAATTCGTTGAATCATTTCGAAAATCCACTTGACAAAATCAAATCGCGTGAACTCTCGTAACAATTGGAAAAGGACGCCAGAGGAGTAAACGGCGGGATTTCATCAAGCTTTAATATTTATTTGAACGCTTCGAGAGCGGTGTCAGCTGCATGCAGACGAAACATCATGCATAGCGAATAAAGATCGACGCAGGCGCGTATCTGATTGATAGGTCTTGTATTTGGATGCCCTTCTATCCGTCTTCAATTTTCCGCGATCTGATTGGCAATCGACGCGTTAATCGGTGCGTTCGGTGCTGCGTACGGTGGAGGGCGGAACCGGCCTCGGTCTACTCAACGGCGGCGCCTGACCATGACTCGATGCGGGGCCACTTCGGAGTCGCCTCAAGTGAAGCTCGCATGAGAGTTGTTCGGAGCGATAGTCGGCCGAATGGCAACCGCACGCAAGGAAACGCTGAATACGGCCGGCCTAGGTGTGGTGAGGCGGTGCGCCGTGCCGCTCAACACTGCACGCTCCCCGTCAGCACTCCCGCGGCAAGCACGCGTTCAGACGGCCCGTTCAGCCTCACGTTTGCCAAATCGCGTGGAACCCGCGTAGAATGGCGTGCTCTGCGGGCGTCGTATAATGGTAATACCCTAGCTTCCCAAGCTAGAGCCGTGGGTTCGATTCCCATCGCCCGCTCCAGATACTTTCCAGTCAGCCCGTGAACAAGCGGGCAGTTTCGCGAAAGGATCTGTTCCCACCGCTCATGCCCCGTCCGGCGCTTCGTAAAAAGCCATTTCTAGTTCGTCAAATCCAGCAATTGATTCGCGTGCCAAACTATGCAAGCAGACGCGGCATTGCGATAGCGGCCGAGAAAATCTCGAATGCCGCGTTACCATTCTTCGACCGCATTCCCGAAGCACAGTAAGTTAGTCGCGCAGGCGACGCCGCCCCGATCGTGACCCAGCGTGTTCTGCGGGTAAGTTGGAACGGGAGTCAGAGCGGCGGGCACCCAAATCATTTTCGCCATTCTCACATGACGGTAATGACGCGCACACCTGCTGACCGTTGTTATTCGCGAAGATAATCGCCCCGGTAAATTTCCTTAAAAACGATTAAATCAAATTGGCAGGCGCGTCCGTTATTTAAATGTAAGATTCGCGCCCGTATCCCTACTCCCCAACGCCACACTCAGTCTGGACGCACCCTTTTCGGTTGTGCTACCTTACGCGCACTTGCAATGCTTGCTCCACTTTCCTGCTGATGCCTTCAGCAGAATCCAGCACGAGCCGCCTCCATGAAGGCGGCTTTTTTGTCATAGCGGCGGCCCGGCGCGGCGATCCATCAGCATCGCGCTTGCCACCAGCGCGTGTGACTCGCGGCCCATCCCGCGCGAGCGTGGTCAACCCCGCGCAGCACGCCAAGCAAGCCGCCAAGACCTGATCCTTTGTAGCAGCATCGACGATGATCCACGATCCAAACAACGCCGGCCTGCCGGACGAACTCGCAAGGTCCGCCGGCGACGCCGAAGACCAGACCGCCGGCGATGCGCCTCAAGAAGAAGCCCTGCATCGGCGGCGCATCCGCAGCTTCGTCACGCGCGCCGGCCGCGTCTCGACCGGCCAGCGCCGCGCCATGGACGAACTCGGCCCGCGCTTCGTGGTGCCCTTCACCGCGCAACAGCCCGACTGGAACAGCGTATTTGGCCGCGAGGCGCCGCGCGTGCTGGAAATCGGCTTCGGCATGGGTGCGACCACCGCCGAAATCGCCTCGCACCGTCCCGGCGACGATTTTCTCGGCGTCGAAGTACACGAACCGGGGGTGGGCGCACTGCTGAAACTGATGGGCGAACAGAACCTGTCGAACATCCGCATCATTCAGCATGACGCGGTCGAAGTGCTCGAACAGATGATCGCGCCGGAGAGCCTCGACGGCGTGCACATCTTCTTTCCGGACCCGTGGCACAAGGCGCGCCACCACAAGCGCCGGCTGATCCAGCCAAAGTTTGTTGCGCTACTGGCATCGCGCCTGAAGCCGGGCGCCTACCTGCATTGCGCGACGGACTGGCAAAACTATGCCGAACAGATGCTCGAAGTCCTGGGCGCCGATCCGGCGCTGGAAAATACCGCCGACGGCTATGCGCCGCGTCCGGAGTACCGTCCGGTGACGAAGTTCGAGCGCCGTGGGCTGCGGCTCGGACACGGCGTATGGGACCTCGTCTTTCGCAAACGCGGCGCCGTGTAAAACGGCGCAGGAAGATTTATCCGTCGATAAGAAAAAGGTCCGCAAACGCGGACCTTTTCTCATGGATCGACGAAAACGGAAGCGTTCACTCCGTCCAGCTCAAGGCGCCGCTATAGCCGACCAGCAGGATCAGCAGCCCGAAACCGATCCGATACCACGCAAACGCGGTGAAATCGTGGGCGGCGATGTAGCGCAACAGCCAGCGCACACAGGCGAAAGCACTGACGAAGGCAGCCACGAAACCGACCGCGAAGGTACCGAGCGCGTCGACGGAAAGCACATGCCAGTCTTTGTACAGCTCGTAAGCGGTCGCGCCGAAAATGATCGGAATCGCGAGGAAGAAGGAAAACTCCGTGGCGACGCGCCGGTCGAGGCCGAACAGCATCCCGCCGATGATCGTCGAGCCCGAGCGCGACATGCCCGGAATCAGGGCGAAACATTGCGCGAGGCCGACTTTCAGCGCGTCGAGCGCGCTCAGGTCGTCCACGTTCTGCACACGCGCCGCCGTCTCGCCGCGCACGCGCTGACGCGCCTCCGCCCATAGGATCACGACGCCGCCCGCCACCAGCGCGAACGCGACCGGCACCGGCGAGAACAGCGCCGCTTTGATGGATTTTTCGAACAGCAAGCCGAGCACGATGGCCGGAATCGTGGCGATGATCACGTTCAGCGTGAAGCGGCGCGCATCCGGCCGGCTCGGCAAACCGGACACCACGCTGCCGATGCGGCGGCGAAACTCCCAACATACCGCGAGAATCGCGCCGAGCTGAATCACGACGTCGAAGGTTTTCGCGTGCTCATCCGTAAAGTTCAGCAGACTGCCCGCGACGATCAAATGCCCGGTGCTCGACACGGGCAAAAACTCCGTCAACCCCTCGACGACGCCCAGAATCAGCGCCTTGCAAGCCAATAGCCAGTCCATCCTTGACCCTCATCGCTGTAGATAGTCGGAACGAACAGGGCCGGCACGAAAAACACGCGGCCCTGCCGGCCGCGCGCCGCGTCATTTTTCGACGATTTGCACGCGTATACCGTTTGTAAGGATGGTGATTGTACCGGGTTCGTAATTCACTCCGGCAAATTGAAGTTGTTCGGGTTTGAAGGTGTAGATCGGATAGTTGGTCAGCAACTGCGTGGCGAGCAGTGCCGCCGCGGCGTTGATCTGCTGCGTGTAGGCCTGCGCCTGCCCGCTCACGCTGACGTTGTCGACGTTCGGCGACTTGAGCACAACCGATTTGCTGGCGGCGTCATAAGCCAGTTCGCTCGACAGCGTGAACACGCCGTCGACCGGCTGCGGCATGAAGGGACTGGCGAGGCGTGCGTCGAGCTTCACCGAGACGCGATTCGCGTCCGGCAGCAAACCGACCACGGGGTGGGTCAGCGCGACATCGAACACTTGCGAGACCGTGCGCTGATAGGGGAATTTGCGCTGCACCGCGTCCTGCACCTGCTGCTGCGAGAACGTGTAGTGCGAAGGGATGAACGGAAAAGTCGACGTTGCGCAGGCCGCGAGCGAAACGGTGATGCCGAGCGCGCTACAGCCCGTCAGCGCGGCAAGGAGGAAGCGGCGCCGGGCCGGCGCAGCGGGTCGAGTCATGCGAAATCTCCTGTGAAAACCTGTTCGGGCATGCGATTGCGTTGTTCGTTTTCGGGTTGTGGGTGTGCGGCGATCCGCCTGCGCGCGTCAGCAGCGAACCACCGGTTGCGCGTGCGGTTGAGTTTGCGTTTCAAGCTGCGTGAGCCACGCGAGTGCTTCGCCACGGTTCGTGCCGCACATTTCCATTTGCGGTTGCAGACCGGAACAGCATGCCGGCCGCTCCGGTCGGCCGAAGATCGCGCAGCGCAGATCGTCGCCAAGTTGCACGCAGCGTATGCCCGCCGGCTTGCCGTTCGGCATGCCCGGAATCGGACTCGAAATAGACGGCGCGATGCAACACGCGCCGCAATCGGGGCGGCACGCATGACCGGCCACGTGGAACGGAGACTCGCGCTTCACGGCGCTGTTCGGCACATCACTCACGACATTTTTCCTGAACCCGAAAACAGGCAATGCACTATCAGACCCGCATTGTGCCACCGCATTCCGTGCGACCTTTTTACGCAATCGGACGAATGGCCGCTCACGTAAACTCGAAAAATCCTAAAGGCCATGCTCAAGAGGCGTCCGCGCTGTTCGATCCGGCCGCGCGAACCGCGCCGGTTCCCGCTTCTTCCTCGATGGCCGCCAGCCCTCGAGTCCCTCATGTCCACCGCCAACACGCTGTTCCGCCCCGACCTGCTTGCCAAATACAGCGCGAACGGCCCACGGTATACGTCCTATCCGACCGCCCTGCAGTTCCGCGACGACTTCGATCCAGCCGCCTATTTACGCGCCGCCGCCGACCCGGGCGCGTCGGCCACGGATCTCTCGCTGTACTTCCACATTCCGTTTTGCGACACCGTGTGTTTCTACTGCGGTTGCAACAAGGTCGCCACGAAAAACCGCGCCCATGCGCGTCCGTACCTCGAGCGGTTGAAGCGCGAAATGGCGTTGCAGGCGACATGTTTCGACACGCGGCGTCCGGTGTCGCAATTGCATTGGGGCGGCGGCACGCCAACCTTTTTGTCGCACGACGAAACGGCCGAACTGATGGCCGCCACGCGTGAGCACTTCACGCTGCTGCCCGATACTGAAGCCGAATATTCAATCGAAGTAGATCCGCGCGAAGCGTCGCCCGAGACTATCGCGCATCTGCGCAAGCTGGGTTTCAACCGGCTGAGCCTCGGCGTGCAGGATTTCGATCCGATCGTGCAGCAGGCGATCAACCGCATTCAGCCGCTCGAGATGACCGCCTCGGTGATGCAGGCCGCGCGCGACACCGGCTTTCACTCGATTGGTGTCGATCTGATCTACGGGCTGCCGCATCAAACGGTCGAGAGCTTCAGCCGGACGCTCGACACGATGCTCGCGCTCGCGCCCGATCGCCTCTCGGTGTTCGCCTATGCGCACATGCCGCAGCTTTTCAAGATGCAACGTCAGATGGACCCCGCCACGCTGCCCTCGCCTGAAGGTCGACTCGCGATCCTGCAACGCGTGGTCGAGCGTCTGACGGGCGCGGGCTACGTGTATATCGGCATGGATCACTTCGCGCTGCCCACCGACGAGCTTGCACGCGCGCAAGCGCAACGCACTTTGCACCGCAATTTCCAGGGCTACAGCACGCGGGCGGAATGCGATCTGATCGGCTTCGGCGCGTCGTCGATCGGCAAGGTCGGCGACGTGTATGCGCAGAACGTCAAGGATCTGTCCGGCTACGCCGCGGCGATCGATGCGGGCAAGCTCGCCATCACGCGCGGCGTGCGCCTTAGCGCCGACGACCGTCTGCGCCGCGATGTGATCACGCAACTGATGTGCAACCTGGAATTGCGCTTCGACGAATTCGAAGCGGCGTATGGCATCCGCTTCGCCGAGGCGTTCGAGCCGGAGCTGGAGCGTTTGCGCGGCTTCGAACAGGACGGACTGGTGTCGCTCGGCGCGGACAAACTCGAAGTGCGGATGGCCGGACGTATGCTCGTGCGCAACATCGCGATGGTGTTCGACCGTTATCTCGGGCAGCAGACACTCGAACGGTTTTCCCGTACGGTTTGATTGCGTTGAAGCGGGTGAAAGCAACTGGCTTGCCCGTCGTCCAATTTTCGGCCATAATCTGCGTCTTCGCCGCGCGCCAGCTTCTGACGCGTGCGCTGCAAGACCTGCCCAGGTGGTGAAATTGGTAGACGCAGGGGACTCAAAATCCCCCGCCGCAAGGCGTGCCGGTTCGATTCCGGCCCTGGGCACCAAAGAATTCGAAAGACCGCTGTTTCAGCATTTCCTCGAACCCCGCCAGCACATGCTGCTCGCGGGGTTTGTCGTTTCTGGCCCGGCTGAAAACCTCACTGGACTCAAACGGCGTGAGCGCGACCTCGCCGCCCACGCCATTCGCAACACCCTCCTACCGCCCCGCCATCCGCGCGCCACCCTGTAAAGCAGCGCGCCGGCGCTTGAACACATATCCGGCCCACATCACCACCAGCCACGCCGGCACCAGCCACACCGAAACCGACAACCCGGGCGTCATCGCCAGAATCACGAGGATCAGCGCCATGAACGCGAGGCAGATCCAGTTGCTGACCGGGAACCAGAACGACTTGAACACGAGCGTCTCGCCCGCCGCGACCATCGCCTTGCGCGACTTGAGGTGCGTCAGGCTGATCAGCGCCCAGTTCAGCACCAGCGCCGCCACCACCAGCGCCATCAGCAGGCCGAGCACTTCGGCCGGAATCAGGTAGTTGACGATCACGCACGTGAACGTGGCGAGCGCCGACAAGCCGATCGCCATATACGGCACGCCGCGCCGGTCGACCTTCATCAGCGCGCGCGGCGCATTGCCCTGTTCCGCGAGGCCGTAGAGCATGCGGCTATTCGCATACACGCCGCTGTTGTACACCGACAGCGCCGCAGTCAACACAACCACGTTGAGCACGTTCGCGGTCAGCGTCGAACCGATCTGCGAGAAGATCATGACGAACGGACTGCCGCCTGCCGCCACTTCGTTCCACGGGTACAACGACAGCAGCACCGCCAGCGAGCAGATGTAGAAAATCAGAATCCGGTAGATCACCTGATTCACGGCCTTCGGAATGCTCTTCTGCGGCTCGTCGGCTTCCGCCGCCGTAATGCCGATCAGTTCCAACCCGCCGAATGAGAACATGATGACCGCGAGCATCATGAACAGGCCATGAAACCCATGCGGGAAAAAGCCGCCGTGCGCCCACAGGTTGGAGATCGAGGCTTGCGGGCCGCCGTGGCCGCTGATCAGCAGATAGCCGCCGAACACGATCATGCCGATCACCGCCACGACTTTGATGATCGCGAACCAGAACTCGGTTTCGCCGTAGGCTTTGACGTTGGCGAGATTGATCGCGTTGATGCCGGCGAAACACACCAGCGCCGACACCCACGTCGGCACGCCGGGCCACCAGTAATGAACGTAAGTGCCGACGGCGGTCAGCTCGGCCATGCTCACGAGCACATACAACACCCAATAATTCCAGCCCGACAGAAAGCCGGGAAAGTCGCCCCAATACTTGTACGCGAAGTGGCTGAACGAACCGGCCACTGGCTCCTGCGCCACCATTTCGCCTAACTGCCGCATGATCATGAAGGCGATGATGCCGCCGATCGCGTAGCCGAGAATCATCGACGGTCCGGCTGCCTGCAAGACGCTGGCGGAGCCGAGAAACAGGCCGGTGCCGATCGCGCCGCCCAGCGCGATCAGCTGGATATGGCGATTCTTGAGCCCGCGCTTCAGGCCGTCTTGCTGCTGTGCACTATTCAACATTGCGTCCCAGTGTATGGATATCGATCACCCGACTGGACTTATGGCCCGGTCCGGCAGAACCTGAAATTTTACCGTGGCCGATATTGGCTAAATAGTGGGAGCAACCCGCGCTTGGTTGTGCGCCGCACCTAACGGCGAGGATAGGGATTGTCACTGACGCAGGGCTTCTGTATGTTGCCCTAGTCGGGCTTTCAGCCTTCGGAGATTCAACATGTCGCCCAAACGTCTGCTTTGCGCCGCTACTTTGTGTCTCTGCTTGACGGGGGCCGCCGCATTCGCCCAAACGACCGCGCCCGCCGCGGCACCGGCGCCCACCATGGCACCGAGCATGGCGCCCGCTGCCGAGCCGGCCGACGAGACGGGCACGGAGGCAAGCGCGCCCGAAGCACCGGCGCCGGCGCCCGTGGCGCCCGCCGCACCACCCGCCAAGGCGGCCGCCGCGCCGCCTCCCGCCGCGCCCATGACCGGCCCGGTGCGCAACGTGGTGCTGGTGCACGGCGCGTTCCTCGACGGATCGAGCTGGAACGGCGTGGTCGCCAAACTGCAGCAGAAGGGCTATCACGTGAGTTCGGTGCAGAATCCGCTCACCTCACTCGCCGACGACGTTGCCGCGACCCGCCGCGTCCTCGCGCGTCAGGACGGCCCGACCATACTGGTGGGCCACTCGTGGGGCGGCGTGGTGATCACCGAGGCGGGCGCGAACGCGCCGAACGTCGCCGGCCTCGTGTATGTCGCGGCGATCGCGCCGGACCTGCATGAGTCGACCATGGATCTGATGAAGCGCGCCGCGCCGGCGCCTGTGGGCGCGGGCATCATGAAGGATTCGAGCGGCTTCCTCTGGCTCGACCGCACGAAATACCACGCTGACTTCGCCGCGGACGTCCCGGAGAATCTGACGCGCGTGCTGGCCACCGCGCAGGTGCCGATCGCCGCGACGGCCTTCAATGAGACGGTCAGCCAGGTCGCCTGGAAAGAAAAGCCATCGTGGTACGTGCTCACGACGCGCGACCGGGCGTTGTCGCCGGACGTCGAAAAATTCATGGCCGACCGGATGGGCGCTAAGATCGTGCCGATGGCGTCGAGCCACCTGGTGCCCGTGTCGCACGCGGGCGCGATCGCCGACGTGATCGATCGCGCGGCGCGCGAATTGAGCCGGCAGCAATAATCCTGTTCAGACGTATGCGCGAACGTCATCGCGCATACGCCGGTCGAAACAACTCAACCCCACCGCTTTTCAGCGCAGATTCGTGGTCGCCAGCTCGACGACCTCGTCGCCGCGGCCATTCAACACGGCCCGCAGCATATACAGGCTGAAGCCCTTGGCCTGCGCCCATTGGATCTTCGGCGGCATCGCGAGCTCGTGCTTGGCGGTCACCACGTCGATCACCGCCGGCCCCGGATGCGCGAATGCCTCGCGCAACGCCGGCTCGATGTTCTCCGACAGTTCGATTCGGACACCGTAGATTCCCGCGCCGCGCGCGATCGCCGAGAAATCGGTCGTAGCCAGATCGGTGCCGGCCTCGAGATAGCCGCCCGCCTTCATCTCCATCGCGACGAAACCGAGCGTGCTGTTGTTGAACACCACGACCTTGATCGGCAGATTGAGCTGGCGCGCGGTGAGCAGGTCGCCAAGCAGCATCGACAGACCACCGTCGCCCGACAGCGAAATCACCTGGCGGCCCGGCTCGGCCGCCTGCGCGCCCAGGGCTTGCGGCATCGCATTCGCCATCGAACCGTGATTGAACGAACCGTGCAACGTGCGCTTGCCGTTCATGGTCAGATAACGCGCGGCCCAGAGCGTCGGCGTGCCGACGTCGACGGAGAACACCGCGTCTTCGTTGGCGACCTTGTCGACGATGCTGGTGAGGTATTGCGGATGAATCGCGCGCCCCGGATCGGACGGCCGCGCGAGATCGTCGAGGTCCTTGCGCGTGTCTGCGTAGTGCTTGCGCGCATTCTCGAGGAAGCGCCGGTCGCTCTTGCGCTTGAGCTTCGGCATCAGCGCCTGCAAGGTCGCCTTCACATCGCCGACCAGACCGAGCTTCAACGGTGCGCGCTTGCCCAGCGCGGAACCACGCCGGTCGATCTGTACCACGTTGCCGTGCGACGGATAGAAGTTGCGATACGGGAAATCGGTGCCGAGCATCACGAGCGTGTCGCACGACATCATCGCGTGATAGCCGGAGCTGAAGCCGATCAGCCCGGTCATGCCGACATCGAACGGGTTGTCCCACTCCACGTATTGCTTGCCGCGCAGCGCATGCACGGTTGGCGCGCCGAGCTGATCGGCGAAGGCGACCACTTCATCGTGCGCGCCGGCGCAGCCGCTGCCGCACAGCAGCGTCACGCCGCCCGCCTGGTTGAGCAGATCGGCGAGCCGGTCGAGATCCGCCCCGGACGGCACCACCGTCGAACGTTCCAGCGTGCCGGCCCATGCCGGCGTTTCGTCGGGCGCCTCACCCAGCGCGACATCGCCCGGCAGCACGATCACCGCAACCCCGCGCTCTTCGATCGCGGTGCGCATGGCGCGCGCCAGCACACGCGGAAACTGCGACGGATTCGTCACCAGTTCGACGTAGTGACTGCACTCCTTGAACAACTCTTGCGGATGGGTTTCCTGAAAATAGCCGAGGCCGATTTCCGAGGACGGAATGTGCGCGGCAATCGCGAGCACAGGCTGATGATTGCGATGACAGTCGTACAGGCCGTTGATGAGGTGCAGATTGCCGGGACCGCAACTTCCCGCGCAGACGGCGAGTTTGCCGGTCGCGGCGGCATCGGCGCCGGCGGCGAAGGCGGCCACTTCTTCGTGGCGCGTGTGCATCCAGCGAATCGAACCGAGGCGTTGCAAGCTATCCGACAGGCCGTTCAGGCTGTCGCCCGTCACGCCCCAGATTCGCTCGATGCCCGCCGCCGCCAGTGTTTTGGCCAGATAATCCGCGATAGTCTGCTTACCCATGCTGTGCTCCGCTCAGTGAGAAAGACGCTGCCTCCGGAATGCAGGAGAGTAACGCTTCCTCGCGAAACGTGCCGCCACGGTGCCGCTGTATGCGTGGCGAAATGGCCGCGCCTGGAGGACGGTCGGTTCTCGCGCGCTCAGCGCAACATGAACGACATGGCCGATAGGCAATTGAGCATGCGCACCGCATGTTCCGCCGACGCCGCGCCAAAGCGCAGCGTGACAGCATCGACGCGCGTGAGCGTCGGCCATTGGCAGAACAGATCGGCAAGCGCGCTGGTTTGCACGCGCAGTTCGCATTCCACCGACTTCGCTTCGGTGCGTGTGGATTCGCGCGCGTGTCCCTTCGCGAGATGCTGCTGAACCACTTCACGCGCGGCGGCTTCGATAGCGGCGCGCGCGTTTGCCGGCGATTGCGTGACGCCGCTTGCATGCCCCGTCGCGCTCTTCGTGACGACAAAGCGCGCGCCCGGAAAACGCGGCGCGGTTTCTTCGGCAAAGACGTCGTCGCCGGATAAAAGCGCGACCTGTGCGCCATATTCTTCAGCCAGCGCGCCGTACACGCCCGCCTCGCCGACCTCGACACCGTTCAGCGAAACGCGCGCGAACGCAAAGCTGTTGATGGTGTGCGCGAGGATGCCGCGCGTTTGCGACATCGCGTGATAGCCGATCATGAAGACCAGCGCCGCGCCGTATTCGAGCCCGGCCATCATGCCTAGCGTGCGCGGCTTGCCGAGCACCGCCTGGGCGCGCGCGTCGAGCAGGTCGGGGAGCAGATTGCGAAAGCCGCCGTGAGAGTCGTTGACCCACACGTGCGTCGCGCCGCCGGCGAAGGCGCCTTCAATCGCAGCATTGGCTTCGAGCGTCATCCAGCGGCGCGCGGCTTCGTATTCGCCGTTGCCCGCGCGCGTTTGCTCAGGATGAAACACACCGGCAATGCCTTCGATGTCGGTGGAAATGAGGACTTTCATCAGGGATTGGGCTTGAGTAGTTGGGCGAGATCGGGCACTGCGTCACGCAGCGATAGACGTCGATGGCCGTCGCGCCCGGTCAAGGACGCAGCGCTCCACAAGGCATCGAGAATCGCCTGCTCGACGCTGTCCGCGCACGCGCGAAAGAGCGGGTCCAGACGCTCGTCCGCGAGCAACGGCGGGAGCGTGATGAAGTCGGCGCCGTGCGGCACGGCGTAGGCCGTCGAAAACGCGAGTGCGATATCGCCGCTGCCGTGGCCGTACACCGAGCCGGTGCGCGCGAGACCCGCCGCCGCGCGCAAGGAGAGACGTTTGAGTTGGCGCGCGTCGAGCGGCGCGTCGGTGGCGACGATCATGATGATCGAACCTTGCTCGGGTTTCGCCGCCAAGGCGCCCGATAACGCCGCGGCCTTGGCATGGCGTTCGACCAGCCCACGGCCGAGCGGCATGCCGTCGATGGCCAGCATCGGCAGGCGGCCGAAGTTCGCCAGCACGAGTGCGCCGACGGTATAGCTACGGCCCGCCGCGCTCACCACGCGCGACGCATTGCCTATGCCGCCCTTCAGATCGAAGCACGACATGCCCCGGCCCGCGCCGACCGAGCCGCTCGCAACATCCGCGTTGGCCGCTGCATACGCATCGTCGAAATGCTGCGCGGTGACGGCCAGTGCCTGGATATCGTTCAGGTAACCGTCATTGCATTCGAACACCAGCGGATTGACAGTCGACCACTCGCGTCCGATCCGCGGATTCGCGCGAATGGCCGCGCGAATCTGCGCCTGCGCGACGGCGGCAACGCCGAACGTATTGGTCAACGCAATCGGCGTCTCCAGCGTGCCGAGCTCCTCGACCTGCACGAGTCCGACGCTCTTGCCGAACCCGTTTATCACCGACGCCGCCGCGGGCACCTTGGCGAGAAACGGATCGCCGTCGTGTGGACGAATCACGGTCACGCCGGTTTGCACGTCGCCTTGATCGAGCGTGCAATGTCCGACCGTCACGCCCTGCACATCGGCAATCGTGCCGAGCGGACCGCATGGTAGTTCGCCGATATGCGGTGCGTTTCGAAGCTCACTCGACTTCATGGCCGGTCGAGCTTCGGATCGAGCGCATCGCGCAAACCATCGCCGAGCAGGTTGAACGCCAGCACGGTCAGGAAGATCGCCAGACTCGGAAACAGCGCGATATGCGGCGCCGTGACCATGTCGGCACGCGCTTCGTTGAGCATCGCGCCCCACTCGGGCGTCGGCGGTTGTGCGCCGAGTCCGAGAAACGACAGACTCGCCGCGGTGATGATCGACGTGCCGATGCGCATCGTGAAGTACACCACCACAGACGAAATCGTCCCCGGCAGAATGTGTCGCACGATGATGGTCCAATCCGACGCGCCGATGCTGCGCGCCGCCTCGATATACGTGAGCTGCTTGAGCATCAGCGTATTGCCGCGCACGAGCCGCGCGAACGCCGGAATGCTGAAGATCGCGACCGCGCAGATCACGTTGATCATGCCGTTGCCGAGAATCGCCACCACGCCGATCGCCAGCAGAATGCCGGGAAAGGCGAACAGCACGTCGGCGACACGCATCGTGATGCGATCCCACCAGCCTTCGTAGTAGCCGGCCAGCAAGCCGAAGAACGTGCCGATCACCGCGCCGATCGCAACAGAGAGAAACCCCGCTTCGAGCGAAATACGCGAGCCCGCCAGAATGCGGCTGAAGATATCGCGGCCCAGCGAATCCACGCCGAACCAGTGCGCCGCGGACGGCCCCGCGTTCAGCGCGTCGTAGTCGAAAAAATTCTCCGGATCGTACGGCACGATATGCGGCGCGGCGATCGCGACCGCGATCAACAGCAGCACGAAGATGCCGGCGCCGAGCGCCACGTGCTGCTTACGGAATTTGCGCCAGAACTCGCTCCACGGCGTGCGGATCGCGCGTTCTGCTTTGGCGGCTTGCGCCGTGGTCGGCTCGGTGGCGGTCGTGCTCATGCGGGCCTCACTTGAAACGGATGGTCGGGTTGATCACGGCGTACAGCACGTCCACGACCAGATTGATGATGATGAATTCCAGCGAGAACAACAGCACTTCAGCCTGAATCACCGGGTAGTCGCGCATCGATACGGCATCCACCAGCAGGCGCCCGAGGCCCGGCCAGTTGAACACCACTTCGACCACGATCGAACCACCCAGCAGAAAGCCGAATTGCAGACCCATCATCGTGATGACGGGAATCATCGCGTTGCGCAGGCAGTGTTTGACGATCACGAGACGCTCGGGCACGCCCTTGGCGCGCGCGGTCCGCACGAAATCTTCGTTCATCACTTCGACGAACGAAGCACGCGTGAAGCGCGCCATCACCGCCGCGACGGCCGCGCCGAGCGTGAGCGACGGCAACACGTAGCTCTGCCACGAACCGTCGCCGACAATCGGCAGCCAGCCGAGCTGCACCGAAAAAATCTCCATCAGCAGCATGCCGAGCGCGAACGCGGGAAACGAAATGCCCGACACCGCGAGCGTCATACCGAGCCGGTCGGGCCAGCGGTTGCGCCACACGGCCGAGACGATGCCGATACCCATGCCCAGCACCACCGCCCACACCATGCTGGCGAGCGTGAGCAGCAGCGTCGGCATGAAGCGCTCGCCGATTTCCTGGCTGACCGGGCGCTTGCTGCGCGTCGAGATGCCGAAGTCGCCGTGCGCGATCTTCACGAAGAAGCTGGCGAACTGCTGCGGCATCGGCTTGTTCAGACCGAGGTCGGCACGCACCAGCGCGACTGTCGCCTCGTCCGCATCGGGACCGGCGGCGAGCCGCGCCGGATCGCCCGGCAACAGATGCACGAACAGGAACACCAGCACGGCGACGATGAAGAGCGTCGGCAGCAGGCCAAAGAGACGTTTGACGAGGAAGTTCAGCATGACATCCAATCCGGCAATGATGCGGGCAACGAAAGATCTTGTGCTTCTGCACGGCGACCGCGCGGCGCGGCGTGCTAACGAACGGCACGCCGGCGCGCACGCTCAGCTCATCACTTGATCGCGATCTCGTCGAAATTGAACGAACCGTCCGGCGCCACATAAGCTCCCGACAGACGCTTGCTGCGCGCGTACACGACCTTTTCCTTGACGAGGAAAATCCACGGCGCGTCGGTCCAGATGCGTTTTTGCGCGTCGGTGTAGAGTTCGGCTTTCTTCGTGCGGTCGGTGGTTTCGAGCGCCTGCTTCAGATCGCTGTCGACGGTGTCGTTCTTGTAGTACGCGGTGTTGACCATCTTCGGTGGGAACGAAACCGACGCGAGCAGCGGCGTGATCGCCCAATCCGCTTCACCCGTCGACGACGACCAGCCCGAGTAGTACATACGGACCGGCGCCGTCGCCGCATCCTGCGCGCTTTCCACCTTGGCGACACGTTGACCCGCCTCGAGCGCTTCGACCTGCGCCTTGATGCCCACTTGCGCGAGTTGCTGCTGCACGAACTGGATCACCTTCTGCGCGGTCGAGTAGTTATACGCGGACCACAGCGTGGTTTCGAAACCGTTCGGATAACCCGCTTCCTTCAGCAACGCGCGCGCCTTGGCCGGATCGTACGGCCACGGACCCTGCTTGACCGCATAGTCGACGCCTTGCGGCACCACGCCGTCGGCCGGCGTCGCGTAACCGGCGAACACGACCTTGGTGAGCGCGTCCTTGTTGACCGCGTAGTTCAGCGCTTCACGCACCTTCGGATTGTCGAACGGCTTCTGGTTCACGTTCAGGCTGATATAGCGCTGAATGATCGACGGCGACGCGATCAGATCCACCTTCGGGCTCGACTGCAATTGCGCGGCCTGTTCGAACGGCACCTGGAACGCGAAGTCCGCTTCGCCGGTGCGCATCAGCGCAGCGCGCGTGTTGTTGTCGACCACCGGCTTCCAGTCGATCGCGTCGACTTTCGGGTAACCCTTCTTCCAGTAACCGGCGAACTTCTTTACCGTCAGATCGCCCGCCGGATCCCATTTCACCAGTTCGAACGGACCCGTGCCGACCGGATGGAACGCGATGTCCTTGCCGTACTTCTTCAGCGCGTCCGGCGAAATCATCACCGCCGAAGGATGCGCCAGCACATTGACAAACGCCGAGAACGGCGCCTTCAGCGTGATCTTCACCGTGTACGGATCGACCACCTCGGTTTTCTCGATACGGTTGAACATGTTGTAACGCTTGAGCTTGTTCGCCGGATCCGTGACGCGGTCGAAGTTCGCCTTCACTGCGGCCGCGTTGAAGTCAGTGCCGTCCTGGAACTTCACGCCGTGGCGCAGCTTGAACGTGTAGACCTTCGCGTCCGGGCTGGCTTCGTAGCTATCGGCCAGCACGTTGACCAGCTTCATGTCCTTGTCGAACCCGAACAGTCCTTGATAGAACGACTTGGCGACGGCTTGCGAAAGCGTGTCGTTGGCATCGTACGGATCGAGCGTGGTGAAGGTCGAGGCGACGGCCATCACGGCCGTGGTATCGGCGTGCGCCGCATTGCCCGCGAGCATCGCGAACACCACCGCGCCGCCGCTGACCAGCGCGCGCAAACGAAACGGAGAAGACGGGACCAGCAGGTTCATGAGGTTGGCTCCAGGCTGCGAAATGAAAACAGGTTGTGATGCTGCGAGAAGAAGCGTGTTGCTTTAGGTTTTTAGTACGGGTTTTTAGTACGCGCCGCCCACGCGATGCTGGGCGACGAAATGATCCGGTCCGACGGCAACGAGCGGCGCCACGACCGGTTCATCGTGCAGCGCGCGGATCGGGCTGGGAATCTCGTCGGCGGCGAGCATGCGTTTGGCGTGACGGCGCGCCGGATCGGCGACGGGCACCGCGCCCATTAGCTTGCGCGTGTACGAATGCTGCGGCGCTTCGAACACCGCGCGGCGTGGGCCGATTTCGACGATCTGCCCGAGATACATCACCGCGACGCGATGACTGACGCGTTCGACCACCGCCATGTCGTGCGAAATGAACAGATACGCGACACCGAGTTCACGCTGCAGATCGAGCATCAGGTTGACGATCTGCGCTTGCACCGAGACGTCGAGTGCCGAGACGGATTCGTCGGCGATCACGACTTTGGGGTTCAGCGCCAGCGCCCGCGCGATCGCGATGCGTTGCCGCTGACCGCCGGAGAATTCGTGCGGATAGCGCCGCGCGGCTTCGGGCGGCAAGCCGACTTTTTCGAGCAGCCATGCCACGCGCGCTTGCGCTTCTGCGCCCTGCGCGACGCCATGCACAAGCAGCGGCTCCATGATCGAGAAGCCGACCGTCAGACGCGGATTCAGCGAGGCGAACGGATCCTGGAAAATAAACTGGATATCGCGGCGCAGCGCCTGTAACGCGGGGCCCGTCAGCGAGCTGATTTCCTTGCCGTTGAACTCGATCGACCCGCTTTGACTTTCGACGAGACGCAGCAGCGAGCGCCCCGTGGTCGATTTGCCGCAACCCGATTCGCCGACCAGCGCGAGCGTTTCGCCGGGCCGCAAATCGAAGCTGACTTTTTCCACCGCATGCACGCGGCCCGTCAAGCGGCCGAACAGTCCGCTCTTCACCGGAAAGCGCGTGACCAGATCGCGGACTCGCAGAATCGGCGGCGTGGTTTCCTGCACCAGCGGCTGCGTTTCTTCGGCGACGGCGGCAGCGGGACGCACGGCCTGGTCGGTGCCGCTCAAGCTCGCCTGCTCGACGGTCAGGATCGGAAACTTGGCCGGCTGATCGGTGCCTTGCATCGCGCCGAGACGCGGCACCGCGGCGAGCAGCGCCTTCGTATAAGGATGCGACGGCGCGGCGAACAACGCGTCGGACGCGCCCTCTTCCACCTTCTCGCCGCGATACATCACCAGCACGCGGTCCGCCACTTCGGCGACCACGCCCATGTCGTGCGTGATGAAGATCACGCCCATGTTCATCTCGTCCTGCAAGCCGCGAATCAATTGCAGGATCTGCGCCTGGATCGTCACGTCGAGTGCGGTGGTCGGCTCGTCGGCGATCAGCAAGGCGGGTTTGCACGACAGCGCCATCGCGATCATCACGCGCTGGCGCATGCCGCCCGACAGTTGATGCGGGAAACGCGCCGCCACGCGCCGCGCCTCCGGAATGCGCACGAGTTCGAGCAGGCGCAGCGTCTCAGCGTGCGCGGCGGAGCGGCTCTTGCCCTGATGCAAGGCAATCGCCTCGCTGATCTGATCGCCCACCGTGAAGACCGGGTTGAGCGAGGTCATCGGCTCCTGAAAGATCATCGCGATGTCGGCGCCGCGAATCGAACGCATCGTGCCGGACGACGCTTTCGCGAGGTCGAGCACGCTGCCGTCGCGGCGCCGAAAAGCGATGCTGCCGCCGGCAAGGCGCCCACCGCCGTGCTCGATCAGCCGCATCAACGCGAGCGAGGTCACCGATTTGCCCGAACCCGATTCGCCGACGATCGCCAGCGTCTCGCCGCGCTCGACCGTCAGCGAGAGATGGCGCACCGCGTTGAACGTGGTGTCGCCGCTGCGGAAGGCGACCGACAGATCGTCGACCGCGAGCACGCGTTGCGGCGGCAAGGTTTCGATAAGCGGGCGGGCAGTGTGCGATGAAGTCGGCACGGTGGTTCCTTTGGATTCGAACGCTGCTAGCGAAAATTCAGGCAAGGGTTCAGGCGACTGGCGGCAGACGGACTAGCGGTAAATCGCCGTCACCGGCGCTTCGCCGAGCCGCGCAAAGCCGCGATACATGCCTTCGGTATTGAAAGGCAGCGTGACGTTGCCGCGCGCGTCGACCGCGATCAGGCCACCGCGTCCGCCGATCTTCGGCAAGCGGTTCATCACCACGTCGTCGGCCGCTTCCTGCAGCGACACATTGCGGTAAGCCATTTGCGCCGCGACGTCGTAGGCCGCGACCATGCGCATGAACATTTCGCCTGAGCCGGTGGTCGAGACCGCGCAGGTCGCGTCGTCCGCATAGCAGCCCGCGCCGATCAGCGGCGTATCGCCGACCCGGCCAACCTGCTTGTTGGTGACGCCGCCGGTCGAGGTCGCCGCCGCCACATGGCCGTGTTGATCGAGCGCGACCGCGCCGACGGTGCCGAACTTGCGGTTCGGATCGATCGGTTCGTGCGGCACCGGGTCGTCGTCACTCGGAGACGGCGCGGCGGAGAGCGTCGCTCCATCGTGATCGAGCATGGCCCGCTGCTGACCGCGCGCGATCAGCCATTGACGATGGCGCGCTTCGGTATGGAAATACGCCGGCTCGGCGAATTCGAGTCCTTGCGCGGCGGCGAACGCTTCCGCGCCTTCGCCGGTGAATAACACATGCTCGCTGCGTTCGAGCACGCGGCGCGCCGCCAGAATCGGATTGCGCACGCGCTTCACACAACAGATCGCGCCGGCTTCGAGCGTGCTGCCGTCCATGATCGCCGCGTCGAGTTCGTGCGTGCCGGCCGCCGTGTAGACCGCGCCGTGGCCCGCGTTGAAAAGCGGACAATCTTCGAGCAGGCGCACGGCTTCGCTCACGGCGTCGAGGGCGCTGCCGCCGTCGGCGAGCACACGTTGCCCGGCGCTCAGCACCGCATGCAAGGCGGCGTGGTATTCGGCTTCGGCGCTGGCCGACATCGACGTGCGCAGGATCGTCCCTGCCCCGCCATGAATGGCAATCACTGCGTTGGAGTTCATCGTTTGGTTTTCGTAGTGCGAGGTTTTCGGGTGGTTCGGGTCGCGCTGCGCGCGGGCCGCTCGTTCGTGCCGGCCGCTTCGGCCCGCGGGTCCACGAGCCACGGCAACACGAATTCGCTGACTTCGGCGGCGGCCTTCACCGAGCGTTTGGCCCGATACGCCACCGCGTCGCACAGCGCTTCGATCACCGCGAGCACGGCCGAATCGGCATTCGCCGCGAGCCGCCGGTCCGCGCGGATGTAGAGCGAAAGATCGGCGAATTGCGCGAGCGGCGAGCGCGGGCTGTCGGTGAGCGCGAGCACGCGAGCGCCACGGCCTGCCGCGCGTCGCGCGAGTTCGATGGTGTCTTCGACGTAACGTGGAAAGGCGATGCCGATGAGCAGATCGTGCTCGTTGGAAGCGACCAGACGCCGCCCGGCGTGCGACGGTCCGCCCATCAGCGCGAGCGACTGCACGTTGTCGTGATACGGCATCAGGCCGTGTTCCATGAGTCCTGCGAGAAACGCGCTGGCGCCGTAGCCGAGCACGAACACGCGGCGCGCGGCGATGATCGCTTCGACGGCGGCTTCGGCCGCGGCGCTGTCGATCGCCGTGCGAGTGGCGTGCAGATTGTTGGCGGCCTGTTCGAGCGATGCGTCCACCACATCGTCGCCGGCTGCGAGCGACTCCTGCGCACTGCGCAAGCGCTCGACCGGCGCAAGCGTCGCTTCGAAGCCGCGCACCAGCGCTTCACGAAACTGCGGGTAGCCGTCGAAACCGAGCGCGCGGGCGAAGCGATTCGCCGTCGCCACCGAGGCGTCGACCACGCTGGCCAATTCGTCGATTCGCATGGTCGCCGCGCGAAACAGATTGGCCAGCACGTAGTCGCCCATGCGCCGATGAATCGGTGTGAGGGTCGGCATGGCCGCGGCGATACGCGCGGCGATGGCCTGCTCGGCGGGACTGGAAGCAACGGGCGGTTGATGAATCATGCGAGCGAGGGCGCGGTGCCCGGGGCGTAATGAAAATGAATGAAAGTATATTTACACGGAAATCTCTCAGAAAAAAATTCATTTTCATTTTCGAGGGTTTTCACCGACGACCAGCGCTCAACCGACGCATCTCCATCGCACGCCGACCCGGCTTCTTGAAAATCTGTTTTCAGCAAGCCGCAGCGCTTTGCTCAGGAATGCCAGCCAGCCGTGCCGCCGGCGACATCACGATGATCAACGCCTGCACGAGGAAGGCGGCCGCCGCCGCGACCAGACACGCGTCCATGCCCCACCGCGCGCTGATCGCCGCGCCGAGCAATGCGCCGAGCGGCCGCGCGCCGTAGGTGGCCGTGCTGTTGAGCGCGGAGACGCGGCCCATCATCCGTTCGGGCGTGATGGCCTGGCGCAGCGTGGTCGAGCCGACCACCCACAGAATCGGTCCGGCGCCGAGCAGGAAGAAGCTCAGCATCGCCAGCCAGAACGACGGCGCGGCGAGCGTCGCCACCATCACGAGCGATGCGAGCAATCCGCACGACGGTCCGATGATCAACACGCGGCCGAAGACGAGGCGTCGCGCGATGGCGGGCGCGGCGAGCGCGCCGCACACCATGCCGACACCGTAGGCGCCGAGCGTCACTCCGATCGCCGACGCGCTCAGACCCAGCCGATGCACCGCGTACGGCACATACACCGCTTGCAGCACGAAGAAGCCAAGATTGAAAAACACCGCGGTCGCGAGCATGGGACGCAGCAGCGCATCGCGCAGCACGAAACGCGTACCGTCGCGCAGTTCCAGCATGAAGTGACGTTGCGGCACTGCAGTGCGCGCCGGTTCGCGCAAGCCCGCCAGCAACGCGACGGCCAACGCCGACAGCGCGGCCGCACAGCCATACGCCCAACCCGCGCCGATCCAGCCGACCAGCAACCCGCCGAGCGCCGGCCCCGCGGAATACGCGACGCTGCGCGCGAGTTCCAGTCGGCTGTTCGCGCTGGCGTACGCTTCGCGCGGCACGAGCGCGGGCACCAGCGAAGGCGCCGCGACGTTGTAGGCCACCGTGCCGGTCGCGGCAATGAAGCCGAGCGCGGCGAGCAGCGGCAGGCTCAACGCATGTGTCATCACGAGCAGCAGCACGCACAGCATGGCGATGACGCGCACGCTTTCGGCGAGCGTCATCAACGTGCGGCGTGAACGGCGGTCGGCCCAGACGCCGAGCGGGATCGACAGCAACAGGAACGGCAGCGTCTGCGCGGTCTGCAACAGACCCGTGTCGCGCGCGTCGGCGCCGAGTGCGAAGACCGCGACGAGCGGCGCGGCGGCGAGGCTGATCTGCTCGGCGGATTGCGCGACCAGGTTCGACCACGCGAGTCGCTGAAAGGCGGCCGGCAGTCGGTGTGCAGATAACGTGGAGGATGTAGCGTGCATCGACGAACTCCTGCGACGGGACATGAAAAGTTCATCGTGGTCCGACTCGCGACGCGGGGCGCTCCGCTTCTTGCGGTGTTATTCTTCGCTCGCCATGAATCTCGAAAGCATTCTCTTCACTCAAGGTTTCGGCTCGCGCCGTCAATGCCGCGCGTTGATCGCCGACGCGCGCGTGAGCATCGGCGGCGCAGTCTGCACCGATGCCGACGCCGATTTCCCCACCGCCGACACCACCTTCTCCTTCACTGTGGACGGCGTCGTCTGGCCGTATCGCGAGCATGCCTATCTGCTGCTGAACAAGCCCGCGGGCTATGAGTGTTCGCGCGATCCGCAGCATCACCTGAGCGTATTCAGCCTGTTGCCGCCGCAGTTCGCCGAGCGCGGCGTGCAGTGCGTGGGCCGGCTCGACCAGGACACGACCGGCCTGCTGCTGCTCTCCGACGACGGCAAGTTCGTCCACCTGTTCACGTCGCCGAAACGCAAAGTGCCGAAGGTGTATGTCGCGACCACACGCCATCCGATCGACGACGCGCAATTGGGCGCACTGCGCGATGGCGTGCTGCTGCACGGCGAGCCCAAACCGATAGCCGCAGTCGACGCACAGGCGCGCGGCGATCACTCACTCGCGCTCACCGTGATGGAAGGCAAGTATCACCAGGTCAAGCGGATGATCGCGGCAGCCGGCAACCGCTGCGAAACGCTGCATCGCGAGCGGATCGGCGGACTCGCCTTGCCCGGAACGCTTGCGTCAGGCGCGTGGCAATGGCTTGACGAAACCGACCTCGGATCTTTACGGAGCGGGTAAACCGGTAGCGCCCCTTTAAGGCCTTGATGCAGCAGGAAACCGCATGAGCGGCCGCGCACATAGCCCGGGCGGCGCCTCGCTCGAGCGCTGCGTCGCAGCATGATCTTCCTTACACCTCGCCCTATACTCGTTTAAACAAAGACTACAAAGAGTTCAAGGAGGGGCGCCATGGTCATCCACCACGGTTTCCAGATCTGGTCCGTGATGATTGCTTTTGTGTGCTTGAGCGTGGTCCTGATCGGCGGATTGCTGGTCGTGATGCGGCTGCGGCACAAATATCATCCGAACCTGATCGGCGCGTTGATCGGCGCAATGCTGTGCTTCCTGCTGCTGGAAGCATTGCCCGCGCTGACGTAGGTCTCGCGAGGCCGCGTGGCGCTGATGCAGTGGAGCGCGGCGCGGGTGGGATTGTCCGGGCGATGCTCGGGGCGTTGGCTTTTTGCCGCGCTTTTGGACTTGGGTTTTGCGCTGCGTGGGAAGGGTTCAAGCGTGACCCTTCCGCCTACCTTTTCACGCCTTCACGCAAAAAACCTTCGACGCTCGGATACCGCAAGCGCACGCGCAATTCCTCTTTGAGCCGCCGGTTCACGAGCCGCCTCGACTCACGCATGAACGACAGCAAGGTCGGGGCGATCTGCAACTCCGCTTCGGCCCGCGTAATGCGTGGCGCACGCGGGAGGCCGAACGCGTCGGCGACCTCGTCGAAGTACTCACCCATTTTCAGCGACGAATCGTCGGACGCATGGACCACGCGTCCCGGCCGCCCGTGCGTGGCAAGGCGCACAAGGATCGCGGCCAGGTCGTCGGCATGAATGTGGTTGGTGTAGACGTCGTCGGCATCGATCAAGGCCGGCGTGCGCTTGTCGAGCCGCGCAAGCGGCAGACGGTTGCCCGCGTAAATGCCGGGAATCCGCGCGATACTGGCCGCGACGCTGCCGCGCGCGGTCGCGCGCCGCAATTGCCGTTCGGCCGAGACACGGCGCCTGGCGCGCGCATTGGCTGCTTGCGTTGCGCGCGTCTCGTCGATCCACGCGCCGCCGCAGTCGCCATAGACGCCCGTCGTGCTCGCGTACACGAGGCGCACGGGCGCGCGCGAACGGGCGGTCCGGCGCACCCCGTCGGGTACAATATCGGCTGTTCCAGATTCCGCCCACGAGGCACGAAGGTGGCGCAACCGCCCTGCCGGCGAGACTGCAGGCGCCACGGCGGCCCGCGTTGAAGCGCGGCGCGCGCCCAGCGTAGCGAGCAAGGCGCGGGTTCGGCGGTCGTCGTCGCCGGTTTTCTGCGGTGGAGCGAGATGCAGCACCGTCGGCGCGAGGCCCGCGAGCCGTTTCAGGCTGCGGCGCACATCGAGATCGCCGACCAGCGGCGTGACGCCCGCCGCGCGCAATTCGGCGCAGCGCCCGGCATGGCTGGTCAGCGCGAAGACATGCGCGCGCGGCCGCAGCAAGGGCACGCAGCGCATGCCGACATCGCCGCAACCTACGATCAACACGCGCGGCCGGCGGAAGTTTCGTGTCGCTTTCATGGTGGACGCATTGTAGCCGTCATGCGCGGAAGGCACCGCGTGGTTGATACGGCAGGTCCGATAACGATTACCGACTTTTCGATTTCGAATACTTTATGGCATTTAACGTCACGCTCCGGCAAAGCGGCCGGCAGTTTCAGGTAGAACAGGACGAACCGGTGCTGAGCGCCGCCTTGCGCCAGGGCATCGGCCTGCCGTACGGCTGCAAGAACGGCGCCTGCGGCTCGTGCAAGGGCACGGTGGTCAGCGGGGAAATCGAGCAGCGTGCGCATTCGTCGTCGGCTTTGTCGAACGACGAAAAGACGCGCGGCATGGCGCTCTTCTGCTGCGCGACCGCCTGCACCGATCTCGAAGTGGATATCCGCGAAGTGGCCGGCGTCGGCGACGTGCAGGTCAAGAAACTGCCGTGCCGCGTGAACGCGATCGAACGCAAGGCCGACGACGTCATCGTGCTGAAGCTGCAATTGCCCGCCAACGAGCGTCTGCAATATCTCGCCGGCCAGTACCTGGAATTCATTCTGAAAGACGGCAAGCGCCGCAGCTATTCGATGGCGAACGCGCCGCACACGGAAGGCCCGGTCGAATTGCACATCCGTCACATGCCCGGTGGCGCCTTCACCGATCACGTGTTCAACACCATGAAGGAGCGTGACATCCTGCGCTTCGAGGCGCCGCTCGGCACGTTCTTCCTGCGCGAAGATTCGGATAAGCCGATCGTGCTGCTTGCATCGGGTACGGGCTTCGCGCCGCTGAAGGCGATCGTCGAACACGCGGTGTTCAAGAACCTGAACCGGCCAATGACGCTCTACTGGGGCGCACGCCGCAAGAAGGATCTGTATCTGCTCGAACTGGCCGAACAATGGGCGCGCGAGATTCCGAATTTCAAGTTCGTGCCGGTGCTGTCGGAGCCGGACGCGGGCGACGCATGGACGGGCCGCGTCGGCTTCGTGCATCGCGCGGTGATCGAGGACTTGCCGGATCTGTCGGCGTATCAGGTGTATGCGTGCGGCGCGCCGGTGATGGTCGAGTCGGCGCAGCGCGATTTCACGCAGCATCACGGTCTGCCGGAAGACGAGTTCTACGCGGATTCGTTCACGAGCGCAGCGGATCTGGCGAACGCGGTTTGATGGGAAAGGCGTCGTCGTGGACCCGTCGATGCTCGCCATGCGCACTTCTGGAAGCGCGGCAAGGCAGATGGCCGCGCTTCGTGCATTGATGATTCGCTCCGGCGCAAGTCTCAATTCTGCGCTGAAGCACGTGCGCCTGATTCTCAAGCGCGGCATGTTCGGACTGCAGCATTTTATGCAATGCGGTGCAGCCATCGCTGCCAGCCGCGCCCAGATTCGAAGCCAGAAAATCCACCGCGTTCAATGTATCGAACAGCCTGTAACCATACACAGGTTCATGGTGTGCAACGCGATTGCGTGTCTGGTAAATGCGCTCACGCTGAACGGCAACCGCGGACCTGTCGATCCGCTTTTCCGGGAAAATGCGCTTTAGCGCCGGTTTCCAGAGTGTCTGTTCGTAGTCGCGGGAAAAGAGGCGCTTCCAGAAGTACAGCGTGAGTTGACTAATCACTTGGCCACTTCGAACGGCGATCGCTTTTTGCCGCGCGTCGACCCGATGCTCATAGTCCAGGCCCACTGGCACGCCGCGACGGAACGCGGTTTGATCGAGCGCGAGCTTCTCAGAAAGCGTTAGCTTGGCATACGCCGCGCGTTGCGCTCCGCGCACCGCCGCTTCTATCTTGCTCCGCTCCTCAACTTTCCAAACGAACGACGCGGGTGGGCGACGCAACCAGCCGTCTACGCCAAAGTAATCGCTCAGCCGATCGCACACCGCATTGCGCAGCGCTATTTCGACGACCGCCGTCACGCTCATCAACGATCCGGCGAGTTGCAGCATCTGTTGATGAAGTGCAACGGCCGCGCGAGTCGTGCCCGCCATCGCGTGAAAAGTACTCAGGCGTTCTCCGGAAAGCAGCGTTGCAACCGCTGAAATTTCCTGGTCTGTGAGGTGGTCCATTGACGTGGGCCTCCCTGGATTTTAGAATTGTTGGCGATAAGTCGGGATCAGCGTCGGCAGCTATCTTCGGATGGGCGGACCCCCGGCTTCCTGATTCAGAATGGGCGCTCAGTTGAGCGCCCATTTGCATTTCCGGCGGCCATTCTTCGTGACCTGCACTACCCGCCGGACAAGCGGTTTAAACGACCGCCGTCACATTTTAGTCAGCCGGACATCTCATACTCGGCAAGCGCACGAACTTACGCTGCGGACAAAAATATCCGTCCAACGCAAATTCATGGTTTACACCGGCGCTTTCCTTGTCGTATTCTTTCGCGCATGAACCGCATCCACTCCGAACTTCGACGTCGCCGCTCGCCGCTTCCCTAGGGACGCCGCTGGCTTCGTCACGGATTCGCGCCACACAAAGGCGCACGCTGTTCGAATCATGAAAGCCACGGCATGCCGTGGCTTTTCTGTTTTTCCGGTCCCTGTCCTGTAGTTGGCCAATCTTCATCCACCCTTCACCCCCGCTGTCTGGAGCCTGCCGTCATGAATTTCAATGAGTATCCGATCGAGTCGCTGATGTACATCACGAACCGGCCCGAAATCGTTTTCACGCACGGCAAAGGCTCGTGGCTCTATGACAATAACGGCAAGCGATATCTGGACTTCATCCAGGGCTGGGCGGTCAACAGCCTCGGCCATTGCAACGACGGCATGATCGAAGCGCTGAACAAACAGGCGCAATTGCTGATCAACCCGTCGCCGGCCTTCTACAACCAGCCGATGGCGCAACTCGCCGGCCTGCTCACGCAACACAGCTGCTTCGACAAGGTGTTCTTCGCGAACAGCGGGGCCGAAGCCAACGAAGGCGCGATCAAGCTCGCGCGCAAGTGGGGCAAGAAGTTCAAGGACGGCGCGTTCGAGATCATCACGTTCGATCACAGCTTCCACGGGCGCACCCTCGCCACCATGTCGGCGAGCGGCAAGCCGGGCTGGGACACGATCTACGCACCGCAAGTGCCGGGCTTCCCGAAGGCGGATTTGAACGACATCGCGTCGGTGGAAAAGCTCATCAACGCGAAGACCGTCGCCGTGATGCTCGAACCGATCCAGGGCGAAGGCGGCGTGATTCCCGCCACGCGCGAGTTCATGCAGCAACTGCGTGAGCTGACCAGAAAGCACAATTTGCTGCTGATCGTCGACGAAGTGCAAAGCGGCTGCGGCCGTGCCGGCACGTTGTTCGCGTACGAACTGTCGGGCATCGAGCCGGACATCATGACGCTCGGCAAGGGCATCGGCGGTGGCGTACCGCTCGCGGCGCTGCTCGCGAAAGCGGAGATCGCCGTGTTCGAAGCGGGCGATCAGGGCGGCACCTACAACGGCAATCCGCTGATGACCGCGGTCGGCTACTCGGTGATCTCGCAACTCACGGCGCCGGGTTTCCTCGAAGGCGTGCGGGCGCGCGGCGAGTATCTGCGCGCGAAGCTGCTGGAGTTGTCGGAAGAGCGCGGCTTCAAGGGCGAGCGCGGTGAAGGCCTGCTGCGCGCGCTGCTGCTCGGCAAGGATATCGGCAACCAGATCGTCGAAAAGGCGCGCGACATGCAGCCCGACGGCCTGTTGCTGAACGCGGCGCGTCCGAACCTGCTGCGCTTCATGCCGGCGCTGAACGTGACGAACGAAGAAATCGACCAGATGATGGCAATGCTGCGTTCGATCCTCGACACGCTGTAAGCGAACAGGACCGCGCGTATGACGACGAGCGCAACGCTATCGATCCGCCGCTTCGAAGCGAGCGACACCGATGCTGTAATCGCACTGTGGCAGGAGGCCTTCCCCGAGTACCGGGACGTGACGAGGCCGCAGCGCAATCCGCATCTGTCGATCGCCAACAAGCTGGCGACGCAGCCGGAACTGTTCTTTGTCGCGGTGCTCGGCGAGCGGATCGCCGGCACGGTGATGGGCGGCTACGACGGCCACCGCGGCTGGCTGTATTCGCTCGCGGTGGATGAGTCGCTGCGTCGTCATGGGATCGGCACGCGTCTCGTCGCGCATGTCGAAAAAGCACTGACGGAGCGTGGCTGCCCGAAGCTGAATCTGCAGGTGCTGTCCGCGAAGGCCGACGTCCGTGCGTTTTACGAGGCGCTCGGTTATCGCGCCGATGCGGTGGTCAGTCTCGGCAAGCGTCTCGGTGAATTGGCGGACCCGGTGCCCGCTGTTTAAAGCGTCACGTCGAATAGACAAAGGCCGCATGCGTTTCTAAGCGCATGCGGCCTTTTTCGTACGGAGCCAACCAAGCGGGCTTATTCGCCCAACTTATTCACCCAGATAAGCCGCCCGCACCTTCGGATCATCCAGCATCTGCTTCGCGTCGCCCGACATCGTGACCAGACCCGAGTCCATCACGTAGCCGCGATTCGCCGCCTGCAGCGCCAGACGCGCGTTCTGCTCGACCAGCAGCACGGTCATGCCTTCAGCCGAGATCGCCCGCACCACTTCGAAGATCTTCTCGACCATGATCGGCGACAGACCCATCGACGGTTCGTCCAGCAGCAACAGCTTGGGACGCGAGATGATCGCGCGCGCCATCGCCAGCATCTGCTGTTCGCCGCCCGAGAGCGTGCCCGCGTATTGCGTCGCACGTTCCTTCAGACGCGGGAAAAAGCCGAACATGCGATCGACGTCCGCCTTGATGCCCTCGGTGTCGGTACGCAGATAAGCACCCATCTGCATGTTCTCGACGATCGACATGCGCGCGAAAATGCCGCGGCCTTCCGGCACCATCGCGAGACCCCGCTTGAGCAGCAGATGCGGCGGCACGCCCTTGATCGACTCGCCCATGTACTCGATGTCGCCGATCGAATACGGCTTCAAACCCGTGATCGCCTTCATCGTCGTGGTCTTGCCCGCGCCGTTCGCGCCGATCAGCGTGACCAGCTCTCCCTGCGCGACCTCGAGGTCGATCCCCTTGACTGCCTGGATGCCGCCGTAATTGACCTGCAGGCCCTTGATTTTCAACATTGCCGTTGCCATTAGTGGACCCCCGCACCCAGATAAGCTTCGATCACTTTCGGATCCTTCTGCACGTCGTGCGGCAGACCTTGTGCAATCACCTTGCCGTAGTCGAGCACCGTCATCTGGTTGCACAGACCCATCACCAGTTTCACGTCGTGTTCGATCAGCAGGATCGTCTTGCCGTCCGCGCGGATCTTGTCGAGCAGCTTGGTCAGCTCGACCTTTTCCGTCGCGTTCATGCCGGCCGCCGGTTCGTCCAGCGCGAGCAGCTTCGGATCCGTTGCCAACGCGCGGGCGATCTCCAGACGCCGCTGGTGACCGTACGACAGGTTGCGCGACGTATAGTCCGCGTACTGCGCAATGCCGACGTACTCCAGCAGTTCGATCGCGCGTTCCTTGATCTCACGCTCTTCCTTGCGCTCGGCCGGCGTCTGGAACACCGCGCCGATCAGGCCGTGTTTCGTGCGCACATGACGTCCAACCATCACGTTTTCCAGCGCCGTCATACCGCCGAACAGACGGATGTTCTGGAATGTGCGCGCGATGCCCGCCTTCGCCACCTGATATACCGCGGTCGGCGTGTAGTTCTCGCCGTCCAGCTTGAAGTCGCCCGAATCCGGCGTGTACAAACCCGTGATCACGTTGAAGAACGTCGTCTTGCCGGCGCCGTTCGGGCCGATCAGACCGTAGATCGTGCCTTCCTTGATCTCAAGCCCGACATCGGACAGTGCCTGCAAACCGCCGAAGCGTTTGTTGACGCCTTTCACCGACAGTCGAATGTTGTCGCTCATCTTTTTCTCCCTCGGTGCTTTACGCGCGTACCGGCTTCTTGCCGCCACGCTTCGACAGTTTCGCGATCTTGTCTTCGTGCTTGGGCGACGGCCACAAGCCTTCCGAGCGGTACAGCATGATCAGCACCATCGCGAGTGCGTAGACCAGCTGACGGATCACTTCCGTATCGACGATCTCATGGCCGAAGACCATGTTCTGCAACGGACCCATCGTCGAGCGCAGGAATTCCGGCAGCACCGCAAGCAGCACCGCGCCGAGAATCACGCCCGGAATGTGGCCCATGCCGCCCAGCACCACGCACGCCAGCACGACGATCGACTCCGGCAGCGTGAACGATTCCGGCGACACGAAGCCCTGGAACGCGCCGAACATCGCGCCCGACAGGCCGCCGAACGACGCGCCCATCGCAAACGCCAGCAGCTTCACGTTACGGGTGTTGATGCCCATCGCCTTGGCGGCGATTTCGTCCTCGCGGATCGCGGCCCATGCACGCCCGATACGCGAGTGCTGCAAACGCGTACACACCCAGATCACCAGCAGCGCGGCCAGCACGAACAGGTAGTAATACGAGTACACCGACGGGAACTGGAAGCCGAACAGCGAGTGGGTCTGCGCAAGACTGAAGTCGCCGACATGCACCGGGTCGATCGCGGTAATGCCCTTCGGGCCGTTGGTGATGTTCACCGGACGGTCGAGGTTGTTCAGGAAGATCCGCACGATTTCCCCGAAGCCCAACGTCACGATGGCGAGATAGTCGCCTCGCAGACGCAGCGTCGGGGCGCCGAGAATCACGCCGAAGAACGCGGCGATGGCCATCGCGCAGGGCACGATGATCAGGAACGGCACGTGCAGGCCATTCGGCGCGAGATGCGCGATCCACTCGAACTGCGAGGACAGGTGCGGCGAGCTCAGCAGCGCGGCCGTATAGGCGCCGACCGCGTAGAACGCGATGTAGCCCAAGTCCAGCAGGCCGGCAAAGCCGACCACTACATTGAGGCCGAGCGCGAGCATCACGTACAGCATCGCGAAGTCGAGCACGCGGACCCAGTAGTTGCCGCCGGCCGTGCCGATGATCATCGGCGCCGCGATCACGAAGATCGCGGTGATGATGCCGACGGTCAGCGTCTTCGTCAGGTTCTTTTCAGGGATGAGCGTCGTGGACGGCTCGATCGGTTGAATTGAGGTCATGTTTGCTTTCTCCCAGGGATCAGGCGCGATCCGCAACGCGTTCGCCGAGCAGGCCCGACGGACGGAACACCAGCACGATGATCAGCACGATGAAGGCGAACACGTCCTGATAGTTACTACCGAACACACCGCCCGTGAGGTTGCCGATGTAGCCGGCGCCCAACTGCTCGATCAGACCCAGAATGACACCGCCCACCATCGCGCCGCCGAGGTTGCCGATCCCGCCCAGCACCGCTGCGGTAAAGGCCTTCAGGCCGGGGATGAAGCCCATGTAGAAGTGTGCGTTGCCGTATTCGGACGCGATCATCACGCCGGCCAGTGCGGCGAGCGCCGAGCCGATCATGAAGGTGGCCGAGATCACGAAGTTCGGGTTCACGCCCATCAGCGAGGCGTTGCCCGGGTTTTCAGCGATCGCCCGCATGGCGCGGCCGAGCTTGGTCTTGTGCACGAGCAGCAGCAGACCGCCCATCACGAGGAACGCCACCACGATGATCACGATTTCAGTCATCGAGATCACGGCGCCAGGCGTCGTGTCGGTGGCCTTGATCACGTTGAGCGGGTCGGTGGGCAGCAGCTGCGGGAACGGCAGCGGGTTGCGCGACCAGATCATCATGGCCAGCGTCTGCAGCAGGATCGACACGCCGATGGCGGTGATCAGCGGCGCGAGACGCGGCGCTTTACGCAACGGCCGGTAGGCCACGCGCTCGATCGTGTAGCCGACCGCCGCGCACACAATGGCCGCGATGATCAGCGCGATGATCAGCGTCGGCACATTGCCGAGGCCGGGGAAGTGGTTCTGAAGCACACCTATGGCCGAGAGCGCAACCATCGCGCCCACCATCAACACATCGCCGTGAGCGAAGTTGATGATGCCCAGGATGCCGTAAACCATCGTATAGCCCAGTGCGATGATGGCGTAAACGCTGCCAAGCACCAGCCCGTTGAGGACCTGCTGGATGAAAATATCCATTTAATGCTCCTTAGCCCGTGCGACTGGATTCGCGTTCTTCATCAGCCGGTGGGCGGTGATGCGGTACGCCAATCTCAACGGCACTGCGGGTACTGATGTAAAAGACCGGTAAGGGTTATCCGCCGCCGGTTCGCCTTGACGACTGGATGACAGTCGCGGGCTTGCCTTGGGCGGATGCAAAAACGGCACCGTTGGGTGGTTTCGGTGCCGTCAGGCTGAACGTCCCGTCATCACATCTTCACGACGTCGAGAACTGCTTTCTTGCCGTCCTTGAAGTCGTAAAGCGTAATGGCGCTCTCTTTCAAATCACCCTTGTCGTCGAACGCGATGTGGCCGATTACCCCGTTGTAATCGGTCGACGGCATCGCAGCCAGCACCTTGGGCGCCTCGATTGAATTAGCGCGCTTCATTGCATCGACAATCACGTACACAGCGTCATACGTGAACGGCGCGTAAATCTGCACCGGTGTGTGGAAGCGGTCCACGTACTTCTTTTCGAAGTCCGCTCCCTTGTCCATTTTCGAAAGCGCGAGTCCTGCCTCCGAACAGACCAGGTTTTGCACGGCGGTTCCCGCCAGCTCACCCACCTTGTCGGTACACACACCGTCGCCGCCAAGGATTTTTGCCCTGATACCGAGCGCCGCCGCCTGTTTGGTAAACGGCCCGCCCGTCGCGTCCATGCCGCCGAACATGATCACGTCCGGCTGAACACTCTTGATCTTTCTAAGGACGGCCTGAAACTCCGTAGCCCTGTCATTCGTGGTTTCGCGCACAACGATCCTTGCGCCGCTCGCCTGTGCTGCTTTCGCAAACTCGTCTGCCAATCCCTTGCCGTAGACGCTCGAGTCGTCGACGATCGCGATGCGTTTCGCGTTAAGCACCTTAGTTGCGTAATTGGCCAGCGCCGGCCCCTGCTGGGCGTCGGTCGCGACCACACGATACGTCGTCTTGAAACCTTGTTGCGTGTACCCCGGGTTCGTCGACGACGGCGAGATTTGCACGATGCCTGCATCGCTATAAATCTTCGACGCAGGAATCGAGACGCCCGAATTCAAGTGGCCGACCACGGCAACGACATGATCGTCGACGAATTTTTCGGCGACCGCCGTGCCCGTTTTCGGGTCCGCGGCGTCGTCTTGCGCGTCGAGTTCCAACTGGATCTTGTGGCCGTCGATAGTCAAACCCTGCGTGTTGATTTCATCAACCGCCAGACGCGCGCCGTTTTCATTGTCTTTACCAAGATGAGCAATGGGCCCCGTCAATGGGGCCGCATGACCGATCTTGACGATAGTCGCTTCGCTCGCCGGTGCCGCCGCGGCCATTGCCGCCGACGCACCCGCTCCCGCCTCTCCATCCTGTTTTTTGCCGCACGCGGTCAACATCGCAACCGCGGCCGCGATGGACACGGCGTAAGCAAACTTGGCTCGCATTAAGTAGGTCTCCTGCGCCTTCCAGAAACTATTGTTCGGGGCCTAAGGCCCTGAGAACGCGCGCATTGTAACTCCAATTTTGCGACGGGCAATATTGTTGAACCGGCAGGGTTTTCCTGCATTGCAACCTTCTTTTGAGAGCGAAATCCACCCAAAGGCGCAACCCGGTTGCGATTGTTTTTCGTGCATCAGTTGCACCACCGCTGCACCCAATAGCATCAAGTGTTGCAGCAAATTCGCCCGACGCCCGATTGCACCGTGCTTCGCGTTAAGTATTACGTTTCCTTCAATATTGAGACGTATGCACTAGCATAGTGCATCCAAAAGCGTTCAGGCCGCTATAAGTCTAATAAAACGGGGACGCATCACTTATAAATCTATAAAAAGCCGGATCACATTTCAAAGAAATTTGTGCGAGAGAACACCAAAATCGCTTCTTTTTAATGATCTGGCACTTTATTTACCATGAGCTTGATAAAGTTTGGATATAAAAAAAGCGCGCCGGCGGCGCGCTTTTCTTTCTGCGGTCAGCGGATTGTCAGGCTGGAAGACCCAGTCCTCGTGGCAACGGAAACGCTATGTTTTCCTCGATGCCGTCCAGCGCACGTACGTTGCGCACGCCAAGCTCACGCAACCGGCCAATCACCGCCTGCGCCAGCACCTCCGGCGCCGAGGCGCCGGCCGTCACACCGATGCGGCGCTTGCCTTCGACCCAGACCGGATCGATCTGATCGGGCGAATCCACCATATAGGCCGGTACGCCGAGCTTTTCGGCCAGTTCGCGCAGCCGGTTGGAGTTCGAACTATTCGGGCTGCCGACCACGATCACGACGTCGCACTGGGGCGCCATGAACTTCACCGCGTCCTGGCGGTTTTGTGTGGCGTAGCAGATGTCCTGCTTCTTCGGTTCGCGGATGGACGGGTATTTGGCCTTCAGGGCGCCGATGATCTCGGCGGCGTCGTCGACCGACAGCGTGGTTTGCGTGACGAAGGCGATCCGCTCGGGGTCGGCCAGTTGCAAGGCCTGCACGTCTTCGATGTCTTCCACCAGATGCATGCCCTCGCCCGCCTGGCCCATCGTGCCTTCGACTTCAGGATGGCCCTTGTGGCCGATCATGACGATGTCGAAGCCGTCCTGGCGCATCTTCGCGACTTCGATATGCACCTTGGTCACGAGCGGACACGTAGCGTCGTACACGCGCAGCCCGCGCGACTCGGCTTCCGAACGCACAGCCTTCGACACGCCGTGCGCACTGAAAATGACCGTATTGCCGGCCGGCACTTCTTCCAGCCGCTCGATGAAGATCGCACCCTTCTTGCGCAGATCCTCGACGACGTACGCGTTATGGACGATTTCATGGCGCACGTAGATCGGCGAGCCATGCAGTTTGATAGCGCGCTCGACAATCTCGATCGCCCGGTCGACGCCGGCGCAGAACCCGCGCGGCTGCGCCAACAGGATCTCGGTTTCAGCAAGAGTCGTGTCCGTGGTGCTCATTTTTACAGGATCCCGATGATTTTCACTTCAAACGCCAGCGCCTGGCCGGCGAGCGGGTGGTTGAAATCGAACAGGGCCGAAGTTTCGCCGACTTCCTTCAGGACGCCGGCGTAGCGGCCGCCGCCTGGCGCGTTGAATTCGACCAGGTCGCCCGGCGAAAAATCCTCGCCGATCATGCTGTTTTCGCGCAGTGTGGCCAGCGACACGCGCTGGATCAGTTCCGGATTGCGGGGACCGAACGCCTGACCTGGCGCTAGCTGAAAGGTCGAATGGTGGCCCACCTTCAAACCCAGCAAAATGTCTTCCAGCGGCGGCGCCAGTTGGCCGGCGCCGAGCAGCAGCGTGGCGGGCTTGTCGTTAAACGTATTGATGACTTCGGCGCCATCGGCAAGGGAAAGCCGGTAGTGAAGCGTCACGTGTGAACCGGGCTTCACTTCGGAAATGTCGATGATGCTCATGCAATGCTCGCTCAGTCGAAGCGCGCTGCACGCGTGCGCCGCTCGCGCAGTCGACGCGTGTGGCAAACCGTCGGGTGCCGTGCGCAAAGCGCCTATTGTAAGCCACATAACGGGCGGCGGCTTGCGTCCGTCGCACCCCAAATCCGAAGCGGAGGACACCCTATATATGGCAGATTTCGCCACCCTATTTGACGAGACAGCGTCTGAAGCGGCCTCCCCCGAGCCGCGGACGCCCCATGCAACGACGAGCGGCGCGCCTGCGCCCCAGTCGCTCCTGCGAGGCAAATGGCTAAAAAACGACATGCCGCGCGAGCGGCTGCTCGAACAGGGGCCCGGCGTGCTGTCGGATACCGAGATGATCGTGCTGATACTCGGCTCGGGCCTGCCCGGCCACGATGTCTTCAGCGTCGCGCGCGCGTTGCTCGACCGTTTCGGCTCGCTGCGCGCGATGCTCGATGCGACCTACACGGATTTCGACGGCCTGCGCGGCATCGGCCCAGCGAAAAAAGCGCAACTGCTCGCCATCATGGAAATGGCGCGGCGCTCGCTGGTCGACAAATTGCGCTCGCGCTCGCTGCTAAATTCGCCCGAAGCCGTGGAAAACTACCTGCGCCTGCGGATCGGCGGGCGTCCGCAGGAAGTTTTCGTGTCGCTCTTCCTCGACGCCAGGCATCGGCTGATACGCTGCGAAGAAAGCGCGCAGGGCACGCTCACACGCATGGCGGTGTATCCGCGCGAGATCGTGCGGCGCGCGTTGACCCTGAATGCGGCCAGTCTGATCGTCGCGCATAATCACCCTTCCGGCGCCGTCCAGCCGAGCGCAAGCGACTGCCGGTTGACGCACACGCTGCGCGACGCCCTTACCCTGATCGACGTGCAACTGGTCGATCATCTGGTGATCGGCGCCGACAGCGTCTACTCGTTCGCCCGCGCCGGCTGGCCGTGACACCACGTGAACCAGGGTCGCGCGGAGATTGCGCCGTGTCCGGTATCGCAAATAAGGTTTGATTTTGCGGCTTTTTTTCCGCTATAATTCCGGTTTGCCTATTTCCAACCCCCTGTTCCGAAGCCACCAAGGCGTTCCGGAAAGGAAACGTGCCTGAATTTCAGCGCGGTTCTTTTCGGGAAACTTTCACGGCGTTCGAACTCAGAATTAGCGTATTAGGAGTGCTCTCATGGCACGCGTATGCCAAGTAACTGGGAAAGCGCCGATGAGCGGCAACAACGTTTCCCACGCGAACAACAAAACCAAGCGCCGGTTCCTGCCGAACCTGCAAAACCGCCGCATTTGGGTGGAAAGCGAAAACCGTTGGGTGCGTCTGCGCGTTTCGAACGCCGGCCTGCGCCTGATCGACAAGAACGGTATCGACGCTGTGCTCGCGGATCTGCGCGCACGCGGTGAAGCGTAAGGAGTAAATCATGGCGAAAGGCGCACGCGACAAGATCAAGTTGGAATCGACCGCAGGCACGGGTCACTTCTACACGACGACGAAGAACAAACGCAACATGCCGGAAAAGATGCTGATCAAGAAGTTTGATCCGGTCGTCCGTAAGCACGTTGAGTACAAGGAAACCAAGATCAAGTAAGTCTTGGCTCCTGCCTGACGAAGGCAAAAGACATGCAAAAAAGCCTCGCATTCGTGCGAGGCTTTTTTGTTTTTTGGCGCGCGTTTCTTTTTGCATCTGTGTCATTGCTGCTGCCTATTCGCCCGCGCGAACAGTCTTATGTCGTTCGGCCAGCTTTCCCTCATTCGTCGCGGCGCGTATCCTTTCTCGTTTCGGCGGCGAGCGAATGGCGCGCCGTCACCGCAAAACGAAAAGACGGAGATGCAGGCAATGGAATTCGATGTGGCGATTGTCGGTAGCGGTCTGGCTGGCTTGAGCGTCGCGCTCAATCTGGCGGAGACGCGGCGGGTTGCAGTGGTCGCCAAGCGATCGATGACCGAAGGCGCGAGCGACTGGGCGCAAGGCGGCATCGCCGCAGTTCTGGATTCGGCAGACAGCATCGAAAATCACGTGCGCGATACGCTGATCGCCGGCGGCGGCCTGTGCGACGAAGCGGCAACACGCTTTATCGTCGAGCATGGGCGTGCGGCGATCGAATGGTTGATCGCGCAAGGCGTGCCGTTCACCAAGGACGACGCAGCGGAGCTCGGTTTCCACCTGACACGCGAAGGCGGCCATAGCCATCGCCGGATCATTCATGCGGCAGATGCGACGGGCCATGCCGTGGTGGCCACGCTGAGCGAACGGGTGCGCCGTCACCCGAACATCACGCTGCTCGAAGATCACTACGCCATCGACCTGATCACGTCCGACCGCCTCGGCTTGCCGGGACGTCGTTGTCACGGCCTGTATGCGCTCGATCTGCAAAGCGGGCGCACCGTGACGATCGAGGCACCTCACACCGTGCTCGCCACCGGCGGCGCGGGGAAAGTCTATCTCTACACCACGAATCCCGACACCGCGACGGGCGACGGCATCGCGATGGCGTGGCGGGCCGGCTGCCGCGTGTCGAATATGGAGTTCATCCAGTTCCATCCGACCTGCCTGTTCCATCCGTACGCGAAGTCCTTTCTGATTTCGGAAGCCGTGCGCGGCGAAGGCGGCATTCTCAAGCTGCCGGACGGCACGCGCTTCATGCCGAACCACGACGAACGCGCCGAACTCGCGCCGCGCGACATCGTCGCGCGTGCGATCGACTTCGAAATCAAGAAGCGCGGCATCGACTGTGTGTATCTCGACATCAGCCATCAGCCGCCTGAATTCCTGCGTGAACACTTCCCGACGATCCTGGCACGCTGCCAGGAATTCGGCATCGATATCACCAAGCAAGCGATTCCGGTCGTGCCGGCCGCGCACTACACCTGCGGTGGCGTCGTCACGGATCTGGCGGGCCGCACGGATCTGGCGGGACTCTATGCGGTTGGCGAGACGTCATGCACGGGCCTGCACGGCGCAAACCGGCTTGCCAGCAATTCCCTGCTCGAGTGCCTGGTGATCGGACGCTCAGCGGCGCAGGCTATCGAAGAAGAAGGTTTTAGCGCCGCCGTCCATGCGCCGCTGCCGGATTGGGACGAGAGCCGCGTGTCCGATCCGGACGAAGAAGTCGTGGTCGCGCACAACTGGGACGAACTGCGCCGGCTGATGTGGAATTACGTCGGTATCGTCCGGACCGACAAACGGCTCGCGCGAGCGAAGCACCGACTTGCCCTGCTGCGCGACGAGATCCATGAGTACTACGCAAACTTCAAGGTGAGCCGTGACCTGCTCGAATTGCGCAATCTGGTCGATGTGGGATCGTTGATCGTCGAGGGCGCGCGGTCGCGGCGTGAAAGCCGCGGCCTGCATTTCAGCCGTGACTGGCCGGCAACCTTGCCCAAGGCGCTGCCGACGGTGCTCTCGCCGGAGCATGTGCGCAACCGCAACGTGTGAACGAGACGAGCTGAAACGAAAAGGCCATCGCCCGAATAATCCGGCGATGGCCTTTTTTGCTTGAATGCTGTTGATTGCTAGCTTGAGCGTCAGACGATCCGCATCGAGTAATCCGTTGCGCGCACGTCTTTGGTCAGCGCGCCGATCGACACGCGATCAACGCCGGTTTCCGCAATCGTCCGCACCGTATCGAAGTTCACGCCGCCCGATACCTCCAGCACCGCTCGCCCCGCTGTAATGCGCACCGCTTCGCGCATGGCCTCGAACGAGAAATTGTCCAGCAGAATGGATTGCGCGCGATGAGCCAGCGCGGTTTCCAACTGATCGAGCGTCTCGACTTCGATCTGGATCGACACACCAGCATTCAGCGCCAGTGCAGCGTCCATAGCCGCGCCTACGCCACCGGCCGCGGCAATGTGGTTCTCCTTGATGAGAATGCCGTCGTAAAGGGCAAGCCGTTGATTCGCGCCACCGCCGACACGCACCGCGTACTTCTGCGCGAGCCGCAAGCCCGGCAAGGTCTTGCGCGTGTCGAGAATGCGCGTTCGCGTATGCGCAACGGCATCGACATAACGGCGCGTCGCGCTCGCCACACCCGACAGCAGTTGCAGGAAGTTCAACGCATTGCGTTCCGCGGTCAACAACGCGCGAACGGGGCCGCGCATTTCGCAAACCGTTGTGTCGGCCGTCATCTGCTCGCCTTCGCGATAGCGCCAGCGCACGTCGATACGCGGATCGACCTGGCGCATCACCGCTTCAAACCATGGCACACCGCACAGTACCGCATCTTCGCGCACGATGATGCGCGCGTCGCGCACGTCGTCCGCTGGAACGAGGCGGCCTGTCTGATCGCCTGCGCCGACGTCTTCAGTCAGCGCATCGGTCACATTACGCGCCAGGGCGGCATCGAATGCTTCGCCGTACTGCGCGTGAATTTCAGCGAACAGCGGCGACACCGCATCGAGCTTGTTGTCTTCTACCGCGCCCATCAAGCCGCCCCCACGTTCGAATACAGTTGCGCGTCGCGCGCGAGATCGCCGCTCGCCTGTACGCGCTTCTTGTGACGCGCCGCGAAGTCCAGCATCCGGTCGATCGGCAAACGCGCTCGCTCGCCGATCGCACGATCGACGAAAATTTCGTTGTGGCCGCGTTCGAGCACCTCGGCCAGGTTCGCGAGGCCGTTCATCGCCATCCACGGGCAATGCGCGCAACTCTTGCAGGTCGCGCTGTTGCCGGCCGTCGGCGCGGCAATCAAGGTCTTGCCGGGTGCGGCGAGCTGCATCTTGTGCAAAATGCCGAGATCGGTCGCCACGATGAAATGTGTCGCGTCGAGCTTTTGCGCGGCATCGATCAATTGCGTGGTCGAGCCCACTACGTCCGCTTGCGCGACCACGTTAGCCGGCGACTCCGGATGCACCAACACTTTCGCGCCCGGATATTCGGCGCGCAGCAGATCGAGTTCGATACCTTTGAACTCGTCGTGCACCAGACACGAACCTTGCCACAGCAGCATGTCCGCGCCGGTCTTGTTCTGGATATAGCTGCCGAGGTGCCGGTCCGGCGCCCAGATGATCTTTTCGCCGCGCGCGTGCAGATCGGCAACAATCTCCAGGCCGATCGACGACGTCACCATCCAGTCCGCGCGCGCCTTCACCGCCGCGCTCGTGTTCGCGTACACGACCACCGTGCGATCCGGGTGCGCATCGCAGAAGGCCGAGAATTCGTCGACCGGGCAGCCAAGATCGAGCGAACAGGTCGCGTCGAGATCCGGCATCAGAATACGCTTGTCCGGGCTCAGGATTTTCGCCGTCTCGCCCATGAAGCGCACGCCCGCGACGACCAGCGTTTGCGCCGCGTGATCGCGACCGAAGCGCGCCATCTCAAGGGAGTCGGCCACGCAGCCGCCGGTCTCGTCGGCAAGCTCCTGCAATTCCGCATCGACATAATAGTGCGCGACAAGCACCGCTTTCTCGCGCTCGAGCAAGGCGCGGATACGCGCCTTCAGCGCCACCTTCTCTTCCGCCGACGGCATGTCGGGTACCTTCGCCCACGCCTGCCCGATCCCGCAGGTGGTGCCCTGCGCCTGCGGACGGTCGTATTCGACGGTTCTGATCGCCTGCTGATCCATGATCTCCTCTGCCTTCGCTCTGCTGCCGCACACTGTCAATCGCGTATCGTTGAAGTTTCCGCGGCCCAAAAAGCAAAACCCCGCCAACGCGGGGTTTTGTGACGTACTGAGATTTTAATAGATTTCGCTATCAGGCATAACGACGCAGTCGCATCGCAAACTCTTGCAGCGCTTTAATACCGCTCTGCTCAGCGCGATGACACCAGTCCTGCAACTGGATCAGCAATTGATCGCGCGATGCATTGGAGCGCTCCCACATGGCGGCCAGCTCATTGCGCATGTCGATGTAGGTCTTGAGCTTCTGGCTGTTCGCAAAGATTTGCGGCAACTGGCGTTTCTGCGGCTCGTCGAGACCCGCTTCTTCCTTGTGGAACCAGCTACGCGCGCCGCGCATAACCTGATACTTCTCGCGCGCGCCCACTTCCTTCAAATGCGCCAGTTCCTGACGATAGGCGCGCTTGAGCGCCTTGCCGTAACGCGCCATCACTTCGTAGCGATTCGCCAGCACGGCTTGCAACGTGTCCTGATCGAGCACCAGCTTGCCGGTGGTCAGACGCGGCGTGGGCGCAACCTTCTTCACCTTGGCCAGACGGAAGGCCGACATGATGCGGATGTACATCCAGCCGATATCGAACTCGTACCACTTGTTCGACAGCTTGGCCGACGTCGCATAGGTGTGGTGATTGTTATGCAGCTCTTCACCGCCGATGATGATGCCCCACGGGAAAATGTTGGTGCTCGCATCCGACGAGTTGAAGTTGCGGTAGCCCCAGAAGTGCGCGAGGCCGTTGACCACGCCGGCGGCCCAGAAGGGGATCCACACCATTTGTACGGCCCAGATGGTCAGACCGACGACGCCGAACAGCGCGACGTTCAGCACCATCATCAAGCTCACGCCGAGGATCGGGTACTTGGTGTAGACGTTGCGTTCCATCCAGTCGTTCGGCGTGCCGTGACTGAACTTGCGCATGGTTTCTTCGTTTTTCGCTTCGGTGCGATACAGTTCCGCGCCTTCGAGCAGCACCTTCCAGATGCCGCGCGTTTGCGGGCTGTGCGGATCTTCTTCGGTCTCGCACTTGGCGTGGTGCTTACGGTGAATCGCGGCCCACTGGCCGGTCAACATGCCGGTGGTCATCCACAACCAGAAACGGAAAAAATGACTGGCGATCGGATGCAGCTCCAACGCGCGGTGCGCCTGGCAGCGATGCAAATAGACCGTCACACCGATGATCGTGATGTGCGTCGCGATTGCGGTGTACAGCACAAGTTGCCACCACGAGAAGTGCAACAGACCGTGGGCAAGAAAGTCGAGCAAAGAATTCAACAAGGCAATTTACCTGTGGAACGAGAGACACGAGACACGTGCAAAATGCGCGTGTCAAGAAAGTGAAAGCATACAGCGGGATTGGACGCTATTCTACTTGAAGCGTTCCAAGTGTTTGTAACAAATAGGGAATTTTTGTGCGGCATCAACAGAACGAGCGAGCCGAAGGCCCTTTGAGACCTGTCGGTGCGTTCAAAGTGCCCGTCAGTGGCCGCTGTCGGACTGACTGGCCGCCGCAGCGGTCATTGCTACCGGCTGCGGCATTGCGTTCCCGATGTTGCCGACGATCCGCACCTCGCGTTGCGCGAACGGAATCGTGATGTCGTGTTCGGAGAACAGACGCCAGATATTGCGGTTGACGGCCGAACGCACGCCCGAGGTACCGGTAGCCGCGTCCTCGATCCAGAAACCCAGTTCGAGGTTGATGCCGTCCGAGCCGAAACTCGCCAGATAAGACGTCGGCGCTGGCTCCTGCAGCACCCGCGGCACGCCCTGAGCGGCTTGGGCCAGCAGCGCCATGGCCTGCTCGACGTCCGACGTGTAAGCGACCTGCACGGCCACTTTCGCATGGCCGCGCGTCAGGTAAGACGACTGGTTCTGCACCACGTCCGTGATCAGTTTCTCGTTCGGGATCAGCGTTTCGATGCCGTCGAGCCCCCGCACCACGGTGTAGCGCGTGCGGATCTGCGTGACCATGCCCTGCAGGCCGCTCACGTTGATGGTGTCGCCAATGCGCAGCGACCGGTCGATCAGGATGATGAAACCCGACACGTAATTGCTGGCGATCTTCTGCAGGCCGAACCCGAGCCCGACGCCCAGCGCGCCGCCGAACACGCCCAGCACGGTGATGTCGATGCCGACCAGCGACAGGCTGATCAGGATCGCCGCCAGCACGAACGCCGCCCGGCCGACCCGCGCCAGCACGACCTTGAGGTTGGCGTCGAGCGTCTTCGCGCGCATCAGGCGGTCTTCGAACGTGGCGCCGAGCCACATTGCGACGACCATCGTCACGCAGACCCACAGCAGACCGGAGATCAGCGAAAGCAGCGTCAGGTGCGCGTTGGCGACGCTGAAATGCACGCCGGCCATCCACGTGATCACGTCATCCTGAATGCCCATGACCGTGAGCACCATGCCGATCCAGACGACCAGCGAGACGATCTTCTCGACGAGGAACAGCCACGGATGGGTCTCGCCATCGTGGCTAAAAACCCGTCGCGCGAAGAAAAACACGATGTAAATCAAGCCGATGCCGAAGAGCGGCACCAAGGCCAGATCGAGCAGCGCCGTGTGCATGAACTGGCCGGTGATCGAGCGCGCGAGCCACACGAGGGCCGCTCCGATCAGCGGAAAGAACGCGCGGTTCAGGCTTTCCGCGCCGAAGCGCAGTGTCTGGTAACGCGTCTGGCGGCGCAGATCCAGCGTGCGGCGCAGCACGCGCGCGAGCAGCCACGCGATCGCCAGCGTCCCGAGCAGCACGCCGACCTGCCACAGCATCACGGGCTGGCCGAAGTCGCGCGCGAGGTCGCTGAACATATGAGGAAAAAGACGGTTTTGCATGATGTCGCCGAAATCGCCGGCGCGCCGCGGGGTTCATGAATCGAACCCGCGGCGCACCGGCAAAAAAAGCCCGTTGCGCTCAGCTCTGGCGTTCCAGCACGGCGGCGAAGAAGCCGTCGGTTGCGTGGCGGTGCGGCCACAGCGAAAGGTAATCGCCCATTTCCAGATCGATGCGCTGCTCGGCCAGCACGTCGCGCGCGGGCACCAGAGCGAAATCCGGATGGTCCGCGAGGAACTTCTCTACCACGGCTTCGTTTTCGGCTTCCAGAATCGAGCAGGTGGCGTAGACGAGGCGGCCGCCCTTCTTCACCAGACGCGCCGCGCTGGCCAGAATCGAGGTCTGCTTCGGCGCCAGTTCCGCAACCGATTCGGGCGACTGCCGCCACTTCAGATCCGGATTACGGCGCAACGTGCCCAAGCCGCTGCACGGCGCGTCGACCAGCACGCGGTCGATCTTGCCCGCGAGCCGCTTGATCTTGGCGTCATGTTCACTATCGATCAGCACCGGATTGACGTTGGACAAACCGCTGCGCGCGAGCCGCGGCTTCAGCTTGGCGAGACGCCGCTCGGAGATGTCAAAGGCATAGAGCCGCCCGGTGGAGCGCATCGCCGCGCCCAGCGCCAGCGTCTTGCCGCCCGCGCCCGCGCAGAAGTCGACGATCATCTCGCCGCGTTTGGGCGCGACCAGCGAGCACAGCAACTGGCTGCCTTCGTCCTGCACCTCGACCCAGCCGTGCTGGAACGCGTCGAGCTTGGTAAGCGGCGGCTTGCCGACCACCCGCACGCCAAATGGCGCGAACGGCGTCGCGCCGCCCTCGATACCGGCCTTCGACAGCGCGTTCAGCACGTCGTCGCGGCTTGCCTTGATCGGGTTCGCGCGCAGATCCAGCGGCGCCGGGTAGTTCAGCGCGGCGGCCAGTTGCGCCAGTTCGTCGGCTTCGAAACGCTTGGAGAGCGCCTGATAGATCCAGTCAGGCAGATTCAGGCGAATCCGCAGCGGCAGGCTTTCCGGGTCGATCTTCGACACGTGTTCGAGCCAGCTCAACTCCTGTTCCGACACGAACGGCTTGAGCGCGTTACGCCCCGCAGTCTGCATCAGACCCAGCAAAGCCATGCGGCGCGCCGGGCTGCCGGCGCCGCCTTCGGCCAGATGGGCGAATTCCATCCGGCGGCGCAGCACCGCGAAAACCGCCTCGGCAATCACGCCGCGTTCGCCGTGCCCGAGCTTCGGATGCGCGCGGAAGAAACGGCTCGTGGTGGCGTCGGCCGGGCCGTTGAGTCTTAGGACTTCAGCCAACAAAGTCTCAGTTTGTCCAATCAAAAAACCATGCAATCTCATGCGCCCTCTCCGGCGGTGTGACCGGCAAAGAGCCATTGCGGCTCCGGCGGCGTAAGCGTGACACGCAGGCCATCGAGAGCAAGGCGCCCTTCGACGAACCAGCGCACCGCGCGTGGATAAATGATGTGTTCGGTTGCCAGCACGCGTTCGGCGAGCATGGCGGGGGTGTCGCCCGTCTCGACGGGAACCGCCGACTGCGCGACGATCGGCCCGTGATCCAGTTGCGACGTGACAAAATGCACGGACGCGCCATGCAGCCGCACGCCCGCGTCGAGCGCCTGCTGATGGGTTTTCAGGCCCGGAAAGCTCGGCAGCAGCGACGGATGCACGTTCAGCATGCGCCCGGCGTAATGATCGACGAAACCGGCTGTCAGTACCCGCATGAATCCAGCGAGCGCCACCAGGTCGGGGGCGAAACTGTCGATTTCCTTGGCGAGCGCGGCGTCGAAGCTGTCGCGATCGGGAAACTGGCGGTGGTCGACCACCGCCGTGGCAATTCCGTGCGATGCCGCGAACGCAAGGCCCGCGGCATCAGGACGGTTGGCAATCACGGCGGCGACTTGCGCCGGCCAGGCCTCGTCCGAGCAGGCTCGAACGATGGCTTCCATGTTGCTTCCCCGTCCGGAAATCAGGATGACGAGTTTTTTCATCCGCGGATTTTATCATTCGGGGCCACCGAAACCGCGACGCGCCGCCGTCCACCGCCCTGAACGTTTATAATCGTTTGTTTTGCGGCACCCCGGCCGCTCCACCTCAAACCCGCTATCGTGAGAGTCTTCCGCGGTCTTCCCAATGCTGAAAGCCGTGCGCCCTGCGCACTGACCATCGGCAACTTCGACGGTGTCCACCGCGGCCATCAGGCTTTGCTCGCCCATGTGCGCGCGGCTGCCGATGCGCGCGGCCTACCCGTCTGCGTGATGACCTTCGAGCCGCACCCGCGCGAGTTCTTCAATCCGGCGGGCGCCCCGCCGCGCATCGCCATGCTGCGCGACAAGCTCGAGGCGCTGCGCACCAACGGCGTCGACCGGGTGGTGGTCGAGCACTTCAATCACACGTTCGCGAGCCAGTCGCCGGACACGTTCGTCGAGCGGATCATCGTCAACGGGCTGCACGCGCGCTGGGTGATGATCGGCGACGACTTCCGCTACGGCTCGAAGCGCGCGGGCGACTTCGCGTCGCTCAAGGCCGCGGGGCAGCAATACGGTTTCGAAGTCGAGCAGATGGCCACGGTGGCCGATCCGTCGGGCGCGCGCATTTCCAGCTCGGGCGTGCGCGCCGCGCTGGTGGCGGGCGACCTCGATTCGGCGCGCGCCGCGCTGGGCCGCGACTATCTGATCAGCGGCCATGTCGTGCACGGCATGAAGCTCGGCCGCGATCTCGGCTTCCCCACGCTCAATCTGCCGATCGCCCACAAGCGTCCGGCGCTCGCGGGCATTTTCGTGGTGCGCGTGCACGGCGTGGCGGACGAACCGCTGCCGGGCGTCGCGAGCCTCGGCCTGCGTCCCACGGTAGACGACTCCGGCCGCGTGCTGCTCGAAGTCCACCTGCTCGACTGGCACGGCGACGCGTATGGCAAACTCGTGCGCGTCGAATTCCTGAAGAAGCTGCGCGACGAGGAAAAGTACGTCGACCTCGAAACGCTGACCGCCGCCATTGCGCGCGACGTCGCCAACGCGCGCGCGTGGTTCGCGGCTGTCGGCGCCGGCACGCCGGGCAGCCGTTCCACCGGCTTCGCCACCTCGGCCACCGACCGAATTAGATAACCGCCGTGGTCCATGCAAGCGTGCTGAACGCCGCGTGTGTGGACCTTCGCCGCGCGCATCGAAGGGCGTCCGTGAATCACGCGACATGCCTGCCGGGCGCGCCCAACGCCCTCGCGCATCAAGCGCAATCCGCGCGCTACTGCGCATAGAAAGAATTCACCGCGACCTCATCATGAGCAACAAGAAAGCCGATTCGAAACCGCAGTCACGCTACCCGGTCAACCTGCTCGACACGCCGTTCCCGATGCGCGGCGACCTGCCCAAGCGCGAGCCGCAATGGGTCAAGGAATGGCAGGAACGCAAGGTCTACGAGACGATCCGCGCCGCCTCCAAGGGCCGCAAGAAGTTCATCCTGCACGACGGCCCGCCGTATGCGAACGGCGACATCCACCTCGGCCACGCGGTGAACAAGATCCTGAAGGACATGATCGTCAAGGCGCGCAATCTGGCGGGCTTCGACGCGGTCTACGTGCCGGGCTGGGATTGCCACGGCATGCCGATCGAGATCCAGATCGAAAAACAGTTCGGCAAGTCGCTGCCGGCCGCTGAAGTCATGCAGAAGGCGCGCGCCTACGCAACCGAGCAGATCGAGAAGCAGAAGGTCGGCTTCCGCCGCCTGGGCGTGCTCGGCGATTGGGACAATCCGTACAAGACCATGAACTTCACGAACGAAGCCGGCGAAATCCGCGCGCTCGCGAAGATCATGGAAAAAGGCTACGTATTCCGCGGCCTGAAGCCGGTGAACTGGTGCTTCGACTGCGGCTCGGCACTCGCCGAAGCGGAAGTCGAATACAAGGACAAGACCGATCCGACCATCGACGTGCTGTTCAGCTTCGCCGAGCCGGAAAAGACCGCGCAGGCGTTCGGTTTGAATGCGCTGCCGCGCAATGAAGGCGGCATCGTGATCTGGACGACCACGCCGTGGACCATCCCCGCCAACCAGGCGCTGAACCTGCATCCGGAAATCGTCTACGCGCTGGTCGACACGCCGCGCGGCCTGTTGATCCTCGCGCAAGAGCGCGTTGAAGCCTGCCTGAAGCTGTATGGCCTGGAAGGCAAGATCGTCGCCACCACGCCGGGCGCGAAGCTCGTCAATCTGCGCTTCCATCATCCGCTCGCGTCCGCGCATCCGGGCTACAAGCGCACGGCGCCGGTCTATCTCGGCGACTATGTGACGACCGAAACGGGTACGGGTATCGTGCACTCGTCGCCGGCATACGGCGTGGAAGACTTCGTGTCGTGCAAGGCGCACGGCATGGCGGACTCGGACATCATCAATCCGGTGATGGGCGACGGCCGTTATATCGAATCGCTCGCGCTGTTCGGCGGCCTGTCGATCTGGGCGGCCAACCCGCAGATCGTCGAAGCGCTGCAAGGCGCCGGCTCGCTGATGCGCACCGAGAAGTACACGCACAGCTACATGCACTGCTGGCGCCACAAGACGCCGATCATCTACCGCGCGACGTCGCAATGGTTCGCCGGCATGGACGTGAAGCCGAACGATACCGACAAGACGCTGCGCGAAACCGCGCTCGAAGGCATCGAGAACACCGCCTTCTTCCCGGCGTGGGGCAAGCAGCGCCTCTTCAGCATGATCGCCAACCGCCCGGACTGGACGCTGTCGCGCCAGCGCCAATGGGGCGTGCCGATGGCGTTCTTCGTGCACAAGGAAACCGGCGAACTGCATCCGCGTACGCTGGAATTGCTCGAGGAAGTCGCGCAACGTGTCGAGAAGGCCGGCATCGAAGCCTGGCAAACACTCGACCCGCGCGAATTGATTGGCGACGACGCCAACATGTACGAAAAGAACCGCGACACGCTGGACGTGTGGTTCGATTCGGGCACCACGCACTGGCACGTGCTGCGCGGCTCGCACAAGGACGAACTGCAATTCCCGGCCGACCTGTATCTGGAGGGCTCGGACCAGCATCGCGGCTGGTTCCACTCGTCGCTGCTGACCGCTTCGATGCTCGACGGCCGCCCGCCGTATAACGCGCTGCTCACGCACGGCTTCACCGTGGACGGCGAAGGCCGCAAGATGAGCAAGTCGCTCGGCAACGGCATCGATCCGCATGAAGTGGCGAACCGCCTCGGCGCGGAAATCATCCGCCTGTGGATCGCGTCGACCGATTACTCGGGCGAACTGGCGATCTCGGAAGAAATTCTGAAGCGGGTGACGGAAGGCTATCGGCGTATCCGCAACACGCTGCGTTTTCTGCTCGCGAACCTGTCGGACTTCGACTTCGCGCAGCACGCGCGTCCGGTCGAAGACTGGCTCGAGATCGACCGCTATGCAGTGGCGCTGTCGGCAAATCTGCAAAACGACATCCTCTCGCACTACGACAAGTACGAGTTCCACCCGGTGGTCGCCAAGCTGCAGACGTTCTGCTCGGAAGACCTCGGCGGCTTCTATCTGGACGTGCTGAAGGATCGTCTGTACACGACCGCCGCGGACTCCGTCGCGCGCCGCTCGGCGCAGACCGCGCTGTATCACATCGCGCACGGCCTGTTGCGTCTGATGGCGCCGTTCCTGTCGTTCACCGCCGAAGAAGCGTGGAAGATCTTCCAGCCGAACAGCGAAACGATCTTCACCGAGACGTATCACGCGTTCCCGGCCGTGCCGGAAGCGGGCACGCTGCTCGACAAATGGACGCTCCTGCGCGCCGCGCGCAGCGACGTGACCAAGGCGCTCGAAGAAGCACGCGTGGCGAACCTGATCGGCTCATCGTTGCAGGCGGAAGTGGAAATCCGCGCAAGCGGCGCGCGCTACGACGCGCTCACGAGCCTCGGCGACGACCTGAAGTTCGTGCTGATCACGTCGGCGGCAAGCGTGGTGAAGGTCGACAGCGAAGCGGAAGAAGGCGTCGAGGTCATCGCCTCGAAGTATTTGAAGTGCGAACGCTGCTGGCACTACCGCGCGGACGTCGGCGCGAACGCCGAACACCCCACGCTGTGCGGCCGCTGCTTTAGCAATCTGTTCGGCAACGGTGAAATCAGGAGCGCGGCATAATGGCGAGAACCATGTCGAAAACCGCGTCGAAAACGTCTGCTGCAAACGGTTCGCTGGCGCCCTGGCTGGGCGTCGCGCTGATCGTCATCCTGTTCGATCAGCTGACGAAAATCGCCGTCCAGAAAGTGTTCGCCTACGGTGTCGCGCATGAGGTCACGTCGTTTTTCAACCTGATCCTCGTGTACAACCGCGGCGCGGCATTCAGCTTCCTAGCGATGGCGGGCGGCTGGCAACGCTGGGCGTTCACCGCGCTCGGCGTGGTGGCCGCGCTGGTGATCTGCTACCTGCTCAAGCGCCACGGCGGTCAGAAAATGTTCTGCACGGCGCTCGCGCTGATTCTCGGCGGCGCGCTCGGCAACGTGATTGACCGGCTCGCGTATGGCCACGTGATCGACTTCCTCGATTTCCACGTGCGCACGTGGCACTGGCCGGCGTTCAATCTCGCCGACAGCGCGATCACGGTCGGCGCGGTGCTGCTCGTGCTCGACGAGTTGCGGCGCGTGCGCGGCTCGCGCTAACGGCACACGCTAACTTCGCGCGCTGGCGGTTGCGCACCAGTACGCTTTGAAAGACGCGGCGGCGGGGACGCAACGCCTCGCCGCTCGCCACCACGCTTTGTCGGAGGCTTTCGTTGGCAACCGCAGAACTCGCAGGAAAACACCTCGTCCTCGGCATGACGGGCGGCATTGCCTGCTACAAGATTGCCGAACTCACGCGTCTGTTGACCAAGGCCGGCGCGACCGTGCAGGTCGTCATGACCGAAGCGGCGACGCAGTTCATCACTCCCGTCACCATGCAGGCGCTTTCGGGACGTCCGGTCTACACGAGCCAGTGGGACGAGCGGGTGCCGAACAACATGGCGCACATCGATCTGTCGCGTGAAGCGGATGCGATCGTGATCGCGCCCGCCTCCACCGATTTCCTCGCCAAACTCGCGCACGGCATGGCCGACGACCTCCTGTCGACGCTCTGTGTCGCCCGCGATTGTCCGCTGCTGGTCGTGCCCGCCATGAACCGGCAGATGTGGCAGAACCCGGCTACGCAGCGCAATGTCGCGCAATTGCGCGCCGACGGCATCGAAGTGCTTGGGCCCGATTCCGGCCCGCAAGCGTGCGGCGAAGTCGGCGACGGCCGCATGCTCGAAGCCGCGGCCACGTACGAAGCCATCGCCTCGTTCTTCGCGCCGAAAATCCTGGCCGGCAAGCGCGTGTTGCTGACAGCCGGGCCGACGTTCGAACCACTCGATCCGGTACGCGGCATCACCAACCGCTCCAGCGGCAAGATGGGCTTCGCGCTGGCGCGCGCCGCGCAGCAGGCCGGCGCCGAGGTGCATCTGATCGCCGGCCCCGTCGCGCTCGAAACGCCGTGGGGCGTGTTCCGCCAGGACGTGCAAACCGCGCAGCAGATGCACGACGCGGTGATGCGCTCGGTTGCGGACGCCGACATTTTTATCGGCGTGGCCGCAGTGGCCGACTGGCGTGTCGATCACGCCAGCGAGCACAAGATCAAGAAGACAGCGGATCGTGCGCTGCCCACGTTTTCCTTCGTCGAGAATCCGGACATTCTGGCCTCGGTGGCGAAGCTGCCGCATCCGCCGTTCGCGGTCGGCTTCGCTGCGGAAAGCGGCGATCTGGAAGTGCACGGCGATGAAAAGCGCGTGCGCAAGAATGTGCCGCTTCTGATCGGCAATCTCGGTCCGCTGACTTTCGGCCTCGACGACAACGAGGTGATCCTGTTCGAAGCAGGCGGCGCGACGAAGCTGCCACGCGCCGACAAGCAGACGCTCGCGCGCGCGCTGATCGCGGAAATCGCCAGGCGTCTGCCCGACACAAGTCTGATTCGCTGAGCCACGCGGGCGACGCGTCATTGCAGTCGCCGCGAGTCGCGCTAACGAATTGAATCATCTGGAGCGGTACTGACATGACGCGACTATCCGTACTCGATCAAACGCCCGTGATCGCCGGGCACTCGGTGGCGGATGCGATTGCCGCCACGGTCGAACTCGCGCAACTCGCCGACGACCTCGGCTACACACGTTACTGGTGCGCCGAGCATCATGGCCTGCGCGGCGTGTCGAACCCCTGCCCCGAGGTGATGCTGGCGCGCCTGGGCAGCGTGACCCAGCGCATTCGACTGGGCTCCGGCGGCGTGATGCTGCCGTACTACAGCCCGTTCAAGGTCGCCGAGCAATTCATGATGCTCGAAGCGTTGTTCCCCAACCGCATCGATCTGGGCGTGGGACGCGCACCGGGCGGCGACATGCGCACGGCGCAAGCGGTCGCAGCCGGCGACTACAATCGCGGTGATATTTTTCCGCAGCAGGTGGCCGATCTGCTCGGCCTGATGCACGGGACCTTGCCCGCCGATCACATTGCGAGCGGCGTGCTGCTGCAGCCGCAAATCGACACGCGTCCGCAAGTGTGGATGCTCGGGTCGAGCGAATTCGGCGGCTTGCTGGCGGCGCAACTCGGCATTCCCTTTGCGTTTGCGCACTTCATCAATGCGCATTTCGGGCATCAGGTCGCGCATGCGTATCGTGAGCGCTTCAAGGCCGGCAAGGATATGCAGCAACCGTATCTGGCAGCCGCCGTGTTCGTGATCTGCGCGGACACCGAACAGGAAGCGGCTGATCTGGAAAAAGCCGTCGATCTGCGCCGCGTGCAAATGGCCTATGGCCTGAACGAACCGATCCCGACGATCGAACAGGGCGTCGCGCAGGAGTACGGCGAGCGCGAGCGTCTCGTGATCGATCGCGAGAAGCCGCGCAGTATTATCGGTACGCCGGAAACCGTCACTGAGCGGCTGCATGCCTTGCAGGAGCAGTTCGACGCCGACGAACTGATCGTGCTCACCGTGGCGGGCAGCTATCGCGCCCGCTTGCGCTCCTATGAACTTCTTGCCGATGCGTTCCAGCTCGAACGCCCGGCCCCCGCACCTTAACTTTCGAACCTGCATGAAACTCGACCTGAAGATCCTCGACGCGCGCATGCGCGAGCAGCTCCCGGCTTACGCCACCACCGGCAGCGCGGGCCTCGACCTGCGCGCGTGCCTCGACGAACCGTTGACGCTGAAACCCGGCGAAACCGCCTTGGTGCCGACGGGTCTGGCGATTCACGTCGGCGATCCGGGCTATGCCGCGCTGATTCTGCCGCGCTCGGGCCTGGGACATAAGCATGGGATCGTGCTGGGCAATCTGGTCGGCCTGATCGATTCGGATTACCAAGGTCAACTGATGATCTCGACGTGGAACCGTGGTGAGACCACGTTCGTGCTGAATCCGATGGAGCGCCTCGCGCAACTGGTGATCGTGCCGGTCGTGCAAGCGGAGTTCAATATCGTCGACGACTTCGAAACCAGCGAGCGCGGCGCCGGCGGGTTCGGCAGCACGGGCAAGCACTGACTGATTCGATTGCTTCGGTCTACCGAATGTAGCGGGCGTAGATCGAAGCATAGCCGAGCGCACAAAAGAAAACGGCGCGGGGTTGAACCCGCGCCGTTCTGCTTTTCGATGACGACTCGAACTTACTCGATTTCCACCGCTTCCGGATTCGGGTTGCGCGGCGCCGGATGCTCGTCGAAGGTCAACTGCACCTTGTCTTCCGCATCCACGTCGACCGATACGCGGCCGCCGTTCATCAGCTTGCCGAACAGCAGCTCGTCGGCCAGTGCACGACGGATCGTGTCCTGGATCAGACGCTGCATCGGTCGTGCGCCCATCAACGGATCGAAACCGTGCTTGGCGAGATGCTTGCGCAGCGCGTCGGTGAAGAGCGCATCGACCTTCTTCTCGTGCAACTGATCTTCCAGCTGCATGAGGAACTTGTCGACCACGCGCATGATGATTTCCTCATCGAGCGAACGGAAGCTGATCGTCGCGTCCAGACGGTTACGAAACTCCGGCGTGAACATGCGCTTGATGTCGACCATTTCGTCGCCGGTTTCCCGACGATTCGTGAAGCCGATCACCGACTTGCCCATTGCCTCGGCGCCCGCGTTCGTCGTCATGATGATGATGACGTTACGGAAATCCGCTTTGCGGCCATTGTTGTCCGTCAGCGTGCCGTGGTCCATGACCTGCAGCAGCACGTTGTAGATGTCCGGATGCGCCTTCTCGATTTCGTCGAGCAGCAGCACGCAATGCGGCTTCTTCGTGACAGCTTCGGTCAGCAGGCCGCCCTGATCGAAACCCACATAGCCCGGCGGCGCGCCGATCAACCGGCTGACCGCATGACGTTCCATGTACTCCGACATGTCGAAGCGGATCAGCTCGATGCCCAGCGTGAACGCCAGCTGCTTGGCCACTTCCGTCTTGCCGACACCGGTCGGGCCGGAGAACAGGAACGCGCCGATCGGCTTGTCCAGCTTGCCGAGACCAGCACGCGCCATCTTGATCGCGGCCGACAGCGCGTCGATGGCCGGGTCCTGCCCGAACACCACGCTCTTCAGATCGCGATCCAGCGTTTGCAGCTTGCTGCGATCGTCTTGTGACACACTTTGCGGCGGGACGCGGGCGATCTTCGAGATGATTTCCTCGATCTCGTTCTTGCCGATGGTCTTCTTCTGCTTCGACTTCGGCAGGATGCGTTGCGCGGCGCCCGCTTCGTCGATCACATCGATCGCCTTGTCCGGCAGATGACGATCCGTGATGAAGCGTGCCGACAACTCAGCCGCCGCCGACAGCGCGCCCGACGAATACTTCACGCCATGATGCTCTTCGAAACGCGACTTCAGGCCACGCAGGATCGCCACCGTCTGTTCGACCGTCGGCTCGGTCACGTCGACCTTCTGGAAACGGCGCGACAAGGCCGCGTCTTTTTCGAAGATGCCGCGATATTCCGTGAACGTGGTCGCGCCGATGCACTTCAACGTGCCCGACGACAACGCTGGCTTGAGCAGATTCGACGCGTCGAGCGTGCCGCCCGACGCAGCGCCTGCGCCGATCAGCGTATGAATTTCGTCGATGAACAGGATGGCGTGCGGACGTTCCTTCAATTCCTTCAGGACCGTCTTCAGACGCTGTTCGAAGTCGCCGCGATACTTGGTGCCGGCGAGCAGCGCGCCCATGTCGAGCGAATACACCTGCGCATCCGCCAGAATGTCCGGCACTTCGCCGCGCGTAATGCGCCACGCGAGCCCTTCGGCAATGGCCGTCTTGCCGACGCCGGCCTCACCGACCAGCAGCGGGTTGTTCTTGCGGCGACGGCACAGCACCTGGACCACACGCTCGACTTCCGACTCGCGTCCGATCAGCGGATCAATGCGGCCGTCTTTCGCCATCTGGTTCAGGTTCTGGGTGAACTGCGCGAGCGGGGTTTCCTTCTGTGCGGCGGCTTCGTCGGACTCGGCATTCGCGTCGCTCGCTTTCGCGGCGTCGGTGCTGCTCGTCTTGGCGATGCCGTGCGAGATGAAGTTGACCACGTCCAGACGCGTCACGCCCTGCTGTTGCAGGTAGTACACCGCGTGCGAATCCTTCTCGCCGAAGATCGCCACCAGCACGTTTGCGCCGGTCACTTCCTTCTTGCCATTCGAGGTGGATTGCACATGCATGATCGCGCGCTGGATCACACGCTGGAAACCCAGCGTGGGCTGCGTGTCGACGTCGTCCGTGCCAGGCACGGTCGGCGTGTTGTCATGAATGAAGTTGCGCAGGTTCTGGCGCAGATCCTCGATATTGGCCGCGCATGCACGCAACACCTCCGCCGCTGTCGGATTGTCCAACAGTGCCAGCAAAAGGTGTTCGACCGTTATGAACTCGTGCCGCGCCTGGCGTGCTTCCATGAACGCCATGTGCAGGCTGACTTCCAGTTCCTGGGCAATCATGCTTCCTCCATCACACACTGCAGCGGATGCCCGGCCTGCCGTGCGTGGGTAACGACTTGCTCGACTTTGGTCGACGCGATGTCCCGCGTATAGACCCCACAAACTCCCCTGCCTTCGCGATGCACCTTCAACATAACCTGTGTTGCGGTTTCACGATCTTTATTGAAATATTCCTGCACGATCATCACGACAAATTCCATTGGCGTGAAGTCGTCGTTCAGCAGCACCACCTTGTACATGGATGGCGGCTTGAGCTTTTTCTCCTGCCGCTCCAGTACGGTGCCGTCCTGCTTGTCCGGGATAATCGCCATACACCCATTCTAAACAACTAGGACAGGCCCGCAATCCTGTCAAAACCCGGCCGACCGGCCGGTGAGCCCGTTCGCTACCGCCTGATGGGTGAATACCCCGCCCTGCGTGCGTTAAATCGACGAGCCGATTGCGGAGCCGGCCCCTATCCTGTGATGCCTTGCGGCCGTGTTGCACCGCAGTCGGATCGAGTATCGCACAACCTGCCGTAGCTGGCAGGCAGCTCGCCCGGCCTCGTTGCCAGCAGGGCGACCCGCACAACAGCACGTGAGTCGATTATGCGACTTTTCAAGACAGCCCGCTTGCGCAACCGCACATAACGAAAGCGGGAAAAACCCTGGAAAGTGCCTGTTTGCAACGCCACAACTACGTCTCAAAATTTTCTTGACACCCGAATAAAGAGCCTCAACAATCAAGCTGGCACTTTTTTCACTGCGCCATAATTTCGAAAAAATGCCGATGGTGAGCTTGTGAGGAGGGAGCGACTGCATCGCGCGGTCGTCGAGCTTTTCGAGGGCTCGTGGTAGTGACATGAGTTACAGGGGAAGTTGGAATGGCAACTGGTACGGTCAAATGGTTCAATGACGCAAAAGGTTTCGGATTCATCACGCCTGACGAAGGTGGTGAGGATCTGTTTGCACACTTCTCGGCCATCCAGATGAATGGGTTCAAGACCCTCAAGGAAGGCCAAAAGGTAACCTTCGAGGTCGTGCAAGGCCCGAAAGGCAAACAGGCATCGAACATCCAGGCACCTGCCTGATACTGGTCGATACCCGTCCTTTGAAACCCGGCCTCGTGCCGGGTTTCTTTTTTGGACGACGACTTTCCAGTCGCGCTCATTGCACGCGCATCCCACATATCGGGTAGTACTTCGGGCTACGGTCCACTTCCGCTTTTGCGATGATGGCCGTCCGCCGGTTTTTGCACCGAGGCGGGGCAAGCAAGGAGCGAAGCATAGGCAGCCATCTTGCAGGTCCCTGCAACTCTTTTCCGCGGCATCGCTAACATCTGGTCGCGCGACGTTCCACGAGCCAAAAACAAACAACCCCGGCCGCCTCTCAGCGCCGGGGTTGCAGATACGACCTGCGTCAGTTCAACGCGAACCGCTCACTCGATCATTCTATGTAAATCGACAGCAAAGCCTTGTCAGGCATAGAGCCAGCAATTACACACTTCGAATTCCCCTCCGAATTCCCCTCACTATCTCCCGGCTACCCCACTTATCCACAGGCTGACCGGCAGACTGGCTGCGCGTTCAATCTAGATCGAACAGCGCACGGTCTCCATTTGGGCCGCGCCATTCTATGCGCGCCGCCGACAACCCGGAACCGTCATTTCCGTGGAAACCTCACGTTTTGGAAACCATCCAGTCGTGCGGATGCCGTGAACCAGGAACGGGCCGACGCATCATTGAATCGGGCGCGTCGCTACTCCAACAGTGTTGTCGAGGGCGCAAGGTTCGAGCTAAGCCCGGAAGAAGTGATCGAGAACTGCTGGGATAGACGTGTTTGAAAAAAAAGGGGCTCACGGCCCCTTTCTTTTTGCTGCTCGATGTCCGATCAGGCGAAGGTATTAACGATGCTGCCAACCATGCCATTCGAGCTAACCTGCGGCGCGGTGGCGACTTCCGCTTCGACGAGTGCAAGCGCACCGCGCTGGGAGGAGGCATGCGCACCGTTGGCTAAAGACGAGGGTTGCTCCATGACCTGCATAGCTACGCTGCTAGCGGTTTGGCCGATATTCATAGACTCTCCTTTAACGAAAAGCGATCAGGCTAGCACGGCGCGTAGTTTTATGCCGACGATTGACTTGCCCTCGTCCTAAAGGTTGCAGCTGCAACCATCGCCATCATCGGCGGTACCCGGGGCCACTGAAGCTGAACGGACAGGCGGGAGGCGAAGCTCCCTAAGCTATTTCACTACCTCCGGCCTGACACTGAACACCGGCTGAGCGATCCAAGCGGCGAATTCGTCGTGCCAGTGCGCCCATTCATACTCGCCGAGGTCAAATTGGTCTTCGAGGTGGTCGCTGCCGTTGTTGTCGGGAAAAGCGTAGATGACCTGCTGCCCGTCCCAATACGCGAGCGCGAATTCCGTGAGGTGAGCAGTTGTACCACGCGGAATGTCACGCAGAAGCTTCGAGAGTTGTGACTTGAATTGATCGAGCGTCACCGATGGTTCGGATCTTTCTGTTCGGCAAGCAGATACCAAGAAGGCTTGATCTTCCGTGATATGAAGTTCAAGCAGAGCCTCGCGTGCGCGCGTACCGCAGTGTCCAAAACCCTCGAAACCGTGGAAACCAAAGTGGAAACCGCTGCCTCGCGGATTAACCAGTCGGTACGCGCGCGCGCGCGCGTGCGCGTACTGGTCGCATAATCCGGTTCGAGTGCCGACGGCCGTCTCCGATATTTCCCTGAGACGGAAAAAACCCCGCACTCGGCGGGGTGTAGTCGGATTCAAATCTGATCGGCATCATCAGACCCGCTTCAGCCGCTCCCGGCAGGCTCGCAACAGGTCGTTGATGCGCTTCTGGTACGCAAGCCATTCCCGCGCCCGTAGGCCATGCACGACGGCGTTTTGCGATGACACGGCCTTACCCTCGTCGCTCGTCGGCCCGCTTGACCGTTCCCACGGTCGCCAGCGCTTTATCGCTTCCCGCTGCTTCGCCCGCCGCTCCTCTGTCCAGCCATTCGCCATGTTGATGCTCCAATAGTTCGTTCGATTCGTCGCCGCGTTCCTCCTGCGCGCGTGCGGGTGCGGAACGGCCTTCGATACCGTTATTCACCTGTACGTTATGCCCCACGTTCTGCTGCTTCACGAACGCCACCGCGCGCGGACTCTTCAACTCGCCCAATATCCGCAGCGTGGATGCCGATTGCTGCTGTGCCTTTAGCGCCATGCGCATATACGCTTCCAGCTTGGGCATGGTGTCGCTGCGGATCGCGCGGCGTGCGAACTCGTGAAAGATGGCTTCACATGTGTGCGCCTGGGCTAACAGCATCGCTTCAGGCGTCGTCATGTCGCCTTCTTCCGTGACCTTAAGAAAGCGTTCCGTCAGCGCGTCATTTACGTCCAAAAGGTCTAGCTCGGAGCCTCCCATCGACGTGCCAATGAACTGCCGCTCAGTGACCGCCGCTCGGAATGTCGCGCTTCCTGCCAACCGCGCGATGGCCTTCTGCTTTGATTCGCTTTCGGGTGCCTCGACGGTCATATCGGCGCGCTTCCCTGGCGGCACGCCTTTCTTCTTCGTCACCATCTCATGGCCTCCGATCATCAAAGCCTTCCAGTCGCCACGTCCGCCGATCCAATGCCGCCCTTGCCTCGGCCTCTGCGCGCGCCGCCGTCAGCCGTTCATTGAAATGCGCAAGGTTCGGAAGCAGGTCGGCAAGCGGCCCGCGTATGGCCCGCGTCAGTACGTCATAGCGACGACCAGCGTCCCAATGCTCCATGTCGGCCAGCGTCTCAATCATGTCGATCAGCTCGGCGCGCATCTGGTGAACATCGTCCGGCGCAAGGTATGGCCCCCACGGCAGATACAGCCCGCCATCAGCGGATTGCAATGCGCCGATGCAGTCGGCGGGGATCGGCGCGGGGTCGTTCGCGGCTTCGAGATTTCTGGACTTTGCTACAGCTACAGTTGCTACAGTTGCTACAGTTAGCCCGCTTACCCCGCGATGTGTAGCAGGCGTAGCGGGTGTAGCAGTAGCAAACGCCCCGGATGGCTTTTTGCGATTCCGGTAGATCAGATCCTCCAAGCTCATTTCGTGCCTCCGGTTGCAATCAATGCGGGGTTGATGTGAATGACGATTTGCTTACCGATTCGCTCGACGCGCAGGCGGTCCAATTCCTCCAGCGTCTTCAATGCGACGCTCAGAGGATCGGCCTTGCGCAGCGGTCCGAATTGTTGGGCGGTGCGCTTGCTAACCGTCTGCGTGCGCTCCGTGCGGCAATGCTCGATCAGCCATGCATCGAGCCGTGCGGCGTTTGCCAGATCGTCGGGTAATGCAAGCTCAGAGAAAAACCGCTTGGACTCGCTCAGGTGCCATGCAACTATGCTCGCCGCACTCTCGAACGATTCCAGCCCCACTGGGCCGGTAGCGCCGCTGAATACGTGAAACAGCGCCGCCAGCCGCGCCGCGTTGTCTGCGGACTTGCTCGCCACGTCGCGAACGTCATGCAGGTCGCCACCAGCGCTTAGCTGGGCCTCTACGGCATCGTGAAACGCGACCCATGCCGCTTTTGCCTCAGGTGACAGCGTGAACATCAGCGGCGCAAGATTGCCGCCGTCATCCATCGGCACGGGCTGGCTCAGAATCTCTGCGGTGCGCTGATTGAACGTCGCCATGTGCGGCCAGTGCTCCGGCGCTTCGCGGAACGGTCGATAGCCTTGCGTCGATTGCGGCCACGCCACAAGGAAACGGGCGAGAAAGCCCGTCCCGCGCGCGAGCGTCCCGGACTTATCGAAGAAGCTACGGATCGTGGCTTCCTGCACCTGCAAAGCCACCGTCAGGCGTGCGCCACGTACCGCGAATGATTCGGAGGTGCGCCGGTCAATCTGTAGCGTGTTGCCGTCCCAAAGCTGATTGAGCGTCGCCAGATTGCGCATCACGCTATCCGAACCCATGCCGTGCGATCCGAATACAATCCCGGCCTCGGCGGAAACCACGCCGCCGGACGGCCATTGCTTGCCAAGTGAGAAAGCGAGCGCTTCCGGCGTCACGTCCGCATAGATCAGGCGCGGGACCTTCGGCGGCTCCGGTTTCTCGTGTTCCAGGTCGCGTAGCTCGCCCTCCAGCGCGATTGTCGGCTTGCGGGCCTTCACCTCGCCCTTGATCTTTTCCTTCAGGCCGTTGTACTTCGCCTCCCACGCGGCCATGTCTGCCTGGTGGTCTTTCTGGACTGGCTTGTATGCCTCCGCCTGCTCGGCTTCGTAATCGCGGATCGCCCGCGTAAAGAATCCGTCGCAGGTCGATTTGCGCTCGCCGCTGTCCGCGATGGTCAGCATGAAAAGCCCGACAGGCCCGGTCAGGCGTTCGGCACGCTTCACATCGGCGTGTGCCTGAATCGCCAGCGACAGCGCCGCAATTGCCGACGACGCCACCAGCGGCAAGGGAGCCTGCACAAACCCGCATACCTCATCCACGGCGGCGCGGATGCAGGGCGGCAGGCTTTCTACCGGGTATTCCAGCGGCTCGGTCGTCTCGGTCAACGGCTGCGGATCAGGCCACCCATCAGACGGCCCGTTATCCGCTTGCCCGACCTTCGGCAATGCCAGCACATCATCAGCAGTCGGCATCCGGTCGTGAGTGGCCTTGAACATCTCCAGCCAGTCCATTATGTCTCCCTTAACAGGCAAGCCCATAGCGGCAATGTCCAGCCGTTCCACTGTGCATCCGATCGCTTCCAGCTTCGCCGTCGCCTCGTCGGCGTACTTCGCGCCGGGTGCATCGTGATCCGGCCACAGCAGCACGCGACGGCCCGCCAGCGGTTGCCAGTCCGCAGCGCCGGCACTTGTGCATCCGCCAGACGTGACACCAATGACTTGACCGGCCCCAATCTTCGTCAGCGCGTCCGCCTTCTGCTCGCCCTCGCATAGGACTACTAAAGCCTTAGCAAACGCCGAAGCATCGTGCAGGCCATACAGCAGCTTTCCGCCGTACTGTTTCGGCTCGCCATGCGTCCAGCGGGTGCCGTCATGCAAGAAAGGGCGAATCAGCTTTTCGTACCCGCCGCCCTGTATCGCCTTGTGCATCCGGACGCGCCCGTACAGGATCGCGCCATCGGCGGCGCGGTACAGGTGCAGTGCAACAGGTTGATAGCCCTCGCGCTTCTTGAAGGAGAACAGGTCGCCCGCCGCCTTCTTCCACGCGGAAAGCTCGGACGCTTCCGTTATTTCAACCACTGCGCTCATTTACCCTCCCATGCGCCAAGCTCCCGCGCCGCCTGTGTGAAGCTCAGGCCACGTGCACGGCGGTACAGTTCGAGTTGGTCACCGCCAGCCTCGCCACAAGCGAAACAGCGCCAGTTGCCGCGCTCCAGGTGAATTGACAGGCTCGGATTCGACTCACCATGAATCGGGCACTTCACTTGCGCGTAGCCGGATCCGTTCGGCCTCGTCGGCTCCAGATTAAGCAGCGCCAGAACGTCAGCGACGGCGGGCAGGGCGTCACGGTTGAATTGAGAGTGCATCATGTGCTGCCCTCCTTCGCCTGGCTCAGGAAATACACGCCGACGCGATGCCGCACGCCGCTCTCGGTCTCCTCGTCGCGCATTACGGTAGTGATGGTGTGGCCATGCTTATTCCGAAGCTCGTGAATACGGGCGCGCGGGTCGTAGCAGTCGAGAAGTCGCGACCCCTCATAGCTCGTGACGTGACCCAGCGTCTGCATCGCTGCGAGCAACCGCGCCCGCTGGCTTGCGCTATCATTTCCGGGCATCTTGGCAAGGATGCTTTTCATGGCTGCTTCGCGTTGCGGGGCGGCATTTTTGTTTTGGTCCATTGCTCAGCCCTCCGCGCGGTAGTTCGACGGGTCGGCCAAGTATTCCCGGACGGCGGACGCATCCCATGCCGTCACGCGCTCCGACAACTTTACCGGCCTCGGAAACGTGCCGTTTTTCACCTTGCGCCACAACGTCGCGGACGAGAAGGGGACGATTGCAGGGATAAGCTGTGACTGACGGACGTAACCGGCTTCCGGCAGTTTCCCGATAAGGTGCGCCAGCAGTTTCGATGCTGCTGGGCGTTGGTCGTTGGCGTTGCTTTGTTGCATGTCGCGCTGCTCCATGAAATGAGTGTGCGCAACATGGCGTTGTAATGCCGGTCCTGCCGTGTCGCGCTCACTCGTGAATAGAAGTGAGACGACGTGTATTTAATAGCCGATTCGCCCGGATGTTTGCCAACTGGCAATACTCGTTGCCAACTGGCAAACCGGCTATCCCTTCAGCAGCTTGATTCCGGCTGCGATGCTATTCCTTATCGAAGTAGAGCTAATACCCATAGTGTTAGCGCCTCGCATCTCATCAACGAGCGCCAGCACCGTCTCTGCAATTTGATTGGCGTTTGGCGTATCGCCTTTCCTGTATTTATTTGACTTTTCGGCCAGCGCTAATGCCAGGGCCGCTATTTGCTTTTGAAGCGACGTGCGCTCTTTGTTGCCCAATGAATCAATCACCTCTTCCGGAGGAGCACTGACACTCTGAATAAACGAAGCCAGATTGCTCGTGCGGACAACGAGATTGCAGTCTGTGGGCAGACCGCCAGCGGGGTAGTAGTGGTCGCTCGCGGGGCGCTCGGTTCGATGGGCTAAAAACTCCTTTCGCTTTTCGGCGTGCAGCTTCAATAGCGCCTCGCCCTTTTCAGTAGGCAGTTTTTCTTCACTGATAAGTTGCTTGATTGTTTTAAGTTGCGCGTTTGATCCCTCCACATACTCGTTATCATCCGTGCTTTCTTGAATCTGGCACACTAGATCGCCGCGTTTAACGAACGATCCCTCAAGATTGGAGGATGTGACAGCATGGCCGCTGATTAACATCTGAAATGTGTGCTCGACGTCGAGTCGATCGCCGCCCAGCATAGGTAAATCCCAAACACCATCAATCGATATTACATCCTCACTGAGATTGATATACTCATCGCGGTCGTCATAGAGTTTCAAACTCCGCATGTGGCGAATGTGCGTAGCGGCTCGGGGGCCGCCGATACCAAATACGTTGGGCAGATCCATCCATTCAATACCTTCAGGCCCAACGATGTGCCCGTATCGTGCGCGAGCGGGATTGACGAAGTGAACTGATAGAGTCAGTCGCCCATCGAGCGCAAACTGCAGTATGTCTGCTTCTGCCACATTTTCGCCAAACACCGCGGATAAATGATTCGCAGCTGCTAGAACTGTTACCCATTCCTTCAAGTAAAATAGCTTGCTCATTCATCCGCCCCGCGCTTGCCTTGCAGCATCTCGATCCCTGCCTTGATGCTGGCGCGTAAAGATGCGGAGCTAACCCCGTGCTTATTAGCTTCAGGCATAGCGTCCAACATAAGTGCAACGGCTTCGGCAATCTGGTTCGCGTTTGGCTTGTCTCCGTTTTTATACTTGGCCGCCCTCTCGGCTAATACCAAGGCCAGTGCAGCTACCTGCTTGTGCAGTGATTCGCGCTCCCGCCTTGATAGCTCGGGGGGCACATCAATGCTCCCAACACACTGATAATCAATATTTTTTGACTTTTCCGACTCCGTGGCGATGTGCTCGCCGCCGAACCAAAATCGGGGCAAAGGTATATCTTTCCTTTCCAACCATTTCTGGAAGTCATGCTTGCTTATACAAAAGTGATTGCAAGTTGAACTTAGGTCGAATACGTCAACTGTTTTTGGTCCGCCGTATTGGATAACCTCACTAATTGCAGTGAAATGGCTATCCTCCATAACAATCGGCCCATCCCCAGAGGGCCAGTAATGGCGACTATATTTCCTGTGCTTCGACAGGAAGTTATCGACCTCATCCTCTGTATCGAGAACCCAAGATTCGACGAGCGGGTCGATGACCCTCAACTGACCGTAGGCGATTGCATAGAGAATTTCAAATGTGTAATCTCTGGTCGATTCTTTTTTCCACGACAAAGTTAGGTCGCTAATGCTCAAAGCCAAAACGCGGTGATCCACGATGCGCCCTCACGCAACCCCTCATAAGGAAGGGCCGCGCCATCGGGTGAGGGAACCCGTTTTCGATTGGCCGATCTAAGCGCAGCCCAAGGCTATTATGCCGTCTTCGTCTTGATATTCACCACATTGCCCGCCGAGGAGATAGCGGCTTGCCGGTCGATCTCGTCGGCCAGGTACTGAAGTGCCTTCCGCCGTTCGGCCTCCAGCTCGTGATGGTGGTAGCTCGCCGCCGTCTGGCTTCGTTCCGTGTGCGCCAGCAGCAGTTCAACCACGTCCCGGCTGAATCCATGCTCACGCAACAATGTTGCCGCCGTGCCTCGTGTGCCGTGCGGGGAAAACTCCGGTACGCCGAAGTCCAGCCGCTTGAACAGGTGATTGAGCGTCGCGTCAGCCATCGGCACAATAGCGCGGAAAGCGGACGGAAACACATAATCCAGATCGCCGGTTAGCGCGCGCTGCACCTCCAGTACTTCCAGCGCCTGCCGTGACAGATACACACGATGCGGGCGGCGCGACTTCATGCGCTCTGGGGGAATGTCCCACTGCGCTTTATCAGTGTCGATCTCGGTCCACTTCGCGCGCAGCACCTCGGCCTTACGGCACATGCTGTACATCAGCAGCTTGACTGCGGCAGTCGTGGACGGATGCGCGCCCTGCTTACCAACAGCGCGCCAGAAGGCTCCAAGCTCCGATTCGCTCAGGTGGCGATAGTGCTCAGCCTTGGGAACGTCGATCACGCCACGCAACGCCAGCGCCGGATTCGTTTCGACCAATAGTTTCTGGATCGCGTAGTTGTACACCTGCTGAATGAGAACTCGCACGTTCTCCGCAGTGTTCGGCGTCGTGCGGCGCTTCTCGATGATTTCCAGCACGTGCGTGGGCCTCACATCCTCCAGCGCCTTGCCGCCAATCTCAGGCCAGACAAATCGCTCCAGCAGCGAGCGCATTTGCGAACGATAGCCGTCTGACTTGCTGCCCAGGCGCTCGTCTAGCCACTTGATGGAAAACGCCTTAAATTGCCCTTCATCCGCCTTTACCGCCTCTCGCGCCTTGCGCGCGGCCTCGTCTGCCCGTTTGCTGGCGGCTGGGTTCTGACCCTGCTCTACCATCGCCCGGTACTCGGAATGTCGGTCACGCGCATCCGCAACGGAAACTTCAGGGTAGCGGCCTATCGTCACCTCGCGCCGCTTGCCATCAAGCGAGTACTGATAAACCCATGTCTTGGCCCCGCCTGGCTGCACCAGCACCAGCAGCCCGCCGCCGTCCGTCAACTTGTACAGCTTCTCCTTCGGCTTCGCGTTGTTAAGGCGCGTCGGGGTAAGGGTGTAGTTGAAGTGTCGTACGCGGGTCATATGGCCTCCCCTCACTAGTGAGGGTAATGAGGGGAATCGAACTTTGATCCCCCGTCGAATTCCCCTCGTTAGTGAGGGGATTCCGTGATTCTACGTGAGATGACGTGAAAAGAAAAAACCCCGGAGAGTTTTACTCTACCGGGGTTTTCGAGACTTCTTGATATTGCGTGAAACGGCCTTACATATTTTCGATCAACACCTGCCCGAAGCCCGAACACGACACCTGCGTCGCGCCTTCCATCAAGCGCGCGAAGTCGTACGTGACGCGTTTTTGCAGAATCGACTTTTCCATCGACTGGATGATCAGATCCGCCGCCTCGGTCCAGCCGAGATGGCGCAGCATCATTTCCGCCGAGAGAATTTCCGAACCCGGGTTCACGTAGTCCTTGCCGGCGTACTTCGGCGCGGTGCCGTGCGTGGCTTCGAACATTGCGACCGAATCCGACATGTTCGCGCCCGGCGCGATACCGATACCGCCGACCTGCGCGGCCAACGCATCCGACACATAGTCGCCGTTCAGGTTGAGCGTGGCGATCACGTCGTATTCGGCCGGACGCAGCAGGATCTGCTGCAGGAACGCGTCGGCGATCACATCCTTCAGGACGATGTCGCCACCCGTCTTCGGATTCTTGATTTTCATCCACGGGCCGCCGTCGATCAGTTCCGCGGCGAATTCCTTTTGCGCGAGCGCATAACCGTAGTCGCGGAATGCGCCTTCGGTGAACTTCATGATGTTGCCCTTGTGCACCAGCGTGACAGAACGGCGTTCGTTGTCGATCGCGTACTGGATCGCCTTGCGCACCAGACGCTCCGTGCCCTCACGCGACACCGGCTTGATGCCGATCCCCGACGTATCCGGGAAGCGGATCTTCTTCACGCCCATCTCTTCGCGCAGGAACTTGATGACCTTCCTCGCCTGCTCCGATTCAGCCGGCCATTCGATACCGGCGTAGATGTCTTCCGAGTTCTCGCGGAAGATCACCATGTTGGTCTTTTCCGGCTCACGCACCGGCGAAGGCACGCCCTTGAAATACTGCACCGGACGCAAACACACGTAGAGGTCCAGCTCCTGGCGCAGCGCGACGTTCAGCGAACGGATGCCGCCGCCCACCGGCGTGGTGAGCGGGCCCTTGATCGACACGACGTATTCCTTGAGCACCTGCAGCGTCTCTTCCGGCAGCCACACGTCCGGGCCGTACACCTTGGTCGACTTCTCGCCGGCGTAGATTTCCATCCAGTGGATTTTCTTCTTGCCCGCGTACGCTTTTTCGACCGCGGCATCCACGACCTTGATCATGACCGGTGTGATGTCGAGGCCGGTGCCGTCGCCTTCGATGAACGGAATGATCGGCTGGTCCGACACGTTAAGCGAGAAGTCGGCGTTGACGGTGATCTTGTCACCGCCGGTCGGAACCTTGATGTGCTGATACGGCATGATCGGACTCCAGTGAAGGCTGTGCTGAAAGCTGATGGGGAGACTGGGAAACGGAGCGCTCCTCGCTACGCGCAATGCCGGACGACTGCAAGCGGCCTGGCCGCTATTCTAGCCCACACGGCCGCTGCCCCGAGGCCGCAAGGGCTCGGGGTTTTCCAACATGGACGAAACGCAAATCCGCGAGGCAATAGTCTTATGTCTTATATAAGACACAGAAAATGTCGCCGCGCATAATGCTTTATTATCCCGCCATTCAGGATTGATCCGGCGCCTCCCGGAGACTGGCGACGGTGGCCACCGCAACCGGCGCCGCGCGACTCTTATCTCGTTCCTCATGCGCCTTCTCGCTCTTAACAAACCGTTCGGCACCATCTGTCAGTTCTCGCCGCACGAAACGCGCGCGTCGCTGGCCGACTGGGTCAAGGTGCCCAACGTGTATCCGGCGGGCCGACTCGACTCCGATAGCGAAGGCCTGCTGCTCCTCACCGACGACGGCGCGTTGCAAGCGCGCATCGCGGAGCCGCGTCACAAGCTCGTCAAACGTTATTGGGCGCAAGTGGAAGGCGCGGTCGACGCGGCCACACTAAAGAAGCTCGCACGCGGCGTCGATCTTGGCGATTATGTGACGCGGCCGTGTCGCGCCGAATACGTGGAGCCGACGGACGCACTCTGGACGCGCACGCCGCCGATTCGCTACCGCGCGGCGATACCGACCACATGGATCGAGCTATCGATCACCGAAGGCAAGAACCGTCAGGTGCGTCGCATGACGGCGGCAGTCGGGTTCCCGACGCTGCGATTGGTGCGTGTCGGCATCGGCGCGCTCGACATATTTTCGCTCGGGCTGCAACCGGGAGAGCACGTCGAATTGCCACCGAAGGCGCCATGGGAAGGCATCGCGTGATCATCTGCGCGCACGTGTCGACTGATGATAGAAGCCGCCACACACGCCAAGAAAAAAATAAGCTAACCCGTTGTATCAGCAAACAAAAGAGCGCGTGAAACTACGGCGAAAAACGCGTGAAACAATTGCGTGCATGCGTATGCCACAACCTCGCATTCGCATCAACGCGTCCGCATATAACTTTTCCATGAAATTTACGTCAACCGGTGCGCGAGCTCAGGCGTTATTCGACGCAGATGCCGCCCGAAGCTATCCGGCATTCAGCCTTAAGGGCCTTTGTACAAACCGCTCTCGCGGTAAGCACAGGGAGTCTGAGCGCTAAAGCAGACGCGTCGAAAATTTGTTCGATGCGGCTGTCAACCGAAAGGTGGATGGCACGTTTACCGACATGACTCCATATATAACCGGGTCATTTGGTTAATTAACTAAAGCTGAGGATTCACAAAATGAACAAACTGATCGCCGCTCTGGTCGCTGGTCTCTTCGCAACGGCAGCATTCGCACAAGCTTCGGCACCGGCAGCAGCTTCGGCAGCTCCGATGGCAGCAGCTTCGTCGGCAAAGAAGACCACGAAGCACGCTCACAAGAAGTCGCACAAGAAGGCAGCAGCAGCAGCTGCAGCTTCGGGCGCTTCGGAGTAAGTTTGTTGTAAAAACGCAGTCAAGAACCAGTTTCACTGCCGTTCTTACGGCGTTGAAAGGCAGATCACCGCAAGGCGATCTGCCTTTTTGTTTTTGACGCGCTCGCGTAACATTCGCGGGTTAATTTCCAGCAAGGAGTCATGCCGTGCGATTTCCCATGCGCTCGTTGATTGCGCGTTTCGCTGTTGCCGTTGCGCTGCCGCTTGCCGCGTTGGCATTTACCGCCACCACCACCGCGCCTGCCCATGCGCAGCAGATGCCGGCTGGCGCGAAACAACCCAGCGAATTTCCCCGCGCCAAGCTCACTGCGGGCATGTTCGTGATCGACGCCGCCGTCGCCGCGAACGACGCGGACCGCGAGCAAGGCCTCATGTATCGCACGAGCCTCGCGCCGAACGAAGGCATGCTGTTCGTCTTCGGCGAAAACGCCGTGCATTGCTTCTGGATGAAGAACACGTTGATCCCGTTGTCGATCGCGTTCATGCGCGCGGACGGCACGGTCACCGACATCGACGAGATGGATGCCGAGACCACCAACAATCATTGCCCGAAGAACAACGGCGTGTATGCGTTGGAGATGAGCAAAGGCTGGTTCACGTCGAAGGGCATCAAACCGGGGATGAAGATCCAGGGCTTGCCGGCCGCGCAATAAATCGCGGCGACGGCGTCCGGGCGCTGCCGCTTCGTCCTACCGCTTGCCGAAAGCCGGTGCCTTGTTTCGAGGCGCCGGCTTTTTTCATTGGCGCGCCGCGGCATCGGCGGGCACCGCGTTGCACCGCATCGAAGCGCGCGGCGCCGGCAGCCGAAGCCTTGCCAGCAGGCCCTCGGGCGCGGCTGGCAAGATTCCTGCAAAAGAAGGGCCGACGCGCTATCCTAGTAATCTTAGTAAAGCAGCACCCAGGCTCCCCGGGCAGCACAGACTGCCGCCCGGCAAGCGTTTCAGGCGCGCCATTCCAAGGAGGTTCACGTGCCCCGCAAGACTCCCATCGAGCGCTACCGGAATATCGGCATCAGCGCTCACATCGATGCCGGCAAGACCACCACCACTGAACGCATCCTGTTCTACACCGGCGTGACCCACAAGATCGGCGAGGTTCACGACGGTGCGGCGACGATGGACTGGATGGAACAGGAGCAGGAGCGCGGCATCACCATTACGTCGGCGGCTACTACCGCTTTCTGGAAGGGCATGGCCGGCAACTATCCGGAACACCGGATCAACATCATCGACACCCCCGGACACGTCGACTTCACGATCGAAGTGGAGCGCTCCATGCGCGTGCTCGACGGCGCGTGCATGGTGTACGACTCGGTCGGCGGCGTGCAGCCGCAGTCGGAAACCGTGTGGCGCCAGGCGAACAAGTACAAGGTGCCGCGTATTGCGTTCGTCAACAAGATGGACCGCGTGGGCGCGGACTTCTTCCGTGTGCAGCGGCAGATCGGCGATCGCCTGAAGGGCGTCGCGGTGCCGATCCAGATTCCGGTCGGCGCGGAAGATCATTTCCAGGGCGTGGTCGATCTGGTCAAGATGAAGGCGATTTACTGGGACGAAGAGAACCAGGGCATCAAGTTCGAGTACCGTGATATTCCGCCGGAACTCGCGGCGACGGCGAAGGAATGGCACGACAAAATGGTCGAGGCCGCGGCCGAAGCAAATGAAGAACTGCTCGACAAATACCTCGGTGGCGAGACGCTGACCGAAGAGGAAATCAAGTACGGCATCCGCACGCGCTGCATCGCCAACGAAATCGTGCCGATGCTGTGCGGCAGCGCTTTCAAGAACAAGGGCGTGCAAGCCATGCTCGACGCGGTGATCGATTATCTGCCCTCGCCGGTGGACGTGCCCGCCATCACCGGCCACGACGAATACGACAAGGAGATCGAGCGCCATCCGACCGACACCGACCCGTTCTCCGCGCTCGCCTTCAAGATCATGACCGACCCGTTCGTCGGCCAGCTGATCTTCTTCCGCGTCTATTCGGGCGTGGTGAATTCGGGCGACACCGTCTACAACGCGGTCAAGGAAAAGAAGGAACGCCTTGGCCGGATCCTGCAGATGCACGCCAACGAGCGCAAGGAAATCAAGGAAGTCTACGCGGGCGACATCGCCGCGGCCGTCGGCCTGAAGGAAGCGACCACGGGCGACACGCTGTGCGATCCGAACAACGTGATCATCCTCGAAAAGATGATTTTCCCGGAGCCGGTGATCTCGCAGGCTGTCGAGCCGAAGACCAAGGTCGACCAGGAAAAGATGGGCATCGCGCTGAACCGTCTTGCCCAGGAAGATCCGTCGTTCCGCGTGCAGACGGATGAAGAATCCGGCCAGACCATCATCTCCGGCATGGGCGAGTTGCATCTGGAAATTCTGGTGGACCGCATGAAGCGCGAGTTCGGCGTCGATGCCACTGTCGGCAAGCCGCAGGTCGCGTATCGCGAGACGGTGCGCAACAAGGTCGAAGATATCGAAGGCAAGTTCGTCAAGCAATCGGGCGGCCGCGGTCAGTACGGTCACGCGGTGATCACGCTGGAGCCGGCGCCGCAAGGCAAGGGTTACGAATTCGTCGACGCGATCAAGGGCGGCGTGATCCCGCGTGAATACATTCCGGCGGTCGACAAGGGCATCGTGGAAACGCTGAAGGCCGGCGTGCTGGCGGGCTACCCGGTGGTCGACGTGAAGGTGACGCTGACCTTCGGTTCGTACCACGACGTCGACTCGAATGAAAACGCCTTCCGCATGGCCGGCTCGATGGCCTTCAAGGAAGCGATGCGCAAAGCCAAGCCCGTGCTGCTCGAACCGATGATGGCTGTCGAGGTGGAAACGCCGGAAGACTTCATGGGCAACGTGATGGGCGATCTGTCGAGCCGTCGCGGCATGGTGCAAGGCATGGAAGACATTGCCGGCGGCGGCGGCAAGCTGGTGCGCGCCGAAGTGCCGCTCGCGGAGATGTTCGGTTACTCCACGTCGCTGCGCTCCGCGACCCAGGGCCGCGCGACTTACACGATGGAGTTCAAGCACTACGCGGAAACACCGAACAACGTCGCTGAAGCCGTGATCAACGCGAAGCACAAGTAAGCACGGCGCCAAAGGCAGCACACGCCAACGGCTCGAAGCCCGTCCCCTGAGGACGGGCTTTTTTTTCGTCCGCTGCGCCGCACACAGGGCTTCTTCACACGCACGTTTTTGAACGTGCAAAAATGCCAGACGGCGCCGTGCCGAACGCCGGGAATCACGCTCTCGAGGAGACACATCATGAGCCAGGATCACGAACACCCGCATTACAAAGCCGCGCCGCCGGCCGGACCGGTCGATTGGCGCGAGCACGGCGTGAAGGTCATCAAAGGCGATCAGCTCGATACCAACACCGCGCAGACGCCGGGCATGAATCGCGCGGCCGCGATCAACGCCGCGCGCGTCGGCGCGCAGAAGATCTGGGCCGGCACCGTGACGATCCATCCGAATGCGAAGACCGGCGCGCATCATCACGGCGCGCTCGAAAGCGTGATCTACGTAGTACGCGGCCAGGCGCGCATGCGCTGGGGCGAGCATCTGGAGTTCACCGCCGAAGCCGGCCCCGGTGACTTCATCTTCGTGCCGCCGTACGTGCCGCATCAGGAGATCAACGCAAGCACCGACGACCCGCTCGAATGCGTACTGGTGCGCAGCGACAACGAAGCCGTGGTGGTCAACCTGAACATCGACGCGGTGGAACAACCCGAGACGGTGTTCTGGGTCGATCCGATTCACAAGCATCCGCACGATCACTAAATCTTGCCCACGCGACTCATGACGCCGACTGCTTCCCTGCGCCCTCGCCTCTTCACGCTGTATGCCGTGCTGATCGCCGCCAACCTCGGCGCATGGGCATGGGCGCTGATTGCGTTTCGCCATTACCCGCTGCTGCTCGGCACCGCGCTGCTCGCCTATGGCTTCGGCCTGCGTCATGCGGTCGACGCGGATCACATCGCGGCGATCGACGCCGTCACGCGCAAACTGATGCAAACCGGCAAGCGGCCGCTCGGCGTCGGGCTATCGTTTTCGCTGGGCCATTCAACCATCGTGATTCTGGCGACGCTCGGCATTGCGTGGACCGCGCATTCGCTGCATGGACGTTTCGAGACCTTCAAGGCGGTGGGCGGCACGATCGGCACCCTCGTCTCCGCGAGCTTCCTGCTGGTGTTGGCAGCAGTCAACCTCGTGATTCTGCGCGACGTATGGCGCCGTTATCGGCAGGTCCAGCACAGCGGCGAATTGCCTGCTCAAACGCCGGACTCGATTGCGCCGGCCGGTTTGCTGTCGCGCGCGCTGCGTCCGCTCTTCAGGCTCGTGACGAAAAGCTGGCACATGTACCCCGTCGGCGTGCTGTTCGGCCTCGGCTTCGATACCGCGACCGAAATCGGTTTGCTGGCGATTGCCGCATCCGAAGCCGGCAAGGGTTTGCCGCTCTATTCGATTCTCGTGTTCCCGGCGCTCTTCACTGCCGGCATGACCCTCGTCGATTCGACCGACAACGTGCTGATGGTGCAAGCCTACAGCTGGGCCATGGACGACCCGAAGCGCAAGCTCTACTACAACGCCAGCATCACATTCGTTTCGGCGGTGGTGGCGATCGTGATCGGCGGCGTCGAGGCACTGGGCCTGCTGTCGGACAAGCTCGGTCTGAACGGCGGCGTATGGGCTGTGGTGGCCAGCGTGAACGAGCGCTTCGGCGTGCTGGGTTACGGCATCGTCGCGGCGTTCATGGCGTGCTGGATCGGCTCGGTGCTGTTCCACCGCTGGCGGCGTCCGGACGCGGTCGCGCGGTAAATCCAGCACCTGTCGCGCGATGCGATCGGTAAGGTTTCCGTCGCTACATTAACCGTTACGCTGCGGCGACGACGCGCGCATCGGCCATGCCTCATGACATGGCCGCGCCAAGCGTTGTGATGACGATACACACCCGCCCTTTTATCCGCCGATCGGGCGGCCGGCGGCGCCGTAAGCGCTCCGAATCCATGGGCAATCGCTTACACTGAACCCGCTTCGCCTCGTCGCTTTCGTCATTGCATTACCGTCGCCCTGTCGCGCGCATCCGGCGCGGCCCTTCAGAACCGGCAACAGAACGGACTGGACACTCCATCGATGAAGACTCCCGCGGACCGATTTCTCGCACTCGACGCAGCCCGCCTCACCGCCGACGCCTACGGCAACCACGCCATCGACGAATTCCTCGCCGGCCGCATCTCGCGCCGCGATCTGCTGCGCTATGCCAGCGTGATCGGTTTGTCGCTGGTCGGCGGCGGCGTGCTGAATGCACCGCAGGCACGTGCGCAAGGCACCGCGGCCGCCTCGAATCAGACGATCCGTGTGGCTCACCTGACGCCGGCCGGCGCGGTCGATCCGCTCACCGTGACCGACGCCGCCAGTCTTGCGCTGCTGAACCAGACCGGCGAATTCCTGATCGACGACGACGGCGAAAAACTCGTGCTGAAGCCGGCGCTCGCCTTGTCATGGAAACCGAACGACAAGGGCGACGTGTGGACCTTCAAGCTGCGCCCGAACGTCAAGTTCCACGACGGCCAGCCGTTCACCGCCAAAGACGTGGTCGCCACGTTCGACCGCCTCGCCGACCCGGCAAGCGGTTCGGCGGCGCTCTCGGTGCTCAAGGGCGTGCTCTCGAAAGGCGGCGCGAAAGCGGTCGACGACCACACGGTCGCGTTTCATCTGGATGCGCCGAACGGCAACTTCCCCTACTACGTTTCCTCCGACAATTACAACGCCGTGATCCTGCCCGCGAACTACGCGGGCGGTTATGAAAAGAGCTTTATCGGCACGGGTCCGTTCAAGCTCGAAAAATATCAGGCGAAGGTGGGTGCATCGTTCGTGCGCAATCCCGATTACTGGGGTGAGAAAGCGTTACCGCAACGCGTACAGTTTTCGTTCTACGCGGACGAACAGGCGCAATTGCTCGCGCTGCAAGGCCATCAGGCGGACGTGATGGGCACCTTCACCGTGCAGGGCGGCGCCGGTATTCTGAACAATCCGGATTACAAAGCCGTGGGCGTGAAGTCGAGCGCGCATCGGCAGATTCACATGCGCAACGACAATCCGTTGTTCAAGGACAAGCGTGTGCGCCAGGCGCTGGCGTTGTCGCTCGATCGCGACGTGCTGGTGCGCGGCCTGTTCAAAGGGCGCGCGCAGCTCGGCAACGACAGTCCGTTCGCTCCTGTGTTTCCTTCCTCGGATGCGGGTGTGCCGCAACGCAAGATCGATGTCGCGAAAGCGAAGCAGTTGCTCGCGCAAGCGGGCGTGCCGAACGGCTTCGACGTGACGCTGACCACCGAAAAATACATGGAGATCCCCGATCTCGCGGTGGTCGTGCAAAACGCGGCGAAGGCGATCGGCGTGCGCATCAATCTGAAAGTCGAGAGTCAGTCGCTGTATTACGGCGCGGGCACGCCGGGCAAATCGGATTGGCTGGACTCGCCGCTCGGCATTACCGACTATGGTCATCGCGGCGTGCCGAACGTGTTCCTGAATGCGCCGCTCACCAGCACCGGCACATGGAACGCCGCGCACTTCAAGAACCCGCAATACGATCAACTGGTCGCGCAATTCGTCGCGGCAATCGATCTCGGCTCGCAGAAGAAAATCTCCGGGCAGATCCAGACGCTGTTGCTCGATGAAACGCCCATCATCATTCCGTTCTTCTACGATCAACTGATCGCCATGCGCAAGGGTGTGAACGGCGTGCGCTTCACCGCGCTCGCGCAACTCTATTTCGACCGCGCGGTGTTGAGCGCGTAATGTCGAACGCCTAAGCGCCGGCGCGTTTCAGCAGGAGAGCTCGATGTCGACCATGGTGACTCCTTCCGCTTCCCCTGCGTCGAGCGGCAACGCGGGCCGCGTCGTGCGCTTTCTGGCCACGCGTGTGGGCTTGTCGCTGATTACGCTGTGGCTGTTGTCGGTGATCGTCTTCGCGGGCGGACAGCTTCTGCCCGGCGATATTGGCCGCGCGGTCCTCGGCCCGCTCGCCGACGCGCGCGCGGTCGCCGCGCTCAATCATCAACTCGGCGCGGACCGGCCGCTGATGACGCAATACGTCGAGTGGATTTCGCATTTCGTGCGCGGCAATATGGGGCTCTCCTATGCGTATCGCGAGCCGGTCGGGCCGTTTATCGCCGAGGCGCTCGCGCATTCCGCCAAGCTCGGCCTGCTGGCGTTCATCGTCGTCGTGCCGCTCGGCATTGCGGGTGGCGTGTGGTCAGCCATGCATGCGGGACGCTGGCTCGATCGCACGATCAGCATCGCCGGATTGTCGGCGACCGTCGTGCCGGAATTCGTTTCGTCGATCGTGCTGATTCTGGTGTTCGGCGTGTGGCTGCGCTGGCTGCCGATCGAGGCGTCGTATCCGCCCGAAGCGAGCGCGCTCGAACAGCTGCGTCATCTGGTGCTGCCGGTGCTGCCGCTCGTGCTGGTGTTCTTCGGCTACATCGCGAGAATGGCGCGCGCCGGCACCGTCGAAGCGCTCGACGCGGACTACACGCGCACCGCGATTCTCAAAGGCCTGCCGCGCCATATCGTGATCTGGCGGCACGTGCTGCGCAATGCGCTGCTGCCCACCATCACGGTCGCCGCCACGCAACTCGGCTATATGATCGGCGGCCTCGTGGTGGTCGAGACGCTGTTTCACTATCAGGGTATCGGCTCGCTGATCTACAACGCCGCCAAGGCCAAGGACTTTCCGATGCTCGAAGCGGGCGTGCTGACGATCGGCGTGGTCTACACCGTCGCCAATCTCGTCGCCGATGCGCTGCATGTCCTGCTCAATCCGCGGCTGCGGGTGAGGAGCGCCGAATGAGCACCATCGTTCCGCCGACTCCACGCGCGGCTGTCGAGCCGCGCTTCGACCAGTTGCGCGCGCTGCTGCGCTCACCTACCTTCGTGGTGGGCGTGGTGATCGTCGCGTGGTGGATCGTCTGCGCCATTGCCGGGCAATGGATCGTACGCATCGATCCGTACGCGTCCGATCCACTCAATTCGCTAACGCCGCCCGACAGCACGCATTGGTTCGGCACCGACCAGCTCGGCCGCGACGTGTTCTCGCGCGTGATCGTCGGCGCGCGCGACATTCTCACCATCGCGCCGCTCGCAACCTTGCTCGGCACGATTGCGGGCACCGCGCTGGGGTTGATCGTCGGCTATTTCGAAGGCTGGGTCGACAACGTAGTCGGACGCGCCATCGACGCCGTGCTCGCGCTGCCGCTCGTGATCGTCGCGCTGCTCGCGCTGGCCGCAGTGGGTGCGTCGAATTTCACCGTGATCCTCGTGATCGGCATCACCTTCACGCCGATCACCGCGCGCACCGTGCGCGCCGCCGTGTTCGCCGAACGGCATCTCGACTACGTCGCCGCGGCGCAACTGCGCGGCGAACGCGCCCCCTATATCATGTTCGCCGAGATTCTGCCGAACGTGCTGCCGCCCATCATCGTCGAAGCGACCGTGCGACTCGGTTACGCGATCTTCGCGGTCGCCACGTTGTCGTTTCTCGGCTTCGGCATTCAGCCGCCGTCCGCCGACTGGGGTCTCGCGCTGTCCGAGTCGTACACGCTGATGGCGGGCGGCGCGTGGTGGACCGTGGTGTTCGCGGCCGGCGCGATTGCCAGCCTGGTGGTCGGCGTGAATCTGATCGCCGACAGCGTGCAAGGCGTGCTCGACCGATGAACGGCCCGCCGCCCTCCTCGTTCCCCGCCTTCGACGTCTCGAAGAGCGATCGCACGGACGCGCTGACCGTGGTTGGTCTGACGGTCACGTACCGCATGCGCGGACGCGATCGCGAAGTGCTGCAGGACATTTCGTTTCGCGTGCGGCGCGGCGAGGCGTACGGTCTGGTCGGCGAGTCCGGCTGCGGCAAGTCGACGGTCGCGATGGCGGCGCTGCGCTATCTGCCGCGCAACGGCAAGGTGAAGGCCGGCAAGGTCGTCATCGCCGGCGAGGACGTGCAGAAGCTCAACGCCGACGCATTGCGCCACATGCGCGCGAATGCGATTTCGATGGTCTATCAGGATCCCGGGCGCGCGCTGAATCCGTCGCTGACGGTCGCGCGGCAAGTCTCCGAAGCGTTCGAAGCCGCCGGCGTCGCGCGCGACGAAGCCTTGCGGCGTACGCACGAGATGCTGCAGCGTGTACGCATCGCATCGCCCGAGCGGGTGATGGAGAGTTATCCGCATCAACTGTCGGGCGGCATGCAGCAGCGCGTGGTGATCGCCATGGCGCTCGCCTCGAACCCCGCGCTGCTGATTCTCGACGAACCGACCACCGGGCTCGACGCGACCGTCGAAGCGGAAGTGCTCGACCTCGTCGCGCAATTGCGCAAGGAACTCGGCACGGCGGTGCTCTTCATCAGCCACAACCTCGCGGTGATCGGGCGGATGTGCGAACGCGTCGGCGTGCTTTACGCGGGCAAACTGGTCGAAGAAGGCGCGACGCAAGATGTCTTCACGCGGCCGCGCCATCCCTATACGGTCGGATTGTTGCGCTGTTTGCCCACGGCCGGGCGCAGCAAAGACAGCGAGCGGCTCGATACGATCGCCGGGAGTCTGCCCTTGCCGGGTTCGGTCACACAGGGCTGCATTTACGCGGACCGCTGCCGCCTCGCCGACGACCGCTGCCGCCGTGAAGCACCGCCGCCGTATCGCGTGAGCGCCGCGCGCGGCGATCAGATGTCGCGCTGCCACTACCACGAACGCGCGACCGAATTGCCGCGGGCCAGCGCGGAAGCCTTGCCCGAGCACAACGGCGCGTTGCTCGACGGCAAGGCTCGTGCTCTCGTGCTGCGCGCAAAAGAACTCTCGAAGACATTTCACGTGTCCGGCGCCCCGCTGCGCGCGGTCGACAATGTCTCGATCGATCTCGCCAGCGGCGAAACGCTTGGCCTCGTCGGCGAATCGGGCAGCGGCAAGACGACGCTCGCCAAGCTGATGCTCGGCCTGCTCACGCCCGATGCGGGCAGCGTGCTCGAACTCGACGGCGCGCCGCTCGCCGCGCGCGTCACGCGACGCAACAACGATCAGGTCAAGTCGTTGCAGATCGTGTTTCAGAACCCGGACTCGGCGCTCAATCGGGCGCATTCGGTGAAGCGGTTGATCGGTCGCGCGCTCTCGCGTCTCACCGCGTTGCGCGGGCCGGCCATCGACGAACGGCTCGCCTCGCTGACGGCCGCCGTGCGCTTGCCGGAACGTTATCTCGGCTCGCGCACGCGGCAACTGTCCGGCGGACTCAAACAGCGTGTGGCGATTGCCCGCGCGTTCGCCGGCGAGCCGCGCGTGGTGGTGTGCGACGAACCGACTTCCGCGCTCGACGTCTCCGTACAGGCCGCGATCCTGAACCTGCTCGTCGATCTGCAACGCGAGCGTGGCGTCAGTTATCTTTTCATCTCCCACGATCTGCATGTGGTCCGCTATCTGTCGGACCGCATCGCCGTGCTGTATCTGGGCAGGCTGCTGGAAATCGGACCGGCTGCGGCCGTGTTCGAGGGACCGCATCATCCTTATACGGAAGCCTTGCTGTCCTCGGTGCCGACACTCGATGGTCATGGTGGCGCGACCCGCATCCGCTTGTCCGGCGATTTGCCGAGCGCGGCTTCGCCGCCGTCCGGCTGCGTATTTCATACACGCTGCCCACGCAAGCTCGGCGCGATCTGCGAACAGCAGGATCCGCCGTTCGTCGATGCCGGCGACGGCCAGGCTGCCGCGCCGTCCGCGCATCGAATCCGCTGTCACATTCCCGTCGACGAATTGCGCGCGCTGCAAACGCTTTCGCGCGACGATGCGGGCAAGGTCGCGGGCAAGGTCCCTGGCAACGGCTCGGAAAACGCGCCCGAGAGCGCCGGGCGCAACGAATAACGCGGCGTGACGGGAAACAGCGCGGCTTCGAGGCCGCGCGTTTTATCGCCGAAACGTTTTCGGGTGGTTTTTCAGCGTGCGTGACCGGAACCAAACCGAAGCGATTGCCTCATATCAGATTCAACGTTCGATATGGGGCAGCACAACATGCAACCAGACGTCCCCCGCTCCGCGGCACGCGTGGCCACCGGCCTGTTGATGGCAGCCGCGCTCAGCCTCGCATCGCTCGCTCATGCGCAAACGGCAGTACAAAAGCCGGCGCAAACAGCGCCAGCGGCACAGCCGCTCTCCCCGACGCTGTCGCAAGCCGCCCCTCCGGTCGATCCCACCTTCTCCGCCTATTCGCTCGCGCAAACCTGCAAGCGAAAAAACGATAACGTCGCGCAAGGCCAATGCATCGGCGCGATTCGCGGCATCATCCACGGCTATCAGTACGGCGTGCTGTTCCTCAGTCAGCGCACCGCCTTGCCGGCCAATGAGACGCAGCGTGTGTCGCTGTGCCTGCGCAATACGCAGGTGTCGTCGATCGTCGACGATTTCGTCGCGGACGCCGCCCAGGTCAACGACGATTCGCTCAAGCACACTCCCGCGGAAGTCGCGGTGCTCGGTTCCGTGCACATGCACCACAGCTGCAATTGATGAGGCGAGCGCCGCGCCGCGCCTACAGCATTTCAAGCGGACGCTTGCCGCGCGGTGGCTTGAAATAAGCGTCGATCGCGGCCAGTTCATCCGCACCGAGTTGCAGTTGCGATGCGCGATGGTTGTCGCGCACATGCTCGACGCGCGCCGCCTTCGGGATCGCAAACACGCCGGGCTGGAGCAATACCCACGCGAGCGCCACCTGGAACACCGAGACGCCGCGCGCGTCGGCGATATCGTCGAGCGGCGAGCGCTTCGGCAGACGCGCATGATCGACCGGGCTGTAGGCCATGCCCGGCATCTTGCGCGCGGCGAGCCACGGCAGCAGATCGAACTCCGCCCCGCGGCGCGCCACGTTGTAGAGAATCTGATTGGTCACGCACGCATCGCCGCCGGGCGTGGCGACGAGTTCCTCCATGTCCTCGGTATCGAAGTTGCTGACGCCCCAATGACGGATCTTGCCCGCCCGCCGCAACGCCTCGAAGCCCTCGACCGTTTCCGCGAGCGGCACCGAGCCGCGCCAGTGCAGCAGATACAGATCGAGCCGATCCGTTTTCAAACGCTTGAGGCTCTGCTCGCAGGCCGCGATCACGCCGCGCCGGCTGGCGTTGTGCGGATACACCTTGCTGACCAGAAACAGCTTGTCGCGCAGCCCGGCGAGCGCAACGCCGAGCAGCGATTCCGTCGCGCCGTCGCCGTACATTTCCGCCGTATCGATCAAGGTCATGCCGAGTTCGATGCCGCAACGCAGCGCGTCGATTTCAGCGGCACGCCGCGCCGGCACTTCACCCGTCTCCCAGGTGCCCTGCCCCAGTTTTGGAATGCGTTCGCCGTCGGGCAGGCTTACGCTTGCAATGTCGCTCGTCATGCTGACTCCTAGAAGTGGCTCAATGGTCGGCAATGGCGCTGCGCAAGCGAATGCGCGGCGCATGCCACGAAATCATAGCGACGAGTTTAGCGGTTCAATGGTCGTCCGATCGGGCACCAGGCAAAAGCCCGCTATAACACGGCGCGCCGATGTCATAGAATTGCCGCTTGCCCTTCTTGCGTGAGCTCCATGACCTCTGCCTCGGAAGACCGCTGGCGCGATCTGCGTCCGGACCCGGAAAACGACACGCCGCTATATCTGCAACTGGCTCGCAAGCTTGGTGCCGCCATCCACGAGAACCGCTGGAACGCGGGCGAGGCGCTGCCCTCGGAGCGTGTGCTCTCCGACGCGCTCGGTGTGTCGCGGATCACTTCACGCAAGGCGATCGCGTTGCTGGTCGAGCAGGGTTTGATTCGACGCACGCAGGGCGCGGGCAGTTTCATCACGCCGCGCTATGAAGATCCGCTGTCGCGTCTGTCGAGTTTTAGCGAAATGCTGCGGCGACGGGGCTTCACGCCGAGTTCGAAGTGGCTGTCGCGCGAAATTCTGCCGGCCAATCGCGACGAGGTGATCCAGCTCGGCTTGTCGCCGGCGGCGGCGGTGACGCGGTTGCGACGCTTGCGGATGGCCGACGGCATCGTCATGGCGGTCGAGAATTCCACTTTTCCCGCCGCGGTGATTCCCGATCCCCAGGCGATCGGCGATTCGCTGTACACGTACCTGGAGAATCGTGGACTGACCATTGTCCGCGCGTTGCAGCATTTTCGCGCGGTGAACGCGAGCGAGGAGATCGCGCAGCAGATGAGTATCGCGCCGAACGAGGCACTGCTGTTGATCACGCGTGTGGGCTACACCGCCGATCAGCGGGCGATCGAATTGACCGATACGTACTGCCGCAACGATTACTATGACTTCGTGGCGGAGTTGAGGAAGTAGGTGGTTAGCTCTCCGCTCTCTTGCTTTGCGCTGTGCGCGAGGCGATGTGCCGGTTGTGCCCCGGCACAGGTCGCCGCAAGAGCTTGATGCCTTCACTCCCACTTGGCTTCATGCGCGCCTACTCGGGTCGGCGGCAATGCGAAATACGCGGGCGTCTCGTCCAAAGTCTCGGCAGGCTGCACCCCTAGCACACGTCCAAACTCCGACTCGACGGTCGCAAGGCAATCGCCCACATCGTCGAGCGTGACATCGGGCGCTTTCCGGCCATCGGCAATCTGTCCGAACGACTGCAGCCAGCGGCCCGTTTGCGCGAGCGAGACGCGCACATGCCAGCTTCCGCCTTCGGTGGCCCGCCGCGCCAGCGCGGCCATCGCGCCGAAAGCCGCCAGATAACCGGTCGCGTGATCCAGCGCCTGACACGGCAGATGCTTGGGTTCGTTCCACCCCGCCGCCTGCCGTTCAGTAAAAGCAATTCCGCTCGCCGACTGCACCAGACTGTCGAACCCGCGTCGTTGAGCCCAAGGCCCCTCGTGCCCATAAGCCGACACCGACACGTAGACGATCCCCGGCCGCGCGCGCGCCAATTCCTCGGGACCGAAACCGCGCGCGGCCAGCGCCCCAGGGCGATATGCCTGCAGGAATACGTCGGCGTCACCGGCGAGGCCGCGCAAAATCTCGCGTCCCGCCGCATCGCGCAGATCGGCGAGAGCCGAACGCTTGCCGCGCCCGTTGTCGATCACCAGCGGCGCGATATTCGGCAGATGCGGCCCGTTGATCATCAACACGTCCGCGCCGTGCTGCGCGAGCGCCCGTCCGGCCACCGGCCCGGCAATGATGCGCGACAGATCCAGCACCCGCACACCCGCCAGCGGCCGATCCGCGCCGCCCTCGCGTGGCGGCTCGACCGGCGCGCCGCCGATGCGCTCGATCTCGAAGAGCGGCAAGCCCGCAATCGCTTTCGCCTGATCGAGCGCGGCCCACTCGTCGGGCGTGCGAATCAACGCCGCGCATAGGCCCGCGTCAGCGAGCGTCTGGTCGAGCGTCGCGCCGTCCCACCTGCGAATCGCGACAGCCACGGCAGCAGGATCGTTCTCGCAGCCGAGCACCTGCAAGACACCCTGCAAGTGATGCGCGAAGTTCGTGTGCAGTTGAATCCAGCGGCCGTCACGCGTCTCGTAGAAACCCGTCACCGGATCGCGCAAGGCGGGCGGCGGCCCGTCGTCGACACGCAAATAGCGTTCGCTGCGAAACGACGCCAGCGCGCGCCGCATCTCCACCGTCACATGCTGCCTGCGGCCCGTGCGCAAACGCCAGTATTCGGCGGCCGCAAGGCCGGTCGCGGCGATGCTCGCGGAGGCCAGACTGCCGACCCGATAGACCGACGGCAAGCCCGGATCGACGCCGCTCAGCGTGACGGACCTCAGCGCGGTCGGGTCGCATCCAGCGAGCGTCCAGATATGTTTGAGAGCGAGTTCAGGCGTCATGGCGTCCATTGCAAAGCAGGAAGAAGTGAACCGAGTCTAAAATTCCGCCACGCCGCAATCAATCTTGATTATGATAATCAATATATATTGATTTCTTCGGTTTCCACACTTTTTCATGCCGACCTCGAATTCCCTGACCGCTGCTGAGGCCGCCGCCACGCTCGGCATCAGCTTGCCCACGCTCTACGCGTATGTAAGCCGCGGCATGCTGAGTTCGTCGCCGGATACGCAGGGCAAGCATCGTCTCTACGACGCTGGCGAAGTACGGCGCCTCGCGCGTCGCAAGGAAGACGGCAAGCGCGCGGGCAAGGTCGCGCAGAAGGTGTTGGACTGGGGCGTGCCGGTGCTCGAATCGTCGATCACACTGGTCGCCGAGGGGCGACTCCTGTATCGCGGGCACGATGCGATGGAGCTGGCGCAAAGCGCATCGCTCGAGGACATCGCGGCGCTGCTGTGGGAATGCAGCGCAAGGCGGATCGCCGATGCGCCGGCCGTGCCATTCGCCACCGCTCAATGGGCGGCGTGGCTCAAGCTGTGGAGCGACAGCACGCCGCTCGATCGCGCGCTCGTGCTGTTGCCGGCCGCCGCGGCGCAAATGCCGCGGGTGTGGGCGCTCGGCCGCGATGCGCAGCTCGATACGGCCTGCGCCGTCATGCGGCTGCTGGCCGCCGCGATGATCTCGGTGGCGCCCTCGAACGAACCGCTGCACCGGCAACTGGCTTTAGCGTGGCATGTACGTAACCGGCAACAGGCCGGCTTGCTGCGCGCGGCGCTCGTGGCCTGCGCGGATCATGAATTGAATGCCTCGACCTTCACGGTGCGCTGTATCACGTCGACGGGGACACACCTGTTCGGCGCGGTGGCGGGCGGTCTCGCCGCCTTGTCGGGTCCGCGGCATGGCGGCGAGACGGTGCGCATCGCCGCGCTGCTCGAAGAAGCGTCGCGCGCCCCTGATCTCGACCGTTATCTGGCGAACCGCCTCGCGCGCCTCGAACATGGCGCGCATGGGCCGGTGCTCTCGGGCTTCGGTCATCAGCTTTATCCGGACGGCGACCCGCGGGCGCGGCTGCTGTTGGCCATGCTCGCCGACTGCGCGCCGGCGCGTTCGCCGTTGCCTGAAGTGCTGCAACTGGCGCGCACGGTGCGCGACACGACCGGCGCGGAGCCGACTGTGGACTTCGCGCTCGCCGCCATCGAGCGAGTATTGGCGTTGCCGCCCGGCGCCGCCTTCACGCTCTTCGCGGTCGGCCGGGTGGTCGGCTGGATTGCGCACGCCATGGAACAGACGCGCGACGGCCGCTTGATCCGGCCGCGCGCGCGCTACATCGGCGAATATGAGGCTGCGGGGCTGAAGTGAGGTGACGCGGACCCGGTTGACACCCTTGGCGACTCGTCAGACCGTACCCAACCAGCGCGGCAGCCAGTTCAACACTGGCGAGCCCAGCACCGGCTTCGTGACGGCGCGCTCGGAGCCGCTCGCCAGCGCAAAGCGCGCGCCGGTCTGCCCAGCGCTGACCCACGCCACCGCCCGGCGCGGCAACTCGACCGACTCGCCGGTAGCGAGCCAGTAATCCTCGCTGTCGCCTTCGACCGTCAGCCAGATCTCGCCCGAGATCACCTTGAAGATCGACGGACGCGCGACACGCCAGGCCGCCGCGGGCTCGCCATGTTCCAATTCGAAAATCCGGACTTCACGCATCGCTCTCTCCTTCAAAAGAACTTTCTGTTGTACCGATTATTGACGTGCGATGATCGGATACCCATGCACAGTTCCGAACACTTCCATCGGAACTGTTCAGTTAAAAAACCGGACAGTTGCCGGGCGGCGTGTCGTCTGTGGAGAGTCTGCGCACAATCGCCGCGCCGTCTGGTGAAGGAGCAGACCCGCATGAAACTCGAAATCCAGCTCGATCGAGACAACGGCGTGCCGCTGACCGAACAGATCGTCACGGGCGTCACGGCGTGGATCCGGTCGCGCACCGCCCACCCCGGTTCGAAGCTGCCCTCCATTCGCCAGTTCGCCACCAACTACTGCGTGAGCCGCTTTCCCGTGATCGAGGCTTATGACCGGCTGGTGTCACTCGGCTACGTCGATTCGCGCCACGGCTCCGGCTTCTACGTCGCCGACCGCCAGCCGGGGAACACGCAGTGCCAGGGCACCTCCGACCCGCGCCGCGCCGAGGACGAATCGGACCATCTGATGCAGCAGTTCAACCACCCGGGCGAAACACTCAAGCTGGGCAGCGGCTTCATCCCCGAAGCGTGGCGCGACACGGACGGCATCGCGCAGGCCATCCGCCACGTGTCGCGGACCGATCCCGCAAGCATGATCGAATACGCCACCCCGCTCGGCAACCTGAGTTTGCGCGAGCATCTGCAAGGACGCATCGGCCAGCTAGGGATGCAGGCGGACACGTCGCAGATCCTCATTACCAACGGCGCAAGCCAGGCGCTCGATCTGCTGATGCGCTACATGCTCAAGGCAGGCGACACGATCTTTGTCGAAGACCCCGGTTACTACAACCTCTACGGCCTGCTAAAGCTGCACGGCGTGAAACTGATCGGCATTCCACGCACCCGCAACGGTCCCGATCTGGACGTGATGCAGGAGCAGTTGAAGTCGCACCGCCCCAAGCTGCTGTTCATCAATACCGTGTTCCACAATCCGACAGGCACCAACGTCGCGCCGCCAGTGGCCTTCCGGCTGTTACAGCTGGCGCGGGAGCACGGCTTCTCGATCATCGAAGACGACATCTACGCCGATTTTCAGACCGACCTCACCGACCGCCTCGCCACGCTCGATCAGCTCGAACACGTGATCTATGTGGGCGGGCTGTCGAAGACGCTGTCGTCGTCGCTGCGGATAGGCTGTGTGGTCGCGAGCCACGCGATCATCAAGGACCTGGTCGACATCAAGATGTTGACGAGCATCGGCGGCTCGCGTTTTGCCGAAGCGGTCGCCGTGGCGATGCTGGAGCGCGGCGCGTATCGCAAATATCTGGAACGCCTGCGCCGACGTATGCGCGACGCGCTCGGCTCGACCATTCAGACGCTCGAAGACGCCGGCTGGGAAATTTTCGAGAAGCCCGTCGGCGGCAAATTCGTATGGGCTCGCGTGCCGCATGTGGGCAATGCGGAACGGTTGGTGGAGTGCGGCGTGCCGCTGGGAGTCACCGTCGTGCCGGGCAACCACTTCCGGCCGAACATGGAAGAGAGTCCGTGGATCAGGATTCACATCGCATTTGGTAACGACCCGCGTGCGCAGGCGTTCTTTCGCGCTGCGGCCGCGTTGCCGGCGTCGGGGTGAGTTGGAGGGTTGACCATCGCGTCCGCTGCGCGGCGAGGCGCTTTTCCCTAGAATAGCGACTCCCAGCCCGCCCCGCGCGCCTAGCCGCCCTCCATGTCCACGCCGACTCCGCCCGCCGCCACGCCCAGTGCGCCCAGTACGCCGTCGCCCCGCTCGCTCACCGTGATGCTGTGGGTCGTCGCCACCGGCTTTTTCATGCAGACGCTCGACTCGACCATCGTCAACACCGCGCTCCCCGCGATGGCGACGAGCCTCGGCGAGTTGCCGCTGCGCATGCAATCGGTGGTGATCGCCTATTCGCTGACGATGGCCGTGATGATCCCGGTATCCGGCTGGCTGGCCGACAAGCTCGGCACGCGCCGCGTGTTCTTCAGCGCAATCCTCGTGTTCGCAGTCGCCTCGTTGCTGTGCGCGAACGCGCATACCCTGAGTCAGCTCGTGGCCTTCCGCATCATGCAGGGCGTGGGCGGCGCGATGCTGCTGCCGGTCGGACGGCTCGCGGTGCTGCGCACCTTTCCGGCCGAACGCTATTTGCCGGCGCTCTCGTTCGTGGCGATCCCCGGCCTGATCGGTCCGCTGATCGGCCCCACGCTCGGCGGCTGGCTCGTGAAGATCGCCTCGTGGCACTGGATCTTTCTGATCAACGTGCCGGTGGGGATCGTGGGTTGCATCGCCACGTTCATCTTCATGCCGGACAGCCGGAATGAGCACGTCGGCAAGTTCGACATGACAGGCTACCTGCTGCTGACCCTCGGCATGGTGGCGATTTCGTTCGCGCTCGACGGTCGGACCGAGTTCGGCATTCAGCACGCCACGGTGTTGGTGCTGCTGATTTTGAGCCTGGCCTGCTTTGTCGCCTACGGCTTGCACGCCGTGCGCGAGCCCGCGCCGATCTTCTCGCTCGACCTGTTCAAGATCCACACCTTCAGCGTCGGCCTGCTAGGCAATCTGTTCGCGCGGATCGGCAGCGGCGCGATGCCCTACCTGATACCTTTGCTATTGCAGGTGAGTCTCGGCTATAGCGCCTTCGAAGCCGGCATGATGATGCTGCCGGTGGCGGCCGCAGGCATGGCGTCCAAACGTCTCGTGACGAGCCTGATCATCAAGCACAGCTATCGACGCGTGCTGATCGTCAACACCGTGCTGGTCGGCTTGACCATGGCGAGCTTCGCGCTCACCACCACGAACCAGCCGCTGTGGCTGCGCCTCGTGCAACTTGCGTTCTTCGGCGGCGTCAACTCGATCCAGTTCACCGCAATGAACACGTTGACGCTCAAGGACCTGGGCACCGGCGGCGCAAGCAGCGGCAACAGCCTGTTTTCGCTGGTCCAGATGCTGTCGATGAGTCTCGGGGTGACGGTGGCCGGCGCCCTGCTCGCGACCTTTACCGGCCTGCTGCCGCGCGTGACGGCCGCCAACTCGCTGCCAGCATTTCATGCGACGTTCCTGTGTGTCGGCATCATCACGGCAGGCTCGTCGTGGATCTTTGCGCAGCTGTCGCCGGACATCCGCACGCCCGCAAAAAAGACCGATCCCTCTGAACGGACCTGATGCACGCCTACGCAGCCGCGCGCCCCGCCGCCGATCCGCAACGGGGCGCGGGCCGCACCAGCGAAGTGCGAATCGCAGCCTGCGCACCGGTGCTGACGCACAATCGTCTTATCTGAGTGTGACAGCCGGGCATGCGTGCTGTGTTTCCGCACTCGCATAGTTCTTGCTCGCCTATCCTGTAAACTCACATTTTGCGCGTGCGAACTTGTGCCGAGCATGCAGGCGCGCAGCCACCTCCACACGACTGACATGATGAGCATGATCGAACTCGATCCTCCCGGCTTCCAGCCGCCGCGCCCAATGGCCGGCGACGAAGGCTCACGGCGCACCGTTCTGTACGGCGGCTACACTGTTTTCAGCGTGTTCCAGCCAGTTTTCTCCGTGTCGCACCGGCGCGCGATCGGTTATCACGCGTCGCTGCGCGCCCGTGACGAACATGCGCTGCAAGTGCCGTCGCACGAGGTTTTCACGCAGGCCGCCCGACGCGGCGACCTGCTCGAACTCGGGCGGCTCGCCGAGTCGCTGCATCTGGGCAATTTCAACGCGTTCGACAGTCACGACGAATGGCTCTTCCTGAGCCTGCACCCCGCCGCGCTGATGGACACCAGTTACGGCGATGCGCTGCTCGCCGGCCTCAAGGCGCTCGGCCTGCCGCCGCAGCGCGTGGTGCTCGAAGTGTCCGAACAGGCGGGCGGCGAAACCACGCGCTTTACCGAAATCGTCGATTTGCTGCGTAAATCCGGCTTCCTGATCGCGCTCGACGGCTTCGGCGCGAAGCATTCGAACATTGACCGCGTGTGGAATCTGCGGCCAGACATCGTCACGCTCGACCGCTGCATTCTCGCGCAAGCCAGCGAACACTCGCACATTGAACGCGTGCTGCCGGGGCTCGTCTCGCTGCTGCACGAATCCGGCCAACTGGTGCTGATGGGCGGCCTGAGCACCGAACGCGACGCGCTGATCGCGCTCGAATGCAACGTGGATTTCGTACAAGGCGCGTTCTTCGCTGGCCCAAGCGTCGAACCGGTCAAGCCGCAAGCGGCGGCCGGTTTGATGGACTCGCTTTCCGCGGCGCTGCGAGAACGTGTCGCCGCGCGTGAACGCGCACAGTCCGCGCGGCTCGCACCGTACGTCGCAGCGCTCGAGACGGCGGCCGCGCAACTGGTGGCCGGCGAGTCGGTTGCGCAAGCCACGGCCCCGCTTCTGATGCTCGGCGAGACGGCACGCTGTTTCGTGCTCGACGGATCGGGCCGGCAGATCGGCGATAACGTGCTGCCGCCCGGACGCGCCTCGCAACGCGCCAAGCGTTTCCGCCCGCTGCTCCATTCGGAAGGCGCAAGCTGGGAGCGCCGGCCGTACTTTATCCAGGCGATGCGCACGCCCGGCCATGTGCATCTCACCCCGCCCTATCTGTCCATCAACGAAGCGCACCTGTGCGTGACCGCCTCGATCGCCGCGCACACGCCGACTGGCACACAGGTGCTATGCGTGGACATCAACTGGGAAGTCGCAGTCCACCGTAACTGAGTTCATGGCGCTCTGCTGGATCCGTGCGAGCAGTTGCGTGATTGCCGTGCGGCCCAGCATGCGGTTGGTGGCCCGCAGGCGCGCCGCGCTGGTCACCACGCGCATGGCGACGATCTTCGCGGAACCATCCGCCAGGCTGTTCGTGGAGACGTCGAGTACGCCGACGACGTCGCCCTCGAAAAGCAAGGCGATACACAACGTGCCCGCCACCGACACCGTCTCGGCGTTGCTCGCATGCTCGACGAGCGACGTTACCGTGTCCATCCACCCTGCCACCGCCGGTTCAGACGTGCTTACCGGTGCGCACACAGGCGCGTCGCTGACGACTTCCGGCGCATCGCTAAAGAGCCGCAACAAGCCGACTCGATCCTGCGCCTCCAACGCCGTGCGCAAGCGTTCCACGATCCGCGCATGCGCTGCGGGGTCGGCGGGCTCCGCCGGCGCACCCGCGCGTTGCAGGCGCGCCCTGGCCCGATGGACAATCTGCCGGCAGGCTGCCGGCGTTCGCTCGAGAATGGCCGCGATCTCCGAGTAGCCACAATCAAAGGCTTCGTGCAACACGAACGCCGCCCGTTCGTCAGGTTTCAGGCGCTCCAGCAGCAGCATCACGCCATAGGACATCTCCGCCGCGCGCAAGGCCAGTTCTTCCGCCGATGGCGCCACCTCGTCGAGCCACGGCTCCGGCAACCAGCCAGCGGCCTGCGACGCGCGTTCGCGCTGCACACGCCGCAGCCGGTCGATCGCCACGCGCGTGGTGATCGTGGTGAGCCAGGCGGCAGGTACCTGCACCTCCTGCGTGTCCGCGAGGTGCCATTTCAATCCGACGTCCTGCACGACGTCTTCCGCTTCAGCCCGGCTGCCGAGCATCCGGTACGCCAGCGCGAGCAGGCGGGCGCGCACGGCCTCGAAGCTGGATGCCTTGTCGATTCCCTGTTCCGTCATACGTAGACCTCCAGATCGTGCGTGTTGAAAAGCGCGCGGCGCCCTGCCTGCGAAACGATCCGGGCGCGCGCCGACATCCTGATTCTTTTCGTCTTGACGGCTGGGCATCGAACGATGTGACAGCTGCCCGAAAAAATATTTCTGTCACGGCGTCGTGCGTCGGGTCGTCATAGGGACAACAACCGGCGCAATGAATGCGCAGCTTCCGGATCGGCCAAGGGCAGAGCCAAGCCTGAGGCTTCGTGCCATAAAGCCACGCGCTCCGCACAAATCACGGTCACCCAGACCGCATACACGAGGTGAACATGCATTCCAGCTATCCAAACATCAACGGCTTGGGCCTCGTGCCCACCGTGATCGAACAGTCCGGCCGCGGCGAGCGCGCCTACGACATCTATTCGCGTTTGCTGCGCGAGCGCATCGTGTTTCTGGTCGGGCCCGTGAACGAGCAGTCGGCCAGTCTGATTGTCGCGCAGTTGCTGTTTCTGGAATCCGAGAATCCCGACAAGGATATTTCTTTTTACATCAATTCGCCGGGCGGTTCGGTGTACGACGGCCTCGCGATCTACGACACCATGCAGTTCATCAAACCGGAGGTATCCACCTTGTGCACGGGCTTTGCCGCGAGCATGGGGACTTTCCTGCTGACGGCGGGTCAGCGCGGCAAGCGGTATGCGTTGCCGAACGCGCGCATCATGATTCACCAGCCGTCGGGCGGCAGCCAGGGCACGGCGGCAGACGTCGAGATTCAGGCGAAGGAAGTGCTCTATCTGCGAGAGCGCCTGAACGCCATGATGGCCGAACGCACCGGGCGCAGCATCGAGGAAATCGCCCGCGACACCGACCGCGACAACTTCATGTCGGCACAGACCGCCAAGACGTATGGCCTCGTGGATGAGGTGCTGGAAACGCGCGCGGCGCTGAATGTCGCGCCGTATCATCACGAGAGGTAGTACGTTCGCCCGCGTGGTCAATGCATTGTGGCCCGCTGTCGGGCGGTGGCGCTGAGCCGATTCGTCACAGTGCCAGCCACGCAGCAAAAAACCTGGAAAACGCCCGAAAAACCGCGCGCTGTCACAGCTTCGCGCGGCCCGTATCGGTGCGCCCGGAACACAAAAGCTGATCACCTCCGCTGGAATCGCTATCATGGTCGCGATTCGTCGAATTCGACGATCGCTTCAATGGAGATAACCATGGCGTCATCCAACGAAACCGTCAGCATGGCGCTATTCTGCGACTTCGAAAACGTCGCGCTCGGCGTGCGCGACGCGAAGTACGACAAGTTCGATATCAAGCTGGTGCTCGAACGTCTGCTGCTCAAGGGCAGCATCGTCGTGAAGAAAGCGTATTGCGACTGGGACCGCTACAAGAGTTTCAAAGGCGCGATGCACGAGGCCAATTTCGAATTGATCGAGATTCCGCACGTGCGCCAATCGGGCAAGAATTCCGCCGACATCCGGCTCGTGGTCGACGCGCTCGACCTCTGCTACACGAAGTCGCACGTCAATACGTTCGTGATCATCAGTGGCGACTCGGATTTTTCGCCGCTAGTGTCGAAGCTGCGCGAGAACGCCAAGCAGGTCATTGGCGTCGGCGTGCAGCAATCCACGTCCGATCTGCTGATCGCGAACTGCGACGAGTTCTTTTTCTACGACGACCTCGTGCGTGAGAGTCAGCGCACCGTCGCCAAGCGCGAGTCGTCGCGCCCGCAACAGTCCGCCCAGCCGGCGGCCAAACGCGCGCCCGACGAGGAGAAGACGCGCAACAAGGAAGACCTCGAAAAACGACGCACCAAGGCGGTCGAGATCGCGGTGCAAACGTTCGACGCGCTCGCGTCCGAACGCGGCGATAGCGGCAAGATCTGGGCGTCGGTGTTGAAGAACGCGATCAAGCGTCGCAAGCCGGATTTCAACGAGACGTACTACGGTTTTCGCGCCTTCGGCAATCTGCTCGAAGAAGCTCATGCTCGCGGGCTGCTCGAATTTGGTCGCGATGAAAAGTCAGGCGCGTATGTGTATCGAAGCACGGCCGCGAATATAGCGGGCGACAACACGGGCGAGCCTGTCGAAGTTGTGGAGTCGGCTGAACAATTGTATGAGGCGCAGGTTGCCGAAACGGTGATTGCCGAGTCGGGCGGCAAACACGAGTCGCGCCGTCGGGGGCGAGGCAATCGTAAAGCAGGCCGCGGCCAGCAGGAGATCGTTCACGAGGAGCGTACTGGCATTGAGCACGGCGGCAGCGCTCAGGCTCAAACGGAAGACGTGCACGCGCACGCGCCGGAAAATACCGGGTTCATTTTTGAGGCGCCCGAAGCGCCTTGGGCGGAGCCGGAAACCGTGACGGCCGAAGAACCAGCTGGCTCGCAGAGCCCGGCAGACGAGCGGGATGCGAGCGGCAAGCAACCCAAGCGTCGCAATGAACGCGCGCCGCGCAAGACGGCTGCGAAGAGGGCAAAGAAAGCCGCGCCGCGAAGCATCGACGACATACCGGAGATCGCCGCACCTGCTGAACCGCCGGCCGCCTCTGCCACAGTGGAAGAAACGCCCGCGCCGGCAAAAAAGGCCGCACGCAAAACTGCGCCGCGCAGTCGTCGTCCGCGTAAGACGGCCGCGAAGAGCGACGTGGAGTAAGCGTCATACCTGGCGGATATGTAGCGGCGTGATGTGAGGTTAGCCGCGATACGAGGTCTGCTGCAAACACAAAGCCCCTGCTCAAAACAAGCAGGGGCTTTTTCATATCGCGACCCGGGTCATCGCTTGCCAACCAACCACGCGAGCACACCCGACGCACCCAATCACCGCAACCCGAACACCGCCACGCCATTGGTGGCGCCGACGTATACCTTGCCGCGCGCGATCATCGGCGTGATGAATTTATTGCCCGCGCCCCATTGATCACGCGCGCCGGCCTGGTTGCTGTTGTACAACTCGACGGCGAGATTACCCGCGTTGTACGCGTGCAAAGCGCCGGTCGTGCCGTTTTCCGCCGCCCATACAATACCGTTGCTTGCGCCGTTCGCCGACACGGCCGGCGTCGCCCCCGGATACGGAAAGGTGGTCGGGCTCCGCGACGCAGCCGTTGTCGCGAGGAACGCCCCCGAAACCGGCAACGCCTTCAGGTTGTCGTTCAGCCCACCGTAATAGACCACGCCGTTGTAGTAAGCCGGCGATCCCCAGATGCCGCCCGCCAGCGTACCGATCAACTCCTGCCAGATGTTGTTGGCCGTTGGGCTGAATTTACCCATCGAGTCGCGATCGACGACATAGATATGGTTGTCCTTGCCGGCCGCCACCGCCAGATGCTTGACGACACCGCCTGCCGTGGTCTGATCCGGCAACACCATGGCGCCGCCCGAGCCAAAATCGTTGTCGGTGGCCGCTTGCGTGACCACATCTGACATCGCGAAATAGTCGGTGACCTGCAGGTTGCCCAAGGAGAGCTTCATCATCGAATCACCGAAGTCGCCGTCGACGGGGAAGCCCTGCGCATTCAGCGTGGTGCCGAACGTGCCGTTGCCGTCCACGACATAGAGCGACGTGCCGTCCGACGCCATACCCGAGCCGGCCATCCAGATCGAGCCCTGACTGCCGTTCGGCGTGATGTTGAGCACGCTCGTCTGTTTCAGCGTGTCAGCGCTATAGGCCATCAACCAGCCGGTGTACGAGCCCCCCATGCAGTGCGCGGTCCAGCCCATGTAGATGTTGCCGCCGACCAGCGTGAGTGCCGCGCGCTCCGTATGCAGCGTCGGGTTGAAGTTGATCACGCCATTGACGCTGCCCGCGCCGTTGCCCGGATAAGTCGCCGCGATTTCCGTCGGACCGCCGAGTACTTCGGCGCCGGTCGTCAAATCGAGCGCATGCAGCCGGTGATGGTAGCCGCCAGTACTGTCTTTCGTCATCGCGACGGCATACAGCACGCCGTTTGTGCCGCGGTTGCGGTCGATGACCGGCGTCGACGTAATGCCGATCTCAGGAGTGATGTCCGGGCATCCGTGATCGTCGCTGGGCGTTTCGCCACTGCCGATCAACGAGACTTTCCACAGTTGCGCGAAAGATGTGGCGTCGTAGGCGTACACGCTATCGTGTTCGGTGACCACATACACCACGTCGTGCGCCGTGCCGCCGATTGACAGACTGGTGACGAAAAGCGGTTGCCCGTCGACCTTGCCGTCCGCGGCAAGAAACGCAAGCTTGCCGAAGCCTGCCGAATTGACGTTCGCTGGCGTGAGCGTGGTCTCGGCAAGCATCTGACCGGTGCGGCCGAGATCGTTGTGATGCATGAGGACGTCGGTGGCGTAGGCCGTCACCGCTACCGGCGTGTTGCCCGTGCCGGTCGTTCCGGTTCCGGTTTCGGTTCCAGTTCCGGCGCCAGTGCCAGTGGTCGAGCCAGCGCCGGTGGTCGAGCCGGTCCCAGTGCTGCCAGTGCCCGCACCGGCACTACCGGTCCCCGAGCCACTGGTTCCCGTGCTGCCCGAACCCGAACCCGAATCCGAGCCGCTCGGCGTACCACTACCGCTTCCGCCCGACGACCCCGACGCCACGCCGGACGTGCCGCCCGAACCGCCGCCGCACGACACGAAACAGGCGGCGACGGCGATCAGCGTCGCCACCGTGGCCCGACGGGTCCACGCGCCGAGTCCGGGTGTCTCAACGCCAGCTTGCGAGATTCGCATTTTCGCCTCGTCTCTTGAACGATGCGACGGTCAGCTCCGCACAACGAACGGCGCGCCGAAAAATCGCGTCGCGTGCCGTAAGAGAGGAGTCCGCCACGCGCGTCTCCCGCTCGCTGAATACATTCATCGCCCTTACTGCTGCTTAACCGTACGCTGTTTGCAAAGGCGTTTATCGCCATCGTGTCGCCTCTCTCCGCCATACGAGGCAATACGTGAAGACGATGCGATTCAGTGGATGCGGACGCTCAACGGAATTCGATTAGTAGTACGGATAGGGGGCATACATTACCGGCGGTGGCCCGTAATAACGGGGCGGCGGCGCAACATATACCGGCTGCGGTGCGTAAACCGGCATCTGCGGCTGCGAAATCGTGTTGCCCTTGGATGTCATGCACTGCGCGTACGCCGCGTCGTACTGCGCCTGGAGGCTACCCGCCGAATACTGTGCGCCGTTCGCGCCGGCCGCGCCGCCGACCAGCAGGCCGCTTCCTGCACCAATCGCCGCACCCGCGCCGGCATTGCCCGCGGCTGCGCCAAGGAGTGCACCGACGGCGGCGCCGCCCAGCGTGCCGAGAGCGGTGCTATTGACGCTATTCGTGGTCGCGGCCTGCGAGGCGCCGGTCGCGTTGGTCGAGCGATAGGCGTAGTCGCGGCAGTTGTAGTCGTCCTGCTGGAACTGATTGAGCGGCTCGCCGCTGCGCGGCAACGCGACGATGGACGGACCGCTCGGCGGCACCACCGCGCAGCCGCCGAGGAGCGCCAGTGCGACCGCTGCCACAGGCAGCGCGACGCGTATCGATTTAGGACTTGAGATCATGGTGGCGCACGTTTCTTCATAGGGGAAACATACGTTAGGCCAATTTGCGCGCGCTTTGTTTACGAGATAGTTACCGTATTTTTTTCGTCTGCATCTGGACGCGCCGTCGCCCGGCTGAAGGCGAACTGGAAGCACGGGTGCCGTTACCAACTGTGACAAAGATTTTATGCGCCGCGTCGTGTGAGAAGCAATCCTCTGCATCGCCGGCAGGATGCCCTTCACGCAACTACCGACGGCCCGTGTTCGGTCAGTAGTGTTCTGTCGCTGCCGCGTTGCCGGTTGTGGGTGCGGTGCTCGCCGTCGTTACGCCGTAACCGTCAGCAACCGGTCGCGCGCCGGCGCCACCTGGCTGCCCAGGACGCAACAACAACCCTCCCAGCACACCCGCCGCCGCCGCGAAGATCGCACCGAACAGAAACGCCACGTGATAGCCGCTATTGAGCGCCGCCGCGGCGCTTTCGGAAGCCTGCATTGCGTCGCTGCGCGCGGCAGCGAGACTGGCGAGCACCGCGAGGCCGAGTGCGCCTCCCATCATGAGCGACGTATTGACGATACCGGACGCGAGGCCTGAATCGTTCGGATCGACGTCGCTCATGGCAGCCAGCAGCACGGAATTGAATGCGATGCCGGCGCCGAATCCGAGCAGGATCATGCCGGGCAGCACGTCGAACAGGAAGTTGCCGTTCACCGGTGCCCGTGCAAACAGCGCGAGGCCACACGCCGCGACGAGCAGCCCGACGGCAAGCGGAAGGCGCAGCCCGAACCGCATCACCACGCGCGCCGACAGGCCCAGCGAAAAGAACGCCATGATCAGACTGGCAGGCAGGAACGCGAGCCCGACCTGCAAGGGTCGGTAGCCGAGCACGCGCTGCAGATACAAGGCTGAGATGAAGAACCACCCGAACATCGCCGCCGTCCAAAGCACGCCGACCACATTGGCCGTCGCGACATTGCGCAAGTGGAACAGACCGAGCGGCATCAACGGATGCTGCACGCGCGCTTCGATAACGAGAAACACGGCCAGCAGCGCCAGCGCGGCGAACAGCAGGCCCAGCGTCTGCGCCGAGGTCCAGCCCGCTTCATTGCCGTTCACGACTGCGTACACGGCGAGCATCAGCGAAGCCGTTACCGTCACGGCGCCGGCCACGTCGAGCCGTTCGCCATGAGCATGACCGCGGGCCGACGGCAAGAGCGCGACGCACATCGCATAAACGGCGATGCCAATGGGCAAGTTGACGAGAAAGATCCAGTGCCAGCTCAGCAGGTTGGTCAGCAGACCGCCGAGCAATACGCCGATGCTGCCGCCCCCTGCGCAGACAAAGCCGTACACGCCCATTGCTTTGGCCCGTTCGCCGGTCTCGGTGAACAGATTCATGATCAGCGACAGCGAAACAGCGGAGACGACCGCGCCGCCCAAACCCTGCACCGCACGCGCGCAAATCAGCAGGATTTGCGAGTTGGCCATGCCGCAGGCGAGCGACGCCAGCGTGAACAGCGCAATGCCACCGAGGAACAGCTTGCGGTGGCCATATAGATCGCCCAGCCGTCCGCCAAGCAGCAGACAGCCGCCGTAGGTCAGCATGTACGCGTTGACCACCCACACCAGCGAAGTTTCGCTAAAGCCGAGGTCCGCGGCGATGGACGGCAGCGCAACGTTCACGATCGTCGTATCGAGCACGATCATGAGCACGCCAAGGCACAGAACGATCAGCGCTAGCCAGCGTTTGTTGCCGTGGATCGAATGAGTCATGCAAGTGCTCCTTTGCCTTGGTCAAACGGGTGCAGGCAGATACCGGACGTGCCGCCGCCCGGCACGAAGTCGCAGACGCGATCGGCAATCTGCTGATGACAATGCCTTCGTCACGCGGCGAGTGCCGCGGTCTCTTTCTTCGCCGAGGCAATGGCCCCACTGCGCGCCTCCGGACCCATCGCCACACCTTCCGCGCGAATGAAGGCGATATCCGTGATGCCCAGAAAACCGAAGGCCGCCTTCAGATAGGTTTCCTGATGATCGAAGAAGGCTGCGGGCGAGCCCTCGCGATAAACGCCGCCGCGCGACGAGGCGATGATCAGCTTCTTGCCGCCGCATAGTCCAACCGGGCCGTGCTCCCCGTAGCTGAACGTCTTCCCGGCGACAGAGAGGCGGTCGATCCAGGCCTTCAGTTGAGAGGGCACGCCAAGGTTGTACATCGGCGCGCCGATGACCACGATGTCGGCGGCCAGAAACTCGTCGAGCGCAACCTGGCCGGCGGCAACGTCGGACTTTAATGCCTCGTCGACCGGAGCGCCTTGCGCGGCCGCGAGGTGTGCTGCCGTCAGATGGCCGATCGGTGTGACGGCAAGGTCGAGACGAGTGACCGCGAGGTCGGGATGGCGCGCCTGGAAGGTCGCGACTACGTCCGCTGACAGATCACGACTGACGGAGCCTTGCCCGAGGATGCTGGAATCTACGTGTAGCAGTTTCATGAGAACGATCTCCGAAGTGGCAGACGATGCGTTTGCCGGAAAACGCACAATAGGCTTCGACTTACGATCTTGATAGCCTATATTTTCAGATGAAACCCATCGTTCTCATGGATATATGCCGGGCGGAGTAAAGCCGTGATCGGGCACACGGTTGCTTCGGCGTGCGTGCGCCGCGCGGAACAGGAAGCCTTTGCTGCTCAGCGCCAGAGCTAGACGTCTGGCTTGAATCAGCTATGTCCGCGAAAAAGAGTCGCTTTGAAAAGAAAAGCCAGGCGCAAAAAAAAGCCCTCTTATAGAGGGCTTTCATATTGGCTACGGCCTTCAAAGTTTATTGCGTGGCACCCTGCCCGCTTTCCAGACTTCTTTGCCGTTTCCAAACTGTATTGTCACCGACCAGCAGTCTCACGCGAAGTTCTTCGACGCGAATGCCCAGTTGACGATGTTCCAGTACGCTTCGACGAACTTCGGACGTGCATTGCGGTAGTCGATGTAGTAAGCGTGTTCCCACACGTCGATCGTCAGCAGTGCTTTCGCGTCGGTGGTCAGCGGCGTAGCGGCATTGCTCGTGGACACGAGGTCGAGCGAACCGTCGGCCTTCTTCACCAGCCATGCCCAGCCCGAACCGAACGTGCCGACCGCGGTCTTGGCGAACTCTTCCTTGAACTTGTCGAACGAGCCCCACTTGGCGTTGATCGCGTCAGCGAGCGCACCGGTCGGCGCACCGCCACCTTGCGGCGACAGGCTGTTCCAGAAGAACGTGTGATTCCACACTTGAGCTGCGTTGTTGAACACGCCGCCCGATGCCTTCTTGACGATCTCTTCGAGCGACAGGTTCTCGAACTCGGTACCCTTGATCAGATTGTTCAGGTTGGTCACATAGGTCTGGTGATGCTTGCCGTAGTGATACTCGAGCGTCTCTTCCGACATGTGCGGAACGAGTGCGTTTTTCGCGAACGGCAGCGGCGGGAGCGTATGTTCCATGGTGCTTTCCTTCTGTCTGTATCTGTTGTGGGGGAGTCTGCGGATAACGCTTTAGAGCACTCGATTGTAGGCGAGTTGGAATAACCCCGCAAACCAACGGACTTTATGTCCGGCATCGGCGAACATGCCGCACGTGTAGCGTAAATAGTGCTTCCTCGCTGCGTGTGCCCGGTCCTCGCAACAGTCAAAAGTACGGGCACTCATACCGTCGGCGAAGTGTCAGAAACCGTCGGTCAGGCGCGGCTGCACATCGGCCAGTGCGATGTCCGCGGCGCCTTCCGCGAGATGCACTGTGAGACGCCGTCCCGGCTTCAACGACGACGGCGCGCGCACCGCACGCCCGCTCTGCGCATCGAGCACCGCGGCATAACCACGCTCGAGCGTACGCTGCGGACTCAGCACTTCGAGGCGCGCGGCGAGCGTGTCGATGCGCGCAGTCTGACGTTCATGCTGCCGTAACAAAGCGGCGTCCAGACGTTGCGAAAGATTGCCGAGTTTCGCCTGATGCCCGGCGAGGTCCGGACGCCAACGCTGCCAGCGCATCTGCAGCAGCGAAAACCGCGCTCGCGCGTCACGCACTGGACGCGCGCCCGCCGACGCGAGCCGCACGCTCAGTTGCTGCAGATGCGTGCGTTGCCGCGCGAGGCGCTCGGCCGGCGACACCAGTCGGCGCGCGAGCCAGTCGAGCTGTTGGGCGCGCCGCTCCATCATGCGACCGAAGCCGCGCGCGAGCGTTGCGTGACGGTGATCCAACTCGCGCAACAGCAGCACGCGCTGCGGACTGACGAGTTCGGCGGCGCCGGTGGGCGTCGGCGCGCGCACGTCCGCGGCGAAGTCGGCGATCGTGAAATCGGTTTCGTGGCCCACGCCGCTGACCACCGGAATCGCGCTTTCCGCAATCGCGCGCGCCAGCACTTCTTCGTTGAACGCCCACAAGTCTTCGATCGAGCCGCCGCCGCGGCACACGATCAGCACATCGACTTCGCGCCGCGCGTTGGCGGCGTCGACCATCGCGGCGAGCTTGCCACTCACGCCCACGCCCTGCACCGGCGCCGGATAAACGATCACCGGAATGTGCGGTGCGCGCCGCGACAGTGTGGTCAGGACGTCGCGCAAGGCGGCGGCCTGCAACGACGTCACAATGCCAATTGTCCGGGGATGCGACGGCAACGCGCGTTTTCGTTCAGCGGCAAAGAGACCTTCGGCTTCGAGTTGCGCTTTCAGCCTGAGGAACGCTTCGTAGAGACGTCCCTGCCCGGTGCGCCGCACCGCTTCCACATTCAGTTGCAGTTCGCCGCGCGGCTCGTACATCGTCACCAGCGCGCGCACTTCGATGCGGTCGCCTTCGCGCGGCGTGAATTCGGCGTATTGCGCCCGCCCGCGGAACATTACGCAACGCATTTGCGCCTGCGCGTCCTTGATGGAGAAATACCAGTGGCCGCTCGCGGCACGCGTGAAATTCGACACTTCGCCGGCGACCCAGACGAGCGGAAACGAACGTTCGAGCATCGTACCGATCGCGCGATTGAGCGCCGAAACGGGAACGACGACCTCACCGCCGGGCGTCGCCGACGAGGAAAAAGGGCTTTCGGGATTCATGCGAGGAATATGTGTGGCTGGCCGGACAGACGATAGACCGACCGGCCATCCGCGTCCAGCGCGGCGCTCAAATTGTCAAAAGTGTCCACATGGCGGGACCTGCCAGACGGATCTCGCCAGACTGCCCGCGCGGCCGCATGAATTCTAGGCATGTCGTTGATTTATATGGTGTTTACACCTCGTTATAGAGAATGATGACCGATACTGGGCGCGCGGAACGGCCTTCTCCGCCGATCGGACGGCAGGTTCTCCACAAAGTTATCCACAGGCTGGGCGCAACGCCGGAAGCGCCGTTTCGTCGCGCGGCGCCCGGTGCGCAACTTGCGGGGCGGGACACCCGCGCGCTAGAGTGGCGGGTTCGACGGCATGCCGAACGCACCCGCCGCGCCCGGCATTGCGGCACACTGCACAAGTGCGCCGGTTGCCGTCCTGCTTCATTTTTTGCCTCACCTTCCATCGTCCGGAGAACCGCGTTGATGCTTGCCCCGCGTATTGCGCACAGCTCCTTCACGCCGCCGTCCCGGCGCCTTCCCGCGAGCGGCGCGCCGCTCGTCCGCGCGATCTGCCCATGAGCGAAGTCAGCAACCGTCTCGAAGCACGCCTTGCGCGCGAATGGCAGCAGCGCGGTCCGCTCGCCTGGGCGCTGACGCCGCTTGCCTGCGTGTTCGGCGCGATCGCCGCCGCGCGCCGCGCCGCCTTTTCGTTCGGCTGGTTGAAATCGGTGCGCATCGGCGTGCCCGTGGTGGTGGTCGGCAATGTGACCGTCGGCGGCACCGGCAAGACGCCGACCGTGATCGCGCTGGTCGAGGCGTTACGCGCCGCGGGCTTCAAACCCGGCGTGGTGTCGCGCGGCTACGGTGCGCGCGTGAAGATGCCGACGCGGGTCACGCCCGCTTCGGCGGCGAGCGTCGGCGGCGACGAACCGCTGCTGATCGCCCGACGCACCGGCGCGCCAGTCTGGGTCTGTCCGGATCGCGTGGCGGCCGCACGGGCGCTGTGCGCCGCGCACCGCGAAGTCGACGTGATCGTGAGCGACGACGGCTTGCAGCATTACCGGCTCGAACGCGACGCCGAACTCGTCGTGTTCGACCACCGGCTCGGCGGCAACGGTTTTCTGCTGCCGGCCGGCCCGCTCCGTGAGCCGCTGTCGCGCCGCCGCGACGCAACGCTCATCAACGACCCTTACGCGCGCACGCTGCCCGCATGGCCGAACACCTTCGCATTGCAACTCGCGCCCGCCGACGCGTGGCATCTCGACAATCCCGCGTTGCGTCGGCCGCTCGCGCAATTCAGCGGAGACCGCGTGCTGGCCGCGGCCGGCATCGGCGCGCCGGAGCGCTTCTTCGCTACACTGCGCGCCGCCGGCCTCACGCCCGCCACCCGCGCGCTGCCGGATCACTACGCGTTCGAGCGCAATCCGTTTATCGACGTGGACGCCGACGCCATCCTGATAACGGAAAAGGATGCGGTAAAATTAGGGTCCTGGCACGACGCGCGCATCTGGGTTGTCCCGGTCGAAGCCGCGCTCGATCATCGCCTCATTGCATTAGTTGTGGAGAAAGTCCGTGGACGCTCGCCTGCTTGAAATTCTCGTCTGCCCGATCTGCAAGGGCCCGCTCAGCTACGACCGCGCCGCGCAGGAGCTGATCTGCAACGCGGACAAGCTGGCCTATCCGATTCGCGACGGCATTCCCGTCATGCTGGTCGACGAAGCGCGGCAGACCGTAGAAGGCACGCCGGTGGATCTGAATCCGGGCTCTGTGGCCTGAGTCTGGCCGCCCTCGCACGCGGCGGCCGTGTTTGCGGCGTGCCGCGATCTGCTTTTATTGTTTTGCCTGTCCGCGGCCGCGCTGCATGCGCGGTCGCTTTCTTCCGGCTTCATCGCCGCCCGTCTTTGTGCCCGCCCTGCCGATGACCCACGCCAACATCACCACTCCTCCGTTCATCGCCGTCGTGCCGGCCCGACTCGCCTCGACGCGTCTGCCGAACAAGCCGCTCGCCGACATCGGCGGCAAGCCGATGGTGGTGCGGGTCGCCGAACGCGCGCGCGAATCGGGCGCGCAACAGGTGCTGGTCGCCTCGGACGCGCAAGCGGTGCTCGACGCCGCCCGCGACCACGGCTTCGAAGCGGTGTTGACGCGCGCGGACCATCCGTCCGGCACGGACCGTCTCGCGGAAGTCGCGGCGCAGTTCGGCTGGAGCGACGACACGATCGTGGTCAACGTGCAGGGCGACGAACCGCTGATCGATCCGGCGCTCGTGTGCGGCGTTGCGTCGCACCTCGCGGCAAGCCACGGCTGCGCGATCGCCACCGCCGCGCACCCGATCACCGATCCCGCCGAAATTTTCAACCCGAACGTCGTCAAGGTCGTGCTCGACGCGCGCGGCGTCGCGCTGTACTTTTCGCGCGCGCCGATTCCATGGGCTCGCGACGCCTATCAGCCACACTGGCCCGACGTCGCATCGATGCCCGCGCCGCCCGCACCCGCGGTGGTTCATCGGCATATCGGCCTGTACGCGTATCGCGCGCAATTTCTGCGCACTTACCCGAGCCTCGCGATCTCGCCGATCGAACAGATCGAAGCTCTCGAACAACTGCGCGCGATGTGGCACGGCGAGCGCATCGCGGTGCTCGTCACGCACGACGTGCCGCTGCCGGGCGTCGACACGCCCGCCGATCTCGCGCGCGTGCAGGCTTTATTCGGGTCTTGAGCTGAAAAACCCATGGCATAATCGGACGGTTGTGCGCGCCTCCCGCCACAAGCGAGAGTCAGGGTTTGCCCGGTCGGGCCGTTGCTGTCTTGCAGCGCCGTCGTCTTCGACGTGCAGCGCGAGAACTGGAACGGCAGCCGATGCGGGCCCCCTCGACGCATCGTGGGACGTCCGCAGCGCACCAAAGAATTCACATAGATCTGGAGATATCACATGCGTTTGATCCTTTTGGGTGCGCCCGGCGCGGGCAAGGGCACTCAGGCAAACTTCATCAAGGAAAAGTTCGGTATTCCGCAAATTTCCACCGGCGACATGCTGCGTGCGGCCGTCAAGGCAGGTACGCCGCTCGGCCTCGAAGCCAAGCGCTTCATGGATGCCGGCGAACTGGTTACGGACGAGTTGATCATCAACCTGGTGAAAGAGCGTCTGCAGCAGCCGGACTGCGCGAACGGCTATCTGTTCGACGGTTTTCCGCGCACCATTCCGCAAGCTGAAGCCATGAAGCAGGCCGGCGTTCCGATCGATTACGTGCTGGAAATCGACGTGCCGTTCGACGAGATCATCGTGCGCATGAGCGGGCGCCGCTCGCACGCCGCATCGGGCCGTACGTATCACGTCAAGTTCAATCCGCCGAAGGTCGAAGGCGTGGACGACGTGACCGGCGAACCGCTGATCCAGCGCGAAGACGACAAGGAAGAAACCGTCAAGAAGCGTCTGGAAGTGTACGAGGCGCAAACCAAGCCGCTGATCGAGTACTACAACAGCTGGGCGCAGAACGGCGATTCGTCGACTTCGTTGAAAGCACCGCAGTATCGCCGCATTTCGGGCCTCGGCAGCGTCGACGAAATTCGTGACCGCGCGTTCGAGGCGTTGAAATAAGCTCGTTTGCGTTGATGTTCGCCTCAGGAAAAACCCGCCTTTGCCGGCGGGTTTTTTTATGCAGCGCACGGCTTGAGCGCCGAGCGGCTCTCCTTTCTCCTGTCTGTCCGCGTTCAATATTAATTAGCCATCCGTAACGGTTTGCTCTGCCTAAGCCCTCCCAAGGCGTAAGAATCACGCTCCTGCCCGCTTCGCTTTCCGCATTGCAGCATAGCCGTTACAATCGGTCATCGAAAAGATATTCGATCTAGACATTACTGAACCGTAGCAAAGGAGAAGACATGGAAATTCGTGACAACGTTTTTCTGATCACCGGCGGTGCATCGGGTCTGGGCGCCGCCACGGCGCGCCTGTTCGTCGAAAACGGCGGCAAGGTCGTGCTCGCCGACCTGAACGTGGATGCGGGCGAGGCGCTTGCCAAGGAGCTCGGCGGCGTCTTCGTCAAATGCGATGTGAGCCGCGAAGACGACGCGACGCAAGCCGTCGAAGCCGCCACGAAGCTCGGCACGCTGCGCGGCCTCGTCAATTGCGCGGGCGTCGCGCCGGCCGTCAAAACGGTGGGCAAGGACGGCCCGCATCCGCTCGACTCGTTCGCGCGCGCCATCTCGATCAATCTGATCGGCACCTTCAACATGATCCGGCTCGCCGCCGCGGCCATGTCGAAGAACGAGCCGAATGCGAATGGCGAGCGCGGCGTGATCGTCAACACGGCGTCGGTGGCCGCGTACGACGGCCAGATCGGCCAGGCGGCTTATGCGGCGTCCAAGGCCGGCGTGGTCGGCATGACGCTGCCCATCGCACGCGACCTGTCGCGCAACGCGATCCGCGTGATGACGATTGCACCGGGCATTTTCGAAACGCCCATGCTGCTCGGCATGCCGCAGGAAGTGCAAGATGCTCTCGGCGCGATGGTGCCGTTCCCGCCGCGTCTCGGCAAACCGGCCGAGTACGCGATGCTGGCCAAGCAGATCTTCGACAATCCGATGCTCAACGGCGAAGTGATTCGTCTGGACGGCGCGATTCGGATGCAGCCGAAGTAAGCCTGCGTGCAACGTGCGGTTTTCGTACAGCCCGCGTCAATAAAAAACGCCTGCACAGTAACCTGTGCAGGCGTTTTTTTGTGCGTGGTTCCGTTACGCGTGGCCGCGCGTCTACTCGCGATCGTCGTGCTGGGTGCGTTGACGCAATTCGTGCAATTGCGACTCCACCACGGTCGCATCTTCGGCATCGGGCCGGTCACCGAGATAGCGCTCGAGATCTTCGAGAGCGGGACGCAGATAATCGAGCCGCGCATAAGCGAAGCCGCGATCGCGCACTTCCTCGATACTGTCCGGCAGCAGAATCACGAGACGCTGCTGCACTGCGAGCAGACGTTGCCAGCGTTCCGTCTGAAGATACGTTGACTTCAGATTGCGCAGCATGCGGGCGATGATCTCGCGGCGCGTGGCCGGTTGCAGGAGCATGCGCAGCGCCCTGCTCACCGATTCGCCCGCGGACGCCACATACGGCTCCAGCATCTCCACCATCTCCGATTCGGACAGCGAGTGTCCGCTGGTCGGATCAAGCATGACGTCGCCATCCGGTGTCGTCACGCGCAAAAGGAAGTGGCCGGGAAACGACACGCCGCGCGCCGGAACGCCGATCTGTTCGGCCATTTCCAGATACAGCACCGCCAGCGAAATCGGAATGCCGCGGCGACGCTTGAGCACCGCATTCAAATGGCTGTTGTCGGGGTCGTAATAGTCGTTGAGATTGCTGGCGAAGCCCAGCTCGCGAAAGAAGAACCGGTTCAGAATGCCGACTTTCTGCTTGATGTCGGCGTCGTCCGGCATGCGTCGCTGCAGCCGCACCACCAGTTCGTCGATCTCGGCGAGCGTGCCTTGCAGATCGAGATCGGGATAGGCGTCCTGCGCGAGCGAGAGCGCCGCCTCGGTCAGCGGAAGACTCTCATCTTCGGCGACGAGCGTGCTGAAATAGTCGAGAACTCGCGTCATCGTGATCACTTCACTCGCCTTTTGAAATACGCGTACTTGAAGCCCATCAGCCAAAGCATACCGAAATATAGCGCGGCGAACAGAACGAGGCACGCTGCGAGCAACACCATGCGGTCGACCGGCCGGCTATGCATGCCGATCCAGTCGAAGCTGATGGCCAGCCAATGCATCGCCCCGGCCAGCACGAGACAGGCGCCGAACAACTGCACGAAGAATTTGAGCCAGCCGCTCGACGGCGTATAGATGCCGCGCTTGCGCAGACCGAGAAACAGCAGCAGCGCATTGCCGCAAGCGCCGAGCCCGACACTCAGCGTCAAACCCGCATGCGCGAAAATCGGCACGAACAGATAGTTGCTCAGCTGCGTGAGAATCAGCACGCCGACGCCGATCTTCACCGGCGTCTTGATGTCCTGCTTCGCGTAGAAACCCGGCGCGAGGATCTTGATGAGAATCAGGCCGATCAGGCCGACCCCGTACGCCGACAAAGCGCGCGCAACCATCACCACCGAATTGCCGTCGAACTTACCGTAATGGAACAGCGTGGCGGTCAACGGCTGCGCGAAGAAGAACAGCGCGACGGCGCTCGGCGCGGCCAGCAGGAAAGTCACGCGCAAGCCCCAATCGAGCAGCGACGAATATTCGTGCGGGTCGGCATCGACGTGCGCCTTGGAGAGGCTCGGCAGCAGGATCGTGCCGAGCGCGACGCCCAGCAGCGCGGTCGGGAACTCCATCAGCCGGTCGGCGTAGTTGATCCACGACACGGCGCCCGGACCGATGCGCGAGGCGATATTCGTGTTGATGATCAGGCTGATCTGCGCGACCGAGACGGCGAACATCGCGGGCACCATCTTGGACAGCACGCGCTTGACGCCGCGATGCGCGAGCGCCTTCACCGGGTTCAGGCCGATGCGCGGGATCATGTCGATCTTCTTCAGACCCGGCAGTTGCACGAGGAATTGCAGCACGCCGCCGGCGATCACTGCCCACGCCAGCGCATAGACCGGCGTCTGCATACGCGGCGCGACGAACACCGCGGCGACGATGAACGCGACGTTCAGCAGGACCGGCGCGAACGCGGGCAGCGAAAAGTTCTTGTACGTATTCAGCACGCCCGACGCCAGCGACGTCAGCGAAATGAAAATGATGTACGGGAACATGATGCGCGTCATGGTGACTGCGAGGGCGTACGCCTGACCTTCGTGCGCAAGACCCGAGGCGACGATGAACACCACGCCCGACGCGCCCACCACGCCGATCAGCGAGAGGACCGCGAGCGCCCAGGCGAGCACCGTCGACGTGGCGTCGACCAGTGCCTTGGTGGCGTCGTGGCCTTGCTGGTTCTTGAACTCGGCGAGGATCGGCACGAAGGCCTGGGAGAACGCGCCTTCGGCGGAGATGCGGCGCAGCAGGTTCGGAATGCGGAAGGCGACGTAGAACGCGTCAGTGTATTGACTGGCGCCGAACGCGCGTGCGATCAGCGTTTCGCGGGCCAGTCCGGTCACGCGCGACAGCAGCGTGAAGCCGCTGACCGTCAGCAGGGCTCGGAATAGATTCATGGGGCGCTTATTATACGGGTGCCGCGAGTGCGGACGACGAGCCGGAACGCGATTCGGACCGATTTGCCGCGCAGACGTTCGATTCGACGGGTGAATCGGCCGCGTTTTTTATGGCTTCGCCGCACCGTATGGGCGGCCTTGGACACACCCGCGCCCGCCTTCTGCCCGCGCTCCGACGCGCTCGCGTCACATGGCCGACGGCAGAGCGCCGGACTTTACGCAACAGGGAGGCTCGGCGTCATGGCGCTTTCCCGTTGCCACGTGCCTGATTTTGTTGCTATAATCGCCGGTTTCGAAGCTCGCTCAATTTTTGGACGGGGTTCAGGCTGGCGCCACGCCACCTGTCAAATCCTCGAACAACCCGAAAACACGGGCCTGCCTTCGCGTAGTCCGATCGATTTTTTTCGACACTTTTGCGCTCTTGGGCAATCGCTTCCAAGAGTTCGATCTAAAAGCAGCACCTCACCACTTGAAGGTCAGGTACTGGAAACAGGAACAGGATAAGGAACCGTCATGGCTAACTCCGCACAAGCACGCAAGCGCGCCCGCCAGGCCGCCAAGGCAAACTCGCACAACTCGGCACTGCGCTCGAAGTTCCGCACGGCTATCAAGGCTGTCCGCAAGGCGATCGACGCCGGCGACAAGGCTAAGGCCGCTGAAATCTTCCAGGCATCGTCGAAGACCATCGACATCATTGCCGACAAGAACATCGTTCACAAGAACAAGGCTGCTCGCCATAAGAGCCGTCTCGCTGCAGCCATCAAGGGTCTGCAAGCGCCCGCAGCGCAGTAATTCCGGTCAGCCCGCTTCGGTGGGCTACCTCCTGTTTCCGCTGCACAGAAAGGCCCGCCTCGGCGGGCTTTTTTGCTTCGGACCGACAGATCCGCCCTGTATCGCGTGGCCCGTCGCGCGCGTGACTCACGGACTGCTCATAAAAAAAACCCGCTGCTAGCGGGTTTTTGCTTTTGCTGATCCGGCAGGCTTGCGCTATATCACGTGCCTTTTCTCTTGCGGCGCGGCGTGCTCGAGTTGCAACTCGCACGCCTCCGTCACGACGAGGTCGTTGTCTTTCGCGAAGTTGAGAACGAAGTCGAAAGCCATGGGTTCGATGTCACGCAAACGGGAATCGAGAATCACGCACTTGAGGTCGCCGATCATGGTCGGCCGGACATACAGCGAGTACTGCATATAGGCGTTCGGCCCTCTCCTTGCGCCGGGGCCGAAGCAGGCCATGACGCCCGCGAGCCGCTCCGACCAGTCGCTCGGCCGAAACTTTTTTCCCGTCGACGTGATGCCCTGAATGAAATATTCGGTTGGAGCTGCTTCGGCCATGTAGGGATACCTGTGTGACTGCCCAGCGGGATGGCAAAGCGGACGGTGAAACGGCTCTGATTGCCGGGACTCGCCGACGATGCCACGATGGCGAGCCGCACCACCAGAAACCGCCAAGGGCCGGCTAAGCTGCCTTGGCGCTCGCCATGACGGCGCACCGCGAGCGGGTTGTTCCGAACCGCGGGAGCCGGGGCCTGCCAAGCGGAATACCGGCCTGCTGGGCTTTGGGATAACCCGGGGATTATAGCGCAGCGGACCTTTTTCCGCAGCGCACACAAGATAAGTCTGAGGACTCCAAGAGGCTTTCGGACAGCTTGCTCGGCCTTTTGGCCGACTCGTCAAACCGGGCGAAATCCTTTATGCTGCATTGAGTTACCACAAACGACGGCGGCGCCGTCCGGCAATCCTGCCGGGTGAGACCGCCGTATTTGTTTCATGACCGCCAAGAAAATTCGCCACTACCTGCAGTTCAAGGATTTCTCGCTGGAAGACTACGAGTACGTGCTGGAACGCGCGCGCATTCTGAAACGCAAATTCAAGAACTACGAGACTTACCATCCGCTGCACGATCGCACGCTGGCGATGATCTTCGAAAAAAATTCGACGCGCACGCGCCTGTCGTTCGAAGCCGGCATCTTCCAGTTGGGCGGCCACGCCGTTTTCATGAGCACGCGTGACACGCAGCTCGGCCGCGGCGAACCGATCGAAGACGCAGCGCAAGTGATCTCGCGCATGGTCGACATCATCATGATCCGCACGTTCGGCCAGGACATTCTCCAGCGCTTTTCCGAGAACTCGCGCGTGCCCGTGATCAACGGACTGACCAACGAATATCACCCGTGCCAAGTGCTGGCGGACATCTTCACGTACTTCGAGCATCGCGGGCCGATTCGCGGCAAGACGGTCGCGTGGGTGGGCGACGCCAACAACATGCTGTACACGTGGATCGAAGCCGCGCAGATTCTCGGCTTCAAGCTGCGCCTGTCCACGCCGCCGGGCTACAAGCTCGACCGCGCCATGGTCGCCGCCGAGAGCGCGCCGTTCTACGAAGAATTCGACGATCCGAACGAGACCTGCGCCGGCGCCGATCTAGTCACCACCGACGTCTGGACCAGCATGGGCTTCGAAGCCGAAAACGAAGCACGCAAGAAGGCCTTCGCCGACTGGTGCGTCGACGCCGACATGATGGCGCGCGCGAATTCGGATGCGCTCTTCATGCATTGCCTGCCCGCCCATCGCGGCGAAGAAGTCAGCGCGGAAGTGATCGACGGCCCGCAAAGCGTCGTGTGGGACGAGGCGGAAAATCGTCTGCATGTGCAAAAGGCTTTGATGGAATACCTGCTGCTCGGCAAGCTGAATCACTGAGCGAGCCGCTCAGTCAGCAGGTTGAGCAGCTTCTGCGTGAAGCGCGACAGGGGCCTTGAATATGAGGCAAGGCATCCACGTTTAGCGCCACGCATCGGGCCGGCGTCCACTGCGGTAAGCGGACCCGGCTTCATCACCGCACCGTCCCAAAATCGCGGGCAGGCGGCGGTTTAGTGTCAAAATAGTGGTTTTCCGCGCTCCGGGATCACCGGTGCGCCTTGTTTTCCCGCTTTCTCCAGCTACGAGTTCACCATGAGCGATATCAAGAAAGTCGTGCTCGCCTATTCGGGCGGCCTCGACACCTCCGTCATCCTGAAGTGGTTGCAGGACAACTACGACGCCGAAGTCGTCACGTTCACGGCCGACATCGGCCAGGGCGAAGAGCTGGAACCGGCGCGCAAGAAAGCTCTGCAACTCGGCATCAAGCAGGAAAACATCTTTATCGAAGATCTGCGCGAAGAATTCGTGCGTGACTTCGTGTTCCCGATGTTCCGCGCCAACACGATCTATGAAGGCGAGTACCTGCTGGGCACGTCGATCGCGCGTCCGCTGATCGCCAAGCGTCAGATCGAAATCGCCCGCGCCAGCGGCGCACAGGCGGTTTCGCACGGCGCAACCGGCAAGGGCAACGACCAGGTTCGCTTCGAACTCGGTTACTACGCGCTGGAACCGGGCATCAAGGTGATCGCACCGTGGCGTGAATGGGACCTGCTGTCGCGCGAAAAGCTGCTCGCGTACGCGGAAAAGGCCGGCATTCCGATCGAAATGAAGCACAAGCAAGGCGGCGCGCCGTATTCGATGGACGCGAACCTGCTGCACATCTCGTTCGAAGGCCGTCACCTGGAAGACCCGAAGGCGGAAGCCGAAGCCGATATGTGGCGTTGGACCGTGTCGCCGGAACAGGCGCCGGACCAGGCTGAATACCTCGACATCGAATACGAGCACGGCGATCCGGTCGCGATCAACGGCAAGCGTCTGTCGGCCGCGGAAATGCTCACCGAGCTGAACCGTCTGGGCGGCAAGCACGGCATCGGCCGTCTGGATCTGGTGGAAAACCGTTACGTCGGCATGAAGTCGCGCGGCTGCTATGAAACGCCGGGCGGCACGATCATGCTGAAGGCGCACCGCGGCATCGAGTCGATCACGCTCGACCGTGAAGTGGCTCACCTGAAAGACGACCTGATGGCTCGTTATGCGTCGCTGATTTATAACGGCTACTGGTGGAGCCCGGAGCGCCGCGCGATTCAGGTGCTGATCGACCATACGCAAGAGAAGGTCAACGGCTGGGTGCGTGTGAAGCTGTACAAGGGCAGCGTGTCGGTGGTCGCGCGCGATTCGAAGGAAACGCTGTTCGACAAGACCATTGCAACGTTCGACGACGACGGCGGCGCTTATAACCAGGCCGACGCTGGCGGGTTCATCAAGCTGAACGCACTGCGTATGCGGATTGCGGAAAATGCACGCCGTCAGCGCGGCTGATTACGCGTGCTTCGGTGAAGGCTAACTTCGCGCAAGCGAGTGAAGCGTCATAAGGCGCGGCCAGAGCCAAAACGCAAAAAGGCGCCGGGAGGAAACTCGCGGCGCCTTTTTTATCGGCATCCAATCATCACAAACAAACCGGCTCCGCCTCCAGCTCCACCCCGAACCGCTCCAGCACATCGCGCTGAATCGCTTTCGCAAGCGCCAGCACTTCCGCCCCGCTCGCGCCGCCGCGATTCACCAGCACCAGCGCCTGCCGCTCATGCACCGCAGCCGCGCCCATTGCGCGGCCTTTCCAGCCGCATCGGTCGATCAGCCAGCCCGCGGCGAGTTTCACCCGCCCATCCGGCTGAGCGTACGACACGACGTCCGGCTCCCTGGCCTTCAGCGCGTCGAACTGCGCCGCTTCGATTACTGGATTCTTGAAGAAGCTGCCGGCATTGCCGAGTTCCAGCGGATCGGGCAGCTTGGCGCGGCGCACCGCCACCACCGCGTCGAAAATCGCCTGCGCGGTCGGCGGCGTATCGGCATGGCCGTTCCCGGCCAATTCGCGAGCGAGATCCGCGTACCCGGCACGCGGCTGCCACACCTTCGGCAAACGGAACGTCACCGACGTAATCACGAAACGGTCGCGCCCTTCCCGCTTGAAAAAACTGTCGCGATAGCCGAAGCGGCACGCCTGCGCATCCATATCGATCACGTCACCGGTAGCCAGCTCCACGGCGCGCAACGACGCGAAGCGCTCGCACATCTCCAACCCGTACGCGCCGATATTCTGAATCGGCGCCGCGCCCACCGTGCCCGGAATCAACGCGAGGTTTTCGAGCCCGGGCAGCCCTTGCGCCAAAGTCCAGCCGACGAACTCATGCCACGGCTCGCCACCGGCCGCCTCGACGTACCATGCGTCATCGTCCTCGCGCACGACGCGGCGACCCCGCAACGCGATCAGCAGCACGATGCCGCCAAAGTCGCCGGTCAGCACGACATTGCTGCCGCCGCCCAGCACCAGGCGCGGCAGGCCGGCTGCGCGCGGATCGCGCACCGCGGCCATCAATTGCTCTTCGCGCTCGATGCGGCACGCAAACTGCGCACGGACATCGAAGCCGAAGGTGTTGTGCGTCTTCAACGGATAGCCGGCAGTGAACTCGGCGGAATCGGATTGGGACATCGGAATGAGAACAGTGAAACGCGAATGAAACCACGAATAAAGCAGCCGATGAAACCGGCTTCGGGCCCCGGCCCGGGCGACAATGCGCGGCGGCCTTGGGCAAAAGGGAGTGGCGTCGGTAAAATGACGTCCGGTTCGTGATTATAGCGAGTGCCCCGTGAACAGCCGCCCGGCTGCGTCACGCACCGCAGCACTATTGGGAGAAAAAAATGCCATCGTTTGACGTCGTCTGCGAAGCGAACATGATCGAAGTCAAGAACGCGATCGAGCAGTCCAACAAGGAAATTTCAACGCGCTTCGACTTCAAAGGGTCGGACGCGCGCGTGGAACACAAAGAAAACGAAATCACGGCCTACGCGGACGACGATTTCAAACTCGGCCAGGTAAAAGACGTCCTGCTGTCGAAAATGGCCAAGCGCAACGTGGACGTGCGCTTCCTCGACTACGGCAAGATCGAGAAGATCGGCGGCGACAAGGTCAAGCAGGTCATCAAGATCAAGAAAGGCGTGTCGGGCGATCTGTCGAAGAAAATCGTGCGGCTCGTGAAGGACAGCAAGATCAAGGTTCAGGCAAGCATTCAGGGCGACGCGGTGCGCATCACCGGCGGCAAGCGCGACGATCTGCAAAGCGTGATCGCCATGCTGCGCAAGGACGTGACCGACACGCCGCTCGACTTCAACAACTTCCGCGATTGATCTGCCGGCGCGCGAGTGCGTCTAACGCGCGCGCCGCAACATTGACGTGCGGCGCCGCGCACACGGGCGCGCTGAGCGCCGAGCACGCGGCGCCAGGCTGTCGGCGCGCAAGCGCGCCCCCGTCGCTGCGTGCACCGCAGTGCAACCACCAGACACGCGCGCAATGACGTGCATGACTGGCGCACCACGCAAGAAGCGCCGAGGCATGGAAGCCTCCAGGCACCGTACATCAAACGTCGTTACCACCCGCCGCCCTCGCCGCCGCATCCGCCTTCTTCTTGTCGCCGATGCGGCTTTCCTGCCCGCGCATCAGCTTGGCGATGTTGCCGCGATGGCGCCACACCAGCAGCGAACTCATCACGACGATCGCCAGCGCGATGACGTGTGGCCCGAACAGGAAGCCGTCGAAGATCGGCGCGAACACCGCCGCCGCCAATGCCGCCAGCGACGAGTAGCGCGTGAAGAACGCCACGATCAGCCACGTCAGCAGGGTCGCGACGCCGAGAATCGGATTGATTGCGAGCAGCACGCCGGCCGCGGTCGCCACGCCCTTGCCGCCCTTGAAACGGAAGAAAACCGGATACAGGTGTCCAAGAAACACGGCCACCGACGCAAGCGCCACCGACGTCTCGTCGAGCCCATAGCGCGCGCCGTAGTGCACCACGAACCACACCGGCAGCCAGCCCTTGAATGCGTCGCCGATCAGCGTGAGAATCGCGGCCTTCTTGCTGCCGCTGCGCAGCACGTTGGTGGCGCCCGGGTTGCCCGAACCGTACGAGCGCGGGTCGTCGAGGCCCATCGCGGCGCTCACGATCACGGCGAACGACACCGAACCGATCAGGTAGGCAACGACAGCAACGATCAGGTTTTGCATCTGGGACTCTTATAAGGATCGGCGGTCTGAAACTCGATACCCCAACCGCAACAGGGCGCGCAACTCGGAACGAGGCGGCGCACATTCTACCGAACCCGCGCGCCCGCAAAACATTCAGGCAAACGTCAATCGACGCTCGCGCACTGAACCGCCTTCGCCGCCAGCAAATCTGTCAGCACCTTCGGCTCGATGCTGACCAGAAAACCGCGCCGGCCGCCGTTCAGCCAGATTTTGTCCATCTCGAGAATGCTCGACTCGACGTACACCGGCATCTGCTTCTTCGTACCGAACGGCGAGGTGCCGCCGATCAGGTAGCCGGAATGGCGGTTCGCCACCTCGGGCTTGCACGGTTCGACGCGCTTCGCGCCGATCTGGCGCGCGAGGTTCTTGGTGCTGACGGTGCGGTCGCCGTGCATCAGCACGATCAGCGGCTTGGCGTGCTCGTCTTCCATCACCAGCGTCTTCACGACGTAATGTTCGTCCACGCCGAGCTGGCGCGCCGATTCCCCGGTGCCGCCGTGCTCGACATAATCATAAGGATGTTCGCCGAAAGCGACGCCGTGGCGGCGCAGAAACTGCGTGGCCGGCGTTTCGGAGACGTGTCTGGATTTGCTCATCGGCGCATTGTAATGGCGACTTTCCGCAACGGCTATTTGCCGAATGGTCAATTGTGCGGGTCCGGCGATTGTGGCACGATCGTTCGAAAATCTTCCGGCGCGACGCACGCCGGGCATCGAATCGTTTTCTGGAGACAGCGTTGAGCTTCGATACACCCACCCGTTCCACGATCGACATTCCCGCGCTGCTGGCCGCCTTGCCCGCGCGCATCGCCGACATCCCGGCGCTGGCCGCCGCGCGCGATCCGCAGCACGTCGCGTTGATCGAGGATGCGCGCCGCCTGACCAGCGCGCAACTGCTGCAGGCCGTCGACGCCGCCACCGCGCTGCTGCGCGAATGGGGCGTGCGCGGCGGCGATCGCGTGATGATCGTCGCGGAAAACAGCATCGTGCAGATCGTCCTGCTGTTCGCGACCGCCCGGCTCGATGCGTGGGCGCTGGTGTCGAATGCGCGTCTGTCCGCAGCCGAACTCGATTCGATCCGCGCACACGCGCAGCCTCGCGTGGTCGCCTACGCCACGGAAAGCTCGAACGATGCCAGGCAGCATGCGCAGCGGCATCAGGCCAAGACAGCGCCAACTATCACGCCGGACATCGGCGTCTGGTCGTACACGGTGGACAGCGCGGCGATCGCCGAACCGGTCGAAACCGCAAGCGAGCGCCAATGCGCCGCGTTGATTTACACCACCGGCACCACCGGCGCTCCGAAGGGCGTGATGCTCTCGCATCGCAATCTGCTGTTCATCGCCGCGATCTCGAGCCGCTTGCGTAAAGTCGGCCCGGACGACGTCGTCTACGCCGTGCTGCCGATCTCGCACGTGTACGGTTTCGCGTCGGTGTGCCTGGGCAGCCTGCACGCGGGCGCAACCTTGCGGCTCGTGCCGCGCTTCGCGCCGCAAGCCGTGCGCCGCGCGCTCGCCGAGGAACGCGTGTCGATCTTCCAGGGCGTGCCGGCCATGCACGCCAAGCTGCTCGAGCATCTGCAGACGCACGGCTACTCGTGGTCCGCGCCGCAGTTGCGCTTCGCCTATTCGGGCGGCTCGCCGCTCGACGCCGCCTTGAAAGCGCAGGTGGAAAGCGTCTACGGTCTACCGCTGCACAACGGCTACGGCATGACCGAGAGCAGCCCGACCGTGTCGCACACCATGATCGATGCGCCGCGCAGCGATTGCTCGGTCGGCGAAGTCATTCCGGGTGTCGAGGTGCGCTTCGTCGGACTCGACGGCATCGAGGCCGCGAAGGGCGAAATCGGCGAGCTATGGGTGCGCGGCCCCAACGTGATGCTCGGCTACTACCGCAGCCCTGAACAGACCCGTACGGTCGTGACCGAAGACGGCTGGCTGAAGACCGGCGATCTCGCACGGCAGGACGCGGACGGCGCGTTGCATATCGTCGGGCGTAGCAAGGAGCTGATCATCCGCTCGGGCTTCAACGTGTACCCGGCCGAGGTGGAACATGTGCTGAACGCGCATCCGCAGGTCGTGCAGTCGGCGGTGATCGGGCGCGCGGTAGAAGGTAACGAGGAAGTGGTTGCGTTCGTCGAGTTGCTGGCGGGCGCGACGGTGACGCCCGCCGAATTGACCGACTGGTGCGGCGAGCGTCTGGCGCCGTACAAGCGGCCGGCCGAAGTCAAAGTGCTCGCCGCGCTGCCGGCCGCATCGACCGGCAAGATCCTCAAGCACCGGCTGCGCGAGTTTCTCTGACCGCAGCGCAAGCGCGAACCCAGCATCAGCCTCGCGGATGATGCTGCGCATGCAGCGACTTCAACCGTTCGCGGGCCACGTGCGTGTAGATCTGCGTGGTCGATATATCCGTGTGGCCGAGCAGCAGTTGCACGACGCGCAGGTCGGCACCGTGATTGAGCAGATGCGTGGCGAACGCATGCCGCAAGGTATGCGGCGAAAGCGGCGCCTGCACGCCGGCCGCCGCCGCGTGACGCTTGATGATGTTCCAGAACTGCTGGCGCGTCATGCCCTCGGCGCGGTTCGTCACGAACAAGGCGTCGGTCGCGCGCGCGCCGAGCAACGCGGGCCGTGCTTCGCGCAGATAACGCTCAATCCAGTCGTGCGCTTCCTCGCCGAACGGAATCAGGCGCTCCTTCGAACCCTTGCCCATGACGCGCACCACGCCTTCGTTCAGGCCCACTTCCACCGTCTTCAACGTGACGAGTTCGGTCACGCGCAAACCGCTCGCGTACATCAGTTCCAGCATCGTGCGATCGCGCAGACCCAAAGGTGTATCGATGTCGGGCGCGCCGAGCAACGCTTCGACTTGCGCCTCGCTGAGCGTAGATGGAAAACGTGGCGGCTGTTTCGCCGAGCGGATGCGCACGGTCGGATCGACCTTCGCGCGATGCTCGCGCACCGCCCAACCGTAGTAGCGGCGAAACACCGAGAGCCGACGGTTGGCCGAAGTCGATTTGTCTTTCTGCCGCGCCGCGCTATATGCGTTCAGATCGGCTTCGCTGGCGGTGTCGAGCGACGTCTTGCGGCTCTGCGCGAGCCATTCGCAAAAGAGACGCAGGTCGCGGCGGTACGCGTCGAGCGTGTTGCGCGACAGCCCGTGTTCGAGCCACAGCGCGTCGCAGAATGCATCGATCGACGCCGAGCTGGCGACGAACAGGGGTGACGCGGCGGCCGCGTCGTTGATCAACGTATCGCTCATGCGTAGGGAATGCCTTCATGCGCCAGCAGCCAGCGCTTGATGTTGCGAAAGAAACCCTCTTCGGCGTGATTCGCAAACCCGCCGATGCCGCTCGAACTCACCACCCGATGACATGGAATCACAATCGGAAAGTAATTGGCGCCGCACGCCTGACCGACCGCACGCGGCGCGCTGCCGAGTTGTCTTGCCAGTTGCCCGTAGGTCAGCACGACACCGGGCGGAATGTCGCTGATGGCCTGCCACACACGCTTCTGAAACGCGGTGCCGACCGAGGCCAGCGGCAACTCGAACTTCGCCGACGCGCGCTCGAAATATCGCTCGATCTGCTCGGCCGCCTGTCTCGCCAAAGGCGTGTCGGGCGCGACGCTTTGCATCGAATCAGGCAGGTAGACGATCTCGCGCACGGCCTCGCCTTCGAGGCGAATGCCGACCTTGCCGAACGGCGCATCGATCACTGCATTGAACATGGTTGCCTGCTCCTGACTGACGCGGCGATCTGGTTTGCAAAGCGGCGTGCCTGCATGTCGGGCAGACCACTTCGCACGTCAAACCGCCGATTTGCCGCTACTTTACGCCGCTTCCAACGCCCATTCCACATGCTCGCGCACGACGGCGGATGCGTCATCGATACGCAATCTCAGCGCCTGCACGATCGCCTCGCGCGCCGGCCCGCTCAAACTGTCGGGCGACGCACGCAGCGCGTTGCCCATGCCTACCGCGAGATTGCGCAGCCAGCTCTCGTAGCCGATGCGCCGTATCGCGCTGCCCTGCATGCGCGTATCGAACTCGTCCGCACTCCACGCAAAGAGCTCGACGAGCGACGCGCGATCGAGCCCATGCCGCACGTCGAAATCGGCGACCGGCGCGGCCTGCGCGAACTTGTTCCATGGACACACGAGCTGGCAATCATCGCAGCCATACACACGATTGCCGATTAGCGGCCGCATTTCCAGGGGAATACTGCCCTTCAATTCGATCGTCAGATAGGAAATGCAGAGGCGCGCATCGACCTTGTAAGGCGCGACGATCGCGCCGGTCGGACAGGCGCCGATACAGCGCGTGCAACTGCCGCAATGCGAGGCCGGCGTTTCCGGCGCGACTTCGGGCAGAGTCTCGGCGTCGGTCGGCAATGGCACGTCGACGTAGATTTCGCCGAGAAAAAACAGCGAACCCGCGTCACGCTGTAGCAGCAGCGTATGCTTGCCGCGCCAGCCGATGCCGGCCTTCTGGGCAAGTTCTACTTCGAGCACCGGCGCCGAATCGGTAAATACGCGGTAGCCGAACGCGCCGATCTCAGCCTCGATTTTCTCGGCAAGATGTTGCAAACGGTTACGCATGACCTTGTGATAATCACGGCCACGCGCATAAACCGACACCACCGCCGCCGACGGGTCCGCCAGCCGCGCATGCTCGGCTGCGCGCCAGTCCTGTGTCAGCGGGCCGTCCTGCAAAGCGCTTTCGCGCGCCTTTCCGCTCAATGTCTGAGCGGGCAAATAAGCGATGCGCGCCGTAATCACACGTCGCGTGCCGGCCACAAGCTCGGCGGGCCGCGCGCGTTTCATGCCGTGTTTCGCCATATAATCCATCTCGCCGTGGCAACCCGCTTCCAGCCAGGCTGCAAGCGGCGCTTCGGCGGCGGAGAGATCGGTGTCGCTAATGCCGATCGCTCCGAAACCCAGTTCACGGCCCCACGTTTTGATGTTCAGCGCGAGCGCGTTCAGCGCCGCTTCATCGAAATGACGCTCGGCACGCACATCGTCGGTAGACGCAGGCGTGCAGGAAACAGGGGACTCCGGACTTCGGTTCATCACGCCATTTTACGAGAATGCCTGTCAATCCCGATCTCGCGATCCAACCGCCCGCCAACGTCCTGCTCGAACGCACCTTTGCGCTCGCGGACGAAGCCGCCACGCTGGCGTTCGGCGAGCGCTTCGCGCAGGCGATCGAAAGCGTGCGCGAAGCCGCGCGGCAGGCACCAAGCGCGGACGGCGACAAGACGTTTTACGGACTTCAAGTGCAACTCGTCGGCGACCTCGGCGCCGGCAAAACCACCCTCGTGCGCGCAACCTTGCGCGGCCTCGGCCACACGGGCCGCGTGCGCAGTCCCACTTACACACTCGTCGAACCCTACGTACTCGAGCGGCCCGCCGGGGAACTCGCGCTCTATCACTTCGATCTGTACAGATTCACCGATCCGGCCGAATGGGCCGACGCGGGCTTTCGCGAGTACTTCGATAGCGGCGCCGTCTGCCTCGTCGAATGGCCGCAACGCGCGGGGCGTCTCTTGGGCGTGCCGGATCTTGTCTTCTCGCTCGACCTCGACAATGACAACGAGAACGAAAGCGACGGCCGTGTCCTCGTCGCACGGGCATACAGCGAATCAGGAAAGGCATGTCTCGAAAGATGTTGATCAAACCGTTCCGCTCGATCGAATCGGCGGCTACCGCAACGCATAACTGGCGGCGCCGGCAGATTCTGCGCGCGGGTGCGTCCACGCTCGTGCTCGGCCTCGTCGCGCCGCGGCTCGCGTGGGCGAGTTCGGTGCTCGGCGTGCGGGTCTGGCCGGCGCGCGACTACACGCGCGTGACGATCGAATCCGATCAGCCGCTGCAGAACGCCCAGCAGTTGCTGCAGGGACCGGACCGGCTGGTGGTCGATCTGAGCGGCCTCGATCTGGATCAGGCGCTGAAGGACCTGGTGTCGCAGATCACGCCGAACGATCCGCAGATCCAGTCGGTGCGCGTCGGACAATACCAGCCACATGTGGTGCGCATGGTGTTCGATCTGAAGGGCTCGGTGAAGCCGCAGGTGTTCACGCTGCCGCCGGTCGGCGCGTACAAGTACCGGCTGGTGTTCGACCTGTACCCCGCCGTCGCGCCTGATCCGTTGATGGATCTGCTCGCACAGACGGAACACAAGCAGCAGACGTTGAACGAAGAGAACGCCGCGCCGCCGCCCGCCACGCTGAGCGGTCCGGGCACCACGCCGCCCACCGCCGACAACAGCGAGGCGTTCTTCGAGCGCTACGCGCAGAACGGCGGCAGCGGCGCCGCGCCGGGCGTGCCGCGTCCTCCGGTGCATGTTGCGCCGACACCTGTTCCGCCGATGTTCGGCAAGCCGGCCACGCCTGCTGCTCCGGTGGCGCCGGTGGCACCGCCCACGGCCATCGCTCGCAATAAAGGCAACAGCGCGAACACGCTGGGCGCGGACGACGCCGGCAGCGACGACACCTACGCCTTCACCAATCCCAAGTCCGGCAAGAGCAACACGGTGCGTCTGTTGACCGTTGCGATCGATCCGGGCCACGGCGGCGAAGACCCGGGCGCGATCGGCGGCTCGGGCACGTACGAGAAACACGTCGCGCTCGACATCGCGAAGAAGCTGCGCGCGAAGATCGACGGGCAACCGAACATGCGCGCCATGATGACGCGCGACGCCGACTTCTTCGTGCCGCTGAACGTGCGCGTGCAGAAGGCGCGGCGCGTCGGTGCGGACCTGTTCGTGTCGATCCATGCCGACGCGTTCACCACGCCCGACGCCAAGGGTTCGTCGGTGTTCGCGCTGTCCGAGCATGGCGCGTCGAGCGCCGCGGCGCGCTGGATGGCGAACAAGGAGAACTCGTCGGATCAGATCGGCGGGATCAATATCAAGTCCGCTGACGCTACCGTGAATCGCGCGTTGTTCGATATGTCGACCACGGCGCAGATTCGCGACTCGATGCGTTACGGCAACTTCGTGCTGAAGGAAATCGGCGGCATCAACAAGCTGCACAAGGGCTCGGTCGAACAGGCGGGCTTCGCGGTGCTGAAGGCGCCGGACATTCCGTCGATCCTCGTGGAGACCGCCTTCATCAGCAACCCGGACGAAGAGCGCCGCCTGAACGACGACGCGTACCGGGACAAGATGGCCGATGCGATCATGACCGGCATCAAGCGCTATTTCGCGGCGAATCCACCGCTTGCGAAGAATCGCATGACGTGACGCGTTCGCTTGCGACGATACGATGCAGTGCAAACGGCCGCTCGAAGCGGCCGTTTTTTCGTCTTCGTTTTCCGTCCTCGTGCAGACGAGCCAGTCGCTCAGCGCGCCGGTGCAAACCGCTGCACGACCCAGCCGCCGAACACGTTCACGGCCAGGCCCGCCATCACCAGCAAAGCGCCGGCGATCTGCGCCGCGGACAGTTGCTCGTCGAGAAAAAGGGACGCCGATGCCAAGCCGACAATCGGCACCAGCAGCGAAAACGGCGCGACCTGACTCGCCGGATAGCGCGACAGCAGCCGGCTCCACAAACCGTAACCGATCAGCGTGGCGATGAACGCGAGATACACGATAGCGAAGATCGACATCGCACTGATGCCGGAAAGCGCGGCGACGATTCGCTGCGGCCCCTCCAACGCATACGACAGCGCGAAAAACGGCAGCGGCGGAATCAGGCTGCCCCACACCACGAGTCCGACGAGATCGACCTTGCCCACCTTCTTGGTGACGATATTGCCGAGCGCCCACGAACACGCGGCGCACAACGTGAGGACAAAGCCGGCCAGCGTCATGGCGTGGCCGCCTTGCATGCCGATCACGGCAAGGCCGCCCGCCGCGATCAGCAAACCCGCGACATTCGGCAAGCGGAGCCGCTCATGCAGGAACAAGGCCGCGAAGATCAGTGTGAAAAACGCCTGCGCCTGCAATACCAGGGAGGCCAGTCCGGCCGGCATACCGACATACATGGCCGAGAACAGAAAGGCGAACTGCCCGAACGAAATCGTCGCGCCGTAGGCGATCAGCCAGCGCCACGGCAGGTTGGGCCGTTTGATGAAAAACACCGCCGGCACCGCGGCGAGCGCGAAGCGCAGCGCGCCGAGCAGCATCGGCGGCACGCCATGCAGACCCACCTTGATCACGACGAAATTGACGCCCCACGCCACGACGACGACCAGCGCAAGCAGCAGATCCCTGGGGGACATCCCGGTCTCCAATTGATTGTTCGATCCGGCAGTTTAGCGGAGCCGGCAGCGCCAGGCGATGACCCGCGCTACGGATTCCCGGAGAGTCGACGTGTCGCGCAGCCGTCGTCATCAGGTCCACCGCAGTAGAATCGTTCATTGAGCCCAATCCCCCCACCACTCCAGCCGAGCCTGCCTATGTCCTCCTCCATCAAAGCAGTCCTCAAACCGCATCTGCGCGACGTCGGCAGTCTGACCGTGCGGCGCGTGCTGCCGGCCATGGCGGCGCGCCTGATCGGCCCGTTCATCTTCTTCGACCACATGGGGCCGGCCACCCTCGAACCCGGCGTCGGCCTCGACGTGCGGCCGCATCCGCATATCGGCCTCGCCACCGTGACCTATCTGTTCGAAGGCGCGATCATGCATCGCGACAGCCTCGGCTCGGCGCAGAAAATCGTCCCCGGCGACGTCAACTGGATGACGGCCGGGCGCGGCATCGTCCACTCCGAGCGCACCCCGGACGAGGATCGCGCGAGCGGCCAGACCATGCACGGCATTCAGACGTGGGTCGCGCTGCCGCTCGACGACGAGGAAATCGAGCCGTCGTTCGCGCATCACGCCGCCGACACGCTGCCGGTGGTCGAGCGCAATGGCGTCACGCTGCGGGTGATCGCCGGCACCGCGTTCGGCGAAACCTCGCCGGTCGCGACGTTCTCCGGCACGCTGTATGTGGCCGGCGAATTCGCACCGGGCGGCGCGTTCGCGCTCGAACCGGAGCACGAAGAACGCGGCGTCTATCTCGTCGACGGCGATCTGGAGATCGACGGCACGCCGCTCGAAGTCGGCCAGATGGCGGTGCTCGCGCTCGACGAAACGGTGACGCTGGCGAGCACCCACGGCGCGCGCGTCATGCTGCTCGGCGGCGAAAAGCTGGACGGCGAGCGCTTTATCGAATGGAATTTCGTCGCCAGTTCGCGCGAGAAGATCGAAGCCGCGAAGCTCGCGTGGAGCAATCAGGAAATGGGCAAGGTGCCGGGCGAAACTGAATGGATCCCGCTGCCCGAGCGCAAATGAGCGCAAGCGGCTTCGGGGAGCATTGAATCCGCGGTGTTCGGCCCCAAATAGTCAACAGACCGTTTTATCGACGAGGACGCAATGGACACCACTCTGGCCACTTTCGAACAGGACGTCATCACGGCGTCGACACTGGCCCCCGTGCTGGTCGATTTCTGGGCGCCCTGGTGCGGCCCGTGCAAGACGCTTGGCCCGATGCTGGAAAAGCTCGAAGCCGAAGCCGCCGGCAAATGGAAGCTGGTGAAGGTGAACGTAGACGAGAACCAGGAGCTGGCCGCGCACTTCCAGGTGCGCAGCATTCCGCACGTCATGGCCTTCGCCGACGGGCGGCCGGTCGATCAGTTTGTCGGCGTGCTGCCTGAAGGTCAGTTACGCGAGTTTATCGAGCGGCTCGTGCCGCAAGGCGCGGACGCCTCGCGTCTGGAGGCGCAAACCGCGCTGGCCGAAGGCCGCCGCGAAGATGCCTACGACGCGCTGCAAGCCGCCCTCGCCTACGACCCGGGTTTCGACGAAGCGCGCATGGACCGCATTGAAATGCTGCTCGAAGACAACCGTATCGACGAAGCGCGCAACGAAGTCGATCTGCTGTCGCCGAAAACAACGCAAGGTATCGACGCGCGTTTCAACGCGATCAAGACGCGCCTCGACGCGGTGGACGCCGCAGCCGACTTGCCGCCCACGGACGCGCTGGAGGCAAAGGTCGCGGCGAACCCCGCCGATCTCGAAGCGCGTTTCGATCTGGCTAGCGCGTTTATCGCTCGCCGCAAATACGCGGAGGCGCTCGAACAGCTGCTCGCGATCGTGCAACGTGACCGCACCTTCCGCGAAGATATCGGCCGCAAGACGATGCTCTCGGTATTCGATCTGGCCGCGCATCAGCCGGAGCTGGTGTCGCAATGGCGGCGCAAGCTGAGCGCTTCGTTGTTCTGATCTGATTGACTCAATCGCTATTCAGGCGCGGCGCCCCAGCGGCGCCTGAATACGACACCGCGGCATCCACCACGGCGTGACTTGCCTCAAGCTGTCGCCTGCTTCGCCAGCGCCCGCAACACATGCGCGGCTGCGGCAAAACCGAAGCTCGCCGTCACGCACACGCTCGAACCAAATCCCGCGCAGTTCAAACCGACCGGCCCCGTGTGGCCCGGCGACGTGGTGACGTGTTCCGCTTCCTCGTCGATATCGCAGACGGCGGCTTCCGGATAGATCAGCGGTTCGTCGGAATACACCGCGCTCACCTTGAACCTGGCCTTCGGGCCGCGCGGAAAACCGTGCTGCTTGCGCAATTGCCCGCGCACTTTCGACAGCAACGGGTCCTGGATCGTCAGCGCGAGATCGTCGATGCGAATGCGCGTCGGGTCGAGCTGGCCACCCGCGCCGCCGACGGTGATCAACGGCTGCTTCTTCTCCACGCACCATGCGATCAACGCGGTCTTGGTGCGCACGCTGTCGATCGCATCGATCACGTAATCGAAGCCGCCGCCGAGCGTTGCGTCGAAGTTATCCGGCTCGACGAAGTCCTCGATCAGACGCACGACGCAAAACGGATTGATTGCCGCGATACGTTCGGCCATGGCCTCGACCTTCGGTTTCCCGTAGTTGCCGTCGAGCGCGTGGATCTGCCGGTTCGTGTTGCTCTCGGCGACGTTGTCGAGATCGATCAGCGTCAGCGTACCGACCGCGCTGCGCGCCAGCGCCTCGGCCACCCACGACCCCACTCCGCCGATGCCGATCACCGCGACGTGCGCGCCTTCAAACGCGGCGAGAGCCGGCGCGCCATACAGTCGCGCTATGCCGCCGAAGCGCCGCGCGCGGTCGGCGGTTTCACTCCCGTCGAGGCTGGTAGTAAGATCGGAATGCGCGGTGGTGCTGGACATGATGGCAGGGCTCGGTGGTCAGGCAAAAAACACGAAGTGGCGATGCGAAGGCATACGCAACCCCGTATTTTGCCTGAACGCGCCAGCTTGCATCGCCGCGAAACGCGCAGCACCGAAAGCCATCCGCACGTCGGCACACACGAACGCACCGCGCGAGGCCTTGACCTGGCTGCCGGCAAAAAATCAGCGCCTTAGCTATACTGATTGAACTGTAGCGTTCGCATAAGAACATGACCTCACTCGCTGAACTTCGAAAAAACTATTCGCTGGGTTCTTTGGATGTTGCCGATATCGACCGCAACCCGTTTCGTCAATTCGATACGTGGTTTCAACAAGCAGTCGACGCCAAACTGCCCGAACCGAATACCATGACGCTGGCCACGGTCGACTCGCGCGGCCGCCCGTCGGCGCGCATCGTGCTGATCAAAGGCGTTGACGAGCGTGGCTTCGTGTTCTTCACTAATTACGAAAGCCGTAAAGGCCGCGAACTGGCCGCCAATCCGTATGCCAGCCTGCTGTTCTACTGGATCGAACTCGAACGCCAGGTGCGCGTGGAAGGCCGCATCGTCAAAACCAGCGCAGAAGAAAGCGACGCATATTTCGCATCGCGCCCACTAGGTTCGCGCATCGGCGCGTGGGCATCGAATCAGAGTCAGGTAATTGAAAGCCGTTCGCAGCTCGAAACACGCGAACGCGAAATCCGCCTGCAATACGGCGACCAGCCACCACGGCCACCGCATTGGGGCGGTTATCGTTTGGTGCCCGAAGCAATCGAATTCTGGCAGGGCCGGCCGTCGCGTCTTCACGACCGTTTGCTCTACACGCGTTCAAGTGAACACGGCGACTGGCAAATCTCCCGCCTATCGCCTTGAATCGGAATACAACGCCGCCGGCGCGTTGCCAACGCAGCAGCGCGCGGCGGCCGGATGGCATCTCGCGGCATGGGAGTCGCGCCGCATTGAGTTGCGATCCACACAGGCTTTGCTTTAGTTCAACGGACACGGAGAGTTCACATGTTCTGGGAGAAGAAGCTGGCGCAGTGGGTGGAAGATGTAAAAATCAAAGCTAACGTTCCTGCACGCCTCGTGCTGTGGGACGGTCAGCAACATGACTTCGGGCAGTTCGCCGCGCCTCAGGTCACGCTACATGTCAAAAGCGCCACGGCGCTGCCCTATCTGCTCGAACCGAGCCTCGACAACCTTGGCGAGGCGTACGTGAAGGGCAAGATCGACATTGAGGGCAAGCTGTCGGACATCATCAATATCGGCTACCAGCTGGCGCGCAATACGGTTACCAGCGCGGGCAAGCTGGCGCGCGTGCGCCGCTACTTCAATCATTCGAAAGCGTCGGACAGGAAGGCGATCCAGTATCACTACGACGTCTCGAACGAGTTCTACAAGTTGTGGCTCGACGAGAACATGGTGTACTCGTGCGCGTACTTCGAGAACGGCAACGAAGATCTCGCCACCGCGCAGATCAAGAAGATCGACCACATCCTCACCAAGATCCAGTTGCAACCGGGGCAGCGCCTGCTCGATATCGGCTGCGGTTGGGGCGCGCTCGTCCTGCGCGCGGCGCAGAAGTTCGGCGCGCGGTGTGTGGGCGTGACGCTCTCGCAGAACCAGTTCGACCTCGCCACCGCGCGCGTGAAAGCGGCGGGTCTGGAAGGCCAGATCGAGATTCGTCTGCAGGATTATCGCGACGTCGAAGGGCAATTCGATCGCATCACCAGCGTCGGCATGTTCGAGCACGTGGGCCGCAAGAATCTGCCGGGCTACTTCGAGAAGATCCGCGATCTGCTGGTCGACGACGGCGTCGCCATGAATCACGGCATCACGTCGAGCGATGCGGACAGCGGCGAAACCGCGCTCGGCGGCGGCGAATTCATCGACCGCTATGTGTTTCCGGACGGCGAACTGCCGCATATCAGCCTCGCGCTCGAGTCGATGCAGCGCGGCGGACTCGAAGCGGTTGACGTCGAAAGCCTGCGCCGTCACTATGCGCACACGCTGGACATCTGGGCGGAGAATTTCGAAGCGCATGCGGAGGAAGCCCGCAAGCTCGTCGACGACGAAAAATTCCGCATCTGGCGCGTGTACCTCGCCGGTTGCGCGTATGCGTTCGAAAACGACGACGTCTCGATCTACCAGGTGGTGTGCCGTAAAGCCGGCCGCAGCGCGAAAACCCTGCCGTGGTCGCGCCGCTATATGTACGACAAACCGCTGTGATACGGTTGGGCCGCGGCGCCGTGCATGAGCGGGCGACGTGGAGCAACCTTTGATCAGCAGGTCGAACACTGATGGACCAGAGCGGGACAAGCGAAGTTGAACAGCCGGTCGATGGCGAATCTGGCGCCGAGGGCGAAGCCGTGCAGTTCGATCTGTTCGGAATGCCGGTGGATGCGGCGACGGCGACGGGCGATGGCGAGGTGAAGCTGCCGCATCGGTCGGTCGATGCAACCACCGCTCCCGGCGCCGCGACGCAGCCTGAGCGCCGGCGTCCGCCGCGCGCGAAGGCCGGCAGCGCCGCCTCGCTGTGGCAGGAAGACGAAACGGCAGTGCCGGAATACGCCACCGCCGCACCCGAAGCCAACCCCGCACCCACCCCCAAAAAACGCCGCACCCGCGAAATCCTCGCCGCTCCGCCTTCGCCCGAGTTGCTCGCGCTCGCGGCGCAACTGCCGCCGCAGATTCACCTCGGCACCTCGACATGGTCCTTTCCAGGCTGGAACGGCATCGTCTACGGCGACGAGTACAGCAACAGCAAACTCTCGCGCGAGGGTCTCACGGCGTACGGCGCGCATCCGTTGCTGAAGACGGTCAGCATCGACCGGTCGTTTTATCAGGCGCTCACGGTCACCGAGTATTTGCGTTACGCGCAGCAAGTGCCCGAGCATTTCCGCTTCATCGTCAAAGCGCCGATGACGATCACCGATGCCACCGTGCGCGCCGAACGCGGCGAGCCGGTCTCGATGAATCCGTGTTTTCTGAACGCGCAAATGGCGATTGACGACTTCGTCACGCCATGTCTGGAAGGGCTCGGCGCCAAGGCCGGCGCGCTGGTGTTCCAGCTTTCGCCGCTACCGGATCAGATGCTCGCGCAGCCGGCGGTGTTCATCGAACGGCTGGCCGAATTTTTGATGGCCTTGCCGCAGCTGCCGGACAGCGCCTGCTACGCGATCGAGATCCGTGATGCGAGCCTGCTCACGCCGCGCTTCATCCGCACGCTCAAAACGGCGGGCGTGCGCTATTGCGTCGGGATTCATGCGCGTATGCCCGATCCGCTGCGCCAGGCCGCGGCGCTCGCGCTGCTGGACGGCGAACCGGCCGGGCCGCTGATCGTGCGCTGGAGTCTGCACGGCGGCTTCAAATACGAACAGGCGAAGGCCAAGTACGAACCGTTCAACCAGTTGGTCGATCAGGACCCGGCGACCCGCGCGTCACTCGCCGAACTGGCTGCGCGCTATGCGCTGGCCGGCCAGCCGGTGGTGATCGCGATCAACAACAAAGCGGAAGGCTCGGCGCCGCTCAGTTGTGTTGAACTGGCGCGTGCAATTATCGACGCGTATGCGCGGATCGCTCATGAGCACGAGCACGAAGGCCATGAACCCGCGCCGTCCGAAGAAAACGAGCAGCCGCCCGACTCCGCCGCTTGAGCAACGCGCAAGCGGCCGCCCATCCCGTTAGCTCGCCTTGATCCGGTGAGCAAACTTCTGACGAAACTTCGCGACTTTCGGCGCCACCACGAACGAGCAGTAGCCCTGATTCGGGTGCTGCGCAAAATAGTTCTGGTGATAAGCCTCGGCAGGCCAGTAATTGCCGTCGAGGGGCAGCACCTGAGTGACGATCTGCCCGTCGTAAATGCCCTGCTCGCCGATCTCGCGGATCGCCTGCAACGCCGTTTCCCGCTGCGCTTCGGAATGCGTGAAGATCACCGAGCGGTATTGCGTGCCGACGTCGTTGCCCTGCCGGTTCAGCTGCGTCGGATCGTGGATCGCGAACAAGATATCGAGAATCTCGCGATAACTGATCTTCGCCGGATCGAAGTCGACCTTCACGACTTCGGCGTGGCCCGTCACGCCGTCGCACACCTGCTCGTAGGTCGGACGCTGGGTCTGGCCACCCGCATAGCCCGACTCCACCGCGTTCACGCCGTCGACACCCAGGTACACCGCTTCGAGGCACCAGAAACACCCGCCACCGAGGGTGGCGACTTCGCCTGTCTGACTCATGCTGCACGCTCCTTCAAACTCATAGTCGGCCGATGCCGGCCCGCAGTTCGCCGCAACGCTCATGCCACTACCCGACCTTTCCAGCTTAGCGGCTTTTTCATTCACCGGCGGGGGTCGCGGCCAATCCGCCGCGATTGCAGTTAAAATTGGGACAAATCGACGATTTTCACTATGACTTTCGAATCATTTGTTTCCAGCCGCGCGCGCGATCGGTCCAGCCCGGGATTCACCCGGTTTGCGCCAGGGACTTGCGCCCGATGAAGCACGCCAGCCCACCCAATTTCGACCAGAACGCCTTCAAACAGGCGCTTAGCCAATTTGCCACCGGCGTCACCGTCATTACGACGCGTGCGGCGTCCGGCCAGCTGATCGGCATCACGGCCAGTTCGTTCAATTCGGTGTCGCTCAATCCGCCGCTGGTGCTGTGGAGTCTGGCCACGCGCTCGGCGTCTATGCCGGTGTTCCGCGCCAACAGCCACTACGTGGTCAACGTGCTGGCCGCGTCGCAACTCGATCTGTGCAAGCGTTTTGCGACCGTGAAGGGCGATCGCTTCGAAGGCGTGTCGCACGCGAAAGGCGACACCGGCATGCCGGTGCTCGACGGCGCGCTCGCCTGGTTCGAATGCCATAACCGCAGCCGTTACGAAGAAGGCGACCACGTGATTTTTGTCGGTGAAGTGGAACGCTGCGGCGTGCATGAGAATGCCGCGGCGACTTCGCCGCTGGTGTTTCAGAACGGCTTGTTTCACGGACTCGAACCGCTTTGACGGCGCCGCCGCGCCTGGATGCGGCACGAACGGTTCAAGCGGTTCAAGCGGTTCAGGAATGACATGCGGCCCGAGGCCGTTGCCACGGGAAATTGCCGGCGCACTCGTGTCAGCGCCGGCCGCCCTCTCTCTCAGCGATCGTTATGCGCGGCGCTATGCCCGCCGGTTTTCTTCACCAGGGAAACCGGCACGCCCGAATCTTCCTTGAGCGTCTGCAGCACGATATTCGAACGAATATCCATCACACCCGGCGCCTTGTAGAGACGCTGCAGCACGAAATCCGAATAATGCTTGAGGTTGTGCGCGAGGACGCGCAGCAGATAGTGGGTCTCCCCCGTCACGACGAACGCGCCGACCACTTCCGGCCAGTCGCGCACCGCTTCCGCGAAGCGCTCGTGCCAGTTCTCCTGGTCGTTGCGCATGGACACCTGCACGAACGCTTCCAGTTCGAAACCCAGCACTTCGCGGTTCAGACACGCGCGGTAATGTTCGATGACGCCCTGTTCCTCGAGCAGGCGCAGGCGTCGCAGGCAGGCTGACGGCGAGAGCGAAATGCGCTCCGCCAGGTCGAGATTGCTGATCCGTCCTTCTTGCTGAAGCACCGTCAAGATACGGCAATCGGTGGCGTCGAGCGAGATCGCGTTCATATTCGGTCTCCCTTTCCCGTTTGTCTCAAATTATGTTCCAAGACACGGCGCAGAAGGAGATTTTTTCGCAATCACATTTCGCGGCAAGCCACCTATCATTCCCGGATAGACACAAACCGCCGATCCGACTATGCCAACATTTTGGGATATCACCCCAGCCGTCGATACCACTACCCCCGTCTGGCCTGGCGACACGCCGGTGGGCATCGAGCGCGTGTGGCGCATGGAGGCGGGCTCGCCCGTCAACGTCGCGCGGCTGACCCTGTCGCCGCACACCGGCGCACACACCGACGCCCCGCTGCACTACGACGCCGACGGCGCCGCGATCGGTGAAGTGCCGCTCGACGCTTACCTCGGCCGATGCCGTGTGATTCATTGCATCGGCGCGTCGCCTGTTGTGATGCCACAACACCTAACCGGCTCGCTCGATGATCTGCCGCCACGAGTCTTACTGCGCACTTACAGAAATGCGCCGACCACCGTGTGGGACAGCGCGTTCTGCGCGGTCGCGCCGGACACCATCGACCTGCTGGCCGCGAGAGGCGTGATGCTGATCGGCATCGACACACCGTCGCTCGATCCGCAAGAGTCGAAGACGATGGACGCGCACCACCGTATCCGTGCGCATCGCATGGCGATTCTCGAAGGCATCGTGCTCGACGACGTCGCGCCCGGCGACTACGAACTGATCGCCCTGCCGCTCAAGCTGACCACGCTCGATGCAAGCCCGGTGCGCGCCATCCTGCGCGCGCTGCCCGAATCGCAATGAACATCTCCATCTGACTGACGGAATCACCATGAACCACCGTGACGAAGCACTCGCGCTCGACAGCGCCGATCCCCTCGCGACGTTGCGCGATCAGTTCGCGCTGTCGTCGACCACCATCTATCTCGACGGCAATTCGCTGGGCGTGCCGCCCGCGGCCGCCGCGCAGCGCGCACAAACCGTGATCGGTGCTGAATGGGGCGAAGGCCTGATCCGCAGCTGGAACACAGCCGGATGGTTCGAGCTGCCGCGCCGCCTCGGCAACAAGCTCGCGCCGCTGATCGGCGCGGCGGAAAACGAAGTGGTCGTCACCGATACGATTTCGATCAATCTGTTCAAGCTGCTGTCGGCGGCCTTGCGGGTCGCGAATGCGCGCGATCCGAAGCGTCGCGTGATCGTGTCCGAGCGCTCGAATTTCCCGACGGATCTGTACATCGCGCAAGGCTTGATCGCGCAGCTCGACCGCGGCTATGAACTGCGCCTCGTCGACGATCCTTCTGAACTGCCGGACGCGATCGGCGACGACACCGCCATTGCGATGATCACGCACGTGAACTACCGCACCGGCTACATGCACGACATGGCCGCGCTTACGAAGCTCATCCACGACAAGGGCGCGCTCGCGCTGTGGGACCTCGCGCATTCGGCGGGCGCGGTGCCGGTCGATCTGAACGGCGCCGGCGCGGACTATGCGGTTGGCTGTACGTATAAGTATCTGAACGGCGGTCCGGGTTCGCCCGCGTTTGTGTGGGTGCCTAAGCGCCACCAAAACGAGTCTGTGCAACCGCTGTCCGGCTGGTGGGGGCATCGCGCGCCGTTCGAGATGGACCCGGCGTATCGGCCCGATGAAGGAATCGGGCGCTTTCTGTGCGGCACGCAGCCGATGGTGTCGATGTCGCTCGTCGAGTGCGGGCTCGATGTGTTTTTGCAAACCGACATGCTGGCGATTCGCGAGAAGTCGCTGGCGTTGACCGATCTGTTCATCGAACTGGTCGAAGCGCGTTGCAGCGAATTTCCTTTGAAGCTCGTTACGCCGCGTGAACACGCGCAGCGTGGGTCGCATGCGAGTTTCGAGCATCCGCATGGATATGAGGTGATGCAGGCGTTGATCGCACGTGGGGTGATCGGCGATTATCGCGAGCCGCATGTGTTGCGGTTTGGTTTTACGCCGCTGTACACGCGCTTTGTTGATGTCTGGGATGCCGTGGAAACGTTGCGCGATGTACTCGCGAACGAGGTCTGGCGGGCGCCTGAATTCGCCGCTCGCGGCGCAGTGACCTAAGGAGCGCGCGATGACCGATCACATGCAAACACCGGGGTTGCCGGAAGAGAAGCCGGCTCAGGGATGCCCGTTTGGGCATGGGAGTGTTGCTTCTCCTGCGGGTTCCGTGGCTGCCGGTTCCGGCGATGGCTGGCACGATGCGCAGCTCGATTTTTCTGACTCGATGAGTTACGGCGATTATTTGTCGCTGGGGACGGTGCTGGATGCGCAGCATCCGTTGTCGCCGGATCACAACGAGATGCTGTTCATCATTCAGCATCAGACGAGCGAGTTGTGGATGAAGCTCGCGCTGTATGAGTTGCGGGCGGCGCTGCAGGCCGTGCATCGGGATGAATTGCCGCCGGCGTTCAAGATGCTGGCGCGTGTGTCGCGGATTATGGAGCAGCTGGTGCAGGCGTGGAGCGTTCTTGCGACTATGACGCCGTCTGAGTACACGGCGATGCGGCCTTATCTGGGGAGTTCTTCCGGGTTTCAGTCTTATCAGTATCGGCAGATTGAGTTTTTGCTTGGGAATAAGAATGATCAGATGCTGAAGCCGCATGCGCATCGGCCTGATGTGCTTGCTGAGGTTAAGGCTTCGTTGGAAGCGCCTTCTTTTTATGATGAGGTTGTGCGGTTGCTCGCTCGGCGGGGGTTTGCGATTTCACCTTCCAGGTTGGAGCGGGATTGGACTTTGCCTACTGCTCATGATGCTTCTGTTGAAGCGGCCTGGTTGGAGGTTTATCGGAATCCTTCCCAGCATTGGGAACTGTATGAGATGGCTGAGGAGCTTGTTGATCTCGAGGATGCTTTTCGGCAGTGGCGGTTTAGGCATGTGACCACCGTTGAGAGGATTATTGGGTTTAAGCAAGGGACTGGTGGGACCAGTGGGGCGACTTATCTTCGGAAAATGCTGGATGTGGTTTTGTTTCCGGAGCTTTGGCATGTGAGGACTATGCTGTAGAACTTTTTTTGCCTGCGCGGCGCTTTTTTTTGTGTTCTTTGGGTGTTGGCCTTTTCTTGAATTCTTAGTGGTCTATTAGCGTTGTCCCTGTGCGGGGCGGCACCTACTTTCTTTGCCGCCGCAAAGAAAGTAGGCAAAGAAAGCGGCTTCACACCGCTAATTCTTAAGCGGGTCCCCCGCGCAGCCACGGTAGTGGTGCATCTGGAATCTGTGTTCTCGCGCATTCGGCGTAAGTGACAAAGCCGTCATACTTCCCGCCTCGCGCTCCGCGCTCGTCGGAACGGTCGGCTCAAAACCTGTGGGTTTTTCTGTGTGCCGTGGGAGCCGTCGGCTTTGCCTCGGCGAAATGCCGGCACCTTTCTGGTTTTACTAGCCGCCTTCATTGTCGTGCCCTGCCCTGCGAAGGGCTTATCTCAATGCGCCGTCGCTGTTGATCGAGCGATCGTTTTGAAGCGAAATGGTCGGTTCTGCATCGCTCTGGTCGCGCCGATACGTTCGCGGCTCTCTGACGCCGTCCGCGTGCCCTTCGCCAGCAGGTCCGCTGCATGGCGCGCAGTGATGCGGCTTTGAGGGATTCCCTTTGCATCCAGCGCGATGACCTGGTACAGCTCATGATCAATCTCGACCTCGCGCTGGTAATCCTCGCCAGTGTCGAGCAGCAGTTCCAGCAATTTCCGCTGTTGTTGTCTCTCCTCCCGTGTCACAGCCGGACTCCGAACTATCGAGGCCACAAGCGTAACCAGCTTGTCCAGTTGGTTTAATTGCCGCTCAACGAGCCCGAATGCAGACAGCGCGAGTTTCTCGTATTGAAGCGCGTCAACAGGCGGGCGCGACGTAGTTCGTGAATGCTTGGCGGATTTACTCATGGCGCGATCTCCCTGAAACTTAACTCGGATCGCCCGACAGTCGCTTGCGCGGTGGTGAGCGGGCACATTGACGGGAATAGCAGACCGGTGCATTTCACCACTTACCGGCGAGCCGCGAGGCTCCCCCGCCAAGGCCCGCCCTTTGAAATCAGACGTGCTAAGGCAGCCGCATACAGGCGTGTGCAAGCGTGCGGGGTAAAATGCTCAACAGGCTGCTATACCTGTTGTCGTGGAGTACACGACGGAATGAGTTTAATCACATCACTGCGCAAGTGATCACCTGAACAAGCTAAACCGCGCGCGCGATATTCATTTCTGAAATTTCCCAACCATCTACGCCCATAAAAGACCACAGTGCCAATGAGCGCCGGCGCAAAAACATATCAATGGTGAATAGCGTGCCCTGCCATTCCGTGCGTATCACGGTCTTGCTGAGCGCGAGATCAATCCACCGCCCAGGGCCCCTTCAAAACGAGCGCCGTGTGTGGCGTTGCCGAGGCGAAGCCGAAGTCCCCCCAAGCACAACCAAAGCCACAGGTTTGCGAGCAGACCGTACCGGCGAGCGCGCAGCGTGAGGCGGGAAGTATGACGGCTTTGTCACTTACGCCGAATGTGCGAGAACACAGATTCCAGATGTACCACTACCGTGGCTGCGCGGGGGACCCGCTTAAGAATTAGCGGTGTGAAGCCGCTTTCTTTGCCTACTTTCTTTGCGGCGGCAAAGAAAGTAGGTGCCGCCCCGCACAGGGGCAACGCTAATAAACCACTACCAAAGCAAGGAAAGGCCAAAACCTTAGGATCCCAGACAAAACCAATCGCCGAACAGGCAAAAAAAACCCTCACCTAGCCGTATACCCCCCATCAACAGCCAAACAAACCCCACTAACCATAGAAGCCGCATCACTCAACAAAAACAAAATCGCCGCAGCAACTTCAGCCGACTCAGCAAACCGCTGCAACGGAATAGCTCTCAGCGCGGGATCGCGCTTAACCGGATCACTCCACGCCAGCACCGCCATAGGCGTCAACGTAACAGTAGGATTAACGCTATTAACCCGAATCCCAAACGGCCCCAACTCAACACACAAAGCCCGCGTAACAGCATCGAGCGCCGCCTTGGAAGCCGAATAACTCAAATGATCATCCAACGCCACAAGTGCAGCCTGACTAGAAACATTAACGATACTGCCGGGCCGCTGAGCACCAATCATCCCGCGCGCCACATGCTTGGCAACCAGCACCGCGCCGCGCGCATTCACCGCCATCACACGATCAAAACTAGCACCAGTCGTATCCACAGCCCGCTCGAGCAACGCAATCCCCGCGCAATTCACGAGCCCATCGAACGTATCGAGCGAACCGAACGCGTCATCAATAGCAGCCTCATCGCTCACATCGAGCACCAACGGCTCGCAGCCCGTTTCCTCAGCCAGCCGCGCAAGCTCATTCACATTCCGCGCCGCAGCGACCACACTCGCACCAGACGCACACAACGCCTCGACCGTCGCGCGCCCAATGCCACTCGAAGCCCCCGTCACAAGAATCGAGCGACCAGAAAAATCAAAAGTAGCATTCATGATGTCCGCAACCGATGCATGACCGGCTTCAACGCCGGATACAAATCCGTATAAACGCCGAACCGTTGCTCGTACAACGCCATCCGCACCGCGTCCGGTTGAGCGCGTTCGACTAACGTGACCCAGCCGCGCTGCGCCTCCTCGCGCGATACGAGTCCGACACCGACACCCGCCAGCAACGCCGCGCCCATCGCCGCCTCCACGTCCTGCTCGATGGTATAGACCGGATACCCGGTGATGTCCGCGATGATCTGCATCCACAAATCCGAATGCGCGGCGCCACCCACCACGATCAACTTGTCATCGAGCGACTGCGCGCCTTTACGCCCAGCTTCAATGTTGTGCTTCAGCGCGAACGACACACCCTCCAGCACCGCGCGATACAAATGCGCCCGCGTATGAAACAGGTTCAAGCCGACGAACGCGCCACTGGCCCTGGCGTCCCACACCGGACTGCGCTCACCCATCAGATACGGCAGAAACATCACGCCGTCAGAACCAGCCGGAATTCGAGAAGCGCTCTCTTCAAGCAGCCGATGCGGATCACCATGCGGCGTCGCGCGCGCGGCCTCGATCTCCGCATGACAAAACTGCTCGCGATACCACGTTACCGACGCGCCCGCCGTAATCGCACCGCCGAACACATAAATATCGCGCTGCCCGTTGAACACATGCGGCATGCTGATCAACCCATGCCGTGCATCGACGCTCTGGTTGATATAGCCCCAGCACATGCTCGTGCCGATCATCGCGACATGCTGGCCCCCGCGCGTGACGCCGGCCGCGAACGTCGCCATCGCCGCGTCCACGCCACCCGCGACAATCGCCGTGCCCGCGTCCAGTCCAAGCTGCTCGACCCATTGCGACAGCAACCCGCCCACCACTTCCGACGAATCGACCAGCCGCTCCGGCATCATCGTCGCGGGAATGCCTAGCATGTCGAGCGCTTCGTCGGACCAGTCGCGTTTGCCTATATCGTAGATGCCGCCGATATTGCCCGCCGAACTATGATCCACAGCCACCTCGCCGGTCAGCATGTAAATCACGTACGCATTCGGTGGCAGGAAATAGCGCGTATGCGACCACACGTCCGGCTCGTGATCCCGCAGCCACAACATCTTCGTGTAGCCGTAATAGCTGTCCACGCCGTTGCCGGTAATCGCATAAAGCCGTTCGAGATCGACGTTGCCGCGCACCCATTCAACCTGTTCGGTGGCGCGCCGATCCATCCAGATCAGACAGGGATAGAGCGGCCGCATCTCGCTATCCACCGGAATGCCCGAGCCGCCATACAGGCTGCTCACGCACACCGCTTTGATCGACTTCGCCGCGACGCCCGCCTCCTTCGCTTTCGCGACGCACGCGGCGATGCACTCCACGACTGCCTTCAACCAGACCGCGGGCCATTGTTCCGCCCACAGCGGTTTGGGCGTATCCGGCTGATAGCTCGACGCATGCTGCGCGACGATCGCGCCGTGCTGATCGACCAGCAGCGCTTTGGTGCTCTGCGTGCCGATATCGACGCCGATAACGTAATCCATACTGTCTCCGTTTAGATGCCGCCCGTACTCTGTCCGTATCCGATGCTCAGGCGCGCGGCTTCAGCAACACCTTGATCGAATCGAGCGAGTTGGCGATCTTGATCGCCTCGTCCCATTCTTCCAGCGAAAACCCGTGCGTGACAATGCCTTTCGATGTGACCAGCCCGCGCGCCAGCAGATCGATCGCGATCGGGTAGCAATACGGTCCGAGATGCGCGCCGCGCACGTCGAGTTCCTTGCGATCGCCGATCACCGACCAGTCCAGCGTCGTATCCGCGCCGAACACCGAAAACTCGACGAACCGCCCGAGCTTGCGAATCAGGTCCATGCCCTGATTCACGCCGATCGGCGCGCCGGTGGTTTCAATATACACATCGCAGCCGTAACCGTCGGTGAGCGAGTGGATGATCGCGAGCGCGTCGTCCTGTTTCGGGTTGATCGTCACGTCGGCGCCATATTCGCGGGCGAGTGCGAGCCGCTCTTCGACAAGATCGATCACCACCAACTTCTTCGGCGTTTTCAGATGCGCGACTTGCGTCATCATCAGACCGAGCGGACCGGCGCCCGCGATCATCACCACGTCGTCGAGTTGCACTTCGCCGCGGTTGACGGTGTGGATCGCGCAGGCGAGCGGCTCGATGATCGCGGCGTCTTCGAGCGAAATGCCGTCGGGAATCTTGTGAACAATCGCCGTCGGCGGAATACGCATGTACTCGGCCATACCGCCATCGGCGACTTCGCGCTGAAAGCCGAAAATATTGTGCACTTCGCACATCCAGTACTGACCGGATTTGCAATAGCGGCATTTGCCGCACGGCACGATCTGTTCCGCGATCACGCGGTCGCCCATCTTCACGCCGAAGTGATCGGCCGCGCCTTCGCCGATTTCCTCGACGAAACCGAAGAACTCGTGGCCCGGAATCACCGGTGCTTTCACCCACGGGCTCGGGCCGCCCCAGAACATTTTCGCGCCCGAGTGGCATTTGCAGTCGCTCGCGCAAATGCCGCACGCGGCAATGCGGATCACCAGTTCGTGTGCGCCCGCACGAGGCTTCGACACCTGCTCGACGCGATAGTCTTTCGGTGCATGACAGACGATGGCGGTCATGTTCTGCTTGTCGGTTTGAGTCGTCATTGCATGGTCCTGCTAAAAGTGGAAGTCAGTGGAGAGTTACTTTCTGCGGTCGCGGCTGATGTAAATCGCGAGCAAAATGATTCCGCCCTTGATCACGTTCTGCACATACGGATTCACGCCGACCATGTTCAGGCCGTTGTTCAAGACACCGAGCAGCAGCGCGCCGATCAGGGTGCCGATGATCGAGCCGCGGCCGCCGGAGATCGACGTGCCGCCCATCACCACGGCGGCGATGGCGTCGAGTTCGAAACCGACGCCGGCGTTCGGCTGGCCGCTCATCAAACGCGCGGTAAGAACAATGGCGGCGAAGGCGGACGTCAAACCGGCGATCGTGTAGACGATCAGCTTGACGCGCGCCACGCGCACGCCGGACAAACGCGTCGCCTGCTCGTTGCCGCCGATCGCATAGACATAGCGGCCGAACGGCATGCGCTCCAGCAGCACCCACGCGATCGCGTAGATCACCACCATGATCACGACGGGCGCCTGCACGCCGAGGATCTTGCCGCTGCCAAAGAAGCTCACCCAGTCCGGCAAACCGTCAATGGGATAGCCACCCGTGTAGATCAACGCGAGGCCGCGCGCGATACCCATCGTCGCGAGCGTGACGATGATCGGCGGCATGCCGGCAAACGCCACGAAGAAGCCATTCGCCGCACCAAAGCCCAAACCGACCGCGACACCGATCGCGAGCGCGGCCACCGCGTTCATGCCGGCCACCATCAATCCGGCGGCGAGCGTGCCGGCCAGCGCCATGACCGAGCCCACGGAGAGATCGATGCCGCCGGTCAGAATCACGCACGTCATCCCCACGGCGATAATCGCGTTGATCGACACCTGGCGCAGCACGTTCTCGATGTTCGCCCCGGAGAGAAAACTGTCGCTCGCAAACACCATCACGATGCAGACCACCAGCAAGCCAATGAACGGATAGAACAGCGTCGAGCGTTTCAACGCGGCCCAGGTGAAGCGCATTGGCGCTCCCGGCGTATCGCTGCCGACAGTGGATGTCTCAGGTGACGATGATGGATTAGGCGTGTTCATGTGTTGCTCCACGAGAGCCGGCGGTTGCATAGGTCATCACGGCGTTCGAGTCGATCGCGTCGCCTTCGAGCATCGCTTCGATGCGGCCCTGCCGGAACACGGCAACGCGGTCGCACATGCCGACGATCTCCGGCAGTTCGGACGAGATCATGATGATCGAGTAGCCGCGCGCGGTGAGTTCGCGCATCAGCAGGTAGATTTCGGCTTTGGCGCCGACGTCGATGCCGCGCGTCGGTTCGTCGAAGATCAGGATGTTGGTGTGGTGATTCAGCCAGCGCGCGATCACTACCTTCTGCTGATTGCCACCTGAGAGAGTCGCGACTTCGGTGTGCATGGTCGGTGCTTTGACGCCCACGCGTTTCATGATGTCGGCGGTCGCGCGCGCTTCGCTGCGCTGGTCGATGAAGAAGCGCAGCGAGCGATATTTGCCGAGGTTGTTGATCGAAATGTTCTGCTTGATCGAGAAGTCGGTGATCAGGCCTTCGGTCTTGCGGCTTTCCGGCAGAATGCCGACGCCGGCGCGCAATGCATCCGCGGGATCGGATAGTTTCGCCGCCGCGCCGTTGATGCGAATTTCCTTCACGTAAGCGGGATCCGCGCCGATCACGGCGAGGGCGGTTTCCGTGCGCCCCGAGCCGACCAATCCCGCGAAGCCGAGAATCTCGCCTTCACGCAGCGTAAAGCTCAGCACAGGGCTGTCCTTAAGCAATTGCAGCTTGTCGACTTGCAGCACGATCTTCGCATCGGCGCGCAGTGGCGGCTTCGGCGGAAAGCTGTTTTCGATGCGGCGTCCCACCATCATCTCCACGAGATGTCCCACGTCGGATCGAGCGATCTCGGTCATGCCGACGTACTGGCCATCACGCAACACGGTAATGCGGTCGCACACTTCGAAAATCTCTTCGAGGTGGTGCGAGATGAAGATCATCGCCACGCCCTGCTGCTTCAGCTCGCGCATGATCGTGAACAGATGCTCGGCTTCGGCGGGCGTGAGCGTGGCGGTGGGCTCGTCCAGAATCAGAATGCGCGCCTCCAGCGAGAGCGCCTTGCCGATTTCGACGAACTGCTGCTGCGCCACCGAGAGTTCGCGAATCGGCACCGACAGATCGATCGTCACGCCGAGCCGCTGGAAAATCGCCGCCGCCGCGCGCCGCATCTTGCCGCGTTCGAGCAGCCCCAGACCGTTCTTCAATTCGCGGCCGAGAAACATGTTCTCCACCGCGTTCAGATACGGAATCAGGCTGAACTCCTGGAACACGATGCCGACGCCCGCGGCCACCGCATCGTGATAGCTGGTGAAATGACGCACCTCGCCTTCGATCGTGATCGTGCCTTCGTCGGGCTGATAGATGCCGCACAGGATCTTCATCAGCGTCGATTTGCCCGCGCCGTTTTCGCCGAGCAGCGCATGAATCTCGCCGCGCGCGATTTCCAGATGAATGCCTTGCAGCGCCTTCACGCCTGGAAAACTTTTGATGATGTTGTCGAGCTTGAGTATCGTGTCCATCGGGTCCTCCTCTGCTGTCCGTTGCCGCGCTTCGCTCAACGCGGCAACGGACATTCGCCTTACCAGCTGAAACCCTTGGCATTGCTCTTGTCGATCATCTTCACGTCGACCGGAATGGCTTTCGGCACATTGGCGCCCCACTTCTTCGCGAGCGCGATGCCGAGCGCGATACGCACCTGGTCGGCCGGGAATTGCGCGGACGTTTCGACGAACTTCGAATTCGGCTTCTGTATCGCGGCAATCGCTTCCGGCGCGCCGTCGACGCTGGTCAGCTTGATGTCCTTGCCCGACGAGTCGATCGCCGAGAGCGCGCCCATCGAGCCGCCGTCGTTCACGCTGAACACGCCCTTCAGATTCGGATGCGCCTGAATCATGTTCTCGGTGACGGACAACGCGGTGGCGCGTTCCTGCTTGCCGTTCTGCGTATCCACGAGCTTCACGCCCGGCACTTTCGCGAGCGCCGCCTTGCAGCCGCGCACGCGTTCGAGAATCGGCACGACCGGAATGCCGTCGAGAATCGCCACTTCACCGCTGCCGCCGATCGACTTCGCCAGATACTCGCAAGCCATCTCACCCGCGTCGTAATTCTTCGAGCCGACGAACGAATCGACCGGACCGTTGGCGTTCGCATCGACGGCGACCACCACCACGCCCGCCTTCTTCGCCGATGTCACCGCCGACTGGATGCCGGTCGAGTCGGTCGGGTTCACAAGCAGGATGTCGATCTTCTTCTGCAGCATGTCTTCGACGTCGCTGACCTGCTTGCTGACATCGTGGTGCGCGTCGGTGACGACCACCGTCGCGCCAGTGGAAGCGGCCGCATCATTGAGCGCTTTTTGCATCGTCACGAAATACGGGTTGTTCAGTTCCTGAAATGTCATGCCGATTTTCAGCGGCGCGGCTTGCGCAGCCGGCGCGGCGATGAACGACAGGCCGAAGGCGAGCGTCGCCAGTGCTGCCGTGCCGCGCGCGAAAGTCTTCGACGAAGCCGGCTTCGAATGGGATTGCGTCATGGTTGTCTCCATTATTGAAAGTGAGCACGTCCGTCACGCTGTCCTGGAACAGCGCGCTACGTGTTGAAACGCGGGTGAATTAAAACGCTTCGGTGCAAGCGTGGGCTTGGGACTACGTCGGTGGATAAGCGGCGGCGGCGCTGCGCGGCAGACCCGGCGCGAGCACGATGGCGGGCGCGTCGTCGATGCCCACGCCGCGCGCGGCGGCTTCTTCGGAGGCGTCGCGGCTCGCGTCGTTCAGTTGCTGATAGCGGCGAAATTTCGAAGGCGCCATGCCCTTCACCGCAAGGAACTGCCGGTTGAAATTCGACAGGTTGTTGAAGCCCGCCTTGAAACAGATATCGGTGACGCTCAGATCGTCGTCGGTGAGCAACTGGCACGCGAGGTTGATACGCATGCGGTTCACGTACTGCACGAACGGCAGCCCCGTATGCCGGCGGAAATACCGCGAGAACGCGCTGACGCTCTGGCCCGCGAGCTGCGCCAGGTCCGATTCGCGCAAATCATTCGCCAGGTTTTTACCGATATACGACAGCACGTGATTGATGCGCGTCGACGCGAAACTGGTCGGGTCGGCCTGATAAGCGGGACTCGCGAGCGTCTCACGATCCTCGGCGTTCATCAGGATCTCGAGCATCGACATGAACAGAACCAGCCGGCGCAGTCCGCGCGCCGCCAGCAATTCGAGGAACAACGGCTGGATCGCCGCACTCGTTTGCATGCCGAACGAGATGCCCCGACGCGAATCGGCGAGCAGTGCTTCGGCCTGGCGCCACTCCGGAAAACTGTCGATGCAGCTCGACACGAACTCCTGTCCGAATTGCACGACCAGATTGCGCTGCGCGATCGTCTCGCCTTCCGGCACGTCGCTCACCCAGTTGTGCGGCAGGTTCGGCCCCATCAACACGAGATTGCCGGGCGTGTAGCTGCTGATGTGATCGCCGACGAACATCTTGCCGGTCGTCGCCACGATCAGATGAATTTCGTATTCCGGATGAAAATGCCAGCGCACCGTGCGGTACGGATAGCCGTGCGACCATACTTTGAACGATTCGTCACGGCGTACGGCCACGAGCTCGAGATCGGGTTGCACTGTCTGCCTCCATGAAGCGGCCTGTTGAGTGCGCCGCTGGTCTTCGTCTTGTATAGCGAAAAGTAGTCTTCTCGCGCGCGATCCACCACTAAAAATGAAACCGCGGACCGATACTTTTTTGCATTCGGGTTAGTCCTGGCGCGCTCGATGTCAAATTTGATGCAATGCAATACGCTTGGCAACGCGCCTCCACTACGCTAAGGCGCATCGTCAGCCACGCCGAAAACCCGCGCCACGCCGCGCTGCGCCACAAAAAACCGTACGCGGTCGCCTTGACTTTCGTTTCGCCGGGTACGATCATTCGCTCACATGCAGAGCAAATGCTCCATCACGAGAAGAAACGCACGCTACTGGCCGTGCGAGCAAGGACATCCAGGAGACGCACATGAACAGCGGGCAAGACAGCGGCGCGGCCGCACACGTGATCCTGCACATCGGCGCGGGATCGTTTCATCGCGCCCATCAGGCGTGGTATCTCCATCGACTGAACGAGGCCAAGGTGCCGGGCGAGCCGCACTGGTCGCTAACGGTCGGCAATATCCGTAGCGACATGAATGCGGTGCTCGAAGCGCTCGCCGCGCAAAACGGCGTCTATACGCTCGAGACCGTCACCCCTCAAGGTGAGCGCGCCTACGAGACGATTCGTTCGATCGAGCGCGTCGTGCCATGGACCGAGAGCCTCGACGCGCTGATCGAAGCAGGCGCCGATCCGGCCTGCAAGATCATCGCGTTCACCGTCACCGAAGGCGGCTATTACCTCGACGAGCACGACGAACTCGACACCGCCAACCCCGATCTCGCCACCGACCTCAAAGGCGGCCACACCACCATCTACGGCGCGCTCGCAGCGATTCTCGACGCGCGCATGAAAAGCGGTGCGGGCCCGGTGACGCTGCAGACCTGCGACAACCTGCGCAGCAACGGCGAGCGCTTCCATGCGGGCATGAGCGAGTTTCTCGAACGACGCGGCGCTGCCGACCTGGCGCAATGGTTCGACGACAACACCGCCTGTCCGAGTTCGATGGTCGACCGCATCACGCCGCGTCCCACGCCGGACGTGAGTGAACGCGTCAAGGCCGCCACCGGCGTCGACGATGCCTGCCCGGTGATGGGCGAAGCGTTCATCCAATGGGTGATCGAAGACCGCTTTATCGCGGGACGTCCGGCATGGGAAAAGGTCGGCGCGGAACTGGTCGACTCGGTGATGCCCTACGAAGAAGCGAAGATCCGCATTCTCAACGCGACGCATAGCTGCATCGCGTGGGCGGGCACGCTGGTCGGGCTGAACTACATCCATGAAGGCACGCTCGACGCCGACATCAACAAATTCGCCTACGAATACGTGACCGAAGACGTGATTCCGTGTCTCACGCCGAGTCCGCTCGATCTGGAAAGTTATCGCGACGTGGTGCTCGAGCGCTTCAGCAATCCTTATATCCAGGACACCAATCAGCGCGTCGCGGCGGACGGCTTCTCGAAGTTGCCGGGCTTTATCGCGCCGACGTTGTCGGAGTGTTTCGAGCGTGGCGTGACGCCCGCGGCGACTGCCATGCTGCCCGCGCTGTTCTTTCGCTTTCTCGATCGCTGGAACGCCGGCGAGTTGCCCTACGCGTATCAGGACGGCGTGATGGATGAACGCGCGGCGCGTGCCTTCTTCGAGGCGCCCGATCCGTTGAAAGCGTTCGCCGCCGACCGGCTGCTGTGGGGCAGCATGGCGCAAACGCCGGAACTGGAATCGGCACTGGAAGGCGCACTGGCGCGTGTCGATGTATGGCTCGCCAAACGCGGCGCGGTTTGAGCGCCGCCGACTTCGCGATTCAGAAGCGCCGCGCACCGCGCGGTATCGAAGCGCGCACGTGCCACGCCACGCCAGGCTCAGCCAGGCTTAATGCGCATGGCACGGCGCGCCATGTGCGGCTAAAGTAGCGCATCTCCAACGACGAAGGTTCCGCGCCCATGTATCTCGGCATCGACCTCGGCACGTCCGAAGTGAAAGTTCTGCTGCTCGCCTCCGACGGACGCGTGATCGGCACCGCAGGCTCACCGTTTACCGTTTCGCGCCCGCATCAGCGCTGGGCCGAGCAGAATCCCGAAGATTGGTGGGCCGGCACGCGTACCGCGCTGGCGGCTTTGCGCGCCAAGTATCCCGACGAGTTCGCGCAGATTCGCGGCATCGGCCTGTCGGGGCAGATGCACGGCGCCGTGCTGCTGGATGCGCAGGACCGCGTGCTGCGTCCGGCGATTCTGTGGAACGACATGCGCAGCGACAAGGAGTGCGCGGAACTGACCGAGCGCGCGCCAGAGTTGCACAGCGTGGCCGGCAATCTCGCCATGCCCGGTTTCACCGCGCCGAAGCTGCTGTGGGTCGCGCGGCACGAACCCGAGATTTTTGCGCAGACCGCCTGCGTGCTGCTGCCAAAAGATTATTTGCGCCTGCAACTGACCGGCGGCAAGGTGTCCGATCCATCGGACGCGGCCGGCACGCTGTGGCTCGACGTCGCCAAACGCGACTGGTCCGACTCGCTGCTCGCGGCTTGCAACATGTCGCGTGCGCAGATGCCGAGCCTCGCCGAAGGCAGCGCGCCCTCCGGCACGCTGCTGCCCGAGGTGGCGCGCGAATTCGGTTTGAGCGACGGTGTGGTCGTCGCGGCCGGCGGCGGTGATAACGCCACCAGCGCGATCGGCATCGGCGCGACGCAACCCGGCGACGGCTTCGTCTCGCTCGGCACGTCGGGCGTGCTGTGCGTGGTCGGTGACAGCTTCCGGCCGAATCCGGCTTCGGCCGTGCACGCGTTCTGCCACGCAATTCCGGATCGCTGGCATCAGATGAGCGTGGTGCTCTCCGCCGCGAGTTGTCTGCGCTGGGTCTGCAAGCTCACCTCCACCGACGAGCCGACCTTGCTCGCCGAAATCGAGGCGCTGCCCGCCGACGCGTTGAACACGGCGCCACTCTTTCTGCCGTATCTGTCCGGCGAGCGCACGCCGCACAACGACCCGTATGCGCAAGGCGTGTTCTTCGGCATGACGCACGCAACCGATCGCGCGCTGCTCGGCTACGCGGTGCTCGAAGGCGTCACGCTCGCGCTCACCGACGGCCTCGACGCGCTGCGCGCAGCCGGCACCGAGGCGAAAGGGCTGTCCCTGCTCGGCGGCGGTGCCCGCAGCGACTACTGGGCCCAGTTGCTCGCCGATGCGCTCGACACCGCCACCCGCAAGCACGGCGGCGGCGAGACCGGCGCGGCGCTCGGCGCGGCGCGCCTCGGCTGGCTGGCCGCCGGCGGCGACCCGACCACGGTGCTGACCAAGCCGCCCATCGCCAAGGAGTTCACGCCGAACCCGCGCCGCCATGCCGAACTGCGCGCGCGGCTCGAAGCCTATCGCGCGCTTTACCGCCACGTGCGGCCGCTGTTCGACCCCGCGCGGCAACCGCTTGCCTGACCGGCAATCCGCGGCCGGTTTTCGCGCCGGTGTCAGCGCCGGTCTAAGTCAAGGCGCGAGGACCGGCTGCTATCATCGGCGCACTTCAAGCGAACCGTCACCGTGCCCAAGTCCACAGAAAAATTAGATCTTGCTACCCGCGCGGCGTGGCTTTACTACGTCGCCGGCAATACCCAGAACGAGATCGCCGAGAAGCTCCAGGTGTCGCGCCCGGTCGCGCAACGGCTGGTTGCCTTCGCGGTGGAGAAGAATCTGATTCGCGTGCGCGTCGATCATCAACTGGCCGATTGCCTCGCGCTCGCCGATCAACTGTCGAAACGCTACGGCCTGAGCATGTGCGAAGTGGTGCCGATCGACAGCGACACATCCGACGAAGTCGACCGCAAACTGGCGGTGGCCGGCGCGCAGGTGATGGAGCGCTATCTCAGCGAGGAAAAACCCATGGTGGTTGCGGTGAGCAGCGGCCGGACGCTGAAGGCCGCCGTCGATCAGATCGCGCAGCTGGACCGCCCGCAGCACCGGCTGGTATCGATGGTCGGCGCGATCGCCCAGGACGGCTCCTCGAACCGCTATGACGTCGCGCTGCACATTTCGGAGAAGACGGGCGGCAAGCATTTTCTGCTGCCCGCGCCGCTGCTCGCCGATAGCGAAGCGGAGCGCGCGCAGTGGTGCAATCACCGGCTTTACCGGATCGTCGAATCGCTGTCGGCGCAGGCCGACGTGGCGTTCGTCGGCATCGGCAATATCGGGCCGAAGTGTCCGTTGCACGAAGACGGCTTCATTACGTCAGCGGAAGTGAAGGAGTTGATGCAGAACGGCGCGGTGGCTGAAATGCTCGGGTTGCCAATCGACGCAGCCGGCGCGCACGTCGAGTCGCCGACCGGCCGGCGCGTGACGAGCATCGCGCTCGACTCGCCGCCGCGGCGCCCGACCATCGGTTTCGCCGGCGGCCAGCGCAAGCGTGAAGCGCTGATCGCAGTGCTCAAAGGCGGCTGGCTTTCGGGACTCGTGACCGACGAATCGTGCGCGAGGGCCGCGCTCGAGGCGTGAGCGGGCGGTCCTGCCGCGCTACATCGCCGTCAGGCCTTCGGTGATGATGATCCGATATTCCCCGCCCTGCAGACGCGTCTCGCTGACAGCCTGATACTCCGGGCTGCGATACCAGGCGAGCGCTTCGTCGTAACTGGCGAATTCGAGGATCAGGATTTCGTCGATCGGTGGACCTTCCACCACTTCCTTGCGCCCGTGGCTCGCCAGCATCATCACCGGATGCCGCTCGAAGGTTGCAGGCGCAACCTGCTTGTATTCGTCCAGCTTCGCGGCGTCGAGCGTTTTCTCGCGCGTGATGACAACGTAGGCGGCCATGAGCGTTTCCGAAGCATGATTGAAAGGAAAGCGGCGCGCCCGCCGCTTTCCCCAAACATCACGCGGCCAGCACTTCAACGATCTTACGCTGGAATGCTTTCCCTGCGCTGTCGAACAGATGGCAATGCTCAGGCGTGGCGCCGAGTTTTTGCGTCTCGCCTTTGGCATGCCGTTCGAGCGGCGGAATCCGCGCGATCAGACCATCCGGCGCGACGCTCGATTCCGCGTACAGATACGCCGCATCGCCGAGCGACTCGACCGCCATCGTGCGGGCCGATATGCCGTCTTCGACCATGCCCACATGCAGATGCTCGGGACGAATGCCGACCGTCACCTTGTCGCCCTGCTTCACCGCGGCCGGCTCCACTGCGACGCGCTGCGTCTCGCCGGTTTCGTAGCGCACCGTGACGCCGTCGTGCGTGACCGACTGCACCACGCCCTCCATGAAGTTCATCTTCGGCGAACCGATGAAGCCTGCGACGAAACGGTTGGCCGGCGCGTGATACAGCATGGTCGGGCTGCCGACCTGTTCCAGATTGCCCGCCGACAGCACGACGATCTTGTCCGCCAGCGTCATGGCTTCGACCTGATCGTGCGTCACGTAGATCATCGTGGTCTTCAGTTCGTCATGCAGACGCGCGAATTCGAGGCGCATTTTCACGCGCAAGGCGGCGTCGAGATTCGACAGCGGTTCGTCGAACAGGAACACCTTCGGCTTGCGCGTGATCGCGCGGCCGATCGCCACGCGCTGACGCTGGCCGCCCGACAACTGCTTCGGCTTGCGATCGAGCAGATGGTCGATGTGCAGGATCTTCGCCGCGTTGCGCACGGCGGCGTCGATTTCCGGCTTCTTGGTGCCGGCGAGCTTCAGGCCGAACGCCATGTTGTCGTACAGCGTCATGTGCGGATACAGCGCGTACGACTGGAACACCATCGCGATGCCGCGCTTGGCGGGTGCAACGTCGTTCACGCGCATGCCGTCGATGGTCAGATCGCCGCCGCTGATATCTTCGAGGCCGGCGATCATTCGCATCAGCGTCGATTTACCGCAACCGCTCGGGCCCACGAACACGACGAACTCGCCGTCCGCGATATCGAGGTTGATGTCGCGCATCACTTCGTTTTCGTCGTACGCCTTTCTGATGTTGCGCAGAGTTACGCTTGCCATGATGTGTCTCCGTGTAATGCTGTGTGTTGCTTGTCCGATGTTTCGGTTGCCTGAGTTGTTTGGCACGCCCAGGCGGCTACGTTGATTCGCTTTGCGATGCCGCGCTTACGGCGCGGCCGCCGTCGCACTCAGCGTCCATTGCGCGACCAGTTCCGGCAACTGCTGCATGTCGTCGAATACGTGACGCGCGCCAGCTGCATGCAGCTTGTCGATCTGCGCATCGCTCGCATGACCGCCGCCGATGAAGCCGAGCACCGTCATGCCCGCCGCGCTCGCCGCCGTCACGCCGGTAACGCTGTCCTCCACCACGAGGCACGCCGAGGGCGCGAGTCCGAGACCCTTGGCCGCCGCCAGATAGACGTCGGGCGCAGGCTTCGGATTCGGCACCGCATCGGCGCAGAACAGGCGGTCGCCGAAAAACCTCACGAGGCCTGTGCGCGCCAGCACCGTTTCCACATACGGGCGAAAGCTGTTGCTCGCGCAGCCTTTGGTGAGCGGCACCTGTGCCAGCGCGGCTTCGATGCCTTCGACCGTCGGCGCCTGCATCGCCGCTGCTTCCACCGCGCCGCGGATCGCATCGATATCGTCGGCGCTGAGGCTTTTGCCGAGTTGCGCCGCGGTGCCTTGCAGCACTTTCTCGATGCGCAGTCCGAGCAGCGGCAGCACCACCGGTTCGACGTCGGTGTTCGGCCAACGCGCTTCGAGTTCGTGCACCAGCATGCGCGCCGCCACGGCTTCGCTGTCGATCAGCACGCCGTCGCAATCGCAGATCAATGCGAAATTGGCGGCGAGCGTGCTTGCGCTCGTGCCTGCCGTCATTTGACCGCCCCGAAGGTAAGGCCGCGCACCAGTTGCTTCTGCGACAGCCAGCCGACGATCAGGATCGGCGCGACCGCCAGCAGCGAAGCGGCGGACAGCTTGGCCCAGAAGAGACCCTCAGGACTCGAATATGACGCGATGAACACCGTCAGCGGCGCGGCATTCGAACTCGACAGGTTGATGCTCCAGAACGCTTCGTTCCACGACAGGATCACGAGCAACAGCGCAGTGGAGGCCAGACCCGGCAGCGACATGGGCATCAGCAGATAGACGATTTCCTGCCACGTCGCCGCGCCGTCGATCCGCCCGGCTTCGAGAATGTCACGCGGAATTTCGGCGAAGTACGTGAACGACATCCACACCGCAATCGGCAGATTGATCAGCGTGTAGACGATCACGAGACCCGACACCGAATCCAGCAACCCGCTGTTTTTCCACAGCAGATAGATCGGCACCAGCACGCCGACCGACGGCATCATCTTGGTCGACAGCATCCACAGCAGCACTTTCTGCGTGCGGCGGGTCGGGAAGAACGCCATCGCATAAGCGGCCGGCACGGCGAGAATCAGGCACAGAATCGTCACGCCCGCCGAGATCAGCACCGAATTCAACGCGAACGAAAAGTAATTGCTGCGCGCGAACACCTCGCGGAAGCTATCGAACGTCGGGATGAAAAACAGCGACGACGAATAGGCCTGCTGCTCCGTCTTGAATGCGGTGATCGTCATCCAGAAGATCGGGAAGAACAGCAGCAAGGCCACGAGCCAGGCGATCACGCCGGGAATGCCGCGGCGAATCGCGGCGAACGGCGACTTCGCCGGCACGGTCATGGCAGCCGAGGTCGACACCGGGGTAGAGGCAACTTGGCTCATTTTTCGTACTCCCCTTTCAGGTTCTTCGCGAGCATCCGCACGAGGAAGAACGACACGATATTGGCCAGCACGACAGCGAGAATGCCGCCCGCCGACGCGAGACCGACGTCGAACTGTTGCAGGCCCAGCGAATAGATCAGGTACGACAGATTGGTGGTCGCGGTGCCCGGACCGCCGCCCGTGGTCGTATAGATTTCGGCGAAGATCGACAGCAGGAAAATCGTCTCCATCATCACCACCACCGCGATCGCCCGTTTCAGGTGAGGCAGCGTGATGTAGAAGAACATCGAGAACGGACCCGCGCCGTCGATACGCGCCGCCTCTTTCTGCTCCTGATCGAGCGACTGGATCGCCGTGAACAGAATCAGGAAAGCAAACGGCAGCCACTGCCACGCGACGATCATGATCACCGCCGTCAGCGGATATTGCGCGAACCAGTCGATCGGCGTCATGCCCATGGCGCGCATGCCCTGCGCGATCAGGCCATACACCGGATGCAGGATCATGTTCTTCCAGATCAATGCGCTCACGGTCGGCATCACGAAGAACGGCGCGATGGCGAGCAGCCGCGCGATCCCCTGGCCGTAGAACTTGCGGTCGAACAGAATCGCCATCAGCACGCCGCCGACCACCGTGATCACGAGGACCGAGATGATCAGTTCGAGCGTGTGACCGATCGAAGGGCCGAACGACGGATCGCTGGCAAGGTATTTATAGTTGTCGAAACCCGCGAAGCCTTTCAGATCCGGATTCAGCAGGTTGTAGCGCGAGAACGAAAACCAGATCGTCATCGCGAGCGGAATCGCCATCCACAGCACAAGTACCGCGACCGACGGCGAGACTAGCCAGCGGGCGGAATTGGCTTTGCGGGTTTCGCGTTCTTTTTCTGTCTGGGGATGGGCATGCATGATAGGTAGGCGCAGAGGACGCATGATTGACCACCTGTTCGGTAATGCGCGGACCGCCGCCCGAAACCGCATGAACGCCGCGGCGACACTTCACGATGTCGCGGCGCATGCGCTGCGGGGACGGCCCGCTGTGCTGCGTGAGCCGGCTGACGGGCGTCAGCCGGCGCGTGCCACATGACTACCGTGGCTTACTTCTGGTAGCCGGCCTGCTTCACCGCGCGATCCGCGGTGGCGTTACCGGCTGCCAGCGCCTGATCGATCGTCATCTGACCGGCAATCGCGCCGGAGATGCTCTGACCGACCACGGTACCGAACGACTGGAACTCAGGAATCCCGACGAACTGCACACCGGTGTACGGCACCGGCTTGAGCGTCGGATGATCCGGATCCGCCGTTTCGATCGCCTTCAGCACGAAGTCGCCGAATGGCGCTGCCTGCTTGTACTCCGGGCGCGCGTACGTGGATTTACGCGTTCCTGGCGGCACCGAGGCCCAGCCTTCGTCCTTCGCGACCATTTCGATGTATTGCTTCGACGTGGCCCACGTGATGAACTTCTTCGCCGCGTCAGGCTGCTTCGACGACTTCGGAATCGCCAGCGCCCAGGCCCACAGCCAATGCGAACCCTTCGGCGTGACCGCAATCGGCGCCGCGGCGAAACCGACCTTGTCGGCGATCTGCGATTGCTGCTTGTTGTAAAGGATGCCGGCGGCAACCGTGGCGTCGATCCACATGCCGCACTTGCCGGAGGACATCAGTGTGAGGTTTTCGTTGAAGCCGTTCGAGCTCGCTCCCGGAGGGCCATCCTTCTTCAGCAAATCGATATAGAAGGTCATCGCCTTCTTCCATTCCGGCGAGGTGAGCTGCGCGTTCCACTTCTCGTCGAACCAGCGGCCACCGAAGGTGTTCACCACCGTCGTGCCGTAGGCCATGTTCTCGCCCCAGCCCGCCTTGCCGCGCAGACAGATGCCGTAGATGCCGTTGGCCTTGTCGGTGAGCTTGTCGGCGAATTGCGCGATCTGGTCGTAGGTCGGCTGATCGGGCATCTTCAGACCCTTGGCCGCGAACAGGTCCTTGCGGTAATACGTCATCGAGCTTTCGACGTAGAACGGCAGCGCGTACAGCTGGCCGCCACTCGAGAGGCCGTCGCGGGCCGTCTTCACGACGTCGTTCAGATCGTAGTCGGCGGGCAGGTTGGTGAGCGGCGTGAGCCAGCCGCGCTTGCCCCATTGCGGCGTTTCGTACGCGCCGATCGTCATCACGTCGAACTGGCCGCTGCCGGTCGTGATGTCGGTGGTGGCGCGCTGACGCAGCACGTTTTCTTCGAGAATCACCCAGTTCAGTTTAATGTCCGGATTCGCCTTTTCGAATTCAGGCGAGAGCTTCTTCAGCTCGATCATGTCCGGATTGTTCAGCGTGGCGATCGTCACCGTGGCCGCTGACGCGTTCAATGCAAAGCACGCGACAGCGCCGGCACTGACCGCCTTTAGCGTGGATTTGAGGACTGGCTTCATGTGTTGTCTCCTTTCTCGTACGTTATGTAGTGCAGCGTTTCTTCTACGAAAATGACGATGAACGGCGCGGACTCAGCTCATCCAGTTGCCGCCGTCGACGTTCAGGGTTTGCGCGGTGATGTAGTCGGCGTCCGCCGAGGCGAGAAACAGGGCGGCGCCGGTCAGATCGTCCGGCACACCCATGCGGCCGAGCGGCACCGCTTCGCCGACAAGGCGTTTCTTCTCGCCGAGCGGCCGGTTTTCATAGCGGGCGAAGAGCGCGTCGACTTCGTTCCACATCGGCGTATCGACGACGCCCGGCGCGATGCCGTTCACATTGATCTTGTGCGGCGCGAGCGCCAATGCCGCGGATTGCGTGTAGCTCAGCACAGCCGCCTTGGTCGCGCAGTAGTGCGACACGAGCGCTTCGCCGCGCCGGCCGGCTTGCGATGACATATTGATGATCTTGCCGCCATGGCCCTGCTCGACCATCTTTTGCGCAACGGCTTGCATCAGGAAGAACATGCCCTTCACATTGACCGCGAAGAGGCGGTCGAACACGTCCCAGGATTCGTCGAGGATCGGGCGCATGTCGAAGAGCGCCGCGTTGTTGAAGAGAATGTCGATCTGGCCGAAGCGCTCCAGCGTGCTCGCCACGATGCGCTGAATATCGTCGCGGCGCGTGACGTCGGCGCTCACGGTCAGCACGCGCTCGCCGTAGGCGGTGCGCAATGTGTCGCCGAAACTGTCCGCCGGCTTCACATCGACGAGCACGCAGCGCGCGCCTTCGTCCAGATACCGGCGGGCCACGGCTTCACCGATTCCGCTTGCCGCGCCCGTCAGGATGGCCACCTTGTCTTGCAATCGTGCCGCCACTGCTCGTCTCCGGTTCGTTTTGCTTCTTGAGGCGCGGTGAGCGAACGCTCATTGCGCGAACAATTGCTCTGTTAGTGATCGAATGATCGGATACGTACCGGGTCATGTCAAGGCGCCCGAGCAGATTTCGATGGTGCAGCGCGGCAGGACATGCGCACCCCTCACCTGCCTCGAACAACACTAATACGAGAAATCGAAGACAGCCAATTTGCTTTCTGCTCGTCACTCTGACAAAAATTTGAGATACGTTATATCATTTCGACCTCGCGCCGCCTTGAAGCCGCCCGATTGCTATTTCGCTTGATCGTCATTTCGTCAGGAGCATCCGCCGATGGCCACCTTGATTGCAGAACACCATGCCGTGCGGCTCGCGCATGCGCAAGCGCATGCCGCGTTGCACGGACTCGCGCTCACGCCGCTGCGTCGACAGGTATATGCGGCGATCGTTGCCAGCGAACGGCCGATCGGCGCTTACGAACTGCTTGATGCGCTCGAGCCGGAACGCGGCCGTGTGCCGCCGACGACCGTGTACCGCGCGCTGGACTTTCTGCTCGCGCATGGCTTCGTCCATCGGATCGAGTCGAAGAACGCGTTCGTGGCCTGCTGCGAAGTCGGCGTGCCGCATCGCAGCCAGTTTCTGATGTGCGACGGCTGCGGCGCGACCGTCGAGATCCCCGGCGACGACCTCGCCGAACAGTTGTCGCATAGCGCACCGGCACATGGTTTCGAAGTGCATCGGCAGGTGGTCGAACTGAGCGGTCTGTGCGCGCTGTGTGCCCGCGCCGCGCAGCCTGCGGGTGCTTGCGCCGGCACAAAGCCGGCGTAGAGCCGGCGCACCCTTCCTAACATTGGTGATTCTTTCAACTCTCACGCAGCAGGACACAACAATGAAGAATTTCGGCTCGATGTTGAACGGCGCGCAGCGTGCGCTGAAGCTGTCGAAGTACCTCGCCGTGAGCGCCGCCGTGCTCGCGTTCGGCCAGGGCGCGATGGCCGCGGATGCCAGAATTCCGGTGGTCGCGGCGGAGAATTTTTACGGCGACGTGGTGCAGCAACTCGGCGGCGATCGCGTCGACGTGACGAGCATTCTCAGCAATCCGGACCAGGACCCGCATCTGTTCGAAGCCAGCCCGAAGACGGCGCGTGCGTTGCAGCATGCGAGTCTTGTGGTCTACAACGGCGCCGACTACGATCCGTGGATGGCAAAATTGCTGGCGGCGTCGAAGGGCTCGAAGCGCGTCACGATCGTCGCGGCCGATCTCACCGGCAAGAAGAGCGGCGACAATCCGCACCTCTGGTACGACCCGGCGACCATGCCGAAAGTGGCTCGCGCGGTGAGCGAGGCGCTCGTCGCGGCTGACCCGGCGCACAAGTCGGCGTACGATGCGAACCTCGCGAAGTTTCTCGATTCGCTGAAACCGGTCGACGCCAAGGTCGCCGAGCTGCATGGCCGCTACGCGGGCGCGCCGGTCACGGCCACCGAGCCGGTATTCGGCTACATGTCCGACGCGGTGGGCCTGACGATGCGCAATCTGCGCTTCCAGCTCGCCACCATGAACGACACTGAAGCCAGCGCGGCCGATATCGCCGCGTTCGAACGCGATCTGCGCGAAAAGCGCGTCCGTGTTCTGATCTATAACAGCCAGGCAACCGAGGCCTTGACCAAACGCATGTTGAAGCTCGCGCAGCAATCGAAGGTGCCGACCATGAGCGTCACCGAGACCGAACCGGCAGGCAAGACCTATCAGACGTGGATGCTGACGCAGCTCGACGCGCTGGGCACAGCGCTGGCCGCGGGCGATGCGAACGGCGCAAATGCGGCCGCGGCTTCAGGCGCGAAAGGAAAAACCCAATGACTCAGACTGGCCGCAGCGCGCCAGCGCGTGTGCCCAGCACCGCACCCGTGCTCGAACTGGAGCACGTGACGCTCGAACTCGGCGATCGCACGATTTTGCGCGACACCGGCTTCGTGGTGAACCAGGGCGAATTCATCGGCGTGCTCGGGCCGAACGGCGCGGGCAAGACGACGCTGATGCGCGCCGTGCTCGGTCTCGTGCCCGCCGCCCAGGGCGCGATCCGCGTGCTGGGACAACCGGTCGAGCGCGGCAATGCGTCGATCGGCTATATGCCGCAGACGCGTAGTGCCCTGGCCGGACGCCGCGTGCGTGGCCGCGATTTCGTCGCGATGGCCGCCGACGGTCATCGTTGGGGCTTGCCGCATGCAGACGCGGCCACGCGCGCCGATGTCGAGCGCGTGCTCGATCTGGTGGGCGGCCGCAAGCTGGCCGAGCGGCCGTTGTCGGAATTATCGGGCGGCGAGCGTCAGCGGCTGTTGCTCGCGCAATGCCTGCTCGGCAACCCGAAGCTGCTGCTGCTCGACGAACCGCTGATCAGTCTCGACCCGCATCATCAAAAGAGCGTGGTCGAACTCGTGCGGCGTGTGCAGCAGGAGCTCGGCATCGCCGTGCTGTTTTCGGCGCATGAACTGAACCCGCTGCTGCATGCGCTCGACCGCGTGCTGTATCTCGGCAGCGGCGTGGCGGCGCTCGGCACCGTCGACGAAGTAATCACCCGGCCGGTCCTGTCGCGCCTGTACGGCTCGCCGATCGACGTCATGCGCGTAAATGGCCGCATCTTCGTGATGTCGGGCGACGTCGAAGTGGAAAAGCACGATCACGAGCACGAACACGACGAAAACGGCGGCCACAGCCACTCGCATTCACAGTCGCATGGCCACTCACATCAGCACGACTCACGCGACGGACACACGCACGATGTTTGAATACGATTTCATGGTGAACGCATTCGCGGCGTCCGGGATCGTCGCGGTGCTGGCCGGCGTGGTGGGTTATTTTCTGGTGATGCGCGGACAGACCTTCGCGGGCCACGCGCTTTCGCACGTCGGCTTCACCGGCGCAACCGGCGCGGTGCTGATCGGCATCTCGCCGATCTGGGGGATGATCGGCTTCACGCTCGCGGCGGGCGTCGGCATGGGCGCACTCGGTGAGCGCCTCGCCGGACGCGATGTGGCGATCGGCGTGATCCTCTCGCTGTCGCTCGGCTTCGGCTTGCTGTTTCTACATTTCTTCACCGCGTACGCGACCCAGGTCACCGCGCTGCTGTTCGGTAACGTGCTCGGCGTGAATGCATCGACGCTCGGTGTGCTGGCAGGTCTGGGGGTCGTGAGTCTGCTGGCGCTCGCGGCGATCATGCGGCCGCTGCTGTTCGCCTCGTTGCAGCCGGAGCTGGCCGAAGCCAAGGGCGTCTCGTTACGCCTCGTGTCCGTGCTTTTTCTCGCGATTGCCGCGCTGGCCGTGGCGGCATGTACGCAGATCGTCGGCGTGTTGCTGGTGTTCACGCTGATGGTCGGCCCGGCCGCCGCCGCGCAAAACATGACGACGCGGTTGTCAGCGGGCCTTGTGCTCGCCGCTGTGTTCGCGCTGCTGCAGGCATGGCTCGGTCTGACGCTCGCCTTCTACACCGATTGGCCGACGAGCTTCTGGATCACCGTGCTGTCGGCGGTGGTGTATGGCGGGAGTTTGTTGAAACGGCATTGAATCTTCAGGGACGATGACGGCATCGCATCTGCACACCGCCATCGTCCTGTGAGACTTCAGCCCAGCAGCACCTTCGCGTGATGCGCGAGATGATCCTCGATGAACGTCGAGATGAAGTAATAGCCGTGGTCGTAGCCTGCATGACGGCGTAGCGTCAACGGCTGACCCGCGGCTTTGCAGGCGGCTTCGAACACGTCGGGATTCAGTTGCTCCGCGAGGAACTGATCCGCGAGCCCCTGATCGACCAGAATCCCCGCCGAAAACTTGCGCGACACATGCGCGACCAGTTCGCTCGCGTCGTACTGCTTCCACGCTTCGCGGTCTTCGCCCAGATAGCCGCCGAACGCCTTCACGCCCCACGGGCATTGTGAGGGCGCGGCAATCGGCGCGAACGCCGACACCGACCGATAAATCTCCGGATTGCGCAGCGCCAGCATCAACGCGCCGTGACCACCCATCGAATGCCCGAAGATGCCCAAGCGCGCGCCGTCCACCGGCAGATTCGCGAGCACCGTTTCGCGCAGTTCGTCCCGCACATACGAGTACATCCGGTAGTGCTGCGCCCACGGCTGCTGTGTGGCGTCGACGTAAAATCCCGCGCCCACGCCGAAGTCCCACGCCGCGCTTTCGCCCGGCACGCCCGCACCGCGCGGGCTGGTATCCGGCGCGATCAGCGCAATGCCGTGCCGCGCCGCGAAGCGCTGCGCGCCGGCTTTGACCGGAAAGGTCTCTTCCGTGCACGTGAGACCCGCAAGATAGAACAGCGCGGGCACGTTCGCGTTGGGCTGCAAGGCCTGCGGCGGCAGGTAGATGGAGAAGCGCATCGGCAGACCGATGGTCTGCGAGTCGTGCCGATAGATGCGCTGCTCCCCGCCATGACAGGCGTGCGACGACAGAAGTTCAAGCATTGCCATGCTCCTCGCTGTGCCGCATTAGTAGAGCACGACCGAGCGGATCGACTCGCCCTTCTTCATCAGATCGAAGCCTTCGTTGATGCGCTCGAGCGGCAGACGGTGCGTGATCAGATCGTCGATATTGATCTTGCCTTCCATGTACCATTCGACGATCTTCGGCACGTCCGTGCGCCCGCGTGCGCCACCGAACGCCGAGCCCTTCCACTCGCGGCCCGTCACCAGCTGGAACGGACGCGTGCTGATCTCCTCGCCCGCCGCCGCCACGCCGATGATGAACGACTGGCCCCAGCCCTTGTGCGTGCACTCCAGCGCCTGACGCATCACCTTCGTGTTGCCGATGCACTCGAACGAATAGTCCGCGCCGCCATCGGTCAACTGCACGATGTGATCGACCACGTTCTCGACTTCGTTCGGGTTGATGAAGTGCGTCATGCCGAATTTCTTCGCCAGTTCGACGCGGCCCGGATTGATGTCGACGCCGATGATCTTGTCCGCGCCCACCATCTTCGCACCCTGGATCACATTCAGGCCGATGCCGCCAAGGCCGAACACCACGACGTTCGCGCCCGCTTCGACCTTCGCCGAATACACGACAGCGCCGACGCCCGTTGTCACGCCGCAGCCGATGTAACAGATCTTGTCGAACGGCGCGTCTTCACGCACCTTCGCGACCGCGATTTCCGGCACGACGATGTAGTTCGAAAACGTGGACGTGCCCATGTAGTGAAACAGCGGCTTGCCGTCCAGCGAAAAGCGCGAGGTCGAGTCGGGCATCAAACCCTTGCCTTGCGTCGAACGGATTGCCTGACAAAGATTGGTCTTGCGCGACAGACAGAATTTGCACTGACGGCATTCCGGCGTGTAAAGCGGAATGACGTGATCGCCCTTCTTCAACGTGCCGACGCCAGGACCGGTATCGACGATCACCCCCGCGCCTTCGTGGCCGAGAATCGCCGGAAAAATGCCTTCGGGATCAGCGCCCGACAGCGTGTAGTAGTCGGTGTGGCAGATGCCCGTGGCCTTCACTTCGATCAGGACTTCACCGGCGCGCGGACCTTCGAGGTCCACTTCTTCGATCGTCAACGGCGCGCCGGCTTTCCATGCGATTGCTGCTTTGGTCTTCATCGTGAATGCTCCTGTGAGTCTGTCAATGCAAAGCGCGTCGCGGCGGACCAAGGTGCGGCGCGCATGTGTTGCGATTCGGTGCTGCGGTTGATTCGCGTGCCTCAATGAGGCGCGTCATTGTCAATCGGCGCAGTACGCCGGGTCATACGTTAGCGGGCGAAAAACGTCATGGTATTGCAAAGTGCGTCAAGGCATTGTCTGAGCCTGACATGGCTTCGCTTACCGCGACGACGTGTCGGCGAACCAGGTCTCGACTCGTCCGTAGAGATCGAGAAAACGCGCGTAGCGCTCGGCGAGCGCCGCGTCGCCTTGCGGACCGGCGACGCGCGTCGCTCCCGGCGCGAGCGCGGCGAGATCGCGCGCGTGCCAGTGTCCGCTCGCAAGGCCGCCGAGAATGGCCGCGCCACGCGGCGCCGCGTTCGGACAATCTACCGCATGCAACTCGGCGTTCAGCGCATCGGCGAGCAACTGACGCCAGCGGGCGTCGACGGAACCGCCTCCTGCCAGCTTCAATGCCGTTACCGTCGCGCCGCTCGCGCGAACCGCGTCGAGGCCGGCGCGCAGCGAAAACGCGACGCCTTCGAACGCGGCGCGCATCATCGTCCCGCGCGTGTGATCGAGGGCAAGGCCGAGCCAGCCGCCGCGCGCCATCGGATTGAGCCAGGGCGTACGTTCGCCCGTGAGATACGGCAAGAACGTGAGGCCGGATGCCGCAGATGCATCGCCGAATGCGTCCTGATACGCGTCAGCCCACTCATACGACAGCCACCCGCGCGCACGTTCGAGCGCGATGCCGACGTTCTGCATCGCCGCCATCCGATACCAGTGATCGCTCGCCGCCCGATAGCGATGCAAGCCCTTGACCGCCGCGGGCGCCTGCTCGGCCAGCACGACGATCTGTCCGCCAGTGCCGGTGGTGAGCAACGCGTCGCCATCGTGCGCGAGGCCACTGCCGAGTGCGGCGCAAGGCGTATCGGCAGCGCCGGTCGCAAGCACGATGCCGGCGCGCAAACCCAGCGCCTGCGCCGCCACCTGCGACAACACGCCGCCCGCGGCATAGGATGGCGCCAGCGGCGCGAACCACTCATGGGGAATTTCGAGCCGCGCGAGCAGCGCCTCGTCCCACACGCCCGCTGGATCGGCGAGCGCGGTTGCGCAGGCGTCGGACGGATCGGTCACCACCGCGCCGCCTAACGCAACGCGCAGCCAGTCTTTCGGTTGCAGCGCCCAGCGCGTGCGGCTCGCGGACTGCGGTTCATGCAACACGATCCAGCGCAGCAGCGGACCGGCCATGCCCGGCGCAACCGGATTCGGTTGCGGCTCGGGCCACGCGTCGAGCAAGGCGAGCGCGCGCGTGTCGGGCCATAGCATGGCGGGCCGCACGGCCTCGCCCGCTGCGTCGATCAGCACGACGCCGTGCATCTGTCCGGAAAAGCCGATGGCCCGTACGCCGCGTCGCATTCCATCAGGCAAACGCGCGGCGGCTTCGCATAGCGCGCGCCACCATGTTTGCACCGAGGTCTCCGCCCAACCCGCATGCGGCGTTTCGATTGGATAAGCGACGCTCGCCACCGCCTGCTCGCGACCGTTTTCGTCGACGATTGCTACTTTGAGGGAACCGGTGCCGAGGTCGATGCCGAGAAAACTCATGGGCGATAGAGCGTCAAATTGAGGATGGTATGACCAGGCGAAAGCTGTCCGAAAAGCGTATTTGTCCGCGCCCGGCGCAGCGCTTGGGAACCGCGCCCAAGCGCACGCCAAAAATCGCGAATCGCGGGTTAACCCGCTCGCGCCGCGAGCCACATCAAAACAGGACTATGCGGTGAGCGAGATACACCTCATCGATTCTCACACATATCGCGTCAAGCTGGATTCGCGCGCCGCACAGCCTTACATCGCCACTGCAAGGGGCTGTCCGCCGATGGACGTGGTGCGCACATTTCTTTTGGCTTTCAAACGGCCCGCACGCATATCGTTACCGGGAATGCCGGAATAGGCCCCAGTGGTCTTGTTGTGCTTTTTCGTCCCCGATACCTTGGAGCCATCCCAAATACCAGATGGTGGAGACAGACGATATGCAATCGAACACGGTTCACCCGTGCGACGAGCGACTGCCCGCAGGCCAGTTGCTCACGCTCGGCATTCAGCACGTTCTGGTGATGTATGCCGGCGCAGTCGCGGTGCCGCTGATCATCGGCGCGGCGCTCAAGCTGCCGAAAGACCAGATCGCGTTCCTGATCAGCGCCGATCTGTTTTCCTGCGGCATCGCCACGCTGATTCAGACGCTCGGATTGTGGATGTTCGGCATTCGTCTGCCGGTCATCATGGGCTGCACGTTCGCGGCCGTCGGTCCGATGGTCGCGATCGGCACCAATCCCTCGCTCGGTATTCTCGACATCTTCGGCTCGACGATCGCGGCGGGCGTGGTCGGCATTCTGCTCGCGCCCGCGGTCGGCAAGTTACTGCGCTTTTTCCCGCCGGTCGTGATCGGCGTGGTGATCTCGGTGATCGGTTTGTCGCTGATGGAAGTCGGCATCAACTGGGCGGCCGGCGGCGTGGGCAATCCGGATTACGGCAATCCGGTCTATCTTGGCCTCTCGCTGATCGTGCTGATGCTGATTCTGCTGATCAACAAGTTCGCCAAGGGCTTCCTCGCCAATATCTCCGTGCTGCTCGGTATCGTCGCGGGCTTCGTGATCGCGCTGGCGCTCGGGCGCGTCAACATGGAAGGCGTGACGCACGCGCCTTGGGTCGGCTTCGTCATGCCGTTCCACTTCGGCCTGCCGCACTTCGATCCGCTGTCGATCGCGACGATGGTCACCGTGATGTTCGTCACCTTCATCGAATCGACCGGCATGTTCCTCGCGGTCGGCGACATGGTGGACCGTCCGGTGGATCAGAAGACGCTGGTGCGCGGTCTGCGCGTCGACGGCCTGGGCACGTTGATCGGCGGCATCTTCAACTCGTTCCCGCATACCTCGTTCTCGCAGAACGTCGGCCTGATCGGCGTGACCGGCGTGAAGAGCCGCTTTGTCTGCGCCATGGGCGGCGTGATCCTGGTGCTGCTGGGCCTGTTTCCGAAGATGGCGCAAGTGGTCGCCTCGGTGCCGGCGTTCGTGCTCGGCGGCGCGGGCATCGTGATGTTCGGCATGGTCGCGGCCAACGGCATCAAGGTGCTGTCGAAGGTCGACTTCGTGAAGAACCACCACAACCTGTTCATCGTCGCGGTCAGTATCGGCCTGGGTCTCGTGCCGGTGGTGTCGCCGCACTTCTTCTCGAAGCTGCCGCCCGCGCTCTCGCCGCTGTTGCATAGCGGGATTCTGCTGGCTTCGGTGTCGGCGGTCGTGCTTAACCTGATCTTCAACGGCGTGAAGAGCGAGAAGAAGGCGCAGTGCGAAATTCGCAGCGCAGGGCATGATTTCGACGGACGCGGCGGCAACGAACCGCGCGGCGACGAGATGTTGCGCGCAGCGGATCTGCACTGAGCGGCACGCAACTCTTCGGCGCCCGCGCGAAAGAGATCGCGCCGGCGCTGCGAAAAAAAACGCCACGGCATGCCGTGGCGTTTTTTTACGACCGGCTGCACAAGGCGGTTTTCGTTGAAACTGAAACCGCCCTACGCACCTGAAGCTACGACACGTCTTAACCCGCCGTGGCCGCCGAAGCCGCCACCGGCGCGCTCGCCGCACCGTAGTCGACCGGTGCGTCGGCCGCACGCGGCTGCTCTCCGTTGTGTTCGATCCAGCCGCCGCCGAGTGCCTGATACAACGTCACGAGGTTCTGCAGACGTTCCATGCGGGCAACCACCAGCAACTGCTGCGCCTGATACAGATCGGTCTGCGCGATCAACACCGCCAGATAACTGTCGACGCCGTTCGTGTAACGCAGATTCGACAGATCCAGCCGGCGTTGTTCCGCAAAGGTATTGCGCTCCAGCGCCTCGATCTGCTGATCGTACGTACCGCGTGCCGCCAGTCCGTCTGCCACATCGCGGAAGGCCGACTGGATCGCTTTTTCATACGTGGCGATCTGGACTTTCTTCTGGATGTTGGCGAGATCGAGGTTGGCGAGATTCTGTCCGCCCTCGAAGATCGGCAACGTGATCGACGGCGCGAAGCTCCACGCCGCCGAACCCGGCTTGAACAGACCGCCGAGCGTCGGGCTCAACGTACCGAAGCTGCCCGTCAGCGAGACCTTCGGGAAGAACGCCGCGCGCGCCGCGCCGATGTTCGCGTTGGCGGCCAGCAGATTCTCCTCGGCCTCCATGATGTCCGGACGACGCGTCAACAGATCGGACGGCAGACCCGCCGGAATATCCGTGAGGAGATTCTGGTTGTCCAGCGACATGCCCGGCGGCAGATCGTCCGGGAACGGCTCACCGATCAACAGCACGAGCGCGTTATCCGCCTGAGCCCGCAGACGTTGCTGCTGCTGCAGGTTGGCCAAAGCCTGCTCGACCACGGTTTGCGACTGACGCAGATCCAGTTCCGAACCCGTGCCGTTGTCGAACTGCAGCTTGGCGATTCGATACGATTCCTGCGAGGTCCTCAGCGTGTTCTGCGTGACCTTCAACAGATCTTCGAGCTCGAGCACCGTCATGTACTGGTTCGCCACCTGCGAGACCAGCGAGATTTCCGCTGCCTTGCGCGCCTGAGCCGTGGCCAGGTACTGCGCCAACGCCTGATCCTTCAGGCTCTGAATCCGCCCGAAGAAGTCGATTTCCCACGACGCGTTCAGACCGACGGAATACGAGTTGGTAATCGTCTGGTCGAAGAACGACAGGTCTTTCGGCGTACGCGATTTGCTTTGCGAAGCGGCGGCGTCGAGCGTCGGCAGCAGACCGGCGCGAACGATTCGGAACTGCGCCGCCGACGCCTGCATGTTCAGCACCGACACGCGCAGATCGCGGTTGTTCTTCAGCGCGATTTCGATCAGCCGCTGCATGCGCGGATCGACGAAGAAATCGCGCCAGCCGATATCCGCCGCGGCCTGGCCGTTGGCGCTACGCGCGGCATTTGTCGCACCGGGCGGTTGGTTGCCCGACTGGGTCGCGTCCGACTGGCTCGCGCCCGGTTGGGTCGCGCCCGGTTGCGTGTCGTACACGCCGCCGGTCGGGAAGGTGCTCGTCGTGGGCACGGCCGGGCGCTCGTACTTCGGCGCCATCGTGCAACCCGCGGCGAACAGCGCGACCGCCACTGCAATCAGAGAGTGTTTTTGCATCTCAATGTCCGTCCTTGCCCGAGCCTTCGTCAGCAGAACCGCCGCCCTGGTCGTCATGCGGATGGTGCTGGTTGTAGTGTGCGAGCGCCTCATCCGGATCTTCCTTCTCACCGCCGAATTTCGCGCGGATCACGACGAAGAACATCGGGATCATGAAAATGGCGAGGAAGGTCGCCGTCAACATCCCGCCGATCACGCCCGTACCGATTGCGTGCTGGCTGGCCGAACCCGCGCCGTTACTGATGGCAAGCGGCATCACGCCGAGAATGAACGCGAGCGAGGTCATCAGAATCGGGCGCAGCCGCAGACGCGCTGCTTCCAGCGCGGCCTCGATCGGCCCCATGCCTTCACCCTGCTGCAGCTCGCGGGCGAATTCCACGATCAGAATCGCGTTCTTCGCCGACAGACCCACCGTGGTCAACAGACCCACCTGGAAGAACACGTCGTTCTCGAGCCCGCGCAGCGTAGCGGCCAGCAGTGCGCCGATCACGCCGAGCGGCACCACCATGATCACCGAGAATGGGATCGACCAGCTTTCATACAGCGCCGCGAGACACAAGAACACGACCAGGATCGAGATGCCGTACAGAATCGGCGCCTGCGAACCGGACTGGCGTTCCTGCAACGACAGGCCCGTCCATTCGTAGCCGACACCCGCCGGCAGCTTCGCCACGAGCGCTTCCATGGCGGTCATGGCCTGACCGGTCGACTTGCCCGGTGCCGCCGCGCCCTGGATTTCCACCGCGGAAATACCGTTGTAGCGTTCCAGCTTCGGCGAACCGTAGGTCCACGTGCCGCTAGCGAACGACGAGAACGGCACCATGCCACCCGCGGTATTGCGCACGTACCACGCGTTCAGGTCTTCCGGCTTCATCCGGAACGGAGCATCGCCTTGCAGATACACCTTCTTGATCCGGCCATCGGTATCGAGGAAGTTGTTCACGTATTGCGACGCCCACGCGATCGAGAATGTCTGGTCGATCGCGGCCAGCGACACGCCGAGGGCCGAAGCCTTCTCGTGGTCGATGTTCACCTTGAACTGCGGCGTGTCGTTCAGGCCGTTCGGACGCACTTGTGCCAGCGTCGGATCTTTCGCCGCCATGCCCAGCAACATATTGCGTGCTTCCATCAGCTTTTCGTGACCGATGCCCGCGCGATCCTGCAATTCGAAGTCGAAGCCCGCGGCCGTTCCGAGTTCAGGAATCGACGGCGGATTCACCGGATACACCAGCGCGTTCTTGTAGCTGCCGAAGTGCATGAAGAGACGGCCCACCAGCGCCTGCACCTTCTGATCCGAGTGCTGACGTTGCGAGTAATCCTTCATCCGCACGAACACGAGACCCGCGTTCTGGCCGCGACCGGCGAAGCTGAAGCCGTTCACCGTGAAGGTCGATTCGACGATGCTCTTCTCGGTATTGAGCAGGTAGTCGGAAACGTCCTTCAGCGCGCGCGCCGTGGTTTCCTGGGTCGAGCCCGACGGCGTTTGCACCAGCACGAACATCGTGCCCTGGTCTTCGTCAGGCAGGAACGACTTCGGCAACTTCACGAACAGCAGACCGACCGCGAAGATCACCACCATATAGATGATCAGCCAACGGCCCGAGCGCTTGATCACGTGGTGCACGCCCGAGTGATACTTGTCGCGGCTCCTGTTGAAGGTGCGATTGAACCAGCCGAAGAAACCGGTGGTCTTTTCCTGGTGGCCCTTTTCGATCGGCTTGAGGATCGTCGCGCACAAGGCCGGCGTCAGAATCAACGCGACCAGCACGGACAGCACCATGGCCGCCACGATGGTCAGCGAGAACTGCCGGTAAATTGCGCCGACCGAACCGCCCGAGAACGCCACCGGCACGAACACCGCCGACAGCACGAGCGCCACGCCGACCAGCGCGCCGGTAATCTGGTCCATTGCCTTGCGGGTTGCATCACGAGGCGATAAACCCTCCTCCTGCATCACCCGCTCGACGTTTTCCACCACCACGATCGCATCGTCCACCAGCAAGCCGATGGCTAGCACGAGCCCGAACATGGACAGCGTGTTGATCGAGAAGCCCACCAGACCCATGATCGCGAACGTGCCCAGCAGCACCACCGGCACCGCGATCGTCGGGATCAGCGTGGCGCGCAGGTTCTGCAGGAACAGGTACATGACCAGGAACACCAGCACGATACCTTCGAGCAGCGTCTTGACCACTTCTTCGATCGACAGGCGCACGAACGGCGTGGTGTCGTACGGATACTGGACCACCAGACCGTGCGGGAAGTACTTCGACAGTTCGGCGACCTTCGCGCGTACCGCCTTGGCGGTGGCCAGCGCGTTCGCGCCGGTGGCGAGCTGAATGCCGAAGCCTGCCGTCGGCTGGCCGTTGTACTTGGTGTCGAAGTTGTAGTTTTCGCCGCCCAGCTCGATGTGCGCCACGTCCTTGATACGGACTTGCGAGCCGTCCGGGTTCACCTTCAGCAGCACGTTGCCGAACTGTTCAGGCGTGTTGAGCAGCGTGGCTTCCGTGATGGTGGCCTGCAGCACCTGACCCGGCACCGACGGCGTGCCGCCGAGCGAGCCGCCCGCGACCTGGACGTTCTGCGCCGTCAGCGCGGCTTCCACATCCACCGGCGTCAGGCCGAAGTTGGTCAGCTTGTTCGCGTCCAGCCAGATCCGCATGGCGTACTGCGAGCCGAACAGCGTCACCGTGCCCACACCGTCGATACGGCTGACCGGATCCTGAACGTTCGACGCGACGTAGTTCGCCAGGTCGTACTTGCTCATGCTGCCGTCTTCGGACACGAACGCCATGACCAGCAGGAAGCTGCTGCTCGACTTCGTAACCTTGGTGCCCAACTGCTGCACGGCTTGCGGCAGCAGCGGCGTGGCGAGCTGCAGCTTGTTCTGCACCTGCACCTGCGCAATGTCAGGATTGGTGCCGGCCGCGAACGTCAGCGTGATGGTTGCCGTACCCGAGTCGTCCGAGGTGGACGACAGATACAGCAAGTGGTCGAGACCACTCATCTGCTGCTCGATCACCTGCGTGACGGTGTTTTCCACCGTCTTCGCCGATGCGCCCGGGTACGTTGCGCTGATCTGCACGGCCGGCGGTGCGATGGTCGGATACTGCGCGATCGGCAACGTGAAGACCGACGCGATACCCGCGAGCATCAGAATGATGGCGATCACCCATGCAAAAATCGGGCGATCAATGAAGAACTTTGCCATGAGGCGGGCTCCCTGTTATTACGCGCCCGATGCGGCGGAGGCAGGCTGTGCCGTCTGCGCAGGACCGCTGGCGGCCGGCGCGTTCTGAGCAGCTGCGCCGGAAGCGGGGGTGGCGGGAAGTTGCGCGGCAACGGCCTTGACCTGCATGCCGGGTTTCGCCTTGTCGGTGCCCTGCACGATCACGCGGTCGCCCGGGTTCAGGCCGCTTTCGACCACCCAGTTCGAACCGTACGTGGCCGAGGTGGTCAGCTGACGCAACACGACCTTGTTGTCGTTACCGACGACCAGCGCGGTCGGCTGACCCTTCTGGTCATGCGTGACGCCCACTTGCGGCACGACGAGCGCGTGGTCATTGACGCCTTCTTCAATGCGCGCGCGCACGAACATGCCCGGCAGCAGCACGTTGTCCGCGTTCTTGAAGAGCGCGCGCACCGTGACCGAACCGGTGCCCTGGTCGACCGTCACGTCGGTGAACTGCAGCTTGCCCTTCTCCGAATAGGTGCGGCCGTCTTCGAGAATCAGCGACACTTTGGCGGCGTCCGGCCCCGTGGTCTTCAGGCGCCCTTCCTGCATGTCGCGGCGCAACTTCAGTCCGTCGAGGCTCGATTGCGTCAGGTCCACATAGACCGGATCCAGCGTCTGCACGGTGGCCATCAATGTGGCGGCGCTTGCTTGCACGTAAGCACCCGGCGTGACCTGCGAGATACCGACCTGGCCGCTCACCGGCGACACCACATCCGTATAGCCGAGATTGATCTGCGCCGTGTCGACCGCCGCCTTGCCCGCGGCGACGTCAGCCGCGGCCTGGCCTTGCGAGGCCACCGCGTTGTCGTAGTCCTGCTTGCTGACCGCGTTGGCGGCAACCAGCACCTTGAAGCGATTGGCCTGCGCGGTGGTCGACACGAGGTTGGCCTGCGCCTTCGCCAGCGTCGCCTTGGCGTTATTCAGCGTGGCGATGTACGGTGCCGGATCGATCTTGTACAGACGTTGACCCGCTTTGACCTGGCTGCCTTCCGTGAACTCGCGGCGCAACACGATGCCGTCGACCCGTGCGCGCACTTGCGCGACGAGGAAGGCACTGGTGCGGCCCGGCAGTTCGGTGACGACGGGCACGGCCGTCGGCTGGACGGTGACAACCCCAACTTCGGGCGTTTGTTGCGGCGGGGCAGATTGTTTTGGTCCGCACGCTGCCAGCAATACGGCAGCCGTCGCGGCACTGATTAAGCGGAATGGAATCCGTTCGACGCGCATGGAGCGACCTCTGTCAAAGACTGAGAATGAAAAAGTGCGCGCATCCCTACCCCGGGGATGACAGCGCACACATGCGTCTTGCGACGCGTGACCGGACACCCGCGGACGCAAACCGGACCTGCAGGGCATCCTGAGAGAAATGCGCCATACCGGGGAAATGCCGCGCGGCGCCGCCCGTCTGGGCACGGCGCGAAGAGCGTTTTGAAAGGCAACAGTGACGGATATTAACGTTTCGTCACGGCTTGGGCTATCCGATCGTGGGATGCTATTATATATACATTCACGAATGCATGTAAAAGTGCGTTTATATCTCTTGCTGGCGGGGGGCTTGCAAGATCGCTTCGCAAATCGATCAAAGGTAGACGGATTGTCATCGAGCGTACTTAAAAACGCTCGGGAAAACCCCACAATCAGAGCAGGTCATTCCAACATGGTCAGAAGAACCAAAGAAGAGGCGCTGGAGACGCGCAACAGCATTCTCGACGCGGCCGAACGGGTCTTCTTCGAGAAAGGTGTGTCGCGCACGTCGCTCGCCGACATCGCGCAGGCCGCCGGTGTCACACGCGGTGCGATCTACTGGCACTTCGCACACAAAAGCGATCTGTTCACTGAAATGTTCGACCGCGTGCTACTGCCGCTGGACGAACTCAAAGCCGCCTCGCAAGATCCCAACGAGCCTGATCCGCTTGGGCGTCTGGTGGAAATTTGCACAGTCTGTTTGCGCGACACCGCCAACGATCCGCGTCGCCGGCGTGTGTTCGACATCCTGTTTCTGAAATGCGAGCTGGTCGAGGAAATGGGCCCGGTGATGGTCCGCTATCAGACCAACATGCGCGAAGGGCTCAAGAAAATCGAAGGCGGTCTGCGCAACGCCATCTCCAAAGGGCAACTGCCCGCGGAGCTGGATACGAAGCTGGCGGCGGCCATGGTGCATGCGTTTGTCAGCGGTTCGCTGCGCGACATGCTGTTCCTGCCCGACGCCACGGATTTCGGCGCCCATGCGGTGCGGATGGTCGAAGGCATCTTCGACGCGCTGAAGCTGAGCCCGGCGTTGCGCAACGGGCATGCAGAGCGGACATCCGGCGGTTAGCAATCTGTCTGCGGAGGACGCTGACGCATAAAGGCGGACGGGATCGGCAGCCCGGTCGCCTTTGTTTTATGCGCAGTGGCGCGGGCCGCATCGTCATACAGCAGCCACTCGACGCAACCGCCGCCCGCCACCTCTTTACGCAGCGGCCCGCGTGGCCCGCGCCTTCTGGTTTGACGCATAGATATTGCCGCGCTCCAGCGGCGCCCCGCTCTGCACCGCCGCAATCCACTCGTCCGTGCTCGCCACCGCCGCGAAGCGCGACTGCAGCACCACGCTGAACACCCGGTGGATGTCCTGCGCGCTGGCGAAACCCGCGCTGTTCTCATACGGCACCGAACCCGTCGCATCGTGCAGAAATTCCACCGCAAGCCCTGAGTGAACCGCGTGGTTGATGGTGGACGCGTCGCAGTTGTGCGTCATGTAGCCGGTGACCGTCAGCGTGTCGATCTGGCGCGCGGCGAGCCAATCAGCAAGATCGGTGCCGGTGAAAGCGCTCGGCAGGGATTTCTCCACGTAATGATCGCGAGCCCGCTCGCTTACCACCGGATGCAGCTCCGCGCCGTGGCTGCCGCGCGCGAACAACGGCGAACTGGCCGGCGCGAAGTTCTGCACGACCACCACCGGCACGCCGGCGGCCCGCGCCGCGTCCATCGCGCGGCCGACGTTGGCGAGCGAGCTTTGCACGTCCGGGTATTCGATCGGCAAGTCGCCGGTGACGTATTCGTTTTGCACATCGATGACGATCAACGCACGGCGCGGTGTGGTCATGGCAAGACTCCTCGGTTCGAGTAAAGGGGATGGCTGGATGCCCGGACTGATCCGGGTTGGCCGCCGAACGAGTCACGGCGATGACTGCATTGTTCGCCCGCGGCCCACTTCACGACAGCGACCCGAATGACAAGATTCGCTAGAATCGGGCCATCGTCGTATTTCACAAGGTGACCGATGGCCACGACCGCTTCCCCCGCCGCGGCACGCGGCGAACCGCCCCGCCACGTCGTCGCGGTGGTCGCGTTCGACCGCATCAGTCCGTTCCATCTTTCGGTGCCGTGCGTGGTGTTCGGCGAAGACCGCAGCGGCAGCGGCGTGCCGGACTTCGACTTTCGCGTCTGCGCCGCCGAAACGGGAGCGCTCACCACCACCGCCGGCTTTTCGATCGCCGTCACGCATGGACTCGAAGCGCTCGCCGATGCCGGCACGATCATCGTGCCGAGCTGGCGCGACCCGGCCGAAACGCCGCCCGCCGCGCTGCTCGACGCGCTGCGCGCCGCCCATGCGCGCGGCGCGCAACTGGTCGGGCTCTGTCTGGGCGCGTTCGTGCTAGCCGCCGCCGGCATCCTCGACGGCCGTCCGGCCTCGACGCATTGGGCGTGGGCCGACGACTTCGCGCGCCGCTACCCGCGCGTGCGCCTGGACCCCGACGTGCTCTATGTCGACGACGGCAACGTGCTGACCTCGGCCGGCACCGCCGCCGGCCTCGACTGCTGTCTGCATGTGATGCGCAAGATGTGCGGCGCCGAAGTGGCGAATCACGTGGCACGCCGGCTGGTGGTGCCGCCGCATCGGCAAGGCAATCAGGCGCAATACGTTCAGCAGCCGCTGCCGCCGAATGTGCGCGGCGACCGACTGTCGGGCCTGCTCGATTGGGTGAGCGGCAATCTGGCGTTGCCGCATACGCTCGACACGCTGGCCGGGCGCGCGCTGATGAGCCGCCGCACCTTCACGCGACGCTTCCGGCTCGCCACCGGCACGACCGTCGGCGCATGGCTGCTGGCGCAGCGGCTCGCTCGCGCGCAGCAATTGCTGGAGAGTACCGACGAGTCGGTGGAAGCGATCGCGGGGATTGCGGGCTTCGGGTCGACCGCTTCGTTACGGCAACATTTCACGGAGGCGTTCCGCACGTCGCCGTCGGCATGGCGTAGGGAGTTTCGCGGCGTGTGAGTGCGCGAGGGCGACGCTGCTCAGTCGACGACGTTTCGTAGCAAGCCACCGGAATTTCGTAGTCGCATCGACGCGACAGCGGCGCAAGCCGACGCACGCGCCCTGACGACGAAATCACGAAAATCAATGCTCGCTGATCCAGCGCGCCACATACAACAGCAGCGCGACCAGAAAGATCATCGCCGCCCAAGCCCAGTTCGGGACCGCGTGCGGACTAGGCTCGTGATGCGGGACCCCATGCGACACACCTTGCGCGGCTCCGTGCGACGCGCTCGCCGCGCGCCCGGGCAGCGCATTGCCGTGATCCGCACGCACGCGCCGCGCCATGCTGCCGAGCGTGATCGGTCGCAAGAACACATGCTGGCGGCGCACCGCCGAGCCCCGCGCACGGTTCGGACCTTGCCCATGCTTGGCTCGCACGACAGCGTCGAACTCGGTGAAAAAGTCGTCGGCCAGTTGATGCAATGCGTTTTCGAGTTGACGCGTCGGCAGTTCGGCGAGCGGACCGGACGAGGTCGCCCAGATCGTGTAGTCGATCCGCGTGCCACGCTCCCTGTCGGCGCCGTGCGCGCTTTCGTCCGCGCGCAAGCGCACTTCGATCTGTCCGCGCAATGCGCCGATGCCCTCGGCCCGGGCCTTGAAGTTGATGGTGCGGCGTTGCGCGTCCGCCGGTCCGGAATCCTGGCCGGCCACGTGGGCACGCGCCTGATAGCGCGCGCGCAGCGGACCGAGCGGCACCGTCATGATCAGTTCGTATTCGCCGTGCGCAAACCGCGTGAACGACTCACAGTTGTCGAGGCTGGCGCGCAATAGCGCGAGGTCTTGCAACGCGTCCCAAACGTCGGACGGCGCAAGCGGAATCCGTAACGCGTCGTTCAGTTCCATGGCAGCCTCCCCGATGAACGCGCGACAGCGGGATCAGGACGTCTGATCGATACGGTCGACGCGCGATGCGTAAAACGCGAGATACCCTTTGATCTGGATCGCCGACTCGAGCGGCGTTTCATAACTCCACACGGCGTTCTCGACCAGGCCGTCTTCCGTGCGCAGATGGAAGTACGACGCGACGCCTTTGAACGGACAGTGCGAAGTGTGTTCCGAGCGTTCGAGCCGGGCCATGTTCACGTCCGAACGCGGAAAATAGAACACATCCGGCAGACCGGTTTCCGACAGTGTCAATCCCGCCTGCGTATCGGCCATGGTCACGCCGCCATGTATCACGCGCACCCGGTGATTGTTGCCGGTGATTCCGATGATGTGCCCGCCCGTGCTCGCGCCGGGGCTCCCGTGAGGTGTCAAGGCATCGCTCATGTCTCGGCTCCGTGATGGTGTGCGGTCGTGCAAACAGTAAAGCCACGGGGTACGCCCGTGGCTTCATTATCGGCCAAAGTCCGGCCGAGTGCGCGGCCTTCCTGCACGGAGTGCGGCGTGGACCACAACGCCGCGCAGAACGGCGCCGCGCTTATTGCGTGTTCCAGTAGAACGCGGCCTTGGCGGTGCCCTTGGCCGGGATCGTCACCGGTTTGGACTGGTCGCGATCCTTGTATTGCGCGTGCACCGTGTAGCGGCCGGGGCGTAATTTCACCAGCATGTACGGCCCACGCGACGTGGTGCTCAGCACCTCGCCGTTGTGCGCGTCGACCACGCGCACGCGGACGTCGGCGAGAAAGTCGGAACCCGGTCCCGTGAAGCGCAGCGACAGCGGCCACTGGCTTTGTGCCTGCTGCAATGCCTTCGATTCGTCGAGACCGACGCCGCCCGATACGAACGAGACGTCGCCTTGCTGCTGGATTTGCGGCAAGCCGCCGCCATTGGCGTTGCCCGCACTGGTTTGATCGGTGGTCGTGCCGCCGGTCGTATCGCTTGCCTGCTGTGCAGACGCACCACCCGCCAGACCGAGCGTGAGCGCTGCGCATATCGCAGCGGCTACGATCCTTCGCTGATTGCGTTGGGTTTTCATCGGTTCGCTCCTTATTGAGGTCTTATCCCTGCTGATCCGGTATCCCGCGGTGGGCCCGGATCAAGGCAGACGCAACCTGCGTGCCAAGCCGCCGGCCGCGTCATCCGGAAACCGCCGCAGGCCACGCCGGGTGGCGCACAACGCCCTTCTTCGTTGCCAGGATCCAAATGAGAAATGCCGATCCGCTGGCAGTAAATGCAACGGACCGGCAAGCATTACTTCAATTCGCGGGCGGATCAGCGGACCGTCGGCCAAACTGCCAACGGACCGGGCGATGGAGCCGTTCGCCCCGCATAACTCGTCAGCCGAGATCGACCGGTACGAAGATCTGCGCGTTGTCGCGCTGGATCAGCAACGCGATGCTGTTGCCGGCGCTGGCGATCATCTGCTTCAACTGATCGACGCTCGAAATGGGCCGGCCGTTGACGGCGAGAATCACGTCGCCCGGCTGAATGCCGGCGCTTTCCGCCGCGCCGCCCGATTGCTGCACCAACAACCCGTGCGACACCGACGCGCCGCTCTTCTCTTCGGGCGTCAGCGGCCGCACCGCCACGCCGAGCCGGCCTTGCAACTGGGTCGGCTGATCGGCCTTGTCCGAAGCGACCTTCGCATCCGACAACGAGCCGATGGTCACCTTCAGGTCCTTGGTGGACTTGTCGCGCCAGACCTGCACGGTCGCCGAGCTGCCCGGCGCCAGACCCGCGACCTGCGCCGGCAGATCGGACGAGTCGCCGACCGGTTCGCCGTTCACCGACAGAATCACGTCGCCCGGCTGCAAACCGCCCTTGGCCGCCGGGCCGCCCGGATCGACCGAGCTGACGAGCGCGCCTTGCGGCTTCTGCATGCCGAACGAATTGGCGAGCGTCTGGTTCATGCCCTGCACCGCCACGCCGAGACGGCCGCGGCTCACGTGGCCGGTCTTGACGATGTCGTCCTTGACCTTGATCGCCTCATTGATCGGGATGGCGAACGAAAGGCCCTGGAAGCCGCCCGTCTGCGAATAGATCATCGAGTTGATGCCGATCACCTCGCCTTGCAGATTGAAGAGCGGTCCGCCCGAGTTGCCCGGGTTCACCGGCACGTCGGTCTGAATGAACGGCGTGTAGTTTTCGTTGGGCAGCGAGCGCGACTTCGCGCTGATGATGCCCGAGGTCACCGTGTTGTCGAAACCGTAAGGCGAGCCGATCGCGACGACCCACTGCCCGACCTTGCTCTGACGCGGATCGCCGATCTTCACGGTCGGCAGATTGCTCGCGTCGATCTTCAGCACGGCGACGTCGGACTGCTTGTCGGCGCCGACCACCTTCGCCTTGAATTCGCGCTTGTCGGTGAGCTTCACGGTGACGACGTTGGCGCCGTCCACCACGTGCGCGTTGGTCAGGATGTAGCCGTCATTGCTGACGATGAATCCCGAGCCCAGGCTCGCGCTCGGCTGATCGGACGCATCGCCGCCACCGTCGCCGCCGCCTTGCATGCCCGGCATGCCGCCGAAGAAGTGCTTGTAGAACTGGTAGAACGGATCGCTAGGATCGATCGGCAACTGATTGCCGCCGCCATTGCCGTTGCCAGGATTGCCGCGCAGCGCCGTCTGCTTGACGACGTGCTTCGCGCTGATGTTGACCACAGCCGGGCCGTAGGTTTCGACGAGGCCCGAGAAATCGGGAATGCCTGTTTTGGCGGCGGCTTCAGCGGGCATCATCGCGGCTTGCGCCGGCGAGATCACCTGCGGCGCGGGCACGTCGCGATGCCCCGCCACATAGCCGGCGGAAAGCGCAACGGCGACGGCTACTGCAACAGCACTGCGGGACAAGGTTTTCGCGTTCATCGTGTACTCCTGACTGGGAGAAAGAGACTTTGGATGTCTCGAAGCGTACGTGGCATCGCTTAAAAGAGTCTTAAGCAGCGACAGATCGCTTCCATCCCGTTTTTTTAGGGCCGTTTAAGCCTCGTTTAAGTCCCTTTTATGAACAGAAAGCCTTGACCTTCAAAAACGCACGCTGACCTGCAAGCCGCCCGCGGGCGATTCGTCGAGCGACACGGCGGCATGATGCTGAACGGCGATGCGGCGCACGATCGCCAGGCCCAGACCGCTGCCCGCCACGTCGGTGCGAGCACGGTTCGCGCCTGCGCCCGCGCGATAGAACCGATCGAACACGCGGTCGCGCTCAGCCGGTTCGATCCCCGGTCCGCTGTCGGCGATCCGCACGAGCGGGTGCCCCTCTTCCACATGCAAGCCGACATCCACACGCCCACCGCGTGGCGTGTATTTGGTTGCGTTATCCACGAGGTTGTTGAACATCACGCGCAGCGCGTCGGCGTCGCCGATCACGGTGGCGGATTCCGTCGCCTCGATGCCGAGATCGACGCCGCGATCCAGCGCAAGCGGCGCGTAAGCCGCCACGCATTCCTGCAGCAACGCGCGCAGATCGATCGCGTCGGTGGCGGCGAGGCCGTCCGGTTCGGAACGCGCGAGCGCCAACAGTTGTTCGGCAAGACGCGTGGCGCGCGTCACGCCGGCTTGCAGATCGGCGAGCGCTTCGCTGCGGCCGGTGTCGTCTTTCGCGCGCGCCACCAGTTGCGCCTGGATCTGCACGGCCGCGAGCGGCGTGCGCAACTCATGCGCCGCGTCGGCGACAAATGCTTTCTGAATATCGAGCGCGGTGGCGAGCCGTTCGAGCAGACCGTTCAGCGCGCGCACAAGCGGCTGCACTTCGAGCGGCAGACGCTGATCCGGTAACGGATCGAGCGCCTCGGGGTGACGCGCGTCAAGCGCGCTGGTCACGCGCCGCAGCGGCCTCAGTCCGCGTCCGACGATCACCCACACCGCGAGCCCGAGCAACGGCAGCAGCACGATCAACGGCCACAACGTACGCAGCGCGACATTCGCGGCGAGCCGGTTGCGCACGGAAACCGGCTGCGCCAGCTGCACCACGTTGTCGCCGACGATCGCGCCATACACGCGCCACACGCCGCGATCCGTGTGCTCAGTCGAAAAGCCGAGCTCGGCGCGCGGCGCGAGCGGCGCACGCGGACGCGAGTAGTACATCAGCACGCCGTTGCGATTCCAGATCTGCAGCACGATGCCTTCGTCGCCGGTGTCGCGCGAACCGAGCACCTGCGAGAACGGTTCCGACGGCAGCGCCGCGGCGATCTGCTCCAGCTGGTAGTCGAAGAGTTCGTTGGCTTCGGCAAGCGCTTGCCGGTAGATCAGCCAACCCGCGATGCCGACGCCGAGCAGCACCAGCGCCAGCAGCCAGACCAGCAATTGACGGCGAATCGAACGCATCGGCTCAGGCGTCCTTCGCGATCATGTAGCCCAGACCGCGCACGTTGCGGATCAGATCCGCGCCGAGTTTCTTGCGCAGCGCGTGAATGTAGACCTCGACGGTATTGCTGCCGATCTCCTCGCCCCAGCCGTACATTTTTTCTTCGAGCTGGCTCTTCGAGAGCACGGCGCCAGGACGCGCGAGCAGCGCCTCGAGCAGCGCGAATTCACGCGCCGACAACGCGACCGGCGCGCCGTCGAGCGTGACCTGATGCGACGCGGGATCGAGCGTCAGGTTGCCGTGGCGGATGGTCGAATCGCTGCGCCCCGACTGACGCCGGATCAGCGCGCGCATGCGGGCGCCGAGTTCGTCGAGATCGAAAGGTTTGACGAGGTAGTCGTCAGCGCCGGCGTCGAGGCCTTTGACGCGATCCGCCACGGCGTCGCGCGCGGTGACGATCAGCACCGGCAGCGCATGACCGCGCGCGCGCAGCGTGCGCAGCACGTCGAGACCGTCGCGTTTGGGCAGGCCCAGGTCGAGCAGCACCAGATCGTAAGGCTGGCTGCCCGCCGCGCTGAGCGCGGCTTCGCCGTCTTCCACCCAGTCGACCGCGAAGCCTTCACCGCGCAGCGCCTTGCGCACGCCTTCGGCGATCATCCGGTCGTCTTCGACTAGCAAGATGCGCATGGTTATCTGTTCCGAATCGTTCGATGATGCCGCATTCTAGCGCCCGCTCCCAGCATGCGCGTCGCGTGGCGCTTTTTCCACCGCAGCCTGGCGGCAACTCTCTACAATGGGCGCTTTGCTTCGCGCGGCCGGCGTTTTCGTCCGCGCGCCAACGCGATCCATCGGCACCGCGTGGATTGCCGCGTGCCCCACGCCCTGACATTTTGCTTTTTCGCCCGTTCATGACGCACGCTTTTCTGTCTTCCCTGGCACGCCACCTCAACACTGTCGCACTGCGTCCGCGCTCCGCTTCTGCCTTGACCGCTGCCGCCGCTTCCACCGCTTCCACCGTTCGGCTAACTCGGTTTGCGCCGCGCGCGAGCGCCTGGCTGCTCGCCTGCGCCGCGCTCGGCTGCGGCGCGTCGCTGCCGCTTGCCGCGCAGGCTCGCGTCAAGGCCACGCGTCCGAGCGTCAACGTCACCACGGTATTGCCACAGTCGGTCATGGTCGGCTTGCAGCGCGCGCACGTGCCTTTGTCGGCGATCAGCGTGGTGGTGGAGAAAGTCGGCGACCACACACCGCTCCTCGCACTGAACGCCGGCAAGCCGATGATGCCCGCCTCGACGATGAAACTCGTCACCACCTACTCGGGCCTCTCGATACTCGGCCCTGACTACCGCTGGCGCACCAGCGCCTATGCGGACGGCACCATCGACGCCAACGGCGTGCTGCACGGCAATCTCTACATTCAGGGCACGGGCGATCCGAAGCTCGTGCCGGAAGAACTGATCGACCTCGTGCAGAAGATTCACAAGGCGGGCATCACCGGCATCGACGGCGCGCTGGTGCTCGACAAGCGCTACTTCGATCCGTCCACGCGCGACCTGCCGCCATTCGACGACGACGCCACCGCGCCGTACAACGTCGGCCCCGATCCGCTGCTGTATGCGTTCAAATCGCTGTCGTTCACGCTGACGCCGTCGCCCGACGGCAGCGTCGCGATCGATGTACTGCCCGCGCTCGCGCAATTGCAGATCGACAACCAGATGCACGCCGTGACCGGCCCGTGCCGCGGCGACGCGGCCTCGGTGTCGCCCACCGTCACGCCGGAGCCGAACGGCACCCTCGTGGCCTCGTTCAACGGTGACTATTCAATGCGCTGCGGCCCGCGGACGATCAACGTCGCGGTGCTCGATCACTCGGCATTTTTCGCCGGCGGTTTTCTCGCGCTGTGGCAGCAAACCGGTGGCACGTTCAGCGGCGCGACGCGTGAAGGCGCGGTGCCCGTCGGCGCCAAACTGGTGGCGACGCATCAGGGGCCGATGCTGTCCGACATCGTTCGCGACATCAACAAGTTCAGCAACAACACGATGGCGCGCAACCTGTTCCTCACGATCGGCGCCGCCGAGGAAAAGGGCCCCGCCACGCCCGCCAAAGCGGCGCGTGCGATCGAGGCATTTCTGCGCCGCGACAGCATCGACATGCAATATCTGACGCTCGACAACGGCTCGGGCCTGTCACGCGACGAGCATGTCACCGCGCTCGCGCTCGCCGATCTCCTGCAGCGAGCCAACGCAAGTCCGGTCGCCCAGGTGTTCGTGGAGTCGCTGCCGATCGCGGGCGTCGACGGCACCATGCGCAACCGCTTGACCAACCTGGGCGCGGGCGGCAACGCGCACATCAAGACCGGCACCTTGCGCGACGTGCGGGCGATCGCGGGCTACGTGGCCTCGGCGGACGGTAACAGTTACGTGGTGGTCAGCCTGATCAACGATCCGCATTCAGAAGCCGCGCGCGCCGCGCACGACGCGCTGCTCGAATGGGTGTATCAAGGACCGTCGCAGGGCTTCACCAAGGTGTCCGATCCCGTCGTCGAACCGCGCATCAGCAAGCCCAGGAAAAACCCGCACAAACGCGGCGCTCACTGAGTGTTCCTTCTAGCGAAGCCGCGCGCGGCAACGTGCTCAAGCGTGTACGCTGTCGGGCAGTGTTTGAGGCGCGCGTAAGACGCTGAACGTGACGCCGGGACCGTGCACCGGTTGCGGTCCCGCTCGAACAATAACGACAACACCCGCTGCGCAGAGCGCGGCGGCCAGGGACCACGGAGGAAGACACCATGCAATTCGATGCCGAATTGCTGCTGCTCGCCATGGCGCCAGTCTTTCTCGCATGCATCGGCTGGGAGGCGTGGCACCTGCGGCGCACGCACCCGGGCGCGCAACTCTATAGCTGGCGCGACACGCTCTGCAACGCCGCGCTCGCGCTGCTGCAGCAAGCCGCCGACAAGCTCGCGTGGCTCGCCATCATTCCGTTCTACGCGTTCTTCTACGATCACTATCGCATCTACACATGGCAAGCGAGTTGGGTCTCGTTCGTCGTGCTGTTCGTCGCGCAGGATCTGCTCTACTACGTGTTCCATCGCTGCAGCCATCGCGTGCGCTGGCTGTGGGCCGCGCATGTCGTGCATCACTCGTCGGAGCGCATGAATTTTTCGACCGCGTTCCGCCAGAGCCTCATGTATCCGATCGCGGGCATGTGGCTCTTCTGGACGCCGCTTGCCGTGCTCGGTTTTCCGCCGAAGCAGATCGTCGCGATCGTGCTGATCAATCTCGGCTTTCAGTTTTTCGTGCATACGCAGGCCATCGGCAAACTCGGCTGGCTCGAATATGTGTTCAACACGCCGTCGATTCATCGCGTGCATCACGCGCGCAACGACCGCTATATCGACCGCAACTATGCCGGCGTGCTGGTGATCTGGGATCGCCTGTTCGGCAGCTATGTCGACGAAGATCCGCGCGATGCGCCGGTCTACGGCATCGTCGAGCCGCTTCACACTTACAACCCGCTGAAGGCGACGTTTCACGAATGGGCGTCGATGGCCGCCGATTTCGCGAGCGTGCCCGGCTGGCGCGACAAGCTGCGCGCGCTGTTTGCGCCGCCCGCGTGGGCTACCGATTATCATGCGCGGCGCGCCGCCGGTTCATCGGTATCACGCGCGGATGCAAACGACAATTCGGGCGAAGCGATTCGCGCGAGCAAAGACCATACGGCAGCGTTTCAAACACCGCGCAGGCCGTAGAAGATTCTGTAAGCTGTCGCCACGCCGCCTAAGCGGTGGGCGCTGCCTGCAACACATGGCATAGGGCCACACATACGAGGAGATGAAGTCAACATGAAGCACACAGCATCGCGGAAACAAGAACATTGGCTGCGCGTGACGCAGATCGCCATTGCCAGCACGGCATTCGCCCTGCTCGCGGCTTGCGGCGGGGGCAGCGATAACAACAACAATGCGAGCAGCACGCCCGCAGGCGGGGTGAAATTGCAGGTCGTGTCGTTCGGCGACAGCCTGTCGGATGTCGGCACGTACGCGCCGGTGATTCAGGGGAGCTTCGGCGGCGGCCGCTTCACGACGAACCCGGGTGAAGTGTGGACGCAGAAGGTCGCGGAGTACTACGGCGACACGTTGACGCCGGCGTACCTCGGCGGCTTTGGCCAACCGCTGGTCGCAGCGGGCGGCTTCGGCTATGCGCAAGGCGGCTCGGACGTCGTCAACGCCCAAGGCAAAGGTTGGGCGCCTAATAGCATGGCCGCGACGACCGTGCCGGTGGTGACGCAGGTGGCCAACTACCTGGGCGCGCATACGAGCTTCAACGCGAACCAGCTCGTGCTGATCAACGGCGGTGCGAACGACATCTTCCAGTTCGCGGAGGGCAGCGGCAATCTGGCGGCGCTCGGCGCCGCGCTGCAGACGCAATACCCGGTGCTCGTGCGGACCGGCAAGCTGCCGAACTCGCAGGCGGGCCAGGTGGCGTTTATCGTCGGCTACCTGCAGCGGTTGGCCAACCCGCAGATCGCGCAGGCCGCCACGCAGCTCGCCGCGCAAATCCAGACCATCGTCAACTCGGGCGCGACCCATGTGGTGGTGTCGACGGTGCCGGACATCGGCAGTGCGCCGCTCGGCGTCGCAGCCGACGTGAGCACGCCTGGCAGCGCTGCACTGCTGTCTGGGATTTCCGCGGCGTATAACTACCTGCTGGTCCAGAACCTGACGGCCCTCGGCTTGGTGGGTACGGGCAAGGTCATCGTGGTCGATGCGTTCACGTGGATCGATCAGCAGGTGCAGAACTACCAGGCGCTAGGCTTCACGGTGTCCAACACGGGCACGGCTTGTAACCTGACGTCGATGCAGAACAATGCAACCGCGTACGCCACCGCCAATCCGAGCGCGACGAACGGGTTGACCCCGGCGCAATACGGCGCGCAGTTCGGCTCGTCGCTGTTCTGCTCGCCGCAGACTTATACGGTAGCCGGCGCTGACCAGACTTACATGTTTGCGGATACGGTTCATCCGAGCACGCATCTGAATGCGTTGTTCGCGCAGTACGTGCAGCAGCAGATCGCGGCGACGGGGTTGGGGAAGTGAATTGAGGGGGGCCGGGCTTTGGTTTTGGCCTTTCCTTGATTTGTTAGTGGTTTATTAGCGTTGCCCCTGTGCGGGGCGGCACCTACTTTTCTTTGCCGGCCGCAAAGAAAAGTAGGCAAAAGAAAGCGGCTCACACCGCTAATTCTTAAGCGGGTCCCTCGCACAGCCGCGGTAATGGTGCATCTGGAATCTGTGTTCTCGCGCATTCGGCGTGACTGACAAGGCGCTCATCAGCTCCCACTCCGCGCTGCGCGCGTCGCGGATGGATATGCATGGGAAAGCGGGGCTTCGCTGGTTTTGCGTCGTGGGCGATCGGCTTCGCCTCGCCGAATCGGTCGCCAGAGAAAAAACAGCAGATGGTTTTATGAGTGCCCTTCGGCGCGCGCAGCGCCGCCGGAAGTATGACGCCCTTGTCACTCGTGTCGAATGCGCGAGAACACGGATTCCAGATGCTCCACTACCGCGACTGCGCGGGGGACCCGCTTAAGAATTAGCGGTGTGAGCCGCTTTCTTTTGCCTACTTTTCTTTGCGGCCGGCAAAGAAAAGTAGGTGCCGCCCCGCACAGGGGCAACACTAATAAACCACTAACAAATCAAGGAAAGGCCAACACCGCCGCCAACCAGAAAAGGGCACCGCACAGGCAAAAAAAACCCCACCCCATCACCCTTGCGCTTCAAAAGCAGCCGCCGCCCGCCCCAACCGATCATTAACAGCAATCCACTCAATCGTATCCGGCAGCTTCTCGATCAGAATCCGCGTGACATTTGCGCGATCAAGAGCCCTCAGCAAACCATACAATTCACGAGCATAGACATGCGGATCCTCAGGCGCGGCGATGAAATGCACACCTTCGGCATCGGCCCAATGTCCGGCACGCGACGCCCGCGCCACCAACGCCACGCGCTCATCCGCTTGCCGCGCGGCAAGCAAAGGCTCCAGCGCGACGAAGGGCAATAGCGCCAAAGGCGTACGCGGCGCGTAGTGCGCCTTCAACGTGCCGGAAGCCCGCGGCGCGGTCGCATCCGAGCCGTCCGGCAAACGCGGCGCCTCGCCGAGCACGTCGGCGATATCTTGCGGACTCACACGCCCCGGCCTCAAAAGCGCCGGAAAACCGCGCGACAAATCCACAATGGTCGATTCGATACCAACGTCCGACGCGCCGCCGTCCAGCACATGAATCGCATCGCCGAATTCGTCGCGCACATGTTGCGCCGTGGTCGGGCTCACATGACCAAACCGGTTCGCCGACGGCGCCGCGACACCGCCATGTCCGCTGCGCAATGCGCTGAACGCCTCGAGCAACGCTTGCGCGACAGGATGCGATGGGCAACGTAGTCCCACTGAATCCTGACCGCCGCTCACCGCCGCCGGAATGCGCGCGGCGCGCTTCAGGATCAACGTGAGCGGTCCCGGCCAGAAGGCGTCGATCAACCGTTGCGCCTCCGCGGGCAATTGCTCGACCCAGTAGTTCGGATCGCCTTGCGGCGCGAGATGCACGATCACCGGATGATTCGCCGGCCTGCCCTTTGCCGCGTAGATGCGCGCAACCGCATCGGGACTCTCGGCGTCGCCACCCAGGCCGTACACCGTCTCCGTGGGAAACGCGACCAGATCTCCCGCGTCGAGCAGCGCCGCCGCGTGTTCGATCTGCGCGGCGCTGACTGGCAAGGCACCTTCGGCGGGTTTCTGTTGATCCGGCATGGCGCTCGTGTCAGCTCGTGATGATGTGCAAGAGCCGTGCGCAATCGCGTCCGGCCGTGCGGGCTTCTTCGAGCGTGGCCGCCGTGAAGTTCACGTGGCCCATCTTGCGCCCACAGCGTGCCTCTTCCTTGCCGTACAGATGCAGACGCGCTGCCGGCATCGCGGCGACTTCGTGCCACGGCGGCGTGACGGCCGCGCGCTTCGGGCCGTCCGGGAACCACACGTCGCCGAGAATGTTCAGCATGACGGCCGGCGAATGCTGGCGCGTGTCGCCGAGCGGCATGCCGGTCATGGCGCGCACCTGTTGCTCGAACTGGCTGGTCGCGCAGGCGTCGACCGTGTAGTGGCCGGAATTGTGCGGGCGCGGCGCCATTTCATTGGCCACCAGCGAACCGTCTTCGAGAATGAAGAACTCGACGCACAGCACGCCCACATAGCCGAGCTTGTCGGCGATTTGCAGCGCGGCCTGCTGCGCCTGCTGGACGAGCGTGGGGCTCGCGTCCGGTGCCGGGACGATGGTGTGCGACAGCACGCCGTCGCGATGCGTGTTCTGCGCGAGCGGATAGACCACCGACGCGCCGCTCGCCGCCCGCGCGATCAGCGCGGACACTTCGAACTTCAACGGCAAACGCTTTTCGAGCACGCACGGCACGCCGGCCAGCGATGCATGCGCCTCGCGCACTTCCTCTGCATTGCGCACGCGAATCTGGCCTTTGCCGTCGTAGCCCATGCGGGCAGTCTTGAGAATGCCCGGCAGCACGGCTTCGAGCTTCGCGTCGTCGAGCGTGGCCAGCGCATCTGACGATTCGATCACCACATGCGGCGCGACCGCCACGCCCGACGACGCAATGAAGCGCTTCTCGGCAATGCGGTCCTGAGCCACGGCGACGCAGCGTCCAGCCGGGCTCACGAAGGTAGTCCGCGCGAGAAAGTCGAGGCTCGCGGCCGGAACGTTCTCGAATTCCGTCGACACCGCCGCGCACAGCCGCGCGAGTTCGGTCAGCGACGCTTCGTCGTCATATGCCGCGCGCAAATGGCGATCGGCGACGGCGCCCGCCGGACTGGTTTCGTCCGGATCGAGCACGGCGACGCGATAGCCCATGGCCTGAGCGGCGAAACAGAACATGCGGCCGAGCTGGCCGCCACCGACCATGCCAAGCCATGCGCCGGGCAGAATCGGTGAAACCGGTGTGTTGTCTGGGTTCATCTTAGTGGTCGGTCGCGGCCGGGTGCTGTGTGCAGTGCGTGCATGCAATGCGATGGCAGGCACCCGGCCGGGGGTCGGACAGGGGGACTTCTTCAAGCAAGCAATCAGTCTGTGCGCTTACAGCGCCGGCAACACCATGGCGTGGGCCGCTTCATTCTGGCGCACGCGGAACGCCGCCAGTTTCTCCGCATACTCGTCGCTCGTGCCGCTCAGAAGCGACACGGCGAACAGCGCCGCGTTCGCCGCGCCTGCTTCGCCGATGGCAAACGTGGCGACCGGCACGCCCTTGGGCATCTGCACGATCGAATGCAACGAATCGACGCCCTTCAGGTACTTGCTCGCTACCGGCACGCCGAGCACCGGCACCGTGGTCTTGGCGGCCAGCATGCCGGGCAGATGCGCCGCGCCGCCCGCGCCGGCAATGATCGCGCGAATGCCGCGCTCGCGCGCGCTTTCAGCATAGGCGAACATTTCGTCGGGCATGCGGTGCGCGGACACGACCTTCGCTTCGTAGGGCACGCCGAATTCCTGCAGAACGGCCACGGCGTTCTTCATGACTTCCCAGTCGGAACTGGAGCCCATCAGCACGCCAATAACCGGCGCGCCATGCGTATGGGCGGTTTGAGCTTCACTCATCTTACGGCTTCCTTGTTTCTCGAGAGCGCCCCGGACCTGTCGCTTCGCGCCAGGTCCGGCGTAGTCTCATGCAATGCGAATCCAGCGGATGCGCGTAATCAGGCGAGCTTATGCCCGGTCAGGCGTTCGAGCGCTTCCTGGTACTTCTCGCCTGTCTTCGTGACCACGTCGTCCGGCAGCTTCGGCGCCGGCGGCTCTTTCTTCCACGGCTGGGTTTCGAGCCAGTCGCGCACGAACTGCTTGTCGAACGACGGCGGATTGGTGCCGACCTGATACTGGTCGGCCGGCCAGAAGCGCGACGAGTCCGCGGTCAGCGCCTCGTCCATCAGATACAGCTTGCCGTGATTGTCCAGACCGAATTCGAACTTCGTATCCGCAATGATGATGCCGCGCGTGGCCGCGTAATCAGCGGCTTCCTTGTACAGCTTGATCGAGATGTCGCGGATCGTGGCCGAGAGTTCGGTGCCGATGCGGCGTTCCATCTCGTTGTAAGTGATGTTTTCGTCGTGATGGCCCATTTCGGCCTTGGCTGCCGGCGTGAAAATCGGCTCAGGCAGCTTTTGCGCGTTCTGCAGGCCCGGCGGCAGTTCGACGCCGCACACCGAACCGGTTGCCTGGTAGTCTTTCCAGCCGCTGCCGGCCAGATAGCCGCGCACCACGGCTTCGACGAGGATCGGTTCCAGGCGCTTCACGACGACCGCGCGGCCCTTGACCTGCTCGACCTCGTCCGCCGCCACCACGGATTCGGGCGCGACGCCCGTCAGGTGGTTCGGCACCACATGCTTCAGTTTCTCGAACCAGAAGTTCGCCATTTCGTTGAGCACGCGTCCCTTATTCGGAATCGGCTCGCCCATGATGACGTCGAACGCCGACAGACGGTCGGTCGTGACGATCAGCAACTGGTCGTTGCCCACCGCATAGTTGTCGCGGACTTTACCGCGGCCGAGCAGCGGCAGCGAGCGGAGCGTGGATTCGTAGAGGGTAGACATCGTCGTGGTTCGCTAAAAGTGAGGCAAAAAGTGTGACCGGAACAAAAGGGAAACGCCGTTCCCCGGATGATGCGGGAACGGCGATCTAACGACAACCTGGCCAAACGGCCAGGTGCGGAGCCTATAGATAGCTTAGCGGACGACTTGCGCGAGCTCGCCTGCTTTGTACTTCTCCGCGATTTTATCAAGCGAAACCGGCTTGATCTTGCCAGCCTGGCCTTCGCAGCCGAATTGCATGTAGCGCTCGACACAGATCTTCATCGCCGCTTCGCGCGCCGGCTTCAGATAATCGCGCGGATCGAACTTGCCCGGATTGGTCGCCATGTAGCGGCGGATCGCGCCGGTGATGGCCAGACGCAGGTCGGTGTCGATATTGACCTTGCGCACGCCGTTCTTGATGCCTTCCTGGATTTCCTCGACAGGCACGCCGTAAGTTTCCTTCATGTCGCCGCCGAATTCGCGGATTTCAGCCAGCAGTTCCTGCGGCACCGACGACGAACCGTGCATCACGAGGTGCGTGTTCGGAATGCGCTGGTGAATTTCCTTGATGCGCTGGATCGACAGAATGTCGCCCGTGGGCTTCTTGCTGAACTTGTACGCGCCGTGCGACGTACCGATCGCGATGGCCAGCGCGTCGCATTGCGTCAGCTTGACGAAGTCGGCCGCCTGCTCCGGGTCGGTCAACAGCTGCTCGCGCGTCATAGTGCCTTCCGCGCCGTGGCCGTCTTCCTTGTCGCCCTTCATGGTTTCCAGCGAACCGAGCACGCCCAGTTCCGCTTCCACCGTGATGCCGATCGAGTGCGCTGCTTCCACGACCTTGCGCGAGACCTCGACGTTGTATTCGTACGAAGCGACCGTCTTGCCGTCCGCTTCGAGCGAACCGTCCATCATCACGCTGGTGAAGCCGCTGCGGATCGCCGCCATGCAGACCGCCGGCGACTGCCCGTGGTCCTGGTGCATCACGACCGGAATATGCGGATACGACTCGACCGCGGCTTCGATCAGGTGACGCAGGAACGCTTCGCCCGCGTACTTACGCGCGCCGGCCGACGCCTGCATGATGACCGGTGCGTTGACCTTGTCGGCCGCCGCCATGATCGCCTGCACTTGCTCCAGATTGTTCACGTTGAATGCCGGAAGGCCATAGCCGTTTTCAGCGGCGTGGTCCAGCAGTTGACGCATTGATACGAGAGGCATGCTTTAACTCCATAGATTGAAACGAATTCTTGTGCCGTCGGCATCTTTTGGGCGATTTTATCGCGAAGCAAGCTGCACACCCGTTCACACATTCTCTAAAGCGCGGAGCGGTCCTTGCCGCTGCAACGCGCGATCCGAGCCTGTGCGCCGCCTCTCGCGGGGCATGGCAGCCTGCTTCGCACAATCAGACCTGTGTCGGCCAGAGTTGGCGCTTCGGCGCTTTGTCGATCCGGAGTTGGTGCTTCAGCGCTTGCTCCGGTCCCACGCAGCGCACTCTGGCCCGACGCAGTGCGTGCCGATCGAGCCGACTTCAGTGTCGACCAGCGTCGGCGCTTTTAGCGCTAACGCTGGTTGCACGCAGTGCGATCAATACGGTTCGCCGACCCGTACGATCTTCAGCGTATTCGTGCCGCCGGCCTGACCCATCGGCTCGCCGACGGTCAGCACCACCATGTCGCCGTGCGACGCATAGCCCTTGCTGACCACGGTCTCCAACGCCTGCTGCAACGCGGTGTCGCGGTCGGTGTTGGTGTCCAGATGCAGCGAGGTCACGTTGCGATACAGCGCCATGGCCCGTTCACTGCCGACCCGCGGCGTGAGCGCGAAAATCGGCACATGGGTCCAATGACGCGACATCCACAGCGCGGTCGAGCCGGATTCGGTCAACGCCACAATCGCCTTCGCGCCGAGATGGAACGCCGTGAACAGCGCGCCCATCGCGATCGACTGGTCGATCCGCGTGAACGTGCGGTCGAGGAAATCCTTGTCCAGCTCCGACTGCTCCGACTTCTCAGCTTCGATACAGATCGCCGCCATGGTCTCGATGGTCTGCACCGGATACTTGCCCGCCGCCGATTCCGCCGACAGCATCACCGCGTCCGTGCCATCCAGCACGGCGTTGGCGACGTCCGACACCTCGGCGCGGGTCGGCACCGGCGCGTGGATCATCGACTCCATCATTTGCGTGGCGGTGATCACGAACTTGTTCGATTCGCGCGCCATACGAATCATCCGCTTTTGCAGCGCGGGAACTGCGGCATTCCCCACCTCCACGGCCAGATCGCCGCGCGCGACCATGATGCCGTCCGACGAGTCGAGGATGCCTTGCAGCGCCGGAATGGCTTCCGCACGCTCGATCTTGGCGATCATCTTCGGCTTGATGCCGAACGGCGCGCCGGCGATGTTCGCCAGCTGGCGGGCCATTTCCATGTCGGTGGCGTTCTTCGGGAACGACACAGCGACATAGTCGACGCCGAGCGACATGGCGGTGCGAATGTCTTCCATGTCCTTGGCGGTCAGCGCTGGCGCGGTCAGGCCGCCGCCCTGGCGGTTGATGCCCTTGTTGTTCGACAGCTCGCCGCCGATCTTGACGATCGTGTGGATCTCGTTGCCGATCACACGCGAAACGTTCAGGACGATCAGGCCGTCGTTGAGCAACAGCACGTCGCCCGGTTTCAGGTCGCGCGGCAGGTCTTTGTAGTCGAGACCGGCGCGCTGCTCGTTGCCGAGTTCGCAATCGGCGTCGAGAACGAATGGCTCGCCGGCGACCAGCATGATCTTGCCGTTTTCAAATTTGCCGACCCGGATTTTCGGGCCTTGCAGGTCCGCCATGATGGCGACTTCGCGGCCGGCCTGGCGGGCCGCCTCGCGCACGAATTCGGCGCGCTGGCGGTGGTCGTCGGCGGTGCCGTGCGAGAAATTGAGCCGCACCACGTCCAGCCCTGCCTGAATCATTTGCAGCAGGATTTCCGGCGTATTGGAAGCCGGGCCGATGGTGGCGACAATCTTGGTGGCGCGATGCATGAGTCTCCTCGTCTGGGTGAGATCGCTGGAAAGAGCGCTGCGAGTCGGATGCGGAGGCTGCGCACCGAAGGATGCTGCCGGGGGCTGCGCGCCGGTTGAAACCAGCGTCGCTTTATTGAGTGAAGCGGTGTTCGATACCAGCACGGGGGGTGCCGGTGGAGGGGCGAGTTCCTCGTCGGGGAGTTCCGCGGACGAGGCGATTTGCACAGTGTCCGCGCCGGACAATTCCGCTGCCTCGCCGGCGGTGCTCAACTCCGCGAGCACGAGGGGCGCCCCGGATTCTTCTTGCTGATGGTCGGCGCTAACTGGGCCGGTCGCGAATTCAAGCGCGGGGTCGGCCGCTGCCGGAGTGGCGGCGGAGCGCGCCGCGCGCTCCCCTGCCGATGCTGCCGCGGTGTTACGCGGCTTGCCGCCGCGTGCTTTTGCAGACTTTGCCGTTGGGGAGCGCGTCGCCACGTTAAGCCCGCGATTCCAGAACTTCGACGGCAGGTAGCTTCTTGCCTTCGAGGAACTCGAGGAAGGCGCCGCCGCCTGTCGAGATGTAGCTGACCTTGTCGTGGATGCCGTACTTGGCGATCGCTGCAAGCGTATCGCCGCCGCCGGCAATCGAGAACGCAGACGACTTCGCGATGGCGTCCGCCAGCGTCTTCGTGCCGTTGCCGAACTGGTCGAATTCGAACACGCCGACCGGGCCATTCCACACGATGGTGCCGGCCTTTTCCAGTTGCGCGGCGAGCACCTTGGCCGTTTCCGGTCCGATGTCGAGGATCATGTCGTCGTCTTGAACGTCGGCGACGGCCTTGATTTCGGCTTTGGCGGTCGGCGAAAACTCCTTGGCCGTGACCACGTCGGTCGGGATCGGCACCGAGGCGCCGCGCGCTTTCGCGGCGTCGATGATGGCTTTGGCTTCGTTCACCAGATCGGCTTCGGCGAGCGACTTGCCGATCTTCAGGCCGGCAGCCAGCATGAACGTGTTGGCGATGCCGCCGCCCACGATCAGTTGATCGACCTTGTCGGCCAGCGACTTCAGAATGGTCAGCTTGGTAGACACCTTCGAGCCGGCGACGATCGCCACCAGCGGACGCTTCGGCGCGCCCAGCGCCTTGCCGAGCGCTTCGAGTTCGGCGGCCAGCAGCGGGCCGGCGCACGCGACGGGCGCGTATTTGGCGATACCGTGCGTGGTCGCTTCAGCGCGGTGCGCCGTGCCGAACGCGTCGTTCACGTAGATATCGCAGAGCTTCGCCATTTTCTGCGCGAGCTCGTCGGAATCCTTCTTTTCGCCCTTGTTGACGCGGCAGTTTTCCAGCAGCACGACCGAGCCCGGCGCGACGTTCACGCCGTTTTCAACCCAGTTCGCCACCAGCGGCACGTCACGGCCGAGCAGTTCGGCCAGACGCTTCGCGACCGGCGCCAGCGAATCTTCCGGCTTGAAATCGCCCTCGGTCGGACGGCCCAGGTGCGACGTGACCATCACGGCGGCGCCCGCGTCGAGCGCGGCCTTGATGGCCGGTACGGAGGCGCGGATGCGCGTGTCTTCGGTGATGTTGCCTTGATCGTCCTGCGGCACGTTCAGATCGGCGCGGATGAACACGCGTTTGCCGGATAGCTTGCCTTCGGCGATCAGATCGGAGAGACGCAATACCTTGTTCATGGGCGTGTGTGTGCGAGTTGATGAGAAGGCGGTGGCGGACGACGCGCGGCACTCAAGCGCGGTGAACTCCAGCGCTCAGGCACGGCAGCGGCTCCACGGAAGCGGGTGCCGGCGGCAAGGCCGCGGCGGCGCGCGCCCTGCAGCGGCGCGGCTATCCCGGAAGCAAGCATTTTAACTGATCCACACAGCCTTCTGACCCGCGACCGGGCGAATGTCCCGTATTTGAACGATACGGTGTGCGTGCCGCAATGCACCATTTCCTGTTTCTTCAATCACATGAAGAGGCGCAACAACGTGAACACGACCATCCCGACGACAATCGTGCCGAGCATGGTGCGCCGCCACAAAAACCACGCAAGCCCCGACAGCGTGGCATAGAACTCATGGTTCGACGGCGCGAACGACAGGCCGTCGGGCGTTGCCAGCACATCCGGCAGGACCACCGCAGCGAGCGCCGCGGCCGGCGCATAACGCAGCATACGCTGGACCCGCGCCGGCAAAACCGTGCGCTCGCCGCCGATTAGAAACATCGCGCGTGTCACGGCGGTGACGAAGGTCATGCCGAAAATGGCCAGCCAGATCTGTGTGGACGTCATCGGGAATCTCCGGCGCTGTTACGGATGCGACGCAAGTCGGCGCGCTCGACCATCAGGTCGGCGGCACTGCCGGCAATGATTGCCGCGATCACCGCGAGCGGCAGCGCGAGCCGGTACGGCAGGTCGAAAGCCAGCAACGACACCACGCCGGCGATGCTGACCGCGACCAGCGTGGAGCGCGTCGCGATCGCCGACACCATGATGGGCAGCAGGGCCAGCGTACCCGCCAGCGCGAGACCCCAGTTATCGGGAATCAGGCTCGCCAGCAGAATCCCGGCAATCGACGACACCTGCCACGACAGCCAGCTGCACACCGCCATGCCCCAGTAGTACGCCTCCTTGCCCGCCACATAGCCGGTCGGGAAGCTCTTTTTCTGGAACAGCAGGTAAATCACGTCGCCGTTGAAGTAGCCGAGCACGAGGCGCCGCCACATCGACAGATAGGAAAAATGCGGCGCGAGACCGACGCTGAAGATGACGAAACGCGTATTGACCATCGCGGCGGTGAGCAGCACGGTCCAGACCGGCAGCTTGGCGGCAAGCAGCGGCAGCACCGCCAGTTGCGACGACCCGGCGTAGCACAGCAGCGACATGGTGAGCGCCTGCGGCAACGTGAGTACCGATTTGCTCATGGCAATGCCGGTGACGAGGCCCCAGGAGAAAATCGCCATCAGCGTGGGCGAATAGTCGCGCGCGCCTTCGCGGAAGGCACGGCGATCGATATCTGACAGGCGAGCGAGCATGGGGGCGAAACGCGGGCGCCCGAGGGCGCTGCAACGATGTGAAGTCGGCGCCAGGTCGTCAAGCACCCGCTGGCGCATTCGGATTTGAATTATGCGTGTGCCGGATTATAGCGTCCGGAATGCGGCCAAATGCCCGTTCCGTGTGCAAAAGACGTTAAAATGCGGGTCCTGGCTATGCCTGATATAGCTACGCTTAACAACGCACCCGCTGGAGAATCGTATGTCAATGGCCGACCGCGACGGCAAGATCTGGATGGATGGCAAGCTCATCGACTGGCGCGACGCCAAGATCCACGTGCTCACCCACACGCTGCACTACGGCATGGGCGTCTTTGAAGGCGTACGCGCCTACAAGACGGCGGACGGCGGCACCGCGATTTTCCGGCTGCAGGAACACACCAAGCGTCTGCTGAACTCGGCCAAAATCTTCCAGATGGACGTGCCGTTCGACCACGAAACGCTCGCCGCCGCGCAATGCGAAGTAGTCCGTGAAAACAAGCTCGAATCCTGCTACCTGCGCCCGATCATCTGGGTCGGCTCGGAAAAGCTCGGCGTGTCCGCCAAGGGCAACACCATCCACGTGGCAATCGCCGCCTGGCCGTGGGGCGCTTACCTCGGTGAAGACGGCATCGCCAAGGGCATCCGCGTGAAGACTTCGTCGTTCACGCGCCATCACGTGAACGTGTCCATGGTCCGCGCCAAGGCGTCGGGCTGGTACGTGAACTCGATCCTCGCCAACCAGGAAGCGATCGCCGACGGTTACGACGAAGCGCTGCTGCTCGACGTGGACGGCTACGTGTCGGAAGGCTCGGGCGAGAACTTCTTCCTCGTGAACAACGGCAAGCTGTACACGCCGGACCTGTCGTCGTGCCTCGACGGCATCACGCGCGACACGGTTATCACGCTGGCGCGTGACGCGGGCATCCAGGTGATCGAAAAGCGCATCACGCGCGACGAGGTCTATACGTGCGACGAAGCGTTCTTCACCGGCACCGCCGCCGAGGTCACGCCGATCCGCGAGCTCGACAACCGCACGATCGGCTCGGGCACGCGCGGCCCGATCACTGAGAAGCTGCAAGCGGGCTTCTTCGACATCGTGAACGGCAAGAGCGACAAGTACGCGAACTGGCTGACCAAGATTTAACGCGCGCCGCGCCGGGCCACACTGGCGCAACGCACGCACCCTGCATACAACGAGAAACGTCTCATGAGCGAAATCAAGGAAATGCCGCTGGTCGAACTGTCGGCAAAAGACCTGCCGGCGTACTGCCCGAATCCGGCCATGCCGCGCTGGAGCGCGCATCCGCGCGTCTTTATCGACGTCACGCACGGCGAAGCCAAGTGCCCGTACTGCAGCACGCGTTATAAGCTGCGCGACGGCGAAGTGGTCAAGGGCCATTGAACACGGCGCACTGAAAACTGATTGCTTGTGGCGCCGCTCGCGGGCTTGGCTGCACGCTTCGTTGCGGGGTTCGCTTCGTGATTGACTGGCTGTCGTTGCGCAGCGAGGTTCTTCGTTCGACGATCCGGCGCCGGTCGTGCAGCAGACGGTGATCATGCCGACGCAAGCGCGCAGCCCGCTCCGAAAGCAGGCACGTCACAGCAGGGCCGCCACCGCGGCGCGTCCGGCCATGCCGGAATCACGCCACGCGGCTTGCGGCTTTTCCCCATTTACCTATCCGAATGCCCCGCGCAAGGCTTGCGCGGGGTTTCGTTTCGACACCGGACACTCACTCTGATGCGTCGCGCGTTGGTTATCGCACCGAACTGGATCGGTGACGCATTGATGGCGCAGCCGCTGTTTGCGCGCCTCGTGAAATTGCATCCGCGCATCGTCATCGACGCGGTCGCGCCCTCTTGGGTCGCGCCTGTCCTCGAACGCATGCCGGAAATCCGCGACGTCTACGCCACGGATCTCGCGCACGGCAAGCTGCAAATGCTGCGCCGCTGGCAGCTGGCGAGCGACCTGCGCGACATCGGCTATGACGGCGCGTACGTGCTGCCCAACTCGCTCAAGTCGGCGCTGATTCCGTGGATGGCGGGCATTCCCCTACGCATCGGCTATACCGGCGAAAGCCGCTACGGCCTGCTGAACGTGCGTCACGCGAATCCGCGCAAGGATGAGCGTCCGCCGATGGTCGGCCAGTACGCCGCCCTCGCCTACGCGCCTGGCGCCAAGGTGCCCGACGACCTGCCGATGCCGCGCCTCGACGCGGATCTGAACGAAGCGTCGCGCGTCTCGGCGCGCTTCAATCTCGATACGCGCGTGCCGCTGCTGGTGTTCTGCCCGGGCGCCGAATACGGGCCCGCCAAGCGCTGGCCGCCCGAACACTTCGCGTCGCTCGCGCAGATGGTCGGCCAGTCGTTCCCGTACACGCAGATCGTCGCGCTCGGATCGCCGAAAGACGCGCCGCTCGCGCAGGCCATCGCGGAGCGAGCGCCGAACGTGCGCAACCTGTGCGGCCAGACCGCGCTGGGCGAGGCGTGCGCGCTGATCTCGCGCGCCAACGCGGTCGTCACCAACGATTCCGGCTTGATGCACGTGGCCGCCGCGCTGCGCCGGCCGCTGGTGGCCGTGTACGGTTCGACCGATCCGCGCCACACGCCGCCCTTGTCCGAGCTTGCGAAGGTACAATGGCTCCATCTCGAATGCAGCCCCTGTTTTGAGCGCGAGTGTCCGCTTGGTCATCTGAACTGCCTGAAGCAGTTGAGCGCCGAGCAGGTATTCGGCGATTTGCGCGGCATGTTGCTGGCGCAACGCTGAACCGGCCGATACTCGCACGCAACACCGCACGCACCTCAGCGCGTCGCGTCATGTTCGCGCCTTGCGGCGCGGGCATGCTGGCGCACGGGTGCGATCGTCCGGTGCTCCGGACTGTCCCGCTGACCGCTGCCCCGCAACCGCGCGCCGCGCACAAGAGACTGACGAGCCATGCCACGTTTTGCCCATATCTTCGAAGCCGCCGCCGATACTCTGAACGCCTATTACCAGGCCGTCGCCGAGGTCAATATCGACAGCTTGATGGGTCTGTGGATCGATGAAGAGTTCGTCAGCTGCATCTGCGCCGACGGCTCCCACCTGCACGGCCTCGAGAGCATTCGCGCCGGCTTGCAGATTCAGCTCGAAATGGCGCCCGTTTCCATCGAGCCGCTCGACATCCGCGTCTACGACAGCCTCGGCACCGTGGTCTATGCGATTGCCGAAGCGCACCGGCCGGCTGACCCCAAGGCCACGCCCGCCATGGTGTTTGCGACTTACGTGATGGTCCACGAACGCGGCGAATGGCGTATCGCGCACATCCACGCGAGTCCGATGCCCAACGAGGCCGCCAGCCAGTTCGCCACGAAGATGCGGCATGGCCAGGGGTCACTGCACTGACGCGCGCCGCGCGTCTTACTTTTTAGTTTTGAAGCAGGCATGAGCACGCCCCGCAGGAAGTCCCCCGCCTTGACGGAAGTCCCTTCGCGGGATCTGGGAACGCCGCACGAAAAATCCGCTTCTTCCGGCACGGCACGCGCCGCGGCCGCCATCGAGGCTACCGTCGACGCAACCATCGAGTTGCTCTACCGTGCGCCGCTCTGGCTGCCGAATCGGCACGTACAAACCATCGTCCCGTCGCTGTTTGCACGCCGCCCCGCCGTCTCGTTTCGACGCGAGCGCTGGGACACGCCCGACGGCGATTTCATCGATCTCGACTGGGTGCAGCACGACGGTCCTCAGGCCGTGTCGTCGCTCACGGCCGGCGCTATGCCGCACATTCCCGCCGACACCGCCCCGCTCTTCGTACTGTTTCACGGCCTCGAAGGCAGCTCGGGTTCGCACTACGCCGCCTCGTTGATGGCGGCCGCGCGCGAGTACGGCTGGCATGGCGTCGTGCCGCACTTCCGCAGTTGCAGCGGACCGCTGAACCGGATGCCGCGTTTCTATCATCTCGCCGACAGCAACGAAGTCGATTGGGTGCTGCGGCGTTTGCGCGCCGCGCATCGCGGGCCGATCGTGGCGGCCGGCGTGTCGCTCGGCGGCAATGTGCTGCTGCGCTGGCTGGGTGAGCGGCAGGAGGACGCGACGTCGGTGATCTCGGCCGCCGCGGCGATTTCGACACCCATCGACGTGCATGCCGGCGGCCGCGCATTGTCCCAGGGCTTCGGCCTCGTTTACACGCGTAGTTTTCTGAGAACGCTCAAGCAGAAGGCCGAACAGAAGCTGGTGCAGTTTCCAGGCCTGTTCGACCGTGACGCGATGCTGGCGAGCCGCACCATGTACGAGTTCGACAACGTGGTGACCGCGCCGCTGCACGGCTTTCGCGATACCGACGACTACTGGAGCACGGCGACCACGCGTCCGCTGCTGCCGCACATTCAGGTGCCGACGCTGGTGCTGAACGCGCGCAACGATCCGTTCCTGCCGGCTGAGGCGTTGCCGTCGCGGCATGAAGTCTCGGCGGCAGTGGAACTCGACCAACCCAAGCATGGCGGCCACGCCGGCTTTATGACCGGGCCGTTTCCGGGCCGCCTCGACTGGCTGTCGCGGCGCGTGTTCGGCTATCTGGAGCGACACGTCGATCATGGATGACATCGTCAAGCAGGCCTTGGCCAAGTGGCCGAATGTCCCGAGTTGCACTGGCTGGCTGATGCTGGACAGGCGCGGCAACTGGCGCATGCGTGACGAAGCCGCGCAGGCCGGCGGTTCGCCGGGCACGCCGATCCGCCACGAAGCGTTGCTCGGGTTCATCAACCGGAATTACGACGCCGACGAGCGCGGGCAGTGGTTTTTCCAGAACGGTCCGCAGCGTGTGTATGTCGAGTTGGGCTATACGCCGTGGGTGGTGCGTTTGTCAGCCGACGCCGATGCTGGCGGCGCACTCGCGTTGCAGGATCAGGGCGGCGGCGCCTTCGAGCCCGCAGCCGTGTTCGTGGATGAAGAAGGCGGGATTCTGTTTACCGACGATTCGGCGCCGCCGCGAATCGCGGTCCTGCACGATCACGACCTGGAGGTGTTCTCCGATCATACAACGCTGGCGGACGACTCGATGAGCGGTGAGTTTCGCTGGAACAACGAGCTTGTGTTGCCGCTGCAGGCATTGCGGCGAGGCGACGTTGCTGCGCGGTTTAAATTTGTGCCCAGTCCGGCAGCCGCTGGCACTTAAGCACCAGCCTGCGCGCTGCGTTGCTCCATCGAGGCCGGCTCGCAAACGCAGCGAAGCTGCGGACAAGACTTAGCTCTTCTCGTCCAGCCGCTCCTCCTTGTAGCGGCTTTCCATCTCATGCAGCCTCGCGTCGACGGTCGCGAGGTCGTAGTAGCCAATCGCCTTCAGATCGCGTGCGTCCTTCAATTGCCGGATCGCCGAAGGCCACGCTCCCTCCAGCGCGAACTTCTCGGCCATCGCACGATGCTGTGTCAACGCGTCGCCCGTGCCCGCGCTAGCCTGGGCGAGATACAGCCACCAGGCAGGCTGATCCGGCTCGGCACGTGTCTCTTTTTGCGCAAGCGCCTGAGCATTGGCAAAGCGGCGCAGGGTCAGCAAGGTGCGGATATGCATGTCGATGGCGGCATTCGACTGCGGCCAGCGCTTTTGCGCAAGCTCGGCCAGACGCGCGGCCTCGTCGTCGCGGCCGGCTCGCCGCGCGATGTCGGCGGCGAGCACATCGAGGCTCGGCGAACTGCGCGCGGTGCCGCCTTCGGCCTGCTCGCCCGCGGCGAACGCGGCGCGCGACGACGCCAGCGACGCCGCCGCGTCGTCGTAACGCTCGAGCAGCATCTGCCCGTAGGCAATGCCGTACCAGTTCGCCGCGACGTTCACCGCCGTGCGGTCCTCGATCTCAGAGCGCAAGCGCGAAATCTCGTCGCCGTACTCGCTGCGCGAGCGATCCTGCAACAGACGCGCCCGCGCCCGCACAAAACCATATTCGGCCGATTGATGCGGTTGCCGGTAAGGCGCGCGGCGCGCACGGTCTTCCATGTCGGCGATCCGTTCGCCGGTCAGCGGATGGGTGCGCGCGTATGCCGGAATGCCCGTGTCGCTCATCGCGGCACGATCGAGGCGGCCGAAGAAGGTCGTCATCGCGTAAGGATCGTAGCCGGCGCCAGCGAGCAGCAGAAAGCCGACGCGGTCCGCTTCGTGCTCGGCGGAACGCGAGAAACGCAACTGGTTGTCGACCGCATACGCCTGGCCGCCGATCGCAATCGCGCTGCCCAGATCGCCGCTATGCGCGAGCACGCCGGCGAGCACACCGAACAACAGGCCGGCGAGCGCCGCATAGCCGCTGTGTTCGCCGGTCGTGATCATGCGCGAGATGTGCCGCTGCAGCACGTGGCCCATTTCGTGACCCAGCACCGATGCCAACTCGGACTCAGTCTGCGTGGCCACGATCAGACCGGTGTTCACGCCGATAAACCCGCCCGGCAGCGAGAAGGCGTTGATCTGCGGGTCGCGCACCGCGAACAGATCGAAGTCCGGACGATATCCGCCGATGTAGAGCGCGCTCGCCGCGGCGGCGAGCTTCGCGGCAACCGAGTTCAGATAGTCGCGCACCAGCCAGTCGTCGAGATAGTCGGGGTCGCGGCGCACCTCGCCCATCACGCGTTCGCCGAGTTTGCGCTCGGCCTGCGGCGTGAGTGAGGCTGAGCCGCCGTTGCCTAGGTCGGGTAGCTGCTGCGTGACGATCGGCGCGCGCCAATTGGTGTTCACACCGGTATTGCCGGAAAAGCGGCTCTGCGCGCCGCCGTACACGCCGAACACGCCTTGCGCGATCTCGGGCGGCACGAGTGGATCGGCGCAGGTATCGGCCGGCCCGCTTACTAGCGGCGGCTCCGCTGGCAACGTGTTGAGCGCCATGCTCGACGCGCCGTGCGATTGCGCGAACGCGCCCGGCGGCGTTGCCAGCGCGATACACAACAATGCAGCAAGGAACCGTTTCGGACGCATCGCGAAGTCGATATGACGAAGTCGAAAGCGACGCCCGCCGCTCGGACTAAGATAGCGGGCATAGGGCAATTGTAATCAGTCGTCGCGGGATTTCATGTGATTCGCGTCACGGCGATTCGAGCCCACCCGGCGATTTGCCACGCCGCCTGCGCAGACGGCGGACGCGGGCGGCGCTTTGGTCGTCGCAAACGCAGTGCGCACGCCGCGCGGCTTTGCCGCGCTGCTATGATAGGCGCCCTCTGAAGGAGCCCAACCATGCCTGAACTCACTCATTTCGACGCCGCCGGCCAGGCGCATATGGTGGACGTCGGCGGCAAGCAGGAGACCAAGCGCATTGCGATTGCGCGCGGCTCGATTCGCATGCTGCCGGAGACGTTCGCGCTGATCCGCGACGGCAATGCCAAGAAAGGCGACGTGATCGGCATCGCTCGGATTGCCGCGATTCAAGGTTCGAAGCGCACCGCCGATCTGATCCCGCTGTGTCATCCGCTGGCGCTGACGCGCGTCAAGGTGGATTTCGAGCTCGATGACGCGCTGCCGGGCGTGCATTGCACGGTTCAGGTTGAAACGCTGGGTCGAACGGGGGTGGAGATGGAAGCGCTGACGGCCGTGCAGGTCGGGCTGCTGACGGTGTACGACATGTGCAAGGCGGTCGATCGCGGGATGACGATCACCGATGTGAAGGTGCTGGAGAAGCACGGCGGGAAATCGGGGGATTGGGTGGCGGGTTGATGACTGTGTGTGTCATCGCCCCGCTCCACCCGTCAAGCTTTGAAGCGAACGCGGCGGCTCATTCGTCGTCGCTGTCGTCGTCCTCATTGACGTCGCCCGGCGGCATGCCGTAGCGCTTGACCAGTTCCGCCTTGAAACCGGTCAGCGTTTTCTGCTCGTCGCAGAGCTGGTACAGATAGCTCAGTTGCGACGGCCAGTCCTTGAGTTCCACGGCGAAGATCTTCAGGCGTTCAACAGTATCGAACGCCGCTGCCTGGTCGCCGCTCAACGCCTGCAGCACCGCATAGCGGCGCAGCACCGTTTCGCCCGGCAGCAGCGCCATTGCCTGTTTGTGCATGGCGAGCTTGTGTTGAAGATCCATCGAATTCATCGGCAAAAGCGTCGCTAGGCCGTATTCGCCCCACGCCTGGAACAGGAACGACGGGTCCGCGCGATACTGTTCGGCGGGACGCTGGCCGTAGTACAGCACCTCGGCGCGCGCGTAGTCGCGATACACCGGATACAGCGCGGCCAGACCGCCGAACACCACCACGGCAAACGCGCCGAACGACAGGCGTGCCGGCACGAGGCGCAGCGGCCGCGTTTCCAGCAGCCCGAACACGAACATGGCCGGCAACAGGAAGAACATGTACTGCTGCGGATATTCGACCAGCGCGTGCATGACCAGCACACCGATCAACGCAATGCCGAACACCCGAGCCGAACTTTGCGGCGCGCGCACCACGCGTATGAGCCAGGTAATCAGGCCAAACAGCACGATTGCGAGGCCGATCAAGCCGGTCTTCGCGAGCAGGTCGATGAAGATATCGTGCGAATTGTTGGCGATCTCGACGCCGCCGAGCGACTTTGCAAACTCGTACTGATAGCTCGGAAATTCGCCCCAGCCAACGCCCAGCAACGGATGCGTCTTGAACATCGTCCAACCGTACTTCCACAGCGCGAGGCGCGGCGCGATCTGACCGGCATCCTGAAAACGTTCGGCGGCGGACTGACCGAGCTCAAGGTGATAGTGAACGTTGGCCCAGCGAATCAACGCGTTGATCACGAAAAACAGCACGGCCAGCGCGATCGGAATGAGCCAGTCGCGGTTGCTGCGACGCAACTGCAACTGATCGCGGGTCTGCGCGAATGCCATCCAGAAACCCGCCACCACGATCACGCCCATCTGCAACCACGGACCGCGCGACACGGTCAGCGCGAGGCCCACCGCGAAAATCGTCGACACGAGGAACCAGATGCTGACCGCGATCCGTCGCGTCTGCACGAGGAATAGCGCGCCCGCCATCGCAAACGCGATATAGGTGGCGAGGTGGTTGGCTTGAGCCATATTGCCGAACGGCCGTCGCTCGACGGTCACGTTATAGGCGACCACGAACGGCGCCACGCGCACTTCGAGGTGAAACAACTGGATGATCTGGCAGAACACCGCAAACAGCCCGCCGACGATCAACGCCCCGGCCGCCCAACGCAACGCGGTCTCGTTGAGCTTGGCGCGCGTAAAGCCATAGCCAGCATGCGTCGCCATCAAGGCTGCCAGCAGATAGCCACCGCCGAGCCAGTTCATCGACGGCTGCGTGACCGGCAACAGCACCGACTGCGCCACCAGCAGCAGCCCGAACAGCAACGGCACCAGCGCGACCACCGGCGACGCGAACGCCACACGCGGCTTGGCGCTCGCCACCAGCAGCACGACGCCTGCGCCGGTCAACAGATACAGACCGAGCGCGGTGAATTCAGCGTAAAAGGTCGGAATCGGATACGTATGGTTGACAACTGCATAAGGCAGCACCAACGCGAGAGCCAACAGAATGAAAGACAGATAGCGCGCGAAAGGGGTGGGCATCGAGGAACCGGTGGGCGTCAGCAACCGGCGCACTATACAAAAAAATTCTCCTGCTGTGCGCCGGCCGGGCTGAAATATCCCGAAAATCAGCCTTTTACGTGCGGACGACTGCGACTTCGCCCGCTCTCGCGATCATCGTGCGCTTATCCCGCATACATCTCGCGATCGTTCACGAACGGCACTCCGGTGGCGCAAGATTCGACGGCAACGTGGGCGCATCGGCAGGGGCCGGCCCGGCGCCCGGCGCCGGCAGCGAGGACGCGGATTTGCCGCCCGTGAAACATTCCCAGGTGAGCGCGCCAGCCTGCACTCCGCCCTTGCTCAACGCGATGCGCGCAGTCGGCGCATCGACATTGTCTGGCACCGACGGCACCAGCGTGAGCGTGTTCGAGCCCGCGGGCGCGACGCGCGTCGTGAAGGCGACGGTGATCTGGCCGGTGTCGTCGTCGACACGAATGGACTCGACGTTGCGGGTAGCAGGCGGCGACGCATAACCGCCGCTGAATGCATTGCCGCTCGCGGCGTTTTCGGACACGGCCAGCCGCGCGGACGCCGCCAGTGACAACCCTTCGCCGACGCGGCTACGCGCCAGATAGTCCTGATAAGCGGGAATTGCATAAGCGGCGATCACGCCGACGATCGCCAGCACGATCATCAGTTCGATCAGCGTGAAACCGAAGCCGAGGCGTCGGCAGGCACGCGCGAGCCGCGCCGACCAGCCCGCTCGGCAAAATCGTGTACGCGTGGACAGCGAGGCGTGGGAGTAAGGAGGATAAGGCAAGGTAACGATCATCGACAGGCTCCTGGAACGAAAAACGCCTGCCCCACGGATCGGGAACAGGCGTTTCAATCGTAGCCAGCGGCGCTCGTGTCATACAGTCAGCCGAACGGCTAACGTTGCGGCATGGTTCGGCTCAGGTTCGCGCCGGCGCTTGAGACGCCGTCATGCCGGCGCCGCATCCTGTCTCAAGCCGCCGCGCGATGGGCATTGCGGCGCTTGAACAGATACCCGAGGATCACGACGAACAACGCGCCCGCGATACTCATGCCGTATTCAGCCAGCGGCGTGTCGAGGATCGGCCAACGGTCGCCGGCCGGGTCATTGATGATCAGGCCGCCCGCGATCCAGCCCAGCAACGCGGCGCCGAGCGTGATGACGATGGGAAAGCGGTCGAGCAGTTTGAGAACCAGCTGGCTGCCCCACACGATTAGCGGAATGCTGACCACCAGGCCGAAAATCACCAGCGCGATCCGGTGTTCGGGGTCGGCGGCCTCAGCCGCGCCCGCAATCGCGATCACGTTGTCGAGGCTCATCACCGCGTCCGCGACGATGATGGTCTTGATCGCCGCCATCAGCTTGTCGGCCGGCTTGACGTTCTCATGCGGGTCGTGCGCCGGCGCCATCAGGCGCACGCCGATCCACAGCAGCAACAGGCCGCCCGCGAATTTCAGCAACGGCACATCGAGCAAGGCGACCGCGAACGCAATCAACGCCACGCGCAGCGCGATGGCGCCCGCCGTGCCCCACAGCACGCCTTTCGTGCGTTGGGACGGCGGCAAATTGCGGCAGGCCAGCGCGATCACGACAGCATTATCGCCACCCAACAGAATGTCGATGACGATGATCTGAATGACAGCGCCCCAATGGAGCGTGGCGAAGAACTCGAGCATGATTGAAAGAATAAGAAGAAATCCGACGCGCGGCCAATAAAAAAAGCGGGGGAGTCTGCACTCCCCCGCTTTTTGAACCGCACGCTCACGAAAGGGTTTCGTAAGCGTATCAAAAACGCGCCGACACTGCGCGCGAATTTCGACTTACAGCATCGCCTTCAGAAGACGCGCCATTTCCGACGGGTTCTTCGTGACCTTGATGCCGCATGCGTCCATGATTTCCAGTTTCGCTTCAGCCGTATCCGCACCGCCCGAGATCAGCGCGCCGGCGTGGCCCATGCGCTTGCCCGGAGGCGCCGTGACGCCGGCGATGAAGCCGACCACCGGCTTCTTCATGTTGTCCTTGATCCACTCGGCAGCGTTCGCTTCGTCCGGACCGCCGATCTCGCCGATCATGATGACGGCGTCCGTTTCCGGATCGTCGTTGAACATCTTCATCACGTCGATGTGCTTCAGACCGTTGATCGGGTCGCCGCCGATCCCGACCGCCGACGACTGGCCGAGGCCGATCGCCGTCAATTGACCGACTGCTTCGTACGTCAGCGTGCCCGAACGCGACACGACGCCGATGCGGCCCTTGCGGTGGATGTGACCCGGCATGATGCCGATCTTCAGCTCGTCCGGCGTGATCGTGCCCGGGCAGTTCGGTCCGAGCAGCAGCGTCTTGCGGTTTTCGGCGCGCATACGAGCCTTGAGCTCGATCATGTCGCGGACGGGAATGCCTTCCGTGATACAGATCGCCAGATCCAGATCGGCCTCGACCGCTTCCCAGATCGCGGCAGCAGCGCCTGCCGGCGGAACGTAAATCACCGACACGGTCGCGCCCGTTTCAGCCTTGGCTTCAGCGACGCTTGCGTAGATAGGAATGCCTTCGAAGTCTTCACCTGCGCGCTTCGGGTTCACGCCCGCAACGTACGCTTCGCGGCCGTTTGCATATTCACGGCAAGCACGCGTGTGGAACTGACCGGTCTTGCCGGTGATGCCCTGCGTGATGACCTTGGTGTCTTTGTTAATCAGAATCGACATGTATTGACCTCTGTTCGTTTGGCGTCGCGTCGTTGCGCCGCGCGGCGGGATGTTCTTCGCCCGCGCCGCTCATGCGCCATTCCCGCGCCGCCATTCGTAATCCTGGTTACCTGGAAAAAGCGTCTCGCAAAAGCTCGCGGACTCGGCTTACGCCTTGCCCGAAGCAGCCGCGACGACCTTCTGAGCCGCTTCTTCCATGCTGTCTGCCGCGATGATCGGCAGGCCGGATTCAGCGAGCATCTTCTTGCCGAGGTCTTCGTTCGTGCCCTTCATGCGGACCACGAGCGGCACCTTCAGCGAAACGGCCTTCGACGCCGCGATCACACCTTCCGCGATCACGTCGCAGCGCATGATGCCGCCGAAAATGTTGACCAGAATCGCGGTCAGGTTCGGATTCTTCAGCATGATCTTGAACGCTTCCGTGACCTTCTCCGTCGTGGCGCCACCGCCCACGTCCAGGAAGTTCGCCGGTTCGCCGCCGAACAGCTTGATGGTGTCCATCGTTGCCATTGCGAGGCCTGCGCCGTTCACGAGGCAGCCAATGTTGCCGTCGAGCGAGATGTACGCGAGGTCGAACTTCGACGCTTCGACTTCAGCCGGATCTTCTTCGTCCAGATCGCGATACGCGACGATTTCCGGGTGACGGAACAGTGCGTTCGAATCGAAGTTGAATTTCGCATCCAGCGCGATCACTTTGCCGTCGCCGGTCAGGATCAGCGGGTTGATTTCGGCCAGCGATGCGTCGGTTTCCCAGAATGCCTTGTACAGGCCTTGCAGGATCGCGCGCGCTTGCGGGATCGATGCGTCGGGCACGCCGATTTTCTTCGCGAGGTCGTCAGCTTCGGCGTCCTTCAGGCCGGTCGTCGGGTCGACGGCAACCTTGTGGATCAGCTCGGGCGTCTTTTCCGCGACTTCTTCGACGTCCATGCCGCCTTCGCTCGATGCCATCACGACGATCTTCTGCGACACGCGATCGATCACGAGGCCGACATACAGTTCCTTCTTGATGTCAGCGCCTTCTTCGATCAGCAGACGATTCACCTTCTGGCCTTCAGGGCCGGTCTGGTGCGTGACGAGCTGCATGCCGAGGATCTGGTTCGAGTATTCGCGAACCTGTTCCAGCGACTTGGCGACCTTCACGCCGCCGCCCTTGCCACGGCCACCCGCGTGGATCTGAGCCTTCACGACCCATACCGGGCCGCCGAGCTCTTCCGCGGCCTTGACCGCATCATCCACCGAGAAGACCGGCTTGCCGCGCGGTACCGCGACGCCGAATTTCCGCAGGATTTCCTTACCCTGGTACTCGTGAATCTTCATGCGTGATTCCCTTCAGTCTGAGAGTTGGATTGAACTTCGTTTCCGCTGCCGTCGTTCATGCCAGACGCGTTGCCACCCTCGCCTGTCTGGCGGACCGCCCCGTCGCCTGACGATGCCGCGCGATCCGCTGTATACGGAGCGCGGCCATACCAGCGCGGATAAAACTGCTGCACCGCCTCGCCGTCGAAACGCAGCGCGTGGCAGCGTCCCAGCTGGAATGGCGGTTTGTCGTTGGAATGCTCGCCCGTGCTGTTAGACGATCCGTCTCCCGAACCTGCGTTCGCGCCCGACGCGCTGTCACCGGTGTTCCACACTTCGCCGGCGAATGCCTGAATCGCGGCGGTCGGCAGGATCGCGCACAACTCGGTGAGATGCGTGCAACCCGCCGTGCCGCCCAGCAAACGGGCAGACTCACGACGGAAGTTTTGACGGAGATTAAGCCCGATGAGGGCACGGTAGGCGGGATTGCTGGCTTGGCACAAACCAGGATAGGGCACCCAGTCGGACGACGCCTCGGCGTCGACGACATTGAGCTTGCGATCGATGGTGATGCGAAGCCAGAGTTCATGGATCGGCTGACCATTGGGCCGGACGCCCGACGCAAGCACCACATCGCGCGGTTTTTCGTCGGTCAAGCACGCTTCCACATCCCACAGGCCATCGGCTCGCTCATAGGCTTCCGCTCTGATTGCGCGACGATGGCGCAACTGACGGGACACTGGCGGGGAGAGCGGCATGCGGGAAGGAAAGGCCGGATTTGGAAAACCCACGAATTTTAGCATACTGGGTATTTGGGACAGGTCCGATTGCGCATGGCCGCGCCATGCGTGGCTGAGAGCGGAAGACGTTGTCCCAAAGGGGTTTGCACGCAAACCAAGCATGACGCGCTTACTCGCCGCCCTACTCGTCGTCCATTCCCTTAAGAATTTTGCCGATCGTGGCGCCCGAAAATCCACGCGAGGCCAGAAAGCGCTGCTGTTTTGCCCGTTCGGCGGGCGTTTCGGGAAGCCGGCCGAATTTCTTTTGCCAGACAGCCTGCGCACGCGCGAGTTCGGTTTCGCGCAGTTGCGCGCTGGCCTCCTCGACGAGCGTCTGGTCGACCGAATGCTGCTTCAATTCCCCGACGATCCGGCTCGCGCCCAAGCGCGACGAGCGGCGATGAATCAGGCTTTCGGCGAAGCGCGAATCGGACAGCCAGTTTTCGGCTTCCAGCGAGTCGAGCAAGGTGTCGAGCGAGTCGGTTTCCTCGACGAACGGCTTCAGCTTGCGCGCGAGTTCGGTGCGACTGTATTCACGGCGAGATAAATAGCCGAGCGCGCGGCCTTTTAGTGACCGTGCCGGACGCAGGGATTTTTTGGCTTCGTCTTGCCCGGGTTTCGCTTCGCCAGGAACGCGACGCGAACGGGTGTAGGTGGTTTCGGAGGGATCCGGGCCTGCCGGCGGGGAGGATTCAAACTGCGCGCGCTGCGGATTGCGGCCCGCAGCACGATCGTGTGCGTCGAACGATTCGAATGGATCGAACGACTCGTCGTCTTCATCACGCGGGCCGTCCGCGTGGCGTCCTGAATCGGACAACGGCCGGCCCTTGCGTATCACGTGAGGGTTACTCTTCTTCGTCCGCGACTTCAGCGCCTGCGCCAGTCACGGCTTCAGCCATGGCATTCACGCCCAGCGACTCACGGATACGATTTTCGATCTCGCGAGCGATATCCGGATTTTCGCGCAGGAATTCACGCGCGTTGTCCTTGCCCTGACCGATACGTTCGCCGCTGTAGCTGTACCACGCGCCGGCCTTGTCGACGATCTTGGCCTGCACGCCCAGGTCGATGACTTCGCCCTGACGCGAAATACCTTCGCCGTACAGGATGTCGAAAATCGCTTCGCGGAACGGTGGAGCAACCTTGTTCTTCACCACCTTCACGCGCGTTTCGTTGCCGATCACTTCGTCGTTTTTCTTGATCGAACCGATACGGCGAATGTCCAGTCGCACCGACGCGTAGAACTTCAGCGCGTTACCGCCTGTGGTGGTTTCCGGATTGCCGAACATCACGCCGATCTTCATGCGGATCTGGTTGATGAAGATCACGAGGCAGTTCGTGCGCTTGATCGTGCCGGTGAGCTTGCGCAGCGCCTGCGACATGAGACGCGCTTGCAGACCCGGCAGCGAGTCGCCCATTTCGCCTTCGATTTCAGCCTTCGGCACGAGTGCCGCGACCGAGTCGATCACGATCATGTCGATCGAGCCCGAACGCACCAGTGCGTCGGCGATTTCGAGCGCCTGCTCACCCGTATCCGGCTGCGAAACCAGCAGGTCGTTCACGTTCACGCCGAGCTTGCCCGCGTACTGGATGTCCAGCGCGTGTTCCGCGTCGATAAACGCCGCCGTGCCGCCGAGCTTCTGCATTTCGGCGACGACCTGCAACGTCAGCGTGGTTTTACCGGACGACTCCGGACCATAAATTTCGACCACCCGGCCACGCGGCAAACCGCCGACGCCCAACGCGATGTCGAGGCCGAGCGATCCGGTTGAGACCACCTGGATATCTTCGACCGCCTCACCTGCGCCGAGCCGCATGACCGACCCTTTGCCGAACTGCTTTTCGATCTGCGCGAGTGCGGCAGCGAGTGCCTTGCTCTTTTCAGCCGTCAGTCCAGCCGAGCCTTTCTTGCTTTCTTCCATGAATCGTCCTTTGCTATGATGAACGGCGTCTGAGGCAGATGTGCAGCCCACTTTTAAAGGACAGCACACGAAACCCAGACACTGTATAAAAAAACAGTAGTTTTGGCAAGCACGATTCTCATGCGAACGCGCATTTTTACCGTCGCGCTGCCCAACTACCCACGATAATTTTTGGAGACCGCTGTGCGCCGGGGGACACCCCGCGGTGCCGGCAAGGCCAGGCTGGCGCACCATGCGAATTCTGATTGCCGAAGACGACAGCATACTCGCGGACGGTCTGGTTCGATCACTCCGCCAATCGGCCTATGCCGTCGATCACGTGAAGACCGGCGTCGAGGCCGACACCGCGCTGTCGATGCAAAGTTTCGACCTGCTAATTCTCGATCTGGGCCTGCCGCGCATGTCCGGGCTCGAGGTGCTGCGCCGCCTGCGCGCGCGCAATTCCAACCTGCCAGTGCTGATCCTGACCGCCGCGGACAGCGTCGACGAACGCGTCAAGGGTCTCGACCTCGGCGCCGACGATTACATGGCCAAGCCCTTCGCGCTGAACGAACTCGAAGCGCGCGTGCGCGCCCTGACCCGGCGCGGCGCGGGCGGTGGCCCGACGGTCGTGCGGCACGGGTCGCTGTCGTTCGACCAGGTCGGCCGGATCGCCTACGTCAATGAGCAGGTGATCGATCTGTCGGCGCGCGAACTGGGTTTGCTCGAAGTGCTGCTGCAGCGAATCGGCCGGCTGGTCTCGAAGGAACAACTCGTCGACCACCTGTGCGAATGGGGCGAGGAAGTCAGCAACAACGCGATCGAGGTCTACGTGCACCGCCTGCGCAAGAAAATCGAACCGAGCGGCGTGCGTATCATCACCGTGCGCGGTCTCGGCTACTGCCTCGAGAAAGCGGCGTCATCAACGAGCACAAGCGCGAACGCCATGACGACGACGCCACCCGCCGAGCCTGAGCCACCTGCCTCGCCGCCGTCCGGCACGATGCCGGCGAGCCATCACTACAAATAGAGGACACCCATGTCCGTGCGCGCAGACCGCGCTACGGCGCACGCGGCGGACCTCGACGAAGCGCGCGACGAGCGCTACGCCAATCCGTTCGCCCCGCCCGACGAAACCGAAGCCGCGGCCGAGGCGCGCCCGCGCTCGCTGTTCGGCGAGATTCTCGACTGGATGCTGGCGCCGTTGCTGCTGCTTTGGCCGATGAGCCTCGCTGTCACTTACCTGGTCGCCAAGTCGATCGCGAACAGCCCGTTCGACCGCGCGCTGGAAACCGACGCGTACGTGCTCGCGCGCCAGATTCATCCGGTCAACGGCGTGGCGGAATTATCGTTGCCCGACTCCACGCGTGATTTTTTGCGCGCGGACAATGTCGACAGCGTGTTCTATCAGGTGCTCGGCACGCGCGGCGAACTGGTGGGCGGCGAGCGCGACATGCCGTTGCCGCACGAGGAAGACCGGCCGCAGCCGGGTCTCGTCGAATTTCGTGACGACGTGCTGCGCGGCAACGATATCCGCGTCGCCTACACGACCGTCGAGTTTCCGCAGACGCCCGGCGCCCAGCCCGTGCTGGTGCAAGTCGCCGAAACGCTCGATAAACGCAGCCAGCTCGCCAACGACATCATCAAAGGCGTGATCCTGCCGCAGTTCGTGATCCTGCCGCTCGCGATCCTGCTGGTGTGGTTCGGCCTCTCGCGCGGTCTTGCGCCGCTGCACGCGCTGCAAGCGCATATCCGCGCGCGCCGCCCAGACGACTTGTCGCCCCTCGAAGCACGTCGCGCGCCGCCGGAAATCGAGCCGCTCGTGACCTCGTTCAACGATCTGCTGACGCGCCTCGAACAGAATATGGAGTTGCAAAAGCGCTTTATCGCCGATGCCGCGCATCAGATGAAAACGCCGCTAGCCGGCCTGCGCACTCAGGCCGAACTGGCCCTGCGCCAGGACGCCTCCGCGGAAGTGCATCGCTCGCTCGAGCAGATCGCCACCAGCTCGGAGCATGCGGCGCGGCTCGTCACGCAGTTGCTGGCGCTGGCGCGCGCGGAGAACCGCATGTCGGGACAGATTTTCACGCCGGTCGAGGTGGCGGAACTCGCGCGCCACGCGGTGCGCGACTGGGTTCAGGCCGCACTCGCCAAGCAGATGGATCTGGGCTACGAAGCGCCCGAGGAACCCGTGGAAGTGGACGGCAATCCTGTCATGTTGCGCGAAATGCTGTCGAACCTGATCGACAACGCCATCCGCTATACGCCGCCGGGCGGCCGTATCACGGTCAGGGTGCGGCATGAAGCGCCGGCGCGGCTCGTGTATCTGGAAGTCGAGGATACCGGGCTCGGCATTCCGGTGGCCGAACGTTCGCGGGTGATCGAGCGCTTCTACCGGATTCTCGGCCGCGAAGGCGATGGCAGCGGCCTCGGACTCGCGATCGTCCGCGAGATCGCGACCATGCACGGCGGCGAACTGACGATCGACGACAACGTCTATCAGACCTCGCCGCGGCTTGCCGGCACGCTCGTACGTGTCAGCTTGCACGTGCACGAAAGGGGGCGGGACTTACCCTAACGCGACTTGAGCGCACAAAATTGCAATGTCGATATTGGGATAACTTGAGAGCACATTAGGCGGCCTTGACGCCAGATCCGCGCGTGTTGAACAAAAACCCCACCACACACGCCAAACTGCAATTTCACCCCACCGCGTCAGTACGCCGTAAGTTTCCACTCCAATAATCGGTTCCACGGGAACGCCGTTACCGGCGAACCGCGTGCATATCAATATTGGAGACGACATATGGCTACCGTTGGCGGGCAAATCTCGCACGTGCCGATGACGCGCGAAGAGAAGCGGGTGATTTTCGCATCGTCGCTGGGTACGGTTTTCGAGTGGTACGACTTCTATCTGGCCGGCTCGCTCGCGGCCTTCATTAGCAAGAGCTTTTTCTCCGGCGTCAATCCGACGGCCGCCTTTATCTTCACGCTGCTCAGCTTCGCGGCCGGCTTCGCGGTCCGGCCGTTCGGCGCGATCGTGTTCGGGCGGCTCGGCGATCTGGTCGGGCGCAAGTACACGTTCCTCGTGACGATCGTGATCATGGGCCTGTCGACGTTCCTCGTAGGCTTTCTGCCGGGCTACGCGTCGATCGGCTTCGCTTCGCCGGTGATCTTCATCGCGATGCGGATGCTGCAAGGCCTCGCGCTCGGCGGCGAGTACGGCGGCGCCGCCACCTACGTGGCCGAACATGCGCCGCCCGGACGCCGCGGCTTCTACACGGCCTGGATCCAGACGACCGCCACGCTCGGCCTGTTTCTGTCGCTGCTGGTGATTCTCGGCGTGCGCACGGCCATGGGTGAGGATGCATTCGGCGCCTGGGGCTGGCGCATTCCGTTCGTCGTCTCGATCCTCCTGCTGGCCGTGTCGGTGTGGATTCGCCTGCAACTGCATGAATCGCCGGTATTCGAGCGTATCAAGGCCGAAGGCAAGACCTCCAAGGCGCCGCTGACCGAAGCCTTCGGCCAGTGGAAGAACCTGAAGATCGTGATTCTCGCGCTGATCGGCCTCACCGCCGGCCAGGCCGTGGTCTGGTACACGGGCCAGTTCTACACGCTGTTCTTCCTGACGCAGACGCTGAAGGTGGACGGCAGCAGCGCCAACATCATGATCGCGATCGCGCTGCTGATCGGCACACCGTTCTTCCTGTTTTTCGGCTCGCTGTCGGATCGTATCGGCCGTAAGCCGATCATCATGGCCGGCCTGCTGATCGCCGCGTGCACGTATTTCCCGCTGTTCAAGGCGCTGGCGCACTACACCAACCCGGCGCTGGAAACAGCGACCGCGAAGGCGCCGATCGTCGTGATCGCGAATCCGGACGAGTGCTCGTTCCAGTTCAACCCGGTCGGCACTTCGAAGTTCACGAGTTCCTGCGACATCGCCAAGAGCGCGCTCTCGAAGGCCGGCTTGAACTACGAGAACGTCGCCGCGCCGGCGGGCACGCTGGCGGAGATCAAGGTCGGCGATACGGTGATCAACACGTATGACGGCAAGGCCGCCGACGCCAAGGATCAAGGCAAGGCGTTCGACAAGACGCTCGCGACCACACTGAAGACCGCGGGCTATTCGCCGAAGGCCGATCCCTCGCAGATCAACTGGCCGATGACCGTGGTGATTCTGACGATCATGATGATCTACGTGACGATGGTCTACGGTCCGATCGCGGCGATGCTGGTGGAAATGTTCCCGACGCGCATCCGCTACACCTCGATGTCGCTGCCGTATCACATCGGCAACGGCTGGTTCGGCGGCTTCCTGCCGGCCACCGCGTTCGCGATCGTGGCGGCGAAGGGCAATATCTTTTCGGGACTGTGGTATCCGATCGTGATCGCGCTCGTCACCTTCGTGATCGGCATGCTGTTCGTGCGGGAAACCAAGGACTCGGACATCTACGCGAAGGACTGAAACGTCTGATGACCGGAACAACTTCTTGAAAAAGTTGCGCGCCGGGGGTTGACAGCCTCCCGCGCCATCCGCATAATCTCGCTTCTTTCGGCGAATTAGCTCAGTTGGTTAGAGCGACGGAATCATAATCCGCAGGTCCGGGGTTCGAGTCCCTGATTCGCCACCAGTTGCAAGAAAAAGCCGCTGATCCGCAAGGTTCAGCGGCTTTTTTGTTTTGGCATCCCAAATCGCAACTTCAAGGAGGTTTCTTGATGACGTTCCGCACCGCCACGCTCGCCGTGGCCACCGCTTCTATCGCGCTTCTCAGTGGCGCCGCCGCATTCGCCGCTCAGGCCCAGACATCGCCCGACAGTCAGTGGCGCGCCAGCGCGACCACGCTGTCCACGCTGCTGCAGGACGGCTACAAGATAGTCGCCGTCGTGAACGGCGCCCATGGCAGCGCTGGCCCGGCCGACACGATTTTCGTCCAGCGCGATCAGAGCGCCTTCAAATGTATCGACCCGCAGCAGCCGGACGGGAAAACGAGAACGTCCGTCGCGCCACCGGCATGTTTCGAGCTGGTGCCGCCGTCGGGTGCGTCGGGGACTCCCGAGTCGAAGTAGTCGGCACGCGGCGGGTGCGCGCGTGAGATCGAGCTTCCTGCCGGGAAGCCAACAGTCCGGCATTCATGGTTCTGGGACCCGCGCCGCAAACGCCGCACTGCTCAACTCACCTGCGCGCCGCCTGTCACCGGTCCACCAACCGGCTCAGATTCCCACGCACCCGCTGCAACAGCGCAATCAACTGCTTCGCTTCTTCGTCGGTGAAGCCGTTCAGCGCTTCGCGCGCGACTTCGTCGCCGACCTTGCGCGCCTTGCCGAGCGTGCGCTCGGCCTTCGGCGTCATGTGCACCTGGCGCTCGCGACGGTCCTGCGGATTGGCAGTCCGCTCGATCCAACCACCCTCTTCCATCCGGTCGAGCAAACGACCCGCTGAAATCGGCGCGACTTCGAGCAGGTCCGCGAGCCGCGCCTGATTGGTGTCGCCGTAATGCGCGAGATAGGCCAGCACGCGGCACTGCGCGCGCGTCAGATCGACCGAAGACTTCGCGAGGTCGTCGAAACGCTTGCCTGTCAGACGGCCGACATCGGAAATCAGAAAGCCGAAGCGCTCATCGAGTTGGGTTTTCATGCGCGGATTATACGAAAGGCCTTCGTTTTCCAGTGCTGAAACGGGCGGGATTCAGTCTCCGCATAATTCCGGATGGCAGGCGCGTGCACAACCGATATACTAAGCATGCTTACTATATCGACGACCCCGCTCACTCATGTCTTCCGACACCCCGGCGGCCAGTTCCGCCGCGCCGCTCAACCGGCCGATGATCACCGTCTCGATCATGCTGGCGACGTTGATCCAGACGCTCGACAGCACGATTGCCAACGTGGCGCTGCCGCATATGCAGGGCACGCTGTCCGCGTCGCAGGATGAGATCACATGGGTCTTGACTTCGTACATCGTCGCCGCCGCGATCGCCACGCCGCTCACCGGCTGGCTGTCCGACCGGCTGAGCGTCAAGCGCCTGCTGATCTTCGCGATCGGCGGCTTCACGGTGTCGTCGGCGCTGTGCGGTATGTCGGAGACGCTCACGCAGATCGTCGCGTCGCGCTTGCTGCAGGGGATTTTCGGCGCGTCGCTGGTGCCGCTGTCGCAGTCCATCCTGCTCGACATCAACCCGCGCGAGAAGCAGGGCCAGGCCATGGCGGTGTGGGGCATGGGCGTGATGGTCGGACCGATTCTCGGGCCGACGCTCGGCGGCTGGCTCACCGACAGCTACAACTGGCGCTGGGTGTTTTTCATCAACGTGCCGATCGGCGCGTTCGCGCTGTTCGGCGTGGCGACCTTCCTGCCTTCGCGCGAGCCGAAACACGACGCGAAGTTCGACGCGTTCGGCTTCGCCACGCTTGGGCTGGCCATCGGCGCATTGCAGGCCATGCTCGATCGCGGCGAGCAACTCGACTGGTTCGGCTCGAACGAAATCATCGTCGAGGCGCTGCTCGCGTCCATCAGCTTTGCGTTTTTTCTCGTGCATACGGCCACGGTCGGCAAGAAATCGTTCTTCAAGTACGAACTGCTGAAAGACCCGAACTTCGCCACGGGGACGTTTTTTATCTTCGTGATCGGCGCGGTGATGTATGCGACGCGCGCGTTGCTGCCGCCCATGCTGCAGAACCTGATGAACTATCCGGTTGCGACCACCGGCCTCGTCACCGCGCCGAGCGGCGCGGGCACGATGGTCGCCATGCTGTTCGCCGGACGCCTGCTGAAGCGGATCGACGCGCGGCTCCTGTTGCTCGCGGGCTTCCTGATCTCGGCATTCGCGCTATGGCAGATGATGCATTACACGATCGTGCTGTCGGAATCGGACATTGTCTGGCCTGGGGTGATTCAGGGCTTCGGGCTCGGTCTCGTGTTCGTGCCGCTGAGCGCGCTGACCTTCTCGACGCTCACGCCGGAACTGCGCGCGGACGGCACCGCGACGTACAGCCTGATGCGCAATATCGGCAGCAGTATCGGCATTTCGATCGTGCAAACGCTGATGACGCGCAACACGCAGGTTTCGCACGCGGACCTCGCGGCGAATATCACGCCCTTCAATCCCACCATCCAGCCGATGCTCAGTAGCGGCTCGAACTACGACATGGCCGCACTGAATGCGTCGATCACACAGCAGGCGTCGATGATCGCTTATCTGAACGACTTCAAACTGATGTTCATGGCAACGCTGCTGGTCATTCCGCTTCTGTTGTTGATCCGCCCCGCGCATAAGGCGGCGGATGCGTCAGTGGCGCATGCCGCGATGGATTGAAAACGCAATGGCCGATGTGCCGCGCTTATTCCGGGGCGGCGCGCACTGGCAATGCAGGAAGATTTCGACGCGGCGCCGAGCCGGATCGCCACCGCCTGACCACGCGAGCGCCACCGTGGCCAGCCGCCAGGCCGTCGTCTAGCCTTCGATCCGGCCGCGTGTCACAGCCAACAGTCCTGCCATCGCCGCACGCGCCGCAGCAGCGTCGCGATCGCGAATCGCCTCGAACACCGCCGTATGCTCGGCCAGCGATGCATTGAACACGTCCGCGCGTTTCGCGTTCAGCCGCAGTTGCGCTTCGAGCGTGCGCTCGATCAGCGTGCCGAGCGGAATCAGCAATTCGTTGCTGCACGCGGTCAGCACGCTCAAGTGGAACTGCAGATCGGCGCGCACCCATTCGTCGACATTGCGCGCCGCCACCATCGCGGTATGGGCCGCCGCGAGTGCGTAGAAGGTGTCGTCCGTGTGCGAGGCCGCCGCCAGACTCGCGGCATACGGCTCGATCATCTCGCGCATTTCCTGCAACTTGAGCGCGAACGCCATCGGCTCCGCGACCCGCGAGTACCAGTCGAGCACGTCGACATCGAGCAGATTCCACGCGTGTTTCGGCCGCACTCGCGTGCCCACGCGCGGACGCGATTCGATCAAGCCTTTCGACGTCAGCGTGCGCAATGCCTCGCGCAACACCGTGCGGCTCACGCCGAAGGTCTCCATCAACTCCGCTTCGCGCGGCAGGATCGAATCGGGCGCGTAGTCGCCGCGCAGAATCGCGGTCGCCAGCAGATGGGCGACACGCCCATGCAGATCGTGCTGAATAGCTTTCTCCTAGCGGCCTTGCGGCGCTTGTCGATATTGGAACTGAGGCCGAACGAGGCGCGATTATCCAGCATCGCGACTTCGACACCCACGGCCTCGGCCGCGCCGTCGTGGGACAAACGTGCTCACCACTATCTGGCAAATAGTACTATTAATAGTACTTAAACGCGCTTTTGTTGTAGCATGTGAATCCTCGAAATATTTCGCAGACGCCCAAGGCCGATGCTTTGCATGGGGCCGGAGTAAGCGCTAAAGCGTTAACTCAGGGCGACAAAGGAGACGCACACCATGAAAATCACCAAGCTCGAAACCTTCATCGTTCCGCCGCGCTGGTGCTTCCTGAAAATCGAAACCGACGAAGGCATCGTCGGCTGGGGCGAGCCGGTGATCGAAGGCCGCGCGCATACGGTGGCGGCCGCCGTGGAAGAACTGTCCGACTATCTGATCGGCAAAGACCCGCTTCTGATCGAAGACCATTGGCAGGTCATGTACCGCTCGGGCTTCTATCGCGGCGGCCCGATCACCATGAGCGCGATCGCCGGGGTCGACCAGGCGCTGTGGGACATCAAGGGCAAGCATCATGGCGTGCCGGTTCACGCGCTGCTCGGCGGCCAGGTGCGCGACAGGATCAAGGTGTATTCGTGGATCGGCGGCGACCGTCCGAGCGACGTGGCCAATAACGCGCGCGCCGTGGTCGAACGCGGCTTCAAGGCCGTGAAGATGAACGGCTCGGAAGAGCTGCAGATCATCGACACCTTCGACAAGGTGCAAGGCGTCATCAATAACGTCGCGGCCGTGCGCGAGGCGGTCGGACCGAACATCGGCATCGGCGTGGACTTCCACGGCCGCGTGCACAAGCCGATGGCCAAGGTGCTGGCGAAAGAACTCGACCCGTACAAGCTGCTCTTCATCGAAGAGCCGGTGCTGTCGGAGAACGCGGAAGCGCTGCGCGACATCGTCAATCAAACCAACACGCCGATCGCGCTGGGCGAGCGTCTGTATTCGCGCTGGGACTTCAAGCACATTCTGTCGGGCGGCTATGTCGACATCATTCAGCCGGATGCGTCGCACGCGGGCGGCATTACGGAGTGCCGCAAGATCGCGTCGATGGCCGAAGCCTACGACGTCGCGCTCGCGTTGCATTGCCCACTCGGACCGATCGCGCTCGCTACCTGCCTGCAGATCGACGCGGTGAGCTACAACGCGTTCATCCAGGAACAGAGCCTGGGCATTCACTACAACCAGGGCAACGACCTGCTCGACTACATCAGGAATCCGGAAGTCTTCAAATACGAAGACGGCTTCGTGTCGATTCCGCAAGGCCCGGGCCTCGGCATCGAGGTCAACGAAGAGAAAGTGCGGGAGATGGCGAAGGTCGGCCATCGTTGGCGCAATCCGGTGTGGCGTCACGAAGACGGCAGCGTCGCCGAATGGTGATTGCGTGAAGAGACGCCGCCCGTGGCGGTGATTCTGTTCATGGCGGTCGAAATCGAGCGGATCGGTTGAAGCAGCCCCGCCCAGCGCTTCGCGGTGCGGCCCGCGCGTTACGGCGACGTGACGCGCGGGCCGTCGCAGTAACGTGACATCCCGGACCAAATGGACTGAAACAGGTGGTTTTCCGGGCGCTTTCCCACCTCGCAGCTATCTCCGCAAAGCCTTATCCGGAAAGGCTTTCAAGCCATTTGTTCGACATCAGACATACGTATGGCCCGTTCCTTGCTGAAATGCATTCAAACGAAAATGCATCGGGGAAAATATGGGCGAATTCCTGCCAGACTATCTGCTCCGCGAACAGGCCGCCGTCGGCGCGTTGGTGGTCTTCGGCGTGCTGCGGATCATCGGCGCGGCACTCGCATTCGAACGCGGCTGGCGCATCCCGGTCGTCGAGAAATGCTTCATCGGCGCCGCGGTGGTCTACTGCCTCCCGCAACTGTTCGATCTGCTGACGCATATGTACGGCTCGCGCGCCGCGGCGGCCGAACTCGAAGGCAAAGCCGCGGGCTGCGCCATCGCGCTCTTTTGCGCGCCGATCCTCGGACATCGGCTCGGCCTCGAATAAACGGATGCCATCATGCGACTGGACAAGCGGCTCATGAGGCGAGGCAAGGCCGCGTTTCGCACGGGCGACGTACTGAAGCTCAAGTCAGGCGGCCGCCCAATGACCGTGACCTGGAGCGGGCCGGTGCTGTTCGCGCCGGGCAACTGGCTGATCTGCCAGTGGTTCAGCGACGCCGGCGAGTTACAGCAGGAGATGTTTGCGGAGGAGACACTGGAGCGGACCAGCCACGCGCTCGCCGTCTGAAAAGAGCAGCAACGGATTGCTGGTCACCGCCACGCGACCGTGTGTATTGCGCCGCACGCCGTTTGCTGTGCGGCGCTTTTTTGTGTGGCTGATGTCGCGCTTGCGAGACGTTGCAGATCTGAACCGCTACGGACGCGGTTGCGATTCAGGTCCCGCCGATCATGCCGCCCGCCCCGCGCGACCGCGTGCCATGCATGGCATCAGCCGAGCGCGGCGAACGCCGGCACGCTATGCGACAGCGCGGCCGCCGTGACGAACACGCCGATCATCGCCAGCGCTTCGAGATACAGCACGTTGACGAAGGTGTGAGCATCCATCGTCGAGGCCGTGCGGCGCAGGCGCGGCAGCGCCAGAAAACGGTTGAGTCCGCCGAGCACGAGCGCGAGCGCGACCAGCGCAAGCTTGAGCATCAGCACGTGACCCCAGGTGCTGAGTTCGATCGCCTCCAGCGAGCCACCCGAACCGCGCACCGCGTTGAAGATGCCGGACAGCAGCACCAGCGCGACCGCCACCACTGACACATTCGACACCTGAGTCGCCGTGCGGATCAACATGCCGCGTGCGGTCGAGGTGCCGAGCGCCGGCAGAACCGAGAGCCCTGCTGCCATCGCCAGACCGCCCCACACGCTGGTGACGAGCACGTGCAGCGTTTGCATGGCGATCGCGGCCGAGGCGGGCCCGGCATCGGCGGCGTGACCTAGCGACGCCTTGCCCGCGGCGATCGCGATCACGGCGAGCCACAGCAGCGCATTGCGCAGCATGCCCGTATGACTGGCCATGGCCGTGCCCAGCAGCACCAGCGCGCCGGCAAACGCAAGGCTCCAGCCATAACCGACATGGGTTTGCGTCAGCACGGTTGGCACCACGCCGATGGCGGCCGGCAACGCGACACCGCTCATCGACGCCGCCTGATACAGCAGCCAGCCGAGATCCGCGAGCACCAGCACGACGGTGGCCGTCAGCATCGAGCGTTGCGCGCGCAACCAGGCGGGGCGCGCGGGCGACACCTTCTGCCGGGCGTCCTTCGCAAGCCACGCGCCGAGCAACGCCGAACCGACGGCAAACGCAAACGCGACGTTCATGAGCGCGGCCATGGCGACCTGCCCGATCCAGAGTCCGTCGATGCTCATTTGACGATGAACGCGAAGTCGCCTTGGGTGCGGTGGCCGTCCGTGGCTACCGCGGTCCAGTGCACCGCATAGCGGCCGGCGCTCAGCTGCGGCAGCGGCAGATGCATGACCTTGGCGTCGTCCTTATCCACCAGCGACTGAGCCGGCGCAGCCGCCTTGCCGCTCATGTCGGCAAGCGCGATCTTGCTGAAAGCCGGCTCGAGCGGCTCGGTGAAATGGATCGTCACTTCTGTGGGCGCGACGACTTCGGCGTTGGCCGCCGGCTCGCTCGACGCCAGATGCGCGTGAGCGAATGCCGTGGACGTCACAACCAGCGCCACGGCGCCGAGCATCGACGCTCGCAACGCCGGACGGGAAAAATTGAGTAGCTTCATGTAGGGCCGATAGCGGATGATCAGGAAAACGGCGGGCGTCGGACCGGGCACGCGGAGTCGGACAAAGGCCGGCGCGCCCGGAAGTGTACGCTTCGATGGTTCGCGCGGGCGTCGGTTCAACCTGGTTTATGGATAGATTGCCCGGGCCCGAGGCTTGCACCGTTGATCACGCAGACAAATTTGCGATGGCACGCGGGTCGCTTGAACCAGATGACTGCGGCAAACTGTCGCGTGGCTGTGACAACGGGAACCTTCTCGCATGCGTCAAATAGTCACCATCACCCTTCGATGATAGAATGCTGCGTCGCCGCAGCGCCGGCTGCCCTTCACACCGAGCCGCTCGAAGTTCGGTCAGGTCCCCGATTTTGATGGAGTTACGCGTGTCTTCAAGACGCATTTTCCGCCCGTTGCTCGCCCTTCTGCTGATCGGCTCTGCGGGCGTTTATAGCGCTGCGAAAGCGCAGACTCAACCGAAGGCCCCTGACACGATGGAAGCGCGCGTGCAAGGCTGCACGGCCTGCCACGGCTCGCATGGCCAAGGTACGGACAACGACTACTTCCCTCGCCTCGCGGGCAAGCCGGCCGACTATCTGTACAACCAGTTGCAGAACTTCCGCGAAGGGCGCCGCAAGTACCCGCCCATGAACTACCTCGTCACGTATCTCTCGGACGACTACCTCCATCAGATCGCCACGTACTTCTCGCAGCAGCGGCCTCCGTATCCGCAGCCGGCCAAGCCGACGGTGTCGTCGAGCACGCTTGCGCGCGGCCAGCAGATCGTGCTGAACGGCGACGCCTCGAAGCAGATTCCGGCTTGCGCGGCCTGCCACGGCAAGACGTTGACCGGTATGCAACCCGCTATCCCGGGTCTGGTCGGTCTGCACTCCGACTACATCAGCGCACAGCTCGGCGCATGGCGCTCGGGGTCGCGCCATGCCATCGCGCCTGATTGCATGCACACCATCGCCACGCGTCTGACCGACGAAGACGTGAACGCCGTTGCCGCCTGGCTTTCCACGCAACAGGCTCCACAAAACCCCGTGCCGGCTCCGGCCCGCTCGATGAAGACTCCGCTTGCCTGCGGCAGCGAACCGCAATAAGGCACCGGGAGAGACACTCAAATGAAACGCAAGTCTTTGTTCGCCCTCTCGGCAGTCGTCGTCGTTGCGGCTGCCGCACTCGTTCCCGTCCTGTGGTCGGGCGGCGACAACCTGCATAACGGCACGGCCATGGCGGCAACGCCCGCCGACCAGGCCGCGCTGATCAAGCAAGGCGAGTATCTCGCCCGCGCCGGCGACTGTATCGCCTGCCACACGGTGCGCGGCGGCAAGCAGTTTGCCGGCGGTCTGCCCATGGCCACGCCGTTCGGCACGATGTTCACGCCGAACATCACGCCTGACGATCAGTACGGCATCGGCAAGTGGACGCAGGACGACTTCTACCGCGCCATGCACACCGGCCGTTCCAAAGACGGCAGCCTGCTGTATCCGGGCTTCCCGTTCACCAGCTACACGAAGGTCACGCGCGCCGACTCGGACGCGATCTACGCGTACCTGCGTTCGGTCACGCCGGTCAACGTGCCGAGCCGTCCGCACGAACTGAAATTCCCGTTCAACCAGCGCAACATGCTGATCGGCTGGCGCACGCTGTTCTTCCGTGAAGGCGAGTACAAGCCGGATCCGACCAAGTCGGTCGAATGGAACCGCGGCGCGTACCTGATCGAAGGCCTCGGCCACTGCGGCATGTGCCACACGTCGATCAACGCCATGGGCGGCCCGGTGAGCTCGGCGGCGTTTGCCGGCGGCCTGATCCCGCTGCAGAACTGGTACGCACCGTCGCTCACGTCGAACAAGGAAGCCGGCCTCGGCGACTGGGAAACCAAAGACATCGCCGATCTGCTGAAGACCGGCGTGTCGAACCGCGGCGCCGTATTCGGTCCGATGGCTGAAGTGGTTCACAACAGCCTGCAGTACATGTCTGACGCGGACATCAACGCGATGGCCACGTACCTGAAGACGATTCCGCAGAAGAGCGAAGCACCGGAACAGCTGCAACTCGAAACGTCGGAAAAGTTCGGCGGCGAATTGTTGAAGCAAGGTCAGAAGATCTACGCTGACAACTGCGCGAAGTGCCACGCGGACAATGGCCTCGGCATGCCGCCGAACTTCCCGCCGCTCGCGAACAATCAGTCGATCCAGATGCCGTCGGCGGTCAACCCGATCCGTATGGTGCTGAACGGCGGCTACCCGCCGAGCACGGATGGCAACCCGCATCCGTACGGCATGCCGCCGTTCGCGCAAGCGCTGTCGAATCAGGAAGTCGCGGCGGTTGTGACGTACATCCGTATGTCGTGGGGCAACCACGGTACGGCGGTGTCACCGCAGCAGGTGTCCGATCTGCGTTCGGCGCCGCTCGACTAAGCAGCGTTCGTTGCACCCGGGGCGCGGCCTGCGAAATTCGCGGCCGCGCCCTTCGTTTTTTCAGGACCGGTATCATGGGCATGATTTAGCCTCGTGAGAAAACGCCGGGTCGCCCCAAGTTTCTCACACCCCCTCGGGGGGCCTGCCGCGAAGCGACAGGTTTGGGGCGCCCATTATTCCGCGCAGGAGAGAAGAGTCGTGCATATCGGGGAGCGTTTCAACAGCATTACCCACCTCGTCGGCGCCGTACTGTCGGTGGCGGGTCTTGCAACGCTCGTGACGATGGGCGCGCTCGAAGGCGACGCGTACAAGGTGGTCAGCTTCAGCGTGTACGGTGCGATGCTGTTCGTGCTGTATGCTATCTCGACGCTTTACCACAGCGTGCGCAATCCTCGCGTGAAAGCGGTTCTGCAGAAATGCGACCATTCGGCGATCTACCTGCTGATCGCCGGCAGCTACACACCGTTCACGCTCGTCACATTGCGCGGACCGTGGGGCTGGTCGCTATTCGGCGTAAGCTGGGGGCTTGCCGCTCTCGGCATCGTGCAGGAATTAACGCTGGGGCGACGCACCCGCAGCGTTTCGATGGTGCTGTATGTCTTGATGGGATGGCTCGCGCTCGTTGCCGTCCGCCCGCTGGTGCAAGCCTTACCGGCAGCGGGTACCGCCTGGCTCGTGGCCGGCGGAGTCATCTACAGCGTCGGCATCTACTTCTTCATCAACGACGAGCGCATCCGGCACGGACATGGTATCTGGCACCTGTTCGTACTGGCGGGCAGTCTGTGTCAATTCGTCAGTGTTGCGCGCTACGTCGCGTGACACCCCACGGCGGCGAAATGCAACTTAAGGCCAGTCAACGTGTCTGCATAGCGCGTTGAAGCATTCGGCACGCGTTTCCCGCGTGCCGCCGATTTCTCTGCGACCGGAACAGGGCTTCGGCCTCGAACACGCCACACCGGCGTGTTCATGCCGCCTTTGTGGCTGGCTGGGCCATGTGTGCCGTTCGCGAAACTGCATTGCAAAGAGTTTTTATGTCTTTTGATTCCCTCGGCTTGTCCGAACCGTTGGTCCGCGCTGTACACGAACTCGGCTACACCACTCCGACTCCGATCCAGACGCAAGCGATTCCCGCCGTGCTCAACGGCGGCGACCTGCTGGCCGGCGCGCAAACCGGCACCGGCAAGACCGCCGGCTTCACGTTGCCGATCCTGCAACGTCTGAACTCCATGCCCGCCCCCGCGACCGGCTCGGGCAAGCGCGCGGTGCGCGCGCTGATCCTCACGCCCACGCGTGAACTGGCCGCCCAGGTCGAAGAAAGCGTGCGCGCCTACGGCAAATATCTGAAGCTGAAGTCGACCGTTATGTTCGGCGGCGTCGGCATCAATCCGCAGATCGGCGCGTTGCGCAGCGGCGTGGATATCGTCGTCGCGACGCCGGGCCGCTTGCTCGACCACATGCAGCAGAAAACCATCGACCTGTCGCATCTCGAGATTCTCGTGCTCGACGAGGCCGACCGCATGCTCGACATGGGCTTCATCCACGACATCAAGCGCGTGCTCGCGAAGCTGCCGCCGAAGCGCCAGAACCTGCTGTTCTCGGCCACCTTCTCCGACGAGATCAAGACGCTCGCCGACAATCTGCTCGACTCGCCGGCGCTGATCGAAGTCGCGCGCCGCAATACCACGGCGGAAACGGTCGCGCAGAAGATTCACCCGGTGGACCGCGACAAGAAGCGCGAACTGCTCACGCATCTGATCAAGCAGCACAACTGGTTCCAGGTACTGGTGTTCACGCGCACCAAGCACGGCGCCAACCGTCTTGCCGAACAGCTGACCAAGGACGGCATCAGCGCCCTGGCGATTCACGGCAACAAGAGCCAGTCGGCCCGTACGCGCGCGCTCGCCGAGTTCAAGGACGGCACGCTGCAGGTGCTGGTCGCGACCGATATCGCCGCGCGCGGCATCGATATCGATCAGTTGCCGCACGTGGTCAACTACGACCTGCCGAACGTGCCGGAAGACTACGTGCACCGCATCGGCCGCACGGGCCGGGCGGGCGCGACGGGCGAAGCGATCTCGCTGGTATGCGTCGACGAACTGCAGTTGTTGAAGGACATCGAGAAGCTGATCAAGCGCCCGGTGCCGCAGGAAGTGATCGCCGGCTTCGAACCGGACCCGACCGCGAAGCCGGAACCGATTCTGCGCCGCGGCCAGGGCGGCGGCGGCGGTGGCGGTCGTTCGCCGCGTCAAGGTCAAGGCGCACCGAAGCGTGACGAAGCCCGGCGCGACGGCGCGGGTTCCGCGAAACCGGCGCAGCGCTCGGGTCAACGTCCCACGAATGGTCAACAGCAGCCGAAGCCGCATGCTGCGAAGCCGGCCGGCAATGGCGGCCAGCCGCGTCGTGACGGTCAGCGCCAGGACGACCGGCCGCGCGCCGTCGCGCATGAAGGCAGCGCCGCGCAGCATGCGCCGCGCAAGCCGCAAGGCGCGAAACCGCAAGGCGGCAATCCCGGTGCGTTGCTGGGCGGCGCCAAGCCGCGCAACGACGCGCCGCGCGGTGGCCAGCCTACGCGCAGCGGCCAGCGCGGCCGTTAAGCTTCAAGTTTCTGGCCGCAGTCCCTGAGCTAAGGACTGCCGGCCGGCAGCAGCGGTCGGCGCGGCCGCCAAGCCTGAAAGCCGCTCACTTGTCGTTGGCCGTTGTCCTTGCGTCGAGGACTACCGGCCTGCCGAAGCGGCGGCTTGCTTCAGGTGCTCGATCTGCCGTTCCCACCGATCGAGCACCGCCTCACCATCCCCTTCCAACTCGAACGTAATGCCGCTCGTCAGGCGCGCATAACGGACGCTTTGCGCCTCCGCCGTGTCAATCGAACCGTGCAGATAGACAAGCCCACTGGCGTCGCCAGCAACGCTCGCCAGCGGCGTCATGAGCAACTGCACCTGATAGAACGCCTCGTCGCAGACAAAGGTAAGCGCTGCGCGTCCGCTTTGCGCGATGGCGCGCGTCGTCCTCGCTTGCGGCCATAACGCGATACATAACGTGCGCGAATCAGGCGCATACAACTCGCCGACGCCGAGCAGCGACGTGCGCACATGGTCATTCGTATCGACGCTCAGCAGCGACGCCGTAAATCCCTTCTTGCTCGCGAGCGACGAACCGTCGAACAACGCGCGCACGGCATCGGGCCATTCATCGAACACGTTTTGTTCGAGCGGACGTTCGGGTGCGGGGGAATCGCTCATCATATCGATCCGGTAAGAAGAGAGCCAGCCTGCATCATGCCTCGAAAAGCAAATGGCCCGCATAAGCGAGCCATTTTGCTTTTCAACACCACGCGTTCACACAGCAAACAATCAGCGAAAGAACACGTGCTGCGTGATCTTGGCGAGCGGGTAATGCACGCCCGGTTGAATCCGCGCCGGCAGGTCGAGCGGCTTGAGCAGCATCTTCACGCACATGTCGGCCGACAGATTGCGCCGCACCAACGCATTGATCCGCGCCGCACGTTCACGGTTATAGGCCGAGTCGTGCACGCGCTCCGGATAGCGAACCGCGAAAACATGCCGCAGGGCGATCTCCGAGTCCTCGTTCTTGATTTCCATGACGCGGCGCATCAGCGCACCGAGCACAGCGAGCCGGCCATTGCCTTCGATCTTGTTGTACTTCTTGAAATACTTGAAAAAGTGCTTGTAGTGACGCACTTCATCAGTGCGGATGTTGTCGGTGATCTGCTTGAGCACCGGCTCGTCCGAGCATTCGCCGATCGCGCGATACAAGGTCGCCGTGCCGGTTTCCACCACGCAGCGCGCGACCATCTCGAGCGCGCGCGTCTTTTCGAAGTCCTCCACGGAACAGGTCAGCGAATACTCTTCCATGAAATTGCGAAATGCCGTGTCCCAGTCGAACTCGGGCCACACGTAAGCGACATACGTCTTGAGCGCGCGGCCATGCTGCAATTCTTCCGGCTCCCACTCCTGATTGAGCCAGGCCGAGACTTCGGGATCGCCGTTAAAAAAAGTACTCAGATTGCTGGTGTAAACATCGGAGCCGCTTTCGATAAACGAAGACGCGCACAGCAGCAGCAGCAAATCTTCGTTAGCGACGGCCTTTTGCCGATCAATGCGGGTGAGGTCGATATCCTCGATCCGCCAGGGCATGACATGGTTCAGCTCTGTGTGCATCGTGTGTTGCTCCGAAAACTGTATCGACTTGCGGAGCATGCTCGAAACCGCCCGCTGTCGACCGGGCCGGTCCGCCGTGTCTGATACAGCGCCGTGAATTAGAGTTAACCCCTTGTATCTTGCATCTTAGCCGGTGTTTCACAACTCTGCAGATAACCCAGCACAGACCATGCCGAGCGGCCGCAGTTCCAATTGCGAGATAGTCGGATTATTCAGCCGGACAAAAGCCAGGCGCGCGAGGCGCAAAAAAAGCCAGCTCGATGAGCTGGCTTGAGTCTGCGACGATGCCTCGTCGAGCGGGTTTGGCGGGGCCGGTGGCGCTTTGATTCAGCGGCGCGAGGCTTGCGGTCAGGCGGTCTGCATGCCTTGCGTCAGACGCACGCGGCGCATACGCCAGCCCACGATGACGAGCGAAAAACCCGACAGCACCGCGGCGATCAACACGTAGTAACTTGGCGCAAGTTTGTCGCCGGTCAAGTGAATGAAGGTCTCGACGATCGTGGGCGCGAAGCCGCCGAAGATTGTCACGCCGATGCTGTAACCGATTGAAAGACCCGTTGAGCGTACCTGGGTCGGAAAGATTTCGGACATCAATGCGGGCATCGGGCCGGAATACGCCGCCTTGAAAATGCCCGCCGTGCCCTGCAACAACAGCAACCAGCCGATGGTCGGATGAGACTGCAGCAGCGCGAACATCGGATAGATCAGGACACCCATCAGAATCGACGTGGTTAGCATGATGCGAATCCGGCCGATGCGATCGGACAATGCGCCCATCACCGGCGAGAGCAGGAATTGCAGGCCGCCGTTGAGCACCACCACGCCGAACGATGCCGCCGCCGGCATGTGCAGTTGCTTGACGGCGTACATCGGCATGTAGAGCTGCAGCACATACACGCCCACCGTGGATTGCGCGACGATGCCGACGGCGAGCAGCAGGTTCACCCACTGGCTGGCGAACGACGCCTCGTTCGCTTCGCTAACTGTCGAGCGTGTGCCGGCCGCTTCACGCGCCTCGCGCAATGCGAGGAACTCCGGCGTCTCGTCGAGATGCGAGCGGATGTAGTAGCCCACCGGGCCGACCAGCAAACCGAACACGAACGGAATGCGCCAGCCCCAGTCATTCAGTTGCGCGGGCGGCAGCCACGCCGTCAGCAGCGAGCCAAACGCGGCTGCGGTGATCGCGGCGAGCCCCTGGCTCGCGAACTGCCAACTGGCGTAGTAGCCGCGGCGCGACGCGCTATGTTCGACCATGAAGGCGGTCGCGCTGCCGAACTCGCCGCCCACTGCGAAGCCTTGCACGAGTCGCGCGAGCAGGATCAGCACCGGCGCCGCGATACCGATCGACGCATACGGCGGCATCGCCGCCATCGTGAAGGTGCCGACCATCATCAGCGCGATGGCGAGCGTCAGCGCGGCCTTGCGGCCCTTTCGGTCGCCGTAGACGCCCAGCACTACCGCGCCCAGCGGCCGCATCAGAAACGAAATGCCGAAGGTGGCGATGGCGAGCAGCGTAGAGAGCCACTCGTCCTGCATCGGGAAAAACTGTTTGGCGATGATGGTCGCGAAGTAGCCGTAGACCAGGAAGTCGAACCACTCGAGCGCATTGCCGACCGACGACGAAAACACGATCCGCCGCACCATCGCTTTGGAAAGCGGTGCGGGCGAGGAATGAGGGGAAGCTGTCGCCGATGGCGACGCGTGGGTCTGCATGATGTCTCCTGCTCTGTCTGATGCTCGATACCTGATGCCTGGCGTGCGGGAAGCGCCGCCGGCAACCGGTGTATTTGATCTGTGCCAAGCCTTCTGGCGCGCCGCAGGCAATGGCCGCGGCATCGCCTGCGGCGCGCCAGAAGCGCCGCTTCGAACGGCGCCGCGCCTCGCGCGCGGACGGCTTCCTTAGAACCCGGCGGCCAACCCGTCCCGGCGGCTGTCGCTTGCCGCCACATAGCCGCGCTCCGGATCGTTGCGATCGAGCTTCCAGATGTACTGGCCCGAGCCGAAGTCCATGTACGGATCGTCGACCGACTTGATCGTGTGGCCGCGCTTCTGCAAGGCCTCGGCGGTCTTCGGATCGAGCGTCGATTCGATGTCGATCGTGAAGTCGCGATTGACCTTCCAGCGCGGCGCGTCGCACGCGGCCTGCGGCTGCTGACCGTAGTCGAGCATCCGCACGATGGATTGCAGGTGACCTTGCGGCTGCATGTCGCCACCCATCACGCCGAAGCTCATCACCGCTTCCTGCTGGCCGTCCACCTGCTGCGTGAGGAACGACGGGATGATCGTGTGGAACGGCCGCTTGCCGCCTTCCACCACGTTCGGCGACTTCGGGTCCATCGAGAACCCGCAGCCGCGGTTCTGCATGGCAATGCCGCTATCCGGCACCACGATGCCCGAGCCAAAGCCCATGTAGTTCGACTGGATGAAGCTCACCATCATGCCGCGCTCGTCGGCCACCGACATGTAGATCGTGCCACCCGCCTTCGGCATGCCGAAGGCGAACTGCGTGGCGCGCTTGTGATCGATCAGTTTGGCGCGCGAGGTGAGGTACGCGTCGTCGAGCATCTGCTCGGGCGTGACTTCCATGGAACGCGGATCCGCGACGTAGCGGTAGACGTCGGCGAAAGCCAGCTTCATGGCTTCGATCTGCAGATGCTGCGATTCAACGTTGTCGACCGCCAGTTCCTTCACATCGAATTTTTCGAGGATCCCAAGCGCGATCAGCGCCGCGATACCCTGGCCGTTCGGCGGAATCTCGTGCACCGTGTAGCCGCGATAGTCCTTGCCGATCGGCTCGACCCAATCCGCGCGATAGTTGCGCAGATCGTCGGCGGTGAGCGCACCGCCGCCTTCACGGGCGAACGCGGCGATCCGCTCGGCGATCTCGCCCTCGTAGTAGGCGCGCGGGCCCTGCTCGGCGAGCTTGCGCAGCGTCTTCGCGTGGCCGGGAAAGCGCACCAGTTCGCTCACTTCCGGCGCGCGGCCGCGCGGCATGAAGGTTTGCGCGAAGCCCGGCAGGTCCTTCAGTTCCGGCACGGCGGCCGCCCATTTATAGGCCACGATGCTCGCCACCGCGTGACCACGCTCGGCGATTTCGATGGCCGGCTCCATCAGGTCCGCGAACGGCAGCGTGCCGAATTTCTGATGCAGCGCTTCCCAGCCGGCGATCACGCCGGGCACCGTCACCGCGTCCCAGCCGCGCTTGGGCTGTTTCGCGAAACCGTTTTCTTCGCCGTATTTGCGCTTGAAGTAGTCGACGTTCCAGGCCGCCGGCGACACGCCCGAGGCGTTCAGGCCATGCAGTTTCTTGCCGTCCCACACCAGCGCGAAGGCGTCGCCACCAAGCCCGCACGATACCGGCTCGACCACCGTGATGGCGGCGGCTGCCGCGATCGCCGCATCGACGGCATTGCCGCCTTTCCACAGCATGCGCAGCCCGGCTTGCGCGGCGAGCGGATGCGAAGTCGAAACGATATTGCGCGCGAATACAGGCAGACGCGGCGTCGGGTAAGGGTTTTGCCAGTTGAAGCCAGTCATGTAGAACACTCTCGAAAGCGCGGCCCGGCACGCGGAAACGCCGGAAACCATTGGAAGCAGGTTGAACGCGGGATGAAACGTGGTGATGCATGAATCAACCGCAGAACCTTGGATTGCATCTTGATCCGACCCAAAAAACAAATTCATTTGTCAAATGAATAAATGCGTAAACGGCCTGAATGGGTCGCCGCGTGGTCGTCTCATCCTATGCATGTCACACGAGTTGGCAGACAAGGCGCGCGATGGTCTTACAATACGCTCACCCCCGTTCGCATCTCAGCCGCTTACCGGCTTTGCCTGGCGCGTCGGCAGCGGGCAACGCAGACAAGAACCCACGAACCGAAACACATGACCCGAGACCCCCGCCTGACTCTCAATGCCCGGCAACAGGAACTGCTGGAATGGGTGCAACGCGACGGCTTCGTGACCGTGGACGACCTCGCGGCTCACTTCGACGTGACGCCGCAGACGATCCGCCGCGACGTCAACTGGCTCGCCGACATGAACCTGCTGCGCCGCTATCACGGCGGCGCGAGTCTGCCCACCAGCTCCGAAAACGTCTCCTACACGGCGCGTCAGCGCATGTTCCATGACGAGAAGCGGCGCATTGCGGCGCTAGTGGCCACTCACATTCCGGATCAGGCCTCGCTCTTCATCAACCTCGGCACCACCACCGAAGAAGTCGCTCGCGCGCTCAATCGCCACCGCGGCCTGCGCGTGATCACCAACAATCTGAACGTCGCCAGCATGATGAGCGGCTATCCGGATTGCGAGGTGCTGGTGACGGGCGGCATCGTGCGGCCGTGGGACAAAGGAATCGTCGGCGAACTGGCGATCGATTTCATCCGCCAGTTCAAGGTGGACTTCGCGATCATCGGCACGTCGAGCATCGAAACGGACGGCACGCTGCGCGATTTCGACACGCGCGAAGTGCGCGTGGCCGAGGCAATCATGCAGCATGCTCGCACCGTGTTCCTCGCCGCCGACAACTCGAAATTCGGCCGGCCAGCGCTAGTTCGCCAAGGCCATCTCGATCAGATCGACGCCTTGTTCACCGACGTCGCACCGCCCGCCGAGATGACCGAAACGCTCACAGCCGCCAACTGCCAGGTGTATATCGCCGAGTAATGCCAGGCGTTCTCCGCCATGTTGCAGCGCACGCAAAACTTCGAGTGAAATCAAGGATCTGGCCGCGGCTGCCAACCGCCGATGAGGCGCCCAATTGTCAAAGGGAGAATTTACTGGGGCGGATTTGGTGTTTAACGTGCGGTTGACTACACTCCAGTTCCCCGGCGTACGTTCCGCATTCTGCGTAGAGCCGGTACGTGAAACTGTCGCGTGAAGCCGTACCTCCCGCTTGATCCTCTGCGGACTCACTGGTTTGAGCCAGTCGCCCACAAGGCCGTCCGCGTTTGCTTGACATGGAGAGAACGATGCTGAGTCCGCATGAATTCGCCACGTTGTTGCTCGTCAAAGACGCTCCCAATCAGGTCGACATGGAGCGAGAAGAACTCGACGCCCTTCTGGAACGCCAATTGGTGCAACTCGAACGGCTCGCGTCGGGCAACGAACAATGGCGCGTGACTGAAAGCGGCGATAGCGCATTGCGGGCGATCAAGCGTCTTTCCTAGTTTTCCCATGGTTTCATTGTGTCTCGCGGCCGGACGGGCAGGCGACGTCCGGCGCTGTGACAGCGGGTGCGCCGCGCTTTGATTGTGCGCGCCCTCACTACTTTGAAATCTCTCTCTTCGTTCGAAAAGCAGGACGCCACCTGGCGTCCGCTTGATTGTGCCCAAATCATTTACACAGTAAATTGACGCGACGGACTTTCAGCCTTCGCGCATGCCCAAAACCCTCTCCCCCGACGACGTCCAGCAATTCCGCGAGGCCATGCGGCGCGTGGCCGAGAACGCGTTCGCCACGCGTGGCGCACAGGGTGTGACGATGCGTGAACTGGCCAAGGAGTTGGGTTGCAGCGCGATGACGCCCTATCGCTACTTCCGCGACAAGGACGAGATTCTCGCGATGGTGCGCGCCGCGGCGTTCAATCGCTTTGCGGCGCGCCTCGAAGCGGCCGCGAAGACCGCCGCCGGCACGGATCACTCCGTGGTGAGCGACGCCTACGTGGCGTTCGCATTCGACGAACCGCACGCCTATCGGCTGATGTTCGATCTGGCTCAGCAGGCAGGCGTCTATCCGGAACTCGCCAGCGCTTCACAGCGCGCGTGGCGCATGCTCGGTGAGCACTTCGAGCAGCTGGTCGCAGCGGGCATTCTGGAAGGCGATCCGCAACTGATTGGTTACGCGTATTGGGCGAGTCTGCATGGCTTCACCATGCTGGCGCTGGCCAATCAGTTGCCGTTGCCACAGGCGCAGCAATCCGCCGACGCCGGCAACGCACTGACGCGCGAAGCCGTGTTCGCGCAGATTCGCCGCATGCTGTGGCGCGGCGCGCAGCCGCAGCGCGGCTAGCACCGACCGCGCGGGTCTCGGTTCGGCAATAGGCAACCAGCGGACCAGCGGCCTCGACGAAGCCGGCCAACCCGGCCTCACCCGTTGCGCAAGGTCGGATCGACGGCCGAGCGCCAGCTCAACGCCTTGGCCCGCTGGTCGGTGAAGAACGTCACCCACTGATTACGCAGTTGCGGATCGGTGCTCGCGCCCTGACTCGCGTAACGCTGCGCGATCGACGTCTGAAACGCGCAGAAATCGTCCTTCGACAACTTTCCGTGCCGGTTCGCCACGTACGCGTCGAACATCGCTGCGTAGACGCCTTGCGCGTCGTTGCCGTAGTCGACCGGCTGGGCACTGCACATCTGCTGCAACGCCACGAACGATGGCGCACCCATCGTTCCGCTCAGGCTCGGCGAGCTGACACATCCCGCGAGAAGCGTAGCGGCACCGATCATCAAAAGTCCACGCATGAGTTCACCTCGAAATGGCTGCTGCCGAGAGTATCGTCCGTGGCCGCGCGTTGCGCCACTACCCGATGGATCGCTAGAAGGTCGTCCAGACAAAGCGAACTTTACTTTTTCGAATATGTTCATTAAAGTTCGAAAACGAACACTATTGCTTCGATAGAGTTTCCAACGCCTTTCAGATATGACGCAGGGGACACAGCAGGTGACGCAAGGCTCGAGATACGATTTGCTCGTCGTGGGCGGCGGGATCAACGGCGCAGGCATCGCTCGCGATGCGGCGGGCCGCGGCCTGTCGGTGCTGCTCTGCGAACAGGACGATCTGGCGGCGCACACGTCGTCGGCCAGCACGAAGCTGATTCACGGCGGTCTGCGCTATCTGGAATATCGCGAGTTCGGCCTGGTGCGCAAAGCGCTGCAGGAGCGCGAAACGCTGCTGCGCGCCGCGCCGCACATCATGTGGCCGCTGCGCTTCGTGATGCCGCACATGCCCGATCTGCGCCCGGCGTGGCTGATCCGCGCCGGCCTCTTTCTGTACGACCATCTCGCCAAACGCGAACTGCTGCCCGGTTCGCGCGGCATCGTGATGCGCAATCATGCGGCGGGCGCGCCGCTGATCGATTCGATCAAGCGCGGCTTCGTGTACTCGGACGGCTGGGTCAACGACGCGCGTCTGGTCGTGTTAAACGCGCTGGATGCCCAGGAGCACGGCGCGAAAATTCTCACGCGCACGAAACTGCTGAGCGCCGTGCGCGCGGGCGGTGAATGGCGCGCGCAACTCAAGCGTGCGGACGGCACGATTCTGGACGTGCGCGCCGCCTCGATTGCGAACGCCGCGGGCCCGTGGGTCGGCGAACTGCTGCAAGGCGCGCTCGGCCGCGCCGCGTCACACAGCGTGCGGCTGGTGAAAGGCAGCCACATCGTCACGCGGCGTCTGTTCGATCACGACCACGCGTACATCTTCCAGAATCCCGACAAGCGCATCATCTTCGCCATTCCGTACGAACACGACTACACGCTGATCGGCACGACGGATATCGAATATCGCGGCGACCCGTCGCAAGTGGCGATCAACGCCGAAGAAACGCAGTACCTGTGCGACTCGATCAATCGTTATTTCAAGCAGAAGATCGCGCCGGCCGACGTGCGCTGGACTTATTCGGGCGTGCGTCCGCTGCTCGAAGAAGAAGGCGCGGACAACCCCTCAGCGGTCACGCGCGACTACTCGCTCGAACTCGACGCGCCCGCAGGCGAAGCGCCGCTGCTGTCGGTGTTCGGCGGCAAGATCACGACCTTCCGCAAACTCGCGGAAGAAGCCGTCGACAAACTCGCGGATGCGCTGCACCACGGCGCGTCTTCGTGGACGGCCGGCGCGCCGTTGCCCGGCGGCGACATTCCGAACGCCAACTTCGAGCGTTTTCTCAGCGAATTCGAGCAGCAGCATGCCTGGCTGCCGGCCGCTCTGGCGTACCGCCTTGCGCGAGCCTACGGCACGCGCGTCAAGCATGTGGTCGGCAACGCGCGTTCCGTGGCGGATCTCGGCCGCGCCTTCGCGCCAGGCCTGTACGAAGCGGAACTGACTTACCTGCGCGACACCGAATGGGCGCGCAGCGCGCAGGACGTGCTGTGGCGCCGTTCGAAACTCGGCCTGCACGTCGAACCCGGCACGCTCGATTCGATCACACGCGATATCGACGCGTGGTTCGCTCGCGAACCCGAGCGACAGAGCGCATAGTCAGACATCGCCACGCGGCGCGCGCTGCTTCCGAACGAACCGGATCGATTCACCTCTCGGCTGGACCAGGCCGGGCCGCACCGTCACACGAGTTGCGGCCCGCTTAAAACTACAAGCCGTTCCCGTCGCCGGCTATCCGTCCGGCGATTCATAAAACGCATGGAGAAGAGACAATGCAGGACCAGTACATCCTCGCGCTTGACCAAGGCACCACCAGCTCCCGCGCGATGCTGTTCGACCGGCTCGGCAATATCGTGTCGACCGCTCAGAAGGAGTTCGAGCAAATCTATCCGCGTCCGGGCTGGGTCGAACACGATCCGCAGGAAATCTGGTCGACCCAGGCGGGCGTCGCCGCCGAAGCCGTGACGCGCGCCGGCATGAATGGCGCCTCGATCGCCGCGATCGGCATCACCAATCAGCGCGAAACCACCATTGTTTGGGATCGCGAAACCGGCCATCCGATCTATAACGCGATCGTCTGGCAGGACCGCCGCACCGCCGACTTCTGCGACCAGTTGAAGGAACAGGGCCTTGAGGAAAAAGTCCGCGCCAAAACCGGTCTGCCGATCGATTCGTACTTCTCCGCGACCAAGATCCGCTGGATTCTCGACAACGTCGAAGGCGCGCGCGAAAAAGCCAAACACGGGCGTCTCGCGTTCGGCACCGTCGATAGCTGGCTGGTGTGGAATTTCACCAAAGGCGGCCTGCATGTCACCGACGTCACCAACGCGTCGCGCACGATGCTCTTCAACATCCACTCGCTGAAGTGGGACGACGAACTGCTCGAAGCGCTCGACATTCCGCGCAGCATGCTGCCGGAAGTGCGGCCTTCGTCGGAAGTGTACGGGCCGACCAAGACCACCGTGTTCGCTTCGAAGATTCCGCTCGCGGGCATCGCCGGCGATCAGCACGCCGCCCTCTTCGGCCAGATGTGCACGGAGTCGGGCATGGTGAAGAACACCTACGGCACCGGCTGCTTCCTCGTGATGAACACCGGCGACAAGCCGATCGAATCGAAGAACAATCTCGTCACCACGATTGCGTGGCAGATCGGCGAGCAGATCAATTACGCGCTCGAAGGCAGCATCTTCATTGGCGGCGCGGTGGTGCAATGGCTGCGCGACGGCCTCGGCATCATCAAGAACGCCGCTGAAATCGAAACGCTGGCGCGCAGCGTGTCCCACTCCGACGGCGTGTATCTGGTGCCTGCCTTCGCCGGCCTCGGCGCGCCGCATTGGAATGCGCGTGCTCGCGGCACGCTGTTCGGCGTGACACGCGGCACGACCTCGGCGCATATCGCGCGCGCCGCGCTCGACTCGATCGCCTATCAGGCGCTCGACGTGTTGAAGGCGATGGAAGCCGACTCCGGCATTCGCATCGGCGAATTGCGCGTGGACGGCGGCGCCTGCGCGAATAATCTGCTGATGCAATTCCAGGCGGACATTCTTGGCGTCGACGCAGTGCGCCCCAAGGTGGCGGAAACGACCGCGTTGGGCGCGGCTTATCTGGCCGGACTCGCGGTCGGTTACTGGAAAGACGTCGACGAACTGCAAAGCCAGTGGAAGCTCGACCGCCGCTTTACACCCGCCCTGCCGCATGCCGAAGTCAGGGAATGCCTCGACGGCTGGCAGCGCGCGATTCGCGCCGCGAAGGCCTGGGCCGATACGCCCTGAGCGCGTCTTTCACCACTTCTCTTTCGACAATAAAGAAGCCGCTTATCCCGCGGCTTCCCTAATAACGTTATTTCGGATAACAAACGATGTCCCCTTATATTGCTGAATTCATCGGCACGGCGCTCGTGGTGCTGCTCGGCGACGGCGCCGTCGCCAACGTGCTGCTCGCGCGAACCAAGGGCAAAGGCGCGGACCTGATCGTGATCGTCATGGGCTGGGCGATGGCCGTGTTCATCGCCGTGTACGTCACCGCGTCGTTCAGCGGCGCTCATCTGAATCCCGTCGTGACCATCAGCCTCGCGTTGGCCGGCAAATTCGCCTGGGCCAAAGTGCCCGGCTATGTGACGGCGCAAATGCTCGGCGGCATGGCCGGCGCGCTGCTCGTGTGGATGGCGTACCGCCAGCACTTCGCAAAAGAAGGCGATGCCGACGTGAAACTCGGTGTGTTCTGCACGTCGCCCGCGATTCGCAGCGTGCCGCATAACTTGGTCACGGAAATGATCGCCACGTTCGTGCTGATTCTGGGCGTGCTGTATCTCGCTTCGCCACAAGTCGGTCTCGGCGCGCTCGACGCGCTGCCGGTCGGCCTGCTGGTTCTCGGCATCGGCATCTCGCTCGGCGGCCCGACCGGTTACGCGATGAGTCCCGCGCGCGATCTGTCGCCGCGTTTGATGCACGCGCTGCTGCCGATTCCGGGCAAGCGCGATAGCGACTGGCACTATGCGTGGATTCCGGTTTGTGGTCCGCTGCTGGGCGGCGCGGCGGCAGCGTGTCTGTATCTTTACCTGCACGTGCGCTGATCTGGCCGCGTGTGTGGAACTCGCCTCAGGCGTACATCGCGGTGCGCCTGAGAAGGAGTCACGGAAAGCGGCGGCGCCGCGCAACCGGCGCCAAAGCACGTATCATGACGCTTTCACTCTCCGCGCATAGGCTTGCCCATGCGCCTAGTTTTTCGTTTTCAGGCATGATCGACCACCTCATCTGTGACTGCGACGGCGTGCTCGTCGACAGCGAAATCATCGCTGACCGCGTGATGCTCGAAACACTGACCGCGACCTTCCCCGGCCTCGACTTCGAACCCATCGTCAAAACGGCTTTTGGTCAGCAAACGTCGCGCTTTCTCGAAAGCATCGAGAAGTCATTCGACATCACGCTGCCCGCGAACTTTTTCGACACCATCGAACACAACGTCGAGCTGGAGCTCGCGGCTTCGCTCAGCCCGATCAACGGCGTGCGCGATGCCTTGCAACGCGTCACCCTGCCGGCCGCCGTCGTATCGAACAGCCGCATGAAGCGCGTGAACGCGTCGGTGCGGCGCGCGGGTTTGCAGCAGATTTTCGGCGAGCGCATTTTCAGCGCGGAACAAGTGGCGCGGCCGAAGCCTTACCCCGATGTGTATCTGTTCGCCGCGAAAACGCTGGGCGTGCAGCCATCACGATGTGTGGTGGTGGAAGACAGCGTGGCAGGTTTGAATGCCGCGCGCGCGGCGGGGATGAAGACAATCGCTTTCGTCGGCGCGAGCCACATTCCCGATGGCTATGCGGACGCGCTGCGCAAGATGGGCATGACGCGGATCATGCAGCACATGGATGAATTGCCCGCGTTGGTCGAAGCGGGCGTGCGTGGCGAGTTCGGCGACGTGCAGTCGTAGGCGTTCGCGGCATCCGGAAAGCCGGCTGCATTGCCCGTGTGCGCAGCGGATTTGACGACATACAACCGCGGCCGTTCGCGGCAATAGAAAAAGTGACTGGAATTCCGGTGTGCGCGGCGAATTCAACGACAGCAATCGTTGCCGTTCGCGCCCAAAAAAGAAAAGCCGGCTGCGCAAGCCGGCTTTTTCACATCATCACTGCACGCGAGTGCACGCGTCATGCCACGCGTTCGCACTCGCCTCGCATCACGCCTCGTCAGCCACGCATTCGCGCGCCTGCGCCAGCGCCTGACGAAACTCCACCAGCTCGGCGATGGTCAGCATCGGCAGATTGTGTTGCGCAGCGAAGCGCTCCACATCCGCGCCGCGCGTCATCGTGCCGTCCGGGTTCATCAGTTCGCACAGCACGCCGGCCGGCTTCAGACCCGCGAGAATCGCGAGGTCGACCGTACCTTCGGTGTGGCCACGACGTGCCAGCACACCGCCGGGTTGCGCGCGCAACGGGAACACATGACCTGGACGCACGATATCGGCGGGCTTAGCCGTATCGGCAATCGCGGCGCGAATCGTCGTCACGCGATCGAGCGCGGACACGCCGGTGGTCACGCCGTCGCGTGCTTCGATCGAGACCGTGAACGCGGTGCCGTGACGGCTTTCGTTGTTGACGGCCATTGGCGGCAGTTCGAGCGCGCGGATCTTTTCGTCGGGCAGGCACAGGCACACGATGCCGCTGCATTCGCGGATCAGCAACGCCATGGTTTCGACGGACAGACGCTCGGCGGACACGATCAGATCGGCTTCGTTCTCGCGATCGTGGTCGTCTTGCAGAACGACAGCGCGGCCATCGCGCATGGCTTGCAACGCGGCGGCGATACGCGGCGGAACGGCTTCGGTGTCGAGCAGCGGAAGATCGAGGAATGCGCTATCCGCAATCGTCGACGGAGCAGGAAAAGTAGCAAAGGTCATGAATGAAACGCTCATCGCAAAAGTTGGGCGAGAAACGTTTCAGGGCATTGCAAACAGACAAAGACGCGCCGTTGAACGCCGCGCAAAGCGACGCTCGCGCACCGCCCGAACCTGCAAGCGGCGCCACGGAAACGAACATGACTATCTGCACATCTTCTTCCATCCGGACTCTGACCGTCGGCTCTGGCTTCTCACCAGATCTGCTGACCCCGTGTCGACCTTTCCTGTTCGGAAGGCCGTACGACGCGGGCGCTCGCGGGCTCACCGGCTCACGCTTTCGCGCTGCCGGCATACCGCCGGTGGGGAATTTCACCCCGCCCTGAAGACGCACTGATTGCCGGATCAACCGGCTGGCAGAGCATACAACAGTCGCGCCGCACGTGCAGCGCAACCCTACTGGTCAGACGGAAATCACCGATTTCAGGCACATCCGTCCGTAAAAGATGCAGATCAAACCGGTGCGGCCTCGCGCGCCGGCTCGTGGTGGGCGGGCACGTCCCAGCGCGGCGGCGTCTCCGCCTTCAGCGTCACACGAAACGCGCGCGCTTCCGTGTCGCCGGGATTGCGCAGGCTATGCGGCTGGTCGGCGTCGAACACGATCGCGTCGCCGGTGGCGAGCAACTGGCGTTGATCGTGCACGCTGACTTCCAGCGTGCCTTCGCTCACCACCAGATTCACCGTCGTGCCCGGTGCGCGGCGTGTGCCGGCTTCGGTATGCAACGGCGCGATACGCAGCTCGTGAAACTCGGCGGCGGTCGGCTCGGTGTCGGGATAAAGCGGCCTGGCCGAATAACGTCCATTCGAACTGACGACGCGCGACGAGCGCTCCGCCGGCAAATGCTCGAAGCCGTTGGTCGCGTGACGCCGCAAAAAGGCGGCCACCGACACTTTCAACGCAGCGGCTACTTTGCACAGCACCTTGATGGACGGCACGCTGCGCGCCGACTCGATCTGCGCGAGCATCGCACGCGACACGCCGGACGCGCGGGCCAAAGCGTCGAGCGACAATTGCCGCTCGGCGCGCAAACGGGCGAGATTCACGCCGACCAGATGTTCGAGTGCATCGAAGGGATCGGCGGCACGCGGCAACGCATCGGTGTCAGCCGTGGGATCGCGTACCAGCGCAAGCGGGGAATGCATGATTGCCTCCAGGAGCGCCGCCAGACGGCGGGCAAGCGGTTAGTGGAAGCAAGATAGCATCGCGCCCCGCCGTGCCCAACGAAGTTATCTTCACACTGTTATCAGCATTGCGGAGGAGGTTTTCCGCAATGCTTGTGCGAATTTTTCATAAGGGCGCAGGCGCGGCCGGTTCACGGCCATGCGTCCTCACGCCCCCTGCGCCACCGTCGCCGCCGGCGCATCCATACGCGCCGCGAACCACGTCAGCAACAACGCCGCCACGCTGACCGCGGCCGCCACCCACGGCAAGGTATCGAGCGAATGGCCGTGATTGATCACCAGACCGCCGAGCCACGCGCCGCCCGCATTGCCGACATTGAACGCGCCGATGTTCAACGTCGAAGCCAGATTCGGCGCCGCAGCCGCCTTCTCGACCACGCGCATCTGCAACGGCGGCACGGTGGCGAACGCAGCAATGCCCCACGCGAAGATAGTGACCGCCGCGGCCACCTGCGAATGGCTGGTGCGCGCGAAGATCGCCATCACGACCGCGAGCGCGACCAGAATGCCCATCAGCGAAGGCATCAACGCACGGTCCGCCAGCTTGCCGCCGACCGTATTGCCGATCGTCAGGCCCACGCCGAACAACACCAGAATCAGCGTGACGCCGCGCGGCGAGAAGCCGCTTACCTGCTCCAGAATCGGCGCGATGTAGGTGAACACGACGAACACGCCGCCGAAGCCGAGCACCGTCATCGCGAGCGCGGTCCAGACTTGCGGGTCCTTCAACACGCGCACTTCGTGACCGAGGCCGACCGGGCCGGCGTCATGACGATTCGGCACCAGCGCCGTGACGCCCGCGAGCGAGAGCACGCCGAACGCGCTGACGATCCAGAACGCCGCGCGCCAGCCGAACTCCTGGCCGACGAAGGTGCCGAACGGCACGCCGAGCACGTTCGCCAGCGTCAGGCCGGTGAACATGAGCGCAATCGCGCTGGCGCGCTTGTCGGCCGGCACGAGCGAAGCCGCCACCACGGCGCCGATGCCGAAGAACGAACCGTGCGCGAACGACGTCACCACGCGCGCGATCATCAGCAGGGAATAGCTGGACGCGATCGCGCACAGCGTATTGCCGACGATGAACACGCCCATCAGCAACTGCAGCGCCAGTTTGCGCGGCATCTTGCTGGTCACCACCGCCAGCAGCGGCGCGCCGACCGCGACGCCGAGCGCGTAGCCGCTCACCAGCAAACCCGCCGACGGAATCGACACCGCCAGATCGTGCGCGACCTCGGGCAGCAGGCCCATGATGACGAATTCGGTCGTGCCGATCGCGAAGGCGCTGATCGCCAGCGCCAATAGTGGAATGGGCATTCTTCTTCTCCAGGATTTAAGGTTGAGCGTGATGCAGCGCCGTCACGAATTCGACGACGACGCCCGGCGCGAGCGCCACGAACAGTTGCGCCTGCGCCTCGTGCGGCCCCATCTGCGGCACGTAGGCGGTTTGATAGTCGACGCCGTGCGCATGCAGGCGACCGAGCAGCGCCTGCCATTCGGCGGCGCTCTCCAGCCGGAACGCGATGTGATCGATGCGCGGCGCCGTCCGACCCGTCGCGGCGGGCACCGTCGCGTCGATCAGATGGATCAGCGGGCGGCCGTTCGCGTACAGCCAGTAGCCGCCGATTGAAAACGGCGGCCGCGAGCCCTCGGTCAGCCCGGCGACATCGACGAAAAAATGTCGGGCGGAATCGAGGTCGGCGGTGACGATCGTCGCGTGGTCGAGTTGCATGGCGTGGGCCGCATCAGGGTTTTCCGTGAGCGCATTGTCATGGCTCCGCGTCGATTTGATAATTGGCGTAGCATTTGAAGCATTTTCAAATCTCATTTGAAAGATCCGCCATGGACAACCTCGGTGACATCCGCCTCTTCGTCGAAGCGGCGCAGCAGGGCAGCCTGTCGGCGGCGGGCCGCAAGATGGGCCTGACGCCGGCCGCCGCCAGCGCGCGCCTTGCCAAACTCGAAGCCGGCCTGAAAGCGCGCTTGTTCGAGCGCACCACCCGCCAACTCAGGCTCACCGACGAAGGCCGCCTGTACCTGAATTGCTGCCGTCAGGCGCTGCAATCGCTCGACGACGCCGAAGCCGCCCTGCAAGCAGGCCAGGGCGTCGTGCGCGGCAAGGTGCGGGTCTCGGCGACCTCGGATTTCGGCCGCAATCTGCTGATGCACTGGCTCGACGAATTCAACGCGCTGTATCCGGAAGTCACCTTCGCGCTCACGCTGTCGGACTCGCTGTCGAATCTGGTGCAGGAGGACATCGATCTGGCGATCCGCTTCGGCGTGCCGCAGGACAGTTCGCTGGTCGCCCGCAAGCTGGCGCCAAACCGGCGCGTGCTGTGCGCGTCGCCGGACTACATCGCGCGCAAGGGCGAGCCGAAGGATCCGCACGATCTGGCGAATTTCGACTGCATCGTGCTCGCCACCGCCTCCGGGCTGGCGAACGAGTGGCGCTTCACGCGCGGCGACGAGGTGCAGCACTACACCGTGCCGTTCGAAGCCGCCCGCGAGACCAACGACGGCGCCGTCGCCCGCGAATGGGCACTGCGCGGTTACGGCATCGCGATCAAGTCGATGTGGGATGTGGAAGCAGATCTGCGCGCCGACGGCCTGAAAATCCTGCTGCCGGAATGGCGCTATCCGGACGCGCCGCTGCACGCGCTCTACCATCGCAATCGCTTCATGGCGCCGCGTGTGCGCGTGCTGCTGGATTTCCTGAGCGAGCGTTTCGCGCAGGTATCGGACGAACTGGAAGGTCTGCTGGGCTTGCCGCCGGAGCGGCCGCGCGGCCAGGCGGCCGGGGAAACCGCATCGCGCGAAGGGCTATAATATTGAGCTACGCTGCAAACGTGCCCCGATAGTTGCCCACAGTGGCCAGAAGCGCCGCTCCGCGGCCCGCTCGCACGTTTCGCCCTGTTCACCCCTTAAACGACGCCCCCAGGTTAACCACTGCGACCGGCGAAATTCGATGACCAAGAAAGTTTATGTAAAGACCTTTGGCTGCCAGATGAACGAGTACGACTCCGACAAGATGGTCGACGTACTCGGCGCAGCTGAAGGACTCGTCAAGACCGACACACCGGAAGACGCGGACGTCATTCTGTTCAACACGTGCTCGGTGCGCGAAAAGGCGCAGGAAAAAGTGTTCTCCGACCTCGGCCGCGTGCGCGAGCTGAAGGAAGCGAATCCCAATCTGATCATCGGCGTGGGTGGTTGCGTGGCGAGCCAGGAAGGCGCGGCCATCGTGTCGCGCGCGCCGTATGTCGATCTGGTGTTCGGTCCGCAAACGCTGCACCGCCTGCCGCAAATGATCGACAAGCGCCGCGAAAGCGGCCGCGCGCAAGTGGACATCTCGTTCCCGGAAATCGAAAAGTTCGATCACCTTCCGCCGGCTCGCGTGGACGGCCCGAGCGCGTTCGTGTCGATCATGGAAGGCTGCAGCAAGTACTGCAGCTATTGCGTCGTGCCGTACACGCGCGGTGAAGAAGTGTCGCGTCCGCTGGACGACGTGCTGACCGAAATTGCCGGCCTCGCCGACCAGGGCGTGCGTGAAGTCACGCTGCTCGGCCAGAACGTGAACGCCTATCGCGCCGGCCTCACACTGGGTTCGACGGAAATCGCCGACTTCGCTCAGCTGATCGAATACGTCGCGGATATTCCGGGCATCGAACGGATTCGCTACACCACGTCGCATCCGAAGGAATTCACGCAGCGCCTGATCGACACCTACGCGAAGGTGCCGAAGCTCGTCAGCCACCTGCATCTGCCGGTGCAGCACGGCTCGGACCGTATCCTGATGGCGATGAAGCGTGGCTACACGGTGCTCGAATACAAGTCCGTGATCCGCAAGCTGCGCGCGATCCGCCCCGATCTGTCGCTCTCCACGGACATGATCGTCGGCTTCCCCGGCGAGACGGAAGAAGACTTCGACAAGATGATGGCGCTCGTGCACGAGATGAAGTACGACACCAGCTTCTCGTTCATCTACAGTCCGCGCCCCGGCACGCCCGCCGCGAATCTGCACGACGACACGCCGCGTGAAGTGAAGCTCAAGCGTCTGCAACATTTGCAGGCCACCATCGAGGAAAACGTGCAGCGCATCAGCGATTCGATGGTCGGCAAGATCGAGCGTATTCTGGTTGAGCGCCCGGCCCGCAAGGATCCGAATGAACTCGCCGGCCGCACCGAGAACAACCGCGTGGTGAATTTCCCAGCGCCGGTGGCATCGCACGCAAGGCTGATCGGCCAGATGGTCGACGTGAAAATCGTCCATGCGTACCCACATTCGCTACGTGGCGAGCTCGTGCTGGTTCATGACGACGCCCCGGCCACGACCCACTAAGCGTATCGAAACCGACAGGATCGAACCACCGCCTTGAAGACCACTCAGCAGCATCTGGAATTCACCGCACCGCGCGAAGACAACGCGCGGCTCGCCAACCTCTGCGGCCCGCTCGACGAAAATCTGCGCCAGATCGAGCAGGCGCTCGACGTGACGCTGCAACGCCGTGGCCACCGCATCACGATTCGCGGGCGCGGCGCGAAACTCGCGCTCACCGCGCTCGAGAACTTCTACAACAATGCCCGCGAGCCGCTGTCGGTCGACGACATCCAGCTCGCGCTGGTCGAAGTGCGCCACCCGGCGCGCCATCGCACGAACGGCAACGGCAATGGTCACAGCGATGCAACGGGCGACGCGCGTTTCCCCGGCAATCCGGATCATCCGTTCGACCAGCCCGCGGACGCCGGCGACGACGATCTCGAAGAACTCGGCCCGAAGCTGTACACGCGGCGCGCGGATTTGCGCGGCCGCACGCCGGCGCAGCGCGACTACCTGAAGCAGATCATTTCGCACGACGTGACCTTCGGCATCGGTCCAGCCGGCACCGGCAAGACCTATCTCGCGGTGGCTTGCGCAGTGGATGCGCTCGAACGCGATCAGGTCAAGCGCATCGTGCTGACCCGTCCGGCGGTCGAAGCAGGCGAGCGTCTCGGCTTCCTGCCGGGCGATCTGGCGCAAAAGGTCGATCCGTACCTGCGTCCTTTGTACGACGCGCTGTACGACCTGCTCGGTTTCGACAAGACCGCCAAGATGTTCGAGCGGCAGATGATCGAAATCGCGCCGCTTGCGTACATGCGCGGCCGCACGTTGAACCACGCGTTCATCATCCTCGACGAGGCGCAGAACACCACGCCCGAACAGATGAAGATGTTCCTCACGCGGATCGGCTTCGGCTCGAAGGCGGTGGTTACCGGCGACACGACCCAGGTCGACTTGCCGCGCGGCCACAAGAGCGGGCTGATCGAAGCGCAACAGGTGCTGGCCGACGTGCGGGGCATTGCGCTCACGCGCTTTACCAGCGCCGACGTGGTGCGGCATCCGCTGGTCGCGCGAATTGTGGAGGCGTACGATGCGCATTCGCAGAAAACCGCCGGCCCGGTGGATTCGCGCTGATCGCCGGCCGCCGCAACCAAAGCAACAAACCGAAACCGCATGAGCCGCACCCCGAAACTGACGTTGAATCTGCAATTCCCCGCCGCCAAGGCCTGGCCGGAACACAAGGCGCTGCTATCGCGCGCCACCGTGGCCGGCTGGATCAAGGCGGCGCTCTTCGCGGACGGCGAACTGACGGTGCGTTTCGTCGATGCCGAAGAAGGCCGCACGCTGAACCGCACCTATCGCGGCAAGGATTATTCGACCAACGTGCTGACTTTCGCCTATGCCGAATCGGAAGACGATCCGGTAACGGGCGACCTGATCCTGTGCTGCCCGGTGGTCGAGAGAGAAGCCGTTGAGCAAGGCAAGCCGCTCATCGCGCACTACGCGCATCTGCTCGTGCACGGCACGCTCCATGCCCAGGGCTACGACCACGAAGTCGAGGAGGAAGCCGAGGAAATGGAAGCGATCGAAACGGAAATCCTCGGCAAGCTTGGCTTTCCCGATCCTTACCAATAGGCGCCGGCTTCGATAACCATCCACGCGTCGCCAACGTCCAATCCGTGCAAAACCCAATCGTGAGCACCTCTTCCCCCGAAGCCGACACCCGAACGCCCTGCCCGGACTATCCGCCGACGCTCGGCGAATCGCGGCTCCTGACAGACGAGGAACTGCGGGCGTCGCTCGACTGCACGCTGCGCGACTGGGACCGCAAGAGCGATCTCTGGCTGTTCGGCTATGGTTCACTGATCTGGAATCCCGGCCTGCCCACCGTCGAAGCCACCCGCTCGAAAGTCCACGGTTATCACCGTGGGCTCTACCTGTGGTCGCGCGTGAACCGCGGCACGCCCGAGCAGCCAGGTCTCGTGCTCGCGCTCGATCGCGGCGGCTCGTGCACCGGCATTGCGTTCCGGCTCGCAGCCGAAGGCTCGATGCCACACCTCGAAGCGCTCTGGCGCCGCGAGATGGCAATGGGTTCGTATCGTCCCGCGTGGCTACCGTGCGTGCTCGCCGACGGCCGACGCGTCGATGCGCTCGCCTTCGTAATGCGCCGCGACGTGCCGAGCTACACCGGCAAGTTGCGCGACGACATCGTCAAAACCGTGTTCGGCTGCGCGTCCGGGCGCTACGGCACGACGCTCGACTACGTCAGCCGTACGGTGCATGCGCTGCGTGAGAGCGGCATGCCCGACCGCGCGCTCGAAGCGCTGCTCGAACGCTGCCGCGAGGAAAGCCGCGAAGCAGACCTGAAAGCAGCGCGAAAATCAGACCAGAAATAACCGCCACGAGCAGCGCTTTTTTTCCTGGGAACGCTTTTCCGCGCGTAATCAGTTAGGATTGACCCACGCCCGCCCTTGCGGCGGAGCCGCTTCACCCCTGCTTCACTCATCGCCCAGCCGGGCGGGACACGGTCCTGCCATGTGCCTGGTGTATCCTTAATGCTCTGCAACAGCGCGCCCAGTCTTGCCGGGCGCACTACCATGAACGACACGTATCCCAGTCGACGCCAAACCGACAAACCGCAGGAAAAACGCTCACTTCTCGAGCGTCTGACCGACTTCATCTCGCCTGAGCCCGACTCGCGCGCCGAACTTCTGGAAATTCTGCAGGACGCCCACGAGCGCAACCTGATCGACGCCGACTCGCTGTCGATGATCGAAGGCGTATTCCAGGTGTCCGAACTCAGCGCGCGCGACATCATGGTGCCGCGCGCGCAAATGGACGCGATCAACATCGCCGACAATCCCGCCGAATTCATTCCTTACGTGCTGGAAAAAGCGCACTCGCGCTATCCGGTCTATGAGGGCAACCGCGACAACATCATCGGCGTGCTGCTGGCCAAAGACCTGCTGCGCTACTACGCCGAAGAAGAGTTCGATGTGCGCGGCATGCTGCGCCCCGCCGTGTTCATCCCCGAATCGAAGCGCCTGAACGTGCTGCTGCACGACTTCCGTGTGAATCGCAATCACCTCGCGGTGGTGGTCGACGAATACGGCGGCGTGGCCGGCCTGATCACGATTGAAGACGTGCTGGAACAGATCGTCGGCGACATCGAAGACGAATACGATTTCGACGAGGAAAGCGGCAATATCATCGCCTCGCCGGACGGACGTTTCCGCGTGCGCGCGCTGACCGAAATCGAACAGTTCAACGAGGCCTTCGGCACGCACTACTCGGACGATGAAGTCGACACGATCGGCGGACTCGTCACGCATCACTTCGGACGGGTGCCGCATCGCGGCGAAAAAGTCCGCCTCGACGATCTGATCTTCGAGATTCTGCGCGGCGACGCCCGCCAGATTCACATGCTGCTGGTGCGCCGCGATCCGCTCGCCGGCCAGCGCGAGCGCGAAGCGCAGCACGTGCAGACCTGATCCGGTTGCGGCCGGTTCCCGCTTCGCTTACTCCACACGCTTTTCAACCCGCTGTTCAACCTTTCACGCCGACCGCGCAACGATGGCCGACCCGATGACTTCCCGTTCGCGCCGCGGCGTGAGCGCTTCTGCCGCCCAGCAAACGCGCGGGCGCACGCTGCCGCGCTGGCACTACCTCGTCGCGCTGGCCGCCGGCGCGGCCAATACGCTCTCGTTCGCGCCGACGCCGCACGGCGGCTGGCTCGAGCTCGCCATCTTCGTGTTCTTCTTCGCCTGGCTCACGCGCAGCACCGGCTGGAAGAGCGCGGCGCTGACGGGCGGCGCGTTCGGCTTCGGCAATTTCGTGACCGGCGTGTGGTGGCTCTACGTCAGCATGCATTTCTACGGCGGCATGGCCGCGCCGCTCGCCGGCGCGGCGGTCGTGCTGTTTTCGCTGTATCTGGCCGTTTATCCGGCGCTCGCGGCGGGCATCTGGTCGTTCTGCGCCGGTCACGCGCGCAATGGCGCAGCAGTCGACGACACGCCCTTCTCGCCGACCTGGCACGGCGCGCTGGCGTTCGCGAGCGCGTGGGCGATCGGTGAATGGCTGCGCGGCACGGTGTTCACGGGTTTTCCGTGGCTTGCGAGCGGTTACGCCCAGGTGGACGGCCCGTTCGCCGGCTTTGCGCCGGTGGCGGGTGTGTATGGCGTCGGCTGGATGCTGGCGCTCGCCGCCGCACTGATCGTGCAGGCGTTGCTGCCGCTCATGTCCTCGCGCAAACCTCGCAACAACGGCGACACCCGCCTTAACACAAACGGCGCGAAACCCGCCGCAGCGCGCGTCGTCGTGCCGGGCGCCATCGCGTTGGCGCTGATCGCCGCCGGCCTGCTGCTGCCGCTCGTGCAATGGACCGTGCCGGCTAACGCGCCGCTTACCGTGCGCCTGTTGCAAGGCAACGTCAAACAGGAAATGAAGTTCGAGGAATCCGGCATGCGCGCCGCGATCGATCAGTATCAGCAGATGATCACCTCGAAGCCGGCCGATCTGATCGTCACGCCGGAAACCGCCATTCCGGTGCTCGCGCAGCAATTGCCGGCGCCGTTCGCGTCGGCGGTGCGCAACTTCTCGGACTCGACCGGCAGCGCGATCCTGTTCGGCGCGATCGGCGGCACGATCACGCCGGAAGGCCGGGTGATCGACTATACGAACAGCCTGTTCGGCGTCACGCCCGGCACGCGCGACGTGTATCGCTACGACAAGCACCACCTCGTGCCGTTCGGCGAATTCGTGCCGTGGGGCTTTCGCTGGTTCGTCAACCTGATGAGCATTCCGCTCGGCGATTTTTTCCGTGGCGCACCGGTGCAGAAGCCGTTCATCGTGCATAACCAGCCGGTCGCCGTGGACATCTGCTACGAGGACATTTTCGGCGAAGAGATTGCGCGGACCATTCGCGAAAGCGATACGCCCGCCGGCGTGCTGGTCAATTCCACCAATCTGGCCTGGTTCGGCGACACCATCGCGCTCGACCAGCATCTGCAGATCGCGCGCATGCGTTCGCTGGAAACCGGCCGCCCGATGCTGCGCGCGACCAACACCGGCATGACGGCCGCGATCGACGCGAACGGCAAGGTGCTCGGACGCCTGACGCCGTACACGATCGGCTCGCTCGATGTCACCGTGCAGGGCACGGCCGGCAGCACGCCTTATGTCACGAGCGGCAACAACACCGTACTGGCGGTTTCGTTGCTGCTGCTGGCGTTCGGCTTTGCGTTCGGGCCGGGCATTACGCGGCGCCGCAACGGCAAGCAATAAGCCGCGCGATTAAATCACACCGGTCGCGCGCACCGCCTATGTGAAAGCGGCGCGCGCGAATCAAGCCGCCAGACAAAACACTGGAAATAAAAAACGCGCGCCGTGCGGAATACCCCGAGCGCGCGTTTTAGCCCAAATCAAACTTTACCGATTCGAAGCAATGCGCTGCTGAATATGCTGCGCACGCGCCGGCGACGCCGGATGCGAACTCAACATACTCGACTTACCGCCATCCAATGCGGAGAGCTTGTTGAATGCGGTCACCAATCCCGACGGATCGAGATTCTTCTTTTTCTGCAAGTCGAACGAATAATCGTCGGCTGCGCTTTCCTGCGTTTGCGAGAATTGCGCGTTAATCAGCTTCTCCGAAAAATCGCCGAGTTGCGAAGCGGACAGCGCGCCCGCCACGCCACCCGCCGACGACGCCACCGAACGCGCCGCCGAAGTCGCATACGCGACCTGCATCGCCTTTTTCGTGTGGCCAAGCGCCACGTGGCCCATTTCATGGCCGACCACGCCGCGCACTTCGTTGTCGTTCATCATGTCCATCAGACCGCTGTAGACGCGCACGCAGCCGTTGGCCATGGCCCATGCGTTGACGTCCTTGGTCATGTACACCTTGTAGTTCACCGGCGTGCCGTTGATGTTGTCGCCCAACTGCGCGGCAATCTTGTTCAGGCGCTGCTGGTACTTGCTGTTCGCGGCGGCAATCTTGTTTTCGCTATCGAGTTGCGCACACGACTTGTCGGTCAAGGCACGCACGTCGGCATCGCTCAGCGTGGCGGCCTGGGTGGCCATCTGGCCGGACTTGATCAGCGCGGACGGATCAACGTTGCCGACGTTCGAGCACGCTGCAAATAAAGCGCAGGCGGAAGCGGCAATGGCAAAGCGATACGATTTCATGGTGGAAGTCTCTGCGATGTTATTGATTTCAGCGACGCACTTTTAATGCACCGCCTGTTCGCAACAGGTTTCATATCGCCGGCAACAGAAGCCGGAAATTTGAATTGCATAAATCTGCATAAACCCATTTGCGCCACGCGACAGACAAAAAAATGCGCCTGACGGGCAGGCGCATTTTTTACCACGAACGCAAGCTTCAATTCTTGATTCCGGAAGCTTAATGACACTATTTTACAAACCGACCACCATTTCGGACAAGGCTTATTCAGAACAGCGCCAAGCGGCGCCGAATGAGCCGCCTGCTCAGGCGGCCGGCATCGTATCAATGAACGACTGGCGCAGCGAGAGCTTCTGGAAATGTTTATCCAGATTCGGATACGGCTCGCGCCAGTTCAATTCGGGCATGCGGAAATCCAGATAACCCAATGCGCAACCCACCGCGATATCGGCGAGCGTGTAGCGATTGCCCGCGCACCACGTCTTGCTGCCCAATCCCTGCCCCATCGCAATCAAGGCTTCGTCGATCTTGCGCTGCTGGCGCGCCACCCACGCATCCACGCGCTGCTCCGGCGCGCGCTGCGTCCCTTCGAGGCGAATCAGCACCGCCGCGTCCAGCACGCCGTCGGCGAGCGCTTCCCAGCAGCGCACCTCGACGCGCTCGCGCCCCGACTGGGGAATCAACTTGCCGACTGGCGAGAGCGTATCCACGTATTCACAGATCACCCGTGAGTCGAACACCGCTTCGCCATCTTCCATCACGAGGCACGGCACCTTGCCGAGCGGATTGAAGGTGTGAATGCGGGTGTCTGGCGCCCAGACGTTCTCAGGCACCAGTTCGTAGTCGATCTTCTTGTCGGCCAGCACGATCCGCGCTTTGCGCACGAAGGGGCTGGAGAGCGAACCGATGAGTTTCATCATTACCATCTGCCTTTTCTTGAATCCGGCGAAAGTATAAGTGCTTGGCGGCGTTCACGAGCGTTCACGAGCGTCACACCGACGCTTCGCGAGCCGCGCGGGACTTGCTGTCGACGGATTGCAACAGCGTTGCGAGCGCGTTCGCCGCCACTTGCGCCAGTATCCCGCGCAAAATAACTCCGCGCATGGGCGCTACAATCGCACGATGAACCAGCTGACCGAACCCACCATCGCCATCGACGTCTACCGCACGCGCCGTGAGCGCGTAATCGCCGCGCTGCGGGCTGCGGGCGGCGGCGTCGCCATCGTCCCCACCGCGCCGGAGGCGTTGCGCAATCGGGACGCCGATTATCCCTACCGGCACGACAGCTACTTCTACTACCTGACCGGTTTCACCGAACCGGAAGCGCTGCTGGTGCTCGACGCCAGCGCCGCGCCCGGCGAGCCGGCTTCGGTCCTGTTTTGCCGCGAGAAAAATGTCGAGCGCGAAACGTGGGAAGGTTTCCGCTTCGGCCCTGAAGGCGCGCGCGCGGCATTTGGTTTCGACGCCGCGTTCGCCGTCGGCGAAATCGATACGCAACTGCCGCGTCTGCTCGCCGACAAGCCGTCGCTGCATTACGCGCTCGGCGCCTCGGCGCAACTGGACGAACGGGTGCGCGGCTGGCTCGACGCCGTGCGGGCGCAGAGCCGTGGCGGCGTCGCCGCGCCGGCGGCCGCGCGCGATCTCGTCCCGCTGCTCGACGAGATGCGGCTCATCAAGGACGAACACGAACTCGCCATCATGCGGCGCGCCGGGCAGATTTCCGCGCAGGCGCATCGCCGCGCCATGGCCGCGTGCCACTCCGGCGTGCGCGAGTACGAACTCGAAGCCGAACTGCTCTATACGTTCCGCAAGTTCGGCGCGCAGGCGCCGGCTTACACGTCGATCGTCGCGGCGGGCGCGAACGCCTGCGTGCTGCATTATCCGGCTGGCAACGCGATTGCCCAGGACGGCGACCTGATCCTGATCGACGCGGCTTGCGAACTTGACGGCTACGCCTCCGACATCACCCGCACCTTCCCCGCGAGCGGCCGCTTCACGCCGGCGCAGCGCGAGCTGTACGACATCGTGCTGGCCGCGCAGCAGGCAGCGATCGACGCCACCCGCGCCGGCGCCACCTTCGACGACCCACACCAGGCCGCCGTGCGCGTGCTGTCGCAGGGCTTGCTCGACACCGGCATCATCGAGCGCGCGAAGTTCGCCTCGGTCGCCGACGTGATCGCCGAACGCGCCTACGCGCCCTTCTATATGCACCGCACCGGCCATTGGCTCGGCATGGACGTGCACGATGTCGGCGACTACCGCGAACGCGGCGCGCCGCGCGACGAAGCGGGCGCGCTGCCGTGGCGCACGCTGCAGGCGTCGATGACGCTGACCATCGAGCCCGGCCTGTATATCCGGCCGACCGAAGGCGTGCCCGAGCGCTACTGGAACATCGGCATCCGCATCGAGGACGACGCCATCGTCACGCCGACCGGTTGCGAACTGATGACACGCGACGTGCCGGTCGCCGCCGACGAGATCGAGGCGCTGATGCAGGAAGCCCGCGCGGCCCACGAAACAAGGAAGTAATTCGCAATGAACGACGTTTCCCAGTCGACGGTGATCCTGAAGCCCGCCGCGGCCGGCCATCCCTTCGATTTCGACGTGACGATCGTCGGCGCCGGTCCGGTCGGGCTGGCGCTGGCCGGCTGGCTGGCGCGCCGCAGCGCGACGCGGGCGCTGAAGATCGCGCTCGTCGACGCGCGCGAACCGGAAGATTCGATCGCCGATCCGCGCGCCATCGCCGTGTCGCACGGCAGCCGGATGATCCTGGAGCCGCTGCGCTGGCCCGCCGACGCCACCGCGATCCAGCGCATCCACGTCTCGCAGCGCGGCCACTTCGGCCGCACGCTGATCGATCACGGCGAGCACGGTTTGCCGGCGCTCGGCTATGTGCTGCGCTACGGCTCGATCGTGCACGGTCTCGCCGAGGCAGTGCACGCCACCCCGGTGCATTGGTTCCGCTCGACCTCCGCTGCGGCGCCGACGCAGGAACTCGACGGCGTCACGCTGCCGATCGAAACCGCGGGCGTCACGCGTCGGTTGCGCACGCGCATTCTGGTGAATGCCGAAGGCGGTCTGTTTGGCGATCAGAAGTCGGGTAAAGACGCGGGCAAACGCGCCGCCAAAGGCGCCAGAACGAGTGCGGACAGGCAAGTCGGCCACGGCGCCGACGAGGACAATGCCGAGAGCCAAGCCGCCAACAGCGCGGCGAAAAGCGCTGATCAGCGAACCGGCCGGGACGGCGGCGCGCCACGGCGCGCTGGCAGAGGCGTCGCCGAAACCGGCACCCGCGACTACGGCCAGACCGCGCTCGTCGGTACGGTGACCGTATCCGCACCGCAACCGCACGTGGCGTGGGAGCGCTTCACGTCGCAAGGTCCGATCGCCTTGCTGCCGATGGGCGGCGTGCGCGGCGCCGACTACGCGCTCGTCTGGTGCTGCGCCCCCGAAGAAGCCGCGCGCCGCGCGCAACTCTCCGACGAAGCTTTCCTGCGCGAACTCGGCGCCGCGTTCGGCGACCGCATGGGCCGCTTCACGCACATCAAGGGACGCGCCTCGTTCCCATTGGGGCTGAACGCGGTGGAAACGCTGGTGAACGGCCACGTCGTCGCGATCGGCAACGCGGCGCAGACGCTGCATCCGGTCGCGGGCCAAGGGCTGAACCTGGGTCTGCGCGACGCGCTCGCGCTCGCCGACGCCTTGTCGGCGGAAGGCCCGACCCAGCTCGCGCTGGCCACTTTCGCACAACGCCGCGCGCTCGACCGCCGCATGACGATCGGCGCCACCGACACGCTCGCGCGCCTTTTCACCGTCGACTTCGCGCCGCTCGCGATCATGCGCGGTCTCGCCCTCACCGCGCTCGAATTCCTGCCACCGGTGAAAACCGCGCTGGCACGGCAAATGATGTTCGGACAGCGCCGCTAGGCGCGCCGCCCGCTCGCGCCGCACGGCCTTTTCGCTGCGCGCGGAAGGTGCTGCGCGAAGCGCGCCGGTTCTATGAATCGGCGCACTTTCATAGAAGATTTAATGGGTTACAAGAGGCACATGTCGGGTGCCGGCTATCCGTTAACGCTAAAATAGCGATTTTCTCTCGCATTTCGCGAACGCTCCGATTGACAGAAATTGACCAATCGGCCGCGCGCGCGTCCACCGCGTCTCACGTTATGCCCACTCTCGGCTCCCACAATCTGCGTAATAACCTGTTCGTCGCGCCCATGGCCGGCGTGACCGACCGGCCGTTCCGGCAATTGTGCAAACGGCTGGGCGCGGGCTATGCGGTGTCGGAGATGGTCGCCTCGAACGCGCAGTTGTGGAAGAGCGAGAAGACCATGCGCCGCGCCAACCACGCGGGCGAGGTCGAGCCGATCGCCGTGCAGATCGCCGGCGCCGATCCGGCCATGATGGCCGAAGCCGCCCGCTACAACGTGGCGAACGGCGCGCAGATCATCGACATCAACATGGGCTGCCCGGCCAAGAAGGTGTGCAACGTGGCGGCAGGGTCGGCTCTGCTGCAGAACGAGCCGCTGGTGCAGCGCATCGTCGAGGCGGTGGTCAGCGCGGTGGGCGTCGGCCCCGACGCGGTGCCCGTCACGCTCAAGATCCGCACGGGCTGGGATCGCGAGAACAAGAACGCGCTGAATGTCGCGCGTCTGGCTGAGGCGGCCGGCATTTCCATGCTGACCGTGCACGGTCGCACGCGCGCCGACCTGTATCACGGCGACGCCGAATACGAGACCATCGCCGCGGTGAAAGCGGCCGTGCGCATTCCAGTGGTCGCCAACGGCGACATTACCTCGCCGCAAAAAGCACGCGAGGTATTGGCCGCCACCGGCGCCGACGCCATCATGATCGGCCGCGCGGCGCAGGGGCGCCCGTGGCTGTTCCGCGAGATCGAGCATTTCCTGCAAACGGGCGAGTTGCTGCCGCCGCCGCGCATCGACGAAATCCAGCAGGTGATGAACGAGCATCTGGAAGACCACTACGCTTTCTACGGCGAATTTACCGGTGTCCGCACAGCGCGTAAGCACATCGGCTGGTACACTCGCGGCCTTTCTGGCGCCAACGTGTTCCGGCATCGCATGAATACGCTGGACACCACGCGCGAACAACTCCTCGCCGTCAACGAGTTCTTCGACGCACAAAAGGCGATCTCCGACCGCCTCGTCTACGTCGACGAAACGCTCGACAACCAGGGCGAGGGCCCAACCGACCGACTGGCAGCATGAGCAAGAACAATATCGAACAATCTGTCCGCGACAGCCTGGGGATGTATTTCCAGGATCTCGACGGCTCCAATCCGCACGACGTCTACGACATGGTGATTTCCTGCGTAGAAAAACCTCTGCTCGAAGTGGTGCTCGAGCAGGCCGGTGGCAATCAGTCGCTGGCCGCCGAGTATCTCGGCATCAACCGCAATACGCTGCGCAAGAAGCTGCAACAGCACGGTTTGCTGTAGCCCGTTGTAATTCGTTGTAGTTTCTCGCGCCCTGCCACGTTTCCCTTCGGCTTTTCGTCTTCATCATGATCAAGCAAGCGCTCATCTCCGTTTCCGACAAGTCCGGCATCGTCGACTTCGCCAAATCGCTGTCGGATCTCGGCGTCAAGATCCTGTCGACCGGCGGCACCGCGAAACTGCTCGCGGACGCGGGTCTCTCCGTCACCGAAGTCGCCGACTACACGGGCTTCCCGGAAATGCTGGACGGGCGCGTGAAAACGCTGCATCCGAAGGTGCACGGCGGCATTCTCGCGCGCCGCGACCTGCCGGAACACATGGCAGCGCTTGAGAAGCACGACATTCCGACCATCGACCTGCTGGTCGTCAATCTGTACCCGTTCGTGCAGACCGTGTCGAAAGAAGAATGCTCGCTGGAAGACGCGATCGAGAACATCGACATTGGCGGGCCGACCATGCTGCGTTCGGCCGCGAAGAACCATCGCGACGTCACGGTGGTGGTCGATCCGGCCGACTACGCGGTCGTGCTCGACGAGATGCGCGCGAACAGCAATGCCGTGTCGTACAAGACGAATTTCCGCCTCGCCACCAAGGTGTTCGCGCACACCGCGCAATACGACGGCGCGATCACGAACTACCTGACGAGCCTGACCGACGAGCTCCAACATTCGTCGCGCAACGCTTACCCGGCCACGTTCAACCTGGCCTTCGACAAGGTGCAAGACCTGCGCTACGGCGAAAACCCGCATCAGAGCGCGGCGTTCTACCGTGACCTGTCGGTGCCGGCCGGCGCACTGGCGAACTACAACCAGTTGCAGGGCAAGGAACTGTCGTACAACAACATCGCGGATTCGGACGCGGCGTGGGAATGCGTGAAGACCTTCGACGTGCCGGCCTGCGTGATCGTCAAGCACGCGAATCCGTGCGGCGTGGCAGTCGGCGCGGACGCCAACGAAGCGTACGCCAAGGCGTTCCAAACCGACCCGACCTCGGCGTTCGGCGGCATCATCGCCTTTAACCGCGAAGTGGACGAGGCAGCGGCGCAAGCTGTGGCCAAGCAGTTCGTCGAAGTGCTGATCGCGCCGTCGTTCAGCGCCGAAGCGCGCCAGGTGTTCGCCGCGAAGCAGAACGTACGTCTGCTGGAAATCGCGCTGGGCGAAGGCCATAACGCGTTCGATCTGAAGCGCGTGGGCGGCGGCCTGCTGGTGCAATCGCTCGACTCGAAGAACGTGCAGCCGCGCGAATTGCGCGTGGTCACGAAGCGTCATCCGACGCCGAAGGAAATGAACGATCTGCTGTTCGCATGGCGCGTGGCGAAGTACGTGAAGTCGAACGCCATCGTGTTCTGCGGCAACGGCATGACGCTCGGCGTCGGCGCGGGCCAGATGAGCCGCGTGGACTCGGCGCGCATCGCCAGCATCAAGGCGCAGAACGCCGGTTTGACGCTGGCCGGTTCGGCCGTGGCGTCGGACGCGTTCTTCCCGTTCCGCGATGGCCTCGACGTGGTGGTTGCGGCGGGCGCAACCTGCGTGATCCAGCCGGGCGGCTCGATGCGCGACGACGAAGTGGTCAGCGCGGCGGACGAGCACAACATCGCGATGGTGCTGACCGGCGTGCGTCACTTCCGGCATTGATTCGGAGTAAAGCGACGGCGACTGGTTCGTGGTGAAACCGGGTTGCTGCTTTGAGCTTTAGAGAAACGGCCTGGCGGGATTTTTCCGCTGGGCCGTTTTTCTTTGGTGTCACGCTTGTGTCGCTTGTGTCGCTTGTGCGGTGTCTGTCCCGCGCTTCACGCACCGCTCAGTCGTCCGGTTCCTTTCTCGCGTAGCCTCCGCTCACGTCCGCGTGCTGGCTGATATATGTGCTGAGCCCCTGCCCGCATCGTGCGAGACGCTTGAGCGCGGCGACGTGCCGTGCGCCGACGCTCGCCTCGGTGTACCAATACACTACGCCCGGCCTGAAGCGGACCGCGACGAAGTCGTCGCCGATTTCATAAGCCACAACGCCCGAGTCGCCGCTAAGATTCCGATAGCGCTCCATGTGCGGATACCTCCTTGCAGCACACACAGCAGTTTTTATTCCGCTGACAACGCCACGCGCCGACCGCCGCGTGGCGCGCGTGTTGTAGTATCGCAAGCACCTGGTTTTTACCGCGTCTGCGGCACCTCATGAGAATTCTCGGCATCGACCCCGGCCTGCGCGTGACCGGTTTTGGCGTGATCGACCAAACCGGCCACACGCTCAGCTATGTCGCGAGCGGCGTCATCAAAACCGCCGACGCCGATCTACCGTCGCGCCTCGGCACCATCTTCGAAGGCATCTCCACATTGATCCGTCAGCATTCGCCGGATCAGTCGGCGATTGAAAAAGTGTTCGTCAACGTGAACCCGCAATCTACTTTGCTGCTCGGCCAGGCGCGCGGCGCGGCAATCTGCGGACTGGTTGCGGGCGGCGTGCCGGTCGCCGAATACACCGCCCTGCAATTGAAGCAGGCCGTGGTGGGTTACGGCCGCGCAACCAAGGAACAGATGCAACAGATGGTCGTGCGCCTGCTCAATCTCTCCGGCGTGCCCGGCACGGACGCCGCCGATGCGCTCGGGATGGCGATTTGCCACGCGCACGGCGGCACGACGCTGAGCACGCTGGGCGGCATCGCGCCTTCGCTGGCGAAGAAGGGGCTGCGCGTGAGGCGCGGACGTTTGGTCGGATAGTGCGGCGAACGCGGCCCGTTGGCCGCCTTCGTACCGCGCATGCGTGGCCTCACGGCTCACGGCTCACGGCTCACGGCTCACGGCTCACGGCTCACGGCTCACGGCTCACGGCTCACGGCTCACGGCTCACGGCTCACGGCTCACGGCTCACGGCTCACGGCTCACGCAAGATGGTACGCAACGGCTTTACACCGCGCACTCGCCCCGATCAATTTCGACTCGTCTGCACAAGACGGCGGGCCAATCCCGCCAACACCATCCCCAGCAGATACTGCGGCAGCAACGACGGCCGACGCCCCGCCAACAATTTGCAGCTCAGCCGGGCGAGTGGAATGAGAACCCGCCAAAAGGGATCTCGGTCTATGGGTCGGCCTCGCGCGGGCCAACCGCGATGACGCATAACTCGCAGACCACTCGGCGCTCACGCGCTGCGCTACACTCGCCCTTTCTCTCGAGATTGAATTCGCCATGATCGGTCGCATTGCCGGCGTTCTGCTGGAAAAAAACCCGCCGCATCTGCTCATCGACTGCAACGGCGTCGGTTACGAAGTCGATGTGCCGATGAGCACGTTCTACAACCTGCCCTCCACCGGCGAACGCGTCGTGTTGCTCACGCAGATGATCGTGCGCGAAGACGCTCATCTGCTGTACGGCTTCGGCACCGCCGAGGAACGCTCGACCTTCCGCGAACTGCTGAAAATTTCCGGCATCGGCGCGCGCATGGCGCTGGCGGTGTTGTCGGGCATGAGCGTGCACGAACTCGCGCAGACCGTCACGATGCAGGACGCGGCGCGTCTCACGCGTGTGCCGGGCATCGGCAAGAAAACGGCAGAGCGGCTGCTCCTCGAACTGAAGGGCAAGATCGGCGCCGACCTGGGCGCGATGGCGGGCGCGGCGTCGGCATCCGACCACGCCTCCGATATCCTGAACGCACTGCTCGCATTGGGCTACTCCGAAAAAGAAGCACTGGCCGCCGTCAAAAACGTGCCGGCCGGCACCGGCGTTTCCGAAGGCATCAAGCTCGCGTTGAAGGCGCTGTCAAAAGGCTGACACTCGACCCTCGGGTTCGACATGCACGCGATGGGTAAAGCTTCTCACAAGCCCGCGTGCCGCGCACCCTGGCCATTCGGCCGAGTTTCGCAATGGGCGGCGCGCGGTACAATGAGCCCATGATCGAAACCGACAAACTCGCCGCCGAGCGCATCATCGCGGCCACGCCCGTCTCGCCGAACGAAGAAGCGTTCGAACGCGCGTTGCGCCCGCGCCAGCTCGAAGAATATGTCGGGCAGGAAAAAGTGCGCGGCCAGTTGGAAATCTTTATCGAGGCCGCCAAACGCCGCTCTGAATCGCTCGACCATGTCTTGCTGTTCGGGCCGCCGGGCCTCGGCAAAACCACGCTCGCGCACATCATCGCGCGGGAAATGGGCGTCAATCTGAGGCAAACGTCCGGACCGGTGCTCGAACGCGCCGGCGACCTCGCCGCACTGCTCACCAATCTCGAAGCGAACGACGTGCTGTTCATCGACGAAATCCACCGGCTCTCGCCGGTCGTCGAAGAAATTCTGTACCCAGCGCTGGAGGATTATCAGATCGACATCATGATCGGCGAAGGGCCGGCCGCGCGCAGCGTGAAGCTGGACCTGCAGCCGTTCACGCTGGTCGGCGCGACCACGCGCGCGGGCATGCTGACCAACCCGCTGCGCGACCGCTTCGGCATCGTGGCGCGGCTTGAGTTTTATAACGCTGAGGAACTGGCGCGCATCGTCACGCGTTCGGCGTCGCTGCTCCATGCGCAGATCCACCCGGACGGCGCGTTTGAGATCGCCAAGCGCGCGCGCGGCACGCCGCGGATCGCGAACCGCCTGCTGCGGCGCGTGCGTGACTTCGCCGAAGTAAAGGCCGACGGCAACATCACCGCGCAAGTGGCCGACGCCGCGCTCAAGATGCTCGACGTGGATGCAGTCGGCTTCGATCTGATGGACCGCAAGCTGCTCGAAGCAATCCTGCACAAGTTCGACGGCGGCCCGGTCGGCGTCGACAATCTGGCTGCGGCTATCGGCGAAGAACGCGACACGATTGAAGACGTGCTCGAGCCGTATCTGATCCAGCAAGGCTTCCTGCAGCGTACGCCGCGCGGCCGGGTCGCCACACTGCTTACGTACCGGCATTTCGGCCTCGCCGCGCCGGATTCGTCGAGCGGCCTGCCCGGTCTGTGGGATTCGGCCGCGACCTGAGCCGACACACGTCACGTCCCACGAAACCGGATCAGGATGTCCGACCCAACCAGGCAGCCCAACTCATCCCGCGGTGTTTCGCAACTTCTCACCGGCAGGCTGCGCTCGAAAGTGGCCGCCGGCGTGACGCATCTGACAACTGGCAGCGGTCCTACCCTCGACTATTCGTCCCCTCCGGGCGACCCCGGCCTGTTCGGGCCGGACTCGGTATGCTGGAAAGTCCACGCCGATTTCACGTCGATGATGACGGGCGGCATCAGCGCGCTATTGCTGCAAGCGTTGCACCCGCTCGCGCTCGCCGGCGTGTGGGACCATTCGACGTTTCGCACCGACATTCTTGGCCGCCTGCGACGCACCGCGACTTTTATCGCCGGTACTACGTTCGGAAGCCGGCACGACGCGCTGGCGCTGGTCGAGCGTGTCAAGCGCATCCATCTCGGCGTGAGCGGCGTCGCGCCTGACGGCCGGCCGTATCGCGCAAGCGAATCTGCGCTGCTGAGGTGGGTGCATGTCGCCGAAGTGTCGAGTTTCATGACCGCGCACTTGCGCTATGTGAATCCGTCGCTGCCAGTTGTCTCGCAGGATCAGTACTTCGCGGAAACCGCGCGCATTGCCGAGATGCTCGGCGCGTCGAACGTGCCGCGCTCGCGAGCCGAGATCGACGCTTACTTGTCCGCGATGCGGCCTGAACTCGTAGCCAGCGAGCGCGCGCGTGAAGTCGTGAAGGTTCTGATGGATGCGCCCGCGCCTAGCGTTTCGATGCGGCCAGCCGGTGTGCTGATGTTCAACGCCGGCGTCGATCTGCTGCCCGATTGGGCGCAGGCGATGTTGGGATTCGAGCGCTATGCGGCGCTTCGCCGTGCGCTGGCAAGGCCGGGGGTGCGTCTGGTCGCGCCGATGATCCGTTGGGCGCTGGTGAATGGCGTATCGAAACGCGCGCGCCGTCGCGTGGCGGCGGGGATACGCGAGCCAGAATAACGCGAGCGACGGTGACAGAGCCCGCGCAACGCGGCCTATCAATCTTCAGCGACTGGAGCCGCGCGGAATATGTGTGCAATCCGCCGCGCCGATTGCCAGTTACGCGAAACACGCGCGCAAAATGCCGCGCCCAATGCCGGCTACGTGACCACGCGGACCGCGAGCAAACGCCCTGCCCTGAGTCAGCCCCGCTAACGCACACCGGCCAGCCGAACCGCGCCAATCAACGCGCCGCCTCCGGCACCTTCTTGAAACTATCGTCCGCGCTCGGCGAGTCGAGGTGCGCGACGTCCGCCCACGACACGATCGTCGCCTTGCCATTGTCGAAATCCACCGCGTTCACGCTCGTGTTCAGCAGCGGGTAATCACGCGGCGCGTCGAGCGGCAGACCACAGGCAAAGCGCCGCACGCAATCGAGCACGCCGCCATGCGCGACACAGGCAATCCGCCCGCCGGGATGCGCGGCGACCAGCGGTTCGATCGCGTGCAGCACGCGATGGTAGAGCGCGCGTTGCGACTCGCCCTCCGGCGGTGCGAAACCCGCATCGCGAGTTTGCCAGTGCGCGTATTCATCGGGAAAACGCAGCGCGATCTCGTCGCTGTCATGGCCCTGGAACGCGCCGTAAGAACGCTCGCGCAGACCTTCGCGCAACTGCAGCGTCAAACCGAGCGCGTCGGCGATCGGCTGAGCGGTTTGCTGCGCGCGTTGCAGGTCGCTCGAGTAGATCGCGTCGAGCCGAGCGCCCTGCTTCGCCTCGTCGGCCATGCGGCGCGCAAGGCGTTGCGCCTGAGCCAGCCCCGTCGTGGCGAGCGGAATGTCGATGTGACCTTGAATGCGCTTGATGCGATTCCAGTCGGTCTCGCCGTGCCGGATGAACAGAATCTGCGTAGTCATGGAATGAAAGTGGGCGCCATTAGCCGGTTATCCCCAGCCGCCATTTTCGCAAAAAGCGGCTGGAGGGTAGATGCGCGGGCCGTGACGCGCATTGAAGGACAAAGTTCAGGCGTTCGTCTGCAACCAGAACGTGACCGGCCCGTCGTTGACGAGCGACACCTGCATGTCGGCACCGAACTCTCCGGTTTCGACGATCGGATGTTTCGCCCGCGCTGCCGCGACGAAATAATCGAACAGGCGCTTGCCTTCATCCGGCGGCGCGGCCGGCGTGAAGCTCGGGCGCAGCCCGCTGTTGGTGTCCGCGGCCAGCGTGAATTGCGACACGAGCAGCAATCCGCCCGCGCGCCCGGCGCCGTCGAGATTTTGCACGGAGAGATTCATCTTGCCGGCGACATCGCTGAAGACGCGATAGCCGAGCACCTTGGCGAGCAGCCGGTCGGCCGCCGCCTCGGTGTCGCCACGTTCGGCGCAGACCAGCGCGAGCAGGCCCGCCTCAATCGCGCCGGTCACGCGGTCGGCCACGCGCACTTCCGCGCGCCGCACGCGTTGGATCAGCGCGATCATCGGCTCGACTCCGGATACGGCGTTCGGCCCATCAGGCCGTCAGCGTGACGCGCGCAAAACGGCGTTTGCCGACCTGCACGACGTACTCGCCGGCTTCGACTTTCAGGCCCTTGTCGGACACGGTCGCGCCATCGATCTTCACGCCGCCCTGCTCGATGTTGCGCAGCGCTTCGCTGGTCGACGGCACGAGGTTAGCCTGCTTGAGCAACTGGCCGATCGCGAGCGGCGCGCCCGCGAGCGTCACGGTCGGAATATCGTCCGGCACGCCGCCCTTCGCGCGATGGTTGAAGTCCTCGAGCGCGCGTTCGGCATCGGCTTGCGAGTGGAAGCGCGCGACGATTTCCTGGCCGAGCATCACCTTGAAATCGCGCGGATTGCGGCCCGCTTCGATTTCCTTTTTGAAACCGGCGATCTCGTCCATCGGCCGGAACGACAGCAGTTCGAAGTAACGCCACATCAGCACGTCGGAAATGCTCATCAGCTTGCCGAACATGTCGGTCGGCTTTTCGCTGATGCCGATGTAGTTGTTCTTCGACTTCGACATCTTCTCGACGCCGTCGAGCCCTTCGAGCAGCGGCATCGTCAGGATGCACTGCTGTTCCTGGCCATATTGCTTCTGCAACTCACGGCCTACCAGCAAGTTGAACTTCTGGTCCGTACCGCCGAGTTCGAGGTCCGCGTTCAACGCGACCGAGTCGTAGCCTTGCATCAGCGGGTACAGGAACTCGTGGATCGAGATCGGCACGCCGCCCTGAAAACGCTTGGTGAAATCTTCGCGCTCCAGAATCCGTGCCACCGTGTAGCGCGACGCGAGCTTGATCATGCCGTCGGCGCCGAGCGGCATCGACCATTCGCTGTTGTAGCGGATTTCGGTCTTGTCGCGGTCGAGCACGAGCGCGGCCTGCTCGAAATACGTTTTCGCGTTCGATTCGATCTGCTCGCGCGTGAGCGGCGGGCGCGTGGCATTACGGCCCGACGGATCGCCGATCAGCGACGTGAAATCGCCGATCAGGAAGATCACGGTATGGCCGAGATCCTGCAACTGGCGCATCTTGTTCAGCACGACCGTATGGCCGATGTGGATGTCCGGCGCGGTCGGATCGAGCCCGAGCTTGATACGCAGCGGCTTGGCCGTAGCCGCGCTCCTCGCGAGCTTTTGCGCGAATTCGTCTTCGATCAGCAGTTCGTCGACACCGCGCCTGGTCACGGCGAGAGCGTGACGGACTTCGTCGGTGACCGGAAAGGCGGAAGCGGGGTTTGGCTTGGTGGACTCGGTGCTCATGCTGGAAACGTGAAGTCGCGAAAAAAAGAGATTGTCCCATAGATGCGCGCCGCCGCGCCCACTGACGCCGCCACAAGCGGCCCGCGAACGCACGATTTCTGTGCTCTCGGACGTGCCGCCGGTGTCGCGACGCTTTATATTCGACCGCGCTTCGCCCGATAATCTGCTACAACGGATCGCAATGACCCATCGAGAGGAGCAGCAACGTGGCGCAAGACCCCGCAGACGGCGTCTATTTTGGATTGATGTCCGGCACGAGTATGGATGGCGTGGATGGCGTGGCCGTCAGGTTCGCTCAAGGGAAACCGCCCGTGGTGCTGGCCGAGGCGTTTGTCGGCTTTGCCGCGGGCCTGCGCGACGCATTGTTCGCGCTCCAGCAACCGGGAGACAACGAAATTGAGCGCGAGGCGCTGGCCGCCAATGCGCTCGCCACCCGTTACGCGGTGTGCTGCCATGAACTGTTGCACGGCAGCCGCGTACCGGCTGCGGAGGTGCGTGCGATCGGCGTGCATGGGCAGACCGTGCGGCATCGGCCGGAAAAGGGTTACACGCGGCAGATCAATAACCCAGCGCTGCTCGCGGAAATGATGCATATCGATGTAATCGCCGATTTCCGCAGTCGCGATGTCGCGGCTGGCGGCCAGGGCGCGCCGCTCGTGCCGGCTTTTCACGCCACGGTGTTCGGCGCGAAAAACGAAACGCGGGTGGTCTGCAATCTGGGCGGGATCAGCAATATCACGATTCTGAACGCGACCGGCAGCGTGCGCGGCTTCGACTGCGGACCGGCCAACGCGCTACTCGATGAGTGGGCGCAGCGTCATCTCGGCAAGCCTTTCGACGAAAACGGCCATTTCGCGGCGGGCGGGCAGGTGGATCGCACGCTGCTGAACGCCTTGCTCGACGAGGTCTATTTCAGCCAACAGCCGCCGAAGAGTACCGGCCGCGACCTGTTCAATGCGGAATGGCTCGATGCGAAGCTGCAGCCGTTCGCCGGACTCGACCCCGCCGACGTACAAGCGACGCTGGTCGCGCTTACCGCGGTGACCGTCGCGCGCGAAATCGAACGGCATGCATCGGACGCGAGAGCGGTCTATGTCTGCGGCGGCGGCGCGCGCAATCCGGAGATTCTGAAGGCCTTGCAGCAGGCGTTGGAGGAGAGCGGCGTCAGCGGCGTACCGGTAATGACGACCGATGCGCTCGGCGTGCCGCCGAGCCAGGTCGAGCCGCTGGCGTTCGCCTGGCTTGCGATGCGCTGCGTAGCGCGTCTGCCGGGCAATCTGCCGGCGGTGACGGGCGCGTCGGCCGAGCGCGTGCTCGGAGCGATTTATCCACGCTGATCACGACGGCGAATTCAATGCCGGAAACAAAAAACGGGGCCGAAGCCCCGTTTCACCTACTGTCGATCAAGCGGCCATCACACTGAGAACGACGAGCCGCAACCACAGGTGGTCGTAGCATTCGGGTTCTTGATGACGAACTGCGCGCCGTTGATGTCGTCCTTGTAGTCGATCTCAGCGCCCACCAGATACTGGTAGCTCATCGAATCGATCAGCAACTGGACGCCGCTCTTGTTCATGACAGTGTCGTCTTCATTGACGGCTTCGTCGAACGTAAAACCGTATTGAAAGCCCGAGCAGCCGCCGCCCTGCACGAAAACGCGCAGTTTGAGGTCCGCATTGCCTTCTTCTTCGATCAGTTGCTTGACCTTGTCAGCCGCTGCGTCGGTAAAAACGAAAGGGGCGGGCATCTCGGTCACGGGTGTATCGGTGACTGCGTTCATTCGAACTCTCCAAAAAGCTTCTAACCGCTATTGTAGGGCTGATCTCAATATCGTGCTGAAGCCCACAAAATCAATGGGTTCTTCCAGGAAATCAATGGGTGGCACGTTCCGCCACTACGAGCCCGGTTAAGCGAGGTCTATCGCCGCTTTGGCGACGAGTTCGTTGCTGGAACACCGACCCGCAACGAATCGCGATCCCATGAAAAAAGCCGCCTTCGCGAAAGCGTCGGCGGCTTTTGCAGCGCTCCAGCCCGAAGGCCGGCTCGCACCCGAGGCGATTAACGCTTCGAGAATTGCTTCCTGCGACGTGCCTTGTGGAAGCCGACCTTCTTACGTTCGACTTCACGAGCGTCACGCGTCACGAAGCCAGCGTTCGACAGTTGCGGCTTCAGCGTTGCGTCGTAGTCCATCAGCGCGCGGGTGATGCCGTGGCGAACCGCACCGGCTTGACCCGTTTCACCGCCACCCGTCACGTTGACTTTGATGTCGAACGTAACGCCGTGGTTCGTGAGTTCCAGCGGCTGACGCACGATCATCAACGACGTTTCGCGCGAGAAGTAATCGGCGATAGGCTTGCCGTTCACAACGATATCGCCCTTGCCTGCCTTGATGAAGACGCGTGCGACGGCGCTCTTGCGGCGGCCCGTGCCGTAATTCCAGTTACCGATCATGTGGGCTCCCCTTAGATCTCGAGCGCTTTCGGCTGTTGTGCCGAATGCGGATGCGTTGCTTCAGCGTAGACCTTCAGCTTCTTGATCATCGCGTAGCCGAGCGGGCCCTTCGGCAGCATGCCCTTGACCGCTTTCTCGAGCGCGCGGCCCGGGAAGCGTTCTTGCATCTTGCCGAACGTCGTTTCATAGATACCGCCCGGGTAACCCGAGTGACGGTAGTACTTCTTGTCAGTAGCCTTGTTGCCCGTGACGCGCAACTTACCCGCGTTGATAACGATGATGAAATCACCGGTGTCGACGTGCGGAGTGAATTCAGGCTTGTGCTTGCCGCGAAGACGGTGTGCCACTTCGCTGGCGACACGCCCGAGAACCTTATCCGTCGCGTCAATCACGTACCATTCACGCGTAACCTCATGGGCTTTTGCGGAAAACGTCTTCATGATCGATCCAAAAAAATTGCTGCGCCCAATGTGTTTTTTCCTGCTTGTAATGTGCGCATCGAGGCGCGTGCAGGCTCTCCCTGGTTCTTCCTCCGCGGGCGCGGATGCGGAAAAGCCCTGAATTATAAAGGAATTTGCTACGGCGAGTCAAAACGAATGGGAGTTTGCGCGGATTTCCCAACGATCCGGCAGTCGGGAGCGTGATTTACCGCCCGATTGCCTTCGACCTGGCTGTGTTCCGGCATGGCGCGGGCGAAAAAAAACCCGAACGAGCGGTTCGGGTTTAATCCACCAAAGGAGGAGGTGGAGGAGACAGATCAAATTATATGAGCCCCCCTTGTGCGACGCAAGAACATTTGCATTGCGAAATTCAATTTCATAATGCGGCAATCGCATTTCGCGATTTCCGTTTCGAGAATACCCTTTAAAATCAATCAGAAAAGACCGATCGGTCGGCCGCGCTGCTAGACATTGCCTAGAGTAAAACCCCTAAATCCGTCAGGGCATTCCCGAATCGGCCGCACATGCCGCATCGCAACACGCAAGCCGTCATCAGGCATAACTTGCGGCAAAAGTCGCTTCGGACGGACACTCAAACCCCGGGCTACAATGCCGTCTCGATATAGCGAAGCGCGGTGGAGCACAGCATGGAATGCAAAGTAAGCTGGATGGGGCAAGACGGGATGGCGTTTGCAGCCGAGACGGGCAGCGGCCATCTGGTGGCGATGGACGGCGCGCCTGAAGGCGGCGGCCGCAACCTCGCGCCGCGTCCGATGGAGATGGTTTTGCTCGGCACGGGCGGCTGCACCGCCTACGACGTCGTGATGATCCTGAAGAAAAGCCGCCAGGAAATCGCCGGCTGCTCGGTGACGCTAAAGGCCGAACGCGCCAGTGAAGACCCGAAAGTGTTCACCAGGATCCACTTCCACTTCACCGTGACGGGCAAGAATCTGAACCCGGCCACCGTGGAACGCGCGATCAACCTGTCGCACGATAAATACTGCTCGGCGTCGATCATGATCGCCAAGACCGCTGAATTGACGCACTCGTTCGACATCGTCGCGGGTTAAGCGCCATCTCGCGGTGGCGGCCGCGGTGCGCGCCCAAACGCCCGCCGCCTGACACGCGCACAAAGAAAAATGCCGACGTCCTGATGGACGCCGGCATTTTTTTGTCAGGTGGCAAAGCAAGCCGATAAGCCGGATTCTGTGCACGCGTCACGTCCGAAGACGCGACGCGCGTGGCAGCCATTCCTCTAGGCGCGCCATTACTGACGCGCTCAAGCTTCCTACCCGCAGACGTGACAGGGGCCCCGTCCTGCATCTCGAAGATGCTAGCCTGCCTACTTGGAATTGCTCCGGGTGGAGGTTACCTTGCCGGTCTGCCTTGCAGCAGCCGCGGTGCGCTCTTACCGCACCGTTTCACCCTTACCTGATCCCGGCTTGCGCCGGGCCATCGGCGGTTTGCTTTCTGTTGCCCTGTTCCGCGTGTTGCCACGGATGGCCGTTAGCCATCACCCTGCCCTGTGGAGTCCGGACTTTCCTCGCCCTCATTGGCCGAAGCCGCCAAGGCCGCGACTGCCTGGCCTGCTTTGCTGGGGCGGATTTTAACACTGCCGAAGCAGCAAGCCGGTTCAACGGCTGAAATAGCCAAACGGACAACGGATGCTCCGCCGAACCTTAGCGCGCTTCAGCGTGCGCGCCGCCCCGCGCGAAACACGGAAGTGTCGTCGTAAAACGCGTGCGATTCGTTCTCCGGCCACCAGCCTGGAATGCCCAGCACCGGAAGCGGCGCGAACATGCGGCTCGTCAATGCCTCGGTGTGCAGCAGCGCCGCGGCGACGGACTCGTCCAGCCACGCGTCTCGCTCCACAGCGTCCCACTCGAAATACGCCGCCGGCACATCGACGATCCACGCGTGCCCAGTGCAGGCCTTGAACGGCGCAATCAGCTTTTCCAGCAACGCATGACCGAAGCAGCGCACCTCACAACTCGCGCCCCACGCATCGCGCCGCGCCACCAGCAGCGTGAGCCAGTCGAACCCGCGCAATGCCGCGCTCAAAGCGGGATCGGCGCAAGCGAACAGCAGCGCGTTCTCGTCGAACAGGGTCAGCGTATCGCGTACGCCGCCGCGAGTCGGACCGACGCCCAACACGTCGATGGCCGCCGACTGCCGCGCGTTCAACGCCGCCTTGATGCGCGGAAAAGCAAACCACATCGACGCATTGAAGAAGTCGTGCAGATTGTGGCGCGTCGGCACGCAGCCAGTAGACGCGATATGCGCCTCGTACGCCGCGCCGGGCGGCAGATCGTCCTGTGCGATGAACGCGAGGCGTTGACCACGCCCCGTGGTCTGCCGCATCTCGCCGGCATCGGCGTTCATTTCGGCGAGCAGCGCCTCGTAGCTCGTCAGCGCGGCCTGCTGCCAGCGCTCGCCACGTCCGGCGAACGGCGCGAACCACGGTTTCGACCAGTCGATTGCAGCGAAGCCCGGCGGCTCCGCCTCATACGCCTGCATCTGGCCGATGCCTCAAACCAGACGCCAGCCGATCGACTCCCCGCCGCGCAGCGGCACGACCGGCGTATCGCCGGCCGGCAGTTCGGCCGGCAGAGTCCATTCCTCCCGACGCAGCGTGACCTTCTCCTCGCTGCGCGGCAGACCGTAGAAATCCGCACCGAAGAAGCTCGCGAAGCCTTCGAGCTTGTCCAATGCGTTGGCTTTGTCGAATGCTTCCGTATAAAGCTCCAAAGCGTGCAGCGCCGTATAGCAACCCGCGCAGCCGCACGCGTGCTCTTTCAGACCCTTCGGATGCGGCGCGCTGTCCGTGCCGAGGAAGAAGCGCGGATTGCCCGAGGTCGCCGCGTCGACCAGCGCCACGCGATGCGTCTCGCGCTTCAACACGGGCAAGCAGTAGTAATGCGGGCGAATGCCGCCCTGGAAGATTGCATTGCGGTTGTACAGCAGATGGTGCGCCGTGATCGTCGCGCCCAGCAGTTCCGGCGCCACGCCGGCCTCGCGGATATAGTCGACCGCGTCTTTGGTGGTGATATGTTCGAACACCACCTTCAGCGCCGGAAACGCGCGGCGCAGCGGCGTCATGACCCGGTCGATGAAGACCTTCTCGCGGTCGAACAGATCGATCGACGAATCGGTCACCTCGCCATGCACGAGCAGCGGCATGCCGACTTCCTGCATCGCCTCGAGCGTTCTGGCGCACTTCATGAGGTCGGTGACGCCCGCGTCCGAGTTGGTCGTCGCGCCCGCCGGATACAGCTTCACGCCATGCACGAAGCCGCTTTCGCGCGCGCGCCGGATTTCGTCGGGCGGCGTGTTGTCGGTCAGGTACAGCGTCATCAGCGGTTCGAACCTGGCGCCTTCGGGAATCGCGGCGACGATCCGCTCGCGATACGCCCGCGCCATCGCGGTGGTCGTGACCGGCGGTTTCAGGTTCGGCATGATGATCGCGCGGCCGAACTGGCGCGCGGTGTCCGGCAACACGGCGGCCAGCATTGCGCCGTCGCGGACGTGCAGGTGCCAGTCGTCCGGACGGGCGAGCGTGATGGAGTCGAGGGAAGCGTTGGAAGCGGTCATGGCGGCGGGGACGAGATTCGACGACAAAAGCCAATCTATGCAGTCAAACCGCAACGTTGCGGTATAAACACACGTCAATTTTGCTATTTGGCGTTTCTGGCTCGGTGATATGCTTGGAAAATCATCATTGTAACGGCTCGCCCCGTTCACAGGCTTATCCGCAACATGTGCCAACTTCTCGGAATGAACTGCGCCGCGCCAACGGATGTCACGTTCTCGTTCACCGGCTTTGCGGCGCGCGGCGGCGTCACCGATCACCACGCCGACGGCTGGGGCATCGCCTTCTTTGAAGACAAAGCCTGCCGCCTGTTCATCGACCATCAATCGTCGGCCACCTCGCCGATCGCCGAAATGGTCAAGCGCTACCCGATCAAATCGAAGAACACGATCGCGCATATTCGCAAGGCGACGCAAGGGCACATCCTGCTGGAAAACTGCCACCCGTTCATGCGCGAACTGTGGGGACGCCACTGGATCTTCGCGCACAACGGCGACCTCCAGGATTATTCGCCGGTCCTGTCGGGCGTGTATCAGCCGGTCGGCACGACCGATAGCGAGCTCGCTTTCTGCGCGCTGCTCGAAGGCTTGCGCAAGGCGTTTCCCGGCGCGCAGCAGCCGCCGCTCGACGAGCTGTTTGCCGCGCTCGAAACCCTCACGCGCGAGATCACGCAGTTCGGCGTGTTCAATTTCCTGATGTCGAATGGCCAGGCGCTGTTCGCGCATTGCTCCACGCATCTGCACTACATCGTGCGGCGCTGGCCGTTTTCCACCGCGCATCTCGTCGACGCGGACGTATCGATCGATTTCGCCAAATACACGACGCCCGAAGACCGCGTTGCGGTGATTGCCACCAAGCCGCTGACCGACAACGAAGTCTGGAGCGCCTTCGAACCAGGCGATCTGATGATGTTCCAGCACGGTGAGGTGATTGGGCGCGTCAACGTGCCGGTGCCGGCTTCGGTGCTGGAAAAGCTGCGCAATCCGGCTTTGGATGCGTCGGCTTCGGCAACCACGATCGCGGCTTCGGCTGAAGCGTTACCCGAAGCAGAAGCCGAGGTCGACCTCGAAGCGGCTGACGACGCGGCCGCATTCGAATCCTGAGCACTCGAGCATTCGCTCAAAAAATCGGTCCACCAGAAACAACAAAGCCGCTTCTTCCGAAGCGGCTTTTTTCTGCCCGCGCCACGCCGTCTAAACGGCGCGACGCCAAGACAACTCAGTGCAGGATCTTTGCAAGAAAATCCTTCGCGCGATCCGACTTCGGATTGGCGAAGAAGTCTTCCTTGCGGTCGTCTTCCACGATCAAGCCCTTGTCCATGAAGATCACGCGGTGCGCGACCTTCTTCGCGAAGCCCATTTCGTGCGTCACGCACATCATGGTCATGCCTTCCTGCGCGAGTTCGACCATCACGTCGAGCACTTCGTTGATCATTTCCGGATCGAGCGCCGAGGTCGGCTCGTCGAACAGCATGGCGATGGGGTCCATCGACAACGCGCGCGCAATCGCCACGCGCTGTTGCTGACCACCCGACAACTGGCCCGGAAACTTGTCCGCATGCGCACGCAGGCCAACGCGATCGAGCAGCTTCAAACCCTTCGCCGTCGCCTCGTCGTTCGAGCGGCCGAGCACCTTCACCTGGGCGAGCGTGAGGTTCTGCACGATCGACAGATGCGGGAACAGTTCGAAGTGCTGGAACACCATGCCGACCTTCGCGCGCAGCTTCGACAGATTGGTTTTCTTGTCGGTGAGCGACTGGCCGTTGATGACGATCTCGCCCTTCTGGAACGGCTCGAGGCCGTTGACCGTTTTGATCAGCGTGGACTTGCCCGAACCTGACGGCCCGCACACCACCACCACTTCACCTTTTTTGACTTCCGTCGTGCAGTCGGTCAGCACTTGAAACTGGCCGTACCACTTCGAAACATTCTTGATTGAGATCATCTTGCGACCTTTTTCTGAAGACCTTTGACGAGGCTCGACGCGACCACACAGATCACGAAATAACACGCGCCCGCGAACAGTACCATCTCGACATTCGTACCGTCACGGTCGCCAATATTCGTGGCGGTGCGGAAGAAGTCGGCGAGGCTGATCACGTAGACGAGCGACGTATCCTGAAACAGCACGATACCCTGCGTGAGCAGCAGCGGCACCATCGCGCGGAACGCCTGCGGCAGCACGATCAAACGCATGGCCTGCGAGTAGCTCATGCCGAGAGCGAACGCCGCGTTGACCTGCCCGCGCGGCACCGACTGAATGCCGGCGCGGATAATTTCCGAATAATACGCCGCCTCGAACAGCGAGAAAGCGACCATGGCCGACGCAAGGCGAATGTCGATATCCGGCGACAAGCCGAGCACGTTTTGCAGCACTTGCGGCACGATCAGGAAAAACCACAGCAGCACCATCACCAGCGGGATCGAACGGAAGATCGTCACGTAGCCTTTCGCAAACCACTCGAAAGGTTTGAACGACGACAGCCGCAACATGGCGAGAACCGTGCCCCAAACAATGCCGAACACGATCGCGATCAGCGTGATCTTAAGGGTGACGATGGCGCCGGTCCACAGCGTAGGCAACGCGCCCGGAATACCACTCCAGTCGAAATGGTGCATCACTTGCCTCCGATATAGCCGGGCAACCGGGTTCTGGCTTCGACCCAGCGCATGAGTTGCATGACGACCAGATTGATCAGCATGTACGCTATCGTGACCGCGATGAACGACTCATACGTCTGCGACGTGTAATCGACCAGTTGGCGCGCCTGAGCGGACAGATCGAGCAGACCGATCGTCGACGCCACCGCCGAGTTCTTGAAGATATTCAGAAACTCGGAAGTTAGCGGCGGCACGATGATCCGGTACGCGACCGGCAGCAGCACATAGCGATACGTCTGCCATTGCGTGAAACCCATGGCCAGACCCGCGGCGCGCTGGCCCTTCGGCAACGCGTTGATACCCGAGCGCACCTGCTCGCATACGCGCGCGGCGGTGAAGAGCCCGAGACAGATGATCGACGACGAGAAAAACTGCGCGCTCGGCGGCAGCTGCTTGAACCAGTTGCCCATCGAGGGAGGCAGCAACTCCGGTATCACGAGATACCAGATGAAGAACTGCACGATCAGCGGGATGTTACGGAAAATCGCGACATAGACGGTGCCGATGCCCGACGCCCATTTGTTCGGCACCGTGCGCAGCACGCCGAACAACGAACCGACGATCAGCGCGATCACCCATGCCGACAGCGATACCGTAATCGTCACCCAGAAGCCCGAGAGCAGCCAGCCTAAATAGGTGGTCGGCTCGCCGGTGGAGACGGGACTCAGCAGAATGCCCCAGTTCCAGTGATATGACATGACCAAGACTCCAGCAAAAAGAAACGGAAGAAGCGCGTGGCCCCTTCCGTTTCGTTCAGCGTTTCAAAAAAACAGCTAAGGTTTAATCGATTGCCTTGTCATTCGGGCTCTTGAAGAGCGCCTTCATGTCGTCACTTTCCGGGAAGTTGAGGTTCAGGCCCTTCGGCGGAATCGGCGATTCGAACCACTTCTTGTAGATCTGATCGGCTTCGCCCGAGGTTTCGACCTTGGCGATCGCATCGTCGACCACTTTCTTGAATTCCGGATCGTTCTTGCGGATCATGCAGCCGTACGCTTCATGCGATTGCGGCGCGCCGACGATCACGAAATCGCCCGGGTTGTTCGACTTCGCGCGTTCGCCCGCGAGCAGTGCGTCGTCCATCATGAAGGCAGCGGCGCGGCCCGTGGACAGCGTCAGGAACGACTCGCCGTGGTCCTTCGCGCTGATGATGTTCATGCCCATGCTCTTGTCCTGGTTCATCTTGCGAAGCAGGCGCTCGGACGTGGTGCCGGCGGTCGTGACCACCGTCTTGCCCTTCAGGTCGGCCCAGTCTTTGATGCCGGAGTCTTTCTTGGTCATCAGGCGCGTGCCGATCACGAAGATCGTGTTCGAGAACGAAGCCTGTTGCTGGCGTTCAGCATTGTTCGTGGTCGAGCCGCATTCCATGTCCACGGTGCCGTTCTGCACCAGCGGAATACGGTTTTGCGACGTGACCGGCGTGAGCTTGACCTTCAGGTTCGGCATGTTCAGCTTCTGCTTCACCGCCTCCACCACTTTCAGGGCGAATTCCTGCGAGTAACCGATGACGTTCTGCTTGTCGTCGTAATACGAAAACGGGATCGACGATTCGCGGTGACCCAGCGAAATGACACCCGTGTCCTTGATCTTTTTCAGCGTACCAGCGTCTTGCGCATGCGCGCCAACCGTAAACAGTCCGAGAGTCGCGAGCAGCAGCGCAGCTTTTTTAACCTTCATTTGTGATCTCCTTGGCAAGAACCGGCGCCAGTTTAGCAAAGTAATTATTCTGAAAGTATCGCTATAAACCATGTTGTTGCGTGTGCGCCGCTACAGACTTACGGCGCTTCGGGCCGGTCGGCCAGCCTTTTCCGCATATGCAAAGGCGGGCCGCATCGATACGATGCCGCCCGCCGGGTCGAACACGCCGTCTTGTGGACCGCGTTGAAGCAAGGGTTGGCGGCGGATCCGCGCGATAGCGAAACCGCCGTTTGAAACGGAAAGAAGCGGAAAGATCAGGGATACAGGCCGCGCAGTTCGCGTGCTTCGAGGATCCGCTTACACGCGACGATAAACGCCGCGGTGCGCACGGACACCTTCTGCTCGCTCGACACCTGCCACACCGCGGCAAATGCTTCACGCATCACGCGCTCGAGGCGCTGGTTGATCTCGTCTTCCGTCCAGAAGAAGCTCGAGAAGTCCTGCACCCATTCGAAGTACGAGACGGTCACGCCGCCAGCATTCGCCACCACGTCCGGAATCACGAGGATGCCGCGATCGTGCAGGATGTCGTCAGCCGCCGTGGTGGTCGGGCCGTTCGCGCCTTCCACGACGATCTTCGTCTTGATCTTGCCGGCGTTCTTTTCGGTGATCTGGTTTTCCAGCGCCGCCGGAATCAGGATGTCCGATTCGACAGCCCAGAATTCTTCGTTCGTGACCGCGTCGGCCTCAGGGAAACCACCCACGCCGCCCGTCCTGGCCACGTGTTCCAGCAACGCCACAGCGTCGATACCCGTCGACTTGTACAGCGAGCCGGTGTGATCCTGCACCGCGACCAGCTTCGAACCCGCTTCCTGGAACAGGCGCGCCGCGATACCGCCCACGTTGCCGAAACCTTGAACCGCAATGCGCGCGCCTTCGATGTCGACACCGATACGGCGCGCGGCTTCGGAGGCGACCACGAACACGCCACGGCCCGTCGCCTCGCGGCGGCCGAGCGAACCGCCCAGCGTGATCGGCTTGCCCGTCACGACGCCAGTGGCCGTTTGGCCCTGGTTCATCGAATACGTGTCCATCATCCACGCCATGATCTGCTCGTTCGTATTCACGTCCGGCGCGGGAATGTCGGTATTCGGTCCGATGATGATGCCGATTTCGCTGGTGTAGCGGCGCGTCACGCGCTCCAGCTCACCACGCGACAAGGTGCGCGGGTCGACACGGATACCGCCCTTCGCGCCGCCGTACGGCACGTTCACCGCGGCGTTCTTCACCGACATCCACGCCGACAAGGCCATCACTTCCGACAACGTCACGTCCTGGTGGTAACGCACGCCACCCTTGCCCGGACCGCGCGACACGTTGTGCTGCACGCGATAGCCTTCGAAGTGAGCGACGGTGCCGTTATCGAGTTCGATAGGCACGTCGACGACCAGAATGCGCTTCGGGCGCTTCAGGGTTTCGAGCCAGCGGGACAGCGAGCCGAGGTACGGCGCGACGCGATCGACCTGACGCAGGTAGTTGCCCCACGGGCCAAGATCGTCTTTATTCAGGTAGGAAGGAACCGACTGCAACGTTAATGCGGATTGTGCTGCTTGTTGCTGGGATGACATGAACGCTCCGGCGTTGATCGAGTAACAGCATTGTCGAAAAACGCCGTTTTGAAAGCCAATGCCGTTTCCTCATCCCGTTATGTTCTTTTTGCATAACCTTCAAGAACTCGCAAATTCGCGCCGCAGGGAGGCAGGATTTCAGCCCACGCCTTACGCTAACTCCCCCGACACCACGTCCCACAATTGACGCACGAGTATCTGTCGCGCGTCGTCGCCCTTCGCCGCAAGCTTGTCGCGATAGAGACGGATCTCCATGGTCAGCGTGAGCTGACCTTCCGGCGTGCCGCGCGTGGCGCGGTCGAGGCGTATCAGCTTGCCGTCGGCGACGGCGTCTTCCACCGCGCTATGTGGCAGGAAAGCGATGCCGTGGCCGGCCAGCGCCATCGCCTTGAGTCCTTCGGCCATATCGGTTTCATAGAGCCGGTCGAGGTACAGGCGCTCCGGCGCGTTGGCCAGAATCACTTCGGTCATGCGTCCCAGATAGGCGTTCGGTGTGTAGGACAGGTACGGCGCGGGCGCCTCGCCGGTACCCGGCAAAGTGTGGCGCGGCCGGCCGGCGCGGCCCGGCGCCGAGAACGGACTGATCGGCTCGTTGCCGAGCGTCAGCATGTCGTAGCGGCCGGGATCGAGCGCGACCGGATGGCTGGGATGGTGATAGCCCATCATCAGGTCGCAGCCGCCTTCCACCAGCGACAACGCCGCGTCGTGCACGTTCAGGGCTCGCAGGCGCGTGTGGATCGGACCCAGATGGGCTTCGATACGCTGCAGCCAGCGCGGGAAGTAAGTCAGCGAGAGCGTATGCGGCACCGCGAACTCGATGGTCGCCTGCGGCGTCGCCGTATGGCCGCGCAGCAACGCACGGGCCTCGTGGAACTGCGACAGCATCGCAAGCGCCTGCTCGTTGAACACCTGGCCGGCCGCCGTGAGTCGCGTCGGATAGACCGAGCGGTCGATCAGTTCAGTGCCGAGCCAGGCTTCGAGCGCCTGAATCCGCCGGGAGAACGCCGGCTGCGTGACATGGCGCAATTCAGCCGAGCGGCTGAAACTGCGCGTTTCCGCGAGCGAAACGAAGTCTTCGAGCCATTTCAGTTCCATGCGAAGCCTGCTGCGGACGGGAGAGAGGAAGTCAGCATTCTAGTGGGTGTCGTGCAACGGGCCGACGCGAGCGTGCACGAACACGCGTGATAGCCCGCGAATGCGAAATCGGATTGCGCCGATGGCGCCGCCCATTGGCGAGCCGCTATCTTGCTGCGCACACGACGCCCGGCCACCGCGCCGCGTCCTCCACAACCTCTTTCAACAACGCACCTTCCCGTGCGCGAGACCCTCCATGTCCTCACTCGTCTCCATCATCACGCCGACGGCCAATCGCGAGCGTCTGCTGCCGGCCATCGCCCGCTGCGTGCTTCGCCAGCAGGTCGACTGGGAATGGCTGATCCTCGACGACAGCCCCGAGCCGAGCGCGTCCATGCAAGCGCTGGCTTCGCAGGACACACGCATCCGCTACTTTCATTGCGCCACGCGCATGTCGATCGGCGCAAAGCGCAATGCTCTGATCGCCAGAGCGCGCGGCTCGGTGATCGCCCATTTCGACGATGACGACCACTACGCGCCGCACTACCTCGCGCACATGGTCAGGACGATGCAGGAAAACCGTGCGGATCTCATCAAGCTGTCGGGCTTTTTCATGTATGCGCCGCACACGCAATTCTTCGGCTATATGGACCTGAACGCCAAGGTTGGCCTGCACTACGAACTGAGCGGCCGCTCCGTCAGCCACATCGAATTCCACGAGAAAATGCAGATCGGCGCGGATTTCATTCTGTTCTACGGCTTCTCGTACGTGTACGACAAGGCGCTTGCCGCGATCTCGGCCTTCGACGATATCAACCTGTGCGACGACGAGAGCTTCATCCGCCGCGTGGTCGAGGCAGGCCGCAACGTGATCGCGGTGGACGATCCGCAGGCCAGTTGCCTGCATCTGGTCCATCCCGCGTCCACCTCGCGCTGCTTCTCGCGCTATTCACTGCCGCCCTTCACGCTGCACACGCTGTTTCCTGGCTACGAAGGCTACCCGGACTAGCCGCCATGCCGGCGCCGCATGGGCGCCGCGCCGGTCGCGGCGAAATCGGAGCAATTGGCGTCCGGTGGTAAAATTCGCGGTTCCGGCAGTTTCCTCCGCGTTTTCACCCTTGCGTTTTGCCCTCACCCGGCCCCCATCATGTCCGACACTCGCCCCGACACCCTGTTCGCGCTGAACGCGCTCTCCCCGCTCGACGGCCGCTATGCCTCGAAAACCGAAGCCCTGCGCGACTGGCTCTCGGAAGCCGCTTTCATGCGCAATCGCGTGACGGTCGAAATCCATTGGCTGATCGCACTCTCGCGCGCCGGTTTCGCCGAAGTGCCGCGCTTTTCCGAAGCGTCCGAACAATTCCTGCTGCAACTCGCCGAGCGCTTTACCGCGCACGACGCCGCGCGCATCAAGGAAATCGAACGTGTGACGAATCACGACGTGAAAGCGGTCGAGTACTGGCTGAAGGAATCGGTGAAGGGTCAGGCGGAACTGGAGCGTGCGAGCGAGTTCATCCACTTCGCCTGCACGTCGGAAGATATCAACAATACGTCGCACGGCCTGATGCTGGCTGGTGCTCGTGAACACGTGATTCTGCCGGCGCTGCGCTCGGTGCATCAACGTCTCGTCGCGCTCGCCCACGCGCACGCCGAACAGCCGATGCTGTCGCGCACGCACGGCCAGCCGGCCAGCCCGACCACGCTCGGCAAGGAACTGGCCAACGTCGCGGCCCGTCTGGAACGCGCGATCGACCGCATCGCGAAGGTCGAACTGCTCGGCAAGATGAACGGTGCGGTCGGCAACTTCAACGCGCATCTGTCCGCGTATCCGGAGTTCGACTGGGAAGCGTTCTCGCGCGAAGTGGTCGAACAGCGTCTGAAGCTCACGTTCAATCCGTACACAATCCAGATCGAGCCGCACGACTACATGGCCGAACTGTTCGATGCGGTGTCGCGCGCCAACACGATCCTGCTCGATCTGGACCGCGACGTGTGGGGCTACATCTCGGTCGGCTACTTCAAGCAACGCACCAAGGCCGGCGAGATCGGTTCGTCGACCATGCCGCACAAGGTCAACCCGATCGACTTCGAAAACTCGGAAGGCAACCTCGGCCTCGCGAACGCCACGCTGCGCCATCTCGCCGACAAGCTGCCGGTCTCGCGCTGGCAGCGCGACCTGACCGATTCGACGGTGCTGCGCAATATCGGCGTCGCCTTCGGTTACTCGCTGCTTGCGTACGACTCGCTGATCCGCGGTCTGGACAAGCTCGAAGTAAATGCACAGCGCCTGAACGAAGACCTCGACAACTGCTGGGAAGTGCTGGCCGAGCCGGTGCAAACGGTGATGCGCCGTTACGGCATCGAAAATCCGTACGAGCAGTTGAAGGAATTGACGCGCGGCAAGGGCATCACGCGTGAAGCACTGCAAACGTTCGTCAATGGCCTCGCGATTCCGCAGGACGCAAAAGACCGTTTGCTCGCGATGACGCCCGCGTCGTACATCGGCAAGGCGGTCGAGCTGGCCAAGCGCATCGCTTAAACGGCTTGAGTCTTGCATCGCCTCGTAACTTGAGGCGCAAAAAAACCGCTCCTTGCGAGCGGTTTTTTTTGCTGCGACTGCAACGAAGCAAACTTACTTACGCGCTTCAACCTGCCTCAGCACGTCGACGACGATTTCTTCCGGCGACAGTTCAATGCTCACCGTGATCGCCTCATCCGCACCCGGCTCTTCAAGCGTATCGAGCTGGCTTTGCAGCAACGACGGATCGAAGAAATGACCGGTGCGCGTGGTCAGACGCTGCTCCAGCACTTCGCGCGAGCCCTTCAGATACACGAAGCACACGTCCCGGTCGCCGTCGCGCAAAACGTCGCGATACGAGCGTTTCAGCGACGAGCACGTGAACACCGCCGTCTCGCCCGCCTTCTGCTTCTCGACGATCGCCGCGCGGATGGTTTGCAGCCACGGCCAACGGTCTTCGTCGGTGAGCGGAATGCCGTGGTGCATTTTCTCCTTGTTGGCGGCACTGTGAAACGCGTCGCCGTCGGTGAACGCGCAATGCAGGCGTTCCGCCAGCATTTCACCAATTCTCGTCTTGCCGGCGCCCGACACGCCCATTGCGATCAGAATCATCAAAAACTCCTTACACGACCGTCGCGAGAGCGAAGGTCAAACCCAAGCCCATCAGTGAAATGATGGTTTCGAGGAGCGACCATGTCTTGAAGGTCTGCCCCACTGTCATACCGAAGTATTCCTTGATCAGCCAGAAACCGCCGTCGTTCACGTGCGAGAAGATCAGCGAGCCCGAACCGGTGGCAAGCACCAGCAACTCCGGTTCGACATGCACGCCACTAGCTGAAGCGATCGGTGCGACGATGCCACACGCCGTGGTCATGGCGACGGTCGCAGAACCCGTGGCCAGACGAATCAATGCGGCCACCAGCCAGCCGAACAACAGCGGCGACAGATGCATGGCGGTCGCCACATTGACGATTTCCTTCGAAATCCCGCTATCCATCAGCACGCGTCCAAAACCGCCGCCCGCGCCGACGATCAGCGTGATGCCCGCGATCGGCGCGAGACAGTCGCCGCAGAACTTCTGGATCTGCTCGCGATTGAAACCGCGGCTCGCACCGAAGGTCCAGAAGCTGACCAGCACCGCGATCAGCAACGCGACGTCCGAATTGCCGACGAAGTGCAGCAGATCGTTAGGCAAGGTTTTCGGCGTGGTGAAGAGATCGGCCCAGCTTCCCACCAGCATCAGGATCACCGGCAGCAGGATCGTGAGCAGCGTGATGCCGAAGCTCGGCAGTTCGCGCTTCGGCGCGGCGTTTGGCGCGCCGTTTTTGTCCGCGTCTTCGTGTCCGAGAAATTGCGCGGCGAGCGCGTTGTCTTTCGGCAGCTTGATATAGCGGCTGATCAGCAACGCGAACAGCGGGCCGGCGACGATTGCGGTCGGCACGCCGACGATCAGCCCATAGGCGATGGTCCTGCCGATATCCGCGTGATACGCCTGCACCGCGAGCATCGCGGCCGGATGCGGCGGAAGCAGCCCGTGCACGACGGACAGGCCCGCGACCATCGGCAAGCCGACCAGCAGCAGCGACTTGTTGGTGCGCTTCGCGACGTTGAAAGCGATCGGAATCAGCAGCACGAAACCGACTTCGAAGAACACCGGCAAGCCGACGATGATCGCCACGATCATCATCGCCCAGTGAATGTTCTTCTCGCCGAAGAAGTTGATCAACGTGGTGGCGACACGCTCGGCGCCGCCCGATTCGGCCATCATCTTGCCGAGCATCGTGCCCAGACCCACCACGACCGCTATGTGCCCAAGCGTATTGCCATTACCCGTTTCGAACGATTTGACGATGGTGGCCATCGGCATGCCGGATGCAAGACCCAGCAGCAGCGACACGATGATCAGAACGAGGAACGGATAAACCTTGTAGCGCGTGATCAGCAGGATCAGCAATGCGATGGCGATCACCGCGAAGACCAGCAGCGCGCTGCCGTGGACAGCTTCCATGAAGCTCCTCCTTTTGCGTTATTGATTGTGTGAGTGCAGAACAGCCGGCACCCTTGTCTCACGGCGACCTGTGCGGCGCCTTGAAACCGGGCTGACCGCGTGGACGCTGAATTTTACTGTTTGTTGTCTGTAAACGTGCGCCAATTCCGCGCGCATATCGCAAAAGAGCCTCGCCAGGACAGCCCGAGCGGCTGTATCGACGAGGCTCCTTTGCGTAGGACCTTGATAACGTTTAGCGTGCGGGCCGCTTCAGCTCAATGGGCTGGCGCGGCCAACTGGCTCGCGGCACGCGCCAGACGCGTGACCTCGTCCCAGTTTTGCGCGGCGAGCGCGGCTTTCGGCGTGAGCCACGAGCCGCCCACGCACACCACGTTCGGCAGCGACAGGAAATGCGTGGCCGTTTCCGCCGTGATGCCGCCGGTCGGGCAGAACTTCAGATTCGGGAACGGGCCATGAAAAGCTTGCAGCATCGGCACGCCGCCGGCTTGCTGCGCCGGGAAAAACTTCACGATCTCGTAGCCGAGTTCGAGCGCCGCGATGATGTCGGAAGGCGTCATCACGCCCGGCAGCAGCGGCAAGCCCGCATCCTGTGCGGCCTTGTGCATGTCTCTCGTCAGGCCAGGCGAGACGCCGAACTGCGCGCCCGCCTTCTTGGCCTGAGCGCAATGCTCGGGTTTCGTAATCGTGCCGACACCGACCACGATGTCTTCGGCCAGTTGGCTCGCGCGTTCGATCGCTTCAAGGCCTGCTGCGGTGCGCAAGGTGATTTCCAGCACCTTCACGCCGCCCGCGTGCAGCGCGCGAGATACGTGTTCACCCTGTTCGGCGGAGTCGAACGCGAGCACCGGAATCACCGGGCCGAGGCGCACGATATCGCTTACTGTTTTCGATGTCATAGTCAGACTCCTTGTTCTGCAGCACTTAGCTAGCGTGAGTGGTGCTCGTGTGTTTTGCGGTGTGCGCTTTGGCCATTTCGCCGTGATGCGCCGAACGCTCGCCCACCATCGCGCCGAATACCGACGCACCCTGCTCCGCCGGCGCCGCCGCCGCGCGGAATACACCGAAAAGCTCACGGCCGAAGCCGACTTCGTTTTCCGCCTGATGTTGCGGCACGGCGTTAGGCCGGGCTGCCCATTCGGCTGCGTCGATCTCGATGTCGAGCACGCCGGCTTCGGCGTCGATCACCAGCATGTCGCCGGTGCGCACCTTGCCGATCGGCCCTTGCAGCAACGCTTCCGGCGACAGATGAATCACCGCCGGCACCTTGCCTGACGCGCCGGACATGCGGCCATCCGTGACCAGCGCGACATGGAAACCTTGATCCTGCAACACACCGAGCAGCGGCGTCAAACGATGCAGCTCAGGCATGCCGTTTGCGCGCGCGCCCTGGAAGCGCACGACGGCGATGAAGTCGCGCTTCAGCTCGCCCTTGTCGAATGCTTCCTGCACCGCTTCCTGCGAATCGAACACGATGGCCGGCGCCTTGACTTTGCGATGCTGCGCCGCGACCGCGGAAATCTTGATCACGCCGCGGCCGAGTTTGCCCTGCATCAGACGCAAACCGCCGTCCGGCTGGAACGGCTCCTTGATGCCGCGCAGCACCGCCGTGTCTTCGCTGGCCTGCGCCCCCGGCACCCATTGCAGCTTGCCGTCGATCAGCTTCGGCTCTTCCGTGTAGTGCTTCAGGCCCTTGCCCGCGACGGTGTTGACATCCTCGTGCAGCAAGCCGCCTTCCAGCAGATTGCGCACCAGGAACGCGACGCCGCCTGCCGCGTGGAAGTGGTTCACGTCGGCCTTGCCATTCGGGTAAATCTTCGCGAGCAGCGGCACGGCTTGCGACAGCGTGTCGAAGTCGTCCCAATCGATCACGATGCCCGCCGCGCGCGCAATCGCGACCAGGTGCAGCGTGTGGTTGGTCGAGCCGCCCGTCGCCAGCAACGCGACGATGCCGTTGACGATTGCTTTCTCGTCGACCACGTGGCCGATCGGCATGTAATGCCCACGCTCCACGGTCAGATCGAGCACACGGCGCGCGGCCTGCGCGGTCAGCGCATCGCGCAGCGGCGTGTGCGGATGCACGAAAGCCGAACTCGGCAGATGCAAACCCATCACTTCCATCAGCATCTGATTGCTGTTTGCCGTGCCGTAGAACGTGCAGGTGCCGTGGCTGTGATACGCGGCGGCTTCCGCTTCGAGCAACGCGCCGCGGTCGCACTGCCCGGTGGCAAACAGTTGGCGCGTCTTGGCTTTGTCGTCGTTGGACAGGCCGCTGCCCATCGGGCCGGCCGGCACGAAGATGGTCGGCAAATGGCCGAACTGCAACGCGCCGATCAACAGGCCCGGCACGATCTTGTCGCAGATGCCGAGGCACAGCGCCGCGTCGAACATGTTATGGGTGAGCGCGACCGCCGTGCTCATCGCGATGACTTCGCGCGAGAACAGCGACAGCTCCATGCCGGCGTTGCCTTGCGTGACGCCGTCGCACATGGCCGGCACGCCGCCCGCGAATTGCGCGACGCCGCCGTTTTCACGCGCGGCCTGCTTGATGATGTCGGGGTAGTTTTTGTACGGCGCGTGGGCTGACAGCATCTCGTTGTACGCGGACACGATGCCGATGTTCGGCTCTCGGATCTGCTTGATGACGAGCTTGTCGTGGCCTTCGAGGCCCGCGAAACCGTGAGCCAGATTGGCGCAGGAGAGCGCGCCGCGCGCCGGGAACTTGCCCTGCGCGTGGTGGATGCGGGCCAGATACGCCTCACGAGTCGGCTTGCTGCGCTCGACCACGCGTTGCGTGACCTTCAACAATTGCGAATGCGGGGAAACCATCGGAGCTCCTTCATCGCTGGCGTGAGGCGTGCGCGCACTATGCCAGGTAGGTATCGCGGGGATGTCGAACCAGTCGACCACGCCATCTTAGTAGAAAAACTACATGATCGCAATGACCTCCCCTGCTGCACTGCCGCATGTGCAAATCGCCGGAAACGCCCAACAGGCCTGCCATCTCACTTCACGGACAAAACCTAGGGATTACACCTACGGCTCGAAATGTAGTTTTTGTACATCTCCGGCAATCAGCTATAGTCCACGCATTCTTCAGCATAGTGCGAGTTTTCCAATGATGCTGTCTCAGGTGGAAGAGATGCGCGAGCAGTTGCGGCCGTCCGAGCGCAAGCTGGCCGACTACGTGATCGAGGCGCCGCGCGAAGTGCTCGATCTGTCGATGACGGAAGTGGCCGCCCGCGCAGGCGTGAGTCAGCCGACCATCGCGCGCTTTTGTCATGCGCTCGGGTTTTCAGGGTTTCGTGAATTCAAGATCCGGTTGGCGCAGGGAATTGCGTCCGGTGTACCGACCGTCTATCGAGACGTGCGGCCGGACGAAGGTGCGCCCGGCCTGATCGCCAAAGTATTCGACCGGACCATCGGCACGTTGATCGAGGTGCGCAACAGCCTGTCGCCGGATAGCGTCGAAGCGGCCGTGGAACTGCTGACGAACGCGGCACGCATCGAGTTTTACGGAGCGGGCGGCTCGGGCATCGCCGCGCAGGATATCCAGCACAAGTTTTTCCGGCTCGGCATGCCGAGCGTGGCGTACTCGGATCCGCACACCTATTCGATGTCGGCGGCCCTGCTCGGACCCGGCGATGTGGTGGTCGCCGTATCCAATACCGGACGGACTCGCGACATCATCGAAGCGGTGCGCTCAGCGCTCGCTCGCGGGGCGAAGGCGATTGCGATTACGCACGGCAGTTCACCTCTTGCCAAGGTCGCGTCAATCTGTCTGTTCTCGAACGTGGTGGAAGAAAACGATGTGTTTTCGCCGATGACATCGCGCATGTCGCATCTGGCGATCGGCGACATTCTGGCGGTCGGCGTCGCGCTCAGGCGCGGACCTGAGTTGGTGGAGCGGGTGGGACAGGCGAAAGGGGTGATCGGCAGATTGCGGATCGACGGCAAGACCTGAAGAGTTGCAGATAAAAAAGGCCTGCGCGATGGCAGGCCTTCGTGGTCAAACAATGCGCGTTGCTATTTACTCGGCGAACACGTGTACATCGACGCGGCGGTTCTGCATGCGACCTTCGGCCGTCGCATTCGACGCGACCGGATCGGCGCTGCCGAGACCTTGCGCGACGAACTGGTCGGCGTGGAGGCCGCCGTCGCGCAGATGCTGCACGACAGCTGCGGCGCGCGCCTGGGACAGTTTCAGGTTATGTGCTTCCGAACCCGTCTTGTCGGTGTAACCCGTCACCGTCACGCGATGCAGGTTGACGCCTCGGTTCACGGCTATGAAATGGTCGAGGTTTTCCTTTGCGGTCGGGCTGAGCGCCGCGCTATCAGTCGCGAAGTTCGCGTTGCCTTGCAGTAGTAGCCGAACCTGCGGCACCACCTGCTTTGCTTGCGGCTGCGGCTGAACCGGCTCTGGTGCCGGCTGCGACACCGGCACAACCGGCTTACCGCACATGAAGGTCATTTCGCGCGAATCCTTCACCGGTGCTGCGTTGTTGACGCCGTCAATCGCTTCCAGCCACCTCACAGGCTCAGCCTGGCAGGTTTCCTCAGCCACACGCACGCAACTGTTCGAACTTTCGAAGAGTCCCAGGCAGCTCACCCGGTAAGTAGGCGCTGCCTCGTTCGGCACGCTAACCGCGTGAAGTGTATAGGTCGGGCCCGACTGCGTGGTGCACGCGGCAAGGAACGTCACGAACGCGCCGAGCAGAGGCGCGCGGAGATATTTAAAAAGAGTCGTGTTCATTTTTGCGATCAGTCGATTGAAGCAGCGCCCTTGCCGTGTGTATCAGTGGACAAGAGCGCGCTTCCATTAGGTCAAAGGCAGAGCTGGCTGGCAGACAGGGCTTGCGCCCCGTCCGTCACGGCACTTACCACTGGTATGACGCACCCACGCCCACCGTCGCGCCACTCGAGCTAGTGCCCGCGCCGGCCTTCATCTTCAGGTTTTCGGTGATGCGTGCCGAGACGCCCAGCGCCACAGCCTGCGAGCCCTTGTACGTGCCTCCACCGATACCGACTGCGATCGTCTTGCCTTGATCGACGTCCGGGATCATCGTCAGCGCCGTGGCGGCTGCGATACCTGCGTAGGCGCTCTTCGCGACCTGGTTGACGCTGTTCTGCACCGAGTTGATCTGTTGATCGGTGTAGTTCTTCACCGCGTCCGTCGCCGCCGAACCGGCTGCCACGTTCGTGATGCGACGCTCTGCGCCCGCCGAGCCCACCGATACTTCACCATTGGCGGTCGAGGCCGTACCCGACAGCGTGCTGCTGCCCGGGTTGTAGCCCGCTGCCGTCAGGTCTGCGGTCGTCGTCGAGTTCGAACCCAGTGCCACCGAGTTCGCCGTCGTGGCCGATGCCGCACCGCCGATCGCCACCGCGTCCGTGCCGGTCGCCGACGAATCCGCCAGCGTCGAGTTCGCGTGGAAGTACTTGATGCCGCTACCGTTGGTGATGTTATTCACCGTGTTGCTGATGTTCGTGACATCGCCCGCGATGTTCGTGACGTTGCCGCTCAGGTTGTTCACGTTGTTGTTGATCGTGTTCACCTTCGCGTCTTCCGACTGCAACTGGCTCACGTTCACCGCATCCGTGGCGTTCAGGCCCGCTGCAACGTTCGTGATACGACGCTCTGCACCAGCCTTGCCAACGGATACTTCACCACCCGCAGCCGTCGCAGCCGAGATCGCCGTGCCGCCGGCCGGCGTGAAGCCTGTCGTCGCCAACGTCGTCGAATTCGCCACCGAGTTCGAGCCCAGTGCCACCGAGTTCGCCGTCGTGGCCGATGCCGCGCCGCCGATCGCCACCGCGTCCGTGCCGGTCGCCGACGAATCCGCCAGCGTCGAGTTCGCGTGGAAGTACTTGATGCCGCCACCGTTGGTGATGTTATTCACCGTGTTGCTGATGTTCGTGACATCGCCCGCGATGTTCGTGACGTTGCCGCTCAGGTTGTTCACGTTGTTGTTGATCGTGTTCACCTTCGCATCTTCCGACACCAGCTGGCTCACGTTCACCGCGTCCGTCGCCGCCGAACCGGCTGCCACGTTCGTGATGCGACGCTCTGCGCCCGCCGAGCCCACCGACACTTCTCCGCTGGCCGTCGAGGCCGTACCCGACAGCGCGCTGCTGCCCGGGTTGTAACCCGCTGCCGTCAGGTCTGCCGTCGTCGTCGAGTTCGAACCCAGTGCCACCGAGTTCGCTGCCGTCGCCTGCGCGTTGCCGCCGATTGCCACTGCATCCGTACCGCTCGCCGACGAGTCCGCCAGCGTCGAGTTCGCGTGGAAGTACTTGATGCCACCACCGTTCACGATGTTGTTCACCGTGTTGTTGATATTGGTGACATTGCCCGCAACGTTGTTCACCGTGTTGCTCAGGTTACTCACGTTGTTGCTGACGTTGTTCACCTTCGCGTCTTCCGACTGCAACTGGCTCACGTTCACCGCATCCGTGCCGCTCAGGCCCGCTGCAACGTTCGTGATACGACGCTCTGCCCCCGCCTTGCCAACGGATACTTCACCACCCGCAGCCGTCGCAGCCGAGATTGCCGTGCCGCCGACCGGCGCAAAGCCTGCTGTCGCCAGCATCGTCGAATTCGCCAACGAATTCGAGCCCAGTGCCACCGAGTTCGCCGTCGTGGCCGATGCCGCGCCGCCGATCGCCACCGCGTCCGTGCCGGTCGCCGACGAATCCGCCAGCGTCGAGTTCGTGTGGAAGTACTTGATGCCGCCACCATTCACGATGTTATTCATCGTGTTGTTGATGTTCGTGACGTTGCCAGACAGATTATTAAGGTTGTTGTTGATGTTGCTGACGTTGCTGTTGATCTTGCCCAGCGCCGTATCCACCGTGCCGAACGCCGAACCCACATTGGTCGCCGCACCGCTCGTGCCATCGATCGAGTTCGCGTTCGTCAACGCATAGCTCGGTGCGCTGATCGCGCCTGTCGTGGCGCTATACGCCGCGCCGCCGCCCAGTGCCGTCGCCGTCGTGGCACCGTTCTGATTGACCTTCGCGTCTTCCGACTGCAACTGGCTTACGTTCACTGCATCTGTTGCAGACGCACCGGCCGCGACGTTCGTGATGCGACGCTCTTGATTCGTCGTGCCAACGGACAATTCGCCGTAGGCTGGTGACGTGGCGCCCGACAGCGCGGAACCGCCTGGATTGTAAACGGGCGTCGCCAGGTTCGCGTTGGCGATTGAACCGTAGCCTAAAGCGATTGAATTTGCAGTGCTCGCGGTCGTGTAAGCCCCGATGCCGATCGCGTTCGTAGCCGTTGCGCTTGCAAAGTACCCGAGCGCAATCGACTGCACTCCCGATGCGACGGACACGTAGCCGAGCACAATCGCCCCAGTAGCGGTAGCGCTGCTGAAACGCCCCGCCGCCAGCGAGTTGGCCCCAGTAGCATGAACGTCGTCGCCAAGCGAAGTGGACCCGCCACCCAGGGCGGTTGAGTTATTGCCAACCGCGGTATTGTACTGGGTGCCGTCACCGCCAGCAGTCGAGTGCGAGGCATCCCCCCCGGCCGTAGTCGCCGCGGTAGTGCCATTCACGGAACTGATAGTCCCAGATATCGAAATGTTACCCGCGAACGCCGAGCTTGCCAGCGTGGATCCAGCAACGATTGCGGCCGTTGCGATAGCCTTGGCTGCACGCGAACAGCCGCTCCCCTTTTTGCGTGAATGTGCTTGTTCCGAAGCGACGCACCAAGTCTGGGTCGCTTCGTTCCATACCGTTTTGAATGTCTTGTTCATTTACCTAGGTTACCTAATTGAATACCCATGGACAGAAGGCCGCGGCGACGATTTATCATCGAAGCGAAACTAACCCGTCGGGCAATTGAGGGAAGCTGCGCAGATAGAGTTAACGAGGCCTTCCGGCGGCGGCATCTGCCGACCAAGACTCGGTCTTACCCGCACACGCATCAGGCGCTAAGTGCCGGAAGCCTGTCTGGGCATTTCCTCGGAATACATCTAATGGGCAATGAATTTAAGACATGCAAAGACGATCCTAAATAGGACCATTCCGAATAGCACATTTCCTAACGAAATCTCAATAATCCAAAACACCCGAAGATTGAGCTACTGTTGTTTGAATCCCGACGCGGACGTCGGAAGACTAAATTAAGACAATTCCCACCCAACTCTCGGTCTGCGAGTCTCACAATCACCAATATTGAGAACGTTAAGATGGGTGAAGAGAATGAAGCGAATTTGTATCACTGTGTTGTCCGCCATGTTTCTTATAGGTTCCGCGATGGCGACAGCACAGACCAACGACGAGCAAGCGCTGGCATCGCTCGAACAGCAGTGGGCAAAGGCGTGGCTGACCGGCGACAGAGTCGCCTTGAACAAAATTCTCGACGACTCTTACGTCGAGACGACGGCCAGAGGCGCTCAGCTTCACAAGACAGATGTAATTTTCGCCGCTCCGCCGCCGGGAACTGCTTCAGAAGTCTTGGAGTCCATCGAGCCTCGAGTGAACGGAGACACAGCCATAGTCACCGGAATCGGGCGTTATATCGAATCGCTCGGAAGCAAACCTGCGCGGTTCAAATTCACAGACGTCTTCGTCCGGCGAGACGGCACGTGGCGCGTCATCGCATCATCGACTTTATTGTTGGACCAGTAGGTGCGAAGCAGACTCGCACGTGGACGCGGACCTCGGGGCCGCGCACGATTCTCGGGCAGCAAGCGGCAACAAGTACGGTCACTGCACGAACACGCGCGCGTTCGCGTGCATCCGCAGATATACCGGGGTCTACCTCTAATAATTAACCGCAACCCCAAATTGCACACAAAGTTTGCCGCGAAAGGTAACGAACTCCGCAACAAGCCGGGCGATCGTCAAATTGGCCATCGTAGTCTGCGAAGACAATGGCTTCTCCAGCCCCTGTCATCTGCATCGATGCGTCTCGAGTAGAGAAAAGTAGTTCGAACGTGGTGATCGTTGGACTCCGAGCAGAAGCGGCACATCAACGTTAGTGCTCGGCGGCGTAACGGTGATGACATCGGTAGCACTATCGCCTGCCTCGACTTACATATGACGCAGAGGACGTCCAACATTACGGACACTATGGGTAGACCGGACAGCCACACCATCGGCTTGGTTCAACAGAATCAGTCGTCGCGCAACATTACAGTTGCGAACGCTGCACGATCAGGCCTCCGATCAACGCCGGCGGCACGACCCTGACTAGTCGGCGATGCTGTGGCCGACCCCGACACCTGTGTGACTCAAAACACTTCGTGCATCGAGATCATGGACAACATGCTGGACAGCACCACGATCGGCAACACTCGCATCAAACACTTCCATGCGAACTCGGAGCTGGCAGATTCATAGGTGTCGGGTGCAAATGCTGGCGCGATCGGCGGCAACGCTCAGACTTCGGCTGACAACCCGGTCGCGCCGGGTGCGAACTCGCCGGCGGATATGCAGACACGGTGCCGGCGGCCTCGAAGGGTGACGAGCGTCAAATCACCAACGGCGCAGCGGACATGCAAGGCACCGATGCCGATAAGGGAAGCGCACTCCGCGTCGGTGCAACGTACGGTTCGTCTAGCAGCACGGGCCTCGCAAACGACGCTGCGTCGGTACCTTGACGGGCAACGCAGACATTCGCGCTCAGGTCGACTAGAGTCCCCGCCTTGGCGAACCGGGGGGTTGGACGTCTGCGGCACCTGGGCGCTTTAGAAGCACATGCCCGAGAGAATCAGATTATCAGAAATTCAGAAGGGCTTAATCACCACCAACGCCACCGCCGCCAACATCCCCAGCACCGGCAGTTCATTGAACATCCGATACCACTTATCCGAGCGCCGATTCTCGCCACGCTCAAAAGTCCGCAGCAACACGCCGCAATACGCGTGATAAATGATCAACAACACCACCACGCCAACCTTCGCGTGAATCCACCCCTGCCCGCGGCCGATACCGATCACCAGCCACAACCACAAACCACACGCCAGCGCCGGCACCGCAATAAACGTCATGAAACGAAACAGCTTGCGCGCCATCGTCAACAGACGCGCCGTTGCGGCGGGTTCCGTCTCCATCGCCAGATTGACGAAGATGCGCGGCAGATAGAAGAGGCCCGCGAACCAGGAAGCAATCAAGACGATGTGAAACGTTTTTACCCAAAGCATCAGCGGTCCTTGTGCAATGTAGTGGCGTGAAGCGGCGCGCGCGGGCCGGCGCGCCTTGATGAAGACGAGGGGCGAGGCAGCTCTTACGGCTTATTGACGCCCTTCGCCGTGTCCCAGCACGATGTATTTCAGCGACGTCAGCCCTTCCAGACCCACCGGTCCACGCGCATGCAGCTTGTCGTTCGAGATGCCGATTTCCGCGCCCAGGCCGAATTCGAAGCCGTCCGCAAAACGCGTCGAGGCATTGACCATCACGCTAGCCGAATCCACTTCGCGTAGGAAGCGCATCCCGCGGTCGTGGTCTTCGGTGACGATCGCGTCGGTGTGCTGTGAGCTGTATTCGTTGATGTGTTCGATCGCTGCGTCGATTCCGTCGACCACCTTGATCGCCAGCACCGGCGCGAGATACTCGGTGCGCCAGTCTTCCTCGGTTGCATCGACGAGCGGACCAATGCCCGCGTCCGCCAGCACCGCACGCGCCGCCGCGTCCACCCGCAACTCGACTTCCTTGTCGCGATATAGCTTGCCCAACGGCGGCAATACCTCAGCCGCGATGCCGCGCGCGACCAGCAGCGTCTCCATCGTGTTGCACGTACCGTAGCGATGCGTCTTCGCGTTATCGCAAACGGTCAGCGCCTTGGCGAGATCCGCGCGGTCGTCCACGTAAACGTGGCAGATGCCGTCGAGGTGCTTGATCATCGGCACGCGCGCCTCGTTCATCAGGCGCTCGATCAGGCTCTTGCCGCCGCGCGGCACGATCACATCGACGAATTCGGTCATCGTGATCAGCTTGCCGACCGCCGCACGATCCGACGTGGCCACCACTTGCACCGCGTCTTGCGGCAAACCGGCTGCCGCCAGTCCTTCGCCGATCAGCTTGGCCAACGCCGTATTGCACTCGAGCGCTTCCGAACCGCCACGCAGAATCGTCGCGTTGCCCGATTTCAGGCAAAGCGCCGCGGCGTCGATCGTCACGTTCGGACGCGATTCGTAGATGATGCCGATCACGCCGAGCGGCACGCGCATCTGGCCGACCTGAATGCCGCTCGGGCGATATTTCAGATTGCTGATCTCGCCGATCGGATCGGCCAGCGCGGCAACTTGCCTCAGGCCTTCGACCATCGTCTTCAGCGCTTTATCCGACAGCGTCAGTCGGTCGATGAAAGCCGCGTCAAGGCCTTTCTCGCGAGCCCGCGCGACATCACGCGCGTTGGCTTCCTTCAGCAACGCGGCATCGCGTTCGATAGCCTGCGCAACGGCCGCGAGCGCGGCGTTTTTCGCTGCCGTCGACGCACGCGCCATCGCCCGCGAAGCGTGGCGGGCACGGCGACCGAGGTCGGTCATGTACTGGTCGATATCCATGGTGATTCTCGTGGTGCCGCGCACGTCGACGTGCAGCGGACAAGCAGAATTAGCGAAAGATGAAGCGATTGTAAGTCGGGCGAAGGCGCTTTGCTTGCGACGCAGGCGAGGTTGCCCAGAAGACGGCGCTCACTGCACGCCGAACGTGGCAGCCGCGAACGATCATGGAGACGCTGACACCGACATTCCCGAGATCGCCCGGGCAGGCCCTCAAAGTTGCCGGACCGGGACGTCTGGCGACGCGCCTCAGGCCGGCCTTCGCGACGGCGCGACAGAGGCTGGTCGAGGCCGAGCCGGCGGTACAGGCGCCGTTTTCGGCGCGGCTACCGTCATGGCCAGTTCGAACAAGCCGTCCCACGGATCGGGCGGCGGATCGTTGCGATGATTGCCCGGCGTGCCGCCAGACAGCCCTTTTACCTGCCGGTCCAGCCGCGCCGCCAACGCGAGCGCCTTTTCCAGCGCACTTTCCGTCACGCGCGACAATGCCGGCCCGATCAACCGTTCGCGCGGACCCCACACGCGGCTCTCGCGCACCAGCATTGCGAGCGGTTTGCCTGCCGCGACGCCGCGTTTGATCCGCAGCAGCGTGCGCACCTCTTCAACCACGGCCCACAGTACCAGTACCGCGGCCTCGCCTTCGCCACGCAGCCCATCGAGCATGCGCGACAAGCGGCCCACATCGCCCGCCAGCATCGCTTCGTTCAGCTTGAAAACGTCGTAACGCGCGACGTTAAGCACGGCGTCCTGAACCTGTTCGAAGCTCAACGAGCCAGCCGCATACAGCAGCCCGAGCTTCTGAATTTCCTGATGCGCCGCGAGCAGATTGCCTTCCACTCGCTCGGCGATGAACGCCAGCGCGCGCCGCCCTTCTTCGCCAGCGGCGACTCGCTGGCCCTGCGCGGCGAGCCGCTGGCCGACCCAATTCGGCAACTGCGCGCGCTCGACCGGATCGATCTTCAGTGCTACACCCGCGTCGGACAAAGCCGTGAACCACGCCGACTTCTGCGTTGCTGCGTCGAGCCGCGGCAGCGTGATCAGGGTGAGCACGTCGTCATTGACCGCCGCAGCCAGCGCTTTCAACGCATCCGCGCCTTCCTTGCCGGGCTTGCCCGACGGAATGCGCAACTCGACCAGTTGACGGTCGCCGAACAGCGACATCGACTGGCTCGCGCCCAGCAGCGAACTCCAGTCGAAGCCGCGCTCCACCGTGAACACGGAGCGGTCGGTGAAGCCGGCCGCGCGCGCCGTGGCGCGAATGCGGTCGCACGCTTCCTGCGCGAGCAGGTGCTCATCGCCGTACACGACGTACAGTGCGGCGAGTCCCTTGGCGAGATGCGCTTCGAGCGCGTCAAGTCGCAGTTGCATGGCTACCGTTCGGCGAGGTTGAACAAAGACGGCAAATCGGACAAAGCACGCCGCTCACAGCGGCGGCGGCGGCAACGGCGCACGCGGCGCAATCGACGGCACGCCTTGGCCCGGCGCCGGATGCATCGAGCGCACGACGCCCAGACGGCGCGTGAGCTGGTCGATCGCATCGTTTTCCATATCGGCGAAGAGAATATCGCTCTCGGCGGACTTCGCTTGCGAAAACTGATCGCTATAGGTCATCGCGCGATTCAGCGCGATCACGCTCGGCGGAATCAGCAGCGTGCCGTCCTTGCCCGTCAGCGAGTAGGTCATGGAAAGATTCAATTGATACTCTTCAACCACGCCCAGCGAGTTCAGCGTCAACGTGCCGATGCCGCGACCTTCCGTGATCTGCAGCGTGGCGTCGGCATTCGCGACCGAGGTGACCACGACCGTGTCGCTGCCGCCTTGCACGATACGCGTCAAGCGCGCGGCCGCCGCGGCGGAACCGCCGGAGATATACAGGCGTTTGAATGCGTAGTCCTGCTGACCGCGCAGCTGGAAGCCGCAGGCGGACAACATCAACACGCTGCAAGCCAGCGTCAAAAACGATCTGCGAGTCACATTGGCTCCTGGTTCGCAGTAGATTCCGCAGCGCGGACAACCGCCGCCGCGCGCGGCGGCGTCGTGCCTGCTGTCATTGCTTCGTTGATGCTCACACGACCACGTTCACGAGACGCCCCGGCACCACGACGATTTTCTTCGGCGCCTTGCCTTCGCTGAACTTCGCGACCATTTCGTGACCGGCCGCGAGCTGTTCGATCGCTTCACGCGGAGCGTCTTTCGACACCGTGATCGCGCCGCGCACCTTGCCGTTCACCTGCAACACGAGTTCGATCTCGGACTGCTCCAGCGCCTTCTCGTCGACCTTCGGCCACGGCGCGTCGAGCAGGGAGCCGAATTCGTCGGCGTAACCGAGTTCCTGCCACAGCTGGAACGTGAGGTGCGGCACGACCGGATACAGCACGCGCAGCATCACGCCGCAGGTTTCGCGCAGTACAGCCGGCCGTGCGCCCTTGGCGCTGTCGAGCGCGTTGAGCATCTTCATCGTCGCCGACACCACCGTGTTGTACTGCAGACGCTGATAGTCGAAATCAGCCTGCTTCAGCACGCTGTAGATCTCGCGGCGCAGTGCTTTCTCGACGTCGCTCAGCTGGGCAGCGTCGAACGTGCCGCCCTGGCGCAACGCGGCTTCGTTCGTCTGACTGAAGCTCCACACCCGGCGCAGGAAGCGGCTCGCGCCTTCCACGCCCGAGCCGGACCATTCGAGCGACTGCTCGGGCGGCGCGGCGAACATCACGAACAGACGCGCGGTGTCCGCGCCGTGCTGGTCGATCAGCAGCTGCGGATCGACGCCGTTGTTCTTCGACTTCGACATCTTCTCGACGCCGCCGAGCACGACCGGCTGGCCGTCCGCATTCAGGACGGCGCCGACCGGGCGGCCCTTGTCGTCGAACGAAACGGTCACGTCGGCCGGGTTGTACCAGGTCTTTTTGCCCGCTTCGTTTTCACGGTAGTAGGTTTCGTTGAGCACCATGCCCTGCGTCAGCAGGTTCCTGGCCGGCTCGCTGAATTTGACCAGACCCATATCGCGCATGACCTTGGCCCAGAAGCGCGAGTACAAGAGGTGCAGAATCGCGTGTTCGATGCCGCCGATATATTGATCCATCGGCGCCCAGTAGTCGGTGCGCTCGTCGACCATGGTGTTCGCATCCGGCGACGCATAGCGGTAGAAGTACCACGACGAATCGACGAAGGTGTCCATCGTGTCGGTTTCGCGTTTGGCCGCGCCGCCGCAGGTCGGGCAGGTGCAGTTCACGAACGCTTCGGACTTGGCGAGCGGATTGCCCGTGCCGTCCGGCACGAGGTCTTCCGGCAGCACCACCGGCAGATCTTTTTCCGGCACCGGCACGTCGCCGCACGTCGGGCAGTGGATGATCGGAATCGGCGTGCCCCAGTAACGCTGCCGCGACACGCCCCAGTCACGCAGACGCCACGTGATCTGCTTGTCACCGAGGCCGAGTTCCTTCAGATCCGCGGCGATCTGATCGACCGCCTGCACGTAGTCGAGGCCGTCGTACTTGCCGCTGTTGACCAGCGTGCCGGTTTTCTCGCCGTACCATTCCTGCCAGGCGTCCGTCGAGAATTCCTTGCCTTCAACGGCGACCACCTGCTTGATCGGCAGATCGTATTTCTTCACGAACGCGAAGTCGCGCTCGTCGTGCGCCGGCACGCCCATCACGGCGCCTTCGCCGTAGCTCATCAGCACGTAGTTGCCGATCCACACTTCGACCTGTTCCTGCGTCAGCGGATGCGTGACGTAGAAACCGGTGGCCATGCCCTTCTTTTCCATGGTCGCGACGTCGGCTTCAGCCACGCCGCCGCGCTTGCATTCCTCGATGAAGGCCTGCAATTCCGGTTTGTCTTTCGCGAGGCGCGTGGCGAGCGGATGCTCGGCGGCGATCGCGCAGAAGGTGACGCCCATGATCGTGTCGGCGCGCGTGGTGAACACGCGCAGCAGCTTCTGTTCGCCGTCGATCTCGTACGGGAAGCCGAAGTTCACACCGAAGCTCTTGCCGATCCAGTTCTGCTGCATGATCTTGACGCGCTCGGGCCAGCCGAGGCCGTCGAGGTCGTTCAGCAGTTCGTCCGCGTACTGCGTGATGCGCATGTAGTACATCGGAATTTCGCGCTTTTCGACGAGCGCGCCCGAACGCCAGCCGCGGCCGTCGATCACCTGCTCGTTGGCGAGCACGGTCTGATCGACCGGATCCCAGTTGACGGTGCCGGTTTTCTTGTACGCGATGCCCTTTTCCAGCATCTTCAGGAACAGCCACTGGTTCCACTTGTAGTAGTCCGGGCTGCAGGTCGCGACTTCGCGCGACCAGTCGATCGCGAGGCCCATGGACTGCATCTGCTTCTTCATGTAAGCGATGTTGTCGTAGGTCCATTTGGCCGGCGGCACGTTGTTGGCCATCGCGGCATTTTCCGCCGGCATGCCGAACGCGTCCCAACCCATCGGCATCAGCACGTTGTAGCCGTTCATCCGCAGATAGCGGTACATCACGTCGTTGATCGTGTAGTTGCGCACGTGACCCATGTGCAGCTTGCCCGACGGGTACGGCAGCATCGAGACGCAATAGAACTTGGGCTTGTCAGTGGTTTCCGTCGATTTGTACGCGTCGATGGCGCGCCATTGCCCTTGCGCGGCGGATTCGACGTCGGAGGGAACGTATTTTTCGTGCATGGTGTGATGGGATCGCTGGGTTCGGTGCTTTCGCACCGGCCGCTTTGGTGCTCTGCTGGATGAAATGGCGTCGTTTCCCCTTCGGCGGGGAAAGGGCTGATTATACCGTCCGCGGACGGGTACGCCGCGCGGCGTGGTGCATGCGACGGCTCGGCTCGGCTCGGCTCGGCTCGGCTCGGCTCGGAAAGTATTTGCGTCGCGCAGCGCTAAGGCAACACGCTCGCAATCCGGAATCGCAGCGGCGTGATCAGCCGGCCGCGCTGCTACGGCTTCACAGCCGGCGGCGGCGGGTCGGTTACGAAACCGATCCGCTCGAGGCCGGCCTGCTGCGCCGCGCCCATGACCTGCGCGATCACCTCATAACGCGTGGAGCGCTCGGCGTGCAACTGGATCTCCGGCTGCTCGGCCTGCTTGCCGGCTTGCACGAAGCGCGCGCGCATCTGCTCGAGCGTGATCACGTTGCTGTTCCAGTACAGCTTGCCTGCGGCGTCGATTGAAAGGGAAATGGTTTGCGGCGTCTGGCGCGCGGGCGCGGCCGCCACTTTCGGCAAATCGAGCCGGATCGCGTGCGTAAATAAAGGCGCGGTAATGATAAAAATCACCAGCAGCACCAGCATCACGTCGATAAGCGGCGTCATGTTGATCTCGGCCATGGGCGGGGCCGTCTGCTTTTTCTCGAGTCCGCCGAATGCCATATCGCCTCCTTCCGCCCGAGCGGCGCGCTTAGTGGGTCGAGGCCTGGTGAGCCCGCGCCGGCGCCGGCGCCTGACCCTGTTCCGCCGGCGCGCACACGTAGGCGTGCAAATCGTGCGCGAAGCCGTCGAGTTCCTCCGACAACTGCCGCACCATCCGCCCGAGCACGTTGTAGGCGAGCACGGCCGGAATCGCGACCACGAGGCCGAAGGCGGTCATGATGAGCGCCTCGCCGACCGGGCCCGCGACGTTTTCGATCTGCGCCTGGCCGCTCGCCGCAATGCTGCCGAGCGCGTGATAAATGCCCCACACCGTACCGAGCAGGCCGACGAACGGCGCCGTGCTGCCCACCGAGGCCAGCAGCACCTGGCCGAATTCGAGCCGCCGCTGCGACGCGCTGAGCGCCTGACGCAGCGCCCGTAACACCCGCTCGCCGCGCTCGACGCGGGCGAGGAGCGCGCCCGGAATATCCACTTCAGACGCATGCAGCGCCGCTTCCGCCAGCGGCGTGAAGACGCGCTCACGGTCCGCGCGCTTTAACGCAGCGACGCCTTCGGACAGCGTGGGCGCCTGCCAGAACAGCGCAATCGCTCGCGCGGCCTGACGTTTGGCGCGCGTAAGGATCCAGCTTTTGACGATCAGAAAGCACCAGCTCGCAATCGACATGGCCAGCAGCACGTAAGCGACACCATGCGTGATCGCGTCGCTGGTTTGCAGGTAATGGATGATGCCGCTGCTGCCTGCCATCTGACCTCGCCGTGGAATAGTGATTCAGGGGCGCGAACAGGGGACGCAATGTCCTTTCGGTTCGCTCACGTTTCGCTCAACGCAGACCGAGCACGTCCTGCATGTCGAAGAAGCCGGTTGCGTGGCCTTCGAGGAAACGCACAGCACGAAGCGCGCCTTGCGCGTACGACAGACGGCTGGCCGATTTGTGCGTGATTTCGATGCGCTCGCCGATGCCCGCGAACAGCACCGTGTGATCGCCGACAATATCGCCGCCGCGAATCGCCGAGAAACCGATCGTGGACGGGTCGCGTTCGCCGGTCACGCCTTCGCGGCTGTAGACCGCGCAGTCGTCGAGATTGCGGCCGAGCGCGTGGGCAATCACTTCGCCCATGGTCAACGCGGTGCCGGACGGCGCGTCGACCTTGTGACGGTGATGCGCCTCGATGATTTCGATGTCGTAGCCGGTCGCGAAGTGTTTGGCCGCGAATTCGAGCAGTTTCAGCGTGACGTTCACGCCCACGCTCATGTTCGACGCGAACATGATGGCGATCTTGTCCGCCGCGGCGCGCAGTTGCGCCTTCTGCTCGGTATCGAAGCCGGTTGTGCCGATCACCATTTTCACGTTGTGACGCTGAGCCGCCTCGAGATGCATCAGCGTGCCTTCGGGGCGCGTGAAGTCGATCAGGTAGTCGGATTCGGCGAACACACGCTCGACGTCGTCGGTCAGCACGACGCCCGTCTGTTTGCCGAGAAACGCGCCGGCGTCCTGACCAAGTTGCGGGGAGCCCGCACGGTCGAGCGCGCCGGACAGCGTGGCGTCGGAATCGTTAAGGACTGTTTCGATGAGCATGCGGCCCATACGGCCCGATGCGCCAGCAATGGCAATTTTCATGGCTACGAGGGTTCGAAAGGCAAAACCCGGCAAAGGCGGGCAAAAGCGGCGGCGGGCAGCACACCCAGGCGCCGCGCATGACTGAAAAAACGGAGAACCGGACGGACGCTTTGCGCGGTGAAGTTGCCCGCGCGCGGCGGCCGTCTTAACACACGGACAGCGCGATTAGCCGCCCGTTCCCGAAGCCGGCGCAGAGGTCAGCGGTGCGTTGTGCATCGGGCCGCTGTTGCTGCTCTGCGGGCCCGTCGGTCCGACCGGATTGCTGTTGTCCGTACCCGGATTTTGCGGCGGCGGCGGACGGTGGAACTGAAATTGCGGCTGACCCGCGGCCGTCGGGCCTTGCTGCGGGACACCACCGCCGTTGGCAGTCGGCGCGCTCGGCACACTTGGACGCGCATTGGGCGACAACTGCACTGCATTCGTCGCACGATTGGCGGCTTGAGCGGCTGCCGCGTTGGCGTCCGTGGACGGAACGCCCGCTGCGCCAGCGCCAGCGACAGACGGCGAAGGCGTGGTGTCCGACGCGGCCGGTGCGGCTGCAGCCGCCGGCGCGCTCGCGCCGCTGGCACTGCTTGCCACGGCCGCCGCGGCCTTCTTCTTGCCCGACTTGTCACCGTCGATTTCAGCCAGCAACTCGAGGTTGGACGGCAGATCTTCGCCGCCCGACCAGCTGGCGACACGGTCGCCCGCGAACAGGATCACGAAGTCGCGCTGCTGGACGACGTTGGTCGAGCCGCGCTTGAAATAGAACACATAGTCCCAGCGATCCGCGTGGAACATGTCGGTCAGGAGCGGCGTGCCGAGCAACTGCTTGACCTGCGCGCGGGACAAGCCGACCTGCATCTGTGCAGCCGCTTCTTTCGAGACGAAATTGCCTTGCACCACCGTAATCCGGTACGGCGTGATGCTTTGGGCAACACGCTGCGTCAGGCTGTCGTAAGTGGAACATCCGGCAAGAACCGCGACAGTCGCAACAGCGATCAAGGTACCCCGCATGCGGCTCCCCCGGTAGATCAATTGAGATTTTGAAATCATTTCACTCACCGTGCGGGCCCGCTGACGAGCCGCGCGAGTTTCATTCCATCGAAGATGACCAGAACGGCAAAAACACATTACTATGAGAGCCCAGCATTGTACTCTAGGGATCCCTTGTCATGACCAATCCAACCGATCTCAAGAATATCGGGCTCAAGGCGACCCTTCCGCGCCTCAAAATCCTTGAGATTTTTCAGCACAGCCCGGTGCGCCACCTGACGGCCGAAGACGTGTACCGCAACCTGCTGCACGAAGAACTCGATATCGGTCTTGCAACCGTGTATCGCGTGCTGACGCAATTCGAGCAGGCGGGCCTGCTCTCGCGCAGTAATTTCGAGTCGGGTAAAGCGGTGTTCGAACTGAACGAAGGGTCGCACCACGACCACCTCGTGTGTCTCGATTGCGGGCTCGTCGAAGAATTTTTCGACTCCGAAATCGAGAGCCGTCAGCAGTCCATCGCGAAAGAACGTGGCTTCAAGCTGCAGGAGCACGCTTTGGCGCTGTACGGCGCCTGCACGAAGGAAAATTGCCCGCATCGCAAGCATTGATGCGATGTCGGCCGCGCTGGGGTGCGCGGTCAGGCGGGCAAAAAAAGACCCGGCCGATGCGAATCGGCCGGGTCTTTTTTCATTTGGCGCGCTGTCTGTACGGGAACGGTTACGACCCTAATCCATCAGTTCCGCGCTAGCTTCGAACGTCAACCGCCAAGGTTCCGTCAATGAGAGTTCGTCGCAATTAGGCTGCTCACCGCCACGATCCACCACCACGAAATCGCTCACCTGATCGAGCGCGAGCAACGGGTGATGCCAGACGCCTTTCGCATAGTTCACGCCCTGCCACGCGTCGGTCCAGAAGGCGCGCATCTGCGTCGGATCGAACTCGCCGGCCGGCGCGACGACCACCAGATAGCGCCCCGCCGTTAAGGGAATGAAAGCCTGGCTGCCGAGCGGATGCCGCTCCATCATCGTGATCTGGACCGGCAGCGCGCGCGGCTGTGCGCGAAACAGGTTGATCAGCGGCCGGCCGCCGCTCTCCGTTACGTCGACACTGGCGAGATCGTGATAGCGCTCGGTCGTGCCGCCGTTGATGGCGAAATGCCGCGCGCCGTCCAGTTCGATCACATCGCCGAACGGTGCGAAGGCCGCGCGCGTGAGGCGTTCCATCTGCAATGTCTTCATCGACGCCACTCCGTTATGCGATTTCGCCCCACAGGCGCAGGCGCGACACGCCGCCGTCCGGAAAGATATTGAAACGAACATGCGTGACCGGGCCGAGCGACGCGAGGTTGTCCGCGAACGTGTGGACGTGGTCCATCTGCAGTTTCTGTTCGCCGAGCAACACCGGCCAGAACATCGCCTGCGTGACGAGCGAATCGTCCGTGCCGCCTTTTACCGACGCGGCTTGCAGCGAACAGCGGTCCGGGAAATTGCCCTTGAAGTGCGCCGTATCCACTTCGATCTTGCGGATCACGCCCGGCCGCGCCAACGCGACGATCGCCCAATCGTTGCCCGGCTCGCGACGGCGCCGGGTTTCCCAGCCGTCGCCCATGTTGACGCCGCGGCCCGGCATCAGCATCTGCGAGGCCGGCCCGAAGTGCTGATTGTTCGCCGCGACCAGATACGCGCCGTTCTCGATCGCCGCCAGATCCAGCAGCGTGCCGCGCTCCACCCGCTCCCAATCGCGCTTCGGCTGGCCATACACGCGCAGGCGCGCGAGGCCGCCGTCCGGGTACAGATTCACGCGCAGATGGGTGAAGGCGCGCGCGTCGCTCACGTCGACATAGTGGTGCTGGTTGCCCTGCAGCGTGGTGGCCGGCACGAGCGTTTGCCAATCGGCGTTGTCGGGCGGCGCCTCGCCGTCCACGTAGCAGGCGTCGATCGACGCCGCCGGCGGGAAGTTGCCGGTGAAGTGGCTCGTATCCAGATCCACGCCGTGCACGACGCCTGGGTGCGCGAGGCGGATCACGCAGTAGTCGTGGCCGGTGGTGCGCTTGCGGCGGGTTTCCCAGCCGTCCATCCACTTGCCGTGGTCGTCGTATTTGCCGGGGATGAACACCGCCGGTTGCGGCTCGAGCATGCGTTCTTTCGGCGCGAAGAATTCGTCGCTGGCGAAGAGCGCCTTCGCACCCAGACGCGGGTCGGCGAGGTTCATGTAGCGACGCGTGAAAGCGGGAGCGTTGGGGTCGAGGATCGGATTGGCCATAGTCTCTAGTCTCGGTCAGGCAGCGAAAAAGTGAAGGAGAGCCGGCGTTCGTGGGATCTGCCGGCGCTGGAAGCGCGCTGCATCGGCACGCGGATTCTGATAACGGATTCTCAGGTTCACACAGCCGGAGCGTGCTCGCCGTTGGCAGCGGGTTCGGCGCCTTCACCGGCCGGCACGTAACGCAACGCCGCGTCGCGGTTCAGCACGCGATGCGCGCGCGTCCGGTCGATATCGTTTTCCCACACGGCGACCACCACCGTCGCCACGCAGTTGCCGATCAGGTTGGTCAGCGCGCGGGCAATGCCGACGAACCAGTCGACCGGCAGAATCAGCACGAGGCCGAGCACGGGGATCGCCGGAATCGCGGACAACGTGGCGGCCAGAATCACGATGGCCGAGCCGGGAATGCCGTGCGCGCCCTTCGACGTCACCAGCGACACCAGCACCACCACGATCAGGTCATGCATGGACAGCGGCGTGTTGGTGGCCTGCGCGATGAAAATGACCGCCAGCGTGAGATAGATGGAGAAGCCGTCGAGATTGAACGAGTAGCCGGTCGGAATCACGAGCCCGACGGTCGAATCCTTGACGCCCATCCATTCGAGCTTGCGCATGATCTGCGGCAGCACGGCATCCGACGAAGCGGTGCCCAGCACGATCGACAGTTCTTCGCGCAGGTAACGGATCAGCTTGAAGATGCTGAAGCCGGCCAGACGCATCACGACACCCAGCACGACGGCCACGAACACGAAGCAGCTCACGTAGAACACGAGCACCAGCATGCCGAGCTGCTTGAGCGACTCGACGCCGTATGTGCCGGTGGTGAAGGCGATTGCCCCGAGCACGCCGAGCGGCGCGAGCTTGATGATGAAACTCATCACGCGGAAAAACACCCGCGACAGCTCATCAATCAGGCTGCTCACGCGCTGCGCCTTATTGCCGAGCAGCGACAGCGCCGAGCCGAACAGCACGGAAAACACGAGGATTTGCAGGATATCGCCGGTGGCGAACGCGTTGATCGCCGTGTCGGGGATGATCTTCAGCAGAAAGCCGGCCGTGTCCTTGAGGCTCTTCGCGTGCTCGGTGTAGGTCGAGAGCGAAGCCGGATCCAGCGAGTGCAGATCGATGTTCATACCGACGCCAGGACGCGTGACATACGCGAGGATTGCGCCGATCACGAGCGCAATCGTCGTCATCACCTCGAAGTAGACCACCGCCTTCAGGCCGACGCGCCCGACTTTGCGCAAGTCGCCGGCATGCGCCATGCCGCTGACCACAACGCAGAAGACGATCGGGCCGATCACCATCTTGATCAGCTTGAGAAAGCCGTCGCCGAGCGGGCGCAGCGATTGGGCGAAATGCGGAAAGACGGCACCGATCACGATGCCCGCCACCAGCGCTATGACGACCCGGCCAAACAGCGAATTGAAAAATTTCAACACGGCTTCCTCCTGGTTACGATTCACATCTGTTCAGACTGGTCCGACCAGTACTGTTATCTCGAATAGTAGGAAGCCGATATACTGACGTCAAGGATTCATAGAACGGTGTTTACCCGCTGTTTTTCAAGCGGGTTCGGGTCGTATCGACGGCGGCGAGCGGCAAGCCGCACGGGCGTTCGGACCACGTATTACAATGCTGGTCAGACCGCGCTTTCAAGTGAGCCAACAATGAAGAACGTCCCGCATACCGTCACCGATGCCGCCATCGCGACCATCCGCGAACGGATCGAAGCGGGCGCCTATCCCGTGGGCAGTTTGCTGCCGGCGCAGCGTCAACTTTCCGAAGAACTCGCGATCAGCCGCGCCTCCTTGCGCGAGGCGCTCTCAACGCTTGAAGCGCTCGGTTTGCTGGTGATCAGGCCCGGTAAGGGCGTCTATGTGGAAAGCGCGCAGGCCTCGGCTGCCCATGCGTGGCGCTTCGCGGAGCAGTCGTCGCTGCCGGACACCTATCAGATGCGTTTCGCGCTGGAAGGCTTCATAGCGCGCATGGCGGCGCTTGCGGTCAGCGACTCCGACCTCGCCTGGTTCGAAGAAAACATCACCGCCATGCAAACGGCGCTCGCCTGCGACGAACTCGACGAAGCCGCGCGCCTCGACTACGACTTCCACATGCGGATCGTCAACATTGCCGGCAACGCGGCGATCGAATCGATTCTGAGCAGCAGCGCGGAGATCATGAAGGAAAGCCAGCGCATGCCGTTCTACCGGCGCGAACTGGTGCTGTCCACCTACAACGAGCATCGCGTGATTCTGGACGCGCTCAAGGCGCGTGATTGCGCCGCGGCCGGCAAGGCCATTGAGACGCACATCTCGAACGCCGCACAGCGCGCTGGCGTCTATTTCCCGACGCCGCAGCCGCAGGCATAAAAAAACCGCTCCGAAGAGCGGTTTTTATTTGCCCTGCCGCCGCCGGCATGAAGCCGGAATTGCAGAGCCTCGCGCACGAAGCGCGATAACTTACTTCGCGTTGGCCAGCGCCACTGCTGTGTCCAGCATGCGGTTCGAGAAGCCCCACTCGTTGTCGTACCAGCTCGACACCTTCACCAGACGTCCCGACACCTTGGTCAGCGTGGCGTCGAACGTCGACGAAGCCGGGTTGTGGTTGAAGTCGATCGACACCAGCGGTGCGTCGTTGTAGCCGAGGATTCCCTTCAGCGCCCCTTCCGACGCTTCCTTCATGATCGCGTTGACTTCTGCGACCGTCGTGTCGCGCGCGGCGATGAACGACAGGTCGACCACCGACACGTTGATCGTCGGGACGCGAATCGCGTAGCCGTCCAGCTTGCCGTTCAGTTCCGGCAGCACCAGGCCGACCGCCGAAGCCGCGCCGGTCTTGGTCGGAATCTGGCTGTGCGTGGCCGAGCGGGCGCGGCGCAGGTCTTCGTGGTACACGTCCGTCAGCACCTGGTCGTTCGTGTATGCGTGGATCGTGGTCATCAGACCGTTCACGAGACCGATCTTGTCGTTCAGCGGCTTGACGAGCGGCGCGAGGCAGTTCGTCGTGCACGATGCGTTCGAGATCACCGTGTCCGATGCCTTCAGCACGTTGTGGTTCACGCCGTAGACGATCGTGGCGTCGACGTCTTTACCGCCCGGCGCCGAAATGATCACCTTCTTCGCGCCGCCCTTGATGTGCGCGCTCGCCTTTTCCTTGGTCGTGAAAAAGCCCGTGCATTCCATCACGACGTCGACGTTCAGCTCGCCCCACGGCAGTTCAGCCGGGTTGCGGTTGGCCAGCACGCGGATCTTGTCGCCGTTGACAACGAGGTAGTCGCCGTCCACCGACACTTCGCCCGGGAACTTGCCGTGTGCCGTGTCGTATTGCGTCAGGTGAGCGTTGGTCTTGGCATCGCCGAGATCGTTGATGGCGACGATTTCGATATCGTGCTTCTTGCCGTTTTCATAGAAGGCGCGCAGCGTGTTGCGGCCGATCCGGCCGTAGCCGTTGATTGCGACGCGAATCGTCATGGTCTATCTCCTGATGGCTGAAAAAATACGTCCAGGTTCGTCTGACTGACAGCGTTGCCGCGCGTTCGCACGCCAGCGGCAACGTTTGTTCAGGATCAGCCGAGTGCGGCTTTTGCCGTCTCTACCACGTGCTCGACAGTGAAGCCAAAATGCTTGAACAGCACGCCCGCCGGGGCCGATTCGCCGAACGTGTCGATGCCGACCACGCCGCCTTCCAGACCCACGTACTTGCGCCAGAAATCCGTCACACCCGCTTCGATCGCGACGCGGCGCACGCCATGCGGCAGCACGCGTTCGCGGTACGCGGCGTCCTGCTTGTCGAACACGGTGGTCGACGGCATGGACACGACACGTGCCGCGATGCCTTCGCGGGCCAGCGGCTCGATTGCGTTCAGCGCCAGTTCGACTTCCGAACCGGTGGCGATCAGGATGATCTTGCGCGCGACGATCTCGTCGTTCCAGTCGCGCAGCACGTAGCCGCCCTTCTCGATGTTGGCGATCTGCGCGTCGGTGCGTTCCGAGAACGGCAGGTTCTGACGGCTGAAGATCAGGCACGACGGGCCGTGGTGTTCGACCGCGTGGGTCCAGGCCACCGCAGTCTCGACGGTATCAGCCGGACGCCACACTTGCAGGTGCGGAATCAGACGCAGGCTCGCAACATGTTCGATCGACTGGTGAGTCGGGCCGTCTTCGCCGAGACCGATCGAGTCGTGCGTAAACACGAAGATCGACGGCGCTTTCATCAGTGCGGCGACGCGCAGCGCGTTGCGGCTGTAGTCCGAGAACGTCAGGAACGTGCCGCCGAAGGCCTTGAAGCCGCCGTGCAGCGCGACGCCGTTGATCGCGGCGCTCATGCCGAATTCGCGCACGCCGTAGTTGACGTAGTTGCCGGCGGCTTTGCCTTCCGCGTTCACACGCACAGGCTTGGCGGCCTTCCAGTTGGTCAGGTTCGAGCCGGTCAGGTCAGCGGAGCCGCCGAGCAGTTCGGGCAGCACGGCTGACAAAGCTTCGATGGCCTGTTGCGATGCCTTGCGCGTTGCGACGGTTTCCGCACGTTCGTTCGCGCCGGCGATGATGGCCTTGGCCTTGTCCTTCCAGTCGGCGGGCAATTGCTTCGCGTCGCGACGCTTGAATTCAGCGGCTTCCTGCGGATATTTGGCTGCGTACGCAGCGAACGCCTTGTTCCAATCGGCTTCGTTGCGCGCGCCGGCTTCCTTCGCGTCCCATGCCGCGTAGACTTCTTGCGGAATCACGAACGGCTCCCACTTCCAGCCGATCTTTTCACGCGTGGCCGCGACTTCCTTGTCGCCGAGCGCCGCGCCGTGCGAATCATGGCTGCCGGCCTTGTTCGGCGAGCCTTCGCCGATCACCGTCTTGCAGCAGATCAGCGTGGGCCTGTCGGATTGCTTGGCCTGCTTGATGGCTGCATCCACCGCATCGACGTCGTGGCCGACCACGTTCGGGATCACGTTCCAGCCGTACGCTTCGAAACGCTTGGGCGTGTCGTCGTGGAACCAGTGCACCACTTCGCCGTCGATCGAGATGCCGTTGTCGTCGTAGAACGCGATCAGCTTGTTCAACTTCAGCACGCCGGCGAGCGAGCACGCTTCGTGCGAGATGCCTTCCATCAGGCAGCCGTCGCCGACGAACACGTACGTGTGGTGGTCGACGATCTTCGCGTCAGGCTTGTTGAATTCCGTGGCGAGCAGCGACTCGGCGAGCGCCATGCCTACCGCATTCGCCAGACCCTGGCCGAGCGGGCCGGTGGTTGTCTCGACGCCCGGCGTGATGCCGTATTCCGGGTGGCCCGGCGTCTTCGAATGCATCTGGCGGAAGTTCTTCAGCTCGTCGATCGGCAGATCGTAGCCGGTCAGGTGCAACAGCGAGTACAGCAGCATCGAGCCGTGGCCGTTGGACAGCACGAAACGGTCGCGATCGGCCCATTGCGGGTTCTTCGGGTTGTGACGCAGATGACGCGACCACAAAGCCACGCCGATTTCGGCCATGCCCATCGGCATGCCGGGGTGGCCGGAATTCGCTTTTTGAACGGCGTCCATGGCCAACGCGCGGATTGCGTTGGCCATCAAAGTGGTGGGTGCGGGAGACGGGGTCGTCATGTCGAGTCCGGAGACAGAGTCAGAAGGCGGTGCGCGCTTGAGGCCCGGATGCTCGAATGCCGGTTCGCTTCGGCGCACGATGCGGCGCCAGGAGACGCGAAACGGGCAGAGCAAACGGACAAGGCTGAAAGGCTGACATTCTAACAGAACGTTGACCGCGCCCCGCTCCGAAAGCCGCCTGGCGACGCGGCGTGGCGCGCCCGCAGAGCCCACGCCGTGCTTCGGCGTTTACAATTGCACAACCAGAACCCACCGCGCTCCGGATGGAGCCCGCCATCCGTGAGCGCTCCGCTGCTGTTCCGACCGAGTCCCGACGCCGTCTACGGTTTTCCGCACGCGAAGCGCCTGGCGCGCGTCGATTCGCCTTATCAGCGGATCGAGGTCTGGGACTCGCCGCAGCTCGGCCGGCTCTTCACGCTCGACGGCCGTCCGATGACGTCCACCGGCGACGAGTTCATCTATCACGAATGCATGGTGCATCCGGCCGCGCTCGCGCATCCGTCGCCGAAAGCGGCGTTGGTGCTGGGCGGCGGTGACGGCGGCGCCGCGCGGCAATTGCTGCGGCACGCGAGTATCGAACGGATCGTAGTGGCGGAACTGGACGCCGAAGTCGTGCGCCTGACGCGCGAACATTTGCCCGAGGTGCACGGCGGCGCTTTCGACGAACCGCGCGTCGAACTGGTGATCGGCGACGCTGCGCGCTACGTCGACGCCGCAGCGCCGGCGCAGTTCGATCTGGTCGTGTTCGACCTGACGCCGCCGGACTCACCCGCCGCCGGTCTTTACACGCAAGCCTTCTATCAGCGGCTCAAGCGGGTCATGAGCCCGATTGCCGCAGTCTCCGTACACCTCGGCTCGCCGTATTTCCATGCCGAACGCATCGCGCACCTGCTCGACGATCTGCGCGCGGCCTTCGCCGTCATCCGCACCATGAACACCTTCGTGCCGCTGTACGGCTCGCTCTGGATGATGGCAACCGCCAGCGACACGCTCGATCCCGCCGCCCTGACCATCGACACGCTCACTGAACGCCTGGCCGCGCGTGGAATCGACACCTTGGTGCATTACGACGCGGCCGTGCACGCCGGACTGTTCTCGGCATCGCGCTCGGTGCGCGATAAACTAAGTCAATTCTTAAAGCCAGCAAGCTGACGCATGGGCAAAATGCAGGGTTCGGCCGGACTGCCCTATCGGCATATCGATACGCAAATGTCCACCTGAACTCGCCGCATGTGTCCCGCCAACCCCATAGATCCGGAGAATCCCATGACCGCCTCCCGCCCAGCCGGTGTGCCCTGGTTGACCCCTTATCTGACGGTGCGCGATGCACGTGCCGCGTCCGCGTTCTTCACAGCGGCGTTCGGCTTCGAAGTGCGTGACAGTGTCCAGGACGACGGCGTCGTGATGCATGTCGAGATGACCTATCAAGGCCAGTTGATTGTGATGTTCGCACCGGAAGGCGCGTTCGGCTCGGCGGCGAAAACACCCAAAAGCGCGGGCGCAATTGCACCGCAATCGTTCTATGTCTATGTCGACGATGTCGACGCGATTTACGCGCGGGCGCTGGCCGCCGGCGCCAAGTCGCTGAGCGAGCCACAGGATCAGTTCTGGGGCGACCGCTTCGCCCAGGTCGAAGATCTGGACGGCTACCGCTGGGCGCTCGCTCGCCACCTTTCATGAACCAATGAGTATTTTTTTGATGCCACGCTTCTTCGTCGGTACGCCTCTCCAGCCCGATGACATCATGCAGCTTCCCGATGACGTCGTTCGGCATGTGCTCGTGCTGCGCTTGCAGCCAGGCGATTCGATCGTCCTTTTCAACGGCGAAGGCGGCGAGTACAGCGCCGAACTCGTCGAAGTCGAACGCCGCTCGGCCAAGGTAAGAATTCGCGAATTCCGCAATATCGAAGTCGAGGCGCCGTATCGCCTCACACTCGCGCAAGGCATCGCCGGCGGCGACAAGATGGACTGGTTGATCGAAAAGGCCGTCGAACTCGGCGCGTCCAGTTTCGTGCCACTGACCACCACGCGCAGCGTCGTGCGCCTGGCGGGCGAACGCGCGCAGCGGCGGCATGCGCACTGGCAAGGCATCGTGCGGGCGTCGTGCGAGCAGTGCGGGCGCAATCGACTGCCGGAAGTCATGCCGGTGCGCGAGATTGCCACCTGGCTGGGCGCGATGCCCCGCACGCCCGAAGAAGGCGAGTTGCGCATCCTGCTCTCGCCACGCGCCAGCATCAGCTTTTCCGCCTTGCCCGCCGAGCCGCCGAAAGGACGTGTGACGGTGCTGGTCGGCCCGGAAGGCGGCTTTTCCGCCGCCGAGGAAGCGGCAGCCACCGATCACGGCTTCACCGCCGTCGGCCTCGGCCCGCGCGTGATGCGCACCGAGACTGCCGGCATCGCGGTGCTCTCGGCGCTGGCGGCCGGCTGGGGCGGCTGGTAAGTCGCCTGCGTGGCGCCCTTGCTTTCCTGGTTGAGGGCGGCACGCCGTTTCGACAGCAGTACCAAAAACAAAGGCCCGCCAATCGGCGGGCCTTTCTCATTTAGCCCAAGCAGGCAACGCTCAGGCAAAAACTCAACGAAAAAACTCAGGCGAACGAGTAGAACACCCGGAACGCCACCTTTCGCTCGGCCCAGAACTCAGCGGCTTCGCGGAAGACGTCCAGCAGCGTCTCGCGTCCTTCCTTGTCGAACTTTTGCGCGACCGGCAACTGCTCGAGCACGATCACAAAGCCCGGCTGCGCACCCGCCTTCTGGACCAGATCGGTCAGGCAGTCGTAGAGCGCGTCGTAATTCTTGCCGAAGTGTTTCGGAAACAGGAACGAGGTCGCGATGGTTTCGAGCACTTCCTGCTTGGACTGCGCATTGGCGCAATACGCATACAGAAAATGCTGGCCGAGCTGGTTGGCCTCGTCGGCCAGATCCTGCACGCGGAACGCGCGGATCGACTGTACGATGTTCGGTCGTACGGTCTTGAAAAGACTCATGGGCTCCTCGTTCGATGAAACCACAGTGCCTGTTTCGCTCTGGTTCTCGCGGCCCTGATCGCCGGCGCGCATCTGCATGACGCGTTGGAACAAATTGCCGTCGCCGGCCGCGAAAAGATCCGTCGCGACTCCGGAGTCGTGCGCGTAGACGTTGTCGCTCATGCCGTTCATCCCGATGTCATTCAACAATACGATTAAAACTGGTGTAGTGGTCGTCCGAGTAGTAACAATTATCGGTTCGCTTCAGCGGACCTCCGCAGACGATGCGACGCGCCCCGCGATTACGTGAACGAGGCGTGGGAACGGTGTATTCGTGGTAGTAGCCGCGCCGATGGGCCGGCAGCAACCGTTCGCGATTGCCGAATACGATGCCGTCCTTCTCATACGGGTAAGGCCCGCCCGCGGCAATCAAGTTCAAAGTATTGACCGCTTCGCGCGGCAACTGCGCCAGCGCGACGGTGCCCTGCAACTGCGTGTCCGCTTCGGCGGGCGCCGTGGAGTCGCGCGCAAACGCGCCAGGCACGGGACCGGATAAAGCGCACAACGTGAGAGCACCGACCAGCACGCCTTTCATGCGTTGCCACTTGCGTGCCATGTATCAGGGTTCCCCGCTGTTAGATCACGAGTTTGACGACCATGAAAGTCGTAAGGGTATCGCTAATGGCCCCCGGAATCAACGTTCGCCGGGCGCGCGACATCCCCCGATCAGGCGCGAAAGGGCCACCGGAGCGGCTTTGACGACTTTTGACAGAATATTTAGCCCAGCCAAGCTAAACTTAGCCTGACGGTGCGAATCGAGGCGCAGGTGGACAAGTGGAGGCGGACTGCAGCCCGCTTTGCATGAGTCTGCAAACGGCTTGATTGCCCGTGGCAAGGGTCTTGAGCCCTTGAGCGCTCTGGAGGCGCAATTTTTGTCTGGTCTGCCGTTTTTTAGGGTGGCAATCCCCTGTTCACCCTGAGGCGTGTCCGTTGCGGACACGCCTTTTTTTTGCATGGCGCGCAGTCCTACACCAGCGCCATACTTCGTCTGGATCGCGGATTAACGGGCCGCGATCACATCGGCCACCAGCAGCGCCGTCATGTTGACGATCCGGCGCACCGTCGCCGAAGCCGTCAGCACGTGCACCGGCTTGGCCGCGCCCAGCAGCATCGGACCAATCGCGATGTTGTTGCCCGCGGCGGTCTTCAGCAGGTTGTACGAGATGTTGGCCGCGTCGATGTTCGGCAGCACCAGCAGGTTCGCATCGCCTTCGAGCGTCGAATCGGGCATCACTTCGCGGCGCAGATTCGCGTCGAGCGCAATGTCGCCGTGCATTTCGCCGTCCACCTGCAGGTCCGGTGCGCGTTCGCGCAGGATCGCCAGCGTGTCGCGCATCTTCTGCGCGGTCGGCGCGTTGCTCGTGCCGAAGTTCGAATGCGACAGCAGCGCGATCTTCGGCTCGATCCCGAAACGGCGCACTTCCTCCGCCGCCATGAGCGTGATTTCAGCCAGCTGCTCCGGCGTCGGATCGACGTTCACGTGCGTGTCCACCAGGAAAATCTGCCGGTTCGGCAATACCAGCGCGTTCATCGCCGCGTAGACCTTCGCGCCCGCCTTCTTACCGATCACCTGATCGATGAAGTGCAGGTGGCGATGCGTGGTCGACACCGTGCCGCAGATCATGCCGTCGGCCTCGCCCTTTTCCACCAGCATCGCGCCGATCAGCGTGGTGCGGCGGCGCATTTCGAGCTTCGCCATCTGCGCACTGATGCCCTTGCGCGACATCATCTTGTGATATTCCTGCCAGAAGTCGCGGTAACGCTCGTCATGGTCGGTGTTCACGACCGTGTAGTCCTGACCCGCAACCAGACGCAGGCCGTAGCGCGCAATGCGCTGCTCGATCACCGCCGGACGGCCGATCAGGATCGGCCTGGCCAGCTTTTCGTCGACGATGATCTGCATCGCGCGCAGCACGCGCTCTTCTTCGCCCTCCGCGAACACGATGCGCTTCTTCTCCGGCTCGACGCCACGCGCGAGCTGGAAAATCGGCTTCATGGTCGTGCCGCTGTGATACACGAACTGCTGCAGATGCTGTTCGTACGCTTCCATGTCCTCGATCGGACGCTCGGCCACGCCCGAATCCATCGCGGCCTTCGCCACGGCCGGCGCGACCTTGACGATCAGACGCGGGTCGAACGGCTTCGGAATCAGATATTCCGGCCCAAACGAGAGATCCTGGATGCCATACGCGGTCGCGACGATGTCGCTCTGCTCCTGGCGCGCCAGTTCGGCGATCGCGTTGACCGCCGCGATTTCCATTTCCCGCGTGACCGTCGTCGCGCCCGCATCCAGCGCGCCGCGGAACAGGAACGGGAACACCAGCACGTTGTTCACCTGATTCGGATAGTCGGTGCGGCCCGTGCACAGCACCGCGTCCGGACGCACTTCGAGCGCCAGTTCCGGCAGGATTTCCGGCGTCGGGTTGGCCAGCGCCAGGATCAGCGGCTTGTCCGCCATCTGCCTGACCATGTCCTGCTTGAGCACGCCGCCGGCCGACAGCCCGAGGAACACGTCCGCGCCGCCGATCGCTTCGGCGAGCGTGCGGGCGTCGGTTTCACGCGCGAAGCGCTCCTTGTCCGGATCCATCAGTTCGACACGGCCCTTGTAGACCACGCCGGCCAGATCCGTGACGGTGATGTTCTCGAGCGGCAGGCCGATATCGACCAGCAGGTCCAGACAGGCCAGCGCCGCCGCACCCGCGCCCGAGGACACCAGCTTGACCTCCCTGATGTCCTTGCCGACCACCTTCAACCCGTTGGTGATCGCCGCCGCGACGACGATCGCCGTGCCGTGCTGGTCGTCGTGGAAGACCGGAATCTTCATGCGCTTGCGGCATTCGCGCTCGACGATGAAGCAGTCCGGCGCCTTGATGTCTTCGAGGTTGATGCCGCCGAAGGTCGGCTCCAGTGCTGCAATCACATCCACCAGCTTGTGCGGGTCGGACTCGTTCAGCTCGATATCGAACACGTCGATGCCGGCGAACTTCTTGAACAGCACGGCCTTGCCTTCCATGACCGGCTTCGAGGCGAGCGGCCCGATGTTGCCCAGACCCAGCACCGCGGTGCCGTTCGTGACGACACCGACCAGATTGCTGCGTGCCGTGAAGCGCGCGGCGTTCAGCGGGTTCTCGACGATTTCCTCACACGCGAACGCGACACCAGGCGAGTAGGCCAGCGCGAGGTCGCGCTGGTTGATCATCTGCTTGGTCGGGGCGATCGCGATCTTCCCGGGAGTCGGGAATTCGTGGTAATCGAGGGCGGCTTCGCGGAGTTTGGTATTGACGGGAGTGGACATAAAGGCGGGCTTCTAAGGGCGGATTAGAATAGACGTTCGACGGCATTGTAGCCCCAATTGCCAGCCCACTTCCTTCAATACGGGTACAACTGCCGCGACTGAAACATAACGAAAGGCTGACGCGGCATGTTGCGGCCGAACGCGACCCGAATCGGAGTTGCAGGCGGATCACGCGTTTACCCTTGGCCCACTCCGCACAATGCGCGCCGTTAGCCGCGGTTCGCGATAATTCTCCGTCCACCTATCGCCACCATGCTCTCCGAGTTTTCGCTGATCGATCGTTTCTTTGCCCGCCGCGCCGCCGCCCGGCCATCCGACGCCGCGAACGGCACGCTCGGCATCGGCGACGACTGCGCGCTGCTCGCGCCGCGCGCCGGCGAGATGCTGGCGATCTCGACGGACATGCTGGTCGAAGGCCGCCACTTTTTCGCCGATGTCGATCCCGAGGCGCTCGGTCACAAAGCGCTCGCGGTGAATCTGTCGGACCTCGCCGCCATGGGCGCGCAACCGCAGGCGTTCACGCTGGCGTTCTCCTTGCCGAAGGCCGAGGAAGCGTGGCTCGCCGCGTTCAGCGAAGGGCTCTTCGCGCTGGCTGAACGCCACGGCTGCGAGCTGATCGGCGGCGATACGACCGGCGGTCCGCTCAATCTATGCATCACGGTCTTCGGCAGCGTGCCGCCGCACGCGGCGCTGCGCCGCGACGCCGCCCAGCCGGGCGACGAGATCTGGATTTCCGGCACGCTCGGCGACGCGCGCGCCGGTCTCGGCGTGCGGCGCGGCGAGTGGTCCGCCCATGCCAGCGACACTGCGACGTTTAGTCGCGCCCTCGAGCGTCCGGAGCCGCGTGTCGCCCTCGGCCTGGCGCTGCGCGGCATCGCCCACGCGGCGCTCGACCTCTCGGACGGCCTCGCCGGCGACCTGCTGCATATTCTCGAACGCTCGAACTTGCGGGCCGCGGTCGACATCGAGGCCGTGCCACGTTCCGCCGCGCTGCGCCGCCTCGCGCCCGAGATCCAGCGGCGCTGCACGCTCGCTGGCGGCGACGACTACGAACTGTGCTTCACCGCGCCGCCCGCGGCGCGCGCCGCGGTGGAAAAGGCCGGCCACGAGGTGGGCGTGCCGGTCACCCGCATCGGTACAATAAGCGCTCTCGAAACGGCGGCCGACCGCCCGGCGATCACCTGGCAAGATGCCGCCGGCGCGCCCCTCACTCTGACGTTGCAAGGCTTCGACCACTTTCATGCAGACTGATCCCCCGCTCGGCCCGGCCGACAAACTCATCGGCGCCGAGCCGTCCCAGGCGCCGCGCGCGCCTGATCCACGCCCGCCGGGCCGTCAGCCGCGCCGCGCCACCGCGCGTTTCATGCTGTCGCATCCGCTGCACATTCTGTCGCTGGGGTTCGGCAGCGGCCTGTCGCCGGTTGCGCCGGGCACGATCGGCACGCTGTTCGCGTGGGCGTCGTTCGCTGTCCTGAGCCGCTACCTGACCGTGATCGAATGGGGCCTGCTGATCGTCGCCGGCTTCATCGGCGGCATTGCGATTTGCGGATTTACCGCCAAGAAGCTCGGCATCGACGATCCGTCGCCGGTCGTGTGGGACGAAATCATCGCGTTCTGGCTGGTGCTGCTGATGGTCACGCCGGTCACGCTGACCGGCCAGTTGTGGGCGTTCATCGTGTTCCGCTTCTTCGACATGGTGAAGCCGCCGCCCATCGGCTATTTCGACCGTCGTCTGAAAGGTGGCTTTGGCATCATGTTCGATGACCTGGTCGCCGCGTTTTTCACGCTGCTCGTGGTTGCGCTCTGGCGCATGTCCGTTTGACTGCTGCCCGGCGGCCGCCGCGCCGCCGGGCATTCACCGCCAGCCCCCGTTTTCCGGATTGACGCCATGCCTACCGATTCCGTCGTTCACCAGCTCGCGATTCGCGTGAGCAACCGTCTGCGCGACGAGCGCCTCATGCTCGTCACCGCCGAGTCCTGCACCGGCGGCATGGTGGCGACCGCGATCACCGACATTTCCGGCAGCAGCGGCTGGTTCGAGCGCGGCTTCGTCACGTATTCGAATCAGGCGAAGAGCGAAATGATCGGCGTGCCCGCCGAGCTGATCGACAAGCACGGCGCGGTCAGCGAACAAGTGGCGCGCGCCATGGCCGAAGGCGCGCTGCGCAACAGTCGCGCGCAGGTCTCGCTGTCGATTACCGGCGTCGCCGGACCGGGCGGCGGCACCGAGACGAAGCCGGTGGGCATGGTCTCGTTCGGCTGGAGCAACCGGCTGCATACGTCGGTGGAAACGAAGGTTTTCAAGGGCGACCGCGAAAAGATCCGTGTGCAGGCTGCCGCGCATGCATTGCGCGGAGTCCTCGCCTTGCTCGACGAGCGCGAGCATTAACCCCGATTCGAAGCGGGAAGCCGATGCCTGATTCGTACGCACTCAAAGACGAACTGATCCGCCGCCTGGGTCTCGAGCCGCATCCCGAAGGCGGATTTTTCAGCGAGACGTACCGCTCGGCGGAGCGCGTGATCCGTGACGGCGGCGACGACTCAGTGCAAACGCGCTCCGCCTCCACGGCGATCTATTACCTGCTATGCGACGGCGCGCATTCAGCGTGGCATCGGATCAAATCCGACGAGGTTTGGCATTTCTACGCGGGCGAACCGTTGAACGTCCACGTGCTCGACGAGACGGGCGCTTTGGTGACACATAAGCTCGGCAACGCGCTGACGCACGCGGATGCCGTGTTCCAGGCCGTGGTGCCGGCAGGTTTATGGTTCGCCGCTGAATGCGCCGATCCGGCGACCTTCGCGCTGGTGGGCTGCACCGTAGCGCCGGGCTTTGAATTCAGCGAATTTGAACTGGCGGACGCCGGCGCGTTGAAAGCGCGACATCCGCGGCATGCGGCGTTGATCGAGCGACTGGGGCCGGCCTGAACCCCATCCGTTGATGAAGCCGTCCTCGGCAAAGACAGTCTGCGATTACCGGAACGCGTTGATCCGGTCGCGCGTTTCCATGGCGGCCTTCGCGGCGGCTGCGGCGAAATCATCGCCCTTGCCTGCATAGATAATGGCCCGCGACGAGTTGATCAGCATGCCCGTGCCGTTCGCGGTGCGGCCGGCGTTGACCGTCGCTTGCACGTCGCCGCCTTGCGCGCCGATGCCCGGAATCAGCAGCGGCATATCGCCGACTATTCCACGCACCACTTCGATCTCCTTCGGGAAAGTCGCGCCCACCACCAGACTCAGCTGGCCGCTTGCATTCCACTTCTGCGCCGCCAGTTGCGCGACGACCTGATACAGCGGACGGCCGCCCGTCTCCAGGAATTGCAGGTCTGAGCCGCCCGCGTTCGAGGTGCGGCACAGCACGATCACGCCTTTGCCGTCGTGCTCCAGATACGGCTGGATCGAATCGAAACCCATGTACGGATTCACCGTCACCGCGTCCGCCTGATAGCGCTCGAACGCTTCGCGCGCATATTGTTCGGCGGTGCTGCCGATGTCGCCGCGCTTCGCGTCCAGAATCACCGGCAGGCCCGGATGGTTCGCGTGAATATGGGCGATCAGCTGCTCGAGCTGGTCTTCCGCGCGATGCGCCGCGAAGTAGGCGATCTGCGGTTTGAACGACGACGCGTACGGCGCGGTCGCGTCGACGATCGTGCGGCAGAAGTCGAAAATCGCCTCGGGACGCCCCGCGAGCGCGCCCGGGAATTTGCTGGGCTCGGGATCGAGGCCGACGCACAGCAGCGAGTTGGTGCGCTGCCAGGCGTCGTTGAGTGTCTGGATGAAATTGGACATGGTGGGTCTCGCGGCGAGCGGGAAAACGGAAGAGGCGCGTATTTTACCCGTCCTGCGCGGCGGCCCGCGCCAGCGGATGCGTTCAGGCGCGCGCACGGCGCCGGATCGCTACCCTTTGTCCCGTGGCCCGCGCCACCCGCCCGCTACTGCCGCCGCTTCGAGCCGCGCGCGCCCGGCATCGAACGCAAACCGGTGCGTTCGACGGTGAAGCGGAACGTGCGCGTCAGTCGCTCGCCACGTCCCAGCAAGGTCATGCCGTTTTCGCTCGCGCCGCCGGCCAGGTTCATCGCGTTGATCGGATGATCGACCGGTTCGAAGCAGAAGAAGTCTTCGCCGGGGGGCGTGTACAGCACGTAGTAGTCGGTGTCCGCGGCGACGTTCAGCGACAGGCGGCGCTTCGGCCACACCACCGCGGCCTGGCCGCTCCAGCCGGTAAAAGCGTGATTGACGATGGTTTCCGGCAATGGATACGCCACGCCGAATTGCCAGGCTGGCGGCGCCTGCACGTGCCGCACCGGCAGCCAGTCGTCGCCGGAGAGCCACAGGCCGCCGGCCGCGGCCGACAACTCGGTGTCCGCGTCACGTACAAAGAAGGGATGCACGCCCAGCCCGAAAGGCAGCGCCTCGCGGCCGGTATTCTCGATTTCGAGCGTGACGACGAGCGTCGGGCCGTCCAGCGTATAGGTTTGCGTCGCGCGGTACGTGTACGGCTTGCCGTCGCGGCGGTCGAGCGTGAGGCGGACGTTCTCACGGTCCGACTCGGCGACCTGCCAGGCCGATTGCCAACCGTCGCCGTGAATCGGCAAGGGTTCGTCGGCGCGATTGCGCGGCACGTCGACGCGCCGTCCCGCCACATTGAAATGGCCGCCGCCGATGCGGTTTGAATACGGCAGCAGCGGATAACAGGACAACTGGTTCGGCTGCGTGTCGGCCGCCACGTGGCGGCAGCGCCGGAAGATCGGCGTGAGCGCGCCGTCGTTGCGCCAGTCAAAACGGGTGACGCCGCCGCCGAGCGTCGGCGCGACGTCGAGACGCAAATGCGCGTTGGCGAGCGTAATGCACGCGACATCGCCGGCGCTGCTTTCGCCGACGGCCACCGCCGACGTGCTGGGACCCGGGAGCACCGGATTGGCCGCCGCCGCGAGTCGCGAGCGTCGGCTCTGGGAAGTCTGAGGGGAGGAGGAAACAAGATTTGCAACAGTCATATCTGGCTCCATCGAGAGGCTTGGGACGTTGCCGTCATTGCTGACGGATGCTGTTGGGCGATTTTCTTGAACTGGTCGCCTCTGGGTCCGAACTGCATGCTGCCGATTTGCTGCCACTGAGATTGCAACATCAACTTGCGTTTCACTTTCAGATCCATTACCTCGCTGCACTTCATTGCTTGATTGGCTGATTGCCGCCACGAGAGCGAAGCAGCGTCATTCTGCGCTAAGCGGGCGCGCCTTGGAACACCGGCTCCGGCAAACCTTGCCGTCCGGGCGTGGCGACGAACACACCGCCCGCCCACAAATCGCCGGCGAGCGCCGCGGCGTCGAGGTCGCAGCGCGCGCTCGTGATGTACAGCGTGCCGAGCTGCGGGCCGCCCAACGCGACGCAACTGGGCTGCGCAGTCGGCACGTCGACACGTTCCGTTTCCACGCCGTCGGGGCCGTACCGCACCACCCGCCGGCCGCCCCACTGCGCATTCCACAAGCCGCCATCGCGGTCGACGGTCGAACCGTCGGGTTCGCCCGTTGCGTCGGTGAGCCGGGTGAACAGGCGGTCGTTGGCGATGCCGCCGTCCGCGCGATAGTCGCACACGCGGATTTCTCGCGTAGGCGAATCGCAGTAGTACATCGTCGCGCCGTCGGGACTGAACGCGATGCTGTTCGAGATCGCCGGCGCTGGCAACGGCAAACGCTCCAGCGACAGATCGTGATTGAGCCGGTAGAACCCGCCAACCGGCTGCACCGGCGCGCTTTCATCTTTGGTCCCGAACACGAAGCGGCCCTGACGGTCGCAGCGGCCATCGTTCACGCGCGTGTTCAGGCCGGGTTCGACGTCGATGATGCGCCGCGTCTCGCCGGTGGCCAGTTCGAAAAAAGCGAGATGCGTGGCGAGGCCGAGCAACAGGTAACGCGGATCCGCGCACAGCGCGAACGTGGCGAGACGTTCGGGCATGCGCCAGGACATGTTGCTGGCGTCCCTCGGGTCATAGCGCCACAAACGCGCGCCTTCGATATCCGTCCAGTAGAAACGGCCGGTTTGCGCGCACCATGTCGCGCCTTCGCCGAGCGTGCATTTCGTGTCGAGCAGCAGCGCGGCCGTGGCTGGTGAACCGCCCGCACTCACGCCCAGCCTCCGTCGACGATGAGGTCCTGCGCGGTGATCATCCGGCTGTCGTCGGCGGCGAGGAAGAGCGCCATGCGGGCGAGGTCGGCCGGTTCCAGCTCAGCGTCGATGCACTGCCCTTCCTTGATCGAACGACGGCCCGCGTCGTCGAGCCACAATCGCTTCTGCTTCTCGGTCATCACCCAGCCCGGCACCAGCGTATTGACGCGGATATTGAAGTGACCGAGGTCGCGTGCGAGACCGCGCGTCAAACCCTGCACTGCGGACTTCGACATCACGTAGACCGGATAGCCGCCGTTCTTCAGCATCCAGCTGATCGAACCGAGGTTGATGATCGAGCCGCTGTTGGCGGCTTTCATGTCCTCCATCACCGCTTGCGCCGCGAAGAACTGGTGACGGATATTCACCGCGATGCCCGCGTCGAACGACTCGCGCGTGACTTCGCCGACCGTGTGGCGTCTGTCGTTTGCCGCGTTGTTCACCAGCACCTGGATCGGACCCAGCGCGGCCTTCACGTCGGCGATCGCTTTTTGCAACGCGTCGATGTCGGTCAGATCGCACGGCAGAAACAGCGGCTTGTGTTTCGAATCGCCGAGTTCGTCGGCGAGCGCTTCGCCGGCGCTCACGTCGATATCGAAGAACGCGACGCGCGCGCCTTGCGCCGCGAAATGCTCGACGAACGATGCGCCGATACCCGTTGCGCCGCCCGTGATCAACACCGTGCGGTCGACGAGGCTCGGATAGCGCGCGAAGGCGTGGTCCGCGAGACGGACATTTGCATTAGCCGGAGACGACATCGTTCGATTCCTTTTAGAGCAAGTGAGTGGGTCGCGGGTTTAGTCCCGCGATCCGCGGTTCTTCAACTGGTCGAGCAGCACGGCGGCGAGCAGGATCGCGCCACGCACGAGGTACTGATAGAACGCGTCGATGTTCATCAGGTTCATCACGTTCTCGACCGTGCCCATGATCAGCACGCCGATCACGACGCCGGAAATCGTCGCGCGGCCGCCGAGCAGCGACACGCCGCCCAGCACGCACGCCGAGATCACGTTCAGCTCGAAGCCTTCCGCCGCATTCGGCTGACCCGACGTGATACGCGAGGCCAGAATCACACCGGCCAGCGCGGTTACCGCGCCCTGAATCAGGAAGATGTAGACGCGCGTGCGTTCCACATTGATACCCGCCAGACGCGAGGCTTCCGGATTGCCGCCGATGGCGAGCGTATTGCGGCCGTACACGGTCTGGTTGAGCATCACGCCGAACACGATGAAGCACAGCAGCGTGACCCAGATCGGCAGCGACACGCCGAAGAAGCTCAACCCGCCCAGCGCAATAAACGTATCCGACGACACGCCCACCGCCTGACCATGCGAGACGATAAAGCCGAAACCGCGGACGATCTCCATCGTGGCGAGCGTCGTGATCAGCGCGTTGATGCGCAGATATGCAATCACCGCGCCGTTGACGAAACCGATCACGCCGCCCGCCGCCACCGCCGCGACGATCGCGATGAAGGTGTTACCGGTGGCGTTGAGCACCATCGCGCACAACACGCCGGCGAACGCGACCGTCGAGCCGACCGACAAGTCGAAGTCGCGCGAGGCGAGACAGAACATCATCGTGCAGGCGACCATGCCGATCTGCGAGATCGACAGCGCGAGGCCGAGCATGTTCTCGATCGAGAAGAAGTGATCGACGGTCAGCGACATCGTCACGAACATCACGACGAAGATCACGATCAGGCTGTACTCGGTGATCTGTTGCCACCATTTCGCCTTGTCGTTGGACTGCGGAATCAGCGCATCGGCGGCGCTCTTGGCGGCCTGTTGCGCGAGGTTTTCTCTGGCTTGCATGTTGAAGACTCCTCCCGTTCCCCACGGGTTGCCGGACTTTCGTCCGAATGATGTTCAGGCCGCCTGTTGGGCAGCGGCTTCCGCTCCGGGCAGTGCGGTCGAGCTTTGCGGCAGCGCGAGGCTCAAGACCGATTGTTCCGTTGCATCCTTGCGCGCCAGCTCGCCGGAAATCCGGCCCTGGCGCATCACGACGATCCGGTCGGACACGCCGAGCACTTCCGGCAACTCCGACGAAATCATCACGATCGCGCAGCCGCGTTCGGCAAGCTGATAGATCACGTTGTAGATTTCATGCTTCGCGCCGACGTCGATACCGCGGGTCGGTTCGTCGAGAATCACGACTTTCAGATCCGGCTCGGCCAACCAGCGCGACAGAATCGCCTTCTGCTGATTGCCGCCCGAGAGGAAGCGAATCTTCTGGCGGCGGCTCGGCGTCTTGATCTTCAGCAGCTTGATGAAACGGTCGGCGGTGTCCGCTTCCTTCTTGCGATCGAGGAACATCCCAGCGCGCAGATAGTGACGGCGGCAACTGATGTTGATGTTCTCCGACACCGTCGCCATCGCGACAATGCCCTCCTCCTTGCGGTCTTCCGGGCACAACACGATGCCGTGCCTGATCGCTTCGCCCGCGCTGCGCACCTTGATCGGCTTGCCGTCGAGCATCAACTCGCCGCCCTTCTTGTGATCGGCGCCGTACACCAGATGCATCAGTTCGCTGCGGCCCGCGCCCACCAGACCGAAGAAGCCGACGATCTCGCCGCGCCGCACTTCGAAGCTAGCCGGTTGCGCGAGCGCATGGCCCTCGATCGCTTTCGCCGCGAAGCGCACTTCGCCGAGCGGCCGTGCCGAGTAGTTATAGATGTCCGAAATTTCACGCCCCACCATCTCGCTGACGATGGTGTCGCGCGACACGCCTTCGAGCGTCGGGTGCGAGGCGATCTTGCGGCCGTCGCGGAAAATCGTGCAGGCGTCGCACAACTCGTAGATCTCGTCCATGCGGTGCGAGATGTAGATCATCGCGCGGTTGTCGGCGCGCAGATCGCGCACCAGCTTGAACAGCACTTCGGTCTCACGGTGCGACAGCGAGCTGGTCGGCTCGTCCAGTGCGATCACGCGCGCGTTGCGCAGCAACGCCTTGCAGATTTCGACCATCTGGCGCTGCGCGATCGAGAGCTTTCGCAGCTTCGCATTCGGGTCGAGCGCCACGCCCATCGCTTCAAGGCGTTCGCGCACGAAGCGTTTCGCTTCGCGTTTGTTGACCCAGCCGAGCGAGTTCGGCAGTTGCCCGAGCAGCAGGTTTTCCGCGACCGTCAGATCGGGCACGTATTGCAGTTCCTGGTGAATCACCGCAATGCCCGCCGCGATCGACGACGCCGCGCTCGAGAAGCGCACCTCGTTGCCGTCGATCATCACGCGGCCCGAGTCGGGCTGATATTCACCGCCGAGAATCTTCAGCAGGGTCGATTTCCCTGCGCCGTTTTCGCCCATCAGGCCGTGCACCTGGCCGACGTTGACGTCGAAGGACACACCGTCGAGCGCGCGCACGCCTGGAAAGACTTTGCCGATATTGTCAAAACGTAGCGTCGCTGACACTTCGCCTCCTATGTCGACAGGAGTTAGTGCTTTAGCTGTCGGCCGGAGTTAGCGCTTTAGCGCTTACTCCGGTCCCATGCAAAGCTCTTACTCCTGTCCCATGCAAGTTATTGCAGCTTCATGTGAACCGTACCTTGCTGTGCCTCGTGGGCAGCAGCGCAAAGCATGGCCTGTCTCTACTGCTGATCTTTTATTGCTGCTGCCGACACATGCCCTCTTTTGCGAACGAGAAACACGCGCCGGCAGTTCACTTCATGTCACCGCGAGTTGAAACAAATCGCTCAATTCGCCGCGAGGCCCATCTTCTGGCGCACGTCGGCGACGTTGTCACGCGTGGCCAGCATGCCGGTCGTCAGCGTCAGTGCCGGCGGTGCCTTGCCTTGCGTGATCCAGTCGTACATCAGCGTCGAGGTTTCTTCGCCATGGCGCTTCGGGCTGATGATGACCGTGCCGTAGAAGCCCGTCGGCGACGGCTTCTTGAACTCGTTGAGCGCCGAGTCCGAGCCGCCGATGCCGATACCGATCATGTTGTCCGCCTTGAAGCCACGGCCTTCCGCAGCACGCACGGCGCCGAGCACGGCTTCGTCGTTCAGGCCGTAGGCGATCCAGTGCTTGAAGTTCGGATTCTTCGTCAGCGCGATGTTGGCGGCGTTGAACGCGTTTTCCGTATCGGTCTTCGCTTGCGGCGCGGCGATGATGTTCGCCTTCGGGAAGCCGGCGGCAATCAGTGCGTCGGTTGCGCCGCTGGTGCGGTCATGCGCGGTCGGCAGTTGTTCGTAGGTCACGTCGATCGCGCCGACGTCCTTCATGTCCCAGCCGCGCTTCTTGATTTCCGCGGCCAGGCCGTCGCCGACCTGCTTGCCGATGTTGTACGCCGAGATGCCCATATGCGGCACCGATGCGATCGGCTTGCCCGCGCCGTCCACCAGACGATCGTCCACCGTCATCATCTTCAGGCCGTCGGCCTTCGCCTTCGCGACGATGCCCGGTCCGAGCTTGACGTCAGGCGTGCAGATCACGAAGCCTTGCGCCTTTTGCGCCGACAGGTTGTCGATTGCGCTCATCACCTTCTCGCCCGACGGCGCGCCGATCTTCACCAGCGTGAAGCCCTTTTCCTTGGCGGCGATTTCGGCGAACTTCCACTCGTCCTGGAACCACGGTTCTTCCGGCTGCTTCACGAGGAAGCCGATCTTCACCGGATCGGCGGCTTGTGCGACCGGTGCGTTGAAGAGCACACCCGTCGCCGCTGCTGCCAGCGTGAGGAAAATTCTACGTTTCATGATGCGTGTCTCCTGACTAATTGATAACGAGAAGGTATCGGCCGCGTCTTCTTGTACCGGGTATGACACACGCGGCCAGCGCGTCGTCCGGTGTACTCTTTGCGCCCCTGCGCAATCTGAGTCCTGTAAAAATCAGTCGTGATACAGCGCCGAGCGCCCGCCATCCACCGTGATGCAAGTGGCGTTGATGAACGGCGCTTCGTCCGAGGCGAGAAACACCGCCGTCATCGCCACTTCTTCCGGGCGGCCAATGCGTTTCATCGGCTGCAAATCCAGTGTGGCCTGCTGCGCCGCTGCCGGATCGGCCTGTTCGTTCCACCAGTCATGCGTCAATTGCGTTTCGATGTAACCCGGCGCGATCGCGTTGACGCGCACATTGCGCGGCGCGTATTCGATGCCGAGCGCGCGCGTCAGGCCGATCACACCGTGCTTGGCCACCGGGTACGGAAAGCAGCCCGGAATGATCTTGAACGAATGTGTCGACGCGATATTCACAATACTGCCCGCGCCGCGTTCGACCATGCCCGGCAACGCCGCGCGGCAACCGTTCCACACGCCGTCGAGATCGACCGCGAAGCAGCGGCGCCAGTCGCCGTCGGTCATGGTGAGCGGGTCGCAGAACACGTTGATGCCGGCGTTGTTCACCAGCACGTCGAGCGCGCCGAATGCGCGTTCGGCTTCGCTCACCGCGTGCTGAACCGACGCCGCTTGCGTCACGTCCGTGTGCACCGCGAGCACGCGCGCGCCGGTCTGCGCCTTGATGTGTTCCGCCGTCTGCTGCGCGGTGTCGAGATCCAGTTCGGCCAGCACGACTGCCGCGCCCTCGCGCGCGAACGCATGCGCGATCGCCGAGCCGATGCCGCGACCGGCGCCGGTGACCAAGGCGACTTTACCGGCGAGCCGTTTCATTTCTTGACACCCGCGCGGGCGATGCGCAAACCGTTGATGAACGCCTTCGCGTGCGATGCGGTCACGGCCGCGCTTTGACCCGGCTTGTACAGCGCCGAGCCAAGACCGAAGCCGTTCGCGCCCGCGCTGAGGAACGGGCCCATGTTGTCTGGCGTGATGCCGCCGACCGGCACCAGCGGCACTTGCGCCGCGATCACCGCGCGCCATGCCTTCACGACCTGGCAGCCGAGCTGTTCGGCGGGGAACATCTTCAGCACGTCCGCGCCGTTCTTCAGCGCGATGAATGCTTCCGTGGGCGTAGCGACGCCCGGCGCGCAGGCCATGCCTTGCGCTTTCGCGGCGCTGACAACTTCCGGATCGCTATGCGGCATGACGATCAACTCGCCACCCGCCGACTTCACGTCGCTGACGAAACTCGGATGCAGCACCGTGCCCGCGCCGACGATCGCATCGGCCGGCAACACCTTGCGGATCGCGGCGATGCTGTCGAATGGCTGCGGCGAATTCAGCGGCACTTCGACGATCCGGAAGCCCGCTTCGTAGAGCGCCTGGCCGTGCTCGGCGGCATCGGCGGGCGTCACGCCGCGCATGATCGCGATCAGCGGACACGCCTCGAACGCCGCGATCAAACCCGCGTGCGGCATGTACGGCGCGGGCAGATTGATGTGAGGTTGCATGTCGGTTCCTTGTTTCGTGGACGGCGGCGCTGCCGGTTATCCGGCGCGTGCAGTGTGGGTGGCCGGTTTGACGAGCCCCGCCTGAGAAGCGACACGCCACAGACCGCGCTCGGTGGCGTGCTTGACCAGTTCCGCCTGGGTGCAGCCGAATTGCGCCAACGCGATGCGGTAGCGCTCGCACAGCGCTTCGTTGCCAATCAGGCGCAGGCTTTGTCCGGCGAGCGCGCTCCGTTGTTGAGCGAGCACGGCGTCGAGACCGGCGAGTTCGTGGCCGATCAGCAATCCCGACAGATAGTCGGGTTGTTGTTCGCGTGAAAGTTGTCCGGTGAGGCCGAGCGTGCGCGAGCTGAATACGGTCGCGAGCACACCCGCCTGGCCTTTTTCCCGGGCGATGTTCACGCCATGCAGGAACGCGACGGTGTCCGGACGATCCGGCGTGAGCATCGTGCGGCCGAGGATGGTGTGTTCGCGCAATGCCGCGAACACCTCGCCGGTCATGAAGGTGTGGAAACGTTCGATGCGGTCCGCCTGGACCACCGCCCATTTCGCGTGGGTGCCGGGCAGACCGATCAGGGAGCGCTTGCCGCTGTCGGCGGTTACGGCCGTCGAATCCGTGCTGCCGGCAGCGCGCGCGTTACTCGTGGCATGAGCCGCGTTCGACGCCGTGGCCGCGTTCGAATCCTCGGCAAGCGCGCCGAAGATTTGCGTTTCCTCGCCGCGCATCACGTTGGGCAGTTCGCCGCGTTGCAGGACGCCCGGCACGATATGCAGCATCACGCCGCACGCCGCCTTGACGCGGACGATGCCGGCCACCAGCGCATCGGCGCTCGCCGGCGTGTCCACATAGGGCGCTTCCAGCCAGCCTTGCGCGCTGCCGACCATGCCTGCCGCGATCACCGGCGCGGCGGGCGCGTGTTCGAGCCAGGCGCCGCAGGCGTCGTCGAAGGCCGCGTCGAAGCCGCCCTGCTCGGCGCTGCGCGGCAGATTCATGATGCCGGCCGTCGATGCGCGCGTCGCCAGCACATTGCCGGACGCGTCATACAGATAGGCGCGCAGCGAGGTGGTGCCCCAGTCGAGCGCGATCAGCGCGGCGTGCTCGTGGCTGGCGTCGACCGCAACGGCTGTGGCGTGGCTGGCTGCCGGGGTGGGAGAACCCGCTCGCTTCATCGCTTGATCCTGCGGGTTGCCGGTTGCGGGGTGCGCCAGCCGAGTTCTTCCGAGATCGCGCGCGCTTCGCGCTGCACGACCGGAATCAGTTCGTCCATGCGTTCGAGCGACATGTATGGAATCGTGCTCGCCACCGACAGCGCCGCCACCACCGCGCCCGACGCATCGCGCACGGGAGCCGCGACGCAGCGGATCGACGCTTCGTTTTCTTCGAGGTCGAAGGTGTAGCCGCCGGCCGCGTAGTTGGTCATGCGCTGCATGAAGGTCTGCGCGTCGGGACGGTTGTCCGGCTTGAAGCTGACGCTGGCGAGCGCGCGGCGCGATGCGTCGAAGAGCGACTGCCAGACGTCCGGCGTGAGGTCGAGCATCATGGCCTTGCCGATTCCGGTCGACGCCAGCGGCATGCGGTGACCCACACGCGAACGCATTTCGAGCCCGCGAGTGCCGGGGATTTTGTCGATGTACAGGACGTCGTCGCCGTCGCGCACGCCGAGGTGGATCGTGTCGAGCGTTTGTTCCGCGAGCGATTCGAGGTGCTGACGGGCGACCGCGGTGAGCGGCATCTGTTCGAGCGCGATCGTGCCGAGTTCGATCAGCTTCGGGCCGAGCAGGTAGCCGCCTTGCACCTGGCGCAGGTAGCGGGCTTGCACGAGGCTGCTCACCAGACGATGCGTGGTGCTGCGGGTCGTGCCGAGCGCGGCGCCGAAGGTGCGGAGGTCGCGGACGCCTGCTGCTGCCGCTTCGAGAATCGCCAGGCCGCGCAGGAGGGTTTGCGTGCCGGCTTGCTGCGGGGTGATGTCGAGCAGCGTGCTGGGCAGTGCGATTCCGTCCACCGGGGCCGGGTGGAGGCTGGCGTTCGCGCGCGCTGCTTTGGCGGCGGGCGCCGACGGAAGCGGCGGCGTGGCGCTAGTCGCGTGGTCGACGGGCGGCGACAGGTCGGCTTCGGATTCGCTCGCTGCGCGAGTAGGCATCGCTTTGTTCATGGCGATTCGCTTTTCGATGGTTTTTTTGCGCTTACAGCGCGGGGCCGGAGAGTGGGCCTTGATTGTTCGCGGTGTCGCTCGCGGTGTTGCTCGCGCGGCGGCGATGCCTTTGGGTTTTAGGCATGGTTGGGCTTGTCTCCGGTTTTTTTGCTGTTGCTTTTCGGCGCCTGGCGGCGGATGAGTTCCCTTGCCGATGCGGCGCTTTTCGCGTGTTGGGTTGGATTGTAGGGCGGTTTTTGAGAAAGCTCCAATATGTGAGTGTTTGATTCAGATAATGGGATTTGGTGTTGCCGTGGGCTTTTTGGGGATGTGTTCTTTTAGGTGTTGGCCTTTCCTTGATTTCTTAGTGGTCTATTAGCGTCGCCCCTGTGCGGGGCGGCACCTACTTTCTTTGCCGCGGCAAAGAAAGTAGGCAAAGGAAGCCGCTTCACACCGCCAGCTCATAAGCAGAGCCCCCGCGCAGTCGCGGTAGTGGTACATCTGGAATCTGTCCCCTCGCACATTCCGCACTCGTGACACAGCAGTCATATTTCCCGCCTCGCGCCGTGCGCTCGCCGGAATGGTCTGCTTAAAACCAATGGGGTTGTTTCTGCCCGGTGGGGGCCGTCGGCTTCGCCTCGGCGTGGTGCCGAAATGCTGATTTTGGAAGTTGTCGTCGAGAATGAATGGCTGGCAATTTTGCGATGTCTTGCCCCGCGCCTCACCACGTTATGGCGCCTAAAAACCAACGGTTTGACGGCATTTCGCCGAGGCGAAGCCCGACGGCCCCACGCCGCACAAGCAAATCCACTGGTTTTAGGTAGACCGTTCCGGTGAGCGCGGAGCGCGAGACGGGAGGTATGACGGCCTTGTCACCGAGGCCAAATGTGCGAGAACACAGATTCCAGATGCGCCACTACCGCGACTGCGCGAGGGACCCGCCTATAGGCTGGCGGTGTGAAGCGGCTTTCTTTGCCTACTTTCTTTGCCGCGGCAAAGAAAGTAGGTGTGTAGTGGTCAAGCCTCTTTGGACACCCACAAAGAGGTTTTTCAATAAATCGAAGTTTCGTATCGCACTGGAGGCAAATTGTTTGCCGCCGAATGAATGCGCCGGTAGTTGTAGAAGTCTGCGATGTAGCCCGCGATGTCGCGGCGGGCGACTTCGTGGCTGCCGTATTCCTGTTCGCCAATCCATTCACTTTTCAGGCTTCTGAAGAAGCGCTCGACCACCGCGTTGTCCCAGCAATTGCCCTTTCTGCTCATGCTCTGGACGATCCCGTTCGCCTTCAGATCGCTCACAAAGCGCTCGCTCGTGTACTGGCAGCCCTGATCGGAGTGGAACATCAGCCCCGCTGCCGGGCGCCGCTTCTGCCGGGCCTGCTGTAGCGCCTGGATGACCAGTTCCGTATCCGCCTGCAAGGCGAACGCCCAGCCTACGATGCGGCGCGAGTGCAGATCCATCACGATGGCCAGATAGGACCACCCCTGACGCGTTCTCACATACGTGATATCGCCCGCCCATACCCGGTTGATCGCGCCCGGCTCGAATTGCCGCTCAAGCAGGTTAGGTGCAATCAGGGCTTCACCCCCGGCCTTGCGGTACCGGTGCGTTCGCCGCCTGGCCACAGCCAGTTGCGCCTCGCGCATCAGCGAACGCGCCCGGTAGCGTCCGATCGCGTAACCCTGCTGCTGCAGTGCCTGCGCCATCCGGCGACTGCCGTAACTGCTGCGGCTTTCGCTGTGAATCTGACGCACGGCCTTCAGCAGTGGAGGCGATGCGACTGGTTTGCGTGGCCGCGCAGCAAAGGCGTAATAGCTGCTTCGCGGCACTTTCAGCAAACGGCACATCAGACTCACCGGCCAGGCCTTCTTCAGCGAACGGATCACTTCGAGGAGCGATCCATTTCCTTGACGAAGAAGGCCGTAGACTTTTTTAGTATCTCGCGCTCCCGCTCAAGCTCCATCACGCGCGCTTCCAGCTCACGGATGCGTCGCTGGTCGCGCTGGATCTGCATGTCGCTGCGTGGCGGCTCAGCCTGCTGCGCACGCCACTGCGCCACCCAGCGCCGCAAAGCCGAGTCGCCCACGCCCAGCGCCTCGCAAGCCCTGGTGATCGAATAACCCTGCCCAACCACCAGTTGCACTGCCTCTGCCTTGAATTCGTCAGTCAGGTTCCGTCTGCCCATGTCTCTCACCTCAGTTGGAGAATTATCCCCTTTAGAGGTGTCCAGAGCCATTGGATCACTACAGTGCCGCCCCGCACAGGGGCGACGCTAATAGACCACTAAGAATTCAAGGAAAGGCCAACACCACAAAAAACCACAACCAAACCGCCGAGCAGGCAAAACCCAGATCAATCCGGCAACTCCGCCGCCCCCATTCTCCGAGCAATCACGCGCGAGCGCTGCGCCAAATACTGCGACCCCCGATGCTCATCAAAATACTTAGGCTGCGGCAGCATAACCGCCAAACGAGCCGACTGCGCAGCAGTCAACTTACTCGCCGACGTCTTGTAATAATAATGAGCGGCCGCCTCAGCCCCATAAACCCCATTCCCCCACTCAACGGAGTTCAGATAGATCTCGAAGATGCGCTCCTTATCCATCAAGGTCTCAAGCATCCACGTAATGATGAGTTCCTGCCCCTTCCGGATATAACTCTTTTCCCGCGACAAAAACAGATTGCGCGCCAGCTGCTGAGTAATAGTCGACCCACCGCGCACAATCTTGCCTTTAGCCTTATTCCGCTCCCAAGCCTGCAAAATAGCGTCGGTCTCATACCCATTGTTATTAACAAAATTCGCATCCTCAGAAGCAATAATCGCGCGCTTCAGATTCCGCGAAATCTGGTCATACGGCACCCAGGTATGCTGCACTGAAAGATCCGGCCGGTCCTGCGACAAACGCCACGCATCCGAGCGCATGAACGACGTACTCCGCGGATTGACGTAGTTCCACACCGCGATCTGTCCGAAATAAAATGCCTGCGTCGCGAGCCACGCAATCGCCACCACGGCGCCCAGATAGAACATCCACTGCACCGGGCCTGGCCGGTTCACGCGCCGCGTTGCTCTCATCGTGCTCCCAATCCTCGTGCGGGAAAGTGCTTTAACGTAGTACGCGGGCGTTAGGTGTGCGACGGCGCCGTCAACAGCGCCCGCAATTCGGCCAGCACCGGCGCACCGTCAGGCCGCACACCGCGCCACACGTAAAACGATTCAGCCGCCTGCTCGACCAGCATGCCGAGACCATCGGCACCACGCGCGCCGAGCTTCCGCGCGTGTTCCATGAAAACGGTCGGATGCGCGCCGTACATCATGTCGTAGGCGAGCGTGCCGTTGCCGAACGCGCCGTCGTCGCACTCGGGCAACGAAGCATCCAGACTGCCCGCCGTCGCGTTGACGATCACGTCATACGCACCCGCTTCGATCGCTCGTGCGCTGCCGCCGCTCAGACGGCACGCGGCATCGCTCGCGGCTTGTGCGAACTGGTCGACCAGCGCCTCGGCCTTCTGCGCCGTGCGATTGACGATGGTCAGCGTATGCGGCGCGCGATCAAGCATCGGCGAAATCACGCCACGCGCGGCGCCGCCCGCGCCCAGCAACAGAATGCGCGCGCCCTTCAACGACACGCCGAGATTCACCTCGATGTCGCGCACGAGACCGAAGCCGTCGGTGTTGTCGCCATAAACACCATTCGCGTCGATGCGCAACGTGTTCACCGCGCCCGCCGCCGCCGCGCGCGGCGAGAGCGTATCGGCGAACGCATGCGCGTCAAGCTTGAACGGCACAGTCACGTTCAGGCCGCGCCCGCCTGCTTCAATAAAAGCCCGCACGTGCGGCACGAATGCGTCGACAGGCGCGAGCAGATGACCATACTCGACAGGCTCGCCGGTTTGCGCGGCAAAGCGTCCATGAATGAAGGGCGATTTACTATGGCCGACCGGGTTGCCGATCACCGCATAGCGGTCGCGTGAATCCTGAGTGCTCATCGTCCCGGCTCCGCAATGTGCTGATGGGTTGCGGCACCGTCCGCGCCATCACTGTTTTCGGCGTCGTCCTTCACCGCAGCCGCGTCGTTGCCGTCGAGTTCGGCTTCGGCCTGCGCCTCGGCTTCGCCTTCGGCGCTCTCATCCGGAGCGTCGATGATTTCCTCTTCGCCCTCGTCCGCTTCTTCAGCCTCGCTGCCGCTCGTCACGGTCGGCGCGTCGAGCACGTGCAGGAGACGCACGGACGCCTCGACGGTCAGTTCGTCGAGCGACATCACTTCCATCTGCAAACGCGTGCCGCGCGCGTGCACGCCGAGGCCCGGCACGTGAAGCAGCAACGGAATCTCTTCGAGACGCACCAGATCGCCCTTCACCACCGACGCCACCACCTGCTTCCGGTTCTCCTGCTTCAGCCAGCGCAGACACCAGAAGTACTCCATGCGCCGCTGATGATCGGCGTACGCGGTGTACGTGTCGTCGAACCCTTGCACGACGGCGAACAGATCGGCGTCTTTGGGCTTGAACGGCGCAGCCAGCTTGGCGGTCACGCCATGCTGTACGCACGCGATCAGCTGCCACTGGTTCACGAGATCGACGTAACGACGCAGCGGCGACGTGCTCCACGCGTACTGCGTGACGCCGAGGCCTTCGTGCGGCGCGGCGTTGGTCTGCATGCGCGTGCGCTTGGGACCGGTCGGCGCGCCGAATGCGCGCTGCGTGCGATAGATGCCCGGCACGCCATGGTCATGCAGAAACGCGCCCCACGACGAGTTCGCGAGAATCGCCAGTTCGGCGACGATCGTGTCGAGCGGCGAACCGCGCCGGCGCGGCGTGATCGTGATGTGCTCGCCTTCCACGTAGAAGTTGAAGTCGGTATTGCGCTGCACTTCCCGACGCAAACCGTAACCGGCACGCGCGGTCTGACGCTTTTCGAACAGCGCCTGCGCGAACGGCCACAGCACAGCGATATCTTCCTTGTGCGCATAGTCGCCGGTGCCGGCGGCGAGCGCCTCTTCAGTGACCAGTTCGTCGAGCGTGTTGTGGCGCAGGTTGTTCTTCACGAACACGCGCTCGGCGCGCGTTTCGCTCGCGACGATCTCCTGCGTCTCACGATTCACGATCACATACAGCGAGAGCGCCGGACGCAAACCGCCTTCGGCCAGCGTGAACGCTTCGACGACGCTGTCGGGCAGCATGGTGATCTTGTCGCCCGGCATGTACACGGTCGACAGACGCGTGCGCGCAATCGCATCGACCTCGTCGCCACGCTGAATGCCAAGCGCCGGCGCGGCGATGTGCACGCCGATCCGCACACGGCCGTCGGCCAGATGCTCGACGGAGAAGGCATCGTCGATTTCAGTGGTGGTGATGTCGTCGATCGAAAACGCCTGCACGTTCGCTTCGGGCAGATCTTCCGGCAAGGTGCCGACGGCGACCGGCGGAAAGCCGGTGCCGTGCGGGAAGAACTCGGAAAGGAATTTCGCCTCATGCAACGCGCGCGCCGACGGAATGGCGCCGTTTTCAAGCATCAGACGCGCCTGGGAAATACCGCGTGCCGCCGCGGCGCCTTCCAGCGCCTTGTATTCGATCGTGTTCTTGTCGGGCCTGGTGAGAAGTCCCAGCGCCTTGCTGCCAGTGAAAGCTTCCGGCAAACGCCCGGCTTTCAGCTCATCTTCGTAGCCAGCCTGCACCAGCGCCTGCTGACGCTTGCGCTCCAGTCCGGCGAGCGCCATCTTCAGTTGCTCCTGCGGCGCGCGCTGATACATGCCGCGGCCCTTGCGGCGGAAGTACACCGGCGAGCCATGCATGCGCAGCACCAGCGCGGCGCGCTCGATCGAGCCGAAACGCTCGCCGAAGTACTCGGCGCCGAGCGTGGCGAACGGGAATTCGTCGTCAGGCGCGCATTCCCACAGGAAGTCCAGATCGATCTCCTGCGCGGCGGCCTCGGCCTGCTGCATCAGTTCGGCCGCACTCGGCTTTTCGAACTCGATCAGCACATCTTTCGCGCGCACCTTGGCGCGGCGCCCGCCGGGCAACTCGACCTGAAAAGCATCGCCCTGGCGCGACAGCACGCTGCCCGCCTTGAAACTGCCCGATTCCTCGAAGAAAACGTTCACTCAATACTCTCGTTCTGACTTGCATCTGCCGGCGCGCCCGATCCTGCTTGGCGATCGGTCACTGCGTGCGCGGCACGGCAACGTGTTCGTGATAGTGGATCCGCGGCGCGATACGCGCGCGCCGGCGGCGGTATGAATCTGTTGCGCGGCAATCGCCTCGCTGCCCGAACGCGCGGCCTCAGGCGGCTTCGCGCGGCGCGGGCGGCTCGACGTCTTCCGCGTCGCAAAAGGCCAGCACCTCGTCGACGTATTGCGCGAACTCGCTGATCGCGTGGTCGCTCCCTTCGATCAGCGTAGTGCGTGCGCCGGGATAGTGCGCGAGCATTTCGCGGTAGTCGAGCACTTCGTCGCCGGTGGCGGCCATCAAATAATAGCGTTCGGGCCGCGTGATCGACGCGACGCCGAGCGCGCGCAACTCGTCCAGATGATGCGGCTCGACGACGATACTGCCCCCACCGTGCCACAACGGCTGCTCGCCGAGATAGGCGCTGAGATCGCGCTGCGGTACGACCGCCGGGTTGAGCAGCACCGCCGGCCAGCCATGCTTTTCCGCGAGATGGGTGGCGAAATAGCCGCCGAGCGAGCTGCCGATCAGCGTGACGTTTTTCGGCTGGGCGGCGGCCACCAGCGATTCGGCGAGCGCCACCGTCTCGAACGGCGAAACCGGCAGCACCGGGCAGCACCATTCGTCGCTGCGGCCAAGCTCGACGAGCCGCGCCGCCAGCACGCGCGCCTTGAACGAATTGGGTGACGAGCGGAAACCGTGCAGATAAAGGATCACGAAGCGCCTCGCGCGGAAAGAGCGTCGAGCAGTTTCTGATGCACGCCGCCGAAGCCGCCGTTGCTCATCACCAGAATCTGGTCGCCGGGGCGCGCTGCGTGGACTACTGCTTTGACCAGCGCGTCGAGATTGTCGAAAGCCTGCGCTTTGCCGCCAAGCGGCGCGAGCGCCTCGCCGAGATTCCAGCCGAGCGCGTCGCGACCGGTCGGCGCGCCGTAGCCGAATACGAGATCGGCCTCGGCGAGACTGGCCGGCAATTGCGCTTTCATCACGCCGAGCTTCATGGTGTTGGAGCGCGGCTCCAGCACGGCAAGAATCCGCGTATTGTCGCGGCCCACACGGGCGCGCAAGCCGGCCACGGTCGTATCGATAGCGGTCGGATGATGGGCGAAGTCGTCATAGACGGTCACGCCGTCGACGCTGCCGCGCACTTCCATACGCCGTTTGACGTTGCGAAAGCTCGCCAGCGACCGGGCGGCCTGCGCCGGCGGCACACCGACATGGCGCGCGGCGGCAATCGCGGCCAGCGCGTTCATGCGGTTGTGCTCGCCTTGCACCTGCCACTCGACCACGCCGACGCGCTCGCTGTTGTGATAGACAGCGAAACGCTCGTCGACCGGCACGCCGTCTTCCGCCGGCAAGGTTTGCCAGCCGCCCTGCACGCCGAAGCGCTCGACTTCGCTCCAGCAGCCGCGCGTCAGCACGCGCTCGAGCACGTCTTCACGGCCGTTCGTCACGACGCGGCCGATGCCCGGCACGGTGCGGATCAGATGGTGGAACTGCGTTTCGATCGCGGCCAGATCCGGGAAGATGTCCGCATGATCGAACTCGAGGTTGTTCAGAACCGCGGTCTTGGGCCGGTAGTGCACGAACTTCGAGCGCTTGTCGAAAAAGGCCGTGTCGTACTCGTCGGCTTCGATCACGAAGAAGCTCGAATCGGTCAGCCGCGCCGAAACGCCGAAATTCAGCGGCACGCCGCCGATCAGAAAGCCCGGATTGAGGCCGGCGTCTTCGAGCAGCCAGGTCAGCATGGAGCTGGTGGTCGTCTTGCCGTGCGTGCCGGCCACCGCCAGCACCCACTTGCCGTTCAGCACATGCTCGCCGAGCCACTGCGGGCCGGAGACATACGGCAGGCCGCGGTCGAGAATGGCTTCCATCAGCGGGTTGCCGCGCGAGACCACATTGCCGATCACGAACAGGTCCGCGTTCAGGCCGTTCAACTGGTCCGCGTCGTAACCTTCTATCAGCCCAATGCCTTGCGCCTCGAGCTGCGTGCTCATGGGCGGATAGACGCCGGCGTCGCAACCCGTCACGGTGTGGCCCGCGCCGCGCGCGAGGACCGCGAGACCGCCCATGAACGTGCCGCAGATACCGAGGATGTGGATGTGCATAAGCCTGTCGTGCCGCGCGGGCGTTTTTCCTGGAAGGGCCCCTAACCTGCCGCTTCGCGCCAGGCCCCCGAGGGGGCAAGAAAACCTGGGGCGGCCCAGCGTTTCCTTGAGAGGGATGGGAGCGCAGAAGAGCGGCCGAAACGACCGTCTGCAAAGGACGCTATTGTAACCGACGCCTCCGGATCGCCCTATGCGCGCGCGCCCGCGCAACCTTGCCCGGCGCGCGCTGCGACCCGCCAGGAAAGGCCGTCATCAATCTCTAGTATGATCGAGGGATGGTTCGCAAATCACACTTCGATCCGCAGCGCGTGCGCGAGGAAATCGCCATTGCGGCTGCGCGCATGATCGCCGAAGACGGTCTGGACTACGCCACGGCGAAGCGCAAAGCGGCCCGGCAAGTTGTCGGCGAGAGCCGCGTTGCCGGCGAATGGCTGCCGGATAACGACCAGATTGAAGAAGAAATCCGGGAATACCAGTCGCTGTTCCAGGGCGACAGTCAGCCCGTGCTGCTGCGGCGACTGCGCCGCATTGCGGTCGACTGGATGGAGCGGCTCGCGCCGTTCAATCCTTATCTGACAGGCGCAGTGCTCGGCGGCACCGCCGGCGAACACTCGGACATTCACCTTCAGGTGTTCTGCGACAATCCGAAAGAAGTCGCAATCTATTTTCTGAACGCCGACATTCAGTACGACGTCTCCGAAACGCGGCACTTCGCCGGCCGCGGCTACGTCGAGACACTCAGCTTTCTTTGGCGCCCCACGAATGAAGGGCGCGAGGCGGAACCGGTCGGCGTGCACGTGGCGCTCTACGAAACGGACGACCTGCGCGGCGCGGTACGCGCCGACGCGCGCGGCCGCACGGCGCGCGCCAACCTGCAAGCCGTGCAGACGCTGCTCGACGGCAGCGACGTCGCTCCTTCAACCAACTAGACTGACCAAGAAGATGAATATGAGACGGATTCTGGCGGCCGCATGTGTTGCCATCGTCGCCGCGGGCGGCGGTGTGCTGGCCAACCATTGGCTGAACGGCAACGCCGAAGTGGCGCACGCTGCGCAACCGGCCTCCTCCGAAAGCGCGGTCGCGCAACTGTGGGCCGCGCCTGTCACGACCGTGGACGGCAAGCCGCAAACGCTAAGTTTGCTCAAAGGACACCCAATCGTCGTCAACTTCTGGGCGTCGTGGTGCGGCCCCTGCGTCGAAGAAATGCCCGCGCTGTCGCAACTTCAGCGCGACTACGCGAAAAAAGGCATCCAGTTCGTCGGACTTGGCGTTGATTCGGATAAAAACGTTCAGGCGTTCCTGCAGAAAGTGAAGGTCGCGTATCCCGTCTATGTGACCGGCTTCGGTGGCGCCGACCTCGCGCGCGCGTTCGGCAATACTGCGGGCGGGCTGCCTTTTACCGTCGTAATCGACGCAAAAGGCAACATTCGCTCGACAAAATTAGGACAAATCGACCCGCAAGCGCTGAAACAAACCCTCGACGCGCTCTAAATTTCACATTCTTTTGAGACTCAATTAGCGCTCAAACGCGAGAAAATAGGCGCAAATCGGCCGGTTTTGAGAGAAGATAGGCACCCGCAGCGGCGGCAAAACGACGCTGCAATCGCTCCGTACGCGCGGGAAACTAGACAAGTTTCTCTAATCAGCGCTAAAGTGCGCCCAATTCCACGGAAAAAGAAGCGACCATGACTCGACTGCTGGTACTGCACGGGCCCAACCTCAACCTTCTCGGCACCCGGGAACCCGAGGTTTACGGTCGCGTGACCTTGCCACAGATCGATCAGGCGCTGGCGGACCGCGCAGCGGACGCGGGCGCCGAACTTGCGTCGTTCCAGAGCAATCACGAAGGCGCTCTGGTGGACCGCATCCAATCCGCGCGGACTGAAACAACCGATTTCATACTGATCAATCCCGCCGCGTACACGCACACCAGCGTGGCCATTCGGGACGCACTGGCGGGGGTCGGCATCCCGTTCGTCGAGATTCATCTGTCGAACGTGCATCGTCGCGAACCGTTCCGGCATCACTCGTATTTCTCCGACCAGGCTGAGGGCGTGATTTGCGGCCTCGGCTGGAAGGGATATCTGTACGCGCTCGAATTCGCGCTCGACCGGCTGTCCGCCGGCTCGTCGCGCGGCTGATTCCAAACACGTCTAATTTGCGCCGGCTGCGCACGCGCCGGCACTCTACGCATTAAAGGGGCTGCCTGATGGATCTACGTAAACTGAAAACTCTGATCGACCTCGTCTCGGAGTCCGGTATTTCCGAACTCGAAGTGACCGAGGGCGAAGGCAAGGTCCGCATCGTCAAGAATGCGCCGCCGGTTTACGTGCAACCGTCCGCCTCGTACGCGCCGCAGTACGCGCAACCGGCGCCGGCAATCGGTGGCGAAGCGCCGGCCGCTGCCGCAGCCGCCGCGCCGGCCACGCCGGCCGCCGTTGCGCCGCAAGGCCATGTGGTGACCTCGCCGATGGTCGGCACCTTCTACCGCGCGCCGTCTCCGGGCGCCGATCCGTTCGTCCAGGTGGGCGACACGGTCAAGGAAGGCCAGACGATCTGCATCATCGAAGCGATGAAGCTGCTCAACGAAATCGAGTCGGACAAGTCCGGCGTGGTGAAGGAAATCCTCGTCGAAAACGGTCAGGCGGTCGAGTACGGCCAACCGCTGTTCGTGGTCGGCTGACGCGGCACGCTTTGCGCATGCCGCCCGCGCGCCGTCGTCCCCAGGCGCGCGACCGATCCTCTGAGGCAGCCGGCGTTGTGATCAACCCGGCGCCCATTGATGAGTCGAAAACCCGCTATGTTTGAAAAAATCCTCATTGCCAATCGTGGCGAGATCGCGCTTCGTATCCAGCGCGCCTGCCGTGAACTCGGCGTCAAGACCGTCGTCGTTTATTCCGAAGCCGACAAGGAAGCCAAGTACGTGAAGCTCGCGGACGAGGCGGTCTGTATCGGCCCGGCGCCTTCGAACCTGAGCTATCTGAACATGCCCGCGCTGATCAGCGCGGCGGAAGTCACCGACGCCGAAGCGATCCACCCCGGCTACGGCTTCCTCTCCGAAAACGCCGACTTCGCCGAACGTGTCGAACAGTCCGGCTTCACCTTCATCGGCCCGCGCCCGGAAACGATCCGGATGATGGGCGACAAGGTCACGGCCAAGCAGACCATGATCAAGACCGGCGTGCCTTGCGTGCCGGGTTCGGAAGGCGCGTTGCCGGAAGATCCGAAAGAGATCGTGAAAATTGCCCGTCAGGTCGGCTATCCGGTCATCATCAAGGCGGCCGGCGGCGGCGGTGGCCGTGGCATGCGCGTGGTCCACACGGAAGCGGCGCTGGTCAACGCGGTCAACATGACGCGCGAAGAAGCCGGCCGTGCGTTCGGCAACCCGCAGGTCTACATGGAGAAATTCCTGGAGAACCCGCGGCACATCGAAATTCAGGTGCTGGCCGATTCGTTCAAGAACGCCGTGTGGCTGGGCGAGCGTGATTGCTCGATGCAGCGCCGTCACCAGAAAGTGATCGAAGAGGCGCCGGCGCCGGGTATCGCGCGCCGCCTGATCGACCGCATCGGCGATCGTTGCGCGGACGCCTGCAAGAAGATGGGCTATCTCGGCGCGGGCACGTTCGAGTTCCTGTACGAAAACGGCGAGTTCTACTTCATCGAGATGAACACGCGGGTGCAGGTCGAGCATCCGGTCACAGAACTGATCACGGGCGTCGACATCGTGCAGGAACAGATCCGCATCGCGGCCGGCGAGAAGCTCGCCTTCCGTCAGCGCGACATCGTGTTCAAGGGTCACGCGATCGAATGCCGCATCAACGCGGAAGATCCGTTCAAGTTCATTCCGTCGCCGGGACGTCTGACGTCGTGGCACATGCCGGGCGGCCCCGGCATCCGCGTCGACTCGCACGCCTACAATGGCTATTTCGTGCCGCCGAACTACGATTCGATGATCGGCAAGCTGATCGCTTACGGCGCCACGCGCGAGCAGGCGATCAAGCGCATGCGCATCGCGCTGTCGGAGATGGTGGTGGAAGGCATTCAGACCAACATCCCGCTGCACCGCGAGCTGATGCTGGACGCGAAATTCGTCGAAGGCGGCACCAGCATTCATTACCTCGAAAACCGGTTGGCCGCGAAGCTGCAGGCCGCGCCGGAAGAAGCGTAACTCATGAGCTACCGGGAACTGATCGCCGAGCTGGCGCGCGAGCACGCGGAGGAATTCTCCGACGCGCTGCTCGAGTTGGGCGCATTGTCCGTGTCGGTCGAAGATGCGGACGCCGACACCCCCGACGAGCAGCCGCTGTTCGGCGAGCCCGGTCTTACGCCGGATCGCACGGCGTGGCAGCGTTCGCGCGTGATCGCGCTGCTCGCGCCGGAACATGAGCCGGCCGTGTTGCTCACCGCCGCGGCTAATGAAATTGGTCTGGAGGCTGCGCCGTCGTTCACCGTGCGTGAAGTCGAGGATCAGGATTGGGTGCGGCTCACGCAGTCGCAGTTCGATCCGATCAAGATCGGCGAGCGCATCTGGGTCGTGCCGTCGTGGCACGATGCGCCGGACCCCGAAGCACTCGTGCTGGAACTGGATCCAGGCCTCGCCTTCGGCACCGGCAGCCATCCCACCACGCGGCTTTGCATGGAATGGCTGGAACAATCGGTGCAGTCTGGGCAATCCGTGCTCGACTACGGCTGCGGTTCCGGCATCCTCGCGATCCTCGCGAAAAAGTGCGGCGCGAATCCTGTGTACGGCATCGACATCGATCCGCAAGCGGTCGAGTCGGCGCGTCACAACAGCGAGCGCAACCGCGCGGAAGTCACCTACGGTTTGCCCGACGAATGCCCCACCGGCGAGTTCGATATCGTGGTCGCCAATATCCTGTCCAACCCGCTCAAGCTGATGGCCTCGATGCTCTCGTCGAAGGTCAAGCCGGGCGGCAAGATCGCGCTGTCCGGCATTCTGGCGCGGCAAGCGGACGAAGTCGCGCAGGTCTACGCACGATGGATCGACATCAGCGTATGGCGCGAACACGAAGGTTGGGTGTGTCTGTCGGGAACCCGTCGCGAAAGCCATTAGAATAAGGCGTATTGTCCAACCAACGGCCTTCCGGCTTATCGGCTCAATATGCTCCTGGCAACACGTTGCCCCTTCTGCGAAACCGTCTTCCGCCTGCAAACGGAACAACTTGCGCTGCGCCGTGGCCTGGTGCGCTGCGGGCATTGCCAAGAAGTATTCGACGCGTCGAGCAGCCTGTTCGACATCAGCGAAGGCGGTGATTTTTCCACCGCCAAACCGGTCGCCGCTGCCGCGGCGATCGAAGCGCTCTCAGGCGTGCGGCCGAAAGGCCCCGACTTCAGCGCTGAAGCATGGGACCCCTGGGCGCCGGCACCCGACGCCGCCATCGACAACCGTCTGCGCCATCACGCCGGCAACGTGCCGCTCACGCCGGTCTCCACCGGCGCGGGCGTCGCGGTCACGCCGCGTCACGCTACGGAGCCCGAACTGCCGCCTGGCGCATTCACCGTCCCGAACCCGCCCGACGAGGAACCGCTACTGGCGGACGCGCCGCTCGACCCGTTCGCCTATCACCTCGATCCGCCCGAAGAAGCAGCGCCGCGAGTCTGGCACAGGACCGAGCGCGCTTCCGATGCGCCGCCGGACGAGCCGCTCGAAGAGCCAGTCCTGGACGAACCGGTTACCTTGTATGGGATTCCTGACAATGAGCCGCGTTTCGGCGCGGCCGGCTTAGGTGCGACCGGCCCAAGTGCGACCGGCTCGGGCGCGGCGAGCGTAGGCGCGGCTGTCGGCGCAGGCGCGGCGGGCTTTGCTGCTGCCGTCCCGGCCGCCACTACTGGCCCGGTCTCCGCGAGCGGCGAGCCCTTCTCCGTGCAGCCGGTCAACGACGGCCCTGATCCCTTCCCCGTGGTGCGCGAGACCCGCCCGCCCGAACCGCGGCGCATGGGCTGGATCATCGCCGGTTCGGTGGTGGCGGCGCTGTTGATCATCGCGCTGCTCGCGCAGCTCGCCTGGTGGCAACGCGAAACGGTGATGGTGTACTTCCCGCGCTCGCAGACGCTCTATGCGAAGGCCTGCTCGACGCTCGGCTGCCAGGTCACGCCGCCGCACGACATCGACGGCTTGCAGGTCGAGCCGTCCGATCTGCGGCAGATCGACGGTCCGCACAAGCTCGAACTGAAGATGCCGCTGCGCAACCGCTTCAATATTGCACTCGCCTATCCGGCCATCGAACTCACGCTGCTCGACGACCAGAACAACGTCGCGGTACGCCGCATACTGTGGCCGCAAGACTACGTTCCGCCCGGCACGCCGATCGCGGCTGGCCTGCCCGCGCATACGACCCAGACCATGATCGTGCATCTCGACACGGGCAATGCGGTCGCTTCCAATTTCCGCGTACAGATTTTTTATCCGTAACGCGTCCTCGCGCGCCCGGCATTGACCGGGCGCGTTCACCGTCATTACTGACGAATTTTCGGAGCACGACAACATGAGTCAAGTTACGCTGGGTGGCAACCCGATCGAAGTAGCCGGCACGTTCCCGTCGGTGGGCCAGGCCGCTCCCGCTTTCTCGCTGGTCGGCAAGGATCTGAAGCCGGTGTCGCTCGCCGATTTCGCCGGCAAGCGCAAAGTGCTGAACATTGTCCCGAGCCTCGACACGCCGACCTGCGCCACCTCGACCCGCAAGTTCAACGAAGCCGCGGCCAAACTGACCAACACGGCCGTGATCGTCGTGTCGGGCGATCTGCCGTTCGCCGCGTCGCGCTTCTGCACGACGGAAGGCATCGAGAACGTCGTCACGGCGTCCACGTTCCGCGGCCATGAGTTCGCGCAAGCCTACGGCGTTGACGTGACGAGCGGCCCGCTGACCGGCCTGACGGCACGCGCCGTGGTGGTCGTCGACGAGAACGACAAGGTCGTTCACGCTGAACTGGTCGGCGAAATCAAGAACGAACCGAACTACGACGCAGCCCTCGCCGCGCTGAAGTAAAACCTTCGCGCACGAACCCGGCGCCGCGCTTCATGCGCGGCGCTGTCACATCGTCGCGCCCATTCTCTTTATCGTTTTTTACAGGAACGCTCGCCTTGGCTACGCTGATTTGCGGCTCGCTCGCCTACGACAACATCATGACCTTCGAAGGCCGGTTCCGGGAGCACATCCTGCCGGAGCAGGTCCACATCCTGAACGTCAGCTTTCTCGTGCCGACCATGCGCCGCGAGTTCGGCGGCTGCGCGGGCAACATTGCCTACTCGCTGCATCTGCTGGGCGGCGACGCGCGCATCATGGGGACGCTCGGCTCGGTCGACGCGCAGCTCTACATGGACCGGTTCAAGCAGCTCGGCCTGTCGACGGAGAGCGTGCTGGTGGTGCCGGACGCCTATACGGCGCAGGCGATGATCACCACGGATCTGGAAAACAATCAGATCACCGCATTCCACCCCGGCGCGATGATGCAGTCGCATCTGAATCGCGCCGACGAGGCCAAGGGCATCACGCTCGGCATCGTCGGGCCGGACGGCTACGACGGCATGATCCAGCACGCCGAGCATCTGGCGGCCGCGGGCGTGCCGTTCATCTTCGATCCGGGCCAGGGCCTGCCGCTCTTCGACGGTGCTTCGCTGCAGCGCATGATTGAACTCGCTACCTATGTAGCGGTCAATGATTACGAAGCCAAACTGGTGAGCAACAAAACAGGTTGGTCGATCGAAGAGATCGCCGGCAAGGTCGAGGCGCTGATCGTCACGCTCGGCGAGCAAGGCGCGCAGATCCATCACGCGGGCGGCATCGAAGAGATTCCGGCGGTCAAGGCACGGCAAGTGCTCGATCCCACAGGTTGCGGCGACGCGTTCCGCGGCGGTTTGCTCTACGGCATCGAGAACGAGCTCGGCTGGGCTACCACAGGGCGTCTCGCGAGCCTGATGGGCGCGCTGAAGATCGAACACCAGGGCCCGCAAAACTATGCGCCCAGCCGGACCGAGATCAACGAGCGGTTCAAGCAGGCGTTCGGATACGACCTGCCGTAGTACCGAGAGCTATTGGAGTTTAGGGAATGAGAACAACGAGTCGCCTGGTCGTGGCCGTCTTGATTGCCGGCTCGCTGGCCATGTCGGGGTGTGCGTACAACAGCAGCTCTGCGGACGTTTACACGGCGTCGCAGGCGCAGCGTGAAGAAACGGTCCGCATGGCCACCGTCGACAGCGTGCGCGCCGTGAAGATCAGTTCGAACAACGGGCAGCCGAGCGGCATCGGCGCGATCGGTGGCGGCGCCCTGGGTGCGGTGGCCGGCAGCACGATCGGTGGCGGCACCGGCTCGATCATCACGGGCATTATCGGCGGTCTGGCGGGCGCGGTGGCCGGCAATGCGGTCGAGAACGGCGTCGCGGTGCGCGACGGTCTCGAGATCACCGTGCTGCTCGATAACGGCGACATGCGCGCCATCACGCAAAGCGCCACCGGCGAGATCTTCCGCGCCGGCGAGCGGGTGCGGCTGCTCTCCAGCGGTGGCGTCACGCGCGTCACGCACTAAGTTTCCCCTCTCGCGCGGCGAGGCTGTCTGCCGCCGCGACGACCTCACACGCATGCCCTCCCCTGTGCATGCGTTTTTTTTCGCCTGCAAGTTTCTCGCCGGTGAATTGTTCGGGCGAAAAAAATCCCGTCGCCGGAAACCGGCAACGGGACCCTGACCGAGTAGCGCTCGCCACGTTACTCAAGCGCTACTCGATCATCGGACACATCATGCGACGTGTCTAAGTGCTTCTACCGCTCAGCGTCCAACTTACGGACGGCTGCCCGTCGGGAACGGCCATGCCGCTGCCGGGTTCAGCGCGGTCTTCACCGTCGCCGCCGGTGCGCTCGAGACAGAAGTCGCAGCGGGTGCAGGAGCCGCCTTCTTGGCGACAGCCTTCTTCGCAGGGGCAGCCTTCTTGGCAGGAGCAGCGGCCTTCTTCGCGGCAGCCTTCTTGGCAGGCGCAGCCTTTTTAGCGGCAGCCTTTTTCGCGGGCGCAGCCTTTTTAGCAGCAGCCTTTTTCGCAGGCGCAGCCTTCTTGGCAGCAGCCTTCTTAGCCGGCGCAGCCTTCTTCGCTGCTGCCTTCTTGGCCGGTGCTGCCTTCTTTGCTGCAACCTTCTTCACAGCGGCTTTCTTAGCCGGTGCTGCCTTCTTCGCCGCAACCTTCTTCACTGCGACTTTCTTGGCAGCAGCCTTCTTGGCCGGAGCGGCTTTCTTCGCTGCAACCTTCTTGGCCGGTGCTGCCTTCTTCGCTGCAACCTTCTTCACTGCCACTTTCTTGGCAGCGACTTTCTTTGCCGGAGCAGCTTTCTTAGCCGGAGCAGCCTTCTTTGCTGCGACCTTCTTGGCTGCGGGTTTCTTAGCGGCGGCTTTTTTTGCAGTTGCCATCATTTTCTCCTTCAGGTTTTCAGATGAGAGTCAGTTCAAACTACACCCTTCGTCAAAACCCGCTTCCCGCGGACGCTTCTCAGGGCGCGCGCTACGAAGCGGGCTATTCATCGGCGTACGCAGGTGCTGCGCGCTTACGCTAATGAATGCGGTAAGGCGCGCCGTGCCAAAAGGCACCGCGCGCCAGATCTGTTCGGCGTGAAAGCTCAACGCCGGCAATTGCTTGATCGAGCCGCCGGCAATCACGCCAGCGGCTTTTTCCGGGGGGAAGTTTGCCCATCCCACTGAAGGGTTCGCAAAGTGCCTGTCATAGTTGTGGGCCGCGAAGGCACGCGGCGCACCGGGCATGCTTTGCATCAGGCGGTTCTGCTCCTAGCCAAAATTGCCGCGGCCCCAGCCGACGGCATCCCCATCGATGAATGCATCTGCAGCACGAACCCGGATCACTCCCAGGTCAGCGCGCCGCCAGTCTGATATTCGATCACTCGCGTCTCGAAGAAGTTGCGTTCCTTCTTCAGGTCGATCATCTCGCTCATCCACGGGAACGGGTTTTCCTCGTTCGGGTACAGCGGATCGAGACCGATCTGCTGGCAACGGCGGTTGCAGATGAAGCGCAGATAGCTCTTGAACATCGACGCGTTGAGGCCGAGCACTCCGCGCGGCATCGTGTCTTCTGCGTAACGATATTCAAGTTCGACCGCTTGCTGGAAGATCTCGCGGATTTCCGCGCGGAACTCAGCCGTCCAGAGTTGCGGGTTTTCGAGTTTGATCTGGTTGATCAGGTCGATGCCGAAGTTGCAGTGCATCGACTCGTCGCGCAGGATGTACTGGTACTGTTCCGCCGCGCCGGTCATCTTGTTCTGGCGACCCAGCGCCAGGATTTGGGTAAAGCCGACGTAGAAGAACAGCCCCTCCATCACACAGGCGAACACGATCAGCGAGCGCAGCAGCGTCTGGTCTGCCTCGAGCGTGCCGGTCTTGAAGGCCGGATCGGTCAGCACGTGGATGTACGGAATCAGGAATTCGTCTTTCGCGCGGATCGAGGAGACCTCGTGATACGCGTTGAAGATTTCGCCTTCGTCGAGGCCCAGGGACTCGACGATGTACTGGTAGGCGTGCGTGTGGATCGCCTCTTCGAACGCCTGGCGCAGCAGGAACTGGCGGCATTCGGGCGCCGTGATGTGGCGGTAGGTGCCCAGCACGATGTTGTTGGCGGCGAGGGAATCGGCCGTCACGAAGAAGCCCAGGTTGCGCTTGACGATGCGGCGCTCGTCTTCGGTCAGACCGTTCGGGTCTTTCCAGAGGGCGATGTCGCGCGACATGTTCACTTCTTGCGGCATCCAGTGGTTGGCGCAACCAGCCAGATACTTTTCCCAGGCCCACTTGTATTTGAACGGCACCAACTGATTGACGTCGGTCTGGCCGTTGATGATGCGCTTGTCGGCGACGTTGACCCGCGCTTCCGAAACGGCAGCCGTTTCAGCAGCAGCGTTGGTCACATGAGCGACGGGAGCGACAGCGATGTCGTTCGCGAAGACGTCTTGAGCCGAGGGAGCATGAGGAGCGGAACGCGTTCCGACTTGCGAACCGACAGCCGATCCCGCAGCGTTGCGCAACACATTCTGTTGCGTAGCGCTCGAGGGAGTTACGGCAGTGATCTCGTCATCCCAGTTGAGCATAAATGTCACCATCAATTTAGAACGGTTTGTACCATCTTTTCACGAGCGATAAAAGAGTCCGCTCACGAAAAATCCTGTTTTCGATTCGCGTTGCTACGTTCATACAACACTTTGTTCAACGGAGTGTGTGCGTCACCTCATGTGAGGCGTGTTGAACGTGTGTCGTCGAGGTGCTTCGCGAGCTCGAAGAGCAACGTGTCAAAGCGACATTTCGCTGCTCTATCTATCTGTATTGCGGAGCGTGCCTGTAGCGTCTTGCGACTGCTGACTGCTGCCTCGCGTTGCTCGTCGCGATGGCCCGCGCTTGCTTCGCGCTAGCCTCGCGAGTGTTTCGCGTTTGCTTCGCGTTTGCCTGTTCGTCAGTGCTGGCGAGGTGAAGTTCAATGCCATGTCGAGCGATGCATCGAGCCGACTGTGTTGATCGGCCCAACGATCGAAGCGTTTGCTGCGCGCACTGTGTCGCGCGCTTCGTCGGGTGCTGCCGATTGCTGACTGCTGACTGACCGCTTCAAGACTTCAGTGACCTGCCCTGCTTCGCTGCGTTGCGATGAGCGGCGCGCCTCGTACTTGACTTGCCGCGCTGCTCATCGGCTCCGCTTCCACTTCACTTGCATCAGCTTCGCTGCTCGCTGCATGCGGGTCACTACCTACGACCCGTCAGCAAGCAGCGATCCTGCTTCCTACTGGCAAGCTTCGCACTCGTCGAAGCCAGGGTCGCCCGGACGCATCATGCACACCGGACCATCCGCTTCCGGCGCTGCTTCAACCGCGACTGCCGGAGCTGCGGCCGCTGCCTGAATACCGCCCGAAGCCGCGCCGCCACTCACGCCGAAGCCGCCGGCCGCGCCACCTGCGGCACCGCCCGAACCTTCGCCGCCGCCCGAGCTCACCGCGTTCAGTGCGCCGTGCGCCACCGTCGACTTCTCGACGTGGGTCGCCGCCATCGTGCGGAGGTAGTAGGTCGTCTTCAGACCGCGCACCCAGGCGAGCTTGTAGATCTCGTCGAGCTTTTTACCCGACGCGCCGCCCATGTAAATGTTCAGCGACTGCGCCTGGTCGATCCACTTCTGACGACGCGATGCCGCTTCGACCAGCCACTTCGGATCGACTTCGAACGCGGTGGCGTAGATCGCGCGCAGGTCGGCCGGAATGCGGTCGATGCGCGAGAGCGTGCCGTCGAAGTACTTCAGGTCGGCGACCATCACTTCGTCCCACAGGCCGCGTGCCTTCAGGTCGCGCACCAGGTAGTCGTTGACCACCGTGAATTCGCCCGACAGATTCGACTTCACATACAGGTTCTGGAAGGTCGGTTCGATGCAAGCCGACACGCCGATGATGTTCGAGATCGTCGCCGTCGGCGCGATCGCGACGCAGTTCGAGTTGCGCATGCCGTAGGTGGCGATGCGCGAACGCAATTCGGTCCAGTCCATCGACTCGCTCGAATCGACTTCGACGTAGCCGCCGCGCGCGTCGGCCAGCAGCTTCACCGAGTCTTGCGGGAGGATGCCGCGATCCCACAGCGAGCCGCGGTAGCTCGAGTAACGGCCGCGCTCCTGCGCCAGTTCCGTCGACGCGTAGTAAGCGTAGTAGCAAACCGCTTCCATCGACGTATCGGCGAACTTGACCGCTTCTTCCGACGCGTACGGCGTGCGCAGCAGGTGCAGGCAGTCCTGGAAGCCCATGATGCCCATGCCGACCGGACGGTGCTTCAGGTTCGAGTTACGCGCCTTGGCGACCGCGTAGTAGTTAATGTCGATCACGTTGTCGAGCATGCGCATGGCCACGCTGACGGTGCGCTTGAGCTTGTCGTGGTCGAGCACGAGCGTGCCGTCGGCCTGTTCCTTCAGGTGAGCGACGAGGTTCACCGAGCCCAGGTTGCAGACGGCGATTTCAGCGTCGCTGGTGTTCAGCGTGATTTCCGTGCACAGGTTCGACGAGTGGACGACGCCGACGTGCTGTTGCGGCGAGCGCACATTGCACGGATCCTTGAACGTGATCCACGGGTGGCCGGTCTCGAACAGCATGCCCAGCATCTTGCGCCACAGTTGCGCCGCCGGAATCTTCTTGAACAGCTTGATCTCGCCGCGCGCGACCTTGTCTTCGTAAGCCGTGTAAGCCGTTTCGAACTCGGCGCCGAACAGGTCGTGCAGGTCCGGGCAGGTGGACGGCGAGAACAGCGTCCAGTCACCGCCTTCCATCACGCGCTTCATGAACAGATCGGGAATCCAGTTCGCCGTGTTCATGTCGTGCGTGCGGCGGCGGTCGTCGCCGGTGTTCTTGCGCAGTTCGAGGAATTCCTCGATGTCCAGGTGCCACGATTCCAGATACGCGCACACCGCGCCCTTGCGCTTGCCGCCCTGGTTCACGGCGACCGCCGTGTCGTTGACGACTTTCAGGAACGGCACGACGCCTTGCGACTTGCCGTTGGTGCCCTTGATGTGCGAACCGAGCGCGCGCACGCGCGTCCAGTCATTGCCCAGACCGCCGGCGAACTTCGACAGCAGTGCGTTTTCCTTCAGCGCTTCGTAGATGCCGTCGAGGTCGTCATCGACCGTGGTCAGGTAGCACGACGACAGTTGCGAGCGGCGCGTGCCCGAGTTGAACAGCGTCGGCGTGGACGACATGAAGTCGAAACTCGACAGCACGTTGTAAAACTCGATCGCGCGCGCTTCACGGTCGATCTCGTTCAGCGACAGACCCATTGCGACACGCATAAAGAATGCCTGCGGCATTTCGATGCGCACGCCGTCGTGATGCAGGAAGTAGCGGTCGTAAAGAGTCTGCAGACCGAGGTAGCCGAATTGCAAGTCGCGGTTGTTGTCGAGCGCGGCGCCGAGGCGCTTCAGGTCGAACTGCAGCAGCTTGTCGTCGAGCAGCTCGGCTTGCACGCCGCGCTTGATGAACTGCGGGAAGTACTCGGCGTAACGCTCGCCCATTTCCGTTTGCGTGACTTCCTCTTCGAGGATCTCGCGGCGGATCGTGTGCAGCAGGATGCGCGCGGTGACCTGGCTGTACGCCGGGTCCTTTTCGATCATCGTGCGGGCAGCCAGGATCGCCGAGTCGTAGACCTGGCTCATCGGCACGCCGTCGTACAGATTCTTGACCGTCTCCGCGATGATCGGATCGGCGCTCACGGCGTCGCCCAGATTCGCGCAAGCCAGTTCGATGATGCCGCGCAGCGCGGCCATGTCCAGCGGACGCGTGACGCCGTTGTCGGTCACGTTCAGACCCGGCGTGTTCGCCACGATCTGATCGTCATGACCGCGAGCCTGTGTGCGCTTCTCGCGATACAGCACGTAAGCACGCGCGACGTTGTGCTCGCCGCCGCGCATCAGCGCGAGTTCGACCTGATCCTGAATGTCTTCGATATGGAACGTGCCGCCGTTCGGACGGCTGCGCACGAGTGCGCGCACCACGTTCTGCGTGAGCTGCTCGACCAGTTCGCGCACCCGCGCCGACGCGGCGCCTTGACCACCGTTGACGGCCAGAAATGCCTTCGTCACGGCGATGGCGATTTTCGACGGCTCGAACGACACGACGCTGCCGTTACGGCGGATCACCTTGTAGTCGGCGAAGGTCGCTTGCGGCGCGAGCGCTTGTGCGCCTTGTGCCTGGCCGAAGGCCTGGCCAGTCGGTGAGCCCTCGTACCGGGTCGTCACGTTGTCGGTGGTTTGCATGTGCAAAGCTCCTGGTCCTGGAAATGTTGCGGGAAGATCCGCGGATTAAAACGAACGCTGCGCCGCCGCGTGCGCGAGCGATGAGGTGCAGAAAAAGGACCGGCTGAGCCGGTTGGCGGGATGCGAATGCGATGAAGCCTGGTTCGAATTGATAACGGTCTTCATCATGTGTGTCGCGATCACTTGCTAAGCCCCTTTCCTGAATGCTTCTGGATGCCGCCGGTGGTCTCTCCGGCCACGCCACAGGAATATTTTTTTCGCTGCCTGAAATGCTTGCGGCGCCATGCTCGGAGAGCGGACGCCGCTGACTTATTCACCCAGTTGTGCACCTGGTTATTCACATGGTTATGCACAGCACAACACAAGATATAGTGCGAAACTGGATTTGTGGCACCAAGTATAGTGGAGAATCGAGACAGGTCAAATCGTTTTATTTGCTTTCGAAGTCTTGACTTTTGCTTAGCGCGGCGCGAAGCCGACTCCCCGGAGAACAAGGCGGCGCCTTGCTCTCCTCGCATCACGCGAAGTCGCGCGAAGGGCCGTTACGGCGTTTTGGAAAACTTGAGATAGGGGAAATACTGAGCGGCGAGCGAGGTGTCGCGCTGCAGACGCGACCACTCGAACTGCGGCCCTGGATCGGTCTTGCGACCGGGGGCGATGTCCGAATGTCCGGCGAGCGCCGCGACCGGATAGCGGGCCTTGAGCGCGCTCACCAGGGCACCGAGCGTACTGTATTGAGCTGCTTCGAAAGGCGTGGTGTCGCTGCCCTCCAGCTCGATGCCGATCGAGAAATCATTACAGCGCTCGCGGCCGAAGAAATTCGACGGGCCGGCATGCCACGCGCGCTCGTTGCACGACACGAATTGTTCGAGCGCGCCGTCGCGATGGATCACGAAATGCGCCGACACCCGCACACCGCGCAGGTGCGAATCGTAGTACGGGTGAGCGTCGCAATCGAGCGTGTTGAGGAACAGTTCGGCGATCGCGGTGCCGCCGAATTCGTTGGGCGGCAGGCTGATGTTGTGAACCACGATCAGCGTGGGCACGGCCCCGTCGGGCCGCGCTTCGAAATTCGGCGATGGCAGTTTGCGTGCGGCGGCGACCCAACCGTCGGCATCGACGGTGAACTCGACGCTCATCGGGCGTCGCGGCCCGCGGGTCGCGCGCCGTGACGCTGCGCGTGGGCGGCGCTGCAGAACGGCTGCCCCGCCACCACCACGGAATCGCTCTTCGGCGCGTGCACGCCGCACTCGACGCAACGGATCATCGGCTCGGCGAGTTGCGCCGGCGCGGAAGCGGACGCGCGCGCGCCGCCGTTCGAACCATTCGCGCCATTCGCACCTTTGGCACCCGCGGCGCCATTGGCGCCGGTGCGTTGGGACGCCTGCGCGTCATGACGACGCAGCGCCTTCACCAGCCACTGGCCGACGATGAACAACACGATCAACAGAAATATTTGTCGCATGGGACACGCTCACACTACAGCACGGTGCAACAGCACCTCGAAAACAAAACGGCTGCCGACGTACGCCAGCAACAGCGCGACGAACGACGCCAGCACCCAGCGCAATGCCGCACGGCCGCGCCAACCGGAAACCTTGCGCGCGGTCAGCAGCGCGCCGAACATCACCCACGAAAGAATCGCGAACACGGTCTTGTGATCGAGCCGCAACGCGCGGTCGACCAGTTGCTCGCTGAACACGATGCCCGACACCAGGGTCAGCGTCAGCAAGACGAAACCCGCGCCGATCAAACGGAACAACAGCTTCTCAAGCGTCAGCAGCGGCGGCAGCGTATCGAGCCAGCTCGACAGCCAGCCGTTGCCCGCCGCGGCCGCGTGCCGCTGCGCCATGCCGCCGCGCATGGCATGCAAACGCCGCTCGACCAGCAGCATCAGAACGGCGTGCAGCGCGGCGATTGCGAACAGACCATAGGCGACGTTGGCGATCAGGAAGTGCAGCTTGAACATCGGCGCGGCTGAATACGGCAGCACGCGCACGCCGTTGAACGCCAGCGGCAACAAGGAGGCGACGCAGGCAAGCGGCAGGACCAGCAGGCGCAGGCCGTCGAGCGGAAAGAAAAAGCTCTCGATCCAGTAGATGCCGGCGCCGAGCCAGAACATGGCTGACAGCGCAAAAGCGAAACCGAACACCATGGCGTTCTGCGGGAAGATGGTGGTATGCAGCAGCACGCCGTGAGCGAGCAGCGCCACGAACAGCAGCGCGCGACCCGAGGTGCCCATGCCCGCAGCGGCCGACACGCCCGCGGCGGCAGGCACCGGCGGCACGCTTTCGAGCATGGGGCGCAACGCGGCGTGCCGGTGCGAGCGCCAGCCGGCCACGGCTAAACCGCCGTAGAGGAGCGCAGTGAGGGCATACAGTACAATATCCATATTCGAAGTTTACACTAGGCCCCTGATGCGCGACGTCTTCTACTTCGTGCGCTGCCCGGGCCGCACTGTTCATCGCTCCCCATGCTCGACAATCTGACTCAACGGATGGCGCGCGTCGTCAAGACGCTGCGCGGCGAAGCCCGGCTCACCGAGGCGAACACCCAGGAAATGCTGCGCGAGGTGCGCCTGGCTCTCCTCGAGGCCGACGTGGCACTGCCCGTCGTGCGCGAGTTCATCGCCAAGGTGAAGGAAAAAGCGCTCGGCGAGGAAGTCATCAGTAGCCTCTCGCCAGGTCAGGCGCTGGTCGGCGTGGTGCAGCGCGAGCTGACCGCGATCATCGGCGGCGACTACGAAGGCAAGGCGGTCGAACTCAACCTCGCCGTCACGCCGCCGGCCGTGATCCTGATGGCGGGTCTGCAGGGCGCGGGTAAGACGACCACCGTCGGTAAGCTCGCCAAGCTGTTGCGCGAGAAGTATAAGAAAAAAGTGCTGACCGTGTCGTGCGACGTTTACCGCCCTGCTGCTATCGCGCAGTTGAAGACGGTGACCGAGCAGGTCGGCGCGGATTTCTTCCCGTCGGAACCGGATCAGAAACCGGTCGACATCGCGCGCGCCGCCGTGGATTGGGCCAAGCGTCACTATCACGACGTGCTGCTGGTCGACACGGCCGGCCGTCTCGGTATCGACGAAGCGATGATGCAGGAAATCACCGCGCTGCACAGCACGCTGAAGCCGGCGGAAACGCTGTTCGTGGTCGACGCGATGCTCGGCCAGGACGCGGTGAATACCGCCAAGGCCTTTAGCGACGCGCTGCCGCTCACCGGCGTGGTCCTCACCAAGCTCGACGGCGACTCGCGTGGTGGCGCGGCGCTCTCCGTGCGCCATGTCACGGGCAAGCCGATCAAGTTCGTCGGCGTCGCGGAAAAGCTCGACGGCCTCGAAGTCTTCTACCCGGATCGCATGGCGAACCGGATTCTCGGCATGGGCGACATTCTCGCCCTTGTCGAAGAAGCGCAACGCGGCGTGGACGTGCAAGCCGCGCAGAAGCTTGCCGACAAGGTCAAGAAGGGCGGCGACTTCGATCTGAACGATTTCCGCGCACAGTTGACGCAAATGAAGGGCATGGGCGGCCTGTCGTCGCTGATGGACAAGCTGCCCGCGCAATTCCAGCAGGCCGCCGCCGGTGCCAACATGGACCAGGCGGAAAAGCAGATGCGCCGCATGGAAGGCATCATCAATTCCATGACGCCGCTGGAACGCGCCAAGCCCGATCTCATCAAGGCCACGCGCAAGCGCCGCATCGCTGCCGGCGCGGGTGTGCAGGTGCAGGAAGTCAACCGCATGCTGAATCAGTACGATCAGATGCGCACCATGATGAAAAAGCTCAAGGGCGGCAATCTGCAAAAGATGATGCGCGGCATGAAGGGCATGTTGCCCGGCATGCGCTAAGCTTTAGCAAGACGGCGGCGCGCGTTCCGCGCATGGACCAGGGAACGCGCGGCTGACTCGGGATTCGTGCGGGTTTATTCTGTACCGCGCGCCGCCGATCTCACCCACACTATGTATACAGTCACCGCCCGTCAGACGTCATGAACCGCGAAGAAGCTCTCCACATATTTAGCCACTCCGAAGAAATCGTTTCGGCCAGCGACGTCAACGCGTCGATCAGCGGCATGGCGGCCGCCATCCGCGACGAGATGAGTGAGGACTTCCCGCTCGTGCTGTCGGTCATGGGCGGCGCCGCGGTGTTCACCGGCATGCTGTTGCCGCACCTCGATTTCCCGCTCGAATTCGACTACATCCATCTGACTCGCTACCGCAACACCACCAAGGGCGGCAACGAGATGCAATGGCGCGTGGCGCCGGCGGAGTCAGTGAAGGATCGTGTCGTGCTGGTGCTCGACGATATCCTCGACGAAGGCGAGACGATGGCCGCGATCCGCGACCGAATCCTCGCGATGGGCGCGAAGCGCTTCCTGAGCGCGGTGCTGTGCGAGAAGATCATTCCGAAGGCCAAGCCGCTGCGACCGGATTATTGCGGGTTCGAAGTGCCGGACCGCTATGTGTTCGGCTGCGGCATGGACGCGAAGGGTTATTGGCGCAACCTGCCCACCATTCGCGCGTTGACCGAAGGGGCTTGATGAGTCTTTGAGGCAGCCGCCGGCGGGCGGTGAATCGACATGGAAAAAGCGGCCCACGGGCCGCTTTCTTTTTGGCTTCACGGGGCTCGACGTCCCGCCGGCTCCGGCATCACAGTTGATGCACGAAGGACCGGATACCGCCGAGCATCATCTCGACCGAGATCGCCACCAGCACGAGACCCATCAGCCGTTCGAAGGCCATCATGGCGCGCTCGCCGAGCCACGCCTGAATGCGCTCCGCCAGCATCAGCACGATCGCGCAGACGATCATCGTGACGGTCAGCGCACCGATCCACTCGAGCATCTTGCCGGGTGCCTGCGACGTCAACAGCATCACAGTTGCCAGCGCCGACGGACCCGCCAGCGCCGGAATGGCGAGCGGCACGATCAGCGGCTCGCCGCCGCGCGAGTCGCCGCCGAGCGGACCGTCCGGATGTGGAAACACCATTCTGAGCGCGATGAGGAACAGCACGATCCCGCCGCCGATGCGCAACGACTGGTCGGTCAGGCTCATCATGCGCAGAAAGCCGTCGCCGACCACCATGAAGGTCAGCAGGATCAGGAAGGCGATCGCTACCTCGCGGAGGATGACGATCGTGCGCCGCTTCGGCGACACACCGCGCAGACAACTGACGAAGAGCGGAATGTTGCCGAGCGGATCGGTGATAAGAATCAGCAGGACGGTCGCAGACAAGAAGGTGTACTCCACCGTCCGCTCCGCTTAGCGCGCCAACGCTGCGCGAACTTTCCCGATCACTGTTTGCGCGGCGTCTTCGACCGGCAGCAGCGTGGCCTCGGCGTCGCGGCGGCCCTGATATTCGAGCTTGCCTTCCTTGAGGCCACGGTCGCCGATCACGAGGCGATGCGGCACGCCGATCAGCTCCCAGTCGGCGAACATCACGCCCGGGCGTTCGCCACGGTCGTCGAGGATCACGTCGATGCCTGCTTCGACTAGTGCCGCGTACAGCTTGTCGGCCTCTTCGCGCACGGCTTCGCTGCGGTCATAGCCCATCGGGCAGAGCACGACTTCGAACGGCGCGATCGATTCCGGCCAGATGATGCCCTTGTCGTCGAAATTCTGTTCGATCGCGGCACCCAGGATACGCGTGACGCCGATACCGTAGCAGCCCATTTCCATCGGCCGCGGCTTGCCGGTTTCGTCGAGGCAGGTCGCATTCATCGCTTCGGAATACTTGGTGCCGAGTTGGAACACGTGGCCCACTTCGATACCACGGCAGATGTCGATCACGCCCTTGCCGTCCGGCGACGGGTCGCCCTTCTTCACGTTGCGAATGTCGGCGACGACCGGTTCCGGCAGATCGCGGCCCCAGTTCACACCGGTGGTGTGGTAGTCCACCTCGTTCGAGCCGACCACGAAGTCGCTCATGTTCGCGACCGTGCGATCCGCGACGACCTTGATCGGCTTCTTCGTGTTGATCGGGCCGAGATAGCCCGGCGGCGTACCAAACGTCTCGATGATTTCCGCTTCCGTCGCCATGCGGAAGTCGGCCAAGCCCGGCAGCTTGCTCGCCTTGATCTCGTTCAGATCGTGGTCGCCGCGCAGCATCAGCAGCCAGATGGTCGGCTCGGCGCCTTCATTTTCGGTGGCGAGGACGATCGACTTGATTGTGCGTTCGAGCGGGATGTTCAGCAGTTCGGCCACCGCTTCGCACTTCGCCTTGCCCGGCGTGGCGGTCTTCTTCATCTCTTCGGCGGGCGCCGCGCGTTGCGCGTAGAGCGGCAGCGCTTCAGCCGCTTCGACGTTCGCCGCGAACTCGGAGGTCGGGCAATAGGCGATCGCGTCTTCGCCCGTCTCGGCGATCACGTGGAATTCGTGCGAGCCGCTGCCGCCGATCGAACCGTTGTCCGCCGCCACCGCGCGGAAGTCCAGACCGAGGCGCGTGAAGATGCGCACGTACGCGTCGTACATCTTGCGATACGACTCGCGCAGACCTTCCACGTCCTTGTCGAACGAGTACGCGTCTTTCATGATGAACTCGCGGCCGCGCATCACGCCGAAACGCGGACGGATCTCGTCGCGGAACTTGGTCTGGATCTGGTAGAAGTTCACCGGCAACTGGCGGTAGCTCTTGATCTGATTGCGCGCAATATCAGTGACCACTTCTTCGTGGGTCGGTCCGATCACGAAATCGGACTGTTTACGGTCCTTGAAGCGCAGCAGCTCAGGGCCGTACTTCTCCCAGCGGCCCGATTCCTGCCACAACTCGGCCGGTTGCACGGCCGGCATCAACAACTCGATCGCGCCCGCCCGGTTCATTTCTTCGCGCACGATGGCTTCCACCTTGCGGATCGAACGCAGGCCGACCGGCAGGTAGTTATAGATACCGCCGGCGACGCGCCGGATCATGCCGGCGCGCACCATGAGCTTGTGGCTGACGATCTCGGCGTCGGCAGGCGCTTCTTTGAGGGTACCGATAAAGAAACGGGAAGCTTTCATTCAGATTATCCAAAAGCGGCGGCTCCGGAGGGACCGCCCGAAAGGTGAAAACGGTGGGGAAATCGACACAGATCCGGCTCTGAGCCGGCGCGGCTCACCTGAAAATGACAATGACGCCAGCACAACGCAGCCCGACCGCGGCGCCGAAGCCGCCGCGCAAAGCCTTTGCACAAGGGATAAGGCACGGAAAGACTGACAGGCTACCGCAAACGCGGGCCTTTGGCGGCGAATCGTTCCAATCTGGTGCGAATCGGTGCGTCAGGCCCGTTATCTGTTTATAATCAAAGCAATTTTAAAGGATTCGAAGGTGGTTGTATGCTGGATCGTGAAGGCTTTCGCCCGAACGTCGGCATCATCCTCTTGAACGCGCACAACGAGGTGTTTTGGGGCAAACGGCTCCGTGAACATTCCTGGCAGTTTCCGCAAGGGGGCATCAAGTACGGAGAGACCCCTGTGCAAGCGATGTATCGGGAGTTACACGAAGAAACCGGGCTGCTTCCTGAGCACGTCAAGGTGATTGGTCGCACGCGCGACTGGTTGCGTTACGAGGTGCCTGACAAGTTCATCAAGCGCGAAGTACGCGGTCATTACCGCGGCCAGAAACAAATCTGGTTTTTGCTCCGGATGGTTGGACGCGACTGCGACATCTGCTTGCGCGCCACCGACCACCCTGAGTTCGATGCGTGGCGCTGGAACGAGTACTGGGTGCCGCTCGACTGTGTGATCGAGTTCAAGCGGGATGTATATCAGTTGGCGCTGACGGAGCTATCCCGTTTCATGCGCCGGGCTGCGCCGCGTGCGGAAAAACCTGGCGGGCACCATGGGCCGCGTTATCCCCGGATAGCGTCGTCAATGGAAAGTCCGCCGGATTCCACGGTAATGACGGTGACCACCGTAACCTCGGTGACATCTGTCAGCATCGAAACATCGGTTCACGCAACGATCGCGTCCGATTGCGGTCCGCGCTCCGGTTCAACGGCCGAGGTAGGCGCCGCGCCGGAACACGAAGACGAATCGGCAGGCGAAACGGCCGGCTCGCTGTTCCGCCCGGGCGTGCGCAATTAACAACTCTGTGCGGCTGTCCACGCCGCCTCTCTCTGGCGCGGCTCGGCGAGTCGCGCCAGTGTTTCGAGGAAATCATATTGAAAGCACTTGCTCTCGTCGTGGCGTGCGTCGCCACCGGCGCCCTGCTGGCTGGTTGTTCGAGCGCCGGCAAATCTACCAATAAAGACGACAGCGCATTTACCTATTTGCTGGACCGGCAGAGCAACTGGGTTGAGAACAAGGTGGACGCTCTGCCGCCGCTGCCACAAGACTCGAATCTGCTGCCGTTCGAGGTCTCCGGCAATACGCCGTTGCACTTCGCGGTCGACCGGAAATCCCTAACCGTCGGTACGGACGGCGTGGTTCGCTTTACCGTCGTCGTGACAAGTCCGACTGGCGCTCGTAACGTAATCTACGAAGGGATTCGCTGCGACACGTACGAATGGCGCCAGTATGCTGGCCTGAATTCTGATCACGACGGCTGGGACACGACGGTCGCGAACAACTTCACGCGCATCGAGAACGGCGCGCTGAACGCCTATCAGGCGGCGCTGTATCAGGATTATCTGTGCGCGAACAAGATGCCGACGGGGAACGCGAGCACGATTCTGGAGAACATCCGCTACAAGCGTACGGCGACTTCTTTGATCCACTGATGGGCTTTCCTGGGCGCGCTTTGAATGTGGGCGCGTTGCGTTGTCGACATGAAAAAGCCGTTCCAGCTTCCGCTGGAACGGCTTTTTCACATGCCGTGTGCGCCTGCGCCGTTCAGTGACTCAGACCAGCACCAGGTTATCGCGATGAATCAGCTCCGGCTCCAGCATATAGCCGAGCACCGATTCGATTTCGCCACTCGGGCGTCGTTGAATCAGCTTGGTTTCGGCGCTGCTGTAGTTCGTCAGGCCGCGCGCCACTTCACGCCCCGCGGCGCTCAGGCAAGCAATCACTTCACCGCGCGCAAATGCGCCCTGCACGCCGACGATACCGATAGGCAGCAAGCTCTTGCCACCTTCGGTCAGTTTTTCGACTGCGCCGTCGTCGATCACCACATGACCACGTACCTGCAGGTGATCCGCCATCCATTGCTTGCGCGCCGCGATGCGTGCCGTGCGCGCGATCAACTGCGTGCCGATCGCCTCACCCGAGGCCAGCCGTGACAGCACGTCCGCTTCGCGTCCGCTTGCAATCACCGTATTGGCGCCGCTATGGGCGGCGCGCTTGGCAGCGAGAATCTTGGTCAGCATGCCGCCGCGACCGAGACTCGAACCCGCGCCGCCCGCCATTGCTTCGAGTTCCGGCGCACCGGCATCGGCTTGCTGGACGAGCGTGGCGGCCGGATTCTTGCGCGGGTCGGCGGTAAAAAGCCCTTGCTGATCGGTGAGGATGACGAGTGCATCGCCCTCGATCAGGTTTGCGACGAGCGCGCCCAGCGTGTCGTTGTCGCCGAATTTGATTTCGTCGGTGACGACCGTGTCGTTCTCGTTGATGATCGGCACCACGCCCAGGCGCAGAAGCGTGAGCAGCGTGGAGCGCGCGTTCAGATAGCGTTCGCGGTCGGCCAGGTCGGCGTGGGTCAGCAGAATCTGCGCGGTCTGAATGGAATGCTCGGCAAAGCGGCTTTCGTAGACCTGCGCGAGACCCATCTGGCCGACGGCCGCGGCCGCTTGCAGTTCGTCAATCTCTCGTGGCCTCTTGGTCCAACCGAGCCGTTGCATTCCTTCGGCAATGGCGCCCGAACTGACGAGCACCACTTCCTTGCCTTGCGCGCGCAGGGCGGCAATCTGTGCGGCCCAGCGGCCGATAGCAGCATGATCGAGGCCGCGCCCGTCATTCGTGACGAGGCTCGAACCGACTTTCACTACCAATCGCCGTGAATCTGCGATGACGGAACGCATTGTGCGCGGTCTCCCTGGATGACGCGTGATGCATGCCGGCAGCCCGCCTGGGCGCCGGCGCTGGAGCTTTTTATTGCTGCGGGTCGATGCTGGAGTCGTCCGCGGCGGCCGGAGCTTCCGGCTTCTCGCGAAAGCGCACGTCGGCGGCGAGATCTTCGGCTTCAGCTGCGCGCTGCGCGTCCGAATGCGCCGCAATGTGGTCGAACACCGCATAGCAAAGGCTTTCACAACCCTGGCCGGTCAACGCCGAGATTTCGAACACTGGACCGTCCCAGCCGAACCCTTCGAGGAACGCCGAGACACGCGCTTCGCGCTGGTCTTCGGGGACCATGTCCAGCTTGTTCAGCACCAGCCAGCGCGTCTTTTCATACAGCAGTTCGTCGTACTTGCGTAGTTCGTTGACGATCGCCTTGGCTTCCGCGACCGGATCGACCGCGTCGTCGAACGGTGCGAGGTCGACGATGTGCAGCAACAGGCCCGTGCGCTGCAAATGCCGCAGGAACTGGTGGCCGAGGCCCGCGCCCTCCGCCGCGCCTTCGATCAGACCAGGAATGTCCGCGATCACGAAACTGCGGCTCGGCCCGACGCGCACTACGCCGAGATTCGGCGCGAGCGTCGTGAACGGATAGTCGGCGATCTTCGGCTTCGCGTTCGACACCGACGCGATGAAGGTCGATTTGCCGGCGTTCGGCATGCCGAGCAGACCGACGTCCGCCAGCACCTTCAGCTCGAGGCGCACCATGCGGCGCTCGCCCGGCTTGCCGTCCGTCTTCTGACGCGGCGCGCGGTTCGTACTGGATTTGAAATGCAGGTTACCGAGACCGCCCGCGCCGCCCTGAGCGATCTGCACGCTCTGGTTGTGCTCGGTCAGATCGGCGATCAGTTCGCCGGTCTCCATGTCCGTGATGGTCGTGCCGACCGGCATGCGCAGCGTGATGTCGTCGCCGCCCTTGCCGTAGCAGTCCGCGCCGCGGCCGTTTTCGCCGTTGCGCGCCAGATGTTTTTTCGCGTAGCGGTAGTCGATCAGCGTGTTGATGTTGCGGTCCGCGACCGCGATCACACTGCCGCCCCGGCCGCCGTCGCCGCCATCCGGGCCGCCGAACGGAACGAATTTCTCGCGGCGCATCGACGCGCTGCCATCCCCTCCGTCGCCGGCGATGACTTCAATCCTCGCTTCGTCAATGAACTTCATGCGTAACTCCGTCCCGTGGTGTGCTGCCAGATGGTGCTGCTAAATTTGATGCTACTGGATGATGCTATTTTGCCGCGCCCGCCGCGCGCCGATCAATCGACCGAACGGCATACGGCGTGTCGGGATGAAGGAACGTTGTCGCCCATTCACCCGACGAAAAGCGCCGGAATAAAAAAAGCCCCGCTAACTTCGCGGGGCCTTTTCCGGTCCTGAAGCCCGTGCCTGAGTAAGCTCAGACTGCTGCCGGGACGACGTTGACCATGTGCTTCTTCGCTGCGCCCTTCGTCGAGAAATTGACGTGGCCGTCCGTCAGTGCGAACAAGGTGTGATCCTTGCCGATACCGACGTTTTCGCCCGGGTGCATACGCGTGCCACGTTGACGAACGATGATGCCGCCAGCGTTGATGGCTTGACCGCCATAAACCTTGACGCCGAGACGCTTCGATTCAGAGTCGCGGCCGTTGCGGGATGATCCGCCTGCCTTTTTGTGTGCCATTTGATTTGCTCCTTAACCGTTGCGCTTACGCGTTGATCGCGTCGATGCGCAGTTCGGTATAGTTCTGGCGGTGGCCGCCATGCTTCTGGTAGTGCTTCCGGCGACGCATCTTGAAGATGGTCACTTTCTTGTGACGACCTTGCGACACGACGGTAGCCTTGACGGAAGCCCCACTGACCAGCGGCGCACCGAACTTAATCGATTCGCCTTCGCCAACTGCGAGAACCTGGTCGAGCGTGATTTCAGCGTCAATGTCTGCCGGTATCTGTTCTACTTTAAGTTTTTCGCCGACGGCAACTTTATACTGCTTGCCACCGGTTTTTATGACCGCGTACATTGAGAACCTCACTCTGTGTTCATTTTTCCCGCGCACCGCGCGCGGAAACCCGTGATTATACATAGAGTTAGCTGCTCGGTCAAAACTCATTGAGGGCCGCTGCGCGCAGCGCCGGGCGCCTTGCCTCACGGCCCTGACGCCAGGCTCTGGCGCCGCCCGGAACGCGCCGCGCCGCAGCCTGCGACCCGGAACTGTCGCGATTCGCCTTATAATTCGCGGCACTACCCAATTCAGCCATCATGTCGTCGACTGCCACCCCCTCCTCCAACGCCGCCAGCCTGCTCGCTCCGATCGCCGAAGACATGCAGCAGGTCAATCGCGTCATCCGGCACCGTCTTGCGTCCGACGTGATGCTGATCAATCAGATTTCCGAGTACATCATCAGCGCGGGCGGCAAACGGCTGCGGCCCGCGCTGCTGCTGCTGGTGGCGGGCGCGTTGGGCGAAACCACGGGGCACCGGCATGAACTGGCAGCGGTCGTCGAATTCATCCATACGGCCACGCTGCTGCACGACGACGTGGTCGACGAATCCGACCTGAGGCGCGGCCGGCAGACCGCCAATGCGCTGTTCGGCAACGCCGCGAGCGTGCTGGTGGGCGATTTCCTGTACTCGCGCTCGTTCCAGATGATGGTCGGCGTGGGCAAGATGCGCGTGATGGAGATTCTGTCGGAGGCGACCAACATCATCTCCGAAGGCGAAGTGCTGCAACTGCTCAACATGCACGACGCCGACGTGGACGAAGCCCGCTACATGCAGGTGATCCGCTACAAGACCGCTAAATTGTTCGAGGCCGCCGCCCAACTCGGCGCTGTGCTGGCCGGTTCGGACGCAAAAACGGAAGCCGCCGCGGCGGAATTCGGCCGTCGCATCGGCACCGCATTCCAGATCATGGACGATTGGCTCGATTACACGGGCACGGCGGAATCCATGGGTAAGAACGCTGGCGACGACCTTCGCGAAGGCAAACCCACGCTCCCTCTGATCTATCTGATCGAACGCGGCACGCCGGAGCAATCAGCGCTCGCGCGGGAGGCGATCGAACAGGGCGGCACGGCCCGATTCGACACCATTTTCGAAGCGATCACGCGTTCCGGCGCGCTGGACCACACGCTCGAATGCGCGAAGCAGGAAGCGCAGGCCGCAGCAGCAGCAATTTCTTCATTTCCCGATTCCATTTTTAAAGAGAGCCTGCTAGAATTATGTTCTTACTCGACGGCGAGGCAGTCTTGAACGAGACTGAAATGCCGACTTAGTCTGAATCGAGTTCGCAGTACAAATCGGGGTGTAGCTTAGCCTGGTAGAGCGCTACGTTCGGGACGTAGAGGCCGGAGGTTCGAATCCTCTCACCCCGACCAGATTTCTCCTTGTGAATCAAGGACATGAGCCCAGCACTCGCTGGGCTTTTTTGTTTTCCGGACCGAATCTGCGCCACATCTGCGCCAGCGGACCCCGGCAGACCGCAGCCCGGCACACCGCCCCGCGTCGCGCCCGGCCGCTTATCTAAAGACTTCCAACCACTAAAATTTTAGCGGTGCAGTCACCGGCGGCGGCCGTCACTACACGTAGCTCCCCTTCTTCAGGAGCTACCATGGCTACCGTTTCCAACCGTTCCCGTTACCGCGTCACCGTTTCCGGCCAGGAGGCCTTCGGACGCGACTTCCCCTACTCGGCCCGCGACGCCGTGCGGGCCTATGTCGACACGCTGCGTACCGACGGCCACCGGCCGCGCGTCGCCCGCACCGACGACTGCTACGAAGTGCGCATCCGCAACAAAGGGTTTCCCGAGCTGCACACGACCGTGGCGTCCCCCGACGCGGCCGACACCCTCATCAAGTTTATCGAAGGCCAGCGCGCCACCGGCCTCTATATTGACTACGCGAAGGCGCTCAAGGTGACCTTCGCGGACCTGCTGGTGCGCTACCTGCGCGAGGAAGCGCCGCGCCAGAAAAGCTTCGAGATGGTGGCGTACAAGATTAACGGCCTGCTCGAGGACGCGGGCCTGGCGCGCGTGGACCCGGCCGGGGTGCTGCGGGCCCATCCGGCCCCCCATCCGTCCCTCACGGTGCGCGCGCCACGCCGCGCAACCGGCGTCACGGTGCGCACGCCGACCGGCAACCTCGCCTGGCTGCACCGGCCGTTCGCGCAGCTGATGCCGACCGACATCAACGATTACATCGACGAGCGCTGCCAGTGGGTGGAACCGGCGACCGTGGACCGTGAGCTCGACATCTTTTCGTCGGTCTGCCACCTGGCAATGGAGACCTGGCGCATCGAGGTGGCCCGTTCGCCGATGGACGGCGTGCGGCGCCCGCGCTATTACAACGAACGCGACCGGCGGTTGCGCGGCGACGAGGAGGCGCGCCTGCTCGACGCCGCGTATGACGAGGACCGCCGGCGCAGCATCGCCCAGCGGCTGGAAGAACTGATGGCCGACGCACGGACCGAGGCCGAACTGGCGCCCACGGTCTACCAGCAGAAGGCCATCATCCGCGAGGCCCGCGAACGCTTCCTGCCCGAGGCCGAGGCCGGCTACACGCACGTGCCGCTCATCGAGGCGTTCGTGCAGTTCCAGCTGATGACGGCGGCGCGCCGCAGCGAGACGCTCGCGGTGCAGTGGCAGCATGTGGACCTTGACGAGCGCACCGTGTTTCTGCCCGAAACCAAGAACGGCCGGCCTCGCAAGCTCCCCGTGCGCGCGGCGCTCGTCGAGCTGCTCGCGGCACTGCCGCGCACCGACGCGCGCGTGTTTCCGCTCACCGCGGACCACCTGCGCAAAATCTGGACGCGCCTGTGCGCGGCCGCCGGCATCGAGGACCTCCGTATGCATGACCTGCGGCACGAGGCAATTTCGCGCGTGGCCGATACGGGCACGATGTCGCTGGTGGATTTGCAGGCGTTTTCCGGGCACCGGGACACGCGCATGCTGCTGCGCTACGCGCACCTGTGCGCGAAGCACCTCGCGCACCGGCTGGACGCCGCGTTCGGCGCGACGCCGACCGCGCATCGCGGGCTGCGCCGCCTGCCGCGGGGGGCCGCGCTGACGCTCACGGACCTCGTGCGGGAGAGCGCCGCGGCGGCCTCGGGCGTGGACGCCTGCGCGCTGCCCGCGAACGTGGTGCGTTTTCCGGGAGCGCGTCAGGCAGCCCGCTAGGCAACGAACGCCGGAGGACCCCGTCCCGTAAGTGTCTGCGGGGTCGGTCATCGCCATTTTCTTCCGGAGCAGCGCGCTTGCCTATGCTATATTTAGTGCCATTGAAACTTTGATGCACTATATTTTGTATGCTGAGGCGGGAGTAACCGATGACGGCAACATGCGCGCAGACAATCGCATATCCCCGGATGACACCATGACGCTCCCGCCGGCGCCTTTCCTTTTGGGCAGCCTGAACCGCGAGCCCATTACGCGCATTTCAGGATGCGCTCATCCCGTTGTACGCGGTCGGGTCCATGTGCCTGTGCACACCGGCAGCGTCGATGCCTTCATCAAGCTCTTGCCGCCGCGTGAATTCGCTGTGGAATCGGTCTGTGAATGGCTGGCGCGCGAGGTTGAGCTGCCGATGCCGGAGCCGCTCTGGGTAACGGTGCATCGCCAGCGCATGCGCACGGTCTGGCCATTTGGCAACGATGAGACGCAACTGTGCTTCGGGACGCAGGCGTTCAATTTGGCGAGACCCGTACATCTCGGGGACCAGAGTCGGTCCGTGCTCGCTCAGGCGTATGGACTCGATTCACTGTTGCTTGCGAAAATCGCGCTGTTCGACGAACTCATCGGCAACGACGACCGTCATGCCGGCAACCTGCTGCTCACGCCGCGCGGGACAGTTGTGCTGATTGACCACGAACGCGCTCTCGGCGGCACCGGGCTCGCCCTTTTCTCGACGGCACCGCCCCCAGGGCCCAACCAGTTATTGCATCGGGTCCGGGCGTTGTCCGTGGCCGAGCGGGCAACCCTCAAGTCGCCGCTGCGCGCGTTCTGTGCGGCTTGCACAACCGCCGCCTGCCGCATACCGTACACGCAACTGGTCAACGCCGAAGCCCTGCACGAGCCAATGCGCGTCTATCTCGAATCGCGCGCGGAAAGGCTGTTCGATACGCTGGAAGAGACGTTGGGCATTCGCGACCTGCCGGGACTGAACCCGGCCGGCTTCCATCCCCTCGCTCCATGACCTGGCCTATGCAACCCGACCTCTTTACCTTAGAGCCTCCTGCATGCACGGCATCTGCACGCCTTGTGCGGCTGGAGCTTGATGTCAGCGGTGAGTCCATCGCAATTGCGGTGGTGGGCCAGTTTGATTCCGGCAAACCCTTTGCCCGGGCCGTTACGACCCGCGTTCTGAAATGTCTTCCCCAGGAGCTGGGATACGCCTGCTACTCGTTCGGCTCGCTCCTGGTCGCCGATTACCTGTCGACTCCTGATGGCCAGCACTGGCACCCGCCCCTCGCAGGTATAAATGTTGGCCCGTCGTTCAGCGTCGAAGCCGACGACGAGGAAAGCACCATCCACACTGCGCTTGAGCGCTGCGCATTGTTTCATCCGGCCGCCTCGCCGCAGATTGAACCCGTCTCGGTCGGGGACCCAATGCCCAGGCCGGCAGAAGAGAGCCGCTTCGTCCATGCTGTCAGGACGGAGGTGTTGCAACGCAAGCCGACGCTCGAGCCAGGATTTAACCGGCCGTTCAGTCTAACGGGCGCCAGCAGCGGATTTTCGATTGACTATATCGGGCACTCCTATGCCACCTGCTATGCGGCCATCAATCCTAAAGGGCGAAGTCCCGTCCGGCTTCGCACCGCGTCCGCCGCGCTGTGGCGGCTTGCCAGGGCCCGCGATGCGTTCGGATTTGCTACCCCGGACCGGGTCGAACTGACGGCGTGGATTCCCGCACCCGGACTACCGATATACCGCGACAGCGAATACGCTGCGCTCGAAGATGCGGTCGCTGAGCTGAGAGCACAGGCGCATCGCGAGCACCTGCAGGTCTTCACGGCTCACGACATTTTGTCAGCGAGTCGACGCCTGATTAATGAAGAGCTGATGACCGTCAACTAGGAAGCGTCTGTCCGGAACGGCCTCTGGGCATTCTGGACGTATCCGGCAAGTATATAAATCACGGTACCTAGAGGTTCTAAAAGAAGCTTCTTCGCTATTAAAAATAGCCTCTTCTCTTAAAAACAAAGAAAAAAGAGCCTCTTTACCGGACAAGCGGTGGACGTCCGGACGACAACAAGGTATCCGACACGTATATAAATCACGGTACCTAGAGGTTCTCAGAAAAGCTTCTCCGCCATTAAGTAAGCCTCTTCTCTTAAAAACAGAGAAAAAAGAGCCTCTTTACCGGACAAGAGGTGGATGTCCGGACGACAACAAAGTCAGACATCCACCCAGTCCGAGACAATGGAACCTGCCGGAGGAGCCCTGGAGCCAGCAGGTATTTCCAAAAAGCGGTCTGACGCATGCACGTGATGGGGGCGCACATCTATCTGCTTCAATCGCATGCGTAACACTCACTGGCAGGATGTCCGCAGCCGCCGTACGCCATGGTTCGCCATTCTATGGAGAGACCAGCCGTACCGGCATTCCGCGCGGAATTTATCTGGCGCGGAACCGTAATGCCAGGCACTGACAAACCTAATCCCGGCCGCAAGGGTTATCTAAAATTTTAGGGGCACCGCGTGAAGCCCTCTGGTTGCTTTACTGGTTAGTGCTTCCTTGAGCGTGTTACGGGAGGCACTGACAGCCAGTTCACACCGGAGCCCTTATGCTTAGAATTTCACGTCGCCGCTACTTCAAACTCATGGACGATATCATCGTCAATCATTGCTGGGAATTTTCCGACCAGCCCAATTACCCTTTGATGAGGGAAGTTGCAGAAACGGAGCGCCAGTATCGAAGAGAAGCCTGGCCCCGTCCGCTCGGCGTTATGTATCACATCATCATTCGCGAGTATCTCGTGGAAATCGAAAGGAACGTATTGCAGCAGTTTTCGCCCGATGCCTTTGCGGGAACTCCGCTGCCTGCGAGGCCTGTCCGAAACCCGAAGGGATGCACGCGCGGTGCCTGGATGGAAGACCTGCCGGCCGACATCCCTTACTGGGACCCGTTTGGAGTGCATCGCGGCCATCTCGACCTGCTATGCGGCCTGCATCGCCTGGAACGCCAGTATCTTGGTAAGGCGGATTACCGTTTTCTTGAGTTCTGAGCCTCGCGACGGCGGTGACCTTCGAAGCACCTGTCGCTGGTTTTTTATGCCTTAACGCAGCGCGACATCGTGCAGGGGCCCTGCTCGGCTATGAAGGCGGCAAGGCCGTCGAGTTCCGAGACCAGCGTCAGCCATGCTTCGGCGCAGGTGGGCGCCGATGCTGTCTCGCTTTCACCCGTCCATGTGTTTTTGCCTTGACGGTTGACTGCTGTGAAGACCCATTCGCCGGATGTTGGCTGGCCGGCCACCCAGCCAGGTGCATTGGCTTAGGCAACGGGCTTGCCATTGCTCTCCCTCTTCTCGTTGGAGCGACGCGGTTTCGCAATAGCACTTCAGAATTCAAGTAAGTGAAGCCCATCCCGCTGACGGACCAGCGGTTGACCGACTAGGTGATTCGAGGCCGAAGAGCACCGAATACCAATTGACACCTCAGGTCTGTTGCGATAGTGTTCTCCACCTTCGGCCTTCTGCGGAAAGAGAGTCTTTCCAGAGCGGGCCGGATGGTAAGGCACCGGATTGATACTCCGGCGTAGGGGGAAACTCCTTAACGGGTTCGACTCCCGTGCTCTCCGCCAAGCCCCCTCCATTAACGAATGCCCTGGTGTATCGTTCGTTAATGGAGGGGGCTTGTTCGGTTTACGGCGAGAGAATTTGAAGGGGTGCCTGCCCGCAATCCCGTTCGAGCCCTATGCGGCATTGGCCGACGCTCGCCGTGTCAAGGAGAGCATCGTGCATTCGCGGCCGTGCACGACAGCCGCCCCGACGGACCAGACGCGGAATAGGGGCGGCGAAACTCCTTATTGAAGGCGACTCTTGATTGCCGTATGGATTCCTGGTACGTCAATCCTCAGATGAGCGTCGTCGACGAGGTAGATATCCTTAAGGCCTGCACTCGTCCGGACGCTCGACTCGGTGACGAGCGACGGGTATGTCGCAACGGTGAGCCGCCTTTCGCCCTTATGGACAATCATAGGCACATCAGCTTTCTCGGCGGCGCCTCCACAGACAAATCCGTCTAGCGTCAACATTTCTCGAAGGGTACGCAATTGCCTTCTCTGCTCATCGAGCGGCGCCGGTGCAGGTATCGAACCGTATATCGCATACCGAAGGAGACTGGATGCCAGCCTTCTATCGAGCAGCGATTTCAGATGCTGATTGTGGAAATGGTCGAGACATTCTGTGCATGATGTGTCACAGGAGCAGTTCTCCAACAACTCCAGAGTCGTTTCCAGAATTTCGCTTAGGTACTTCTCAGCAAGCTCCGAATAGCCGGCACCTCCGGCTAATGTGTCGTAGAGATATACATCCAATATGACGTCACCGTCCGCGCCTGCTCTCGGTAGCAGACGGTGTCCTGCGCCAAATTCTGTCGCGTCGAGGTCCAACTGCGGATGGCGACTTGCAGCCAATCTGAGAGCTTCCGCAATGGAATATGCCGCGCTCTCTAGCGTCCTCACGACTCTTTTCGACGATAGGTCGGATACCAAAGGCGACGCGATTTGGAAGCGAAGCAGCACCAAATCCGTACGGAAGTCATATCCGAGAAAGACGCTCTCGAATTCACCATTGCACTCGGTTGGCACTTGCTTTCCGTTATACAGATAAGGTCGTTTATGCTTGCCTGCGCGCGGCTTGATGCCATCGAACGCGCTAGCACATCCGCAATCCGAGCAAACCTGAAATCCTTTCGACTCTCCCCCTTGCGTCAGTCCTTTGTTAACCGTAAGGAGTCTACGGTCCGTGGCGTGAGTGTAGACAAGCCGTTCCCCGGCCGACTTGAACGCAAACTCCTCGGCGTTCGTAGGCTGCGGGAACTGCGCCATCGTCGCGTAAGTGATGTCTTGCTCTCGGTCTTCCTCCCTCAGTTCTCTAGCATCCTCTGGGCCAAAAACCTCCGGTGTAATCATCTTTTGCCTAAGGAGCTTTTGTTGGCAGACAGGGCAAGATACGGGAATCGCACCCTTGGAGTTCGGGTCGTAGACGAATGAGCAATCAGTGCACGCTACTAGCTCTTTTGAGTTCTTAAACAGCTTCCGAGCGCGATTAACCTCCCCAAGCGGTGTACTCGCGAAGACCCCGCCCGACCGGTATGTCGCTTTGTTGATGACGACAAGACGTCCGGGCGCGTATTCGCTGAGCGCTTGCCCTGTCGACTGCTGCGGGCGCTGCAGGACTCGAATCTCCCGGATACCACGGGCATTTGGCTCCCTCTTTTCGATTTGAAAGCTACATAGTTCGGTCGGAAACGCGTAGGTTGGAAGCAAGCCATGGAAAAACAGGAATTCCAGGAGGTCTGCATGTTCGTCTACGGCGTCCGCCGCAAGCGAATCGTCCTGTTCATCGTCCAACACATCCGAGTCTTCCGCTGCGTCGGCTAATGCGGTGCCTTTTAAGTCGGAGAGCCTACTAATGAGACGCGTTGCAACATCCGACACCCACTGCTCAAGCGACGGCGCTGAAATCCAGAGATTCGGAGGTAGCCACGAGGCGATGGTCTCCCGCAGCGGATGCGGAGGTGTGACGATACGCTCCGAGACCCATCGCTCAAACGAACGAAGATTTGGCGATTCACTGGTCGAGCCCTCGAAAAAGTCACGGGTCAATCCAAGAGACTTCTGCAATATCGCGCTTCCGGTGCCTTCGTGCTGCCGTTCCGTGAAAAATGTCTGGATTAAGTACGCGTGAACGTGGCGGCGAGCAATTTTCTCATTCTGTACCTTTAGCTCCGGCGACCTGGGTGTCCCTCTAACCATGGAAGGCGGGTTAAGAAAGTAGAAGCTATCGTGAGGTCCATTCTGAGAATATGTGACCACCGACGAAACCGAGGCTCCTCGGCGTCCGGCACGACCAGCTCTCTGTTGATAATTTTCACGCTGCGGAGGAACGTTTCTAAGAGCAACCGCGACAAGAGAACCAATGTCGATACCAACCTCCATCGTCGTCGTGCAGCTCAAGACGTCGATAGGCTTCTCCTTTTCATCGAGAAGAATGTCCTGGAAGCGGAGTTCGTGCTTCTCGGTCGTCGAATAAACGCTACGGTGGTCTCGATTTGATAGTTGTGCCGTATGCTCCTCAACGTACAAATTCGCTACCTTTCCATTCGGCGATAGTGCGTCGATGACGGGATGTCGCCAGTAGCCCTTTCGAGCGACAAGATACTGGTCTCGCTTCGGGTCCGCTTCGCGGACATCCGAACCTCCGCAGCTCAAGCAGAAACCTTTGAATAACACCGGCGAAAGCGACGTGCAGGCTTTGCACTGAAACCACGTCTTCTCAAGGTCTACAACCAATTTCAGGGCGTTCGGGCTCAGGAATAGGCCGCCCGAATCAACTGCCAACGTACTCGACATGCAGCTCTCAATCTTCTGAACAGCAGCCTCTGTGAATACTCCGTTGGCGACGATTCTAGACCTGAAGCGTGAGAAGAATTTCCCGCCGCCGCCCCAGCTTGGGCGAGGAAACCCATACGCTTTCGTTCTAGCGTATTCTGGGATATCTGCGTCAAACGCGAACTCGGACAGCATTTCATCTATCCATGCAACCGCGAGACCGCGAATGTCCTCTTCGGCCAGGTGAAACTCTGCAAACGCTGTGACGAGTTTCTTCAGCGCGTGCCGGCCTGGTTCCACGTAGCCTACAGTTGTGCCTGATAACGAGTAGTACGAGCCGCAAAGCAATTTTAATAGTGCGACTTTGTATCTAAATGGCGGCTGACCGGGGTCGTGCGGGCCTTCAAAGGCATCATCCAAGTTTTCGCAACTCGACTTGAACATGTCCACATGCAGGTCAATCGTGTGCGATTCCGTATCGAACATCGAAAGCTTTCGTTCCGCCAGAGTCGCTATATAGGCAAGATAGAGGCTGCTGGTTGTTGGCTTAGGTTCACGCTCCAGCGATGTCAGTTCTTTGACTGCGAGTGCGATGGTTTGCCGAAATAGGTCTAGCTCCATATCCCGTGGCATATCACGTGCGAGTCGTGCTGCCTTCTGCCGGCCATCGGAGAATATGAGAACTTTCTTCCCCTCATTGGGAAAGCGGTCCGCCTTTGCCTTTGACGCGGGCTGATACCGAATCTGCCCTCGAACCAAAGTAGCGAACGGCGCCTCGCCTTTCGTCACGTGGTCCATAATCTTTGACGGGTCGTCTTTGGACGACCTCGTCTTTTTCGAGCATGCGGGGCAAACGTCAAAGGTCATCGCCTTTTCCGCTGCCAAGTCCTTATCGGGAAGCCACACCGACCGAAATCCGTCAAGCGTCGCCGGTCGCGTGCCTTCAAGACGCCCAGTCGATATGTGCAGCCAGTATTGCACCGCTTTCATACCGGGCTGCGGTTTATCTTCGACATACATCTCGACTTCGTACAAGCTTCGCTGCGAGTCCGGGGTCAACGACCTGTCGGGTTCGTGCCATACAAAATTCTTTTTTAAATCGACCCAACCTCTAATAAATGACGCGCCGCAATCGCGATGCGTCAGATATTCAAAAACTCGACCGTGATTTTGACAGCCGCAGGAAAGCGCCGGTTTCGTGTGAAACGAACCCAGAACGGTGGGCGCGCTATTGGCCAACCTTTGGGTGCATTGCGGGTCAACGCACGCGTACAAGCCCGGCAACCCTCTGAAGAAAAGATGAAGGCGTGCGGGAAGTAAAGGTCGACCATCCTTCATTCGGCGCGCAAACGCACACAGGGCGAGCAGTGAATCAAGCGCCGGCTGAGCTTCTGCCGCTGAACAGTTCGGAAAAATTTCAGTTGTCAACTCTGACAGACTGGCAGCGCGTCCCGACGCGCGGGAAATTAAGAGTTGAGCCGGTCCGAACGTCCAGAGGTGCTTGAACAGATAGTCACGCAGCTCGTCAGGTCCGGAAGGCGCAATGTCCCACCCGAAAGCCCTACTGAGGGCTGCAATCGCGAGCGCAGCACCCTCCGGCTTAACAGCGTATGAAGAGAGTGCCGACTGGTCGAATGTCGCCAAGAGGCGACTTTCGTCTGCGGACGCTGCAGCAGCGTCAGGACGTGTCTCCAATTCTCCAGTAACGACAACGAACTCGTGTCCTTCGGGGGCGCCTGTCAAGTCAGTAGCAAACGCCTTAATTTCTTCGATTGCCTTCTCCCCGCTACCCAAACTCGCACTCGTCAGGATGAAGCGTACGCGGCTTCGACTGACGCCGAGTCTTGCAACGAGTCTCCGAATCAGTAAGGCAACCTCTGCTCCGCCCGCGCCGCGATACATGTGGGCTTCGTCGAGAACCACGATTAGTTCGTTTTTCTCGTCGGATTTCAACCAATCGGCGGTCTGCTCGAAGATGGTGCGCTCAATAGGCCGCATGAGCATGTATTCGAGCATAGAATAGTTCGTGACAAGGATGTCAGGACATTCCCGCTGCATCTCGTCACGAGTCATCAGTTCCCGGTCGCCCGGCTGAGTCTTGAGTCGCTGGTTCCAGTTAGGTGCTGGTGCCAGTTGTCCCTTAGACTTGCCCCTGGCAATCGTTCGCTCGCCGATGGCGCTCTCGCCATAGAAACCTATCAAGTCCTTGCTAGGCCATCTCCCGATAGATTCCAGTTTCGCCTTGTCTTCCGGGGCCGCCTCAAGCTTGCTGAAGAATTCATCGAAGAGGGGCGCGATGTGCGTAGCGTCTTTCGCATCGCTTCGGACTCCCGGGTACGGAGTGCGCCCGGTGTAGCTTCCGAAACGGATGGGCCGCTTACGAGACCCCCGAATCGTCGTATTGACCTCGTCATTGCCAATCAAACGTCGAATTCGAGCAACTTGGTCATTGACCAGTGCATTCATCGGGTACAACAGAAGCGCTCTAAAGCCAGGCACTGCTGCTGAAGCTGGCCTCTCTGCGTTCTCTATTGCGAGAGCGCCAACGATTGGCATCAAAAAGCTCTCGGTCTTACCTGAACCCGTGCCGGTTGCCACGACAAGGTCAGTTCGTTTGTTGCCGAGGAAGTCCGTTAAGGCCCTGCACTGATGCACATATGGCCGAGGAAATACACCGACACCATCGATTTTTGAAATCCTGGTTAGCGCATCCTTAGCCGCTTGCGGTATCGCTAGCTTGTCGTAAGCCTCGCCCTGAGCGTAGACCGCTGTTGATTCGACATATGCTTTCTGAGCTATGACAGTTTCTCGGTCGAGTAACAGCGACCGCTCGGCGACAAGTGCCAAATCCTTGATGTGGTATTGCGCCTCAATGTAACGCTTCAGTTCGCTATGGAGGCCGGATACGGTTTGATGTACGCCTTCGGAGGCGATTTGGTCTTCGCGCATTTGACTAGCTCGTCCGGATATTCACGTTGTAGCCCAACACTTCGAGGGCTCCAGCGAGAAGTGGATATAGTTTTGAAGAAAAGCAATACGTCCGCGGCCAGAGGTTAGTGTGCTCCGAGTTCAGCGACCTCCATCCGAGGTAAAGCAGCTTGCTCTCAGGCTCAGGCAATGGCCAGAATACCTTCACGCTGCAATGCGCCCCGCTGACATCGCATTGCAGAGTCGGACGCTGACCTTCACTCCCAACCAACAGCGGCTGCAACCGCCGCGCATCGTGCCTTTCGATTCTTGCTAAAGCCTCAACGGCGGGGAGTTTGTTTAAGACAGCCTTTAAAGTGCAGAGGTAGTACTGAAACGATGGGTTGCCGTAGAACGATACGGCGCGCCGGGCTAGGCGATACCCGAACGGGCCCGCAAATTTTGCCAGCGGCATCCAGCCTTGCTCGTTCAGTACCAAGAGATTCTCGACTTCGCCATCGAGTGGCCTCGTGAGCTTTAGCGAGTCGATGAACTCCGTGCTCCACGCTTTGACACTTTCCCGAGGTAGCCCCAGCCAACTCTGCAGCGTCTGCTCTGGCATGGACTCTAGCGCTGAATCGCAACTGTCAGACATAGTCAAGATGCGCGCTCTGCCTGCTTGCTCAATGTTTCTGCGCACATCTTTGGGCATCAGCCGGGTTGCGCCGCCTCCGATGAGAAGTGACGCTTTCTCGTCGATAGCGAGGAGCCTTGGAGGTGCGGCGGCGTATCCCCCCATCACGGACCGCCATATCTCGTTCAGACTGACCATCGCGTCAATCTCATCTGAAATCAATAACTCTCGGCCGTCTTCGTCCGTGATTGCAAAGAGAGGCTCTACCCTGCGCCGAATCTCCATCGCCAACTTTTGCGGCGAAACGTCGGCCGGGCCATTCTCCCCGTGTGCAATTGATGCCCCATCAACAACGCCTCGAATATGCTCCGCAATCAGCGCAACTTTCGTTGCTTCTGGAGCACCTCTGTACTTAAATTCAGCCTCCAGTGAACCACAGAGCGAAGCGAACGTGATTGCTTCGAATCTCATTGAATCGCGTCCGTCGCGTCTGCGAGTGTTCGCTCGATAACGTTCTCGTCAAGCCAATCGCCTTCAGTCTTCGCCAGCAGGTCACGCAATAGTTCAATCGTCATCCCATTCGCGCGCACCCAAGGGAGCAACCAATGCATCAAGAAATTCGCTGAGTGCTCCGCACCCACAAGTTTGTCTAATCTGCGAAGAATAAGTAGAGCATTGCGCGCAGTGCGCTCCCAAAGCTTCATGGAGAAGCTGAAACTCGGTAGAGCCCGTATGACATGTTCGATATCTTCGTCTGTCTTCGCTGGTTCCACCAGGTCGGCCCAAGACACAGAGCTTAGCCGTCCGATTGTTACCGTTGCGTGCTTGTTGGCTCGCCCCCAGACTAATGCGTCGGAATCAATACTTGGCCCAAGGCAGCAGAACTCGGGACCTGGCGGCAAGACGCCGGAACCGCCCACAAATGTCGCCATGAGGGGCACATTCGATATCGGGCATTTGATACCAAGTTGCATCTTCGCGACAGCGCTTGTTAGCCTGTCTCCATACACTTCGAACGCGGACTTATTCGCGCCGATTACGGCAATGCAGCCTGTAGCCATTCGGTCAGTCGACATCCGAGAAAGCACGAAGTCGGTCTCGCTACCGTCCTGAAGGCCAAGCGGCACTCGCCAAGAGAGCATCGGGCTATCACTCAATGCAGCAGCAACAGCTTCGACAACCAACTCGGCAAATGCCCCCTTAAATTGGATAAGTTGTCCTGCGACGATACCGGCCAGCACAGTTGCCGCGACAAGGCCTGCGTCATCCTTGCGTACGCCAATTGCGGATAAATTCCTCGTAATAACGCTGAGCGCCGTCTTTGCGTCAACGACGGGGGTGACTGTCAAATCCGCCGGTTCCGTCGCAATCGAATGCGGTGTGAGCTGCACATCGGGGACCCGGTTCGAGCTGTTGGCAATCGGCACCAAGGCATCGCTAATCGGAGACGAAGTCGGCATGTCGACACGTTCTTGTATCGACGTGAGGACTTTTTCCAGTCGTTCCGTTGCCTCCTGATTCACCGCGGCGTTCGATGTTAGGTTCCCGGTCTCTTCGGTGATGTGTGCAAATCCCGATTTCAGTTCTTCTGTCGCAATCGACAGCCGGTTCTCGAGTTTGCGGACTTCCTGCTCGAATTTCCGCGCCAACTCACCATTCCTCGACTGTATACTGTCTTGCCTTAACTGAAACGCCGAAAGCTCGGCCCGCATCTCGGAAATTTGACCAAACGAATCAGCGAGCCTAAGTTGCAAGCTTTCGGCTTCGGCGCGGATTGCATCGGTTGTGCCGCGCAACTCTGCGATTTCGGTCTCGCTGGACCTTAGTTGCTTTTTCAGGGATTCGACCTCGGCAGGAATCTTTGCCGCCTTCTTTGCCTGGTCCAGCGCGCTGCGCGTCGGTATCCAACTGAGGTCAGTCGAAGACCTGTCTGTCAGTGCGAATCCGCTAAAAATCAGAAGCCGCTCAACATCTTCTCGACAGACGGTGAAGTTTTGTTCCGGAACGAGCTTCCTTATGAAAGTAGCAACTGCTTCGTGTTCGTCGACGATAGGTTCGTCCGGAGAGCCTGGGAAATGCGACTGGAATCTATGATTCCCCCAACTTAGCCAGGCAAAGCTAAAAGCAGTCCACTCTGCGGTGTGTGACTTAGAATTTGGGTCAGGCACCTGAGTGAGTACGGAGACGAATCTACGTCCTTTCTCCTTCAGTGCGGACTCGGAGTCCGGGCGAAACCCGGTAACCGATTTGATGCAGCCATACGCAGTTTTTCTGTCAGAAAGAGGAATCTCGGCCAAGAATCCAGCGATTTGCTTACTGCCGAGCTCTGCTATCCGCTTCTTGGCCTCCTGAGAATAGGTCCAGGGAGCCCTCGGGTCTCTCGCATTCATTGTGTAACCCCGTCAACATAGCGGGCAAGCTCGCGCTCAAGGTATCGCCTTGTCGCGGCGTTACCTTTCATCCCACGACTACTGTTAAACAAGCCAATAAGTTCGGAATCAGACATTCGCATATCTGGCCGGGGCCAAACGGAAGTCGAACCGAACTGAAAAAGGTATTTTTTCAACAACGCTCGAACTTGCTCTGGCAGCTCAGCGGCACCGGTAACTCCCTTGCGGTGTAGTGCCTTCAAAATCGCCGGCAGCGAAACATAGCCGAAGGCACCAAAGTCTACAACGACATCTGCATCAGCCTTGCAGACCGCATCGACGAATAGGACAACATCTTCGTCGCTAGGTTGGAATCCGTTCTTCGTCCCCGCGACGCTCTTATTCGTGGCGCATATGAGGTGCTCGATAGCGGCGTCTCCCAGCCCAACGCGTACCCGTCCTTGAGCAGCACGAGGCATGGAAACGTAATCTAACTTGGCGTAGCCATGTCTGATATCCAAGAGCGCCTGTGTTGCATAGCGGCTGTGCAAAGGTGCTGACGTGCTGATACCCTCGTTGGAAGTGAGTCTGAGCACTACCGCAGCGTTCAGAGCGAGCCAGGGTGTTGCGGCCGGAAGAGAAAATTCGACGTCGAGCATCGCGCCGGACCCATTTGGCGTCAGGAAGCGGGCCGTTGGTTTGCCGGCGGGTTCATACCGGAAGAAGGTCCTCGCGCCCGGAATTCCCCCAGCGGCGCGCTCGTCACCGTCGCAACGAACAAATACGCTGGTTGCCTGGCGAACGTCAATTTCGTCCAGCGCAACGACAATTGCGTTATCTCGAACGGACTGGATTGACTGGCTCGTTATTCTGTTTGATATTGGCGGCCAAACTTGAACAATATTTTGAATCTTGTGTACAGCAGGGAGTTGTAGATTAGCTTTAATCCAGTCCAAACTTGCCTGCGACAGGAACTTGGGGATGAATACGAGGGTCGCGGAGAAATCCCCCCTTGTCTCCAAGGTTTCACATTCCCAATCGACTGGAAACTGGGCGGCCTTGTCGTTTCGCCAAACGACGGCGTATGTCCTGCCACCGTCAATCTTTTCGGCGCGGTGAAAAAGTGCGTGTCCGGCTCGCCCGACAGCAGTAAACGCGGTCATCCCCACTCTACGCAAACCGTCGCAATTTCTGCCTTCGAATACGGCCGCCTGGCTATGAGGTGGCGAGACGGACAGTATGCGATAGGGCGCCTGCTGCGGTTCAACGACGACTGTGTAGTTTGAAAGTCGGTTACCGGTCAGGTCAACAGCCGTTTCACGGCCTCCCACATCTATCAAGATGTGACCTTTCGAGACGTCCTTGACACCAAGGTCAAGCTCGAGGCCCCAAGACATAGGTCGGCACTTCAGGTATAGGCGAAGTCCAAGTTGCAAATCGCCAGCCCGGCTGCCGTGGTCCAGATGTGCTGCGTACTGAGTCTCCGTTCTGTATATCGATTGGAACGAGAGCTCACAATCTTCCCGCGCAACGTTATGCGCAAAATGGGCTACCCGCTTTGGTCCGTCTCTCAGATGAACCGTCTCAAAGCATATTGGACAGATAAACGCGCCAAAAGGAATGGCTCGCGCTTTTGAAGCGCTAACGAGCTTACGCGTCCAGCTATCGAGCGCGGCGTCCAATTGCAGCTCCCCGGAGGTCTCTCAGGTTTCGAGGTGCCCTTTTTCTATGCGGCCCTCGCGCTTATATCCGTTTGCCTCTGCCGGTATGAGGCTTTGATTAGCTCTGGCAGTTGGGCAGCGTCCCAAGCAAGGTATTCCGGCCGAGTGGCTGCTCGACGTGTCAGCCATCTTTCGATGGCAAGCGCTCCGACTTCGTCAACGGATAACAACCGCTTGATATCAGGCCGTCCCTTGCCACTGCAAAGTATTTTAGTCGCGTTGTCCGCCAAAAGCGATATGAATACCTCACGCTGGATGCCGTGCTTCAATAGGTCACCTTTGAAACCCAGCGCTTTCAGCGCGCTGCGCAACGTTCTGATTCTCCAATTCGGCCCTTGTCCGAAAGCATGCATATCCGGTGACGCATCACCGGAATGGCGCAGGTAGTCGCGCATATCGGCAAAAAGGGAGTCCGGAACGTGGAAATGCCCCCAACCACCGCTGAAACCGACGCTCTGAAAGTACGTTACGCCGTCCAGCTTCAGGCGGTTGTATATCGAGGAGCGCCCCATAGACGACGACGTTGTCACTGCGAGGAGGCGGGCGCCCTTCTGTTCGCCAGAAATGATGCCTTTTGCATTTCCGTAATTGTTTTGAAAGTCGCTATAGACGTCTGTGCTGCGGATGAGGCAGGCAATCATCTTGCCGCCAAGCAACATGTTATATGGCGGCACGGCGCCGAGGACGTATGCGTCCATCAAATTGACGAGCCTCGCGGCCCGGTCATCTCCCGACCACCCGATGCAGTTGTCCCGGACAGATAGGTTGAAGACCGGGTCTCCAATCGCGAAGATACCTATTAGCTTGTCATTCGAGTCGTCCCAAACGAGATAGCGCAGGCGGCGCCCAAATCCGTTTGACACCGGCACTGACCACGTCAGGGTCGCGAGTCTGAATAGGTCGCCCTGCCACGTGCGGCTATCTACGCGTTCAATCCTTACGCGAATTCCCGCGGGGTCAACTTGAGTGCCGGACGCGAAGTGCTGCTGTAACGACGGCATCTTTAAGGAGATAAATTCGCGCTGAGAATTCAAGATGGCCGCGCGCTGAGGCGCATGGAGCTGCCTAACGGTCTCTTTCCCGACATCCTGCAAGACGAGATTGCCGTTCTGCGAGCGCGTGTATCCGAGAGATGACAGGTGTCGGCGCAACCTGCGTTTGAGTTGTGCCTCTCTTAAATTCAACTCGAGCAATTTAGTCATTGTGCTGTCGGCAGGAATCTATCAGCGGTTTTCGTGGGCGAGCTGACCGGCGCTAACACATTGGCATCTGGCAATGCGCGCGCCCGGTGCCCTTGCCTCCAGGCGAAGGCCGAGAAATCTCGCTATTGTAATAGTCGGCGCCAACGAACAACCCACGCACCGTCAAAAGAAGCCAAGGCGGGGCAGCAGCTCATCGAGGTCGTCTCAAACCAGAAGTGCGCGTTTTGACGGGGGCGGGGACACCGGACACCGGTCGAACCGCCGGCAAATCCGAAGGCAGCACTACCTTGTCGCTAGATGTTTCAGCAAGGCAAGGGTTCGAATCCTAGCACCCGGAAGAAACGTGTGCCAAAGCCCTTCGACGTCATTGTCGGCTTCATTTAGCACCGACAGCTCGCGCGCAACCAGGACGGCATTCTGAAAGTCGGCCAGATTAACCTTGCCGGCAAGCGTGGCTTGAATCTGCACGCAACGGGGCTCGTCCGGCGTATTTGCCGACTCTACAATGATATCATGCATTTGGCCCCAAATCGGCTCTGCCGATTTTGCTCTCTCGATTCTGATTTTGCTGCCGACCACCCAGATTCAAACGGCCGAACAGGCCAACAAATCGCCGGCTAGTTGCCGGCTATCCCGGCGGCCCTGATTCTGGTGAGCACACCGCGCGACGGAAATACCGGCCAAATCTTCCCAATATCGGCGTGGGTTCCAGCGGCTCTGCCCTAGACCATCGCGAAGAGCCTGTTCTTAGTCCCACCACTCTTCCGACGGTGCAAGCGTGTGCGGGTTCTACCACTGCAGACGAACCTCCGCCCCGAACGTGGGTGAGCCAACTGCTACGGCCGGAGTTAGCTAGTTTGCGTTTTCCGGTCGCGGTGTCAAAATGCACCGCACTACGTTCGTGCAGTACGGGTTATTAAATATATCTGCGGGGTTGGAATGAGCGGGCAGTCATCGACAGGCAACATCGACAGCGGCAAGGTCATTTTGCGAGAGGTTTTTGAAAAGTTCTGGTTCACCGTCCCGGACTATCAGCGGGCCTATGTTTGGGGCAAAGACGAAGTCGACGAACTGGTCGACGACATTGCATACGCCGCAGACCACAATGAAAGCGGCCAATATTTCCTTGGCTCGATGGTCCTTCAGCGTAAGTCCGAGACGTTCGATTTTCAAGGAACGAAGGTTACGTTCGACAATTCTTACGACCTCCTTGATGGTCAGCAGCGCCTGACCACGCTGTTCCTCCTACTTGCAGTTATCCGAGACAAGACAACCGAAGACGACATTAAGAGCACGTGCCAGAGCATGCTCGCCCAAAAAGAGAGCAAGGCAAGGAAGACTCCAGGACGCACCCGCCTGCTCTACAAGATTCGCGACGACGTCGAGGACTTCATTCGCGACTACGTGGCGGTCCCGAACGGTACGTTAGAGGTCGAGGCATTGCGAGAGCGTTGCAAAAGCGACGTCTTGTCCTTGTCCAGTATGGCCAAGAACCTCGGAACGCTTGACGAAAAATTGTCTACCTGGAGCCACGGACAACTTGACCAGTTCGCAATATATCTAATGAACCAGGTTGTCATGATTTACGTCGCCTCCGACGACCTCGATGATGCGTTCCGGTTGTTCACCATCCTGAATGACCGAGGCATACCTCTAAGCAATAGCGACATCCTGAAGGCACAGAACCTCGGTGCAATTCGAGATGGGAAGGAGAAGGCGAAATATGCACGGTTCTGGGAGCAGACAGAAGGCGAGTTTGGGCGGGATGAATTCGACCGTTTCTTATCTTTCATTCGCACGGTCCTTGTTCAAGACAAGGCGCGAGAGGGGCTGCTCAAGGAGTTTGACGAGCGAATCTACAAGGCCGACCCGCCCCTCCTGACGCGAGGAGTCGAAACAATGGAGCTTGTTCGTGACTACAAGAACGCATACAACTCGTTGATTTTGTTCAATCCGTTGCCGGAGGACTTGGGCATTGAGTTCCGCAACCGCATTACGGTAATGTTGTCCGGTCTTCCGAGCACGGACTGGGTACCGCCTGTTTTACAGTGGTATCGGAAATTCGGGACAAACGGTCTCAATGAGTTCCTGCTCTTGCTTGAGAATAAGTTTTCCGCCGATTGGGTTCTGCAACTGACGCCAACCTTTCGCATTCAGAATATGAGCGAGATACTCAGAGCGACAACGAGTGCGAAATCGGTCGAGGAGGTCTTGCGACATCCGACAATCTTTTCCTATCAGAAGAGCGAGCTTCAACGGCTGGTCCAGGAAGACGTGTATTCACGTCGCTACGCAAAGTACCTGCTACTGCGACTCGAGCTGCTGAAGCACGACCATTCTGCTATCTTCAACGGATTTGACTATATAAGCATCGAGCATGTCTGCCCCCAGAATCCAGGCGTTGGAAGCAAATGGAGAGATATGTTCCCGGGGGACATCCACGCGAATTGGGTCGACAAGCTCGGCAACCTAGTGCTTTTGAGCAGACGGAAGAATTCTTCTCTGAGTAACCTGGAATTCTTGGAGAAGAAGAAGCGCTACTTCGAAGGAAGTCTAGTGTCGTTTCCCAACTCGCTTAGGGTGATGCTGCTGTCCGAATTCGATGTACAAGCGGTGTCGCACCGGCACACAGAGGTCACGTCGGCTCTTCTGGCATCGTACTAACCGTGCCGGAATAGCAACGCGAGCGATGTGGCGCACTTCGGCCACACACAGCCCACCAAACCGGGACACTTCCCGCCGCCCGAAATCTGCGGGAAGCACGCCGATACCCAATTCTATTCGCGAATCAATGAGCCTGAATTTCCACGCAAACGTAATTGCAGACCTGCAAATTGTCGGGCTGTCGGGCGAACGCGGTCTTGGCATCAACTCTCTCAAATTTAGCTGTCTCCTGACCGTGGCCAACAGTGTACAGGGCGAACCGCACATTTACATCGATTCGCTTCGTGCAACCGTTGCAGTACGCATTCCGAATGGCACGATTCGATATGTGGGAACAGCTGAATTCGAATTTCCGCTCATCCTGCGTCGCCTGCCATATGCGGGTCGCACAACATCCCTTCTGCGGCTCGACCTCAGCGAATCTCAGTTACTTGCGCTGGACGAGATACGCGGCGCTGGCGGACTCACGTTTGAGGTAAAGATTGTAGGGGTCGCACACTCGCCGCAAGATAACCACGTAACGCAGGACACAATAGGGTATGCCGTCAACGTAGCTCAATGGACAGACTTGATGAGTCAGCTTGAATTCTCAGACGCGTTTGCCGTTGGAGTTGAGCTCCCGGTGAATGCGTCGAGCTACTTTGCCCCGTCGGTGAACTTGTTGCGAGTTGCTCGGCGCCACCTAGCGGCCGGCGAATACGATAGCGCGGTCAGCGCTTGTCGGCAGGCTTTGGACAGTCTCGGCGCCTCGGTAGAACCTCGCGAGACAGTAGTCTCGTCGCGCGCTGCCAACGTGGGCCGGCCACGAGATAAATCGAAGCTCCAAAGAGCTCTCGCCATCTTCGATTCCGTGCGACATTACACAAACCTTGCTCATCACGTCGACGAACAAGGACGACCGGAAGTGTACAGCCGTCGGGATGCGGCAATGATTTTGACGACGGCGTGTTCCTTGGTAGCATCTGCGATGGAATGGTAACCGTCTGGCATGTTTGCGCTATTTGAACCTCGGAGCAACTTCAGTCTCGTGGAACAGGCGACTTTATCGTAGCAACAGGTTGCCGGCCATCCTTCGCCCAGGAGACTCCGGGTCCGTACGCGTTTCACCCGTTGGGACAGCGTCGCTCAGCGTACGTCGGGACGTTGCTGGAGCAGGAAGGCAAGTCCTACTCAGAGCACAGGCTTGTACGCGTCGAACGCCTGACACCGCTATCAGGCATCGGTGGCTACGTGTCGGGCACCGCCAAGCCCGAGAATCCTCTCAAACCAGACCCGCCCTGTCTGACATGCCGATATCCGAGAGCCTTCAGGCTCTGGACCATCGCCTTCATCGAAGCCGGCTCCGGAATGTCTTGTGGGCGGGAGAGGAGCCAATACTGATGTAATCGGCTGCTTGACGTGAATCTTACGTTTGACTCTTCAAGCGAGCGAACCCAATTGAAAAAATAGTCGCAAGATGCGACGACAATATGCTCAGTATCGCGGGCCGTCGCTGCTGCGCTGGCACCTCTCTCGAATGAAATTTTCGGGCCGGCAACATGTTGAATAGCTGCCACGGCTTCGCCGACATCGCACCGAAAGAACTCTCTCTCCACCTGACACCAAGATAGTCGTCTGTGGACGGTTGTCTCGAAGCGCGTGTGGTCGAACGTCAACGCCTCGTATGCGACATCGAACTTTCCGATTACTCCAGTCGTTGAAAGCTGTGCGGCGCGGACCGCGGGAAGGAGCTGCGTGCGCCCCACTTTTACGACAGCAGGAAAGGCAGGGTTGTGCATCACGTACAGCCACCCTTCATCGTCTCGCAGCATAGCCTCAGGCTTCATCGCGGCGCCCCCTTTCAGATATTGGAACGATAGTGACTGTATGGCGTGCGGAGTATCCGCAATTTCATGCGTTAACAGCGCCGGTCTTTATTGGCATCATGAGATGAGATGCGAGTCGACTGTCAAGGTGTCCTAGGACACCTTGACAGTGGCTGAGGCTGAAATTTTTGGACCGCAGGGGGCGACCTATGGACCACGGCTCTTTGACCCGTACGACCGAACTCGAATCGCCATGGCGCCAAGCTTCAGCGTGGCTATGCAGAGGTTCAGTCGGTTTCCTAGGATGACGGTAAAAAAGGCGTAATATTTCGGCCGAACCTAGCGAATGCACAAAAAAGAGATTTCCACGCAATTCGCATTTGCAAGAAGAGAATAAACTCCTTGCGAAAGAATCAAAGGTAATAGCGCAATCAATATCATGGTTCAACCTGGACGACGTCGCCCACAGTAATGGCGCTTCGGTTGAACCCAGTACGAATAATGAGGAACGGGGTGATGACGCAGGGACAGGCAGACGACGCTGAGGATTTGACGACCGACACCGACGTGAAGCTACCGAGCGTTCAGGTTATTGCCGACCTGACGATAGGGTATGCGGCGATTCAGAACAACGTTCCGGTCATCCGTGAAATTTTGGTCACGAACGATGGGGAGTCGACACTCTCCGATGTCGAACTGCTCGTCAAATGTGTGCCGGCTTTTGCCGAGAGCGCACGTTTCCGTTTCGAGGCACTGGCGCCTGGCGAGAGCCGCCGTCTGGCACCTGTCGACCTGCGTCCTGACCACCAGTATTTCAGCCAGCTCGATGAGTCTGAGCGTGCCGTTATCACGGCATCGTTGCGTATTCAGGAAACTGAACTCGTAACGGCATTGCACAACATTGATGTTCTAGCCTACGACCAGTGGGCCGGCGCGCGGTCTTTACCCGAACTGCTGGCCGCGTTTTGCATGCCGAACTCGCGGGTCGTAGACAAGCTTCTCGCTCGAGCCTCCGGGTTGCTGCGCCAGACGTCGACCGACCTGTCCATGGACGGATATCAGTCCAAGAATCGCGAGAAGGTCTGGAAGCAGGCATCGGCTATCTACAGCACGATAGTTGCCGAGGACATCCAATACTCCAATCCGCCGGCATCGTTCGGAAATGACGGCCAGAAAATCCGGACGCCAGAACGCATCCTGGATGGCAAGCTTGCGACCTGCCTGGACCTCGCCATGCTGTTCGCGTCTTGCCTGGAGCAGGCCGGTCTGCACCCTGTTGTGTTGTTCAAGGAAGGCCATGCCTGGGTTGGCGTTTGGCTGATAGAGACCAGCTTTCCGACTGCATTGGTGGACGATGTTCAGGCAGTTCGTAAGCGGGTGAAATCCGGCGAGTTCATGGTCTTCGAGACCACCGGCGTGGCGGGCGGTCAGAAACCGTCCCTTCGCTGGGCCTGCACTCGTGGCGAGGAACACCTGAACGACGAAGCCGGGTTCGCGTATGCCGTAGATGTCCGGCGCGCACGCGAAGTCCAGATTCGCCCCCTCCCATCCCGTTCGTCGCAGGTCGATGAGCAGAATGTCCCGATTGCCAAGGCCGAAACACCCGTCATCGAGGACGTGCCGCAGCTGCCGCCGCTGGACCCGGTCGTCATACCGCTGCGTGACGATGTAACACCTGAAACACCAGAAGGACGCCTGGCGAAATGGAAGAGCAAGCTGCTCGACTTGACGCTCCGAAACAAGCTCCTGAATTTCAAGCCGACCAAATCCACGCTGCGCGTCATTTGCCCTGACCCGGGTGCGCTGGAAGACCGGCTTGCGGATGGAAACGAATTCCGCGTCCGTGCGAAGCCGAAGATGATGTCCGGCTCGGATGGTCGCGATGCCAATGTGTACGCCGGCCGAAACGGTACGGCGGCAATGGATGACTTGGCGACCGACGCGCTTGGCCGGAACGAAATCGTCACGGACATCGAGGAGGAAGCTCTGGAAGGCAGGCTTCTCGAGATATTCCGAGCGGCCAGCACGGGAATGGAGGAAGGCGGCGCCAATACGCTGTTTCTGGCTTTTGGGATGCTGGAATGGCGGGAGAGCAAGGATGCCGAATCCAGCCATCTGGCTCCGATTCTGCTTATCCCCGTTACGCTGTCCCGCCAGTCCGTCCGGAGTGGTTTCCGCCTGGTTCGTCACGATGACGACGCACTCGTGAACCCGACGCTGCTGCAAAAGCTGCAGCAGGATTTCAGCCTGAAGCCGCCGTCGTTCGACGTTTTGCCAACCGATGACCGTGGCATCGACGTCAACCGGATTCTGCAGACCTTCCGGCTGCATGTCGGCGAGCTGAAGGGATGGGAAGTCAAGGAGCAGGTCCATCTGGGTATCTTCTCGTTCACGAAGTACCTGATGTGGAAGGACCTCCAGGACCGTCAGAAGCAGCTCCAGGAAAACAGTGTCGTTGCCCATCTGATTAACAATCCCGGTAAGGCATTTGCTGACAGCGCGACGGGCTTCGAGCCCAGCACCCTGGACGAGAAGTTCCGGCCTCAAGACCTGTTCACGCCGTTGCTGTCGGACTCGTCACAGTTGCGTGCCGTATGCGTCGCCGCTGAAGGCAAGAATCTTGTCATCGAAGGCCCACCTGGGACGGGTAAGAGCCAGACTATCTCGAACCTGATTGCCCATATGTTGGCCACCGGGAAGACAGTGTTATTCGTCTCGGAGAAGATGGCTGCGCTGGAGGTGGTGCATCGCCGGCTTAGCAGTCTTGGCCTGGGGCCATTTTGTCTCGAGCTGCATTCGTCCAAGGCAAAGAAAGCGGATGTCCTGAAACAGCTAGGCGTAGCACTTGATGCCGCCGGTGCACGCACGGTGAAGGACTGGGAGAGAGAGTCCGAACGACTCCTGACGCTCCGCACTGACCTCAATGGGGTCGCGCGTGCGCTGCATCGCACCTATCCAAATGACCTGACCGTTTACGAGGCCATCGGAACCAGCCTGCAGCATGCGGAAATGCGGCCTGGCGCGATGCCGTGGGCCGATGCAGATGTACATAACCGCGCCCAGCTCGAGGCACTGCGTGAGACCTCCCGCCAGATGGGCGCTCTGGCCGGCCAGTTAACCGGTTTGCAGAACCATCCTCTGGCAGTCGTCCACAAAACCGAATGGATGCCGTCCTGGCAGCAAGAGTTTCTCGACGCGGTTTCGGCGTTTGAAGCCCAAATCAAAAAGCTGGATGAGGCTGCATCGAACCTGCTAAACCAGCTGGGCCTTCCCAAAGTTGCTTTCTCCCTGAATGGGCTGGGCAAATTCGATGTACTAGCCGACGTGCTTTCCGCCGCGCCCACCGTTCCGGTCGAGGTTGCCCGGTCGGCGCATGACGAGTCCGCTCGCAACCGACTTGCCAACCTTCGGCAGCATGGTCTTGCGCGCAATCAGGCATGGGAGCCGCTGAGCAAACACTACGTGGACGACGTCGCGACCCTGAATGCGTCTGAGCTGAAGCTACAGTGGGCGGCGGCAACCGATACCTGGTGGCCGAAGAGCCTGTTTGCTCAACGCGCGGTTACCGGACGATTGCGTCTGTATCGACAGGACCAGCGTCGCCCACAAGGTGGGGATGTTCCGGCCGTCATTACGGCATTGACCGCCGTCAATGCCGAGGACAAGGTCATCGAGTCTATGTCTCATGATGCGTCGCAACTGCTGCATGAAGCGTTCGCTGCGTCGAAGACGGACTGGAGCACCGTCGAGTCGGTCGAGCGGTGGGCGACTTCGTTCGCGGACGCGGTAACGGCAATTGCGGGCAACGACATCGAGTTGGCCCAGACGCTCCGCGCAAAGCTGCAGCCATTTGTTTCCGACAATCGGAGGATGCTGAAGGCTGACATGCCTCTTGGCTCCAGTTTGTTGTCGTACCGCGATTGCTATCGGGACGTCATGAATCAACTCCGCCGGGTCATTGAGCTTGGACACTGTCAAGCTGACCTCGGACTTGACCCGACTGCCGCCAGCGTGATTCCTCGGCTGTTGAGCTTGCTTCAAGGATGGCAATCTGCTTCGCGACAGCTGCAGCCGTGGTGCCTGTGGCGGAAATCCCGAGCCAATGCAATCAGCAGCGGGTTGCAGGGTATTGTGGATGCACTGGAGGTCGGCGAGGCGCCATTGTCCACTGTGGCGACCTTCTTTGAATACAGCTACCAGAGCTGGTGGCTGCGGAAGGCGATTGACCGGGAGCCGGTGCTCTGCAACTTCTCGAGTGCCGAGCATGACCGCAAGATTGCTGAGTTCAAGGAGGCCGACGAGCGTTTTCAGAAGCTGACCCAGCAATATATTGCGGCCAAACTGGCGGGCCAGATTCCGGCGAGCGTCGAGGTTGTGCCTGGTGCTGATTCTGAACTGGGGAAGCTGCGGCGCGAATTGCAGAAGCAGCGCAAGCACATGCCGATTCGGCAGTTGGTGCAAAGCCTGCCGAGCCTAATGACCCGGCTGAAGCCATGCCTGCTGATGTCACCTTTGTCGGTCGCCCAGTATCTGGACGCGTCGCACGCCCAGTTCGATGTGGTCATCTTCGACGAGGCTTCCCAGATTCCGGTGTGGGACGCCGTGGGCGCCATCGCTCGCGGCAAGCAACTTATCTGCGTCGGCGACCCGAAGCAACTGCCGCCGACCAGCTTCTTCTCTCGGTCGGATGACTCGGAAGATGGAGTGGATAGCGACGACGTTCAGGACCTGGAGAGTATCCTGGACGAATGTCTCAGTATCGGCCTGCCTGAACTGCGCTTGAACTGGCACTACCGAAGCAAGCATGAAGGGCTGATTACCTTCAGCAATGTCACGTACTACGACAACGCATTGGTCACGTTCCCGTCGCCGGTGACAGACGACCAGAGCGTGCGTTTTGAACGCGTACAGGGTGTCTACGACCGCGGCGGCTCGCGTACCAATCGGGCGGAAGCCGATGCCATCGTCAAGGCGATTGAGCGGCACTATCTGGACTCGGCGAAGCGGAATCTGACGCTCGGTGTAGTGACCTTCAATCAGGCGCAGCAAAGCCTGATTGAGCGGATGCTGGATGAACGCCGCCGGGTATCTCAGCAGCTGGACCAGGCTATTGCGCAGGCGGCGCAGGAGCCGCTGTTCATCAAGAACCTGGAAAACGTCCAGGGGGATGAGCGGGACATCATCTTCTTCTCCATAACATATGGCCCGGATGCATCGGGCAAGGTCAGTCTCAACTTCGGGCCGTTGAACCTGGAAGGTGGCCATCGGCGTCTCAACGTGGCCGTATCGCGTGCCCGTGTCGGCGTCGTGATTTTTAGCACGCTGTTGCCCGAGCAGATTGACCTGTCGCGTGTCAGGGCAGCCGGCGTGCGAGACCTCAAGAATTATCTGGAGTTTGCTATTCGCGGTCCGCGGGCCTTGGTTGAGCAAAGCATGCCGACTGGGCGGGAGCCCGATAGCCCGTTCGAGCGGCAGGTGATTTCAGCCCTTCGTGAGAAAGGTTGGACGGTTCACCCTCAGGTCGGCGTGTCCGGGTACCGGATTGATGTTGGCGTGGTCGACCCACGTGCGCCGGGCCGCTATCTGCTCGGCGTCGAATGCGATGGTGCCATGTATCACTCCGGCGCGACGGCGCGCGACCGTGACCGACTCCGTCAGCATGTCCTCGAAGGGCTGGGCTGGGAGCTGTATCGCATCTGGTCCACTGACTGGTGGCTGAATCCAGAAGAGCCAATGCGAAAGCTTGTCGCGCGGCTGGAGAAATTGGTAGAGACGGTGCCAACGGAGGATGAGCCGGTTGTTGAGTTGCCAGAAGAGACTGCACACGAGGAAGAGTCGCATGCCTTGTATGCTGAAGCCGAATCGGTCGTCGAGTCGATTGCGCCTGCCATTCAGTTGCCCGAATACCAACTGACCAGCTTGGACAAAGGCAACCCAGACCTCTTCTACGAGAGCCGCTCAATGTCGACTTTGGCCGGTCAGTTGCTCAAGGTAATCGAAACGGAAGGACCGGTATCGCAGGCGATAACGCTCAAGCGCGTGACGCGGGCTTGGGGGTTGTCCAGAGTTGGTAGTCGCATCGAGGCTCATTTGAGTGCATTGTTGCCCCGGCAGGCGACCCGTACGACGGACAACGACATCACTTTTTATTGGCCAGAGCATGCAAACCCGAGCACTTGGGAAGGTACACGGGTGCCAGGAAGTGACCCCGAAACGCGCCGCAGTATCGACGAGATTAGCCTCGAAGAATTAGGCAATGCGGCCGTGTACATCCTGATGCAACAAGGTGGCACGTCGCAAGATGGACTGACAAAAGCGGTTTGCCGACTACTCGGTGTGGCTAGGACAACTGCGGAAGCCGGCATACGGATTTCTCGGGCGCTGACCCACGGACGAGTCCAAGCGACAGTGGCTGTAGAGGACGGTTCAGTTCGTTTGCGGAAATGAGCTAGCGCAGGTTCATGGAACCAAAAATCCAAGAATGCTTTGCATGTTCTGCAATGTGGCTGCCAAGACGACCGCTCTGGCACTTGGGTCGCAGCGATTTCAAGATGGCATCAAGGTGTGTCGCTCGGGCCGGTGCAGCTATATGAGGCGCGACGTGAGCGACATAGCGTGCGGGGCAGCCACTATCCCGATGGTGGCCGCAACTTAGCCGAATTAGCGATACGTATGGATATACGAGTTAATGTCACCCCAATTTTCGTGGCGGATGGATAATAGCGCCTAACGCTGGTGCACGCGTACACGCGGCGTCGGTTCCCTCGCGGGCATCGACCATGGCCATCCCCGCTTGGGGAGCGACCGTCAACGCCATCTGGTGTCACCAGCTTCGCATCGTCACCAGGCTATCCAAGAGCTTGCAAACAACCCCGAAATAACTGCGCTCTGATGACATTCCAGCAGCCCAAGCTACTTCCTGACGAACCAGCGGTTGCAGATTCGTTCGGTGCACACGAAAGAATTGCCAATGCACTCGCCACGCTGATTGATACCTCCGAAGGAGGCAAAAGTATTCGCCTTGACGGCGACTGGGGAGCCGGAAAGTCGACGGTCATACAAATTCTTAGGAAGCGTTTATCCGGCAGTCAGCAACCACAGCGCGAGAAGAATCCTAGCACTCGGACGTTTGTCTACGACGCATGGGTTCACTCCGGTGATGGCTTGCGGCGTGCATTCTTCGAGAGCCTCGTGAAGGACCTCCGCGCGTGCGAATGGATTTCCCCGAAGTCCGACGCCGATAAAATGTGGGACAAGAAGCTCTCCACTATGGCCGGCAAGAGGAAACACGTGGAGAAGTTGGTTAGGCCAGAATTTTCACAGCGCACTCGGGTGGCAATAGCGCTCAGCATTGCTGGAGCCCTATGTTACCCCGCTGTTCATGCCTTAATATCAAAAGCCGTTCAACACTTGCCAGCTTGGCTATTGTGGGTATGGACCGCATGTGCCGCAGTCATCGTTTTCGGTTTTGCGCTAGAAATTAGTGCGCTGGACCTTCGCGTTCTACTGACTAAATCCACATCGGATGAGACGACAGAGACGTTGACAGACCCGGAGCCAACGTCTATCGAATTTCAGGAAGAGTTTGAACGTCTGATGGAGGACGTTCTGAATCCCCGCTACTACCCAACGCGCAAGCTTGTCATCGTTATCGACAATCTTGACCGCATAGGGTTTGATGAAGCCAAGCAGGTTTGGACGTTGCTTCGGTCCTTTCTTGACAATCCGGCCTTTCGTGAGAGCGAGTGGTTTAACCGGCTATGGCTACTCGTTCCCATTGCGAGTGAGAGCCGCCTCTCAAACGACACTGACCTTTCCCACAGCAACGGAAACACTCTCGAAAAAGTCTTCCAGGTTCGCATGTCTTTGCCGCTCCCGATGCTGCGCCCTTGGAAGGACTTTCTCGCCAAGAAGCTCGAACACTGCTTCGGCCCTGACGCAGATGGAAGCTACGAGGTCATAGCACGCTTGCTGCAAGCCACCACCGCAGGTGCAGCACCAACGCCTAGACAGATTGTCGTCTTCTTAAACGAGCTCGTCGCGCTCTATACAGAGCGGCAAGGCGATATGCAATTGTCGACGCTTGCCGCGTATATTCTATCCCGGGATAGGGCGAGAGCACAGCCGTGGCAGGTCCCGTTCGAAATATCCAAGGTTCTCTACTCCTCGACCATGGAGCAGGATTTTGCGACTCTCTACCTCCATGCAGCGAAGTCACCGGAGTCACTTTACCTATTGATTTTACCGAATCTGCAAAGGGCATTGGAGATGGGCGAACCCAATGAACTTTACAAGATTCTTGGTAGCAGCTCTGCTGCCCTAGATATCTTGGACAATCATCTAATCGAAAGCTTCTCCCGAATGTCTGCGTCTGCTGCAGAAGCACAGAAGGAGCAGGCCCTCTTCTTTGCCTTCCTGCGCGCATTGGTCATGTTCGCCGACCAGACGCTCGCTGGCCAATTTTCGACAGGCTTCTTGGCACATATTCGCCCGAGAATTGACCAGGTAATGAGGCTCACGAGTTCTCTCGAGCTATCTAACCCGAACGTCACAGACGGAGTCGATGCCTATCTCAAGCTAACCTTCGACCACGCATTCGCCGGAGCAAAGGTAAGTAATCTTCTGCACGCGATTTCTGGAATTCCTGAGACGAACAGTCCCATCGCTCCTGGTGCTTGGGACAATTGGACAAGGTCCTTGATTGAACTACTCTCCAATGAAAAGGTACGGACCGCTGCAAATATTTCAGCCGGTCAACGTATTTCCCTGCCCGTCCCAATCGAGCGATGGGCAAGTATCTGTGCAGAACTAGAGGCAGAGACGGACCCAAATCGACGTTTCGTCTTAGAGACGCTTGATATCTCGGCAGACAGCGAGAAAGTCGCGGACTGGATTGTGACCGAACTACTGCCGATGAACGTGGACAACCGCGCAGCGAGGGTTCTCCTCCAGGGATTGCGTGCAAGAGGGTCAGAATTTTTCAATCTTGTCACTGACAAGATTGTGCAAGTCTTTCGCGCACGTCCAGACCTGCCCCGTTCTGAAATACTAGCGTGCCTGACTTGCCTCGTGGAAGTATCGAACCAACACGCGAAACCCTTCCTGAAGCAGTTGGCGGGCGAAGGTTGGTTCCTTGTCTGGGCTAGAAGCAGTCCAAATTCATTTACGCTTGATGAACCTTTCATTCGCTTTGCGACATTCCGCATCTGGGCACAAGACGGTCTCGCGGACAAACCCACTGACCACGCTGCTGTGGCATTAATCAGCAGTATTCGAAACGCATTCGGAGCGGCAATCTCAAGTTCTAACCTCGTTGCAACGGTTAGTACTGGACTCATTTTGCGAACGAAAATTTACGATGTACTACCAATCATCGCATCGATTGCTGCGGGGAAAAACGGTATCCTTAAACAAATTCTAGTCGCGCTATGCAACGACGCAGAGTTTCTTGACGTTGCACGAAACGAGTTACGCGAAGACTGGGACGCATCAGAAGGCCGATTACTGGTCGGGCAAAGCTCAGACGTTGTTCGCAATTTGCTTATTGAAGTTATGAACGACGTCGCGAAATCTCCGGCACTGTCCGCCGAGCAAGATGTAGTCCCGACTTCTGTAGGATAGGCAGAGCAAGCATTTGCAAAGCACCTCGCTCCACACTGGACGCGACGCTCAACCTTGCGTAGCGCGGCTGCGTTATAGTCGTAAGCAACAAATGCCGAGTATGCCCTTTGCTCGCCGATGGCGAGGGTGCGTATGAGACCGCCCTAAGAGCACATCGAGACAATCCGGCAGAGGCCCAAATCAGCATGCAGCGATTGTACGGCATGCACGCCGTACAATCGCTACGCCGTTCGCAATAAAATCGTCCAACCCATCTCTTTCTGACAACAACGTGGAACTTTATCAAGTCGACATCCCGCCTCCTCGAGACTGGCAGGAACTCCAACGCATTGCGACGGATTTCTACATCCACAAATATCCTGATTGCATCGTCACATCCTATGGCAGACCGGGGCAGAAGCAGTACGGCGTGGACACGTATATTTACACTGATAGCATTCACATTGGCGTTCAATGCAAACGCGTCGTCGAATTCAGCGTCGATGACCTAGAAGATGAAGTGGAGAAAACGAAGGCCTTTCCACAAAATCTTGATAGGTATGTTGTTATTCCCACGGTTCCGAATGATACACATCTCATAAATGCCGCCGCACGGCTTAGCAAGGAACGGGGATTTCTAATCGAGGTTTATTTTTGGGACGAGTTCTCTCAGGCTGTGGCTGCGGTGGAGGAGCTCGCCGCCAAGCACTTCAAGTTTGCGTACAAGGTATTCGTTGAAGCAGACGCATCCTCAGCGCTAATCGAACTAAATAGCCGGTTCAGTTGTGTCAGGTTCGTCGTAACTAAGATGGTGGCGCTAGACAAACGCGGCGACAACAAAAACTTGCTGCTCGTTACCAGTCTGCAGGCAGCAATGAAAGCAACGTTCCACACGCTTGGCGGTGGCTCTTGGACCGACTTCAACGGCGTGACGGGTGCCGGGGCTATCGATGCCTACGCGACTTGGCGATGGATTTCCAAGTTCAAGTCATTCGAATCAATAATGTGCGCGTCGGGAGAAAAATCAGAAATCTTTATCTCCGAGGAAGAGCGAGACGAATTCTTGGAAAGCTTGGGTAGCGACTACTGGACCTAGCCATAGACGTTCGTTCATGGGAACGCCCGTCGAATCGAGCACAAGCGGCACGATAGGCGTTCTACAAATCGTTGCATCAACTGAGTTCATGGCTTCAGCACCCCCCAAGAGGTCCCGAGCGCACCGCGCCCATACCGAGGAGCCTCGCTTATCTCCACTCTGCGAGTGCAGCATGTCTCTAGGCAACTCCGAAATGGACGTCATGAACTACGTCGGAATCATAGGCCCGTTTGACCCTGTCGACCGTCGTCGTGTTTCTGCGCATTCACTCGAAGCACTTGGTCCAGAGACTGCCCGATGTAGCTGAGCCCCAAGCCGTCGGGGGTATGCGGTGACTGGACGAACGCAATCGGCCGGTTGCCTGCAGCGCTAAGCGCTGGGCGTAACAGTCGGAGTTCGCCAACACCGGCCTGCTGGACAAGAAGGTCAACCAGCGCTCCGACAGGCCAGCCGCCACCGGGCACTTCCGCCGATAGTGCTGGATACCCAGTCTCGACAACCCTTCCACGGCTACGGGCGAGCTGCGACGCCCGTAGCCGTGGAAGGGTGTATCTCCTCAACAGTGACAGTAGCAGTGGACATTGGCGGTGGAAAAACCTGTATATTTATACAGTATCGTACACGCAAATCGACCACAGCGAACTGACACTTTTTAACGAATGCCGAACCACTCGCGTGTTCGGCAGCAGCCCGTCCGATGTCAGAGGTGCTTTCACGTCCTGCGTGGTGCCGGAGCCAAACGACCGTTCACCAACCCCAACTATTCGCGCATCTTCTGCGTCTACCCCCAACTCGTGGCGAGCTGTCAGATGGCATGTCGGCGAGCACGGTTTACTGCGAGGGGAAACGTCTCAAAGTATCTCTAAGCACCGATTGCTCCACAGTTCTTGAAAAGAGCTTCCGGCATGGCAGAGACACTTCGCCTTCGTAGCCGCTTTTTTGATTAACCGAGCGCTTTGCGGGCGACTCGGCACGCTGCCAGGTCCCATGCCGCGCATCCGACACTCTTGAAGAAAACCGGTGCATCCACGCTCAGTTGACCTTGAATCGCTTGCGCCAAAGAGCCAGCCCTGCTCCACTCGAAGTTGGCCTGGATAAGGTCGCCTGCTTCATGCTTCGCGCCAACCGGGTCGTCGACGACCACGAAACTGCCATCAACGACCAGCTTGCTGATTTCAGCAGCGTCCGGAGTAAATGCACCTACGCCAATAACTAGGCGACCAACGCGCGCCGCTTCGTCGTAAACAGGCTTCCTGCTCGTCGTCACGGTAACGACCACGTCGACGGATTCGGGAATCTCGCCTTGCAATGCTTCGAGGTTCGGAGCGACCGCCTTCTGGCGTTCGACAAAGCTTCGCGTGTCGTCATCGGAGATGCCCTTCGACAGGATGCGCGCATCGGGGAAGAGTGTGGCGAACGCTTCGACGTGGTTGGATGCCTGCTTGCCAGTACCGATGACCAGAATTTTCTTGAGCAAACCATTCGAAAGCGTCATTGCGCCCAGCGCCGAGACAGCGGCAGTCCGTCGGCCAGTCACAGTCGGGCCGTCCAGAATGAACATCATCTCGCCAGTAATCGAGTCACACGCGATGACTTGCCCGTTGATGGTCGGCAGATTTCGCGCGATGTTGCCGGGGCAGACGTTCACGAGCTTGTGGATTGCAATGTCTTCAGCACTCGACGGCATGGAGAGCATCAGGCCGCCTTGCTGCAACGGAATGGCAAGGCGCTCGGGGCTCGCGATGCGTCCGGCTCCATACTCGACAATCGTCTCCCGCAGGACGTTCACGAGCGTGGCGTATTCGAGAAGCGAAGCTGTCGTCTTGGCATCAAAGGTGGTCTTGTCTGTGTTCATGCTTTTCTCACGCAGAGGTTGAAAATTCACGGTGAACGCGCAGAGTTCGCACCGAAAATCTATGGACCGAATTTGGGGTCGGCGTTGGCGTTTTCATTTATTCCGAATAGAGTCTCAAAACGCGGGAATCTTGGGACTGGCGCATCCCCTCCACACGTCGTCACCTGATTGGAGCGGTCGACCGGTTCATCCGTAGTGGCTCGACGAGACGCCGACCTTCAAGCACACGGCCAAGTCCAACACGCCGCTGCACGAATTGATTCGCGAGTACCCTCATCTGACAGAGTCGTGACGCCGACACTCCTATTTGGGTTCATCGGGAGCGAGAGCTCAAACCTCGAACATGCTCCCGATTGACCTGGTTAGAACTTATGACGGATAGCGACTCGCGCGACCACCTGATTTTGGGTGGAGGAGACGTTATCGGCACCTGGCACGAAGGCAAAGTCGAGGACGGTACCTGTACGGTCGCCACCTACGTGCTGGTAAGCGCCTTGTAGGTAGACGTCAGTGCGTTTTGAGAGGTTGTAGTCGGCCATCAACCCAACCATCTGATAGCTTGGATTGAGCTTCCCCTCGGTACTGTTGAAGTCGGTACGGGTGTATGTGTACATTGCACCCACATAGAACGCCGGCGTGAACTGGTACTTGCCGTTAATCTCAAAGTTCTGGAATCGTAGGTTCGACAGCGTACCTGTGGGCAGCGTGATGTCTCCGACGTATCCGGAAGTGGTCGGGTTTGCGACGTACGTATTCGTGTATGAGACGCCCACGTTCGCCGACCCGAACGTATAGCTAGCTCCCGCGCCGAAAATTCGCAGCTTGCTTCCCACGAAATTCTCGTCACCTCCGTTATTGATAGCGCCGCCTGCTGTCGCCGATGGATTATTGGCCTGCAGGTACGCCGCTGCGAGAAGCAGGCCACCGTTGGAGTACTGCGCGCCAGCGCTGTACTGGCGATTGTTGGCGAAGTTAGTGTCGTTACTGAAGCTATACGTTCCGCCAAACTGCAGCCCGGCAATTTCGGGACTCGTGTACTTCACCGTGTTATTGACGCGGAACGAGTTGTCCGTGTTGTCGTTGTCATACGGGTGGGAAAACAGATAGCCCGCCCAGTTGCCGTTTGCCGTGGTCTGCGCCAGATAGTCTACGACGGAGTCGTACTGTCGACCCAACGTAACCGAGCCCCACTGGCTTGACGAGATACCAACGTACGCCTGACGGCCAAACATGAGGCCACCCTGCCCAAGTTTTCCATTGTTGACATTGAAGCCATTCTCCAACTGGAACACGGCTTTCAGGCCACCACCAAGGTCCTCGGCCCCTTTAAGGCCAAATCGGCTACCTTGGGCGAAGCCACTCTGGAGTTCATACACCTTGCCGCCTGCGACGTTATTGGTGTAATCAAAGCCTTCGTCAATCAACCCGTAAAGCGTCACGCTGTTTTGGGCGAAAGCGGGGGCCGTAAAAGTGGAAATAATAAGTCCCGCAAGAATGCTCTTTTTCATAAGTTCTCCAAACTACTTTATTTTAAATAACTACTTGCAACCTTTTTATTTGTCTGCGTGGGTAAAGCGGGTAAGACTGGTCCACCAGGAATGCTTGCAGTCACGCTACGAACACCAGCCAGCAAAAAGTGTGTCCAAGGGTCGGCCGCAAAACGTACTTCGAGATTACGGCCGTTTTAGCGGCGAAGTTTGTCTATTTCGCTGATAGCTTGTACCTGCCATCGGCAATTCCAGAGTCCGTCCATCACTGCATGCATTTGACACGTCTATTCTGCGAGGAGAGTCTCACGCGTTAGAGCGAGGAGTCATCCGTCTCTTTGGCAACGTTCAGCAAATCGAAGATTGCGTCCGCGCCGGATATCGAGGCAAGTGGCACCGCGACGACTGCCGCCTGAGTCGCGTCTGCCCCACCCAACGCGCGAGGTGGTGCTGCTCATCACTCTGCAACGTGCGCGGCTTACTTGAGACTGCCAGACAGAAACTGCTTCAATCGGTCGCTACGCGGGGTGCTCAGCACTTCGTCTGGCAAGCCTTCTTCTTCAGTGCGCCCTTGGTGCAAGAACATCACACGATTGGACACATTGCGCGCGAAACCCATCTCGTGCGTGACCACAATCATCGTCCGACCTTCTTCGGCAAGCTTTTGCATCACTCTCAGAACTTCGCCAACCAGCTCAGGGTCGAGCGCTGAAGTAGGTTCATCGAAAAGCATGACGTCGGGATTCATCGCGAGGGCGCGCGCTATTGCCACCCGCTGCTGTTGACCACCCGACAAATGCGACGGGTACTGCTTCTCAACGCGCGCAGGGAGACCAACTTTCTCGAGGAATGCGCGCGCGCGTTCCTCCGCTTCGCTACGCGACAGTCCAAGAACATGAATCGGTGCCTCGATAACGTTCTCGAGCACGTTCATGTGCGCCCACAGGTTGAAGTGCTGGAACACCATTGCGAGCTTGGTTCGCATGCGTTGCAGCTGCTTGCGGTCCGCGACATCGAGGTTCCCAATCTTGTCGACCTCAGTCTTTACCTCCACGCCGTCGACAACAATTCGGCCAGCGTTCGGCCTTTCGAGGAAGTTTATACAGCGCAAGAAGGTGCTTTTACCCGAGCCACTCGCGCCGATGATGCTGATGACGTCGCCTTTGTTGGCGTTGAGGGATATGCCTTTCAGCACTTCGTTGTCACCGAAGCGTTTGTGGATGTCGTGAACCGCCAGCTTGCGGGCTTCGCTTTGAGTCGTATGGGGCAACATGGTGTTCCTTTGACAATACTTTTAAATCTCCAGATGGTGTGGGCTCCATCCGGTGCAATATCATGAAGTTCGCTCAACACGAGCGTACTTGAACCCGTGCCACACATTGCCCTTGAGGCGCGCGACTGGCGGGAAGGGTAATGGCAGATACGGCGCAGAATTAGTGTCCGGCAATGAAGCGTCCGCGGTGCCGTGAGAAGGCAACGCCTACATGCGCGGACGCTGTGACCACTTGAGGGCAGGAGACTAATTCAAACGGTCAGCTTCAAACCCTCTGAAGTGGTCAAACGGCGCCTGCTAACCAATTGATGCACCCTTGATTCGACCTTTTGTTTCCCGGGAGTCGTCTGACCTGCGCCGCAAATGAGGAGTCAGCCGTCTCTCGAAGTATTGCAGCATTCGCGTCACGATAAAATTTATGAGCAAGTAAATGCCGCCAGCACAGACAAACACCGGTACAGCGTTGTAGGTCTCCGAAATTATCTTGTAAGCGATGCCAGTGACCTCCATCAGCGTGATAACGCTCGCTAACGAAGTCGACTTAACCATTAAAATAATCTCGTTACTGTAGGCGGGGAGAGCCTGTCGCAATGCGACGGGAAAAATTATCCGTCGAAAGGTTTTAAATCCCGACATGCCGCATGCCCAAGCAGCTTCAACTTGACCGTACGGAACAGACAAGATACCGCCGCGAATGATTTCAGCTCCGTAAGCTGCAGTGTTGAGGGCCAGTGCGAGCACTGCACACCAGAAAGGCTCTCGCAAGTACACCCACAAGAAGCTGTGTCGAACGGCCGAAAGTTGGCCTAAGCCGTAATAAATCAGGAATATCTGCACCAAAAGCGGTGTTCCACGAAACGCGAAGACATAGCCCCTTACTAGCGTCCTGACTGGCCACGGCCCATAGAGCCGTAAGCAAGCCAGGATGACTGCCAGGACCGCGCCTACTGATATCGAAATAGCGGCAAGCTGCAGTGTCTTTGGAACTCCGGAGAGCAAGCTGAGAACAGTGTCAGCGACAAATTGAAAGTCCATCATGCCCTCCGCACTCCGCGGAACGCGCGCGCCTCGACGCGTCTGAATCCCCAGCCCGTCACAGACGATATCGCGAGGAAGAGCAACGTCGCTGTCACATAGAAATAAAAGGGTTGATGCGTTGAGCCGCTTCCGATGGCCGACTGACGCATCAACTCAACCAACCCAATGACGGAGATGAGTGCCGACTCCTTAAGCACCAACTGCCACACATTTTCCATTCCTGGTAACGCGTACCGCACGAGTTGCGGAACGATAATTCGGCGCAAGAGCAGCATTGTTTTCATGCCGTAGGCCCTGCCTGCTTCGAGCTGACCAGTTTGAATTGACAGAAATGCACCTCGGAGCACTTCCGATTGGTACGCCCCCGATACACAGCCAATGGCGAGAGCACCCGTCGCGAAGGTAGGTGCTGAAACGAACCCGCTGCTGCCAAACAACGCTGCAACGCGGCCCAAAAGAGCGCTTCCTCCAAAATACAAGAGGTAGATGACCAAGAGGTCAGGAACACCGCGTAAAACGGTGGCGTAGGCGTCGGCCAAGGAGCGAGCTGTCGCACTCTGTGAGAGACGCGCCCAGCATACGAGAGAGCCAAAAACCATTCCGATGAGAAATCCGCTGCCGGCGACGGCAACGCTCATCAACGCCGCTCTGAGCATTAGCCCACCCCAGCCTTCCGGGCCGAAGCCCATCACGCTAAAAAAGTCAGTTCCAGACACGGCCGTCTCTCCATCCAATCTCAGCAGTTGACGCAGCCATCCTTCTCTGAATCAATGCGTTGGTATCCATGCAACACACCGGCGCCAAAAGACGCGGAGTGAGCGATGAGTTCATTCTCATGTCAATCATGCAACTTCTCACCCTAGTGCAAATTTCCGACTGCCGCGACGGTCTCGGACGAAAACCGAGTGGGACTAAACGCCTCTAACGAGAAGTCAGATTTTCCGTCGACAATCAAATCGGCGAGCACAGAACCGACAATCGGAGCGAGTTGAAATCCATGTCCGGAGAAGCCGAACGCGTGCCAGATACCCGATGCTCCTTCGCTGGGCCCAATTATTGGAATAATGTCCGGGGTGAGGGCTTCAAGGCCTCCCCAAGTCCGCACGACAGGTGCGTTGCGCAGATACGGAAAGAAATCGAGCACTGTGCTCGCGCTTTCCACCATGCGGTCCGCGACCGTCTCGGATGTCTCGTTAGCCATATCAACGATAGCTGGAACCCCGCCACCAATCACAACAGTCCCTGACTCGGTTTGCTTGAACGAGAGCGTCCGGTCAATTCCGACTACAACCGTATCGATAAATCTCGGCAGGCGCGCCGTCACCATTAACGTGTATCCAACGGTTTCGCACGGAATCTCGTCACCCGCCAGGCGTGCGAATTGCGCAGCCCAAGCACCACCACAGTTCACAACGACCTGTGCGCTTCGTGTGCCCGCCGATGTCTCGACCACCCAGCGATTACCCGATTGCTGCAGCCCTGTCACCCGGACGCCCTCCTCGAATACGGCCCCGAACTGTTCAGCGCGCAAGCGAAAAGCCTGCGTCGAACGCGCCGGATTCGCATGACCGTCGCGACGCGACATGATTCCGCCAACTGCCTGGTCCGATACGTTCGGCAAAAGCGTTCTAAGCTGCTCGCGGTCTAACAACTCTTCAAACTCGTAGCCACGGCTGCGCATTTCGCGGACGCGTTTTTCGCACCATGCCATTTCTCCAGAATCGCCAGCGACGCCTATCTGACCGACGTTTCCAATGAAGTGACAGGTGGGCGCGAGCTCCGGCCCGAGAAGAGACTCAAGGTGAAACCATTGCTCCATCGCCGCCATGGACAGCGGGATTTCAGCGAAATCGCGAAGGAGTTGCCGTACACCGCCGGCGTTGACTCCTGACGCGTGACGACCGACCGTATTTTTCTCGATGACCAGTACTGAAAGGCCCCTCTTTGCGAGATGCAGAGCAGTGCTACAGCCGTGGATACCACCGCCAACGACAATCGCGTCGTACGAAGCGCCGGACTTATGATTCTGTATGCTGGAATTCATAGTTACAGTTCACGTCGGGAAGGTTCGCCGGTATGTTGGGCTGCCGGGTCCTTAACAGCGTTACGCAGGGCCGCCCATGCTCCGAGCGTTACAGGCTTGACGGGTATGCGCGGGCGGTACAGGCCTACGTGCTCCACCGATTTCCCGAGTTCCTCGGCAATAATCCGACCGACTGTCGTCCCACACATACGTCCTTGGCACGGACCCATGCCGCAGCGAGTCAGCGACTTAATCTGATTCGTGTCCGTCAGCCCATCGCGAATGGTCTCTCGGAGAAATGAGGCAGAAATCTCCTCGCATCGGCAGACGATGGTGTTACCCGTAGGAAGCGGCTTGACCAACGAGGGAGGAAAAGCACGGTCGAGAAAGGGGCGAATCCGCATTAGTCGTTTCAGAAGCTTGCGATGCTCTTCCGCGCGAGCGTCGCGCTCCTCGACGCTAATCCGACCGAGGCGGCACGCTGCATCAAGCGCGGCCAGCCGTCCAAGGGGCTCCGCCGCTTTTGCGCCGAGTATGCGCTGCCCGTCTCCAGCGATGGAGATGCGCTCCTGGCTTGTCGCACCCCATTTATCAACCATGGGTCGCCAAGTGAGCTGGGCTTCGTCCCAAACGTGGCGGCAGCCTGCCGACCGGCTCAGTTGAACGTTCGGCACCACTCCATCATGCAAAAGAAGGACCGACGCCGGGATGCTCATGGAGTTACCCGAGGCAGTAAACGATACGAGCTCTAGCTTGACCGCCCCTTCGGCCACCACGTCAGAGACACCGTGATAGATAGCGACTCCAGCAGCACGCAAACGACGCATCCAAGACAGCCCTTTACGAATCTCGTTGAATTGCGTCAGCGCCCAAGGAAGCTGGTACAGGGCCTGAGCAGGCAACATCCTTGGAGTCGTTATGAGGACAGCCTTGAGGGGAACACCAGCCTCGAGCAACTGAGCAGCCACCAGCAAAGGCAACGGGCCACATCCGGCAATAACCGTGGCTTCTGATGGGACAATCCCCGAAGACTTCAGCAGCGTTTGTGCGGCGCCGGCGCCCATGACGCCAGGCAACGTCCACCCAGACACAGGGACTGGGCGCTCCATCGCACCGGTAGCGAGGATGACATGACGGCTGCGAAGCAACGATGCTTCGCCCTGTTGTGTAATTCCGACTGCGCCGTCTGGCGTGACCTGCCACACAGCTGAGCCAGGCGCATACGTCGCCCCACTTCGACGGAATGCTTTAACCAAATCCCATCCCGAGCGAAAGTCGGGACCAAGCAGCGGAGCTACGCGGTCACCGTGACTCGAACGACGTTCGACGGCTCGATAAATCTGGCCCCCCGGAGCCTCCTGCTCGTCCAGAATGACGGTGTCAATATTGAGTTCTGCCGCGAGTGTCGCAGCAGCCAAACCGGCAGGTCCTCCACCGACAACTACCAGCTCGCATTCAGCGCGGTCGGCAATTTTCATAGCAGCTCCATTTCGCCCGGGCCGTCCTGATGCGTCACGTTCATTCTCGGCTTTGCAGTAACTAAACATGCCTGGCAATTGGCCACGCCATCAATCTCGACCATGCAATCGAAACAGTTGCCAATCATGCAATGAGGTTGGCGCGGAGCGCCGGTGACAGGAGTAGTACGGAAACGTTCGACTCCATGGGCCAGAAGCGCGGCAGCGACCGTGTCTCCTTCAGCGGCGTTGACGAGTTCTCCATCGAACGTGAACTGAATTACTTTTGTTGGAGGCTCAAGCCTGGTGAACATTGCCATTTGAAATTCGAACCCGCAAAACTTTCGGTAAGACAGCGACGACTACAAGAGCCGTCGCTTCCCGTAAACGCAAAGCAATCAGTTCTGCGGCGACAAGTCCAGCCCGAACCACTTCTGCATCAACCGGCGATTCGTACCGTCGTCGTTCACCGATTTAATCGCCTGGTCAAACATCACTTTCAAATCAGCGTCATCTTTTCGCAAAGCGACATTCGTCGTGCCAACCCCAATTACGCCCCCGAGGAATCGAGGGCCTACTAGAGCTGCGTCTTTCATGTCTGGCTGGCTAGCTGCCTTGTTAAGGACGGTGATATTCGCCATGACCAAATCGACGCGACCAGCCTGAAGGTCGAGATTATGCTGTTCGATGGTCTTATACTCCCGAACCTCCATGAAGTCTTTCAGATATTTGTCGGCAAAATTGGCGGCCGTACTTGCGCTTTGAACACCCAGTATTTTCCCGGAAAGCAGAGGACGGAGCTTAGCGATTTCTTTTTTTGCAGCGCCTTCGTCCTTACTCAGGTTGAAAACTTTATTCAAATCAGGCATCACCGCCAATGGACTTGACTTCAACGTCATAAATCCATTCGGCGCTTGAGTGTATGGTATTGAAAATGCGACGACTTTTTCGCGCGCCGGGGTAACACCCATGGATGCCACGATTGCGTCGTATTTCCCCGCGTTCAGCCCAGGAATAATCCCATCCCAGTCCTGAGCGACGATATCGCATTTAACCTTCATGCGATTACACAGCTCGTGCGTCAAGTCAATTTCGTAGCCGCCCAATTTTCCGTCGGGACCCATGAAATTCCACGGAGCGTATGCGCCCTCAGTGGCGACTGTTATCTTCTCGTAGGTTTTTGGGGCCGCCAAGGCAGGCTGCACGAGCGCAATGCTGGTTAGCAGGACTGCAAGAATAGACAATCGCATGGCAATCGAACTCCGAAAAGGTGGGGCGACTTAAGCCCTTGATATTGACGGTAGAATACATATACCGAGCCTAATAAAGGCAGCGGTTAATTTGTTTAGCCAAAACTAAAAACAGCGCTTAAAAAGCAGACGCCCGAGCAGAGGCCGAAGACTGCTGCAAGTCGTTGCAGCTTAAACCCTCTGTTTAACAGGTTGAAAAGCGGTACGACGCGGATTGCGAGAGAATCGTTTTCTTGCTGTCCCCATGACTGAATGTTCTAAAACCAAATTTCTTGCGTCCAATACTTTGTTTTGTCCCGCCTATAGGATTCGACTATACTCAGGAAGTGCTACATACTGCTGGAGCATTCGTTGAACTATCGTCAGCTTGAGGCGTTCCGGGCTTTGATGGAGACCGGGACGGTTACTGCAGCAAGTCAGTTGCTATCCATTTCGCAGCCCTCGTTAAGTACGCACATCGCCAATCTCGAACACGAGTTGCAACTATCGCTTTTTCATCGGCGGGGAGGACGGCTCGTGCCCACCGCGGAAAGCCAACTGTTGCTGGCGGAGGTGGACCACGTGGTAAAAGGCATGGCGCGTTTACGCCGTCTGGCGACGGATGTCCGGAGTTTGCAATCGGGCCGTGTGTCGATAGCCGCATATCCAGCCGTAGCGGCCATGTTGCCAGGGTTCGCTGTGGAATTTGCAGCGCGACATGACCGCGCACTCCTCGACCTTCAGGTTCACGATTCGCTCCGGAACGCGGAGCTGGCAGCCACGAGGCAGGTAGACGTGGCACTCACTGCAATGCCAATAGGCGACTCAGCCGTCGTTTGCGAACTGCTGAGTCGCGTTAGTTCAGTGTGTATCTTGCCGAAGGGACACAGACTCGCCTCGGCCAATATCGTCACACCTCAGGACCTGCGTGATGAGCCTTTTATCGCGCTTGGTCGCGAAGATGGTTCTCGCCAAGCCGTTGAGCGAGTTCTTGGACAACACGGCATTGACCTCGACGTGCGTTTTGAAACAACTCGTTCCGAGACTGCATGCGGCCTTGTCGCGGCCGGTGGCGGTATCGCAATTATCGACCCTTTTTGCGCGAGCGCATGGGCAGACCGTGTTGATGTTCGTCCTTTCGAAGCAAACGTTCCTAGCGACGTTTACATAGTACGAAGCCGCCAAGAAGAACCGTCACTGCTATTGCAAGCTTTTGTCGAAGACCTCCGAGTCAGGCTTACATCGACTTAAGGAAAACGACGATTCTTGCCGACGCCGGGACAACAAGACCAATACGTCAGCGCGCCTAAGGGGCGAACACTTAGCATGATTGCTTGTGCTCCCGCACTTTTGAGGGAGCACCTATATCGGACGGCGACGGATGCTGACAAGTGCTCGCTCGAAGACATGCTCGCAAAGGGTACTGACAGCAACGCCGGCGGGGATGCGGTGCATGAGGCGATTGACTGGCTGCTTATGCTGTTGCGGAGCGTACGGGATGAACTGCGAGCCGGTGGCGAACTCGAACCTACAGTCGAGCAGTGCTGCGAGGCGATGGCTCGCAAAAGCGCGAGCTACAACGATGCCTTCGGTTGCCACATGCTGGTACGGGACAACGGACGTCGCCTGACCAACTGGGGTTACCAGATAACTACACAGTCGGGCTACTTTATTGAATACGTCGAGACAGACCTGACGTCGCTGCTCGAAGCGGTGGCGTCTGCGGACGGCGCACCAGACTGGTGGGATGACAGCTGGACGTGCTACGAATATCGGGGCAATTGCGGACAGACCTTGTGCTGGTGGACCTGAGAGCCCCCCTACTTTTTTAAATGAGAGACCCATGCTCTACCTCGTAAGAACGGATGTACACCTGCCAGACGATATGCCGGTGGCTCAGGCTGACGAAATCAAGGCCCGCGAGAAGGCCTACTCGCAGGAGGTTCAACGTCAGGGCAAATGGCAGCAACTGCATCGCGTTGTCGGTGATTACGCGAACTACAGCATTTTCGACGTCGATTCGAACGACGAACCGCACACCGTTCTTTCCGGTCTGCCACTCTTTCCGTATATGAGGGTGCAGGTAACGGCGCTCGGACGTCGCCCATCTTCCATCCACTAAATCCCTCCGGATGCCATGAATCGCGACAACGAAGGTACGCTAGTGTCCGCCGCTCCGATTGGGCGCTGGTCCGTGTCGGCAGTAACCGCGGGGCTGCTCGCTGTCATCATCTCTTATGCCGGGCCACTAGCGATATTTTTTCAGGCTGCACGTACCGCACATGTTGGCAACGACGTCGTCGCGTCTTGGGTCTGGTCGATTTCGATGGGCGCCGCGGTCTCCGGAATTGCTTTGAGCTGGTGGCTGAAGCAACCAATCATAACGGCTTGGTCTGCGCCCGGGAGTGCCTTGCTGGTGACGCTTTTTCCAGGGATGCAGGTGAGTGATGCAATCGGCGCATACATCGCCGCCGGTGCGTGCATTTTCCTGCTTGGCGTATCCGGGTTGTTTGACCAGATAGTGAAGCGCATACCGAAAGGGATAGCCTGCGCCATGATGGCAGGCATTCTCTTTCAGTTCGGGACCAATGTGTTCAAGTCGGTTGCAATCACGCCTTGGCTTGCGCTGGGAATGCTGGCGAGTTACATCGTTTTCCGTCGATGGGCCGCGCGCTACTGCCTTATCCTGGTTCTAGCGTTCGGTTGTGCTCTCGCCGTGGCACTCGGTTTGACGAATCTTCAGTCGGTAAGTCTCGACGTTACCCGTCCCGTGTTCACAATGCCAACCTGGTCCTGGAAGTCAACCGTGAGCCTGGCGGTGCCTCTCGTAATTGTCAGCTTGACCGGTCAATTCCTGCCTGGCTTCGCCATATTGCGGGCCTCTGGTTACCAGACGCCGAGTCGTCCGGTTCTGGTTGGAACTAGCCTGGCATCGATTCTTGTTGCTTTCTCCGGCGGCATAACGATTGTCATCGCAGCAATCACCGCCGCATTGTGTACGGGGCCCGACTCTCACCGTGACCCGGAGCGCCGCTACGTCGCGGGAATCGCAAATGGACTGTTCTATCTGGTAGGAGGCACCTTCGCCGGAACGGTCGTCATGCTGTTCGCTGCGCTCCCCAATACCTTCGTTGCAGTGCTGGCAGGTCTTGCATTGCTCGGTGCGATTGCCACGAACATCGTGGGGTTGGTCCACGACGAGTCCCATCGAGAGGCGTCGTTCATCACATTCATTGCAACAGCCTCAAACATGACTTTTCTGGGCCTCGGTTCTGCGTTTTGGGGTATTGTCATTGGAACGCTGACTCACCTCGCGCTCACAATTGGCAGGCGTGCTCGATAGGCGCGTCTGTGGCGCAATGCAAAGAATAGCCCGAGCACGGCGATGCCTACATTGACGCAGCCTTCGGCCACCTCTGGTTTTTCTTGTCGACACGCGAAGCGGCGGGCATCACGCCGTGTTTGCGCAGAGTGCGATGCAGGCTCATAAAGTGCACCTCGAAACCCCCAGAATCATGGCCACGTAGCGGCAGATGCCTGACATGGATGGAAATGCGTATGCCAGCGGCCGTACGTAGCCATTCCTCAACGATTGGTACCTTCACCCCGTGTTGCCGGGTAAATGGTCTGATGCAGTCAGTGTCTATCGTCAAAACCAACGAGTTGTCGCGTCAGAGCGAACGCGCACGCCCCCGGCTGAAGAGGCGCAGGATTGCAAGCAGGATGACAGCACCAATCAAGGCGGTAATCAGTGAGCCGATGATGTCGCTTCCTAGACGCAAACCAAGAACGCCCCCAAGCCATCCGCCGATGAAGGCGCCGACAATCCTCTAGCGGTCATTGTCAGCAAGCGCTGTCACGGGCACCGTCGCAAGCAGCGTTCCCGTGGCGACTCTCAGTCCCCAATGTGTTGCAAGGACAGCCCTCATCAGCTAAAGAACGGGCAGCGTTTGCCGTAATTGCCCTCAGCGAGTCGTGCGGCTCGCAGAAGTCAAACGACAAATTCAAGGAAACAGATGGCAGTAGTCAACGCATACGTATCGCAACCGTCCCCCTGATGTTCGAAACCGAAGGCGGACAAAAGGTGGCCGCCGCTTGCGTCGAGTTCGGAGGCTGGAATCACCGGCGCGGAGTGCAACCGTGTGATTGAAGTAGTTGATGCGCGCAGAGCAGCCATTTTTCGACTGCTCCTTCTCGTCTTAAGCGGTCCGCATAAAATTGTTTGCATTCAACCAGCCCGCCAGGCTTGAGCAAAGCTCTTCGCCGACCGCTAGTGCGCGCATGAGGAGGGGAGCGTACAAATGGGTTAGAGTTCTGCCAGAGGATGTCGTGCTAGCTCGGCAGAGACGAATTCGTGGCAGCTTCCATAGAGCCGTATGCGGCGAGGTCGGAGATGGTGGAATACGCAAACTGGCGACAATATCAAGAACAGACAGCAGCCGCGTTTCGCCGGCTTGGGTTCACTGCGGAAGTCGACTACACGGCAGAAGGCGTCAGGGCCCGCCATGATATCGACGTATATGTCACCTTCACGCAGCAGAGCATCCCATGCACTTGGGTCGTAGAATGTAAACTATGGGCCACACGAGTACCAAAGGAAAAGATTCTGGCGCTGAAAAGCATCGTGGATGACCTCGGCGCTGACCGTGGAATCATCGTCAGCGAAGCTGGGTTTCAACCCGGGGCGCAAGATGCGGCTCGCGGAACGAACATTACGTTAGTGACGTCGCTCGAAGAATTCGAACGTACAGCTCGTGCCAGTGCGTCAGTTGCATTGACATACGTTGAAGCGGAAGGCGAAGCACCAATCTATCAGTTTCCGACCTTGTCGGAACCCCAGCAGCTACTTGTCTACAGAGACCAGCTCATCACCGCAAACTGGCGCTCAGGCACCATCAGCTTCATCGACCCGTGGACGAAGGCGATTGTAGAGACGATTGAGCTTGACAGATATGAGGTCCGCAGCGAGGAGACGAGCCGCAAAATTTTGAATTACCCACCGGGAAGTATGGCGATAGCTGATGGGCGGCTGTTTGTCGGCCAAGTTTTTTCAGAGTTCGTCCTGGTAATCGACATTGCAACACAAGCCATCGTCAAGCGACTCATCCTGCCGGGTGGCGGTGAGGGAGAGCTTGCGGCGTCGCACGATGAGCGAACCGTCTACTTCGCCAGCAACCGGGTTCCCAACTTCTATGTGATTGACAGTGCCACATATTCGTTTGACGAAGTGCCCTATCCGGGTTCAGGCCGCGGTTGCATGGCACTCGCGAAGCATCCTGTCAGTGACATTTTGTACTTGGGCCTTCAAAGAGGCGGCGCTCTCGATGGTCAGCAATATCCAGGCGGGAATTGCTTCCTGACAGCCTACGACTTCACGTCACGCTCGTATGTGGCTCAGGTATATCTTGCTGACGTGGTCGATGACCGTAGCGATGACGCTACCCCCGCTTGTATTAGTTTCGACGAACGGTCCAATCAGCTTTATGTCGGCATGTTCCAATCGATGCTCGGCATCCGAGTGATAGATGCGGCCACCTACCGCCTCGTCCGAGATATCTTCGTTCCCCGTAACGGGCACAACGAAACGTTGCCGTGGGCAGACCCAATGTCTCAGGCCATTTCCGAAGACCTTGTCCTCTCCGTGAATCGCAACAACTGCGAACTGGCCATTCTCGATAGGGTCGACGACCGCACTCTAAACAAGATATTTTTAGGTGTCGCACCGAATGGTCCGCGCGCAGTGGTCCTTTGGAACGAACACGCCATCGTGAGTTATCCCGGTCGCAACGGGCTAATATTCCTTGACCTGTCGGAAGTTCGCCGGGGCGATGTAGCCCCCCCAATGTCGGAAGAGTAATTCCCGGTGCGGGTCCGTGTTGACGAGCGAGCTGCCAGACTACTTGGCGCTTTCATCTGCGAGCCACGGCGCGCGTCCGGCATCCAAAAACGTGCAAATCCAACTTCCGCCCTCCGACTTGACGATTTCGTATGGAAAACGTCGACTTCCAGCGGTAGGAATTGCTAGCTCCAGTTTCTCAAGGTATCGCGCCGTCGAATCGGCTTGAGTCATCGTCGCAAACGAGATGTTTTCGATAGATGGACCGCGCAGAAGGTTACCACCCAAGCAAGACCCGCAGCCGCTCCATAAGCCAATCCGTTTCAACACGCTCCGTCCATTGTTTGCCTTCAAGTGCTCTCCTCATCCGCCTTAGTGTCACGTTACGCGAGTTTGACGGAAACTTTGCTGCGTCCTTTAGGGTCTTTGCAACCAGTTGCTGGGCCAGGTCTTCACACATATCCCACCGGCCCCATCTCTCTTCCGCCGTCAGGCCGACGACAAACCTGCCGTCAATCATTCTGCCGGCGAGTTTCGGCTGCGTTCCTGACAGCGATGCGGGCGTCGTGTCCCACGGAAAGTCGTTAGGTACCTGATGAAGCGTCATCGTCATTCTCGTAAACTTGTGAGGACTTTGCGCACAATAGTCGCGACGTCGTCATCGCTGTTCACAGCGACTGGCTCCGTGTCAACACGCGGAGCGTCTTTGCTAACAATGCTTGCGCTGGCGAGTCCATCACGAACAGTCACGGCTAGCCGCGCCAGCGGAGCGACGGCATCTCCGGTCTTGCGACCAATGAACACCGTGAGGTAGCTGCCGGAGGGACTGGGCGTGCTGCATTTGTCGGCATACATCTCCAGCACCTTTTGCGCTTCTTCCAGTGTATTGAACGGCGTGCGATTGTCGGGCACCACACAGCCTTCAATGTTGCAAGTGTGCGTAAAAAAGCTGATGTTGTTGCACTCACCGTCGTAAATCGATATTGCAAGCATGTGTCAGTCTCCTCAGCGTCAGCCCGGTCGACCAGTGCCTGTGGTTGCCCGCAATTTGCCGTCCGCAATGAGCCGCAGTACATATCCCAGTGCGCGGCCAGGGCCATGCGATGGACACAGCTCTACGGTAATTTTGCGCACTATCTCGCTCCGCTCAAAAAGGCTTCCCAATCCCATGCATAGACGCAGCCCATCGGCTCGGAGTCTTCCTCAATGTAAGGGCATGTCGAGCCGAACATGTTTTTGGCGAACAACGTGCGTGCAGGCTCCGGGATTTCGCGCATGCGCACATATGGCGTTGTGCCGCTTTTGTGCACAGGGACGTCGGGGAGGATGGGCCGAGGCGGTAGCTCTTCGCCACCCGCAAGAGCGGTCGCAATGGCACGCGCCGCAAGGTCCAGCACACTGCCAGCAAACCGGGGGTACTGCGTCAGCGTTGCAGTGCCAATGTCGCCAAGAACGTCGTCGTGCAGCCGAACCTCGTAGTCAGCGAGTTGCCCATTTTTTACGCGAACAATGTCCGCAGTTGCAATCACGAGGCGACCCGACTCGCGACCGCCTGGCCACAACTCAACAGTAACTTTCAGCATTTGTTTCCCCTTATTCAACGCATCCAATAAGCATGCGTCTCTGTTTCCAAGGTAAGCAACACTCTTCCGCAAGAAATCCGTTTATCGCATGCAGGGCTTCGTCGGCTGCAGTGATGTAGCCACTCTGATTCCAAAGACAAACTCCATAGCGCACATTGGCGAGGATTCAGCGCTTGCAGAAGTGCGCGATAACCTTTTTTGCGACATCTACTACGGTCTTGCTCTTGGCAGGCAAAGTTGCCTGAGATTCGGGGACCGTTTCGACGCAATGCCTTACTCGTACACGAATAAAATCATCGCTTGCTGACACTTGTATGCAGGCTTCCGGGGTCGGCGTCGAATCCCCCACTGCTTGCCGCTCAACGAAGAGGGTAAATGTCCGAGCCTCCGGATACGGACCCAGTGGCCATTCATACCCATGAACGTGGAGCGCTTCTGAGGCGCGTTCCCACAATGGTCTCCTTGGGTCGACCTCAGCTATTGCTGTGTAAAGCGGGTCGGCCCCGCCGGGCTCGTTATCATGCTCCCCTTCAAAGAGCTTGACGGCAGTGCGCGACCACTCTGCGGCCCATGCCCGCGCCATTCGCCGCAGCTTCTCGTAGTCCGAATCATTGTTCAACATGTCGGTGGGTCTAACGCCGCCCAAACTCCCACGCCTTGACGACAGATAGTCAAAGCGCGCATCCGGCGGTGCTGGTATGAGAATTCTGCAGATTGCCTGTAGTCGTTTGCGGTCAGCTACTGGGTCTGCGAGCAGCGCTGGATAGTATTCCACGTTGTCGACCAGCATCGTGAAAACGCTGCCGTCTGTCAGCAGTTTGCTGAGACGCCGTGGAGTGACGCCGAGACGTTCACGGAACGAGTCTTCGGGAACCAGCTCGCCATTTGCAACCATGTCGCGCCGGGAAATTAAGGCTTGCTGCCAAAGGTCCTCACGCAGAATTTCTTCGCCAACGTCTTCGCCGGCCTCAAGGTAAGCCTCGACCACGATATGCTCGATGCGAGCGATTACATCGTCCGGCAGCCTTTCGAACTTGCCGCGGTCCGCAGCAGGCAGACGAAATCCACTTGCGGCGATTTTGTGAACAAGCGAGGAAGCGACAAATTGCGGGATGTCATACTCCGCGTCGATGTTGCTCATCGCAATGTCCCAGCCACTGTCAGTCATATTGAGCTCCAGAAGTTGAGCGACAAATCGGTCTCCGTCCTATCACGTTTCCGTCCTCTTTCGACGGTTCGCGCTTCGACGCTCGTATATCACGCTTCTCCTGCCAACCTGGCTTTCCGGGTGATGCGACGCTTGCCGGTACTTACAACTGCAAGCATGGGCACCTGAGTTGTCTTGCCCTCGTTGTAGTCACGCGTCAACTCGCCGGGCTCGACATCGATTTTTAGCTTATGGAAAATTTCTGCTGCGATTGCTTCGAAAGTCGCGGTAGCGCGAGCTGTCCGGTGAGCCGGCTCACGCGCGTTTTCACGTAAATTCCCAAGCCGACGCGAACAAGCTTACGCGCCTTGACGAATTTAAATAGAACGCGCCCCAACTGTGCTGGACTTCCAAGGCCTGTCAGTTCGGAGCGGAGAACTACAACCCCTTCCAGTCCAGCAATGAAAGCCATGACTGGGTCCTCAACTTTCATCCCGAGTCCTTCTGCTCGAGAGCACCACGACGTTTTCTTCTCTGCATGAGTCTCTTAAGGGATTCCAGCCGACTGAAAGTCCGCCTTCCGTCGAATGATGAACTTCTACGAAGCGACCATCTGATAGGACGTGGCGTTCGCAAGTCCAACGCTCATTCGGCGCGAGGATTTCGTTGATTTCAACTGCATCGGTCGTGTCTGCGCACTCGTCGAGATACAACACCACAGCGTCTGGGTCCAATCCTGTCAAACTGGATATCAACTCACATACCTTCACACTCGGTCTCCTCTGACACTGGGAATCCTCTCGACGACGGTAGCTACGCCATCATCCATGTCCACCGACGTGGGACCAATGTCTTGGGGCGGATAGGTTCATTGCTTATCTCTTCGTCAAAGCAATTGCGACCGTGCAATCGTGAAATTCTTCAGCTAAATCGCACGCATCATCCGTCAGACAGGGCCCTGGTAATAGCGGCTGTTGATATGCTGCCCAATGGAGCATCTCTAGAACATGACGTCGCTCGTCCTCCGTCAACGCGATTGCTCGCAATGCGTTGTCAACAATGTCGGCGTCCGGATGGTCCAGGCCGTCCAGTTGACGACCTTGGAGGGCGGCGACTTCACAGCAGCAAAAATAAATCGACTCCCACGTGCATCGCAGGCGGGTCGATGACGACAACCCCATACGTCGAGCATCGCGCAGATAGTCTCGGCTAATTGCTAGCCGCGGGTAGTCCGACAGTTTCATAGAATCTCTCTCTCCAGAGTCTGCATTGCCGGTGCGCCTTCAAAGAAGACGGGAAGGCCCCGCCAGCTGCACTGCGTCTGCCTTATCCGCCGCAGCGGCAGCTCGCAGCGAGCCACCGTCGTAACTGTTTGCGTGCTTCCGGCGCGCCTAGCGCCGTTTCCGAGTCTGTGTGCAAAAAATGCTGTTCGAACCCGGGAGGCACGCCACACGCTTCGTCATCTAGCGCCAGCCACTTTGTGAGGCCACGCTTCTTTGAATGGCGAATGACGGTCATGGTCTTTGCGGTGCCGTCTTTGATTTCGTCGAAACGGGGTGATGCATGAAGCGTCGTGCCCATGACTCTGCGGCGCAATTCGTCGGGTAGCAGCGCGATGGTCTTCTCATCGCCGAGGCTTCTCAGCCACGAGGTGGTAAGAATGATTTGTACTTGCGGCCAAGGCGTGAGGACGTCCACAAGATAGGGTGCATACTCGAACGGCGGCCGACCTGAATCCAAGGTGACGACGCCGTTATCGTCCACCAGGCCGTGACCGACATTCAACACGCCGCCGAAGCTGAGAAAGAGTGTTGGGGTATCGGAAACCGAACTGTCATGCTGCTCACCCACCATCATCGCCTCCTATGTTTGCGAGTGCGGCGCAGTTCCCTCGGGACACCGGACACATTGAGAGACGAAGGCACGTCCGCGGCGGCGAGCACAAACGAAAGAGCGCTCCGCTGCTTTGCAGCCTTCACCGGGTTGCTGCGCGGCTTAAGCATCGCTCTCGAAAATGCTCGGCACAAAAGCCGAAAGACATCACTTTGCGACATATCGACTTCCCCTCGACGCGTGAGAGGTTTCCGGCGCCGCGTGAGATGTCGCGCTACCAGACGTGCTAGTTCTTTTGCCACTCCGCCCAGCGCGTAACCAATAACCCGGGACGTTTCACGGCCGGTGGTTGCGCGACGCCTTTGCCGCCTTGACTTCACGCCGAGCACTCCGCAATCGAAGAGTCCCCGGACGAACGAGAATCCGGTTGTCCGAACATCAACTCGAGGCGGCTAGCAAACAACCGCTGTACGTCCTTGTCCCCAAGTCCTCCTCCCTGCTGGCATCGCACCAAATGCCTCTCAACGCCTTCGAATCCGGCTCGCAGGTCGTCAAGCGCCAACCAGTTCTTGATTCCAACTTTTTCACATGGCGGCTGACCTGATGTCGCCGAGTTTTTACTTCGCCACGTAGCCACAGAGTCTTCTTCGGGATTGAAGGTCGAGCCAACTACTCGGGTCCACAGTGAGGCAAGTGGCAGGCTATCGCGGGCCGCACTGAAACCGATTACTCGCACCCAGCTTGTTGACAACACGATTTGCAATGGCGGATATGGAGCGAGCAGGCTCTCGAGTACTCCAGCGAACTCAAAAAATGTTGCCGACGGGTTGCTGGGCACAATGCCGTCAGCGGTCTTGAACGCATCGCAAACGTGCAGGCAGTTGTCGTAGTCGAGGTAGAGCGAAGGAGCGTTGGCCAGCAACGTTAAACGGCACGGTTCCTCGAATTTTCCCAATGTCACTTATATCCTCTCATTGGCATTTGCCACCAACGCGGATAGTTTTCGCAAGTGAGCGCAATATCGTCCACGCACGGGTAATGCCGAAGCAAAGTTTGCGCATCCATACGCACTGCATCAGGTACGAAACCATCTGCAGAACGTGCAAGACGTATCAGGAATTCGCGCGTTCGCATGACTGCGGCTGCTCTTTCGTCGGGCGTGGTCACGTGTCGGTACGCTCATTCTGGCTGGCGTAACCAACTGTCGGAGACTGATGAGAGGTCCGAGGCCTCTTCGGTCCACGTGGCCACATCAAATGGCTGGCTCCGCACGATTTCTCTGTGCCGCTCCCTGAGCATTTCCCATTCGTGCTTGATAAGGGCTCCAAAGTAAGGTGCGCCATTTCCAAGGTCACGGATGCTGGATTCAGTGAGGTCACTAACTGTTTTCAGTGCGCTTTCGGCGACGGCCTGTGCCTCAAGCCTGTGCAGGCCCGTATCGAGCATCAGCGACTTCTCGACCTCCAGCAAGCGTGGTATCCAGTCGTCCTTCGGTATCGACGCTAAGTAGTGGAATGTCTTTCGAACGAGCCATCTCATAACTTCGATACGCCACTCGATTTCCCCCTCTAGTTCATTCGGCGACACCGGAAAGGACTTGCCGTCAATTTCCATTGTCAGGTAGTGGCCGAGCCGGGCCATGGTCCTCCGATTTGTAGCCGGGACATAGCTAAGACGAACTGTTTCCATGGTTCCTTTGATGCTGTCAGTCAGAGAGCGCGCTGCTCAAAACAAATGTCCCCACGAATGGGGCGAATCGCGCGACTGTTGGGCCGAGGCAGGTGATGGACGAAGTTTAGGCGCAAAAATATGTAGTGTAAAGACTGCCAGTTTACAAACTGGCAATTTTTAAACTGTAGATTACTGCGCTGCGATGTAAGATGCTCCTGCCCCATATGGCAGCGCACACTTCCGAACGTCAGAACGCAGCCCGCAAGCGGCTGGCGAAAAATTTGAAATTATTCAGAGGCAACCAGAGCATGTCCCAGGAAGCGCTTGCGGACCGTGCGGGAATGCATCGCACGCAGCTCAGTCAAATAGAACGTGGACTTGCAAACGCAAGCATTGACAGCCTTGTCGCACTGGCCGAGGCCCTAGGCGTAGAGGAAGCTGTGTTGCTTATGGAGCAGGCCGAAGAGCCCACGCCGCTAAAGGTTGGACGCAAAAAAACGCAGGCCCTGACTCCCGCAAAAAAAGCCCCACGAAAGACCGGCTAAAATTTAGACGACGTCCGCCAAACCTCGACGACGTCTTGCCGCCAACGGAGCAGTTCTCGGTCATAAAGCTCGGCTCGCGGTGGCAGCAGCCAGGGGCGATGTTTTGCTCGCAAGGTGATTGTGCGCAACGACAGGCCGAGGAGTTCGGCAAGGTCATTGCCGTCGAGGTAGTGAAACTCAGCAGTCGGGCTAATCGATGTCATACAACGTGTAGCCCAACAGCTTAAACAGGTTCTGAGGTGCAAATTTCACCGGGTCCGTGCGACTGCACTATGTCGCGAACTTGAGCTCGGACTCGTCCCCTCTCGCGGCGTCAATTTGCAGCGTCCAGCGTCACACCGAGCGCGCGACAGGCACGAAGTGCGTTTCTACGCGGCGCGTCTGAGCCGGTCCTAGCGCGTATGGACCATAGTTCCATCAACCAAAATTGAATCGATTCGTTCTCTGCCGCCTAAACCCGGTCGTTCGCCAAGACAAGGGCGCGCCAGGTTTCGCATCGGTATAAACCGGTTCGTTAAACGGAGCACCACTAACCTGACCTTCGTGGCTGCCCAGGACATAACGAACGGCTGACCTCCGTCTTGGTAAGGAAGTGGATGGAGGCATCATGAGGAAATCACATAAAATCATAGAGTTACCAATCTTTCGTTATCATGCAATCTTTTGTCGTAACGAACAGGGCGACGATTCTTGGCAGCTTTCTGAGGGTCCAAACGAGCACCATATGGACCTTTATTACCGAGAACTGGTTGTACTCATGCAGACCCAGGTAACGTCTCAAGGCGCGACGGATGCCGCTGCTCTATCTGACCAGGCCCTCAAAAACCGTCTCTCAACGCTTCATTCCTTCCTCGCGTTCCACGGCAAGACGGTCGAATCCGCTGTGGGAAAGGAGCTTTTATCGCGATTCGATGAGAGCTTAAAAGCTTATTCGGAATCGCTCACCGTTAGCAGCCACTCCAAGAGCGACCGGAGAAGCCACTTGCGCGCGTGGCGCAAAGCCGCAGATTCTGTGCTTCATGAAAACCGACGCATCAAGCCAGTAGAAAAACGCAACTCGGAAGTCTCGCCTTTTCATCTCGCTCTACGGGCCGCGCTAGCAACAACGGGAGATGCTCCCAAAACCATCGCTAAGCGGGCGGGCGCATCCACCACGGCTCTCGCACGTTGGCTCAAAGGCGCTTTTCCCAACCGACGGGCTTTTCCCTCCGTCAGACGGCTTGAGCGAGAGCTGAAGCTCGAAGCCGGCGCCTTGGAATCCCTGATTCCCGCAGTTAAAAAAGCGCTCGTGGACGCCGCTTCGGTTGCGGGGACCGGTCAAATCGACTATCGCATCAGGCTTGCGCGCAACATCAAGGATATTTACTACATCCAGGAAGACGCACTGTCCGCCGACTTCTTGGTTGAATGGAAGGCATTTTTTGCCTATAAGACCGACAAACGAACAACTTTGGCGAGACATTCCGGTGGCACGTGGCGACTGCAATCGGGCGAAAAGCAAGCCAGACTACCGTCGGTGCAGGCATGGCGTAACGGACTGTGCTGTACGACTGCCCAAAAAAATTTAGACAAATTCCGCTCCTTCTTTGGTTTCCTTGCCCGACCGCGCGAGGAAGGCGGGTATGGCGTTTCGACTGATGCAGCGCAGAGCCTCGCGTGGTTCGCATCTCGCGATGCCGTCAATGCTTACCTCGAATTCATGCGAGGACGGTCCGGTGGTCTCGTTCATGGAGGTCATGCAGCATTCGCAGCGCTCACCGCCAGTCTCGTCAATACGACTACGGGCTTTGTGACACAGCAGCCAAACCTCATCGCGCGGCTTCCGCCGGGAACGTTGAACACCGACTGGTCCAACGCGTGCCACGAAACGTGGCAACTCGCCAAAGAATGGCTAACTGACGCGACCGACGTGTCGCGACGGCCAGAAGACCCCATTCAGTCATTGTTAGACATGTCCGAACCATTGGCTCCTCTATTCAGAGCAGTCGAGTTGCTGGACAGGGAAGCAGCTTGCGCAGCTCCAGGGAGTCCGCTGGAGGCCACCCTAAAGCGCGATGCGCTAGCGCTATCGATTGTGCTCGCAAACCCTCTTCGCCTCCGAAATCTTGTCACCATGACTTGGCGCCCGAACAACTCCGGCTCACTGTACCGTCGCGAAGACGGACAGTGGCGAATCCGGTTTAGCCCCCAAGACTTCAAAAACGACCGCAAAGCAATCAAAGGAGTGTATGACGCGCCGCTACCGCGCTCTCTTGGGCACCGAATCGAAGAATACCTCGATGAGTTCCGGCCCCGCCTCCTCCGCGCTGATACAAAAGCAGACTGGCTCTTCCCAAATGACAAGTCAGGCAAGTGGACAAGCCTGAATAAGCAGTTTTTCAGGCTGACTCGACGACTCATTCCGCAGACCTTGGGATTCGGTCCCCATGCTATACGGCATCTCGTAGCAACCGACTACCTACGAAAAAACCCGAATGATTTTCTTACAGTAAGCCAACTTCTACACGACAAGCTAGAAACGGTGCTTTCCGATTACGCACATCTGAGACAGGACGATGCTTTCGCGAAATATGAAGTCCATCTTCGCGGTGTCATGGCGAGCTAAGCGGTTATGGCAGCCGGGGGCTAGGCGATTCGGCTTGGCTGGGAACTATCCCGACTGCGAAAGCGAGCAGAAGGTTAGGCACTTGCTCATTGGGAGTCGCAGCGGCCGGTCGCGATGCGAACCCAATTTCGTCCATACGGACGCTGCAGCGGCGTCCACGTCATGCGTTTAGCAGGTCAAGGTCTGTCGCGTTCCTGAAGGCCATCCTTGCTATCGCCGGTCGTGGCGTCGGTTTCCTCTGAGCCGACGGCAGCCGCATCTTTCGGCCATGCGCGCGCGACGCCGGAGTTTTTTCAGTATCCAGTCTATTTTCGGCCACCTGCACTGGAGCAGGTGGCCGCGGTTGCTCGTGCTGCAGCGAATACTTTTCCCGAATGAAGGCCTCGAACTTCGCCAAGTACCAGTAACGCCGGTTGTTGATACCCAGGTCCGGCGGCGGCAGGGTGCCGTCCTTGACCCAGTTCTCGACGGTTCTCAACGAAATTCTGAGTTTTCGTGCAATGTCTGCCTTCGTCAGCAGGTTCTCGCTGTCATCCATGGCCTTTCGCAATGTGGTGGTCATGCGCTGTGTAGCGACCAGCCAACGCGAACGAAGACGCAAAGATTTTAGGACGCCATCGTCCGGCGTCTCCGGGACGCTATACGGGAAGTAGCTGCGCCAAATCTGCGCCACCGATTATCTGCGCGTAGCTGCGCTCAGCTGCGCGCACCTTCGCCTAACCTTTTGATTTTTATGAATTCATCTATACTGGAAGAGCTACATGAAGCGACGGCTTAAGGGCGGACTTGGCGTTCGGGACGTAGAGGCCGGAGGTTCGAATCCTCTCACCCCGACCAGATTTGCCTTGTTAGTTCAAGGCTCGAAAAACCGCCCAGCTTGCTCGGCGGTTTTTTGTTTTTTGTGTCATGCACGTCGGTGTTAATCCCCCAGCCGCGCCATGCGCCGCTGCCGCCGCCCGCCCTGTCTTTTGCCGCCAGGCCCAGCGGCGCGCGCAAGCCCCTCTGCTATATTCTCTTCATCCTTTCCCCTATCCTTCACGACGCGTGGAACAACTTCCCTTATGGGCGCAGATTGGCGCCGTCTTTCTGCTGCTTGTCTGCTCGAGCTTTTTTTCGATTTCCGAAACGGCGATGATGGCGATCAACCGCCATCGCCTGAAACATCTTGCCAACCAGAACGCACTCGGCGCGAAGACCACGCAGGGCCTGCTGGCGCACACCGATCAACTGCTGAGCGTCGTACTGATTGGCAACAATCTGTTCAACACGATCATTCCGGTGCTCACCACCTCGATCGCGCTACACACGTTCGGCCGTAACAACCTGGTGCTGTCGATCGCGACCGGTATCGTCGCGTTCCTGATCATTGTGTTCGCGGAGATCACGCCGAAGATCGTCGGCGCGACGTTCCCGGAAAAGATCGCGCTGCCGGCGAGCCTGCTGATCGCGCCGATGATGCGCGTCGCCAAACCGCTCGTCTGGTTCGTCAATCTGTTCGCGAACGGCATTCTGCGCGTGCTGCACATCAATACGAAAGGCGCGCACGATCAGCGACTTTCGACCGAAGAGCTGCGCACCATCGTGCTCGAGTCCGGCAGCTTCATGCCGACCAAACACCGCAGCATTCTGCTGAATCTGTTCGACCTCGAAAACATTTCCGTCGACGACGTGATGATCCCGCGCCGCCGCATCGAGGCGCTCGATTTCGACGCGCCGTTCGAACAGATCCTGCATCAACTCGAAACCTGCTATCACAACAAGCTGATCGTCTATCAAGGCGACATCGACCGGGTGCTCGGCGTGCTGCACGTACGCAAGACGCTGGCCGCGCTGCACAACCAGGAACTCGAACGTGAGACGCTGCGCGAGCTGCTGGCCGAGCCGTACTTCGTGCCAAGCGGCACGCCCGTGTTCCAGCAACTGCAATTCTTCCAGGAGAGCCGTCATCGCACGGCGCTGGTCGTCAACGAATATGGCGAGTTGCAGGGCCTCGTCACGCCGGAAGACATCATCGAAGAGCTGATCGGCGAATTCACCACGTCGATTCCGCGTGGCGCCAATTCGCGCGGCGGCTGGAACGAGCACGGCGAATGCATCGTGGCCGGCAGCATGCCGCTGCGCGAGTTGAACCGCTGGCTGCATCTCACGCTGCCGACTGACGGGCCGAAAACGCTCAACGGCCTGATCCTCGAAATTCTCGAAGATATTCCCGACGGCGACGTGTGCGTGCAGATCGGCGAAGTCAAACTCGAAGTGATGCGCAGCGACGATCAGGCGATTCGCACTGTCAAGCTGTTCAGACCGCCGACGCGTGCGAAAGCCAGCAAGGTACTGCGCGGCTAGGCTATTCGACGCGACTGCGGACGCGGCCGAACACCACCGGCAAGCACGACATGCAGCAGCATCGCACACAGCCGCAGCGCGCGCCATTAGCCGAATGGCTGAATAGCGGCGCCCGCCGTCGTACTGGAAGATGAAGCCGTCGTGTTCTACAGGCGGCTCATCACCGGTCTCTCATGCAAGCTTCTTTCCAACCCGCGGCAACATCGCCGCGTCCCATTGCTCACGGCCACGAAAGCGGTATCAAAGCCAGGCCGAAAGCATTCGCCCCCGACCTCAGCGCGGCAAGCCTCACCGATCCCGACAACGCTCCCGCCGTGCGTCTGCTGACCGACACGTTGCAGGAAGCGACCCGCCGCAACGCGTCGGACCTTCACATCGAGCCAGCGGAACACGGCTGGCGCGTGCGCTTGCGAATCGACGGCGTGCTGCACGAAATCCCGCCGCCGCCCGCGCATCTGCGTGATGCGTTCATTACTCGCGTGAAGGTGCTGGCTCGCATGGATATCGCGGAGCGTCGCGTGCCGCAAGACGGCCGGCTGCGTATTTCGACTTCACCCGGCCGCGTTGAAGACTATCGCGTCAACTCGCTGCCGACGCTATTCGGCGAAAAGCTCGTACTGCGCAGACTCGACGCGCTGCCCGCCGATCTCTCGCTCGACTCGCTCGGCCTCGATTCGCGTCAACGCGAAACAGTGGATGCCGCGATCCGCGCGCCGCACGGCCTCATGCTCGTCACCGGGCCCACCGGGAGCGGCAAGACTTTGTCGCTGTACTGTTTTCTGAATCTGCTCAACGGCGAGGCGCGCAATCTGTGTTCGGTGGAAGATCCCGCGGAGATCCAGTTGGCCGGCATCAATCAGGTCAGCGTGCGCGAAAAAGCCGGGCTCACTTTCGCGGTCGCGTTGCGCGCATTTCTCCGTCAGGATCCCGACGTGATCATGGTCGGTGAAATCCGCGACGAAGAGACCGCCGACGTCGCCGTGAAAGCCGCGCAAACCGGCCACCTCGTCCTGTCGACCCTGCATACGAACGACGCGCCGGCGGCTATCGCGCGTCTGATCGATATCGGCGTGGAACCGTATAACCTCGCGGCCGCGCTGCGGATGGTGACCGCACAACGGCTGGTGCGGCGGCTCTGCGTCTCGTGCCGTGCGCCTGCACCGCAGTCGGTAGCGGCGCTTCGAGCGGCAGGTTTCAGCGAGCATCAACTTGACGGCTGGCAGCCCTACGCCGCGGCCGGATGCGCGGCGTGCCATGGGATCGGCTATCGGGGCCGCGTCGGCGTTCATCAAGTGATGCCCGTGTCCGACGCGATGCGCGAGCTGATCGTGTCGAGCGCCGGCACGCACGAGCTTGCGCGGCTCGCGCAAACCGAACACGTAGGCACCTTGCGAGACGCGGCATTGGCTCGCGTGCGCGACGGCACCACCAGTCTCGCCGAAGCGCTCGCCGCCACCGAGGTCGCATGAACACAGCCGCCACCCAGCGACCCCTGTCCGCCGACACGCGTTTCAAATGGCGCGGTGTCGATACCGACGGCGTGCGGAAAAACGGCGCGCTCATCGCGCCGGACTCGGCCACCGCACGCTCGCTGCTCAAGCGCGACAATCTGTTCATCGTCGAACTCACGGCGCATGGACCGGCGCCGCGTCCGACCGCACGCGCCGCCGACATCACGCTATTCACCCGGCAACTCGCCAGCCTGCTGCGCGCCGGCCTGCCGCTCGCGCCCGCGCTCGACCTGCTCGCCCAAGCGCAGGCTTCACGCCGCCAGGGCATGCCGCGGATCGTCGGCGCCCTCGCGCGCGACATCACCGGCGGCCTGCGTTTCTCGGCTGCATTACAGCGGCATCCCGCGCAATTCAACGCGCTGTATTGTCAGCTCGTCGAAGTCGGCGAGGCGGCCGGCGCACTCGCCGCCGTGCTAGCCCGCATCGCCGATGATCGCGAACGCGCCGCCGCGCAGCGCGCCAAAGTGCGCGCGGCGCTGACCTATCCGGTCGCGATCCTCGTGCTGGCGATGGCGATCACCGCAGCATTGCTCGTGTGGGTCGTGCCGACCTTCAAACAGATCTTCGACGGCTTCGGCGCGAGACTGCCCGCGCCGACGCAATTCGTGCTGGCTTTGTCCTCCGGCGTGGCACGTTGGAGCGTTCCGGCATTCGCCGCGATGTTCGCGGCGGGTTCGGGAGCGACATTTCTGCTGCGACGTTCCGAAGCCGCACGCATCCGCTTTGCGCGAGTATCGCTGACAATACCGGTCGCCGGTCCGCTGCTGCGCACGTTGTGCGCGGCGCGTTGGAGCCGCGCGCTCGGCACCTTGCTGTCGGCCGGCACGCCGTTAGCCGACGCGTTCGATTCGCTGACTCACGCCACCGGCAACGCCTTCTTCGACCGCGCCACCGTGGAAATCGCCGCGCGTCTGCGGCGCGGCGAACGGCTCGCCGCGGCGATGCGCGCGGCGCACTGCTTTCCGCCCGAGGTCGTGCAGCCGATCGCGGTTGCCGAGGAGTCCGGTGCGCTCGACAGCATGCTGATCGACGTGGCGTCGCTCGCCGATCGTCAGGTAGACGAAAAGATCGGCACGCTGTCGAGCCTGTGCGAGCCGCTCGTCATCATCGTGCTCGGCGCGCTGGTCGGCGGCCTCGTGATCGCGATGTATCTTCCCATTATTCAACTCGGCAACGTGGTGTAGGATCGCAGCCGAATCCATCCTTAATCTATGCGGGCCACACTTCCACTCGTGCCAGACACTTCTTCCAGCCTGCTGTCGGGCTTGCTGCCCGGCCATTTCGCGACCGGTCTCGGTCAGGCGTTCGGTAGTTTGCCCGCGGCCCTGCAGATGACGTTCGCCATTGTGTTCGGCCTCGTGATCGGCAGTTTCCTGAACGTGGTCGTGCATCGGCTGCCTATCATGCTCGAGCGCGCATGGCGCGCGGAAGTCAGCGAAACCACGGACGAACCGCTGGAAGAAGACGGCCTGCCGGCACGCTACAACCTGTGGGTGCCGCGCAGCGCGTGTCCTCACTGTGGCCACGTGTTGAGCGCGTGGGAGAATCTGCCGGTGTTGAGCTACGTGCTACTGCGCGGACGCTGCTCCGCATGCAAGGCGCGTGTGAGCCTGCGCTATCCGCTGCTCGAGATCGCCAGCGCGGCGTTCGCGGCCGGCTCGCTGGCGCTGTTCGGCCCGACTCTCACTGCGCTCGCCGCCTTCGGGCTGTGCGCCGCATTGCTGGCAATGAGCGCGATCGACATCGACACGCATCTGCTGCCCGACTCCATGACGCTGCCGTTGCTATGGGCGGGCATCATCGTCAACTTCAACGGCATGTTCACGAGTCTGCATGACGCGGTGCTCGGCGCGATTTTCGGCTATCTGGTGTTGTGGGTCGTACATTGGTTATTTCTCCTCGTACGCGGCGTCGAAGGCATGGGCTACGGCGATTTCAAACTGCTGGCGGCGCTCGGCGCGTGGCTCGGCTGGGCGGCGCTGCCGCAGATCGTGCTGATCGCCGCGGTGGCCGGCGCGCTCATCGGCCTGCTGGCAACGTGGCGTGGCCGTATGCGTTTTGAAGAGCCGCTGCCCTTCGGGCCATTTCTCGCGGCAGGCGGCGCATTGACGCTGTTTCTCGGCACACCGCTCTATCTGGCTCTGGGAGGCTGAAGCATGTTTGCTGTGGGATTGACCGGCGGCATCGGCAGCGGCAAATCGACTGTCGCCGACCTATTTGCCGCGCATGGCGTACCGCTCGTCGACACCGACCTGATCGCGCACCGCATCACGGCGCCGAATGGTATTGCCATGCCGAAGATCGCGGCCGAGTTCGGCGAAGCGTTCGTCGCCCCCGACGGCTCGCTCGACCGCGCGCGCATGCGCACGCTCGTATTCAGCGACGACGGCGCGCGCAAACGTCTCGAAGGCATCACACATCCGCTGATTCGTTCGGAGACCGAACGCGAAGAGCGTGAGGCACGAGGGCCTTACGTGATCGTGGTGGTGCCGCTGCTGGTCGAGTCCGGCAGGTGGAAGACCCGCGTGAATCGCGTGCTGACAGTCGACTGCAGCGTCGAAACGCAGATCTCGCGCGTGATGAGCCGCAACAATTTCAGCCGCGAACAGGTGCTGGCGATCATCGCCCGTCAGGCTACGCGCGAAGCGCGCCTCGCCGCGGCCGACGACGTAATCGACAACGACAACGCGCCACTCGACGCACTGAAAGCACAAGTCGACGCGCAGCATCGCGCGTACCTGTCGCTCGCCGGCGCATGACGCCGACGTGCCACCTCGGGAATCCCTGTTGAACTTCGCGGCGATGCGCATGCCAAAAGCGCGTCGAAAACCGCCCGAAACATGTGAAAAAAGTTGCGAGTGCGCGCTGAAAAAGTGTGTGATTGCTAGGGTAGTCTCACGGCATTAGAATGTTCTGCATTCCCGTCACCGACCACGCCCGAGGCGAGCCCGCTTGATCCTTTACGAGTATCCCTTCAACGAGCGAATCCGGACGCTATTGCGCCTCGAAGATCTGTTCGAGCGCTTCACGTTCTTTCTGACTCAGGAAGACGCCAGGGAACATCACGTCGCACTGACAACGTTGTTCGAAATCTCAGAGGTTGCGGGCCGCGCGGATCTGAAGTCGGATCTGATGAAGGAACTCGAGCGCCAACGGCAAACGCTGGCGCCGTTTCGCGGCAATCCGGGAATCGAACAGAACGCGCTTGAGGCTGTGCTCGGCGAGATCGAGCAAACTCTCGCTGGGCTTTCGCAGATGCAGGGCAAGACCGGCCAGCATCTTGCAGACAACGAGTGGCTCGCCAGCATCCGCAGTCGCGCGATCATTCCGGGCGGCACCTGCAAGTTCGATTTGCCGTCCTACTACGCCTGGCAGCAGATTCATCCCGATCAGCGCCGCCAGGACATCGCCAAGTGGGTCACACCGCTGCTGCCTCTGCGCGACGCGGCCATCATCGTGCTGCGGCTTGCGCGCGAATCCGGCCAGGCGTCCAAGGTCATGGCCATGCAGGGCAGCTATCAGCAAATGCTGTCCGGCCGTTCGTATCAATTGATGCAGGTGCGCGTGGCACCGGAATTGCGCGTGATCCCCGAGGCTAGCGCCAACAAGTACATGCTGTGGGTGCGCTTCACGGTGCAGGACGGCGATCTTCGTCCGCGTGCGGTCGATGTCGACGTACCCTTCCAGCTCACGCTTTGCAGCCTGTAAGTCACGTTCGCAAAGCTGTCACCTTCACCTGGTAAATCCGGATCGACGGGGCACGCCTTTAAAGCGGCGAGAAATGCCCCTATATTCGTTACTTGTTCCGTTTGCGATTGATTGCCTGACCGTATGCCTACCGTCGTCAAATGCCCCACTTGCGGAAAGGACGTCCGCTGGACACCTGAAAACCGCTTCCGCCCCTTCTGCTCAGATCGCTGCAAGCAGATCGATCTCGGCGCCTGGGCCGCTGAGAAATACAAGATCGGCGGGTCCGAGCAGGAAGCCTCGTCGGACGAGACGCCAGGCGGGGATTACACGCCGCACTGAGCGGCGGCCCAACTGTCGAGCCACGCCGATCGGCGCTGCGCTAGCGCAGCGCCCGGTGTCGCGCGCCCTTCTCTTTCCGCTTCAGTTCTTCTCGGCTGCGAGCCATTCCAGCACGGGAATGGTCGCCGGCAACAGCGGCTCGACGTCCGCGGGCAGCGTCTGCCAGACAAAAGCCTGGCCTTCGCGGCCGTGCGGCTCGCCGGACCATTGCGTCACCTTGCAGAAAAAGAGCCGCACGTAGGCGTGCGGGTAATCGTGCTCGAGCGTATGCCAGAGATGGCTCGCCTCGACGTCGATACCCAGCTCCTCGTGCAACTCACGGGCGAGCGCGGCCTCGACCGACTCGCCCGCTTCCAGCTTGCCGCCCGGAAACTCCCAGTACCCCTCGTACGGCTTGCCTGCCGGGCGCTGCGCCAGCAGATAGCGGCCATCGGGCTGAACCAGCACGCCGACGGCAACTTCCGTCACCTTGCGGCCAGTGGCGTTCTTCTGGGCGTCGTTCATGCCGAGGCTCACGCTGAGGTTTTGCGGCCGGACCAGTCGCGCGCGAACTGCCACGCAACCCGCCCCGAACGCGAGCCGCGCTCCAGCGCCCACACCAGCGCATCGCCGCGCGCCGCTTCGACTTCGGCGTCTTCGCAGCCGAAATGCCGCAGCCAGTGGCCGATGATCGACAGGTAGTCGTCCTGCTTGAACGGATAGAAGCTGACCCACAGCCCGAAACGCTCGGACAGCGAGATCTTTTCTTCGACCAGTTCGCCGGGATGAATCTCGCCGTCGGACGTGTGCTTGTACGTCTCGTTGTCGCTCATGTATTCGGGCAACAGATGGCGTCGGTTCGACGTCGCGTAAATCAGCACGTTGTCGGATTGCGCGGCGATGGAGCCGTCGAGCGCGACCTTCAGCGCCTTGTAGCCCGATTCGCCGTCTTCGAATGACAGGTCGTCGCAGAACACCACGAAGCGCTCCGGCCGCTGCGCGATCAGGTCGACGATATCGCCGAGGTCGTGCAGATCGTCCTTATCCACTTCGATCAGACGCAGGCCGTCTTTCGCATACGCGTTCAGGCACGCCTTGATCAGCGACGATTTGCCGGTGCCCCGCGCGCCCGTCAGCAACACGTTGTTGGCCGGCTGCTTGTGCACGAATTGACGCGTGTTCTGCTCGATCAAGCCTTTCTGGCGATCGATGTTTTGCAGATCGTCGAGCGTGATCGCCGAGATGGCCGGCACCGGCTGCAGGTAGCCGCGCCCCTGGCGCTTGCGCCAGCGGAAGGCGACCGCCGCCGACCAGTCGATATGCGGTGTGGCGGGCGGAAGCATCGCTTCGAGGCGGACGAGCACGGCTTCGGCCCGGGTCAGAAACTGTTCGAGTTTGTCCATGGCTGGAAAGTAAGCGGCCCGCGGGCCGCGTAATAAACCTGGTTACGAACGATAGTCGGCGTTGATGCTCACGTAGTCGTGCGACAGATCGCAAGTCCAGATCGTGGCTTGCGCATCGCCGCGGCCGAGTACGACACGAATGCCGATCTCGCTCTTTTTCATGACGCGCTGGCCGTCTTCTTCACGGTAGGCCGGATTGCGGCCGCCGGCAGTCGCAACCAGCACGTCGTCGAGATACAGATCGATCTTGCTGACGTCGAGATCGTCCACGCCGGCATAACCGATGGCCGCCAGAATGCGGCCGAGGTTCGGGTCCGATGCATAGAAAGCGGTCTTCACGAGCGGCGAGTGGCCAATCGCATAGGCGATCTGGCGGCATTCGCCGACGCTCGAGCCGCCTTCGACTTGCACGGTCATGAATTTGGTCGCGCCTTCGCCGTCGCGCACGATCAGCTGCGCGAGGGTCTGGGCGACTTCGGTCACCGCGTCGCGCAGCGCTGCATAAGCGGGCGAGTCAGTGGACGTGATCGCAGGCAGGCTCGATTTGCCCGACGCGATCAGGATGAACGAATCGTTGGTCGACGTATCGCCATCGATCGTGATGCAGTTGAACGAGCGGTCCGCCACGTGCTTGACCAGCGCGTCGAGCACCGGCTGGGCGACGGCGGCGTCGAACGCGAGGAAGCCGAGCATGGTCGCCATGTTCGGCTTGATCATGCCCGCGCCCTTGCTGATGCCGGTCAGCGTGACCGTATGGCCGTCGATCGTGACCTGGCGCGACGTGGCCTTCGGCAACGTGTCCGTGGTCATGATCGCCTGCGCGGCGTCGTACCAGTTCGCTTCCTTGCGGTTCACCAGCGCGGCCGGCAAACCCGCCTTCAGACGATCGACCGGCAGCGGCTCCAGAATCACGCCCGTTGAGAACGGCAGCACCTGTTCCGGCGTGATCTCGGCGAGACGCGCGAGTTCGGCGCAGGTTTCGCGCGCCGCCGCGAGGCCCGGCTCGCCCGTGCCCGCGTTCGCGTTGCCGGTGTTGATCACCAGCGCGCGAATCGGCTTGCCGCCGGCGCGCACGCGTTCCAGATTCTCACGGCACACCGTGACGGGCGCCGCGCAAAAGCGGTTCTGCGTGAACACGCCGCCCACCGTGGCGCCTTCGCCCACGGAAATGACGAGCACGTCCTTGCGGTTCGGCTTGCGGATATTCGCCTCCGCCCAGCCGAGCGAAACGCCGGGGACGGGGTGGAGTTGAGCGGGATCGATCGAGGGGAAATTGACAGCCATGGTCGCGACCTGTCGAAGAAAATGCCGGCAGGCGCCGGCATCGAGGGAAACGGAAACTGATGGTCCGGGCGTGCTGCCGGACCACCGCAAAATCAAGGCAAAGTACCGCGTAAAACGACGCGGCGCGCCTCACAGCGCGCCGCCTTCGGCATTACACGATCTTGCCGTGGCACTGCTTGTACTTCTTGCCGCTGCCGCATGGGCACGGGTCGTTACGGCCGACCTTCGGCACGTTGTCCGCGTGCATATTCGCTGCAGACGCCTGCGACGAGCCGTGGCTCATTGCGTCGCCGATCATGGCGGCGGTGGCCGCTTCCGCGGCAACAGGTGCTGCTGCGGCGGCTTCGGCGAATTCGGCGTGCCGGAACTCGACGTTTTCAAGGTGGCCGCCCTGCTCTTCGAGCTGTTCAGCAGCCTGCTCCAACTGTTCCGGCGACTGGATCTGCACGTTCATCACCACGCGGGTGACTTCGAGCTTCACGGCGTCGAGCATGGCGGCGAACAGTTCGAACGCCTCGCGCTTGTATTCCTGCTTCGGATTCTTCTGCGCATAGCCGCGCAGATGGATGCCCTGGCGCAGATGATCGAGCGCGGCCAGATGTTCGCGCCAGCTACGGTCCAGCGTTTGCAGCATGATCGAGCGTTCGAACGCGCTGAACGATTCGCGGCCAACCAGCTCGACCTTGGCTTCGTAGGCTTCGTCAGCCGCGGCCTCGACCGCTTCGAGAATCTCGTCCGCGCTGATCGAGTTCGACTCGTTGATCATTTCCTGGATCGCGAGGTCGAGCTGCCACTCGTTGCGCAGCACTTCTTCCAGCTCGGGCACGTCCCACTGCTCTTCAATGCTGCCGGCCGGCACGAACTGGTGAACGATATCGGCGATCACGCTCTGGCGCATCGCGCCGATCGTTTCCGTGATGTCGTTCGCTTCGAGCAATTCATTGCGCTGCTGGTAGATCACCTTGCGCTGATCGTTCGACACATCGTCGTATTCAAGCAATTGCTTGCGGACGTCGAAGTTGCGCGCTTCCACCTTGCGCTGCGCGGATTCGATGGAGCGCGAGACGATGCCTGCTTCGATCGCTTCGCCTTCGGGCATCTTCAGGCGGTCCATGATCGCGCGCACGCGATCGCCGGCGAAAATGCGCAGCAGCGGGTCTTCCAGCGACAGATAGAAGCGTGACGAGCCCGGATCGCCCTGACGGCCGGCGCGGCCGCGCAACTGGTTGTCGATCCGGCGCGATTCGTGGCGCTCGGTACCGATGATGTGCAGGCCGCCCGCGGCCTTCACCTGATCGTGCAGCGCCTGCCATTCGTCGTGCAGCTTCTGGATACGGCGCTGTTTGTCGTCCTCAGCCAGCGTTTCGTCCAGTTCGAGGAACGACGCCTGCTTTTCCGCGTTGCCGCCGAGCACGATGTCCGTACCGCGACCGGCCATGTTGGTGGCGATCGTGATGCGCTTCGGACGGCCGGCTTCGGCGACGATCTCGGCTTCACGCGCGTGCTGCTTGGCGTTCAGCACTTCGTGCGGCAAACCGGTCTGCTTCAGCAGATGCGACAGCAACTCGGAGTTTTCGATCGAGGTCGTGCCGACCAGCACCGGCTGACCGCGCTCGTAGCAATCGCGGATGTCGCGGATCACCGCGTCGTAGCGTTCCTTGGCGGTCTTGTAGATCTGATCCTGCTTGTCGATCCGCTTGGGCGGACGGTTGGTCGGGATCACGACCGTTTCGAGACCGTAGATCTCGTTGAATTCGTACGCTTCCGTGTCCGCCGTGCCGGTCATGCCGGACAGCTTCGCGTACATGCGGAAGTAGTTCTGGAACGTGATCGACGCGAGCGTCTGGTTCTCGCTCTGGATCTTGACGTGTTCCTTCGCCTCGACGGCCTGGTGCAGGCCATCCGACCAGCGGCGGCCCGACATCAGACGGCCGGTGAATTCGTCGACGATCACCACCTCGCCGTTCTGCACCACGTAATGCTGGTCCTTGAAGAACAGCGTGTGCGCGCGCAGGGCGGCGTACACGTGGTGCATCAGCGTGATGTTCTGCGGCGCATACAGGCTTTCGCCCTCGCCGATCAGGCCCCACTCGGCGAGCAGGCGCTCGGCCTTTTCGTGGCCCGATTCCGTCAGGAACACCTGGCGGCCTTTTTCGTCCAGCGTGTAGTCGCCCGGCTTTTCGACGCCGGTGCCGTCCGCCTTCTCTTCGCCGATCTGGCGTTCGAGCAGCGGCGGCAGCGCATTCATGCGCACGTAGAGTTCGGTGTGATCTTCGGCCTGGCCGGAGATGATCAGCGGCGTACGGGCTTCGTCGATCAGGATCGAGTCGACCTCGTCGACCACCGCGAAATTCAGGGCTCGTTGCACGCGCGCGTCGGTCTCGTAGACCATGTTGTCGCGCAGGTAGTCGAAACCGAATTCGTTGTTGGTGCCGTACGTGATGTCAGCGGCGTAAGCTTCCTGCTTCGCGCCGTGGTCCATCTGGGACAAATTGATGCCGACCGACAGACCGAGGAAGTTGTACAAACGCGCCATCCATTCGGCGTCGCGCTGGGCGAGGTAGTCGTTGACCGTGACCACGTGCACGCCGCGGCCCGACAGCGCGTTCAGATATACCGGCAGCGTGGCGACGAGCGTCTTGCCCTCGCCGGTGCGCATTTCGCCGATCTTGCCGTAATGCAAAACCATGCCGCCGATCAGCTGCACGTCGAAGTGGCGCATTTTCAGCGTCCGCTTGCTGGCCTCGCGGCACACCGCGAAGGCTTCCGGCAGGAGCTTGTCGAGCGATTCGCCGCTCGCGACGCGCTGGCGGAATTCACCCGTTTTGGCGCGCAGTTGATCGTCCGTCAATTGCTCGATCTGCGGCTCGAGCGCATTGATCGCCGTGACGGTCTTTTGATATTGCTTGACTAGCCGCTGGTTGCGGCTGCCAAAAATCTTCTGTAGAAAACCGGTGGTCATCGGATCGGTGTCTGCGTCGCGGCTTCGGCTGGGTGGCGGCGTGCGTGTCGTGCACGTGCGCTCCAAGGGTCGGAAGGGCCTCGGCGGCTTAGTCCAAGAGTGAATTGTCGGGTAGCCCGACCTTCTTACGAAGATCGGGCCCCCCGAGAACCGTACGTGCGAGTTTCCCCGCATACGGCTCAAATCTACGAACGAAGTTCTGTCTACGACAGAACCGGCTTAGTTACTACCAGTTTACCAACGTGTACCTGCTGGTGACAGTGCGGGTGAAGCAAAACCCGGTTGGACAACTTGTCTGACCCGCCATGCATCCGATATTCCAGATGATGGTCGTGCCAGCCTGTTTCGCCCGTCAAGGCACAGCCACAGTGCGCACACAACCCGCTCTGCGCCATATACAGCTTTGCCCACTGTTTCCGATAGCGCATCGAATCCCACAGACGCGTCTGTCGCAGTTGCTCGCCATATTGCTCCCACTTCGGATCAAAGGGATTGAATTCACCTGGGATCTTCTTGTGTCGCCTGATCGTCGTACCGCTGAGTTGATACAAATCCATCAGGCCCCAACTGCCATCGTCTCGAACCGTCCGGACCGCGAACACCCACTGGCGAGCGTCGATTGAGTGGAAGTACTTCTGTTTCACCCAACTGCTGCTCTTTCGCGGATGTCGCCGCTTGGACCACCACCAGAGCCTCCGAAACACCAGATGCTCCATGCGGGTGTACGCCTTTTTGGCCGTAACCGGATGGTGGTACTGCGCCCATCCGCGCAACATTGGGTTTAGCAATCGGATCAGCTCCTCCTGCTTCGCCGTCTTGTTGCTGCTGATCGTTTCCGCCACCTTGCTGTAGAACGCTTTCGCGTTCTTTTTGCTCGGTTTGATGAGCATCTTTCCCGAGTACTTCCGGAAATTCCACCCAAGGAAATCGAAGCCGTCGTCAATGTGAGTGATCCGCGTTTTCTCCTCCGATAGCTGCAACCCTCGAACCGCAAGGAATGCCTCCACCCAAGGTCGGACCTCCTGTTCCAGTATCTCTTTCGAGTCACCGGTTATCACGAAGTCGTCCGCGTACCGCACCACATTCACTTTCAGCCTTCGGGCTTTCATGATCCCCAGCTTCGCACCGAGATGCACCGCCAGTTCTCGTTCCAGCCCGTTCAGCGTTACGTTAGCCAACGTCGGGGAGATAATTCCTCCCTGCGGCGTACCGGCCTCAGTCGCCCGTAGCTGACCTTGATAAATCAGGCCAGCCTTCAACCATTTCCGGAGGACGCCTCTGTCCATCGGGACATTGGTTTCCAGCCAGTCATGACTGATGTGGTCGAAGCACCCCTTGATATCCGCTTCTAGGACCCACTTGGCCGAGGCCTCTTGGGACATACAGACGCGGATTTGGGACATCGCGTCGGCTGTCGAACGATTCAACCTGAACCCGTAAGAGTTCAGATCGCTCGTCGATTCCGACACTGGCTCCAAGGCCAGCAGATACAGAGCTTGCATCGCCCTGTCTCGCATGGTCGGAATGCCCAGAGGACGCTCCTTCCCATTTGCCTTGGGGATAAAGACTCTCCGTAATGGCAGAGGCTTGTATCCGCGCCGCTTCAGCCTGCCGATGGCTTCCCATCGGCTTTCAGGCGAATCCCATAGCTCGCGATCGACTCCAGCCGTTCGCGCACCCTGGTTTTGCGTAACACGTCGTACCGCATACAGCTTTGCAGACAACGTGCGAGTCAGCATCCGTTGCAGGGCTTTCACCCTGCGCCAGTCACCTTCCCGCGTCGCCTTCGCAATTCGAATCTGCATCCCTCTCACGTTCCGCTCAACTCGTCGCCAATCTACGGCGTACCAATTGTCCGGCGCGTGGGAAAGCGCAGATCCGGTCGTTCGACCAAATACTTTCATGCTGCTCTCCTACCTGGAAAAGTCCCCAGACAGAAGGCGCATCTCCCCCAGCGGGGCAGATACACCCCGCTGGGGAACAACAAAACTCAACACAGGCGCATGCGCCTGCATCTAACCAAGTCTACAGAGGGTAGTCAGCCGTCTTGCGACGGTAGACCAGACGGAAGTCTGCCCGCTTTCGCGTGAGGTGATGTCTCAACCCCTATCCGGTCCATTACAGCCCGGCCTTCGCTTTTTCCGTCCTCCCATACCTGCACAATCAACAGCGTCCCTTGCGGTTCGCCTGCCAGCCCTACTGCGCTGGCAACCATACAGGCTTACCACGTTCCCGGCATGCCACACGACTGACTTAGGTTCTGCCTATTCCCCGGCGGTATCACTAACGACGTAGCCCGAGATTCGAGCGGGCTATCCAACCGCATACCTGTTGGTCAGTGCCTATCAGCAGCTTTGGCACACAATGCTAACGAGGTTTATCAGCAGTTCACTTCCGTTAACCCTATCAGCCAGCCTAGCGCCTTACCCCCTTGCTGCTAGGAGTATCCAGACCGCTTCCTCGCGGAAACGATCTGCCCGAAACGTCCGGGGGCTACATTGTCAGAAGAGCTTCACACCTCACCGTTGCCAGTGACGCATGTCCTCCTAGGCTACTGCTGGTCGTACAGCAGGTTCACTACCCTCATCTTCAGCGACGAGGTCGAACAATGACACACCGAGCTTTCGCTCGTATCGGTTTAGCGAAACCCTTGCCTGAAAGCTCGGGAATTGCAAACATCACCCCGCCCTGTCGGCGGAGGTGAAGCCGCTGACTGGGCGGGACCTGACGGTAATCAAGTCCATGCAACAAGGTTGCCGGCTGATTGCTCCGGTTTCCAATTTCACTACAAGGATGCTTCCCATAGGGTCGCATCTGCTTCTTAAAGTGCAGCCCACAAGGGGGCCGCCTGCGGAGGGCATGGTGAGTTGCCTCAATAACCCTCTAGTCGATGCTCCGTAACGTGGAGCCACCGGACACGAGCGTGCGTGTCGCACCGAATCGCGCATTTTAGCACGCGCCCCCGCCCACGCTGATGTCAGCAACGAGACGGCGGCGGGGCATCCGAAGGCCGCCGCAGCGAGTTCCGGCACTCCGCATTGAGGCAGGTCCGCGTGCATCCCGCGCGGTACAATCGCGGCGTGAACGCGCATAGGGTGCGACACGCCGCTACCATCGAACATGAGCCGTTCTCCTTCCTTTTCAAGGCCGCCGCCCCAGCAGTTCAAGGCGCGCCGCCCGCAGCCGGTCGCCGAGGTGCTCAATCGCACGGACGCGTTCGCGGCCCTGCGCGCGGGCGTCGAGCAGATTGCGGCGTTGGAGAAGGATCTGCGGGCGCTGCTGCCCGATTATCTGGCGACGAGCGTCGAGCCCAGCTTTATCAAGGAAGGCGTGCTGGCCCTGTTCGCCGGCCATAACGCGCTGGCGGCACGGCTACGGCATCTGGAGCCACGGCTGCTGTCGGATCTGCAGCAGCGCGGCTGGCCCGTCAATGCGCTGCGGATTCGCGTGCGGCCGCAGGCTGTCAAGGAACCGCCGCCCGTCAAACAGGCGCGCATGACGCCGGCTGGCGCCGATGCGCTCCACGCGCTGAGCGAATCGCTCGCGCCTTCGCCGTTGCAGGAAGCGCTGGCGAAAATGGCGGCCCGCCATCGGAGAAATCGCTAGGCAGAAAAAAAGCGGCCCGACTGGGCCGCTTACTTTTCATACACCTGCTTCGGAAATTTCGCTCGAAAGCGTCAGGCAAAAGCCGTTTGAGTTTCGTAGGCAAAGCCGCGCGGCGCTTTCTGCGTATCTTCGAAGGTGACGATTTCATACGAATCTTCGTGCGCCAGTAGTTCACGCAGCAGCGCGTTGTTCAGGCCGTGGCCCGACTTGTACGCGTTATACGACGCCAGCAACGGATGGCCGACCACATACAGGTCACCGATCGCGTCGAGCATCTTGTGCTTCACGAACTCATCGTCATAGCGCAGGCCGTCGTTGTTCAGAATGCGGTACTCGTCGAGCACGATCGCGTTGTCCATGCTGCCGCCGCGCGCCAGACCCAGTTCGCGCATCATTTCCACTTCATGCGCGAAACCGAACGTGCGAGCACGCGCGATCTCGCGCACGTACGACGTATTGGCAAAATCCACTTCCAGCGCCTGACCGGTTTTATCCACGGCCGGGTGACGGAAATCGATCGTAAATTTGAGCTTGAAACCGAAATACGGGTCGAGACGCGCGAATTTATCGCCGTCACGAATTTCGACCGGCTTGGTGACCTTGATGAATTTCTTCGCCGCGTTCTGCTCTTCGATACCCGCCGATTGAATCAGAAACACGAATGAACCGGCGCTGCCGTCCATGATCGGGATTTCTTCAGCGGTGACGTCGACGTACAGGTTGTCGATGCCAAGACCGGCGCAGGCGGACATCAGATGCTCGATGGTCGAGACGCGCGCGCCGTCCTTCTGCAACACGGAAGCCAGACGCGTATCGCCAATCGCCATCGCCGACGCAGGAATGTCCACCGGCGTGGCCAGATCCACGCGCGAAAACACGATGCCCGTGTCCGGCGCGGCCGGACGGAGCGTCAGTTCGACCTTGCGGCCCGAGTGCAGGCCGATGCCGACTGTCTTGACGATTTGCTTGATAGTGCGCTGCTTCAACATGGTGGTCTTCTATTCGATTGAAAATCCCAATCGGGACTTTTTATTCCATAGGACGAATTATACTCCAATACCCTAAGGAGCGTCTTCGGACGGAACGTATCAATCTGTTTCGCTGCATTACCTTGGGCGCCCGTCAGGGAAAGCGTGACGGGCCGATGCCCCGGAACGGAGGCGTTTCCGGTCATCGGCCCGCGTAACGGCCTGTCACAAAAGCGTCTTATCGACCGTTGCCCCGGCACAACGCGCCAACCGCGCGTGCCTGCGGCGAAGGCCACGACGCCCACGTGCCTAGCTCAACGTAGCGAGAATACTCCCTGCATCGCTGACTTCGAATTTGCCGGCAGCCTCGACGTTCAACGTCTTGACCACGCCGTCGTCGACAACCATCGCGTAGCGCTGGGAACGGATTCCCATGCCGCGCGCCGACAAATCCTGCTCGAGACCGAGCGCTCGCGTGAAAGCCGCACTGCCGTCCGCCATCATGCGCACCTTGCCCGAGGCGTGCTGATCGCGTCCCCACGCGCCCATTACGAACGCGTCGTTGACGGACACGCACCAGATTTCGTCGATACCCGCAGCGCGCAACTGCTCGGCGTGCTCGACATAACCCGGTACATGCTTGGCCGAACAGGTCGGGGTGAACGCGCCGGGCAATCCGAAGATCACCACGCGCTTGCCCGCCGTCTGCTCGCGCACGTCGAAGCTGTTAGGCCCGATCGTGCAGCCCGCCCGCTCGTCTTCGATCAACTCGAAGAGCGTTGCGTCGGGCAGCTTGTCACCTGCTTGAATCATGCTCAGTCCTTTGCATCGATGCGAAGCATCGCTCGCACGTCGTCGTGTCGCAGTGAAAAATCCGGCGTGAGCTGCACTACATGCTCCGCCGCCCGGCGACAGTCGCCCACTCCGCTTCGCGAATCCGAAGAGGGCAGTCGTCCTTGCCGCGGATCTGACGATACGCGACTTATTTGCCGTTCACCTGCCACGCTCGTGCGTTCGTCCGCCAGCGCTGCACTGCTGTCCAACTCGCAGCGCGGCAACGAAAGCCTGCTCGCGCGCTCAGTCCGCCTGCTTGCGCAGGAATGCCGGAATGTCGTACGTGTCGACGCCCTTTTCCTGCAGCGCCTGCACATGCGAGGCGGCCGTATCGCGCGACGTGCGCCACACTGCCGGCGTATCCAGCGCGCCGTAGTCGGCCGTGCTGGCGTGCGACGACTGCGGTGCGTAGGCAGCGTGTGCGTGGATCGGCTGATTGTCGGTGCCGGTGCGCAGCAGCGTCATCGGTGCCGATTGCTGCTTCTTCGCCGCACGGCCCAGACCCGTTGCCACGACCGTCACGCGCAGCGCGTCGCCCATCGCATCGTCGTACACCGCGCCGAAGATAACCGTCGCGTCTTCCGCGGCGTAGCTCTTGATGGTGTTCATCACTTCGCGCGTTTCCGACAGACGCAGCGAACGGCTCGACGTGATGTTGACCAGCACGCCACGCGCGCCCGACAGATCCACACCTTCCAGCAGCGGGCTTGCAACTGCCTGCTCAGCGGCCAGACGCGCCCGATCGACGCCGGCAACCGTCGCCGTGCCCATCATCGCCTTGCCCTGCTCGCCCATTACCGTCTTCACGTCTTCGAAGTCGACGTTCACCAGGCCGTCGACGTTGATGATTTCCGCGATGCCGGCAACTGCGTTGTTCAGAACGTCGTCTGCGCACTGGAAGCACTTATCCATCTCGGCGTCATCGCCCATCACCTCGAACAGCTTGTCGTTCAGAACGACGATCAGCGAGTCGACGTGATCCTCCAGTTGCTGCGAACCGGCTTCTGCGACGCGCATGCGCTTACCGCCTTCGAATTCGAACGGCTTGCTGACCACGCCAACGGTCAAGATACCCATTTCCTTGGCGATCTGCGCAACCACGGGTGCTGCGCCCGTGCCCGTGCCGCCGCCCATGCCGGCCGTGATGAAGACCATGTGCGCGCCGCGCAGTGCGTCGGCGATGCGCTCACGTGCTTCTTCCGCTGCGGCGCGGCCCATTTCCGGCTTGGCGCCGGCGCCCAGACCCGTGTTGCCGAGCTGGATCACCGCGGTGGCGCGCGAACGCGACAAAGCCTGCGCGTCCGTGTTCATCACGATGAAGTCGACGCCTTGCACGCCTTTGTTGATCATGTGCTGGACAGCATTGCCGCCAGCGCCACCGACTCCGACGACCTTGATGATGGTGCCGTTCGTTTCGGTTTCCAGCATTTGGAAATCCATGATGCCTCCGTCAAGATAAAAAATTTACAGCCACTCGGCCGTTATTCGGCAGAAGATCGGGCAACCCTCTGTCGCGCGCCGGCCGCCGGCACCGGCGCGTATTTTTGAAAACCGTTCTGTACAGCGAATGCGTTAGAAGTTGCCGAGAAACCAGTCCTTCATGCGCGTGAACACCTGTCCCATCGAGCCTGACTGCACCGCGACCTTGCGGCCGCGCATACGCTGCGAGCGTCCTTCGACGAGCAGACCCATCGCCGTCGAGTAGCGCGGATTGCGCACTACATCAGCGAGACCGCCCGCGTATTCCGGCACGCCGATGCGCACCGGCTTCAGGAAAATGTCCTCACCGAGTTCGACCATGCCGAGCATCATCGACGCGCCGCCGGTCAGCACCACGCCGGAGCTCAGCAGTTCCTCGTAACCCGACTCGCGCACCACCTGCTGCACGAGCGAAAACAGTTCTTCGACACGCGGCTCGACCACCGCCGCCAGCGCCTGGCGCGACAGCGTGCGCGGACCGCGCTCGCCGAGACCCGGCACTTCGATCATTTCGTCCGGATCGGCCAAAGCCTGCTTGGCGATGCCGTAATCCACCTTGATGTCTTCCGCGTCCGGCGTCGGCGTGCGCAGCGCCATCGCGATGTCGCTCGTGATCTGGTCGCCGGCGATCGGAATCACCGCCGTATGACGGATCGCGCCTTCGCTGAAAATCGCGATGTCCGTCGTGCCGCCACCGATATCGACCAGCACCACCCCGAGTTCTTTTTCGTCTTCCGTCAGCACCGCGAGCGACGACGCCAGCGGCTGCAAAATCAGATCGTTCACTTCGAGCCCGCAACGGCGCACGCATTTCACAATGTTCTGCGCCGCGCTCACCGCGCCGGTGACGATATGCACCTTCACTTCGAGGCGAATGCCGCTCATGCCGATCGGTTCGCGCACATCTTCCTGACCGTCGATGATGAATTCCTGCGTCAGGATATGCAGCACCTGCTGATCGGTCGGAATGTTGATCGCCTTCGCCGTCTCGATCACGCGCGCCACGTCCGTCTGCGTGACTTCCTTCTCCTTGATCGCCACCATGCCGCTCGAATTGAAGCTGCGGATATGGCTGCCGGCAATCCCGGTGAATACGTTGGTGATCTTGCAGTCGGCCATCAGCTCGGCCTCTTCGAGCGCGCGCTGAATGGACTGCACGGTGGCCTCGATATTCACCACCACGCCTTTCTTGAGCCCCTTTGATTCGCTCTGGCCGAGGCCGATCACCTCGTAGTGACCTTCGCCCTTCAACTCGGCGACGATGGCCACGACCTTCGACGTCCCAATGTCGAGGGCGACCAGCAGATCTTTATAGTCTTTACTCATAGCGTGCTCATTGCGTGTGATGTCCGTTTACTTCTTGCCCTTGTCGGGTTCGGTGATAAAGCGCATCCCTGCCGCGCGAATCGCGAAACCGTTCGGATAGCGCAAGTCCGCATACTCGATATCCTTTCCCCAACGTTGCGTCACCGCGTTCCACGCCGCGCTCAGACGTTTGCTCCGATCGAGCAGCGTGTCCTGATTGCGTTCGCGCCCAAGTTCCACCTGCGTGCCGTTCGAGAGCTTCACCGTCCACGCGTAGCGCGGCGACAGCGTCACTTCTTCAGGCGTCGCGCCCAACGGCGCAAACCATTTCTGGAAGTCGTGATAACGCGCGACCACCTCTTTTGCCGTACCGTCCGGACCGTCGAACGCGGGCAGATCTTCTTCGAGCTCGCCCTGGTTCGCGGTGAACAACTCGCCGTCGACGCTCACCAACTGATCGCTGCCCCACGTCCCCAGCGGTTTGTACTCTTCCAGCGTGACAGCCAGTGCATTCGGCCAGACGCGCCGCACGCTCGCATGACGCACCCACGGCATCTGCTCGAACGCCTGACGCGCCACGTCGAGATCCACCGTGAAAAAGTTGCCCTTCAAGCGCCCCACGACGCCCGCGCGCACCGTCGGCGAATTGATGTGCTCGGTATCGCCGTCGATCTGGATTTCGCGCAGCGCGAAATTCGGGCGCTGGATCAGCCAGTAACCGCCCGCCGCCAGCAGCACGAGCACCAGCAACGCATGCAATGCGTTGGCGGCGAAATTGAGCTGGCGAACGTTGTTCCACATGGTGTTGCTTTCGGGTCGCCCCGGTTAGTCCTGCAGCGTCAGCGCCAACACGCCGACAACCAGTTCCTGATAGCTGATGCCCACCGCGCGCGCCGCTTTCGGCGGCAGCGAGTGATCGGTCATGCCAGGCGCCGTGTTCACTTCGAGGAAATACGGGTTGCTGTCGGCGTCGAGCATGAAATCCGCGCGGCCCCAGTCGGTGCAGCCGAGTACGTCGAAGGCACGGCGCGCCAGCACTTTCAGGCGCGCTTCCTCGTCCGCCGCCAGACCGCACGGAATCAGGTACTGCGTGTCGTTCGCGATGTACTTCGCGTGGTAGTCGTAAAACTCGCCGGCCGGCACGATGCGGATCACCGGCAGATCGAGATTGCCGGCGATGCACGCGGTGTATTCGCCGCCGCCTTCAATGCTTTTTTCGACCACCACGATCTTGTCGTACTTGACCGCTTCAAGTAGAGCAGCGGGCAATGCGTCGGCGCTCTTCACCTTGATCACCGCGACGCTCGAACCTTCGCTCGCCGGCTTCACGAAGAGCGGCAAGCCGAGCTTCGCGACGATCTCTTTCGAACGCGCTGCGTAGTCGTCGCCGCGCAGCACCGCTTCGAACGGCGGCGTGGGAATGCCGAGTTGCTGCCACACGAGCTTGGTGCGGAACTTGTCCAGACCGAGCGCCGAGCCGAGCACGCCGCTACCCGTGTACTTGATGCCGTAAAAATCGAGCGCGCCCTGAATCTGGCCGTTCTCGCCATAGCCGCCATGCAGCGCGTTGAACGCGCGCACAAAACCTTCTTCCTTCAATGCGGCGAGCGGACGCTCGGCCGGATCAAACGGATGCGCGTCGACGCCGGCGTCGCGCAGACCTTGCAACACCAGGCGGCCGGAATTGAGCGACACCTCGCGCTCGGCGGAATCCCCACCGAGCAGTACTGCCACTTTGCCGAATTGTTTCGGGTCGATACTGCTCATTTCGCTCACACCTTCGTTTCCTGCGCGAGGCGACCCGGCACACCGCCGATCGAACCCGCGCCCATCGTGATCACCACATCGCCGTCGCGCACCACTGCTGAGAGCGCGTCCGGCACTTCATCCACCGTATCGACAAACACCGGTTCGACCTTGCCCGCCACCCGCAGCGCGCGCGCCAACGCGCGGCCGTCCGCGGCGACGATCGGCGCTTCGCCGGCCGAATAGACTTCGGTCAGCACGAGCGCGTCGACGGTCGACAGCACTTTCACAAAATCCTCGAAGCAATCACGCGTACGCGTGAAGCGGTGCGGCTGGAACGCCAGCACCAGACGCCGGCCCGGAAATGCGCCGCGCGCCGCCGCCACTGTCGCTGCCATCTCGACCGGGTGATGACCGTAGTCGTCGACCAGCGTGTAGGCACCGCTCGTTTTGCCTTCGGTCACGACCGGCACTTCACCGTAGCGCTGGAAGCGTCGACCGACGCCGTTAAAATCCGCCAGCGCTCGCTGGATATCGGCATCTTTCACTTCAAGTTCAGTCGCAATTGCAATTGCGGCCAAAGCATTCTGTACGTTGTGCTCACCCGGCAGGTTCAACACGATGTCGATCGGCGCCGCGTCTTCGCGCATGGCCGTGAAATGCATCTTGCCGTCGTGCGCTTTGACGTTGACCGCGCGCACCTGCGCATCCGGCGCGAAGCCGTAGCGGATGATCGGCTTGGACACGAACGGCAGAATTTCCTTCACGTTCGGATCGTCCACGCACAGAACCGCGATACCGTAGAACGGCAGACGGTGCGTGAATTCGATGAACGCCTGCTTGAGCCGCGCGAAGTCGTGGCCGTAGGTGTCCATATGATCGGCGTCGATATTCGTGATGACTTCGATCACCGGGAACAGATTCAGGAACGACGCATCCGACTCGTCGGCTTCCGCGACGATGAAGTCGCCCGTGCCCAGGCGTGCATTCGCGCCCGCGCTGATCAGGCGGCCGCCAATCACGAAGGTCGGATCCAGTCCGCCCGCCGCGAGCACGCTCGCCACCAGCGAGGTGGTCGTGGTCTTGCCATGCGTGCCGGCAATCGCGATGCCCTGCTTCAGGCGCATCAGTTCCGCGAGCATCACCGCGCGCGGCACGATCGGAATGCGCCGATGACGCGCGGCCAGCACTTCCGGATTGTCGCTACGCACGGCCGTGGAAACGACCACCGCGTTCGCGCCTTCGATGTTCTCCGCCGCGTGACCGATCGCGATCCGCGCGCCGAGTGCGGCGAGGCGATCGGTGATCGCGTTGCTCGTGAGATCCGAGCCGCTCACCTGATAGCCGAGGTTGACCAACACCTCCGCGATGCCGCTCATGCCGACACCGCCGATGCCGACAAAATGAATGTGTTTGACGATGTGTTTCATTGCTTTCCTTCTGGGCTCGCGCCCGAAATCGAACCCGCCACGGTCGCGCAAATCTGCGCGACCTGTTCCGTGGCGTCGGGTTTCGCGAGCGAGCGCGAACGCTCCGCCATCTCCGCGAGGGTTGCTCGCGTCTGGCTGCGCAACCAGTCAGCGAGGGTTTCCGCCGACAGATCGCGTTGCTGCACGACCAGCGCCGCGCCGTTGTCGGCGAGGAACGCTGCATTAGTAGTTTGGTGATCGTCCACTGCATACGGGAACGGCACGAAGAATGCCGCCACGCCTACTGCTGAAATCTCGGACACCGTCATCGCGCCGGACCGGCAAATCACCAGGTCCGCGTTCGCGTAGGCGCTCGTCATGTCGTCGATGAACGGCACGAGTTCGACATCGGCGCCTGTTTGCAAACCGGCTGCCGCGTAGTTCTCGCGCAGCGCCTCGATGTGCTTTGCGCCCGCCTGATGCACGATGCGCGGCCGTTCGTTCGGCGCAAGCAAGGCCACCGCCCGCGGCACGACTTCATTCAATGCCGCCGCGCCGAGACTGCCGCCCACCACGAGTACATTCAACGGACCGCAGCGTTGCGCGTAGCGTGCTTTGGGTGCCATTGCGCCAGCAAGTTCCGCACGAATTGGATTTCCCGTCCATTCGCCATGCGGCAACGCATTCGGGAATGCGACCAGCACGCGCTTGGCGAGTTTCGCGAGCACCTTGTTCGCGAGACCCGCAATCGAATTCTGTTCATGCAGCACCAGCGGACGGCCGCTCAACGCGGTCATCAGGCCGGCCGGAAACGTGATGTAGCCGCCCATGCCGAGCACGACGTCCGGCTTCACGCGACGCAGCACAGAGAGGCTTTGCGTGCAGGCGCGCAGGAGATTGACCGGCAGCATCAGCTTGGTCTTCATGCCCTTGCCGCGCAGTCCGCCGAAGCGCACGTATTCCATCGGGATGCCGTGCTTCGGCACCAGCGTCGCTTCCATGCCCGCGGGATTGCCGAGCCATACGACCTTCCAGCCCCACGCCTGCATCAGATGAGCGACCGCGAGCCCCGGGAACACATGTCCCCCGGTGCCGCCGGCCATCACCATCAGCGTGCGTTGCGGCAGGGCGGTCATACTTTCCCTCCGCGCATGAGCACCCGGTTCTCGTAGTCGACACGCATCAGCACCGCAATGGCGACGCAATTCAGCACAATGCCCGAGCCGCCATAACTGACGAGCGGCAACGTGAGACCCTTGGTCGGCAGCAAGCCGAGGTTCACGCCCATGTTGATGAAGGTCTGCGCGCCGAACCAGATGCCGATGCCCTTCGCGACCAGACCCGCGAACGTGCGGTCGAGTGCGAGCGCCTGACGGCCGATCTCGAACGAGCGGCGCACGATCCAGTAGAACATCAGGATCACCACCAGCACGCCGACAAACCCGAGTTCCTCGCCGATCACCGCGAGGATGAAGTCGGTATGCGCTTCCGGCAGATAGTTGAGCTTCTCGACGCTGCCGCCGAGGCCCACGCCGAACCACTCGCCGCGGCCGAACGCGATCAACGAGTGCGTCAATTGATAAGCCTTGCCCTGTGCGTAACGGTCGTCCCACGGATCGAGGTACGCGAAAATCCGCTCGCGACGCCACGGAGACGCCCACACCAGCAGACTGAACGTGCCGACCGCGGTTGCCACGAGGCCGCCGAACAGCTTGCCGTTCACGCCGCCGAGAAACAGCACGCCCATCGCGATCGCCGCGATCACCATGAACGCGCCCATGTCCGGCTCGAGCAGCAGCAATGCGCCGACGAGACCCACGGCGACGGCCATCGGCAAAAAGCCTTTGGCGAAGCTGTGCATGTATTCCTGCTTGCGCACCGTGTAGTTCGCCGCGTAAATGGTCACCGCGAGCTTCATGATTTCCGACGGCTGCATGTTCGTGATGCCGAGCGGAATCCAGCGGCGCGCGCCGTTCACGCCCTTGCCGACGTGCGGGATCAGCACGATCACCAGCGCAACCAGCGAAATCAGAAACAGCTTCGGCGCGTACTTGTCCCACGTCGCGATCGGAATGCGGAACGACACGATACCGATCACCGAGCCCATCACCACAAAGATGATCTGGCGCACGAGGAACGCGTAGTCGCGATACGACGCGTACTTCGGCGAATCGGGCATGGCGATCGACGCCGAATACACCATCACCACGCCGAGACCCAGCAGCGCGACGACCACCCACAGCAGCGAATGATCGTAGTCGAGCATGCGCGAGCGTAGCGGACGCACACCGTTGACGGCGCTCGCGAGACCGCTGCCACCCGTGCGGCCGCCGACGCGCACCGAACCACCCGAACCTGCTGCGTCGCCGGCAGCAGCGTGACGCGACCCGAAACGTTCCGACCAGCTCATATCATCGTCCCCCGTTCGGCTGCGATGTCTTCTACCGTGCTGCGGAATACCGCGGCGCGGTGTGCGTAACCCTTGAACATGTCGAAGCTCGCGCAAGCCGGTGACAACAACACGGCGTCGCCCGGTTGCGCCAGCGCGGTTGCGGCGCGCGTCGCTTCTTCGAGCGTGGCGTGATCCGTCATGGCGATGCCGGTGTCTTCCAGCGCGGCACGAATCTGCGGCGCGTCACGGCCGATCAGCATCACGGCGCGGCACCAGCGCATGACCGGTGCGGCGAGCGGCTCGAAATCCTGGCCCTTGCCATCGCCGCCGGCGATCAGCACGATGCGCTGCGCGAGACCGTCGATCGCGGCAACCGTCGCGCCGACATTGGTGCCTTTGCTGTCGTCCACATAGTCGATACCGTCGATCGACGCGATCAATTCCACACGATGCGGCTCGCCGTGATATTCGCGCAGACCGTGCAGCAGCGGCGCGCCCGGCAGGCCGATTGCGCGCGCGAGTGCGTAGGCGGCGAGCGCATTGGCGGCGTTGTGCAGGCCGCGAATGCGCAAGGCGTCCGCGGGCATCAGACGCTTTAGCGCGATGTTCGGCGGCGTCGCCACTTCGTTCTTGCGACGGCGCTTCGGCACGGGTTCGTCGCTCGCGTCGCGATCGTGCGCCTCGACGAGCCAGACCATGCCGTTGTCGCGCAGCAGGCCGTAGTCGCCGTCGTTCTTCGGCTCGGTGACGCCGAACGTGACCATCTCGGCTTCGCTGTCTTCCGGCGGCGCCAGCTTCATGACGCGCGAGTCGTCGCGATTCAGCACGCGCACCGTCTGTGTACCGAAAATACGGCCCTTTGCGGCGGCATATGCGTCGAGACCGCCGTGCCAGTCCAGGTGATCCTGGGTGATGTTGAGCACGACCGCCGCATCCGGCGAAAACGTGTGCGCGGTTTCCAACTGGAAGCTCGACAGCTCCAGCACCCACACGTCGGGCAACGCGGTGTTGTCGATTGTTTCCGAGAGTTTGTCGAGCAGCGCCGGGCTGATATTGCCGGCCACCGCGACCTTCTTGCCGGCGCGTTCGCACAGCAGGCCGATCAGGCTCGTGGTCGTCGTCTTGCCGTTGGTGCCGGTAATCGCGATCACCTTCGGCGCGTAGCCGCTTTCGCCGAGCGTTTTCAACGCTTGCGAGAACAGCTCGAGTTCGCCCCACACGGGGATGCCTTGCTCGCGCGCAGCGGAGATCAGCGGCAACAGGTCAGCGGCAAGCGGCGACAAGCCGGGGCTAATGGCGACGAGTTCGACGCCTTCGAGCAGCACCGGCGAAAACGGGCCGCCGACGAATGCGGCGTCGATGCCGTGCGCTTCCAGCGCGGACAGGTTCGGCGGCACTTCGCGCGTATCGGCCACACGCAGCCGACAGCCGTGCCGCGCGCACCAGCGCGCCATGGCGAGACCGGATTCACCCAGTCCCAGCACGAGCACCATCGGCTTTTGCCGATCCCGAAACTTCTCGCCGAACATCGCCTGCTTCCCCTAATACCTGCTTAACGCAACTTGAGCGTGGACAAACCAAAGAGACACAACATCAACGTGATGATCCAGAAGCGCACGACCACCTGCGTTTCCTTCCAACCCGACAATTCGAAGTGGTGATGCAGCGGCGCCATCTTGAAGAGACGCCGCCCTTCGCCGAAACGGCGCTTGGTGAACTTGAACCAGGTGACCTGCAACATCACGGAGAGCGTTTCCGCAACGAAAATGCCGCCCATGATGAAGAGCACGATTTCCTGACGCACGATCACCGCCACCGTGCCGAGCGCGCCGCCGAGCGCGAGCGCGCCAACGTCGCCCATGAACATCTGCGCCGGGTGCGTGTTGAACCAGAGGAATGCGAGCCCTGCCCCGCCCATCGCCGAACAGAAGATCAGCAGTTCGCCCGCGCCGGCGATATGCGGAAACAGCAGGTATTTCGAGTAGACCGAGCTGCCCATCACGTAGGCGAACACACCGAGCGACGCGCCGACCAGCACGACCGGCATGATCACGAGACCGTCGAGACCGTCGGTGAGGTTGACCGCGTTGCTCGCGCCGACGATCACCAGATACGTCAGCACGATGAAGCCCCACACCCCGAGCGGATAGCTGATCGATTTGACGAACGGCAGCATCAGGTCGGCGCGCGCCGGCAAGCCCATCGACAAACCGCTGCGCACCCACGCCATGAACAGGTCGAACACGCGCACATTGCTCGCTTCGGACACGCTGAACGCGAGATACACCGCCGCGAACAGCCCGATCACCGACTGCCAGAAATATTTTTCGCGCGATGACATGCCGCGCGGATCCTTGTAGACCACCTTGCGGTAATCGTCGACCCAGCCGATCACACCGAAACCGAACGTGACGAGCATCACGATCCAGATGAAGCGATTGGTCAGATCGGCCCACAGCAGCGTGGCCACGGCAATGCCGAGCAGAATCAGCACGCCGCCCATGGTCGGCGTGCCGGATTTGATCAGGTGAGTTTGCGGGCCGTCTTTACGAACGGCTTGACCCACCTTCATGGCGGTCAGCTTGCGAATCACCGCCGGGCCGCAGACGAGCCCGATCAGCAGTGCGGTGATGGTCGCCATCACCGCACGGAAAGTCAGATAACTGAACACGCGCAAGAAGCTTGCGTCATTCTGCAGCCATTGCGCCAGCGCCAGTAGCATGCTTCGGTCCTTCTATTTCAATGTGCGGCGGGCGTACTGCCCGCTGCGTTGGGTTGTGGACTCGTTACGGCGTCCACCACGCGCTCCATCTGCATGAAGCGCGAGCCTTTCACGAGAAGCGTTGCGGCAGGACCGAAACCGGCCTGCTGCAATTGCGCGACCAGCGTGCCGATGTCGGCGACGTGATGCGCGTCGGCGCCATACGCCGTGCAGGCGTCGCGCGAGGCGTCGCCCATGGCGTACAGCGCGTCGATACCGCGTTCCTTGGCGTATGCGCCGATTTCGCGGTGAAACGCCGGACCGTTGTCGCCGACTTCACCCATGTCGCCCATCACCAGCACGCGCGGCGCGGCACGTGAGGCGAGCACGTCGATCGCGGCGCGCATCGAATCGGGATTGGCGTTATAGGTGTCGTCGATGACGGTGGCGCCGGCTAGCGTGCCGAGCGCCGCCTGCTTGACCTGCAAGCGGCCCTTCACGGCGCCGAACGATTCGAGACCGCGCTTGATCGCGTCGAGCGAAACGCCCGCGGCCAACGCTGCGGATGTTGCGGCCAAGGCGTTGTGCGCGTTGTGGTCGCCGAGCACTTGCAGTGTGACTTCGACTTGGCCTGCCGGCGTGTCGATGCTCAAGACCTTGCCCGCGAACGTGCCTTTTACCGCCGCTTCAGTGGTCCGTTCGGCGGAGTTCAGCGCGAAGTCCATGATGCGGTTGCCGGTTGCGGCCACGCGCCAGATGCTTGCGTAGGCGTCGTCGGCCGGGAACACCGCGACGCCTTCCGGCGACAGCGCATGAATTACGCTGGCGTGTTCGAGCGCGACGGCTTCAACCGTTGCCATGAATTCCTGATGCTCGCGCTGCGCGTTGTTCACCACGGCGACCGTCGGCTCGGCGATTTTCGCGAGCTCCGAGGTTTCGCCCGGATGGTTCATGCCGAGTTCGACTACCGCCAATTGATGTTCTGCGTGCAGACGGAACAGCGTGAGCGGCAAGCCGATGTCGTTGTTGAAGTTACCCACGGTCGCGAGACGCGCGTCGGCGCCGACCGCGGCGGCGAAGATCGACGCGATCATTTCCTTGACCGTGGTCTTGCCGTTGCTGCCCGTCACGGCGACGAGCGGCATGCTGAACTTGCGGCGCCAGCCGCGTGCGAGCGCGCCGAGACCCACGCGCGTGTCGGTGACTTTGAGCGCCGGCACATGCCACTCTTGCGGCGTGCGCGTGACGAGAACAGCCGTCACGTTGCGCGCGGCGACGTCCGGCAGAAAGTCATGCGCGTCGAACCGATCGCCCTTGATCGCGATGAATAGATCACCCGGGCCCGCGCTGCGGCTGTCGGTCGAGACGCGTTCGAACGTGACGCCGTCGTCACCCAGCACGGTTGCGCCCGTGATCAAAGCGGCGGCTTCACGCAGCGAGAACATGCTCATTCGCCACCTCCGCGTGCTTGCGTCGCGCGCGCGGCCAGCGCGAGGCGAGCGTGGTCCTGATCGGAGAAAGCGCGTTTCTTGCCCATGATTTCCTGTGTTGCTTCGTGCCCCTTGCCGGCCAGCACGATGACGTCTTCGCGCGCGGCGCTGCGGATCGCTTGCAGAATCGCGCTCGCGCGGTCCTCGATACGGCGTGCCTTCGACGCGTCTTTCATGCCCGCCGCGATTTGCTCGATGATCGATTGCGGATCTTCGCTGCGCGGGTTGTCGCTGGTCACTACGACGCCGTCGGCGATCTTCTCGGCGATCGCGCCCATCAGCGGACGCTTGGTGGCGTCGCGGTCGCCGCCGCAGCCGAACATGCAGATCAGTTCGCCGCCGCGCGCGGTCGCCATCGGGCGCAGCGCTTCGAGCGTCTTTTCCAGTGCGTCCGGCGTGTGCGCGTAATCGATCACGACGAGCGGTTCGTCGTTCTGCAAGCGGCCGCCGAGACGCTGCATGCGGCCGTTCACCGACTCCAGCTTTGCGAGTTCGGCCACGGCGGCGTCGAACGGCACGTCGGCGGCGAGCAATGCGCCCAGCACGCCGAGCAGATTGCTGACGTTGAACGCACCGAGCGTTTGCACTTCGACATCGGCGTCGCCCCAATCCGAGGTGCTCAGATGGAACGCCGTGCCCGTGGCGGTGGCGCGCACGTTCGAAGCGAGCAGAAGCGCGTCGGCTTGCGGCGCATCCTGCATCGTGTCGTCCAGGCCGTAGGCGATCGTGCGTGCGTGACCCTGCGTGCTGGCGAGCAATCGGCGGCCGGCGGCATCGTCGCGGTTGATCACGGCCGCGCGCAGTTCCGGCCAGGCGAACAGACGCGCCTTGGCGGCTTCATAGGCTTCGAACGTGTGGTGATAGTCGAGATGGTCTTGCGTGAGATTCGTGAATACGGCGATGTCGAACGCCGTGCCGTTCACGCGCCCCTGGTGCAGTGCGTGCGACGACACTTCCATGGCCACCGCCTGCGCGCCCGCATCGCGCAATTGCGCGAGACTGCGTTGCAGTTGCGGCGCATCGGGCGTTGTGAAGCCGGTGTGCACGAGTTGGCCCGGCAACCCGGTGCCGAGCGTGCCGATGATCGCGCAGCGCGTGCCGAGCGCCGTCAGCGCCGCCGAAATCCACTGGCTGCACGAGGTCTTGCCGTTCGTACCGGTGATGCCGACCGTCAGCATGCCGTCGCTCGGATCGTTGTACCAGCCGCTCGCGATGGAACCGGCGAGTTCGTTCAACGCCGGCACGGCCAGCGTGGTCGACGGATCGATCGCGCCGCTGAAGCCTTCGGGCTGAACCAGCACGGCGGCGCCACGTTCGATCGCGCCGTCGATGAACGGGCGGTTGTCCGCGCCCTCCACCGCGTAGGCGAAAAACGCGTCGCCGGCCGCGAGTGAGCGCGTGTCGGCGTGCAGATGCGCCGCCGGCTTCGCGTGAGCGTGCAGCCAGGCGAGGGCGTCGGCGATCTGCCGTTGCGCGGGATGGTTCTTCCGCAACATGCTCATCGCACGACTCCCGGATGGCTTTTCGCATTCGCGGAAATCGTCATCTTCTTCGCGCCGGCGCTGGTGGAGAGTTTCTTGACCGTCGCAGGCGTGGCGGCCGCGGTCGGCGCGGCCGGTGCCGAATCGTCCGACACCACCATTTGCTTGACCGGCATGTCCGGCGGCACATTCAACGAGCGCAGCGTGTCGCCGACGATGCTGGAGAACACCGGACCCGACACCTGACCGCCGAAGTGGCTGCCCGCCGTCGGTTCGTCGACCGAGACGGCCACGACGATGCGCGGATTCGGCATCGGCGCCATGCCGACGAACGAAGCGCGATATTTGGAGTGGTCGTAGCCGTGCGCGCCGTGCTTGTACGCCGTACCGCTCTTGCCGCCGACGCGATAGCCCGGCACCGCCGCATCGGGCGACGTGCCGCCCGGCGCCGTGACGGTTTCGAGCATGGCGCGCACCTGGCGAGCGGTGGTCGGCGCGAAGATCTGCGGCCCCGTGGCCGGCTGATCGCCAGGCGTGCGGAAGATCGACACCGGCATGATCTCGCCGTCATGTGCGATCGCGGTGTAAGCACGGCCCAACTGGAACAGCGACACCGACAGACCGTAGCCGTACGACATGGTCGCCTGCTCGATGCGGCGCCAGCTCTTCCACGGACGCAGACGGCCAGCCGCCGCGCCCGGGAAACCGACCTTCGGCGCCTGGCCGAGACCGATGCTGGTGTACATGTTCCACATCTCTTCGGGCTTGAGCTGCATGGCGATCTTCGTCGCGCCGATGTTGCTCGACTTCTGGATCACGCCGCCCACCGTCAGCACGCCGAACGCGCTGTCGTCGGTAATCGGCGCACCGTCGAGCACGAAGCGGCCGCCGCCTGTATCAACCAGTGTAGTCGGCGTGACGCGGTGCAGATCGAGCGCGAGCGAGACCGTGAACGGCTTCATGATCGAGCCGGGCTCGAACGTGTCGGTCAGGATGCGGTTGCGCAACTGATCGCCGGTCAGGTGTGAACGGTCGTTCGGGTTGTACGTCGGGTAATTGACGAGCGCCAGCACTTCGCCCGTGCGCACGTCAATTACCATCGCCGCGCCGGCCTTCGCCTTGAATTTCTCGACGGCCGCCTTCAGGTTCGTATACGCGATGTACTGAATCTTGCTGTCGATCGAGAGATCCACGTCCTGGCCGTTGTGCGGCACGACCTGCTCGTCCACATCCTCGATGATGTGGCCCATGCGGTCCTTGATCACACGACGGCTGCCCGACATGCCGGCGAGCAGCTTCTGGTCGCCGAGCTCGACGCCTTCCTGGCCTTCGTCTTCCACATTGGTGAAGCCGATCAGGTGGGCCGTGATCTCGCCTTCCGGATAGAAGCGCTTGTACTCGTCGCGCGCGTAAATGCCGGGGATGTCCAGCGCGGTGACTTTCGCGGCAACGTCCACCGGCACTTGGCGCTTTACGTAGACGAAGTTCTTGTCTTCCGAGAGCTTGGCGCGCAGTTCCTTGTTGGTCATGCCGAGCAGCTTGCCGAGCGACGTCAGCTTGTCCGCGCCGAGGTCGTCCGGCACCGATTCGGGAATCGCCCAGATCGCGCGTACCGGCAGACTCGTGGCCAGCACGAGACCGTTGCGGTCGAGAATTTTGCCGCGCGTGGCCGGCAACTCAAGCCGGCGCTGATAGCGGATTTCCCCCTGCTTCTGATAGAACGCGTTGCCGGGGCCCTGGATCCAGAAGGCGCGCGCGGTGAGCGCGACGAACGCCATGAACAGCAGGAACACGACGAGTTTGGAACGCCACATCGGCAGACGCACCGACAGGATCGGATTGGCCGAGAAAGCCACGCTCTTGCGAGCCGACGATTTTTTCATCGCACGCCTCCGCGACGGTTCGCCGCCGGCGCCGATGCCGGGCCGGAAGTCGGGATCGGCGCATCTTCCGCTTTCGCCGCGCCCGGATCGAGCGTGAGGTATTGCGTGCGGCCGGTGGTGACCGATTGCATCTTCAGGGAATCAGTGGCGATATTCTCGATGCGCGACGTTTTCGACAGCGCGCTCTGCTGATATTGAAGTTGCGAATAGTCCTGCTGCAGCTGGCGCTCCTGCGATTGAGCGCGCTGCAACTGGATAAAGATCTGACGCTGCTGATTGGTAGCGTTGACGACAGACAAGGCGCAGCCCATCACGATGATCAGCAGGAAAATATTGAGGCGGTTCATGGTGCGATCCGCTCCGCCACGCGCATCACGGCAGAACGGGCGCGCGGGTTCGCGGCGACTTCAGCGTCGCTTGCAAACACGCGGCCGATGATTTTGAGCGGAGGGCTCGGCAGATCGACTGCGCGAATCGGCAGACGGCGATCCACCGCGGGCGTACTCGCGTGCGCCTGCATGAATCGCTTGACGATTCGGTCTTCGAGCGAATGAAAGCTGATGACCACCAGCCGCCCCCCTTGCTCCAACAGCGACAACGCTGCTTCTAAAACGACTTGCAGCTCCGCAAGCTCTTGATTGATGTGAATCCGTATAGCTTGAAAGGTGCGGGTTGCCGGATCCTTGCCCTTCTCACGGGTTTTGACGACGTTAGCCACGATTTGGGCAAGCTCGCCCGTGCTGACGAGAGGCCCAAGACGGTCGGACTCTGCCCGGCGAGCAACAAGCGCCTTTGCAATCTGAAAAGCAAACCGTTCTTCCCCATAATCTCGTATCACCTCCGTCAATTCCTGCACCGTGGCCCGCGCCAGCCAGTCAGCCGCCGATTCGCCGCGCGTCGGGTCCATCCGCATGTCGAGCGGGCCGTCGGCGCGGAAGCTGAAGCCCCGCTCCGGATCGTCGACTTGCGGCGACGACACGCCCAGATCCAGCAAAACACCCGACACCCGTCCTACGCCGCGCTCCGCAATCGCGGTGCGCAGTGAAGCAAAACTCTCGTGCACGATGCCAAAGCGCGGATCAGCAATCTGCAGCGCCGTGGCGATGGCCAGCGGGTCTTTGTCGAAAGCGATCAGACGCCCCGATTCAGCCAGCTTCTCCAGCACCAGGCGGCTGTGCCCACCGCGCCCGAACGTGCCGTCCACATACACGCCGTCCGCACGCGTGACCAGCGCTTGAACCGCTTCTTCCAGCAGCACCGTGCGATGCTGCAATTCGTTTCCCATCGCAGGCGCCATATATGTAAACCGCGATCAGAACGTGAAATCTTTTAACGCGTCGGGCATGCCCTCGGCCATAGCCGCCTGTTCCTTCGCGGCGTAGGTTTGTGCATCCCACAACTCGAAGTGACGACCCATGCCGAGCAAGGTCACTTCTTTTTCCAGCCCGCCAGCCGTGCGCAATTCCGGCGACACGAGCACGCGCCCTGCGCCGTCCATATCCACGTCCATTGCGTTGCCGAGAAAAATGCGCTTCCACCAGGTCGCGTTCATGGGCAGCTTGTCGACCTTGTCGCGAAAGATTTCCCACTCCGGGCGCGGAAAGAGCAACAGGCAGCCGTCCGGGTGCTTGGTGATCGTCACCCGGCCCTCTGCCTGTGTCTGCAGCGCATCCCGATATCGAGAGGGAATAGACATCCGCCCTTTCGCATCGAGCGTCAGCGCCGACGCCCCTTGGAACACTTCGCTCTCCCCTGTCGACCCGAGTTGGGCGCTTCAACTGTCGACCAGAGTTGGCGCTTTAGCGCTTACTCTGGTCCCATGCAAAGCACTTACTCTGGTCAGATGCCACCTGGTTGCTTTCGCGACGCATTTGCGCGCCGGCTACCCGACCCGTAAAAATCTACCCGAAACTGCGTGCGAGATCACACAAAAATACACTTTCTCACACTGTCTCCCACTTTAGAGGAACGCTAAACACGGGTCAAGGGAGATGCGCGCTTTTCCGGTGAATTTTGTTTGTTAGAACAAGGACTTAGCGCGACTCCTTCACGTCAGGCATAAAAACGGAAAACCGTTATAAATGAATGAGCTAGTGCAACTTGTGAAGGTGATACGTGAAAAGTGCGGGGGAAAGGCGCGGAATTTAAGAGATCGTGAAGCGGGAGCGGGAGGTGTCGGATGGCGTTTCCGGTACTTCAGGTGGGCGGTGCGCGATGCGCCGTCCCACCTTCGGGCGGTACGTGAACGGAGGGCTTTAACTTATATGTAATAGGCGGTGCGCGTCATGACTTTAGACGCGGCGCGCATCAGTGCGCGCGCGGGAAACGGCAGCTCGAGGCCGCCGGCTTCCATCGCGGCCTTGCCGTGTTCCGCCTCGTCCACTCGCATCTGTTCGACGATCGCGCGCGACTCGTGGTCGGCTGCCGGCAGCTCGTCCAGATGGCTGTCGAGATGCTGCTCAACCTGACGCTCGGTTTCGGCCATGAAGCCGAGGCTGACACGGTCGCCCAAGCGCCCTGCCGCGAGGCCGATCGCCAATGCGCCGGTATACCAGAGCGGGTTCAACAGACTGGGACGCGAGTCGAGTGCCTCAAGGCGTTTGAAAGTCCACGCGAGATGATCTTCTTCCTCGATCGCGGCGCGGTTGAACACCGCTCTCAAGGAAGGCGATTTGGTCGCGAGTTTCTGGGCCTGATAGAGCGCCTGGGCGCAAACCTCGCCGACGTGATTCACGCGCATCAATCCAGCCGCGTGCGCGCGCTCCGCCGGTGAAAGTTCGGGCGCCGGTTCGCTCACCGCGGATTCTTGCGGAACCGGCAACGGACGACTCATCCGCGACACGCCGGTCATTGAGCGTAAACCCCGATCAAACTCGCTAATCAACTCGTCCAGAAACATTCAGCACTCCCTCATTCGACAGCCGTCTCGTCGATGCGCCAGGTCCACTCGACAAGGCCTTGCGGCAAAAACCGGCTTCACGGAAACCTTCAAGCCGCACGGATCCGGCGGCCAATTGATGATTTTAGACCATGTTGCGTAAACGAAACAGGCGCGTTGCCGCACCCCTCCTTTTTCTTTGTGCCATGTATGCCTTTTGTTACATTACGTGCAACTTCTCGCGAAGTTGGACAAGCAAGGCCTCAACGCTAGATAAATATTTTGCCTTGTACAAAAGATTCGTAATCCTTGGAGATCATTCGATGAAAAAGTCGCTTCTCGCTCTCGCAGCACTGGGCGCATTCGCAGGCGTCGCACATGCTCAGAGCAGCGTGACCTTGTACGGTATCATTGACGAAGGCTTCAACGTCAACACAAATTCGGGTGGCAAGCACCTGTACAACCTGTCCAGCGGCGTTCTGCAAGGTTCGCGTTTCGGCCTGCGCGGCACGGAAGATCTGGGCGGCGGTCTGAAGGCAATCTTCGTGTTGGAAAACGGCTTTGACGTGAACAACGGCAAGCTGGGTCAAGGCGGCCTGATGTTCGGTCGTCAAGCTTACGTCGGCCTGTCGAGCCAGTTCGGTACGGTCACGCTGGGTCGTCAGTACGACTCCGTCGTCGACTATGTTGGCCCGCTGGAAGTCGGTGACCAATGGGGCGGCTACATCGCTGCTCACCCGGGCGACCTCGACAACTTCAACAACTCGTACCGCACCAACAATACGGTCAAGTACACGAGCGCGAACTACAACGGCCTGACGTTCGGCGGCACGTACAGCTTCGGCGGCATCGCCGGCAACGTCACGTCGAACCAGATCTGGTCGTTGGGCGCTGGCTACAACAACGGTCCCCTCGTCTTGGGCGTTGGCTACTTGAACGCACGCAGCCCGGCAGCTTCGGGTGGCCTGTTCAACAACGGCGGTACGATCGCAACGAACACGCCGGCCACGCCGACGGCCGCCGCAAATTTCGCTGTGACGTCCCCGGTCTACGCAGGCTACGCATCGGCTAACACGTACCAGGTCGTCGGTGCAGGCGGCGCGTACACGTTCGGCGCGGCAACGGTTGGCCTGACGTACTCGAACATCCGCTTCGGCAACCTGGGCGCTTCGTTCGCATCGCCGTTCAAGGGTCAGTCGGCTACGTTCAACAACGCGGAAGTGAACTTCAAGTATCAGTTGACCCCGGCATTGCTGATCGGCGCAGCGTATGACTACACGCGCGGCGCGGAAATCAACGGCAATTCGCGTGCTCAGTACCACCAAGGCGCAGTTGGCGTGGACTACTTCCTGTCCAAGCGTACCGACGTGTACGTGACGGGTGTGTACCAACACGCTCTGGGCGACACGGTCACCGCTACTGGCGCTGTGGTCGACGCAACGGCAGGCATCAACGGCCTGACGGGTTCGTCGAACCAGAACCAGTTCACGGCTCGCGTCGGTATCCGCCACAAGTTCTAATAAGTCGTAACAAAGCAGTTTGCCTCAAAGGCGCCTTCGGGCGCCTTTTTTTATGGTGCGCGCTGCCGGCGGTTTTCGTAGTGGCTGCGCAAAAGAGAAGGCCCGGCAGACTTTCGTCTGCCGGCCCTTTTCGGTTTACTCGCTACTTCGTGTCGTCTTCGTGCTTGATCAGCGAGCGATCCGCCTACGCCCGCCCGTCGCGTAACTCGCGGCGCAGAATCTTGCCGACGTTGCTCTTCGGCAGTTCGGTGCGGAATTCGACGATCTTCGGCCGCTTGTAGCCGGTCAACTGCTGTTTGCAGTACGCGAAGATGTCGGCATCGGTGAGCGCCTGATCCTTCCTGACGACGAACAGCTTCACAGCTTCGCCCGAATGCTGGTCTGGCACGCCCACTGCGGCGACTTCGAACACGCCCGGCAGCTTGGCGACCACGTCTTCGATTTCATTCGGATAGACGTTGAAGCCGGACACCAGAATCATGTCTTTCTTACGGTCGACGATCTTGACGAAGCCACCCTCGTTCATCAGCCCGACATCGCCCGATTTGAAGAAGCCGTCCGGCGTCATCACTTTCGCCGTTTCATCCGGCCGGTTCCAGTAGCCGGCCATCACCTGCGGGCCGCGGATGCAGATTTCGCCCGGCTGGCCGAGCGGCACTTCGTTGCCCTCGTCGTCACGAATCGAGATTTCGGTCGACGGCAACGGCAAGCCGATCGTTCCGCTGTATTCGGTGACGGTGACCGGATTGCAGGTCACGCACGGCGACGTTTCCGACAACCCATATCCTTCGATGATCGGCGTATACGTCTGCTCGTACCAGCGCTTGGCCACAGCTTCCTGGACGGCCATACCGCCGCCGTTCGCGGCGATCAGCTTCGAAAAATCGAGCTTATGAAAATCCGGGCTGTTCAACAGCGCGTTGTACAGCGTGTTGACGGCGGGAATGGTCGTGATCGGATAGCCTTCCAGCGCCTTGACCATGCCCGCAATGTCGCGCGGATTCGGAATCAGCACGCCAAGGCCGCCGGTACGAATCGTCAGCAGCCCGCACACGGTCAGCGCGAACACGTGATACAGCGGCAATGCAACGACCGTGATGAACTGATCGATATCCGTGCGATTCGCGCGAACCGGATCGAGCCAGATTTCCGACTGCAGCACGTTGGCAATCAGGTTCCGATGCAGCAGCGTTGCGCCCTTGGCCACGCCCGTCGTTCCGCCTGTGTACTGGAGAAAAGCGACGTCTTCAGGACCTTGCCGGACCGGTGTGAAACTCTGGCGTCCGCCTTCCGCGATCGCAGTGTTGAATTTGACGTGACCCGGCAGACTCCACGCCGGCACCATCTTCTTCACCTTGCGCACAACGAAATTCACCAGCGTGCCCTTGATCCCCATCAGGTCGCCCATTGCGGCCACCACGACATGCTTGATCGAGGTGTTGCGTACGATCGCCTGTAGCGTGACCGCGAAGTTCTCAAGCAGAACGATCGCTTCCGCGCCGCTGTCTTTGAGCTGATGCTCGAGTTCACGCGGGGTATAGAGCGGGTTGACGTTCACGACCACATAGCCCGCGCGCAAAATGGCGGCAAGCGCCACCGGATATTGCAGCACGTTCGGCATCATGATCGCGATGCGCGCGCCGCGGGTAAGGCCCTTCGACTGAAACCACGCTGCGAGCTTGCGCGAAAGCGCGTCAAGCTCGCCGTAGCTGATCTCCTTGCCCATGCAGACGAACGCCGGTTTGGCGCGGTGCTCGCGAAAGGCTTCTTCGAGCAGTTCTCCCACCGACGAATAGCGGCTCGGGTCGATCTCTGCGGGAACGCCGGGCGGATAAGATTTCAGCCAGATTTTGTCCATGCAGCGTCTCCTCCTTTATTTTCGAATGGTCGTGCTAAAACGCATCGTAGCATGCGGACCTCATTGCTATTCGCGAAAAGCGGCCTGGTTAGACTGCAGCCTCGAACCCGTGAAGGAGGAGCGCCGCGCGATGATTTAGCGTGTTTCAGACGCGCTCGACTTCGACAAGACAGTCGTAGAAAGTTGCCGATCCGCCCAGATCGGTGAGCGCCTGGCTGGTGACCTGATTGGCATTGCGGCCGTCGGGAGCGAGCTTCTTCCACCAGATCGACAGGCCGACCACGAGCCCTTCGCGCGCTTTATCGGTGACGCGCACGCGCGCCTGCATTGAGCCGCGGTCGTTGAAGATGCGCACCTGATCGCCGTCGACGATGTTTCGCGATTGTGCGTCGGCCGGATGCATGTCGAGATGCGGCTCGCCTTCGGTCGAACGCAGGCTTTCGATGTTCACGAAAGTGCTGTTCAGGAAGTTGCGGGCCGGCGGAGAGATCATGGCAAGTGGATAGCGCGCCGCAAGTTCTGGTGAGCCGTCGGCGGATTCGTAAGGCGGCAGGTAGTCCGGCAACGGGTCGAGTCCCTGCTGCGCGAGGCGCTCGCTGTAGAACTCGCATTTGCCCGACGGCGTTCGGAAACCGCCTTCGGCGAAAGGCGCATCGGGCAGCTTCAGCCGTGCCCAGCCCGTTTGCTTCAAAGTCTTCCAATCGACGCCTTCGAGCGTTTTGTCTTGCCAGCGGAACGCGGCCTGCGCCACGGTCTCGTCGCTTTCGAACAGCGCCGGCTCGTCGAGTCCCATGTGACGCGCAAAGCCGCGAAAAATCTCGGTGTTCGGGAGCGCGTCACCGACTGGAGCGATTGCTGGCAGGTTGACCATCACGTGCGTGTGGCCGTACGACTTGTGGACGTCCAGGTGTTCAAGTTGCGTCGTGGCCGGCAAGAGCAGATCGGCATAGTCGGCGGTGTCGGTCTGGAAGTGCTCCAGCACGATGGTGAACAGATCTTCCCGCGCGAAACCCGCAGCGACTCGCTCGGAATCTGGCGCCACCGCCACGGGATTCGAGTTGTAGACGACGATCGCTTCCACTTTCGGGCCGAACGTGGCGTCGCCGGTATGGAGCAAGGCGTCGCCGATCGCATTCATATTGATGACGCGGCTTACCGTGGATGGCCAGCCGGGCATCAGGTCCGGACGCTGCAACGCGTGCGAGTCGACCGGCGCCCAACCGCCCGAGGACAGCAACACGCCACCCGCTCGCTCGCGCCATGCACCCGTCAACGACGGCAGGCACGCGATCGCGCGCACGGCGTTGCCGCCGCCACGCACCCGTTGCAGGCCGTAGTTCATGCGGATCGCGGCCTTTTTAGTGCCACCGTAAAGTCGTGCAAGATCGACGATAACCTGCTTATCAATGCCGCAAATTTCGGCAACGCGCGACGGCGAATAGCTCAACGCGCGGGCCTTCAGCTTTTCGAAGCCTAATGTGTGGGCCTCGATGTACGCTCGATCGAGCAGATTTTCCGTGATCAACACGTTCATCATGCCGAGCGCCAGGGCGCCATCGGTGCCGGGTTTCAAGGCAATGTGCTGATGGCATTTTTCCGCGGTCAGCGAGCGGTACGGATCGATCGCGATTAGCCGCGCTCCGTGTCGTTTGGCCTGTTGGGCGCGCGTCCACAAATGCAGGTTCGACGCGATGGGATTCGAGCCCCAGATGAGGATGAGTTCGCTTTCGTCGAAAAACTCGGTGAGCATGCCAATGCTCGCGCCATAGGTGTACTTCAGCCCGGCGGTACCGGCGGCCGCGCAGATTGTACGGTCCAGTTGCGATGCGCCGAGCTTGTGGAAGAACCGCTGCGCAATGCTATCGCCCTGAATCAAACCCATCGTGCCGGCGTAGCTGTATGGGACGATCGCTTCCGGCGCGCGGCGCGCAATCGCGGACAGCCGGCGAGCAGCGAGCTGGAACGCCTCGTCCCAACTGATCTGCTCAAAGCGGCCCTCTCCTTTACGGCCGACGCGCTTCATCGGCGTCGTCAATCTTTGCGGATGATGCACGCGCTCCGCATAGCGGCTGACCTTGGTGCACAGCGCGCCTTGCGTTGGAGGATGCTCTGGATCGGCGACGACCTTGATCGCGCGCCCAGCGTCGACCGTCACACGCATCGCGCAAGTGTCGGGGCAATCATGCGGGCATACGGCACGAATAGGTTCAGTCGGAGCATTCATCGGCGATCCGTCCAGGGAGGCTGTGAGCAGTAGAGCAATGCGGGATTCTATTACGTCGATTGCCGTTAGCTTGCGTGGTGCCGCCAAAAATGCCTTCGGCGTAGAATCGGTTATTACCGTGCCCGGGCCAGTGTGGCCCCGAGCGATTCCACGCAAGCTAAAGCACAGACGCATCACCAACTCCATCATGAAACTGATCCCAGAAATCCAAGCCGCTCACGGCGAAATTCAGACCCTTCGACGAACAATCCACGCCCATCCGGAACTTCGTTACGAAGAAACGGCAACGGCAGATCTCGTTGCACGAACCCTCGAGTCTTGGGGTATCGAAACTCATCGAGGGTTGGGCAAAACCGGCGTTGTCGGCGTACTGAAACGAGGCAATGGTTCGCGGTCCATCGGTCTGCGGGCCGACATGGATGCGCTGCCGATACAGGAACTGAACAGCTTCGACCATCGGTCAAAGAATGACGGCAAGATGCACGCGTGTGGTCACGACGGACATACCGCCATGCTTCTCGGCGCCGCGCAGCACCTCGTCAAGCACGGCGAGTTTGATGGCACGATCGTGTTCATTTTCCAGCCCGCCGAAGAGGGCGGCGCGGGTGCGCAGGCCATGATCGACGACGGTCTATTCGTGAAATTTCCGGTCGACGCCGTATTCGGCATCCATAACTGGCCAGGCATGCCGGCGGGTCACTTCGGCGTTACCGAAGGTCCGATCATGGCGTCGAGCAACGAATTTCACATTGAAATCAAAGGTGTGGGCTCGCACGCTGCGCTGCCGCACAACGGCCGCGATCCCGTCTTCACCGCCGTGCAGATCGCGAATGGACTGCAGAGCATCATCACGCGGAACAAGAAACCGCTCGACACCGCTGTGTTGTCGATCACCCAAATTCACGCCGGCGACGCAGTCAATGTTGTCCCGGACAATGCGTGGATCGCAGGCACGGTGCGGACGTTCACGACCGATACGCTCGATCTGATCGAAGCGCGTATGCGAAAGATCGTAGAAAGCACCGCCGAGGCCTACGATTGTGCCGTCGAGATTCAATTCCACCGAAACTACCCGCCAACGATCAACAGCAGCGAAGAGGCCCGTTTTGCGGCGATGGTCATGAAGGAAATTGTCGGCGCTGAAAATGTCGACGACGCGGTTGAGCCGACGATGGGCGCAGAGGATTTTTCCTTCATGTTGCTCGCCAAACCGGGGTGCTACGCGTTTTTGGGCAACGGCGACGGCGGCCACCGGGATTCAGGCCATGGTGCTGGTCCATGCATGCTGCATAACGCCAGCTATGACTTTAACGACACGTTGTTGCCCATCGGCTCGACGTACTGGGTACGGCTGGCACAGCGGTTTCTCGCGCAAGACAGGTAGAATTCTTTCGGCGGCTGGGGCGGTGATCGACTCCTCGCCTGTTCTCTCGGCGCCGTGAATGATAGGTCCCCCTTGGCTCGCGCTCGCTTCAGCGCGAGCGCGCGGAATTGGGATTCGAGGGGGTAACTTTACGTCGCGTAAACGCAGAAACCCCACCTTTTTTGGGTGGGGTTTCTGATGCTGCTGGGGAGCCTGACGATTACCTACTTTCACACGGGTAATCCGCACTATCATCGGCGTGGAGTCGTTTCACGGTCCTGTTCGGGATGGGAAGGGGTGGGACCGACTCGCTATGGTCATCAGGCATGACTTGTTGTCATGCTGTCCTGGGGACAGCACAACCAATCGGGAAGAAGTAGTTTCTGGTGATGCTCACCAGGGGTAGAGCTGTTGGGGTTGTGTTGTCTGTGTGTATCAATTCGCACAACACTGATCTCAACCGTCACGTGTGCAAGACACACCGGTTATAGGATCAAGCCTTACGGGCAATTAGTATCAGTTAGCTTAACGCATTACTGCGCTTCCACACCTGACCTATCAACGTCCTGGTCTTGAACGACCCTTCAAGGGGCTCGAAGCCCCGGGGATATCTCATCTTAAGGCGAGTTTCCCGCTTAGATGCTTTCAGCGGTTATCTCTTCCGAACATAGCTACCCGGCGATGCCACTGGCGTGACAACCGGTACACCAGAGGTTCGTCCACTCCGGTCCTCTCGTACTAGGAGCAGCCCCCTTCAAATATCCAGCGCCCACGGCAGATAGGGACCAAACTGTCTCACGACGTTTTAAACCCAGCTCACGTACCTCTTTAAATGGCGAACAGCCATACCCTTGGGACCGGCTACAGCCCCAGGATGAGATGAGCCGACATCGAGGTGCCAAACACCGCCGTCGATATGAACTCTTGGGCGGTATCAGCCTGTTATCCCCAGAGTACCTTTTATCCGTTGAGCGATGGCCCTTCCATACAGAACCACCGGATCACTATGACCTGCTTTCGCACCTGCTCGACTTGTCGGTCTCGCAGTTAAGCACGCTTATGCCATTGCACTATCAGCACGATTTCCGACCGTACCTAGCGTACCTTCGTACTCCTCCGTTACACTTTGGGAGGAGACCGCCCCAGTCAAACTGCCTACCATGCACTGTCCCCGATCCGGATCACGGACCAAGGTTAGAACCTCAAACAAACCAGGGTGGTATTTCAAGGATGGCTCCACGCAGACTGGCGTCCACGCTTCAAAGCCTCCCACCTATCCTACACAGACCGGTTCAAAGTCCAATGCAAAGCTACAGTAAAGGTTCATGGGGTCTTTCCGTCTAGCCGCGGGGAGATTGCATCATCACAAACACTTCAACTTCGCTGAGTCTCGGGAGGAGACAGTGTGGCCATCGTTACGCCATTCGTGCAGGTCGGAACTTACCCGACAAGGAATTTCGCTACCTTAGGACCGTTATAGTTACGGCCGCCGTTTACCGGGACTTCAATCAAGAGCTTGCACCCCATCATTTAATCTTCCGGCACCGGGCAGGCGTCACACCCTATACGTCCACTTTCGTGTTTGCAGAGTGCTGTGTTTTTATTAAACAGTCGCAGCCACCAGTTTATTGCAACCCCTTCACCCTTCTGGCGCAGGCCAGTCAGGCTACAGGGGCGTACCTTATCCCGAAGTTACGGTACCAATTTGCCGAGTTCCTTCTCCCGAGTTCTCTCAAGCGCCTTAGAATACTCATCTCGCCCACCTGTGTCGGTTTGCGGTACGGTCTTGTTGAACTGAAGCTTAGAGGCTTTTCCTGGAACCACTTCCGATTGCTTCGTCGCCTGAGCGACTGGCCTCGCACCCTTGAATTCCGCGCCCGGATTTGCCAAAGCGCCTTCTCCAATGCAAGGACCGGGACTTCCAACACCCGGACAACCTTCCGCGATCCGTCCCCCCATCGCATTCAACAATGGTGCAGGAATATTAACCTGCTTCCCATCAGCTACGCATTTCTGCCTCGCCTTAGGGGCCGACTCACCCTACGCCGATGAACGTTGCGTAGGAAACCTTGGGCTTACGGCGAGGGGGCCTTTCACCCCCTTTATCGCTACTCATGTCAGCATTCGCACTTCCGATACCTCCAGCACACTTTCCAGTGCACCTTCGCAGGCTTACGGAACGCTCTCCTACCATGCACATAAATGTGCATCCGCAGCTTCGGTATATTGCTTAGCCCCGTTACATCTTCCGCGCAGGACGACTCGATCAGTGAGCTATTACGCTTTCTTTAAAGGATGGCTGCTTCTAAGCCAACCTCCTGACTGTTTTAGCCTTCCCACTTCGTTTCCCACTTAGCAATATTTGGGGACCTTAGCTGGCGGTCTGGGTTGTTTCCCTCTTGACACCGGACGTTAGCACCCGATGTCTGTCTCCCGTGATTGCACTCTTCGGTATTCGGAGTTTGCTATGGCGTAGTAATCCGCAATGGACCCCACAACCATGACAGTGCTCTACCCCCGAAGGTGATACACGAGGCACTACCTAAATAGTTTTCGGAGAGAACCAGCTATTTCCAGGTTTGTTTAGCCTTTCACCCCTATCCACAGCTCATCCCCTAACTTTTCAACGTTAGTGGGTTCGGACCTCCAGTACGTGTTACCGCACCTTCATCCTGGCCATGGATAGATCACCTGGTTTCGGGTCTACACCCAGCGACTGAACGCCCTGTTCGGACTCGCTTTCGCTACGCCTGCCCTAATCGGTTAAGCTTGCCACTGAATGTAAGTCGCTGACCCATTATACAAAAGGTACGCCGTCACCCCTTGCGAGGCTCCGACTGTTTGTATGCATGCGGTTTCAGGATCTGTTTCACTCCCCTCCCGGGGTTCTTTTCGCCTTTCCCTCACGGTACTGGTTCACTATCGGTCGATCACGAGTATTTAGCCTTGGAGGATGGTCCCCCCATCTTCAGACAGGATTTCACGTGTCCCGCCCTACTTTCCGTACACCTAGTTCTTCCTCGCTGTTTTCGTCTACAGGGCTATCACCTGCTATGGCGGCACTTTCCAGAGCCTTCGACTAACAATGAAGATAAAGAGTACAGGCTGGTCCCATTTCGCTCGCCACTACTCTGGGAATCTCGGTTGATTTCTTTTCCTGCGGTTACTTAGATGTTTCAGTTCACCGCGTTCGCTTCACATGACCTATGGATTCAGTCATGGATGACCCATACGGGCCGGGTTTCCCCATTCGGATATCGGTGGATCAAAGCTCGTTTGCCAGCTCCCCACCGCTTTTCGCAGGCTACCGCGTCCTTCATCGCCTGTGATCGCCAAGGCATCCACCACATGCACTTGTTCGCTTGACCCTATAACGGGTGTGTCTCCTGTGTGATCCACTGGGAATCACACGCTCGCCACGCCCGCTACAGGTTGAGTATTCGTGTTGCGCCGTATTCCAAAAGCGATCTTTCGATCTCTCTTTTCATACATTGATACAATCACAACCCTGATTCACCTACTCGCACACCCATCTCTAAGTATGCTTTCGTGAATCTCTTTACTACTTCTTCCTGATTGTTAAAGAACGACAGCCGACATAAAACCCTGTTTCATGTCACTCTGACTGGCTCAATCGCCAATGCCTGTTTCACTACACCGCAAACCCCTTTCAAGGTCTGCCGCAGTAAAACCGGCATTGAGGATTGGTGGAGGATGACGGGATCGAACCGACGACCCCCTGCTTGCAAAGCAGGTGCTCTCCCAGCTGAGCTAATCCCCCAGTCATACAGATACCCCAGAGGTTTTTAGACGATCAGCACACCAGACAAGACTTTGGTGGGTCTGGATGGATTCGAACCATCGACCCCCGCCTTATCAAGACGGTGCTCTAACCGACTGAGCTACAGACCCCTGAGTCTGTCCATTTTCACAGCCGATAAGCGTGAGCGCTCAACGTTCGACACGTCCAGCTCGAGAAAGGAGGTGATCCAGCCGCACCTTCCGATACGGCTACCTTGTTACGACTTCACCCCAGTCATGAATCCTACCGTGGTGACCGTCCTCCTTGCGGTTAGACTAGCCACTTCTGGTAAAACCCACTCCCATGGTGTGACGGGCGGTGTGTACAAGACCCGGGAACGTATTCACCGCGGCATGCTGATCCGCGATTACTAGCGATTCCAGCTTCACGCACTCGAGTTGCAGAGTGCGATCCGGACTACGATCGGTTTTCTGGGATTGGCTCCCCCTCGCGGGTTGGCGACCCTCTGTTCCGACCATTGTATGACGTGTGAAGCCCTACCCATAAGGGCCATGAGGACTTGACGTCATCCCCACCTTCCTCCGGTTTGTCACCGGCAGTCTCCCTAGAGTGCTCTTGCGTAGCAACTAGGGACAAGGGTTGCGCTCGTTGCGGGACTTAACCCAACATCTCACGACACGAGCTGACGACAGCCATGCAGCACCTGTGTTATGGCTCCCTTTCGGGCACTCCCACCTCTCAGCAGGATTCCATACATGTCAAGGGTAGGTAAGGTTTTTCGCGTTGCATCGAATTAATCCACATCATCCACCGCTTGTGCGGGTCCCCGTCAATTCCTTTGAGTTTTAATCTTGCGACCGTACTCCCCAGGCGGTCAACTTCACGCGTTAGCTACGTTACCAAGTCAATGAAGACCCGACAACTAGTTGACATCGTTTAGGGCGTGGACTACCAGGGTATCTAATCCTGTTTGCTCCCCACGCTTTCGTGCATGAGCGTCAGTATTGGCCCAGGGGGCTGCCTTCGCCATCGGTATTCCTCCACATCTCTACGCATTTCACTGCTACACGTGGAATTCTACCCCCCTCTGCCATACTCTAGCCCGCCAGTCACAAATGCAGTTCCCAGGTTAAGCCCGGGGATTTCACATCTGTCTTAGCGAACCGCCTGCGCACGCTTTACGCCCAGTAATTCCGATTAACGCTTGCACCCTACGTATTACCGCGGCTGCTGGCACGTAGTTAGCCGGTGCTTATTCTTCCGGTACCGTCATCCCCCCGCCGTATTAGGGCAGAGGATTTCTTTCCGGACAAAAGTGCTTTACAACCCGAAGGCCTTCTTCACACACGCGGCATTGCTGGATCAGGGTTGCCCCCATTGTCCAAAATTCCCCACTGCTGCCTCCCGTAGGAGTCTGGGCCGTGTCTCAGTCCCAGTGTGGCTGGTCGTCCTCTCAGACCAGCTACAGATCGTCGCCTTGGTAGGCCTTTACCCCACCAACTAGCTAATCTGCCATCGGCCGCCCCTGCAGCGCGAGGTCCGAAGATCCCCCGCTTTCATCCGCAGATCGCATGCGGTATTAATCCGGCTTTCGCCGGGCTATCCCCCACTACAGGACACGTTCCGATGTATTACTCACCCGTTCGCCACTCGCCACCAGGGTTGCCCCCGTGCTGCCGTTCGACTTGCATGTGTAAGGCATGCCGCCAGCGTTCAATCTGAGCCAGGATCAAACTCTTCAGTTCAAACCTGTTACTGTTTTCGGTTCAGTTAAGAACCGGTCGCTCACTCAACGTACTGACGAATGATCTTTCCATCTCGCGATGAAAAAACCTTCCTTTCATTACTGTGTGAGACTTGATACTTTCGCTTTGCGGCAGACCCCGGAGGATCCGCCTCGCGTCGCGCATCAAGCGCCCACACTTATCGGCTGTTAATTTTTAAAGATCGGTTACGCATTCACTACCAAACCAGCACCACACTTCAACCACCCGGCACCGCTTCGTTCTGCGTCGCTGCATCTGCAGCAGAGAAACGAGATTATGAAGAACTTCCGCTACGCCGTCAACAGGTTTTTCCAACTTCCTGAACCTGCCCACTTCGCTGGAAGCCTTGCCACTGCTGGCTCTCCCGCCTCCCGCGCCCCGCTGTCCGGAGCACGAAAGAGCGAGATTCTAGCGAGCCCCACTCCGCCTTGCAAGCGTTATTTTGACAAGCGTATTAGCGATGCCTAAAAACCGGTTTACGCTTCTCTACGAACGCGGCCATACCTTCCTTCTGATCTTCTGTAGCGAAGAGCGAATGGAACAAGCGGCGCTCGAAATGCACGCCTTCCGCCAGCGTCGTTTCATAGGCGCGGTTGACCGATTCCTTCACCATCATCACGGCCGGCAGAGGGAATTCAGCGATCGTCGCAGCCGCAGCTACCGCCTCGTCGACCAGAGAAGCAGCCGGAATTACACGCGACACCAATCCGGCGCGCTCAGCTTCGGCAGCGTCCATGAAACGCGCTGTCAGGCAGAGATCCATTGCCTTCGCCTTGGAAACGGCACGCGGCAAACGCTGCGTACCGCCGGCGCCCGGCATGATGCCGAGCTTGATTTCCGGTTGACCGAACTTTGCCGTGTCGGCGGCAAAAATGATGTCGCACATCATCGCCAATTCGCAGCCGCCTCCGAGCGCGAAGCCAGCCACCGCCGCAATAATCGGCTTACGAATGGAGCGAACGGTTTCCCAGTTGCGGGTGATGTAGTCACCCTTGTAGACATCCATATAGCTATAGGTGGACATCATGCCGATGTCAGCACCGGCCGCGAACGCCTTTTCGCTGCCCGTGACCACGATCGCGCCAATAGCGTCATCGGCATCGAACTCTCGCAGCACCGCCCCCAGTTCGTCCATCAATGCGTCGTTCAAGGCGTTCAACGCCTTCGGGCGATTCAACGTGACCAAGCCGACCCGTCCCCGCGTCTCAACCAGAATGTTCTCGTAAGCCATGCCGCCTCCTAAGGGTAGAAAATTTGCGCGCGAAAACACTTCGCGTGGCCATCTTAATAATGCTACCATTCACCAACCAACCGGTCGGTCAATTATTCGACAGGCTTTTCCCCAACGTACAGCCAAGCCCCCTGCCATGACACATCCGCTATTCACCAAGCACGAAGACACGCTGCAAAAGGCACTCACCGCGGTTGAAACGCGCGGCTACTGGAGCCCGTTCGTCGAAATGCCCAGTCCGAAAGTGTACGGGGAATCAGCTAACGCGGACGGCGAAGCCGCATTCAAAGCGCATCTCAATACCGCGTTCCAACTGGACCAACCGTCGACGGGCGAAACTGTCGGCGCGGAAGTCTCGCCTTTCGGATTCCCACTCGGCGTGCGCTACCCGAAGGCTGATCCCGCTGCCTTGATCGCGGCCGCCGCCGCGGCCCAGCGCGACTGGCGCGCGGCAGGCCCGCAGGCATGGATCGGCGTGTGCCTCGAAATCCTTGCTCGCGTGAATCGCGCCAGCTTCGAAATTGGCTTCAGCGTGATGCACACGACCGGTCAGGCTTTCATGATGGCCTTCCAGGCCGGCGGCCCGCACGCACAAGACCGCGCGCTGGAAGCCGTCGTGTACGCGTGGGACCAATTGCGCCGCATTCCCGGCGACGCTCACTGGGAAAAGCCGCAAGGCAAGAATCCGCCGCTCGCCATGCACAAGCGTTACACCGTCGTGCCGCGCGGCACCGGCCTCGTGCTCGGCTGCTGCACCTTCCCGACGTGGAACGGCTATCCGGGCCTCTTCGCCGATCTGGCCACGGGCAACACGGTCATCGTCAAGCCGCATCCGGGCGCAATTCTGCCGCTCGCGCTGACCGTACGAATCGCGCGTGACGTTTTGCGCGAAGCGGGTTTCGATCCGAACGTCGTCACCTTGCTGGCTACCGAGCCGAACGACGGCGCACTCGTCCAAGACTTGGCCCTGCGCCCTGAAATCAAACTCATCGACTTCACGGGCAGCACGCTAAACGGCACGTGGCTCGAGCGCAACGCGCACCAGGCGCAGGTCTACACCGAAAAAGCCGGCGTGAACCAGATCGTGATCGACTCGGTCGACGACATCAAGGCCGCGGCCCGCAACATCGCGTTCTCGCTGGCGCTGTACTCCGGCCAGATGTGCACCGCGCCGCAAAATGTCTACGTGCCGCGCGGCGGCATCCGCACTTCGGAAGGTACGCTCAGTTTTGACGAAGTTGCCCAAGCCATTGCCGGCGCTGTGCAAAAACTCGTCGCCGACCCGGCCCGCGCTGTCGAACTACTTGGCGCGATTCAGAACGAAGGCGTGACCCGCCGCATCGACGAAGCCGCAAAACGCGGCCGCGTTCTCGTCGAGAGCCTGACGCTCGAACATCCCGCTTTCGCCGGTGCACGCGTGCGCACGCCGCTCGTGCTCCAACTGGATGCCGCCACCGACCACGCGCAGTTCACCAAAGAATGGTTCGGGCCGATCTCGTTCGTGATAGCGACGGACTCGACTGCGCAGTCGCTCGACCTCGCCGGCGCAATCGCCGCCGAGCATGGCGCGCTGACGCTGTCGGTGTACAGCACGGACGAAGCGGTGCTCGAAGAAGCGCACGAAGCATCGATCCGCGGCGGCGTCGCCTTGTCGATCAATCTCACAGGCGGTGTGTTTGTCAATCAATCGGCTGCCTTCTCGGACTTCCACGGCACGGGCGCAAACCCGGCCGCCAATGCTGCGTTGGCTGACGCCGCCTTCGTCGCGAATCGCTTCCGCGTAGTTCAAAGCCGCGTTCATGTTGAACCCAAAGCGGCGCCGGCGGTAGCTGGCTGAATGGCATAAGACAAAGCACGGCTTTCGTCCTATGCCGTTTGGCCGAATGGACCGGGCTGCGCACCCCAACTAACATGAGACATCGGATCGGCACCTCACGCCGATCCGTCCAGCAGGAATCCATATGAACGACGCCTTCATTTGCGATGCGATTCGCACTCCAATCGGCCGCTACGGCGGCGCCTTGAAAGATGTCCGCGCCGACGACCTCGGCGCGGTGCCGATCAAGGCGCTGATCGAACGCAATCCCGGCGTCGACTGGCGCGCTCTTGACGACGTCATTTACGGCTGCGCGAACCAGGCCGGCGAAGACAATCGCAACGTCGCCCGTATGTCGGCGTTGCTGGCCGGCTTGCCCACCGAAGCGCCCGGCGCAACCATCAACCGCTTGTGCGGCTCCGGTATGGACGCAGTCGGCACCGCGGCGCGCGCAATCAAGGCGGGGGAAGCACGCCTGATGATCGCCGGCGGCGTCGAAAGCATGACGCGTGCGCCGTTCGTCATGGGCAAGGCGACTAGCGCGTTCTCGCGCCAGGCCGACATTTACGACACGACCATCGGCTGGCGCTTCATCAATCCGCTGATGAAACGTCAATACGGCGTTGACTCGATGCCCGAGACCGCGGAGAACGTGGCGGTCGAATTCAGCGTGAGCCGTGCTGATCAGGACGCGTTCGCGCTGGCGAGCCAGCAAAAAGCGGCTCGCGCCCAGCAGGACGGGACGCTGGCCCAGGAAATTGTCGGCGTCGACATCGCCCAGAAGAAGGGTGACCCCATACGCGTGCTGCACGACGAACACCCACGCGAAACTTCGCTCGAAAGTTTGGGCAAGCTCAAGGGCGTGGTTCGTCCGGACGGCAGCGTGACGGCCGGCAATGCGTCGGGCGTGAACGACGGGGCGTGCGCGCTGTTGCTCGCGAACCAGCAGGCCGCCGATCAATACGACCTGCGTCGCCGCGCCCGCGTGGTGGGCATGGCAACAGCAGGCGTCGAGCCGCGCATCATGGGCATCGGTCCGGCCCCGGCCACACAAAAGCTGTTGAAGCAACTCGGCATGACACTCGAACAACTCGATGTGATCGAGCTGAACGAAGCCTTCGCATCGCAGGGTCTGGCCGTTCTGCGCGCGCTCGGTCTGCGCGACGACGACCCGCGCGTCAATCCGAACGGCGGCGCGATTGCGCTTGGGCATCCGCTGGGTGCTTCGGGCGCGCGGCTGATCACGACCGCGCTGTACCAGTTGGAGAGGACCAACGGCCGCTTTGCGCTTTGCACGATGTGCATCGGCGTGGGCCAGGGCATCGCGCTGGTCATCGAGCGGATCTGACATCAACGCCACAGGGCCCATCGGTCAAAGAGACTTTGAGGAGACACCCAATGTCATATGAAGCGATTCGACTGGACATCGACGCATCGAACCATGTCGCAACCATCACGCTGAACCGGCCGGACAAACTCAACAGCTTCACGCGCGCGATGCATCAGGAACTGAGCGCCGCGCTCGACGAGGTCGAAACGTCCGGCGCCCGCGCGCTTGTGCTCACCGGCGCGGGCCGCGGCTTTTGCGCCGGGCAGGATCTCGCCGACCTCGACTTCACACCAGGCGCCATGACCGATCTGGGTGAACTGATCGAACAACATTTCAATCCGCTGATCCGCCGTCTGCAAGCTTTGCCGCTGCCAGTCATCGCCGCGGTGAACGGTACGGCCGCCGGCGCGGGCGCCAACCTCGCGCTCGCGTGCGACCTCGTCCTCGCGGCTCGCTCCGCCAGCTTCATTCAGGCGTTCGTGAAAATCGGCCTCGTACCGGACTCGGGTGGCACATGGTTCCTGCCGCAGCGCGTCGGCATGGCTCGCGCGTTAGGCCTCGCCATCACCGGCGACAAACTCAGCGCGGAAAAAGCCGAAAGCTGGGGCTTGATCTGGCAAGCAGTCGACGACGCGGAGCTCGCCGCCGCCGCGGCGAAACTCGCGACCCAACTTGCACAACAACCCACGCGCGCCATCGCCGCAATCAAGCAGGCCATGCGGGCGGGCGCAACGCAAACGCTCGACCAGCAACTCGATCTCGAACGCGATTTGCAACGTCAACTGGGTGCTTCCAACGACTACACGGAAGGCGTTCAAGCCTTCGTTGAAAAGCGCGCGCCGCGCTTTGAGGGCCGTTGAACATGTCCGCGCAAGCCAATCACCCCAACCAGATGACGCCCGACGAACTCGCTCGCGCGACTGCTGCGGCGATGTACGAGAACGACGCGTGCAGCCGCGCGCTCGGCCTCGAAATCGTCGAAGTGCGCCCCGGATACGCGCGCCTGCGCATGGCCGTACGCGACGACTTTCTGAACGGCCATCAGATCTGCCACGGCGGCCTGATTTTCACGCTCGCGGATTCGACCTTCGCGTTCGCCTGCAACACGTACAACGTCAACACGGTTGCCGCCGGCTGCTCGATCGAGTTTCTGCGACCCGTGCGAGGCGGCGACGTGCTGACGGCGGAAGCTGTCGAGCAGACGCTGAGTGGCCGAACCGGCATCTACGACATTCGCGTCACGAACCGTGCCGAAGAAACCGTTGCGATGTTCCGCGGCAAATCGGCGCAAATCAAAGGCAATTTGATTCCGCCAGGCGATTGACAGCAGCAAGCTCGCAGCAACCCGCGATGACTGCCAGACACCATGCAGCAAACCCATGACAGATTCGCGGCCCGGTAGCGGCTCTTTGCCGCCACACCTTTGAATAGCAGCCAGCCCCCCGTTTTTTGCGCGCAAGCGCACGTACATCAGACCCAAGCATTGAGGCAGCAAGGAGACATTCGATGACCACCGCCCTTCCGCTCGATCCGATCGAGACCGCCAGCCGCGACGAACTTGCCGCGCTCCAACTTGAACGGCTTAAATGGTCGTTGAATCACGCTTATGAAAACTCGCCGGTCTATCGGAAAAAATTCGATGAAGCCGGTGTTCACCCGAGCGAAGTGAAAACCCTCGCGGACCTGGCGCGTTTCCCCTTCACCACCAAGAAGGATCTGCGCGACAGCTACCCATTCGGAATGTTCGCCGTGCCGCAGGACCAGATTTCCCGGATTCACGCGTCGTCCGGTACGACGGGCAAGCCGACCGTGGTGGGCTACACCGCGCGCGATATCGACACGTGGGCGAATCTCGTCGCGCGTTCGATCCGCGCCGCCGGCGCGAAGCGTGGCGACAAGGTTCACGTGAGCTACGGGTACGGCCTCTTCACGGGCGGTCTCGGCGCGCACTACGGCGCCGAACGCGCGGGACTCACCGTGATCCCGTTCGGCGGCGGCCAGACCGAAAAGCAGGTGCAACTGATCCAGGACTTCCGGCCCGACATCATCATGGTGACACCGAGCTACATGCTCTCGATTGCGGACGAACTCGAGCGTCAGGGCATCGACCCGGCAAGTTGCTCGCTGCGTATCGGCATCTTCGGCGCGGAACCGTGGACCAACGATATGCGTCAGGCGATCGAAAAGCGCATGGGCATCGACGCTGTCGACATCTATGGCCTGTCCGAAGTGATGGGTCCGGGTGTGGCGTCGGAGTGCGTGGAAACGAAAGACGGCCCGACCATCTGGGAAGATCATTTCTATCCCGAGATCATCGACCCCGACACGGGCAAGGTGCTGCCGGACGGCGAGCTCGGCGAACTGGTGTTCACGTCGCTGACCAAAGAGGCGCTGCCGATCGTCCGTTACCGGACGCGCGACCTGACGCGCCTCTTGCCAGGCAGCGCCCGCACCATGCGCCGGATGGAGAAGATCACCGGCCGCTCGGACGACATGATGATCGTGCGCGGCGTGAACGTGTTCCCGACGCAGATTGAAGAACTGCTGCTCAAGCAGCACGCGCTCGCGCCGCACTATCAGATCGTGCTGACCAAGGAAGGCCCGCTCGACGTGCTGACGTTGAACGTCGAACCTTGCCCGGAATCTGCGCCGGACACGGCCGCGTTGAACACGGCCAGGCAGGCGTTGACCTATGACATCAAGGCGCTGATCGGTGTGAGCGCGGTGGTGAACGTGCTGGCTGTGAATGGGATCGAGCGCTCGGTAGGCAAGGCGCGGCGCGTGGTGGACAAGCGCAAGTCGGGCCTGTAACGAGCAGGAAGTAGCGCACGGCGCGGCGGATACGTACCGTACCGCGCGCTACTCAAACCTCAAGAATTCGGCAGCAACAACCACATCCGGCCGCCTTGCTTCATCTTGCCGGCCAGATCGCCGGCGTCGTCGCCGAGGCCCCAGAAGTAGTCCGCGCGCACGCCGCCCTTGATCGCGGAACCTGTGTCTTGCGCGAAGACAAGGCGATTCATCGGCGAGTTCGTCAACGGACGCGTGGTCTGCAAGAACACCGGTGTGCCCAGTGGAATCGAAGTCGGATCAACCGCAATCGACCGTTCCGGCGTCAGCGGCACACCCAGCGCGCCGATCGGGCCGTCCGCGCCGCCGCTCGGCACGCTTTCGCCGGACGGCATCTCGCGGAAGAACACGAAGCGCGGATTCGTATCGAGCAGCGCATCGACGCGCGTCGGGTTCGCGCGCGCCCACGACTTGATGCCCTGCATGGTGGCCTGCGCGGGCGTGAGCTCGCCGCGATCCAGCAGCCAGCGTCCAATGGACTTGTACGGCTGATTGTTGGTGCCGCCAAAGCCCAGACGCATCACGCTGCCGTCTTCCATCACGATGCGCCCGGAGCCCTGCACCTGCAGAAAGAACGCTTCGATCGGGTCATCGACCCATACGAGTTCATTGCCGTTGAGCACACCTGCGCGCTCGAGTTGCGCACGCGCCGGCAGCGGCGCGCCCGCGCGATAACCCGACGGCCAGCGATACAGCGCGGTCTGATACACACCGTGCCGCGTACGCGAACCGCGCAGCAGGGGCTCGTAGTAGCCGGTGACCAGACCGTCGAGCGTGCCGTCGGTGTTCGCCAATTGGAAGGGCGTGAAATAGGCCTCAAAAAAAGCCCGCGCACTGGTGACGTCGAGGTCGTCGATTTGCGAGGCCGCGGCACATGCACGCGCCCAGTTCGGTTGGCGCGCGAGCCTCACGCAGTTTTGCCGCAACGCGGCCGTCGCGCCGATCAACGAATCGTCCTGCCAACCCGGCACCTGCTGCCACGCGACGGCCGTGAGCCGTGTCGCGGCGATCTGCCCAGGTATGATCGCCGCACCCGTGGGCGGCGAAACCGACGAGCGGAGTGCGCCGCCGCCGCCGCAGGACGCCAGCATCACCGCAACCGAAAGCGCGCCGAGCCATGCTCCGGCCGTGCGGACAAAACGCATACAATGTTCGTTCTTGATGGAAACCGCCATGTCTGATCTGTTCGACGAATACCCGAGGCTCATCTTCGCGCTGGAATCGCTCCTCGCGCTCTTCCTGCTCGTCTTTATCGTTGTGTGGACGTCGTCCGGCAAGAAGAAAGCGGCGCGCGCCAACGCGAGTGAACAGCAAAAGCAGCAAAAATCGCAGTAAAGCTGCGCGTTGCACCGCGCATTGAGCTTCTTAAAGACCGCGGGCCACGCCCTCGGTTCAATGCAACGTACGCGGCATGCGCAGGATGAACTCCGGCACCGGGGCTTCGAAACGCTCGGCGTCCTCGGCCACGCAAAAGTACTCTCCGCGCATGGTGCCGACCGGCGTGGCGATCACCGCCCAACTCGTGTATTCGAAATGCTCGCCCGGTTTGAGCAGGGGCTGATGGCCGACCACGCCCAGGCCTTTCACTTCCTGCACGTTCTTGTCGCTGTCGGTGATCACCCAATGACGCGCGATCAATTGCGCGGGCACCTGGCCGGTGTTACGGATAGTCAGCGTGTATGCGAACGCATACTGGCGGCGCTCCGGGTCCGACTCTTCGGGCAGATACTGCACCTGCGCCGAGACGCTGAATTCGTACTGGCTCATCCTGATTCCGGTCTGCTGAAACGGGCTGTGAAAAATCGCGGGAAGCCCGAACGCCAATGGTTTGCGGGCGCATTGGCGATGCAGGGCTGATGGTCTTGGCATTCTGCTTGATGCGCGGCACGCCCGCAACCGGACAAATCCCTTTGGCCAGGGCCCAGTAAGGCGTTTGGTTACATCTGCCGCTTGAACGTGAGGCTGGTTCAAAGCGTCCGCGAACCGGAACGGCCGCGCACAAAACGGTAAAATGGCGCTTTCCCGCTTGCCTCCGCCCCCGCCATGACGCAATTCCGCATCGCTCCAAGCATTCTGTCAGCCGACTTCGCCCGCCTCGGCGAAGAAGTCCGCAACGTCGTCGCCGCCGGCGCCGACTGGATTCACTTCGACGTGATGGACAACCATTACGTGCCGAACCTGACCATCGGTCCGCTCGTCTGCGAAGCGATCCGCCCGCACGTCGACGTGCCGATCGACGTGCACCTGATGGTGCGTCCGGTCGACCGCATCGTGCCGGACTTCGCCAAGGCCGGCGCGAACCTGATCAGCTTTCACCCGGAAGGCTCAGACCATATCGACCGCACGCTCTCGCTGATCCGCGACCACGGCTGCAAGGCCGGGCTGGTGTTCAATCCGGCCACGTCGCTGAACTATCTGGATCACGTCATGGACAAGCTCGATCTCGTGCTGATCATGTCGGTGAATCCGGGCTTCGGCGGCCAGTCGTTCATTCCCGAAGCGCTCAACAAGCTGCGCGAAGCGCGCAAGCGAATCGACGCCTACAAGGAACGCACCGGCCGTCAGATCTTCCTGGAAGTGGACGGCGGCGTGAAGGTCGACAACATCGCTGAAATCGCGGCGGCCGGCGCGGACACGTTCGTGGCCGGTTCGGCGATTTTCGGCCAGCCCGACCACAAGGTCGTGATCGAGAAGATGCGCGCGGCACTCGCCAACATCCAACACTGAGAACTTGCACGCACGATGACCACTCAGTTCCCCGCTCCGACTTTCACCGGCCCACGCCTGCAAGCCGCGATCATCGACCTGGACGGCACGATGATCGATACCGCCGACGACTTCACCGCAGGCCTGAACGGCATGCTTGCGCAACTGGACGCGGAGGAAACGTCGCGCGAGGAAGTGGTCGGTTACGTCGGCAAGGGTTCGGAGCATCTGATCCGCAGCGTGCTGGCGCCGCGCTTCGAAACGGAGCACGCGCAAGACCGCTTCGACGAAGCGCTCGCGATCTATCAGGAGGAGTACGCGAAAATCAACGGCACGCACACGCGACTTTATCCGAATGTGGAAGCCGGTCTGATCGCCATGCGCGACGCCGGCCTCAAGCTCGCCTGCGTGACCAACAAGCCGCATCGGTTCGCGGTGGAATTGTTGCAACAGTACGGGCTCGCGCAGTATTTCAGCGTCGTGCTCGGCGGCGACAGTCTGGCGAAAAAGAAGCCGGATCCGCTGCCCATGCTCACCGCGGCGGCACAGTTGGGCGTCGAGCCGCAAGCCACCGTCGCCATCGGCGATTCGGAAAACGACGCGCTGGCAGGCCGTGCGGCCGGCATGGCGACGCTCACGGTGCCGTACGGCTACAACCATGGCCAAGCTATACAAACAATAAAATCCGATGGTATAGTTGGCTCGCTGCTCGACGCCGCCAAGGCGATCGCAGCGCACCATTCCACGACCTGAAAAGTCCTTCATCCTCATGTTTCTGAATAAAAAACGGAGTCTGATTAGCATCGACCGGGGAGCCTGGCCCTGGCGTCGCTGGTCGCGCTAACCTCGCCTGAGGTACGCTGAAGCTCGTCTTCGGCAACCGTTTTTTACTTCGCTGCGCTCACGCGTTTTTTCCATCATCTTGTTTCGCTGCATCGGTTGATTCGGCCTGCGTGTACCCGCAAAGTACAGTTGTGCGCTGAAATCCCCTTGCACGCGTCGATGGGAAACTCGCGCCGGTCGGTATCATCGTGTCGAAACGTCGAACGAACGCCTGACCGGCCGCGCAATGACCCGCTTTGTCCGACGCACGCCGCCGCCGGACCACCGTACAGGATCGGAACATGACCGAACTCGAATTCCAGTCCCTCGCCAATGAGGGCTTCAACCGCATTCCGCTGATCGCCGAAGCGCTCGCCGACCTCGAAACCCCGCTGTCGCTGTACCTGAAGCTCGCGCAGAGCGAACGCAACGGCGCGAACTCGTTCCTGCTGGAATCGGTGGTGGGCGGCGAGCGGTTCGGCCGCTATTCGTTCATCGGCCTGCCGGCGCGCACACTGCTGCGCACCTGCAACGGCGTGTCGGAAGTCGTGCGCGACGGCAAGGTCGTCGAGACGCACGAGGGCGACCCGCTCGAATTCATCCAGCAATTCCAGGGCCGCTTCAAAGTGGCGCAGCGCCCCGGCTTGCCGCGTTTCGCGGGCGGTCTGGCCGGTTATTTCGGCTACGACGCGGTGCGCTACATCGAGAAAAAGCTCGCGCACACGGCGCCGAAAGACGACCTGAATCTGCCGGACATCCAGTTGCTGCTGACCGAGGAAGTCGCGGTGATCGACAATCTCGCGGGCAAGCTCTATCTGGTGGTGTACTCCGACCCGACGCAGCCCGAGGCCTACACGAAAGCCAAACAGCGTCTGCGCGAACTGCGCCAGCGCTTGCGCACCACCGTGCAGCCGCCGGTCACTTCGGCGAGCGTGCGCACCGAAACCTATCGCGAATTCGCCAAAGAAGACTATCTGGCGGCCGTGCGCAAGGCGAAGGAATACATCGCCGCCGGCGAACTGATGCAGGTGCAAGTCGGCCAGCGTCTGATCAAGCCGTACCGCGACAATCCGCTCTCGCTGTACCGCGCGCTGCGCTCGCTGAACCCGTCGCCGTATATGTATTACTACAACTTCGGCGACTTCCATGTGGTCGGCGCATCGCCGGAAATTCTGGTGCGCCAGGAAAAGCGCGGCGAGGATCGTATCGTCACGATCCGGCCGCTCGCCGGCACGCGCCCGCGCGGCAACACACCGGAACGTGATGCTGAACTCGCGACCGAACTGCTGAACGACCCGAAAGAAATCGCCGAACACGTCATGCTCATCGACCTCGCGCGTAACGACGTGGGCCGCATCGCGCAGATCGGTTCGGTGGTCGTCACCGACAAGATGGTGATCGAAAAGTACTCGCACGTGCAGCACATCGTGAGTTCCGTCGAAGGGAAGCTGAAGCCCGGCACCACCAATTTCGACGTGCTGCGCGCCACCTTCCCGGCCGGCACGCTGTCGGGCGCGCCGAAAGTCCGCGCGATGGAATTGATCGACGAACTGGAACCCATCAAGCGCGGCCTGTACGGCGGGGCGGTCGGCTATCTGTCGTTCACCGGCGAAATGGATCTGGCCATCACGATCCGCACCGGCGTGATCGCGAACGGCAATCTGTATGTGCAGGCGGCGGCGGGTGTAGTCGCGGATTCGGTGCCGGAATCCGAATGGCAAGAGACCGAGAACAAGGCGCGCGCCGTGTTACGCGCCGCGGAACAGGTTCAAGACGGCCTCGATAGCGACTTCTGACCGGAGACACACCATGCTGCTCATGATCGACAACTACGACTCGTTCACCTACAACCTGGTGCAGTACTTCGGCGAACTCGGCGAAGACGTGCGCACCTACCGGAACGACGAAATCACGCTGGACGAAATCGCGAAGCTCAACCCGGAGCGCATCTGCCTGTCGCCTGGCCCGAGCAATCCGCAACATGCCGGCATCACGCTCGACGTGCTGCGCGAATTCGCCGGCAAGACGCCGATTCTCGGCGTGTGTCTCGGCCATCAGGCCATTGGCGAGGCCTTCGGCGGGCGCGTGGTGCGCGCGCAAACCATCATGCACGGCAAGGTCAGCACGATCGAAACCGACTGCAAGGGCGTGTTCGCCGACCTGCCGAAACATTTCGTCGTGACACGCTATCACTCGCTTGCGATCGAACGCGAATCGCTGCCCGACTGCCTCGAAGTATCGGCATGGACCGAAGACGGCGAGATCATGGGCGTGCGTCACAAGGAACTGGCCGTTGAAGGCGTGCAGTTCCATCCGGAATCGATCCTGTCCGAACACGGCCACGCGCTGCTCGAAAACTTCGTGAAGCAGTCGAAGCTCGCCGCCGCGCAAACGTCCAATCGCAACGCTTGATGAAGAGAGACGACATCATGACGATTACGCCCCAGGAAGCGCTGCAACGGACCATCGAGCACCGCGAGATTTTCCACGACGAAATGCTGCATCTGATGCGGCTCATCATGCGCGGCGAACTCTCGCCCGTGATGGCGGCCGCGATCATCACCGGCTTACGCGTCAAAAAAGAGACCATCGGCGAAATCACCGCCGCCGCCACGGTGATGCGTGAGTTCGCCCGGCACGTCGACGTGCCGGACAACTCGAACTTCGTCGATATTGTCGGCACCGGCGGCGACGGCTCGCATACCTTCAACATTTCTACGGCAACCATGTTCGTTTCGGCGGCGGCCGGCGCCAAGGTCGCGAAGCACGGCGGCCGCGGCGTGTCGAGCAAGTCGGGCAGCGCGGACGTGCTCGAAGCGCTCGGCGTGAATATCGATTTGCAGCCGGAACAGGTGGCGGCGTCGATCGCGGAAACCGGCATGGGTTTCATGTTCGCGCCGAACCATCATCCGGCCATGAAGAACATCGCGCCGGTGCGCCGCGAACTCGGCGTGCGGACCATCTTCAACATTCTCGGGCCGCTGACCAATCCGGCCGGCGCACCCAATCAATTGATGGGCGTGTTCCACGGGGACCTCGTCGGCATTCAGGTGCGCGTGATGCAGCGCCTCGGCGCGAAGCACGTGCTGGTGGTGTACGGTATGGACGGCATGGACGAGGTCTCACTCGGCGCAGCGACGCAAGTCGGCGAGTTGCGCGACGGCCAGATCCACGAGTACGAAATTCACCCGGAAGACTTCGGCATGCAGATGGTGTCGAACCGCACGCTGAAAGTGGCCGACGCCACCGAATCGAAAGCGATGCTGCTCGAAGCACTCGACAACAAACCGGGTGTGGCCCGCGAGATCGTCACGCTGAATGCGGGCACTGCGCTGTATTCGGCGAACGTGGCTTCGTCGATCGCGGACGGCATCCAGCTGGCGCGCGAAACGATCGCCAGCGGCAAGGCCCGTGCGAAAGTCGACGAGCTGGTCCGCTTCACCCAGCAATTCAAGCAGTAATCACGTAACGAGACACTTATGAGCGACATCCTCGACCGTATCATCGCGGTCAAACGCGAAGAAGTCCGCGCGGCCGAACAGAGCGCGCCGCTCGAAGAGTTGCGCCTCGAAGCGTCGTCGCGCGACCTGCGCGATTTCGTCGGCGCCTTGCGCGCGAAGCACGCGGCGGGTCTCGCCGCGGTGATCTCCGAAGTCAAGAAGGCGAGCCCGTCGAAAGGCGTGTTGCGCGAGCACTTCGTGCCGGCCGAGATCGCGCGTTCGTATGAAAAGCACGGCGCGGCCTGCCTGTCCGTGCTCACCGACGTGCAATTCTTCCAGGGCCGCGTCGCGTATCTGCAGCAAGCGCGCGCGGCCTGCAATTTGCCGGTGCTGCGCAAGGACTTTATCGTCGATCCATACCAGATCGTCGAAGCCCGCGCGATGGGCGCCGACGCGATCCTGCTGATCGCCGCCGCGCTCGAAACCTCGCAGATGCAGGATCTCGAAGCGCTCGCGCATTCGCTGGGTCTCGCCGTGCTGGTGGAAGTGCACGATCACGACGAGCTGATGGAATCGCTCACGCTGAAAACGCCGCTGATCGGCATCAATAACCGCAATCTGCGCACCTTCGAAACCTCGATCGAAACGACGATCGGCATGCTCGAAGCAATTCCGGACGACCGCATCGTCGTCACGGAGTCGGGCATCCTGTCGCGTGCCGATGTGGAGCGCCTGCGTGAGATGGACGTGCATACGTTCCTCGTCGGCGAGGCGTTCATGCGCGCGGATGAGCCGGGTGTGGAGCTTGCTCGGATGTTTTTCTGAGCGCGCTGTCGGCACACGGCACGCGGCGTACGTAGCGGAGCAGATCATGGGCATGGAACGCGAAATCAAGCTGGCGCTGCCGCCGGCGCAGGTGCAGGCGGCGACGCAGTGGTTCGTCGCGCGGGCGGGCGCCGCGGGCCGCCCGGTCAAGCTGGTGAATATTTACTTCGACACGCCTGCGCTGACGCTGGCGAGTTCGAAGAGCGCCTTGCGTCTGCGTCAGACGCCGGACGGCTGGCTACAAACTTTCAAGACGGTGGGCAACGCCAGCGACGGTTTGCACAGCCGGCATGAATGGGAAATGCCGGTGGCGGGCGAAAAGCTGGAAATCGATGCGTTGCTGCGCGAGTGCGACGAGCCGTCCGCGGCGGATGCTTTGCGTCGGGCCGCGCCTGAGCTGATCGAATTATTCCGTACGAATTTCATGCGGACGCTTTGGCGTGTCGAAGTGGATCGCTCGGAAGTCGAAGCGGCGATCGATCAAGGCGACGTGTTTGCCGAAGTCGATGGAGAAACGCGCCGCGCACCGATTTCGGAAGTCGAACTCGAACTGAAGTCCGGCGACGAAGCCGCGCTCCATGCGCTCGCGTCGGAACTCGGCAAGCAGATAGCCGGCCTCGCGCCCGACAATATCAGCAAGGCGCAGCGCGGTTATAAGTTGCGGGCTGGTTGAGCCGTGTTAAAGCCGTTATGAAAAGACGGCCAGGACAGAGCCCGACTGTCAAGAATGCCTTCTTCCTGGCCGCTACCGTTGGTGCAACGCAACCTGGAGCGGACGCCTGCCTACCCGGCGATCTCGAACATGGATTTCAGGCTGCCGGGCCACTAGAGCGGCGGCGAATATTGCCTTCGTACACAGGACATTCGGCACGTCTATCCTGCGTTCACGTTGAGCAAACACGACGCGCCGCCGCGCACCTTGAGCAACGCCCCGTTTGCTGCGACACTTCCCCGCCATGACCTCCGCTTCCCGTACCCGCTCCAATCCGTCACAAGCCTCGCTGTTCGGCGATACCGCCTCCCCACCGGCCACTGACATGACGCCCCTCCAGCCGCAGCAATCCGGCGCGAACGCGCCGCCGACGCTCGAGGCTCAATTCGACGCCCTGCCGCCCGCATGGCGCGCGCATCTCAAACCGTTTATCGAAAGCGACGCCTACGCGCCGCTCTGCCGTTTCGTCGACAATGAGCGCGCCGCCGGCAAAACGGTCTATCCCGCCGACGTCTTCCGCGCGCTCCGCCTGACCAGCCCCGACGAGGTGAAAGTGGTCATCCTCGGCCAGGATCCGTATCACGGCGAAGACCGCGGCACGCCGCAAGCACACGGGCTCGCGTTTTCCGTGGCGCCGAACGTACGCACGCCGCCGTCGCTGCGCAATATCTTCAAGGAGATCGCTGCGAGCCTCGGCCACGAGACGCCGCGTCACGGCTGTCTCGACACATGGGCGAAGCAAGGCGTGCTGCTGCTGAACACGGTGCTGACCGTGGAGCGTGACTCAGCAGCCAGCCACGCGAAACGCGGCTGGGAGAAATGCACCGACACGCTGATCCATGAACTGGCAATGCGCCACGACGGCCTCGTGTTCATGCTGTGGGGCGCGCATGCGCAAGCCAAGCGCGCGCTGCTCGGCGGCAAGTCGCATTACGTGCTGGAGGCGCCGCATCCATCGCCGCTGTCGGCGCATCGCGGTTTTCTCGGCTGTGGGCATTTCGCGAAGGCCAATGAATTCCTCGCGCGGCACGGCCGCGAACCCATCGACTGGCGCCTGCCCGACGCAGCGCAGATGCTCGCCTGAAACCGCCGGCGTCACGCATCAGCGCCAAAAGCAAAAAACGCCACGGACTCAGGGTCCGTGGCGTTTTTCATTCCAGTGAGCTATCCGCCGCATTCAAGCGGCGCAGCCAACCTTACGCAGCAGCGATCGCTTCGCGCGCGGCAGCCAATGCGGCGCCGGCAGCGTCCGGGCCCATGTTCAGGCCTTCGGCGTAGATGAAGTTCACGTCGGTCATACCGAGGAAGCCGAGGAAGCTCTTCAGGTACGGCGTCTGGCTGTCGTGCGGCGTGCCCAGATACTTACCGCCGCGTGCCGACACGACGTAGACCTTCTTGCCCTTCACAAGACCTTCCGGACCGTTCGCCGTGTACTGGAACGTGATGCCGGCACGTGCAATGAAGTCGAAGTACGTCTTCAGTTGCGACGAGATGCCGAAGTTATACATCGGCGCGCCGATCACGACGATGTCGGCGGCTTGCAGTTCGGCGATCAGCGCTTCGCTGCGCGCGGCGATTGCGGCTTGCTCGGCCGTGCGTTGGTCAGCCGGCGTGAAGAACGCGCCAAGGACGGCGTCGTCCAGGTGCGGCAGCGGTTCGGCTTGCAGATTGCGGACAACGACTTGCGCGCCCGGATTCGATTGTTGCAGCTTGGCGGTCAGCTCGCTGACGAGCAATGTCGAGTTCGCGCCTTGCGAGCGGGCTGCCGAGTTGATTTGCAGGATCGTGGTCATGGTGACTCCAGTTGGGGCGCGCAATGTTGCGCGAGTGCAGCCATTGTGTTTATTTACCGCCCCGGGAAAAAGCCATCCAGCGGCGACGGATTGTTGCACTGGTAGAACAATCCGCCACCTTGGGCCGCCCATTGGGGACGGTCCGAATTACAATCAGCTTGCCAGCCAGCGCTCGCGCGCCTTGCGCGCAGCGGGCCGCTTGTCGCTGGCGGTGAGCTTGTAGCGCGCCACCTCAGGCCCGTCCAGCTTCACTTGCGCCGTGCGCAGCTCGTCGCGGCGGAAGGCGTGAACTTCGATTTTCGCACCCGGCTGATAACGCGCGAGCAGCCCGTCAAGATTCGAGCCTGTAACACGTAGGCCGTCGAGCGCGATCAGTACGTCGCCCGCCGAAAGTCCGGCTTTCTGCGCGGCGCTGCCGTCGTGCACCGCTGCCAGCGTGCAATCCGCGCCGCCGCGCACGCGCGCGCCGAGCGACGGCTTGCCGTTCTTGTCCAGCTCGGGCGCGATGTCGACGCCAAACGGCTCGAGCAGCGTGTCGAGCGGCAGATCGCGCGTGCCGTGCACGGCTTCGGCGAACAACTCGCCCAGTTTCGCGCCAGTCGCTTCCGCGAAAATTGCCTCGATCTCGCTTTCGTCGACGCCGACCGGTTTGCCGCGATAGAAGTCACGGCCGAAGCGCTGCCACAACAAACGCATCACGTCGTCGAGCGATTTGCGGTTGCTGGTTTGCGCGCGGATTGTCAGATCGAACGCGAGCGCGACGAGCGAGCCCTTGGTGTAATAGCTGACGATCGCGTTCGGCGCGTTCTCGTCCTGGCGGTAGTACTTGACCCACGCGTCGAACGAGCTTTCGGCGACGGTCTGCTTGAGACGCCCGCTGCCGCGCTGCACGCCGCCGATCACCTTGCCGAGCATGCCGAAATAGTCGTCCTGCGAAATCAGGCCGCTGCGTACGAGGATCAGGTCGTCGTAGTAAGAGGTGAAGCCCTCGAACAGCCACAACAGCGACGTGTAGTTTTCGACGCTCAGATCGTACGGCGCGAACACGGCCGGCTTGATGCGCTTCACGTTCCAGGTGTGAAAGTATTCGTGGCTGCATAGCCCGAGGTAGGTTCGGTAGCCTTCGGTGAGCGCTTCGCGCCCTTCCACCGGCAGATCGCCGCGATTGCAGATCAGTGCGGTCGAAGCGCGGTGTTCGAGGCCGCCATAGCCATCGGTGACGGCTTGGGTCATGAAGACGTAGCGATCCACCGGCGCTTTCTTCGACTTCGGCTCGAACAACGCGATCTGCGCTTCGCAAATGCGCTTCAGGTCGGCGGACAGCCGCGCCATGTCGAGCCCGATCACGCGCCCGGCGATCACGATGTCGTGCGGCACGCCATGTGCCTTGAACGTCGTCAGCGCAAAATCGCCAAGCGTGACGGGGTGATCGATCAGCTCGTCGTAGTTTTGCGCGCGATACTCGCCGAAACCGTAGCGCTTCGTACCGCGCGCCTCCGGCAGCGCGGTTGCCACACGCCAGTTGCGATACGCCGCGCCTTCCGGCTTCTGGATATCGACCACGCACTGCGCCTCTTCACGGCCGAGCGGCGAGAGGAACACGCTCGTGCCGTTGAAAAAGCCCGTCGTGTCGTCGAGATGCGCCGCGCGCACCGACAGATCCCAGGCATAGACCTCGTAGCGCAGCGTCAGCGCGCCTTTGACCGGCGCGGCCTGCCACGTGTGCTTGTCGGTCTTCTCGACACGCACCTTGCGGCCCGCGTCGTTGACGGCGCGCAGCGTCACGATGTTGCGCGCGAACTCGCGCACCATGTAGCTGCCCGGAATCCACACCGGCAGCATGAAACGCTGGCCGGCCGGATCGGGATCGGCGACGGTCACGGTGACTTCGAACAGGTGGGCGGCGGGTTGCTTGGGAACGATGGTGTAGCGGATCGGCTTCATCGGCGGCGATTAGAAGAGGTAAGGCGGGGAGGTTTGGGCTTGATGCGAAAGGAGGCGCACGTCGCGCCTCCTTTGCTTGATTTGTTGCGCGTGCTCAGTGCACCGCGGACATTTCTTTGTCCAGCCGGTCAGCCGGCACGGCGCCCGGCAAACGGCGGCCGTCGGCGAGAAATACCGTGGGCGTGCCGTCGACGTTCATGGCGTGGCCGAGCGCCAGGTTCTTGTCGATCGCGGCGGTGTCGCAGGTGCCGGCGGCGGTGGGTGCCTGATGATCCTGCATCCACGATTCCCAGGCCTTGGCCCGATCTGTCGAGCACCAGATCGACTTCGACTTTGCAGTCGAATCCGGCGACAGCACCGGGTACAGGAAGGTGTAGACGGTCACGTTGTCGATCGACTTGAGCGACGTTTCGAGCTGCTTGCAGTACGGGCAGTTCGGATCGGAGAATACGGCGATCTTGCGCGCGCCGTTGCCCTTCACGACCTTCACCGCATTCGCGAACGGCAGGCTCGCGAAATCGATACGGTTGGTTTCCGCCAGGCGCGCTTCGGTCAGATTCTTGCGGGTCTTGGCGTCGACCATGTCGCCGAGCAGCAGATAATCGCCGTTTGCGTCGCTATACACGATCTGCGCGCCGAGGTTCACTTCATACAGGCCGGCGATCGGCGACTTCGTCACGCTCTTGATCGTCACGTCGGCCAGACGTGTTTGTAGCGTGGCTTTGAGCTTGTCGGTGGCCTGGTCGGCCTGCGCGGAGCAGCCGATCGTAACGGCAGCGATGGCCAGCACGCCGGCCGCCATGCGGAAAGTTTTTTTCATGCTGAGTTCCTGGTTCAATCGCGCGCAATGCGCGCGCAGTGCTCGTTTCCTGACGTTTCCGGTCTGACCGGACCGGCGTCCCTCTGTTCATGATACCTGTGTCGCCGGCCGCGGCATGCCCGGCCGGGTGCTTTAACCCAGCGCGGCCGACACCAGCCAGCGCTTGATGAACGGCTGCGCGCCGACAAACGCCATGCCGGTGTTGCGCAACGCCTTGGCAAACGGACCCGGGACGGAGAAGAGTTTTTGCAGGCCGTCGGTCGCGATCATCAGCGCGCGGATATCTTCACGGCGAGCGCGTTCGTAGCGGCGCAGCAGCACCATGTCGCCGAGATCGCGGAACGACTCCTTGCCGGCGACGGTGTCGGCAAGCGCCGCGACGTCGCGCAACCCGAGGTTCATGCCCTGCCCGGCCAGCGGATGAATCAGGTGCGCGGCGTCGCCGACCAGCGCGACGCGCGGTGCCACCAGCCGGTCCACCGTTTGCAGCGCGAGCGGGAAACCTTGCGCGGGCGTCACGCAATCGAGCGCGCCGAACTGTCCGCCCGTCACGCGCTCCACTTCAGCGGCGAGTTGCGCCGGATCGAGCGCGACCAGTTGCGCGGCATGTTCGGTGCGCGCCGACCAGACCAGCGAGACGTGACCGTCCGGCATGGGCAGCAGTGCAATGATCTCGCCGTCCTTGAACCATTGGTACGCGGTTTCGCCGTGCGGCTTTTCGGCCTTGAAATTGGCGACCACGCCGGTTTGCCTGTAGTCGCGCCGGTCCATCTTCGAACCGATCTGGGCGCGCACCCACGAATGCGCGCCGTCCGCGCCGACCACCAGATCGGCGTCCAGCACATTGCCGTTGGCGAGGCCGACGCTGGCGCTATCCGCGGTGAAGTCGAGCGCCTGAGCGCGGGTGTCGATCCAGGTGAGATTCGGCTGGAAGCGTAGCGCCGCATCCAGCGCACGCTCAATCACCGACGACTCGACGATCCACGCCAGCTGCGGCACTGAAGCCTGGAACGCGGAGAAATGCAGTTCGGCGTGCGCGTCACCGTAGACGCGCATGTCGTAGACGGGCCCGAGCCGCGCCAGATCGAGCGCCTGCCAGACCCGCAAACGCTCCAGCAAAGCCTGTGAACTCGACGACAGCGCGTAGACCCGCGAGTCGAAGGCAGCGCCGGCAGGCAGTGCCGCGCAGGGTTGCGCGAGCAGCGCCACGCGCAGTCCGCCTTGTGTCAGCGCGAGCGCCGCGGTCTTGCCGACGAGCCCGCCGCCGATCACGGCGGCATCAAAGGTCTGGTGGTGTGCGTTCATCCGCGCATTATAGCCGCGGGGGTTGCGGGGGACGGATCGACGCGCGTGGCGTTTGAGCCCGCACAACCGCGCGCATGGTTACGGGTGACCGGCCGCCGCCAGCGCCGCGTTCGCCTCGCGCAGCCGCGTGAATTCGCGGTCGGAAGCCAGGAGCCGCCACGCGCTTGCCTCGAGGTTGCCCTTGCGTTCCCACTGGTCGCCGCGCACGGCGCAGTCCGGGAAAATGCGGTCGTACACACGCCACAGTGAATTGAAGTCGTTGGCATCGGCGAATTGCGCGATCTGCTTTTTGTCGTCCTGCGTTAGGTGGCTTGAGAGGCAGTTGACCGTCTGCCGGTCCGAGTTCGCCTGAGCTTCGTCGAAGTTCGGCGACACCCATGACACGATCGCGCTGCCCAGCGCGACGACAACCACTCCTGTGACGACCCATCGTGCTGTTCGCATTTTTTCCCCGGAATTGGGCTCTAATGGCCCTGAACCGGCGATTCTACGCGCGTTCGAGAAAAACTTACCTGGACACCGCCATCGCGGATCGAGCGACGAGCGCCGCATTCCCGCCACCGCGTCGGTGAGCCGATGCGAACGGGTTACAATTGCGCTTTCCGTGAAAACTCGCACCCGGTCGTCGAGCAACGCCCCGATCCGGTGTCTTGTCCCGCTCCGCTGCATTGATCCGCCACGCTACACGCGAAGGCTTCTCGAATCCTGCACACAGCGTCGAGCGCATCACGCAACTTACTGAATCACTGAAGGATTTCCATGAGCCTCAAATGCGGCATCGTCGGCCTGCCTAACGTCGGCAAGTCCACCCTGTTCAATGCGCTGACCAAGGCGGGCATCGCCGCCGAAAACTATCCGTTCTGCACGATCGAGCCGAACGTCGGCATCGTCGAAGTGCCGGACGCGCGTCTGAAGGCGCTCGCCGAAATCGTCAAGCCGGAGCGCATCCTGCCGGCCGTGGTGGAATTCGTCGACATCGCCGGTCTGGTGGCCGGTGCGAGCAAGGGCGAGGGTCTGGGCAACCAGTTTCTCGCCAACATCCGCGAAACCGACGCGATCACGCACGTAGTGCGCTGCTTCGAAGACGAGAACGTGATTCACGTCGCGAACAAGATCGATCCGCTGTCGGATATCGAAGTGATCAACACCGAACTGGCGCTGGCCGACCTCGCGACCGTCGAAAAGGCGCTGGCGCGCTATTCGAAGGCCGCCAAGTCGGGTAACGACAAGGAAGCCATCAAGAACGCGGCCGTGCTGGAAAAGGTGCGCGCGCAACTCGACCAGGCCAAGCCGGTCCGCGCGCTCGACCTCACGGACGAAGAAAAGGCCACGCTCAAACCGTTCTGCCTGATCACCGCCAAGCCGACCATGTACGTGGCCAATGTGAAGGAAGACGGCTTCGCGAACAACCCGCATCTGGACGCGGTCGCGAAGTTCGCGGCGGCGGAAAATGCGCCGGTCGTCGCCGTGTGCGCCGCGATCGAAGCGGAAATCGCCGACCTCGACGAAGCCGACATGGAAGTGTTCCTCGCCGACATGGGCATGGAAGAGCCGGGCCTGAACCGCGTGATCCGCGCCGGCTTCAAGTTGCTGGGCCTGCAGACCTACTTCACGGCTGGCGTGAAGGAAGTGCGCGCGTGGACGATCCATGTAGGCGATACAGCGCCGCAGGCCGCGGGCGCGATTCATACGGACTTCGAGCGCGGCTTCATTCGCGCGCAGACGATCGCGTTCAATGACTACATCACCTATAAGGGTGAGCAAGGCGCGAAGGAAGCCGGCAAGATGCGCGCGGAAGGCAAGGAATACGTCGTGCATGATGGCGACGTGATGAACTTCCTGTTCAACGTCTGAGTTTCAGCTTCTGCTTCGGCGTGAGGTGGCCACGGGTGAAAACCTGAGCGTTGCCACCCGCAGCAAGTGACTTCAAAAGAGCCTGCTCCTCAAAGCGGGCTCTTTTGCTTTACTGGCCGCCAGTTGTTCCGGAGCGCGTGCAACGCAGCGGCAACGCGATTCCGTTACGGATAGCAGCCATCTTGGCCGGCGAATCCGCGAGTACCGCATCGATACCGAGGCACGCAGCCGTGCGGTAATCATCCGCATCGTTCACGGCAATCGCGACGATTTGCACGTCCGGCTTCTGCCGGAAGCACGCGACGGCTGCGGGCGTCCACAGCGTAGCCTGCACATCCGACCGCCCTTCTCCCAGCGTGAACTTCTCGACCACCGTCAGCGCACGATGCAACTCGAACGCGGCCATGGCATGTTCAGCCGGCGCGTCCACGCAGCCCTGATTCAACAAGACCCGCACTAACCGCCCGCGCGTCGCATCGCGCGATTCGAACAGCCTGGCTTGCGGATAGGCGGCAAAGCTCCGCTGATAATCCGCTTCGGTCGAATAGATCGACACGCGCTGCCACGCGTTTTCGTCATCGAGCACGCGCGCGACGGCATGCGTCTGTGGCCCGGCAGGCAACGCCTTCATGTCGAGGATGACCGGCATCCCCGCAGGCATGGCGCGCAGCGCTTCGCGCAGTGTCGGAATGGCCGCCGGGTGCTCTCGATACGGATACGTCTCTGCGCGGCGGAAATTCCACCCGGCATTCACGCGTGCGAGTTCCGCCGCGGTAAAAGCGGACACCGGCCCTTTCGCGTCGGTCAATGCCGACAGATCCGCCGGCCGATACAAGACCGGCACGCCGTCCTGGCTCAACTGCACGGTGAGCCAGATCGCGTCGGCGTGATGTTCGATCGACAGGCGGATCGCTTCGAGCGTGTTTTCGGGCGCATCGCCAGTACCGCCGCGATGCGCGATGATCGCTGGCAACGAGCTCACCTGTGTGACGGCATCGTCCGTCTTTACGGTTGCGAGCGAACACCCTGCCAACGCAAGCGCCGCGATCAAACTGCTCGCCGCCAATCGTACTGAACCCAGCATCTGCAATCCTGATTAATGTGCACCGTGACGTAACGTACAGGAGTCGACCAGCACAACTCAAACCGGCATTCATCATGCCCTTCTACAAACAGCCGCGTCTAGCCGGCGAGCTTCGGCTTTGCCTTCGCGCAAACGTTTGCCCTCCGACCCCGACTGTTTCCGTTTTATAACGCCAGTGTTAAATTGCGGCATTCGGCGCCCGTCAAAAATAATGCACGCCGGGCGGCCACCGTCGCCGGACTGTCATCGAACACAAATAGAATCGCGCGATTCGCTTCCACGCCCATTCCAATCAGGAGAAAAATCGATGAGTTTGAAGCCGCTAGTCCGTTCGCTTTCCGTTGCCGCCGTATTGAGCGTCGGCCTCAGCCAGGCGGCCCACGCCGCGACTGAAATCCAGTTCTGGCATGGCATGGAAGCCGCGCTGGGCGAACGGCTGAACGACATCGCCAACGCGTTCAACGCGTCGCAAAGCGACTACAAGATCGTGCCGGTCTTCAAAGGCACCTACGACCAGACTCTCGCTGCCGGCATCGCCGCGTATCGCAGCGGCAACGCGCCGGCCATCCTGCAAGTCTACGAAGTCGGCACCGCCACGATGATGCAGGCGAAGAAGGCCGTCATCCCGGTCTCGGAAGTGTTCAAGCAAGCCGGCGTGCCGCTCGATGAAAAGGCATTCGTGCCGACCATCGCCAGCTATTACAGCGACGCCAAGACCGGCGAGCTGATTTCGATGCCGTTCAATAGCTCGACGCCGGTGCTCTACTACAACAAGGACGCCTTCAAGAAAGCCGGCCTCGACCCGAACCAGCCGCCGAAAACCTGGGCTGAACTGCAGACCGACGCGCAGAAGCTGAAGGCGTCGGGCATGGCGTGCGGCTATTCGTCGGGCTGGCAAAGCTGGATTCAACTCGAGAACTACAGCGCCTGGCACGGCGCGCCGTTCGCGTCGAAGAACAATGGCTTCGACGGCCCGGATGCGCAACTGGAATTCAGCAAGCCGCTGCAGGTCGCGCATATCCAGTTCCTGCAGAACATGCAGAAGGATGGCACCTTCACGTACGTCGGCCGCAAGGACGAACCGGTGTCGAAGTTTTATAGCGGCGACTGCGGGATCATCACCAACTCGTCGGGCTCGCTTGCCACGATCAAGAAGTACGCGAAGTTCAACTTCGGCACCGGCATGATGCCGTACGACGCGAGCGTAAAGGGCGCGCCGCAGAACGCGATCATCGGCGGCGCGAGCCTGTGGGTGCTGTCGGGCAAGGATCCGGCGGTCTACAAGGGTGTGGCGAAATTCCTCTCGTATCTGTCGTCGGCGCCGGTCGCCGCCAAGTGGCATCAGGACACCGGCTATCTGCCGGTCACTACCGCCGCGTATCAACTGACGCAGCAGCAAGGCTTCTACGAAAAGAATCCGGGCAGCGACACCGCCATCAAGCAGATGCTCAACAAGCCGCCGCTGCCTTACACCAAGGGCTTGCGTCTGGGCAACATGCCGCAGATCCGCACCGTCATCGACGAAGAACTCGAACAGGTCTGGGCACAGAAGAAAACGCCGCAACAGGCGCTCGACGCCTCCGTGTCGCGTGGCGATGAACTGCTGCGCCGCTTCGAGAAAGCCGGCAACTAAGCGGGCAACTGCGCTGGCAGGGTTTCGGTGCGCCCGCACCGAAACCCGTGCTTGCAGCAGAACCTTGGGAATCGTCAATGGAAAAGCGCTCCAGCTTCGGCACCAGCCTGCTGCCCTACCTGCTCGTCGCGCCGCAACTCGCGATCACGCTGCTGTTCTTTCTGTGGCCGGCCGGTGAGGCGCTCTGGCAATCCACGCAAAGTCAGGATGCGTTCGGCACCTCGAGCGAGTTCGTCGGGCTCGCCAACTTCAAGCAGCTTTTCATCGACCCGCTGTACCTGTCGTCGTTCTATACGACGCTGATCTTCTGCGCGCTGGTCACGGTGTCGGGGCTCGTGATCTCGCTGCTGCTCGCGGTCTGCGCGGATCGCGTGACGCGCGGCGCCAAGACTTATCAAACGTTGCTGATCTGGCCGTACGCGGTCGCGCCCGCGATCGCCGCCGTGTTGTGGTCGTTCCTGTTCAACCCGAGCATCGGCCTCGTCACCTATGCCCTGGCCAAGTACGGCATTGTGTGGAATCACGCGCTGAACGCGGGCCAGGCAATGTTCCTCGTGGTGCTCGCGTCCGTCTGGAAGCAGGTCAGCTATAACTTCCTGTTCTTCTATGCGGGTCTGCAGGCGATTCCGCGCTCGCTCATCGAAGCGGCGGCTATCGACGGCGCCGGTCCGGTGCGGCGCTTTTTCGGCATCGCCCTGCCGCTGCTGTCGCCGACCAGTTTCTTCCTGCTGGTAATCAACATCACCTACGCATTCTTCGACACCTTCCCGGTGATCGACGCTGCCACCGGCGGCGGTCCCGCGCAAGCCACCCGCACGCTGATCTACAAAATCTTCGCCGAAGGGTTCCAGGGGCTCGACATCGGCAGCTCGGGTGCGCAGTCGGTGATCCTGATGGTGATCGTCGTCGCGTTGACGGTCGTGCAATTCCGCTTCATCGAACGCAGGGTTCAATACTCATGATCGAGAACCGCCGCGGTTTCGACCTCTTCTGCCATGCGGTGCTGATTCTCGGCGTCGTGCTGGTGGTGTTTCCGGTGTACGTCGCGTTCTGCGCGGCGACCATGAGCGAGCACGAAGTGTTCAGCGTGCCGCTCTCGCTGGTGCCGAGCACGCATCTATTCGAGAACATCGCGACCGTCTGGTCGCAAGGCAGCGGCAACGCGGCGGCGCCGTTCGGCCGCATGCTGTTCAACAGCCTCGTGATGGCGCTGGTGATTTCGATCGGCAAGATCGCGGTCTCGATGATCTCCGCGTACGCGATCGTGTTCTTCCGTTTTCCGTTTCGCAACCTCGCGTTCTGGCTGATCTTCATCACGTTGATGCTGCCGGTCGAAGTGCGGATCTTTCCGACTGTGCAGGTCGTGTCGTCGATGCATTTGAGCAATACGTACAGCGGTTTGACGTTGCCGCTGATCGCCTCGGCCACCGCGACGTTCCTGTTCCGCCAGTTCTTCATGACGCTGCCGGACGAATTGATGGAAGCGGCGCGCATCGACGGCGCCGGCGCTATGCGCTTCTTCTGGGACGTGGTCCTGCCGCTGTCGAAGACGAACATGGCCGCGCTCTTCGTGATCACTTTCATCTACGGCTGGAATCAGTACCTGTGGCCGATTCTGATCACGAGCCAGCAGTCGCTGACCACCGCCGTGGTCGGCATCAAAAGCATGATCGCGTCGGGCGATACCGCGACCGAATGGCATCTGGTGATGACCGCGACACTGCTCGCGATGCTCCCGCCGCTCGCGGTCGTGCTGACGATGCAGCGCTGGTTCGTGCGCGGACTGGTGGATGCGGAGAAGTAAGCTGCACCGCTTGAGCGAGCTCTTTCCCGGTATCGAAAAATAGACAACACCGCGCGATCCGCGGCACGCAACGAAAGGCTAAAACGGCATGGCTGCACTGACTCTGCAAGGCGTTAAAAAAACCTACGACGGCAAACAGTTCGTGTTGCATGGCATCGACGTGGACGTCGCGGACGGCGAGTTCGTCGTGATGGTCGGCCCGTCCGGATGCGGCAAATCGACCTTGCTGCGGATGGTGGCGGGGCTCGAGCGCATCTCCGAAGGCAACATTTCGATTGCCGGCAAAGTGGTCAATCAACTGGAGCCGAAGGATCGCAACATCGCGATGGTGTTCCAGAACTACGCGCTCTATCCGCACATGAGCGTGGCTGAGAACATGGGCTACGCGCTGAAGATCGCGGGCGTCGAGCGCGCGCAGATCGCGAAGCGCGTGCAGGGCGCCGCGCAGATTCTCGAACTCGAAGCGCTGCTGCAACGCAAGCCGCGCGAGTTGTCCGGCGGCCAACGGCAACGTGTCGCGATGGGCCGCGCGATCGTGCGCGAGCCGGCCGTGTTTCTGTTCGACGAACCGCTGTCGAATCTCGACGCGCGCCTGCGCGTGCAGATGCGGCTGGAAATCCAGCGCCTGCATGCGCGGCTCGCTACGACGAGTCTGTACGTGACGCACGATCAGATCGAAGCGATGACGTTGGCCCAGCGCGTGATCGTGATGAACAAGGGCCACGCCGAACAGATCGGCGCGCCGACCGAGGTTTATGAACGGCCCGCCACGGTGTTCGTCGCGAGCTTCATCGGCTCCCCGGGGATGAATCTGCTGGAAGGCCGCGTGTCGGACGACGGCTCCGCTTTCGAAGTAGCCGGCAACGGTCCGAAACTGCCGCTGACGGGCGTGGCGTCGATCGGCCAGGAAGTCGCCAAAGGACGCGAGTGGACGCTCGGCATTCGTCCGGAACACATGAGTCCCGGCCAAGCGGATGCACCTCACGCAACCCTCACCGTCGATTCCTGCGAACTGCTCGGCGCGGACAATCTCGCGCACGGCCGCTGGGGCAAGCACGACGTGACGGTGCGTTTGCCGCACGCGCATCGGCCCGCAGCAGGCGAAGCGCTGCAAGTGGCGCTGCCCGCGCGGCATCTGCATTTCTTCGATCCGGCGAGCGGACGGCGCGCGAATTAACGCCTGGCAAAACGCCGGCACGGGTTCGCGGCACGGCGGTGTGGCCGATTGGCGCTGAGCATCCAAGCGCTTGCTGGCCGAACGGACACCCACTGCCGTCCCGCGCCTGCGCCGAAGTACAATGCCACCTGAACCACCCGCCCGCGCGCGGGGCGTCGCGCAGTTCGACGCCGCGCTCGAAGCCGCGCCGGCCGGCGCCAGGCGCTCCGCCCGGCCCTAACACCGATTACCCATCCACCCACGACCGCCCGCCCCCACGCGGCCGGCGTCGTCAACGTCTATTGCAAGCAAATGGCCCAATACGTCTTCACCATGAACCGGGTCGGCAAGATCGTGCCGCCCAAGCGTCAAATCCTGAAAGACATCTCGCTGTCGTTTTTCCCCGGCGCGAAGATCGGCCTGCTCGGCCTGAACGGCTCGGGCAAGTCGACGCTGATCCGCATCATGGCCGGTGTGGACAAGGACATCGAGGGCGAAGCCACGCCGATGCCGAACCTGAACATTGGCTATCTGCCGCAGGAACCGCAGCTCGATCCGAACAAGACGGTGCGTGAAGCGGTCGAGGAAGGTCTCGGCGACGTGTTCAACGCGCAAAAGAAGCTCGACGAAATCTACGCGGCCTACGCCGAGCCGGACGCCGACTTCGACGCGCTCGCCGCCGAACAGGCAAAGTACGAAGCGATCCTCGCCACGTCCGATGGCGGCAACGCGGAACAGCAGATCGAAATCGCCGCCGACGCGCTGCGCCTGCCGGCCTGGGACGCGAAGATCGAACATCTGTCGGGCGGCGAAAAGCGCCGCGTCGCGCTGTGCAAGCTGTTGCTCGAAAAGCCGGACATGCTGCTGCTCGACGAGCCGACCAACCACCTGGACGCGGAATCGGTCGACTGGCTCGAACAGTTCCTGACGCGTTTCCCGGGCACCGTCGTCGCCGTGACCCACGATCGCTACTTCCTCGATAACGCCGCCGAATGGATTCTCGAACTCGACCGCGGCCACGGCATTCCGTGGAAGGGCAACTACAGCAGCTGGCTCGATCAGAAGGAAGAGCGCCTGAAGCAGGAAGAATCGTCGGAGTCGGCGCGTCAGAAGGCCATCAAGAAGGAACTGGAGTGGGTGCGCCAGAATCCGAAGGGCCGCCAGGCGAAGTCGAAGGCGCGTATCGCGCGCTTCGAGGAACTAAACAGCCAGGACTACCAGAAGCGCAACGAAACGCAGGAAATCTTCATTCCGGTCGGCGACCGCCTCGGCAATGAAGTGATCGAGTTCAAGAACGTCAGCAAGTCGTATGGCGACCGTCTGCTGCTCGACAACGTCAGCTTCAAGATTCCGGCGGGCGCGATCGTCGGCATCATCGGGCCGAACGGCGCGGGTAAGTCGACGCTGTTCCGTATGCTGACCGGCCGCGAACAACCGGATTCGGGTGAAATCGTGCAAGGCCCGACCGTCAAGCTCGCTTATGTGGACCAGAGCCGCGACGCGCTGGACGGCTCGAAGAGCGTGTTCGAGGAGATCTCCGGCGGCGCCGACGTGCTGACGGTCGGCAAGTACGAAACGCCGTCGCGCGCGTATATCGGCCGCTTCAACTTCAAAGGCGGCGACCAGCAAAAGGTGGTCGGCAACCTGTCGGGCGGTGAACGCGGCCGGCTGCATCTGGCCAAGACGCTGATCGCGGGCGGCAACGTGCTGCTGCTGGACGAACCGTCGAACGACCTCGACGTCGAAACGCTGCGCGCGCTCGAAGACGCCTTGCTCGAGTTCGCCGGCTCGGTGCTGGTGATCTCGCACGATCGCTGGTTCCTCGACCGCATCGCCACGCACATCCTCGCGTTCGAAGGCGATTCGCAAATCACGTTCTTCGACGGCAACTACCAGGAATACGAAGCGGACAAGCGCGCGCGTCTGGGTGAAGAAGGTGCACGTCCGAAGCGTCTGCGTTACAAGCCGATCACGCGATAAGCCTGGGCCGGGCGGCCTGCGCATCGGCTGGGATGACGCGCGGGCTGGCTCGACAGGGCGCTTTTCGGAGGGGGCGAGCGAGGTGTGTGCCGCGAACGGCTCGCGTCGGCGCTATGAGCGGTAGGGCACACGCATTGCGTGCCACGGCGTGATACACGTCATCGCGGCGAGACGCGTACGCTCCGCGTTCCGCCCGGACGAACACCTCTAAGCGCGCCCACCCGGTGAGCGCACTAGTCGATCACTGCCACACCGCGCGCCACGCGGTGGCGAGGAGGCAAGCATGGCGATGTCGAAGGGCAAGCACTGGGCCCTCGCCGTGGGCGGCGTGCTGCTGGTGCTGATCGTCGTCGTGGTCGGCGCCTTGCAGTACGTGCAACGCGAGGTCAAGGAGCGCGTAATCGCGGCACTTGGTCCCTTGGGGAGCGCCCAAACCATCGACGTCGGCCTCACCTCGGTTCATCTCACCAACGTTCTTCTCAAAGCGCCGCCCGGCTGGCCGGCCGGCGATCCGCTCCGAGCGGACGAAATCACACTCACACCCGACATTCGCGATCTGATCGCACGGCGCATGCATATCCGCAACGTGGTGGTGCGCGGCTTCGACATCGCCGTGCTGCGCACGAAGGACGGCGCGATTCGTTTGATGCCGAATCTGCGCGAAGCGGTGAACCGGTCCGACAACGAAGGCAGCGGCGCGGCGCTGTCCATTCCCCGCGAAAAACAGGTCGATCACATCAGCTTCCAGCAGGGCAACTTTCACTTCTACGACATGACGGTCGGGCCGCCGCCGTTCAAAGTGACAGTCACCGATGCCAACGCGACCGTCGACAATCTGCACCTGCCCGCCCTCACTGACCCGACCAACGTCAATGTGACGGGCTCGATCAAAGGCCCGGCGCACACGGGCACGGTGTCGTTCGCCGGCTGGATCAAGGTCGCCAGCAAGGATTCGCAGACCACCAGCAAACTGCGCGGCGTCGACATCGTGACGCTCGACCCGTACCTGATCAAGAAGGCTGGCGCCAAGGCGCAAGTGACGGGCGGCACGATCGACCTGACGATCGACTCGACGGTAAGCAACTATCAGCTGCACGCCCCCGGCACGCTGACGGTCCACAATCTGCAACTCGCCGACACCGGCAACCCGCTCGACACCTTCATGTCGATTCCGACCAAGGCAGCCGTCGCCGCGCTCAAGTCGCATAACGGCGACATCACGTTGCATTTCGTGCTGGATGGGAATTTGCGCGACCCGAAATTCTCCGTGCAGGAAGGTCTGATGAAGCGCATCGGCACCGGCTTTGCAAAGGCGCTCGGCGTGAGCGTCGAGGACGTCGCAAAGGGCGCGGGGGAAACAGTGAAAGGCTTGGGTAACGCGTTGAAAAATCTGCTTGGTCAGTAGGTCGGGGCAAACTCGCTATGTCTTTAAAACCGCATCAGCCTTAAACCGGCAGCCCCAACTCGCGCAGTTTCGCTGCGGTTTGCGCGGCGCTGGTGTGGTGCACGCCGTGCCAGCCGAGCGCCGTCGCGGCCTCGGCGTTCTTCACGTTGTCGTCGATGAAGACGAGCTCGCTGGGCTCGATGCCCGGCAATTGAGCCTCGATCCGTTCGCGCATGGCCGCGAAAATGGCCGGATCGGGTTTCACCAGCTTCACCCGCCCCGAGACGACGATGTCGCGAAACCGCCGCAGCACCGGGTAATGCTCCCACGCATACGGAAAGGTTTCCGCCGACCAATTCGTCAACCCGAAGAGCGGCACCTCGGCCGCTTCGAGCTTTTCCATGATTGCCACGCCTTCTTCCAGCACGCCAGCTACCATGTCGTGCCAGCGCTCATAGAACGCGCGGATCAGCGCTTCGTGATCGGGAAACTTCGCAACCAGTTCCTCGGTCGCCTCGACGATTGGCTGGCCGCCGTCTTGACGGATCACCCAGTCCATCGAGCAGACGTGAGTCAGAAACCAGCGGCGCTCGGTCTCGTCAGGAATCAGTTCCCGATACAGATACTCGGGGCTCCAGTCGATCAGCACGCCGCCGAAATCGAACACCACTGCCTTAATGGCCATGCACGCTCCGTAAGCAGATTCCTGATGGCGATCAGATGGGTTGCGTGCGCAACGCCAGCCACGCTTTGGCGTCGCCGGACAGATGCGGCGACAAGCGCGTGCGCACGGTCTCGTGATACGCGTTCAGCCACGCCCGTTCGTCCTCGCGCAGCAGCGACAGATCGAGGCAGCGCGTGTCGATCGGGCACAGCGTCAAGGTCTCGAACTTGAGGAAGTCGCCGAATTCGGTTTGACCAGCGGGCACGTTCAGCACGAGATTCTCGATCCGCACGCCCCATTTGCCCGGACGGTAAATGCCCGGTTCGACCGAGGTAATCATGCCTTCTTCCATCGCGGTCCACGGTTCGGCCGGCGCGTAGTGGGAGATCACCTGCGGACCTTCGTGCACGTTCAGGAAGTAGCCCACGCCGTGACCGGTGCCGTGACCGTAATCGGCGCCGGCTTCCCAGATCGGCGCGCGGGCGATCGCGTCGAGCATGGGCGAACGGATGCCGCGCGGGAACTGCGCGCGCGACAACGCCATGGTGCCCTTCAGCACGATCGTGAAATCGCGCCGCTGCGCTTCGCTGACCGTGCCGATCGGCACCACGCGCGTGATGTCGGTCGTGCCGCTCAGGTACTGCGCGCCCGAATCGATCAGCAGCAGGCCGTTGCCCTCGATCACCGAATGCGAATCTCCGGTGGCGCGGTAGTGCGGCATCGCGCCGTTCGCGTTGAAGCCGGCGATCGTCGCGAAGCTCAGCGACACGAAGCCCGGACGGCGCGCGCGAGCCGCCGTCAGACGTTCGTCGACGGTGAGCTCGGTGATCGTCTCGCGGCCCAGCGCGCCTTCGAACCAGGCGAAAAATTCCGCCAGCGCCGCGCCGTCCTGTTCCATCGTCTCGCGCACGTGTTCGGCTTCCGCCTCGGTCTTGCGCGACTTGAAGAAGGTGGACGGATTGACCGCCTCGACCACATTCACTGTCGACGGCACCGACTGCAGCGAGCCGAACGTGATGCGGCGCGGGTCGATCAGCAGCGTGCTGCCAGCGGGCAGCGCGGCCAGCGCGGCCGCCGCCTTCGCATACGGCTCGACGCTGATGTTGTCCTTGGCCAGCGCATCGGCCAACGCCTGCGGCACCTTGCCGTCGGCGACGAACAGCGACGCGTGGTCGACACCGATCAGCGCGTGCGCCACGAACACGGGGTTGTAGCTGACGTCAGCGCCGCGCAGATTCAGCAGCCACGCGAGGTCGTCGAGTGTGGAGATGAAGTGCCATTGCGCGCCCTTGTCCGCCATCGCGCGGCGAATCTGCGCGAGCTTGTCCGAACGCGCGACGCTCGCATGCGGCGCGGCGTGCTCGAACACGGCGGCCGCCGGCAGTGACGGACGCTGCGGCCAGATCGCGTCGAACAGATCGACGTCGGTGCGCAGCTGCACGCCGCGCGCGGTCAGCGCCTGGCTCAAGGCCCGCGCCGCCGCCACGCCGAGTACCGCGCCGTCCACGCCGACCGTGGCGCCGGCCGGCACGTTCTGAGCGAGCCATTCGAAATGCGGCGCGGTCTGCTGGCCGCCGGTCATCTTCATCAACTGAACGCCGGTGCCGGCCAGTTGCGCGTTGGCCTGTTCCCAATAGCGGCTGTCGGTCCAGACGCCGGCGAAGTCCGCGGTCACGACCAGCGTGCCGGCCGAGCCGGTGAAGCCGGACAGCCACTGCCGGCCTTGCCAGCGCCCCGGCAGATATTCGGACAGATGCGGGTCGGCGGACGGCACCAGGTAGGCGGCGACGCCTTCGCGCGCCATTGCGTCGCGCAAGGTGGCAAGCCGTTCGGGAATGGAGGAAGTTTCGGGGAGTCGGGCATTCATCGGAGTCACCTGCAAATATTCATCGACGGGAAAGCAAGCCGACCGTCACGGCGACGGCAATCAAAGCGACGGCGGTGCAAACCGGCCATTCGAGCGTATCACCGTCATGGAAGAGACCAATCACGTTGCCGGCCATGTGCGCGACGGCCGCGCCCAGCACGCCGGCCAGCAGCGCCACCCACCACCGTGCGCGGCTCGCGCGTCGCAGCGGATGTAACCACCAGCCCGCGAAGCCAATCGCCGCCCCCAACACTACAAGGCCGGGCCACCCCATTAACGGCTGGCCTCGCGCAGTTTCGGATTCGTCTCATAGGCGCAAGGGGCCAACACAGCTAGCATTTTTGTCTCATTAACTATAGAAGTTCAGCACGGCTTTCCGCATAGCGGTTGAGTTTAGGGGTCGGGGTGCTGTTAGGCAAGCTGTGAGCCTTACGGAAAAGCCTGGTCCCCGGTCATTGCCACGCTGAAAGCGCGTCATGCGAATCGCCCTAATCGAGCCGGATTTGCGGCATGCTGAACTGGTCGGCCGGCTGGTCTTCGCCGGCGGTCATCTGTGTCAGCACTTCACCGCGAGCGTGCCGTTTCTGTCGCGCGCCAACGAAGAATTCTTCGACCTTCTCATCACCGAAAGCTGGGCCGGCGACCACTCCGCCGAAGACGTCATCCCGCGCGCCCGCGCCATCCTGCCGGGCTTGCCGGTGATCGTGCTGATGTCGGCGCCGCGCGAAAGCCAGATTGTCGCCGCGCTGCACGCGGGCGCCGACGACTGCCTGACCAAACCGGTCCGCGGCCCGGAGATGCTGGCTCGCGTGGACGCGCTGCTGCGCCGCGCCGGCTTGCGGCGGCCGCCCAACCGGCGGCGCGACATCATCGGCGAATATGCCTTCGATGCGGCGCAATTTGCCGTCACATTCCGTAAGCAAACGGTCACGCTGACGCCGAAGGAGTTCCGCCTCGCGCTACTGCTGTTCAGCAATCTCTCGCGGCCGGTGTCTCGAGCGCATATTCTGGAAAACGTCTGGACGCGCCGCCGCGACGTGCGATCGCGCACGGTCGACACGCACGCATCGCGCGTGCGAAGCAAATTGCAGCTTCATCCTGAACATGGCTATTGCCTGACGCCGCTTTACGGCTACGGCTACCAACTCGACGCAATCCCGCCGGAAGCCGTTGTAAACGCGGAATAAGCTGCGCACAATGTGAAAATCTTGAAAACGCTATAATATTGGGCTGAACCATAGCTCCCCTCAAATGCAACTTCTAACGATCGGAATCAATCATCACACTGCGCCTGTCGCCCTGCGCGAACGCGTGGCGTTTCCGCTCGAACAGATCAAACCTGCATTGGATACCTTCAAGAGCATCTGGCTCGGCCCGTCGGCCCGCACAGCGCCGGAAGCAGCCATTCTCTCCACCTGCAATCGCACCGAACTCTACTGCGCGACCGACGACCAGGCCGCGCGCGAAGCCGCGATCCAGTGGCTGTCCAAGTACCACAACCTGCCCATCGACCAACTCGCGCCGCACGTTTATGCGCTGCCGCAGTCGGAGGCCGTGCGTCACGCGTTCCGCGTCGCGTCCGGGCTGGATTCGATGGTGCTGGGCGAGACGCAAATCGTCGGACAAATGAAGGATGCGGTGCGTACCGCGTCCGAAGCCGGCGCGCTCGGCACCTATTTGAACCAGTTGTTCCAGCGCACCTTCGCCGTGGCGAAGGAAGTGCGCACCACGACCGAAATCGGCGCGCAATCGGTTTCCATGGCGGCCGCCGCCGTGCGCCTCGCCCAGCGGATTTTCGACAAGGTGGCCAACCAGCGCGTGCTGTTCATCGGCGCGGGCGAAATGATCGAGCTGTGCGCCACGCACTTCGCGGCGCAGCAGCCAAAGGAACTCGTCGTCGCGAACCGCACGGCCGAGCGCGGCACGCGCCTCGCCGAGCGCTTCAACGGCCGGGCCATTCCGCTGTCGGAGCTGCCCTCGCGCATGCATGAGTTCGACATCATCGTGTCGTGCACCGCGTCCACCTTGCCGATCATCGGCTTGGGCGCGGTCGAGCGGGCGGTCAAAGCGCGCCGTCACCGGCCGATTTTCATGGTCGATCTGGCCGTGCCGCGCGATATCGAACCCGAAGTCGGCAAGCTCGAAGACGTGTTTTTGTACACCGTCGACGACCTCGGCGCGATCGTCCGCGAAGGCAACGCGTCGCGGCAAGCCGCGGTCGCGCAGGCCGAAGCGATCATCGAAACGCGCGTGCAGAATTTCATGCAGTGGCTGGACGCGCGCAGCATCGTGCCGGTGATCCGCCATATGCACACGCAAGCGGACGTGCTGCGCCGCGCCGAAGTCGAACGCGCGCAGAAAATGCTCGCGCGCGGCGACGATCCGGCTGCCGTGCTCGAAGCACTGTCGCAATCGCTCACCAATAAACTGATTCACGGTCCCACGCACGCGCTCAATCGCGCAAGCAGCGAGAACCGTGACACGCTCATCGAACTCATGAGCGGTTTCTACAAACACTCCGGTTCCTCGGAGCGTTAGCGGCGCAGCCGCCGCCGCGCTGTCCGGGCTATCCATCAGTGGCCCGCGACGTGCTTCTGACCAGGGCATCCGCCCACTCCCCTAGTCGTCGTCCTTGCCGGAGCCCGCTCCGATACCCTTCCGATGAAAACGAGCATGCAACGCAAGCTCGACCAGCTCACTACCCGGCTGGCCGAACTGAATGATCTGTTGAGCCGAGAAGACATCACCTCGAATCTCGACCAATACCGCAAGCTCACGCGGGAACACGCCGAGCTCGGGCCGGTGGTGGACCATTACGCGCTGTGGCGCCAGGCCATGAACGACGCAACCACCGCCCAGGAATTGCTGGCGGATGTGTCAATGCGCGACTTCGCCGAAGACGAAATTCGCGCGGCGCGCGAGCGAATGGAAAAGCTCGGCGGCGAGCTGCAGAAAATGCTGCTGCCGAAAGACCCGAACGACGACCGCAACATTTTCCTGGAAATCCGTGCCGGAACGGGCGGCGACGAATCGGCCCTGTTCGCCGGCGACCTGCTGCGCATGTACTTGCGCTTTGCCGAGCGCAACCGCTGGCAAGTGGAAATGATGTCGGCGAGCGAGTCGGATCTGGGCGGCTACAAGGAAGTGATCGTGAGGATCGCGGGCGAAGCCGCCTATTCGAAGCTCAAGTTCGAGTCCGGCGGCCATCGCGTGCAACGCGTGCCGGCGACCGAAACCCAAGGGCGCATCCACACGTCGGCCTGCACGGTCGCGGTCATGCCGGAAGCGGACGAAATCGGCGAAGTCGAGATCAACCCGGCCGATCTGCGGATCGATACGTTCCGCGCGTCTGGCGCGGGCGGGCAGCACATCAACAAGACCGACTCCGCGGTGCGCGTCACGCACTTGCCGACTGGAATCGTTGTGGAGTGTCAGGATGACCGTTCGCAGCACAAGAACAAGGACCGCGCGCTGAAGGTGTTGGCCGCGCGTATCAAGGACAAGCAATCGCACGAGCAGCAGGCGAAGGAAGCGGCCACGCGCAAGAGCCTGATCGGCTCGGGCGACCGCTCGGAGCGGATTCGCACGTACAACTTCCCGCAAGGGCGTCTGACGGATCACCGAATCAACCTCACGCTCTACCGCCTCGACGCAATCATGGACGGCGATCTAGACGAGTTGATCGCGGCGCTCGTCAGCGAGCATCAGGCCGAGTTGCTGGCGTCGCTGGGCGACGCGGACTAACGCGCGCATGACTTCGGCCACACCCGCCGCGCCCACCACGCCCGCCGCCCTGTTGCGCGCTTCGCCGCTGCCGCCGCTCGAAGCGCGCATCCTGCTCACGCATGTACTCGGCTGGCGGCCCACGCAACTGATCACACGCAGTGACCTAGTGCTCGACGCTGAGTGGGTGGAGCGCTACCAGGCGCTGGAAGCGCGACGCGTATCCGGCGAGCCGGTGGCGCAACTGGTCGGCGCCCGGGAATTTTTCGGGCTGGATTTCGAAGTCACGCCGCACGTGCTGATTCCGCGTCCCGAAACCGAATTGCTGGTCGACACCGCGCTGACGGCGCTGGAAAACCTGCCGCGGCCTCGCGTGCTCGATCTCGGCACCGGCACCGGTGCCATTGCCGTCGCAATTGCGTCGATGCGCCCCGACGCGCAAGTCTGGGCGCTCGACCGTTCCGCGGAAGCGCTGGCGGTGGCCACGCGCAACGCCACCCGCCTGCTCGACGCGAAACGCCCCGGTGGCGCTGTGGTATTGACGCAAAGCGACTGGTACGACGCGCTCGACGCCACGTTGCGGTTTGACGTGATCGTCAGCAATCCGCCATATATCGCGAGCGGCGACCCGCATCTGGAGGAAGGCGATCTGCGCTTCGAACCGCGCGGCGCGCTCACCGATGAAGCCGACGGCCTCAGCGCGATTCGCGCGATCATCGCCGGCGCGCCCACACGACTCGCCGCCAATGGCGTATTGTGGATCGAGCACGGCTACGATCAGGCCGAAGCCGTGCGCGAGTTACTGACGGCGCAAGGTTTCGCGCCGGTCCGCTCGGAGCGTGATCTGGCCGGCATCGAGCGGATCAGCGGCGGGCGTTTGGCCGGTTGACCCGCATCGCCTAATATCCACAAACGCTGCACGGACAAAGCGGCGCTCGGCCGGCCGTATCGAAATCCGCTATCATTTCAGCCTATTCCCTACACATTACGGAACCGCAAGGTCAGTCATGGATACGCAACAACGCATCAAGCAAATCGTCGACGAGAACAACGTCGTCCTCTTCATGAAGGGCACCGCTCAGTTCCCGATGTGCGGCTTTTCGGGCCGCGCCATCCAGATTCTGAAGGCGTGCGGCGTCGGCGAGATCAAGACCGTCAACGTCCTCGAAGACGACGAAGTCCGCCAGGGCATCAAGCAGTTCTCGAACTGGCCGACTATTCCGCAGCTCTACGTGAAGGGCGAATTCGTCGGCGGTTCGGACATCATGATGGAAATGTACGAATCAGGCGAACTGCAGCAGCTGTTTGCCGCGGCCTGAGCGGCCACGGTCCACACACGCTTGTTTGCTTAAGGCGCCGCGAGCCATGGAAACACGTACTGCGGCGCCGCGCCGGCTGGTCGTTGCGATCACCGGCGCGACCGGTGCCATCTACGGCATCCGGCTGCTCGAGACGCTGCGCCGGCTGGGCGGTGTCGAGAGCCATTTGCTGATTTCGAGCGCGGGCTGGCTCAATATCCAGCACGAACTGCAGTTGAGCAAAGAAGACGTGCATCCGCTCGCGGATGTCGTCCATTCGGCGCGAGACGTCGGCGCGAGCATCGCGTCCGGCTCGTTCGCCACCGACGGCATGGTCGTCGCCCCTTGTTCGATGAAGACGCTCGCCAGCGTCGCGCACGGTTTCTCGGACAACCTGATCACGCGCGCCGCCGACGTCACGCTCAAGGAGCGTCGTCGCCTCGTACTGCTGGTGCGCGAGACGCCGCTCAATCTCGCCCATCTGCGCAACATGACGGCTGTCACTGAAATGGGCGGCGTGATCTTCCCGCCCTTGCCTGCCTTCTACAACCAACCCGCTTCCATCGACGAAATGGTCGATCACACCGTGGCGCGCGTGCTGGATCTGTTTGCGCTCGGACCGGCTTTGTCGCCGGCGTGGGCCGGACTGCGTGGCGCACAGGACTAACGCGTCAGCCGCTGCGTGCGATGTCCGTGCAGAGACGCTCGGATTCACAACATCTACGACACAATCAATTCTGTTTTAGCCCGTTTATCAAACGGCGGTGTAACCCTATATTGGTAGCAACCCAATCTCTGCGCCGCGCTCTCGCGGCCGCGCTGCTGCCATGAACCGCTTACCTTCGCTTTTCCTGTCTCACGGCGCGCCTACGCTGCCGATCGACCCGTCGTTGCCATCGGCGGAATTCGCCACGCTGAGCGCCCGGTTGCCGCGTCCGGAAGCCGTGCTGATGCTGTCGGCCCATTGGGGCACGGCGCAGCCGGTGGCGAGCACGTCCACTGCGCCGGAAACCATCCACGATTTCTACGGCTTTCCGCGTCAGTTGTACGAAATTCAGTACCCCGCGCCAGGCGCGCCCGAGGTGGCGCGGCGCGCGGCGGTGCTGCTCGGCGAAAACGGCATCCTCGCGGGCGCCCAGCCGCACGGACTCGACCACGGCGCATGGGTGCCGATGCTGCTCATGTTTCCGGATGCCGACGTGCCTGTCGCGCAACTGTCGATCCAGCCGCACATGGACGCGGCGCATCACTTCCGAGTCGGCCGGGCGCTGCGGTCGTTGAAAGACGACGGTGTGATGGTGATCGGGTCCGGCCAGATCACGCATAATCTGCGCGCCGCCGACTTCTCCGCGCGCCCTGAGGATGCCGATCCGCGCGTCGCCGAATTCACCGGCTGGTTCGAGGAAAAGCTCGCCGCGCACGATATCGACTCCCTGCTCGACTACCGCCGCCAGGCGCCGCACGCGGTGCTGATGCATCCCACCGACGAGCATCTGCTGCCCGTATTCGCCGCATTGGGCGCGGCGGACGACGATTACTCGCTGGCCATCCAGTCGCTTGGGACCTACCAGCGCTCGCTCGCCATGACGAACTACGTGTTCGGCACCGCCTGACGCGGCGTCGTAAGCGCGACCGACGGCACGGCAGAAAACAAAAACCCCCACCTGAGCAACCCAAGGTGGGGGTCTTCCAGACTTCAGCGCAACAACTTAGTGAGCGCCCATGCCTTCGAGCACTTCGTCGTGCTCGCTGCGTTCGTCCAGATATTCAGAGCGATAACCGCTCGTCACACCCCAGTAGTAGAACACCAGCGAGAACACGATAACCACCACCATGTCCCAGCCGTAAGGGATGAGGTCGTGACCGCCAAACTGCTTGCTGCCGATCAGCGACAGAATTGCCATCACCGGCAGATAAGCGACCAGCCACCACGCGGCCTTCAGATCACGCCCCCAGCCGGCAAAGCCGGACTTGGCCTGGAAGTAGAAGTACACCGGCAGCGCGACGACCATCAGCAGAATGATTTCGCCGGTCAGCGGCCACTTCGCCCAGTACAGGATCAGCGACGCGCAGACGAACGCAAACGGCGCAATGATCTTCATGCCCGGAATATGCAGCGGACGCTCGAGATCCGTCGCCGCGCGGCGCAAGGCCATCAGGCTGATCGGGCCGGTCAGGTACGAGATCACGGTCGCGACCGAGATCACCGCCGCCAGCGAACTCCAGCCGCGGAAGAAGAACAGGAAAATGAACGACACCAGCAGGTTGAACCACATCGCCTGACGCGGCACGCCGTAGAACGGGTGCACGTTGCCGAACATCTTCGGCATCGTGTTGTTGCGTTCCATCGCGTAGATCATGCGGCTGGTGGTCGCCATGTAGGTCGTGCCGGTGCCGCTCGGGCTGACGAATGCGTCGACGTACAGCAGGATCGCCAGCCAGTTCAGGTTCAGCGCGATGGCGAGTTCCGCGAACGGCGAAGCGAAGTTGAAGTGGCTCCAGCCCTTCATCACGTCGCTCGGGTTCACCGCGCCGATATACGCGACCTGCAGCAGCACGTAGATCACAAGCGCGAGGAGGATCGAGCCGATCACCGCGAACGGCACGCTCCTGGCCGGATTGCGCGCTTCACCCGCGAGATTGATCGGGCTCTGGAAACCGTTGAACGCGAACACAATGCCGCTGGTCGACACTGCCGTCAGCACCGCCGACCAGCCGTACGGCGCGAAGGTGCTCGCTTCGCCGAAGTTTTCCTTGTGGAAGCCCGTCAGCATCAAGCCGAGGATCGTCGCGCCGGGAATCAGGAACTTGAAGATCGTGATTGCCGAATTGGCGCGCGCGAACAGTTTCACCCCCCAGTAGTTCAGCATGAAGTAAATAATCACGAGCGCCGCGGACAGTAATAACCCATTAGTCGTTAATGACCCGTCCACGAATAGCGCATGCGCCCAGGGATAGGGCCACGTACTCATATATTGAATGGACGCTTCAGCCTCGATGGGAATCACGGAGACAATGGCGATCCAGTTGGCCCATGCGCTAATGAAACCAACCAGCGCACCGTGCGAATAGCGCGCATAACGCACCATGCCGCCGGACTCCGGGAACATCGCGCCGAGTTCCGCGTACGTCAATGCAATCGCGAGAATCACGACCGCGCCGATCACCCATGCACAAATGGCAGCCGGGCCGGCAATTTTTGCGGCCTTCCACGCGCCGAACAGCCAGCCAGACCCGATGATAGAACCCAGGCCCGTCAGCATCAGCGCGAACGGCCCGATGTTCCGTTGTATAGAACTTTTCACATCTTCTCCTGTGTCGGCGGGAGTGAGCGCTTCGGCACTTACCCGCCCCATGCAAGTTGCAGCAGATCCATGTCGGCACCGCGTGCAATCGCCTTGGGGCATTGGAGACGGGGTGACGCGCATGCGTACGCGACGGCCCATTCCAGACAGGTGCAACCGACGCGAGGCGCGTAGTTTAACGGTTGCACCCGGTCCCTGCAGCGAAACTAAGGGTTCTCCCTAACAAAAAGATCGGGCGAATAGCAAGCTTTGTAAGCAACTTTTACGCCAAGTTAGTGAAAGTTCGTAAAGTTGTGGGGAGACTGTTGACCTTCTCTCAAAATCGCCGTATAACGTTCGGGCAGGATTTCAAGCGGCGAGTGAATTGGTCTTTCGTAGTTCGCCCATCAACGGTACTCCGGTTGGTCCCATTACCCCCTTCCTTGATTTTCATGCACCCTCTGGGCTTCGGCCTTATTTACCATCTTTAGGAACAAGTAATATGGAAACCGGTACCGTCAAGTGGTTCAATGACGCAAAGGGCTTTGGCTTCATCACGCCGGACGGCGGTGGCGAAGATCTGTTCGCGCATTTCTCGGAAATCCGCACGGAAGGCTTCAAGACGCTGCAAGAAAACCAAAAGGTTACGTTTGAAGTGAAGACGGGCCCGAAGGGCAAGCAAGCTGCTAACATCAAGCCGGTGTAAGCAACACGCTTCCTTCTGGACGCAAAAAAACCCCGCCTCGGCGGGGTTTTTTTATATTCGTCGCCATTTGCGAATGGTGATTATCTTCGCAGTATGCGATTGATGATTTCGGTTATCCGAATAGACGTCGCGCGTGAATACCGAGTCCAGTCGCGACACTCGCAAGTCGGTCGCCGAATACTGCTTTGGCATCCGGAAATGCCGCCGCCAATGCGCCGGATAGAAACGCCAATCCGGTCGAACCGCCCGTGAAGTAAATCGCGTTGACGTCGCGTGTCGCGACGCCGGCCGCCTGCACTGTGTCGCGCGCCGCCTGCACGATGCGCAGCGTTTCGTCCTGGCCGGCCTTGATAAGTTGCACCTCGTCGAACGCGAGGCGCAGGTCGTCTTCCACTTCGTCGAGATCGATCACGGTCTCTCCGCCCGCCGCCACGCCGATCTTCGCCTCTTCGGCATGCGCAGCCAGTGCATGGCCCAAACGGCGGTCCACGACGCGCATCAGGCGGTCGTGGTGCTTGACCTCGGTGAACAGGTGCCGCATCAGCGCCAGTTCGCTGACGCGCTTCGGGGCGTAGACGGTGTTGATCAGATGCCAGGTCGCCAGATCGAAATAGATCCGGTTCGGAATCTCGCGGCCTTCCGGATCCAGCGCCTGATAACCCAATTGGCGCAAAATCGTCGCCAGTTCCACGCGACGGTCGAAATCCGTACCGGCGACGTGCACGCCGTGGTGCGCCAGCACGTCGTCCTTGCGCTCGACGCGCTTCATCCGCTCCGGCCCGACCCGCACCAGCGAAAAGTCCGAAGTACCGCCGCCGATGTCGGCCACCAGCACGAGCCCTTCTTCCGCCAGGTGCGATTCATAGTCGAACGCGGCAGCGATCGGCTCATACTGAAAGTGGATTTCCCGCAAACCGACCGAGCGCGCGGCGGCTTCCAGCTGCTGCTGCGCCATCTGATCGGCGCGCGGATCGTCGTCGACAAAAAACACCGGGCGGCCCAGCACGGCGCGATTGATTGGCCCGCCGACGCTTTTCTCGGCCGAGCGCTTGAGGTGATCGACGAAAATCGCGATCACCTCCGTGTACTTGATCGCGGAACCGTCGCCCAGATCGGTGGAGTTCTCGGCGAGCGGCGAGCCGAGAATGCTCTTCATCGAGCGCATCAGGCGGCCGTCGAAGCCGTCGATGTAGGCTGCCAGCGCCGCCCGTCCGAATTCGCGGGTGTTTTCGTCGGTATTGAAAAAGACCGAGGTGGGCAGCGTCGTGTAGGCGCCTTCGACAGGCGCAAGCTTGAGCGCGCCGCCGTCGGGAACGGCCACGGCCGAATTGGAAGTACCGAAGTCAATCGCGCAATAGTTCATGGCAGGAATCGCCGCTCACGGCTGGCGCGGACAGAAGGGGGGAGCGGCTTTGTAACACGAAAGCCCAATCAGCATCAACTGACGTTTCGGGCGCGCTCGCGATCACACAAAAGCCCATCTCGACGGAACGAATATTGCTCATTTTCACAGGATACGCCGCCAATTTTCGGAATCGAGGAGACTTCAAGCAATGAGCGCGCCGCCTACTGCCGCTGTCCACGAAAAAAACGCCACGGTCGTCGAAACGGATCTGCCCTCGCGGCTCGACCGTCTGCCGTGGGGCCGGTTTCACTCGCTGATCGTGGTGGCGCTTGGCGTGACGTGGCTGCTGGACGGTCTGGAAGTCACGCTGGCCGGCGCAGTCGCAAGTGCGTTGAAGTCTAGTCCATCGTTGCACTTTACCAACGCCGACGTCGGTCTGGCCGGTAGCGCCTACATCGCCGGCGCTGTTCTGGGTGCGTTGGCGTTCGGCTGGCTGACCGATCGGCTCGGCCGCCGCAAGCTGTTTTTCATCACCCTCGCCCTTTATCTGGCGGCGACGGCGGCAACCGCGTTGTCGTGGAATCTGGCCAGTTTTCTCCTGTTTCGCTTCCTGACCGGCGCGGGGATTGGCGGTGAATACACGGCGATCAACTCGACGATTCAGGAATTCACGCCGGCACGCGTGCGCGGCTGGACCGATCTGGGCATCAACGGCACGTTCTGGGTCGGCGCGGGGCTAGGCGCGGCCGGTTCGCTGGTGCTGCTCGATCCGCATCTGTTGCCGGCCGACTGGGGCTGGCGGGCCTGCTTCTTCATCGGCGCGGTGCTCGCGCTGGGAATTTTGCCGATGCGCATCTGGGTGCCCGAAAGCCCACGTTGGCTGCTCACGCACGGCGACGAGCGCGACGCTCGCGCGATCGTCGAAGGCATCGAAACGCGCTTGCGCAACGAAGGCCACACGCTTTCCGACCACGACCTCACGCGCCTGCGCTTGCGCGCTCGCGGACATACGCCATTGCGCGAGGTATTCCATACGCTTTTCAACGTGCATCGACGGCGCGCGCTGGTCGGCCTGTCGCTGATGACCGCGCAGGCGTTCTTCTACAACGCGATCTTTTTCACCTACGCGCTGGTGCTCACCGACTTTTACCATGTGCCGGGCGACCACATCGGCTGGTATCTGCTGCCCTTCGCGCTCGGCAATTTCCTCGGACCGCTGCTGCTTGGCCGACTCTTCGACGTCATCGGGCGGCGCAAGATGATCGCGGCGACTTACGCGATCTCCGGCATTCTGCTGACGCTGAGCGGTTACCTCTTCGAGCAGCAGATGCTCACCGTCGTCACGCAGACGATCGCGTGGATGGTGATTTTCTTCTTCGCCTCGGCGGCCGCGAGTTCGGCTTATCTGACGGTCAGCGAGTCGTTCCCGCTGGAGATCCGCGCGCTGGCCATCGCGATTTTCTACGCGTTCGGCACGGCGCTCGGCGGCATCGCCGGGCCGGCGTTTTTCGGACGGCTGATCGACACGCATCAGCGCAGCGAAGTGTTTTCGGGCTATCTGGTCGGCTCGGGCCTGATGCTCGCGGCGGCGGTGATCGCTGCCATCTGGGGCGTGGATGCGGAGCGCAAGTCGCTCGAGAGCGTGGCGGCGCCGCTGTCGAGCGTCGCGGGTGGCGGGGAATAAAAAACGCGCGGTTGTCGCCGCGCGTTTTGCCTCGCTTCACGAGACGACGGAAAAGCACTCAGAACGCCTTTTTCCAGCCGCCACTATAGGCGATCTCCGCCAGCGGCAGACGCTGACGCACCGACTTCTCACGCTCGCGCAAGACCGGATCCAGCTTGTCGACGTCGCCATAATGACCGAGCGAAATCATCGCGATCACTTCGACGTCGCTCGGCAGCTTGAATGCCGTGCGGAACGCGTTCGGGTCGAAACCGCTCATCTGATGCGCGGCCAGTCCGAGCGCGTGCGCCTGCAAGACCAGCGCCATCGCGGCGGCGCCCGCATCGTATGGCGCGCAGCGATTCACTTCGCCCTTGTTGGTGAGGGTGTGCGTGGTCACCGCGATCAGCACCGGTGCCGGCGCATTCCAGCCCTGGTTGAACGGCACCAGCGTGGCGAACGCCTGCTTGAACGAGACTTCATCGACGCTGCGGTCGAATACGAGAAAACGCCACGGCTGCGCGTTATACGAAGACGGCGCCCAGCGTGCCGCCTCGAGCACGGATTGCAGATGCTCGCGGCTCACCGGCTCGCTCGAATACGCGCGCGGGCTCCAGCGGCCTGCAATCAGCTCGTGAATGGCAATTGCGGTAGGGGCGGGTTTGTTGGTCATGCGCTTCTCTCGGTCGAAATTCATGATCGACGGGCAACTGCCCGGGGTCACATAGCATAACCGGGGTTCGGGGCGCGTGCGCCTACAAGCGAGCAGTTTGTTTAGCGCTGGCTGCGACAGCAAAACGGCCCCTTACGGGGCCGTGGTTCTCGCGATACTCGGGTCGCCGCGTGCCGTGTTATGCCGCCTGCGGTTCCGGTACCTTGGCGGGCCGATTGATCCGCAACACGATCACCGCCGCCACGAGACACAAGCCGCCGGAAATCATCGACGCCACCGTGTAGGTACCGAGGCTCGCGCGCAGCATGCCCGCGCCGAGCGCCGCGAACGCCGCGCCGAGTTGATGGCCGGCGACCACCCAGCCGAACACCACGGGCGCCGACTCCTTGCCGTAGACGTCGGTGGCCAGACGCACGGTTGGCGGCACGGTCGCGATCCAGTCGAGGCCGTAGAACACGGCGAACAGCGGCAGACCGAAGAAATCGATACCGAACGCGTGCGGCAGAAACATCAGCGACAGACCGCGCAGACCGTAGTACCAGAACAGCAGCACGCGGCTGTTGAAGCGGTCCGACAACCAGCCCGAGAGGGTCGTGCCGAACAGATCGAAGATGCCCATCGCGGCGAGCAGCGAGGCGCCCTGCACTTCCGTCATGCCGTAGTCGCCGCACATCGCGATCAGATGAGTGCCGACGTAACCGTTGGTGCTCGCGCCGCAGATAAAGAAGCTGAAAAACAGCAGCCAGAAGTCGCGCGTCTTGCTGGCCATGGCGAGCGTGCCGAAGGCGATGGCCAGCGGATTCTGTTTGGTGACGGTGCTGTTAAGAGGCGTGTCGTGCGGTTCGCCGTACGGACGCAGTTTCATGTCGGCCGGACGCTCGGGCAACAGAAACGCAACCAGCGGAATCACGATCGCGGCCGCAATGGCGACGACCCACACCACTTGCCGCCAGCCGTAATGCTCCGCGATGGCGGCGAGCATCGGCAGGAAAACCAGTTGGCCAGTCGCCGAACTGGCCGTGAGAATGCCCATGACGAGGCCACGCCGCGTGGTGAACCAGCGCGTCACCACCGTCGCCGACAAAGACAGCGCCGCGACGCCCGTCGAGCCACCGACCATCACGCCCCAGATCAGCACCATCTGCCACGGGTGCGTCATCAGGGAGGAAAGCGCCACGCCAGCCGCCATCGTACCGAGCGCGGCCAGCAGCGTGGGACGCACGCCGAAACGTTGCATCGCCGCCGCCGCGAACGGTCCCATCAGACCGTACAGCGCGATGTTCACGGAGATCGCCAGCGAGATCGTCGCGCGGCTCCAGCCGAATTGATGTTCGAGCGGCACCATCATCACGCTCGGCGTGGCGCGCGTGCCGGCCGCCGCCAGCAGTACCAGAAACACCACCGCGACGGTCAACCAGCCGTAGTGGAAACGTCCGCCAATCAGTCTCGCTGCCCAGTTCATCGGTTCTCCAATCGACACCCGCCCCGCAGGCGACGCCGCTCATATTGTTACGCGTTCGGTAAAGGACTTGTGACAGATCAGTCACAATAGGTGTTGCGATACTAGTTACTGATCGGTAACATGTCAAGGCGTTAATTGATTCAGGTGGTCATCCATGTCCGAAAGTCGAATCCTCAAGCCGGCCGCTGCCCGGCGCACACGCGGCGCGCAGACCGCCGGACCGCAGGCGCAGGAGCACCTGCTGCGCGCCGCGGACGAGCTGTTCTATCGCGAAGGGGTGCGAGCGGTCGGCGTCGACGCGGTGGTCGAGCGCGCCGGCGTGAACAAGATGAGCCTGTATCGCCAGTTTTCGTCGAAGGACGAACTCGTCATGGCTTATCTGGAACGTCAGGACGAGCAGTTTTTCGGCTACGTGGAGGGGAGCTTCGCCAAACACCCGGGCGAGCCGGCCCGGCAGCTTCAGCAATATTTCGACGACCTCGCGGTGCGCGCGTCCATCGACGATTATCGCGGCTGTCCTTTCGTCAACGTGTCGGTGGAGTTTTCGGATGCGGCGCACCCGGCGCGGCAATTCGTGTTTCGCAACAAGGCACGGCTGATGGCGCGGCTCACGGAACTGGCCACGGCGGCGGCCGCCGATGATCCGGAAGCGTTGGCGAATGCGCTCGGTTTGATGATCGAAGGCGTGTATGCGGCCAGCCAGACCTACGGCCCAGGATGCGGACCCATTCTGGCCGCGCCGAAAGTCGCCGCACAGTTGATCGCCGCGGCGTGCGGCGCGGCAACGGCGGCGTCGGCCGGTTGAGATTTCTGCTTTGTGGTTCTGTTTGCGCGAGGCGCGAACCGATGTCGATCCGCCCCGTTAAAATGGCGGTTTATTTCCGGCGCCGCCCGCCATGTCGTTGTCCGCCGAATCCCACGATGCCGTCGTTGCCGCTACTCGTCACTGGTTGACCGAGGCTGTGATCGGCCTGAACCTGTGTCCGTTTGCAAAGGCGGTGCATGTGAAGGGGCAGATTCGCTATGCCGTCAGCGATGCCGTGGACATGGAAGGTGTGCTGACCGATCTCGAAACCGAACTACAGACGCTGATCGCCGCCGACCCAGACGCCGTGGACACCACGCTGTTAATCCTGCCGCGGGCACTCGGCGATTTTCTCGACTACAACGACTGCCTGTTTTTCGCCGAACGCATGCTCAAGCAGCTTCGGCTCGAAGGCGTCGTTCAGATCGCCAGCTTCCATCCGCTTTACCAGTTTGAAGACAGCGAGCCTGGCGATATCGAGAACTACACGAATCGCGCGCCGTATCCGATTTTGCATCTCCTGCGGGAGGAGAGTATCGAACGCGCGGTTCAGGCTTTTCCCGATGCGGGAGAGATTTACGAGCGGAATCAGGAAACGCTTCGGCGAATCGGCCTCGCCGGCTGGAACGCGTTGATGAAGCGGTAATGATTCAGTGGCCCGCAACAAGCCCCTGCGAAATGCGCCCCATCACGCCGAAACAAAAAACCGTTCTTTCAGCTCCTCGATTCCGAGCGTTTCCATCACCTCATTCAGGCGCTCAGCCGGCCGGCGCCTCGGCAAATCCTTGTATTGGGCGATGATGAGTTCATTCTTCATGGAATGTTCCCAGCCCACCAGCTCGGTCACGCTGACCTGATATCCATGCGCTTCGAGCTGCAAACACCGCAACACGTTCGTGATCTGGCTTCCGAATTCGCGAGTGTGCAACGGATGACGCCAGATCTCCGTCAAGGCGTTCCCCAGCGATTTGCCCTTGTTCTGCCGCAACACGCCCGCCACCTCGGCCTGACAGCACGGCACGACCACGATGTACTTCGCCTTCTTTTCCAGCGCGAAGCGCAACGCGTCGTCGGTCGCGGTATTGCAGGCGTGCAGCGCCGTCACGATGTCGATCGCGGCCGGCAAGCGGTCCGACGTAATCGAATCCGCCACCGACAGATTCAGAAACGACATACCCGTAAAGCCCAGCCGGCCCGCCAATTCCTCCGACTTCGCGACGAGCTCCTCGCGCGTTTCAATGCCGTATATGTGCGACGCACCGCCCTCGTTCTCCTGAAACTCCTTGAAGAAAAGGTCATACAGGATAAAACCTAGATAGGACTTGCCCGCGCCGTGGTCGACGAGGGTCAGGGTGCCCTGCTTGTCCTTGAGGTCTTTGAGCAGCGGCTCGATGAACTGGAACAGGTGGTAGACCTGTTTTAGCTTACGGCGGCTATCCTGGTTCATCTTGCCGTCACGCGTGAGGATGTGAAGCTCCTTCAACAACTCGACGGACTGGTTCGGACGGATTTCGTGCGTTTTGCTGGACATCGGGGGGAACCGCCAATAATTGCAACGCGAACGTGCGACAGGTGACGGAAAAAGGGAAAAGTTGCTGCCAGTTTACCCAAAGTGCGGCTTGCTGACCGAAGGAGCCGTGCAAAGCCAGCAAGAATGGCATCAACATGGAACACTTCCTGCTTGAACGCGTCGCGCGGAAGGTTCCGGAAAAGACTGAAAAGTAGTTGCGTAACGGCCGGCCGGAATGGCGTCGGCCGTGCCGCCTATAACAACGGGCTGCGCCGTGGCTTTGACCACGCGAGCCGAATGCAGGTGGGGAGGACGGTCCCGGAACAGGGGCCGAACGTTACGTAACCAGCAGCGCGCCGGGACTTCTACAGGATGCGCGCTCGGAAAATAGCAGAGGCGGCAATGGATACGATACCCAACGGAAATGTCGAACAGAAATTCCAGGAAATGCTGGCGAAGCTCATCGCCACCCCGGCCTGGTCTGAAAAGCAGCAACTCGAACTGGAAATGGCCCGCGACATCTCCACGGAAATGCTTCGGCTGGCCGAAGTCATGCGCGACGGCAGCGTGGACATGGAAACCTGCCTGACCATGCTGAAGTACGCCAAGGTGCTCGACTTCGTCATGACCACGCTCGCTTCGCGGCGCGATATCAAGCCGCAAACGCTGCGGGTCATCTTCAAGCTCGCCGGGCTGAAGGTGGACGAGGCGTACCCAGGTTAGGACAGTTCAAAGATGCTGCGACCCACAACGGGCGGCGAGGCGCCGTTCGTGCGGGTCGCGCAGCCTATATCCTCCCCGAAAGACGACAACTCACGCGCGCGGCGCTTCGACCGGCGGCGTGCCGTCGTGAAACAGCGTCTTGAGTTGCGAGCGCAATTCCGGCGAATCCGTATGTTTGTGCACCGCGACCGCATGCTGCACGGCTGCGTCAAGCAATTCGCTCTCGCTGTCGGCAGACAGGGCGACGGTGCAATTCATTTCGCTCGGAAACTCGCGGCAATCGATGTATTTGCGGGACATGACAGTCTCCTTTATCCAGACGACGTTCAGACACCCATGCAGGCAGCAGATGCGCGAATCACATCGCCGACCGTGACACGGCGGCTCCGATTGCGCGGAAAGCGCCGGGTGCAGGGAAGGCGGTGAATTGGTTTGACGCGGGAAGACGCGCGCTGCGTCCGATGGAAGGTGTGTGAAAAGTATAGGTCGCGCCCGTTGATAACACAGCCGCCGACGCAAGCCAGGCGTATTCAAGAGCGCCTGAACCCAGCCTTTTTCGGCCCACCGATGCGCCCGCCCGTTTGCCCTGCGCCGCCCGCGGTGTGAAAATAGCGCCCTTTGCGCCGCCCGATCGTCCGCTGCGGTCGGCGCGCCGCCTCTTCCGCTCATCCGCAGGCCCGCATGTCATCCTCATTCGATTCCGCCCGCGTCGCCGTGATCGGCGGCGGTCCCGCCGGCTTGATGGCCGCCGAGGCGCTCGCCCAGCAAGGCGTGCAGGTCGACGTCTATGACGCCATGCCGTCGGTCGGCCGCAAATTCCTGATGGCGGGCAAGGGCGGCATGAACATCACGCATTCGGAGCCGCTCGAACCGTTCCTCGGCCGTTACGGCGCGCGCCGCGAGCAGATCGCGCCGCTCGTGCACGTTTTCGATCCCGACGCCTTACGCGCGTGGTTGCATGGGCTGGGCGTGGAGACTTTCGTCGGCACTTCGGGGCGTGTTTTTCCGACCGACATGAAAGCCGCGCCCATGCTGCGCGCGTGGCTGCATCGACTGCGCGAGGCGGGCGTGCGGCTTCATATGCGCCACAAGTGGAGCGGTTGGGACCCCGAAGCGGGCGACGCCGCCACGCATACGCTCCGTTTCGCGACGCCCGGCGGCGAACAAAGCCTGACCTTCGACGCCGTCGTGTTCGCGCTCGGCGGCGCCAGCTGGCCGCGGCTCGGGTCGGACGCCGCCTGGGTCCCGCTGATGACATCACGCGACGTGCCGGTGACGCCCTTGCTGCCCGCGAACTGTGGCTTCGACGCTCACTGGAGCCCCTATCTGCGCGAGCGTTTCGCCGGTCAGCCGGTCAAGCCAGTGGCTATCACGCTCACCGATGTGGACAATAAAGTCCACAATCGACAAGGTGAAATACTTTTGACCGAAACGGGCCTGGAAGGGAGCCTGATTTATGCCTTCTCGGCCGTTATCCGGGAGCGAATTCTCGTTGACGGCAACGTGACGATCGCGCTGGATCTGGCGCCTGGCTTGCCTTTGGACCGCGTCATCGCCGAAGTCACACGGCCGCGCGGCTCACGCTCGATCTCGAGTCACCTGCACGGTCGCATCGGCATTGGCGGGGTGAAACTGGCTCTGTTGCACGAGATTTTGTCGAAAGAAGCGTTCGCCGACGCGAACGGCCTCGCGCACGCCATCAAGGCGCTGCCGGTGCGACTCACGCGCGCCCGGCCGATCGCCGAAGCGATCAGCACCGCCGGCGGCATCCCCTTCGAGGCGCTCGACGAGCATTTGATGATCGAGCGCCTGCCGGGCGCATTCTGCGCGGGCGAGATGCTCGACTGGGAAGCGCCGACGGGCGGCTACCTGCTCACCGCCTGCTTTGCCAGCGGCCTCGTGGCAGGGCGTGGCGCGGCGGCGTATGTCGGCAAGATCAAAACACGCGGCGCATCGGTTTGAGGCGCCGCCGCGCGTCTTATGACCGCGGCAACGTAGCTTCAGCTTACCGCGCCTTCAGACGCCACAGCGACGTCAATTCGGCCATACGCGCCGTATGCAGCGCATCGGTTTCATCGGTCGACTTGGTGTGTCGCGGACGAATGTCCTCACGACCCACCACGGTCAATCCCGCCTTGTCGATGGCGGCAAGCAGCCAGTCGCGAGTGCGCAAGCCGAGATGCTCGGCGAAATCCGACATGATCAGCCAGCCTTCCCCACCCGGCGACAAGTGCTCCGCCAGACCGTTCAGGAAACCGAGCAGCATGCGGCTTTCCGGATCGTAGATCGCGTACTCGATCGGCGAAGCGGGCCTCGCCGGCACCCAAGGCGGATTGCACACCACGAGCGGCGCGCGGCCTTCCGGAAACAGATCGGCTTGCACGACCTCGACCTGCTGGTCGTAGCCGAGACGCGCCAGGTTCTCGCGCGCACAAGCGAGCGCACGGGGATCCTGATCCGTAGCGATGATCTTCTTCACGCCGCGTTTGGCGAGCAACGCCGACAACACGCCGGTGCCCGTGCCGATATCGAACGCCTTGTTCAGCGAAGGCAGCGGCGTGCGCGCGACGAGATCCACATACTCGCCGCGCACCGGCGAAAACACGCCGTAGTGCGGGTGAATTCGGTCGCCGAGCGCAGGAATCTCGACGCCCTTCTTGCGCCACTCGTGCGCGCCGATCATGCCGAGCAGGTCGCGCAGCGACACGACGGACGCCTCGTCGGTAGACGCTCCGTATGTCTCGATGCAGGCCTGCTGGACATCCGGCGCGCGGCGCAGCGGAATAGCGTACGCGGCGTCGAGCGGAATCAGGATCATGCCGAGCGTGCGCGCGCGCTGCGACTGCGCCTGCCGGTGCAGATTGAACGCGTCGAGCGGCGTTTCGCCCTGCTTGCGAGGCTTGCGCTCGAGCCGGCGCGTGACAGCCTGCAGCAGTTGGCGAGCGTTCTGGAAGTCGCCGTTCCACAACAGCGCCGTACCTTCGCACGCGAGGCGGTAAGCGGAATCGGCGGTGGTGCGGTCGTCCGCGACGATGACGCGTTTGGGCGGCGGCACGGCCGCTTCGGAGCGCCAACGCGCGGAGCGGGGGCCGTCGGCTTCGGGCCAGGTGATGGTTGCAGGGCTGGTCATATGAGGTGGGATCGGTGTTGCGGGAACGACGCGCTGGGAAGCCGCGTCATCGGGGGCGTTGCCCGCCGGAGTACTGGATAGCGTTACCGACTGACGCCCGAATAGTACCTCTGTCATCCGGGTTCGCGGTGCGCTATTCGTCGGCGGGAACGGGTGAGGCGCGCTGTCTGCCGCGCCTGAATGACAAATCGTGGATTCAAAAGTCCACAATCGACAAGGTGAAAGAGATAAGGTGATTTTGGACCGTTTCGCGGATCACCGATGCTTCACTAAGACGGTCCTTTCTGCAGGCCGAAGGCCCGCGCAACAGCGCGGACACGGCGCTTATCGATATGCGCGCACCAATGAAAACGGGGTTTCTGACTGAACAGAAACCCCGTTTAGTACAACTGGTGCCGGCTGCAGGACTCGAACCCGCCACCTCATGATTACAAGTCAAGCGCTCTACCTGATGAGCTAAGCCGGCATGAGGCCGTGATTCTACTTCATTTTACGATCTTGAGGCGAGCCCTTCCGCCACCTTTCGAGCCGTCGTCGTCAGGCTGCGGACCGTCCGTGTCGCTATCCGCTTTCGTGGTGGCGGCGTCCGTAGCCGGCGCCGTTTCGACCGCGCGCGGCGCGGGCGCTTCGGTCTCGTCCGACATTTCCGCATCGGCGCCCGAATCCTGCGCTTCACCGCCCGCCGACTCGACCGGGAACGCCATGCCCTGACCATTTTCGCGCGCGTAAATCGCGAGAATATTGGCGATCGGCACCTCGATCTTGTGCGACTTGCCGGAGAAACGCGCGCTGAACTCGATCCACTCGTTGCCCATCTGCAACTGGCTGGTCGCCTCGAAGCTGATGTTCAACACGATTTCGTTGTCGCGCACAAACTGACGCGGCACGCGCGTCTGATTGTCGACCCGGACCGCGATGTGCGGCGTATAGCCGTTATCCGTGCACCACTCGTAGAGCGCGCGCAGCAGGTAGGGCTTGGTGGAAATTTCTTGCATCAACAGTCCTCTTACCGGGCGCGGGCCCGCGCCCGGTCAGCCGCGCGGAGCCCTCACCCCAAAGCCAAACTCAACGACGCATCACCTTTTCCGAAGGCGTCAGCGCTTCGATATAAGCCGGGCGGCTGAAAATGCGCTCAGCGTACTTCATCAGCGGTGCGGCGTTCTTCGAGAGCTCGATGCCGTAGTGATCCAGACGCCACAGCAACGGCGCGATCGCAACGTCGAGCATCGAGAACTCTTCGCCGAGCATGTACTTGTTCTTCAGGAAGATCGGCGCGAGCTGCGTCAGACGATCGCGGATCGCCAGACGGGCTTTCTCGTGATTCTTCTCGGCAGCCTTGCCCTTTTCGTTTTCGAGCGTGCCGACGTGCACGAACAGCTCCTTCTCGAAGTTCAGCAGGAACAGGCGGGCGCGGGCGCGCTGAACCGGATCGGCCGGCATCAGTTGCGGATGCGGGAAGCGCTCGTCGATGTACTCGTTGATGATGTTCGATTCGTACAGAATCAGATCCCGTTCGACGAGAATCGGCACTTGACCGTACGGATTCATCACGGCGATGTCTTCCGGCTTGTTAAACAGGTCGACGTCGCGGATCTCGAAGTCCATGCCCTTTTCGAACAACACCAGCCGGCAGCGCTGGGAGAACGGGCAGGTTGTGCCGGAATACAGAACCATCATGTTTACGTTTCCTCAAAAAGCTGAAAGGCCAGCGCGCGGAAAAACCGTTCAACAGGTTTTTCCTGGCGCCGGCCCCACGCCGGTGACGGCGTGATTATTTGATATGTTTCCAGTACGCGGCGTTCAATCGCCAGGCGAAAAAGCTCAGGATACCGAGGAACAACAGCACCCACACGCCGAGCTGCTTGCGGGTTTTCTGGGTCGGTTCGGACATCCATGACAGGTACGACACGAGGTCGGCCACAGCAGAATCATAATCTACCGGCGACATCGTTCCCGGAGTGACCTGCTGGAAGCCGACAAATTTGTGTACCGTCTCGCCAGTTTTTTCGTCGGTTTCGTCACCGAACTTCGCAGTACGTTGCCCCTGAAGCTGCCACAGCACGTGAGGCATGCTCACGTTTTCATACACCAGATTATTCCAGCCGGTCGGCCGCGTATTGTCGCGGTAAAAGCTGCGCAAATACGTGTACAGCCAGTCTTTGCCACGCGCTCGCGCTTCCACCGACAAATCCGGCGGACTCGCGCCGAACCACGCTTGCGCGTCTTCCGGGCGCATTGCCACGGTCATGGTGTTGCCGACTTTATCCGTGGTGAACAGCAGATTCGCCTGAATTTCGTTCGGCGTGATGCCGATGTCGGTCAGGCGGTTGTAGCGCATCAGGTTCGCGCTGTGGCAATTCAGGCAGTAGTTTACAAACAATTGCGCGCCGTGCTGCAAAGAAGCGAAATTCTCCGCGTTATCCGGCGCGCGGTCGAGAGGGAAATTCTCGTCCGCGTAAGCCGGGGCGGCCAGCACCGCGAGCAGTGTCGCGCCGATCAGCGCGCACTTCGTAAGCAGTTTTTTCATTCGTGTTCTCCTGGCTCGCGATTAGTGAGGCTTGAACCGCACCCGTTCGGGCGGCTGCTTGAACGTGCCAAGCCGCGTCCAGAACGGCATACCGAGGAAAAACGCGAAGTAGATCAGGGCGCAGATCTGGGCGATCAGCGTGGCGGCCGGCGACGGCGGTTTCGTGCCGAGGAAAGCCAGCGTCAGGAACGCGGCCACGAAAATGCCGTAGAACACCTTGTGAAAAAACGGCCGGTAACGGATCGACTTGACCGGCGAGCGGTCGAGCCACGGCAGGAAGAACAGCGAAACCACCGCGCTGCCCATCACGACCACACCCCAGAACTTCGACTCGGTGAACGCCATGGCCAGAATCACCAGCACGGCGAGCACCGGCAAGCCGAGCTTCCACTTGCCGCGCGCGCGCACCAGCGCGAGCAGGCCGAGCAGTCCGATCACGACCATCAGCACGATCTTGAACGGATCGGTGGTGGCGCGCAGCATCGCGTAGAAGGCGGTGAAGTACCACACCGGCGCGATTTCCGGCGGCGTCTGCAGCGGATTGGCCGGCACGAAGTTGTTCGCCTCGAGGAAGTAGCCGCCCATCTCCGGCGCGAAGAAAATGATCGCCGCGAAGATCAGCAGGAACACCGTCACGCCCATGAAATCGTGCACCGAGTAGTACGGATGGAACGGGATGCCGTCGAGCGGAATGCCGTCCGGGCCCTTCTTCGCCTTGATCTCGATGCCGTCCGGATTGTTCGATCCCACTTCGTGCAGCGCGACCAGGTGGGCGACCACCAGGCCGATCAGCACCAGCGGAATCGCGATCACATGAAACGCGAAGAAGCGGTTCAGCGTGACGTCCGAGACCACATAGTCGCCGCGAATCCACAGCGACAGATCCGGCCCGATGAACGGAATCGCCGAAAACAGGTTCACGATCACCTGTGCGCCCCAGAACGACATTTGCCCCCATGGCAGCAGATAGCCGAAAAACGCCTCGGCCATCAGGCACAGGAAAATCGCGCAGCCGAAAATCCACACCAGTTCGCGCGGCTTGCGGTACGAGCCGTACATCAGCCCGCGGAACATATGCAGATAGACGACGACGAAAAACATCGACGCGCCCGTGGAGTGCATATAGCGGATCAGCCAGCCCCACGGCACCTCGCGCATGATGTACTCGACCGACGAGAACGCGAGCGTCGCGTCGGGCTTGTAGTTCATGGTGAGGAAGATGCCGGTGACGATCTGGTTGACCAGCACCAGCAGCGCAAGCGAGCCGAAGAAGTACCAGAAGTTGAAGTTCTTCGGCGCGTAGTACTCGGAAACGTGCTTCTTCCAGGTGGAAGTCATCGGAAAGCGCCGGTCGATCCAGCCGACCAGCCCGGTCGTCTCTACTTCGTGCTCGATCGCCATTACGCTTCTCCTTTCTCGTCCTTGCCGATCACGAGGCCGGTGGCCGAGGTGAACATGTAAGGCGGGATGTCGAGGTTCTGCGGCGCTGGTTTGTTCTTGAAGACGCGGCCGGCCATGTCATAGGTCGAGCCGTGGCAAGGGCACAGGAAGCCGCCTGGCCAGTCGTCTGGAAGATTGGGCTGCGCGCCCTCCTGGAAGCGCGGCGTCGGCGTACAGCCCAGATGGGTGCACACGGCGACGGCGACGAAAAGGTTCTTGTGGTCGGTGCGTGAACGGAACTCGTTGTTGCAGTACTCCGGCAACGGTATTGAAAAAGGATTCTTGGTGTGGGGATCCGCTACTTCGTTATCGGCTTTCTGGACATCGGCGAGCATCCTGTCGGTGCGGTTGATGATCCACACCGGCTTACCACGCCAGGCAACGGTCTTCATGTCGCCGGGCTTGAGATCACTAATATCGACTTCGACCGGGGCGCCTGCTGCCTTGGCCTTTTCAGATGGTGCAAACGAACTAACAAAGGGTATAACGGTGGCCACGCCTCCCAAGCCACCTGCTGCGGTCGTCGCAATCAGCCAGGTACGGCGGCTGCCGTCGACGCGTTCATCTTCCTTGTCTCGCATCACTCGCCCCACTTCTGAGTTGGATTTTTCCTTCACGTCGCTTCTACCGCCGCTAGTTTGCGCGAATGGAGTCGCCATTTACAAGGGCCGATTGCCAAAAACCGTGCGAAGCCCTTGATAAATCAGGGTTTCTCCGTACGAATCGCAAACTTTTGCGCGCCTCCTTTTAAGTGCCCTCTCCGTTATTCGCGCCTTTTTCTTCGCTAATGCGTTTTACGTAAATTTTGCGATTCAGACGGGATTAGGGATATCGATAAAGAGGTGCTCGATATCGAACGACTCGGACAGATGCTTACCCACCGCCTGCACGCCGAAACGCTCGGTTGCATGGTGGCCGGCCGCGAGAAAAGCGACGCCGCTTTCCGCCGACGTGTGCATCACCGACTCCGATACTTCGCCGGTCAGATAGACGTCGGCGCCCGCGTTGATGGCCGCGTCGAACATGCCTTGCGCGGCACCCGTGCACCAGCCCACCCGGCGCAGTTCGCGGTCCGCGTCGCCGAACACGAGCGGCGTGCGGCCGAGCGTCTGCTCGACTTGCGCGGTGAAGTGCGCGAGCGTGATCGGCATCGGAAACGTGGCGAGCCAGCCGAGGTCGTTCTCGCCGAAGCGCGCGTCGCTGATCCAGCCCATCTTCTGGCCGATCTGCGCGTTGTTGCCGAACTCGGGATGGTCGTCGAGCGGCAGGTGATAGGCGAACAGGTTCAGGTCGTTGGCGATCAGCAGCTTCAGCCGCGCGTGTTTGCGGCCGGTGATCTGCGGCGCTTCGTTGCGCCAGAAGTAGCCGTGATGGACCAGCACGGCGTCCGCGCCCCAGTCGAGCGCGGCCTCCAGGAAGGCCGCCGAAGCGGTCACGCCGGTCGCGAGCTTATTGATCTTGCGACGCCCTTCGACCTGCAGTCCATTGGGGCAATAGTCCTTGAAGCGCGCGGTTTCAAGAAGATTGTTCAAGTACAATTCAAGTTCGATCCGATCCATATAAACCTCTAGTCTTCAGATGCTTAGACGCTTTTGGCTGTTCTTTGCTCAAGCGGTGACCGTGCTGTTGGCGCTCATGTTCATCATTGCGACTCTCAAACCGCAGTGGCTCCAGCGTCAAGGGCAATTCGGCAAGCAACTCGCCGAACCGATCGTCGCCCTGCGAGAAGTAGCGCCAGGCATCGGCAGCGGCCCAGCTCAGGCGTCGTATGCGGACGCCGCGCAAAAGGCCATGCCCGCGGTCGTCAATGTGTTCTCCAGCAAGGATGGCTCACTGCCACCCGACCCACGCGCGAAAGATCCGCTGTTCCGCTACTTCTTCGGCGACAAGAACCGCAAGCAGCAGGAACAACCCGCGTCCAATCTGGGCTCCGGCGTGATAGTGAGTTCGGAAGGGTACATTCTAACGAACCAGCACGTCGTAGACGGCGCTGATCAGATCGAAATCGCGCTGGCCGACGGCCGCACCACGAATGCGAAGGTGATCGGCGTCGACCCGGAAACGGATCTGGCCGTGCTCAAGGTCAACATGACCAACCTGCCCACCATCACGCTCGGCCGCATGGACCAGACGCGCGTGGGCGACGTGGTGCTCGCCATCGGCAATCCGTTCGGCGTCGGACAGACGGTGACCATGGGCATCGTCAGCGCGCTCGGACGTAATCACCTCGGCATCAACACGTTCGAAAACTTCATTCAGACCGACGCGGCCATCAACCCCGGCAACTCGGGCGGCGCGCTGGTCGACGTGAACGGTAACCTGCTCGGCATCAACACCGCCATCTATTCGCGCTCGGGTGGCTCGCTCGGCATCGGCTTCGCGATTCCCGTCTCGACGGCGCGCAGCGTGCTGGAGAGCATCATCACCACGGGTTCGGTCACGCGCGGCTGGATCGGCGTCGAGCCGCAGGACGTCACGCCGGAGATCGCCGAATCGTTCGGGCTGGATCAGAAGTCGGGCGCGATTGTCGCGGGCGTGCTGAAGAACGGGCCCGCGGACCGCGCGGGCATCAAGCCGGGTGACATTCTCATGAGCGTGAACGGCCAGGAAATCACCGACACCACGCGCCTGCTGAACGTGATCGCGCAGATCAAGCCGGGCACGGCCGCGAAGGTGCATCTGGTGCGCAAGAGCCGGGAGATGGATCTGGAGGTCACTATCGGCAAACGCCCGCCTCCGCCGAAGCAACCGGCCGAGGACAACGGCGGCGGCAGTGGTGATCAGGACGACGACGGCGGTTGATTTGGCGACGCAACGGCGGCGACCGTGGCCGCCTTGAATATTCAGCGAGCTGAGATTCCGCGCATGCGCGCCAACTCCCCCCGCGTTGCCCCTCAGCCGACACAAGGCATGCGCGTCTCCGAATGTCCGGGCCACGCATGTCAGTTCAAAGCGTTGCGTTGTTCATGTGCGTGTCATTTATTCAGACGCCGATTCCGCGCCTGAATTGCTTGCCATTCCCCGCGTGCATCTCTGACTGGGCCCCCAGAAAATTCTGGTTCGCCCCAGTGATAAATGTCGTCTGGCGCGATAGCTGATTCGGCCACAATTTCGGAAGGCCAGACTGGTTCCCTGCAGCTTTTCATTACGACCCAACGCATGCCGGTGATCAATGCGGCGAACACCCATTTGATCAACGGTATCGGCAAGAAAATATTGCAATAGGAAGTCGCACAGATAAATTGATTCTTCAGGCTCACATTCGGCGACTTGACGATGTGGATGTCTTTGGGCAAAGCCTGCGGACCTTGCTCCATGTACACGACAATGAACTTCCAGATCTGCTGGATGGGCTCCCTGGTGCTGAAGAAATTGCCTACTGCGAAAGTATCGATGACTTTATCGCCATCCATGACATGTCCGCGCAGATCGAGCAGGCTCCGGGCCAACGTGCCTTTGCCGATGTGGAAATAGGCCTGATCCCACGGTACCGAAAGGACGCCACCGGATCCTTTGTGCCGGAACACGTGAATCATCCGCGTTTTGCGGTTGAAGCGAATGGGAAAATGGGTATAGGTGAAAAATTCCTGGCCTATGGTTCGTTTGGCGATAAAGAGGACACACGTGACTACCGTGAACAGAACACAAATCATGATCCACACGATCCACGGCGACTCAATTTTTCCCGCCAGTAGGTCAGGCATCACCATGCGGAGCGCAAACCCGCCGCCACCCAAGCCAAACAGCGTGCAAACGAGTGCCAGAATGTTGCTCATTCCCCCTCGTATCGTGAACGAGCGATCGATCATATCAAGGCAGGTCGAGTTGAAATGGATCAGGCTCGCGCGGTCATCAACCTCCACGCCGCCAAGCTGTTTGAGGTCCCTCACTAGTCCGTCCTGACGCCGCTCGGCAGCGGTGATCTGGTCGGGCGTGTCGAAGGGATAGAAAAAACCGCTTTCCATGACCTAACCTGTGAACTGACCCCGCAAAGTTGGACAGTTTGAGTTCAGGTTTGAGCGGGCTGGGTTCTGTACATCACAGGACTCAGCCCGTTCAGTTTGAGCTTGATGCGTTTGTGGTTGTAGTAGTGAATGTATTGTCTGATGCCAGCCTTCAACTCGTCGATACTTTCAAACCTGCTCAGCCGGAAGAACTCCGCCTTGAGCGTGCCAAAGAAGCTTTCCATTGCCGCATTGTCGTAGCAGTTTGCCTTGCGCGACATGCTCTGCGTCAGGCCGTGTTGATCCAGCAGCCTCCGGTAAGCAGGCATCTGGTACTGCCAGCCCTGGTCTGAATGCAGCAGCGGGGTCTCCTGGGGACCAAGCTTTGCCAGCGCTTTTTTTAGCATGCTGCTGACCAGATCGAAGACCGGTCGGGTGTTCATCTGATAAGCCACGATCTCGCCGTTATACAGATCCATGATCGGCGAGAGATACAGCTTCTGACCCAGCACGTTGAACTCCGTCACGTCCGTCACCCACTTCTGATTGGGCTGCTGTGCGCTGAACTCGCGGTTTAACAGGTTCGGCGCAATACGGCCGACTTCGCCGCGCCATGAGCGGTATTTCTTCGCGCGCACCAGCGATTTCAGTTTCAGTTCTCCCATCAGACGTTGCACCGTCTTGTGGTTCACGCTCGGGCCTGCCTGCCGGATCGCCGCCGTGATGCGCCGGTAGCCATAACGGCCCTTGTGGCGTTCATACACAGTCTTGATGCGGGTTTTGAGGTCCTTGTGCCGCTCACCGGCATCCGGCACGCTCAACTGGTAATAGAACGTGCTGCGCGCCAGACCCGCTGCCTTCAGCAAAGCGGGCATCGGGTGGTGCTGCCGGAGCTCCTGCACTATTTGCGCTTTTTCTTCTGCACGCCCTGCTTCTTTGCCTGAAGCAGGGCATCGAGCTTTTTTAGATAGGCCACCTCCGCGCGCAGGTACTCGTTTTCCTTGAGCAACTGCTCACGCGTGCGCTTATCTGGCGCACTGTCTTCGGTCGGCTTTTCAGGAACTGGCTGGGTCATGGTTTTGCGGCGCCATCGTGGACGAGGCGCCAGTGCGTCGATACCGCCTTCATGATACCGGCGTTCCCATTGCGCTATGCAGCCCGGACTGCGGATGTCGAACACCGCAGCCACCTGCCGGTATGGCAAATCCTTCTGCCACATGTGCATGAGTACCGACATCCTGAACTGCGCGTCATAGTGACTGAATTTCTTGCGCAGTCCGTCCCGTCCATGTTGCTCGTAGGCCGAAATCCACAGCTGTAAAACCGAGCGACTCACTCCATACCGCTTTGCAAGTACCTCGACACCAGCCGAACCGGCCACGTACTGCTTCACCAGCTTCAGCTTTAACTGCTCACTGTACTTCGTCATGAAAAACACCCCAAAAGGTTGGATCGGTGTCCAACTTTTGGGGTGCAGTTCACTGCCGCCAGTTTTGCCAAGGCGGCCTGTTGTTCCATCAGACTATGAAATCGGTCCCGTCCGTTTTCCAGTGAGCCAAATTTTGATTTCGCCAGCCACTTCTGGATGTCGTCCGTCTTGAACTGCCCGACTGCCCAGATGGCAGCCATCACCAACAAGCCAATCACCAGGCCCACCCCCGTCCACGCACTCAGAACCATGAATGCAGCCGCTATTTCAGCAACGCCCAGTACCAACATCGTGAATCCGAGGCTGTGGTTGTACTCGTATTCCTCCGTCCCTTCCCACATCTGAAGCGCCGCCGCCAGGACGCCGCCAATAATTCCCACCCACTGCCCTGTGCCGACGAGCCATTTGGCGTTGAACTCCTGAACGAGGCCTAGATTGCGCATTGCAAGACTGATTGGCGACTCCGCCCACGGCATCTTTTCAACCATCCGACCGGTCGTCTCCATTGAGCTACCGATCAGCGAAGCCACCCCCGACGCAAAATTCAGCGACCCCGGCCCCTTCCCATCAGACCTGATCAACTCCCGGTACGACGCGCCAAGCGTGGCTGCATTCAGGATCGCGCCGATTACGCCTGCCTTCACTTCTGCATTGAACAGCCCGCGACTGCTTGTTTCCAATAATCGCTCGAAGGTTTCCGGTTTCACAGTGGTCAGCCGCGCGGCGTTATTGGCACCCTGCATCGTCTTGAGTCGAGCCCTGTCGATTAAAAACAGCCCTCTGAATAAAGCGCTCTCTTTCCCTTTTGCCTCGATTATTAACGCCTCGACGCTGCCATACAGGTTCTGCGCGCCCCCTCCAGATCTCGCGGCAATCGCTCGCGCCAATGCCTTTGCCGCCTGCCGGGGTGACTGCACGCCGCGCACGTCCACCAATTCCAGATTCGGATTTTCTGCCTGCAGCACACCCAACATGAGCGTCATTAACCGGCGCTCCGGCAACTTCGCAAGACCGATTTCGGCGACCTCATTCAATGCGGTGCCTAATCGCTCCGTGATAGGCCCAGCGAGCTGATACAGATATTTCGAGAGATTGGCAAACGGCCCCTTGATGCCCCGCCCTAAGCTGCTCACCACAAACGTATCCTTGACCGCCTCATAAAACTTGCCGATCCCTTCGTCAAAGGTCATGTCGTGGGCGCCGCCTCTCCGGACCGCAGCTTCGGCCCACGCCGCCGCCAGACGCTGCTGGTTGAAGATCAAGGCACGCAGTACCACGTTGCTGGAAGTGACCGGGTCCTCGGTCAAGCAGTCCTTAAAATACCGCGCCGATCCCGTGCGCCCGCTGGCTTGCTCGATGCAGCCATGCACCACCTGCTGGTAGATCGCTCCGTTATTGGCATCGGCCTGATCGAAGTTGTGCTCGAAGTGCTGTGCGAGCGCCTTACTCTTCATCCACGCAATATAGGCATGGTCCAACGGCGCAATGACGTCACGATCCAGCTTGAGCAGATCGTCGCGGTACTGAGCTAATTCTTTTCCCAGTGAATCCTGATCGAGCATGCTCGCGTAGCGGGGCCACGTGTCGGCGTCCAGCCGCATCTTGTCAGCGGAACGCACCACACCGGCCTGATCAAGATTCCGGTTCATCGCCGAGAGGTTGCCACTATTGCGAATCAGCACCGACGGCACGAACGGCAACGCGACGGCCGCCGCTGTCTGCTGCTTCGCAGCCTGTCCTACCATCGCGCCATTCAGCACCGCCTTGTGAATCGCCTCTATGGCGCTTGTCGTAGCCACGTGCCATTTCCGCTCGGCATGTTCTGTAAATTCGACACACCGCTGAATAGCCAGCCCGTTCAACTCCATCGTGATGCCGACCGGGTCTTGCACCCCTGCTAGCGCGGCGGGCCATGGCTTGCAAGCGCTCTCCCCCCACACGGTCAGGGCGTCTTTTTCCTGGCTTGCCAGAGAGAACGGCTGCGGCGAAAAATCCCACGCTGCACTATTCACCGTTCCACTCGTTACTGCCGTGTTGAGCGCGCTGACGAGCCACTGTTGCATCTTCGGCGCCATTGTCGCCAAAACCTGCTGGCACCGCGGGTTGGCTTCGATCAGATCTTCAGGGCGCTGATACGGCAACGGCAGAAACTGCTGAAGATGCGCGCGCGTCTCCTTCCGCAAAGCAGTGGCATCAACTGCGAATTCGGCCACGTGATCAAGCGCGTCGAATCCTGCCATATGAACCGGATGGCCACCCTCCCGCCAACTCTTCACATCGATGCACTGCATGTGCGCCTCCCGATACTCGGGCGACGCGTGTCGGCGAAGCACCGTAGCCGTCCAGGGTACGCTGCTGAAACCGAGCCATACCCGCGTGGCATAGACAGCGTCTTTGATTGCGATGCATCGGGCCTTGTAGGGGTCGCTTTTTGCCTTGCAAGCTTTGCTGAATGTCTTTGTGGCGACAATTGGAGGCGGTGATTTGGCGAACACATCGAAAGAAAACAAATAACTCTGTTCATTCACGACATAGGCCGACCATTCGTTGCGGTGCTCATCGAATACGTAAAGGTAACCAGCACGCAACAACCGCAGCGTGTAGCGCGCCAAGTCCGCCGGCAGTCCTACAGACGCAACGTCGGCGTCGAAGGGCGCCGGAAGCGGCGGAGCGCTTCCCAAATCGGCACGTGCGATCGCAAATCGTACTGGGAGGATCGGCAGACCAACCCTGTCGCAGAACGAGCAAACGTCGGGTGGCGTGGAAGATGGGGACATCGCCATATGCTAGTTTGTGTCGGTCCGTTTAAGCTTTGGCAATGGAGCGATATGACTATCGGGCGACACAGGGGCGCCAAAAGACCGAATACAAATCGCACCAAGCCAGGAGGTAGTCTGAATGATCGACCAGGCGTCTCCAATTGTTAGAAGCCTAGCGTCGACAAATTAGACTCCATAAATTTTCAAATTTCCAAGTCAAAATAGCATTAATGATTTATCGACTCTCAACTTGCGAATATTCATCAGCCGCGAAGGAATTTTCCGATCGATCGGATTAATTCCAACAAGATTTCATTAAACATTGGCGGGAGAATGGATCATAAAATACCCAGATCATCCCAATAACTGGCGTTTATTTTTAAGAATTGACGTGATTTTTTCAAATCAGCGAAGTACACCGAATATTCACATAGCCTTGTGTTTATGCGGAAGACCTTCAATTTCGAGTTTGAACAGAAACCCTCCGGATCAGCCACTCGTCAGTCTGTGTTTCAAGCAAAACAAAAAGGGCAGTCCATCACGGACTGCCCTTTTTGTTTGCGTTGAACTCGCCGAAGCGCTAGACCATTATTCCGACGCGCTCGCGTCTTCGATCACCACCGGCTGCTTACCCACGATCAACCGCGCCGCGATAATCCCCGCCTCGTAAAGCACGATCAGTGGAATCGCCAGAATCAGTTGCGAGAACACGTCCGGCGGCGTGACCACGGCCGAAATAACAAACGCACCGACAATCACATACGGACGAATCTCCTTGAGTTTCTTGAGCGTCACCACGTTCATGCGCACCAGCAGCACCACGACAATCGGCACTTCGAACGTCACGCCGAACGCGATGAACATGGTCAGCACGAAACTCAGGTAATTGTCGATGTCCGTGGTCATCTCCGCGCCGAGCGGCGCGTTGTAGTGCGCCATCACGCGGAAGATGGTCGGAAACACCACGAAATACGCGAAGGCCATGCCGCACAGGAACAGCGTGTAGCTGCTGCCCACCAGCGGCCCGACCAGCTTCTTCTCGTGCTGGTAAAGACCCGGCGCGACAAACGCCCAGATCTGATACAGCACGATTGGCAGCGCGATCACGAAGGCCACCAGCATGGTCACCTTCATCGGCACGAAGAACGAGCCGGTGACGTCGGTGACGATCATCTTGCCGTCCTTCGGCAGGTTCTGCATCAGGGGGCGCGCCAGTAGCCGGAAAATATCCGGCGCCCAGTACACGAGTCCGACGAACACCACGACGACGGCTAGGCCGGCGCGAATAATACGGTCGCGCAATTCAACGAGGTGGGAAATGAAGGTCTCTTCAGTGCCTTCGTCCTGGCTATGCTGGGGGTCGCTCACACCGGCCCTCGGTTAGAGATTGTCGTTCTGATCATCAGAGGAACCGCGTCGGACGACGCATGGTGGATGGCGTATGTCGCGCTACGCGCGCCGCACCTGATTGCACACGCGTGCGCCGCGTGGTCGCGCGCTTGTACCAGGTGGGCATGGCCGTCTGCTTGACGCGCCAGTTCTTGCGTTTGGGCGCCGTAGCCGGCGTGCTGCTCGGCCACGACGTATTGCCGACGTCTTCGAGCGCGCCACCGGCAATGCTCGGCGACACCGACGTGCCGCTGTTCCACGCATCGTTCAGTTCGGTCTCATGCTTGCGCAGATTGTCCTGAACGGAGGTTTCGACGTTGGTCGCGGCCGCTTCGAACTCGCTTTTCATACGACGCAGCTCGTCGAGTTCGATTTCGCGCGTGACTTCGGCCTTCACGTCGTTGATATACCGCTGCGCGCGGCCGAACAACGCGCCGGCCGTGCGGGCAACGCGTGGCAGGCGCTCAGGGCCGAGTACGACCAGCGCGACGACGCCGATCAGCGCCATCTTGGTTAGACCGAGGTCCAGCATGAAGTGGAATGTCCGTCAGTAACGCGGTTGAGCCGCGGCTTAGCGGTAATCGCCCGAACGCGGCGCCTTTTCCTTCGCTTCCACATCCACGGCGCCGTTGCGCGGCAGTTCGCGCTGCTGCGCTTCGCCTGCCGGCGTTTCGGCTTCCTTCATGCCTTCCTTGAAGCCCTTCACCGCGCCACCCAGATCGGTGCCGATATTGCGCAGCTTCTTCGTGCCGAACACGAGCGCCACGATCAACAACACGATCAGCCAATGCCAAATACTCAACGAACCCATGACAACTCTCCTTAACCCCGACACCGCACCGTGATGCGGCGAAACTCGTACGCCTTGCGGCATGAATCGAAGCGCGTACGCTTCATCTATACGTTACCGCGAGCCCTTCCGGTTCAACCCGCGACACGGTATGTCATTGTGCCCAGCCGATCGCGTCGGCTCCGTTACAGTGCGGCAAAAAAAACAACGACCGCTCTATTGTCCACGACCAAAACTCATTGCGCAGCCACGTCAGCCCATGCGCTGCCAGGGGCGCGGTCCCGCGAGAATGTGGGCGTGCAGGTGGTACACCTCTTGCCCGCCACCGGGCCCGGTATTGATTACCGTGCGAAAACCCGTTTCACCGCCCGTGTATGCCACGCCCAACTGATCGGCCAGACGCGCCGCCAAGACAATCATTCTACCAAGCAGCGGCGCATCGCTTTCGGTGCAATTCGACAGCGTGGCAATGTGCTTCCGCGGGATCACCAGCACATGCGTTTCGGCGGCCGGACGAATGTCGCGGAAGGCGACGAACTCGTCGTCTTCGTGGACTCTGGTCGACGGGATTTCGCCGGCGGCGATCTTGCAGAAAAGGCAGTTCGGGTCGTGGCTCATCGTATTCCTGACACAGTATGGCTGGGGCGCGAAGCGTATGCGGCGCGATTCATGTCAGGCCCGGCAAACGTCGGACGAAACTCAGAACCAGCCGCGCGGATTCGCAAGCGGCTTGCTATCGTACAGATACAGCCAGCCTTTGATAATACGGTACAACATCCAGATGCTCACGGCCCACAGAACCGGAATGCCGATCACCACGAACAGGAGCACGCCGCCGATCGCATAACCGAGCAAGGCCATCCAGAAGGAACGGATCTGCCACTCGAAATGGGCTTCGTACGGCGTGCCCAACACGTCGGCCCGCTTCACGTAGTTGATGATAATCGCGACCAAGATCGTCAGGCCGCCCGTCAGCCAGTGGACCGCATATAGCGCGTACAGCACGTGTGTGAGCGTACGCAGGCTGCGCTCGCGCTCAGGCTCGATAGCATTGCGATAGACCGGCGGCGGATAGCTCTCGTGCGACTGTTCCATGCTTGCGTCCTCCCAAGGATGCGTCAGATGCGTTCAGTGCAATATGGGCGCCGGTGCTCTTCACTTCAAGCCTGGAGCGGACCAACCACGCTCAGTCGCCGTTCTGCTCGCGGTCGCGGCTTTTGCGCAGCGCCTTTTCCTCGATACCCGACATGCCTTCGCGGCGCTCGAGTTCGGCGAGTACGTCCGCCGGGCTCAGATCGAAGTGCGACAGCATCACGAGGCAGTGGAACCACAGGTCCGCGACTTCGCCGACCAGCGCCTTCGGCGCCCCACCGTGGCGCGCGTCTTTGGCGGCCAGCACGACTTCGGTGGCTTCTTCGCCGATCTTCTTCAGCACCGCGTCGTCGCCCTTGTGGAACAGGCGCGACACGTAGGAAACGTCCGGATCGCCGCCCTTGCGGCTGTCGATGATCGCCGCGAGGCGCATCAGCGTGTCATTCGTGGACGCGGGGTCGGACGACGTGATTTGCGTGGATTGCGTCATTTGTAGATGTGTTCGGGGTCTTTCAGCACGGGATCGACGGCGACCCAGTCGCCATCCTCCACCGAGCCTTCGAATTTCTGGAAAAAGCACGAGTGGCGGCCGGTGTGGCAGGCAATGCCCGACACCTGCTCCACTTTGAGCAAGACGACGTCTTCGTCGCAATCGAGCCGCACTTCGTGCACATGCTGCACGTGGCCGGACTCTTCGCCCTTGAACCACAGGCGCTGGCGCGAACGCGAGAAATACACCGCGCGGTTGGTTTCGATGGTCTTCGCCAGTGCCTCGCGGTTCATCCACGCGAACATCAGCACGTCGTTCGTCGACGCTTCCTGCGCGATCACCGGCACGAGGCCGTTCGCGTCCCACTTGACCTTGTCGAGCCAATTGACTGCCGAGGGATTCACCACGTCACAACCTCACCGAAATGCCCTGATCGGCCATGAAGCGCTTGGCCTCGCCCACGGTGTGTTCGCCGTAATGGAAGATGCTCGCGGCGAGCACCGCGTCCGCATGGCCGCTTTTGATGCCGTCGGCCAGATGCTGCAGGTTGCCCACGCCGCCCGAAGCGATCACCGGAATCGGCACCGCGTCGGACACCGCGCGCGTGAGCGCGAGGTCGAAGCCGCTCTTGGTGCCGTCGCGGTCCATGCTGGTGAGCAGGATTTCGCCGGCACCGAGTTCGGCCATCTTGCGCGCCCATTCGACGGCTTCGAGGCCGGTGGCCTTGCGTCCGCCGTGCGTGAAGACTTCCCAGCGCGGCGCTTCGCCGTCCGCGGAGACGCGCTTCGCGTCGATCGCGACGACGATGCATTGCGAGCCGTATTTGTCCGTCGCGTCTTTCACGAGCTGCGGATTCGCCACCGCCGACGAGTTCATGCTGATCTTGTCCGCGCCCGCGTTGAGCAAGCGCCGCACGTCTTCGACGGCGCGCACGCCGCCGCCAACCGTCAGCGGAATGAACACTTGCGAGGCGACCGCCTCGATGATCGGCAGGATCAGATCGCGCTGATCGGAAGTCGCGGTGATGTCGAGGAAGGTGAGTTCGTCGGCGCCCTGATCGTCGTAACGGCGGGCGATTTCGACCGGGTCGCCCGCATCGCGCAGTTCGACGAAGTTGACGCCCTTGACCACGCGGCCAGCCGCGACGTCGAGACAGGGGATGATGCGTTTAGCTAGAGCCATGATCTTGCAATTCTGCCATTACCGCTGATTAGGCCGCTCGCCTGGGGCAAGCGGCGCAAGGTCGGCGCGGCCAGTCGCGCCGGGGCGCCGCCGAGTCGCTCAGTCGCGCTCGTTCGGCTTGAGGCGTCCGACCGCGTGTGGCCGCGCTGTTCGACGCCGGCGAATCCTCCAGCACGGCGCCGACTCACGAGGAAGCATGAGATGACACGCGCGGCGCTGGTCTGCGAGCCCGCGATGCCGCAGGGCCTGCATTCGCCGCCTTAAGCGTCGTCCGATTCGCGCAGCCGGTCCGCGAGGGTTTGCGCGGCCGCGAAGTCGAGATCGCCCGAGTAAATCGCCCGGCCGCAGATCACACCCTCGATGCCTTCGTCCTCGACTTCGCACAGCGATTCGATGTCCGCCAGGTTCGACAAGCCACCGCTCGCGATCACCGGAATTTTCACCGCGCGCGCGAGGCGCACCGTCGCTTCGATGTTGATGCCCTGGAGCATGCCGTCACGGCCGATGTCGGTGTAGATGATCGACTCACAGCCGTAGTCCTCGAACTTGCGCGCGAGATCGGCCACTTCGTGACCGGTCAGCTTGCTCCAGCCGTCGGTGGCGACCTTGCCGTCTTTCGCATCCAGCCCGACGATGATATGGCCGCCGAACGCCGTGCACGCGTCCTGCAAAAAGCCGGGATTCTTCACCGCCGCCGTGCCGATGATCACGTACGACAAACCGTCGTCCAGATAACGCTCGATCGTATTCAGGTCGCGGATGCCGCCGCCCAGTTGCACGGGAATCTCGCCGCCCACTTCCTCGATGATCGCGCGAATCGCGTCTTCATTCTTCGGCTTGCCGGCGAACGCGCCATTCAGGTCGACGAGGTGCAGACGCCGGGCACCGCGATCGACCCAGTGTCGGGCCATCGCCGCCGGTTCCTCGGAAAATATCGTCGCCTGGTCCATATCGCCCTGTTTGAGGCGTACACACTGACCGTCTTTCAGGTCGATGGCGGGAATCAGCAGCATAGCAATCGGGTGTTGTCTGGGAAGGGGTTGAAGGTCGGCGGCGGCGGCTGATGGTCCAGCCCGCCGGGACGCCGTTTCGCTAGTTTAGTACAACTCTTTCGACGCCCTTGCGCGGCGTCATGGGGGAGCGAAATCGTGGTGGTGCAATTGCGGCGCGCTGCACACGTTCCGCTCGTGGCGAAACGGCGCACGGCAACAGAATGAAGAAAGGCGCTCACGGGTTCCAGTGCACGAAGTTGCGATACACGCGCAGGCCCGCTTCGGCGCTCTTTTCCGGGTGGAATTGAGTCGCGAAGATGTTATCCCGCGCCACCGCCGAGGTAAAGGGCACACCGTACACCGTTTCGCCCGATGTATGAGCGGCATTGTCCGGCACCACGTAATAACTGTGCACGAAGTAGAAGAACGCGTTGTCCGCGACGCCGTCCCACAGTGGGTGCGGCTGCGCCTGACGCACGCGGTTCCAGCCCATTTGCGGGACCTTGAAGCGCGAGCCGTCGTCCTGCACCTGGCCTTCCAGGTCGAAGCGCAGCACTTTGCCGGGCAACAGGCCCAAGCCCCGCGTGCCGCCCTCCGCGCTCCAGTCGAACAGCATCTGCTCACCGATGCATACGCCCATCAGCGGCTTGCTGCGCGACGCTTCAACCACCGCTTCCTGCAGGCCGGACTCGGCCAGACTGCGCATGCAGTCGGGCATCGCGCCCTGGCCGGGCAGCACGACGCGGTCGGCCGCGCGAATCGCTTCCGGCCGGTCGACGATCGCCACGTCCGCTTCCGGCGCGGCTTTGCGCAGTGCCTGGGCCACCGAACGCAGGTTGCCCATTCCGTAATCCACAATCGCTATCGAAGTTTTCATTTCAAGTTAGGCAGCAATGCCTTCAATCCATCGACGATGAATTCCACCGCCAGCGCCGATAACATCAAACCCATGAGCCGCGTGCCGATGTTGATACCCGTGCGACCGACCCAACGGGCAATCGGTTCGGCGAGACGCAGCGAAAAAAAGCAGATCGCCGCCAACACCGCGCCGATCGCGACGAGGCTGATCCGGTCGTACCAATGCGCCGAGCCGGCCGCGTAAATGATCGTTGTGCTGATCGCGCCCGGTCCGGTCAGCAGCGGAATCGCCAGCGGCACGACCGCGATGTTGTCCTTCTGCTCGGCTTCATGGCGCTCTTCCGGCGTCGAGCGGCTGTTGCCGATCTGCGCGTTCAGCATGTTGATTGCCATCAGCAGCATGATGATCCCGCCGCCCACTTCGAGCGACCCGACAGAAATGCCGAAGAAGCTGATGATCTGCTGCCCGAGCAGCGCGGTGATCGTGATCACGCAGAACACCGAAATAGCCGCGATCCGGATGGTTCTACGCCGCTCGGCATCGCTCTGATTCGCCGTCAGGCTCATGAAGAACGGGATGGCGCCGACCGGATTGATCAGTGCCAGCAGCGAAATAAACGACTTCAGAATGTCCATCGCACACCGGGCGCGAGCGTAGTGGGCGCTGGTCCCGGTCCAGGTAAATAAGCCGGCTAATGAGCGCTTAAAGGCTGCCCTTGGTCGACGGAATCTGCCCCGCCGCGCGTTCGTCCAGTTCGGTGGCCATGCGCAACGCACGCCCGAACGCCTTGAACACCGTTTCCATCTGATGATGGGCGTTCAGGCCGCGCAGGTTGTCGATATGCAGCGTGACGCCCGCATGATTCACGAAGCCGCGGAAAAACTCGATCGACAGATCGACGTCGAACGTGCCGATGCGCGCGCGCGTGAACGGCACGTGGAATTCGAGGCCCGGACGGCCGGAAAAATCGATCACGACACGCGACAGCGCCTCGTCGAGCGGCACGTAGGAATGCCCATAGCGGACGATGCCCTTGCGGTCGCCGATTGCTTTCGCGACGGCTTGGCCGAGCGTGATGCCGGTGTCTTCGACCGTGTGATGGTCGTCGATATGCAGGTCGCCATGCGCTTCGATTTCGAGGTCGAACAATCCATGCCGCGCGATCTGATCGAGCATATGGTCCAGAAACGGCACGCCGGTGGCCAGCTTTTGCTGACCGGTGCCGTCCAGATTGATCTTCACACGGATCTGCGTTTCGCTGGTGTTGCGAACGACTTCCGCAAGGCGCATGGTAATTCCTCGAATCTAGCTAGAAAGCGATAGGTAGGTGGGATGGGAAACGGCGGGCCACGCGCGCTTTTCCGCAATATGGGAAAACGCCTGCGCGGCCGTTCGGCACGCCGTTCAGTTCAGCACGAGTTTCAGTGCAGCGAGCAATTGGGCGTTTTCTTCCGGCGAACCGACAGTCAAACGCACGCAATTGGCCAGCAATGCATGCATTTTACTCACGTTTTTGATCAGAACCCGCGCCGCGAGGAGCGTTTCGAACAGAACCGACGCATCGGGCACGCGTACGAGCAGAAAGTTGCCGGCGCTCGGAAACACTTCGGCGCCCGGTAATTGGGACACCGCGTGCGCGAGTTTCGTGCGTTCGTCGCGCAATTGCGCCGCTTGCGAGTCGAGCACGTCGACGTGGTCGAGCAGGAAATCGGCGGCGGCTTGCGTGAGTACGTTGGTGTTGTACGGCGGCCGCACTTTGTCGAATTCGGTCAGCCAGGCCGGTTTGCCGACCAGATAGCCGAGACGGATGCCGGCAAGGCCGAGCTTGGACACCGTGCGCATCACGACGACATTGTCGAACGCGTCGGCGCGCGGCAGCCAGCTTTTCTGCGCGAACGGCTGGTAAGCCTCGTCGATCACCACGAGGCTCTTATTAGCCGCGGCGATGATGCGCTCCATGTCGGCGTCGTCGTATAGCGTGCCGGTCGGGTTGTTCGGGTAGGCAAGATAGATGATCGCCGGCTGATGCTCGGCGATCGCGGCCAGCATCGCTTCGGTATCGAGCGTGAAATCCGCTTTCAGCGGCACGCCGACGAACTCGAGATTCGCCAGCTTCGCCGACATCTGATACATCACGAAACCCGGCACCGGCGCGAGCACCTTGGCGCCCGGCTGCGCGCACGCGATCGACACCATGCTGATGATTTCATCCGAGCCGTTGCCGAGCAGCACGTCGCAGCCGGCCGGCACGCCCATCACGCGCTTGATCTTCTCGATCAGCGCGTCCGGACGCGGCGCCGGATAGCGGTTCAGCGCGACGCCGGCCAGATGCTCGCCCAGATGCGCGGCCAGCACCGGCGGCAGCGTAAACGGATTCTCCATCGCGTCGAGCTTGATGTAGCCCGTGGCGTCTGGAACCGGATAGCTCGTCATCGCGAGCACGTCGCGGCGGATGATGTCTTGAGGTGTCGTCATAGATTGGTGGAGCGGTCGCAAGGGAACGCCGGCCCGGCGTCGGCGGCATGCGGGCCGCCACTGGTTGGTTTGTGTTGTCTTTATTGAACGCGGAGGCGCGCGCAATCCGTCACAGGTGTTCGCGGGCATCGGTCAGATGCCCGCTCGGCCTCAGTTCTGGATCAAGCGCGCTCAGCCAGTTTGCCGCATCCGGTATTCGGCGCTGCGGGCATGCGCCTGCAGGCCTTCGCCGTACGCGAGCTCGGCGGCAATCTCGCCGAGCGTCTGCGCGCCCTCCGCGCTGACCTCGATCACACTCGAACGCTTGAAGAAATCATAGACGCCCAAAGGAGACGAGAACCGTGCGGTACGAGACGTAGGCAAAACGTGATTCGGCCCCGCGCAGTAGTCGCCGAGGCTCTCGCTGGTGTAGCGGCCGAGGAAGATCGCACCGGCATGGCGGATCAATTGGCCCCACTGATGCGGCTCCAGCGCGGAGATTTCGAGGTGTTCCGGGGCGATGTCGTTGGTGATCGCGCAGGCTTCCGCCATGTCGCGCACCTTGACCAGCGCGCCGCGGCCCTCCAGCGATGCCTGGATCACGTCGCGGCGCGGCATGGTGGGCAGCAGTTCGTCGATCGCGTCTTTCACGCGGCTGATGAACGCGGCGTCCGGACACAGCAGGATGGACTGCGCGAGCTCGTCGTGCTCGGCTTGCGAGAACAGGTCCATGGCGACCCAGCGCGGGTCCGTGGTGCCGTCGCACAACACGAGGATTTCCGACGGCCCGGCAATCATGTCGATGCCGACCGTGCCGAACACGCGGCGCTTGGCGGACGCGACATACGCGTTACCGGGACCGCAGATCTTGTCGACCGCGGGAATGGTTGCCGTGCCGTACGCCAGCGCGCCTACCGCCTGCGCGCCGCCGATGGTGAACACGCGGTCCACGCCGCCCAGCAGCGCGGCCGCGAGCACCAGCGGATTCTTCACGCCGTCCGGCGTCGGCACGACCATGACGATTTCGCGCACGCCGGCCACTCGCGCCGGAATCGCGTTCATCAGCACCGAGGACGGATACGCCGCCTTGCCGCCCGGCACGTAGATACCCGCGCGATCCAGCGGCGTGACCTTCTGGCCGAGCACGGTGCCGTCGGCTTCCGTGTACTGCCAGCTATGGCTGCCGCATTCGATCTTCTGCTTCTCGTGGTAACCGCGCACCCGCGCCGCCGCCGCTTCGAGCGCCGCACGGCGCTTCGGCTCGAGGCCTTCGAGCGCGGCTTCCAGTTCCGACATCGGCAACTCGAGCGCGGCGACGCTCTGCGCCTCGACACGGTCGAAGCGGCTCGTGTACTCGAGCACCGCGGCGTCGCCGCGCGCCTTCACGTCGTTCAGAATCTGCGCGACCGAGCGCTCGATTGCTTCGTCTTCGCTCGCCTCGAACGCGAGCACCGCGTGCAACGACTTCTGGAAGTCGGGAGCAGTGGAATCGAGTTTGCGAATCTTGATAGACATACGGGTATCCGTTTCGGTAAGGCGCGCTTTAGAACATGTCACACAAAGACTATCAGTATCAGGCCGTCGTCGCGCCGGCTTTCGACGCGCGTTCGAACGCGTCGAGAATCGGCCGCAACGCGGCGCGCTTGAGCTTCAGCGCCGCCTGGTTCACAACGAGGCGCGACGAAATCTGCATGATCTCCTCCACCTCGACCAGATTGTTGGCGCGCAAGGTATTGCCCGAGCTCACCAGGTCGACGATCGCATCGGCGAGGCCGACCAGCGGCGCCAGTTCCATTGAACCGTACAGCTTGATTAGATCGACGTGCACGCCCTTGGCGGCGAAATGCTCACGGGCGGTTTCAACGTACTTGGTCGCCACGCGCAAGCGGGCGCCCTGGCGCACCGCGTTCGCATAATCGAAACCCGCGGCGACCGCGACCGACATGCGGCAACGCGCGATATCCAGATCGACCGGCTGATACAGGCCGCTGCCGCCGTGTTCGAGCAGCACATCTTTGCCCGCCACGCCGAAGTCGGCCGCGCCGTATTCGACATAGGTCGGCACGTCGGTGGCGCGCACGATGATCACGCGCAGGTTCGCGTCGGTAGTCGGCAGGATCAGCTTGCGCGAGGTTTCCGGGTCTTCGGCCACTTCGATGCCGGCCGCGGCGAGCAGCGGCAACGTCTCCTCGAAGATACGCCCTTTCGACAACGCCAGCGTGAGCGGTGCGCTCACCGCCAGCGACGACGAAGTTTGCGGCATGGCGCTCATGCCTGGCTCCCCGAGACCCTGCGTACCTTCGCGCCGATAGCGGTGAGCTTGGTTTCCATGCGGTCGTAACCGCGGTCCAGATGGTAGATCCGGTCGATCAGCGTTTCACCGTCGGCGCGCAGGGCGGCGATCACGAGACTCGCGGACGCGCGCAGGTCGGTGGCCATGACCTTCGCGCCGGACAGCTGTTCGACGCCGGTCACGAGCGCGGTGTTGCCGTCGATCGTGATGTTCGCGCCCAGGCGGTTCAATTCCTGCACGTGCATGAAGCGGTTTTCGAAGATCGTCTCGACGACCTGCGAAGTGCCCGTCGCGATTGTGTTCAGCGCCATGAACTGTGCCTGCATGTCGGTCGGGAACGCCGGGTATTCGGAAGTGCGGAACGTGACCGCGCTCGGACGCTTGTCCATGCGCACGCGCATCCAGTCGTCGCCCTCTTCAATCGTGACGCCGGCTTCGCGCAGCTTTTCGGTGACCGCTTCGAGGATCAGCGGACGCACCTTGCGCAACGTGACGTCGCCGCCGGCTGCCGCCACCGCGCACAGGAACGTGCCGGCTTCGATCCGATCAGGAATCACCGTGTGCTTCGCGCCATGCAGCTTGTCGACGCCCTGAATGACGAGACGGTCCGTGCCGATGCCTTCGATCTTCGCGCCCATCGAGACCAGCAGATGCGCGAGGTCACCCACTTCCGGCTCACGCGCCGCGTTTTCGATGACGGTTTCGCCTTCGGCCAGCACGGCTGCCATCAGCAGGTTTTCGGTGCCGGTCACGGTGATCATGTCGGTGACGATACGCGCGCCCTTCAGACGCTTCGCGCGGGCTTCGATGAAGCCGTGCTCGATCGTGATCTCGGCGCCCATGGCCTGCAGGCCCTTGATGTGCTGATCCACCGGACGCGCGCCGATCGCGCAGCCGCCCGGCAGCGAGACACGCGCGTGACCGAAGCGCGCGACCAGCGGGCCGAGCACGAGGATCGACGCGCGCATGGTCTTCACCATTTCGTACGGCGCGACGAGGTTATCGACCTTCGACGCGTTCAGCGACACACGACCGGCGCCGCTTTCGATCTGCACGCCCATCTGGCCGAGCAGCTTGAGCATCGTGCGCACGTCCTGCAAATCGGGCACGTTTTCCAGATGCACCGGCTCCGCGCTGAGCAGACTCGCGCACAGAATGGGCAACGCCGCATTCTTCGCACCCGAGACGACGACTTCACCCGACAGCGGGTAGCCACCTTCAATGACGAGTTTATCCATGCCTGTCAGTTCCTGATTGACCCGGACTTCGGCCGGGGCTGCTTTGACCGTGTTCGACGCGCCGCTACCCGCGTCGCGCCCTTCTTGTGTAATTCGCACTAAATTTCCAGATTACGCGTTCTGCCATTCGGCGGGCGTCAGCGTCTTCATGCTGAGCGCGTGGATTTCTTCGCGCATGCGGTCGCCGAGCGCCGCATACACGAGTTGATGGCGCTGGATCAGACGCTTGCCTTCGAAGCTCGGCGAAACGATGGTCGCAAAGAAATGCTGGCCGTCGCCTTCGACTTCGAGATGCTGGCAGGCAAGCCCAGCGGCGATGTATTGCTTGACCTGTTCGGGAGTCGGCAACATGAGAGAAGCTCCTGATCAGTGGCGCAGTTTGTAGCCGGAAGCGAGCATGCGCATCGCCACCACGGCCAGCACCACAAAGAAACCGGCAACGATCGCGAGGCTCACGAGCGGATTGACATCCGACATCCCGAAGAAACCGTAGCGAAAGCCGTCGATCATGTAGAAAAAGGGATTGAGCCGCGACACTTCGCGCCACACCGGCGGCAGCGTATGTGTGGAGTAGAACACGCCCGAGAGGAACGTGAGCGGCATGATCAGAAAGTTTTGAAATGCGGCAAGCTGATCGAATTTGTCTGCCCAGATGCCGGCGATCAAACCGAGCGTGCCGAGAATCGCCGCGCCGAAAATCGCGAACAGAATGATGTAGAGCGGCGCGCTGAAGCTGACCGGCACGAACCAGATCGTCACGATAAATACGCCGAAGCCGACCGCCAGCCCGCGCGCCACGGCCGCGAGCACATAGGCGGCGAACATCTCGTAGTGCGACAACGGCGGCAGCAGGACGAACACCAGATTGCCGGTGATCTTGGACTGGATCAGCGACGACGAACTGTTTGCAAAGGCATTTTGCAACACGCTCATCATCACGAGACCCGGAATCAGAAAACTCGTGTATTCGACGCCCGGATAAACCTGCACGTGACCGCGCAGGGCATGGCCGAAAATCGTCAGATACAGCAGCGCGGTGATGACCGGCGCCAGCACCGTCTGGAACGCCACCTTCCAGAAACGCAGAAGCTCTTTGTAAAACAGCGTACGGAAACCGCTCATGCAAGCCCCTCGATCACTTCCGGACCGTTCATCACCTGAACGAACACATCTTCGAGGTCGGCTTTGCGGACCTCGATTTCTTCGAATGTGCAGCCCGCTGCGCGGCACTGCGCGAGAATTGTTTCAACCTCGTCGTAGCTCGTTAGACGAAGCAGATGCTGGCGGCCATTGCCGTTGCCCGTGCCGCTGTCCACTTCGAGCGGACGCAGATCGGCCGGCAAGACGCCTTGTGAGAAACGCAGGAACAATTGCATGCCGGCAAAGCGTTGCAGCAGTGTGCTGGTGCGCTCGAGCGCCACGACTTCGCCGCGCCGCAGCATCGCGATGCGGTCGCACAGCGATTCGGCTTCTTCCAGATAGTGCGTGGTCAGCACGATGGTGTGGCCTTCGCGGTTCAGGCGCGCAATGAATTTCCACAGCGTTTGCCGCAATTCGACGTCGACGCCCGCGGTCGGTTCGTCGAGCACGATCACCGGCGGGCGGTGCACCAGCGCCTGCGCGACCAGCACGCGGCGCTTCATGCCACCCGACAGCGCGCGCATGTTGGCGTCGGCTTTGTCGGTGAGGTCGAGATTGGCCATGATCTCGTCGATCCACGCGTCGTTGTTGCGCAGCCCGTAGTAGCCGGACTGGAGGCGCAAGGTTTCGCGGACCGTGAAGAATGGGTCGAACACGAGTTCCTGCGGCACCACGCCGAGTGCGCGACGCGCGTCGCGGAAATCGCTGACGACGTCGTGGCCGCGCACTGCGATGCGGCCTTCGTCGGCGCGTGCGAGCCCGGCAAGAATGCTGATGAGCGTCGTCTTGCCCGCGCCGTTCGGACCAAGCAGTCCGAAGAACTCACCTTCTTCAACTGTAAGGCTGACGCCCTTGAGCGCCTGCAAATCCTTGTAGCGCTTCTTGACGTTACGAATTTCTATGGCTGACATGACTGTGGGCCGCGTGTGTCGCGGCGCCTAAAGGAGCCCTGAGGGGGCGCACAAATGCTGGAAGGAACGGAATTGGGGCCGGTTATGCGCCCCAAAAAACGTTTGATTATAGGGCAAAAATCTGTGGCCCTATCTCGGTAGGAGGTGTTGGAGGTGACGCTTCAGAGCGTCAATGTCGCGCCGAAAGGAGGGTATCGACGCCGTAAGCTTGTGCAAGACTGGCGAGACCAGCCGGCAGATTGACGATCTCGAACGCGGCGCCGCGTGCCTGGGCGGCGCGCTGCCACGCCAGCAGCACTGCCAGCGCGGACGAATCGAACTGCGCGAGCGGCGCGCAGTCCACGCCGGTCGCGCCCGCCGCGATACGTTGCAAACCCGCCGCGAGCGCGGCATTCGCGCTCGCGTGGGTCAGCGTCGCGCTGCTCTCGAAGCGGCTGGCGACGGGGCTCAGCACTTCGCTCACGACTGCTTGCCCGCGGCGAGTTGCTGGTTGCGCTGTGTGAGGAACTGGATCAGTCCGTCCACGCCCTTCTGCTGAATCTGCTCGTTGAACTGCTGCTGGTACGCCTGGATCAGCCATGCGCCGAGCACGTTGATGTCATAGACGCGCCAGCCCTGCGGCGTCTTGTACAGACGGTAGTCGAGTTCGATCGGCGAGCCGTTGTTCATCACCACCGAGCGCACCACGGTGTCGGTGTCGTCCGGGTTCATGCGGAACGGCTTGTACTGGATCTGCTGATCGCGCACCTGAGCCAGCGCGCCCGCGTACGTACGGATCAGCAGCATCTTGAACTGCTCCACCACCGCGTTTTGCTGCTCCGGCGTAGCGGTACGCCAGTTGCGGCCCATCGCCAGTTGCGTGGTACGGCGGAAATCCATATACGGCAGAATTTTTTCGTTGACCAGCTTGGTGATGTGCGAGATGTCGCCTTGCTGGATCGACTTGTCTGCACGAATTGCGTCGATCACCTGCTGGGTGACCGTCTTGATCATGCCGTCGGGCGAATTGGTGTCGACCGTTTGTGCCGATGCGCCGACACTGGCAAACGAGAACAGCGCGGCGAACAGCGGAATCAGGAAGAATTTTTTCATTTGGAGCCTTGCCTTAAAAATAGTGCAACCGTTTGAACCGACATTAGCACGCGAGTTCAGCAGCAATCCATGCGCAAACTGCGAGAGTCGTATCGATCTGTTACGGCCGCACGATCAATGCAATTTGAATGACGGAAAGTTGAAACGCGAGGGCGGAACCAGCTGACCGGCCGGGATCTGCGTCGTTTCCGGGCCGCCGTTCAGGTCGAGCGGCGGTGTTTCGGAACTGCCCGAAGCGGCCTCAGGCGCGGCAGCGGTGCCCGACGCCGCCTGCGGCGGCGTTGCCGCGGTCGCACCGGAAGCCGGCGCCGCCTTCGCGGCAGCAGCACCCTGCGTGCCCGCCGCGCCGGTCGCACCGGCCGTGCCGGTCACGGCGCCTGCCGGCGCACCCGCCGCGCCGCTGTCGACGTCGTCGTACTTCGGCAGCGGCGCTTCGTCGCCGTAGTTGGGCAGCGTCGCCGACTGCTTGCCATCCGACAGCAGATACTGACGGCGTTGCAAATACGCGCTACGCACGAACGAATATTTGTCGAGCGCGGCGCCTTCCAGCACATCACTCGCGTTCAGCAGATTCGCGCGCGTGTTGACGATATTCAGGCCGTACAGCGCCCAGCTCAGACCATCCGGATGAATATAGCTGAGCGGATTCACATAGTAATTGCCGATCGAGCCGACCGCGTCGCGCACGGTGCTCGGCCCGAACAACGGCAGCACGAGGTACGGGCCCGCCGGCACGCCGTAGTGGCCGAGCGTGAGGCCCAGGTCGTTGTCGTGCTTGGGCAGCTTGGCGAGCGTCGCCACGTCGAACAGACCGCCGACGCCGAACACCGTGTTGATCACGATCCGCATGATGTCTTCGACACCGTCGGTGATCTTCAATTGCAACAGATTATTCGCCGCGATGTAGACGTCGCCGATGTTCGAAAAGAAGTTCGTCACGCTGTCGCGCACCGGCTGCGGCGTGATGAATACGTAGCCCTTCGCGACCGGCTTGAGCGCGTATTGGTCGAGCTTGTCGTTGACGGTGAAGATGGTGCGGTTCAAACCTTCGAGCGGGTCGCCCTTGGTCGGCGTCTGCACCGTCGAACAGCCGGCGAGCAGCGCTGCGGCTACCGCCAGCTTACCGAGCTGGAAGGCGCGCGCGCCGCTGGTGCGTGTGATCTGCATTCTTGTTCTCCTTATTGCCCGGCCGCGCCGGAGGCGGGCAGGCTCGGCGCCGCCGGCGCAGTCACGGGCGCGGACGCGCCAGGCTTGGACGCACCCGAATCCGCGGCCTTGCTATACAGAAACTGTCCGATGAGGTTTTCCAGCACGATCGCCGATTGCGTCATGGAGATGGTGTCGCCCGCCTTGAGCATTTCGCTGTCGCCGCCGGGTTCGAGCCCGATGTATTGCTCGCCGAGCAGACCCGAGGTCAGGATCTTCGCCGAAGTGTCTTTCGGAAACTGGTACTGCTTGTCGAGGTCGATGGTGACGACGGCCTGGTACGAATTGCTGTCGAAGCCGATCGAATCGACGCGGCCAACCGTCACGCCCGCGCTCTTCACGGGTGCGCGCGCCTTCAGTCCGCCGATATTGTCAAACTTGAGCTTGACGGGATAGGTTGCCTGGAACGACAACGAGCTCATGTTGCCGGCCTTCAGCGCGAGAAACAGCAACGCCACGAAACCCAACACCACGAACAGGCCGACCCAGAAGTCGAGAGCAGCAGTCTTTTTCATCGTCATCCCAAAGTGAATCCGCCACGCCGCCGATACGCCCCGCCGCGCGCGTCCGGTGACGCGCCGCCGACGGAAAACGTGCAGCGCAGTCTTAGCTGAACATCAGTGCGGTCAGCAGAAAATCGAGGCCGAGCACCGCAAGCGACGCGTACACGACCGTCTTGGTCGTGGCGCGCGACACGCCTTCCGGCGTCGGCTTGGCTTCATAGCCTTGAAACAGCGCAACGAAGGTCACCGCGAGGCCGAACACCACGCTCTTGACGACCCCGGCGCCGACGTCGCGCCAGACATCGACTCCGCCTTGCATTTGCGACCAGAACGCGCCGGCGTCGACGCCGATCAGCAGCACGCCCACCACATACCCGCCGAACACGCCGACCGCGCTGAAAATCGCGGCGAGGATCGGCATCGAAATGATGCCCGCCCACAGTCGCGGCGCAACCACCACCTTGACCGGGTCGACGGCCATCATTTCCATCGCGGTGAGTTGCTCGCCCGCCTTCATCAAGCCGATCTCGGCGGTCAGCGAGGTGCCGGCGCGCCCGGCGAACAGCAGCGCGGTGACCACCGGGCCGAGTTCGCGCACGAGCGACAGCGCGACCAGCAGGCCGAGCGCCTGTTCGGAGCCGTACCGGTTCAGCGTGTAGTAGCCCTGCAGGCCGAGCACGAAGCCGACGAACAGACCCGACACGGCAATGATCACCAGCGAATAGTTACCTACGAAGTGGATCTGCTTCGTGACAAGACGTGGACGGCGCAACAACGGGAAAAACTCAAGCAGCAGCCGGAAGAAAAAACGCGTGGCGTAGCCGGCCGTGCCCAGCCCGTCGATCACCGAGCGGCCGATCGCGCTGATCATGACTGACCTCCGCCGATGCCGAAGTCCGCCGCGAGCGGCGTCTTGCTGGGGTAGTGAAATTTGAAGGGGCCGTCCGGCGCGCCGTCGATGAACTGGCGCACGGTGGGATCGGTCGACGCGCGCAGTTCGGCGGGCGTGCCTTCGGCGTGAACCCCGCCATTGGCGAGGAAGTAGACGTAATCGGCGATCGCGAACGATTCCGGCACGTCGTGCGTGACGAGGATCGAGGTGGCGCCGAGCGCCTGATTCAACGCGCGAATCAGGTTCGCGGTGATGCCGAGCGAGATCGGATCGAGGCCGGCGAACGGCTCGTCGTACATCATCAGTTCAGGATCCAGTGCGATGGCGCGCGCCAGCGCCACACGCCGCGCCATGCCGCCCGAAATCTCCGACGGCGCCAGGTCACGCGCGCCGCGCAGGCCAACCGCGTTGAGCTTCATCAACACGAGGTCGCGGATCAGTTCTTCGGGGAGGTCGGTGTGCTCGCGCAGCGCGAAGGCGACGTTTTCGAACACGGACATGTCGGTGAACAGCGCGCCGAACTGAAACAGCATGCCCATCTTGCGGCGCAGCGCGTACAGGCCGTCGCGCGTTTGCTGGCCGACGTCCTGGCCCTGGAACAGGATCTGGCCGCGCTGTGCGCGCACCAAGCCGCCGATCAGACGCAACACCGTGGTCTTGCCGCAGCCCGACCCACCCATGACCGCGACCACCTGGCCGCGCTGGAAGCGCAGATTCAGGTTCGACAGGACGAGCCGGTCGCCATAACCGAAGTCGACGTCGCGCAGCTCGAGTAAGGTCTCGGGAGAGGAAGACACGAAACGGACAGTCCTTTTACACGGAAGGCGAATTATAGGGCCATCGTGCAAAAGTTGCCTTGAGGCTGCCCCGTCCCTTGACTAAACGTGACGATTATTGCGTAAACGCTTGTTGCAGTGCAGAAACGGCGGCAGCGGGATCCATCGCTTCCGTCACCGCCCGCACCACAGCCGCGCAACCGACGCCCGTCGCCAGCACGTCGGGCAGCACTTGCAGATCGATCCCGCCGATCGCCACCAGCGGCACGACGCCGTCGAGCAGTCGCACGTAGCGGGCTAGCCGCCTGAGACCTTGCGGCGCGGTCGGCATGACCTTGGTGGTGGTCGGAAACACCGCGCCCAGTGCAATGTAGCTCGGCCGGAAATGCAGCGCTTTCAGAATCTCATAGAAACCGTGGGTCGACAGCCCGAGCCGGACGCCTCCCGCCGCGAGCGCGGCGAGGTCAGCCGTATGCACGTCTTCCTGACCGAGGTGGACGCCGTACGCGCCGGCTTCGAGCGCGGCTTGCCAGTGGTCGTTGATGAACACCTGGGCGTCGTGCTCACGGCCGGCAGCCACGCAGCGGGCGATTTCGCGCTTCAGTTCATCGGCGGGTTCGGCCGATTTGCGGCGCAACTGCACCGTCTTCACGCCGAAGCCCACCACTCGCTCGACCCATTCCGCCGTCGGCAGCACCGGATAGAGGCCCAGCCGGTCCGGGCAGCGCGCGAACGCCTGCGCGGGCGCATCGGGCAAGCCGGCGAGGCGCGGGAAATGGCCGAGGTCCGCGGGAAAGGCGTCGTCGGCGCGGGTTTCGTCGCCGTCGCGCCAGGCCAGAGCCAGCACCAGCGCGTCATGCGGGCCGAAACCGCAGTCGAGGAACGCCGCCAGCGCGGCAATCCAGTCTTCCGCCAGATGGCCTTCCAGGCGGTATTTTTCGCCGCCCAGATGCAGCGTGGCCTTGTCCTCGGCGGCTTCGATCACGCCGGCGCCCCGCACCAGCCAGCGCGCCACCTGCTCGCCATGCTGCTGCGCGTCGGCGATCACGATCAGGTCGCCGCCGTTCGGTTCGTCCGGCGCGGTCAGGCAGATACGCCATGGCGCATGCGTCGGCGGCCAGTCACCCAACCGGGCGCGGATGCGCTCGGCGGCTTCGGTGAGTTCATCGGCGGGCGGCCAGAACAGGTCGCGGTCCTTCAAGGTCAACGTCTGCGTCATGCGGCGCTCCCGTCTTGATGCCAGAACGGCATGCCGACCACCGGCGTGCTCGCGTGCGCGCTTTCGCGCTCGGCCATCGGCCCCGCCAGAAAAGCCTGGCGGCCCGCTTCGACACCCAGCGCGAAGGCACGCGCCATCGCATCGGGGTGGGTGGCCTGCGAAACGGCCGTGTTCAGCAGCACGCCGTCGAAACCCCATTCCATCACCTGCGCCGCGTGCGACGGCACGCCGAGTCCGGCGTCGACGATCAGGGGCACGTCCGGCAGCCGTTCGCGCAACACGCGCAGGCCGTACGGATTGATCACGCCCTTGCCGGTGCCGATCGGCGCGCCCCACGGCATCAGCGCTTCACAGCCGGCGTCCAGCAGACGGCGGCCGATCACCAGGTCTTCGGTGCAATACGGCAGCACCTTGAAGCCGTCCTTGACGAGTTGCGCGGCCGCTTCGATCAGGCCGACCGGGTCGGGCTGCAACGTGTAGTCGTCGCCGATCAGTTCGAGCTTGATCCACTCGGTGTCGAAGATTTCGCGCGCCATGTGCGCGGTCGTCACCGCCTCGCCAACGGTCAGGCAGCCGGCCGTGTTCGGCAGGAGCGGCACGCCGTGGCGCTTGAGCAGGTCGAAGAAACCGGTTTCCGCGCCGCCTTCGTTCATCTGCCGGCGCAGCGCGACGGTCACCATGCCGGGCCGCGCGGCGTCGATGGAATCGGACAGCGATTGCAGCGACGGATAGCGCGAGGTGCCGAGCAGCACGCGGCTCGCGAAGGTCTGGCCGTACAGCGTGAGCGCGTCGGCGGTCTGGGGGGAAGTCATTGGCATAGTCCTGTTTGTCTCCGGCAATCCGGCGTTGCGGCAATGCGTGGCGGGCGCTCAGCCGCCGGCCACGGGTTGCACGACATCGAGCTTGTCGCCCGCCCGCAGCGCGCGCGCCGCATGCTGGGTGCGCGCCACGAAGTCGCCGTTCAGCGCCACCGCGAACGGCGGACGCGCGCCGAACGCGGTGAGCGCGTCGGCGACAGTCGCGCCTTCGGGCAACGACAACGGCTTCTGATTGATATGAATGTCCATGGTGTTCGAATACGTTTCAGTCGATGGCGAAAGCGGTATGGCGTGCAGCGATAGATCGCGCAACGCTCATGCCGGCTCCCGCGCGGAATCCAGTTGAAAGAGCTCGCTCCAGCGCGCATCGCGCTGCCAGTCGGCGAAAGCATCGGCGTCGCCGATGCGGCCGTCGAGCAGCGCCGCGGCGAAGCGCACGGCTTCGTCGGCGACTTCGGGCACGATCATGTAGCCGTGCCGGTACAGGCCGTTCACGCGCAGTGTCTGCGCGCCGTCCCACAGCAAGGCCGGACGGTGGTCCGGCAAAGTTGGGCGGCACTGCGAATTCAGTTCGAGAATGCGTGCCTCGCCGAAGCCGGGATGCACGGAAAAGGCCGCGCTCAGCAGTTCGAGCGCCGAGCGCACGCTGACCGGCGACATGTCCTCGCCTTCCACTTCGGTGGCGCCGATCACGTAGAGATCGTCCTGCTTCGGCGCGATGTAGAGCGGGTAGCGCGGATGCAGCAGCCGCACCGGCCGCGTCAGTTTGATACCGGGCGCATGCACGCGCGCGACTTCGCCACGAATGCCGCGCAACGTGGGCAGCACGGGCTTCGCGCCGAGACCGCGGCAGTCGATCGTGATGCGGGCGGGCGGCAGCGCGCGATCGTCGATAGCAGTGTTCCAGTGCGTTTCGACACCGCGTTGCGCGAGGCCCGCGGCCAGCGCGGTGAGCACCTGGCGGTTATCCAGTTGCCCTTCACGCGGCAACAGCCAACCCTGATTGAAGCGTCCCGCCAAAGCAGGCTCGGCGGCGCCTAGCTGCGCGCCCGCGAGCGTGACGAAACCGCCGTCCAGCAACTCAGCCGGTGCATTCGAGCGCACCCGGCGCTCGAACAGCGGTGCTTCGGTGCGGTCGGCGTGATGCCAGACGACCAGCGTGCCATTGCGCTGAAAGAACACCGGCTCGGGCAACTCGGCCAGTACTTGCGGCCACGTATCGAGCGAACTCGCGCCGAGGCGCGTGATCAGCAACTCGGCGCTGGCGGCTTCCGCGAGCGGCGCCAGCATGGCTGCGGCGACCCACGCGGCGGATTGCGAACCGGCCGCATCGCCACGATCATAAAGCGCCACGCGATGCCCCTGACCAGCGAGACCCCACGCCACAAGCCGCCCGCACAGGCCACCGCCGAGCACGGCGAAATCGGGTTGTGCAGGACGCGTCATCGCGCACACTCCGTTTCAGGATGGCAAGCAAAGTTAAAGCAGCACGGCGCGCCAACGACGGCGGCGTGACGAAGAGCAAGACACATATCTGAAGAATAGGCGGTCATCGAGTCCTTTCCGTACGGCCAACAAAACGCACGTACCCAGGACGAAACCGGCGGGTGAGGCCGGCCGGGCAATGCGCGTTCCAATGACGGACGCCGCCCGGCGGGGAATGGAAGACTGGCTGCTTCCGGAAACTTCCCGCGCCGGTATTACCCGGATCGGGTGCAAAGGGTGTCTCTCAGCCTCGCCGCTGCGCCATGAAAATCATGCCGCCTGTGCGCGAAGCACCCCTGTTTCGTCGAAGGTCATTAGACCATAAAAGGCGCGGCGCCCGCAAACCAGCGGCTGGCCGCGTCGCGTGATTTGATCCGGCACCATCTTTCGCTTTATGGATGCGGCCAAAGGCGGCGCTCTGGCACAATGCCAGCACAGGATGCCGCGCGAACGCGGCGCGGGCGGCACGCCGTCGCGCCATGTTCGCAACGGCACGGGCGCAGGGCCTCGCGGCGCAAATTAATTTTCGCTTAAGGGCTGCACGCCAGAATCTGACGCTCGCCCGGGCGTGCGTTGGTCGAGCACGACGCCCGGGCATGTACCGCAAACCCGCCGCAGGGCAGCCCGCCGACGGGCCTGCCTCAATGGGTCAGCCCCGAATGGGGCAGCACTACTTCAGGATGCTCATGACACCGAATACCTCTGCCAGCCCCGTGCTGCCGCCGGACGAAAAAGTCTCCGCCTGGAGTCTGATCAAACCCTATTGGGTCTCCGAAGAACGAAACACGGCCTGGGGCCTGCTCGTCGCGATCATCGTGATGAATCTGCTCGTCGTGTGGATCAACGTGCGCCTGAACCGCTGGAGCGCCGACTTCTACAACGCACTGCAAACCAAGAACGTGCATGACTTCCCCCACCTGCTAATGGTGTTCTCGGGGCTCGCGTTCGGCTTCATCATTCTCGCGGTGTACGGCCGTTACCTGCGCCAGATGCTCGGCTTCCGCTGGCGCCAGTGGCTGACCACGCGCTATCTGAACGAGTGGCTGAAGGACAGCGCGTTCTACCGGATCGAACGCGACCGCCTCGCCGACAACCCCGACCAGCGGATCAGCGACGACCTGCAATCATTCGCCACCAGCACCCTCTCGCTGACGCTCGACCTGCTGTCCACCGTCGTCACGCTGGTGTCGTTCATCACGATCCTGTGGTCGCTCGCCGGCGCGTTGACCATCTCGCTCGGCGGCATGCCGATCGAGATTCCCGGCTACATGGTGTGGGCCGCGGCGCTCTACGCCGTGGTCGGTTCGCTGATCATCCAGAAAGTCGGCCATCCGCTCGTGCCGATCAACTACCAGGCGCAGAAAGTCGAGGCGGATTTCCGTTTCGGCCTGATCCGCCTGCGTGAAAACGCCGAGCAGATCGCTTTCTACAACGGCATGGACACCGAGAAGAAGAATGCGCACTCGCTGTTCGGCCGCATCCGCGACAACTGGTGGCAGGTGATGAAGTACACCAAGCGGCTCACCTTCGTGCTGAGCTTCTATGGCCAGATCGCGATCATCTTCCCGCTGGTGGTCGCCGCACCGCGTTACTTCGCCGGCGCCTTCACGTTCGGCGTGCTGATGCAGATCTCCAGCGCATTCGGCACCGTCAGCGATTCGTTCTCGTGGTTCATCAACAGTTACGGCACCTTGGTCGAATGGCGCGCCACCGTGAACCGGTTGCGTGAATTCAAGCGTGTCGTGCACGCGCCGCGTCTGAAGGAATCGGTCTCGCCGGCTACCGCGCATGGCGGCATCAATCTGCATTTCGTCGACGAGGACAAGCTCTCCACCGACGGCCTCAAACTCGCCCTGCCCAACGGCAACCCGTTGTCGCGCATTCGCGATGTCGCGATTGCGCCGGGCTCGCGCTGGCTGGTACGCGGCCCGTCGGGTTCGGGCAAGAGCACGCTGATGCGCGCCCTCGCCGGCTTGTGGCCGTTCGGCGACGGCTCGATCGACGCCCCGGTCAACGCGCGCATGATGTTCATCCCGCAGGTCAGCTATATGCCGATCGGCACGCTCAAAGCGGCGCTCGCCTACCCGTCGCCCGTCGACACCTACACGGACGACGAATGCCGCGAAGCGCTCGTCGTTTGCCATCTGTCGGAATACGCGGACCGTCTGCAGGAATCGGGACACTGGACCCGCATTCTCTCGCCGGGCGAGCAACAGCGCCTCGCCGCCGCGCGCGTGCTGCTGCACAAGCCGGACTATCTGTTCCTCGACGAAGCGACCAGCGCGCTCGACGCGGAAAACGAGGCACGTCTCTATCGTCTCTTCACTGAGCGACTGCCGAAGGCCGCGATTGTGAGCGTCGCGCATCGCGAGTCGCTGGCTGCGTTCCACGACGAAACGCTCGAGGTGGAGCGCTCGGGCGAAGCGGTCGCGGCATGAGCAGCATGAGCGACGTGGACGCGCTGAACGACGCCGGCAGCGCCGGATTCGAGCGCGTCGTGCTGATCACCGGCGCGGGTTCCGGCATCGGCGCCGCGCTGGCCCGGCGCATCGCCGCGCCACGCTCGGCCTTGATGTTGCACGCACGCGGCGCCGATCAGGAAGCGCGTGAACGGCTCGCGCAAGTCGCCGTCGATTGCAGCGCAAACGGCGCACGCTGCGCAACGGTGTTCGGCGATCTTGCCGAACGCGGCGCCGCGGAACATGTGATCCATCAAACGCTGGCGAGCTTCGGTGCACTCGATCAACTCGTCGCCAACGCCGGGCACGCGCAGCGCCAAACGCTGAATGCGCTCGATCCCGACGCGCTCGGCGCAGCCTTCGCCGCGATGCCAGCCGCGTTCGCAGCGCTCGTCAAACGCGCGACGCCCGCGCTGGAAACCTCCAGGCGCGGCCGCGTAGTCGCGCTCAGTTCGTTCGTCGCGCACCGCTATCGCGCGGACGCGCCGTTTGCCGCGACGGCTGCGGCGAAAGCGGCGCTCGAGTCGCTGGCGAAAACCGCGGCCACCGAACTTGCGCCGCACGGCGTGACGGTCAATTGTGTGGCGCCCGGCTATACCCGTAAAGATCGCGGGCCGAGTGTCGATAATGCACAGGTGTGGACTCGCGCCGCCGAAGCGACGCCGCTCGGCCATGTCGCCGAACCCGCGGATGTCGCCGCGCTTATCGCGTTCCTGCTTTCCGACGAAGCGCGTCATATCACCGGCCAGGTGATTCATGTAGACGGTGGTCTCACGCTTGGTTGAGTGACTGGCGAACCGCGCCACACCGGCCGTACCGGCCACGGGCGCGGTTGTTCAGCCGCAACACTCGCTCACGCCGCACCGCTTCACCCAGCCACGCCAGATCGCAACGGCCCGCGCCGCATCCCTTCGTGGTCCCAGGCAATACACCGCAACATCCCGAAACACGCGAGAACAGTTCGAAAGCATTTGCGAAGCGGGCAAGCTGTTCCGCGCTTTGGAAATGCCTCCCAGCGGCGACGATAGCCGTGCGGGCCGCAAAACGTCCTGCCCACGTCATTCACCGCTACTGGATACTCCGCCCATGTCATTCGATCGCCGCTCCCATCCTTTGACCCAGCGCCTCGCGCTGGCTCTCGGCACCGCGCTGCTCGTCACGAGCGCCGCGCATGCAGCACAAGCGACCCAGGCTAACCTGGCCAACGAGCCGGCCGACGTTTGCCCCGCGCTCAAACACATCGTCGACGCCGCTGATTTCCGGCAATTGCCGACTCTGGCCGCAGCGCAACTGCCGGGCATCTCGACCGCCGACGACTGCCACGCCACCACGCACGCGTACGATTGTCACTGGCACGCGCATTGGCAAGCCGACGGCGTCGTCAACGATCCGCTCGAGGAATTCGGCGCCGATATCGCTGCCTGCTTCCCGAACGTCGTGCACGACGTCAACACACCGGCGCGCCAGCATTTCATCGTCACCACCGCCGGGCGTCGCGTGAGCGTCACGGCAAGCGTGCAAGGGCAAACCGAACTCCGCCTGCGCGTCACGCGCTAATCGGGAACGTGATCGCAGCTATCCGCTGTGATTCGCTGTAATTCACCGCATCCACTGACTCGCGACCGGGCACCGCCTCATGATCTTCATGCCGAGCATGCGCGCTTATGCTTTCACGCGGGCCCCACGGGCCGCGTGGGTCACGTTGCGGCGTCCTTGCGCGTGGCTCGCCGTTTCCGCTGTGCTGGCGGTCGGCCTGAATGGCTGCGCATGGACGCTGATCCAGGCCGCCGACGCCACCGGCTCCGTGATTCAGGCGGGCTACGCGATCGCCGCGAATTATTCGACGCCGACTTTCGTCAATGGCCGGCCGGCCGACGTGCACAACGTCTGCATCGAAGTGAACCAGAACGTGTCGGTCGGCGATTTCGTGCCGGCGCTGCAACTCGCGCTCGACCGGCGCGGCATTCGTTCGGACGTCTACAATCCGGGCACCTCGCCGGCCGGCTGCGAGGCGCGCCTCGTCTACAACGCCGCAATCGATTACGGCCGTCGCTCGTTCAGCGACGAAACGATCCAGTATCTGTCGATCATCGACCTGACGCTGATTCAGAACGGCCGCATTCTCGTGACGGCCCGCTATCAGACCGGCGGCCTGAACACCGACCGTTTCTCTTCGGCGTCGACCAAGCTCAATGGCCTGATCGAGCGGATGGTGGCCAATCGAACCGACTTTGCGCGCCGGCCGCTGCAGACCATTCAGACCTCCCAGGCGAACTAGCGGCGCGGGCTGCCTGCTTTCTCTTACACGAGAAAGGATTCGAAAGCGTTACGCCCTTTGCTGCGCACGCGCCGTTCTCTAAGATGACCTGAATGAACCAATCCATTCTCGTCGTCGACGACGACCCCGTCGTACGTGAGCTCGTCAGCGGCTATCTGCAAGGGCGCGGCTTCAAGGTGGACACGCTCGAGCACGGCATGGCGCTGCAGCGTCGCTTGCAGGACGAACGTCCTGCCCTGATCGTGCTCGACATCATGATGCCGGAGCTCGACGGCATCAGCGCGCTGCGCGCCCTGCGGGTGGCCGGCGACGACATTCCCGTGATTCTGCTGACCGCGCGCTCCGATCCGATCGACCGCGTGATCGGCCTCGAACTCGGCGCGGACGATTATCTCGGCAAACCCTTCGAACCGAGCGAACTGGTCGCGCGGATTCGCACCGTACTGCGCCGTCGCGGCACGATTGCGCCGAGCGCACCGGAGCAGCGCGCGCCGTACCGCTTCGGCCGTTTCGAAGTGAATTTTCCGGCGCGCGAACTACGCCGTGACGGCGAGCGCATCACGTTGCGTTCAAGTGAATTCGCCATGCTCAAGGTCTTCGTCGGCCACGCGATGACCGTACTCACGCGCGCGCAGTTGCTGGAGAAACTGCACGGCAATAGCGAGCCGCATCGCAATCGCAGCCTGGATGTGTCGATCTGGCGTTTGCGCCGGCTGATCGAAGTGGATCCGTCCGAGCCGCGCTATGTGCAAACCGTGTGGGGACGCGGCTACGTGTTCGTGCCGGACGGTGAAATCGGCGCAGCGGAACGCAGCGCGTAACGCGTGCATGAAGTGCGATGGATATCCCGCTTCATGCCTCTCCTGCGTCCCAGCTATGCAACGCGTCGCCGGCTCAGAACGTCAGCACGCTCATGAACATTCTCTGCAGCCAGCCCATCGTCGTGGAGTCGGACACCATGCCCACGCCGGCCTGTTCGATGCGCGCGTTCGCGACCTTGCTCGACGCCACGTAGTTGCCCGCTTCGATATCCTTGGGGTTGACGATGCCCGACAGTCGAAGCCGGTCGCGGTTGCCGCTCATCGCAATCACCTTCTCGCCCGACACCACGAGGTTGCCAGTCGACATCGTGCCGATCACGGTGACAGCCAGCGTGCCGCTCATGCCGCTCACGTCGGTGAGACTGCCCTGTCCTTTGTATTCGGTGCTCGCCGAGCCGATGTTGAACAGTCGCGCGAGCCGCGCGGCGGCGTTGGTGGATTGATCGGCGGCGGCGGCGGTAATGCTGCTCGAACGGCTCGCTGCGGCGGTCGCGCTGTTGTTGCCGCTATACGATTCCGAAAGACGGATCGTCAGCACGTCGCCGATATGTTGGGCGCGCGGTGTTTCGTACAGCAGCAGCGGCGTGCCGGCCTGATAGATCGCGCCTTGTGTGTTGACGTTCAGCGGCGCCGAGGCGAGCGGCGGCGCCATCGGCGTATCGACGATCGAGTTTTGCTGGTGGCTCGCGCATGCCGCAAGGCAAGCGGCCGCACCCAGTGCGACAGTCAGACGTAGCGCAGTCATGCATGCTCCTTGTTCGAAACGGCCCCCACGGGCACAGTCATGGGCGCGCTCATTGGGCCACTCATTGGGCCACTCATTGGCCACACTCAGTGCCGCTCATCAGCCCGCCTCCGCGCCGCTTGCCTGCCATTGCCGCACGACCGACTTCACCCACGCATCCGAGCCCTTCAGCAGATAGGTGAGCGTGCCGTTGCGCGTGCCCGGCAGAAAGCACAACGTGATCGAACTCACCGCGTTTTCCCAGACATACGTGGGCATCGCGCCTGTCGCCGACGCGTTCCGCGTCGCGAGACGCGGCGGCCCATAGCGGTCCGCGAGCGCGTCGCGCAAGTCCTCGGCGGTGATCTCGTCGATCACGAAAGAAATCTCGTATAGATGCAGCGCGCTTTGCCCGTCCACGCGCGCAAAACGCAGCACGTGCTCCAGCGCGGGCGCACCATCGACCACCGCTTGCGACACCGCCCAGCCGTTGTCCGCGCGATGCGCCCAGCGGCAGGCCACCGTCAGACTGTCGTGCGACTTGAGCCGCATGCCGAGCGCGCCCGCCTGCACATCCGTTTCGCAGACCGGCACGCTGCCGGGCGGCGTCGCCCGCACGGTCGAGCCTGCGCGGAATTCGTCGAGCGTGATGCCGAGCGCCACGCCACGGAACGCGAACGGCGCGTCTTGCGAGCGCCGCCGCGCATCGGTGGCTGAGTCCTTCGACGCGGCGCTCGCCGCGCTGGCGTCGCGCGCGGGCGGTTGCGCTTGAGCGCTCGACGCGAACACGCCGCCCAGCAACGCCAGCCCGCAGGCAATCCGTTTGAGTGTCATGATTCAGTCGATCGCGGATGAACACATATCGAACGGCGAGGCCGCGGCATGGCCGACGACCGGGATGATTTTCAGCGTGGCCGAAGTCAGCCGGCACGGTAGCGCGGCAACGGCGCAGCCACCCAAAGGCAGCAGCGCCGCGCCGAGCGTCAACCACGCGACGACACGCATGAAGCGGTGAAGAATTCTCGGGGTCGACACATGGGCCTCGATACGTCAGGCTGTCGTGTTGACGTGATGCCCGACGAGCCCGGCGGGCAGCGACGGCTGCGCCTGAGTGGCGGACTCCCGTGCCGGCGTGGCGGCGCCCGGGTTGTTGGCGGTTGCAGGCCTTTCTGCCGGCGGCGTCGGCGCCAGAGAAGAAAAGCGGGTGGAAGAGAGATTGCTGTGAACGGTCATGATAAGCCTCGCATGGCGCTAGGTTTCGATTTCACGCCGCCTGCCGTAGGCCCAAGGCGTTAGGCTGTTTTCGGCATGCGGCGCAACGTACTGCACGACGAATCATCTCGCCCGCCACGCAGTACCGATGCATGAAGGAAAGCGCGCTTTCCGGCGGTTCTTACCACCCGTTCCTATGCGTTGCGGCCAGTTCCAAATAGGCGCAAATTGTTTCTTCGGAGGGAGGTTGGCGGTGCGAAACGAATTCGGCACCGCTCGCGCACGGCGCGAGGCAGGGCGCCGCTGAAATATGCCGGGAGCCTTGCGTGACGGGCCTGACAAGCGAGTCGCCCAAGGCGGCGCGGCATGACGTAAGCATTGGTAAGAAAACAGTCGGCCGCGCGTCATGCGCGCCAGTCTAAAATTTCGCCATGAATCCACAGGTCCTCATCGTCGACGACGATCCGGTCGTACGCGATCTACTTTGCAAGTTTCTGCAATCGAACGGCTTCGACGCGTCCGTGCTGCACGACGGCACGCATCTCCAGCGCCGGCTCGAACGCGAACGGCCGTCCGTCGTCGTGCTCGACATCATGATGCCGAACACCGACGGCTTGCGCGCGCTTACCGCGCTGCGCGCCGCCGGCGACGACATTCCGGTGATCTTCGTGACGGCGCGCGGCACGGTGGCCGACCGCATCGTCGGGCTCTCGCTCGGCGCCGACGACTACCTGACCAAGCCGTTCGATCCGCGCGAATTGCTCGCCCGCATCCATACGGTGCTGCGCCGGCGCGGACCGTCCACCACGAGCGCGCCGGAAGCCCGCAAGCCGTATCGCTTCGGCCCGTTCGAGCTCGACTTCGCCACGCGTTCGCTGTGCCGCGACAGCTCGAAGCTGCCGTTGCGCGACAGTGAGTTCGCGCTCCTGAAAATCTTCGTCAACAATCCGTACAAGGTCCTGTCGCGCGTGCTGATTCACGATCTCGTGCATCGCGACAATCTCGCCTTCCGCGACCGCAGCCTCGACGTGCCGATCTGGCGCCTGCGCCGCGTGATCGAAGACGACCCGTCGAATCCCTGCTACGTGCAGACGGTGCGCGGCAAAGGCTACGTCTTCGTGCCCGACGCCGACGGCACGCCCTTCGCCGACGAGGCCGCCTCAAGCGCATGAAAAATCCGCTGAACACGCTGTTCGGCAGAATGGCGTTACTCTCGGCGGCGGTGTTGTTCGCAATTCAGGCCGGCTGGTTCGTGCTGGTGGTGATGCAGCCGCCGCGTCATGAAATCGACGGCTTCGCGCGCGGCATCTTGTTGGTGCTGCAGGCCGTCAACGGCGAGCCGATGAAAGGCGCCGCGCTCGCGCCCGCCATGCGCGTGCATCTCGTGCCCACCTGGAACATGCCGGCGAGCGTGCATCTGCACAAGCCGACGCAGCGTCCGCTGGAAGAACTGAGCCGGCATTTGCGCGAGAACCTGCCGCCCGGCACGCAGATCGCCGTCGACGATCTGCGCCCGCCGCAGCTATGGGTGCTGTTTCCCGGCAAGTCGAACTGGGTCGTGGTGCCGGTCGACGTGCCGCCGCGCCCGCGCTTTCTGATCGAATCGATTTCGATGCTGCTCGCCGCGTTGATCCTCTCGCTGTTCGCGGTCTGGCAGATGCAGCGGCCGCTTTCGCGCGTCGCCGACGCCGCGCGCGCGTTCGGCTCGGGCGGCCGTCCGGAACCGGTGACGGTGCAAGGCCCGCGCGAACTGCGCGATCTGATCGGTTCGTTCAACGACATGATGCGGCGCCTGAACGAAGCCGGCGACGACCAGGCCGTGATGCTGGCCGGCGTCGCGCACGATCTGAAGGCGCCGCTCACGCGCCTGAAGTTGCGCGCGAGCGTGCTGGTCGCGGAAAACGAACGCGCCGGTCTGATCCGCGATGTCGACTCGCTCACCAACATCGTCCAGCAGTTTCTCGAATTCGCGGGCCAGTCCGCCGACGCCGGGCCGCCGGTCGAAGTCGACGACTTCTTGCAGGAACAGTTCTCCGCCAGCGACAGCACCGAAACACCGCTCTTCACGCTCGATCTGCGCGCCGGTTCGTCGTTCAAGCTTCCGCGCACGCTGCTCGACCGGCTGGTCACGAACCTCGTCGATAACGCGCTCGAACACGGCGCGCCGCCGGTGGACATCAGCACTGCGCGCAGCGACGGCCAGTGGGTGATCAGCGTGCGTGACCACGGCCCCGGTATTCCCGACGAGCGCATCGCGGCTGCGATGAAGCCGTTCGTGCGGCTCGACGCCGCACGTGGCGGCGAAGGCCATTGCGGCCTCGGCCTTGCGATCGTCCCACGACTCGCACACGATCGCGGCGGGCGCTGCCACGTGCGCAATCACGCACAGGGCGGTTTGGAAGTGCGGATCGAATTGCCGGTTGCACCGGCGCTGACATGAGAGAAGCTGGCCGGGCTCAGGCTCGCGCTTACGCGCCCTTACCGGATGAACTATCGCAAGCGCGGCGGCTTTATAGTCGCTCCCGGCAACCTCGATGCCGCCCTTCTCCGTCCGCCCACTCATTTGGGGCGGACTTTTTTTTGCCCGCTTTTGTCCCCGCATTGAACGCGCGGCTCGCGGCGTTGACGGCTCAGACCACGAGGCGGCTGTGCAAGGTGTCGATGATCGTCTGCGAGACGCCGAGGCCCTGCGTCAGATAGCTCACCATCGTGCCGTAGCTCGCCTGCACCTGGTCGAACCCGGCCTGCAGATAGTTTTCCTGAACGTTCATCAACGGCACTTCGGCCGACACGGCGGCATCGCCGTCCTGCGCGCGCAGCGCATCGGTTTGCGCATTGATCGACGGCGCCAGATAGACGTTGCTCAGCAAATAGTCCTGCATGATGACGTCGAGCGGAACGTTCGCAATGCTGAGCAGAAGCGCCGAGACCCAGCCCGCGCGGTCCTTGCCCGCGTTGGAGTGAAAGAGTTGCGCGCCGGGTCCGTCGGCGAGCCTCGTCAGCAGCGCGCCATAGGCGGCGCGCTGGGCGGCGCCGGTGACGTAGCCGCGCGCCTGCGCCTCCATGTACACGACGGCGGCGGCCGCCGAGTCGAAAGCCGGCGGGACGAAGTCCGTGATGCCGAGCACATTGAGCGTCTGGGTAGTCGCGCCACCCGGCAAGATATCGGCGGTGCGCGCGATTTCACCGGGCGTGCGCAGATCGTAGACCGAGGCAATGCCGAGCCGGTCGATCGTGGCCTGGTCGGCGGCGTTGAGCGTCAAGGCGTTCGCGCGATAGAACGCGCCACGGCGCATCTGTTTGCCGTCGACGGTCGGATAACCCGCGGCCGCTCCCGCCAGATCGCGGAAGTTGTCGACCGACGCAAGGCGCGGCGTGGCCGGCTGATCGGAGCTGAGGTCGCCGCCGCCGCACGCGGACAGCAGCGAACTGCCGATGCCGGAGACCAGCAGAACGCTGGCCGAGCGCATCAGAAAGGTCCGGCGCGATGCCAGCGGCGCCTGGCCTGAAGGCTGGCTTGCCCGCGGGAACTTGCTCGCGGAGCGACGGGATGGCGAGCAGGTTTTTGCGGTAGCGGGCATTCGGCGTGGCTGGCGCTTGCGTGAGTGGATGAGTCGCAGCAGCGGCGCTGCGAGCGCAGTTTAACCATGCTCCATATCGTTTGGGTTACACGGTAGTAGTTGGTAAGGAAAAACACCTTCGCGCGCGTCGCCCCAACAGCGCTATCGCCAGCCTGGCCCCGGCGTTGGCCTCTCCTTCGCCTGATTTCCGCGGCGTTTCATCTGTTATCGGCTTCTTACCGCTGCCTGCCATTTTTGACCACTACTGGCCCCACGACGCCCCCTCCCCGTAGAATACAAACACCCCACATTCGAGCCGACAGCAGGCCAACAAGTCCTGGAGACCACAACAAAACATGCCTTCTCTCCAATGGTTCACCGAACTGACACAACGCGAACGCCGCACCCTGTACGCCGGCTTTGGCGGCTACGCAGTCGATGCCTTCGACTTCATGATTTACTCCTTCCTCATTCCGACGCTGATCGCGACATGGGGCATGACCAAAAGCGAAGCCGGCATGATCGCCACCAGTTCGCTGATCTCGTCGGCGGTGGGCGGCTGGCTTGCCGGCATTCTCGCCGACCGCTATGGGCGCATTCGCGTACTGCAGTGGACCATCGCCACGTTCGCGCTCTTCACGTTTCTGTCCGGCTTCACGCACTCGTTCTGGCAGCTGCTCACCACGCGCACGCTGCAGGGCATCGGCTTCGGCGGTGAATGGTCGGTGGTGACGATCATGATGGCCGAGACCATTCGCTCACCTCAGCATCGCGCGAAAGCGGTGGGCACCGTGCAAAGCAGCTGGTCGTTCGGCTGGGCGGCTGCGGCGATCATTTACTGGGCTTTCTTCGCGCTGCTGCCGGAACAATACGCATGGCGCGCCTGCTTCTGGATCGGGCTGCTGCCCGCGGCATGGATCATCTACATTCGCCGCAACGTGAGCGATCCGGATATCTTTCTCGAAACGCGCCGGGCCCGCGAGAGCGGTTTCGACACCTCGCATTTCATGCAGATCTTCTCGGCCGCTCACCTCAAAACCACCTTGCTCGGCAGCGCGCTGTGCACCGGCATGCTCGGCGGCTATTACGCGATCACCACCTGGCTGCCGACCTATCTGAAGACCGTGCGGCATCTGTCGGTGTTCAACACCAGTGGTTATCTGATCGTGCTGATCGTCGGCTCGTTCACCGGGTATATCGTCGGCGCGATTCTATGCGACAGGATCGGCCGGCGCGCGTCGTTCGTGCTGTTCGCGATCGGCTCTTTCGTGCTCGGCATGTTCTACACCATGCTGCCGATTACCGACGGCATGATGCTCGCGCTCGGCTTTCCGCTCGGCATCGTGGTGCAAGGGATTTTCGCGGGCGTGGGCGCGTATCTGTCGGAGCTCTACCCCAACGCCATACGCGGCTCCGGGCAAGGGTTCTGCTATAACCTCGGGCGCGGACTCGGCTCGTTCTTTCCGATTCTGGTGGGTACACTGTCGCAAACCATGACGCTGGTGAAGGCGATGGGTATCGTGGCCGGCTCGGGCTATCTGCTCGTGATCGTCGCCGCGCTGTGTCTGCCCGAAACCAAGGGCAAGGTACTCGGCGCGACTCGCCCTGCCACTTGAATCCGCAGTACACATACATGAAAACGATTGTTCTGGGCGGCGGCGTCATCGGCGTCGCCACGGCCTTTTACCTGCGCCAGCAGGGCTGTGAAGTCACCGTGATCGAGCGCGAGCCGGATGTCGCGCTCTCCACCAGTTTCGGCAACGCGGGCGTGATCGCGCCGGGCTATGTGACGCCCTGGGCCGCGCCCGGCATGCCGGCGAAGATTCTCAAGTACCTGTTCAAACCGGCCTCGCCGCTGATCTTTCGCCCGACCTTCGATCCGGCTCAGTGGCGCTGGATCGCGCGCTGGCTGCACGAATGCGATCTCGAACGGTTTCGCGTCAACAAGCAGCGCATGCAGCGCATTGCTTATTACAGCCGCGACTGTCTGCACGAATTCCGCGGCCGCCATCCATTCGACTACGGCCGCAGCCAGGGCTATCTGCAGTTGTTCCGCAGCGAGTACGACGTCGAACTCGCGCAGCCGGCGCTCGCCGTGCTGCGCGATGCCGGCATCGCGCATCGGGAAGTCAGCGCGGCGCAGTGCGTCGAGATCGAGCCGGGCTTGCGCTGGGCGCGTCAGGCGCCGCTCTCGGGTCTCTATCTCCCCGACGACGAAGCCGGCGATTGCGCGCGCTTCACCCGCGAACTGCGCGCAATCTGCGAGCGCAACGGCGTGCGCTTTCGTTTCGACACGCGCGTCACGTCGCTCGATGTGCAAGGCGGCGCGCTGCGCGCGGTGCGGATCGAGAGCGAACGCGGCGCCGAGACGTTGTACGCGGATGCCGTGGTGGTGGCGCTGGGCATCGACAGTGCGGCGCTGCTCGCGCGGCTCGACGTGAAGGTGCCGCTTTATCCGGTGAAAGGCTATTCGGCGACCCTGCCCGTCACCGATGAAGAAAAAGCGCCGCTTGCCGCGCTGATGGACGAATCGCTGAAAACGGCGATCACCCGTTTCGGCAACAACCTGCGCGTGGCCGGCACCGCGGAACTGGGTAATCGCCAGACCACCTTGCGCGAACAAGCCCTGCAAACGCTGATGAAAGTGCTGAGCGACTGGTTCCCACATGCGGCCAATCCCACGTCCGCGCATTTCTGGGTAGGCCGCCGTCCCATGACGCCCGACGGCGCGCCGCTGCTCGGTCCGTCCGGCGTGGAGAAACTGTGGTTGAACCTCGGGCACGGTTCGACGGGGTGGGCGATGTCGATGGGTTCGGGGCGCGTGGTCGCGGACCTGATCACGCACCGCAAGCCGGAGATCGATCTCGATGGACTGACGTTGGCGCGGTATCGCAAGTCGCGGACGTAGGAACACACAAGGCGCTGCGTCGCGTTGAAACTAGAAAGCCGGGTCGCCCTCTCAGGTGCCCGGCTTTGTTTTTTTACCGCGTGGATGCGCCGCTGACGCGGCACATTGTCGTCTCCACCTCTTCCTGCAAGCAGTAGCCGGTTTCCGCGCCTCAGCGCGAAAACCGGCCGGAGACGTTAACGCGGCAGTTCCGAATGACCCATCAGGAACGCGTCGACCGAGCGCGCGCACTGACGGCCTTCGCGAATCGCCCACACCACGAGCGATTGACCGCGACGCATGTCGCCGGCGGTGAACACCTTGTCCACCGACGTGTAATACGCCTTGTCGCCTTCGGTCGACGCCCGCACGTTGCCGCGATTGTCCTTGTCGACGCCGAACGCTTCGAGCACCGGCGACACCGGCTGCGTGAAGCCCATCGCGAGCAGCACCAGATCGGCCTTCATTTCGAATTCGGAGCCCGGCACTTCCTGCATCTTGCCGTCCTTCCATTCGACGCGCGCCGCGATCAGCTTCTCGACCTTGCCGTTCTTGCCTTCCAGGCGCTTGGTCGCGACCGCCCAATCACGCGAGCAGCCCTCGTCATGCGACGACGACGTGCGCAGCTTGATCGGCCAGTAAGGCCACACGAGCGGCTTGTTCTCTTCTTCCGGCGGCTGCGGCAGCAATTCGAATTGCGTGACGCTCTTCGCGCCATGACGATTCGACGTGCCCACGCAGTCCGAACCCGTATCGCCGCCGCCGATCACGACGACATGCTTGCCCTTCGCGAGCAGCTGGTTCGCGACCTTGTCGCCCGCATTGACCTTGTTCTGTTGCGGCAGGAATTCCATCGCGTAGTGGATGCCTTCCAGCTCACGGCCCGGCACCGGCAGATCGCGCGGCGTTTCCGAACCGCCCGCGATCACGACCGCGTCGAACTGCTCTTTCAGTTCGGCCGGCGTGATGGTTTCTTTCGCCGTGTTGCCGATATGCGCCGGCAGCGAATCCGCCTTACCGATGAACACGCCCGCGCGGAACGTCACGCCCTCGGCTTCCATCTGGCGCATGCGGCGATCGATCAGCCACTTCTCCAGCTTGAAGTCGGGAATGCCATAACGCAGCAAACCACCAATGCGATCGTTCTTTTCGTACACGGTGACATCGTGCCCCGCGCGCGCGAGTTGCTGCGCGACGGCCAAACCAGCGGGGCCGGAACCGACCACGGCGACCTTCTTGCCGGTCTTGTGCTTCGGCGGCTGCGGTGCAACCCAGCCTTCGGCCCATGCCTTGTCGATGATCGCGTGCTCGATCGACTTGATGCCGACCGGGTCGTCATTGATGCCGAGCGTGCACGCCGCTTCGCACGGCGCCGGGCAGATGCGGCCCGTGAACTCGGGGAAGTTGTTCGTCGAGTGCAGCACTTCGATCGCGTTCTTCCAGTCCTGATGGAACACCAGGTCGTTGAAGTCCGGGATGATGTTGTTCACCGGGCAGCCGTTGTTGCAGAACGGAATGCCGCAGTCCATGCAACGCGCGCCTTGAATCTTCGCTTCGTCGTCGCTCAGTGCGGCGACGAATTCCTTGTAGTGCTTCACACGCGTGAGCGGAGCTTCGTACACCTCGTGACGGCGTTCGAACTCGAGAAAACCGGTTGCCTTGCCCATGTGGTTCTCTTCTCTATCTGTATCAGGTGGGGTGATCTACACCCGCCGCGCGGCACCGTGGAACGGTCGCACGCGGCGGGTACGGCTAAAGGTGACGTCTTGCTGATGAACAACGTTGCGGATCAGGCGGCGAGCACTTCCTTGTTCGCCTTCTTCGCTGCCATTTCGCCCAGCGCGCGCTTGTATTCGGTCGGGAACACCTTCACGAATTGACGGCGCGACGCGTCCCAGTTTTCGAGCAGCGCCTTGGCGCGCGGCGAACCCGTGAACTGGAAGTGACGCTCGATGAGTCCCTTGAGCAGCGCTTCGTCGGTCGTGCCGGTGTGCCACAGGCCCTTGTCGACCGTGCGCTCCTGTTCGGCCTGCTGCAAGACCGGGTCGAGCGCGACCATCGACTTGTTGCACTTGCCCGCGAACGTGTTGTCCGGGTCGTACACGTAAGCGATGCCGCCCGACATGCCGGCCGCGAAGTTACGGCCCGTTTCGCCGAGCACGACCACCGTGCCGCCCGTCATGTATTCGCAACCGTGGTCGCCCGTGCCTTCGACAACCGCCGTTGCACCCGAGTTACGCACGCAGAAACGCTCGCCTGCCACGCCGCGGAAGAATGCTTCGCCTTCGATCGCGCCATACATCACCGTATTGCCGCAGATGATGTTCTCTTCCGACTTGCCGCGGAAATCGTTGGTCGGACGGATGATGATGCGACCGCCCGAGAGGCCCTTGCCGACGTAGTCGTTGCCGTCGCCGACCAGATCCAGCGTGATGCCCTTCGCGAGGAACGCGCCGAAGCTCTGGCCCGCCGTGCCCTTCAACTGGATGTGGATCGTGTCGTCGGGCAGGCCGTCGTGGCCGTACTTCTTCGCAATCGTGCCGGACAGCATCGCGCCGACCGTACGGTTCACGTTGCGCACCGGCTGGATGAACGAGACGTGCTCGCCCTTCTCGATCGCCGCCTTCGCCTTCTCGATCAGCGTGTGGTCGAGCGCCTTGTCCAGACCGTGGTCCTGCACGTCGACATGCTTGCGTGCGACTTCAGCCGGGACTTGCGGCAGATAGAACACGCGCGAGAAGTCGAGACCCTTCGCCTTCCAGTGCTCGATGCCCTTCTTCATATCGAGCAGTTCAGCGTGGCCGATCAGGTCGTCGAACTTGCGGATACCGAGTTGCGCCATGATTTCGCGCGCTTCTTCCGCAACGAAGAAGAAGAAGTTCACGACGTGTTCCGGCTGGCCCTGGAACTTCGCACGCAGCACCGGATCTTGCGTCGCGACGCCGACCGGACAGGTGTTCAGATGGCACTTGCGCATCATGATGCAGCCTTCGACGACGAGCGGCGCCGTCGCGAAACCGAACTCGTCCGCGCCGAGCAGCGCGCCGATCACGACGTCGCGGCCGGTCTTCATCTGACCGTCGGCCTGCACGCGGATACGGCCGCGCAACTGATTGAGCACCAGCGTTTGCTGCGTTTCGGCGAGACCCAGTTCCCACGGCGTGCCGGCATGCTTGAGCGACGACAGTGGCGAAGCGCCCGTGCCGCCGTCCGTACCGGCGATCACGACGTGATCCGCCTTGGCCTTCGCCACGCCTGCGGCCACCGTGCCGACGCCCGATTCCGACACCAGCTTCACCGAGATGCTGGCCGCCGAGTTCGCGTTCTTGAGATCGTGAATCAGTTGCGCCAGGTCTTCGATCGAGTAAATGTCGTGATGCGGCGGCGGCGAAATCAGGCCGACGCCCGGCACCGAGTAACGCAGCTTGCCGATGTAATCCGACACCTTGTGGCCCGGCAGTTGACCGCCTTCGCCCGGCTTCGCGCCTTGCGCCATCTTGATCTGGATCTGATCAGCCGACGACAGGTACTCCGCCGTCACGCCGAAGCGGCCGGAAGCAACCTGCTTGATGCGCGAGCGCAGCGAATCACCGTCCTTCAGCGGAATGTCGACGATCACTTCTTCGCCGATCACGGACTTCATGGTGTCGCCGTTCTTGATCGGGATGCCGCGCAGTTCGTTGCGATAGCGGTTCGAGTCCTCGCCGCCTTCGCCCGTGTTCGACTTGCCGCCGATGCGATTCATCGCGACAGCCAGCGTGGCGTGGGCTTCGGTCGAGATCGAGCCCAGCGACATCGCGCCGGTGGCGAAACGCTTGACGATTTCCTTCGCCGATTCGACTTCGTCGAGCGGGATCGCCTTGGTCGGATCGAACTTGAATTCGAACAGGCCGCGGAACGTCATGTGACGCTTGGTCTGATCGTTGATCAGATGCGCGTATTCCTTGTACGTCTGATACGAGTTGCTGCGCGCCGAGTGCTGCAGCTTGGCGATCGCATCCGGCGTCCACATGTGTTCTTCGCCGCGCACGCGGTAGGCGTATTCGCCGCCCGCGTCGAGCATGGTCGCGAGGACCGGGTTGTCGCCGAACGCGTCGCGATGCAGACGGATCGCTTCTTCCGCGACGTCGAAGAGGCCAATGCCGCCCACCTTCGACGACGTGCCCTTGAAGTACTTCTGCACCAGATCTTCAGCGAGACCGACGGCTTCGAAAATCTGCGCGCCGGTGTATGACATATAGGTCGAAATGCCCATCTTGGACATGACCTTTTGCAGACCCTTGCCGACCGCCTTCGTGAAGTTGTAGACCGCCTTCTCCGGCGACAGGTCGCCCTTCAGGCCGGCAGCGAGCTGGCCGAGCGTTTCCATCGCGAGGTACGGGTGCACGGCTTCCGCGCCGTAGCCCGCGAGCAGCGCGAAATGATGCGTTTCACGCGCCGAGCCGGTTTCCACGACCAGGCCGGCGCTCGTGCGCAGACCGTGCTGCACGAGATGCGTGTGGATTGCGGCGGTAGCCAGTAGCGCCGGAATCGCGACGTTGTCGCGGTCGGTCTTGCGGTCCGACACGATCAGCATGTTGTAGCCGGACTTGACCGCATCCACGGCTTCCGCGCACAGCGAGGCGAGGCGCGCTTCGATGCCTTCCTTGCCCCACGCCACCGGATAGCAGATGTTCAGTTCATACGAGCTGAACTTGCCGCCTGTGTACTGATCGATCGCGCGGATCTTCGCGATGTCCTTGAAGTCGAGCACCGGCTGCGACACTTCGAGACGCATCGGCGGGTTGATGTTGTTCGTGTCCAGCAGGTTCGGCTTCGGACCGACGAACGACACCAGCGACATCACCATGTTTTCGCGGATCGGGTCGATCGGCGGGTTCGTCACTTGCGCGAACAGCTGCTTGAAGTAGTGGTAGAGCGTCTTGTTCTTGTTGGACATGACCGCCAGCGGCGAGTCGTTGCCCATCGAACCGACGGCTTCTTCGCCGGCTTGCGCCATCGGCGCCATCAGGAACTTGAGGTCTTCCTGCGTGTAGCCGAAAGCCTGCTGACGATCCAGCAGAGCGGCGGCTTCACGGCGTTCCGTCGCGACGTCTTCGGCCTTCGGCTCGATTTCGTCGAGCTTGATGCGCACGGCGTCGATCCAGCTCTTGTACGGCTTGGCGTTCGCGAGGTTGTCCTTCAGTTCCTTGTCGTCGATGATGCGGCCGTGTTCCATGTCGATCAGGAACATCTTGCCCGGCTGCAGACGCCACTTCTTGACGATCTTCGACTCCGGAATCGGCAGCGTGCCGGCTTCCGACGCCATGATCACCAGGTCGTCGTCCGTGACGATGTAGCGCGCCGGACGCAGACCGTTACGGTCGAGCGTCGCGCCGATCTGACGGCCGTCGGTGAAGGCGATCGCGGCGGGGCCGTCCCACGGCTCCATCATCGCGGCGTGGTATTCGTAGAACGCGCGGCGGTTGTCGTCCATCAGCGTGTGCTGTTCCCAGGCTTCCGGAATCATCATCATCATGGCGTGGACAAGCGGGTAGCCGGCCATCACCAGCAGTTCGAGACAGTTGTCGAACGAGGCGGTGTCCGATTGGCCCGGATAGATCAGCGGCCACAGTTTCGGCAGATCGTCGCCGAGCACGTGCGACGCGATCGCGCCGGTACGGGCGTTCAGCCAGTTGACGTTGCCCTTGACCGTGTTGATTTCGCCGTTGTGGGCGATCATGCGATACGGGTGAGCCAGTTCCCACGCCGGGAACGTGTTGGTCGAGAAGCGTTGGTGAACCAGCGCCAGCGCCGAGACGGTGCGGTCGTCCTGCAGGTCGCGGTAATACACGCCGACCTGGCCGGCCAGCAGCAGGCCCTTGTAGACGACCGTGCGTGCCGAGCACGACGGCACGAAGTATTCCTTGCCGTGCTTCAGCTTGAGCGCCTGAATGCGGTGGCTCGCGGTCTTGCGGATGATGTACAGCTTCCGCTCGAGCGCGTCCGTCACCATGATGTCCTTGCCGCGGCCGATGAAAATCTGGCGGATCAGCGGCTCGCTCGCCTTGACGGTGGGCGAAATCGGCATGGTGTGGTCGACTGGCACGTCGCGCCAGCCCAGCACGACCTGGCCTTCGGCCTTCACCGTGCGTTCCAGTTCCTGTTCGCAGGCGAGACGCGACGCGTGTTCCTTCGGCAGGAAGACCATGCCGACGCCGTATTCGCCGTGCGGCGGCAACACCACACCCTGCTTGGCCATTTCCTCACGGTAAAAGCCGTCCGGAATCTGGATCAGGATGCCCGCGCCGTCGCCCATCAGCGGATCGGCGCCGACGGCGCCCCGGTGGTCCAGGTTCTCAAGAATCTTCAAGCCCTGCTCGATGATCTCGTGGCTTTTCTTGCCCTTGATGTGAGCGACGAAGCCGACGCCGCAGGCGTCGTGCTCGTTCTGCGGGTCGTACAGACCTTGCGCGGCGGGAACCGGGTGAATCGGTTGCTGGTGGTCGTTCATGGGGACACCGTCTGTGAGGGGCCGGACAGGCCGTTAAACCGTTTTTCTATTGCCGCAGTGCGATTGACGACCGCGACGGCGCGCTCAACGCTGGATGCTACGCGTATCAAAAAACGCCGGAATTCGGAATATACGCGACGAATCAATGGAATAGCAAATAAAACATGGTGTTTGAACCCCAATTATCAAGTTGGTGCATCGCGATGCAATTTTATTGGTGCCATATCAAAATCGTGCAAAAGAAAACGGCATGCGAAGATGCCGTTTCGATGCAGCCCTTTGATGCGAAACGCTTTATTGCTGTTGCGGCGTCTCGCGCACCTTGCGCGGCCGCCCGCGCGGCAGCGGCGACACACGCCGGTTGGCAGCGCGCGCCGCCCACTCGCGGTACGTATCGCTGCCCAACACCCAGCCCTTCAGGGTGGCCTGCTGGAGCTGGCTGGCTTCGCGTTCGTCGAGCGGCTGCTCGCACAGTTCGCGGTACGCGCGCTGCCTCTCGAACGGCGTATTGCCGAGCGACCAGTACAGCGGGTGGTCGGTAATCAGACTGTCGAGCGTCAGGCCGATGTGATGGCGATAGCTCGACCAGCGGTAGTCTTCCGGCGCGCTCACGAGCCCGGCGCGCACCGGACACATCTCGACGACGCGGCTTGCCAGCAGAAAGTAGCGCTCGCCTTCGATCACCGTGGCCCTGTAGCGGCCTTCCCACAATGTGCCTCGGCGCGCGTAGCGCCTGTTAAAGTGCGCCACGTAACGGCGCCCGACCGCCTGCATCGCCTTCGGCAGACTCGACTCCTCGGTCGGCGTGACGAGCAGTTGCACCGCGCCAGGCATCAACGCGTAGGCGTGGATGGATAAATGATGGTCGCGCGAAGCCGCTTTCAAACAATCAATGAAGAGCTCGTAGTCCTGGTCGTCGACGAATGCGGGCTGCTGATCGAGCCCGCGGAGGATGACGTGTTGCGGCTGGTCAGGGACATAGAGACGTGCAAGCCGTGCCATGCTGGAGTATCCAATAGTCGCGTTGGTACATACCCGAAGGTCCGAAGAACTGCACGCGCCCAAGGTTCGGCGCGGCGCGGCAGAGCCAGAAACCGCGCGGAGCTTAGGGAGAAAGCTCTAGCCGCCGCGTATGGTTTGTTTCAAACGTTGTAGTCATAATGAGCGGGCCTTTTTTGGAGGAGCACATATGAAATTAAAACAGGCCGTAACGGGGATCGCGGCGCTAGCCTGCATGACAACGGCAGCGCATGCGCAATCGGCCGGTAGCTTTTTCGTCACATCAGGCTGGTTCCATCTTGCGCCTCAATCGAGCAGCCAACCGTTGAAAGTGACAAGCATTGGCGGCAGCCCGACCAACATCACCGAAGCCAACACCGGCGCAACACTCGGTTCAGCCGATACCCTCGGCTTCACTGCCGGCTACTTCATCACCGACCACATCGCAACCGAATTCGCGATTGGCATCCCGCCTTCATTCGACCTCGAAGGTTCAGGCAGCCTCGCCCAATTCGGCAAGCTCGGCCAGGCAAAACAGTGGAGCCCGACTCTGCTGTTCAAGTACTACTTCAACGCCCCGACTGCCACGTTCCGCCCATATCTTGGCATTGGTGTGAGCCGCATCTGGTTCACCGACGAAAAGATCACCAACAGCGCATTCGAGGCAAACGTACTGCATGGTCCGACCAGCGTCTCTACGGATAGTTCGTGGGAGCCGGTGTTTAATGCCGGTTTCACCTATGCCTTCAACCAGCACTGGTTCGCGGGCTTTTCCGTTTCGTACCTGCCGCTCAGCACGACCGCCAAGCTGAACACTGCGGCGAACACGCCAGTCGGCACGCTGAACGTGCAATCGCAAACCAAGATCAAGCTGAACCCGATCGTTACCTACGTCAACATCGGTTACCGTTTCTAACGCTTCGAGAAAATTAGGGGCCGTAGAGTTAGGGTAGTCGAATTTTCGTGGCTTGGACAACGCCGTCATGCATCCAATGACGGCGTTTTTATTTTCCTGTGCGCTTCGCGGAGGCCGGTTCAGGGCTCATGAAGCCACGCGCCGGCCAGCCGTCAGCGTTTGTAAATTTGACCCGGAATCGCGCGAGGCAGTGCAATATCTGCTGATAAATGTGCGGCCGAGCCACGGCGGATGGGGCTCGCGGGGTTTGGCACCGAAGTTGCGTTCGCATGGTGTTTCCCACGTCGCGACGTGAATCTGCGTCTTTGTGACAACGCGTGGGACCCTTTCACTTCATCGACGGAGCGACCATGACTGCACTTCCGAATACGCGAGACGCCCTCGGCGAATCCTGGACCAGCACCAGCCGCCGTGCGCGGCGTATCGCTCGCCATAGCCGCCATGCGGCCGAAGATATCGCAGGCGAACTGCGCACGCTAATGTCGGAACTTGAATCCACGCTGGCGGATGGCACCCAGGCGGACGCGGTGGCATTGCGCAGCAAACTTCGCAAGCAACTCGAGGTAGCGCGCTCTCGCTTGAACGATACGCGCGAAGCCGTACGTGAACGCGCCCAAGTGGCGGTCGCCGATGCCGACGATTACGTGCATGAGAATCCGTGGCAGACGATTGCGATCGTCGGCGGCGTCGCGTTGATCGCGGGCGCGTTGTTCGCGTCGCGGTTGCGCTAATCACAGGCGCGCCGGCGCGGGACGCGCCGGCGGACCAGCGGTTGCTGCAAGTGCTTTGAACCGACGCCTCCCACCGGCGCCGGTTCGCCGGCCGTCAGGGCCGGCGCGCCCTCGGGCCGCGCCGCTCAGTTGTCGTCGATCACAAACAGCCGCTGGTATTCCTTGACCGCATAGCGATCCGTCATGCCCGCGATGTAGTGGGCGATCAGACGCGGTTGCTGGGTTGCGTCCGTCGATTGATAGCCCGGCGGCAAGAGCCGCGGATCGTCAGTGAACGCGTCGAACAGACCGGCGACGACACGCCTCGCCTTGTTGGCCATGCGCATCACGCGGTAATGACGATACAGATTCTTGAACAGAAAGCGCTTGAGTGCCGCGGCCTGCGCGGCAGTCGCGTCGCTATGCGCGACGAGCGCGGGCGATAGGCGCACAGCGTCCAGCGACGCCGGCGCGTGGCGGTCCAGATTCAGCTTGGTCGTATCGATCAGATCGACGATAAGCGTGTTGATGATGCGGCGCACCGTTTCGTGAATGAGCCTGCGCCCTTCGATCCGCGGAAAGTCGCTGCGCGCCGCCTCGTAGTGCACCTGCCACAACTCCACTTCGGAGAGCTGCTCCACAGTGAGCAGGCCCGAACGCAAACCGTCGTCGACATCGTGGTTGTTGTACGCGATCTCGTCGGCAACGTTCGCGATCTGCGCCTCGATGGACGGTTGCCGCCCTTCGAGAAAGCGCTCGCCCAAGGCCCCGAGCCGCCGCGCGTTCTCGCGCGAGCAGTGCTTCAAAATCCCCTCACGCGTTTCGAAGCAGAGGTTCAGGCCGTTGAACGCGCCGTAGTGCTCCTCCAGATCGTCGACGACCGCCAGGCTTTGCAGATTGTGCTCGAAGCCGCCATGCTCGCGCATGCATTCATTGAGCGCGTCCTGCCCGGCATGGCCGAAAGGCGTATGGCCCAGGTCGTGAGCGAGCGATATGGCTTCGACGAGGTCTTCGTTCACCCGCAGATTACGCGCGACCGACCGCGCGATCTGCGCGACCTCCAGACTGTGAGTCAGACGCGTGCGAAACAGGTCGCCCTCGTGGTTCACGAACACCTGAGTCTTGTACTCGAGCCGGCGGAATGCCGTCGAATGGACGATGCGGTCGCGGTCTCGCTGAAATTCTGTGCGCGCGCTGGGGGCGGCTTCCGGATAGCGGCGGCCGCGCGACTGCGCGGAATGCGCCGCGTACGGCGCGAGGTGCGCTTCGAGTGCGTCCTGCGAAGGCACACCGATCGTCGCCGCGCCTGCCGCCGGTTCATGCTTTACATCGTCGCTGCGCCTGTCAGTCACCGGGTTCTCCGAAACATGGGCGGCGCCTCGTGACGCTGGTGCGTGCTGCGTTGCTGGATGCCCGCGAGACTCAGACGGCGGCGGCCAGCGTGGCGTGCACCTCGGCGTCGGGCGCCTGGGTGATCAGCGTCTCACCGAAACGCTTCAGCAGAATGAATTTGATCGCGCCGGCTTCCGCCTTCTTGTCGACCCGCATGAGTTCGACATAGCGCGCGTCACCGAGCGCGGGCGCCCGGGTCGGCAAATGCGCGGCGACGATCACGTCGACCAGACGCTTGCGCGCCGCTTCGTCGAGATAGCCCATGCGCACGGACAGATCCGCCGCCATCACCATCCCGCAGCCGACCGCCTCGCCGTGCAGCCATTCGCCGTAGCCGAGGCCGGCTTCGATCGCATGGCCGAAGGTGTGGCCGAAATTGAGGATGGCGCGCAGGCCGCCTTCGCGCTCATCCTGCGCGACCACCGACGCCTTGATTTCGCACGACCGCTTGACTGCCTCGGCCAGTGCTTCGGGTTCGCAGCGGTTCAACGCTTCAATATTGGCTTCGATCCAGTTGAAGAAACCCACGTCGGCGATGGCACCGGTCTTGATCACTTCGGCGACGCCAGCCGCCAGTTCACGCGCCGGCAGCGTGCGCAGCGCGCCGATATCGGCAATCACGGCCTGCGGCTGGTAGAACGCGCCGATCATGTTCTTGCCGAGCGGGTGATTGATGCCCGTCTTGCCGCCCACCGACGAATCGACCTGCGACAGCAACGTGGTCGGCACCTGAATGAAGGGCACGCCGCGCATGTAGCAGGCGGCCGCAAAACCCGTCATGTCACCGATCACGCCGCCGCCCAATGCGATCAGGGTAGTCTTGCGATCGGCCTTGGCGCCGAGCAGCGCGTCGAAAATCAGGTTCAGGGTTTCGAGGTTCTTGTACGCCTCGCCGTCCGGCAACACGACCGTGGACACCTGTTTGCCGAGCGGCGCCAGCGCGGCGCGCAGCTTGTCGCCGTACAGCGGGTCGACGGTCGTATTGGTGACGATGGTGACCGAGCTGCCGGCGATATGCGGCGCGAACAGCGCGGTCTGGCCGATCAGATCGGCACCGATATGGATGGGGTAGGCGCGTTCGCCCAGTTCGACGTTGACGGTAATCATACGGTCCATTATGACGCAGGATGTTTGGCGACGCCGGCCATCTCGAGCTGCATCAGAACCATGTTGACGAGTCCGTTGACCGAGGGCCGGCCGGTTTCGATCACGAAGTGCGCGCATTCCCGGTACAACGGGTCGCGCACTTCGTAGAGTGCTTCGAGGCGCGCTTTGGGGTCTTCGGTCTGCAAAAGCGGGCGATTTTTGTCGCGCCGGGTGCGCAGCCACAGGTCGTGCGGATTGGCGCGCAGATAGATCACCACCCCGCGATTTTGCAGCGCCTCACGGTTTTCCGGCAGCAGTATCGCGCCGCCGCCCGTCGCGAGCACGATATTGTCGCGCCCGGTGAGATCGGAAATCACGCTCGCTTCGCGCTCGCGAAAGCCCGCCTCGCCCTCCAGCTCGAAGATCACCGGGATGCGCGCGCCCGTGCGCGCCTCGATTTCATGGTCGGAATCGAAGAACGGGCGATCGAGACGGCGCGCAATGGCCCGGCCCACGGTGGTTTTTCCTGCCCCCATGAGCCCTACAAAAAATACATTGGCGTGTGCGTCCCGCGCTTGCAACGGTGTCCTCTGGCTAATCCGGTATGGTTCGTGCCGCAGCTTACTGGCAAAGCGGCTGCCTTGTCGAGCCTGCGCGCCGCTCGAGAGCGCCTCCAGCCCTGTCGCTGCGCGCCCGGCTCCCCGGAGGGAAAGAAAACCTGGAGGGCCAGCCCTCGTTTTCTCGCAAGCGGCGGCAGCATGCCCCTAATTTGTCTGAACGACGCGCGGCGTGATAAAGACAGCCAGTTCGCTGCGCTGGTCGCGATGGGCCCGATGGCGGAACAGCGCACCTAAAACCGGTATTTTGCCCAGGAGCGGCACCCGCGTCACATCGTCCCGGTCGTCGGTCGCGTAAATTCCGCCGATCGACACCGTACCACCATCCTCGACTTCGACGCGCGTTTGCACGTGTTTGGTGTTGATCGCGGGCCCGGCGTCGGTCTGTTCGCCGACGCTGTCCTTGGCGACGTCGAGGTCGAGCACTACCCGGCCGTCCGGCATGATCTGCGGCTCAACCTCCAGTTTGAGCGTGGCGCGGCGAAACTGCACGCCCGACACGCCCTGCCCCACTTTCGCCTGATACGGCAGCTCGGTGCCCTGCTCGACGACCGCTTTCATCCGGTCGGCCGTGACCACGCGCGGACTCGAGACGATTTCGCCGCGCCCCTGCGCTTCGAGCGCGCTCAGCTCGATGTTCAGCAGCCGCGTCGCGCCGGCGGCGAACAGGGTCAGGCCGGCGGTCGCGGCGTCGAAGCCGGAGATCGGGCGTGCCGACAGATCGTAGCCGGCGGAGGTCAATCCTTTCGCGGTGTCGTCGGCGTTCGTGCCCGCCATGGACAGCTTCACGCCGAGATTGCGCGAAAAACCATGCTCGCCCTCGACGATACGCGCTTCGATCAGCACCTGCCGCGTCGGCCGATCAACCGAGGCGAGCAGCGCCGCAATCTGCACGAGGCGCCCTTCCAGGTCGGTCACGAACAGCAGATTGGTGCGCGGATCGGCCGTCGCGGCACCGCGCTTCGACAGTACGCGCTGGGCGCCCGAACCGGTCAGCAGACGCCTGACGTCCTCGGCATGCGCGTAGTGCAGTTCGAACGTGCGGCTGGCAAGCGGCTCGAGTTCGGCGGCCCGGGCGTGCGCTTCGAAGCGCTGCCGCTCGCGCGCGGCCAGATCCGCAATCGGCGCAACCCAGATCACGTTGCCGTGTCGCTCCATCGCCAGGCCGTTGACGTCGAGCAAGGTGTCGAACGCGGTGCGCCACGGCACCTTGTCGAGCCGTAGCGAGACGGCGCCGCGCACTCTCTCGCTCGCAACGATGTTCAATCCGGTGAATCCGGCGAACGCGTTGAGGACGGCGCCGAGTTCCGCACGCTGGAAATGCAGCGAGATCGGTTTGTCGTCGGGGGCGAGGCCCGCGTCGGCGGCACTGCGCGGCGTGTTGCTCAGACGCGCGAGCGGCGGCAGCGGCACGGGTGGACCTTCGAGCGCGACGGCGTCGGTGGCATCGCCGCGCGCCGCAGCGGCGGATTGCCTTCGCAGCGGGACGGCGCCGTCGGCGTCAGCATCGGCGGGAGCCGGAGCGGCAGATTGCCTTCGCAACGGCAGCGAGCCGTCGACGCCGTCGGCGGCGGGTTCGTCCGCGCGAGTATTGGCCGCCGTCGCGCTCGCGCGCAATACTTCTGGATCGTCCGCGGAATCTCGGCGAAACGGATTGGGCACTTCAGTGGAGACGTCGCGCGACAGCGGCGGCGCGCCGTATGGGGCATCGCGCGGCGAAACCGCGTCGTCGAACGGCATGTAGGCTGGCAGCGGCGGCAGCGGCGGCGTCGATGGCGTCGAAGCCTGCGCGATACCACCGCTCAGCGTCATGCCGACATACAGGCCAAGACACACTTTCAGGCGAAGAGACGCACGCGTATCGACACTCGAAGATGCAATCGGGAATGGCTCAACCAGTCTCATCAGGAAGCCTCCGTCAGCGCCAGCATGCGCGTCGCGCCGTCCTTCGCGAGCGTAATGCCGGACGCATCCAGCTTCGTGACTCGCTCGGCTCCAATCCGCTGTCCGGATCCGACGGTCGTCACACCGTCCGGTGTATCGAGCAGCGCGAGCCCACGCGTGCGATCGCGCAGCAATCCGACCAGACGAAGCTGCGAGACATCGGACAGAGCGCCGGCAGCCTGCATCTGCGTCTGCGAAAACGGATCGAAGAAGACAATGTTTTCATCGTCGTCCGAATCGAGGCTGTCGTCGGCGAAAGCGTCCGCGGAGCTTGTCGATGGCGCCGGCCGCAGCGCGTCGAACACGTGCAGCGTGGCGCTCACCGACAGCGCCGCAGCATCCCGCTTGACGGCCACATCGACGGGCACGATCAGCACCGGCAGTTCGGACAGTCCGCGCAGAAACGCCATCAGGTGAATGAAATCCGTGCGCGCGATCAGTTGCAGCGGACGCATGCTTTCAACGCCCGCGCCGTTGACCGCGCCGGGTTCCACCGCCAGCAACGCGACGCTATTTTGCGCAGCCAGTTCGGAGACGATGCGCACGTCGTCGGCGGAACTCCACGGCCCGGATGAACGCGCGGCCGACGCAGCAACCGGCACGGCGGCAGCCTCACGGCGCAGCGCGGGCAATTGCGCAAGCGAACGCCGCGCATTGGCAAGACGCAGGCTACCGGCTTCCAACGCCGCCCGGCTCGCTTCGACACCACCGAGATCGGCCACAACCCAGCCGTGCGCGCCAAGGCTGAACACCAGTGCGGCAATCAGCAAGGCGACAAGCCAGCGGCGGCGCCGGCTCCATGCATCGAGCGGCACACGCATGCGTTTCATCCAATGGGGTAGAGAAAGCCGCGCGCTTGCCGCGCCGCCGAACTCGACAAAGGTCGTACTCATTTCGCACCTCTTGATTGTTCAGACTTCACAGGACGCTGCGCCGTGGACCCGGCCGGACGGGCCGCTTTTTGCGCCGGCTCGTTCCAGCGCAGATGCGCACCGAATTCGACCGGACCACCGATGCTCGCCTCCGTAGCCATGCCACCGCGTGAAGCCGAGCGATGCAGGTCGCTCACCTCCGCCCCCTTCACGCCGCGGATCGCACTCAGACGCTTGAGCCACTCGGCCGAGGCGAGATGTCCACGCGATGTCGCCTGCAACTCGGTCTCGTCCACACGCTGGCGCAACTGCTGCAACACCACGCCGTCGCCCGGCTCGAAGCTCAACGCATCGAGCAAGTCGCGTAGATGCGTGAGCGGTTCGGACAGGCTCTTTGAGCGCGCCGCGTTCCGGCGCTGTTCGTCGCGCGAGCTCAGCAGTGCCGCGTGCTCCGCGAGCGGCGCTGATAGTTGCGTGAGCGTGTGTTCGATCGACACGCGCTGCGCATCGAAGCGCGCCCTTTCGATTGCCTGCCAGCCGGCCAATGCGAAGACGGCGACGCAACCGGCGCAGACCGCGGCAATCCATTCGAGTACGCGTCGCTGGCGCGCGAGCCGCGCATTGCGTTGCCGGTAAGGCAGCAGATTGAAACCGCCGAGCCACGATCGCGCGAAGCGTGTGCCGCGTACCGTTGCTCGACTGTCGGAGGCGGCCGCGTGCAACAGGCCGCCCGTCATTCGAGCACTCCACGCAATGCAAGCCCGAACGCGACCGCGCCGGACGGCTCGTGCAACAGCGAATCGTCCAGCGGTCGAACGAGGCCGCCCAGCGCCGCGCATTCGAATGGCAGCACCGTGCAGCTCAACACGTCCGCGATATCCGCGGTCGAGAAACCGACGCCGTCGAGCAGATCGACCTCGCCGCACACCAACGCGCAGTCGAGTTCCGGACCGTGCGCCAGGTCGCGCAATGCATCGGCAAGATCAGTGTGCTCCGGTGCCGGATAGCGCATCTCGCGGGCGATGATGTCGTCAACGATCCGCCAGCCGTACACGCCATCCGTACCGATCCACAACGCGACATACGGCTCGTGCGGATCGAGTTCGTAACTCGCCGCGTAGCGCATGGCGCGCAATGCGGCATGCGGCTCACCGTCGATGGCGGTGAGCGAGATGCCGGCAAGCGCCGCGCATTCGATTCGCGCTTCGAGATGTTGCCGCGCGGTGGCGGCAATGGTGATGGAGCGGACCGGCGAATACGCTTCGTCGACATACCAGTCGACGGCGAGAGCATGTCGCTCCAGGCCGGCAATGCGCTCGACCTCGTTCATCACCGCCGGCTCCAGTTCAGCCAGCTGATGGCCGCCGTCTTCCGAACAACCGCTCTGCGCGGCAAGCCGCGCGAGCGGCACGGTAGTGGTCATGGTGGCCGATGCGGGCAACGCCATCGAGCATCGCAAGGCATGTGTCGCACACGCGTGCGGCAGTCCGGCGAATGCGTCGCGCAACGCACGCGCCACCGCGTGACGGTCGGCGATCTCGCTGCCGGCCATTGCGCCGGCAACAAGTGGCACGGTGCTCACGTATTCGATATGCAGCGCGCCGGGTGAGCGCACGCGCTGACTCAGCACGATCAGACGCACGGTCTGCGAACCGACATCGATCCCTGCAGCAAAACGCTGCGCACCGGGTTGCACTGCCTGAAGCCAAGATCTTTTCAATGCCATAGCGTCCTCCCTCTGACTCACGCGACGAACCATTCGACCGCGAGTGATGAGGAGCAATTGTGCGTAGCCGCGCCGCCGCGCGACACTCAGCCAAACGGCTAACGTTGAGCAGCGCACGTCCTGTACGCCATCAAAGGGACTACAGTGAAGTCATTCCCGCGCGGCGCGCAGACCTGGCAAGAAGTGTCCGTAAGCATGCCGAAAGCTGAACAGCGAGGCGGCTATAATCGCGGGACTGTTTTTTGGTGCCCATATGCAATCCACGTCTCCTACGTCCCCGCCGCCCGCGCCGAAAAAGCGCAAACGCCCGTTGTGGCTGAAGCTCATCCTCGGCTTCGTGGGTCTGATCGTCGCAGGCGTTCTGTGCGTCTTGCTGGTGCTCGGCTATGCGCTCGTCGTCGCCACGCCCAATCTGCCGTCGCTCGATGCGTTGACCGACTACCGGCCGAAGGTTCCGCTGCGAATCTATACGGCCGATCATGTGCTGATCGGCGAGTTCGGCGAAGAACGGCGGGACATCGTCCATATTCAGGACGTGCCCGATCATCTGAAGAAGGCGATCCTCGCCATTGAAGACGCGCGGTTCTACGATCACGGCGGCGTCGACCTCACAGGCATTGCGCGCGCGGGCTTCGTCGCGCTGACCAATGGCCACGCCACGCAGGGCGCAAGCACGATCACCATGCAGGTTGCGCGCAACTTCTTCCTTTCGAGCGAGAAGACCTATACGCGCAAGATCTACGAGATGCTGCTGGCGTACAAGATCGAGTCGAAGCTGTCCAAAGATCAGATTCTTGAGGTGTACATGAATCAGATCTATCTCGGTCAGCGCGCCTATGGTTTCGCGAGCGCGGCGCGTGTGTACTTCGGCAAGGATCTGAAGGATCTGACGCTGGCGGAATCGGCCATGCTGGCCGGCCTGCCGAAGGCGCCGTCCGCTTATAACCCGGTCGTCAATCCGAAGCGTGCGAAGGTGCGTCAGGAATACATCCTGCAGCGCATGTACGAGCTGCACTACATCACCCAGGAACAGTACGACGAAGCGAGCAAACAGCCTCTCGTGGTCAAGGGCGCGGGCAAGGAGTTCAGCGTGCACGCCGAATACGTCGCGGAAATGGTGCGTCAGATGATGTACGCGCAGTACCGCGAGGAAGCCTATACGCGCGGTCTGAACGTGGTGACTACGATCGATTCCGCCGATCAGGACGTCGCTTACCGGGCGCTGCGCAAAGGTCTGATGGACTACGAACGGCGCCACGGTTATCGCGGCCCGGAGGCATTCATCGATCTGCCGTCCGACGCCGACGACCGCGAACAGGCCATCGACGACGCGCTGCTCGAACACCCGGACAACGGCGAGATCATCGCCGCCGTGGTTACCGCGGCAAGTCCGAAGCAGGTGCGGGCCGCCTTTATCGACGGCAATGTCGCGACGATCCAGGGTGACGGCCTGCGCTTCGCGCAGTTCGCGCTTGGTCCGCGCGCGCAGCCGAATCAACGTGTGCGACCCGGTGCGATCATCCGCCTCGTCAAGAGCGACGACGGCAACTGGACGATCACGCAATTGCCGCAAGTGGAAGGCGCGTTCGTTTCGGTGATCCCGCAAGATGGCGCGATCCGCGCGCTGGTCGGCGGCTTCGACTTCAACAAGAACAAGTTCAATCACGTCACTCAGGCGTGGCGTCAGCCGGGGTCGAGCTTCAAGCCGTTCATCTATTCGGCTTCGCTCGAAAAGGGACTCGGACCGGCAACTGTAATCAACGACGCGCCGCTTTTCTTCAGCGCGGCCGAAACCGGCGGCCAGGCGTGGGAGCCGAAGAACTACGGCGGCGGCTTCGACGGCCCGATGACCATGCGCACCGCGCTGCAGCGCTCGAAGAACCTGGTGTCGATTCGTATCCTGAACCAGATCGGCACGAAGTACGCGCAGCAGTACATCACGCGCTTCGGCTTCGACGCGGATCGTCACCCGGCCTATCTGCCGATGGCGTTGGGCGCCGGTCTCGTCACGCCGTTGCAGATGGCGGGCGCGTTCTCGGTGTTCGCCAACGGCGGCTATCGGATCAACCCGTATCTGATCGCCGAAGTCACGGATCAGCGCGGCATGGTGGTCGCGCACGCGCAACCGCTGGTGGCCGCGCAAAGCGCGCCGCACGCAATCGAGCCGCGCAACGCCTACGTGATGAACAGCCTGCTGCAAAGCGTGGCGCAACGCGGCACGGGCGCGAAGACCAACGCGTTGAAACGCACTGATCTTGCCGGCAAGACGGGCACGACCAACGATTCGCGCGACGCGTGGTTCGCCGGTTATCAGCACACGCTCATGGCCATCGCATGGATCGGCTACGACAACCCGCGCAGTCTCGGCGACAAGGAAACCGGCGGCGGCCTCGCGTTGCCTGTGTGGGTCGAATACATGGGACGCGCGCTCAAGGGCGTGCCGGAGTACAAGATGCCGAAACCCGATGACGTCACGGAAATCGGCTCAGAGCTTTATTTCGACGACTTCACGCCGGGAAATGGTTTCGTTGCCACGGTCGGCGTCAGTCAGGCGACACTGGATGCCCAGTCGAGTGCTGCGTCGGCAGCGGCACCTGAGCAGGTCGGCGAACAGGAGAAGCAAGACATCATGAATCTCTTCCGCGGACACTGACGCACGCGCGTATACAGTCGAGTAGAAAAGCAAAATGGCCGCGCTCAATGCGCGGCCATTTGCTTTGTGCGATCAGGCCGAATCGATTCGGCCGCTTTGCCAGCGTTCGCCCTTGATCAACGGACTTACGCTTCGAAGTGAACCGGCTCGCCGGCCTGCTGCGTCGCGTACTCCGACAACGCGGCGAAAAACTCCGTGCCGCTGCGGGTGTCGCGCCATTCACCGTCGACGAAACGGAAGTGAAAACCGCCCGCTTTCGCAGCGATCCAGATCTCGCTCATGGGCGGCTGAAGGTTGACGATGATCTTCGTGCGGTTCTCGAATTCGAGGGTCAGGACGTTGCCGCTGCGCTCCAGTTCGATGTCGGCGTCCGTGTCGTCGAGCGCGCGTTCGATGGCGGCTAGCGCGGCTTCCGCGCGGGTCAGGTATTCACTATCGGACATGCTAAACTCCATCGATTATTTATTCAGGGACAGTCATGCGAGTCGTCACTCGGATGCGCGCGGCGGCGCCCGGCCGCGCGATTGTAGCGGTTTTAGCCATTCTCGCAGGTTGTGCACTTGCCGGCTGCGGACAACGCGGTTCGCTCTATTTGCCCACCGTGCCGCCGCTACCGGCCAAGCCGATCGATCGCACGCAAACACCGGACGTCGCGCAACCCGCCTCGGCCACATCCACCGACATGAGCACCGTTCCGGACACTTCCGGCACACCGCTTTCGTTGGCGCCGGAAAACGAACTCGCCGCGCCGCCCGCCTCCGCTGCATCCGCTACGGCGGCTCCGCTGCCTGCTTCCGCCGCCACACCCGTTCAATAAGACTTTCGCATGACTCGATCCGCATTTGACTACGTCGATGGCGTGCTGCACGCCGAAGGCGTGTCCGCCGTCTCCCTCGCCGAGCAGTTCGGCACGCCGCTGTACGTGTATTCGCGCGCCGCGCTCACCGAGGCATGGAACGCCTACGCGGGCGCTTGCGCAGGCCGTCGCGCGAGCGTGCACGTTGCCGTGAAGGCCAATAGCAATCTCGCGGTGCTGAACGTATTCGCGCGACTCGGCGCCGGCTTCGACATCGTGTCGGGCGGCGAACTGGCGCGTGTGCTGGCCGCCGGCGGCAAGGCGGAGAACACTGTGTTTTCCGGCGTCGGCAAGAACGCGGACGAAATGCGCGACGCGCTCGCGGCCGGCGTGAAATGCTTCAACGTCGAATCGATTCCCGAGCTCGATCGCCTGAATGCAGTTGCCGCTGGAATGGGCAAGAAGGCGCCTGTTTCGCTGCGCGTGAATCCGGACGTCGACGCGAAGACGCACCCGTATATTTCCACCGGCCTGAAGTCGAACAAGTTCGGCGTCGCGTTCGAAGACGCGCGCGGCACGTATCAGGCGGCTGCGGCCATGGCGAATCTCGAGGTGGTCGGCATCGACTGCCATATTGGCTCGCAGATCACCGAAGTCGCGCCCTATCTGGACGCAGTCGACAAGGTTCTGGAACTGGTCGAGCAGATCGAACAGGACGGCGTGAAGATTCGTCACATCGACGTGGGCGGCGGTCTCGGCATCACGTACGACGACGAAACGCCGCCGGAAATCGGGGAGTTCGTGCGCACCGTGCTCGATCGAATCGAAGCGCGCGGTCACGGCCAGCGTGAAGTGTATTTCGAGCCGGGCCGTTCGCTGGTCGGCAATGCGGGCGTGCTGCTCACGCGCGTCGAGTTTCTGAAGCCGGGTGCGGAAAAGAATTTCGCCATCGTCGACGCGGCCATGACCGATCTCGCGCGCCCCGCCATGTATGAGGCGTATCACGCAATCGATCCAGTCGTGAAGCGCGACGTGCCGGCTCACGTGTACGACGTGGTCGGTCCGGTTTGCGAGAGCGGCGACTGGCTCGGACGCGAACGTCTGCTGGCAGTCGAACCGGGTGATTTACTGGCGATCCGTTCAGCCGGCGCGTATGGCTTTGTGATGAGCTCCAACTACAACACACGTCCGCGCGCCGCGGAGGTGATGGTTGATGGTACACAGGTGCATGTGGTTCGCGCACGCGAAGAGGTGAAGCAACTGTTTGCGGGCGAAACGATTTTGCCCGCGTAACCTTCAATACTTGCGCCGACATCAAAAAAAGGCGATGCCAATGCGGCATCGCCTTTTTCTGCTTACGCGATCGCCGTGCGCGAGCTACACCTTCGCGGCGTCGGTCAACGTGTTTTCGACATCCTGTCACGCACCCATACCATCAAACGCCAACCCAGCAACGCCACCATGATGGCGCCGTAAATCTTCGGCAGGATCAGATCGTGTTTGCCTGCCTTCATCCACCAGAAGTGCAGGATCGCGAGCGCGCCGATCGCATAGATGGCCCGATGCAACATCTGCCAGCGGCGCCCGAGCTTGCGCACCATCGCGCGTGGCGACGTCACGGCCAATGCGATCAACAGCACGAACGCCGCGAAGCCCACCGTGATGAACGGCCGCTTGCCGATGTCCTTGATGATCTCGGCGACATCGAACCATTTGTCGAACCACAGGTAAGTGGTGAAATGCAGCGTCGCGTAAAAGAACGCATAAAGCCCGAGCATCCGGCGAAAACGCACGAATGCCGCGACGCCGGTAAGTCGGCGCAACGGCGTCACGGCCAGCGTGATGCAGAGAAAGACGAGCGTCCAGAGACCCGTCGAGCGCGTGATGAACTCGATCGGATTTGCGCCGAGCCGCTCCGTGAAGCCGAACAACACGATGCGCGCGAGCGGATACCAGGCCGCGATAAACACGACAATCTTGACCGGCACGATCCAGCGCGCGCCGGCTGCGGAGCGCTTCGGCACAGTCGCCGACGCAGACGCCTGCGTCCGCGGAACCTTGCGTTCGGTCTGTGTAGCGGATTGCGTATCGGAAGCCATGTTCGCGCCGCTCAAAAATTCTTCTTCAGGTCCATGCCCTGATAAAGCGACGCGACCTGATCGCCGTAGCCGTTGAACATCAGCGTCTTGCGCTTGGGCGTGAAGAAACCGTCTTCGCCGATGCGTCGCTCAGTCGCCTGGCTCCAGCGCGGATGATCGACGTTCGGATTCACGTTCGAGTAAAACCCATATTCGTTCGATGCGTACGTGTTCCAACTGGTCGGCGGCTGCTTGTCGAGGAAGCGGATCTTCACCAGCGACTTCGCGCTCTTGAAGCCATATTTCCACGGCACCACAACGCGCACCGGCGCGCCGTTCTGATTGGGCAGCACCTGACCATAGAGACCCATTGTCAGCAACGTCAGCGGATTCATCGCTTCGTCCATGCGCAGCCCTTCGGAGTACGGCCAATCGAGCACGGGCGTCGACAGTCCGGGCATTTGCGACGGATCGGCCAGCGTGATGAATTGCACGTATTTGGCGTTGCCGGTCGGCTGCACGCGCTTGATCAGTTCCGCGAGCGGCACGCCGATCCACGGAATCACCATCGACCATCCTTCGACGCAGCGCATTCTGTACACGCGTTCCTCGAGCGGCGCGAGCTTGAGCAATTCGTCGATGTCGTACACTTTCGGATTCTTGATCTCGCCCTCGACGCTCACCTTCCACGGATGCGGCCGCAGCGTCCCGGCGTTGTGCGCGGGATCGGCCTTGTCGGTGCCGAACTCGTAGTAGTTGTTGTACGTCGTGATGTCCTTGTATGGCGTGATCTTGTCGAGCGCGACGAACCTGGCGTTGGTCTTCGCCGCCAGCTTTTGCGCCTTCGGGTCCGGCGACGTGTACGCCGCCAGCGCCTCGCCGTTCACCCCGATCAGACCGCCGAGCGCCACCGCGCCGGCCGCCTGCAACACGCGCCGCCGGTTCTGAAAAATACGTTGCGGCGTGATTTCGCTGCGCGCAATGTCGTCGCCACTGAGTTGAATTCTGTCGCTACGCTTGATCCACATCGTGCTGCTCCTTGGCGGCCCATCAGTCTGTGCATCTTAAAGGGCCATATTGATGATCGCTCGTCCGTTCACCATCTGTAGGTACTAGGAGGGTGAACACTCCGGATGCGGCCAATATTCCATTGACCATAAAAAAACCGCCGGTGCGGAGCACACGGCGGTCTTGAGTCGGTTCAGCGCGGCAGATCTTACAGCTTGCCGTAACTATGCAGGCCTGACAGGAACATGTTGACGCCGAGGAAGGCGAAGGTCGTTACCAGCAGGCCGGTCAGCGCCCACCATGCCGCGACCGCACCACGCAGGCCCTTCATCAGGCGCATATGCAGCCACGCCGCATAGTTCAGCCATACGATCAGCGCCCATGTTTCCTTCGGATCCCAGCTCCAGTAGCCGCCCCAGGCTTCAGCGGCCCACAGCGCGCCGAGAATCGTGGCGATCGTGAAGAACGCGAAGCCGACGGCGATCGACTTGTACATCACGTCGTCGAGCACTTCGAGCGCCGGCAGGCGATCGGCCAGCACGCCGCGCTCTTTCGCCAGATACGCCACACCCACCATGGCCGACAGCGCGAAGCTGCCGTAGCCGATGAAGTTGGCCGGCACGTGGATCTTCATCCACCAGCTTTGCAGCGCCGGGACCAGCGGCTGGATCTGCTGCGCGTCGCGCGCGACCGAGTACCACATCAGAAAGCCAACCGCCGCGCTGATCACCAGCAGCACGAACGCGCCGAGCGCGCGGGTGTTGTAGTGCTGCTCGTAGTACAGATAGAAGAGCGCGGTGATAAGGCTGAACAGCACGAACACTTCGTACAGGTTCGAGATAGGAATATGGCCGACATCCGCGCCGATCAGGTACGACTCGTACCAGCGCACCATCAGGCCGACGAAGCCCATCAGCACCGCTGCCCACGTCATTTTCGAGCCGATCGCGGCGCCGGTCGGCGAACGCGACAGCAGGCCGATCCAGTAGAACACGGTGGCGAACACGAAGAGCGCGCTCATCCACAGAATCGCGGACTGGCTCGACAGGAAATACTTGAGGAAGAACGCGTTATCCGCGCGGCTGAGATCGCCGTGGTAGATCTGGATGGCCAGCAGCGACAGCGCCGCGATGCCCACCATCAGCGGACGCACCGGTTTCCAGCGCCAGCCGAGCACCACGAAAACCGGCACGGCGCAACAGAGCACCAGCTTGTCGTAGTAATTCATGAACGGGTGATAGCGCGACAGCGCGAACCCGGCGCCCGCGACCATCGCGAGGGCAAACAGCCAGTCGAAGACGCCGAGCCGCTTCAGGAACGGCCGCTCGTCGTACTCGCCGATGTTGAGTGACTCGCCTGCCAGCACCTTTTGGGGCCGCGAGGAGGGAGCCTGGGATACCTGAGTCAAGTCCATGATCTTACCGGGTCGAATCTTGTGAGCTTGCGGACGGCGCGCCGGCGTTGCCGGATTTATCGGAGGCGCCGGCGGCGTCGGGTGCTTCAACGAGTTTGGCGCCCAGCGCGGCGCCTGCCGCGTCGCGCGTCTGGACAAACTCTTTCTCGAAGTCGAGCGTTTTGCGCGCGCTCGACATCGCCATCACGACATTCGTGCCGTGCTCGGTGTCTTTGAGCCAGAACCAGAGGCGCCGTTCGCGGACGTAGAACATCGAAAAGATGCCCAACACGAGGAGCAGGCTGCCAAGATACACGACTTTTTTGCCCGGCGCGCGCGTCAACTGAAATACCGAAGCTTGCACCTGCTTGAATGAGTCAAGCTGCAAATAGACAGGCGATCCATACAAAAAGCTGTCGGACATCGCGTTGATCGAGCTCTGGATGAAGCGGCTGGCGTCCGCACTCGCCGCCGCCTCGGGCTCGCCGAGCTGCTGGCGGGACAACTGGTACAGATCCCATGTGGCGCCCTCCAGCATGCGCAGCAGCAGGCTGGCGGCCTTTTCCTGCTCGCCTTTCGGCACCGAATGGTCGATAAAACCGGCAATGGCCTGGAAGCCGCCGACCGGCTGACCGTTCGGCATCTTGATGCCGTTATCCGCGCCCGCAAAAAGGGTCAGCACGCGCAGCGCGCTTTCTTCCAGATGTTGTTGCAGTTCGGCATTCGAGCCGGGCACCGAACGCAGCGCGAAACGGTGCGCGGCCGAGGCGCGCATGGCCGGATCTTCGAGCGTGGCGCGCAGGTTCATCCATTCCTTGACGGTGCCGCCGCTGTCGGCGGGAATGCGCAGGTAGCGGAACGGATCGTCCGGATTCACGCGCATGCCGGCGAGGAACATCTTTTCGCCGGAAACATCGACCGGCAGCATGTAGTTGTTGTATTCGCGCGCCTGGCCGTCCTTGTCGCGCACCTTGTATTGCACCGACGGGCCGACGTTGTGCAGATCGAGCGGCTTCGAGGTCTTCGCGCCGGAGCCGAGCCGTTCGTCGAACGCTTCTTTCAGCGTGCGGTGCGCCGCGACGCCGCGGGCGTCGGTCTGGCCGCTGCCGTTCTGGATGTTTTCGACGTTGATGGCGCGGAAATCGGTGAATTCGACCGTCTGGCCGTCGGCGAGCGGCGTGGCCGTGCTCAACGGCGCATTGCCGCCGATCGTGCCGCCGAACGGCGCGGTCTTCGCGCTTGAGCCGCTCATCGGGTAAGCCGTCATCTGCATTTGCGAGCCGCCGTCCTGGAAGCTCGACTGGTAGATCGACACACCGTCGTAAGTGAACGGCTTGTTCACTTCGACTCGCGCCGGCACGCGCGCGCCCGTCTTGTGATCCACCACCACGATGTCGCTTGCGAACAGCTTCGGCATGCCCGTCGAGTAGTAATCGACGATGAACTTGTTCAACTCGATTGAAAACGGCAGATCCTGGATGAGCGAGCCGTCTGGCTGGTTCAGGATCGCTGTGGACACATGCTGGCCTTCCGGCACCCAGGCGTAGCCGCGGAACGTCGGATTGGATTGCGACAGGCGATGGTCCGGCGTGATGTCGTTGATCACCGTGTTGGCGCGGATCGGCGACTTGTCGAACAGCCACATTTGCAGCTTGATCGGCAGATTGCTGTCGAGCAAGCCGCCGAGGCAGATCACCACGATCGCAAGGTGAGCGGAGATATAGCCGAACTTGGTCAGCGCGCCGCGCTTGGCGGCGATCAGGGTGGCGCCTTCGGACTCACGCGTGACGAACTTGTAGCCGAGCTTCGCCGAGAGCCTGGCGAGCAACGCCGCCGTCTGCGCGCGGGAGCCATGCACCGCGAATTCGCCCTTGTGATGGAAGGCGCGCAGGCTGCCTTCGCGGACCTTGTCCTTCCAGCTCTTGGCGTCGGCGACCATTTTCGGCGCATTGCGGATCACGCACAGCGACACCGACACCATCAGGAAGCCGAGAATCAGCATGAACCACCACGAGCTGTACACCGTGTACAGGCTCAGCGAGCGGAAGATATCCGCCCAGAAGGGGCCGAACTGGTTGACGTAGTTGGGATAGGGATCGTCCTGCGTGAGGACGGTGCCGATGATGCTGGCGATCGACAGAATCACGAGCAACGAAATGGCAAAACGCATCGAACTCAAAACTTCGACGACGCTGCGCATGACGCGATTGCCCGACTTCGACTGCAAACCCGACGTGGTGACGCTCATTCATACTCCGACTGAACAGCAAAAAAGGGTGAAGGGCTGTCGTAGGCACGACGCCCTCACCCTTTTCTTGTTTTGTACCGGCCTCGCCGGGCCGGTTGCACTTGCGCGCGAGCTTCCTAGTGCAAGCCCGCGATGTAATCGGCTACAGCCTTGATCTCGCTGTCCGACAAACGCGTTGCGATCGCATGCATCGCCTCGTTGTTATTACGTGCGCCAGGACCTTGCGTGAACGCGGTCAACTGCGCCACCGTGTATTCTGCCCACTGCCCCGACAGCCGCGGATACTGCGACGGAATCCCTTGACCGGTCGGCCCGTGGCAGCTCGCACACGCCGGTACGCCCTTGTCGGCGATCCCACCACGATAGATCTTCTGGCCGAGCGGCACGGTGTCCTTGTTGTGCGCGTAGCCGGGCTTCGGAGTCTGCGCCGCGAAATAGGCCGCGACGTTGACCATGTCCTGATCGGACAGCGCCGCCGCCATGCCCGCCATGATCGCATTGTTGCGCGCTGGCTGCTTGGCGCCCGGCTGGGTCTTGAAGTCCTTGAGTTGCTTGACGAGATACTCAGGGTGCTGGCCCGCCAGCTTCGGGTACGCGCCGCCGGCGCTGTTGCCGTCTGCCCCGTGACATGACGCGCACACCTGCACCGCGATTGCCTGCCCCCGATTGACGTCCGGCTTTGCCGGATCTGCTGCTCGTGCCTGAATTGCCAAACCTGAAAGACCTGCCGCTACATGAAGCACCATCAGAGTCTTGCTCAGTCGATTCATTCGCACACCCTGTCTCGTCTTGTGGGATTTTTAGAGAGCCCCCAAACCTGGCGCCTCGCGCCAGGCCCCCCTAAGGGGCAAGAAAACTTGGGACGGCCCAGCGTTTTCTTGAAGGTTTTGCAAAGTACGACGGCGACCGAGTGACCGCCAGGAGCCGCCAAGGCACGTGGGCTGGCCCCCTCAGGTTTTCAGTAAACCATCGTATTGTACAATAACTCGCTAATCGCTAAGACGCCAGTCGGGCTTGACCCGTCCCCACTCCGGGTTCCCCGGCGTCTCGAATCCTGGCCTGATCATGTCCTTCCTGCTCCACCAATCCCGCTTTTTCACGACCGTCAATCACCTGCGTGATCTGCCGGCCACTTCGCAACCTGAGATTGCCTTTGCGGGACGCTCGAACGCGGGCAAGTCGACGGCCATCAATATTCTGTGCAATCAGAAACAGTTGGCCTTCGCCAGTAAGACGCCTGGACGCACGCAGCACATCAATTATTTTTCGGTCGGCAAGGCGGACGAGCCGACCGCGCATCTGGTCGACCTGCCGGGCTACGGCTACGCGGAAGTGCCGGGCGCGGCCAAGGCGCACTGGGAAGCGCTGCTGTCAACCTACCTGCAATCGCGCTCGCAATTGCGCGGCATGATCCTGATGATGGACTCGCGCCGCCCGCTGACCGATCTGGACCGCCGCATGATCGAATGGTTCGCCCCGACTGGCAAGCCGATCCACACGCTCTTGACCAAGTGCGACAAATTGACGCGCCAGGAAAGCGTAAACGCGTTGCGAGCGACGCAGAAAGGCCTGGCCGAGTATCGCACCGCCGGCTACCGCGGCGAACTGACCGCGCAGCTGTTCTCGGCGCTCAAGCGTGTCGGTATCGACGAAGCGCACGAGCTGATCGAAAGCTGGCTGATCCCCGACGTGAAGGACGAAACGGACGCCGCGCAGTAAGCGAGGCCAACCCCGCCGGATTGGGCAAAAGCGCCATTTCCGGCCGCCCATAAAAAAACCCGCCGCTTTAACGGCGGGTCAAACAGCCTAATCGAAAAAACGACAGGCACCCGCTCAGGGAGGAGAAGCGGGGAGGTCAGCGCAAGGCGCCTTGCTCGATCGGTATGATATACCATTGTCTCGAAAAGTTTCCGGCAGCGCTGGCAGGCGTTACTTGTCCACTCCACACATCCACGTTTCTTCGGTTCGTTATGAGCTTCTATCCGCACTACCGTCCGCGCCGCATGCGCCGTGACGACTTCTCGCGCCGTCTGATGCGGGAAAACATCCTCACCACCAACGATCTGATTTATCCCGTCTTTGTCGTCGAAGGCACCAACGTGCGGCAAGCCGTGCCGTCCATGCCGGGCGTCGAGCGCGTGTCGGTCGATCTGCTGATGGGCGTGGCTGAACAATGTGTCGAACTGGGCGTGCCGGTGCTGTCGCTGTTTCCGGCGATCGAGCCGTCGCTGAAAACGCCCGATGGCCGCGAAGCGACCAACCCGGCCGGTTTGATCCCGCGCGCGGTTCGCGAGCTAAAAAAGAACTTCCCCGAGCTGGGCGTGCTCACCGACGTGGCGCTCGACCCCTACACGAGCCACGGCCAGGACGGCGTGCTCGACGAAGCCGGTTATGTCATCAACGACGAGACCGTCGAGATTCTGGTCGAACAGGCACGTGCGCAGGCTGAAGCAGGCGTGGACATTGTCGCGCCTTCAGACATGATGGACGGCCGCATCGGCGCGATCCGCGAAATGCTCGAGAGCGAAGGCCTTATCCACACGCGCATCATGGCGTATGCGGCCAAGTTCGCGTCGGCGTTTTACGGCCCTTTCCGCGATGCCGTCGGCTCGGCCACGAACCTCGGCAAGAGCAACAAGATGACCTACCAGATGGACCCGGCCAATTCGAATGAAGCGCTGCGCGAAGTGCAAGCGGACATCAACGAAGGCGCGGACATGGTGATGGTCAAGCCGGGCATGCCGTATCTGGATATCGTGCGGCGCGTGAAGGATGAGTTCCAGTTCCCGACCTACGTGTATCAGGTGAGCGGCGAGTACGCGATGCTGAAGGCGGCCGCGCAGAACGGCTGGCTCGATCACGACAAGGCGATGATGGAGTCTCTGCTGGCGTTCAAGCGGGCCGGCGCGGACGGCGTGCTGACCTATTTCGCATTGGAAGCCGCGCGGATTTTGCGCTCGCAAAATTAACTCGACGAGACACCTTTCGGGGCGGCTTGGGCGTTGCAATGAACGGAGGACGACTTGCGGGTCGTGCCTCCGTTTTTATTTGGGGGCACTTGTGGCTGCGCGCGTCTTGGTTTTTGCGAAGTTGCGGTCTGGCCGCATCTGACCGCTCGCTAGTCTGCTTCGACCACAACCGCCCTGCGCCCGACATTCAGTTCCCGACGCTGCGTTTCGCGTTCGATCTCGAGCTTTGCGTACGTTGCGGGCTGAGCTCGGATCAGATCCGTGATCTGCTTGAGCGATATCGCGGTGGCCGACCGGCCGTCGATCGTCGTAATGGGGTCGCCGTGTGACGCCCCTCCGACTTCGTTCCGGTCCACTCGACCGCGCGATATGCGATGCGCGCTTGTGCCGCCGCGCATGGCTTGCTGCACAAGCCAGCACGCCACACGCCACGACGGACCACCCGTTACCCGTTACGCCCCAGGCGCGCTCGCCCGATCCAGACTGCGCAAGAATTTATCCGCCGACTCGTAGCCGACGACGCGCAGCACTTCCTTGCCACTCCGATCGAAAAAGATGATCCCCGGCGGTCCGAACAGGCTGAAGCGCTTGAGCAGCGCTTGATCGTCGGCGTTGTTCGCGGTCACGTCGGCGCGCAGCAGGTTCATCTGCTTCAACTTCGTCTGCACGCGCGGGTCGCTGAAGGTCAATTTCTCCATCTCCTTACAGCTGACGCACCAGTCCGCGTAGAAATCGAGCATGGCGGGCTGTGCAGCCGTTTTGACGACCTGGTCGAGCTCATTCGATGAGCGCACCGGTGCGAACGTCAGATCACCCTGCGGCACGCTGCTCGGCTCATTCGATGCATTTGCGACACCCGCTTCTCCGCCGCGCGCCGCCAACACGGCAAGCGGGCGCAGCGGGTCGGATGACCCCGCCGCCAGTCCGACCAGCAGGACCGCCGCCCAGATGGCCAGCGCAGCGCCGATGCCTCGGCCAAGCCGGCGCCACACGGAAGCCTCCGCCGCGAGTGCCGAGAACAAGCCGAGGGAGGCCGCGGCGATCAACAACCATAGCGCGCTCAAAAGCATTGTCGCAGTCGCGCCGAGGACCGGCCAGACGATCCACAGCGCGGCCGCGAGCAGGAAGACGCCGAAGAACACCTTGACGCCGTCCATCCACGCGCCAGCGCGCGGCAGCAGCGTGCCCGCGCCAAGACCGAGGATCAGCAGCGGCACGCCTAAGCCGAGTCCCATCGAGAACAGCGCCGCACCACCCAACACCGCGTCGCCCGTATGCGCGATGAATGCCAGCACCGCGAAAAGCGGTGCGGTCATACAAGCGCCGACCACCAGCGCCGACAGCGCGCCCATCGCGGCAACAGCTGCAAACTTGCCACCGGAGCGCCTCGTCGACGCCCGTGAGACACCGTCCTGCCAGCGCTGCGGCAGCGCGATGTCGAAGCCTGCGATCAGGGTTAGCGCGAAAATGGCCAGCAGTACGCCAAAAGCGCCAAGCACCCACGGGTTTTGCAGCCACGCGCCGAGACTTTGCCCGACCAGCGCGGCGGCGACGCCGAGCGCGGTGTACACGAGCGCCATGCCGATCACATAGGCCAGCGACAGCGCGAATCCGCGGGTACGCGTCACTCGCGCGCCTTCGCCGATGATGATCGCCGAAAGAATCGGAATCATCGGATACGAGCAGGGGAGCAGACTGAGCACGGCGCCGGCGACGAAATAAAGTCCGACGATCGCGAAGAAACCGCCGCCTTGCAGCAGCGACTGAGCGTAGTCTGCGCTCGTGACGCGCTCATACCACGAGCTATCCACCGTATGGGCGGATTGTTTCGATATTTCCGCGCCAGCGGGGGCCACGGCGCTTCCAGCCGGTTGCAGAGCCACGCCGCTCACGTGATACACGCGCTCCATCGGCGGATAGCAGATGCCGGCGTCGGCACAACCCTGCGACGTCACCGCCAGATCGAACGGCCCGGCCGCCTGTTTAACGGGAATCCGGATGGTCAGCTCGTTCCGGTACGTCTCGACGTTCTTGTTGAAGGTCTGATCGAACTTGACGTGACCAGCCGGCAATTGCGGCTCGCCAATCGTGGTCGTGCCGTTGCGCGTCGCGAAGGCGAAGCGCTCGCGGTACATGTAGTAGCCGTCCGCTATTTGGTAGGTTACGTCGACTTCGCCGGGCTTCTCCGTCGCGCTGAATTTGAACGCGACCGCAGGATCCAGGAAATCGTCCGCCGCGCGGGCGAGCGTGCCGAACTGCGCGAAGAACAGGCAGCCAAGCAGGAAGAATACGGTGCGCAGCGCAGTGCGTGCGCGCCGGTCGAGACCGTTAAACATGGAGAGGACGTTGGGTTTCAGCAGTGATCCATTGGCCGTACGCGGCCGACGCCGTCGCTTGCCACGAAAGGATTTCCGGCGTGTCGTAGGGATGGTGAACCTGAATGTACTGCTCGAGCTCGAGCGCGCGTGCCGCGCTGGTCTTGAATAGCAGCTGGATCTCCTGCGTGTTTTCGATCGCGCCCCGCCAGTGATAGCTGGAATGCACGGCGCCTAGCTGGGTGACGCAGGCGCATAGCCGCCCGGCCAAGGCATCCGCAGCGAGCTTCTGAGCCACGGTCGCATCGGGCACCGTCGTCAGAATCAAGGTCACGTTCACGCTCACAGATGGCTCCGACAAGGCACGATTGAGGTGCCGATATCGTATCACCTAGCATTGTCCGCCCGCAGACGGCTCTGCAGCAGTCGTGCGGCAGTTGACCGCGGCCACCGCGTTCTGATGCGCGTGTTTGGCGCTACAAACAAAAAAGCCAGGCTAGGCGCCTGGCTTTTTTTAGATGCTAAGAAACTTACTCAGCTTCTTGCACTTCAACTTCTTCAACTTCCGGACGATCGAGCAGTTCGACCAGTGCCATCGGAGCGTTGTCGCCGACGCGGAAGCCGAACTTCAGGACGCGGAGGTAGCCGCCCGGACGGGTGGCGTAACGCGGGCCCAGAACTTCGAACAGCTTCGTGACCGAGTCACGATCGCGCAGGCGGTTGAACGCCAGACGACGATTTGCCAGCGACGGCTTTTTGCCGAGCGTGATCAGCGGCTCGACAACTTTACGGAGTTCTTTCGCCTTCGGCAGCGTGGTCTTGATGACTTCGTGCTCGATTAGCGAGTTGGACATATTACGGAGCATTGCCAGACGGTGGCTGCTCGTGCGGTTCAGTTTCCGCAAACCATGACGGTGACGCATGTTAATTCCTTCGATTCAAAGTTTTGGTCCAGCTCTTCTATCGCGCTCAGTTCACCCTAAGGGCGTGAGTGCACGGGCCGGTATTGAAAAAAGACAAGGCGCGGATTTTAAAGGAAAATCCGCGTCTTTGCCAGTGCAGCGGCGGGTTCTGTCCCGGGATTACTTATCGAGACCAGCCGGCGGCCAGTTCTCGAGTTTCATGCCGAGCGTCAAACCGCGCGACGCCAATACTTCCTTGATTTCGTTCAGCGACTTACGGCCCAGATTCGGCGTTTTCAGCAGCTCGTTTTCCGTGCGCTGGATCAGGTCGCCGATGTAGTAGATGTTCTCGGCCTTCAGACAGTTCGCGGAACGAACCGTCAGTTCGAGATCATCGACGGGACGCAGCAGGATCGGATCGATCTGCGGCGCACGCGACGGCGCTTCAGCCGTTGCTTCGGTGCCTTCCAGTGCAGCGAAGACCGACAGTTGATCGACCAGAATGCGCGCCGATTGACGGATCGCTTCTTCCGGCGAAATCACACCGTTGGTTTCGATGTTCATTACAAGCTTGTCGAGGTCGGTACGCTGTTCGACGCGAGCGCTTTCAACGGCGTAGCTCACGCGGCGAACCGGCGAGAACGATGCGTCCAGCACGATACGGCCGATGATCTTGGCCGACTCTTCGCCATAACGACGCACATTGCCCGGCACATAACCGCGGCCCTTTTCGACCTTGATCTGCACGTCGAGCTTGCCGCCCTTCGACAGGTGCGCAATCACGTGATCCGGGTTGATCACTTCGCAATCGTGCGCGAGTTCGATGTCGCCAGCGGTGACAACGCCTTCGCCTTCCTTGCGCAGCGTAACCGTCACTTCGTCACGGTTATGCAGCTTGAACACCACGCCCTTCAGGTTCAACAACAGGTTGACCACATCCTCTTGCACACCGTCGAGCGTCGAATACTCATGCACGACGCCTGCGATCGTCACTTCGGTCGGCGCGTAGCCGATCATCGACGACAGCAGCACGCGCCGGAGCGCGTTACCCAAGGTGTGGCCGTAACCGCGTTCAAACGGTTCCATGACCACTTTCGCGTGGCTCTCACCAAGCGATTCAACAGCGATGATCTTGGGCTTCAACAAACTGGTTTGCATAGGTTTTCCTTTTCAATACCCTCGGCTCGTTACACCGATAAGGCTGACCGGTAACAACCTGAAAATAAACAGCCGAGACGCCCCCTTGCGCAACGCAATCAGGGTGCCCCGGCCGTTAATCCGATTACCGCGAATACAATTCGACGATCAGGCTTTCGTTGATATCGCCAGCGATGTCGCTGCGTTCCGGCTTCGACTTGAACGTGCCTTCGAACTTCTTCGAATCGACAGCAACCCAGCTGGGCAGACCGCCTTGTTCAGCCAGCGACAGCGCTTCGAGAATACGCGCCTGCTTCTTCTTTTGTTCGCGCACCGCAACGACGTCGCCTGCCTTCACTTGCATCGATGGGATGTTCGACACAACACCGTTCACCGTGATCGCCTTGTGGCTCACCAGCTGACGCGCTTCAGCACGCGTCGAGCCGAAGCCCATGCGATACACGACGTTGTCCAGACGCGATTCGAGCAATTGCAGCAGGTTTTCACCCGTGTTGCCCTTCAGGCGGTCGGCTTCAGCGAAGTAACGGCGGAACTGGCGCTCGAGGACACCGTAGATACGCTTCACTTTTTGCTTTTCGCGCAGCTGCGTGCCGTAGTCAGACGTACGTGCGCCCGAGGTGCGGCCGTGTTGGCCGGGCTTGCTGTCAAGCTTGCACTTGTCAGCGAGCGAACGACGGGCGCTCTTCAGGAAAAGGTCAGTGCCTTCACGGCGGGACAGCTTGGCCTTAGGGCCGATATAACGTGCCACGTTGATTCCTTCAGTGATTAATCACGCGAATGCGTGCACTCGCGCTAGTCCGAACCCTTTGGGTCGAACGGTGGGCTTAGTCAATTCAATAGCGCAAGCAGCCTGCCGCCGCGCAGGTGCGGCAACAGGCGCGAGCAATACTAGCGTCTTAGATACGACGACGCTTCGGCGGACGGCAGCCGTTGTGCGGGACCGGGGTCACGTCGGAGATCGCGGTGATCTTGATACCAAGACCATGCAACGCGCGCACCGCCGACTCACGGCCAGGACCGGGGCCCTTGATCCGCACTTCGAGGTTCTTCACGCCGTATTCCATCGCCACGCGGCCAGCCGATTCGGCTGCCACCTGGGCTGCAAACGGGGTCGATTTACGCGAACCCTTGAAGCCCTGACCACCCGACGTTGCCCAAGCAAGTGCATTGCCTTGACGATCGGTGATCGTGATGATGGTGTTATTGAACGACGCGTGAACGTGAACCACGCCCTCGGCGACGTTCTTCTTGACCTTCTTGCGAACGCGTTGCGCCGCGGAGTTGTTCGAAGCCTTAGCCATTACGTTTTCCTGTAACTGTCAGTTCCGCTTACTTCTTCAGCGATTGCGCTGCACGACGCGGACCCTTGCGCGTACGGGCATTCGTACGCGTACGTTGGCCGCGCAGGGGCAAGCCCTTACGATGCCGAACGCCACGGTAGCAGCCGAGATCCATCAGGCGCTTGATATTCATCGTCGTTTCACGGCGCAGATCGCCTTCAACGATGAACTTGCCGACTTCTTCACGCAGCTTTTCGAGGTCTGCGTCGTTCAGGTCTTTGACCTTCTTCGAAAATGCCACACCAGCAGCGACGCAAATGTCGCGCGAGCGCGTGCGGCCGATACCGTAAATAGCCGTCAGGCCGATTTCGGTATGCTGGTGATTCGGGATGTTAACCCCTGCGATACGAGCCATTGTTTTTCCTCAAACAAAAAGCGCAAGCAAAAGCGCGGCGTTCAGCCTTGACGCTGTTTGTGGCGCGGATCAGAGCTGCAAATCACGCGCACAACGCCTTTGCGCTTGATGATCTTGCAATTGCGGCAAATGCGCTTAACCGATGCCATCACTTTCATGATATTACCCTTTTTTCAAATCACTTCGCCCGGAACACGATCCGCGCACGCGACAGATCGTAAGGCGTCAATTCAACCGTCACCTTGTCGCCCGGCAAGATTCGGATGTAGTGCATCCGCATCTTCCCGGATATGTGTCCCAATACGACATGGCCGTTTTCCAGCTTCACCCTGAAGGTAGCGTTAGGCAGGTTTTCGATGACTTCACCCTGCATCTGGATAACATCGTCTTTGGCCATAAGTCCTTTCAACGCATCGGGACGCCGCCGCCTTTGAAATTAGCTTTCTTCAGCAGCGATTCATACTGTTGCGACATAACGTACGACTGCACCTGCGCCATGAAATCCATTGTGACGACGACAATGATCAGCAGCGACGTTCCACCAAAATAAAACGGCACGTTCCAGCGCAGCACCAGAAACTCGGGCAGCAGACAAACAAACACGATGTAGATCGCACCGGCCAGCGTCAGACGCGTGAGGATACGGTCGATGTATCGCGCCGTTTGATCGCCCGGGCGGATGCCTGGGACGAAAGCGCCACTCTTTTTCAGGTTGTCGGCCGTCTCTCTGCTGTTGAACACCAGTGCGGTGTAGAAGAAACAGAAGAAAACGATCGCCAACGCATACAGCAACACGTACACGGGCTGACCGGGCTTGAGGGCTTCGGCCACGTTGTGCAACGTGTCTGCGAACCAGCTGGTACGCGACCCCGAACTAAACCAGTTCAGGATGGTTGCCGGGAAGAGAATGATCGACGATGCAAAGATCGGCGGAATCACGCCCGACATGTTCAACTTTAGCGGCAGATGCGAAGACTGACCGCCGTAAATCTTGTTACCGACTTGCCGCTTTGCGTAGTTCACAAGAATCTTGCGCTGGCCGCGTTCAATGAACACCACCAGATACGTCACAGCAGCAATCAGCGCGACGACGATAATCGCGGATATCGGGCTCATCGAACCAGTTTGCACCAGTGAGACAAGACCACCGATCGCATTCGGGAAACCCGCTGCAATCCCGCCGAAAATAATGATCGAGATACCGTTGCCAAGCCCGCGCTCCGTGATCTGCTCACCCAGCCACATCAGGAACATCGTGCCGGTCACCAGCGTCACGACCGTCGTCAACCGAAAAACCATCCCCGGATCGATCACCAGGCCAGGCTGATTTTCCAACGCGACGGCAATGCCGAACGCCTGGAATGTCGCCAGCAGGACCGTGAAGATACGCGTGTACTGCGTAATCTTCCGTTGACCCGCCTGCCCTTCCTTTTTCAGCGCTTCGAGCTGCGGCGAAACAATCGCCAGCAACTGCATGATGATCGACGCCGAAATATACGGCATGATCCCCAGCGCAAAAATCGTGAACCGCGAAAGTGCGCCACCCGAGAACATGTTGAACATGCCAAGGATGCCGCCCGACTGGCTTTGGAACAACTTTGCCAGCTGGTCCGGGTCAATACCCGGCACCGGAATATGCGCGCCGATACGATAGACGATCAACGCCAGCAGCAGGAACACTGCCCGCCGACGCAGATCGCCGAACTTCGCCGCGCTGCGACCGGGTTTTGCGAGACTCGGGCTGTTAGCCAAGTACCTTCTCCGATGCAAATGCTAGTGACGGCAAATAACTTGCACGTTACTCGGCAAAAGAGCCGCCGGCTGCTTCGATAGCAGCGCGCGCACCCTTCGTCGCACCCAGACCCTTCACAACGACCTTGCGCTTGAGCTCGCCCGTCGCGATGATCTTGGCGCTCTTGATCAGCTCACCGACCAGGCCGGCTTGCTTCAAAGCCAGCAGATCGATTTCGTCGACCGGCAGCTTTTCCAGATCCGAGAGACGCACTTCACCGACAAATTCCTTCGTCAGCGAGGTGAAGCCACGCTTCGGCAGGCGACGTTGCAGCGGCATTTGACCGCCTTCGAAGCCAACCTTGTGAAAGCCGCCCGAACGCGACTTCTGACCCTTGTGACCACGGCCAGCCGTCTTGCCCAGACCGGAGCCGATGCCACGGCCGACGCGACGCTTAGCGTGCTTCGAACCTTCAGCCGGCTTCAGGTTATTCAATTCCATTATCAACTCCTTGAGTCCTGGTCAGCCGCTTAGCTGATGACCTTAACGAGGTACGAAACCTTGTTGATCATGCCGCGCACAGCCGGCGTGTCCTGCAACTCGCTAACCGAGTTGAGTCGGCGCAGGCCCAAGCCACGCACCGTTGCACGGTGCGTTTCACGGGTGCCGATCAGGCTCTTGACGAGCTGGACCTTGACAGTTTTATCAGACATGGTGTCCACCTTAGCCCAGAATATCTTCGACGGACTTGCCGCGCTTCGCTGCGATGTCGCCCGGCGTGGACTGCTTGCGCAGACCGTCGAGCGTTGCACGAACGAGGTTGTACGGGTTCGTCGAACCGTGGCTCTTGGCCACAACGTTCTGCACGCCCATCACGTCGAACACTGCGCGCATCGGACCACCGGCGATCACACCGGTACCGTCCTTGGCCGGAGCCAGGAGGACCATCGATGCGCCGTGCTTACCGTGCACTTCGTGTTGCAGGGTACCGTTCTTGAGCGGCACCTTGAACATGTTGCGGCGAGCCTGTTCCATCGCCTTCTGAACAGCGACCGGCACTTCCTTTGCCTTGCCCTTGCCCATACCGACGCGGCCATCGCCGTCGCCAACCACGGTCAGTGCGGCAAAACCGAGAATCCGGCCACCCTTCACGACCTTGGTCACGCGGTTGACCGAAATCATTTTTTCACGAAGGCCGTCGTCGCGTTCGTCAGCCTGAACTTTCGCTTGCATCTTTGCCATGACGAATTCTTCCCTTAGAACTTGAGTCCGGCTTCGCGCGCCGCATCAGCCAGCGCTTTCACGCGGCCGTGGTAACGGAAACCCGAACGGTCGAAGGCGACGGATTCGATGCCGGCAGCCTTAGCCTTTTCTGCGATGCGCTTACCGATCAGGGTAGCAGCAGCGACGTTGCCGCCCTTGCCGGTCTGATCAGCCAGTTGCGCACGCACTTCGGCCTCGAGCGTCGACGCGCTGGCGAGCACCTTGGTGCCGCACGGCGAGAACACTTGCGCATAGATGTGCGTGTTCGTGCGATGCACGGCGAGACGCGCGACCTGCAGCTCAGCGATCTTGATACGCGTCTGACGAGCGCGGCGCAGGCGAGATTGAGTCTTATCCATGATTGCGCACCCTTACTTCTTCTTCGTTTCTTTGAGGATCACAACCTCATTGGCGTAACGCACACCCTTGCCCTTGTAGGGCTCCGGCGGGCGATAGCCGCGCACTTCTGCAGCGACCTGGCCAACTTGTTGCTTATTGATCCCCTTGATCACGATTTCGGTTTGCGTCGGGGTTTCAGCCTTGACGCCTTCCGGCATCTGGTGCACCACGGGGTGCGAGAAACCCAGCGACAGATTCAGCTTGTCGCCTTGCGCTTGTGCGCGGTAACCAACGCCAACCAGCGTCAGCTTGCGCTCGAAACCCTTCGTCACGCCGTTCACCATGTTCGCAACCAGTGCGCGCATCGTGCCCGACATCGCATTCGCTTCGCGGCTTTCGTCAACCGGCTCGAAATTTAACGTGCCGTTGTCGTTCACCACTTTCACGAGGCGGTTCGCCGCCTGCGTAATCGTACCCAGCGGGCCCTTGACGGTAATGCGATCGTCGCTCAGGGCCACTTCTGCGCCTTGCAGCGCGACCGGGCTTTTACCTACTCGAGACATGTTTCTCTCCTTTCGGCCTTAAGCGACGTAGCAGATGACTTCGCCGCCAACGCCCGTTGCGCGCGCCTTGCGGTCCGTCATCACGCCCTTCGGCGTCGACACGATTGCCACGCCGAGGCCATTCATGACCACAGGGATGTCGTTACGGCCGCGGTACACACGCAGACCAGGCTTCGAAACGCGTTCAATGCGTTCGATAACCGGACGGCCAGCGTAGTACTTCAACACGATGTTCAATTCAGACTTCGCACCTTCGGACTTCACTGCGAAATCATCGATATAGCCTTCGTCCTTCAGGACCTGCGCAATCGCAACCTTGACTTTCGACGAGGGCATAGTCACCGAGACTTTCTCAACCATCTGCGCATTGCGGATGCGAGTCAGCATATCGGCGATAGGATCACTCATGCTCATTTACGTTTCTCCTATTACCAGCTCGCCTTGGTCAGGCCAGGGATCTCGCCGCGGAACGCGATTTCGCGAATCTTGTTACGCGCCAGCCCGAATTTACGGAACGTGCCACGCGGGCGACCGGTAATTGCGCAACGATTGCGCTTACGGGTCGGGTTAGAGTTGCGCGGCAGTTGTTGCAGTTCCAGACGTGCTGCGTAATGCTCTTCGTCCGACTTGCTCATATCGCCGATAATCGCTTTCAGCTCAGCACGCTTGGGAGCGTACTTAGCGGCCAGGCGAGCACGCTTCTTTTCACGTTCGATCAGTGCCAGTTTAGCCACGGTAACCTCAGTTTCTGAACGGGAACTTGAAGCTGGCGAGCAGAGCCTTTGCTTCGTCGTCAGTCTTCGCAGTCGTCGTGATGCTGATGTTCAGCCCACGCAGTGCGTCGATCTTGTCGTAGTCGATTTCGGGGAAAATGATCTGCTCTTTCACACCGATGTTGTAGTTGCCGCGACCATCGAACGCACGACCTGACACGCCACGGAAGTCACGCACACGCGGGAGCGCGACCGTCACGAAACGGTCCAGAAATTCGTACATTGCCTGACCACGCAACGTGACCATTGCACCGATCGGATAGCCTTGACGGATCTTGAAGCCAGCGATTGCCTTGCGTGCCTTCGTGATCACCGGCTTCTGGCCTGCGATCTTCGTCAGGTCGCCAACGGCGTTTTCGATGATCTTCTTGTCAGCAACCGCTTCGCCAAGGCCCATGTTCAGGGTGATCTTGGTGATGCGCGGCACTTCCATCACGGACTTGTAACCGAACTTCTCGATGAGGCCGGGTACAACCTTCTCTTTGTAAAACTCTTGCAAACGAGCCATTTTTTTACTCCGCAGCGTCAGGCGCTCAGCTCGGCACCGGTCGTCTTAAGGAAACGAACTTTCTTGTCTCCTTCGACCTTGATGCCTACACGCGACGCCTTGCCATTCGCGTCGACCAATGCGACGTTCGAAATTTGCAGCGGCATCGTCTTGGCTTCCACACCGCCCGTCGTACCCTTCATCGGGTTCGGCTTGACGTGTTTCTTAACGAGGTTGATACCCTCGACAGTCACTTTGCCTTCGCCAACGGACAGCACGACGCCGCGCTTGCCTTTATCTTTGCCGGTGATGACGATAACTTCGTCACCTTTGCGAATCTTGTTCATCGCGACTCCTTACAGCACTTCAGGTGCCAACGAAACGATCTTCATGAATCGTTCGCTGCGCAACTCGCGCGTGACAGGCCCGAAAATACGGGTGCCAATAGGTTCGAGCTTGGCATTCAACAACACAGCGGCGTTGCCATCGAACTTGATCAGCGAGCCGTCCTGACGGCGCACGCCCTTGGCGGTGCGAACCACCACGGCGTTGTAAATTTCGCCTTTCTTCACGCGCCCGCGCGGCGTTGCTTCTTTGACGGTCACCTTGATGATGTCGCCAATGCTGGCATAACGACGCTTCGAGCCGCCGAGCACCTTGATGCACATGACTTCACGCGCACCCGTGTTGTCGGCCACTTCAAGCCGAGTTTCGGTCTGGATCATGGTTTATCTTTCCCAACTTAATCCGGTCACACCACCATGGCGTACCCGGTCAGTCTTGGTCCCGTCAGCCAATCGGCTGCTTGGGTATGAACAGCAGCGACGGCAAACGAAACCCGCCATCGCAATCCGGTGAATCCTACGGAACAGACTGGCGCCCGCTCCGCTTCCCCCACCAACTTCGCCCGCGACGGGGCTCCCATAAAAGAGGGAAGACCGAGAGTATAACAAATAATCTCGGTCTTGCAAGCGAAACTTACTGCGATTTCAATTACTTCTGCAACTTTGCGGCGTCAGATGACGCGAGCAGCCTCGACCAGGCGAGCCACAACCCAAGCTTTCGTCTTCGAAATCGGACGCGTTTCCTGGATTTCAACGAGGTCGCCCTCGTTGTACGTGTTCGCATCGTCGTGCGCGTGGTACTTCTTCGAACGCACAACGTACTTGCCGTAGATCGGGTGCTTCACGCGGTGCTCAACCAGCACGGTGACCGTCTTGTCCATCTTGTTGCTGACGACCTTGCCGACCAGCGTCCGCTTGAGCGAGGTTTTTACGCTATCGTTCATTTCTGGTTCGCCTTCTCAGTCAGGACGGTCCGCACACGTGCGATGTCGCGACGAACCTTCTTCAACTGGCTCGTGTTCGTGAGCTGCTGGGTCGCGAGTTGCATGCGCAGGCCGAATTGCGCCTTCAACAGGTCCGACAGCTCCTTGTTGAGCGCGGCCTGATCTTTCTGGTGAAGTTCGGAAGCCTTCATCATTTACTCCTTAGGCGCCGAGCTGACGCACGATAAACGTCGTCTTGAGCGGCAGCTTAGCTGCAGCCAGACGGAACGCTTCGCGTGCCAGCTCTTCGGTTACGCCGTCCATTTCGTACAGCATCTTGCCCGGTTGAATCTCTGCGACGTAGTACTCAGGGTTACCTTTACCGTTACCCATACGTACTTCAGCCGGCTTGTGCGAGATCGGCTTGTCCGGGAAGATGCGGATCCAGATGCGGCCACCACGCTTGATGTGACGCGTCATTGCACGACGTGCCGCTTCAATCTGGCGCGCGGTCAAGCGACCACGACCGATAGCCTTCAGGCCGAACTCACCGAACGACACCGCGTTGCCGCGGGTAGCGATACCGGTGTTACGACCCTTCTGCTCTTTGCGATACTTTCTGCGTTTCGGTTGCAGCATCGTTATTCTCCAGTCTTCCCGTCGCCGCCGGCACCGCCAGCACGACGGGGAGCGCCACGGCGTGCACCTGCCGGGCCACCACCTTCACCATCGCGACGCGGACGGCGATCACCACCCGGACGTGCGTTACGGCGCGGACGCTTTTCTTCGGCGACTTCTTCGACCACCGGTGCGTCGTTGCGGCCGAGCGTGTCGCCCTTGTAGACCCACACCTTCACACCGATGATGCCGTACGTCGTCTTCGCTTCCGAAGTTGCGTAGTCGATATCGGCGCGCAGCGTATGAAGCGGCACGCGACCTTCGCGATACCATTCCGTACGAGCGATTTCGATACCGTTCAGGCGGCCAGCGCTCATGATCTTGATGCCTTGAGCACCCAGACGCATTGCGTTTTGCATCGCACGCTTCATCGCGCGGCGGAACATAATCCGGCGCTCGAGCTGTTGCGTGATCGAATCCGCGATCAGTTGCGCATCGGTTTCCGGCTTGCGGATTTCTTCGATGTTGACGTGAACCGGAACGCCCATGCGCTTTTGCAGCTCGGACTTCAGCAGTTCAATGTCTTCACCCTTCTTACCGATCACGACACCCGGACGCGAGCTGAAAATCGTGATGCGGGCGTTCTTTGCAGGACGCTCGATCACCACACGGCCGACGGACGCGTTCTTTAGCTTCTTCTTCAGGTATTCACGAACACCGATGTCTTCCTGCAACATCGCCGCGAAATTGTTGTTGTTCGCGTACCAACGCGACGCCCAATTGCGGCTGACGGCCAAACGGAAGCCAGTCGGATGAATTTTCTGTCCCATCGTATGACCCCTTAATTCCCGACCGTCACAGTGATGTGACAGGATTGCTTCTCGATGCGGTTACCGCGGCCTTTAGCGCGCGCAGTAAAACGCTTGAGCGACGCAGCCTTGTCGATGTAGATGCTCGTGATCTTGAGCTCATCGATATCGGCGCCTTCGTTATGCTCCGCATTCGCGATCGCCGACAGCACGACCTTTTTCACGATTCCCGCAGCCTTCTTCGGCGAGAACGTCAGAACGTTCAGCGCCTTGTCGACCGGCAAACCGCGGATCTGGTCAGCCACAAGGCGCGTTTTCTGCGCCGAGATGCGGGCACCGCGATGAATTGCTTTCACTTCCATCATGAGCCCCTTATTTCTTAGCCTTCTTGTCGGCTGCGTGACCCTTGAACGTACGGGTCAATGCAAACTCGCCAAGCTTGTGGCCGACCATGTTTTCCGAGATGTACACCGGAACGTGTTGACGGCCGTTATGAACGGCGATCGTCAGACCGATGAAATCCGGGAGGATCGTCGAACGGCGCGACCAGGTTTTGATCGGCTTCTTATCCCGCGAAGCTGCTGCCGCCTCAACTTTCTTCAGCAAATGGGCGTCGCAGAACGGACCTTTTTTTACAGAACGTGCCATTGCCTACTCCTTAACGCTTGTGACGGCGCTGGACGATCATGCTCGTCGTGCGCTTGTTGCTGCGGGTGCGATAACCCTTAGCAGGCGTGCCCCACGGGCTCACCGGATCGCGACCTGCAGCCGTCTTGCCTTCACCACCACCGTGCGGGTGATCGACCGGGTTCATTGCAACGCCACGCACCGTCGGGCGGATACCGCGCCAGCGGTTCGCGCCAGCCTTACCGATTTGACGGAGGCTATGCTCTTCGTTACCAACTTCACCAATCGTCGCGCGGCATTCAACGTGAACGCGGCGGATTTCACCCGAGCGCAGGCGGACCTGTGCGTAGATGCCTTCACGAGCCAGCAGCATCGCCGACGTACCAGCCGAACGCGCCATTTGCGCGCCCTTGCCCGGCAGCATTTCGATGCAGTGAATCGTCGTACCGACCGGAATGTTGCGGATCGGCAGCGTGTTACCTGCGCGGATCGGCGCTTCCGAACCCGACATCAATTGCTGACCAACCGTCACACCCTTCGGAGCGATGATGTACTTGCGCTCGCCGTCTGCGTACAGAACCAGCGCGATGTTCGCGCTACGGTTCGGGTCGTACTCAAGACGTTCGACCTTCGCTGCGATACCGTCCTTGTTGCGACGGAAATCGACGACGCGATAGTGATGCTTGTGACCACCGCCCTTATGACGGGTGGTGATGTGACCGTTGTTGTTACGGCCGGCGGTCGAGGATTGCGAATCGAGCAGCGGTGCGTACGGCTTGCCCTTGTGCAGTTCCTTGTTGACCACCTTGACCATCGCACGGCGACCCGGCGAAGTCGGCTTAACTTTAACGATTGCCATGATTACTTGGCCTCCGCTTCAAAGTTGATTTCCTGGCCGGGCTTCAGGCAGACGTACGCTTTCTTCACGTCCTTGCGCTTGCCCATGAAGCGGCCAAAGCGCTTGGCTTTGCCCTTCGAGACCAGCACATTGACGGAATTGACTTCCACCTTGAACAGCAGCTCGACTGCAGCTTTCACTTCCTGCTTCGTGGCATTGGGCGCGACTTCGAACACAACTTGCTCGTTCTTGTCGGCCACCAGCGTCGCCTTTTCGGAGATCACCGGCGCGAGCAGGACCTGCATCAAACGATGATCGTTCTTGCGAATCTCGCTCATGACAGCAACTCCTCGATCTGGGCGACCGCAGCCTTCGTGATCAGGATCTTCTTGAAGTAGATCAGCGACAGCGGGTCGGCGTAACGCGGCTCGACAACCGCCACGTGGGCGAGGTTGCGCGACGCGAGGTACAGGTTTTCGTCAACCGTGTCGGTAATCACCAGCACGGAGTCGAGACCCATCGCCTTGAATTTTTCGGCCAGCAGCTTCGTCTTCGGCGCTTCGAGCGTCAGCTCGTCGACCACCGAAATGCGGCCTTCGCGGGCCAGCTGCGAGAAGATCGAGCAGAGACCTGCGCGATGCATCTTCTTGTTGACCTTGTGCGAAAAGTTTTCTTCCGGCGAATTCGGGAAGATCCGGCCACCGCCGCGCCACAGCGGGCTCGACGACATACCGGCACGAGCGCGGCCCGTACCCTTCTGGCGCCACGGCTTCTTGGTCGTGTGCTTGACTTGCTCACGGTCCTTCTGCGCGCGGTTGCCGCTACGGGCATTCGCTTGATACGCCACTACCACTTGGTGAATCAGGGCTTCGTTGTAATCGCGGCCGAACACGACGTCCGATGCGCTAACGCCTGCACCTTCCTGACCATTGGCATTCAGGAGCTTAAGTTCCATTATTTCGCTCCTTTCACGGCACGCGTCTTCACGGCCGGCGTAACGAATACCTTGCCACCCTTCGCACCCGGAACGGCGCCCTTGACCAGCAACAGCTTGCGGTCAGCGTCGATACGAGCGATTTCGAGGTTTTGCACGGTTACCGTATCGTCACCCATATGACCGGTCATGCGCTTACCCGGGAAAACACGACCCGGATCCTGCGCCATACCGATCGAGCCCGGCACATTGTGCGAGCGCGAGTTACCGTGCGATGCACGGCCGGATGCGAAGTTGTAACGCTTGATGGTACCGGCGTAGCCCTTACCGATCGACACGCCCTGCACGTCGACCTTCTGGCCTACTTCGAACAGGTCGGGACCGACCACGGTGCCGTTCGACAACTCGGCAGCCTTGGCAGCATCGATCTGGAATTCTTTGAGGATTTCACCGGCTTGAACACCGGCTTTGGCGAGATGACCGGCCAACGGCTTCGTCACGCGCGATGCACGGCGCGTACCGAATGCAACCTGCACGGCCGTGTAGCCGTCGGTTTCAACAGTCTTGATCTGCGTCACGCGGTTGTCGGACACGTCCAGCACGGTAACGGGAATCGAATCCCCTTCTGCCGTGAAGATACGGGTCATGCCAACCTTGCGACCTACGAGTCCAAGGCTCATCGTTTTCTCCATTCCCGACTGCGATTGGTCGGGGCTAATTTACAAAATGCCGGTGCCGTTTCGGGCATGAATTCATGCTGCAGCACACCGACTTTTTTGCGCCAATGCGCGAAAAGCCTTGCATTATAGCGAGGCTTTTCGTTTTCCGCAAGCAATCAATGACTTAGCGGCCTCCGGCGCGCCGGACAACCACTGGAAGCCTTATTGCAGCTTGATTTCCACGTCCACGCCAGCCGGCAGGTCCAGCTTCATCAGCGCGTCAACGGTCTTGTCCGTCGGATCGACGATGTCCATCAGGCGTTGGTGCGTACGAATTTCGAGCTGATCGCGCGACGTCTTGTTGACGTGCGGCGAACGCAGGATGTCGAAACGTTGAATGCGGGTCGGCAGAGGCACCGGACCACGGACGATTGCGCCAGTCCGCTTAGCCGTGTCGACGATTTCAGCTGCCGATTGATCGATCAGGCGATAGTCGAAAGCCTTCAGGCGAATGCGGATTTTCTGGTTCTGCATGACAATTCCTTGGAAAAGAGCGAGGCGGTATTGCACCGCCAGACAATAAAAGAACGTAGAGCCGGGCGCCCGCTGAGGGCCGGCGCCCGGCTCCGGGCACCACTTACTGCAAGTTCAATCCGCGATTTTACTCGAGAATCTTGGCAACCACACCTGCGCCGACCGTACGGCCGCCTTCGCGGATGGCGAAACGCAGACCTTCTTCCATCGCGATCGGGTTGATCAGCTTCACCGTGATCGACACGTTGTCGCCCGGCATGACCATTTCCTTGTCCTTCGGCAACTCGATCGAGCCCGTCACGTCCGTCGTACGGAAGTAGAACTGCGGACGGTAGTTGTTGAAGAACGGCGTGTGGCGGCCGCCTTCGTCCTTGCTCAGCACGTACACTTCAGCCGTGAAGTGCGTGTGCGGGTTGATCGAACCCGGCTTCGCCAGCACCTGGCCACGCTCCACGTCTTCACGCTTCGTGCCGCGCAGCAGGATACCCACGTTGTCGCCTGCCTGACCTTGATCGAGCAGCTTGCGGAACATTTCCACGCCCGTGCAGGTCGTCTTCACCGTCGGCTTGATACCAACGATTTCGATTTCCTCGCCGACCTTCACGACGCCGCGCTCAACGCGACCCGTCACCACCGTGCCGCGACCCGAGATCGAGAACACGTCTTCCACCGGCATCAGGAACGCGCCGTCCACTGCGCGCTCCGGCGTCGGGATGTACGTATCCAGCGCGTCGGCCAGATTCATGATCGCCACTTCGCCCAGCTCGCCCTTGTCGCCTTCCAGCGCCAGTTTGGCCGAACCCTTGATGATCGGCGTGTCGTCGCCCGGGAAGTCGTACTTCGACAGAAGTTCGCGAACTTCCATCTCGACCAGTTCCAGCAGCTCGGCGTCGTCCACCATGTCGCACTTGTTCAGGAACACGATGATGTACGGCACGCCAACCTGGCGCGCCAGCAGGATGTGCTCACGCGTTTGCGGCATCGGGCCGTCAGCGGCCGAGCACACCAGGATCGCGCCGTCCATCTGCGCTGCACCCGTGATCATGTTCTTCACATAGTCAGCGTGGCCCGGGCAGTCGACGTGCGCGTAGTGGCGGTTAGCCGTTTCGTACTCGACGTGTGCCGTGTTGATCGTGATACCACGTGCCTTTTCTTCCGGTGCCGCGTCGATCTGGTCGTATGCCTTCGCTTCGCCGCCAAACTTCTGCGTCAGAACCGTCGTGATCGCTGCCGTCAGCGTGGTCTTGCCGTGGTCAACGTGACCGATCGTGCCGACGTTCACGTGCGGCTTGGTCCGTTCGAATTTACCTTTAGCCATGTTTCTCTTCTTTCAAAAAGTTAATCGTTGAATGACTTGCCGCGCGATTACTTCGACTTGGCGTTGATGATCGCTTCCGACACGTTACGCGGTGCTTCGGAGTAGTGCTTGAACTCCATCGTGTACGTTGCACGACCTTGGGTCAGCGAACGCAGCGACGTCGAGTAGCCGAACATTTCCGACAGCGGGACTTCGGCGCGAACGATCTTGCCGCCGCCAACCATGTCGTCCATGCCCTGAACGATGCCGCGACGACCCGACAGATCGCCCATCACGTTGCCCATGTAATCTTCAGGCGTTTCGACTTCCACAGCCATCATCGGTTCGAGGATGACCGGTTGAGCCTTGCGCATTGCTTCCTTGAACGCCATCGAGCCGGCCATGCGGAACGCATTTTCGTTCGAGTCGACGTCGTGGTACGAACCGAACGTCAGGTGAACCTTGACGTCGACGACCGGGAAGCCTGCCAGCACGCCTGCCTTCAGCGTTTCCTGGATACCCTTGTCCACCGCCGGGATGTATTCGCGCGGAATCACACCGCCCTTGATCTCGTCGAGGAACTCGTAGCCCTTGCCTTGCTCATTAGGCTCGAGCGTAATGACCGCGTGGCCGTACTGGCCGCGACCACCCGACTGCTTGACGAACTTGCCGTCAACGTCTTCAGCCTTGCCGCGAATCGTTTCGCGGTATGCAACCTGCGGCTTGCCGACAGTCGCTTCCACGCCGAATTCGCGCTTCATACGGTCAACCAGAATTTCCAGGTGGAGCTCGCCCATGCCCGAAATAATGGTTTGGCCCGATTCTTCGTCCGTTTGAACGCGGAACGACGGATCTTCCTGTGCCAGACGGTTCAGCGCCAGGCCCATCTTTTCCTGGTCAGGCTTCGTCTTCGGCTCAACAGCCTGCGAAATCACCGGCTCCGGGAAAATCATGCGCTCGAGCACGATCGGGCTTTGCGGATCGCACAGCGTATCGCCGGTCGTTGCGTCCTTCAGGCCGACAGCAGCAGCGATGTCGCCTGCGCGGACTTCCTTGATTTCTTCGCGTTGGTTCGCGTGCATCTGCAAAATACGACCCAGACGCTCCTTCTTGTCTTTGGTCGCGTTCAGCACGGTGTCGCCCGAATTCACAACGCCCGAGTACACGCGGAAGAAGATCAGCTGGCCGACGAACGGGTCGGTCATGATCTTGAATGCCAGTGCCGAGAACTTTTCGTCGTCGGCAGCGCGGCGTTCACCCTTTTCACCGTTTTCCAGCTCGCCCGTAACCGGCGGGATGTCGATCGGCGACGGCAGGAAGTCGAGCACGGCGTCCAGCATACGTTGCACGCCCTTGTTCTTGAACGCGGTGCCGCACAGCATCGGCTGGATTTCGCAAGCGATCGTACGGTCGCGCAGACCCTTGACGATTTCCGCTTCCGTCAACTCGCCTTCTTCGAGGTACTTGTTCATCAGGTCTTCGCTCGACTCAGCAGCCGCTTCGACCATCTTTTCGCGCCACTCGTTGCACGAGTCGACCAATTCCGCCGGGATCTCTTCGTACGAGAACTTCGTGCCTTGCGACGCGTCGTCCCAAATGATCGCCTTCATCTTCAGCAGATCGACGACGCCCGTGAAGTTTTCTTCCGCGCCGATAGGCACCACGACCGGAACCGGGTTCGCCTTCAGACGCAGCTTGAGCTGGTCGTAAACCTTGAAGAAGTTCGCGCCGGTACGGTCCATCTTGTTGATGAACGCGAGACGGGGAACCTTGTACTTGTTAGCCTGACGCCACACGGTTTCCGACTGGGGCTGAACGCCGCCCACAGCACAATAGACCATGCACGCACCGTCGAGCACGCGCATCGAGCGCTCAACTTCAATCGTGAAGTCGACGTGGCCCGGGGTGTCGATGATGTTGATGCGATGCTCAGCGCGGTCGCCGGCCATGCCTTTCCAGAACGCCGTGGTAGCAGCGGACGTGATCGTGATGCCGCGTTCCTGCTCCTGCTCCATCCAATCCATGGTGGCAGCGCCGTCGTGAACTTCGCCAATCTTGTGGTTCACGCCGGTGTAGAACAAGATGCGCTCGGTCGTCGTCGTTTTGCCGGCGTCGATGTGAGCGCTAATACCGATGTTACGGTAGCGCTCGATAGGTGTCTTGCGAGCCACTTTGATCCTCTATTGGGATGACGCGATGCGAGAAAATACCCATCGCGCTGTAACACAAACGGGCGAGGCGCTTTGTAAGCGCACCCGCCCGGAATTTCTTTCCGTTTTTTCTGCTAAACCCGGGTTCGGGAAGCTTAGAAACGGAAGTGCGAGAACGCCTTGTTGGCTTCTGCCATCCGGTGAACTTCGTCGCGCTTCTTCATTGCGCCGCCACGGCCTTCGGCCGCTTCGGAGAGTTCACCTGCCAGACGCAGGGCCATCGACTTCTCGCTGCGCTTCTTCGCGGCTTCACGCAGCCAACGCATCGCCAATGCCATACGACGCGACGGGCGCACTTCGACCGGAACCTGATAGTTCGCACCACCAACGCGGCGGCTCTTCACTTCGACCACCGGCTTGACGTTGTTGAGCGCTACCGTGAACACTTCCAGCGGGTCCTTGCCACCCTTGGTCTGGATCTGTTCGAAAGCGCCGTACACGATACGCTCGGCAACCGACTTCTTGCCGGAGAGCATCAGCACGTTCATGAACTTAGCTACATCAACGTTACCGAACTTCGGATCCGGCAACACTTCCCGCTTGGGGACTTCGCGACGACGCGGCATGTTTCTTCCTTTAACTTTTCAGTTGGAGCTACTTTTAGCCCCGCGGCCACCAACTAACCCGATTCATCCCTAGCGACTTACCAGCCTGGTCGGGTGACCACTTACTCGACAGCACCGGCGATTCCGGCGCCACCGCTATTACCGCCTTTGCAGGCGACCTGAAACTACTGACCGGCCAATTACTTGCCAGCCTTGGCACGCTTCGCACCGTACTTCGAGCGAGCCTGCTTACGATCCTTGACGCCCTGGGTATCCAGCGAGCCGCGAACCATGTGGTAACGCACACCCGGCAAGTCCTTCACACGGCCGCCGCGAATCAGCACGACCGAGTGTTCCTGCAGGTTGTGGCCTTCACCACCGATGTACGAAATGACTTCGAAGCCGTTCGTCAAACGAACCTTGGCAACCTTACGCAGTGCCGAGTTAGGCTTCTTCGGCGTCGTGGTGTACACACGGGTGCACACGCCGCGACGCTGGGGGCAGTCCTGCAAAGCCGGGCTCTTGCTCTTCGTCGTTTCCGACGCGCGGCCTTTGCGAACCAGTTGATTGATGGTTGGCATTGTTTATTCCTGAAATTGAACAAAATCGACGCATATGTTTCCGGGCAAAGCAGAAACGATTGCGCATCGAGCTTCCGGACCGAGTAGTCGGCGCATGAATTGACTTCGCGCGCAGGCATTCCAAGAACCGGAACCTAGCATAATATTCCGAAAATACTAAGGGAGTCAACAGGTTGCGATGTTTCGCACCCCTGCCGACCCGCTGAGGTGATCGCTAACCGGTCAGTCCGCGGCGACGACTTCCAGCAATTCATCGCCGAAACGGTCGAGTTTGCGTGCGCCCATACCCGGAATGCCCCGCAAATCCTCAATCGAGTCGGGGCCGTTGCGGGCAATTTCTGCCAGAGTCGCATCGTGGAAAATCACGTAGGCTGGCACGCCGTCGCTCTTCGCGGTTTCAGTGCGCCATGCCCGCAACCGCTCCCAGCGCGCGCGTTCACGCGGGCCCATGCCGATCGTCGGGTCGGCGCGCTCGCTGGTGCGGCCGGACGATTGACGCGTGCGCGTGGGCTTTACATAGCGCCGCATCGTGACGTTCTGCTCACCTTTGAGCACTGGCTTGCTTGCCTCGGTCAGAACCAGGGAGCCGAAGCCTTCATGGTCTACCGTCAGATAGCCGAACGCGACCAGTTGACGAAATACCGCGCGCCACTCTGGCTCGCCCAGTGCCGAGCCGATACCGAACGTGGTCAGCTTCTCGTGGCCACGCTGCAGGATTTTCTCGCTGCTATTGCCGCGCAGGATGTCGATCAGATGACCGGCGCCGAAATGAAATCCACTCGCCCGCTGCGCGCGAAACACACACGACAACGCCATCCGCGCCTCGCGCGTCGCGTCCCACGTATCAGGCGGTTCAAGGCAGTTGTCGCAGTTACCGCACGGCTTGCTCGACTCGCCGAAATACGCGAGCAGCCGTACTCGCCGGCAGGTCGCCGCCTCGCACAGCCCGAGCAATGCGTCCAGCTTGCCGGTTTGAACGCGTTTGTGCGCGTCATCGGCGTCCGACTCGTCGATCATCTTGCGCTGCTGCACGACGTCGCCGAGGCCGTAGGCCATCCACGCGTTCGCCGGCATGCCGTCGCGGCCCGCGCGGCCCGTTTCCTGATAATAGCCTTCGACGCTCTTCGGCAAGTCGAGGTGAGCGACGAAACGCACGTCCGGTTTGTCGATGCCCATGCCGAATGCGATCGTCGCGCACATCACGATCCCTTCCTCGCGCTGAAACATCTCCTGATGCTTCTGGCGGATTTCGAACTCCATGCCGGCGTGATACGGCAGCGCGCGCATCCCTTTTTCCTTCAGCCACTCCGCCGTCTCTTCGACCTTGCGACGTGACAGGCAATAGACGACACCGGCATCGGTCGTGCCGTCCGGCTTCGAATGCTCGGCGCGAATGAAGTCCAGCAACTGCGTACGCGCATTGTCCTTCTCGACGATGCGATAGCGGATGTTCGGCCGGTCGAAGCTGGACACGAAAATGCGCGCGTCGTCCAAGGCGAGGCGGTGGATGATTTCGTCGCGCGTGATTGCGTCAGCTGTGGCCGTCAGCGCGATTCGCGGCACGTTCGGGAACCGCTCGTGCAGCACCGACAACTGAATATATTCCGGCCGGAAATCATGCCCCCATTGCGACACGCAATGCGCTTCGTCGATGGCGAACAAGCCGATGCGCGTGCGCTCCAGCAACTCCTGGAAACGGGGCGTCATCAAACGCTCCGGCGCCACGTAGAGCAGATCGATTTCGCCTTCGCGCAATGCGCGCTCGGTCGCCATTGCCTCGGCGCTGGAGAGCGTCGAATTCAGATACGCGGCGCGCACGCCCACTTCGGTGAGCGCGGCCACCTGATCCTGCATCAGCGCGATCAGCGGAGAAACGACGATGCCGGTGCCGTAGCCGCCCTCGCGGCGCACCAGCGACGGAATCTGATAGCAGAGTGACTTGCCGCCGCCCGTCGGCATCAATACGAGGCAGTCGCCGCCGCCGGCGACGTGCTCGACAATTTCGCCCTGCTGCCCTCTGAACGCGGGGTAACCGAAGACTTCGTTGAGGATTTCGAGCGGACGGGACATGAATTTGAGAGAAGCAGCGTGATGCCGGTGACACGAATTTTACCAACGCATTCGTGCTGCGCCCGCGCTTTACCGCAACGTTAGCCGTTTGGCCTAACAAAGTCGGGCAAGCGCGTAAAAAGAAAGCGCATAAAAAAAGCCGCTCAGTCGAAACTGAGCGGCTTCGCTGGCTGGTGAGCCCAAGCGGCTTGCGCCGCCGGGACTTACTGACCTGAGCTTACTCGCCTGAGTGCTGCTGTTCGGCGGCCGGGGTTTCCGGCGTACCGAATTCGAACGACTCTTCCGCTGCGATCTGATCGAAACGCTCGCGGTCGGACAGTTCCTTGCTCTTGCGTGCCTTGTGGAACGCGAGACCCGTACCGGCCGGAATCAAACGGCCGACGATCACGTTTTCCTTCAGACCACGCAGGTCGTCGCGCTTGCCCATGATCGCCGCTTCGGTCAGCACGCGGGTCGTTTCTTGGAACGACGCCGCCGAGATGAACGAATCGGTCGACAACGAGGCCTTCGTGATACCGAGCAGCACGTTTTCGTACGTTGCCGGACGCTTGTCTTCCGCGATCATACGATCGTTCTCGTCGAGCATATCCGACCGCTCAACCTGTTCGCCCGGGATGAAACGCGTATCGCCGTTGTCCGTAATCTGCACGCGGCGCAGCATCTGACGAACAATCACTTCAATGTGCTTGTCGTTGATCTTCACGCCTTGCAGACGGTACACGTCCTGCACTTCGTCCACGATGTAACGCGACAGCGCTTCGACGCCCTGCAAACGCAGAATGTCGTGCGGATCCGCCGGCCCGTCGACGATCATTTCGCCCTTGTTGACGACCTGACCATCGTGCACCAGAACCTGCTTTTCCTTCGCGATCAGGAACTCGTGCTGGTTGCCCTCGAGGTCCGTGATAACGAGACGCTGCTTGCCCTTCGTGTCCTTACCGAACGACGTCGTACCCGTGACTTCCGCCAGGATACCGGCGTCCTTCGGCGAACGTGCTTCAAACAGTTCCGCCACACGCGGCAGACCGCCGGTAATGTCACGCGTCTTCTGCGATTCAGTCGGGATCCGTGCGAGCACTTCACCGACCTGCACTTGCTGACCGTCCTTCACGGTGATCAGAGCGCCGACCTGGAAGCCGATCTGCACCGAATGCTCGGTGTTCGGGATCTTGACTTCTTCGCCGTTCGCATCGAGCAGCTTGACCTGCGGACGCACCGTCTTCGACGCTTGCGAACCACGACGCTTCACGTCGATCACGACCAGCGTGGAGAGACCCGTCACGTCATCGATCTGCTTGGCAACCGTCACGCCTTCTTCGACGTTTTCGAACTTCACCGTACCGCCGTACTCGGTGATGATCGGACGCGTCATCGGATCCCACGTCGCCAGTTGCGTGCCGGCCTTGATCTGCGCGCCGTCCAGTTGCAACAGCGTCGCGCCGTACGGCACCTTGTGACGTTCGCGCTCGCGACCGTGGTCGTCGGTAATCATGGCTTCGCCCGAACGCGAGATGACGATCTGCTCGCCCTTCGCGTTGGTGACGTAACGCATCGTTGCCGTGAAACGCACCGTACCGTTCGACTTCGCTTCAACCGACGAAGCCACTGCCGCACGCGACGCCGCACCACCGATGTGGAACGTACGCATCGTGAGCTGCGTGCCCGGTTCACCGATCGACTGCGCAGCGATCACGCCGACTGCTTCACCGACGTTGACCGACGAGCCGCGGCCCAGGTCGCGACCGTAGCAGGCCGCGCACAGACCGTAACGCGTTTCGCAAGTCAGCGGCGTACGCACGCGCACTTCGTCGATACCGAGGCGTTCGATTTCTTCGACCGCGTCTTCGTCGAGCAACGTGCCCGTTTCGTACAGCGTTTCCTGCGATTCCGGATTGACGACGTCAGCCACCGTCACGCGACCCAGGATACGGTCACGCAGCGCTTCGACGACTTCACCGCCTTCGACCAACGCCTTCATGGCGACGCCGTTGGACGTACCGCAATCGTCCTCGACCACCACCAGATCCTGCGTCACGTCGACGAGACGCCGCGTCAGGTAACCCGAGTTAGCCGTCTTCAGTGCCGTATCAGCCAGACCCTTTCGTGCGCCGTGGGTCGAGATGAAGTACTGCAACACGTTCAGGCCTTCACGGAAGTTCGCCGTAATCGGCGTCTCGATGATCGAGCCATCCGGCTTCGCCATCAGGCCGCGCATACCGGCCAGCTGACGAATCTGAACCGCGGAACCACGAGCACCCGAGTCCGCCATCATGTAAATCGAGTTGAACGATTCCTGACGCGTTTCGTTGCCGTCGCGATCCGTGACCGGTTCCGTCGACAGCTGTTCCATCATCGCCTTGCCGACCGCTTCCGACGTTGCCGACCAGATGTCGACCACGTTGTTGTAGCGCTCTTGCGAGGTAACAAGACCCGACATGTACTGACGGTCGTATTCCTTCACCTTCTTCGCGGCGTCACCGACGATGGTTTCCTTCTGCGGCGGCACGAGCATGTCGTCGACGCAGATCGAGATACCAGCGCGCGTTGCCAGACGGAAACCCGACTGCATCAACTGGTCGGCGAAAATCACCGTTTCACGCAGACCGCACTTGCGGAATGCGGTGTTAATGAGGCGCGAGATTTCCTTCTTCTTCAGCGGCTTGTTGAGCACCGAGAACGGCAGGCCCGGCGGGAGAATTTCCGACAGGATTGCACGGCCGACGGTGGTCGGGTACAGCGTGATCTTCGGCACGAACGCCGGCGCACCTTCCGACTTGTCTTCGTTGTGGACCATTTCGGTGATCCGCACGTTGACGCGTGAGGCGAGCTCGACTTCCTTGTTCTCGTAGGCACGCAGCGCTTCCGAGACGCCCGTGAACGTCAGGCCTTCGCCCTTGCCGTTCACTGCTTCACGAGTCGCGTAGTACAAGCCGAGCACGATATCCTGCGACGGCACGATCGACGGATCGCCGTTGGCCGGGAACAGGACGTTGTTCGACGCCAGCATCAGCGTGCGCGCTTCCATCTGCGCTTCCAGCGACAGCGGCACGTGAACAGCCATCTGGTCACCGTCGAAGTCGGCGTTGAACGCCGCGCAAACGAGCGGGTGCAGCTGGATTGCCTTACCTTCGATCAGCACCGGCTCGAAAGCCTGAATGCCAAGACGGTGAAGCGTAGGCGCACGGTTCAGCATGACCGGATGTTCGCGAATGACTTCTTCGAGAATGTCCCACACCACCGGCGTCTGGTTCTCGACTTCCTTCTTCGCAGCCTTGATGGTGGTAGCAACACCCATCACTTCGAGCTTGTTGAAGATGAACGGCTTGAACAGTTCGAGCGCCATCAGCTTCGGCAGACCGCACTGATGCAGCTTGAGCGTCGGACCGACCACGATCACCGAACGGCCCGAATAGTCGACGCGCTTACCGAGTAAGTTCTGACGGAAACGACCGCCCTTACCCTTGATCATGTCGGCGAGCGACTTCAGCGGACGCTTGTTCGCACCAGTCATGGCCTTACCGCGGCGACCGTTGTCGAGCAGCGAATCGACGGCTTCCTGCAGCATCCGCTTTTCATTGCGGACGATGATTTCAGGCGCCTTCAGTTCGAGCAGACGCTTCAACCGGTTGTTACGGTTGATCACGCGGCGATACAGGTCGTTCAGGTCCGACGTCGCGAAACGGCCGCCGTCCAGCGGCACCAGCGGACGCAGTTCCGGCGGCAGCACCGGCAGCACTTCGAGCACCATCCAGTCAGGCTTGATGCCCGAACGCTGGAAAGCCTCGAGCACCTTCAGGCGCTTCGCGTACTTCTTGATCTTCGCTTCCGAACCCGTGTTCTTGAGTTCGGTGCGCAGCATCTCGACCTGTTCGTCGATGTTGATCGCGCGCAGCAGTTCGCGCACGCCTTCCGCGCCCATTTCAGCGCGGAATTCGTCACCGTACTCTTCGACCTTGTTGTAGTAATCCTCTTCCGTCATGATCTGCCGCGCTTTCAGCGGCGTCATGCCCGGATCGATCACCACATATGCTTCGAAGTACAGCACGCGTTCGATATCGCGCAGCGTCATGTCGAGCACCATGCCCAGACGCGACGGCAGCGACTTCAGGAACCAGATGTGCGCAACCGGCGAGGCCAGTTCGATGTGGCCCATGCGTTCGCGACGCACCTTTGCCAGCGTCACTTCGACGCCGCACTTCTCGCAGATCACGCCACGATGCTTCAGGCGCTTGTACTTGCCGCACAGGCACTCGTAGTCTTTGATCGGGCCGAAAATCTTGGCGCAGAACAAACCATCGCGTTCCGGCTTGAACGTCCGGTAGTTGATGGTTTCCGGCTTCTTCACTTCACCGAACGACCACGAACGGATCTTGTCCGGCGAAGCCAGACCGATCTTGATCGCGTCAAAAACTTCAGGCTGTTGGACTTGCTTGAATAGATCGAGCAGAGCTTTCATTGCTTTCTCTCCGTAGTCCGATTAGTTGCGGTCGAGGTCGATGTCGATACCGAGCGAGCGGATTTCCTTCACCAACACGTTGAAGGATTCCGGCATGCCGGCGTCGATCACGTGATCGCCCTTGACCAGGTTTTCATAAACCTTGGTCCGGCCAGTCACGTCGTCCGACTTCACCGTCAGCATTTCCTGCAGCACGTACGATGCGCCGTACGCTTCGAGCGCCCACACTTCCATTTCACCGAAACGCTGGCCACCGAATTGCGCCTTACCGCCCAACGGCTGCTGCGTCACGAGCGAGTACGGGCCCGTGGAACGCGCGTGCATCTTGTCGTCGACCAAGTGGTGCAGTTTCAGGTAGTGCATGTAGCCGACCGTCACCGTACGTTCGAACATTTCGCCCGTGCGGCCGTCGTACAGACGCACCTGATTCTTCGACGGCGTCATGCCGAGGTTCTTCGCGATGTCGTCCGGGAATGCCAGATCCAGCGCGCGCGACATCTCTTCTTCCGTCGCGCCGTCGAACACCGGCGTAGCGAACGGCACGCCTTCGCGCAGGTTCTTCGCCAGTTCGACGATCTCGTCGTCCGTGAAGCTGTCCAGCTCTTCGGCGCGGCCCGACTCGTTGTAGATCTTGGTCAGGAATTCGCGCAGTTCAGCAATCTTCGCCTGACGCTGCAGCATTTCGCCGATACGCCAGCCGAGACCCTTCGCGGCCCAACCCAGATGCACTTCGAGAACCTGACCCACGTTCATCCGCGACGGCACGCCGAGCGGGTTCAGAACGACGTCAGCCGGACGGCCGTCGGCCATGTACGGCATGTCTTCGATCGGAACGATCTTGGACACGACACCCTTGTTACCGTGACGGCCGGCCATCTTGTCGCCAGGCTGCAGGCGGCGCTTGACTGCCAGATACACCTTGACCATCTTCAACACGCCCGGCGGCAGTTCGTCGCCTTGCGTGAGCTTCTTGCGCTTTTCTTCGAACGCCAGATCGAACTGGTGACGCTTCTGTTCGATCGAGTCCTTGATGGCTTCGAGCTGTGCCGCTGCTTCTTCGTCCGCGAGGCGGATGTCGAACCAGTGGTAGTGATCCAGATCTTGCAGGTAAGCCTGTTCGATCTTCGTGCCCTTGGCCAGTTTCTTCGGACCGCCGTTCGCGACCTTGCCGTCGAGCATACGTGCGAGACGCTGGAACGCGTCGCCTTCCACGATGCGCAACTGGTCGTTCAAATCTAGGCGATAGCGCTTCAGTTCATCGTCGATGATCTGTTGCGCGCGCTTGTCGCGCTGAATGCCTTCACGCGTGAACACCTGAACGTCGATCACCGTGCCGCTCATGCCCGACGGCACGCGCAGCGACGTGTCCTTCACGTCCGAAGCCTTTTCACCGAAGATCGCGCGCAGCAGCTTTTCTTCCGGCGTCAGCTGGGTTTCGCCCTTCGGCGTGACCTTGCCGACCAGCACGTCGCCTGCTTCGACTTCAGCGCCGATGTAGACGATGCCCGACTCATCGAGACGGCCGAGTTGCACTTCAGCCAGGTTCGAGATGTCGCGCGTGATTTCTTCCGGTCCGAGCTTCGTGTCGCGAGCCACGACGTTCAGTTCTTCAATGTGGATCGACGTGTAGCGGTCGTCAGCAACCACCTTCTCCGAGATCAAAATCGAGTCTTCGAAGTTGTAGCCGTTCCACGGCATGAACGCGACCAGCATGTTCTGGCCGAGAGCCAGTTCGCCGAGGTCGGTCGATGCACCGTCAGCCAGCACGTCGCCACGCGACACGATGTCGCCGACCTTCACGATCGGGCGCTGGTTGATGTTCGTGTTCTGGTTCGAACGCGTGTACTTGATCAGGTTGTAGATGTCCACGCCGACGTCGCCAGCAACGGCTTCGTCGTCGTTCACGCGGATCACCATACGGCCTGCGTCGACATAGTCCACCACACCGCCGCGGAATGCCTGAACCGTCGTGCCCGAGTCGACCGCCACCGTGCGTTCGATACCCGTACCGACCACGGCCTTTTCAGGACGCAGACACGGCACAGCCTGACGCTGCATGTTCGAACCCATCAATGCGCGGTTCGCGTCATCGTGCTCGAGGAACGGAATCAGCGATGCTGCCACCGACACGATCTGTGACGGCGCCACGTCCATATACTGGATGCGGTCCGGCGTGACCATCAGCGTTTCGCCGGCTTCACGCGACGACACCAGTTCGTCGGTCAGCGAGCCGTCGGCAGCAACCGCCGCGTTCGCCTGAGCGATCACGTAACGGCCTTCTTCGATCGCCGACAGATAGTCGATCTGATCGGTCACCTTGCTGTCCACGACCTTGCGATACGGCGTTTCGAGGAAGCCGTATTCGTTCAGGTGCGCGTACAGAGCGAGCGAGTTGATCAGGCCGATGTTCGGACCTTCCGGCGTTTCAATCGGGCACACACGACCGTAGTGAGTCGGGTGCACGTCGCGGACTTCAAAGCCTGCGCGCTCACGCGTCAAACCGCCCGGGCCAAGTGCCGAAACACGGCGCTTGTGGGTAATTTCCGAAAGCGGGTTCGTTTGGTCCATGAACTGCGACAGCTGCGACGAACCGAAGAACTCGCGAATCGCCGACGAAATCGGCTTCGAGTTGATCAGGTCGTGCGGCATCAGGTTTTCGCTTTCGGCCTGGCCGAGGCGTTCCTTCACAGCACGTTCGACACGCACGAGACCTGCGCGGAACTGGTTTTCCGCCAGTTCGCCAACGCAACGCACACGACGATTGCCCAAGTGGTCGATGTCGTCCACTTCGCCCTTGCCGTTGCGCAACTCGACCAGGATCTTGATCGTGGCGAGGATGTCGTCGTCTTGCAGCGTCATCGGACCGACGATTTCGTCGCGGCCGACACGGCGATTGAACTTCATACGACCCACCTTGGACAGGTCGTATGCGTCTTCGCTGTAGAACAGACGGTTAAACAGCGCCTCGACCGCTTCTTCGGTCGGCGGTTCGCCCGGACGCATCATGCGGTAGATCGCGATGCGCGCGGCCATCTTGTCCGCGGTTTCGTCGATACGCAGCGTAGACGAGATGTACGGACCTTGATCCAGATCGTTCGTGTAGAGCGTCTGGATGTCTTTGATCTTCGACTCGCGCAGCTTCTCGAGGACGGTTTCCGTGATTTCGTCATTCGCGTTGGCGATGACTTCACCGGTGTCGCCGTCGACGACATTCTTTGCCAGCGTGCGGCCGAGCAAATAGTCTTCCGGAACCGAGATGAACTTGGTCTTGGCGTTGTCGAGGTCGCGAATGTGCTTCGCGTTGATCCGCTTGTCCTTCTGGACGATCACGTTGCCATCACGGTCCGTGATGTCGAAACGCGCGACTTCGCCACGCAGACGCTCCGGCACGAATTCCATCTGAGCGCCTTCCGGCATCAGCGTGAAATTGTCGAACACGAAGAAGTTTGCGAGGATCTGTTCCGGCGTGAGGCCGATTGCCTTCAGCAGGATCGTGACCGGCATCTTGCGGCGACGGTCGACGCGGAAGTACAGCACGTCCTTCGGGTCGAACTCGAAATCGAGCCACGAACCGCGGTAAGGAATGATACGTGCCGAGAACAGGAGCTTGCCCGAGCTGTGCGTCTTGCCCTTGTCGTGTTCGAAGAACACGCCGGGCGAACGGTGCAGCTGCGAAACGATCACACGTTCCGTGCCGTTGATGACGAACGAACCCGTCGGCGTCATGAGCGGAATTTCGCCCATGTACACTTCCTGTTCCTTCACTTCCTTGACGACCGGCTTGCTCGGCGATTCCTTGTCGAGCAGCACCAGGCGCACTTTCGCGCGCAGTGCCGAGCAGTACGTCAAACCGCGCTGCTGACATTCCTTGATGTTGAATGCCGGCGGCGACAGCATGTAGCTGACGAACTCTAGACGAGCGAACCCGTTGTGCGAAACAATGGGGAAAACCGAGGTAAACGCAGCCTGCAGGCCTTCCGGCTTGCGTTGCGTGGACGACGTGTCTGCTTGCAGAAACGTGCTGAATGATTCAAGCTGGGTAGCCAGCAGGAAAGGTACTTGGTGAACGATGGGGCGCTTCGCAAAACTCTTGCGAATACGCTTCTTCTCGGTGAAGGAATATTGCATACGATCTCCGAATCACGGCGGGCATTGTTGTCGAGGCAGGATACCTTGATGAGACAACCCGAGTGTTCACCGACTGAGACCCGATGGCCGTCCGATGGCTTGAACGAGCCTAGAAGCTTGGTGGTTGGCCGCTACCAACCGCTGGCTGACGGCAGCGGATGCCTATGTTGCCCGCTACCCGACCAAACTTGCCTTCTGCAGTCGCTTCAGAAGACAAAGAGAAACGCCGGTCAATGTTGCCGAATGGCGGTTTTCTTTGGCTTCTGGGGCGTCGGTTCTTGCCGAAACTGGCTGGCAAAAACGTGGTCCCCACAAAGCACAAAAAGGCCGGCGGTGGAAAACCGCCAGCCTTCGCACAGCGCGCTGAAACTTACTTGATTTCAGCTTTCGCGCCGGCTTCTTCCAGCTTCTTCTTGGCTTCTTCAGCAGCAGCCTTCGGTACCGCTTCCTTAACAGGCTTCGGTGCACCGTCAACCAGGTCCTTCGCTTCCTTCAGGCCGAGGCCCGTCAGTTCACGAACAGCCTTAATGACCGAAACCTTGTTCGCGCCGACTTCCGTCAGGTTGACCGTGAATTCGGTTTGCTCTTCAGCAGCTGCAGCAGCGCCGCCGCCTGCCGGGCCTGCCACTGCAACAGCAGCCGCCGACACGCCAAACTTTTCTTCGAACGCCTTGACCAGCTCGTTCAGTTCCAGAACCGACATCGAGCTTACTGCCTCGAGGATGTCTTCTTTTGCGATTGCCATTTGAAATACTCCTAAATTGAATTCGGATACAGCCAGCGATCAATCACGCTCGACTGAAGTGCATTACGCAGCGGTTTCTTCGCCTTGTTTCTTTTCTGCCAGCGCGGCCAAAGCGCGCGCAAAGCCGGAAACAGGTGCTTGCATAACGTACAACAGCTTGGAGAGCAGTTCTTCGCGGCTCGGGATGTTTGCCAGCGCTTGCACGCCAGCCTTGTCCATCACCTTGCCTTCGTAGGAACCGGCCTTGATGATCAACTTGTCATTGGTTTTGCCGAAGTCGTTGACGACCTTAGCAGCAGCAATTGCATCTTCCGAGATGCCGTAGATCAACGGACCAGTCATCTGCTCTGCCAGCGGAGCAAACGGGGTACCTTCGACGGCGCGACGCGCCAACGTGTTTTTCAACACGCGAAGGTAAACCTGTTGCTCACGCGCTTTCGCGCGCAGCTTGGTCAGATCGCCAACCGCGATTCCACGATACTCAGCCAGAACCACGGTCTGGGCTTTCGCGACTTGCGCGGCAACCTCAGCGACGACGGCCTGCTTGCTTTCTTTGTTAAGTGGCACGGTTAACCTCCAGATTCGATACACGCAGCGTGCGCCTTGTGTACCGCGTTCAATAACGGCGTCCGACCAGTCAGGAGTATTTCGACCGCCTGAGTCCCGCGTTGCTGCGGATATCAACCGGCTTCATCACTACAAAACCTTTTCGGGTTCGCCATCTGCGTTGGCTTTACATTAAGGACGCGCCTACCAGCTGCGTGCCCGCCAACGGTCTTTGACAACCGGTCGCTCGATGCAAACTGCCACCTTACGACCGCCCAAAGCCCATAAAACCGCCCCGACTCACGCCGAGGCGATGAAATCTATTACTGTGCCGCGATCGATGCCTGGTCGACGCGAACGCCAACACCCATCGTGCTCGACAGCGCAACCTTGCGCAGGTAGACACCCTTGCTCGTTGCCGGCTTTGCTTTTTGCAGCGCGTCGACGAGAGCGTTCAGGTTGCTGCGCAGAGCCGTCGGCTCGAACGAAGCACGGCCGATGGTGGCGTGAATGATACCGGCCTTGTCGACACGGAATTGCACCTGACCAGCCTTGGCGTTCTTCACGGCGGTCGCGACGTCCGGCGTAACCGTACCGACCTTCGGATTCGGCATCAGGCCGCGCGGGCCGAGGATCTGACCGAGGGTACCGACAACGCGCATCGTGTCCGGCGAAGCGATCACGATGTCGAAGTCCAGCTTGCCGGCCTTGACTTGTTCAGCCAGGTCTTCCATACCGACGACTTCTGCGCCAGCTGCACGAGCCTGCTCAGCCTTTTCGCCTTGTGCGAACACAGCGACACGGACCGACTTACCGGTACCTGCCGGCAGAACGACCGAGCCACGAACCACTTGATCCGACTTCTTTGCATCGATGCCGAGTTGCACCGCAACGTCGATCGACTCGTCGAACTTCGCGCTTGCGCATTCCTTCACGAGCGACAGAGCTTCGTCGATTGCGTACAGCTTCTGACGATCAACCTTGGCTGCAAATGCTTGCAGACGCTTCGAAAGCTTAGCCATTTACACGCCCTCCACGGTGATGCCCATCGAGCGGGCGCTACCAGCGATCGTACGAACCGCTGCGTCAAGATCAGCTGCCGTCAGATCGGGCATCTTGGTCTTGGCGATGTCTTCAGCTTGAGCGCGGGTGATCTTGCCGACCTTGTCGGTATGCGGCTTGCTCGAACCCTTGTCGATCTTCGCTGCCTTCTTGATCAGAACCGTTGCCGGCGGCGTCTTCAGAACGAACGTGAAGCTCTTGTCCGCGAACGCTGTGATCACAACCGGAATCGGCAGACCCGGTTCCAGTGCTTGAGTCTGCGCGTTGAACGCCTTGCAGAACTCCATGATGTTCAGGCCGCGTTGACCCAGTGCCGGACCAACCGGCGGCGACGGATTGGCTTTACCTGCAGGAATCTGCAGCTTGATAAAGCCGATAATTTTCTTTGCCATGTTGAAAGCCTCTTTGGAACACCGCACGATACATGCGAGCGTTCAGTGAGTAGTAGCGCGCGTTCACCGCAAAATTGGGTACTGACGCTCCTCAACGGCCATTACGCGGACCGTAAGCGCGAAATACGGAACGCGCCGACTGGCGCGCTCCGCAAAATTCTGGATTACAACTTTTCGACCTGGCCGAATTCCAGCTCGACCGGCGTTGCGCGGCCGAAGATTGTAACGGAAACACGGACGCGTGACTTTTCGTAGTTCACTTCTTCGACGCTGCCGTTGAAATCCGTGAACGGACCATCCTTCACCCGCACCATCTCGCCAACTTCGAACAGGGTCTTCGGACGCGGCTTCTCCACGCCTTCCTGCATTTGCGACATGATCTTCTCGACTTCCCGCGGGGAAATCGGACTCGGACGATTACGCGCACCGCCTACGAAACCCGTCACCTTTGCCGTGTTTTTCACGAGGTGCCACGTCTCGTCAGTCATTTCCATTTCAACGAGCACATAGCCCGGGAAGAAACGACGCTCGGTCACCGACTTGTGACCGCCTTTCACCTCGACGACCTCTTCAGTCGGAACGAGGATTTGACCGAACCGGTCTTGCATGCCAGCACGTTCGATGCGCTCCTGGAGCGCACGTTGCACGCTCTTCTCCATGCCGGAGTAGGCGTGCACGACGTACCAACGTTTGCCACTCGGGGATGCCGGAGTATCGCTCATATCATTTCCAACCCAGAATCACCGAGAAAATCGCCCATTCGATGGATTTATCACTGATCCACAGAAAGATCGCCATGACGAACACGAAGCCGAACACTACGAGCGTTGTCTGGGTAGCCTCTTTGCGAGTCGGCCAAACAACCTTGCGGACTTCCTTGTACGAATCTTTGGCGAAAGCGATGAAACCCTTGCCAGGCGCGGAGAGAAGACCGACTGCAACACCCGCGATCGCACCAACAGCCAAGGCAGCTCCGCGGACGTACCATTCCTGGCCACTAAGCCAGAAGAACCCCACGAACCCGGCCAAGACCAGCAATACGCCCGCGACGAGCATCAGCTTGTCGCCGGATGTATTTACAGTTTCGACGGAAGGATTCGCCATAACACCTTAACGAAGCGCCACATACGGCGCGAGAGTTGGCAGGGGCAGAGGGAATCGAACCCCCAACCTTCGGTTTTGGAGACCGACGCTCTGCCAGTTGAGCTATACCCCTAAACCATTTGGGGCTGACGACACCGCCAACCCCGAAACTACCGATTAACGAGAACTATCTGGCGTTACTCGAGAATCTTGGCAACCACACCTGCGCCGACCGTACGGCCGCCTTCGCGGATGGCGAAACGCAGACCTTCTTCCATCGCGATCGGGTTGATCAGCTTCACCGTGATCGACACGTTGTCGCCCGGCATGACCATTTCCTTGTCCTTCGGCAACTCGATCGAGCCCGTCACGTCCGTCGTACGGAAGTAGAACTGCGGACGGTAGTTGTTGAAGAACGGCGTGTGGCGGCCGCCTTCGTCCTTGCTCAGCACGTACACTTCAGCCGTGAAGTGCGTGTGCGGGTTGATCGAACCCGGCTTCGCCAGCACCTGGCCACGCTCCACGTCTTCACGCTTCGTGCCGCGCAGCAGGATACCCACGTTGTCGCCTGCCTGACCTTGATCGAGCAGCTTGCGGAACATTTCCACGCCCGTGCAGGTCGTCTTCACCGTCGGCTTGATACCAACGATTTCGATTTCCTCGCCGACCTTCACGACGCCGCGCTCAACGCGACCCGTCACCACCGTGCCGCGACCCGAGATCGAGAACACGTCTTCCACCGGCATCAGGAACGCGCCGTCCACTGCGCGCTCCGGCGTCGGGATGTACGTATCCAGCGCGTCGGCCAGATTCATGATCGCCACTTCGCCCAGCTCGCCCTTGTCGCCTTCCAGCGCCAGTTTGGCCGAACCCTTGATGATCGGCGTGTCGTCGCCCGGGAAGTCGTACTTCGACAGAAGTTCGCGAACTTCCATCTCGACCAGTTCCAGCAGCTCGGCGTCGTCCACCATGTCGCACTTGTTCAGGAACACGATGATGTACGGCACGCCAACCTGGCGCGCCAGCAGGATGTGCTCACGCGTTTGCGGCATCGGGCCGTCAGCGGCCGAGCACACCAGGATCGCGCCGTCCATCTGCGCTGCACCCGTGATCATGTTCTTCACATAGTCAGCGTGGCCCGGGCAGTCGACGTGCGCGTAGTGGCGGTTAGCCGTTTCGTACTCGACGTGTGCCGTGTTGATCGTGATACCACGTGCCTTTTCTTCCGGTGCCGCGTCGATCTGGTCGTATGCCTTCGCTTCGCCGCCAAACTTCTGCGTCAGAACCGTCGTGATCGCTGCCGTCAGCGTGGTCTTGCCGTGGTCAACGTGACCGATCGTGCCGACGTTCACGTGCGGCTTGGTCCGCTCAAACTTACCCTTGGCCATTTTCGACTCCTAAGAGGATTTTTCCGTACGTTGCGCCGGGCGCAAACAATCACTAAGTACTTCTGGTGCCCATGGGCAGGATCGAACTGCCGACCTCTCCCTTACCAAGGGAGTGCTCTACCACTGAGCCACATGGGCGCTACTTCTCCAATGCTGGAGCGGGTGAAGGGAATCGAACCCTCGTCGTAAGCTTGGAAGGCTTCTGCTCTACCATTGAGCTACACCCGCAAGGATCCATGGATTCCCAACAACTGCTACAACTTGCATTCTGGTGGAGGAGGTTGGATTCGAACCAACGTAGGCGTAAGCCAACAGATTTACAGTCTGCCCCCTTTAGCCACTCGGGCACCCCTCCGCAGAGAACTGATGATTATGGGGGAACAACCGCTTATTGTCAAGACTTGCTTGATCGTTCCAAACCCAAGGCTCTCACTTATATAGTGATTTCAACGCTTCCGTAAACGCAGAAACCCCACCTTTTTTGGGTGGGGTTTCTGATGCTGCTGGGGAGCCTGACGATTACCTACTTTCACACGGGTAATCCGCACTATCATCGGCGTGGAGTCGTTTCACGGTCCTGTTCGGGATGGGAAGGGGTGGGACCGACTCGCTATGGTCATCAGGCATGACTTGTTGTCATGCTGTCTGTGGGACAGCACAACCAATCGGGAAGAAGTAGTTTCTGGTGATGCTCACCAGGGGTGAAGCTGTTGGGGTTGTGTTGTCTGTGTGTATCAATTCGCACAACACTGATCTCAACCGTGCGTTCTGCGAGCGCCTCTGGTCATTCCAGCGCCCTGCCCCCTTCGGGGGTTGTCCTGAGTAAGTGCTGAAGCACTAACTCATGACGAAACACACCTGTTATAGGATCAAGCCTTACGGGCAATTAGTATCAGTTAGCTTAACGCATTACTGCGCTTCCACACCTGACCTATCAACGTCCTGGTCTTGAACGACCCTTCAAGGGGCTCGAAGCCCCGGGGATATCTCATCTTAAGGCGAGTTTCCCGCTTAGATGCTTTCAGCGGTTATCTCTTCCGAACATAGCTACCCGGCGATGCCACTGGCGTGACAACCGGTACACCAGAGGTTCGTCCACTCCGGTCCTCTCGTACTAGGAGCAGCCCCCTTCAAATATCCAGCGCCCACGGCAGATAGGGACCAAACTGTCTCACGACGTTTTAAACCCAGCTCACGTACCTCTTTAAATGGCGAACAGCCATACCCTTGGGACCGGCTACAGCCCCAGGATGAGATGAGCCGACATCGAGGTGCCAAACACCGCCGTCGATATGAACTCTTGGGCGGTATCAGCCTGTTATCCCCAGAGTACCTTTTATCCGTTGAGCGATGGCCCTTCCATACAGAACCACCGGATCACTATGACCTGCTTTCGCACCTGCTCGACTTGTCGGTCTCGCAGTTAAGCACGCTTATGCCATTGCACTATCAGCACGATTTCCGACCGTACCTAGCGTACCTTCGTACTCCTCCGTTACACTTTGGGAGGAGACCGCCCCAGTCAAACTGCCTACCATGCACTGTCCCCGATCCGGATCACGGACCAAGGTTAGAACCTCAAACAAACCAGGGTGGTATTTCAAGGATGGCTCCACGCAGACTGGCGTCCACGCTTCAAAGCCTCCCACCTATCCTACACAGACCGGTTCAAAGTCCAATGCAAAGCTACAGTAAAGGTTCATGGGGTCTTTCCGTCTAGCCGCGGGGAGATTGCATCATCACAAACACTTCAACTTCGCTGAGTCTCGGGAGGAGACAGTGTGGCCATCGTTACGCCATTCGTGCAGGTCGGAACTTACCCGACAAGGAATTTCGCTACCTTAGGACCGTTATAGTTACGGCCGCCGTTTACCGGGACTTCAATCAAGAGCTTGCACCCCATCATTTAATCTTCCGGCACCGGGCAGGCGTCACACCCTATACGTCCACTTTCGTGTTTGCAGAGTGCTGTGTTTTTATTAAACAGTCGCAGCCACCAGTTTATTGCAACCCCTTCACCCTTCTGGCGCAGGCCAGTCAGGCTACAGGGGCGTACCTTATCCCGAAGTTACGGTACCAATTTGCCGAGTTCCTTCTCCCGAGTTCTCTCAAGCGCCTTAGAATACTCATCTCGCCCACCTGTGTCGGTTTGCGGTACGGTCTTGTTGAACTGAAGCTTAGAGGCTTTTCCTGGAACCACTTCCGATTGCTTCGTCGCCTGAGCGACTGGCCTCGCACCCTTGAATTCCGCGCCCGGATTTGCCAAAGCGCCTTCTCCAATGCAAGGACCGGGACTTCCAACACCCGGACAACCTTCCGCGATCCGTCCCCCCATCGCATTCAACAATGGTGCAGGAATATTAACCTGCTTCCCATCAGCTACGCATTTCTGCCTCGCCTTAGGGGCCGACTCACCCTACGCCGATGAACGTTGCGTAGGAAACCTTGGGCTTACGGCGAGGGGGCCTTTCACCCCCTTTATCGCTACTCATGTCAGCATTCGCACTTCCGATACCTCCAGCACACTTTCCAGTGCACCTTCGCAGGCTTACGGAACGCTCTCCTACCATGCACATAAATGTGCATCCGCAGCTTCGGTATATTGCTTAGCCCCGTTACATCTTCCGCGCAGGACGACTCGATCAGTGAGCTATTACGCTTTCTTTAAAGGATGGCTGCTTCTAAGCCAACCTCCTGACTGTTTTAGCCTTCCCACTTCGTTTCCCACTTAGCAATATTTGGGGACCTTAGCTGGCGGTCTGGGTTGTTTCCCTCTTGACACCGGACGTTAGCACCCGATGTCTGTCTCCCGTGATTGCACTCTTCGGTATTCGGAGTTTGCTATGGCGTAGTAATCCGCAATGGACCCCACAACCATGACAGTGCTCTACCCCCGAAGGTGATACACGAGGCACTACCTAAATAGTTTTCGGAGAGAACCAGCTATTTCCAGGTTTGTTTAGCCTTTCACCCCTATCCACAGCTCATCCCCTAACTTTTCAACGTTAGTGGGTTCGGACCTCCAGTACGTGTTACCGCACCTTCATCCTGGCCATGGATAGATCACCTGGTTTCGGGTCTACACCCAGCGACTGAACGCCCTGTTCGGACTCGCTTTCGCTACGCCTGCCCTAATCGGTTAAGCTTGCCACTGAATGTAAGTCGCTGACCCATTATACAAAAGGTACGCCGTCACCCCTTGCGAGGCTCCGACTGTTTGTATGCATGCGGTTTCAGGATCTGTTTCACTCCCCTCCCGGGGTTCTTTTCGCCTTTCCCTCACGGTACTGGTTCACTATCGGTCGATCACGAGTATTTAGCCTTGGAGGATGGTCCCCCCATCTTCAGACAGGATTTCACGTGTCCCGCCCTACTTTCCGTACACCTAGTTCTTCCTCGCTGTTTTCGTCTACAGGGCTATCACCTGCTATGGCGGCACTTTCCAGAGCCTTCGACTAACAATGAAGATAAAGAGTACAGGCTGGTCCCATTTCGCTCGCCACTACTCTGGGAATCTCGGTTGATTTCTTTTCCTGCGGTTACTTAGATGTTTCAGTTCACCGCGTTCGCTTCACATGACCTATGGATTCAGTCATGGATGACCCATACGGGCCGGGTTTCCCCATTCGGATATCGGTGGATCAAAGCTCGTTTGCCAGCTCCCCACCGCTTTTCGCAGGCTACCGCGTCCTTCATCGCCTGTGATCGCCAAGGCATCCACCACATGCACTTGTTCGCTTGACCCTATAACGGGTGTGTCTCCTGTGTGATCCACTGGGAATCACACGCTCGCCACGCCCGCTACAGGTTGAGTATTCGTGTTGCGCCGTATTCCAAAAGCGATCTTTCGATCTCTCTTTTCATACATTGATACAATCACAACCCTGATTCACCTACTCGCACACCCATCTCTAAGTATGCTTTCGTGAATCTCTTTACTACTTCTTCCTGATTGTTAAAGAACGACAGCCGACATAAAACCCTGTTTCATGTCACTCTGACTGGCTCAATCGCCAATGCCTGTTTCACTACACCGCAAACCCCTTTCAAGGTCTGCCGCAGTAAAACCGGCATTGAGGATTGGTGGAGGATGACGGGATCGAACCGACGACCCCCTGCTTGCAAAGCAGGTGCTCTCCCAGCTGAGCTAATCCCCCAGTCATACAGATACCCCAGAGGTTTTTAGACGATCAGCACACCAGACAAGACTTTGGTGGGTCTGGATGGATTCGAACCATCGACCCCCGCCTTATCAAGACGGTGCTCTAACCGACTGAGCTACAGACCCCTGAGTCTGTCCATTTTCACAGCCGATAAGCGTGAGCGCTCAACGTTCGACACGTCCAGCTCGAGAAAGGAGGTGATCCAGCCGCACCTTCCGATACGGCTACCTTGTTACGACTTCACCCCAGTCATGAATCCTACCGTGGTGACCGTCCTCCTTGCGGTTAGACTAGCCACTTCTGGTAAAACCCACTCCCATGGTGTGACGGGCGGTGTGTACAAGACCCGGGAACGTATTCACCGCGGCATGCTGATCCGCGATTACTAGCGATTCCAGCTTCACGCACTCGAGTTGCAGAGTGCGATCCGGACTACGATCGGTTTTCTGGGATTGGCTCCCCCTCGCGGGTTGGCGACCCTCTGTTCCGACCATTGTATGACGTGTGAAGCCCTACCCATAAGGGCCATGAGGACTTGACGTCATCCCCACCTTCCTCCGGTTTGTCACCGGCAGTCTCCCTAGAGTGCTCTTGCGTAGCAACTAGGGACAAGGGTTGCGCTCGTTGCGGGACTTAACCCAACATCTCACGACACGAGCTGACGACAGCCATGCAGCACCTGTGTTATGGCTCCCTTTCGGGCACTCCCACCTCTCAGCAGGATTCCATACATGTCAAGGGTAGGTAAGGTTTTTCGCGTTGCATCGAATTAATCCACATCATCCACCGCTTGTGCGGGTCCCCGTCAATTCCTTTGAGTTTTAATCTTGCGACCGTACTCCCCAGGCGGTCAACTTCACGCGTTAGCTACGTTACCAAGTCAATGAAGACCCGACAACTAGTTGACATCGTTTAGGGCGTGGACTACCAGGGTATCTAATCCTGTTTGCTCCCCACGCTTTCGTGCATGAGCGTCAGTATTGGCCCAGGGGGCTGCCTTCGCCATCGGTATTCCTCCACATCTCTACGCATTTCACTGCTACACGTGGAATTCTACCCCCCTCTGCCATACTCTAGCCCGCCAGTCACAAATGCAGTTCCCAGGTTAAGCCCGGGGATTTCACATCTGTCTTAGCGAACCGCCTGCGCACGCTTTACGCCCAGTAATTCCGATTAACGCTTGCACCCTACGTATTACCGCGGCTGCTGGCACGTAGTTAGCCGGTGCTTATTCTTCCGGTACCGTCATCCCCCCGCCGTATTAGGGCAGAGGATTTCTTTCCGGACAAAAGTGCTTTACAACCCGAAGGCCTTCTTCACACACGCGGCATTGCTGGATCAGGGTTGCCCCCATTGTCCAAAATTCCCCACTGCTGCCTCCCGTAGGAGTCTGGGCCGTGTCTCAGTCCCAGTGTGGCTGGTCGTCCTCTCAGACCAGCTACAGATCGTCGCCTTGGTAGGCCTTTACCCCACCAACTAGCTAATCTGCCATCGGCCGCCCCTGCAGCGCGAGGTCCGAAGATCCCCCGCTTTCATCCGCAGATCGCATGCGGTATTAATCCGGCTTTCGCCGGGCTATCCCCCACTACAGGACACGTTCCGATGTATTACTCACCCGTTCGCCACTCGCCACCAGGGTTGCCCCCGTGCTGCCGTTCGACTTGCATGTGTAAGGCATGCCGCCAGCGTTCAATCTGAGCCAGGATCAAACTCTTCAGTTCAAACCTGTTACTGTTTTCGGTTCAGTTAAGAACCGGTCGCTCACTCAACGTACTGACGAATGATCTTTCCATCTCGCGATGAAAAAACCTTCCTTTCATTACTGTGTGAGACTTGATACTTTCGCTTTGCGGCAGACCCCGGAGGATCCGCCTCGCGTCGCGCATCAAGCGCCCACACTTATCGGCTGTTAATTTTTAAAGATCGGTTACGCATTCACTACCAAACCAGCACCACACTTCAACCACCCGGCACCGCTTCGTTCTGCGTCGCTGCATCTGCAGCAGAGAAACGAGATTATGAAGGCTCTTTTTCGTTTCGTCAACAACATTTTTCGCTTTCGCTTAAAACCTTGTTGACGTTACGGCCGCTGGTTTCTGCCGCGGCCCTCGTTCGCAAACGAGGAGGCGAATCTTAGGTCAACATCAGCTATATGACAAGGGTTCGACCGAAATCTTTTTTGACGGCTCACTTGTGGGCTGATTTCACCACCGCGTCCATCGGAACTGCCTCGGCCATTGCTGAGTAGCCCGCGTCGCCAGGATGGATGTGGTCGCCGCTGTCAAAGTTGCGCTGCAGGCGATCCGGCTGCGCCGGATCACGCAGCGCAGCGTCGAAGTCCACGACGCCGTCGAAAGCATGGCTGGTCCGAATCCACTGGTTGACGGCGCGCCGGATGTTTTCTCGCTGCGGCGGAAGCGACGCCGGCGTCAAGGTCGCGCCGAAGACCTTCACGCCGGCGTGCCGAGCGGCGGCGATCAACCGCTGGTATCCGGCGATCAGGTCGGCAGCCGTCACCGAGGTGTGCGGGAAGTCGCAGTCGAGACCGCCACGCGGCGGCATTGACGCGAAGTTGATGTCGTTGATGCCGATCAGCAGAATCGCCGTCTTGACGCCGGGCCGCGCGAGCACGTCGCGCTCGAAGCGCGTCGCGAGCGCGTCGCCGTAGCAAGGGGAGTCGCTCAGCAAGCGGTTGCCGCTAATTCCCAGATTGACGATCGCAGTCGACCGGTTGCCGCTAGCGGCAAACCGGCGGGCCAACGCGTCCGGCCAGCGGCGATTCTGGTTCAGACTGGAGCGCATGCCATCGGTGATCGAATCGCCAATCGCGGCGACGGCCGCAGAAGCAGGCGCCGCGTCCACCGACAATCCGCTCATCCACACATATTGCGTAAACCGACCGCGAAACGCTTCCGCAGAGGCGTCCGCCGTGTGATTACCCGGCGCCGAAACGTAGTTCACCTGGCTCGACACGCGGTGCCAAGCCATAATCCGCTGCTCCGGCCCCATAAAAACGCTGACCGCGTAGGGAGCAGCTTCGGCAATATCAATGGCGACCGGGTCGCTGTCCAGTTCGCCGCCCGGCGGAATCGATACCGCGCTCTTGCCGCCGAACGTCACGCGCGCCTCACCACCACTGACCACGGCCGCGCCGCCCGCCGAGCGTGCGATGCGCAGATCTTCGATGACCAGCGGCGTTTTGCCGTACTGGTTGCTAAGGTGGACCCGCGCCGACTTTCCGGACAACGTCGGATAGACAATCTGGCGCACGGTCCGCCCGGCTACTTCTGGTGCGCGATAGAGCGGCGGCAAGTCCGCCCGCTGTGGGATGGGTTGCAGCGCTGTTGCCCAAGCAGTGACCCAATGCACTGGGGCGTCGGCGGCGAAAACGGTTGGGGAGACGGCAAATTGGGCCAGCAGCGCTGCGCCGCATGCGGCAGCTAGGGTGCGAATGGTCATTCAGGTAGTCGGTTCGAGGCGAAACGAGCATTGTGCCCGATCGCCACGGCCGTCGCGGCCGGGCGCGACGGCATTCCGTCCCTATCGACTCAGGCCGCCTGCGCCCCGGCCATCTTCAACGCGAGCGCTTCAGCGACTTCGATCCCGTCGATGGCCGCCGAGTAGATGCCGCCGGCATACCCAGCGCCTTCGCCAGCCGGATACAGACCTTCGACATTCATGCTCTGATAGTCGTCCCGCCGACGCACGCGAATGGGCGACGACGTTCTCGTCTCGACGCCGGTCAGCACCGCGTCGTGCATCGCAAAGCCGGCAATCTTCTTGTCCATCTGCGGCAAGGCTTCGCGAATGGCCTCGATCACGTAGTCGGGAAGCGCGGTGCTGAGATCGGTCGGATGTACGCCGGGTTTGTACGACGGCACCACCGAACCTAGCGATGTGGACGGCCGGCCGGCGATAAAGTCGCCGACCAGCTGGCCCGGCGCCATATAGTTGCCGCCGCCAAGCTCGAAAGCCCGCTCTTCCCACTTGCGCTGAAAAGCAATGCCGGCGAGCGGGCCGCCCGGATAGTCATCCGGCGTAATACCGACGACGATCCCCGCGTTGGCGTTCCGCTCCGCCCGCGAATACTGACTCATGCCGTTGGTCACGACGCGACCCGGCTCGGACGTCGCCGCCACCACGGTGCCGCCCGGGCACATGCAAAAGCTGTAGACGGCGCGGCCGTTGCTGCAGTGATGCACCACCTTATAGTCGGCGGCGCCAAGCTGCTTGTGACCGGCAAACTTGCCGAAACGGCTGCGATCGATCAAACCCTGCGGATGTTCAATCCGGAACCCGAGTGAAAACGGCTTCGCCTCAATATAGACGCCACGGTCGTTCAGCATCTGGAAGGTGTCGCGCGCACTGTGACCGACCGCCAGCACCACATGATCGCAGCGCAGCGTTTCCCCGGTGGACAGCTTTAACCCGCGCACCTTGCCCTCGTCGATCTCGATATCGTCGACGCGGGTTTCGAAACGCACCTCGCCACCCAGTTCGTGGATGGTCGCGCGCATTTTTTCGACCATGCTTACCAGCCGGAACGTGCCGATATGCGGCCGGCTAAGAAACAGAATGTCTTCCGGCGCGCCGGCCCGCACGAATTCGTCGAGCACCTTGCGACCGTAGTGCTTTGGATCCTTGATCTGGCTATACAGCTTGCCGTCCGAGAAGGTGCCCGCGCCGCCTTCACCGAACTGCACATTCGACTCGGGATTGAGCACTGACTTGCGCCACAGGCCGAACGTGTCCTTGGTGCGCTCGCGCACGGCCTTGCCGCGCTCGAGGATGATCGGCCGGAAGCCCATTTGCGCCAGGATCAACCCGGCGAACAGGCCGCACGGACCCATGCCGATCACGACCGGGCGCAGCGCGGTCATCTGCGCCGGCGCTTGGGCGACGAAGCGGTACGTCATGTCAGGCGTCACGCCGCAGTGCGGCACATCGGAGAGCCGCTTGAGCGCCGCCGCTTCATCCCTGACTTCGACATCGACGATGTAGGTGAGCTTGATGTCGGCGCGCTTGCGCGCATCGTGCGCGCGGCGAAACACGGTGTATCGGACGAGCCCGTCCGCGGCCACGCCGAGTTCCGCGAGGCGAGCATGCACGGCGGCTTCGAGGACACTGTCGGGATGATCGAGCGGAAGTTTGATTTCGCTTAGACGTAACATGAGTACCGGGGGATGCAGGAAGGCCGCACATCGCGGCCAATTCGCAATTTTATAGGTTTAGTGTGGGGGCGGGGCGTCGGCACAGACGAAACGCCTGTGTAACGAGTCCGCTCCTCCCCTATCGGCCCGATCGACCTATCTCAAAAAATTTATTAACCGACCGGTCGGTTGGCTTATACTGTGCGCACACAGACAACTTCCGCAGAGAGCGTCCCCATGTACACGCAATCCCTGGATATTCCCGGCAATGTCGCCCCGCTGGATGCGGGCGCGGACTCGTCCGAGCAGACGCAATTCGACGCGGTCATGGCCGCCGACGGCAAGATCGAAGCTCAGGACTGGATGCCGGAGGCTTACCGTAAGACGCTGGTCCGGCAAATCTCGCAACACGCGCATTCGGAAATCGTCGGCATGCTGCCGGAGGGTAACTGGATCACGCGCGCGCCTAGCCTGAAGCGCAAGGCGATCCTGCTCGCCAAAGTGCAGGACGAAGCCGGCCACGGCCTTTATTTATATAGCGCGGCGGAAACGCTGGGCGTATCGCGCGATCAGCTGATCGCGGCGCTGCACTCGGGCAAAGCCAAATACTCGAGCATCTTTAATTACCCGACGCCCACATGGGCGGACGTCGGCGTGATCGGCTGGCTGGTGGACGGCGCGGCGATCATGAACCAGATTCCCCTGTGCCGTTGCACTTACGGCCCGTATGCACGCGCCATGATCCGCATCTGCAAGGAAGAGTCGTTCCACCAACGCCAGGGTTTCGACGCGCTCATGTCGATGATGTCCGGCACCGAAGCGCAGCGTGAACTGGTCCAGCAGGCCGTGAATCGCTGGTGGTGGCCGGTGCTGATGATGTTCGGCCCGAGCGATAAGGATTCGATCCACAGCAACCAGTCGTCGAAATGGGGCATCAAGCGCATCTCGAACGACGACCTGCGCCAGAAATTCGTCGACGCCACCGTCGACCAGGCCAAAGTGCTCGGCGTCACGCTTCCCGACCCGGACCTGAAGTGGAACGAAGCGCGCGGCCATCACGACTACGGCGACATCGACTGGGAAGAGTTCTGGCGCGTGGTGAATGGCGACGGCCCGTGCAATCGCGAGCGTCTCGCCACCCGCGTCAAAGCTCACGACGACGGCGCCTGGGTCCGCGAAGCCGCCCTCGCCCACGCCGAAAAACAGCGCCAGCGCGCACAACAGCACGCCGCCTAACCCGCGCGATATGCCGGACAAAGAATCAGGAGATCTGCAATGAACAAGGAATGGCCGATTTGGGAAGTCTTCGTGCGCAGCAAGCAGGGACTCGACCACAAACACTGCGGTAGCCTGCACGCCGCCGACGCGCCGATGGCGCTGCGCATGGCGCGCGACGTCTACACGCGCCGCCAGGAAGGCGTGAGCATCTGGGTGGTGCCGTCGTCGGCGATTACGGCGTCCGCGCCGGAAGACAAGGCGGAGCTGTTCGAACCGGCTGGCGACAAGATTTACCGCCACCCGACGTTCTACACGCTCCCCGACGAAGTCAACCACATGTAAGCGCGGCCATGGACATCACGCCTCAACATCTCCAATACGTGCTGCGCCTTGCGGATACCGCGCTGATCCTCGGTCAGCGTAATACCGAGTGGTGCGGCCACGGCCCGATCCTCGAAGAGGACATCGCGCTGTCGAACATGAGCCTTGACCTGATCGGCCAGGCGCGCCTGCTGTATACGCATGCCGCGTCGCTCGAGCAGCAGCTCACCGGCAAAAACCGCACGGAAGACGACTACGCGTACTTTCGCGCCGAGCGCGAGTTCGCCAACTACACGCTCGCCGAATTGCCGCATGTCGGCCCGCTGTCGGCCACGGCGAAAGCCGAGAAGGACTACGCGGTCACGATCGTGCGCAATTTCCTCTATTCGACGTTGATGGCGCATCTGTGGACAGCGCTCACGGCATCCGCCGACGATCAGTTGGCGGCGATCGCATCGAAGTCGATCAAGGAAACCAGCTATCACGTGCACCACGCACGCGAGTGGCTGATCCGTTTCGGCGACGGCACCGAAGAATCGCATCGCCGCGCGCAAGCCGCACTGGACTATCTGGTGCCGTACACGCGGGAGTTCTTCAGCACTGACGCCGTCGAGCAGACCATCGCGGCCGCCGGCATCGGCCCGTTGACATCGGACCTCGAAGCGGCATGGCTCGCCGACGTGCGCGCCACGCTCGACGAAGCTACCTTGACGCTGCCCGAACCTGTCAAGCACATCACGGCTGGCAAGCACGGCGAGCATTCCGAGCACATGGGTTTCGTGTTGGCCGAAATGCAGAGCCTCGCACGCCAGCATCCCGGCGCCACCTGGTAATCCGACGATGACGACTTCGACTGCCCTTCGCACGACCGACATGACCGACACGACCGACGCCGCGCTCGAACGCGCATGGGCCGTTCTCGAAACGGTGCCCGATCCGGAGATTCCGGTGGTGTCGATTCGCGAGCTCGGTATTCTGCGCGACGTGCGGCGCGCCGCCGACGGCACGCTTGAAGTCGTGATCACGCCGACCTACTCCGGTTGCCCGGCCATGTCGCAGATTGCCGAGGACGTCGCGCATGCGCTCGAGGTGGCGGAACTCACGCCTTATCGGATCGCCACGGTGCTGGCACCGGCCTGGACCACTGACTGGATGACCGCCGAGGCACGCGAAAAGCTGCGCGCCTACGGTATCGCGCCGCCCACGGGCAATTGCGGCTCGCCCGCGCCCGTGCAGGAAAAAGTGATGCGCTTCGTGCCCCGCGCGCTGCCCGCGCCGTCGTGTCCGCGTTGCGGTTCGGCGCATACCGAGCGTCTCGCGCAATTCGGCTCGACCGCCTGCAAAGCCTTGTACCGCTGCCTCGACTGCCGCGAACCCTTCGACTACTTCAAACCATACTGACATGGCCACCCCGCAATTTCACCCGCTGCGTATCCGCGAAGTGCGGCCCGAAACCGCCGATTCGGTTTCGGTCGCCTTCGAAGTCCCCGCCGAACTGCGCGACCACTATCGCTTCACGCAAGGCCAGTTCGTCACGCTGAAGACGCATATCGATGGTGAGGAAACGCGTCGTTCGTATTCGATCTGCGTCGGCGTCACCGATTACGATCGCGACGGCGAACTGCGCATCGGCATCAAACGCGTACGCGGCGGGCGCTTCTCGAACTTCGCCTTCGACACGCTGCAGCCCGGCCACACGATCGAGGTCATGACGCCGGACGGGCGCTTCTTCACCCACCTGAACGCCGATCAGGGCCAGCAATACCTGGCGTTCTCAGGCGGTTCGGGCATTACGCCGGTGCTGGCCATCATCAAGACGACGCTCGAAGTCGAACCGCGCAGCACCTTCACGCTCGTGTACGGCAACCGCAGCGTCGATCAGATCATGTTCGCGGAAGAGCTCGAGGATCTGAAGAACCGCTTCATGAATCGCTTCGTGCTCTATCACGTGCTGTCCGACGATCTGCAGGACGTTGAGCTGTTCAACGGCGTGCTCGATCAGGCAAAGTGCGCGGCCTTCATCGAGAATCTGCTACCGGCCGAGGCGATCGACGAGGCCTTCATTTGCGGCCCCGGTCCGATGATGGACGCCGCCGAAGCCGCACTGAAAGCCGCTGGCGTGCCAGCGGAAAAGGTGCACGTGGAGCGCTTCGGCTCGCCGCTGCCGCAGGCGGGCGTGCCGCCGGTCGAAATCACCGAAGACACACCGGCCGCCGACCTCGAAATCGTGCTCGACGGGAAACGCCGCAAGCTGCGCCTGCCGTATCAGGGCGTGAGCGTGCTCGACGTCGGCCTGCGAGCCGGCCTCGCGCTGCCTTACGCGTGCAAGGGCGGCGTCTGCTGCACTTGCCGCGCGAAGGTGCTGGAAGGCGAAGTGAAGATGGAAAAGAACTACACGCTCGAAGAGCACGAAATCCGCGACGGTTTCGTGCTGACGTGCCAATGCCATCCGATCAGCGACCGCGTGGTGGTGAGCTACGACGAACGTTGAGCCTTAAGCGGCGGACGGCCAGGCAAGGACGCCCGCCGCGCTTTCAGCAGTTCCGCGATGCGCTTACACTAGGGGCCGCTCGCGATCGGACTTCCGTCCCGGTCGATGAGCGGCCCCTAGTGCTGTTAACCGACCTACGCCACTGCCGATGAGCACGATCCACCTCACCAACGGCGATGTCGCCGCCGAGTCACTCCGCACCACATTGCGGGACGTGGGCCGCGACGATCGCGTGCATGCGTTGCGCGATGATCTCGCGGTCGGCCCGCTCCGCGGCGTCGACGACGCGCCGGACGTGCGCGCGGACTTCTGGGATCGCGTGAGCGCGGACACCCGGCGCGATTTCCTGCGGGAATTCCGCGAGCAGGCCGCGACGCTTGAGAATATCGCGCGCGGCGAAGCAAATCTGGTGGTCTGGCACGGCGAAAGCGCATCGGATCAATTGATGCTGCGCCGTGTCTGCTATCACCTGCGCAACTGCCCTCAGCGTCTGAACGAAATCCGCCTGTCGATTTGCGATCTCACCGATCCGGGCGCATGGGCGCATAGCCGCAAAGACCGCGCGACCTCTGTCGGGATGTTCGCGCCGGCCGTACTGCAAGCCCGGTTGCCGGACGCCGCGCCGATTTCCGTGCTGCGCATCAGCCGGCTCGCGCTCGAATGGCAGGAAGTCAAACACGCGAACGGCGAAACGCGGCGCTGGCGCGACAATACGTTCACGAGCGGCAGCTTCACGGAACTGGACGCGCTGATTCTTGAGCGCGTCACTGAAGACTGGCAGCCCGCCGCGCGCGTTGCCGCCGAATTGATGGCCGCCGAACTCGGCTTCCTGGTCAGCGACAGCATTGTGCTGTGGCGCTTCCGCGAACTGGCCGCGAGCCGGCGCATCAAGCTGCGTGGCGACGCGAGCGCGTGGCGCACGCTGGAATTGTGCGCAGCCTTCGCCCCCTGTCCACACTAAAAAAACACACGACTATGGCCCGCACCCGAGCCCCCGACCACGAAACCCAACGCGAACAAATTCTCGAACTCGCTGCGGCAAAATTCGCCCAGACCAGCTATCCCAGCACCTCGATGGCCGATCTCGCCGCTGCGAGCGGCACCTCGAAAGCGCGGCTTTACCATTACTACGCGAGCAAGGAAGCAATCTTGTTCGATCTGCTGGACCGTTACACCAAACGGCTCATGCTGATCATCGCCGAGGTGGAAGGCGCGAGCCAGCGGCGCGGCTTGTCGGAGCGGGAAACCTTCGCCGAGTTGATCCGGGCGTTTCTGTCGGAGTATGAGACGTCGCACAGCCGCCACGTCGCGCTATTGAACGACGTGAAGTATCTGGTCGACACCCAGCGCGAAGTGATTCTGAACCGTCAGCGTGACGTGGTCGCCGCTTTTGCGCGGCAGTTGGCGCGCGCCTATCCCGAGCGCGCCACGCGCGACAACCAGACCGCGCTCACCATGATGGTATTCGGCATGATCAACTGGACATTCACCTGGCTGAAGCCGGACGGCCCGATGGGTTATCGTGAATTCGCCGAGCAGGTGGTCGGCATGGTGGACCACGGACTAAGCTCAAACCCGGTCTGATTCCGCACCGCAACAATATTCAGACGCAATAATGCTCCGACGTGGCCGATGCGCGACATCGTGTCACGAACGTCCGTTCCATTTATTTGTTCTTCTAAATCAATGGTCTGAAAATAGGGCGCAAGCTTTTTAGGCACTCTCTTCAAATATTGATACGGGTTTTCCCTAGTTATCGGTCTTGTTCTCCGTTAAAATTGCTTTTGCGGTGCACCACGCCGCTTGACCAAAAGGAGAACCCGACCATGAACTTGATTACACCCCGCGCCGCTGAGCCGATCGTCGCGCACGATCGTTTGACGCAGCCAGCCGGTCGTGCGCCTGCTCTGGTCCGCGAACTCACCACTGTCGACCGCGAACGTCTGCTCACTCACTTCCTCGCGCTCGACGAAGACGACCGGCTCCTGCGCTTCGGCCAGATCGTGCCGGACCACGTCATCGAAAACTACGTCCGCGCGATCGACTTCACGCGTGACACCGTGTTCGGCGTCTTCAACAGTCAGTTGCAGCTTACGGGCGTCGGCCACCTGGCCTATTTGCCTGCCGAAGGCGACAAGCGCACAGCCGAGTTCGGCGTGTCCGTGCTGGAAAGCGTTCGCGGCCAGGGCATCGGCTCAAAGCTGTTCGAGCGCGCCGCCATTCGCAGCCGCAATACGCGCGTCACCACGTTGTACATGCACTGCCTGTCGCGCAACTCGACCATGATGCACATCGCGAAGAAGGCCGGCATGAAGATCGAATACGCGTACGGCGAGGCTGACGCTTACCTCACGCTGCCGCCGGCGGATCAATCGAGCATCATCACCGAAATGCTGCAAGAGCAGGCTGCCGTGTTCGACTACGCGCTCAAGCGGCAAGCGCGTCAGGCGTCCAAGCTGTTGGAGTCGTTCATGCCGTCGGCTGTCGCAGCCTAAGCGACTTGCGCTGCGGCACCAAAAAGGGCGGCCCGGGGGCTGCCCTTTTTCGTTGCCGTGCCAGCACGCAAACTGCCGCGCTCACAAAATCGGCAGCACCGTGGTCTCTTTGATCTTTTCGAGCGAGAAGCTCGTTTTCACGTCGATCACCGACGGATGGTGCAGCAACTGGTCCTGCACGAAGCGCGAAAAATGCGCCATGTCCTCCACCTGGACGCGCAACAAGTAGTCCATCTCGCCAGTCATCGCATGGCATGCCACCACTTCGGGCCAGGCCTGAACGGCCGCGCGGAACAGATCGGCGTGCGTGGCGTCGCCGCGCGGACTGATCGCCGGACCGCCGCGCTTTTCCAGCCGCACGTTCACGTACGCGAGCAAGTCGAGCCCGAGTCGCTGCGCATCGAGCAACGCCACATAGCCGCGAATTACACCGCTCTCTTCCAGCCGACGGATACGCCGCAGACAGGGGCTCGGCGAAAGATTGATCCGTTCGGCGATCTCCTGATTTGACAGCCGGCCATTCTCCTGAAGGATCGCCAGAATTCGCCTGTCGATGGCGTCTATCTCTATATTGGCCATTTTCTGCCGTCCATTTGAAACATTGGGCTAGAAACTAGCGCCAGCGTATCCATGCGCGAATAAGTTCGCAAGTTTTTGCCGCCGACAGGCCTTTACACTTGCGTCATTCAGTCGCGCTCAATCGCACATCCCCGCCAGCGCCCCGCGCGCATCAGGAGACAGACAATGCAGGTTTCAACTTGGGAAAATCCGGTCGGCACCGACGGCTTCGAGTTCATCGAATACACCGCGCCGGATCCGAAGGCGCTCGGCAAGCTGTTCGAACAGATGGGCTTCACCGCTGTCGCGCGTCATCGTCATAAAGACGTGACGTTGTATCGGCAGGGCGAAATCAACTTCATCGTCAACGGGGAACAGGATTCGTTCGCGCAACGCTTCACGCGTCTGCACGGCCCGTCGATCTGCGCGATCGCCTTCCGCGTTCAGGACGCCGCCAAGGCATACAAGCAGGCTTTGGAAAAAGGCGCTTGGGGCTTCGACAACAAAACCGGCCCGATGGAATTGAACATTCCGGCGATCAAAGGCATTGGCGACTCGCTGATCTATTTCGTCGACCGCTGGCGCGGCAAGAACGGGGCCGAGCCGAACAGCATCGGCAACATCGACATTTACGACGTCGACTTCGAACCCATTGCGGGGGCGAATCCGAACCCGGTCGGCCACGGCTTGACCTACATCGACCATCTGACGCACAACGTGCATCGCGGCCGGATGCAGGAATGGGCGGAGTTCTACGAGCGTCTGTTCAATTTCCGCGAAGTGCGTTATTTCGACATCGAAGGCAAAGTGACGGGCGTGAAGTCGAAGGCAATGACCTCGCCGTGCGGCAAGATTCGCATCCCGATCAACGAAGAAGGTTCGGAAACCGCCGGCCAGATTCAGGAATATCTCGACGCCTACCACGGCGAAGGCATTCAGCACATTGCCTTGGGCAGCAACGACATTTACCGCACGGTGGACGGCTTACGCGCATCGAACATCTCGCTGCTCGATACGATCGACACTTACTATGAACTGGTCGACCGCCGCGTACCGAATCATGGTGAACCGCTCGACGAACTGCGCAAACGCAAGATTCTGATCGACGGCGCGCCGGAAGATTTGCTGCTGCAGATCTTCACCGAAAACCAGATCGGTCCGATCTTCTTCGAGATCATTCAGCGCAAGGGCAATCAGGGTTTCGGCGAGGGCAACTTCAAGGCGCTGTTCGAATCGATCGAACTGGATCAGATTCGCCGCGGTGTGGTGCAAGACAAGAGCTGACGGCTTGCGCAGCTTCACAAGGCGCGTAACCAGACCCAAATGAGTAGATCCAAATGAAAAGGGCGAAGATCTCACGATCCTCGCCCTTTTCACGGGTGCCGTCGTCTCAAGCAGAACCTTGCTGGCTTGATGGGACAACGGCCGGTTGTTCAACTGACACACCGCGTGAGCGGTGCATCACGAATTCTGGTCTTCCTCGTCGGACTTGCTGGATCGCGTGACGCGGTCCATGGTAATGCGTGCGGGCGCGACCTGCGCCGGACGCGTCACCGCGTTCGACAGCTCCCCTGCGCTGCCCGAGTTCGAGCGCACCGGTGCGCTCATAGCGAAAAATGCGGCCGAAACCATCAGGAACGTCTGGATGTTTCTCGTGTTCATGCGTACTCCTTTTCTGACTGCCCTGCTGTCGTGAAGCTCCACCGAATGCGGAGCGTTGCGCGGACATTGCTCACAGGTGCCCGTTTAGACAGGCGTTTCAACCACGGTTCCGCAGATTCGTAGCTTTTACAGGTTGTTACAGGACGCGGCGACGAAACGCCGCCAGCGCGAACGACCACTACGGTCCGACACCATCCATATGGCTGCGACGCTGCATTTTTGGCAGCCTGCGGCGGGTTTTCACCAGTGCTACCATCACTTAAAACACGTCAATATGACGGCCCCGGCCCTACGCATTCACAAGATGCCGCGGCCCAAAAAAGTTTTGGTGATCCCAAACTGGTTGGAGGAGTACACATAATGAACGCCCCGCTAGACGCAGGTCAGCGAGCCTCGCTCGAAGCCGCGCTATCTTCCGTCACGCTCGACGACAAATACACCCTCGAACGCGGCCGCGCGTACATGAGCGGCATCCAGGCGCTGGTGCGTCTGCCGATGCTGCAGCAGGAACGCGACCGGGCCGCCGGACTCAATACCGCCGGTTTCATCTCCGGTTACCGTGGATCGCCACTCGGCGGACTCGACCAATCCCTGTGGAAGGCGAAACAGCATCTCGCCGCGCATCAGGTCGTGTTCCAGCCAGGCGTCAACGAAGACCTCGCGGCGACCGCTGTCTGGGGTTCGCAGCAGGTCAATCTGTACCCGAGCGCCAAGTACGACGGCGTGTTCTCGATGTGGTACGGCAAAGGCCCAGGCGTCGACCGTTCCGGCGACGTCTTCAAGCACGGCAACTCAGCCGGGTCGGCGCGCAACGGCGGCGTTCTCGTTCTCGCCGGCGACGACCACGCCGCGAAATCCTCCACGCTCGCGCATCAGTCCGAACACATTTTCAAGGCGTGCGGCCTGCCGGTTCTGTTCCCGTCGAATGTGCAGGAATATCTCGACTTCGGTCTGCACGGCTGGGCAATGAGCCGCTACTCCGGCCTGTGGGTCGCGATGAAGTGCGTGACCGATGTGGTCGAGTCGTCGGCTTCGGTCGATATCGATCCGCACCGCACGAAGATCATCCTGCCCGAAGACTTCGCGATGCCCGAGGGCGGCCTGAATATCCGCTGGCCGGATCCGCCGCTGGTGCAGGAAGCGCGTCTGCTCGACTACAAGTGGTACGCCGCGCTCGCCTACGTGCGCGCCAACAAACTGGACCGCGTCGAAATCGACTCGCCGCACGCGCGCTTCGGCATCATGACCGGCGGCAAGGCGTATCTCGACGTGCGTCAGGCGCTGACGGACCTCGGTCTCGATGACGAAACGTGTTCGCGCATCGGCATCCGTCTCTACAAAGTCGGCTGCGTGTGGCCGCTCGAAGCGCAAGGCGCGCAGGCTTTCGCGCGCGGCCTCGACGAAATTCTGGTGGTCGAGGAAAAGCGCCAGATTCTCGAATACGCGATCAAGGAAGAACTGTACAACTGGCCCGACGCCCAGCGTCCGCGTGTGTTCGGCAAGTTCGACGAGAAAGACGGTGCGGGCGGCGAATGGTCGGTGCCGATGGGCAACTGGCTGCTGCCAGCGCACTACGAACTCTCGCCGGCGATCATCGCCAAGGCCATCGCCACGCGGCTCGACAAATTCGACTTGCCGTCCGATGTGCGCGCCCGCATTGCCACGCGCATCGCGGTGATCGAAGCGAAGGAGAAGGCGCTGGCGCGGCCGCGCGTCGAAGCCGAACGCAAGCCGTGGTTCTGCTCGGGCTGCCCGCACAACACGTCGACCAACGTGCCGGAAGGTTCGCGCGCGATGGCCGGCATCGGCTGCCATTACATGACTGTGTGGATGGACCGCAGCACCAGTACGTTCAGCCAGATGGGCGGCGAAGGCGTCGCGTGGATCGGCCAGGCGCCGTTCAGCAACGACAAGCACGTGTTCGCCAATCTCGGCGACGGCACCTACTTCCACTCAGGGCTATTGGCAATTCGCGCGGCGATCGCGTCGAAGGCCAACATCACGTACAAGATTCTCTATAACGACGCGGTCGCCATGACCGGCGGCCAGCCGGTCGACGGTGTGCTGACCGTGCCGCAGATCACGCATCAGCTCGCCGCCGAAGGCGCGACCAAAATCGTGATCGTCACCGACGAGCCGGAGAAGTACTCCGCGAACGTCGGCCTCGCGCCGGGCATCGACATCCATCATCGCGACAAGCTCGACGAGGTGCAGCGTGAATTGCGCGAAGTGTCCGGCACGACGATCCTGATCTACGACCAGACTTGTGCAACGGAGAAACGCCGCCGCAGGAAACGCGGCACGTATCCAGACCCGGCGCGCCGCGTCGTGATCAACGAGGCGGTGTGCGAAGGCTGCGGCGATTGCTCGGTGAAGTCGAACTGCCTGTCGGTCGAGCCGCTCGACACCGAGTACGGTACGAAACGCCAGATCAATCAATCGACCTGCAACAAGGACTTCTCGTGCGTGAACGGTTTCTGCCCGAGCTTCGTCTCCATTGAAGGCGGTCAGTTGCGCAAGCCGAAGGCCGCCTCCGGCCTCGCCGGCGACGCGATGCCGCCGGTGCCGGAACCCGAGTTGCCGTCCATGGAGCGGCCGTACGGCGTGCTGGTGACGGGTGTCGGCGGGACGGGCGTCGTGACGATCGGCGCGCTGCTCGGCATGGCCGCGCATCTGGAGAACAAGGGCGTCACCGTGCTCGACGTCACCGGCCTCGCGCAGAAAGGTGGCGCCGTGATGAGCCACGTGCAGATCGCGAAGAATCCGGCCGACATCCACGCGACCCGCATCGCCATGGGCGAAGCGAGTCTCGTGATCGGCTGCGACGCGATCGTCACGGCCAGCGACGAATGCGTGTCGCGCATGCAGGCGGGCCGCACACGCGTGGTGTTGAACAGCGCGCATACGCCGACCGCCGAGCTCATCAAGAATCCGAACTGGCGCTTCCCGGGCACCAGCACGGAAGCCGACGTACGTGCGGCCGCAGGCGACGACGGTGTCGACACGGTCGACGCGAATCACTTCGCGGTCGCGCTGCTCGGCGATGCGATCTATACGAACCCGTTCGTGCTTGGCTATGCATGGCAACGCGGCTGGGTGCCGCTAATGTATCAGTCGCTGATGCGCGCCATCGAGCTGAACAATGTGCAGGTCGAGAAGAACCGCGCGGCGTTCGAATGGGGTCGCCGTGCCGCGCACGATCTGGCAGCGGTACGCAAACTCGCGCAATCGCAGGGCCGCGGCGCCGCGGCGGAAACGGCAAGCAGCAAGATCATCTCGCTGCACACGCCGAAGGCGCTCGACACGCTGATCGACAAACGTGCCGACTATCTGACGGCGTGGCAGAACAGCGCGTATGCCGAGCGCTATCGCGCGCTGGTATCGCAAGTGCGTGCGGCGGAGTCGGCGCTCGATTCGATCGACGGCCAATTGCCGTTGACCGAAGCAGTCGCGAAGAACCTGCACAAGTTGATGGCCTACAAGGACGAGTACGAAGTCGCGCGTCTGTACAGCCATCCGGCGTTCATCGAAAAGCTGAAAGCGAATTTCGAAGGCGACTGGAAACTGCACATTCACCTCGCGCCGCCGACGTTCTCGAAGAAGGATGCCAAGGGTCATCTGGTGAAGAAGAAGTACGGCCCTTGGGTTTTCAGCGCAATGCACGTGCTGGCCCGCTTCAAGTTCTTGCGCGGCACCGTGCTCGATGTGTTCGGCAAGACGGAGGAGCGTCGCACCGAGCGTGCGTTGATCGGCGAGTATGACGCGCTGGTGCGTGAACTGATCGCAGGTCTGACCGTGCAGAAGCGTGAGCTGGCCATCGAACTGGCGAATCTGCCGGACGGCATCCGTGGCTACGGTCACGTGAAAGAAAACAACGTGAAGGGCGTGCGCGTCAAATGGAACGAGTTGCTGGCGCGGTGGCGTTCGCCTGAGGCCGGCAAAACGCAACACGCGGCTTGATCGGAATGGCTTTGACCGGCTCGCCGGTCAAAAAAACAAAAGGCGGCTGTCCTCGCGGACAGTCGCCTTTTTTTACGTGCTGTGAGAGGTGAAGCGTGACACAGGTGCGACGAATGCGCCAATAAAAAGCCACGGACGCGACATCCGTGGCTTTTTCGCAGACTCGTCGCGAACGCCTCGACGAAGCGCCGCTCCGAGTTTCAAAGCACCCGCACTACTTCGCGTTCACAGCCTTGCGCGCGTTGGCCGAAGCCACTGCCGTCATGTTGATGATCCGGCGCACGGTCGCAGCCGGCGTCAGGATGTGCACCGGCTTCTCCGCGCCCAGCAGGAACGGGCCGACCGTCACGCCTTCGCCGCCGATCATCTTCAGCAGGTTGTACGTGATGTTCGCCGCTTCCACATTCGGCATGATCAGCAGGTTGGCTTCGCCGGTCAGCGTCGTACCCGGGAATGCAGCCTTGCGCACGGCTTCCGACAATGCCGCATCGCCGTGCATCTCGCCGTCGATCTCGAGCGAAGGCGCACGTTCGGTAATCAGCTTGCGAGCCGCAGCCATGCGTTGCGACGACGACGACGGTGCGCTGCCGAAGTTCGAGTTCGACAGCAACGCCACCTTCGGCGTGATACCGAACTTCTCCATCTCACCCGCAGCCAGCATCGTCATATCGGCGAGCTGCTCGGCGGTCGGCGTTTCATTCACGTACGTATCGCAGATGAACAGATTGCGGCCCGGCAGCATCAGCAGATTCATCGCGGCGAAGTTCTGCACGTTGTCCGCCTTGCCCAGCACTTGCTCGATGAACTTCAGATGCGCGTGGTACTGGCCGATCATGCCGCAGATCATGCCGTCCGCTTCGCCAAGGCGCACGAGGATCGCGCCGATCAGCGTGTTGAACTTGCGCATCGCGGCCTTCGCCACGTCCGGTGTCACGCCTTCGCGCGCGCCGAGCTCATGGTAAGCCTGCCAGGATTTCTGATAGCGCGGATCGTCTTCCGGATCGACGACCTCGAAGTCGTCGCCGCACTTGAGCTTCGAGCCCATCTTCTTCAGACGCATTTCGATCACCGACGGACGGCCGACCAGAATCGGCTTGGCGATCTTTTCCAGCAGCACGAACTGCGCGGCGCGCAGCACGCGCTCGTCTTCACCTTCGGCGAACACGATGCGCGCCGGCTCCGACTTGGCGGCCGCGAACACCGGACGCATCACCATGCCCGTGCGATACACCGTCGTGCCGAGTTCTTCGCGATACGCGTCCATGTCCTTGATCGGACGGGTCGCGACGCCCGAATCCATCGCGGCTTGCGCGACGGCCGGCGCGATCTTGATGATCAGACGCGGATCGAACGGCTTCGGAATCAGATACTCGGGGCCGAATTCCAGCGAGTGGCCTTCATAGGCCTTCGCGACTTCATCGCCCTGATCGGTTTCTTCGGCGAGTTCGGCGATCGCGCGCACGCAGGCGAGCTTCATTTCTTCCGTGATCGTGGTCGCGCCGACATCCAGCGCGCCGCGGAAGATGAACGGGAAGCACAGCACGTTGTTGACCTGGTTCGGATAGTCCGAACGGCCGGTCGCGATGATGCAGTCCGGGCGAACCTTCCTGGCCTCTTCCGGGCGGATTTCCGGTTCAGGGTTTGCCAGCGCGAGAATCAGCGGCTGCGTGCCCATTTCGGCGACCATCTCCGGCTTCAGCACACCCGCGCTCGAACAGCCAAGGAACACGTCGGAGCCGCGGATCGCGTCAGCGAGCGTGCGTGCCTCGGTGTTCGCCGCGTAGCGTTCCTTCGACGGATCGAGGTTGCCGCGGCCTTCGTAGATCACGCCCTTGGAGTCGGTGACGAGAATGTTCTTCTTCGACAGGCCCAGATTCACCAGCAGATCCAGACACGCGATCGCCGCTGCGCCCGCGCCCGAACACACGAGCTTCACTTCGTCGAGTTTCTTGCCGACCACTTTCAGGCCATTCAGGATCGCCGCCGAAGCGATGATCGCCGTGCCGTGCTGGTCGTCGTGGAAGACCGGAATCTTCATACGCTCGCGCAGCTTCTTCTCGATGTAGAAGCACTCGGGCGCCTTGATGTCTTCGAGGTTGATACCGCCGAGCGTCGGCTCGAGCATCGCAATCGCTTCAACGAGCTTGTCCGGATCGGACTCGGCGAGTTCGATGTCGAACACGTCGATGCCCGCGAATTTCTTGAAGAGACAGCCCTTGCCTTCCATGACAGGCTTCGCGGCGAGCGGACCGATGTTGCCAAGGCCGAGCACGGCCGTGCCATTCGTGATCACGCCGACGAGGTTGCCGCGCGAGGTGTACTTCTGCGCGTCGAGCGGCTCGTCGTAGATCGCCATACAGGCCGCGGCAACGCCTGGCGAGTAGGCCAGCGACAGATCGAGCTGGTTCGATAGCGGCTTGGTGGGCGTGACCGAAATCTTGCCTGGTTTCGGATTCTGGTGGTATGCGAGAGCGCTTTGCTTAAGTTGTTCGTCCATTTTTTGGCCTGCGAGACGTAAGTGATCGGGCCCGGCACACCGCACCGTCAGCGTCGCGTGCATCTGTCGGATGGATAATCGACCCAGGCGGTTTTGCGCATGCGCCGGTTGAGCGCGGCGTCGAACCTCGCCGGAGGACAGGACGATGCGGAGTGCTTCGCGGGCCGGTTAGTGTACACCCCGAATGAGGCGATGCACTGACTGGTTAACGTGACTCGCCATCGGCGAAACAAGGTGCGCGCAATGCTGCGGCGCCGCATCAGGCGGCGGTCTTGCGCTTTATCAGCCGCAGGTCACGCACAGGCCGTTCGCGCTCACTCGAGCTCCGCGCCCCGTCGTTCGGGAATCAGGAAGAGCGTGGCGCAGATGTCGAGCAAGTAGATCGACGCGAGCAAAGCGAGCGCCGCGCCGAATGAATAACGCGCGGCCAGAGCGCCCACCACCACGGGCCCGAAACCGCCCACCGCGCGGCCGACATTGAAGAGCACGTTCTGCGCGGTGGCGCGCGCGTCGGTGGGATAAAGCTCGGAGATCAGCGCGCCGTAACCGCCGATCATGCCGTTGACGAATACGCCCATCGCCGCGCCGCCAATCAGGAGCGCCATCGGCGTGCCCAGATGAGCGTAGACGAATACCATCACCACCGCGCCCGCCTGATAGAAGAGAAAGGCCGGCTTGCGGCCGAAGCGGTCGGCGGCAATCCCGAACAGCCAGATGCCGCACGCCATGCCGAGAACCGTCACGGCGGTCCACAGTCCGGATTTGGTCAGCGAATAGCCGAAGGTTTTCGACAGATAGCTCGGCAGCCAGATCATCAAACCGTAATAGCCGAAGTTCTGCACCGAACAGAGAATCGCGACGCCGATGCTGGCGCGCGTGGTGCGACCATCGGCCACAAGCAGTTTCAGCGGCAGCTTGCGCATGCCGCGCGCCGCACGCTCGGTGAAAAGTGCCGGCTCCTCGACGCGGCGCCGCACGAAGAACGACACCACCGCCGGCAAGAGTCCGAGCGCGAACATGCCGCGCCAGCCGATCGCCGGCAACAGCAGCGGCGTCAGCAACGCTGCGGCCAACACGCCGAGCTGCCATCCCAACCCGACATACGACGACACGCGCGCCCGCTGCGACGCCGGCCACGCTTCGGCCACCAGCGTCATGCCGATGCCGAACTCGCCACCGAGCCCGATCCCGGCAATGGTCCGGTAGGTCAGCAGGTCGGCATAGCCTTGGGCCAGTGCGCACAAGCCGGTGAACACGGCGAAGATCAGGATCGTCCACGTCAGCATGCGCACGCGGCCGAAATAGTCGCTCAGCACGCCGAAGATCACGCCACCCGCGACCGCGCCGATCAGCGTCCATGTAACGAGCGAACCGGCCTGTGCGGAGCTCAGATGCAGATCGGCGGCAATCACCGGCAGCATGAAGCCGAGAATCAGCAGATCGAAGCCGTCCATTGCGTATCCGAGCACCGAGGCGATCAGCGCTCGGCCGGCGTAGCCATTTCTCACTAGTGCGCGGGAATCGGTGGCGGAGGGAGCGGCGTTCATTGAAAGGATTCCGTAGGTCAAATGGGCGGCAACAGCGGCACGCGCCCGAGAAATTCGCGTGAGTGTAAAGGTGCCCTTGGCGGCTCACAAGCGAGCCAAAAAGCATTCGCCGAGGCGAGTGCCCTGCGCCGCCCTTCGGTGTCTGGCAAGGCCGCCCGATGCGTCCGTTGTGGCCGTCATTCGGCGCCGCCACGCACGACAGGCTCCTCGGAAGGGTCCGTTTCGGGTAAAATGTCGGCCTACGCGCGCAGCAAAAACCGGCCTGCACTCCACTGACCGGCCGCGTACTCCGCCCAACATGGCGCGGAATACCACGCTTGCTGCGCCACCGGGCCCCGCGCCCGCTTCTCCCCGCTCACACCCAAGGATTCCGCCCATGACAGGCTTCGATCGCCAGACGATCTCCGACACGACCGCCAAAATGCTGCTCGAAGTGCAAGCCGTGCACTTCAACGCGGAGAAACCGTACATTTTCACGTCCGGCTGGGCGAGTCCGGTTTACATCGACTGCCGCAAGCTGATCTCGTATCCGCGCGTGCGCCGCGGCCTGATGGAAATGGCCGAGACCACGATTCTGCGCGACGTCGGCTATGAGCAGATCGACGCGGTCGCCGGTGGCGAAACCGCTGGCATCCCGTTCGCGGCATGGCTCTCCGATCGCCTGATGGTGCCGATGCAATACGTGCGCAAGAAGCCGAAGGGTTTCGGCCGTAACGCGCAGATCGAAGGCCTGCTGACCGAAGGTCAACGCGTGCTGCTGGTCGAAGACCTGACCACCGACAGCCGCAGCAAGATCAACTTCATCAACGCGCTGCGCACTGCCGGCGCCACGGTGAACCACTGCTTCGTGCTGTTCCACTACAACATCTTCAAGGAAAGCGTGTCGGTGCTGAAAGACATCGACGTCGATCTGCACGCGCTCGCCACGTGGTGGGACGTGCTGCGCGTCGCGAAGGAAAACAACTACTTCGACACCAAGACGCTGGACGAAGTGGAAAAATTTCTGCACGCACCGGCTGAATGGTCGGCTGCGCACGGCGGCGCTACCTCGACGCCGCAGTAAACCTCTCCGCCTCGCGCGGATTGAATAAAAAGGGCGCCTGTCTTATCGACAGGCGCCCTTTTCTATTTTTGCCTTAACCCTCGTACACGACTTTAAGACACTCCGCCTTTGTCTTCCGTTGAATGCGACGACAGGTTCAGCAAGCCATTGCTCTGCGCGTACTGGAACAACTCGGAATCGCGCTCGATGCCGAGCTTGCGCATGGCGGTGTTCTTCTGCGTGCTGATAGTCTTGATGCTGCGGTTGAGATGCTCCGATATCTCCTTGATCGTCATGCCCGACACGAACAGACGCACCACTTCCAGTTCGCGTTTGGACAGCATCACTTCGTCGTTCTTGCCACCGGCATTCATGCGCAGCGTATCGAGCGATGCCTTGACCGACGGGCTCATGTATTCAATGTGGCGGCTGACGTGCTGCACCGCGAGCCCAATGTGGCTGAGATCGTCCGACTTGTTGACGACGGACGTCACGCCGAGTTCGCTCAGTCGCTTGAGCAACGCGGCGTTCTCCAGCATCGTCAGGACGACGATGGGAAGATTGGGGAAGTTGCGGCGCAGATAGCCGATCAGCGGCAACCCGTCGCCGTACTGACCGCCTGGCATTGCCAGATCCGTGACGAGCACGTCGCAGGCAATGGTTTGCAGCACTTTGATCAACTCGGTTGACTGTCGCGCACGCGCGACGACCTGCAGACCGGGGAACTTGAGCAAAGCCTGTTCGGCGCCGAACAGAATAACCGGATGGTCGTCAGCGACCACGACCCTGACTGGATCTTGCATTGCCCTCCCCTCAACAGGTAAATCTCTCTCCAGAACTTCCGACATGTCTTTTATATTCTAGCTACTCAAACGGGTGAGGACGCGGCCTATCACGGCTCGGATAATTCCTCCGACTATAGCCGATTACGGTCCGCAAATTCCAGCGGACCGCAACAATGATGCGTCGTAGAGCTAATGTTAGACTTGGATCGACCTTGGGGCACAAAATAGGGACAATAACCATCGCGAGGACAACCGCCTCGCGCCCTCACAGGAGAACCGGCACATGCGCTCGCGTTGCCTGGTTGTTTCGATTGCTTCGCCGTCGCGCCGTCTACCGTCGTTCCCCTGCGTGATGCTGGGTCTCGCGCTACTGGCCGCGCACGGACCACACGCCCTTGCCGAAGGCGCGTTCGCGCTGACCAGCGCCAGCTTCCGTGCCGGCGGCACCGTGGCGGACGCTCAGGTATTCAATCAGGACGACTGCAAAGGCGGCAACCGCTCACCGCAACTTTCGTGGCGCGACGCGCCGCCCGGCACGCGCAGCTTCGCGATCACCATGTTCGATCAGGATGCGCCGGGCCGCGGCTGGTGGCACTGGTCGGTGGCGGGCATTCCGGCCACGGTCAGCAGCTTGCCGGAGAACGCGAGTTCTTCGGGCTTCCTCAGCAAACTCGGTGCGGTCGAAGCGCGCAACGACTTCGATACCGACGGCTATGGCGGTCCCTGTCCGCCGCCGGGCAAACCGCATCGCTACATCATCACCGTTTATGCGCTCAGCACCGCCGACCTACGCCTCGCGCAAGGCCGTCCCGCGCTGATGTTCGATCATGAGATCGGCACCGCCACGCTCGGCTTTGCGCGGATGGTGGTCAATTACGGGCGCTAACCTCGCGCACTGCAGCGCATCGTGGTGCATCGCGGCGCGGCGCGAGCAAACCGAACGGCATGACCGCCGGCCCGAGCCGGGGCCCGAGCCGGAGCCCGGAGCCCGGAGCCCGGCGCATGGCGCATGGCGCATGGCGCATGGCGCATGGCGCATGGCGCATGGCTTGCATCGTATTGCCGCTCGCGCGGAATTTCCGTCATCTGTGCCCGCTGATGTGCAGCCTGGCGGTGTGCGCCATGCTTGCCGCTGTCGTGCCGCTGCACGAGCGCACCATTGCCGTGCCCGACCCATCGTCTTTTCACTTTGCTGGAGTTTGTCATGTCGAAGATCGTCATCGTTTATCACAGCGGCTACGGCCACACGAAGAAAGTCGCCGAGTCCGTGCTGGCGGGCGCCCTCGAAGCCGGCGCGGACGCGAAACTGATGCCGGTCGGCGAGATCGACGACGCAGCGTGGGCCGAGCTGGCCGCGGCCGACGCCATTATCTTCGGCGCGCCGACGTACATGGGCGGCCCCTCCGCCGACTTCAAGAAATTCGCCGACGCGAGCTCGAAGCCGTGGTTCGGCCAGACGTGGAAGGACAAGATCGCGGCCGGCTTCACCAACTCGGCGACCATGAACGGCGACAAGTTCTCGACGATCCAGTACTTCGTCACGCTGGCCATGCAGCACAGCATGATCTGGGCGGGCACCGGCATGATGCCGTCGAACACCAAGGCGGCCACCCGCAACGACCTGAACTATGTGGGCGGCTTTACCGGCCTGCTCACGCAGTCGCCGGCCGACGCCTCGCCGGAAGAAGCACCGCCCGCCGGCGATCTGGAAACGGCGCGGATGTTCGGCACACGCGTGGCCGCGGTCACGGCGCGCTGGATCGCCGCGGCCCGCTGACGCGCGGATTGCCGCGATCCGGCCGGCATCGGCTTGCATCTGCTGCATAACGGGTCACGCCGATGTCATGTTCGGCGCGCATCGTCGTTTTTTCACCGCTTTTGCACGTCCGGCGCCGTCACGTCTTAAAATGACGTTCCGGCGCGCTGTCGCGCCCCGTTTCCAGCAAGCCAGTGAGAGCGAGATGAGCACGAAAGTTTTTGTCGACGGACAGGAAGGCACGACCGGCCTGAAGATTTTTGAATACCTGTCGCAGCGCGCCGACGTTGAGATCCTGCGTATCGAAGAAGCAAAGCGCAAAGACCTCGAAGAGCGCCGTCGTCTCATCAACGCGTCGGAGGTCACGTTCCTGTGCCTGCCGGATGTCGCCTCGCGCGAATCCGCTTCGCTGGTGGAGAACGATCGCACGGTGCTGATCGATGCCAGCACCGCGTTCCGCACGTCCGCCGACTGGGCTTACGGCCTGCCCGAACTGGCCCGCTCGCAACGCGAGCGTCTGCGCACGGCGAAACGCATTGCCGTGCCGGGCTGTCATGCGTCGGCCTTCGTGCTCGCCATGCGTCCGCTGGTCGAAGCCGGCGTGGTGGCGCCCGAGTTCGCCGCGCATGCGTACTCGATCACCGGCTACAGCGGCGGCGGCAAGAAAATGATCGCCGACTACGAAGCCGGAAGTAACGACAAGCTCAAGAGCCCGCGTCCGTACGCGCTCGGCCTCACCCACAAGCATCTGCCGGAAATGGCCGCGCATACGGGCCTGAAGTCGGCGCCGATCTTTACGCCGATCGTCGGCGATTTCTACAAGGGTCTCGCGGTCACCACCTTCTTCTCGCCGAACCAGCTGGCGAAGAAGGCCACGCCGCAAGACGTGCAGGCGCTGTTCGCCGAGTATTACGCGGGCGAGGCGTTCGTGCACGTCGCACCGTTCGACGCGGAAGCAAACCTCGACAGCGGTTTCTTCGACGTGCAGGCGAACAACGACACGAACCGTGTCGACCTGTTCGTGTTCGGCAACGAAGAGCGCTTCGTGACCGTCGCGCGGCTGGACAATCTGGGCAAGGGCGCCTCGGGCGCAGCCATCCAGTGCATGAACCTCGCGGTCGGCGCCACGGAGGAAAGCGGCTTGAAACGTTAATCACGCTATTCGAGCTGGAAATTACGGACGGTAATTCTCCGTCAATATATTGAAAGGCCGGTCTACAAAGACCGGCCTTTCTTTTTTTAAAATCCCGCCGCTCAAAATTCCTTTTCCGCGTTTAATCAGTAGTAGCCCGTATTACTTAAAAAATAAAAACGGATTGCTTAACAAATCACCGGTAATTCATTCCTGATATCGCCGCGTAGCGCATAGTTTTCCGCATAGGGAAACTCCGGATTTTTTCGCGAACGGTCGTTCGCAGATCATAGAGCCATTTTGCTCTAACGCTTACCTGGTAAGGGAGTGCGGTGGAGCACCGATGCCGTCTCACAAGCGAAAAATCCTTTTTTGTTTAAAAGCCCGGCACATCCCCGCGCGCTGCGCGTCTGGTAAAAAATCGCACTGTTTGAATCATTATTTTTAGACGGCTCATTCAATTGACAGCCATTAATCGTGCAGCGAAATTAGTTCGCACAATTACATGAAGGGAGACAGAAGCATGTCGCACGCCATTACTCGAAGCCTGGCGATGGCCATTGCCACGGTTCCGTTCCTGATTGCTTGCGGCGGCGGCAAAGCCGACAACCCAGGCGCGATCAACGCACCGCAATGTTCAGGCGCGAGTTGCGGCGTGCAAGGGCCGCCCGCCTCAGGCGCCGGCGCGGTGGCGTTGTGCCCGGCGACTGCCGACATCGTCAAGAGCACCTTCCTCGGTGGCGCGGGTAGTGGCGAAGTGGTGCAACTGAACATCGACGCGACGGCGATGACCTATACGCTGAAGTGGCTCAAGTCGCCGATCCCGCTGACCAGCGCCGACGTCACGATCACGCGCGAAGGCACGCAGATCACCGGTGCGGTGATCCATCCGCCGACCGGCACGCTGCCGACCGCGGAGCAAACCCGTTGCGCATTCATTCTCGGCAAAGGCACCGGCATCGCGCCCGCCAACGGCACGACCTATACGACACCCGACTTCGTCAACAACCCGAATCCGCCGATGATCCTGGTCGGCCAGGGCGTAGCCGGCGGCGGCATTCCGGGCGCGACTGTCGAGTACGACGGACTGACCGTCATTCAGGGCGTCATCGATCATGTCGGCGCGGTGCCGAACCGACACTTCGATTTCTATCCGTTCCTGGGCTTCGCCAGCACGACGAACGATCTCACCAGGCTGGCCGGCACCTACAACGGTCTGCTGTACCACCTGGTGCCGTCCGGTTCGTATGCGGCGACGGCGACCAACACAGTCGAAACCTTCGACGCGGCCGGCAACTGCACGGGCTCCAATCCAGCGAACGCAGCCTTTACGCCGAGTCCGAGCGGCTGCCTGACGACCGGCACGGCGTGGACCGCCAATAGCAGCGGCTACTTCGACAGCCAGAACGCACCGCAAATCGGCGCGCAGCTCAAGCTGCCGCCGCTGAATAAGCCGAGCGGCGTATCCGCGCAGGCGCACATGATTCTCGGCCAGATCAACGGCGCGACGGTGCCGCTCGTGATCCGCACGGGCTCAGTGAACCTGGGCACGCCAGTGCTGTTCCACGCCGACGCCAAGGTCGACGACGAGTCCGGCATCGCGATGCTCGCCGTGGCCACGCCGCTTGCCTCCGGCGGCTTCGACGGCGGCTACGCGGGGGCGGACTCCAACTTCAAGTACACCGCGGCGTTGATCCAGGGCGGCGTCGGCACCTTCATCAACCCGTCGACTTCCGCAGGGGAAGACGGTTTCGGTTTGGGCTACGGCTTGCCGAGCCCGGGGCTGGTCGGCGTCCAGCAAGCGAACGGTCAAACCGGCCTCGCCATCGCTTCCGGCGGGCTGTACGCGATCGAGATTCAAGGGACCGTCAACGGCGGCGTCGCGCCGACGTCGCAACTCAGCAGCACGGCTTCCAGCGCACCCTACTTCGGCATCGGAGCACAAATCAGCAAGTAGATCACCCAAGTGACCCAGCGCGAACCGGCCGTGGGCAGTACGAGAGACAAATAGCAAAAAGGTGGCGGGACTGGGAGCCGGCCACACACAAACGAGAAAATTCTGGAGGCGGTATGAAATGGAGAATCCTTTCGGTGCTCGCTCTTACTGCACCGTTGCTGGGGGCGTGCGGCGGCGGCGGCGCAGGCGCCGGACCCGTTACGGAAGTCCGTCTGTGTCCGGCGTCGCTGGACTACGGCACGGTCTTCACGGGCGGCGGCGGTGACGGCGAACTGGTCAAGCTGCAACTCGATACGAGCAAGATGACCTGGCAGGTCAATTACATCGAGTCGCCGATCCCGGCGGCCACCGGCACCGTCGTTCCGACGCGCGCGGGCCAGAGCGCCAGCGGCACGCTGACGCAGGAAACCCTGCTGCCGACCAGCAAGCTCAACCAGTGCGCGTTCCGCCTGAACGGCGCGAGTCTCGATCCGAATCGTCCAGCGCGGATTTTCGTCGGCGAAGGCGTGGCGGGCGGCACGATCCCCGGCGCGGAAATTTCGTTCGGCGGGATTCTGGGCGTGGGCGCCGTGCCGGATACCAGGTTCCCGTACTACCCGTTCATCGGTTTTTCGTCGATTGAAACGAACCTCGCGAACGTAGCCGGCACGTACAACCAGCTCGGCTATCACCAGGTGCCGTCGCAAAACTTCGCGCCGGTCGTGGTCGATTCGAAGATCACGATCAACGCGGACGGCACATGGACCGAGTGCGACAACGCCGGCGTCAACGCGGGCAAGTGTCAGCAGCCGGGCGGCAGTTTCGCGCCGGCGGCGGACGGCAGCGGCGCGTTCCAGACCAACAACTTCCTGGGCCAGGCCAAACCGACGCTCGCGACGACTCCGCAAGCGCGCGGCTACATGATCGTCGGCAAGTTGCGCAACCAGCTGGTGCCGATCCTCGTGCGAACCGGCGCGGCGAACTCGTCGGTGACCGTGCCGCAAAACGGCGCGCTCGGCCCCTACGCCGACGACGAATCGGGGATTTCGATTCTGGCGCCGCAAAGCGCGATCACGGTGAACTCGCAAAACGGTGAGTACATCGGCGTGGATAGCCAGTTCGACTACCGCACCACCGCGCTCGAAGGCACTCAGGCCACGCTGCTCGATCCGTTCAACGCCTCGCAGGCATCGCTGGCGACCGCGCTGAATCTGGACTTCACGCAAGCCGTGTCCGGCGTGGTGACGACGACGCAAGTGGGCGCTTCCACCGGCACCACGCCGACCGGAAAGATGATCTTCACGGGTGGTGTGTTCGGCTACCTCGACCTGACCAACGCGGCCTCGCCGTACTTCACGATCGGCGCCTTCGTCCAGTAACGGACGCAGCACGCGCCGCCAATCCGTAACGTGGCGCGCGCGTCCCGGCTGCTGCGCAGCGCAACCGCGCGGCAGCGGGCTGCCCAACGAATATGCAGCGCGCCGTCGTGGTCGCCGACCCGCCGCCGCTTGCCGCGCGCGCGACGAGCCTCAAGCGCGCCTCAGGAGGAACAAGATGAAAAAAAACTATCTCGCGTTACTGGCCGCGTGCCTGTCCGCCAGCGCGCACGCCCAGCAAGCGGGCGACAACGTCGCCGCGCTCGGCTGGTTCCACGTGATGCCGCAGGACTCCAGCACGCCGCTCACCACCCATGTCGCGCCGACGCCGATCAACACGCCGCTGCGTCTACCGAGTTCGTTCACCTCGACCGGAACGAGCTTGTCGACCAATAGCGCCGACACCGTCGGCCTGGTGTTCAGCCATTACCTTACCGATCACATCGCGGTGACGACGGTGGCGGGCGTGCCGCCAGAATTCAAGATCTACGGGCATGGCACCATCAAACCGCCGGGGCCGGCCGGCGCGCTCGGCCAGCAGGATCTGGGCGATCCGCAGGCCAACCCGATCGTCAAGAGCGTGCGCCAGTGGAGCCCGGCGCTGCTGTTCCAGTACTACTTCAATGCGCCGACGGCGAAATTCCGGCCGTTCGTCGGCATCGGCGTGTCGTACAACTGGTTCTCCGACGTTCAGTTGAGCCCGAACTTCGTGACATCGACGCAAAACAACCTCGGCGCCGTGCTGGCGGCCGGCGCGGGCAAGCCGGGGCAAACGCAGGTGTCGGCGAAAGCGTCGTCGTCCTGGGCGCCAGTGTTCAACGCGGGCCTCGTGTACAACATCACCGAGCATTGGGGCCTGCTGGCCTCGGTCACCTACATTCCGCTGAAGACGACCTCGTCGGTCATCATCAAGGCGGCGGACGGCACGGAGCTGGGTGTGTCGAAGGCGGACCTGAAGGCCGATCCGATCATTTCCTTTCTCGCCGTCTCGTACAAGTTCTGAGTTCGATCCTGACGCAACGCAGCCGGCTACCTTGCGCAAAGGTGAGCCGGCTTTGTCTTTTCCGCGACGCTGGAAATTCTGGGCAAAAAAAAGCCCGCCTAAGTGGGCGGGCTGAATCCATATCAGAGGAGACATGGAGGAGACAAGACAAACTATAGCAAACGGCTTGGTGCGGCGCAACATGAAAATTAGGGTAGACCCTCGGCGTTGCAAGTACGCAACGCTCGCCGAATGGCTTGCCGCCTCCACTGACGCACGGCTCCGCGTTGCCTATCAGTGGCGCACCAGCGCCATCATCGCGCCGAAGCCGACGAACACCCCACCCGTCAGACGATTGAACATCCGGGCGACGCTGCGGCTCTTCAACTTTGCGCCAATCCGCGTACCGAAGCCCGCGTACACCAGATACCAGCTCACCTCGATCACCGCGAAGGTAGCGACGAGTACGCCGAACTGCGGCAACTTGGGCTGCGCGGCGTCGATGAATTGCGGCAGCAGCGCCGCGGCGAACAGAATCGCCTTGGGATTGCTGCCCGCGACCAGAAAGCCGTTGCGAAATAGCGCGAAGCGCGAGCGCGCGGGCTTCGCGGCCAGTTCGTCGGCGTCGCCGGCGACGGCTTCGTCAGCGGGTGCGCGCCACGCCTTGATGCCGAGATACACGAGGTAAGCCGCGCCGATCAGCCGCAGCGCGTTGAACATGGCCGGCCACGCCTCGAGAAACACGCCGAGACCCGCCGCCGACATCGCCAGCATCAACACCAGCGCCGACAGGCAACCCGCCATGGTCGCGCTGGAGCGGCGCAGGCCGTGCTGGGCGCCGTGCGTCATCACGAGCAGCATGTTCGGACCGGGAATCGCGGAAACGACAAAGACAGTGGCGACGAACAGCCACCAGGTATGCAGACTCATGGGAATCACGGCGGATAGAGGATCGGGCGGCTATTATGCCCGCCCGCGCCCGTCCATGCCGCCGGTCAGTGGCTTTTAGCGTCCTGCTCGCCGCGCGGCGACCTGGCCCAGCACGGCGAAATCCTTCTCACCGTCGCCGTGAGCGACGGCTTCGAGCAGGCTGTCGCGCACCACGCTGGCGATCGGCAGCGGCGTCGTGACGGCGTCGGCCGCGGCCAGCGCGAGACGGATGTCTTTGAGGCCCAGACGCGCCTTGAACAGCGCCGGCTCGTAGCGCTGCTCCGCGATCAGCTTGCCGTAGCCCGAATAGACGGGCCCAGGAAACAGGCCGCTCGTAATGACGTCGAGGAAATCCTGCATCGCGAGACCGTGGCCGGTCACCAGTGTGGCCGCTTCACCGAGCGTCTCGACCGCCGCGCCCAGCATGAAGTTAGCGGCGAGCTTCATGACGTTCGCCTGCTGCGGCAGTGAACCGATGCGCCATGTCTTCTGGCCGACCGCGTCGAAAATCGGCTGGACGCGGTCGATCGACTCAGCCGGTCCACCCGCGACGATGGTCAGCTTGCCCGCCGCCGCGACGTCGGGCCGGCCCATCACCGGCGCGGCGACGTAGTTGACGCCGCGCGACGCGTGCGCCGTCGCCAGCTCCTCGGCCAGCGCCACCGAGATCGTCGCCATGTTCACGTGGATCAGCCCGCGCGGAGCGTGTTCCAGCAGCGACGCGGTGATGACCTCGCGCAACGCGCTATCGTCGGCGAGCATTGAGAACACTGCGTCGCCCGCAAACGCTTCGGCCGGCGTCGCGACGATCCGCGCGCCTGCGTCGGCGAGCGGCTGCGCGCGCTCCGGTGAGCGGTTCCACACGCGCACCTGATGCCCGGCTTTCAAAATGTTTGCAACCATCGCGGCGCCCATCTCGCCGAGACCGATAAAACCGATGTCCATCTGTCACTCCGTCTTCTAAAGAACTGGAAGTAAAGCACACCCATGCGACACGTGCAGGACAGCGCGCAAAGAAACACGGTGCGATACTGCGGTGATGGTGACCGCGACATTCCGCTTCTACGAGGAGCTGAACGATTTTCTCGCCCGGCCGCTGCGCCGGCGCGCGTTCAGTTACGCCTGCGCGCCGGGCGCCACTGCGAAGCACATGATCGAAGCGCTCGGGGTGCCGCACACCGAAGTCGAACTGATTCTGGTCAACGACGAGTCGGTCGGTTTCAATCATCCCCTCTCGGACGGCGATCGCATAGCCGTCTATCCGAAGTTTGAAGCGCTCGACATCCAGCCGCTCCTGCGCGTGCGCGAACGTCCGCTGCGCGTGGTGCGTTTCATCGCCGATGCGCATCTGGGCGGCCTCGCGCCGCTCCTGCGGCTCGCCGGCTTCGACACGCTATACGACAACCACTTTCCCGATGCCGATATCGAAGCGCTTGCCGCCGCGCAGCAGCGCATCGTCCTGACCCGCGACCGCGAGTTATTAAAACGCCGCAGCATCACGCACGGCTGCTACGTCCGCACGCTCAGGCCGCGCGAGCAATTGCGCGAAGTGTTTGAACGGCTCGATCTGGCCGGCAGCGCGCAACCGTTCCGCCTATGCCTGATGTGCAATGTGCCGCTGCGGCGCATCCCCAAAGAGGAAGTCGGCACGCGCGCCCCCGACGGTGTGCTGGAACGGCATGCTCAATTCGTTACCTGCGACGTGTGCCGCCGCGTATTCTGGGAAGGCACGCACTGGCAAAGAATGCGCGCGCTGATGGATAGCGTGGCTGCCGCGCCGGGCCGGTCCAGGTGAGCTTGCATCGAGGTTCATCCCGGCTTCCGCTCCGCGCGGCAATCGGTGCGCGCGCAATCCGAACGCCGCGCGTTCGCGCGACGTCCGGCGCGGTGCGTACAATGCGGGATTACTTATCTGGCAAAGGCCTTCCGTATGGCAATGAAAAAGACCGACCTTGAAAAGAACAAGGCACTCAAGCTGAACAATGCAATGAAGCTGTCGACCGCCGATCGCTTCGGTAAAGCCGCCGCGGCCGAACCGAAGCTCGACCGCCGCGAACAGCGCAAGCTCGATCAGGCGCAGGGCCTCGTCGCGTTTGCCTGCAAGCTGAACGGCGATCTGGTGACCGAACTGAAAGAGCGCGCCGCGACCCATCCCGAAGGAATGACCGGACTGCTGAACGAAGTCATCAAGCGCGGCCTTGCCGGCTAATCGCCGCAAGAACCCACCCCGAATGCAAAAAGGCCAGAGCACGAGCTCTGGCCTTTTTGCTTGCGACGCCTTCATCCGAAGCGCGCTGCACTGGCCGGCTGGCGGCGCAGTGCAGTCAACCGGCGAAGCTGGCCCGAAAGCTCGGGCGGCAGCTTAGTTTGCCGTGCCCTTGTCGTTCGTGCCAGCTGCCGAAGCGGCTGCCGAAACCGGAGCGCGCTTGCCGTGCGTGTTCAGCTTCTTGATGTGATGCTTCTTCGGCGCGCTTGCCGCAGCAGCCGGTGCTGCGTCCGACGCTTGTGCGAAAGCTTGAACGGAAACCAGCGCGATCGAAGCGGCTGCGAGCGAGACGATAACTTTTTTCATGTGTTGTTCCCCAAACCTGGACGACTGAGTCAATGTGAATGAATAGCTGCACGGTGAAGCAGACAGGGCTTTGAGGCGCCTTCCCGCTCCCCGCGGGAGAGTATTACCCAGTGTAGGCGGTTTGTCATGCCCAAAACTCGATATGTATTTTCCGGGAGACAGCTTGCTTTCGACCTGCTTTCACTCATTAAGCGGCCCATACCAGGGGATTCACCTAGACCGTCTCAAACCAGATTGCGCAACAGGCTGGCATTCTCCAAAAGGGTCGGCAACACCCGGTCCAGCGCGGCGTTGGCCGACTCCTGTCCGACCAGCATCGAGGAATATTTGCGCGATTACGTTCAAGGGCTCGAGACTGTTCGCTCCGTCTCGGACGTCCGCACACGCGGATAAAATCAACGCCTGCCTAACACAACAAACAGATTAGAAAGACCACCTTTGAAAACCGAAACCCGCCAACACCTGCGTGCCAATGTGCTGATGCTGATCGCCGCGATGATCTGGGGTTCCGCATTCGTCGCGCAACGCCTGAGTCTCGACGCGATCGGACCGTTTCTGTTCACCGGTCTGCGTTTTCTTCTCGGCGCGCTCGTCGTGCTGACGCTAATCGTATGCGTGCGACGCTCCGCGCTGGCCGAACTGTCGAAGCGCGAGGCCGGCGGCGCGCGCGAACTGCTCGGCGCCGGCGTGCTGCTCGGCGTGGTGCTGGCCGCCTCGATTTCATTGCAGCAGATCGGCCTGCAGTACACGAAGGTCGCCAACGCGGGTTTCATCAGTTCGCTGTACGTAGTGATCGTGCCGTTGCTGGGCGTGCTGTTCAGACATCGCACGGGAATCGGCACGTGGCTCGGTGCGGCGCTCGCGGCCGTGGGCATGTATTTCCTGAGCGTCAACGACCATTTTTCGATGCTGTACGGCGACTGGTATCAGCTTGCCGGTGCGCTCGTGATCTCCGTTCAGATGATGCTGGTCGGGCGCTTCGCGCTGCGGCACGATACGCTCATGCTCGCGCTCGTGCAGTTCGTGACGTGCGGGCTCGCGTGCCTCGTTGTCGGGATCGCCATCGAACCATTCAGCCTCGCGGTGATGGCGCGCGCCGCGCCGACCATCCTGTACGGCGGGGCGCTCTCAGTCGGCATTGCCTATACGATTCAGGTGGTCGCGCAAAAACACGCGGCGCCGTCGCACGCGGCGGTGATCTTCAGCATGGAAGGGGTGTTCGCCGCGCTCGCGGCGTGGTTCGTGCTCGGCGAAACGCTGTCGGCGCGCGCGCTGTTTGGATGCGCGCTGATGCTCGCGGGTTTGATCGTGTGTCAGGTGATGCCGGCTTGGCGACGCGGGCGTGAGCGCGTGCCTCATGCGTCGTCTTGAAGATGGAGGCAGTCATCGCATTCCACGCCAAAGCGTGCAGGATTTTTGCACCGGCGGCCGGCGGTGTTGGATTGCTTGATGCCCTCACGCAGCCCGCGAATGCGCATACAGAGCCGGCGTATCGGCAGTAGGCGGAAACACGCACCAGCAGCCGTCGTCATGCCGAAAGAAGAACAACCCCCGTGAGCCCGTCCCGAGCGACGTCTCGACTCGGACATACCGTCGGCCTCCCAGGCGAGTGCGACTGAATTCGGTGACATGGACCGGCGCCGAAGGCTCCGGCGCGAGCCATTTCTCCACCAGAAACCGCAGCGACTGTTCGCTCGCCATTCTCATGATCCGCTCCGTGCCGGCTTGTCCCGACGCGCGTCGCGCGTGGCGTCGGTGTTGTCGTCGCTATCGGCGTCCGCGTCGTGTTCAGCGGATGCGAGCGCGATGGCCCGGTTGGTGGCTGCCGCCCGCAGCGTGCTGCAATGGGTGGCATGTCGAATATCCGAGAGAAGACGGACAAGCTGTCGTGCTGTTCTGCGTTTCATTACACACCCCCGCACTGCACCAATAACCTCAGAAAACACTTTAACTCTATGCCTGGATCGGGCGTTGCCGAAATGGTTTTGACTAAATAGCAACAGTTGCGCTTGCAAAAAGAGAGACGCAATCTTTGTACCGTCCGTCTTCAATGTGCGCGTCGGGCGGGTGGCGGTCTGTACGGTGGCGAGCGCTTCGACAACTTGAAAAACTTGCTCGGCAAGCGTTGGAGAAACGACTTCGAAGCCGAGTTATCCACAATTCCCTATGAATAACTTCGGGATAGCGCATGGAACAGCCTGTGTGCGGAATCTTGATAAGACGCCCCGGCAGGCAAGCCCCATCAAAGTTATCCCGGTTTGGTACTTTTTCTACAAGCGCGTTCCGTACGCTTATGGGCTTCGCATGACGTTGATGTGATGGAACATTCCCAAGTTATCCACAGAAGGGGTTAACCCTTGTTAACTATTACTACCTATGTATACGTATGAAGTAAAAGACATAGGATAAGTGATGCTTCGCGATGAGATTGAAGGCTGATCAGGTCTTGAACCGCTTCGAAAACGCGAACTCCCCGCTGAATCAGGGCGCTACGCCGACCCCGCTCACCGGCTGCACGGACGCAGCCTTGCCGATCGCGTCGAGCATGTCGGGAACGGGCGCCGGGGCCGTCGCTTCGACGGGCACCGGCAGCAGGCGCGTCTCGATGCGGTTATTGGCGACCGGTTGCGTGCGCACCACCGTCTGCAGATAGTGATCGACGAGCCCGAAGAAACGGTCGTAGAACTTGCCCGACGGAATGGTCTCGCTGGAAATCTTGACCATCGCATCGCTGTTCGAACGGATCGGCAGCGAGAGCGAACCCAGCACGCTCAGTCCAACGCTCGCCGACGTATCGCTTTTCTTCAGCGCAAAGCCGTTCTGCACCGCATTGACGTAGACGATGCTCGTATCGCTCGCCTCTTCGCCAGGCGTACAGACCACATGAAATTCAACGACCACGTGCGTATCGCCTGTCGGCTGGAAGTTCTTGGTGCCGTCGACAGTGTCGTTGCGCGTCATCGTCGTCAGATAGCCTTGGCTCAAGAGAGCGCGGCGCGCGGCCTCGCAACTGTCCGTGGTGTTCGAGTTGAAATTGCGTGCGTACGGACTCGCGCCAGTTTCGAACAACTCCTGCTGGAATTTCGGCTGCGGCGTGCTGCTACAGGCGGCAAGGGTCAGCAGGCCGACAAGTGCGGTGGCTGTGGTTCTGGAAAACGAGGTCAACATGGTCGATCGGAAGAGGTGCTGCGTCAGCGCGATGGGAATGCATTGTAGAGCGGTTGCTAACCGCGCGTAAAAAGCACGCAACGCGACGTCTTGCAGCCCGTGACCGTGCATTGCCGCAGCTGCGATGCGACTGCGGCGGATAAAAAAAGAGAAAGCGGAAAGCCGCTCAGTGCGATGTAGCGGGAAGTCCCGTCGCCGATGTGGCTGGGCCGTTCAACCAAGCGGCGTTGACGGCAGGAACGCTGAACGCGTTGGCCCAGTTGCCCGGTGCCGCGCAACGGTCAGAGGTGGACCGTGCCGCGCACATGCCGGTCTGCGCATCCGATTGCTGGGCGGCAGCTTGCGACGGAGCGATCGCTGCAAAGTCTTCGACGCGCAAGCTCACTTTCTGCGCGTAGGCTTGCGACCCGCCGTAGCTCTTAAGCGCGGCGTTCAGGTCGCCATTGGCCGAGCGCATGTAGCCGTACAGGATCGCCGAGCCCACTTCGATGTTCGCGGTGGGCTCGGTGAGGTCCTTGACGTTCCTCAGCATTCCGCGATGCGCGCCCGGCACGACCTGCATCAGCCCGGTCGCGCCGTTGGCGCCTTTGGCCTTTTCCTTGAAGCGGGATTCGATCGAGATGATCGCCAGCAGAAGCGCCGGCGGGAGAGAGTATTTCGAGGCGGCGGACTGCACCGCGTCGGAAATCTTCTGAGCCTTTTCCTTTGCCAGACCGAATTTTTGCGTCAGATAGGCGGACATTCGGTCGGTGTTTTCATCGGCCGTCGCGGTGTGCACGAGGCCGAGCGAAAGCACGATCAGGCAAAGTAACCGGCTCATAACGGAGGACGGGAAAAAAAGGGGATCCGGGCATTATAGCTCTGCCCCCAAATTAGCCCCAGAACGAGCGCAGATTCATCTTAGGAATCGCGCCCGGCCGGGCTTCTTTTCGCGTTTCAGCGCGACGGCTTCGATAGATAGTGCGCAGCGAGATCGCGCATTCGCCGGCGAGCGACTGCGCAGTGACGCGGCCACGGGCCTGTAGCGTCATCAGAATGGAAAGAAGCCGGCTGGCTCTCATGCGAACAAGCGTAGTCATACCTGACACCAACTGACAGGTATGGACGCGTAGGATGAACGCATCCCCGGTGCTTCTATTGCCTCAAGCCGGTTTTCGTCCACGACGCTAATTCGGGAACGCTCAAGCCATGACCACAGACCGCACGATCACGCTGTTCCATTCGCCGCAGTGCCGTTCCGTCAGCGCGCTCACGTTGCTTGAAGAACTCGGCGCGACGTATCAGTTGAAAGTGTTGAACATGAAGGCCGGCGAGCAGCGCAAAGCGCCCTATCTCGCCATCAATCCGCTCGGTAAAGTGCCGGCGATTCTTCACGGCGACGCGCTGGTCACCGAACAGGTCGCCATCTTCATCTATCTGGCCGACCTGTTTCCTGAAGCCGGTCTCGCGCCGGCGCTGAACGATCCGTCGCGCGGGCCGTATCTGCGCTGGCTGGTGTACTACGCGGCGTGCTACGAGCCGGCGCTAGTCGACAAAGCGATGAAGCGCGAACCCGCGCCGCCCGCCACTTCGCCCTATGGCGATTTCGATTCGATGATCGGAACCGTGACAAGCCAGTTGCAGGCCGCGCCCTATCTGCTCGGGGACACGCTGTCGGCGGCGGATATCTTGTGGGGCATCGCCTTGCATTGGGGAATGATGTTCAAGCTGGTGCCCGAAACGCCGGTCCTGCTCGAGTACGTCGAACGCATTTGCTCACGGCCGAGCTTCGTGAGCGTGAGCGAGCGGGACGTCGCGCTGGCGGCCGAACACGCAGCAGCAGTCAAAGACGCCTGAAGATGCCGACGACCGGCTGCGTTGGCGGCCGCCGGTCGGTTCGCTCGCGGGCCGGTCGGTTGAATCCGCCCGGATTTGAGACAATGAAGCCCGCCGGCGAATATCCTCCCGGGACAACCGGGTGTAGGCTTGGCCTTTCGTGCCGCGCCGGCCCATTGAACAAGAGATGTTTTCAGGTATGAGCAAGACTGCATTTATTCCCAGCGTCCCCGCGACGTCGGAGGACGAATTTGAGATTTCAGCCACCTCGAAACTGGCCGGCTACCGGCGTTTCTTCGGCGTGTTGAAAGTGGTTCGAACCACCGACGGACGCGTGCTGTTTCCGTTCGACGGCGCGCCCGAACTCGGGCCATATGCGACCAAGCTGGAAGCGGTCGCGGCGGCACAGGTGTACGGCGAACACATCGTCACCAGCGATCTGGCGCGCCCGGAATTGTAGGCGCGAGCGCGCGGCGGGTGTCGCGCCCCCTCACTCCACCGTCACCGACTTCGCCAGATTCCGCGGCTTATCCACATCCGTACCCCGCGCACACGCCGTGTGATACGCCAGCAACTGCAGCGGCACCACGTGCAAGATCGGCGACAACAAACCATAGTGCTCCGGCATCCGGATCACATGCAGACCTTCGTCGTTGACGATCTTCGTATCCGCGTCGGCGAACACATACAGCTGACCGCCACGCGCACGCACTTCCTGAATATTCGACTTCAGCTTTTCCAGCAGCGCGTCGTTCGGCGCCACCGTCACCACCGGCATCGCTTCAGTCACGAGCGCGAGCGGCCCGTGCTTCAACTCACCGGCCGGGTAAGCCTCGGCGTGGATATACGAGATCTCCTTGAGCTTCAGCGCGCCTTCGAGTGCGATCGGGTAGTGCAAGCCGCGCCCGAGGAACAGTGCATGTTCCTTGCGCGAAAACTCTTCCGACCACGCGATGATCTGCGGCTCCAGCGCCAGCACGCTATTCAATGCCGCGGGCAAGTGACGCAGCTGTTTCAGATATACCGCTTCCTGCTGTTCGCTCACACGACCGCGCATTTTGCCCAGCGTCGCCGCCAGCACGAACAGCGCAACCAGTTGCGTCGTGAACGCCTTGGTCGAAGCCACGCCAATCTCGCGGCCCGCGTGCGTCAGGAACGACAACTCGGTCTGGCGCACCATCGCGCTCGTACCGACGTTGCAGACCGCCAGCGTATGTTTGTGACCGAGCTCCTGCGCATGCTTGAGCGCCGCGAGCGTGTCCGCCGTTTCGCCCGACTGGGAGATCACCACCACCAGCGACTTCGGATTCGGCACTGACTCGCGGTAGCGATACTCGCTGGCAATTTCCACCTGAGTCGGAATCTTCGCGATCGATTCGAGCCAGTACTTCGCGGTCAGCCCCGAGTAGTAGCTCGTACCGCACGCGAGAATCAGCAGGCTGTCGATCTCCGCGAACACCTTGTCCGCGCTCTCGCCGAACAGTGACGCTTCGAACGAATCTGATTGCGGGATCGTGTCGGTGATCGCGCGCGGCTGCTCGAAAATTTCCTTCTGCATGAAGTGGCGATACGGGCCGAGTTCGACCGCGCCGCCATATGCCGCCACCTGACGCACTTCGCGCTGCGCTTCGTTGCCGTCACGATCGGCGATGCGCACACCGTCGAGCGACAGTTCGCAGACGTCGCCCTCTTCGAGGAAGATGAAGCGTTCGGTGCTGCCCGCGAGCGCCAGCGCGTCCGAGGCGAGGAAGTTCTCACCCTGGCCGAGCCCGACCACCAGCGGCGAACCCTGGCGCGCGCCAACCACCGTATGCGGCTGGTCCTTATGCAACACGGCGATCGCATACGCGCCGTGCAATTGCCCGACGGTTTCACGCACAGCGGCGAACAGATCGCCGCGATACAGGCTATGAATCAGATGCGCGATAACCTCTGTGTCGGTCTGCGAGACAAACGTGTAGCCCTTGCCGCGCAGCATCTCGCGCAGTGTTTCGTAATTCTCGATGATGCCGTTGTGTACCAATGCGAGGGCATCTTTGGAGAAGATCGGGTGCGCGTTGTCCGTCACCGGCGCGCCGTGCGTCGCCCAGCGCGTATGCGCGATACCCGTGATGCCTTCAAGATGGCTCTCGCGCACCTGCTCGTCGAGATCGGCCACACGCGCCACGCTGCGCGCGCGGCGCGGACCGTCGTCGCCGAGTACGGCCACGCCGCACGAATCGTAGCCGCGATACTCGAGGCGACGCAGTCCTTCGATCAGGACGGGAACGATGTTACGTTGCGCTACCGCGCCGACAATGCCACACATGGCTCATTCCTTTTCAATGCTCTAGTGCCGGGTTTCAAGGACCGCGCCTCGTGCGCGTGTCATGTCCATCAGCTTTTCTTTTTGGTCGGGCGCACGTAGCCCGTTTTGCTCGTTTGAGTCTTGTCGTTCAGGACCAGCGCGTCGGCGTCGACGTCTTTCCAGACCGTGGTGCCCGCCGCGATCGTCGCGCCGCGCTGCACACGCACCGGCGCAACCAGTTGCGTGTCCGAACCGACGAACACGTCGTCTTCGATGATCGTGCGGAATTTGTTCGCGCCGTCGTAGTTGCAGGTGATGGTGCCCGCGCCGATGTTCACGCGCGCGCCGATATCCGCGTCGCCGATATACGTGAGGTGGTTCGCTTTCGACCCATGCCCGAGCACCGCGTTCTTCACCTCGACGAAGTTGCCGACATGCGACTCGTCGTGCAGCGACGCGCCGGGGCGCAGCCGCGCATACGGTCCGAGCACGACATTCGCGCCGACTTCCGCGCCTTCGATGTGCGTGAACGCGTCGACGCGCGTACCGGCGCCGATGTTCGCATCGCGGATCACGCAGTTCGGTCCGATGGTGACGTTGTCGGCCAGCGTCACGCGGCCCTCGAACACGCAGTTCACGTCGATCGAGACATCGCGGCCACATTCGAGCGTGCCGCGCACATCCAGCCGCGCCGGATCGGCGAGCGTCACGCCCGCGACCAGCAGCGCATCCGCCACGTTGTGCTGATGAATCCGTTCGAGTTCGGCAAGCTGCTGCTTGCTGTTCACGCCGAGCGTTTCCCACTCGTCGTCCGGTTGCGTGGTGACGACTTCGAGTCCGGCTTCGATCGCCATCTCGACCGCGTCGGTCAGATAGAACTCGCCTTGCGCATTGTCGTTCTTCAACGCTGCGAGCCAGCCGCCCAGACGCTCGGTCGGCGCGACGATGATCCCGGTGTTGATCTCCGCGATATCGAGCTGCTCGGGTGTAGCGTCTTTCTGTTCGACGATGCGCGCCACCTTGCCTTGCGCATCGCGCACGATGCGGCCATAGCCGCTCGGGTCCGCCAACGTGACGGTAAGTACGCCGTAGCCGCCTTGCCCCGCGCGATCGGTCAGCGCCTGCAGCGTGCTGGCGCGCGTGAGCGGCACGTCGCCGTAGAGCACCAGCGTGGGCGCGGACGGATCGAGCAGCGGCAACGCCTGCTGCACCGCGTGGCCCGTGCCGAGCTGCTGTTCCTGCACGGCGAACTGCACGTCCGGCGCGGCGACGGCCTTGCGCACGGCTTCGGCGCCGTGGCCGATCACCACCACGAGATGTGCGGGCTTGAGCGTGCGAGCCGTGTCGATGACGTGAGCGAGGAGCGGCCGGCCAGCCAGGGGATGAAGCACCTTGGGAAGCGCGGACCGCATGCGCTTGCCGGTGCCCGCCGCCAAAATCACAATGTTCATGGCACGGCAAATAGAGGAATTTGAAGCCGATGATTCTAACATGCACCCTCTAACGAAAAAGGCCGCTGTGGCGGCCTTGCTGCGAACTTCAATATGCGCGGACGCCCGTACTGCGGGCGTCCGCGTTAAAGATCGTCGAACTGGACGATGGCAATCGATTTCGCGCCGCCGGGCATCGCGCTGTCGCCGGCATCGGTCGAACACGGCTCCTCGTCGAAGGCGATATCGCCTTGCGGATCGGCCTCGCCGTTCGCGCGCAGGCCCGCGAACGGGAACAGCTTGTCGTCCATCAAATGCGAGGGCACGATGTTCGACAGTGCATTGAACATGTTCTCGATGCGGCCAGGGAAGCGCTTTTCCCAATCGCGAACCAGCGCCTTCATTTCCGCGCGCTTCAGATTCGGCTGGCTACCGCACAGGTTGCACGGAATGATCGGAAATTCGCGCAGCTCGGCGTACTTCTCCAGATCGGTTTCCTTCACGTAGGCGAGGGGGCGGATCACGATGTTCTTGCCGTCGTCCGATTGCAGCTTGGGCGGCATGCCCTTCAGCTTGCCGCCGTAGAACATGTTCAGCAGCAGCGTTTGCAGAATGTCGTCGCGATGATGGCCGAGCGCGATCTTGGTCGCGCCGAGTTCGCCCGCGACGCGGTAGAGAATGCCGCGCCGCAAACGCGAGCACAGCGAGCAGGTGGTCTTGCCTTCCGGCACCAGCCGCTTGACGATGCTGTACGTGTCCTGGTTCTCGATGTGAAAGGGAATGTCGAGTTGCTTCAGGTACTCGGGCAGAACATGCTCGGGAAAACCGGGCTGCTTCTGGTCGAGATTCACCGCAACGATGTCGAAGTTGATCGGCGCGCGCTCGCGCAGCCGCATCAGAATTTCGAGCATCGCGTAGCTGTCCTTGCCGCCCGACAGACACACCATGACCTTGTCGCCGTCTTCAATCATGTTGAAGTCGCCGATCGCCTGGCCGACCTGGCGCGCGAGTCGCTTGAACAGCTTGTTGTTCTCGTACGCTTCCTTCTGTTCGCGGCGCGTGAGCGGCGACTTGGCGCGCGCGGCGGCCTGCGTGGCCACGGTTGCGTCGGCGGCCTCGGCGGCCGCTGCGCTGGTCAGGATTTCCGGAGCATGCATGGCTCAATCCTCTTTGATGCGGAAGACTTCGACGCCCACCGCGTCGCAGTCAGGATAAACGTCCGGCTTCTCGGTCGACACGCGCGCGGCCCGCACCTGCGGATGTTCGAGCATGGTCTTGACGAGGTCGTCGCAGAGCGTTTCCTGTAAGTGGATGTGGCCTTGCTCGACGCGGCGCGAGATGGTGGAACGCATGAAGTCGTAGTCGACGACTTCGTTGAGCTTGTCCTGAACCGGCGTGGACAGCGCGAGCGGCACGAACAGTTCGACGTTGATCACGACGCGCTGTTCGCCGCGCTTTTCGAAGTCGTGCACGCCGATGTTGATGTGCACTTCGTAATTGCGCAGAAAGAGCCGGCGGCAATCGGCGAGCCGGGGATGCGAAAGAGCGGCAAACATGTTCGTTCCAGTCGAAAAAGGCGTGCGGAGCACGCAAAGGGGCGCTTCACAGCGCGGCGGCCGTCGCTACGGCGGCTGGCCGCTCGCGCTTCACGCGCCCGTCAAAAACATCACGTCGCGCGGCAGCGGCACGAGGTGCTGCCCGCCGTCGACCACCAGCGTCGTTCCGGTGACGCCCGCTGCATCCGCGAGATACAGCGCGGCGGCGACAATATCCTCGGCCCGCGACGCGCGGCCCAAAGGCGTAGTACGGTGAGCGGCCGTGAAACCGTCCGCCGTTTGATCGCCGGATTGCATCGTCAGACCGGGCGCGAGCCCGACCACGCGCACTTTAGGCGCCAATGCCTGCGCCAGTGCGACCGTGGCTGTCTGCAACGCCGCCTTGGTCAGCGTGTAGGACAGGTAATCCGGATTCATGTTGTACAGCTTCTGATCCAGCACGTTGATGACGACGCCGCGCAGACTTTCGTCGGTGCGCGCGGCCTCCGGCGTCGCCTCGAACAACCTGCGCGCCAGCACCAGCGGCGCACCGACATTCATCGCGGTCAGCTTCAGCAGCAGGTCGTAACCGACGGTTTGCGCCGTGTCCTCCTCGAAGCGCGACGCGTTGTTGACGATACACGACGGCCGGCCCAAGGCGTCGATACACGCCGGCAAAAGCCGCTCGACTTGCGCCTCATCGCCCAATTCGGCCTGCAACGCGACGGCCCTGCGGCCCAAGGCTGCGATTTCCGCGACCAGTTCGTCGGCCTCCTCCTTCGACGCGCCGTAGTGGACGGCCACGTCCCAGCCACGCGCGGCAAAGCCGAGCGCAAGCGCCCGTCCGATACGACGGGCGGCGCCGGTAATCAGCACGACGCGCGGCGTTTCAGGCGCGCGGGCGACGACGGTGTCCAAAGAGGCGGTCATTTACAATGCGGGGATGAATCCGAAAGCTCACCAACCCGATAGTTTACCTGCTCCCGGCCCAAGCGCGCTTGCGCAGTCCGAAGCGCTGGTCGCGCGGATCCGCGCGGAGCTCGACGCCGCCGGCGGCTGGCTGCCGTTCGACCGCTACATGGAACGTGCGCTGTACGCGCCGGAACTCGGCTATTACAGCGGCGGCGCGCGCAAATTCGGGTTGCGCGGCGACGACGGCAGCGACTTCGTCACTGCCCCGGAACTGTCCCCGCTGTTTGCCGCGACGCTGGCGCGGCCGGTCGCGGAAGCCTTGCGGGCGAGCGGCACGCGCGACGTGATGGAATTCGGCGCCGGCACGGGCAAACTCGCCGCCGGCGTGCTGAACGCGCTCGACGCTTTGGGTGCGGAATTCGACAGCTACTCGATCGTGGATCTGTCGGGCGAGTTGCGCGAGCGTCAACGCGAGACGATCGAAGCCACAGCGCCCGCGCTTGCCGCCAGAGTGCGCTGGCTGGACGCATTGCCGGAGCGGTTCGAGGGTGTGGTGATCGGCAACGAGGTGCTGGACGCAATGCCGGTGCGGCTGTTCGCCTTCACCGGCGGCGTATGGCTAGAACGTGGCGTGGCGTGGCGTGGCGAAGCGTTCGCATTCGACGACCGGCCTGTGTCCGCCATTGCGGATCTCGCGCGGCTATCGGAAATCGAAACCGCGGGCGACGACTACGTGACCGAAACGCACGAAGCCGCGAGCGCATTCACACGGACTATTTGCACAATGCTCGCGCGCGGCGCGGCGTTTTTCATCGACTATGGTTTTCCGCGTCACGAGTACTACCATGCGCAACGCGCCCAAGGCACGTTGATGTGCCATTACCGGCACCGGGCGCACGGCGATCCTTTTCTCTACCCGGGTTTGCAGGACATCACGGCGCACGTGGAATTCACCGGCATCGCCGAAGCCGGCGTCGAGACCGGCGCGGACTTGCTGGGCTTTACGTCGCAAGCGCGGTTTCTGCTGAATGCAGGGATTACCGAGGCGTTGTCCGGGATCGATCCCGCGGACGCCAAGCAGTATTTGCCCGCGGCGAATGCGGTGCAGAAGTTGCTGTCGGAGGCGGAGATGGGTGAACTCTTCAAGGTGATCGCATTTTCGCGCGGACTGGATGACACGCTGCAAGCGTTTTCCAGCGGCGACCGGTCGCATACGCTGTGAATTTTTGCTTCAGGAACTGACGATGATCCGCTGGCTGTTGACTACGTTTATTGCAGTGGCCGTGTTGTCGTCTTGCTGGCCGTGGCTCAGGAAGATCGGCATTGGGCGCCTGCCTGGTGACGTCACCTTGCGGATCTTTGGGCGGGAGTACCCGTTTCCGTTTATGTCGACGCTGGTGCTTTCGATGGTGTTGTCGATTATTGCCAGGCTTTTGTGAGAGAGGTTTTTTTGACTTTTGGCCGGCGGCGGGCGTTGGTTCTTTTTGTCTGGTTGCCTGGTGTTGGCCTTTCCTTGCTTTGTTAGTGGTCTATTAGCGTTGCCCCTGTGCGGGGCGGCACCTACTTTCTTTGCCGCCGTGTATGGAACTGGGACATAGGTAACAGGTGTATCGGGACATGGGTAACACTCTGGAAACGTTTTTTCCGGAGCTGACCATGTCGTGGAACCCGAGAGATACCGTGAACCTACGTCTGGAATTTGTTCAGCTGGCCTTGCAGAAAGGCGCAAACCGGCGCGAGTTGTGCCGGCGCTACGGCATCAGTGCGAAGACCGGTTACAAGTGGCTCAAACGTTACGCGCAGTCTGGTGAAGCCGGTCTGCATGACCGCTCAAGCAGGCCGCTCTGCAGCCCGAACCGCACCGCCCCTGAGATCGAGCAGCGCGTGGTTGCACTGCGTAACGAGCATCGATGGGGCGGGCGCAAGCTCGAACGACGTCTGCACGACCTTGGTGATCCGGCGGTGCCCACCGCTGGCACCATGAGCCGGATCCTGCATCGACACGGCCTGATTGTGCCCGAGGCATCGCAGGCGGCGCCCCCCTGGACGCGCTTCGAGCACGAGCAGCCCAACGACCTGTGGCAGATGGATTTCAAAGGCTGGATCGAACTCATTGATGGCCGGCGCTGCTCACCGCTGACCGTGCTCGATGATCATTCGCGCTTTAATATCGCGCTCGACGCATGCGGGCCGACCAACACGCAGGCCGTGCGCCAGCGGCTGCGCGAGGCGTTCCGTCGTTATGGGCTGCCGTTGCGCATCAATGCCGACAACGGCTCTCCGTGGGGGAGCCCCGCACAGCCCGGACAACTCACCACGCTGGGCATCTGGCTGATCCGTCTGGGCGTGAAACTCTCATACAGCCGCCCGGCGCATCCGCAGACCAACGGCAAGGATGAGCGGTTTCACCGTACGCTGAAGGCTGAACTTCTCAGCGGCAGGCACTTCGCCAGTTTCCGTGGCGCGCAGCACGCATTTGACACCTGGCGTACTGTCTACAACACACAGCGTCCGCATCAGGCGCTGGAGATGGCCACGCCAATCACCCGTTACCGGCCAAGTCCGCGCGCCTATCCCGAACGGTTGCCACCCCTGCAGTACGGCGACGCGGACATTGTCGTGCGCGTGCGCATTAATGGCGATCTGCGTTTCCGGTCAAGGCGCTTCAAGGTCTCAAGTGCGCTCGACAACCTGCCCGTTGCCATCCGGCCGAGCACGACGCAGCCCGATTGTTACGACCTCTACATCGCCCATCATCACTTCGATACGATCGACCTGAACCTGACGAAATGACCGGCAAAATGTGTTACCCATGTCCCGTTACGTGTGTTACCCATGTCCCAGTTCCATACACCGCCGCAAAGAAAGTAGGTGCCGCCCCGCACAGGGGCAACGCCAATAGACCACCATGAATTCAAGGAAAGGCCAACCCCTCAAAAGAACCCACCAAAAAACACCCGCCGAGCAGGCCAACCCCTCATGCAAGAGCCACTTCCACAGCCCGAACCCGCTCCCGATGCACCGCATCCTTAATCCCCGCAGGCGCATCGGCAAGCCGCTTAGCCACAGCTCCGGCATCCACGCCTCGCGCAGCGACCAGCGCCACTCTCAACCGCTCAGCCTGCGGATAAGCCCGCATCTCAAACCCAAGCCTCCCGCGAGCATCGGCCTCGCACGCCTGCAAGGCCTCAGCAAAGCGCGCGGGTTTTCGAATCGCATCGCTGCGCTCAAGCAGCCTCACCAGCGCCGCAGCCCCCATTTCCATCACACGATGAATGTTGCCATGCTCACGCGCAACCAGCACCGCAAGATCGCGGCAATCGTTCGGCACTCGCAGTCGCTCGCATAAAGGCTTCAGCAGATCCACACTGCGCCCCTCGTGGCCGATATGCCGCGGCAGCACGTCTTCGGGCGTGGTGGCCTTTCCCAGGTCATGCGCCAGCGCGGCGAACCGAACCGGCAGCGCATACCCCTGCTGCGCGGCATGATCGACCACCATCATCACGTGCACGCCCGTGTCCACTTCGGGGTGATAGTCGGCGCGTTGCGGCACGCCGAATAGCGCGTCGATTTCCGGCAGAATCCGCGCCAACGCACCGCACTCGCGCAGCACCTCGAACATGCGCGACGGCTTCTTCTCCATCAAGCCGCGCGACACTTCCTGCCACACCCGTTCGGCCACCAGCGCGTCCACCTCGCCGTCGGCCACCATCTTGCGCATGAGCGTCTGTGTCTCCGGCGCGACCGTGAAATCCACAAAGCGCGCCGCAAATCGGGCGATCCGCAAAATCCGCACGGGGTCTTCGAGAAACGCACTGCTGACGTGGCGAAACAGGCGCGCCCGCAAATCACCCTGGCCGTTGAACGGGTCGATCACCGGGCCGGTCAACTCACCGTCAGGACGCACCTCGCGCGCCATGGCGTTGATGGTCAGGTCGCGGCGCGCCAGGTCCTCCTCGAGCGTGACGTCCGGCGCATAAAAGAACTGAAAGCCGTGATAGCCGGCCGCCGTCTTGCGCTCCGTGCGCGCGAGCGCGTATTCCTCGTGGGTCTGCGGATGCAGGAACACCGGAAAATCCTTGCCCACCGGACGGTAGCCTTGCGCCACCATCTGCTCCGGCGTCGCGCCGACCACCACGTAATCACGGTCCTGCACCGGTACGCCCAGCAACTCGTCGCGAATCGCGCCGCCTACTGCATAGATGTTCATGGGCACACGTCGAGGTATGGAGCCGCGTGCGTTTCACTCAGCGCGTCGTCGATCCACGCTTTCACCGCCGGCAGTTCGGTCACGCGCTGCACATAAGCTCTGGATACCTCCGACAACGCCGGCTGCCACGTCCTGAAGCGCATCACGACCGGTGCGTACATTGCGTCAGCAATGCTGAATTCGCCAAAGAGAAACGGGCCGCCGTAGGTGTCGAGACAGTCGCGCCAGATTGCCTCGATACGCGCGATATCGGCCAGCACGCCCGGCGTCGCGTTCTTGCCCGGAAACGACGCGCGAATGTTCATCCACATGTTCGAGCGCAATTCGCCGAAGCCGGAGTGCATTTCCGCGCTCACGCTGCGCGCGCGGCTGCGCGCCGCCGCGTCGCGCGGCCACAGCGCATGTTGAGGAAATCGCTCAGCCAGCGTCTCGGCGATCGCCAGCGAATCCCACGTGGCCGAACCGTCGTCGTTAACGAGGCATGGGATCTTGCCCGGACCCGACGGCGCAAGCGCGAGCACTCTCGCGTTGGTGTCCGGCTGATTCAGGTGGATCAGCACTTCTTCGAACGGAATGCCGAAGTGTTTGAATAGCAGCCAGGGCCGCATCGACCATGAAGAGTAATTCTTGTCACCAATAAGCAGCTTCATGCTTTGTATAAGGAAAGAGAGGAAATTTAACGTCCCGCAGTGGCGCGGAACGTGTCGAAGCGCGAACGCGTGGACGTGCCGGTCAGGTAGATCGGCGCAATCGTTTCGATGCTGGCCGGCTCGATGCCGAGTTCAGGCGCAAGCGGACCGCTCAACACATTGTCGACTTTCATCGAATCGAGATTGTCGCGCGAGATCACCGGTTCGCCGGGCGCCATTTCGAAGGTCAGCGCCTGCAGCCGCGCGAACGCTTCCGGCAAGCGGATGATGCGTGCATGCTTGCCGATCACGTCGCCGCAATATTCGACGAGATCTTCGAGCGAGTAAACAGTCGGGCCGCCCAGTTCATAGGTGCGGCCGCCGGCGGCGTCGAGGTCGAGCACGTTGACGATCGCCTTCGCGACGTCGCCGACGTACACCGGCTGAAACTTCGCATCCGGCATGGCGAGTGGAAGCACCGGAAACATTCGTTGCAGGAACGCGAACTTGTTGAGGAATTGATCTTCCGGTCCGAACACCACGGACGGGCGGAAAATCGTCCACGCCAGATTCGCCGCGTGCACGGCCTTCTCGCCGTCTGCCTTCGAGCGCGTGTACATGCTCGGACCATTCGGGTCGGCGCCTAGCGCGCTGATATGAAGCAGCCGGTGCACGCCCTTGCCCTCGCAAGCGGCCACGATTTTGGTCGGCAGTTCCACGTGCATCCGCGCGAATTCCGGACCGTACGGCGTGCCGCGCTTGCCGTGCAGCGTGGCCACGAGGTTGATCACGCAATCGGCGCCTTCGACGAAACGCGCGAGCTGGACCGGATCGAACACGTCCGCTTCGATCACGTCGATGGGCAAGAGGGTGAGATGGCGGGCGTTGTAGCGCCGCCGGGTGGCGATGCGCACGTCCTTGCCCATTTCGACGAGGGCGTTGACGAGATGGCTGCCGATAAAACCGGAGCCGCCGATGATCGCAATGGCTTTATGTCGCATTTTCGACTCCCTGGTGGAAGCCGCGGCAACGGCTGGCGTGGCGCGCCGCCGCCTCGATACGAGGCGGCGGCGGCACGGCGCTTACGGCGCGATATAACCCAGACGCGCCTTCAGCGATTGCGGACGGCCTTCGAACAATGCCGCGTAGTAGACCGTGTTGGACAACACATTCTTAACGTAGTCGCGCGTTTCCTGGAACGGAATCGCCTCGGCGAAGATCGCGCCTTCCACCGGATGCTGCAAGGACTGCCGCCAGTTGCGCGGACGACCCGGACCTGCGTTATAGCCCGCGGTGGCCAGCACGGCCGACCCGTCGAACTGATTGTAAATCATCGACAGGTAGTTGGTGCCGAGCAGGATGTTGGTGTTGATGTCGTTCATCTGTTCACGCGAGATCGGACCGAGACCGATCTTCTTCGCGACCAGTTGCGCGGTGCCCGGCATCAACTGCATCAAACCGCTCGCGCCGACTTCCGAGCGCGCGTTCATGATAAAGCGCGACTCCTGGCGAATCAGGCCATAGGCCCATTCCACGTCCAGACCGTTCGACTGCGAATCGCGCTCGACGATATCCTTGAACGGCGACAGATAACGCAGCGAGAAATCGTGCTCGCTCTTCGTGCGGTCCGCTGTGTTGACGGTGCGGTCATACAGTTCGATACGGCGTGCGTATTCGGCGGCGGCGATCAGTTGCCGGTCGCTCATGTTGCGCAGCGGCCAGTTCCATTCGCGATTGCCTTCGAGCCGCAGATTCAGCGCATAGAAACGCTGCGCCAGATCAAAGCCAGGCGTGTTGCCGGCCTGTTGCACTTCGGCGTCGCTCACCGTGGTTTTCGGCGGAATCGTGATCTTCTGGCCCAGTTCTTCCGCGGCCAATTGGCCGTAGAAGTTGAAGCCCTGCGAAATCGACTCGAATTCCTGGTTGGCCGTGGTGGTGTCGCCGGCCTGCTTGAGCGCGCGCGCGTGCCAATATACCCACGACGGCTGATTGCGCAGCGCCGCCGGCATCTGTTCGATCGACCAGCGCACCATCGTCCAGTCGCCCGCGAGCAACGCGGTGCGAGTGCGCCACTCATACGCGGGATTCGACAGCGGCGCATTCACCGACAGCCGATACCAGTCCACCGCGCTCGGCATCTGCTTGGCGGCGGCCTGATAGGCAATCGTGCCCCAACCGATGGCGCGCTCGGGCGAACTCAGCGACGGCGCTACCGACGCGAACGTGGCGGCGGCCATGGCCGGATCGTTGCGCGCCATGCGCGTGATGGCCAGCAGCGCCAGTTGATGCGACTGGGTATCCGGACCGACGCCCCGCGCCAGCAGCAACGGCGGCGTGGTGGTGGCCTGATTGAACAGCTCCGGATCGGGCGGCTGGTTGCTGAGCGCGTCGACGAGTTTGGCGCCCGTGTTGGGGTAGTTCTGTTCGTAGGCGAGGCGGATCTGTTGCCACACGTCGGCGGCACTGAACTGCTGGTTGATAGCCAGCGAGTTGACCAGATCGACGCAGCCGTCGCCATACCACTTCGGATCGACCAGCAGCGCGCGGGCCGCGTCGGCGACGTTTTCGCCGCGCGAGGCGCGCGATTCGAGCGCGTAGCACTTCACCTGCGTGTCGTCGTTCAGCACGAAGCGGGCATACTGCTGATCGAAGTTACGCCAGTCGTGGCGTGCGCCGAGCACCGTGAGGTAGTCGTTGCGCATGCGGTCGGCGATCGCCTGGCCGTCGTACTTTTGCAGGAACGCCAGCACCGGCGCGTCCGGCGCGTCGATCCGCGCATGGCCGCTCGAATCGAACAGCTGCGGCTTGATCTGGAAGTACTCCAGATACGAAGGCGCCGGGTAGCTCGGGATCATGGCGGCCAGTTGCGCTGCGCGTGCCGCGTCGTTACTGCGGGCGGCCTCGCGCAGTTGGACGAAGATCTGGTCGTCGTTCGTGAGTTGCGAAAGGGGAAGGGGCTTGACGGCGGAGGCCGTGCTGCACGCGACGAGTGCCGCAGCGGCAAGCGCCAGACCGGCCGCGCGATATACTCGGTAAAGGCGTTTTGACATCGTTGTTTCTGGAGCGCGAATTGAACTCAAGCATAGCATGCAACCCTGCCGCGGAATCGAAAAAGGCGCTGCGTAAAATGCTATTGGAAGCAAGGCTGCAAGCCGCTTCTGAGCCGGCGCACAATACCGCGCTCGCCCGGCACCTGCTCGATGCATTAAAGCAGTATGGCGTGAACAGCGTGGGATTCTACTGGCCGCTCGCCGGCGAGTTCGACGCGCGCGCCGCGATCTCAATCTGGCTCGCAGCGAGCGCGCAACGCGAGGCGAGTCTGCCGGTGGTCAAGGAGCGCGGCGTGCCTCTTGAGTTTCACGCATGGACACCCGCGATGCCGATGAAGATCGGCCATCACGAGATCGCCGAGCCGACGTCCGGGCGCGTTGTGATTCCCCAACTGCTGTTCGTGCCGTGCGTGGGTTTCGACGTGCACGGCTACCGGCTCGGTTACGGCGGCGGCTATTACGATCGCACGCTGGCCGCGTGGCCGGGTGCGACCAGGCCGATCACCGTCGGTATCGCCTATGAAGCGTGCCGCGCACCGGCATTGCTACGCGAAGCCCACGACATTCCGCTCGACCTGATCGTCACCGAGGCGGCGCTTTACCCGCGCCCAGCGGATTGAGCGTGCGCGCGCCGCGCTTTCTAGCCGCGGCGCGCCGCGCCGCCGCAAAACAAACGGCCCCGCGTTATAAAGACGCTGCCGCCCGCGCGGCGGTGTCGTACAGGCCAGACGCGTTACGCATCAACTGCGCCGCTTCGCCGATCTGCTCGTTGGTCAGGCCGCTTTCCTTCAGTGTCGAGATGAGACAGCTCTCGCGCACTTCGCGATATTTCAGACAGAGCTCGCGGCCTACATCGGTCGCCGAGAAGAACACTTCCTTGCCGGTCTTTTCGCTTTTTACATACCCTCTAGCTACGAGCTTCTTCAACGCGTAAGTGGCGACGTGCGTGTCCTCGATGTTCAGCACGAAGCAGATGTCCGCCAGCTTCTTGCGTCGCTCGCGATGGCTGACGTGGTGCAGCAGCGAGACCTCGATGGCGGTCATGTCCTTTTCGCCCGCCGCCGACATGCAGCGCACCATCCATCGGTTGAATGCGTTGCCCGCCATGATGAGCGCGTACTCGAGTTCGGACAGTTCCGCGCTGGTCTCGGACACGAGATGTTCCGAAGAGACGATCTTGGTGGGATGGCGCGACATGGTGACGATTCTCGAGAGACAGATTGGGAAGGTGTCGGGAGTGTACGACGCGCGTCCAATGCCGGGGAGCCTGGCAAAAACGCTTATTGAGAAATTGTTGATATTTTATTGATAATGTACGCTTCAACCGTCGCCCACCCCTGCCGTTAACCGTTCAAAGGGTGTGCTGTGCCCGAATCCTCCGACTCGACCTGGGCTGTTAATCCATGACCCAACCAAGAATCTATCCGCTCGGCGATACCGCGCTAGTCTGCGAAGCGCCGCCGCCCGCCACGCTGGAATGCCAGCGGCGCGTGTGGGCGGCCGCCGAGGCCGCGCGCGACTGGCCGCATGTGCTGGAGGTGGTGCCGGGCATGAACAACCTCACACTGGTCTTCGATCCGCTCGAGGCCGATCGCGAAGCTTTGGTGAGCCAGTTGCAGGCGGCCTGGGATGCGGTGAGCGACGCGCCCGCGCCCGGCCGTGAAGTCGAAATTCCGGTGCAATACGGCGGCGAGTTCGGGCCCGATCTGCAAGCGGTGGCCAACCACACGGGCTTGAGCGCGCGTGAAGTCGTCGAACGTCATTCCCAGGGCGACTATGTCGTGTTCTTCCTTGGCTTCCAGCCGGGCTTCGCCTATATGGGCGGACTCGAAGCCGCGCTGCACGCGCCGCGCCGCGCGTCGCCGCGACTGGAGGTGCCGGCGGGGTCGGTCGGCATCGGCGGCGAACAGACCGGCATCTATCCGGCCACTTCGCCAGGCGGCTGGCAACTGATCGGCCGCACCGAGGTGCCGCTGTTCGACGCGGCGCGGCGGCCGCCCACGCTGTTGCAACCGGGCGACCGGGTGCGCTTCACTATCGCGGGGATACACGCATGATCGATGTGATTCGCGCGGGTCTCCTGACCACGATTCAGGATCTCGGCCGTCACGGCTACCGGCATCTCGGCGTCGCGATGGGTGGCGCGCTCGACCGTCTGTCGCTCGAAGTCGGCAACCGGCTGGTCGGCAACCGGCCCGACACGGCGGGGCTGGAAATCACCTTTGGTCCGACCGTGCTGCGCTTCCTGCGCGCCACGCGGGTGGCCATCACCGGCAGCGAATTCGGCGCGACACTTGACGGCAAGCCGGTCTACTCGTGGTGGAGTCTGCCGGTGCAGGCCGGCCAGGAGCTGGTTCTGAATGCGGCCAAGCGCGGCATGCGCGGCTACGTGTGCGTGGCGGGCGGCGTCGACGTCCTGCCGATGCTCGGCTCGCGCAGCACCGATCTCGCCGGTCATTTCGGCGGACTCGGCGGCCGTGCGCTGCGCGACGGCGACCGCCTGCCGGTCGGCGCGCCGCCGCAGCGCGGCCATCTCGGCTTTACGCCCGAGGCGCCCGAGTTCGGCGTGAAGGCGCCCGCCTGGTGCAAGTTCGTGCTGGTTCACGAGCCGCTGCGGCGCGGCCGTCATCCGTCGGGCGTGCCGTGGGCCGTGCCGATCCGCGTCTTGCGCGGACCTGAATATGAAAGTTTCACCGATGAGGCCCACGAATCGTTCTGGTCCGATGAATGGCTCGTCACGCCGAACAGCAACCGCATGGGCTATCGCCTCGCGGGCGCCGAACTCAAGCGCACCCGGAAAGCCGATCTGCTTTCGCACGCCGTGCTGCCGGGCACGATTCAGGTGCCGCCGAACGGCCAGCCGATCGTGCTGATGAGCGACGCGCAAACCACCGGTGGTTATCCGAAGATCGGCGCCGTGATTCAGGCCGATCTCTGGAAGCTCGCGCAGGTCCGCCTGAACGCCGCCGTCCGCTTCATCCCGACGACGCCTTACGAAGCGCGTCAGGCCCTATTGGAAGAACGCACGTATTTGCGGCAGATCGACGCCGCGATCGCGATGCATGAAGAACGCTGCGCACGGCAGATGGCCGTCGCGACAACGTAATACCGAAGCAGAGGAAACACCATGGAAATCGATTTGAACGCCGATCTCGGCGAAGGCTGCGGCTCCGACGAGGCGCTGCTCGATCTGGTCAGCTCGGCGAACATCGCGTGCGGCTGGCACGCGGGCGGCGCCAACGCGATGCGCGACTGCGTGCGCTGGGCGGTGCAGAAAGGCGTGTCGATCGGCGCGCATCCGAGCTTTAACGATCCGGAGAATTTTGGCCGCAAGGAAATGGATCTGCCGGCCAACGACATCTATGCGGGCGTGCTGTATCAGCTCGGCGCGCTGTCGGCGATTGCCCAGGCCGAGGGCGGGCGCATCGCGCACGTCAAGCCGCACGGCGCGCTGTACAACCAGGCCGCGCGCGATAACAGGATTGCCGAAGCGATCGTTTCGGCGGTGCACGATTTCGATCCGTCGGTGGCGGTGTTCGCGCTCGCCAACAGCGGCCTCGTGACGGCCGCGCGCAAAGCGGGTCTCGTGGCCGTCGAAGAAGTCTTCGCCGATCGCGGCTATCGCGCGGACGGTTCGTTGGTCCCGCGCAAAGAACCGGGCGCGCTTCTCGACGACGAAGACGAAGTGCTGGAGCGCACGCTCGCCATGATTCGCGAGCAACGCGTGCAGGCCGTGGACGGGCAATGGGTGTCGCTGAACGCGCAGACCATTTGCCTGCATGGCGACGGTCCGCATGCGCTGGCGTTCGCGCGGCGCATCCGCGGCGCGCTGCAGGACGCGGGCATCGAGGTCCACGCGGCCGGCGCCGCCCGCGCCTGAAGCAGCGGCCAAACCGCGAGCCGGACAGCGCGATTCAACCCTTGTGCATCTTGCAACGCCCCGCTCCACGCGGGGCGTTTGCCAGGTACAGGACGCATTGCAGTACCCGCAGTCGATCAGCAGGTGCAGGTGCAGGTGCAGGTGCAGGTGTAGATGCAGGTGTAGTTCGGAGCAAACGCGGCCATCAAGAGCCGTGGCAACAAGACGGCGTCTGGGCCACCCGGCGCCGGCCCACGTTAGCCGCCACAAGCGGCGAGGTTGAAACCCTGTTTGGAGATCCAGATGCAGACAACAGTCAGTCTATGGCCGCTCATTGGCGTGGCGGTCATCATCGTCGGCTTTTTATTACGGTTCAATCCGATGCTGATCGTGGCGGTCGCCGCGATCATCACCGGCCTGGCCGCGCACTTCCCGCCTGAAAAGATTCTTGCCGAGATCGGCACCGGTTTCATCAAGACCCGCAATATCCCGTTGATCATTCTTCTGCCGCTCGCGGTGATCGGTTTGCTCGAACGGCATGGCCTGCGTGAACGCGCGCAAGCGTGGATCGGCGGCATCAAGGCCGCGACCGCGGGGCGTCTTCTGATCGTCTATCTGCTGGTACGCGAGCTGACCGCCGCGGTCGGTTTGACCGGACTCGGCGGCCATCCGCAGATGGTGCGTCCGCTGATCGCGCCGATGGCCGAAGGCGCGACCGAAACCCGCTTCGGCAAGATCAGCGACGCGGTGCGTTTCAAATTGCGCGCGTTCTCCGCGGCGACCGACAACGTGGGCCTCTTCTTCGGCGAGGACATCTTCGTCGCGTTCGGCGCGATTGTGCTGATGACCACCTTCCTGAAGGAAGCGGGGATCATCGTCGAGCCGATTCACGTGGCCGTGTGGGGCATTCCGACCGCCATCTGCGCGTTCATCATTCACGGCTTCCGCCTGTATCTGCTCGACCGCAAGCTCGAGCGCGAACTGCGCGGCAATGCCGCAGCGAGCAACGCCGCAGGGGCGTCGACGCAATCCGCCGCAGGAGACAAAGCATGACGCTCACGATTACCTATCTCTTCTGGCTGCTGGGTGTGGTGCTGCTGGTTGTCGGCGGCATGATCGTCACGGACAAGGATCACCCGCGCCGTTTCACCGCCGGCGGTTTCTGGATTCTCTACGCGCTGATCTTTCTGATCGGCGACAAGCTGCCGCCCGCCGTGGTCGGCGTGCTCGTGATCGTGATGGCGCTGATCGCCGGCTTCGGCGGTGTGACCGCAGGCAAACCGAAGGTGCTGTCGCTCGAAGCGCGCAAGGCGAGCGCCGCTCGTCTGCGTAACAAGCTGTTCGTGCCCGCGTTGACGATTCCCGTGGTCACCGTGATCATCACGCTGTCGGCGAGCCATCTGGTGTTCGGCGGCATGCCGTTGATCGAGAAGGCCAACGTCACGTTGATCGGTTTCGGCATCGGCTGCGTGATCGCACTCGCGATTGCCTGCGTGATAACGCGCGACACCGTCGGCCAGTCGATGAAGGAAACGCGCCGCCTCGTCGACGCGTTATCGTGGGCCGCCGTGCTGCCGCAGATGCTCGGCATGCTTGGCCTCGTGTTCTCGGACGCGGGCGTCGGCAAGGCCGTCGCGCACGTGACCACGGCGTACATCAGCCTCGACTACCGCTTCATCGCGGTGGCCGTGTACTGCATCGGCATGGCGCTCTTCACCATGGTGATGGGCAACGGCTTCGCCGCGTTCCCGGTGATGACAGGCGGCGTCGGCGTGCCGATTCTGGTGGGCGTGTTTCACGGCAATCCGGCGGTGATGGTCGCGATCGGCATGTTCTCCGGCTACTGCGGCACGCTGATGACGCCGATGGCCGCGAACTTCAACATGGTGCCGGCCGCGCTGCTGGAATTGCCGGACAAGAACGCGGTGATCAAGGTGCAGATACCGACTGCGCTAACCTTGTTGATCGTGAATATCTTGCTGCTGAATTTCCTGATGTTCTTGTAGGACGCTTACCGTTGATATTGAGAAACACCGACGTGCCACAGAATCTCTCTGCGATACGTCGGTGAAATGGACACACTGCACGACACGGATGCAACCGAATTAGGATGCGTCCGATCGTCGGGAAATGGGGGGCGACCATACGATGCTGGACGCTATCCCATCCACACGCGCCGGCACGCGCACCGCGCGCTGCCGACGCTCTCCTGCAGGTTTCCATGGAACATCAATCCCAGCCTGACAAAGCGCGCGCCGAACCGCCGCACGCCGCCTATCTCACCTCGTTGATCGATGCCGCGCTTCAAGCGCATCAGGCCGGCCGGCTCGACGTCGCCGAATCCCTTTATCGCGAAGCCCTTGCGCTCGATCCCGAGCATACGGGGGCGCTGCATTACTTCGGCGTGCTGCACTATCAGCGCGGCAATCACGACGCCGCCGCCGGTTTGATGAGCCGCGCGCTCAAACTCGACCGTCACGATGCCGCCTGCTGGAGCAACCGCGGACTCGTGGCCGCCGCGCTCGGCCATCTTGACGAAGCGATGATCTGCTACGACCAGGCCCTGCAACTCCAGCCTGATTTCGCCGACGCGCGCAACAACTTCGGCGTCGCATTGCAAGCGCAAGGCAACTTCGAGGAAGCAATTGAACAGTATCGCCTGGCGCTGGCCTCGCACCCCGCGCTGCTCGACGCGCACCTGAACCTCGGCACGGCGCTCAGCAAACTCGCACGTTTCGACGAAGCTCTCGCGTGCTATCGCGAGGTCTTGTCGCTCGACCCGACATCGGCGCAAGCGCACTTCAACGCGGGGAATGCGCACCAGGCGCGAGGCGACCACGGCGCGGCGATCGAGAGCTTCGAGCGCGCCCTGGCGCTACGCGCGAATTACGCGGAGGCGCACGTCAATCTCGGCAGCCTGATCGGCAAGCTCGGCGACTATGCGGGCGCCGAAGCGCATTACCGGCGCGCGGTCGCACTCGAACCGATCGCGACACACCTCGTGTGTCTGGGTGGATCGCTTGGTGCGCAAGGCCGGCTCGACGAAGAGGAAGGCTTCTATCGTCGGGCGCTCGCGCTCGATCCGCACTACGCGGACGCGCACCAGAATCTCGCATGGCTGTTGCTCAAGCGCGGCGACTATCAGCAGGGCTGGGCCGAATTCGCGCTGCGCTGGCGCAACAAGGACTATGACGCGATCGCGGTGCCAGGCGTGGCCGAATGGCATGGCGAGCCGCTCGAGGGGCGTCGACTGCTGCTGGTCGGTGAACAGGGTTTCGGCGACCACTTCCAGTTCCTGCGCTTTGCAAGCGTGCTCGCCCAACGCGGTGCGACGGTCGACCTGTGCGTGCGCGAGCCGCTGCTGCCGCTGGTCGAACGCATCGCGGGCGCGCATCGCGCATTCAGCGGCAAGCCCGACGGCGAATACGATTTCTGGGTTCCAATGATGAGCGTGCCGTCGTGCATCGGCATGGACCTCTCCGACATTCCCGCAGACGTGCCTTACCTGTTCGCCGATAAAGCGAAGGTCAAGGCATGGCGCAAACGGCTCGGCGCAGTCAACAAATCAAAGCGCAAAGTCGGCCTCGTTTGGGCCGGCAGTCCTACATTCGGCAACGACCGCTACCGGTCGATGCAGCTAAGCGACCTGAACGCGCTCAGCGAGTTGGATAACGTCGCCTGGTACGCATTGCAGAAAGGTCCGTCACACACGCAATTGGCCGACGCGCCGCCCGCTTTCCGTGCCCGCGATTTCACCGCCGAGCTGAACAGTTTCGACGACACGGCTGCGTTGATCATGAACCTCGATCTGGTAATCGCCGTGGACACCGGCGTAGGACATCTCGCAGGCGCGTTGGGCAAGCCCGTGTGGTTGATGTTGCCCGCCAACTCTGACTGGCGCTGGCTCGAAGCGCGTAGCGACTCGCCGTGGTACCCGGGGATGAGGTTGTTCCGGCAGGCGGTGCTGGGGAATTGGGCGCCGGTGGTCAAGGAAGTGAGTGAAGCACTGCGCGACGGCGGCTTCTAACGCCCGCGCTGCGCCAAGGCCCGACGCCTTCGCGCGGCATCGCTCATGCCGGGTGTAGACAAAATGCGGTTGTCCCGCGACTTAAGGACGCCGCCGCTGATGCGCCAGCATGTAGGCGCGCAACAATTTGTTGATGCGCGTCTGATAACCCTGCCCCTGCTCCTTGAACCAGCTCAGCACGTCCGCATCCAGACGCATTGTCACTGCCTGCTTCGGCGGAACGTGCAATTCGGCGCGTTGAAAAAAGTCGTCGCCCAACTCGGGCAGCTCGCTCGTGTCGATCTGCGCGTCGTCCGTTTTGGCGAGTCGCTTCCAGTCTGTTCCCGATGTTTTAGCCATCATTTCACCTCTGCTCATGCCTTGATTGCCACCATGCCAGTCAATGCCAGACGCGCTGCTTGTAGTGTTTGACCTCGTGCCGCGTTGCCTTGCGTGCCGAAATGATCCGGACCACATCCACACTGCGCTCGACGTACACCACCACGCCCACAATGGCTGCTATCCAGCCTAGCGCGACCCAGCGCTCTTCTCCGTAGTCTTCCCGCAGGTCGAGCGCCGTGAGTACCGGGTGGTTGAACACGTCGATGGCATCCTGAAAATCGATGCCGTGTTGATGGATGTTGATCTGATTTTTGACTTCGTCCCATTCAAACAGCACGCGCCACCTGTATTGACGTTTGTACATACATCATAGCATGCAAAAGGCCGCTATGGCTGCCTGTGCCGCTAGCATTTTGCGGCACAGGTGAGCGTCGGACTGGATGCTTCAGACACGGGTTCCGGTGATGGCCGAACGGCCGATCCCGCTTAGGACGTTGGCATCGCTGCGTGTGCTGCGTCCCGGGTTCTGGCGACTCTCACCCCGCCTCCACCACAAACCCGTGCTGCCGCAAAATCTGCAGCACGCCTTTGCGGCCGCCCAGATGCAACGCGCCAATCGCCACGAAAACCGGCTTGTTCGGCGCGGCGAGCAACAGCATGCGCGAAACGAAACGCCGGTTGCGGTCATAGACGATCTTGTTGTCGATCGAATCGGAGATGCGCTTGTCGCGCGCCAGTTTTTCGGACTTCGCGGCCTGCCAGGCGGCGATCGCGTCCGCATCGCCCACGCGCCACAGACGATGCAAGGTCCGCACATCCTCGACGTTTTCCGCCGGCGTCTGCACCAGATCCTGCGCCAGCATCTCGCGCTGCTGCGCGAGCGACAGGCCCGTAAACGCACGCATCTGCTGCGACAAGGTTTCCAGACCGACGATCTTGCCGCGCGTGCGCAGATACACGTTCTGGAGTTGCGCTTCAGAGCCGTACTCGGTCTGCAGGCCGGCACTCAGAGAATCGTAGGTTTCGACCAGCAATGAAGCGAGCCACGGACGCATCTTCTTGATGGCGTCGAGCGCCGCCGGATTGCCGCGTAGCCGAAACGCCAGCTTGTGCCACAAAGGCTCCGGCAGCAAAGTCGGCAGACAGTCGCGCCGGCACACGCCGTACTTCGAGACATCGTCTTGCGAAACCAGCAGTTCGTCGGGTGAGAGTTCGAGCGCCAGCGTCGGCGAGGCGGCAAGCGCGCCGAGGATCGCCGCGCGGAAAGGCTGATTGGCCGGGTAGTCGGCGGGATCGCCGACGTGCAGCGTGCCCAGCACGTAGATAGTGGTCGTGCCGCGTGTCGCGACATAGAACGGCATGCGCGCCGGCTGCGCGCGCACAGGACCGCTCGCCGTAGTGCCCGGCGAGGCAGGCGGTGAAGCGGGCGGCGGATTCAGGCCCGGCAAGCTGGTGCGTGGCGACGCCGGCATGTTGGGCACGGGCAGCGCAGGACGTCCCGCCTGTGCGGGCGCATTGGCTGCCGCCCCTGCGGCATGCGCGACGCCGATCGGCCCCACGCCCGGATGAAATACTGCACAAACGCCGAAGAGCGCGGCACCGGTCAGTGCACGCGCCCTCCAGCGCCGCGCGAAAGCAGCACTCTGGCCGCCATCACGCAAGCGGCGCGCAAGACGACGCGCCGCCAACCCATCAGGCATCCACGTCCCCCACCTCCTCGGCGCGGTGACACGACACCTGGCGGCCATCCACTTCACGCAGCTTCGGTTCTTCGCTGCGGCAGCGGTCGATCACGTACGGGCAGCGCTGATGAAACGTGCAACCCGACGGCGGATTCAGCGGCGACGGCATTTCGCCTTGCAGCTTGATCTTGATCGTGCGATCCGCTTCGAAGATCGAAGGCGTGGCCGACATCAGCGCGCGCGTGTACGGATGACGCGGGTTCGAGAAGATCCGCTTCTTGTCGCCAAGCTCCGCCACGCCGCCGAAGTACATCACCATCACATCGTCGGCGATATGCTCCACCACCGAGAGGTTGTGCGAGATGAACACGTAGCTGGTCTTGAACTGTTCCTGCAGATCCATGAACAGATTCAGGATCTGCGCCTGGATCGACACGTCGAGCGCCGAGACGGGTTCGTCGGCGACCACGATCTGCGGGTCGAGAATCATCGCGCGCGCAATCGCCACACGCTGCCGCTGACCGCCGGAGAACATATGCGGATAACGCTTCGCATGTTCCGGACGCAGGCCGACGGTGCGCATCATCTGCGCGATCCGTTCGGCGCGCTCGGTCGCGCTCAATTGCGTGTTGATCGCGAGCGGTTCGCCGAGCGTCTGCTCGACGGTCTTGCGCGGATTCAGCGAGGCAAACGGATTCTGGAACACCATCTGCACGCGCCGCCGCAGCGCCGCGATCTTCGCGTGATCGGCGCCGGCCACGTCTTCGCCGTCGATCAGCAGACGGCCCGCGGTAGGCGCTTCGATCATGGTCAATTGACGCGCGAGGGTCGATTTACCGCAGCCGGATTCGCCGACCACCGCCAATGTCTTGCCACGGTCGAGTGCGAACGAGACACCGTTAAGCGCCTTCACCGTGCCCGACGCGAACATGCCGCGCTTGACCGAGTAGTAGCGCGCCAATTGCTCCGCGACCAGCACGTGATCGCCCGCATGGTCCGACTGGCGCCGCGTTTCGAGTACTGCGTTCATCGTGCGCCTCCATGGGTGTGAACGTTGGCGTCGCCGCTCAGGTTCAGGGGTTTGATGCAGCGCACGCGCGCCACTTCAGCGTGACCTTGCATCGGCGCGAGCGCGGGCCGCGCCTTCATGCAGTCGTCGACCACATACTTGCAGCGCGGCGCGAACAGACAGCCTTTGGGACGGTCGTCGCGACCCGGCACCATGCCCGGCAATGCAGCGAGCCGCACGGCGCCGACATTGTGCTCGGGAATCGCCGCCAGCAACGCTTCCGTGTACGGATGATGCGGCGCGGCGAAGATGTCGGGCACTTTGTTCGTTTCGATCACTTCGCCAGCGTACATGACCGCGACGCGTTGCGCGACTTCGGACACCACCGCCAGATCGTGCGAGATCAACACGAGCGCCATGCCGCGTTCCTTCTGCAGCTTGATCAGCAGCTCCATGATCTGCGCCTGGATCGTGACGTCGAGCGCGGTGGTCGGTTCGTCGGCGATCAGCAGCTTCGGATTGCAGGCAATCGCCATGGCGATCATCACGCGCTGATTCATGCCGCCCGACATCTGATGCGGAAATGAACCGATGCGGCCCTTCGGGTCCGGAATGCCGACCTGATCGAGCAGTTCCAGCGCGCGCTTGTCCAGCGCACTGCCGCGCAAGCCTTCATGCAGCTTCAGCACTTCCTTGATCTGATAGCCGACGGTGTAGCTCGGATTCAGACTGGTGAGCGCGTCCTGGAACACCATCGCGATGTCTTTGCCGATGATCTTGCGGCGTTCCTTCGCCGATGCCTTCAGCAGGTTCCTGCCGTTGAAGGTGATTTCGTCGGCCGTCACGATGCCCGGCGCGTCGATCAGGCCCATCAGCGCCATCATCGTCACGCTCTTGCCCGAGCCCGATTCGCCGACCACGCCGACCACTTCGCCCGGCGCGACATCGAGGTCGATCCGGTCGACAGCGGGTAGTCCGTTGAAGCTCACCGCCAGATTGCGGATGGTCAATAAGGTACTCATATCAGGCCATCCGTTTCAGTTTGGGATCGAGTGCGTCGCGCAGCCCGTCGCCGAGCAGATTGATCGCAAGCACCGAGATCAGGATGGACAGACCTGGCATGGTGACGATCCACCATGCGCTGTCGATGTAATCGCGCGCCGATGCCAGCATCGCGCCCCACTCCGCCGAGGGCGGTTGTACGCCCAGGCCGAGAAAGCCGAGGGCCGCGGCGTCGAGAATCGCCGACGAAAAGCCCAACGTGGCCTGCACGATCAGCGGCGCGGTGCAGTTCGGCAGCACTTGCGAGAACATCAGACGCAAGGTGCCGGCGCCCGCCACGCGCGAAGCCGTCACGTACTCTTTCTGCAACTCGCCCTGCGCGGATGCGCGCGTCAAACGCACATAGCCCGGCAGCGCGACGATCGCGATCGCGAGCATCGTGTTGACGAGCCCCGGACCGATGATCGCCACCACCGCGACGGCGAGCAGCAGCGACGGCAACGCGAGCAGCACGTCCATGATGCGCATGATCGGCGTGTCGGCCCACTTCTCGAAGAACGCCGCGATCAGACCGAGCACGACGCCCGGAATCAGCGCGAGCACCACCGAGACGAAGCCGATCCAGAACGACAGCCGCGCGCCGTACATCAGACGCGAGAGGATGTCGCGGCCCGCTTCGTCGGTGCCGAGAATGAACTTCCAGTTGCCGCCGTCGAGCCATGCGGGCGGAATCTTCACGAAGTCGCGGTACTGCTCGATCGGGCTGTGCGGCGCGATCAACGGCGCGAAGATCGCCACGAAGATCAGCACGAGCACGACGACGCCGGCGCTGACCGCGCCACGGTTGCGCGAGAAATTCGCCCAGAATTCACGGGCGGCGATAGCGCGGCCACTCGGAGGAGTGACCGACTGGGGAACTGTGTTTTGAATGTCTGCCATGATCAGCTTTACCTCGTATGGCGGATGCGCGGATTCAGCACGCCGTACAACAGATCGACGACGAGGTTCACGACGATCACCAGCGTGGCGATCATCAGGATACCGCCCTGCACTACGGGATAGTCGCGCCGGCCGATCGCGTCGATCAGCCACTTGCCGATACCTGGCCACGAAAACAGCGTCTCGGTCAGCACCGCGCCCGCGAGCAGCGTGCCGACCTGCAGACCGATCACCGTCACCACCGGAATCAGCGCATTGCGCAACGCATGCACGACGATCACGCGTGCCGGCGACAAACCCTTCGCGCGCGCGGTACGGATGTAGTCCTCACGCAGCACTTCGAGCATCGACGAACGCGTCATGCGCGCGACCACCGCCAGCGGAATCGTGCCGAGCACGATGGCCGGCAGGATCAGATGGCTCAGTGCGGATTTGAACGCGCCTTCGTCGGTGGACATCATCGCGTCGATCAGCATGAAGCCGGTCACGTGCGGAATGTCGTATTCGACCGCAATGCGGCCGGACACCGGTGTCCAGCCGAGCTTCACGGAGAACACCATGATGAGGATCAAGCCCCACCAGAAGATCGGCATCGAGTAGCCGGTCAGGGCCGTACCCATCACGCCGTGATCGACCACCGTGCCGCGCCGCAAAGCCGCGAACACGCCCGCCGGCAAGCCGACGATCAGCGCGAACAGCATCGCGCAGATCGACAGTTCGACGGTGGCGGGAAAGCGTGCGAGGAATTCGCCCATCACGCTGGTGTTGGTGATGATCGAGGTGCCGAGGTCGCCGTGCAGCGCGCGCCCGATGTAGTGGACGTACTGCATCGGCAGGGATTCGTCGAGCCCGAGCCGGTGCATCGCCGCGGCGTGCATGGCGGGATCGACGCCGCGCTCGCCCATCATCACTTCGATGGGGTCGCCCGGTATCAGGTGAATCAGCGCGAACGCGAGGATCGTGATGCCGATGAAGGTCGGAATCACCATGCCGATGCGGCGCAAAACAAAGCGGAACATGGTTTTGTCCCTATGGTCTTGATGAAGAAAAAACGCAACCGGCGACGAGGGCTTGTGACCCCGGTCGCCGGACCATTTCGACCAGTTTTCTAACCGTGCGAAAAGCGTACTGCGTAAGCTTTACGAATTACTTGATGCTAACGCCATCGAAACGCGCGTAGCCGAGCGGTTCGATACGCATGTCCACGACCTTCTTGCTGACAGGCTGGTACACCGTGGAGTGAGCGATCGGCGAGAACGGCAGCTGCTGCGCGAAGATCTGCTGCGCCTGCATATAAGCCGTCGTGCGCGCGCCCTGATCGGACGTGACGCGGCCCTTCTGGATCAGATCGTCGAACGGCTTGTAGCACCACTTCGAGAAGTTGTTGCCGTTCACCGCTTCGCAGCCGAGCAGCGTGCCGAGCCAGTTGTCCGGATCGCCGTTATCGCCGGTCCAGCCAATCAGCATCGTGTCGTCCTCACCCGCGTGAGCGCGCTTGATGTACTCGCCCCACTCATACGTGACGATCTTCGCCTTCACGCCGATCTTGGCCCAGTCGGCCTGGATCATTTCCGCCATCAGGCGGGCGTTCGGGTTGTACGCGCGCTGCACCGGCATTGCCCACAGCGTGATGTCGAAGCCGTTCGGATAGCCGGCCTTCGCCAACAGAGCCTTGGCCTTGTCCGTGTCGTAGGACGCGCTCTTCAGGTTCTTGTCGTACGACCATTGCGTCGGCGGCATCGGGTTCGTGGCAGCCTGGCCCGCGCCCTGGTACACCGAGTCGATGATCGCCTTCTTGTTGATCGCCATGTCGAGCGCCTGACGCACTTCGACCTTGTCGACCGGCTTATGCGTCACGTTGTACGCGAGGTAGCCGAGGTTGAAGCCCGGTTGCGACGGCATGGCGATGTTCGCTTCAGCCTTCAGCGGCGCGATGTCGGCCGGACGCGGATAGCTCATCACCTGGCATTCGTCGCGCTTGATCTTCTGCACGCGCACGCCGGCGTCCGGCGTGATCGAGAAGATCAGCTTGGAGATCTTGACCGTGTTCGGCTTCCAGTAATCCGGATTGCCGTCGAAGCGGATCGTCGCGTCTTTCGTGTAGCTGCGGAAGATGAACGGGCCTGTGCCGACCGGGAACTGGTTGATGTCGGCAGCCTTGCCGGCTTTCATCAACTGGTCGCCGTATTCACCCGAGAGGATCGACGCGTATTCCATTGCCAGATTCTGGATGAACGGCGCGTTGACTTCCTTCAGCGTGAACTTGACCGTGTACGGGTCGACTTTTTCGACGCTGGTGATCAGCTTGTCGAGGCCCATGTCGGTGAAGTACGGGAATTGGACCGGGTAAGCCTTATGAAAGGCCGAGTTCGGGTCCAGCATACGCTGGAACGTGAACACGACGTCGTCCGCATTGAATTCGCGCGTCGGCTTGAAGAACGACGTGGTCTGGAACTTCACGCCATGACGCAGATGGAACGTGTATGTCTTGCCGTCCGCGGAGACATCCCACTTTTCGGCGAGGCCCGGTTCGACCTTGGTGCCGCCGCGCTCGAATTCGACGAGGCGGTTGTAGACGGTGAACGTATTAGCCGTGAAATCGGTGCCCGTGGTGTATTGGGCCGGATCGAAACCCGCGGGGCTGCCTTCTGAGCAGTAGACCAGGGTTTTATTCGGGATCTCGGCGCGCGCGACACTTGCGCCCACCATCGATGCCGCTGCAGCTGCGACGAGCGTCGTAACACGCGCGGCGCGCAACAGATTGTTTTGCTTCATGTTTCCTCCAGGTTCGTGGCCGGCTCCCGCCGGCGTAGCGCGATATTACTTGAGCTTGGGTCACAGCACCAAGCGGAGGAAATTCCGTATGTCGCGAACGATCGGAAACCATTCGAGCCTAAGGGCGGCCGCACGCCGGCGCAGGCCGGGACGTGCGGCTTCAGAGGTCGAATCAGCAAAAAAGCGGCCTGCCGGCGTTATTTCAGGCCGACGTTCATGAATTGCGTCGGGCCGAACGGGTCGATCTTGAAGCCCGTCACATTCTTGCTGATCGGCTGATAGACCGTGGAATGGGCGATCGGCGTGAACGGAACCTGATCCTTGAAAATCTCCTGGGCTTGAGTATAGGCACTGGTGCGCTGTGACAGATCAGTCGTACTACGACCCTTCTTGATCAGATCGTCATAGGGTTTGTAGCACCATTTGGAAAAGTTACTGCCGCTGACTGCGTCGCAACCCAGTAATACCCCAAGCCAGTTATCCGGATCGCCATAATCGCCGGTCCAGCCGATCAGCATGGCTTCATGCTCGCCGGCATGGCCGCGGCGAATATATTCACCCCATTCAAACGTGGCGATCTTCACCTTGACGCCGATCTTCGCCCAATCGGATTGCAGCATTTCCGCCATCAGCCGCGCATTCGGGTTATAAGGCCGTTGAACTGGCATGGCCCACAGCGTCAGGTCGAAGCCGTCCGGAAAACCCGCCTGTTTCAGCAGCGCTTTGGCTTTTTCCGTGTCGTATGGGGCGTCCTTCAGATTCTTGTCGTAGCCCCACTGCGTCGGCGGCATGGGGTTGGTCGCCGCCTGGCCCGCGCCTTGATACACCGACTCGATAATCGCTTTCTTATTGATCGACATATCGAGCGCGCGGCGCACCAGCACATTGTCGAGCGGTTTCTTGGTGGTGTTGTAGGCGATATAGCCGAGGTTGAAACCCACCTCGTTCGGCATGACGAGCGATGCATCGGTTTTGACCGTCGGAATATCGGCGGGACGTGGATACGCCATCACCTGGCATTCGCCGCGTTTCAATTTCTGCAAGCGCACCGCCGGATCGACGGTAATCGCGAATATCAGCTTGCCGACTTTGACGACACCCGGCTTCCAGTAGTCGGGATTACCGTCGAAGCGAATCGTGTCGTCTTTCGTATAGCTGCGAAAAATGAATGGGCCGGTGCCGACGGGATATTGGTTGATATCCGATGCTTTACCCGCTTTCAACAACTGGTCGCCGTATTCAGCCGAGAGAATCGACGCGAATGGCATTGCGATCTGTTGTAAAAACGGCGCGTCGACTTCCTTCAGCGTGAATTTGACCGTGTACGGATCGACCGCTTCGACCTTCGCGATGTTCTTGGCAAGGCCCAGATCGGTGAAATATGGAAACGGCACCGAGTACGCCTTGCGGAACGGCTGCTCCGGATCAAGCATCCGCTGATAGGTGAAAACGACGTCGTCGGCGTTGAATTCCCGTGTCGGCTTGAAGAAGGACGTGGTCTGGAACTTCACACCGTGGCGCAAATGAAACGTATAGGTCAGTCCGTCAGGCGAGACATCCCACTTTTCGGCGAGGCCCGGTTCGATATCCGTGCTGCCGTGCGCGAACTCGATCAGGCGGTTATAGACCGTGTACGATCCCGCGCTGAACTCGACGCTGGTGGTGTACTGCGCACTGTCGAAGCCCGCCGGACTGCCCTCGGAGCAGAACACGAGGGTCTTGTCGGGCAGCTTTGCCGCGTCGGCGACAGCGGGCGAAAGCCCGGCGCTCAGGACCGCACAGGCGGCGAGCGCCGGAAGGCAGGTTTGGCGAACTGCAAACAGCAACTTGGGTACCGTCATCACGTTCTCCGCGCAGCAGCCACGTCAGCTGCGCTTTGATCATAGACAGCACAAAAATCGGGTTCAATCCGGGCTTACGCGCCGCAAGCTTTACTCGAACTGGCGTGTTTGTTGCGACGCAACAGTGGGTGCGGCCGATTTCGTGCGTCGGAATCGCCGTTCCTCGATTCGCAGCGCCCACTCGTTGCGCGAAAAAAAAACCGCGCGACCGAATCAGCCGCGCGGTTTCGTCTCAACGACGTGGTTCGGCCTTAAACGCCCAACCGTTCGCAGATCGCCTTGGTCGCCGCGGCGCCATTTAGCGTGTAGAAGTGCAGGCCCGGCACTTTGGCGTCGATGAGACGCCCGCACAGGTTCGTCACCACATCCAGCCCAAACGCGCGAATCGACTCGCGGTCGTCGCCGAAACTTTCCAGCCGGCGCGCGATCCAGCGCGGCACTTCAGCGCCGCACATCTCCGAGAAGCGCATCAGTTGCGAGAAGTTCGTGATCGGCATGATGCCCGGCACGATTGGCACGTCCACGCCGAGCTTGCGCGCGTCGTCGACGAAACGGAAATACGCGTCCGCGTTGAAGAAGTACTGGGTGATCGCCGAATTGGCGCCGGCCTTCACCTTGCGGGCGAAGTTTTCCAGATCGTGTTGCGGCGAGCGCGACTGCGGATGGTATTCCGGGTAGCCGGCCACCTCGATCCAGAACCAGTCGTCGAACTCGGCGCGGATGAAGCTCACCAGTTCCGACGCGTAGCGCAGTTCGCCGACCTCGCCCATGCCGGAGGGCAGATCACCGCGCAGCGCGACGATGTGGCGAATGCCATGCGCGCGGTATTCGTTGAGGATGGCGCGCAGGCTCTCTTTCGACGAGCCGATGCACGACACGTGCGGCGCCGCTTCGAGCCCTTCCTTCGCCATATCGACGACGGTGTCGAGCGTGCCCTGTTGCGTCGAGCCGCCGGCGCCGAACGTGACGGACATGAACTTGGGCTTGAGCGTGGCGAGCTGGGTGCGCGTGGCGCGCAGCTTGTCGACGCCTTCCTGCGTTTTCGGCGGGAAGAATTCGAATGAAAGTTCGATCGGGTTCATGATTCAGTGGGTCAACCGAGACTGCGGTTGCCGAAAATAAGCGCGGACAACAGCCACGAAACGATGCTGTACAGAATCGAGCCGAAGAACGCCGACCAGAAACCCGACACTTCGAAGCCCTTCAGCAGCGACGCGCACAGCCAGAAGCACAGCGCATTGACCACCAGAATGAAGAGTCCGAGCGTGAGAATCGTGACGGGCAGCGTCAGCAGGATCAGCACCGGCCGCAGGATCGTGTTGATCAACCCGAGCACCACCGCGACGATCAATGCGGTGCCGAAACTGCGGATATGAATCGACGGAACGAGGTAGGTGATGATCAGGAGCGCAAGCGCGTTGATCAGCCAGGTCAGCAGCACGGTCATGTAGAGCTCCTTTGGCAGGATGTCCGTTAGCGGGAAAAAAGCGCGAAAAGCGGCGGCATGGCGAACAAAGCGGCGCATGATGCGCCGCCCTGTCGTCAAACTATCATGTTGTCAAACCGCTCGCGGCGTGCTTAATAACGGTAGTGGTTCGGCTTGAACGGACCGTTCTTGTCGACGCCGATGTAGCCGGCCTGCGCATCCGACAGCACGGTCAGGTTCGCGCCGATACGCGCCAGATGCAGGCGTGCGACCTTCTCGTCCAGATGCTTCGGCAACACGTACACCTTGTTCTCGTACTTCTTGCCTTGCGTGAACAGTTCGATCTGCGCGAGCGTCTGGTTCGTGAACGAGTTCGACATCACGAACGACGGGTGGCCCGTCGCGCAACCCAGATTCACCAGACGGCCTTCGGCCAGCAGAATGACGCGCTTGCCGTCCGGGAAAATGATGTGGTCGACTTGCGGCTTGATGTTGTCCCACTGGTACTGGCGGGTCGACGCCACGTCGATTTCCGAATCGAAGTGACCGATGTTGCAGACAATCGCGTTGTGACGCATCGCCTTCATGTGGTCGTGGCCGATCACATGGTAGTTGCCGGTCGCCGTCACGAAGATGTCGGCCTTGTCCGCCGCGTATTCCATCGTCACGACGCGGTAGCCTTCCATCGCGGCCTGCAGCGCGCAGATCGGATCGATTTCGGTGACCCACACGGTCGCGCCGAGACCGCGCAGCGATTGCGCGCAGCCCTTGCCCACGTCGCCGTAACCGGCGACCACGGCGATCTTGCCCGCGATCATCACGTCGGTCGCGCGCTTGATACCGTCGACCAGCGACTCACGGCAGCCGTACAGGTTGTCGAACTTCGACTTGGTGACCGAGTCGTTGACGTTGATGGCCGGGAACGGCAGGCGGCCTTCTTTTTCCATCTGATACAGACGGTGCACGCCGGTCGTGGTTTCTTCCGTCACGCCCTGAATGTGCGCGAGGCGCGTGGAGTACCACGTCGGGTCCGCGTCGAGATGCGAAGCGATCGACTTGTACAGCGCGACTTCTTCTTCATTCGTCGGCTTCGAGATCACCGAGCGGTCTTTTTCCGCTTTCGAGCCGAGGATCAGCAGCAACGTGGCGTCGCCGCCGTCGTCGAGGATCATGTTGGCGAATTCGCCGTTCGGCCATTCGAAAATACGGTGCGAGAATTCCCAGTACTCGTCGAGCGATTCGCCCTTGAATGCGAACACCGGCGTGCCGGCCTTGGCGATCGCCGCGGCGGCGTGATCCTGCGTCGAGAAGATGTTGCACGAGGCCCAGCGCACGTCGGCGCCGAGCGCGGTCAGCGTCTCGATCAGCACACCGGTCTGAATGGTCATGTGCAGCGAACCGGCAATGCGTGCGCCCTTCAGCGGCTGCTGCGCCTTGTACTCTTCGCGCGTTTGCACGAGACCGGGCATTTCCGTCTCGGCGATGTTGAGTTCCTTGCGGCCCCAGTCGGCAAGCGACATGTCGGCAACAACGAAGTCCTGGGAATTTTTGGAATCGATAACTGCGGCGTTCATCACGCCCTCCTTTCTAAAAAATTGACTAGAAATTTGACGTGAGCGCGGTTCGATGCGGTGGATAGGAAAGCGCAATGCGCATCCGAGCCCTCCGATTGAAGTCTCCGAGCCTGGCGGGCGGCCGGCGAATGCTGATTCGCGGTACCCGTCGCAACGCTCCTCGAAGACGAACGGCGATTGTAGCAAATCGAGATGGCTTCGGGGCGTGGATCGGGTTTTCGAGCGACGTGTGTTTTCTTGCGTTTTTGTGTGCGCGCGCAGCCGTGCCGACGGACGCCTCGCAGGCGTCACGCGGCCTACGACGCGGCAGCGCCGGTCGTCAGGTTGGCCGTGCGCAATTGCGCGATGCCCGAGCGCGCGGTGTCCAGGAACTGCCGGGAGAAACGAAACGCATCGGCTGTGTCGGTGGGATCGGGCACTTGCAGGCCCAGCGCGATGCGGAAGTAGCGTTCGGCGTGAATGCCCGCGTGGTAATGCATGCGCACGCGCTTCACGTCGTCCAGACGCTGGTTGCCAAAAATATCGCGCAACGCCCACGAAAACGCGCCGTCCTCTCCGCCGATGCGGCGAAACGCTTCGTCCATCGGAAAGCCGCCGAGCGCCAGGTAAACCGCACGGTGGATGATCAGACTGCTCGGCACCGTATTGCTGAGCGTTGCCGCGTGCGCGGCGAAGTCGGGGTGAGCCGTGAGTTCCCGCGGAAAATCCGTGTACTCGACGTCGAGCCGCACGGACACTTCTTTCGGGTTGTGCGCGAGAAAAGCGCCCGCGGCGGCGAGGGCGCCGGGCAGATACTCGTCGTCGGCGTCGAGGAAGGCGATCAGATCGTGCGACGCATGCATCGCCCCCCAGTTGCGCGCTCGCGCCGCGCCGCCGTTGTACGGCATCCGCAGAAGACCCACGCGCGCGTCGAAGCGGCCGCATTGGGCCACGATGTCCGCGGAGGCATCCGTCGAGCCGTCGTCCACCACGATAATCTGCGCAGCCTCAGGTTGCATCCGGCAACTTTGCAAAGCACGAGCGAGCGTCGCCGCGCCGTTGTAGCAGGGAATGATGATCGAGATGGGCGTCATGATGAACGGGCGCGTTGGGCGGATCGACGGTGGAGATCCGGCAATGTTATTCCGCTTACGGTCGAGCCCATCTTGAAATCGGTGAAGCACCTTCGGATCGGCAATCAGCCCGGCATCGGACACGGCGGCCGCGACCACGGTGCCCGCCATAACTCCGACGGTCAGCGCCATCCCCTAAGTTGCGCCGTCAACATAAATACCATGACTTACAATCATTCAAACCATTCCATTTTGGAATTCTGGAGCCTGAGATCGTGGAACTACGTGCACTGCGGTATTTCGTCGAAGTGGTGCGTCAGCAGAGTTTCACCGTCGCCGCCGAGCAGATGTTCGTTACGCAGCCGACCATCAGCAAAATGGTGAAGTCGTTGGAGGACGAAATCGGCTCCCCGCTGTTGCTGCGCGACGGACGTCAGATGGTGCTGACCGATGCCGGCCGGATCGTCTACCAGCGCGGCCAGGACGTGCTGGCGGCGCACGCGCAGTTGCAGGCAGAACTGAACGATCTCGGCACACTCGGCCACGGCGAACTCACCATCGGCATTCCGCCCATGGGCGGCTCACTCTTCACGCCGGCCATCGCCGCGTTTCGCCAGCGCTATCCGAAAATCGAGTTGAAACTGTTCGAGCAAGGTTCGCGCGCCATCGAGACGGCGCTGATCAACGGCGAGCTGGAGCTGGGCGGCGTGTTGCAACCGGTGGACCCGGAAAATATCGACGTGCTGCCCGTGACGCGTCAGCTGCTATGGCTCGTCGCGCGCACTGGCTCGCGTTGGGACGATCTGCACGAGGTGCCGCTCGCGCAACTCGCCAACGAGCCGTTCGTGTTCTACGGCGAAAGTCTCGCTCTCAATGATGTCGTGCTGACCGCGTGCCGTACGGCCGGCTTTGCGCCGACCATCGTCGGGCGCAGCGGGCATTGGGATTTCATGGCGGCGCTGGTGCTGGCCGGTGTCGGCATCGCGCTGTTGCCGGCGCCGTACTGCCGGCGGCTCGACCCGGCGCGCTTCACCTGCCGGCCGGTGGTGGAACCGGAGATTCCGTGGGAAATGGCGATCGGCTGGCGCCGCAATGGTTACCTGTCGCACGCCGCGCGCGCGTGGCTCGAGGTCGCGCGCGAGGCGCTGCCCGGCCAGGCCGGCGATGATTTCATGCTCGGGCCGGGCATCGGCATGACCGGCATCACGACGCCGTTTCCGGCACCGCCCGCCAAATGACACAATGCCGCCCGGCGCGAACCGGGCGGCATGTCTCGCACGCTTATTCCAGCCCGCAGTTACGGCTGTGCGACAAACTCGATGCGGCGGTTGGCGAAGCGACCGCTCGCCGTGTCGTTGCTCGCGACCGGACGCACCTGGCCGTAGCCTTGTGCGATCAGCGAATCAGCCGGCACGCCCGTCTTGACGAGGTAGGCGCGCACCGCTTCGGCCCGCTGCTTCGACAATTGCAGATTGGCTCGTTCGCCGCCGAGATTGTCCGAATAGCCCGCCACTTCCAGTCGTGCCGTCTTGCCATTGCCTGCGCAGGCGTTCAGCACGCGCGCCGACTGGTTCAGATCTTCCACCGCCGAAGCCGGCACTCGCGCGCTTGCACTCGCGAAGTTGATCACTTGTAGGTTCAGAACCTTGACCACGTCCGCTGCTGCGCATGAGCTGTCCGGCGCGAGCAGGCTCTTGATCGCGCTACGGAAGTTCTCGGTGGCATCGGCGACTGCATGCGCGACGTCGAACGAACCGATCTGATACGACGTGCCGAACAGCGATTTCAGCTTGTCGAGCCAGCCGAGCTTCTTATCCGCTGCGGTGCCGCTGAGTTCGATATGCGTGCCGTCGACTTTCACTTCCGCGCCCGGCAGCGACATCAGCGGCAGCAGGCCGTCGAGGTGGGCCAGCCAGTCGGCCGGCCTGGTGGCAGGATCGACGGATATGTTCGGGACGAAGTTGTATTGGCCGAGGCGCTTCGTCAGTTCGTCGAGCAATTGCGCTTTTTCGGCTTCGCTGCCGACCGTGGCCGTGAGCGTCGGCTTACCGGCGGCGTCGACGGTAAAGCTGAGCTGGCTGTCTTTGGTCGGTGCGGGTGTGGCGGCCGGTTGCTGCGCGGCGCTTGCGCCACTCGGCGCACTGGCGGACGCTGCGGCGCTGGCCGTGGGCGCGGACGCTGCCGCATCGCTGGCCGCGACTACGGCTGCAGAAGCCTGGACCGGCGCCGACGCAGGCGGCGTGGCAACTGCCGCATCGGAACTGACGTGCCCGGCGGCACGGTCAGCGTTCTGCTCGCCCATGCAGCCCTTCAGAAACAGAAAGGCCAGCAACGCCGCGATGGCGATGGCCGCGAGCAACCACCAGAGCCAACCGCGCGAGCAGCGCTCTTCGCGCACCACAGCGTCCGCGGGCACGTGGATGTTCGGCAGCGCTTCGGCCACCGGCTTGGCCGCGGGCGTCGGATGATCGATATGCGCCGACACGGCCTTCAGCTGCGCCAGAATATTGCTGGAAAACGCGCCGAGCCCGCTCAGGCCGAGCGCGGCCATCAGGCGGTCGTTCAGATAGGGCGCAACGAGCGGCAGTTGATGGCCCAGCAGCGTCGGCAACTGACCGGCGTTGCCCTGACCTTCGAGACAATGCCGCTTCAGCACGCCGAGCAGGATCGCACCGACAATGCCCGTCATGGCATGCGTGGCATGGGCCGGCACACCGGTTTGCGCGGCGACTTCGTCGCTCAGCGCGTCGACGCGGCGGTCCAGCGCGCGCTCGAGCAACTGCCGCCCGCCGATTTCCAGCTGACTCACACCGTTCGTGCTGCCGATCAGATGCGGCAGTTGTTCGGCGATATGGCCATTCACCTCCGGCGCGAGGATCGTAGTGAACAGGGAACGCGCGCCATCGAGCGTCGCGCCCTTTTGCATCAAGCCGGCGACGAGCGCCGGAGCCGTGACAGCCAGTACCTTTTGAGTCGCGTCCGGTGGCAGGCCGAAGCGCCCCGCCAGCTGTCGCACGACACCGTCCGTGATGGCGGACTGAATCAATTGAATTGCATTGATGCTCATCGCTTCGCTTCCTTGAGTTCCCGAACGCGCCACCTGACGCACTCCTTTTTGCGGCGCGATTATAGGTTTCGGGAAGTCTCATAAAAGAAGCGGCACAATTTATGACGAATTGCCGGACGTTCACCCAATTTGTCTCATATTTAGCTGGCAAATCTGAAATATCGCCTAAAGCTCAGGCGGCATTCGTCGTCACGCCAACTCCGCTCGCTGGCGCCAGCTTCAGGTCAGCTTGCAACTCGCGACGGGCCGCCGCGATCAGCTCGGCCGCGCGTTCCCCGATCATCACTGTCGGCGAATTGGTGTTGCCGCCGATCAGCGTCGGCATCACCGAGGCATCGACGATCCGCAGCCCCGTCACGCCTCGCACCCGCAATTGCGGATCGACCACCGAGCGCGCGTCGCCGCCCATCCGGCAGGTCGCCACTGGGTGATAGATCGTGTCGGCATGCCCGGCGATCGTGCGGCGCAATTCCGCGTCCGACTGGCCGGGATGCGTGTACAACTCGCTGCCGCCATGCAATGCGAGCGAGGGCGCATCGAGAATGCGCCGCGCCATCCGCGCGCCTTCCACCAGCAGATCGAGATCGCGCGAGTCGCTGAAAAAGCGCGGGTCGATCACCGGCGCGATGCGCGCATCGGCGCTTGCCAGCGTCACGGTCCCGCGACTATGCGGCCGCAATACGCACACGTGCAGCGAATAACCGTGGCCCCAATGCATATGGCGGTTGTGATCGTCGACGATGGCCGCGCAGAAATGCAATTGCAAATCCGGCCTGTCGAGTCTCGGATTGCTCTTCAGAAAACCGCCCGCCTCGGCGACATTGCTCGACAGCATGCCGCGTCCGTGACGCATGAACGTGACGAGCTGCGGGAGCATCCGCGCGATGCCGCGAATCGAAAACCCAGTCGGCTCGATCGACGAAACCCGCTTGTTGATCGTGAAATCGATGTGGTCGATCAGGTTCTGGCCGACTTCCGGCGCGTCGTGCAGCACGGAGATGCCGAGCGACTTCAGGTGCGCCGCCGGTCCGATGCCCGAGCACATCAGCAGCTGCGGCGAATTGAATGCACCGGCGGCAAGCACCACCTCGGCGCGCGCTTCAAGCGTTTCGGCGCGGCCGCCGCGCACGATCTCCACACCGCTCGCGCGCTTGCCGTTGAAGGCGACACGCAACACCGTCGCGTCGGCGATCGTGTGCAGGTTGGGGCGCTCGCGGTCGTAAATATAGGCGCGCGCCGCACTGCAGCGGCGTCCATCGCGCTGCGTCACCTGATAGAAGCCGATCCCTTCCTGATCCGCGCCGTTGAAGTCGCTATTCGGCTTGTAGCCGGCTTCCATCGCCGCCTGCACGAAACGCAGCGAAAACGGATTCTGATAGCGCAGATCGGAGACGGTCAGCGGACCGCTGTCGCCATGCCATGCGTCGGCGCCGCGCTGGTTGCCTTCGGCGCGGCGGAAATACGGCAGCACATCCGCCCATGACCAGCCTTCGCAACCCAGTTCCGCCCACTCGTCGTAATCGAGCGGGTGGCCGCGCGTATAGATCATCGCGTTGATCGCACTCGATCCGCCGAAGCCGCGCCCGCGCGGCTGATACCCTTGCCGTCCGGCGAGCCCAGGCTGCGGCGTGGTCAGATAACCGTAGTTGGTTTTGAGTTTGTGGGGCACCACGGCGGCCACGCCGACCGGCATGTTGACGAACAGATTACGGTCCGTGTGCGGGCCCGCTTCGATCAGGGCGATCGTCGCGTCCGGACAGCTATCCGCGAGGCGGCTCGCCAGCGCGCAACCGCCCGAGCCTGCACCGACGATGATGTAGTCGTATCGCATCCGCTCCTCCTGATGGACTCGCGTTGCTCGCGAACCCTCTTCCGTGCACACTTGTCTACGTGTGTTTTACCGGCATTGTAGGGAGCGTTCAGACGCCGCGGCAGGCCCGCGCCAGAGCGATTCCTCTAAACGGAAGTGGCGCCGCGACCCTATGATGGAAGACGCGTTTGCGCCGGCCGGGCGGCCGCGCACGGCATTCGAACACGGCGCCGCATGCGCCTTCCTCGCAGCGCGCGGCACGACGCGCGGCAACTAAACAGCGCACCGTCGATCGACAGCGGCGAGCATGCGCTGAACGGAGACAGCAGATGGAACGGCACAGCTTCGGCCAGACCCACGAGGTGACCAATCAGGTTCCGCCGCTGGCGGACTACAACCTGTTTTCCAGCGACGCCGCGTTGTCCGCCGCCCTCGAACGCGACGGCGCCGCGTGGCATCGCGGCGCGTTGCTGCGGCATGGCGCGGCGCTCACCACGCCCGAGACATTGGCGCTCGCCGAACTGGCAAATCGCCATGCGCCCGAATTATTGACCCACAGTCCGCGCGGCGAGCGTATCGACGCGCTGGAGTTTCATCCTTCGTGGCACACGCTGCTCGCGCTCCTGCGCCGGGAAGGTCTGCACGCGCTGCCGTTTTCCGATCCCCAACGCGGCGCGATGGTGGCGCGCTGCGCCGGTTACTTCCTGCATGCGCAAATCGAATCCGGTTCGCTCTGCCCGCTGACGATGACCTTCGCGAGTATCCCGGTATTGCAACGCGAACCCGCGCTATTCGCCACGTTGCGCGACAAGCTCTACGCGCGCGAGCACGATTCGCGCGATGTGCCGCTCAAGCGGAAAACCTCCGCGATGATCGGCATGGGCATGACCGAAAAACAAGGCGGCTCGGACGTGCGCAGCAATCAGACCCGCGCCTACTCCACCGCCGGTAACGGCCGCGGCGCCGCCTATCGGCTCGTCGGCCACAAGTGGTTTTTCTCCGCGCCGCAGTGCGATGCCCATCTCGTGCTCGGTCGCACCGACGAACACGAAGGTCTCTCGTGCTTCTTCGTGCCGCGCTTCGCGCCGGATGGCCGCAAAAACAACGTGCAGATCCAGCGCCTGAAAGACAAGCTCGGCAATCGCTCGAACGCGAGCAGCGAAGTCGAATTTCTCGACGCGTTCGGCATCATGATCGGCGACGAAGGACGCGGCGTGCCGACCATCATCGAAATGGCGAACTACACGCGGCTCGATTGCGTGATTGGCAGCGCGGCCCTGATGCGCGCGGCGCTCGTCCAGGCCATCCACCATGCGCGTCATCGCAGCGCTTTCGGCCGGCATCTCGCCGATCAGCCGTTGATGCGCAACGTGCTCGCCGATCTGGCGCTGGAATCGGAAGCGGCGACGGTGCTGTTCATGCGTCTCGCGCGCGCTTTCGAAGAGTCCACCGACGCCGCGTCCACCTCGCTTGCCGAGCGCGCGTGGCGTCGCGTCGTCACGCCCGCGGCGAAGTACTGGGTCTGCAAGCGCGCGCTCGAATTCACCGGCGAGGCGATGGAAGTCTGGGGCGGCAACGGCTACGTCGAAACCGGTCCGATGGCGCGCTTCTATCGCGAGGCGCCGGTGAATTCGATCTGGGAAGGTTCCGGCAACGTGATGTGTCTCGACGTGCTGCGCGCGCTGGAGCGCGAGCCGGAAGCCGCGCAGGCGTTGTTCGCCGCGTGGCAGGCGGACGCCCAGGCGCATCCGGCCTTGAACGCCGCGCTCGCGAGGCTCGTCGCCACGCTCAACGGGCCGGCTGGGCATCGCGAAGCCTCGGCGCGGCGGATCGCGCAACAGGTCGTGCTGATCGCGCAGGCCACGTTGCTGCTCAAGCACGCGCCTGGCGAAGTCGCCGAGGCGTTCATTGCCACGCGTCTTGCCGACGGTTGCGGCGAGAGCGGTCGCGTGTACGGCACACTGCCGGCCACGTTCGATCACGCGGCGATCGTCGAACGGGCTTTTCCGGGCTGACGCACGCCGCGACGCAGTACCCGCACATCCAATAAAAGCGCGACTCGACGCGCAACGATATTGACCAGGAAGTGGACACACATGAAAAACGATCTGCCGGAGGTCGCCGCACTCGAAGCGCTGCTGCGCGAGCAACGCCACGCTTATCTGCGCGCGCCGTATCCCTCATGGGAGACGCGCGCCGCGCATCTGAAAGCGCTGCGCAAAGTCATGCTCGACAATCGCGACGCGCTCGCCGACGCGATGAACGCCGACTTCGGCAATCGCGCGAAACAGGAAGTGCTGCTCGCCGAATTCCTGCTGGTGAAGGAGGAAATCGACGGCGCGCTGCGGCACGGCAAGCGCTGGATGAAAGCGCAGCGCCGCAGCACCAACAAATGGCTGCTGCCGGCGCGCGCGAAAGTCGTGCCGCAGCCGCTCGGCGTGGTCGGCATCATCGTGCCGTGGAATTATCCGGTGCTGCTCGCCGTCGGGCCGCTCGTCAGCGCGTTGACCGCCGGCAATCGCGCGATCATCAAGATGTCCGAACTGACGCCGCGCACTTCGGCGCTGTTCGAGCAGTTGATCGGCCAGACCTTCGCGCGCGATCACGTCGCGGTGGTGAACGGCGACGCCGCGCTAGCCGCCGCGTTCAGTGCGCAGCCCTTCGACCATCTGCTGTTCACCGGCTCGACCAAAGTCGGCCACGAAGTGATGCGCGCCGCCGCCGAGCATCTGACGCCGGTCACGCTCGAACTGGGCGGCAAGTCGCCGGCCATCATCGGCGCGCACGCGCGCTTCGACAACGCGGTGGACAACCTCGTCGCCGGCAAGACGCTCAATGCGGGGCAAACCTGCGTCGCGCCGGACTACGTGCTGGTGCCGCGCGGCAAGGAGCAGGCGTTCGTCGAGCGGGCGCGCGCGCGGATGGCGAAGATGTATCCGAATTTCGCCAGCAATCCGGATTACACCTCGATCATTTCAGAGCGCCACTTCGCGCGGCTGGAGCGTCTCGCCGACGAAGCACAGGCCGCCGGCGCGCAACTGCATGCGCTCACCGACACTTCGCCCGATGCGACGAGCCGCCGCTATCCGCTGATCGCCGTCACCAACGCGCCGGACGAATGCGCGTTGATGCAGGAGGAAATCTTCGGGCCGCTGCTGCCGGTCGTGCCCTACGACACGCTCGATGACGCGATCGCCTGGATCAACGCCCGGCCGCGTCCGCTCGCGCTGTATCTCTACGCCGACGACGCCGCCACGATTGCCCGCGTGACGCACGAAACCATCGCCGGCGGCATGGCGATCAATGAGACGCTGATGCATCTGGCGTGCGAAAGCCTGCCGTTCGGCGGCGTCGGGGCGAGCGGAATGGGTGCATATCACGGCTACGAAGGCTTCGTGACGTTCTCGAAGATGAAGCCGGTGCTGACGCAGGCGCGTCTGAACGCCCGCGGATGGATTTCGCCGCCGTACGGCAAACGGGTGAACGCGCTGCTGAAGCTGATGATGCGGTTTTGACGCTCAGCGCGCTGCCGAGCCGCCGTCGATTTCGGTGGCCACCACGTCGATGACGTCCTGCGCGCCGGCATTCGCGCCGTGCGCCGGCTCATTCTCCGCGCCGCTTTCCAGCCGATGCAGCCACGCGAGCATTTCTGCTACCGCCTGGTAAAGCTGCGGCGGAATCCGCGCGTCGAGATCCACCTGCATCAGCAGGGAGACCATTTCGGGCGCCTCGTGCACATACAGGCCGGCTTCCTTGGCGCGTTGCACGATCATCTCGGCCAGCATGCCGTAGCCCTTGGCGATCACGCGCGGCGCGGCATCGCCGCTTTGGGCGTCGTAGACGAGCGCGGCCGCGCTGCGGCGGTGTTTGCGGCTCATGACATGTCCCAATCGAAGTCGTCGAGCGGCGCGGCTTCGGTGCGGCTGGTGCGCGCCGTGCGACGCCCGCCCGCGGTTCGGTTCGCTGCCGAACCGGCCGCACTGCCCGCATCCGCCGAACTGGTCGCCGAAGCCGACCGTGCATAGGCCGACGCCGCCGCCTGAGCAGCCGCCGCAGAACCCGCGGCATGCGCGCCGGTGGCCGGCGCGCCCCCGCCGATCTCGCGAATCGTCAAGCCATTCAATTGGATACCGGCCGCCGCGAGCCGCTGACGGAAGCTCTCGCCCTGCATGGCGAGGCGCGCGGCGCCGCCGGGACTCGCCTGCACGCGCGCGACGAGCCGCGTGCCGGTGAGCGTCAATTCCGCATCGACGGTGCCGAGCGTCGGCAGCGACAGCGTCAAACGGGTACGCCACGGCTGGTCGTCCTCGCTCGCGGTGCCGCCGCCGCTGCGGTCCCATTCGTCGCCTTCCTGTTCGATGGTCCAGTCGAGTTTGGCACCCGGCCACGCTTCGCCAGTCCAGCGGAACTGCCCGGTCGCCAGCAGATCGAGTTGCTGGCGCACGAGAGGCGCGGTCGCGGGATGAACCGTGGCTGCCATCGACTGCGAATTCTGCGAGGCGCCGCCGTCGACGGTTTGCGCCGCCGCGCTGTGCGGGCTCGCGCGCGCGGGCTGGCCGTTCAGATCGGACAGCGAACTGGCCAGCACTTCGCCGGCCACGAAACGCGCGGCTTGCGCGTTAGGAATCGAGGGCGTTGCGCGAGCGGCGGCACCTGAGTCCGGCGCGCCGCCGTTCGATGATCCATTCGGCGCCGCACCCGTACCTTGACGGGCGGCCGAATTGGCGGGAGGCGCCTCGCCGGCGTCATTGGCCCAGTCGAGCGGCACCTGCGCGGCTGCGGCCACCAGTTTGTTTTGCGCTTCGCCGGCGAGCGAAGCGGGCGCACGCTGGCCCGCCAGCCATTGCGCGAGATGGGCTTCGTAAAAGAGGCCGCTGTCGCCGACGGTCCGTTCGAGCGCGGCCGCGAGCGCCGCGACCGGCACCTGAGTGGCCGCCACATTGGCGGTGGCCGTGGTCGCGGCGGCATTCGGATTGGCGCTGGGAGCAGTGGAAGCTGTCGGCGCCCCAGCCGTATCGAGTAGCGGTGACGCGCCGAATTCGACATCGAGCGCCGGCGCGGCCGGCCAGATCGGCGTCTGGCCGAGCACCGCGGGCGTCGCCTCGCCGCCCGAGCGCACGATCGCATTGAGCGCCAGCGCGACAGCAGACAGTGCGGTCTGGGCGGAAGGCTGAGGCGCGGGCGTCTCAATGAGCGCCGGCATGGTCGGCGCGGTTTCGACGCCCGCCGTGCCGGCCTGCGACGCGGCCGCACTGCCGGGCGCGATATTGAGCAGACTGTCGATCCGGCTCGCGAGCACCGAAGCGACGGCCGTGTCGATTCCGTTCATGCCGATTCCTTGGTCACATTGCCGGCGCGCTCAAACAGAGTCAGTCAGCCGGACATAGAGAGGCGCGGGCGCACGCGCGGCAAAACTCAGCGCGCCCCGTACAGCTCCTTGAGCACGCGCGTCGGCCGTCCGGCAAACAGCGCGGACAGATTGGCCATGCGCGGATTCGCCAGATCGCGGATCGCGGCGTCGTCGGCGAGGATCTGGCGGATCAGCGCATATTTGCGCAGACGCTCCGACTCGTCGAGCTTCACCCCCGTTTCGGCGTCTCTCAACCCGTCCACCAGATCGCGGTATTCCTCCTGCAAGTGGAGCAGATCGTTCCACAGTGCGCGCCGGGCAGCCATCAGCATGCGGCAGGAAATCGCTGCAATCGCCTCATAACGGGCAAAGTATTCTGCGTTCGATGTCATCTCATGCTTTCCGCGGCGGGCTGGGCTGCCATCCGCGCGATCTCCGGGGCAATCCCGATCCACGCCTCTTCGAGTGTGGCCAGAAGACCATCCACCTCGACCAGCATCGCCTCGCTCTGTTTTATATTGGCTTCGAGCAGCCGGCGCGCCATATAGCTATATAGCGCGTTCAACCGCTCCGCAATCTCGCCGCCCGCCTCCAGATTGAGCGACTGCTGCAGTCCGCTTTCGACGATCTGAATCGCCTTGCCGATCGCTTCTCCGCGAGCCGGCACATTGCCTTGCTGCACATGCATGCGCGCCTGCGCGATCGCCTGCCGGGCGCCCTGATACAACATCACGATCAGACGATGCGGACTCGCGCCCATCACCCCTGTCTCGACGCCGACGCGTGCGTACGCATTGGCTCCAGAGTGTCCTGGGGAAAACATCGGCGCTCCTCCTCTCTTGCACTGCGGTTGGTCGTGGCACCTCATCCGGGCACGCTGCCGCACCCCAATCTCTGCCCGTACCTGGTTATCGGATAGGCCGCGGGAAAGCTTTAGGCCGGTGTAAGGAAGATTGACGGGCCGGATGGCGCGAGCCACGCGACCCACGAGCGCCACACGGCATACACGCGTTCGGGCGGGCGGGACAGCCTGGCCGCCCGAGGCGCGTTTACACCGACATCTGCATGATGTCGTTGTAGGCGGACACCAGCTTGTTGCGCACTTGCAGGCCGAACTGGAAGCCCACGTTGGCCTTCTGCATATCGACCATCACGTCGTTCAGCGACACGTTCGACGAGCCGAGTTCGAACGCCTGCGATTCGCCGGCCGCCTTGGTCTGATCGCCGCTGATCTTGTCCAGCGAAGCTTTGAGCGCCGAGGCAAAACCGGTGGGCGTCGCCGCGCCGGACGTGTCGGCGACCGCATTGCTGCCGCCGGCCGCTTGCGCCGCCATCGACTGCATCTGTTGCAGCGCCGACGAAAGCGCGTTCACGGGGAAAGTCATGTTTTCTCCAGGGAAGGACGACCGGCATGCCAAACCGTACCGATCTGGACGAAAGCATAGCAGCGGGCCATCCGGGAAAGCCCCGAAACTAGGGGGGAAACCCGGCTCTATTCAAGCAATCGGGTTGAGCGGCGCTGCGGATAATTTCAAGGGTGAAAGTCTCTGTCCGTGCGCCCGCCGACCCTCGGTGCGGTAGCGGGCAGAACGCAAAAGGCATCCCGGAGAAACCCGACGCATGGATTCGTCAGCCAACTCTTTGATCAACCCCGACGCCCGCATGGGCCTCGCCGGCGCGCAGCCCGGCGCCGGTGCGGCCGGTGTCGGCCAGGCCGGCGGCGCAGCAGACCTGGGCGGCCTGGGGGGCAACCTCGGTGGCAACTTCGGTCAACGCCTGTCAGGCCTCGCGCAAATGCGCGGCAATCCGCGCGCCCCGCTGATTTTCGCGGTCGCGCTGCTGGTCGCCGTGGTGGCGGGGCTGTTCCTGTGGTCGCGGGCGCCGGACTACAAGGTGCTCTACAGCAACCTGTCGGACCGCGACGGCGGTGCCATCATTACCGCGCTCCAGGCAGCCAACATCCCCTATAAGTTTTCCGACGCCGGCGGCGCGATCCTCGTGCCGGCAGAACAGGTGCATGAAATGCGTCTGCGCCTCGCATCGCAGGGCTTGCCCAAGAGCGGCTCGGTCGGCTTCGAACTGATGGACAACCAGAAGTTCGGCATCAGCCAGTTCGCCGAGCAGATCAACTATCAGCGCGCGCTGGAAGGCGAACTGGAGCGCACGGTCGAATCGATTTCGTCGGTGAAGTCGGCGCGCGTGCATCTGGCGATTCCCAAGCCTTCCGTATTCGTGCGCGACAAGGAAGCGCCGTCCGCCTCTGTGCTGGTCAACCTCTATCCGGGCCGCGCGCTCGACGAAGGCCAGGTGCTGGCGATCACTCATATGGTGTCGTCGGCGGTGCCGGATATGCCGGTGAAGGGCGTGACCATTCTCGATCAGGACGGCAATCTGCTGACGCAGCCGTCCACCGGCAGCGGACTCGACGCCTCGCAACTGAAGTACCGCCAGCAGATCGAGCGCAGCACCCAGCAGCGCATCGACGCCATCCTCGCGCCGCTGTTCGGCTCGGGCAACGCGCATTCGCAGGTCAGCGCCGACATCGACTTCTCGCATAGCGAGCAAACCTCGGAAAACTACGGCCCGAACGGCAACCCGCAACAGGCGGCGATCCGCAGCCAGCAATCGAGCACCGCCACCGAAATGTCGCAAGGCGGCGCCTCGGGCGTGCCGGGCGCGCTGTCGAACCAGCCGCCGCAGCCGGCTTCCGCGCCGATCAACGCGCCGAACGGCGCGAGCGGCGCGACGACCACGCCGGTCAGCGACCGCAAGGACTCGACCACCAACTACGAACTCGACAAGACCGTGCGCCATCTCGAACAGCCGATGGGCGGCATCAAGCGTCTGTCGGTGGCGGTGGTGGTGAACTACATGCGGGTAGTCGACGCCAGGGGTCACGCGAGCATGCAGCCGGTCACCGCCGACAAGCTCGCGCAGGTCAACCAGCTGGTGAAAGACGCAATGGGCTTCGATCAGGCGCGCGGCGACTCGGTCAACGTGGTCAACAGCCCGTTCACCACCGAGGTCGACCCGAACGCCGACCTGCCGTGGTGGCGCACGCCGGATATGATCGCGCTCGCCAAGCAGATCGCGACTTACCTCGGCATCGGCGCGGTGGCCCTGTTCCTCTACTTCGTGATGGTGAAGCCGGCGCTGCGCCGCGCTTTCCCGCCGCCTGAGCCGGTTGCCGCCGCGGCGCTGCCGTCGCCGGACGAGCCAATCCTGCTGGACGGCATCCCCGCCGCCGAGCGCGCTGGCGCGAATGGCAGTACGGTCGCCGAACTGGAAAGCGACAGCGAACTGCTCGCCCTCGAAAACGCCAAGCACAAATATGAGCGGAACCTGGAATTCGCGCGCAACATCGCGCGCCAGGATCCGAAGATCGTTGCAACCGTCGTGAAAAATTGGGTGTCCGATGAGCGCTGAAGGCGTAATGAAGAGCGCGCTCCTGCTGATGTCGATCGGCGAGGAAGAAGCCGCGCAGGTGTTCAAGTTCCTCGGGCCGCGTGAAGTCCAGAAGATCGGCGTCGCGATGGCCGCACTGAAGAACGTGACCCGCGAGCAGGTCGACGAAGTCCTGCAGGAGTTCGTGCGCGAGGCCGAGCAGCACACCGGCATGTCGCTGGATTCGAACGAGTACATCCGTTCGGTGCTGACCAAGGCGCTCGGCGACGACAAGGCCGGCGCGATCATCGACCGGATTCTGCAAGGCAGCGACACCAGCGGTATCGAAGGCCTGAAGTGGATGGACTCCGCGGCGGTCGCCGAACTCATCAAGAACGAGCACCCGCAGATCATCGCGACCATCCTCGTGCACCTGGACCGCGATCAGGCGTCGGAAATCGTCGCCTGCTTCACGGAACGGCTGCGCAACGACGTGCTGCTGCGGATCGCGACGCTCGACGGCATCCAGCCGGGCGCGCTGCGCGAACTCGACGACGTGCTGACCGGCCTGCTGTCCGGCAGCGACAACCTCAAGCGCAGCCCGATGGGCGGCATCCGCACGGCGGCGGAAATTCTCAACTTCATGTCGAGCAACCATGAAGAAGGCGTCATCGAGAACGTTCGCCAGTACGACGCGGAACTCGCGCAGAAAATCATTGACCAGATGTTTGTGTTCGAGAACCTGCTCGATCTGGAAGACCGCGCGATCCAGTTGCTGCTGAAGGAAGTCGAGTCCGAGGCGTTGATCATCTCGCTGAAGGGCGCGCCGCCCGCGCTGCGCCAGAAGTTCCTGTCGAACATGTCGCAGCGTGCCGCCGAACTGCTCGCCGAAGACCTCGACGCGCGCGGTCCGGTGCGCGTCTCCGAAGTCGAGACGCAGCAGCGCCGCATCCTGCAGATCGTGCGCAACCTGGCCGAAGGCGGCCAGATCGTTCTAGGCGGCAAGGCCGAAGATGCGTATGTCTGATCAGAACTCCGCAGCGAAGGAACGCCTCTCGGCCTACCAGCGCTGGGAGATGGCCTCGTTCGATCCGGTGCCGCCCGCACCGCCCGAGCCCGAAATCGACGACGGCGCGTTCGAAGCCGAACTCGAACGCCTGCGCGACGCCGCGCATGCACAGGGCATCGCCTCGGGCCACGTGGCCGGTCAGGCGCTCGGCTACCAGGCCGGTTACGACCAGGGTCACGCGCAGGGTTTCGAGCAAGGCCAGAGCGAAGCACGCGAAGAAGCCGCACGGCTCGCCGCGCTGGCCGAAACCTTCAAGGCCGCGCTCGACGGCGCTCAAGGCGCGATCTCCGAGACGCTGGTCGCGCTCGCGCTCGACATCGCGCAACAGGTGGTGCGCCAGCACGTGCAGCACGATCCGACCGCGCTGATCGCCGCCGCGCGTGAGGTGCTGGCCGCCGAGCCCACGCTGGTCGGCGCGCCGGCTTTGATCGTCAGTCCTGCCGATCTGCCGGTGGTCGAAGCCTATCTGATGGAAGAACTGCAAACGCGCGGCTGGACCGTGCGCACCGATCCGGCGGTGGAGCGCGGCGGCTGCCGCGCGCAAGCCAACACCGGCGAAGTGGACGCCGGCATCGACACGCGCTGGGAGCGTGTGGCTGCCGCCCTCGGCAAGGTGAGCACATGGTGAAGCCGACGCTCGAAGAGATCCGCGCAAGCGACCTGACGCCGCTCGAGCGCGAACTGGCGCTGGCGTCGTTCGGTGCCGAGGCGCTCGCGGAAGAACCGGCTGCGGTGACGCCCGCTGCGGCCGCAGTCGCGGCCATCGAAGCCGCCTTGCGGGATCCGGCGCATGCCCATCCGGGGACGGGCGCCGCCGCGAGCCGCGTCGCCGCTGCCGCGAGCCCTGCTTCCGCCGCGATCGCGTACCCGCCGCACGATCCCGCGCTCGACAGCAACCCGCACGTGCAAGCGTGGCGCGGCCGCCTCGACGCACTGCGCGCGCGCAATGCGATCGCCAAGCCGATGCGCGCCTGCGGACGTTTGACGCGCGCGGCCGGTCTGGTGCTCGAAGCCGTGGGCCTGCGTCTCTCCGTGGGCGCCGAAGTGATGATCGAACTGCCGCAAGGCAGTTCGCTTTCGATGGCTGAAGCCGAAGTCGTCGGCTTCTCCGGCGACAAACTGTTTCTGATGCCGACCACCGAAGTGATCGGCTTGCTGCCCGGCGCGCGCGTCTTTCCGCTCGAAAGCGCGCCGATCGCCGATCCGATGGCGGGCGCCAAGCGTCTGCCGGTCGGTTGGGAATTGCTCGGCCGTGTGCTGGACGCCTCCGGCCGTCCGCTGGATGGCCTCGGTCCGCTCGGCGCGCATGCCGACGCGCCGCTGTCCTCGCCGGTCATCAATCCGCTGCACCGCGAACCGATTCACAAGGTGCTCGACGTCGGCGTGCGTGCGATCAACGCCCTCCTGACCGTCGGCCGCGGCCAGCGCATGGGCCTGTTCGCCGGTTCGGGCGTCGGCAAATCGGTGCTGCTCGGCACGATGGCGCGCTACACCAGCGCCGAAGTGATCGTGATCGGCCTGATCGGCGAACGCGGCCGCGAAGTGAAGGAATTCATCGAGCAGATTCTCGGTGAGGAAGGCCTGGCGCGCTCCGTCGTGATCGCCGCGCCGGCCGACGTCTCGCCGCTGCTACGCATGCAGGCCGCATCGTATTCGACATCGCTCGCTGAATATTTCCGCGACCAGGGCAAGCACGTGCTGCTGCTGATGGACTCGCTGACGCGTTATGCGATGGCGCAGCGCGAGATCGCGCTGGCGGTGGGCGAACCGCCCGCCACCAAGGGCTATCCGCCTTCGGTGTTCGCCAAGCTGCCGGCGCTCGTCGAGCGGACCGGCAACGGGCCGGCGGGCGGCGGGTCGATCACCGCCTTCTACACCGTGCTGACTGAAGGCGACGACCAGCAGGATCCGATCGCCGACTCCGCGCGGGCAATTCTGGACGGCCACATCGTGCTGTCGCGCTCACTGGCTGAAGCCGGCCACTATCCGGCGATCGACATCGAAGCGTCGATTAGCCGGGCAATGACCGCGCTGATCGACGATAACCATCTGGACAAGACGCGTATGTTCAAGCAGATGCTGTCGCGCTATCAGCGCAACCGCGATCTGATCAACGTCGGCGCGTATTCGAGCGGACGCGACGCGCTGCTCGACCGGGCCATCGCGCTGTATCCGCGGATGGAAGCATTTTTGCAGCAAGGTTTTCGCGAGTGCGCGAACTTTGAACCGAGTCTCGCGATGCTGGACGCGCTGTTTGCCCAAGGAGGCTGACGATGGCGAAACACTTTCCGATCAAGACCCTCATCGGCCTCGCCCAGGACGATGTGGACGCCGCCGCGCAACGTCTGGGCCGCGCGCAGCGCGAGCGCAACGACGTGCAATCGCAGCTCGACGCCCTCATTCAGTACCGCGACGAATATCACGCGCGCTTCACCGCGACTGCCCAGACCGGCATGCCTGCGGGCAACATGCGCAATTTTCAGGCGTTCATCGACACGCTCGACGCCGCCATCGAACAGCAGCGCAACCTGCTGGCGACGGCGAATGCGCGCGTCGAGGCCGCCAAGCCTGACTGGCAGCGTCAGAAGCAGAAGCTCGGCTCGTACGAAGTGCTGCAGGCGCGCGGCGAAGCAGCCGAAGCCAGGACCACGGCGCGGCGCGATCAGCGCGACGCCGACGAACACGCCGCCCGAATTCTGAGGATGCGCGCCGAAGGCGTGTGAGGTGCAATGAGCGGCGCCTTTGACAGACTGAACACCGTTTGACCGATTGACAGGATTCCCTATGTCGCCTCTTTCACAGATCGGCTCGCTGCTCGGCTCCGCCAGCAGCACGTCAGCCAGCGCGGCCATGGCCGCGGCGGCGAACGCCATACCGTTCTCGCAAACCCTTCAGCAGAGCATCGACCAGCAGAACAGCGCGGCTGCGCAGAGCGCGAGTCAGCAGCAGACTTCGGCGTCCTCTTCCGGATCGGCGGCTTCTTCCGGATCGCCGTCCTCGTCTGGATCGGCGCCTTCGTCGAGCGTGCACGACGCTCCGCCGCCGGCTGATCCGGCCACGAAAAGCGCGGACGACACGAGCAGCAGCAAGCCAACGAGCTCAACGTCGACTACGGCTGCGTCGAACAATACGCAGCAGGCTTCGAGCGACCAGGCAAGCGCCACGCCGGCGAAGACCGGCAATAACGCGAACCAGACCGACGCGGGTACTGCGGCGGCGGCTGCCGCTGCCGCTCAGGCGCAGGCACAGGCGCAAGCTCAAGCCGATGCGAACAACGCCGCCACGCCTGCAACCGCCGACCCTGCCACGGCGTTGACCGCCGCCGCGATCGCGCTGCCCGGCACGACCACGGCCACGGACACCACGACCGGCGGCACGCCGGGAAAAAAAACCACCGCCACGGATCCGAAGTCACTGCAAGACGCACTGCAAGCGGCGCTGGCCGCGTTGGCGAACGGCCAGGGCGTTCCGGCACAAGCGCTGTCGACCGGCGCGGCAGCGAACGCGGCGACCTCGGCAAACGGCTTGGCTGGTAAGAACGCCGGACTGAATGGCACCGCGGACGGCAAGACCTTGGCGACCGGGCTGTTCGGCGACGGCAAGGGATCGACGGCATCGAAAACCGCCATGACGACGACGGCGACGACCGCGGCCGAGCCATCTGCTGCGGCAAAAGCGGCGGCCGATGCGTTGACGGCAACGGCAGCCACAGGCGCTCAACCCGACGACCTGGCCTCGTTCAAGGTTGCCGCCGACGCGGCCACAGCGGCGCTCGCCGCTTCGCAGGCCGCGGCGAGCGCCGCGAGCACGACGGCCGCCGTCCAGACCACCGGCAACGCTGGCGCGGCGCAAGCCGCGAACGCGTTGTCACCGCAGGTCGGCACGACTGACTGGGAGGACGCGTTGAGCCAGAAGGTGGTGTTCCTGTCGAACGCGCATTCGCAGAGTGCCGAGCTGACCTTGAACCCGAAGGATCTGGGGCCGCTACAGGTTGTCTTGCAGGTTGCCGATAACCATGCACATGCGTTGTTCGTTTCGCAGCACCAGTCCGTGCGCGAAGCCGTCGAGGCCGCGTTGCCGAAGCTCCGCGAAGCGATGGAATCGAACGGCATCGGCTTGGGGAGCGCGAGTGTGAGCGACGGCTTTGCGCGTCATGGCAGCCAACAGCAGAGCGCTGACTCTGGCCGTTCCGGCGCCCACTCGAACGGCGCGAGCGGATCGTATGGTGGCGGCAGCGGCACAGATTCGATCGACACGGCGGTCAATGTCCCGGTGCGTCGCACGGTGGGCCTGGTCGACACATTCGCGTGACGTCGATGCCTTGAGCGCAGGCGTTCGCCGCGCGCCAGGGCATCAACCGAACTTGATTTGCAGATAGCTGGTCATCGGCGCCCTCCAGAGGGCGCCGATTTGCGTCCAGCGGTCGAATGAAGTACCGCAACGGCGCGCGCAGCGCCGCCGGAAGAATGACGGCCTTGTCACTCACGCGGAGTGTGCGAGAACACGGATTCCAGATGTGCCACTAACGCGACTGCGCGAGGGGTCCGCTTGGAGGCTGGCGGTGTGAAGCGGCTTTCTTTGCCTACTTTCTTTGCCGCAGCAAAGAAAGTAGGTGCCGCCCCGCACAGGGGCAACGCCAATAGACCACAGCGATCTCAAGGAAAGGCCAACAAAACCCCAAAAACAAGAGATAGCCCGCAATCCCCCTTCTTTTCGACCCATCGCGCCGCAGGCAAATCAACAACAATCACCATCACCAGCACTAAAGGCAAGCAAAGCAAACCTCATGGCAACCACGACCGCACCCCAGCAAGCCGCGCCCGCCTCCCCGGGCCCGATGAAGCGCATCATCCTGATCGTCCTCATAGCGATCATTGCCGCGGCCGCAGCCGGCGCGGGCGTGTGGTTCTTCATGTCCAAGCGTGCCCCCGCGGCCGCGTCGGCTGAAACCGCCAGCGCGCCAGCGCCCCTCGCCGTGCCGCTGTTCTTCCCGCTCGAATCGATGACCGTCAACCTGCAATCGGACGACGGTCAACAGCATTTCCTGCGCATCGGCCTGACACTCAAGCTCAGCGACGCAAAGACCCAGCAGGAGCTAGCCGACCATATGCCCGAAGTGCGCAGCCGCATCCTGCTCGCACTCTCGAACAAGCACCCCGACGACCTGGCGCCGCTCGAAGGCAAGCGCGCGCTCGCCACGGAACTGCGCACGCTGATCGAGCAGCCGACCGACAAGGGCGCCGCGCCGATCCAGGTCCAGGACGTGCTGTTCACCGAATTCGTCGTGCAGTGACCTCGGTCTTGACGTTAATCAGCGCTGCCATCATCAACCGCCACGGGACGCACGAGGAATAAGGAATGGGCCACGAAGAGTTCATGTCCCAGGAGGAGGTCGATGCCCTCCTCAAGGGCGTAACCGGCGAAACAGACTCAGAAGCCGAGCAAAGCGAGCGTGCGGGCGTACGGCCCTACAACATCGCGACGCAGGAACGCATCGTCCGCGGCCGGATGCCCGGCCTGGAAATCATCAACGACCGGTTCGCGCGCCTGTTGCGCGTCGGTATTTTCAACTTCATGCGGCGCTCGGCGGAAATCTCCGTCGGTCCGGTGAAGGTGCAGAAGTACAGCGAATTCACCCGCAACCTGCCGATCCCGACCAACCTGAACCTGGTCCACGTGAAGCCGTTGCGCGGCACCTCGCTGTTCGTGTTCGATCCGAACCTGGTGTTCTTCGTGGTCGATAACCTGTTCGGCGGCGACGGGCGTTTCCATACCCGCGTCGAAGGCCGCGATTTCACGCAGACCGAGCAGCGCATCATCAACAAGTTGCTGAACCTGGTATTCGACAACTACACGACCTCGTGGAAAAGCGTGCGTCCGCTGCAGTTCGAATACGTGCGTTCGGAAATGCATACGCAGTTCGCCAACGTGGCGACACCGAACGAAATCGTCATCGTCACGCAGTTCTCGATCGAGTTCGGCACGACGGGCGGCACGCTGCACATCTGCATGCCGTACTCGATGATCGAACCGATCCGCGACATTCTCTCGTCGCCGATCCAGGGCGAGGCGCTCGAAGTCGACCGCCGCTGGGTCCGCGTGCTGTCGCAGCAGGTGCAGGCGGCGGAAGTGGAACTGACCGCCGACCTCGCGCAGGTGCCGGTCACGTTCGAACAGATCCTGAACATGCGCAAAGGCGATGTTCTGCCGATCAACATTCCCGAACACATCACGGCGAAAGTCGATGGCGTGCCGGTGATGGAGTGCGGCTACGGAATTTTCAATGGTCAGTATGCGTTGCGGGTCCAGAAGATGATCAGCGCAGCCGAAACGATGAAGGAAGGTGGATATGAGTGACCTGAACGCAAAGACTGAGGCCGAACTGGCCGCTGGCGAGCCGCAATTCGCCGCCGACGCGGCCGCTGCCGAAGACGACGCGGCCATGGCGGACTGGGCCAGCGCGCTGGCCGAGCAGAACGACAATTCGGAAGTCAGCGCAACGACGGCCGGCGTGTTCCAGCCGCTGTCGAAAGTCGAGCCGACCTCGACGCGCAACGACATCGACATGATCCTGGACATTCCCGTTCAGATGACCGTCGAGCTCGGCCGCACCAAGATCGCGATCCGCAACCTGCTGCAACTCGCGCAGGGTTCGGTGGTGGAGTTGGACGGCATGGCCGGCGAACCGATGGACGTGCTGGTCAACGGCTGTCTGATCGCGCAGGGCGAAGTGGTGGTGGTGAACGACAAGTTCGGCATCCGTCTGACCGACATCATCACGCCGTCCGAACGTATCCGGAAGTTGAATCGATGAAACGCGTTGCCGGTCGCGCCGTGTTGCGCGCTGTTCTGATTGGCGCTGCACGGGCTGCGAATGTCGTGGCGCCGATCTGCGCCCTGGCGTCGATCTTCGCGCTGGTCGCACCGTCGGCCGCTCACGCGGCGGACATGAACGCGGTCAACAACGCCGCGAAAATCGCCTCGGCCGTCGGCGCGGGAACGGCTGTTCCGGCGCTCGGCGTCGGCGCCGTGCTGCAAACCATCGTCGGCCTGCTGGTGGTGATCGGTCTGGTGTTCGGTTGCGCATGGCTCGCTCGCCGCTTCGGCTTGCAGCCGGCGAGCCGCGGCGGCCTCGTGAAGACGATCGGCGGCGCCTCGCTCGGCGGCAAGGAGCGGGTCGCGGTGGTCGAGATCGGCGATACGTGGCTCGTGCTCGGCACGGCACCCGGCAATGTCCGTCTTCTTCACACGATGCCCGCAGGTTCGGCCGCCATCGACCCGCTCGGCGCCACGCAATCCGGTCCGGCGAGCACGCGAACTACGGGCACGACACTGCCTGGCACCTTCGGCCAACGCTTTCGCGACGCGCTGAAAAGCGAAGTGGGCAAACGTTTCAACGGGCAAGGCGCCGGAGTTCGGTAATGCAGTTCAGTCTATCTTCGGCGCGTCGCGCGCAATCCGCTCGCATGTCCGGCACCACCTCGAAAGTCGTTTCGGCCGTGCGCCGCGTCGCGCCCGTCGCGCTGCCGGCGCTGATGCTCGCGCTGCCGACATTGTCGTTCGCTCAAGCCGCCGGCTTGCCGGCCTTCAACACGAGTCCCGGCCCGAACGGCGGCACGACCTACTCGCTGAGCGTGCAGACGATGCTGCTGCTCACGATGCTGTCGTTCCTGCCGGCAATGGTGTTGATGATGACCAGCTTCACGCGCATCATCATCGTGCTCTCGCTGCTGCGCCAGGCGCTCGGTACGACCACGACGCCGCCTAACCAGGTGCTGGTCGGGCTCGCGCTGTTCCTCACGCTGTTCGTGATGTCGCCGGTGCTCGACAAGGCCTACACGGACGGCTACAAGCCGTTTTCGGACGGCACCATGCCGATGGAGACCGCAGTGAACCGCGGCCTCGCGCCGTTCAAGACGTTCATGCTGCGCCAGACCCGCGAAAGCGATCTCGCCCTCTTCGCCCGCATCTCGCACGCCGCGCCGATGCAAGGTCCGGAAGACGTGCCGCTGTCGTTGCTGGTGCCCTCGTTCGTGACGAGCGAGTTGAAAACCGGCTTCCAGATCGGTTTCACGATTTTCATCCCGTTCCTCATCATCGACATGGTGGTGGCGAGCGTGCTGATGTCGATGGGTATGATGATGGTGTCGCCCGCGACCATTTCGCTGCCGTTCAAGTTGATGCTGTTCGTGCTGGTCGACGGCTGGCAACTGCTGCTCGGCTCGCTGGCACAGAGCTTCGTTTAACCGCGCTTTTTAACCGCGCCCCGCGCCCTTCACGCTTCCGGTCCCATCGCCATGAATCAAGAATCCGTCATGACGCTCGCGCACCAGGCCATGTATGTCAGCCTGCTGCTTGCCGCGCCGTTGCTGCTGGTCGCGCTGGTGGTCGGTCTGGTCGTCAGCCTGTTTCAGGCCGCCACGCAGATCAACGAAACCACGCTGTCGTTCATTCCGAAACTGCTCGCGATTGCTGTCACGATGGTGATCGCCGGGCCGTGGATGCTGACAACCATGCTCGACTATCTGCGCCAGACACTCACCAATATTCCGACGCTCGTCAACTGAGCGGCGCGCCGGTCCTCACCTTCCCTTCCCACCCGCGATGTTTTCCGTCACCTACGCGCAACTGAACGCCTGGCTCACCGCGTTCCTGTGGCCGTTCGTGCGCATCCTCGCGCTGGTCGCCGCTGCGCCGGTACTCGGCAACCGCTCGTTGCCGATGCGCGTGAAGATCGGCCTCGCGGCCTTCGTGACGATCATCGTCGCGCCCACGCTCGGCACGCTGCCGCAAGTCACGGTGTTTTCCGCCGAAGGCGTGTGGATCATCGTCAACCAGTTCCTGATCGGCATCGCGCTCGGCCTCACCATGCAGATCGTGTTCGGGGCGATCAGCGCGACGGGCGACTTCGTCGGGCTCGGCATGGGTCTCGGCTTTGCGACCTTCTTCGACTCGCAGGCAAGCAGTTCGAGCCAGGTGCTGGCGAGCTACATGAACACCATCGCCATGCTGGTGTTTCTGGTGATCGACGGGCATTTGCAGATGATCAGCGCACTGCTCGCCACGTTCCAGTCGCTGCCGGTGTCGGCGAACATTCTCGGCGCGCCCGGCTGGCGCACGCTGGCGAACTTCGGCGGCACGGTGTTTTCAGCGGGACTGCTATTGTCGCTGCCGGTGGTCGCCGCGCTGCTCATCACCAATCTCGCGCTCGGCATTCTGAATCGCGCCGCGCCGCAGATCGGCGTGTTCCAGATCGGTTTCCCGCTGACCATGCTGATCGGCATGCTGCTTCTGCAACTGATGATCCCGAACATGATTCCGTTCTTCACGCGGCTGTTCGATGTTGGGATTGATCAGATGGGGCGGGTGGCGGCGGGGTTTAAATAGCAAGGTTCGCCCGCCACGTCGTGCAATGAAAAAGAAGAAGGGCGGAGCCGGTTCACACCGGCTTCCGCCCTTCTCCGTTTCAGACTACGTGCGCTATCAGTTCAGGTACTGGAACAGCGAGATGTTCTGAATCTTCGCAAACGCCTGCTGCGCGGCTTGCAGCGCGTTCTGCGTCATGGTGTACTGGCCGATCACCTTGACCATGTCCGTCTGCGTCAGATCCGCAAGATTACTTGTGTTCTGGAGCGTGTTGGTCTGCGTGACCGTCTGCAATGCCTGCACTTCCTGCTCGCGGCCGCCCACGGCTGCTTGTGCCGTCACGACGTTGTTCATCGTGTTCTCGAGCTGCGTCATGCTGGTGGTCAGCGCGCTCTGGAAGCTGGCCGTCGAGGCGGCGCCCGACACCGGCGTTTGCAGCGTGGTGATCAACTGGCTCAGATTGGCGAACACGTCCATGCTGCCTTGCGTGGCCGGCGTCACCGTGAAGCTGTCGTTCGCATTCGGCGCGCCGGAGATCGATACCGACTGGCCACCGTTTCCCAGCGGGATCGACGAGCCGGCCGTGAACGCCTGCGGGCCGGTCGTGGTCACCACGCCGGTAGCCGGATCCTTCTGGCTCACGGTGTAGGTAGTCGCCGACGAGAAGTTGATCGTGTACGTGTCCGCATTGGTCGGATCGGTCGGATTGTTCAGACTCACCGTGCTGATCACGCCCGTGCCGCCGTTGCCGTTCGCTGCGGCCGGCACGGAACTGGTGCCGATCGACGCCACGCTGCCGAAGATCGCAAGGCCGTTGTCGCCGGTCTGCACGGTGTGTGAGTCGGTGATCTGCACGACGGGCGTGCCGGTGTCGCCGGAATAGGTCACGACGCCTGCCGAATTGGTGGTGTACGGCTGCGCGCTGCTCTGATAGCCGGCGAACAGGTAGTTGCCCTGCGGGTCGGTCGAATTGGCGAGCGTCATCAACTGGCTGCGCAGGCTTTGCAATTGCGTCGCGATCGAGCCGCGGTCGTTATTGTTCAGCGAACCGTCGCCGGCACGCAGCACCAGCGTATGAATGGTCTGCAGCACGGAATTGACGCTGCCGAGCGTGGAGTCTTCCTGCTGCAGCGAGGCCAGCGCGGTGCCCTGATTGCTCGTGTATTGCGACAGGGCCGTTGCCGTCGAGCTCAACTGCACGGCCTGCGCCGCGCCGAGCGGATTGTCCGACGGCGTGGAGAGGCTCACGCCGCTCGAAATCTCGGCATACAACTGCGACAACTGAGCTTGCTGATCGCTCATCGTCGCGACGTTCATGTTGAAGTACTGCGTGCTGGAGATGCGCATTGTCAACGCCTCACTGGAAGATGCCGAGTATCGTCTGGAACAGGGTCTGCGCGGTCTGGATGACCTTGCTGTTCGCCTGATACAGCTGCTGATACTGAAGCAGGTTGGCTGCTTCTTCGTTGATGTTCACGCCCGAAACCGATTGCTGCGCGGTGGTGATCTGCGTCACCAGCGCGCTTTGTGCCGTGCTCGAGGTCTGAATCTGGTTGGTCTGGTTGCCGACATTGTTGACGTAGTTCGCATACGCGCCCGTCAGCGTGACCGTGCCGCCCGAGAGCACCTTCGCGGTGGACAGGTTCGACAGCGCCAGCGCGTTGCGGCCGTCGTTGGTCGCGCCGGTGTTCGGGCCAATGGTGAACTTGTCGCCGGCGGCCGGTGCGCCGCTGATTGTCACCGAGACGTTGTTCATCTGGCCGGCGGTGGCGTTGTTGATCGTCAGCGTGGCACCGGTGGCGGCCGAATACGGCACGACGGTCGTCGCGCTGGTGATCGAAAACGTGGTGGGAGGGGAACCTGCCACCGTCACCGTCGAACCGACCGGGAAGCCCGACAGACCCGTGCCGTCGTACGACAGCGTGGTGGTCGAATTCGGCATGGTGTAGCCGGCCGTCACCGTGCCTTGCGTGATCGTGCCGGTGCCGGTGTTGGTCGACTCGGCGGCGCCCAGCACCGGCGCTGCGGCGGCGATCGCCGATGCGTCGGTGGTGGCGGTCGCGAAACTGTTCAGTGCGCCACGGGTCGGCTCGACCGTGAACGAGTCACCGGGTTTCATCGTGCCGGTGGTCGAGAAATTCAGGCCGTTGATCGGCTGGCTCAGATTGGTCGCCGAACCCACCACGTTGCCGGTCGAATTGTCGGTGAGCGTGTAGGTGGTGCCGTTGTAGGCCAGCGTGTAATCGCCGGTGGTCGGCTGCGTGGGGTTCGCGAACGATACGTTCAGCGACGCATTGCCGGTGTTCTGCGTGTTCGCATAGACCGTCGGGCCGCCCACCGAGAACAGCGCGCCACCCTTGGCGCCAGCGAGCGTAATACCCAGCCCGTTCTGCGCATTGACCTGCGCCGAGAAGCTCACGGCGATCGCGCCGAGTTGCGCCTCGCCCGGATCGAGCGTCTGGCTGCGGAACGCGACCAGGCCGCCGAGCGCGCCGCCGTCGATCTTGCTATCGGGCAGGTTCTGCGGCGGGGTTGCCGGGTTCGCGCCTGCCTGGCCGAGATACTGCACGGACAATTCGCTGGTGTCGCCGGTCGAAGGCGCCGTGCCCAGGTTGTAGCTGTTGGCGGAGGACACCAGCGGCTGGCCGTTGCTCATGAAGACGCTGTAGCTGCCGTTGCTGTTCACGACGTTCACGCCGATCAGTTGCGACAGATTCGACACGGCGAGATCGCGCTGGTCCATCAACTGGTTCGGCGGTTGCCCTTGCGTGCTGGCCTGGGCGATCTGAGCGTTCAGCTGCGCGATTTGCTGCGAGTAGCTGTTGATCTGCGAAACGGTGTTGGTGAGCTGCGTATTGACGCTCTGGCGCAGCGCGTCGTATTGCTGACCCGCGGCGTTGATCTGGTTCACCAGCGTCTGCGCGCCGCTCATCGCGGTCTGACGCGTGGCCAGACTCGACGCATTGTTCGAGACGTTCTGCAAGCCGGTGAAATAGCTGGTGATCGAGCTCGCAATCCCGGAGGTCGGGCTGCCGATCAGATTGTTCAGTTGCGAGATCAGCGAGTTGTACGTCGACAGCGCGCTGCCCGACGACTGCGCATTGTTCAGCTCAGTGGTCAGATACTGGCTGTACTGGCGCGTCACGGTCGTGGTCGAGACGCCTTGCGGCAGGTAGCCCGAGCCCGTGTACTGGCCGCCGCTTTCCGCATACACCGGCGTTTCGATGGTGTAGCCTGGCGTCGACGCGTTGCTGATGTTCTGGCCGGTCGTCGTGAGTCCCCACTGAGCTGCGTTCAGTCCACTGAGGCCGAGATTGATGAGATTGGACATGCGTCATCCTGAAGGGCGACACCGTACACATGCCGCCGCGTTACTAGAACATCTTGTTTAACGGCCTCAACAACGAAAAATTGAGGTCATTCCGATGCGTGCCGGACATCAGCGCACCAGCGAACGGCGCTTCATCTCGAGCTGCGTGATCAGACGTTGCAGCGTGTTTTCCGTGCTGCCCGGCAGCGTCAGAAAACGGAAGCCGAGTTGGAAACGCTGCGTGCCGTTCGGCAGCGCGGTAGAGCGATGCGACACCAGCTGCAGATCGAGCGAGAGGCGGCCGAGCGCACCGAGCACCAACTCGCAATCGAGCAGGCGCGTGCCCATCGGCAATTCGGCCACGCGTTCGTCCGTGGTGCGCATGCCGACACCGCCGAGCGACAGATCGTGCACCTCGAAGCGAAACGTATCGCCTTCGGGCAAACGGCCAGAGCACATGTACGGATCGAGAATCGGTGCATCGACGCGGAAGTACTCGCGGCGCTGCACGTAGAACAGCACCTCGGGGAAGTCGGCCTCGAATGCGGGCAGTCCTTCGAAACGAGTCTCGCGCGGCGTGCCGGTGGCGAATTCCACGCGCACGCCGTCCGGCTGCGCGTGGAACTGGCAGCGCGGTGCGCCCAGCAGGCCTTTGTTCTGATCGGACAATGCGCCCCAATCGAACGTGAAGGTGCGGCCGCGCACGTCGACGTCGAGTAGACGCGTAACGAGCTGTCCGCCTGCGTATTGAACCGTGAGGAAATCGCCGCGATTGACGAGATTGCGCAACTGAACGCCGATCTCCAGCGGATTGCGACGGCCGAAATCGTTGCCGCCTTCGTCGGTCTGAGCGTGCAGCTGGCCGTGTGTGTCGGTCTGGCCGTTCGACTGGGTAGTATCCATGGGCTTGCCGGTATGCTTGTTCTTGCGGGCGCGTGCCAGGGCTCCTGCCGGGGCTTTCGCGCGGTCTTCACCGAAGCCGCAGCACGCGCATCCCAACCAGACATTACAACGCTTTCCGGTATCGGGTCTAACTGATTAGCGGCAGCATCCGGCCAAAATTTAGGGGCGTGTAATGAATTTTTTTGCCGCAAACGTTAAAACGCGCCTTACTTGTCGCGGGTAAGCCGGCCGTCTGTGGGCGGCCAGCCTCGGCCGTTTTGTTATGCGCCTGGCCCCGTCGCGCGCATGCTTTCGATTCGGTTAAGTGAGTGAGCGACTCGAATTGCGCTCACACGGCTCAGCCCATCTTCTGCATGATGGACATCAGTTTTTTTGCGTAATGCGGGTCGGTGGCGTAACCGGCGCGCTGCATGCCGGTGGCGAAACCGTTCACGTCGTGCGCCGAATTGATCACCTGGGCATATCGCGGATTGCCCCTGAGCAGGCTCGCGTAATCGGTCATGGCTTCCTGATACGAGTCGTACGCACGGAATTTTTCTACCGTGCGCTGCGGCTTGCCGTTCACATATTCGGTCGTGACCGTCGACACGGTCTTGCCGGTCCAGTCCTTGGTCGCCTTGATGCCGAACACGTTGTGGCTGGTCGAACCGTCCGCCTTCCTGATCTCGCTCTTGCCCCAGCCCGATTCGAGCGCCGCCTGGCCGATGATGAAGCGCGCCGGAATGCCGGTCGCGGCGCTGGCGGCCTGGGCCGGCGCGGCGAGCTTGTCGACGAAAGCGTCGACCTTCGGCGAGCTGCCGTCGCCCTTCAGCGGCGGCGTCAAAGCGCTGTTGGCCGAGTAGCCCTTGCCCATCGCCAGCTGGCCGTTGGCCTGCGCATTGCCGTACGCCCTGGCGAGCGCGTTCAGCGCCGCGGTCTGGCCTTCGTCGCCGCCGCTGCCGCCGCCCAGTGCGTTGGCCATGCCGGCCAAACCGCCCGCGCCACCCGCGCCGCCGCCCACCTGCATGCCCTGATTGCGCATCAGCTGCTTGAGCATCGCGTCAGCCACGCCAATGCCCTTTTGCGACATCTGTTGCGACAACTGCTGATCCATCATCGACGTGAACGTGGCGCTGTCGTGCGAATCGAACGGTCCGTCTTGCGGCGTCGCGTCGCGCATGCTCTTCAGCATCATCTGCGTGAACACCGCGTCGAACTGCTGCGCGGCCATCTTCATGCCGGCTTGCGGCGACGCCTTGGCCTGCGCGCTCAGCTTCGCGAACCCCTGCACGTCGAGCGCGAAGCGCTGGGTCAGGTCGTTCGCCGAGGCGGCGGAATTGGTCGTATCCGAATTCATCCTGTGTCTTCCTTAGATGATTTCCAGGTCGGCGCGCAGAGCGCCCGCCGCTTTCATCGCCTGCAGGATCGACATCAGATCCGCGGGCGTCGCACCCAATGCGTTGAGCGCCTTCACCACATCGGCAAGATTGGCGCCGGCGGACACCATCTTCAGTGCGCCGTTGTCCTGCTTCATCTGAATCTGCGACTGCCTGGCGGCCACCGTCTGACCGTTCGAGAATGGGCCTGGCTGGCTCACCACCGGCTGTGTATTGATCACGACCGAGAGGTTGCCGTGCGCCACCGCGCAGTTCTGCAGCGTGACCATCTGATTCATCACAATCGAGCCGGTGCGCGCGTTGAGGATCACCTTCGCGGCCGCTTGCGCCGGCTTGACGTCGAGATTCTGCAATTGCGCCATGAACGCGACCTGCTGCTCCGGATCGCTCGGCGCGCGCAGTTGAATCGTGCGGCCGTCGAGCGCGGTCGCCGTGCCGCCGCCGAACGCGTTGTTCACCGCGGCCACCACGCGCTGCGTGGTGTCGTAATCCATTTCGTTCAGGTCGAGCTGCATGGTGCCCGCTTGCGACACCGAGGTCGACACCGCGCGTTCGACGATCGCGCCGCCTGCGATGCGGCCCGCGGCCAACGTGTTCACCTGCACTCTGCTGCCGTTCGCGCTCGCGCCCGCGCCGCCGACCGCCAGATTGCCTTGGCCGAGCGCGTACACCTGGCCGTCGGCGCCCTTCAGCGGCGTGAGCAGCAGCGTGCCGCCGCGCAGGCTCTTCGCATTGCCGAGCGACGATACCGTCACGTCGATCGCTTCGCCCGGGCGAGCGAACGGCGGCAGCACCGCCGTCACCATCACCGCGGCGACGTTCTTCAACTGGATGTTCGACAGCGACGACTGCTGGTTGGTCGAGCCGGCCGCCTGGTTGTTGATCGAAATGCCGAGGTTCGCCAGCATGTTGGCGAGCGTTTGCGTGGTGAACGGCGTCTGCGTGGTCTGGTCGCCCGTGCCGTCCAGGCCAACGACGAGGCCATAGCCGATCAGCGGATTGTCGCGCACGCCCTGAATCTGCACGAGGTCCTTCAGACGTTCGGCATGAGCAGGCGTGGCCGCCGGCAGCGCCGCGCAGGCGAGCGCGACGAAGGCCAGCGCACGGCACAAACCGCTGAATCGCGCGAGACGGGTGCGGGAAAAGACGGTACGCATGATCACCACGGCGACACGTTGAGGAAGAAGCGCTGCAACCAGCCCATGTTCTCGGCTTCGTTGAGATAGCCCTTCGCTGAATATTCGATCTTCGCGTCGGCCACCTGGGTCGAGTACACGGCGTTCAGGTTAGAGATCGTGTTCGGATTCACCACGCCGGAGAAACGCACGAATTCATCGCCCTGGTTGATCAGCATCTGCTTTTCGCCGCTCACCATCAGGTTGCCGTTCGGCAGCACGCCCGTTACCGTCACGGTGATCGTGCCGTTAAACGTATTCGACGCGTTCGCGCCGCCCGTACCGTTGAACACGTTGGCGCCATTCGCGCTCAGATTGGCCTTGCCGAACAGGCCGGCAAGGAAGCCCGCGGTCGGCACGTTGATGTTGGTGCTGCCGGAGCGGTTCGCATTGGCGCCCGACGACTTGGTTGCGTTGACGTTTTCCTGAATCACGATGGTCAGGATGTCGCCGACATTGCGTGGCCGCTGGTCTTCGAACAGCGGCCGGCCTGCGTAACCCGGGTTGTAGATCGAGCCCGGCGATTGCGCCTGCGGCGGCATCGGCGGCAGCGCCGTCATCGGCTGCTGCGTGATCGGCTGCCTCGGCACGAGGCCGCAGCCACCCAGGGCCGCGAGCAGCGTGAGCTGCACGAGCGCCTGAGCGGTGCGCGAATGAACCGGATTACGAGTGAAGTGCGACATCTTGATTACTGCCTTTCGAGAAAACGCCGGCCTTAAACCTGCATCTGGCTCAGGGTCTGCAGCATCTGGTCGGAAGTCGTCACGGCCTTGCTGTTGATTTCGTAAGCGCGTTGCGTCTGGATCATGTTCACCAGTTCCTGCACCACGTTCACGTTGGATGCTTCCACGTAGCCCTGATTCAGCGTGCCGGCGCCGTTCAGGCCCGGTTGCGCGACGTTCGGCGCGCCCGACGAAGCGGTTTCCGCGAACAGGTTTTCACCCTTCGCATCGAGGCCGGCCGGGTTGATGAAAGTCGCGATCTGCATCGAGCCGAGCTGCTGGGTGTTGGTCGAGCCGGCCACGGTGATCGACACCACGCCGTCGCTGCCGATGGTGAGCGAGGTCGCGTTGTTCGGGATCGTGATCGCCGGGATCACCTGGTAGCCGCTCGAGGTCACGAGCTGCCCTTGCGCGTTGGTCTGGAACGAGCCGTCGCGGGTATAGGCGGTCGTGCCGTCGGGCATCTGCACCTGGAAAAAGCCCTGGCCGTTGATCGCGACGTCTTTCGAGTTGCCGGTCTGCTGCAGGTTGCCCTGCGTGTACAGACGTTCGGTGGCGACCTGCTGCACGCCTGTGCCGAGCTGGATGCCGGACGGCAGTTCGGTGTTCTGCGTCGAGTTCGCGCCCGGCTGGCGGATGGTCTGATACAGCAGATCCTCGAACACCGCGCGCGAACCCTTGAAGCCGTTGGTGCTGACGTTCGCGAGGTTGTTCGAGATCACGTCCATCTGCGCCTGTTGCGCATTCATGCCGGTCGCGGCGATGTAGAGTGAGCGATTCACAATTCTTCTCCTGGAAGTCCGGGCGAAGCCGGGGCAATCCGTTAGCTAAAGCTGAGCAGCTGGTTGGCGGACTGGTCGTTCTTGTCGGCGTTCTCCAGCAGCTTGGTCTGCATCTGGAACTGGCGCGCGTTGGTGATCATCGCGACCATCGCGCTGACCGGATTCACGTTGCTGCCCTCGAGCGAGGCCGGCGCCAGCGTGACGGTCGGGTCGGCGTCGGCGGCATTGCCGTCGCCGGTGCGAAACAGACCGTCGTCGCCGCGCGTCATGGTTTGCGGATCCGGATTCACCAGCTTCAGCTGATCGACGGTCACCACTGCCGTCGGCGGATCGCCCGGCGTCAGCGCGGACACCGTGCCGTCCTTGCCGATGGTGATTTCCGCGCCCGGCGGCACCGACACCGGGCCGCCGTTGCCGAGCACCACCTGATTGGTGGCGTTCACCAACTGGCCGTTTTCATCGACATGCAGATTGCCGGCGCGCGTATAGGCTTCGCCGCCGTCGGCGGTTTGCACCGCCAGCCAGCCCGGCCCCTGAATCGCCACGTCGAGCGGGTTGCCCGTCTGCTGGATCGGCCCGGGCGTGTAGTCCGCGCCCGGCGTCGACGACAGCACGAAAGTGCGGGTGGTGTCGTCGTTGATCGAACTGCCGTCGCCGAACGACATCGGCACGGCGCGGAAAGTCGCCAGTTGCGCGCGAAAACCGGTGGTCGATGCGTTGGCCAGGTTGTTCGCGACGATTGCCTGCTGTTCGAGCGCCTGCGTGCTGCCCGACATCGCGGTATAGATCAGCCGATCCATGATGGGTGGGTCCCGGTCGCTTACAGGTTGATCAGGGTCTGGTCGACGGTCTGCTGGGTCTTGATCGTCTGCGCGTTCGCTTGATAGTTGCGTTGCGCGGTGATCAGGTTCACCAGTTCGCTCGTCAGATCGACGTTCGAGTTTTCCACCGCGCCGCCTTGCAGCACGCCGTGGTTGGTCGAGCCCGGCGCCGAAATCTGCGCGACGCCCGATTGCGAGGTCTGCTGGAACTCGTTGTTGCCGAGGTCCACGAGACCGTTCTGGTTCGAGAAGTTCGCCAGCACGATCTGACCGAGTGCCGCGGTTTGCTGGTTCGAATAGTTGCCGGTCAGCGTGCCGTCGGCGCCGATCGTGAAGCTCGTCAGCGTGCCGGCGGCGTAGCCGTCGGGCTGCAGCGAGTTGACGCCGTCTTTGCCGCCGAACTGCGTCGTGCCGGCGATGTTCAGCGTCAGATTCTGCGGCGTCGACGAGCCGTCGGTAGTCGGGATCGAGAAGTTGAAGGCAAACGGCGTGGTGGTCGCGACACCGGCTGCGTTCGTCGTGCCGAGCAGCGTACCCGACGAGTTGAAGTTCGCGTGGCCGATCAGTTGCGCGGTGCCCGTCGAGGTGCCGGCATACACGTTCCACGTACCGGCCGAGGTCTTGGCGAAGTACATGTTGACCGTCTGCGAGCCGCCGAGCGAGTCGTACACCGTCGTGCTGGTCGAGTAGTTGTACGTCGACGAGCTGTTCTGATTGAACGCCACCGGGGTCGGCGCGATCGCGACGCTGTCGCCGGTCGCCGGCACGCCGTTGAACGTGATGGTCTGGCCGTTGCCGAGCGAGATCGCCGTGCCCGCCGTGTACGGCGCGGCGGCAGTCGTCGTGCCGAGCGTGGTGTCGGTGACCGTATAGGTCGTCGGGCTCGTGAAGTTGACGGTGTAGTTGTCGTTGTTCGTGCCCGAAGCGGTGTTCGTGACGGTCGGGCCGGGCGTCGTCAGCGTGCTGCCCGCGACGAGCGTCGGCGTGAAGGCCGGCGTGCCGAGCATCAGCGGATCCTGCGCGTTCAGGTTCAGGCCGGCGGCGATCTTGGTGGTCGGTTGCGGCGCGATGTTCGCGGTCGGCACGCTGAGCGGCACGGTCTGCGCGGTGTTGATGATGCCCGAGCTGTTCGCGGCGTAGCCCATCAGCTGCAGGCCTTGCGCGTTGGTGATGAAGCCGTTCTTGTCGAGCTGGAACACGCCGTTGCGCGAGTACACCAGCGAGCCGTTGTTGGACAGCTGGAAGAAACCGTTGCCGTTGATCGCGACGTCGAGCGCCTGGTTGGTGCTGGTGATCGTGCCTTGCGAGAACTGCTGCTGGACTTCGGCGAGCTTGGTGCCGATGCCGACCTGGTTGCCCACCGACGTCGCCACCGAATTGGCGTACATGTCGGCGAATTGCGCGGCGCCGCTCTTGAAGCCAACCGTATTCGCGTTGGCAATGTTGTTGCCGATCACGTCGAGGTCGCTCGACGATGCCGACAAACCGCTCAAACCTTGCTGGTAACCCATGACGGTCTCCGTATCTGGAAAGTCGTAGTTGACTGAATCTGAATCAGAGGATGGCGGCGACGCTGGTCAAGCCGACTGTCGAGCCGTTCGAGAGCACGAGGCCCGGCGCGCCGTTCTGCATGACGACGCTCTGCACCGTGGCGCCCGTGAGCGTGGTGGCCGTGGCCTGCTGACCGTTGATCGTGCCGACCGCGCTGATCGTGTAGGTGCCGTCGGGCAGCGTGGCGCCCGTCGTATCGGTCGGCGTCCAACCCACCGGAATCGTGCCGGCCGACTGCTTGCCGAGGTCGATCGTGTTGACGATCTGGCCGGCCGAGTTCTTCACGACCACTTGCAGATCGCCCACCGAGTTGGCGAGCTGCACGCCGAACGCGTCCGCCTTGCCGCTCGCGACCGACACCGAGCTGCCCGGCGCGAGCACGGTCGAGCCGATCAGCAGCGCGGCTTGCGACTGCTGGCCCGCCGACATCTGCGTGGCGAGCGAGCTGAGTGTCGTGTTCAACTGGCTGATGCCCGAGACCGTGTTGATCTGCGCCAGCTGGGAGGTCATCTGCGAGCTGTCCATCGGATTGGTCGGATCCTGGTTCTTCATCTGCGCGACGAGCAGTTGCAGAAAGGTGTTCTGCAGATCGGTCGCCGAGGTGCCGGACGTGCTGCCGGTCGAACTCGTGGAACTCGAGGCACTGTTCGTGCCGTTCATCGTATCGAGCAGCGTCTGCGACACGGTCGTGCCGCTGCTGCCGATGGTGGTGTTGGTGGTCAAGGAGCTCTCCTCAGGTTCCGATCGTGAGCGTTTTCAGCATCAGTGTCTTGGCGGTGTTCAGCGTCTCGACGTTGGCCTGGTACGAACGCGAGGCCGAGATCATGTTGACCATTTCCTGCACCGGATCGACGTTCGGCAACGTGACGTAGCCGTCCGCGTTCGCGGCCGGATTGCCGGGGTCGTAGGCGGTCTTCATCGGCGTCGGGTCGTCGACCACGCCGGTGACCTGCACGCCGCCGACCTGCTGGCCGGAAGCCGTGCGCGCGCCGCCGAGCGGGCTGACCGCGAACACGACCTGCTTGGCCTTGTACGGCTGGCCGTCCGGACCGGTCGTGCTGTCCGCGTTGGCGAGGTTCGACGCCGTCACGTTGAGCCGCTGCGACTGCGCCGACATTGCGGAGCCTGCAACACCAAAAATGTTCATTAAAGATGGCATGTTTTCCTGACCTCTCCTATGTCGGCCGGTGTTAGTGCTTCAGCACTTACTCCGGTCCCATGCAACGCAGTTGCACGGTTCGAACCGGCTTCAAGTTAATTCCCGTAGCGATTGTTCTTGCGTACTGCTGAGTCTGTCGGCGTGGCTTCTTACGAGCCCGACTGGATCGCCGACAGCATCGTTTTGATCTGGCCCGACAGCACCGTCATGCCCGATTCGAAGTGCAACGTGTTATCCGCGAACTGCACCCGCTCGGTATCGATGTCGACCGTGTTGCCGTCGAGCGCGGGTTGGGTCGGCACGCGGTATTGCAGATTGCCGTAGTCGTCGGACGTGCCGCCGGTCGGCGTCAGCGTCGACTTGCCGGCCATGTGGCCCGGCGCGGTCGCCGCCATCGACATGCCGCTCGTCACACCCGCGGGCTGCGTCATCGCCAGCGTCGAATTGTTCGACGCCGCGGTGCCGCTCGCGCCGGCGCTCTTCTTCAGCGCGCCGGCGAGCGACGAGGCGAAGTCGATATCGCGCGCCTTGTACCCAGGGGTATCGGCGTTGGCGATATTCGACGACAACAACTCCTGCCGGTAGGCGCGTACATCGAGCGCTTCACGGCCAAAGGCGAATTCGGCATCGAGTTTGTCCAGCATAAGAATCTCCGGAGAACGTTCCCGAGGCTTCCCGTGCACGCCTCGCATGAGGACTGCTCCAGGTGGGAAGACCTTTTTGCATGAGGTGCATCTTATGGGCCGAACGCAAGCGGCAATCGGACGAATAACCGGGAAAGGGGGCTTCTATTCAACGTTTGCGCAAAGGGGGCGCTCACTAGAATGCAAGGCGTACCGATGCATTCGATGGAGAAACACGATGGACCAGCCCACCTTCGATCCGACGCACCGCGCGAATGGCGCGGCGGCGCATCGCGTGGGTGCGGGCGCTGGCGTCGCACGGCGTGCTGCTCGCACGGCTTGGCGTCTCCTGATTCGCCTCGTCGTGAGCCTGACGGTGTGGGTCGCCGGCGGGATCGTGCTGTTGCCGGCCAGCACCCAGGCTCAGGAAGCCGGCGGCCCGATCGTGATTCCAGGTCCGGGCGAAAAAAATCCGGCCGCGCTCGCCGATCTGGCCGAACACATGCAGGCCGCGCCCGCGAAGCGCGCTGGTTCCGCTGCGACGCTGGCCGCGGCCACCGCGCAGTCGCTGACGCCGAATCCAACCGCGCGCGACGCCGATTCATTCACGCGCGCCGCCAATGCGAGCGGCTCGATCGTCATTCCGGGCGCGGGCGAACCGCCGGCCACGCCGCAAATGATCCGCACCAGCTTCCGGCCCGACGCCAATGGTGTCGTGACGATTCCGGCGCCGGGCAGCGGCAATGCCAATGCCAATGCCATGGACGGCGTCGCGAGAGTCAATGTCGTGCCGGGTTCGCGTCAGGCCGTGCCGGTCGTCGTCGCGCCCGCGCCGCAGATCAACAGCGCGCGCCAAGCCACAGGGGTCCAGCCGGTGGCCGCCAATGCGCCGCTCAATGCGGCGGCCGGGGCATCCGCGGTGGCAGGTTTCGACAGCCTGGCTTCGCGTGGTGAGCCGCCGCAGTTGGGTGCGAACGGCAAGCCGGTCGTGACGAAGGCAGTCGCCGCGCCGGCTCCGACGGTCGCACCGCCCGCACCGGCCACCATTGCCCGCATGCCGGCGGCTCGGCAAGTCGCACCCGCCGTCGCGCAACAGAATCTGCGGCCCGCGACGCTTGCGCCAGCCGCGCCGCTGCCCGGCCAGCAGGACGCGGAAGCAATCCGCAGCGCCGCGCTCGCATTCCTGCAGCAGCAGTCCGCCGGCTTGCCCGGCAAGGTCGACATCACCGTGGCGCCGGCGTTTCCGCGCGGCCTCGCGGCTTGCACGATGCTTGAGCCGTTCATGCCGAGCGGCGCGCGCCTGTGGGGCCGCATGACCGTCGGCGTGCGCTGCGCGGGCGAGCGTCCGTGGACCATTTATCTGCAGGCGCGCATCTCGCTGCACGCCACCTACTATCTGGCCGCCCGCGCAATGGCGCCGGGTGAAGTGCTCACCGCCGCCGACCTCGTCGCGCGCGACGGCGACCTGACCGGCTTGCCGCAGGCGATCGTCACGGATCCCTCACAGGCGGTCGGCTCGGTCACGCTCACGCGCGTCGCCGGCGGCATGCCGCTGCGCCGCGACATGTTGAAAAGCGCGTCGGCGGTGTCGATCGGACAAACGGTGCGGGTCGTGGCGGCCGGCGAAGGTTTCGCGATTTCGGCCGAAGGCAGCGCAATGAACAACGCGTCGCCGGGCCAGCAGGTGCGGGTCAAGACGGCCAACGGCCAGATCATTTCCGGCGTCGTGAAAGACGGCTCGACCGTGGAGATTCAGCTATGAACCGCGGCGGCGCGCGCGCCATGACGGGTCCCCGCGCGACGCCCGTCCCGGCGGGCGCAAGCGGCGCGGCGGGAAGCACAGACATCAGAGCTGTCAAAGGGCCGGATCGGCGTGGAAGACAAGGCAAAACCTGGAGCGATTGCGCTAAAGTTTTGATCAACGGTTGCCGTTATCAGGATCAAATCGTTCAGGAAGCCAATCGTGAAAGTCGATTCCACAACCAATTCGAATCTGCCGACGTTGAAAGACGCTCTGTCCCGCTCGCAGCAAGGCGAAGCGGCGAGCGCGAACAGCAACGCGCAGAGCGCGGGCACGGCCTCGCAGACCACCACCAGCAGCGGGTCGGGCGACGCCAGCGTCAGCCTGTCGGGTCTGTCGCAGCATCTGCGCAGCCTCGCGGCGTCCGGCTCGGCGGACATCGACACGGCGCACGTCGAGTCGATCAAGCAGGCCATCAAGGACGGCTCGCTGAAGATCGATTCCGGCAAGATCGCCGACGGCGTGCTGAACACCGCGCGCGAACTGTTGCAAAGCAAAACCTCGTCGGCCGGCAACTGATCGACGCATCGAAGTACGGTGAAGTGCCGGGCGACGTTCGACAAACCCGGCTCGCGGATCATGCGCGAGCCGTCGTGTTCAGCGAGTTGTTGAGATGAAAGACGCCCTGCTTGCCACCCTCATCGAAGAATATTCGGCCGTCGAAGCGTTTGCCTCGATTCTGACGCTCGAAACCAAGGCGTTGACCGCCTTGTCGCCGCTGGAATTGCTGCCGCCGATCGTCGAGAAGAAAACCGAACTGATCGGCGCGCTCGCCAAGCTCGAAGCCACGCGTGACGGGCTACTCGGCGAAATGGGCTTTCCGGCCGGCTGGCCCGGCATGGAGTTCGCGGCCAGCAGCGACGCGCGCGTCGCCGAGCAATGGTCGCTGCTGCAGAAAGCCGCCGAACGCGCGCGCCGCTGCAATAGCAGCAACGGTGAACTGATTCGCGTGCGGATGGACTACAACCAGCGGGCGCTGACGGCGCTGCAGGTGGCCGTGCCGCAAAAGGTCGGTTTTTATGGTCCGGATGGCCGGATTCCGGCGCGTCCCGCCGTATAGAGTTTGTCGCTGGACCCGCATGGCCTGACGTGCGGATCCAGCCGTTTCCGGTGTATTGAAAAGGGCTCGTCTGTTGACGAGCCCTTTTTGCTTTTCAGGGCCGCCCTGCGGGCGCGTCTCGCTCCTTCATCCAGGCGTTAGCCATCCGGCCAGGTGGCGCGGATTGCCCAGCCGCGTTGAAATCACTGCTTCCCCCTTACTGAGTCGCTCCACCGTCCCAGGCTTTTTTAAGGCCGTCCGGACGAGCATCAGCGGAGTGCTGTCTACTAGCGAGGTTGTGTAATGGTGTGTATGATTCGAGGAGTGCAGTATGAAAAGTGCCGAGGTCGTGAAACTCATTCAGGCGGCGGGTTGGCGGCTGGTCCGTGTATCGGGCAGCCATCGTCATTATCGTCACGCGGCAAGAGCCGGGCTCGTGACCATCCCGCATCCAAAGAAAGATCTTCCGCCCGGCACGTTGAACAGCATCCTGAAACAGGCGGGCCTGAAATGAAAAACCTGATTTTCCCGATCGCCATTGAATCGGGCGACGCGGACCACGCGTTCGGCGTCATCGTGCCGGACATTCCGGGTTGTCATGCGGCGGGCGATACGCTGGAAGAAGCCTATGCGAATGCGAAAGAAGCGATCGAAGCGCATCTGGATGTGCTGCTCGACGAGGGCTTGCCGATCCCCGGCCGGCTCACGTTAGAGAAGCATCGACAAAATCCCGAGTACGCGGGTTTCGCGTGGGGGTTCGTCGCGACTCGGAATATTCCCGCCTTGAAGAAGGCGGTGCGTATCAATATCTCGCTGCCCGAAGTGCTGGTCCATGAGATCGACACTTATGCCCAGACTCGCGGCATGTCGCGCTCTGCCTTCCTGGCGCTGGCCGCGGAACATGAAATGGCCGATGCATGAAGCGGGCGGAGGTTCAAGGCCGCCGTTATAAGGGCGATTGGTTCGCGCGGTGAAGCACTGAACGCGCGCGTCAGGTCGCCTCGGCGTTTGCCCAGGCCATCTCACGCAAGCGCGTGCGCAAACGGGCCACGGCCTGGCTGTGCAACTGGCACACCCGCGATTCGCTGACTTCCATCACCGCGCCGATTTCGCGCAGGTTCATGCCGCGCTCGTAGTACAACGACATCAGGAGCTTCTCGCGGTCCGGCAGGCGGTCAATGGCATCCACCAGCGCCGAGCGCAGGCTGTCGTCGAGCAGCGCCGACAACGGGTCCGAGTGATCGACGCAGTAGCGGTCGAGAAACGGCTCGTCGTCCGCCGAACGGTCGAAGTCTTCGTAATAGATCAGCTGGCTGCCGTGCAGATCCTGCAGCATCGACTGATACTCGTCGAGCGGCATTTGCAGATGCTCGGCGATCTCCGTTTCGCTCGCCGAACGGCCCAGATTCTGCTCCACCTTGTGCACGGCCGTTTCCACTTCACGCGAGGTGCGCCGCAAGCTGCGCGGCAACCAGTCGTTGCTGCGCAACTCGTCGAGCATTGCGCCGCGAATCCGCTGGCTGGCGTAGGTCTCGAACTGCGCGCCCTGGTCTTCCTTGTAGCGGCCTGCCGCGTCCAGCAGTCCGATCATGCCGGCCTGGATCAGATCGTCGAGATCGACGCTCGCCGGCATCTTGGCGACGAGCTGCAAGCCGAGGCGACGCACGAGCGGTGCGTACTTCGTCAGAACTTCGGCTTGGGAAATCTTTCCCTGAGCGTTATACATCGTGCTCCCCTTGTCCTTGTGCCGCTCTAGGCGTGCTGCGCAGACGGTTGGTCGGCGTGTTGCGCCGCTGTAACTGTCGCGGGCGCCATCCACGGCGTTTGCGACGACATCGCTGGCCGCATCGGCCAGTACTGCAATTGGGCGGCGAGTTGCCGGAAGTCGCGAGCAGCGGGTGTCGACGGAAACGCATCGACGACACAACGCGACAACTCCAGGGCTCGCGCCACGCGCGCATCGGCGGCAATACAACCAGCGTCCTCCAGCGCTACCGTCAGATAGCGCCCGGCCACGCCGGCCAGGTTGGCAAACGCGGTATGCGCGTCGTTCACGCTCTGCACATGGTTCACCAGCACGCGGAACTGCGCGATGGCGTGCGCATAGTGCAGGCGCTTCATGCATGCGTACGCGTCGGTGATCGCCTGCGCGGCCATGCGCGTAACGATCATCACGTCGTGCGCCTGCATTGCGAGCGCCGATAGGTGCACTTGAGGATCGAGTTGGGCGTCGATCAGCACGACGTCGGCGGAGCCGCGCAACAGCACGCCGAACTCCGCGGCCGTGTGGCCTTCCCGGTGCGCACGCGAGGCGGCCAACACCGAGAAGCCGAGCGCGTGCCGCGCGGCGGCATCGTCGAGCGTCATCTCGCCGCGCATCACGGCAGCGAAATTGGCTGCGCCGCGCACGCCGCCGAGCATCGCGCTCACCGACTTCTCGCCGAGGCATTCGTCGATCACCAGCACGTCCTTACCCTGCTGCGCCAGCGCCGCGGCGAGGTTCACCACCGTGGTCGTCGAGCCGACACCGGCCGAGCCGCTCGTCACCGCAATCACGCGCGAGCTGCTGCGAGCCAACATCCGCCGCAGTCCTTCTGCCTGATCCGGAATGAGCTTATCCAAAGCGGACCTCGTGCAATTCGGCCGTGGAACGCGCGGACAGTGCGGACAGCAAAGCCGGAATGTCGTCGTCGTGAGGCACGAATGGCGAGTTGTCGCGCGGTATGCAGAACGCGCTCTTGATCAGGAATTTTCTGGTCGCGACGTACAGATTCTCCGGCACCTTCTGGCCGGTCGACACGTAGTGCACCGGCAGCTTGTAGCGGATCACCGTATCGAGCACGCCGCCGAGATTGGTGGCTTCGTCGAGCTTGGTCAGAATGCAGCCGGCGAGCGGCTGCTGGTCCGGCGCGCGCTGATAGGCCTGCACGACTTCGTTGAGCGTGTCGCCGTGGCTGGTTGCGTTGAGCAGCAACAGGCGCTGCACCGGCTGGCCGGCGTGGCACAGCATCGCGATCTGGTCGGAGACGAGGCGGTCGCGCTGGCTCATGCCGATCGTGTCGATCAGCACGATGTGCTTGTTGCGCAATTCGGAGAGCGCGAGCTGCAGGTCGGCGCCGTCTTTCACCGCGTGCACCGACACGCCGAGAATCTTGCCGAAGATGCGCAGTTGTTCGTGGCCGCCGATCCGGTAGCTGTCGGTGGTGAGCAGCGCGACCTTGCTGGCGCCGAAACGCATCACACAACGCGCGGCGAGCTTGGCGGTGGTCGTCGTCTTGCCGACACCCGTCGGGCCCATCAGCGCGAACACGCCGCCGCGCTCCATCAGCGAGTCTTCGTCCTCCATCACCGGCAGGTTCGAATCGAGCACCGAGCGGACCCAGTCCATGCCGTCTTCCATGTTCTCGACGTCGTCCGGCAGGTTGTCGACCATCATCTGCACGAGCTGCGCGGAGAATCCGGCGGCGAACAGATGCTTGGTGAGCGAGGCGCGCACCGGATTACGGCGCTGGCGCTCGCCCCACAGCAGGCCGGCGAAGTGTTCTTCCATCATCCCGCGCATCGACGACAGTTCGCTCATCACGGTGTCGTTGACGACCTGCTCCATGCGCGTCTTGATCGCTTCGGCGACTGAAGCGGGCGTGCGGGCGTCGTCGTTCGGGGACGGCGGCGGTGCGTTCTTCTGCGCGGCGCGACGCGCGGCGACTTGCGCGCCTTCACGCGCCCAGTCGGGCGTATCGACGGCTTGCGGCGCGGCGGCCTTGCCCGGTTCGACGGCCGCGCCGAGACCCCTGGCCGTTGCAGCCGCCGGCGTCATCGCGGCGGGACGCGCGCTATATGCGCCTTGCTGCTGCTGTTCGGCAGCAATGCGGCGCGCGTGGTCGATCAGCCACGGATTCGATTCGGCCATCGTGCGCGGCGTCTGCGCGTCGGCGCTCGGCGCGGCAGGCGCAGCCGGCACGCCGGCCGCTTTGGACAGATCGGCGCGGATGTCTTCGTTCAGACGTGAGGCTGCGGCACGGGCACTCGGTTGCTCGAGGCTGGCCGGCTTCGACGGCGATGCTGCGGCCGCCTTGGCCGGTGCGGCAGGCGACGCCTTGGGCGTGCCCGGCAATGCGGCCTTCGGCGCGCTCGCGGCCGGCTTCATGACGGCGGCCGGTGCGTCGCTCGCGTCATCGTCGGCGTGGCTGGAATTGGCGTGGGCCGCGCTGTTGCCCGAATTCTCCGCGCCGGCTTCCGGGCTTGCGCCGAACACCGACGAGAACACATCGGGCATGCCGCTCGCATACGGATTCGCCTGCATCGTCGATGCAGCCGGCATGGCGCGCGGGGCGACCAATGCGTGGTGTCCAGCCGTGGCATTCATCGGCCCAGCCTGCGGTGCGCCGGCGCTTGCGCGCGGAACCTTCGGCGTGATGGCGGCGAGGTCGCTGTCGGCCAGTGCGACGATCTCGACGCTGCCGTCGTCCATCGTGCGATTGGACAGTACGACGGCATCCGCACCCAGCGCTTCGCGCACGAGACGCAGCGCATCACGACTGGTAGCACCGACAAATTTACGAATGTTCAAGCTGGACCCCCGATGAGGTAAACGGACTAACGGACCGGCAACATACCGCTTCCCATTGAGGCCATTATTGCGAAACCTGTCGGGTCACGATCGATGGATAAAGACCGTTAAACGTGGGCAATTCGGGCGATGGAAACACGTTGCAAGTCACGCGCGCGGCGGTATTAAACTTCCCTTTTCGATGCGCGCGGCGGTGCTTTCGCAGACGCGGCATGGACTGCGCCGTCTGCTTGCGGCATGAAAAGTCAGGCGCCGAAATGAAAACCGGCGCTCGATGGGCGCCGGCAAGAGACATCAGCCAGAAGCAGGCCGCGGTGAGTTCGGCGCGTCAGCCGTGCGCGCCGATCAGATTCACCACCTTGATATTGCGCGTGTCGGGGACTTCCGCATACGACAGCACCTTCAGCTGCGGCAGGCTGCGGCGCAGGAAGCGCGCAAGCATCGGCCGCAGTGCATGCTGCACCAGCAGCACGGGCGCGAGCCCGAGGTTCTGCTGACGCGTCATCGCCTTCTGGGTTTCGTTGAGCAGCGTATGCGCGAGGCCCGGCTCGAGACCCGGATTGGCGCCGGTCGAGAGCGCCTGCGAGAGCACCCGTTCGAGATTCGAATCGAGGCCCATCACCTGCATATCGCCGACGCCCGGGAACCATTGCTGCGTGATCGCGCGACCCAGCGCGAGGCGCACGGCGGCGGTGAGATCGTGCGCGTCGGTGATCTTCGGCGTGTGTTCGGAGAGCGCTTCGAGGATCGTGCGCATGTCGCGAATCGGCACGCCTTCTTCCAGCAGGTTTTGCAGCACCTTTTGCAGCGTGGTGAGCGGCAGCGACTTCGGCACCAGGTCGTCGACGAGCGACGGCGTGTCCTTCTGCATCCGTTCGAGCAGCGCCTGTACTTCGCGGCGGCCGAGCAGTTCCGACGCGTGCGTGACCACGAGATGGTTCAGGTGCGTCGCCACCACCGTGCTCGAATCGACCACCGTGTAACCGTACACCTGCGCCTGTTCGCGCAGGTTCGTGTCGATCCAGATGGCCGGCAAACCGAACGCGGGGTCTTGCGTCGGCGTGCCCGGCAGCGCGGCGGAGACCTGGCCCGGATTGATCGCCAGCCACTGACCCGGATACGCTTCGCCGACGCCCACTTCGACGCCCTTGAGCGCAATGCGATAGCCGTTCGGCCGCAATTCCAGGTTGTCACGAATATGAATGACCGGCGGCAGAAAGCCGATCTCCTGCGCGAACTTCTTGCGGATGCTCTTGATCCGCTTGAGCAGTTCGCCGTCCGAGTTCTTGTCGACGAGCGGAATCAGCCGGTAGCCGACTTCGAGGCCGAGCGTGTCGATCATCGTCACGTCGTCCCAGCTCGCTTCGGTGTTTTCGACCGGCGCCATCGCGGCCGGTGCGACATCGACGAGCGCCGTCGTGTTCTTGCGTTCCTCGGCGCGCTTTTTCATCGTGCGGCCAAGCTGGATCAGACCGCCGCCGAGAATCAGAAACGCGAAGTGCGGCATGCCAGGAATCAGGCCCATCAGCACGAGAATGCAGCCGGTGATGATCAGCACGCGTGGATTCGTGAACAGCTGGCCGGTGAGCTGCGTGCCGATGTCTTCATTGGTCGCGACGCGCGAAACGATCACGCCGGCCGCCGTCGAAATCACCAGCGACGGGATCTGCGCGACGAGGCCGTCACCGATCGTCAGCAGCGTGTAGTTCTTGCCCGCGGACGCGAAGTCCATGCCGTGCTGGACCATCCCGACAATCAAGCCGCCGAGAATGTTGATCACCATGATCAGCAGACCGGCGATCGCGTCGCCGCGCACGAACTTGCTCGCGCCGTCCATCGAGCCGTAGAACTCGGCTTCCTGCGCGACTTCCATGCGACGCTTGCGCGCCTGTTCTTCGTTGATGAGGCCGGCATTCAGGTCGGCGTCGATCGCCATCTGCTTGCCGGGCATCGCATCGAGTGTGAAGCGCGCGGAGACTTCCGCGATCCGCCCCGCGCCCTTGGTGATCACCATGAAGTTGATCACCATCAAAATGACAAAGACGACGATACCGACCGCGAAGTTGCCACCCACGAGGAAGTGGCCGAACGACTCGATCACCTGGCCGGCCGCGTCCGGACCGGTGTGGCCTTCGAGCAGCACGACCCGCGTGGACGCCACGTTCAGCGAGAGGCGCAGCAACGTCGAGAACAGCAGCACGCTCGGGAACGCGGCAAAGTCGAGCGGCTTCATCGTGTACATGCTGACCAGCAGCACCATCACCGAGAGCGCGATGTTGAAAGTGAACAGCAGGTCGAGCAGGAACGGCGGCAACGGCAAAATCATCATGCCGAGGATCATGCAGATCAGCACCGGCCCGGCGAGGGCGCGCAAATTGGTGCCGCTCAACGCATCCGGCCGTCGAGCGAGGAAACCGGCGCGGGCGTTCATGCGGAAGCTCCTGAAGCGTCGTCGTTATCTGGGTTGGTAGCGGGGTTGAGCGTGTCGGCGGCTTCCTGGTCGGCTTCGTCATCCGATACACCGCCCTTGTCGAATTCCGCGGGCACGTCGAGTTCGGTTGGCGCGAGCGGCACGTCGCCGCCTTCGGCCTTGAAGCGCCGCAACTGATACACCCACGCGAGCACTTCGGCGACCGCGCTATACAGCGGGCCCGGAATCTCGCGGTCCAGTTCCACGTTGTGATACAGCGCCCGCGCGAGCGGCGGCGCTTCCAGCAACGGCACGTTGTTTTCGGCCGCGATTGCGCGAATCCGCGCCGCCACCAGGTTCACGCCCTTGGCGACGACCTTCGGCGCGCGCATCTCGCCGTCGGTGTATTGCAGCGCCACGGCGAAGTGCGTCGGGTTGGTCACCACCACGTCGGCCTTCGGCACGTTGGTCATCATGCGGCGCCGGGCAATCGCGCGCTGCTGCTGGCGAATCCGGCCTTTGACGTGTGGATCGCCTTCGCTTTCGCGGTGTTCGCGCTTCACTTCTTCCTTCGTCATGCGCAGCTTCTTGTGGAATTGCCACAGTTGATACGGCACATCCATCGCGGCGACGACGAACATGCCCGCCACCGTCATGCCGCAGCACACTGCGATCAGATGCACGGTGTTGGCGAGCGCGAGCTGCAGCGGCTGGGTCGCCAGCGCGAGAATCTCTTCGCGGCGATTCCAGATCGCCGTGCCGCCGATCCCGCCCACCACCAGCGTCTTCGCGAGCGACATGCCGAGCTGGATCGGTCCGTTGATCGAAAATATCTTGCCGAGGCCGGCGATCGGATTGAGGCGGTTGAACTTCGGTTCGAGGCCTTTTGCCGACAGCTGCCAGCCGCCCAGCGCCATCGGCGCAAGCAGCGCGGCCGCGCCGGTGAAGGCGAGAACCGGCAGCAGCGCGTAAAGCCCTTCGCGGCCCGCCACGCCGGCGCCGATCAACATGCGGCGGGTTTCGAAGGCGCCGGCGCGATCGAACGTGAAGGCCGCGCGCAGCATGTCCTGCAAATGTTCGCCGATGCTGCCGGACATCCCCCATACGCCGAAGAATCCCGCCGCCAGCAGCGCAAACGTGGACAGCTCCCGCGAACGCACGATCTGCCCTTCCTCGCGCGCCTTCTGCAGGCGCCGGGGAGTGGCTGATTCGGTTTTTTCGAGGTCGCTATCCTCTGCCACAAAAGCTCTCCAGTCGGCTGAGGCACGGCGCCTCTTTCCAGTGAGAGCGATTATTCCCGCTCGACGCAAGCACCGATCGGCGGATAAGGGCGGAGAAAGGGGGGTATTTCGAGGGATGGAACCGGCGGGAAGCCGGCCCGTCGGCCTTGCTGGCGGGGCCGGGGCGGCGCAGCGCGCTGGGTATGAGCGCGCCAGGCCGGCCCCAGTCTTCAGTGCGGCGCTTCGATCAGAATGCTACGAAAGGCGTCTGGCCGCCGCTCGCGGTCTGATCGATGCCGTAGTAGACGTGGCGGCCGTAGAAGAACGGCAAGCCGAGATCGAAGCTGCCGCTACCGCCGATCTGTCCGGCCAGGTCATTGAACGCAAAATTGTTGCCGTTGCCGAACAGCGTCGCCGCACTCAGGATGCCGATACTGGCGCTCGTCTGCGCGTTGTTCAATCCGACCAGCGTCAGCGACCGGGTTTGCGCCGACGACGGACAGTAAAAGCCCGCGAAGTTACTGCCGCACAGGGCAATGGAGCTATCGGAGAAGAAGTAGCCGTTCGAACCCGAATCGAGGAAGGCTTGCACCGTTGTGCCCTGGAACACGCTGTTGTTCAGATCGCCGAAGGTGTCGGTCGTGAAGCTCTGCACGCCGGTGAGCGCATTGTTCGACTGCGTGCCGATGCCGAATACCAGCGTACCGGTGGCCGACGGCGCGCCAGTGGCCGGCAGTGGCGGCATCTGCACGATCACGCCGTTGTTGTCGGCAGGGAAATGCGCGACCGGATTGGCCACCTGCTGCGCGAGCGGCACCGCCGTGCGGGCGCACGACACGCCGCCCGGACAGGCGAAGTAATTGCTGAAGGTGGCGGCCGTCCCCGCGTTGGCGCAGGTGTTGCCGCAATCGTTGGGCGACGTGCCGATACCGAGAATGCCGTTGGCGCCAAGATCGCCAGCGGTGTTTTCGGACGCACCACTGCCGCAGCCGCTCGTGGGCACCGTGCTCGAGTCCTTGTCGCCGATGATCTGCATCGGAATGGCCGCCGTCGTTCTCTCGCTGCCGATCGCGATGGTCGCGGTGCGCACCGTCCCCCACGTGAAGCCGTCCGCAAAGGTCGCACACTCGGCGAGTTGCGCGCCGCTGCCGCCGATGGTGCTGACCGGCAACGCATTGAGCAGCGAGGCGTTCAGGACCGAGTTGACCACGCGCAGCCCGAACGAACCCGTATCGACCTGGATGTTGCTGATAGTCTGGCAATTCGAGGTCGAGCCGGGCGCGCAAATCGTCACGCTGACCGTCGGAATATTGACAACGCCGCTCACGCCCTGACCGACCGTAATGGGCACGGTGTTGGCCGCCGTCGCGGCGATCGGCTGTTGGGTCGGACTGGCCGGCAGCGAGCCGCCGTTCAGCGTGGTCGACGAATCGTTGTTCGAGCCGCCGCCGCCGCCGCACGCGACGAGCGTCGACACCAAAGCCACGGCCACGACCGCCTGCATCCAGTCCTTGAGCTTCACAGCAATATGCTTGGTTCGCATGTTTCGTCCTCGCTATTACTGGATGTCTGAACCGCTGACGCCAGCGGGCAACGCGGCAGGCAGCCACGCCTGGCCGTTGAACGCGCCCATGTGGCCACCGGAGCGCACCACGAGGCTGCTCTGATCGACCGAGACGGGACCGTGGCCGCCGCCGCGCGCCGCGCGCACGGCCTTCACGCCGGCCACGTACTGCGGGAAATAGCTGCCGAGCAGATCGTTCAGATCCGGCATTTGCTGGCCGCGCCATGCAATGCCAAAGACAGTACCGTTCGTGGCGAGATATTCGCGGATCACGGTGTCGTTGCCGAGCGTGGTCTCACGCACGGTGTAGGACGCGGAAGTGGAAGCGGAAGACCCGGCGTTGGACGCGGAATGCATCACGCCCTGCGCCGCGTCGGCGGCGCCAGCACCGGCACCGGCACCGGCCTGGACGGTGCGGGAGGAAACTGACGCGCCCGTGGGCGGCGTCATGGGTGCGCCGCCCAGTCCCGCGTGAGCGGACTGCACGGCCAACAGCGAACAGGGCAAAGCAAGCGCCGTCACGACTCCGGCGCGGCGTACACGACTCCACATGACGAGGCTCCTCCCGAGCTGCCGCTCGGCTCGCGCGTCGGCGCGAACCGGCTGCATGTATGCAGATCATACGGCACCGCGACGGTCGCACTATTGAGGATTACCTCACCGTGCCACCGACCAGCGTGTGTTTTCACTGGAGCGCCGTGCCGCTGCTTGAGCTCGTAGTATGCCTGCGGTTTGTGTCGGTAGACAGCAAGCGCACGCGAAAGCGTGGCTTGCCATGTGCACTGATTCGATCCGGCGCCCTTGCCGGGCCGCCGCGACGTGTTGTGACCCGGGCGTGTCAGAAGCCGAGGCTTGCCAGCAGATCGTCGACTTGCGACTGGTCCTGCACCACGTCCGCTTTACCTTCCGGATTGATCTGCGGACCGTTCAGCAGATGTTCGGGGCTGCCGGTCGACGAGACTTCGGCCGCCAGCGCCGCCGCGTTCGCCGCGAACTGCTCGCGCCGCTCGAGCGCGATGTTCTCGACCAGCACGCCGAGCAATTGCTGCTCGATCAGGTACACCACATCCGTGATCTTCTTGATGACCTGGCCGGTCAAATCCTGGAAGTCCTGCGCCAGCATGATCTCCATCAGTTGCGAGTTGGTCGCGCTGGTCGCGTCGGGCACGCCGCGCAGAAAGCTCCGCGTGTCGTTCATCAACGCGCGCACTTCCCCCCGCTCCATCGGCGCCGCGTACCACTGCTCCCAACGCGCGTCGAGTTCGCCCGCGTCTTTCTGCAACTGCTCCTGGATCGGCTTGGCGATGTCGATCGCTGACAGGACGCGCTCGGCGGCCTGCTCCGTCATGTTCGCGATGTACTTCAGACGGTCACGGGCATCGGGCACGGCTTCGGCCGCACGCTCGACATGCTTGTCGAGCCCGAGCTCGCGCATCGAGTCGCGCAGCGTGCGCGTCAGTTGTCCAATGCGGGCGAGGATGCGGTCGGACGCGAAGTCGCCGCTCTCGTTGACCGCGTCGGCGCCTTGCGCGTTGGTCGGCAGATTCACATCAGCTCCCGGTCTTGGCCATCTTCTCGAGAATCTTGTTGAGCTTCTCGTCGAGCGTCGCGGCCGTGAACGGCTTGACGACATAACCGCTCGCGCCGGCCTGAGCCGCCGCGATGATGTTTTCCTTCTTCGATTCAGCCGTCACCATCAGCACCGGCAGGTGCGTGAGGTTGGCGTCCGCGCGAATTTCCTTGAGCATGGCCAAACCGTCGAGGTTCGGCATGTTCCAGTCGGAGATCACGAAGTCGTAGGTGCCCCCGCGCAGACGCGCGAGACCGGCCTGGCCGTCTTCCGCCTCGTCGACGTTCGAGTAACCGAGTTCCTTGAGGAGGTTGCGGACGATCCGGCGCATCGTCGGAAAGTCGTCAACAACCAGAATCTTCATTCCCTTATCCATTTCATTCCCTTTGCTTGATCCATGGTGCGGCGCCTGACCACCTCAAACTAGCGCCTCAAATCCTACCGGCGCGCATCATACCCGCTGAACGCGATCGCCCATCGCCGAGAGACGCGCCATCACGCGTCGGCTCATTTCCGGCAGCGCGGCGATCTCGTCCGCCGCGCCGAGCGCAATCGCTTCACGCGGCATGCCGAACACGATACAGCTCGCTTCGTCCTGCGCAAGGGTGTACGCCCCTGCTTTTTTCATATCCAGCAATCCGGCGGCGCCGTCGCGCCCCATCCCCGTCAGGATCACGCCGATCGCGTTCTTGCCCGCATGCTGCGCGGCCGAACGGAACAGCACGTCCACCGACGGACGATGCCGGTTGACCGGCGGCTCCTCGGACAGGTGAGCAATATAATTCGCGCCGCTGCGGGCCAGCAACAGATGAGCGTGGCCGGGCGCGATATACGCATGTCCCGGCAGGACGCGTTCGCCGTGCTCTGCCTCTTTAACGGTAATCCGGCACAAACCATTGAGGCGTTGCGCAAAAGATTTTGTGAAACCCGGCGGCATATGCTGCGCGATCAATACGGCGGGCGCATCGGGCGGCAGCGGCACCAGCACTTCGCGGATCGCTTCGGTGCCGCCCGTCGACGCCCCGACGATAATCAGCTTCTCGGTACTGAGCAGCGGATTGTTGAAGAGCGGCGCGGCGCCAACCGGCGCCTGCGCGGCATGCGCTGCCGCGTGCTGCGCAGGCGCGGCCTGGCGCACGCGTGCGCGGGCCGCCGCGCGAATCTTGTCGGCGAGCTTTTCCGAGTAGTCGAGCATGCCGTCGCGAATGCCGACCTTCGGCTTGGTCACGAAGTCGACCGCGCCGAGTTCCAGCGCGCGCAGCGTGATTTCATTGCCGCGCTCGGTCAGCGACGACACCATCACAACCGGCATCGGCCGAAGACGCATCAGTTTCTCGAGGAAGTCGAGGCCATCCATGCGCGGCATTTCGACGTCGAGCGTCAGGACGTCCGGATTGTGCTGCTTGATGAGTTCGCGCGCGACCAGCGGGTCGGGTGCGGTCGCCACCACCGTCATGTCCGGCTGGCCGTTGATGATTTCCGTCATCAGGCTGCGGATCAGCGCCGAATCGTCGACGCACAGTACTTTGATCTTTTGCACAGCGCTCACGCCTCCTCTGTAGTTCTGGCGTTGTTTGAATTAATCGGGCGCGAGCCTGCGCCGAACAGTTCGACCTTCGGGCGGGTGGCGGCGGCGGTCGAAAACAGTTCGACCCTGGGTCTCGGCGCGGCCGGCGTCGAGAACAATTCCACCCGCTTGCGCGCCGCGGCAAGCCGCTCGGCACGCGCTTCGGCGCTTTGCCGCATCAGCGCCTGTTCGCGCTCGGCCACGCCCGCTTCCTGCTGCAGGCGCAACTTCTTCACCATCACCTGTCCGGTGCGCGGCATGAAGGCCACCTTGCGCGGATGCGAGCCCTGCAAATCTTCAGCGACGATACGGATTTTCTCGAGCGCCAGATAGCGGCGCACGAACTCCGAATTGCGGTCGCCGATGTTCATCGTCGTCATGCCGGCGAGCACGGCGCCGCCGCCGAACACCTTCGCCTCGAAGCGCTCGCGCCGTCCGCCGGCCTTGATCAGTTCGTTGATCAGCACTTCCATCGCGTAGGCGCCGTAGCGCATCGAATCCGACGCGGCCTGCCCGACATCCGCGCCGTCGTCGGGCAACATGAAGTGATTCATGCCGCCGATACCGGCCGTGCGATCCTGAATGCAGGCCGCGACGCAGGAACCGAGCACGGTGACCAGCACCATGTCTTCGTGCGTGGTGTAGAACTCGTTCGGCAACAGCTTCACGCCGGGGCGCTGGAAGTGGTTGTCGAAATACAGGTTGGTGGCGATCGGCAGGGCGCTGCTCATGCCGTCACCCCGCTCGCCGTGTGATGCGACGCCGTCGCCGAGCCGCGGGTCGCCGTCGGCGTACGCGCGCCGGTTGCGTCACGCGTCAGTTCGTAGACGGTCTGGCCGCGCAGCTTAAAAGCCTGCGTGACATACGTGAAGTTTTCCGAGTGGCCGGCGAACAGCAGGCCGCCCGACTTCATCAGCGGCTCGAAGCGCGCGAGCACTTGCGCTTGCGTCGGCTTGTCGAAATAGATCATCACGTTGCGGCAGAAGATCGCGTCGAACTGCGAGCGCAACTGGTAATCGCGGTCGGTGAGATTCAGTTGCTCGAAACGCACCAGCGCGCGCACTTCCGGGCGGACTTTCACCATGCCGGCATGCGCGCCGGTGCCCTTCAGGAAGAAGCGCTTGAGCCGCTCGGGCGAAAGGTGCTTCACCTGATCGAACTGGTACATGCCGGCTTCGGCCTTGGCCAGCACCTGGGTGTCGATGTCGGTGGCGAGCACCGAGGCCTGACGCGCGCCGCTGTCGCCGAGCGCTTCGATCAGCGTCATCGCAATCGAGTACGGCTCTTCACCGGTCGACGCCGCCGAGCACCATACCGAAACCGGCTGCGCGCGGCGCGGCACGAATTCGGCGAGGATCGGAAAGTGATGCGCTTCGCGGAAAAACGCCGTCAGGTTGGTGGTCAGCGCATTGGTGAACGCTTCCCACTCGGCTGGATTGTCTTCCGCTTCGAGCAGGTCGAGATACTGCTTGAAAGTGTCGAGCCCGCGGGCACGCAGACGGCGCGCCAGACGGCTGTACGCCATGTCGCGCTTGTGATCCGACAGCGAAATGCCGGCGCTGCGGTGAATCAGTTCGCGAATGCGAGCGAAGTCCGCCGACGTGAACTCGAAATCCCGTGTCTGTTCGCTGGATCTGACCGGGTCCGCCCGGTCAGGACGTTGCTGTGCGCGCGTTGCCATCATGAGAGTTCCTGCCTGCGATACGAGCCATCCCGCTTTCCGCCCAGCCAATCGACTTGGGAAGAAGGGATTGTGTTCGCGTGGCCGCGCCCGCCCGCGAGTTCCGCCAACACGCAGTCGGCCCGCGACACGCTGATAGAGCGTGCTTCGATGATTCGCCCCTCATGGAGCGAGATGCCGAATGACTGCATGTCTTTGTGCCACTTCCTAGAATGTTTCCCAGTCCGCGTCCGAGCTTGTCGTGGCCGCGCTTGCCGCGGCCGGACGTGCTGTGGATTCGGGTGCCGCGCGGGCTGTCTTCGGCCTGAGCGCCGGTTCGACGCGTGCGGCACCCTCGTCGTGATTGGTCGAAGCCGGCTCTGTGTTCGTTGCTGCGGTGCTTGCCGTCAGGTGCGCAGCGCCCTTCGCGGACGCTGGCGGTGCCGACCTGGTGGCCGGCTTGGTGCCGCTGCTGGTCACGTGAGACGCCGTCTGGTTGGGACGCGTTGCCGCCGCGCTGCTGCGTGCCGGGCCGCCGGCCACTTTCCAGCCGTTCAGCACGGCCTGCAATTGGCGCGTCTGGTCTTCGAGCGATGCCGCCGCGGCCGCCGCCTGTTCGACCAGTGCGGCGTTCTGCTGCGTGACTTCGTCCATCTGCACGACCGCGCGATTCACCTGTTCGATGCCGCCCGACTGCTCTTCGGACGCCGCGCTGATTTCGCCCATGATGTCGGTCACGCGGCGCACGGCCTGCACGATCTCGTCCATCGTCGTACCCGCGCGGCCGACCAGCGCCGAGCCGCTTTGCACCTTGTCGACGGAGTCGCCGATCAGCTCCTTGATCTCCTTCGCGGCACTCGCGCTGCGCTGCGCGAGGCTGCGCACTTCGCCCGCCACGACCGCGAAGCCGCGGCCCTGCTCGCCGGCGCGCGCGGCTTCGACCGCCGCGTTCAGCGCGAGAATATTGGTCTGAAAAGCAATGCCTTCGATCACGCCGATGATATCGACGACCTTGTTCGAACTGCTCGCGATGTCCTGCATGGTGGTGACGACCTGGCTCACCACGTCGCCGCCGCGCGTGGCGATTTCGGAAGCGTTGACGGCCAGCTGGCTCGCCTGACGCGCGTTTTCGGCGTTCTGCCGCACGGTGCCGGTCAACTGCTCCATGCTCGACGCGGTTTCCTGCAGCGAAGCGGCCTGCTGTTCGGTGCGTTGCGACAGGTCGGTGTTGCCCATCGCGATTTCGCGCGCGCCGGTGTCGATCGATTCGGTGCTGCTGTGGACCGCCTTCACCATCGACGACATGCTGTCCTGCATACGCTTGATGCCGGCGAACAGGCGCCCGATTTCGTTGCGGCTGAAAACGTTGATGGTCTCGGACAGATCACCCGAAGCGATGCGTTCAAAGCACGCCGTCGCGTCGGCGAGCGGCTGCACGATCAGGCCGCGCAGCGCGAAGCGGATGCCCATCACCACCAGCAGCGCAAGCACGGTGACGGCGATGATCAGCGTCGTCATCAGCGAGACGTTCGATTGCGCGCTCGCCTGCTGATCCACGGCGCTTTGCTGCAACGCCTTGATGACCGCCGACGCCGCCCCGTCATAAGCGATGAACATCGGACTGATTTTCGTATCGGCGATCGCGTGGTAGGCGGCCATGTCGTTCGCATTGAGCGCCGCGAACTCCGGGTCGACGCCATCGCGCATCACACTCGTGCGCCTCGCGAGAACGTCGTCGAGAAGCGCCTGATCGACGCCGGGTTTCGGTGCGTCGAGATAAAGCTGCCAGCTTTGGTTGCCCTTGCTCAGCAGTTCCTGCGCGCGGTCGATCGCTTTCTTCGCTTCGTCCGCGTTGCCCGCGGCGGACAGCGTGTTGAAGCGGTCTATGGCGAGACGCGAGCGCAGCAGGTACGACGACGCATCGTCGAGTGCATGAATGGCGACCAGATCGCCGCGCGCAATGCGGTCGAGCGACTGGCTCGCGCCATTGAGCGCGGTCAGCCCAAGCACGCCGACCACCATGGTCAGCGCAACCAGAATGATCCCCACCATCGTCAACGACGTGCGAATCGACCACCTGCTCAGCATTTCGGTGCTCCCTGTCCCAATCGTTTCGTGAAGACTGCCGCCGTTAGCCGCCGAGCGTTTCGATCAGCGCCATTTCGCGGCTGGTCATGAGTTTCTCGATGTCCATCAGGATCAACATGCGGCCGTCGACGGTGCCCAGGCCCGTGAGGTACTCGGTCGTCAGCGTGGCGCCGAATTCCGGCGCCGGCATGATCTGGTCGGTGGCGAGCGTGAGCACGTCCGACACGCCGTCCACCACCATCCCGACCACGCGATGCGCGACGTTCAGGATGATCACCACCGTCTGGTGGTCATACTCGACACGGCCCAGATGGAACTTGATGCGCATGTCGACGATCGGCACGATGATGCCGCGCAGATTGATCACGCCCTTGATGAACTCGGGCGCATTGGCGATACGCGTCACGTTGTCGTAGCCGCGGATTTCCTGCACCTTGAGAATGTCGATGCCGTACTCTTCGGCGCCGAGCGTGAAGACGAGGAACTCCTGACCGCCGGCGTCCGCCTGCTGCGCGTCGCGGCGGCCATTCGTACCGGTCGCGTTCGTCACGCTCGAATTGATGGATTGGACTTCTGCCACGTTAGCCCCCAAACGGTTGGGATGAAATGAGTTGAGTAAGTGTTACGATGAGTTTGACGGACATCATGCGAGGCTCATCGCGCCATGCGCGTGGCGCGTTTCGCGGTTCAGCGCCGCGACGTCCACGATCAGCGCGACACTGCCGTCGCCGAGAATGGTCGCGGCGGAAATGCCGTGCACCTTGCGGTAGTTCGTTTCCAGATTCTTCACCACCACCTGCTGCTGGCCCACCAGCTCATCGATCAGCATCGCAAAGCGGCGCCCCTCGGTTTGCATGATGGTGACGATGCCTTGCGTCGGTTCCTGCTTCGCCCCTTCGACGTTGAACACTTCGTGCAACGCCACGAGCGGCAGATATTCACCGCGCACCCGCACCACACGCTCGCCGTTGGCCACCGTGTAGATGTCCTCGGCTCGCGGCTGCAGCGACTCCATCACGAAGTTCAGCGGCAGAATGAAGATCTCGTTGCCGACCTTGACCGACATGCCGTCGAGGATCGCCAGCGTGAGCGGCAGCACGATGCGCGTGGTGCTGCCCTTGCCGGCGTGCGAGGTGATTTCCACGTGACCACCCATCGACTGGATGTTGCGCTTCACCACGTCCATGCCGACGCCGCGGCCCGATACGTCCGTGACCTGCTCCGCCGTCGAGAAGCCCGGCAGGAAGATCAGGTTCCAGACTTCTTCGTCGGTCATGGTTTCGCTGACCTGCATGCCCTGCTTGGCCGCCTTCGCGAGAATCTTGTCGCGGCGCAGGCCCGCGCCGTCGTCGCTCACTTCAATGACGATGTTGCCGCCGTGGTGAGCCGCCGACAGCACCAGCTGGCCGGTCGAATCCTTGCCCGCCGCGCGCCGCGCTTCCACGGTTTCAATGCCGTGGTCGAGACTGTTGCGCACGAGGTGAGTCAACGGATCGATGATCCGTTCGATGAGGCTCTTGTCGAGTTCGGTCGCTTGCCCGAAGGTGACGAGTTCCACTTCCTTGCCGAGTTTCGCCGCCAGATCGCGCACCAGACGCGGGAAGCGACTGAACACGTAATCCATCGGCATCATGCGGATCGACATCACCGCTTCCTGCAGATCCCGCGCATTGCGCTCGAGTTGCGCCATGCCGTTGAACAGGCGATCGTGCAGCGCCGGGTCGAACGTGCTGGTGGTTTCCGCGAGCATGGCTTGCGTAATCACCAGTTCGCCGACCAGGTTGATCAGCTGATCGACCTTTTCGACGCCGACGCGAATCGAGCTGCCTTCCGCGCCGCCCGCTGCCGCGGCCGGACGTGCCGCCTTGCGGTCCTGCTCCGCGGGTGCGGCTGCGCTTGCCGCGCTCCCCGCGCTTGCCTGAGCCGGGGCCGGTGCGCTTATGGCCACCGCGGCCTGAGCCGCGGCCGGCGCCAGCGCGGCCGGTGCGTCGAGCGGCCCGTGCGTGGCCGTTGAGGCAGGTGCAGCGGTGTCGGCCGCCGGTGCCGACGATGCTGCCTGGCCCGCCTGAGCCGCCTGTACTGCTTGCGCCGGGGACGAACCGGCAGCGTCGGGCGTTCCAGGTTCGCCTTGCTGCATGTCGTCCGCCGGTGCGGTGCCGCGGCCGATCACGATCTGACTTTCGTCGATCACGAAACAGCACACGGCGATGATGTCGTCGGAGGTCACATCGGTCGCGAGCCACAGCGTCAGATTGCCGCCGCTCTTGACCTGCCCGACGATGTTGCCCAGGTTGCCGAGCTCTTCGGCCAGCAGTTCCTGGTCCTTCTCACCAACGCCCCGTAGCGTAATTTTCAGATGGGGACCGGCGCTGTCGTTGCCTCCGACATCATCGTCTCCCGCGGCTTGCCCGGTCTGTGCCGGATCGCCGTCAATCCATTCGCCCGCCGCCTGCACCGCCTGTTCGACGACGTGCTCCGGCGGGGTGCCGCCTTGCACTGCCTGTGTTGCAACTGGCGCCACGCTCGCGGCAACAGGCGCCGCCGCAGCCGGCGCCGCGCCGTCGCCGCTCTCCGCGTTCAAACGTTCGAGCTTCGCGCAGATTGCCTTCGCAGTGGCCGCGTCCGGCTCGGCGCTCGCGCGGTAATCGGCGAGCTGGCCGGATAACACGTCCTTGGTTTCGAGGAACGTGTCGATCATGTCCTTGCGCAGCACGAGTTCGTTATTGCGCGCGCGGTCGAGCAGCGATTCGAGAATGTGGGTGGTTTCCGTCAGCGCGGTAAAACCGAACGTCGCCGCGCCGCCTTTGATCGAATGTGCCGCGCGGAAAATTGCCGCGAGGTCTTCGGGATCCGGGTGGGCGATATCCAGATTGAGCAGCAGCTGCTCCATCTGCGCGAGCAGTTCGTCCGCTTCGTCGAAGAACGTCTGATAGAACTGAGTGATGTCGAGTGTCATGCCTGGTTCACCGCGAGAGTTCCTGTCTTGGCTTGGGCTGCCGTGCCGCTGCGTCGAGAGCTTCTATAACTGGTCTATGGGTGGCGCTTACGCGTGATCTGGCTCGGCCAGGGCCGCCACCAGTTCGGTCAGCATGTCCGGGTCGAGCGGCTTTTCGATCCAGCCGGTCGCGCCGGCAGCCCGCGCAGCTTCCTTGAACGGCTCGCCCGATTCCGTCGTGAGGACGAGGATGGGCGTGGCCTGGTAAGCCGGGTTGTTGCGCAGTGCGGCGATCAGATCGAGGCCGGTCTTGCCTGGCATGTACTGGTCGGTCAGCACGAGGTCGAACGACATGGCGAGCGCATTTTCGAGCCCTTCGTTGCCGTCCGCCGCGAGCGTCACCTCATAGCCGGCCGTCGTCAACGTGGCGGCGAGAATCTGCCGCATCGATGCCGAATCGTCGATTGCCAGGATGTGCCTGATCATGAAAACCTCGCTGCACGTACGCTATGGATCACCCGGCGGCCCGCGCCGGCAGGGCGCGTGGACCAGCGAGCGGTCGCTGTCTGTTACTGGGCCGCCGGCGCTGCCGCCGGCAACTTCGGTGCAACCGTTACCGGCTGCGCAAGCTTTTGCAGCAACGGCTTGGAGCCGGCTGCGTCGTCCGACAAGGTGGTCGTGGTGGAGTCGTCATGGTCCAGCGCCTCCTCCGACTTCTTGTTCAGCACGATGATGCTGATGCGGCGGTTCTCCGGGTCCATCGGATCCGCCTTGTTCAGGTTCTGCGTCGACGCGAGGCCGAGCACGCGCATCACCTTCGCCTCGTCCATGCCACCGGCGACCAGCTCGCGGCGCGACGCGTTGGCGCGGTCCGCGGACAGTTCCCAGTTGCTGTAGCCCTTCTCGCCGCCGGCGTACTGCGCGGCGTCGGTATGGCCTTGCACGATGATGCGATTCGGCACGTCGTTCAGCGTATGGCCGATTTCGCGCAGGATGTCGCGCATGTACGGCTCGACCTGGTCTTTCGCGGTCGCGAACATAGGCCGCTTCTGCGAGTCGACGATTTCGATGCGCAAGCCGGTCAGCGTCGAGTCGATGCGGATCTGCTGCTTGAACTGGCGCAGCACCGGATTCGCTTCGATCGCGGCCATCAGCTTGACCTGCAGATCGTGCAGGCGGACCTGCTCGCGGCGCTCCATCTCGCCCTGCAACTGCTTCATCGAGTCTTCGTTGTTGTGCGAGACGCTGCGCTCGGAACGGTTGTTCGAACCGTCGCTGGAGCGCGTCACGCCTTGCGCGTCGGTCGAGATATCGCGGCCGCCGCCCTTCAGAATGCTCGAGTCCTCCGCGCTGCGGTCACCGCCCCACAGCGTGATCTTCAACGGCTCGTTGAAGTAATCCGCAATGCCCTTCAACTGCACCGTGGAGGCCGAACTCAGCAGCCACATCAGCAGGAAGAACGCCATCATCGCGGTCATGAAGTCCGCATACGCGAGCTTCCAGGCGCCGCCGTGGTGGCCGGATTTCTTCGGCGCGGAGCGCTTGACGACAATGGCGCGGTCTTTGTCCTTGCTCATCGGTTCGGTTCCCGGTGCCCTTTATCTGACCTTTACTTGGCCTTGACGCGGCGCACGTGCTCTTCCAGCTCGGCGAACGACGGGCGTTCGGTCGAGAAGAGCACCTTGCGGCCGAACTCGACGGCAATCGCCGGCGCGTAACCGTTCAGGCTGGCCAGAATCGTCACCTTGATGCACTGGAACATCTTGGTCGACTCGGTCACGCGCTGTTCGGCGACGCTCGCAAGCGGCCCGATCAGCCCGTACGAAAGCAGAATCCCGAGGAAGGTGCCGACCAGCGCCTGGGCGATCATCTCGCCGAGCACCGCGGGCGGCTTGTCGGCGGAGGCCATGGTGTGCACCACGCCCATCACCGCGGCCACGATCCCGAACGCCGGCATTGCGTCGCCGACCTTGGTCAGCGCGTGCGCGGGCGCTTCGCCTTCCTGGTGGTGCGTCTCGATCTCCTCGTCCATCAGGCTTTCGATCTCGAACGCGTTCATGTTGCCGCCCACCATCAGACGCAGGTAGTCGGTCAGGAATTCGATGATGTGCTTGTCGGCAAGAATCTTCGGGTACTGGGTGAAGATCGGACTCTTCGACGGATCGTCGATGTCCGCTTCCAGCGTCAGCGTGCCTTCCTTGCGCGCCTTGGCCAGCAGGACGTACAGGAGCGCCATCAGCTCCATATAGACATCCTTGTTGTACTTCGCGCCCTTGAAGAGGGTTGGAATGACGCGCAGCGTCGCCTTGATCGTCTTCATTCCGTTACCCAGAATGAACGCGCCGACGCCTGCGCCGACGATCATCAGCACTTCAACGGGCTGCAGCAGCGCGCCGAGATGGCCGCCTTCCAGCGCGTAACCGCCGAAAACGGACAAAAGCGTCACGAGTGTTCCCACGAAAATCAGCACTGCCGAGCCCTCACAAAGAAGCGACGGTGACCGTCGTTAATCTGGTTTACGGCAACGAAGCGGAAAACTTTCGCGGAAAAGCGGCTCGTCGCTCCGGTTTAAAGCAGAGGCGGATGCGGGCGGTCCGGCTGGACCAGGCGTCGTGCGGACGGCCCGGAAAGGCCGCCGCACGGGAGATGGAAGGCGCACCGCGCACCGGCGGCCGACTTCCCGATCAAACTTCGAGAACGGCGAGGGTCTCGCGGGCCCGGGCGTCGGCAAATTTCTTTGTCTTACCCGCGCGCGACGGCGGCTGGCACAGTCCGCAGACGAACGCGTGCTGCGGATCGTGCGCGTGCGCGACAAAATGGCCCCCGCAACGGCAGCAGGCGGTCATTTGCAACATCCCGGAGTCGAAAAATCGCACCAGCGTCCAGGCGCGCGTGAGGCTGAGCACGGGCTCGTCGTCGTGCAGCTGGACGTGTTCCAGATAGAGCCGGTAGCTCTTCACGATCGACTGGATCGTCAGGCAGCCGCCATGGCCGGCCATGAACCGGTAGATGTTGTAGAACAGCGAAGAGTGAAAGTTCGGCTGCCAGGTCATGAACCAGTCGGTCGAAAAGGGCAACATGCCCTTGGGCGGCGAGACCCCTTTCAGTTCCTTGTATAGCTTGATGAGCCGGTCGCGCGACAGACTGGTTTCCGCTTCCAGCAATTGCAAACGCGCGCCAAGCTCGATCAGTTCGATTGCCAGGGTAATTTCCCTGACTTCGAGCACAACACTCTTATAGGCCATCCGTTTGCGTGTCCCCCGTCCTGATCGCTTTGTTTGAAATACAACGAGCCATCAGCCGAGTTGCTCGACTGGCTGGCTTGCCATCAGGATCGCGGAATGCGCTTGGGCCACGGCGCTGGATTTGCCTTTATCCGCCAGAGCGGACAGCACGGCATGGTCGTCGAAACGGAAACGGCACAACACCTGATTGGACGCTGCCAGCTTGACGGTCTGCGCCAACGACAGGTTGGCGAGCACATCGGCTAACTGGTCCGAAATCCCCATGCGAAACATGCCCATCGGCTTGTCTTCGCGCAGTAGTCGCTGGGCGAGCAGGAGATAAGACAGGTTAACTTCTCTGATCTCATTGAGCATATCGCTTGTCGCGCTCATGATTCCCCCGGGGTGTATCTGGCTGGTCAGGCCGTTACGGAAACGTTTGCTCGAACGCGCGCACTGAAACCGCACGAATCGGCTCGTTTCTGGTCTTGCGAGCATTGTGGCGAAAGGGGGGGCGGACGAAAATCGGACAGACACCCAGCCTGATTGACGGATTAATCCGTCATTGTTGTAGGAATTTTTCCTACAAGAGCCGGGTCAGTGAGCGGATTGATGGAACCCCATAGACGCAATTTGGAACTTTCCATGCGCCTTGGTGAGGTTGCTGCTGGCAATGTGAACCAAATGGTGAGTCTGATTGACTCGCTGTCCGCACCGTGCAGCGGTGAGGAAGAATTATAAGACGTTTTCACTTCTCTGCAACACACCGCGTGTAGGCGCCGTTCTGTCTATGCCGGGCCCGCGCCTTGCTGATTGTTTCGCAGCGTTCGCGGCCATCCATACGTCCACACGACGTGTAACGGACCATGTTTCGCGCTGTAACAACATTAAGCGTTTGAAAAATAACTCGAATTAGCGCGGCCGATCCCGATAATGAAGCTAAGGGATAACCCGATGCAGGTTCGGAGCACCCCCGGGCGGCGGCTTACCGCGCCCAACCGTCCGTCAGGCATTCGCTCCTCGCTCTACCCGAGCGCCGCTGTGCGATGCCGTTCTGTTCAGGAGAAAACGCATGCGAATCGCACAAATTGCGCCGTTGTATGAAGCTGTCCCGCCGAAACTCTATGGTGGCACCGAACGCGTCGTGTCGTATCTGACCGAAGCGCTTGTCGACCTTGGCCACGACGTCACGCTGTTTGCGAGCGGCGACTCGGTCACTTCGGCGAACCTCGACGCCTGCTGGCCTCGCGCGCTGCGTCTCGATCCGACAATCCGCGACGCACTGGCTCCGCACGTGCTGATGATGGAAAAGGTGCGCAAGGTTGCGCATGAGTTCGACGTGCTGCACTTTCACCTCGACTACATGCCATTCCCGCTTTTCACGACGATGGACACGCCGTTCGTGACGACGCTGCACGGCCGCCTCGACTTGCCCGAACTGCAACCGGTGTTCGATGCGTTCTCCAACGTGCCGGTGGTCTCGATTTCCGATTCACAGCGCGCGCCGCTACTGCAAGCGAACTGGCTGAACACGATTTACCACGGTTTGCCGGAGCAACTGCTCACGCCGCAAACCCACAAGAAGCCGGAATACCTGGCGTTCCTCGGCCGTATTTGTCCCGAAAAGCGCGTCGATACAGCTATCAAGATCGCTGCACAAAGCGGTTTGCCGCTGAAGATCGCCGCCAAGGTGGACAAGGCCGATCAGGAATACTTCAAGCGTGAAATCGAGCCGCTGCTGTCGCAGGCGCACGTGGAATTCGTCGGCGAGATCAATGAGGCGCAGAAGCCCGAATTCCTTTCCGGCGCCAAGGCGCTGCTGTTCCCGATCGACTGGTCGGAGCCGTTCGGCCTCGTGATGATCGAATCGATGGCTTGTGGTACGCCGGTGATCGCGTTCAACCGTGGTTCGGTGCCGGAAGTGATCGACCACGGCGTGACGGGTTACATCGTCGAAGACGTGCAAGGCGCGGTCGCGGCGCTGCAACGCCTAGACGAACTGTCGCGCACTGAAATCCGCGCCCAGTTCGAACGCCGCTTCAGTTCGAAGACGATGGCCCAGAATTACGTGGATGGCTATTCGGCACTGATCGAAGCGACGCGCCGGCCGGTATTGCGCCAAGTCGCGGTGGGCTAAAACGCCGCGTTCATGCGGCTGGGCAGTTTTCGCCCAGTCGCTCGAGTATCGGAATCCGCCGCGCGCAGCTTTTCCGATTGGCAGATCAATAGTGGGACAAATTGTCGTGTGAATCGTTTGCGCAAGCGGTAAGTTCAGGTTATCCCGCTTGTTTGTCCAGAAAAGCCGCCCCTCGAGGGCGGCTTTTTTTAATACGGGTATGGATGCGCTTCCATCGCGGATTAGCCCTCAGCGAATAAACACCGAATGCCAATAGACCTTCAGTTGGCTTTCGCCGCGGCCGGCAATCGGCTCAAGCTGCGCCAATCAGAAAGCGCTCGCGATTCTTACCGATGATCCACTTGGGCGGTTTGCCGCGCCCGCTCCACGTATTGCCCGACTTGGGATCCTGGTATTTCGCCGGCAGCGGCGCCTTCTTGGGCGGGCGGCCGCGCTTGGCGGCGACCGCAAAGCCGAGGTCCTGCGCTGTCAGACCGTATTCAGCGATCTTTTGGCGGATGTCGGCGACCACATTGTCGATTTCAGTACGGCGCGCTTCTTCTGCTTGTGCCTGCAATTTGGCGATCTGCGCCTTGAGGTCTGCATATTGAGACATTCCGGTTCTCCCCTTTTCTAGAACTCATTGGCTCGCAGACTAACTGCAATTATAAAAATTCGCAATGGACAAGAATACCGATTTAGCAAGATATCCTCTGATAATTATTAAGGCCGGTGAATTGTAAAACGGTATCTTTATCTCGCAATAAAAAGGTAAAGGCGACACCACATTGACAATTCTTGACACCTGATTTGGCGGGTCTTCCCTAGAATTGCGCGTTCAAGGCATGCCGACGGACTTGGCCGCGCGTGCTAGCGGAAGCATCAATCTTTTTAGGATTACCAATCATGCAGCTGTCAAAACGCCTTGCCGCCGAGTTGTTCGGCACTTTCTGGCTCGTGCTCGGGGGCTGCGGCAGCGCTGTCCTCGCCGCTAACTTCGCCGGCCCGGTCCACGGTCTGGGCATCGGCTTCGTGGGCGTGTCGTTCGCGTTCGGCCTGACGGTGCTGACCATGGCTTTTGCGATCGGCCACATTTCAGGCTGCCATCTGAATCCGGCGGTGAGCGTCGGCCTGACCGTCGCCGGCCGCTTTCCGGCGCGCGACCTGCTGCCGTACATCGTCGCCCAAGTGATCGGCGCGGCGCTGGGTGCGCTGGCGCTGTCGCTCATCGCGTCGGGCAAGCCCGGCTTTGACCTCGTCGCCAGCGGCTTCGCGAGCAACGGCTATGGCGAACGCTCGCCGGGCCATTACTCGCTCGCTGCGGCGTTCATTTGCGAAGTGGTGATGACCGGCTTCTTCCTCTTCGTCATTCTCGGCGCGACCGACAAGCGCGCGCCGGCCGGCTTCGCACCGATCGCCATCGGCCTGTGCCTCACGCTGATCCACCTGATCTCGATCCCGGTGACCAACACGTCGGTGAATCCGGCGCGTTCCACCGGCCCGGCCCTCTTCGTCGGCGGTGCGGCGATGGACCAGCTGTGGCTGTTCTGGGTTGCGCCGATCCTCGGCGCGGTGATCGCGGGCGTGTTGTACCCGGTCATCGCTGAAAGCCGCAGCGGCAATTCACAGAAGCTGGCGCTCGACTGATCCTCGCGCGCTGTCATACAGGCAAGCAAAAGCGGGCGCCACGGCGCCCGCTTTGCTTTGCCGCCGACTGCGCCGACACCTCGACAAGCGCCGCGACGGTTCGCTCGTCGCCGCTGCTAGAATTGTGCGACTTCCCAAGCTCGCACAGGTGCTACCTATGAAGCGTTTCCGCGGATTCCTGCATGGCGTCGCACTCTCCGTCGTGAGCTTGTGCGCGGGCGTGTTGGCGCTGCCCACTGCGCATGCGGCCGACGGCCAGACGGAAACGCTCATATTCGTGCGGCATGGCGAGAAACCCGCCAAAGGCTACGGCCAGCTCAACTGTCAGGGACTCAACCGCGCGCTGGCCTTGCCGGCCGTGATCGCGGCCAAGTTCGGCAAACCGGATGCGATCTACGCACCCGATCCCGGCCAGCAAAAAGACGACAGCGGCAAGCCCTACTACTACATCCGGCCCCTTGCGACGATCGAGCCGACCGCCATCCAGTTCCAGATGCCGGTGCAAACCCCCTATGGTTTCGCTCAGATCGACCAGCTCGGCACTGCGCTCGTCAATCCGGCCAATCGCAACAAGCTCATCGTCGTGGCGTGGGAGCACAAGCTCATCGTGAAGCTATTGCGTCAGATGCTGAGCGCGCATGGCGGCAATGCCGCGGATGTTCCGAACTGGAAGAGCGACGACTTCGACAGTATCTATATTGTTCGCCTCGACTGGCAGAACGGCACCGCGCGCGCCAGCTTCAAACATGATCGCCAGGGGTTGGATGGACGCGCGACCGATTGCCCTTGTGCGGCGCTGCCGGGCGCGTCGGCGGCGGCTGGATCGACGGCTTCCTCGAGCGCGGCAGATTAATTGGGTAATACAGATGTAAGCCGCAATTACGCAGGCGTCCGCCGGATTTGGTTAGAACGTGGCGCCGAGCGCGCCTGGCTACGGTTCTATGGGCCGCGGACCTATGCACGGCAGGGCTTTGACGCGACAGTGCATGGTTCGAGGCTCATTCGCGTCCTGCTGTTCACGCCTTTCAAACCCTGCGACGATGCTTGCAGTCCGTAACATCTCGTCGCAGCACCTATCGACGGGAGTGCGTAGATTGGTCCTGTGCGACAAACATACGTCGCCTCACAGGAGAACAAACATGAAACGCATCGTCACTCACTTGCTGGTTGCCGCAGGACTCGCAGCGGGCGCATGCGGTGTCGCGCAAGCGCATACGGATCTGAACATCGGCCTGTCGCTCGGCGCACCGGTTTACACCCGCCCGGCTCCGGTCTACGCGGCGCCGCAACCGGTCTACTACGGCAACGGCGGCTGGGACCACCGCTACGATCGCGGCGACTACTATCGTGGCGATCATCGATATGATCGCAACTGGAACCACAATGACCGCGGCTGGGGGCACGATAACCGGGGCGACCATGGCGACCGCGACCGCCGTGGCGGATGGCACGGGTAATCTTTTGGTCGGTCAGCGGTTCAGCGGCTAATAAGGCGGTTTGCTGGCCTCGGCCAACCGTCGGCGCGCAACGCCTCCGATAACCGCAGGAACCGTAAGAAAGAAGCCTCGCACGAAGAAACGGGCCGCGTCCATGAGGATGGACGCGGCCCGTTTTCATTTCCACTCACTAGGACATCAGTTCGTCGTCGAGCGAGAAAAGCTTGCGCAGATGGTGCGCGACGCCCGCTTCGAAGTTGTTGCCGATGCGCGGCACGTTCGGCAGACGCGTCATGAGGTCGGGATTGGCGTTGTTCATCATGAACGGATGGCCGGCCGTCTCCAGCAGATCGATGTCGTTCATGTTGTCGCCGAAAGCGACGCATTGCGAGGCATGGACGCCGAGGCGCTCGAGCACGATCTGCAGCGCGCGGCCCTTGGATACGTTCGCCGTCATCACTTCCAGGCAGTCCGGCAGCGAATAGGTCACGTACAGGGCGTCGCCGAATTCGCGCGCGAGATTCGCCGCAACCTGCGCGAGATCGGCGGGCTCACCAATGTAGAGGGCTTTCGCGATGTCGACGCCGTCGTGTTTCGGCAGATCGGTCACCTCATAGGTGAAGCCCGAGTCCTGGTGAAACTTCAGCAGATCCGGTGCGTCGCGGTCGATCAGCCACGCCTGATCGGCGAACAGGTTGACGATCACGCGGCCATGCGTGCCGGCGATTTCCGGCTGCACCAATCTTTGCACGATGGCCGGAGGCAGGTCGTCCGCATGGATCACCGTGTTGTCCGGCGCGTGGATACGCGCGCCATTCGACGTGATCAAATACGGACTGATGCCCAGCAGGTCGCGAATACCGGCGACGTCGCAATAATGGCGGCCCGTTGCAATCACGAACCGCAACCCGTCGCCCTCAAGCTTGCGCACGGTGGCGACCGTGAACGGATCCACCTGGTGATCCGCGTTGAGCAGCGTGCCGTCGAGATCCGTGGCGATGACTTTGTACATGGTGTGAGGAGTCGGGCAGCGTCAAAGCGCGTATTTTACCGTTGCCGGCCGCATTCGCCGGAAAGCGGCCGCCATGCCCGGCGATTCCCAGCCCCGACGGCATGACTCGGGCGCGCCGCGGCTCGCCGTTTTAGCCGCTGACGCGAGCCGCTTCGCGCTGTGCCAGCTGCAATCCGCCGTGCGCCGAGTCGGCCAGCGGTTCGCGCAAACGCGCCTGATAAATCTGGGGCACGTACTCGCGCAGCGGCGCGCCGAGCCCGCCGCACAACGCGACCGGCAGGCTCGTCGAGGGATCCAGCGCGGCGATCATCTTGCCCACTTCGACGCCAGCCTCGCCCAGCAAACGCGCCGCGAACGCATGCTTGCGGTGGGCGATGACGATCGGCGCCAGCCTCGCATACGCCGTCTGATTGGCTTCGCACAGCCAGACGACGAGGCTGTCGCGGTCGTGCGCGCCGGTGTGGGCGATCAGCGCCTGCGCCAGATCGTCGTTGGGACCGCGCCCGTCGAGCGCTTGCTGCGCATGCACGATGGCCCGCAGTCCAAGCCATGCGCCGCTCGCTTCGTCGCCTGACGGGAAGCCGTAGCCGCTAACCTGGCGGCATTCGCTTTCGCCATCCAGCACGGCCGCCACGCTGCCGGTGCCGAGCGCGACGATCACACCATGCGCGCCGCCGTGCGCGCCCAGCAAGGTGGTGTAGGCATCGCTTTCCACGGCGAGTCCCGCTAGCGCGGGCGCTTGCGCGCGAAACGCTGCCAGCCAGTCGCGATTGTTGACGCCTGCCAATCCGCAGCCGAGCACGCAGCGCGACCAGTCCAGCGCCATGCCGGCACTTGCAAATGCGTCGCCGCAGCCGGCCGCGATGGCCTGCCACGCACGTTCGACGCCGAGTCCCAAACCCGACGGCCCGCTTGCCGCCTGTGCCAGCTCGCGGCCTTGCGCGTCGCCGAGCACGACCCGCGTGCCGCTGCCGCCGCCGTCAATGCCGATCAGAAAGAGGTCTTTGTTCATGGAATCGAATGGGTTCCGTGGATGAATAACGCATAGCGTGGCAGGTCGGTTTCAATCCGGCAATTGGCCGAACGGCCAGCTTGCAGTGCGCACCGCTTCGGCTATGCTGGCGGGCGACATCACAACGCAGGAGCGCGACAGTGACACAGCGATGCAACTGGGTATCGAGCGAAGCGCTCGCACAGTATCACGACACCGAATGGGGCGTGCCCTCGCGCGACGACCGACATCTGTTCGAGATGCTCGTGCTGGAAGGCGCTCAGGCCGGCTTGTCGTGGTCGACGATTCTCAACAAACGGGCCGGGTATCGCCGCGCTTTCGCGGACTTCGACATCGCGAAGGTGGCGCGGTTTACGCCAAAGCACGTGGAGACGCTGGTGAAGGACGAAAGTATCGTGCGCCATCGCGGCAAGATCGAGGCGGCCATTACCAACGCCCGCGCCGTTCAGCAGATTCAGGCCGAACACGGCTCGCTCGCCAACTTCGTGTGGTCGTTTGTCGATCAAACGCCGATCCAGAACGATTGGGCTTCGTACAAGCAGGCGCCTGCGTCGACGGAGATTTCGGACGCCCTGAGCAAGGGGCTGAAGCGCTACGGCTGCAAGTTCGTCGGCTCGACGATCTGTTATGCGTTCATGCAGGCGGTCGGCATGGTGAACGACCACGAGGCGAGTTGCATGTGCCGCGCGCGATGCGCAGCGCTTGGCAAGAAAGGACGTAATCGCAAAGCGGGCTAAGGCGCCCGGTATTCACCCGCGCTTAGTGCCGCTGTTCTAACAAAGAAGGGCGGCTCAGGGAAACTCCCAGGCACCGCAGCGCGTGTCCGGCCATTACCTTGCGACGCAAGGCCGGGAGGGCGAGAACACGACGCACCATGTCGCCGGATCCAGCGCGGTGCGCTCATCCGGTAAAGCCCTGCTGCGCTTCCGGGGTATGTCGGTCGTTATACGGTTATGAGCTGCGGTTGCGGCAGTCGGCGAACCCCGTGGCATGGGGAGCATCGTGGAAAACGAGCCAAACCCGGGAATTGGCGGCGTTTCGCCGTGTTAGTCCGGGCTTCGCCGAACGGAGCACGCCCGATACTGCTGGTCATGCGCTCAGACAACGAATAACCGCTGCGCAACGCCCCGGGAGACCAACCATGAAAACTCTTAACTTCCTGACGCAACAGGAGATTTTCGACCAAGCCGTGGGTCATTTGTTGAGCCAGAAGCGCGCCGCGCTGCTGCCGCGCGGCGGCGGGGCTTATCGCGGCTATTGCGGCGGCTGCCCGGTCGGCAGCTTCATCAAGCCGCGCGACTATATGACTGCGATGGAAGGCATCCCGGTGCGCTTCATCGGCAAAACGCCGGCGGAGATGCCGGCGTACATGGACGTCGGCGTGTCCGCGCTGAAGAAGGCACTCCTGCGCTCACGCATCAATGTGTACGATCCGGCCACCGTCGACCTGCTCAGTTGCCTGCAAAACGTCCACGACGTATTCGGCACCTGGGAATGGCTTGAACGCCTAAGCTCGATCGCCCGCCAGTTCGGCCTTTCCGCCGACCGCCTGAAAAGCGCTGCATAAACCGATTCCCCGGGATACCGATGCGGCGCCGGCGTCGCAGTGCACCCACCATTAGCCATCTACAAGCGCGCCCCAAGGCGCGCGAGCCACGCGGGCCGCGTTGGCCGCCCATTTCAGGCTAACCGCTCCACCGCACGCCCAAAAAGCAAAACGGCGATGTGGCTTCTTTCGAAGCTCACACCGCCGTTCGGCCGTGCGGAAAAGCGTGCTTAGTGCAGCTTTTTCGGCAGCATCTGGCTGCGCAGGCGCTTGTGCAGGCGCTTCACAGCAGCAGCCTTCTTGCGCTTACGTGCCGTGGTCGGCTTTTCGTACGATTGGCGTTCACGCAGTTCAGCGATCAGGCCATTCTTTTCGATTGCGCGACGAAAGCGGCGAATCGCCACTTCGAACGGCTCGTTTTCTTTCAGAAGAATCGTCGTCATTTAATTCCTAACTCAATCACTTGATAGGGGTAAATTGCGTGGCGGCATACCGCTCACGCGCCGGCCCTCCGGTCGTTTCAGTTCATGGCCAGTAACAGGCAAACGCGGGTAAAACCCGGCCAAACCACGAATGAAACGAGAGGCAAAGCGGCCACGGAGGCCGGAAAAGAGAGGTGGGGAGTTCACCGCGGAACGCGGACAGACACAATGCAAAAGCCGCGTCTGCTGCCGTTTCGCCAACCTTTCATCAACGAAAAAGCATTGACGAAACAGGCAAAGATCTCAATTCACTCCCGATGATATCAGGAAACTCCCCATCCTACCAGGGGTTTAGGGATTGCGCCAGGTCGCCTGCCGCGCCTTCAGACGCTCGCTTCGTCCAGTTCGCGCATATCGGCGCCCGTCAGCATCAGGTGGACGGCCGCCGCGAGACTTTCGAGCTGGTCGACCGACGTCGCGCTGGCAATGGGGGCCGTAACGCTCGGCCGCGCGATCAGCCATGCCAGAGCGACGGTGGCCGGCGTGCTGCCATGCGCCTCGGCAACCCGGTCTAGCGCAGCGAGAATTCGCAAGCCGCGTTCGTCCAGATACTTTTCGACCCGGCTGCCGCGCGCCTTGTTGGCCAGATCCGCCTTCGAACGGTACTTGCCGGACAGAAAGCCGCTCGCCAGACTGTAATACACCACCACGCCAAGCTGATTGGCGAGCGCCACCGGTTCGATGTCGCGCTCATATTCCGTGCGGTCATACAGGTTGTACTCCGGCTGCAGCAGTTGATATTCAGGCAGGCCATGCTGGCGGGACGCCGCGAGCGCCTCCTCGACCCGCGCGCCGCTGTAGTTCGACGCCCCGATCACCCGCACCTTGCCGGCCTCGATCAGCTTCTGATAGGCGCCGAGTGTTTCGGCGAGCGGCGTTTCGGTGTCGTCGTCGTGAGAAAAGTAGACGTCGATGTAGTCGGTTTGCAAGCGCCGCAGCGAATCCTCGACCGCCGCCTGAATGTTCGCCGCCGATAACCCCTTGCGTTGCGGATGCTTCGAGACCTTGGTGGCGAGCACGATCTTGTCGCGCTTGCCGCTCTGACGAAACCACTTGCCGATGATGGTTTCCGATTCGCCGCCCTGGTTGCCGGGCACCCATGCGGAATAGACATCGGCGGTATCGATAAAGTCGAGACCTGCGTCGACAAACGCATCCAGAATCGAAAACGAGGTGGCTTCATCGGCAGTCCAGCCGAAAACATTGCCGCCGAACATAAGCGGAGTGACCTGTAATTCCGAACGCCCAATCCTTCGCTTTTGCATGATTTCTCCAAGGTTTGTCACAAGAGAAAAGGAGAATACGCCGCCTTTTCAATACTTGCAGCGCGTCTGCCGAGCAAGGCTGCAAGCGGCTTTCAGCGACATTGCAATAAGCCCGCATGGAAAACGTTTGACTCGCCATTGCACAAAGTCCCCTCAAGTTTTTTTTAGTGGGGCCGTCAACCTTCACTGAGGCGGCCAGCAATGAACGAGTGCTTCCGCCGATGCCAACGTGGCGTATTGGGCTCAAGGCTTATTTAGGAGATCTTCCATGCTCGGAATCAATAGCAACATCAACTCGCTGGTTGCACAGCAAAACCTTAATGGCTCGCAAAGCGCCCTTTCGCAAGCCATCACGCGTCTGTCGTCGGGCAAGCGCATCAACAGCGCGGCTGACGATGCAGCAGGTCTGGCAATCTCGACTGGCATGCAAACGCAGATCAACGGCCTGAACCAGGGCGTGTCGAACGCGAACGACGGTGTGTCGATGATTCAGACGGCATCGAGCGGTCTGAGCCAGATCACGGCCAGCTTGCAACGTATTCGCCAGCTCGCGGTGCAAGCTTCGAGCGGAGGCCTGACGGCTGATAACCAAGCATCGCTGCAACAGGAAGTTGCGCAGCAAATCGCTGAAGTGAACCGTATCGCTTCCCAAACGACATACAACGGCAAGAACATTCTGGACGGTTCGGCAGGTAGCGTGTCGTTCCAGGTCGGTGCAAGCGTTGGCCAGACGGTTAACCTGAACCTGACGCAAAGCCTGTCTTCCGCAACGCTCGGAGGCGGCAAGGTGCAGGCAGGCGCAACGCTCGGCTCGATCGCCGTGTCGGTCGATTCGGCAGGCGCAGCATGGGTCAACGGCACGAGCGCAGGCAACGAGATCACCCAGATCAACGTGCTGTCCGACGGCAATGGCGGCTACACCTTCACCGATCAGAACAACCAGCAGCTTTCGACTGCCGCTGGCGGCGCCGTCCAAACGTTGTTCGGCGCCACGCCGACGACCGGCTCGCTGACCGCTGCTGCCGGTGGCGCCCTGGATCCGACAACGGCTCTGGCTGGCATCAACGCCAACAATGTGGCTGGCGTGACCTCGGGCACGGTGCTGGGCACGATCGGTGGTATCAGTATCGACTCGAAGACCGGTGTGGACATCGCTGGCGCGAGCCCGTCCAACGCGATCACCTCGATCACGGCGAAGTCGGACGGCAGCGGTGGCATGGTTTTGTTCGATCAGAACGGCACACAGTTGTCGGCTAGCGTCACGGCGGCGGTCTTTGGCACCTCCGCCAACGCGGTTGCCGGCCCCCCCGTTGCCCCCGCTACGCTGGCATTCTCCGGCACCATCGGCGCTGCACCGGCCAGCAACTTCGGCACGATCGCAGCCAACAACGCGCCGCCGACGGTCTCGAACATCAACATCAGCACGACGACCGGTGCAAACCAGGCAATGGAAGCCATCGACAACGCGCTGACGACGGTGAACAACATCCAGGCAACGCTGGGTGCAGCACAAAACCGCTTCACCGCAATCGCCACGACGCAGCAAGCTCAGTCGACCGATCTGTCGCAAGCTCAGTCGCAAATCACCGACGCCAACTTCGCACAAGAAACGGCGAACCTGAGCAAGGCGCAAGTGCTGCAACAAGCTGGTATCTCAGTGCTAGCCCAGGCGAACTCGCTGCCGCAGCAAGTTCTCAAGCTTCTGCAGTAAGGCTTCACGCAGTAAAAACATACGCGCCGCACATAGCGCGCGACGCGTATGCGATAGTTCGAGGTTGACGGGAGGCACGGCCTCCCGCTCTGCATTCCAAATAAACACCTACGCCTTACTGACTCACCGACGCCCGGAGCCGCTCCATGTCAACCGTCTCGACAGCATCAACCGCTGCCGCCACAACCGCAGCCAACAATGCCGCGCTTCAGCAGGCAGCACAGTCGATCATCAGCGGCTCCACAGGCAACTCGTCGCTTGATGTCTCCTCGCTGGTCACAGCGCTCGTCAACTCGAAGACGGCCGGCCAGCTATCGGCACTGACCGCCCAAAGCACCGCGGACAACACCAAGATCTCCGCAATCGGCACGCTCAAGGCCGCGCTGGCGGCATTGCAAGCCAGCCTGACCAACCTCGCGAACGGTACGACGCTCGCGTCTTACACCGCGACCGCGAGCGGCTCGGGCCTCACCGCAACCGCCGGCGTCGGCGCAGTGGCGGGTAGCTACTCCATCTCGGTCCAGCAGATCGCGCAGGCTCAAACAATTTCCTCGGGCGCGTTCAGCCCGATCGCGCAGATCGGCACCGGAACGTTGAACGTCTCGCTCGGCAGTCAGACGATGAGCGTCAACATCGACTCGACGAACAACACCTTGAGCGGCATTGCCGCGGCCATCAACTCCGCGACCAACAATCCGGGTGTGTCGGCGACCATCGTGACCGGTACGGATGGCGCGCACCTGGTGCTGCGCTCGACCACCACCGGCGTCGCGAACACCATCAGCGTCTCTTCAAGCAGCACGGGCCTGTCGAGTCTCGGCGTGACCTCGTCGCCGGCGCTCTCGTCGAACACGTTCGGCTCGACGCAGGAACTCGGTAGCGGCACGCTGACGTTGGCGCTCGGCAGCAACTCGATGAGCGTCAACATCACTTCGCCAAACGACACGTTGAGCGCTATTGCCTCGGCCATCAATGGCGCCGTCGGCAATCCGGGCATCAGCGCAAAGGTTGTCACCACCTCGAGCGGCTCGCAACTCGTGCTGAGTCCGACGAGCGGTGGCACCACGGCCATCACCGCCAGCGTGAGCAACGTATCGGGCGATAACGGAATCTCGAGTCTTGGCAGCATGGCGACGAGTTCGTCGGTCACGTCGGCGAGCGGCGGCAACTGGACCCAAACGCAGTCCGCGCAAGATGCGCTGTTTACGGTTGACGGCACGTCAATCAGCAGCTCGAGCAACTCTTCGACCACCGCAATCGCAGGCGTCACGTTGAACCTGACCGCCGCCGCGCTCGGCACCACGTCGTCATCGGGCACGACCACGGGCAATACCCAGACGCTGACCATTGCGTCCGACACGACCTCGGAAGTCACGGCGATCACCAACTTCGTGAGCCTGTACAACACAATGGTCACGACGATGGGTACGCTCACGTCGTTCGACGGCACGCAGGCGCAAGGCTCGCAAGCGGGCCCGTTGCTTGGCGACTCGATGGTCAACACAATCCAGAATTCGCTGGCGAGTATCGTCAGCGGCGGTGTGAATAGCAGTACCACGTCGCTCTCGCTAGCCTCGATCGGCATCACGTTGAACGCGGACGGCACACTGACGTCGGACAACACCGCACTGACTGCCGCACTGACCAACTCGTCGTCGACCGTTGCGGCCTTGTTCAACCCGACGACCGGCATCGCCGCCAAGTTGAACAACAGCATCACGACGTTCACGCAGACGGGCGGTATCATGGATACCGAAACAACCGCGATCAACGCCGACCTGACCAGCATTGCGGCTCAACAAACCTCGCTGAGCGATTACACCGCCCAGCTCACCAGCCAGTACCAGGCGCAGTTCACCGCTCTGAACACCTTGATGGCGACGATGAACAACAACTCGCAGTATCTGACACAACTGTTCGGCGGCTCGAATAGTGCCGGCGCGCTGGCAAACGGCAAGAACTAAGCCGAAGAGGTGATCTGACATGACATCGCGTGAACAGGCCGAAGGCCTCCTTAACTTGACACAGGCGATCGGGCACGCCGCGCAGCAGTCCGACTGGCCGGAGGCCGCCCGGCTGACCGAGCAGCGCGCCCCTCTGCTCATGTCGCTGACGGGCGACGTCGACGGCGAGACGCTCAAAATCATGCGCAGTATTCAGGCGATCGACGCAGCCGTGATGGCGATGGCGGCGAACAACAAGGAAAAGCTCGATGCCGACTACAACCGGGCAATGCGCTCCGCGAGCGCCATGAAGGAATATCACCGCGTCGCGATGCTCTGATCGCGGCACGGCAAAAAAAAGAATAACAATAACTACACCTGGTGTACTCGTTCGTCTCACGCCCGCCTCGCGCGGGCGTTTTTGTTGGTGCTCGCGACCGAATTAAGGGCATTTCCCGACGCTGCTCGGCGCTTTGGCGTTTACGACGCGCCCATAAACTCATTCGGTCGACACCGTCGTCATTCGCCGACGCCATTGGAAATAGCCGCCTCATATCCGGCGTCATTCCGCAGGCGCTCCTCGCCAGAAGTCCGGCGAAAGCCCTCAGGCAGGACGATGCGCACCTTGCCGCCCGCCTCGCGTGGTCTTGACACTATTACCTCTCCTTGCGGCGACGACCTATGAGACCTGCACTGAAGCACACACCCAACAAGAAGGATCCGTAGCACGGTGGTACGCCAGGGTTACTGAAAAGTCGCGTTGACCGACAGTTGCACCGCATTGCCCTTCGGCCGGTTGCTGGTGTTGAATTCGTTGACCCACCGCAGCGCAGCCGACACGGGCGTCTTCTGGATCTTGCCCGACCAGGTGACCATCGGCCCGAGGCCCACCGCATGCCCCTGACTGCCGCCGAGGACGTTCGCAATGCCGCCGGTGTCATGACCGATCTGCTGGATATAGCCGCCCACCACGCCGACGCCCCAGCCGTTGCCGAAGCGCTTGAGGGCCAGCAAATCGAGCACGCTGAGCGGCGCGTTGTGATAGTGGGTGTCGCTGTTCGGCGTGTAGAACTCGAGGCCATAGTTCAACGACAGCTCGATGTCCTCTTTCGGAAGCAGTTTCGTATAGGCGATGGTCGGCGTGAAAGTCCACGTGTTCTGCCCGGCATTGGCGAGCCGGTTCGGGTTATACGCACCGGTCGGCGCGTAGATCTGCACGCTCAATGCGACATGATCGGTCTTGGTCAGGTGATAGCCGGCAATGACCGGCGTGAAGAAGAAATCGGCGAACTGCGTGCCGTGGTCGTTCGGCAAGCTGCCGTGAAACGACGAGATGTTGGTGTACTGAACCGGCACGCCGAACGACGACGCGAAGTTCCAGCCGCTCGCGGTGATCCCCCATGTCTTGACCGCGGCGAGGATGGTGTATTCGGCCGTCGCGTTGACGCCTGCCGTGACCTGTCCAGCGATCGGAATCGACTTGCTAGCGCCTAACGAGCCTTCGTAATAGATCGTAGCGGCTGACACGATCCAGTCGCTGGTGGGCGGCACGACGCCGCCGTATGGCGTGACCTGCATGCCGGTGATCGGGCGGCCGATGCCGCCTTCAGTCGCCCACGCTGTTTGGAAAAGACTCACGCAAACGGTGCTCAGAAGCGCGCCCTTGCACAATCCGGCAACGAGTCGCCTGGCTGCGAGGAAACAGTTAGGTTGACTCATGATCGTCCTCATTGAATGAAAGTTCGGCATTCTCATTCCTGCGGAACCGCATCTGGGCGAGCTGCTTCGGCGAGCCGCACCGCGCGCGTTGGCGTCCGCGTCGGGCTTCGCGCACAATTGGCGGCGGTGGCCGGCGCGCTCGTCTGCGCCGCCGCTTGCAAGCACGGCAACACGATCAACGCCAATCCGGCGATCCAAGCCTGGATTCCCGCGCGTTTTAAGGACAGCATCGAGAAAGTGCCACGGAAGATTTGCGGCACGCCGATCAGGCTGTGCGGGCCAAGCGGCACGGTGGGTCGAAGCAGCAGGTCGTTGGTGTGCGCACTCGCGCCGAACACACTCGGCGTGTAGTAATTCTGGAGATTGAAAGAGGCAGCGAGATTGAGCGGGTTATTGCTTTTATTAGCGTCGTCGGCGGATGCCTGAGAGAAGCCCGGCGACGGCATGAACGCGGCGGCGCATAACGCCCCCACCCCAAACGCGCAGTTGTAACCCATTATCGAGCCTCGTTTTACGGGTATTTCTTATAGGCGATGAGGCGCGCTATGTCACTTGAACGATCTGGGAAGGCGGTGCAGCTTGATACAGGCTTTGCATGAGCGCTCCTTGAAACGAGAAACGCCGCATCAAATGAACCATGCGGAAAGAAGAAGATTCACCACGCTGGCATCGTTAGGAATACTAGCAACGATTCTGGAAGTGACAGAGATAAATTTGTAACACGGCCGAAAGCCAGGCCCATTCGCGTTCAATTTCCCGCTTATTCGATTGGCATTTTGTTGTGGCCGGACAGGCTCGACCGTCATGTCGAAAAAATCCCACAACGGCTGCAATAACCGCGCTGGCCCATTAGACTGGCGCTCGCTCAAAGTTCGACCCACCGCTTTCGATGAGGCTTTCATGATTCGCACGTTGCATCGATATTGCATCGCCTTCACCGTTGTCCTTCTTTCCGCTTGCTCCGTGACGCCGCGCCAGGACGAGGTATCGCAGACCGGCACAACGACGGCCGCCGCGTTGGCGTCATGGAACGACACGAAGACCAGACGCTCGCTCGTCGACTTCGTTACGCTGGTGACGACGCCCGAGTCCAAGGACTTCATCCCGCGCGCCGACCGGATCGCCGTGTTCGATAACGACGGCACACTGTGGCCGGAGCAACCCGCTTCGGTACAACTGGTGTTCGCGCTGCAACGGGTGAAGACGGTGGCCGGGCGGCATCCGGAATGGAAGCGCCAGGAACCGTTTCGCTCGATCCTCAAAGGCAATCTCAAGAATGTGGCGGCAAGCGGCGACGCCGGCTCGATGCGGGTATTGGCGGCGGCGCACGCCGGCATGACGGGCGATCAGTTCGCCGCACTCGTGCACCAATGGTTCGATTCGGCGAGCGACCCACGCTTGAACCGGCGTTACACCGATCTCGCGTATCAGCCCATGCTCGAGTTGCTCGCCTATCTGCGCGCGAACGGCTTCAAGACCTATCTGGTGACGGGCGGCGACGTCGAGTTCGTCCGCGACGTGGCTCAGCGCATGTACGGTATCCCGCCCGAGCAGGTGATCGGCAGCACGGTCAAGTACCGGTACGGCCAGACTAACGGCGCGGTCTCGCTGGTGCGCCTCGCGCAGGTCGACACGCTGGTCGACGGCTCGGCCAAACCGCTGGCCATCGATCGCGTGATCGGCCGACGTCCGGTGATGGCGTTCGGTAACGCGGACGGCGACGCGCCGATGCTCGAATGGACCTCGGCAGGCGACGGCCCGCGCCTCGCCGCGCTCGTGCATCACACGGATGCGGAGCGCGAATACGCGTATGACCGCGCGGCGAAGAGCGGCAAGCTCGACAAGGGTTTGGACGAGGCCGGCGCGAAGGGCTGGCTCGTCATCGATATGAAAGATGACTGGAAGACCGTGTTCAAGCCGGACAGTGCGACGACGGCAGTGTCGGCGTCGACCACGCCTGCAAAGAACTGAGCGTGAAACGCAGAAGGCCGCTGGTGAGCGGCCTTCTGCGAATGTTCGCCTGGTTCGCGGTGACTGGCTGAGCAGCGCGCCTAGCGAGTCAGCGTAATCGCCAGATACGCGGCGTACAGCACGCCGCAAACCAGCAGCGCCCAGACCGGCACGCCGCGCTCGCGCACGTTGATGCGCAGCCAGGCCGCGGCAGCGAGCGTGATCACAATGCCGGTCACCACTTCGATGCGCGGCACCCACGGCGTCAGCAGAATACCGATCGCGGGCAGCAAGGTGCCCTGGAACACCATTGCACCGGTGATGTTGCCGAATGCCAGCGTGTCCTTGCCGCGGCGAATCCACAGAATGCTGTTGACCTTCTCCGGCAACTCGGTGGCGATCGGAATGATCAGCAGCGAGAGCAGCAGCGGCGACACGCCGAGCACCTGCGACACGCCGCGCACACCATGGATGAAGCCTTCCGCGCCCCATACCAGCAACGCGACGGCGAGCGCCAGTTGCACCGCGATGGTCGCGAGGTTGGTCGGCACACCGAGGCGCGAGATCAGCATCTTGCCCGGCGCTTCGGTGCCGTGACCGGCATCGACTAACTGATTGGATGCGCGGAAGGTCATCACCACATAGGTGACGTAGACGCCGACCAATGCCACGCTGAAAAGCGCCCGCACGATCATCTGGTCGTGCGGCACGTACATCGCGGCGGCGGCCAGCACGAACGCGCACAGGAAATAGTTGAGGTCGCGCGCGAAGCCCGTGCGTTCCGGCGCAACCCAGCCGCGCGCGCCGCGCGAGCCGAGAACTGCGAGCGTCATGAGGAAGGTGGAGAGGGTGGAAAGCATCAGCGGCGCGCCGAGAATCGCGCCGACGCCGATCTCCTGATTGACCGCGCTATCGCTCGTGCCGCCCGCGATCGCGAGCAGCGGCACGAGGGTCTCGGGCAACGCGGTGCCGACGGCGGCGAACAGTGAACCCGTCACGCCTTCGGAGATCTTGAGGCGTTCGCCTAGATGCTCGAGCGCATTGGTGAAGAGTTCGGCCGCCACCAGAATGATGACCAGCATGATGGCAAGTTCGAACAGGAGACCGGTCATGCGCGGAGCTCCGCAAACACGCAGAGGCGCGGCGGATGGACTGGGAGGGGGCAACGATTTTTCACAGGGCAACTCCGCGGTCGGACGCAGATGACAACCAATGACGCACGCCCCCGTCCGACCGGAACGAAGCAGTGCGTCAATGGTCTCGCCAAACCGACCCGGTCGAACGCGCCATGACCCGCAGGTCAAGTATGTTGACGCGCTCTCCTTCAAAGGATGAAGGAAGGCTACTCCCCAGTGACCGGGCGATTCTAACGGCAAGGGACGCTTTCAACAACCTTGTTGCGGCGAAGGCGTTTGAAATATGGCGCTTAAAGCGCTAACCACTCGGCCGCGAATCGAACGGGTTTAGTTGAAGTGATATTGCACGCCGATTGTGAAACTGTTATTTGTTCTTTTGGTGCCGTCGTGATTGCTGGTGTCGGTTGTCCATTCGCCCACTGCGCTTACGTGTTTGGCGAACTTATATTCGACGCCTAGACCCCAGTGGAAACGTACATCCGGCCAGTCTGTCGTCAATCCAGCACGTACATATGGCATGAACTGATTGAACGGCATGCCGAATTTCGCATCGATCCCGCCGTCTTTATATGTTGCCGAGCCGTGATGCAAATCAGCGAAAGCCTCGGCGCCCAGCACGAAGCGGTTGACATCGAAGTTGTATCCAGCTGTGAAACCGGGGAAAACCGTGGTGTGCGACGATTTGTTGACGACGCCCGAAGCATCGGAATTATTCACGCCCACCTTGAAACCCACATAGGGACCCGCAAACTCGCTCACGCCCGTTTCAGGAGCCACTGATTGCGCGTGGACGAAATTGGATAGCATCGTGATCGATGCGGTTAGAACCAGCCGGGTTATTTTGTGCATGACCTGCGAAATAAAACAATCGGCGCGCGAATACTTTCGCAACACCTTTATTGATCAGGGAAGTGGATGTCGAAATACCGCTCCGGAATATCCACCCGTTATGCAATTTGCAGACCAATGCATGCTAATTATGCGGATAGGATGCGGCAATGCGAAATTTCCGCTGACAGACGCTCACACTTCCGATTTCTTAATCGAAGCGCAGATACGGCGAACGTTTTTAGGACGATTCCGCCGATGTGCACGAGATCGTGGGCGGTCGCCGGTGAGCTATGCGCGGGAGTATCGGATGTTGGGGGCGTCCGTCGGAACACGACGAGACCGTAAAAAGACAAAAGGGCTCAGCGCATTCTTCTGTCTGTCTGTGTAAGCCCTGGAGCGAGATCGACTCTTTATGGTGCGCCCGGCTGGGATCGAACCAGCAACCCCTGCCTTCGGAGGGCAGTACTCTATCCATTGAGCTACGGGCGCTTCAACACGAAAGCGCGGCAACCAGAGCGGATGCGACGCCAAAGCGAGACCGGAAGGATACCCGGTTTCGGCCACACCGTCCACCGGACGGCCGCAATGGCGGTATCCGGCGCCTTTCGGCCGACTCTCACGATGCGGGTAAACGCCTGCTGAACACCGCGCCGCGCCCCTCGCCGCCGTCGAAATGTTGCGTCTATAATCGTCCTGGCTGATTAAAGAACAAGAAGTTGCCGTCACGCTGTACCGCTCACATACCCACGGAGACGAGACAAGCATGAGCGAAGCACCACACGGAGCCCCGATCAAAACCCCCGGACAGCTCGTCGCCGCGATCATTGCCAGTTTTGCGGTACCCATCGTCATCATCGTTTTGCTAGTGATCTACGTCGACAATTCGACACGCACCGGCGCCGGCACCGACTCTCTCTCCGAAGCCGAGGTCACCGCCCGCATCAAACCGTTCGCCCAGGTCGACATTCGCGACGCCAACGCGCCGCGCGTCTACAAGAGTGGCGAGGAAGTCTACAAGGCCGTTTGCTCTGCGTGTCACGCGTCGGGTGCGGCAGGCGCGCCGAAATTCACCAATACCGCCGACTGGGCACCGCGCATCGCGCAGGGCTTCGACACGCTGCTGCACACGGCGCTCGCCGGCAAAGGCGCGATGCCGCCGCGCGGCGGCACCAGCCCGGACGACTATAGCGATTTTGAAATCGCCCGCGCAGTCGCCTACATGGCGAACAATTCCGGCGGAAGCTTCCCTGAACCGGCTCAGCCGGCGCCGGGCGCGGCAGCGGCGGCATCCGGTGCAGCGGCAGCAGCGCCGGCCGGCGCTTCGGACGCGGGCGCGGCTCAGGCCGCCGCGGCGATGGCCGCCCTGGCCAGCGTGCCGCAAGCAGCCGCGCCAGCAGCGGGCGGCACGCAAAGCGCGGACGCGTCGCAAGCCGGCAAGGCGTTGTATCAGCAGGTTTGTCAGGCCTGTCATGCGGCCGGCGTGCTGAACGCACCCAAGTTCGGCGACAAGGACGCCTGGGCGCCGCGTCTGAAGGAGCCGATGGACACGGTCTATAACTACGCGCTGCACGGCAAGGGCGCGATGCCTCCGAAGGGCGGCTCGACCGCCTCCGACGCGGACGTGAAGGCCGCTGTCGACTATATGGTCAGCGCGGTGAAGTAAAACGCTCGCGGCGTTTGCCGCACCACTAAAAAATCCCTGCACCGCGTCGCCGCCGTGCAGGGATTTTTTTAACTCGGTCGGCATACAGGCCTGCGCGGTTCGCGTCGTGCGTCAGGCTGGCTGCTATCCGGGGCGACCGCGAGCGCAACGTTCGCAGCGCCCGCTCAAGGCTTCTGCAACAGCGCCTTCAAACTTGCGAGCCGGTCTTTCGGCGACATCGGCGCTTCTTCGGGCGTCGGCGGCGGGGCGTCGTCGAGCAGCATTTCGGGGATGAAGCGCGACGGCTCGCACACCACCGTCTCTCTCGCGCGCTTGCGCTTCTTGCACCAGTTCAGATGCAGGCTGCGCTGCGCACGCGTGATCGCCACATACATCAGGCGGCGCTCTTCCTCGATGCGCGCGTCGTCGATCGGCTCGTCGTCCGGACCGCCGCGATGCGGCATGATGCCTTCCTCGACGCCGACCAGAAACACGTGCGGATACTCCAAACCCTTCGACGCATGCACCGTCGAGAGCCGCACCGCGTCGGGATCTTCCTCGCGGCCTTCGAGCATCGACATCAGCGCCACGGTCTGGATCAGGCCGAGCAGATTCTTGCCGGTGTCGCCGAGACCGTCGGCGGTGTCGTAGCCGGTGGCTTCGTCGTTACCGGCACCTTCGGGCTCGGCCTTCGTGCCTTTACGCTTGAGCCACTCCATGAACTCCAGCACGTTTTGCCACTTCGCCTGCGCCTGACGTTCGTCGAACGCATCGTAGAGATAGGCTTCGTAGTGAATCGCATCCATCAGTTCGTCGAGCAGCGTGCCGGCGGCGTCCTTCTCGGCGCGATCGGTGAGCCGCTGCATGAAGTCGCAGAACACGCGCATGGGTTCGATCTGCCGCGGCGACAGACGCGCCTCGATGCCGCCCATATACACCGCCTCGAACAGCGACACCTTGGCCTGGCCCGCGAACGAGCCGAGCGCCTCGAGCGTCGTATTGCCGACGCCGCGGCGCGGTGTGGTGATCGCGCGGATGAACGCGGGGTCGTCGTTCGCGTTGGCGATCAGACGCAGATACGCGCAGATGTCTTTGATTTCGGCTTTGTCGAAGAACGACTGGCCGCCGGACAGCACGTACGGAATCCGCTCACGCCGCAACACCTGCTCGAAGATGCGCGCCTGGAAATTACCGCGATACAGGATCGCGTAGTCGCGGAAATTCGCGCGCCGTTCGAACTTGTGCGCCGACAGCCGAAACACCACGGACTCGGCCTCGTGCTCTTCGTCGTTGCACGGCGTGACGGTGATCGTGTCGCCCATGCCGTGTTCGGACCACAGCTTCTTCTCGAACAACTTCGGATTGTTCGCGATCACGTTGTTCGCGGCGGTCAGAATGCGCACCGTCGAGCGGTAGTTCTGCTCCAGCTTGATCAGATGCAGCTTCGGAAAATCCTTGCTGAGCTGCCCGAGATTTTCGAGCGTCGCGCCGCGCCAACCGTAGATCGCCTGATCGTCGTCGCCAACCGCCGTGAACGCCGCGCGCTTGCCGGCCAGCAGTTTCACCAGTTCGTACTGGCAGGCGTTGGTGTCCTGATACTCGTCGATCAGCAGATAGCGCAGCTTGTTCTGCCAGCGGTCGCGCACCTGCTCGTTCTTCTCGAAAAGTTCGGCGGGTAGACGAATCAGGTCGTCGAAATCGACTGCCTGATACGCGTGCAGTGTCGCCACGTAATTGCGGTAGACGATCGCGGCCTGGTGCTCGTCCTCGTTCGCGGCGATCGCGATCGCCTGCTCGGGCATGATCATGCCGTTCTTCCACAGCGAGATGATCGACTGGATCTTGCGGATGAAGCCTTTGTCCGTCGAGCCGACCTGCTCCTGGATCATGCCGAAGCAGTCGTCGGAATCCATGATCGAGAACTGCGGCTTCAGGCCGACGTGCTCCGCTTCCTGCCGCAGAATCTGCACGCCGAGCGAGTGGAACGTGCAAACCGTCAACTGATTGACGGGCACTTTGCGGCCTTCCTTGCCGGGCGTGGTGAGCGTCTTGCCTTCGAGCAGCTTGCCCACGCGCTCGCGCATTTCCAACGCGGCCTTGTTCGTGAACGTGACGGCGGCGATGTGGCGCGGCTCGAAGCCCTTGGCCTCGATCAGGTGCGCGATCTTCTGCGTGATCACGCGCGTCTTGCCGCTGCCGGCGCCGGCGAGCACGAGACACGGACCGTCAAGATAACGGACCGCTTCATTTTGAGCGGGGTTCAGGCCTGCGGACATCGTCTGTGGATGGGTAATGCGGTTGAAAGCAGCGGTTGAAAGCGGCGGTCGAGGGCGTAGCAGCGCAAATTCGCCAGCCGAAGGCCCGGGGGCATGCTGCGCGGTCCCGGCCGCTGGAACGGGCGCCCCGCGCGCTGCGAAGGTGGTCCGGCCCGCTGCGGTTCGCGCGAGAGCAGCGATGTTAACACGATTGTGCAGACGGATATCGGCGACGGACGCCCACCACGACGCTGACGGCCCACCCTCAGGACATGCCACAATTGCGGTGTTGCGCGCCGCCGCCGCGGTGGCAAAGCGGCGCGCCGATTTTGCAGGAAGACACGCATGTCCGCATCGCTGAAGATTGGATTGATGGGTTACGGTTTCGCCGGCGCGACCTTTCATGCGCCGGTGATCGAGCACTGCGGCCGCGCGAGCGTCGCCGCCATTGCCACGAGCCAGCCCGAGCGCGCGCTCGCCGACTATCCGCACACGAAAGTGGTGGCGGACCTCGACGCGCTGCTGGCGCTCGATGAACTCGACTGCATCGTGATCGCCACGCCGAACGACACGCACTTCGACCTGGCGCGCCGCACGCTGGAAGCGGGCAAGCACGTGGTGGTCGACAAGCCGGTCACGCTGAACGCCGCCGACGCGCACACGCTCGCCAATATCGCGCTCGCCCGAAGCAAACTCTTCATACCGTTCCACAACCGTCGCTGGGACGGCGATTTTCTGACCGTGCGCGATCTGCTCGCGAGCGGTGAATTGGGACGGATCACGCAATACGAATCGCATTTCGACCGATTCCGGCCGGAAGTGCGGCAGCGTTGGCGCGAGGAAGCGTCGCGAGGCGGCGGCTTGCTGCTCGACCTCGGGCCGCATCTGGTCGACCAGGCGCTGGCATTGTTTGGAGCGCCGCAGACCGTGTCGGCCACGGTGCGCAAGCATCGCGACGACGCCGGTGCGCCGGACTACGTGCATATCCAGCTCGGCTACGCTGAGTTCGAAGTGGTGTTGCACGCCAGTGCGTTGACGGCGCTGGTCGCGCCACGCTTCACCATCCACGGCACGCGCGGCAGCTATATGAAATACGGGCTCGATACCCAGGAAGATCAGTTGAAGGCGGGCCTGCGTCCGGGCGACGACGGCTTCGGCGCGGGCAACGCCGCAGGTGCGCTGCGCGTGCTGGAAGGCGATAAGGAAGTCGAGCGCGAGTTGCCGACGCGCAATGGCGATTACTCCGGGTTCTATATCGCGGTGGCCGACGCCATCCAGAATGGAGTGAAATTCCCGGTGAGCGCACAGGACGCTGTCGACGTAATGACGGTTATCGAGCTTGCCGGCCGTAGTTCGGAAGAAGGCATCCGGTTGCCGTTCGAGCGGATTCGCTGACTGCTTTGCCTGCGCGTCGAAACGGTCTGTGTACCTAAAACGGCACTCGCCACCCGCGCCGCGCAGGTCAAAACCCTGACACGCCCGAAAGGAACATAACGTTACAAATAACGCCGCGCCTCCGGTCAGCGCGTTGCGGCTGTCATCCGTTCCTACCCGGGTAGCACCGCAAACGACAATGACTTCCGGAGAGTCCATGCCCCGTACTATCCGCGCGCTCGCCGCGTGCGCCCTGCTCAGTTCTCTCGCCGCCTGTGTGGTGGCACCTCAGCCCGCGCCGGCGCCTCGTCCCAATCCGCAACAGATCGCGGATCAGCGGCTGCGTCAGGTCGACGGCCGCATCGACAATCTCAGCCGCCGGATCGATAACCGCGTCAGTCAAGGCTACTACCCGCCTCCGCAAGGCGGCGCGCTGCACCATCGCCTCGACGTGATCCGTCACGAAGCACACGACATGGCCGCGCAGCACGGCGGCGGACTGTCCAGCGACGAACAGCGCCTGCTGAATCAGGAACTGGACAACGCGGCACACGCCATAGGCGAATAATCGCTCCAGGTCCGGTATCGAAGTAGCACGAGCGCGGCCATCACGTCCCGCGCTTTTTTTGACAGGCATGAAGGCGGCCCGTCAACGTCCGCGCCGCTCGCGGGCCTTTATTTGACAAGCCCCCGGCCCTCGCGTACATTCGCCGCACGCGTCGGGAGAGCGCGCTGGCCGCTGGAAACCGCAGGCCGCGCCGCCGAAGGGGCACACCCGCAAACTCTCAGGCAAAAGGACCGACCGCGTCGAAAAACCCGCGTCCAGGCAACATCAAGGCACCGGTTTTTCGCACTCTGGAGAGCGGCAGTAGCCGTCTGCATCGTTTAATCGAGCGGATTCTGGCAGGCTGCCCACCGAAGGGGCGCGCGTTTCACCGTGGCACGTCAACGTGACCCCGGCAGCGCAATCTCTCAGGTATCGAGGACAGAGGGGTCATGCAGAACCACGCTCGCAGCCGCAAGGCCGCGAGGCGTAGCGCCGCATGGCCTTTTTCGTTTCGCGAGATGCCCGAGGCCCCATGACCGAACTCAAACACACCCCGCTCAACGCCACCCATCGCGCGCTCAATGCCCGCATGGTCGATTTCGGCGGCTGGGACATGCCCGTCAACTACGGCTCGCAGATCGACGAACACCGCGCCGTGCGCACCGACGCCGGCATGTTCGACGTCTCGCACATGTGCGTCGTCGATTTCACCGGCGAGCGCGTGCGCGCCTTCTTCGAATACGCGCTGGCGAACAACGTCGCCAAACTGCAAACGCCTGGCCGCGCGTTGTACTCCTGCCTGCTGAACCCGAATGGCGGCGTGATCGACGACCTGATCGTCTATTACTTCGGTGAAGATCACTTCCGTGTGGTCGTGAACGCCGGCACCGCTGACAAAGACATCGCCTGGTTCGGCCAACTCAACGCCGAAGGCGGCTTCGGCCTGACCATCACGCCGCGCCGCGACTTCGCGATCGTCGCGGTGCAAGGTCCGAACGCACGCGAAAAAGTCTGGCAAACCGTGCCGGCCGCGCGCGCCGCCACTGAGGCTCTGAAGCCCTTCAACGCCGCCCGCATCGAAGGCACGCCGTTCGGCGAATTGACCGTCGCCCGCACCGGCTACACCGGCGAAGACGGCTTCGAAATCATCGTCCCGGCGGATCACGTCGAAGCGCTGTGGAACGCATTGCAAGCCCAAGGCGTGCGCCCGGCCGGTCTCGGCGCGCGCGACACGCTGCGCCTCGAAGCCGGCATGAACCTGTACGGCCAGGACATGGACGACAACGTCTCGCCGCTCGACGCCGGTCTCGCCTGGACGGTCGACCTGACCTCGCCGCGCGACTTCGTCGGCAAGGGCAAGCTGGAAGCGGACGGTTCGCAGGCCGCGTTCGTCGGCCTGATCCTGCTGAAGGAAAACGGCAAGGCGGCGGGCGTGCTGCGTGCTCATCAGAAAGTGGTCACGCCGCAGGGCGAAGGCGAAATCACCAGCGGCACGTTTTCCCCGACCATGCAGGAATCGATCGCCTTCGCGCGCGTGCCGAAGGGCGTGCAGCCGGGCGACACCGTTCACGTTCAGATTCGTGACAAAAACGTTCCTGCAAGCGTGGTAAAACTGCCGTTCGTGCGCAATGGCAAAGTGCTCGCGGTTTAAGCAAACCGGCGCGTGCGCAAACCTTCACGAGAAAACGCCGGGCCGCCCCAAGTTTTCTTGTTCCCTCTGAGACGGCCTGGCGCGAAGCGACAGGTTGGAGGGCCCTTTTTAGTTACTACCGAATCACACCGCATAGGAGCATCCGATGAGCATCCCGGCCGATCTGAAATACACCGAATCGCACGAATGGGTCCGCACCGAAGCGGACGGCACGCTGACGGTCGGCATCACCGACCACGCGCAGGAAGCGCTCGGCGATATCGTCTTCTTCGAAGTGCAGGAACTGGGCAAGACCGTCACGGCAGGCGACACCGTCGCTGTCATCGAGTCGGTAAAAGCCGCTTCGGATATTTACGCGCCGGTCTCGGGCGAGATCATCGAAGCCAACACCGCCGTGGCCGACACGCCTGATTCGGTCAACACCGCGCCGTACGAAAGCTGGCTCTTCAAGATCAAGCCGGCCGCGGACGCCACGCAAGACCGTCTGATCGACGCCGACGCGTACACCAAATCCATCGGCGCCTGAATTTACCTTTACGTTTAACCCGACAGGTGCGGTGTCCTTTTCGAACGGACAGCCGCACCGCCAGGAACACCCATGAAGCTCGAACACCCGGATCGTCTGATGAACCGCACTCCTCTCTCGCTCGCCGCGCTCGAAGTGCATGACGCCTTCGCTGAACGGCACATCGGCCCGGACACGGCCGACCAGCAAGCGATGCTCGAAGCTCTCGGCTTCGCGTCGCGCGCGGCGCTGATCGACGCCGTCATTCCGAAGACGATCCGCCGCGCCGAAACGCTGCCGCTCGGCCCCTTCACGCAACCGAAGAGCGAAGCGGAAGCGCTCGCCGCGCTGCGCGAACTCGCGGACAAGAACCAGGTGTTCCGCTCCTACATCGGGCAGGGCTATTACAACGCGCACACGCCGACGGTGATCCTGCGTAACGTGCTGGAAAATCCGGCGTGGTACACCGCGTACACGCCGTATCAGCCGGAAATCTCGCAAGGCCGTCTGGAAGCGCTGCTGAACTTCCAGCAGATGATCGTCGACCTGACGGGTCTGGCGATCTCGAATGCGTCGCTGCTCGACGAAGCCACGGCCGCGGCTGAGGCGATGACGCTGCTGCAACGCATCGGCAAGCCGAAGTCGAACGTGTTCTACGTGGCCGACGACGTGCTGCCGCAAACCATCGAAGTGGTAAAGACGCGCGCCACGCCGGTCGGCATCGAAGTGAAAGTGGGCCCGGCCGCGGAAGCGGCGAACGCGAATGCGTTCGGCGTGCTGCTGCAATATCCGGGCGTGAACGGCGACGTGCGCGACTATCGCGCGCTCACCGATGCGATCCATGCTGCGGGCGGCCACGTGGTGGTTGCCGCCGACCTGCTCGCGCTGACCGTGCTCACGCCGCCGGGCGAATGGGGCGCGGACGTGGCCGTCGGCAATACGCAGCGTTTCGGCGTGCCGGTTGGCTTCGGCGGCCCGCATGCTGCTTACCTCGCCGTGCGCGACGAATTCAAGCGCCAGATGCCGGGCCGCCTCGTCGGCGTGACCGTCGACGCGCAAGGCAACCCCGCGCTGCGTCTCGCGCTGCAAACGCGCGAACAGCATATCCGCCGCGAGAAGGCCACCTCGAACGTGTGTACCGCGCAAGCGCTGCTCGCGATCATGGCCAGCATGTACGCCGTCTATCACGGCCCGCACGGTCTGAAGACGATCGCGCTGCGCGTGAACCGCATCGCCGCGTTGCTGGCCGAAGGCGCGAAGCAACTTGGCTATAAGCTCGTCAACGAAACTTTCTTCGACACACTTACTTTCGACACCGGCGCGCGCACGCAAGCGCTGCTCGACGCCGCTACCGCCAAGCGCATCAATCTGCGTCGAGTAAGCGCCACGCAAGTGGGCCTGTCGATCGACGAAACCACGACACGCCACGATCTCGCCGATCTGCTCGCCGTGTTCGCGCAAGCGGCTTTCACCAGCGACGTGCCGCAAGTCGACGCACTCGACGCCAAGCTCGCGGCGTCGAACACCGCATCGGTGCCGGCCGCGCTCGAACGCACCAGCACGTACCTCACGCACCATGTGTTCAACCGTCATCATTCGGAAACGGAAATGCTGCGCTATCTGCGCAGCCTGTCCGACAAGGACCTCGCCCTCGACCGTTCGATGATCCCACTCGGCTCGTGCACGATGAAGCTGAACGCGACCTCGGAAATGCTGCCGGTCACGTGGCCTGAATTCGGCCAGATCCATCCGTTCGCGCCGGCTGAGCAAACCGTCGGCTACCGCGAAATGATCGATCAGCTCGAAGAGATGCTGGTCGCGGCCACTGGCTACGCGGCCGTGTCGCTGCAGCCGAACGCCGGCTCGCAAGGCGAATACGCCGGCCTGTTGATCATCCACGCGTATCACGCGTCGCGCGGTGAAGCGCATCGTAACGTCTGCCTGATTCCCGCTTCGGCACATGGCACGAATCCGGCGTCGGCGCAGATGGCCGGCATGCAGGTGGTCGTGGTGGCCTGCGACGCGCAAGGCAACGTCGATATCGAAGACCTGAAGAAGAAAGCCGATCAGCACGCCGACAAACTCGCGGCGATCATGATCACGTATCCGTCCACGCATGGCGTGTTCGAACAGAACGTGCGCGAAATCTGCGAGATCGTGCACGCGCACGGCGGCCAGGTGTATGTGGACGGCGCGAACATGAACGCGATGGTCGGCCTGACCGCGCCGGGCCAGTTCGGCGGCGACGTCTCGCACCTGAATCTGCACAAGACTTTCTGCATTCCGCACGGCGGCGGCGGACCGGGCGTCGGTCCGGTTGCGGTCGGCGCGCATCTCGCGCAGTTCCTGCCGAACCAGATCTCGTCGGGCTATGAACGCGCGCCGAACGGCATCGGCGCGGTGTCGGGCGCACCGTACGGCTCGGCCTCGATCCTGCCGATCTCGTGGATGTACATCGCTATGATGGGCGCTAAGAATCTCACCGCCGCGACCGAAACCGCGATTCTCAACGCGAACTACGTCGCCAGGAAACTCGCGCCGCACTATCCGGTGCTGTATTCGGGTCCGGGCGGACTGGTCGCGCACGAGTGTATTCTCGACCTGCGTCCGATCAAGGAAACCAGCGGCATCACCGTCGACGACGTCGCCAAGCGTCTCGCCGACTACGGCTTCCACGCGCCGACGATGAGCTTCCCGGTGCCGGGCACGCTGATGGTCGAGCCGACCGAATCGGAATCGAAGGAAGAGCTCGACCGTTTCATCCAGGCGATGATCGCGATCCGCGAGGAAATCCGCGCGGTGGAAGACGGCCGCTCGGATCGTGAAGACAATCCGTTGAAGCATGCGCCGCACACGGCGGCGGTGGTCATCGCGAACGACTGGAAGCATGCGTATGCGCGCGAAACGGCGGCGTATCCGCTGCCCACGCTGATCGCGAAGAAGTACTGGCCGCCGGTCGGCCGCGCGGACAACGTGTACGGCGACCGCAATCTGTTCTGCTCCTGCGTGCCGATCGCCGACTACGAGTAAGCTGGGTCGTTGCCAGACATCGCCCGTTGCCTCGAAAAGAGGCGGCTGGGCGGTGCGCGGTTCGGTCCTCGGTTCTCTGTCGCTCCTGGCCGCAAACGGCTAACATCACACACCGAATCAGCCTAACGAGGAGTTTCGCATGGCGCGAAAGGTGCGATTGATGCAAAGCCGGACCGAAGCAAGGCGAGCGCGGACGTGGCGGCAAGCCTGCACACTGCTGTTGGCTGGCGCAGCCGTGCTGCTGCCGCTGCGGCAAGCGCAGGCTGCAATGAATTTTTGTGCGGCGCCCGCACTGCAAACCAGCGAACGCACTAACGCCGATCCCGGCGTGAAAGCGCTGGTGAGCAATGTCCAGGCCCATCTGAACGACCAGCCGCATGCGCTGGCGAAACTGCATACCGAAGGCACGCTGCCGCACGAAGGCATTTACGACCAGAGCGTCGAAGCGGAGAAAGATCTTGATCTGCTGCGCGACGCCGCGCTCGCCTGGCGCGCCACCAGCGACGACCGTTATCTGAAACTGGTCGATCGGCTGCTTTATGCCTGGGTCACGACCTATCAACCGAGCTTCAATCCCATCGACGAAACCCACTTCGAGGGACTGATTCTCGCGTACGACATGACGGCAAGCGCGTTGCCGGTGAAAACGCGCAATGCGTCGATGGCGTTCCTGACGAAACTCGCGAACGGCTACATCGGGCAAATCGACGCGCAGCCACGGCCGCTCAAAGGCACGTTCAGGAACAACTGGCAGAGCCATCGGATCAAACTGATTGCCATGGCTGCGTTCACGCTGGACAACCGCAAGATGATCAATGCGGCCCAGCGTCTGTTCGTCGAGCATATCGGCGACAACATCGAGCCGGATGGTTCGACGATCGATTTCAGCGAACGCGACGCCTTGCATTACGTCACCTACGATCTGCAACCGCTCGTGACCGCCGCGCTCTCCGCGCGCCGCCATAACCGTAACTGGCTGCCTGAGAAGGGCGCGGACGGCGCCTCGCTGGAAGCCGCGCTCAACTGGCTGGCGCCGTACGCGGCCGGCAGCAAGACGCATGAAGAATTCGTGCATTCGAGCGTTCCGTTCGATGCAAAACGTCGCGAGGCCGGCTTGCCCGGCTATTCGGGTCAATGGGACCCGAAGAACGCGACGGAACTGTTTCACCTGGCGGCGCGCCTCGACGGGCGCTATACGCCGATCGCGCTACAGCTCGCACCGACGCCGCCCGCGTGGCTCGCCGTGTGTTTGCCGCTGCCAGCGCGGTAAACCAACTTTATGATCAGCAGGGAGCAGTAAATGGCAGTCAGCGTGTTCGACCTCTTCAAAATCGGCATTGGTCCGTCCAGTTCGCATACGGTCGGGCCGATGCGCGCGGCGCTGATGTTCGCTCAAGGGCTCGAACGCGATGGGCTGCTTGCTGCGACCGCATCGGTGAAAGTGGAGCTGTATGGCTCACTCGGTGCGACGGGCAAGGGGCACGGCACCGATCGCGGCGTCATGCTCGGCCTGATGGGCGATGCGCCCGATACCGTGGACCCGGATACGATCGCGCAGCGGCTCGAAGCCGTGCGTGTGTCCCGCAAGCTGGCGCTACTCGGCACGCACGAGGTGCCGTTCGTGCAGAAGGATCAGATTGCGTTTTATCGTCAGGCGCTGCCCGAGCATCCGAACGGCCTCAAGCTGCGTGCACTCGACGCGCAGGGCGAGACGTTGCGCGAATCGACCTATCTTTCGGTGGGCGGCGGTTTCGTGGTGACGGCCGGCGCGCCGAACACCAAGGTGCTGAGCGCCGTCGATCAACTGCCGCACTCGTTTCGCAGCGGCAACGAGTTGCTTGCGCTGTGCGAATCGACCGGCAAGAGCATCGCTCAATTGATGTGGGAAAACGAGCGCGTCTGGCATACGGAAGAGGAAACGCGCGCGGGCTTGCTGAAGATCTGGGACGTGATGCAATCGTGCGTGTCGCGGGGCTGCGGCATCAACAATCCGGATGCCGACGGCAACTTGCCCGGCCCGTTCCAGGTGAAACGCCGCGCGCCTCAGCTGTATCGCACGCTGTTGGGCAATCCTGAACTGGCGCTGCGCGATCCGCTCTCGATGATCGACTGGATCAATCTCTATGCGATCGCCGTCAACGAAGAAAACGCCGCCGGCGGACGCGTGGTGACGGCGCCGACCAATGGCGCGGCCGGCATCATCCCGGCCGTGCTGCATTACTACACGCGCTTCATGCCGGGCTCGAATCAGCAAGGTGTGATCGACTTCCTGATGACCGCCGCGGCGATCGGTATTCTGTACAAGCTGAACGCGTCGATTTCCGGCGCCGAAGTGGGTTGCCAGGGCGAAGTAGGCGTCGCCTGTTCGATGGCGGCGGGCGCGCTCGCCGCAGTCATGGGCGGCACGCCGCGGCAGGTCGAAAACGCCGCGGAAATCGGCATGGAACACAACCTCGGCCTGACGTGCGATCCGGTCGGCGGCATGGTGCAGATTCCGTGTATCGAGCGCAATGCGATGGCATCGGTGAAGGCGGTCAATGCGGCGCGCATGGCCTTGCGCGGTGACGGCAGCCACTACGTGTCGCTCGATTCGGTGATCAAGACCATGCGCGAAACCGGCGCGGACATGAAGACCAAGTACAAGGAAACGTCGCGTGGCGGGTTAGCGGTGAATATCGTCGAGTGTTGAGTTACGGGCTTTACGGGGTTTAACACGAATGACGACGCGGGCTATAGGCCCGCGTTTTTATTTGCGCGGCGCGCTATGCGCGAACGGTACGGTTGCACTGCGCCGTGACAGCGCAGGCGCGCTCGGCGTAAGCTGTCGAAGCGCCGCATCGGCCAGCGTTCCGCCGACGCGGCATTCTCACACTGCACTCACTGCCTGGAGGCTTCATCGCAATGTTGCAGCCGAATGTTCCTGTTTCCGGTTCCGCCGCCGCTCAAACCACTGGCGCGCGTCTCGTCGTCGATGCTTTGCTCACGCACGGTGTCGAGCGTGTTTTCTGTGTGCCTGGCGAGAGTTTTCTCGCCGTGCTGGATTCGCTGCACGACGAGACCGAACGCATCCAGACCATTGTTTGCCGTCACGAAGCGGCCGCGGCGAATATGGCGGAGGCCGTCGGCAAGTTGACCGACCGGCCGGGCGTCGCGCTCGTCACACGCGGACCGGGCGCCACGCATGCGTCGATCGGCGTGCACACCGCGTTTCAGGATTCCACGCCGATGATTCTCCTGATCGGCCAATGCGCGCGTGAGCATCTCGACCGCGAGGCGTTCCAGGAAATCGACTATCGGCGTATGTTCGGTCAGATGGCGAAGTGGGTCGCGCAAATCGACGATCCGAAGCGCATTCCCGAATATTTTAGCCATGCGTTTCACACGGCGACTTCGGGACGGCCCGGACCCGTCGTGTTGTCCTTGCCGGAAGACGTGTTGAGCGATGCATGCGACGCCGTAGCCGGCGCGCCGGCGTATCAGCGCGTCGCGGCGTCACCGTCGCCGGCGCAGATCGAGAAGTTGCGCGCATTGCTCGAAGGCGCGCAGCGGCCGATGGTGATCGCGGGCGGCAGCGGCTGGACGCCTGCGGCATGTGCGGACTTTCAACGCTTCGCCGAAAACTGGCAACTGCCGGTCGGCCTCGCGTTCCGCTTTCAGGACACGCTCGACAACGAGCATCCGAACTATGCCGGCGACGTCGGCCTCGGCATCAATCCGGCGCTGGCGCAACGTATCCGCGATGCCGACGTGCTGCTCGCAATCGGACCACGTTTGGGCGAAGCGACGACCAACGGCTACACGCTGCTCGACATTCCGAAGACCAAGCAGACGCTCGTGCATGTGCATCAAGGCGCGGAGGAATTGGGCCGCGTGTATGCGGCGGATCTGCCGATCGTCTCCGGCATGCCGGAGTTGGCTGCGCTGCTTGCGGAGATGAAGCCTTCGTCGCATAAGCTCGCCTGGTCGGGCGCGGCGGACGAGGCGCATCGCGCGTATCTCGACTGGCGCAAACCGCGTCAGATTCCCGGCGACGTGCAGATGGGCGAAGTCATCCAGCAGTTGCGCGCGCATCTGCCGGACGACGCGATTCTCACCAACGGCGCGGGCAATTACGCGACCTGGCTGCATCGGCATTTCTCGTATCGCCATTACCGTTCGCAACTCGCGCCGACGAGTGGCGCGATGGGCTACGGCGTGCCGGCGGCGATCGCGGCGAAGTCGATGTATCCGCAACGCGCTGTCGTCGCGCTGGCCGGCGACGGCTGCTTCATGATGGCCGCGCAAGAACTCGCGACGGCGATGCAGTACGACCTGCATGTGCTGTTCATCGTCGTGAATAACGGTCACTTCGGGACGATTCGCATGCATCAGGAGCGGCATTATCCGAACCGTGTGCACGGCACTGGTCTCACGAATCCGGATTTCGCGGCGTTCGCGCGTTCGTTCGGCGCGCATGGTGAGACGGTGGAGCGGACGGAGGATTTTCTGCCCGCGCTGAAGCGCTCGATGGAGGCGAAGTGCGCGTCGGTGATCGAGATTCGCATGCCGCAAGAGGCGAGTACGCCGGGCGCGACGCTGGAGCAGATTCGGGAGCAGGGGAGGAAGATGCGCGGGGAGTCGGCATAAGCGCTTGCTACCTGCTTAAGCGATTTGACCCAAAAAGGTTGGGTGCGTATCCGACCTTTCTGGGCGCCCTTGAAGTAAATTGCAGGCTTTGTCGCGCTGTGGGCGCGCGGCAGCTACGCATAAACCACCGACAGCACCCCGAGTTTTCTGATCAGCTCAGGGTTGCGTGACTCAACGACGTCCGCATGAAACTGGTAGATCACCGACTTGATAACCTCCGTCTGAGTCAAGATCGTGTCGGGCATCAGTGTCTTCAAATCTTCCACGATACGTGGCGGCACTTTCATGGAAAACCGACGACGAGCCTCACCGCGGCGCTCCCTGAAGCGTTCCGACGTCGCAAGATGTGCCCTGATCAGCCCAGCTCGCGGGAACTCGCCGGAAGCAAATCGATGCAGATAAAGGATCATCAGAACCTTGCGGAATTCGGTTGAACTGGCGCTGTCGACCATATAAGCGGCAAGGTCGAGCACATCCAGATAGATGGCCGGCAATTGCGCCTCGATCGGCCAGACCTCCTTGCGTCGCGCTTCCCGGACGGCCGGAGTGGATTGCGCCGGAACAGCCGCCACTTTTCCGCATTGGGCAATCCGCACCATCGACGCGCCGGGGCGCGAACGCGTGCTACTGACTTCCTTGGGTGATCGTCGCCGTTTCAAGCCCGCTGATATCCTGGTCTGCTACGAGCGTCGCTGGCAGATCGAAACCAGTTACCGCGAGCTTAAACAATCAATGCTCGGCTCGGAGTTGACCTTGCGCAGTCGCACCGTCGAAAGCGTGTACCAGGAAATATGGGGAGCTTTAATCGCCTACAACCTGATTCGCCGTGAGATCGCCAGCGCCGCATGGGAAGCGAAACTCGAGCCGACTGATGTCAGCTTCGTGCGCGCCCTGCACACGATCCAGCACGAAATGATGAGGGCCGCGCTAACGCCGGTCTATGCAAAATTGCCCGCCTGTCTGAAGCGCCTGCGCGAGTGCCACAAGTGGCTGCCCAACGAAAAACGACCCGACCGCACTTGCGACCGGGTCGTCAAATCTCGCCCTCGACGTTACACCGTTCGATTCTTGAAGAAAGACCCTAACTGAACGGCCTTAGCCCTCAGGCAGCCCTTCAGTCGCGCGAGCGTAACGGGTATTCCCGCGGGCGCGACCGGCAACAGCTTTACGGTCATGACGGGCAGCACGAATATGTCGATCATTGCGCTGAATGCCGTCAACCTCAGCTACCAGATGTACGACTAGAACGTTGGGTTCACATCGTCGAACACCGTCAGCGCAGGCAACGCGAACAGCGTCACGGAGAACTACAGCACGAGCGTGAGCAGCCTCGTCGTCAACGGCAATACGACGAACGGTTCAATCGGCCCGGGCGGTGATGGCTCCAATCTTCTCGCCATCGGCGCGCTCACCGGAATCGCGGACGCGAGCGCCACATTCGGCGAAGTCGTCCAGTTCGGCGCGCTACTCAACGCGACCGATCAGAGCGCGTTGTACGCGAGCCAGAAAAGTTACCGGGGCACGCCCTAGACGTGCCGTTTCCGGTTACAGCAGGTCGCTCTTACGCGGGCCGCGGAACAGTCCAACACCCTCGCCGCGAGCCGTTGCGAACCCATCGACGTGGTGGCCGAGAGTTCCGCATCCACGCTGCAGCGACGGGCAGCGAACCATGGCAGCGCTCGTCCTTGATGCCTGCTATTTCCATCCGGCAAACCGGTCGCTGAATGCATATCGAGCAATTCAATCTCAAAAAATGAGAGGAGTCCGATTTGTCGTTATTTGACGAACCATGTTGGAATTTTCAGACACCAGCCGATCTGGGTGATTGACGTCTTTCTGTTGCAACCCTCAAATGCTCGGCAATACGTGCGGATGCAACGATTTCGCCTCGTTCCTTTCAACCGGGCAAGGGATGCTTGATGAATGCTTTGACAAAGAGCTTTACGGATACGTTGCGCCACCCGGGCGCGCGCCTGAGCCAGCGTCTGCGGATCTGGGTCGGCCCGCTCGATCTCGGGCTCGATGTGCTCGACTTCAAGGTGAAGGCGGGGTTCTGCAAGGACTATACGGTCGATATCACGGTCACGTCGCCGCAACTCGATATCGACGGCAAGCTCTGCGTCGGACGGCGGGCCGGTCTACAGATCGACGAGCGCGTCGCGGTGCCCTCCGTCAGCTGCGATGAGCCCGCCGACCGTGAGGCGGCCACCTTCAATGGCGTGATCACGCGCTGGAAGCGTATCCGCACGAGCCGCGACGAGGCCGCGTACCGGCTGCGCATCGAGCCGCGCTTCGCGGCCCTGCTCAAACGCGTGCACCGGTCGGAGACGTTCAGGGACAAGACGTTTCAGGAAATCGTCACCGAACTGGTTGTCGACCGGAAAAACTTCGACGCCTTCGATATCGAATTTCATATCGAAGCGGCGCAGGAGAAGCTCGAACAGGTCGTCATGTACGAGGAATCCGTGTGGGCGTTCATTGTCCGGCATGCGAAGCGCAAAGGTATCTTCTGGTTTTACAAACAGGGACGCGGCAAGGAAGGCGCGCTTGATACCCTCGTTTTTACGGACAATCCGCGCGCCTATATCCGCTCGCTTGAGCTTCCGCTCATGCCGGATTCGGGTCTGACGGATAACTGGCACGAGGCGGCGCTCAAGGTCAACGAGCGACGTACGCTGGTCGCGGCCACGATCGAGCTATGGGAGCGCAACTACCGGACGCCCGAGGAACCGTTACGGGCGACGGCAAGCGTCTCCGATGACGCCGACGACCGCTCGGTATCCGGGCAGATCAGTCGCAGCGCGGAATTCCATCTGACGCAACAGCAGGGCGACGCACTCGCGCAGGTACGGCGCGACGAGCAGATTGCGCGGCAGGCGACGCTTTCGGGTACGACCAATGCGAAGGGCGTGGCGCCGGGCGTTGTCATGAAGCTGACCAACACGAAGCTCGCGAGCGCCGAATACGGCCTCGTCATTACGTCGATGAAGATGAAGGGCAGCCGTACGAACCCGGCCTATACGCGGTTCAAGGCGATGCCCGCGCACCTCGCCTACCGTCCGGAGTTCGTTTTTGAGCGGGACTGGAGATTTCTGAACGGCCCCGTTGTGGGCGTTGTTACGACGTTTGATACGGCGCCTTACGCGTGTCTCGACGAGCGCGGTCGCTATCCCGTCCTCCCGAAATTCCTGCAAGGTTCGGCCAGTGCCGAAAAACAGGTCCTCTATCTGCGCCTGCTGCGTCCGTCGTCGTCGTATCAGGGCGGCTTTCACTCGCCGCTGCTCCCGACGACTGAGGTGATGCTCGAAGCGGCCCATGGGGACGTCGACCGCCTCCACATATCCGGCGCCCTGCACGACTATTCCCACGGCGACGTCGTTCATGGGGCGCAGGCGATGTTTAGCTATGCGATTTGGCGCTCGCCGCTGCGCGGTGCGGAAATCGTGTTCAACGATCTGGTGGGCAAGGAAAGCGCACGCATCGCGACGGTCTACAGCCAGACGGCGATCAACCAGGGGTACCTGCTCAACAGTAAAAAGCTCGAACGGGGGGAGGGGTACGAAATCACCTCCCAGGCGTGGGGCACGATGCGCGCGGCGAAGGGGCTGTTCCTCTCGGCAGATGCGGCAGCCGGGGCGGATACGCCGCACCTTGAAATGCCTGCTGCCGTCGCGCAGCTCAGGGCGGCGCTGCAGCGCGTAACGGACCTCGCGGCGGCGACCACGCAGGCGAAGGCTGATCCTGCCGACCGCGCCACACAGGCGGCGCTCCTCGATGGGCTGAACCAGCTTCGCGATGCGGGGCTACTCGCGAGTGCCCCCGGCGGCATGGCGTTCGTGACGCCGAAATCGGCTCAGCATTCGGCGGGCGAGAATGTGATCGTCACTGCAGGCCAGGACATGGACGTGAGCATCACGAAGCGGCTGCGCATGGTGGCGGGCGAGCTGATCTCGTTGTGCGCGCACAAGCTCGGGCTGAGTTTTGTCGCGGCGAAGGGGAAGGTGCTAATGGCGGCGCTCACCGAAGGGATGGACCTTTTCTCGCAAAAGCAGTTGCGGGTCGCGAGCGAGAGCGCGGACGTGCAGGTGTCGGCGAAGTCGAAGATCACGTTGAATTGTGGGGGCGCTTCCGTCGTCCTGGAGGGCGGCGACATCACGTTCCATTGTCCCGGCGCATACACCATCAAGGCGGCATCGTTTACCTTCGTCGGACCGGACAGCATGCCGACGACGCTGCCCGTCCTGCCCCAAAGCGATCTTAAGTTCGACGACCTGTATTGCCATACGCACTAGACCGCCATGATTATCAGCCCCCCCTTTCTGCCCGCATCGGGCCTGACTTCGAGCGATGCCTCGAAGCCTGATCCCATGATGGACGCCGTCGACAAGTTCGAACTCGCACACGGTATCTATCCGGTTGCGTTCGACCGGCGCTGGCATTGTGGCGTCCATCTGGCGCCTGACACGCACGGCGCGGTTTATGCCATCGCAGACGGCGACGTCGTCGCGTACCGGGTCTGTCAGCACGCGATCGACTCCGACAACAGCAACGCGGGCTTCGTCCTGCTCAGACACTCGACCGAAACTGGAGATGGCCGCAAGCTGACGTTCTATTCGCTCTATATGCACCTGCTGCCGCTCGCCGAATATCACACGTTCGGGTACGGCGCGACGGGGCTGCCGGATTTCCTGTGCAAGCCTTCCGGCGAAGCCCCACAGGGACAGGTTACGCCTGCGGCTGCGGGAGGCGTCCATAAGGTACAGCGCAAGGATATCGTCGGTTATCTCGGGCGCTACCAAGGCGTCGTGTATCTGCACTGCGAAGTCTTCATGACACCGGGCGATTTCGATACGTTCTTCAGCCATACGCAGCTTGGCAATGCGGCACCTGACACGCCGACGACGACGGACTGCTGGGGGCATACGTACTACATGATTCCTGCGGGGCAACAGTTCTACGCGCTGCCGCCGGGAACGGATGCACACAATAAGTTGCGCGGCATCGAGTTCGAGTCGGGCCACACGGATACGAACGCGCTGCCGCTCGTTGTCGAGACGTACTTCAGCAAGGGAACGAAGTACACCAACGTCTGGAGCGTCGCGGCGGACGGCTCGCGCACGCCGCTGACGGATCAGTCGGTATCCGAGCCCGATTACGAATACGACCTTTACAAGCGTGCGACGGCGCTCTACAGCACCTGTCCGAGCGATGGGTACGAGATGCTGCGCTTCGGACGTATCCTTTCGCCGGCCACGCTAACGGATCAGCCGGCCAATTCACCGCCTTCAGCCGACGGGGCATTGCCTGGCAATCCTCATCCGACGAATATCCCCGGCCAGCGCGTTACGTGGGCACGCGTTCCTTACGCGACGGGCCGGTTCGGTTATATCGATATCAGTGCCCGGGCGATCAAGAAGTTGTCCGACGCCGATTTCCCGTCGTTCATGGGCTGGCAGAAGCTCGGAGACGGTAATACGCCTTTCGGCAGTGACGGGCTGTGCGATATCGACGCGCTAAAGAAAATCGTCAGGGACGCTGCGGCCAGCGAACAGCCTACGGTCTCGGCGGCAACGACTGAAGTGCAGAAGGCGGACGCGCTTTCGCGCTACGTTAAGGGCGACGATGGCGTACGCCAGGCGTTGCGTGGATTTATCTGCAACGCTCCGAGCGAATGGGACAGTACGAACAACGAGACACGCTACGCGAAGCTGCTCAACGAGGGCGGCTTCTATCACGGAAACGAGGAGGGCTACAACAAGTTCCTTATTTACCTCAAGGAAATCCAGTTCTGGGATGTGACCGGATTGCCTGCCGGGACAAAACTCTGGTTCTTTCATCCGCTCGCGTTTATCCGGCATTTCAGGAAATCCGGGTGGCTCAGCCTGCAGGAACAAATTCAACTGCTACCTCGTAAATCGATATCAGATGCTGGCGGTCACATATCGTGGATTGAGAGCAAAAAACGATTTGCCGAAGGAAACGACGATGCCAGGGGGCAATCACCTCAGGGTATGTGGCCGGCACTCAATCATACGTTTTGCAAATATGGATTTAGCGGTAGCCTCCGGAAGGCTCATTTTCTTGGGCAGGTCTTTAAGGAGACCGGAGCCTTATGCTCAACGAGAGAAAATGGGAACGCAGATTATTTCAGAAAAATGTACGAGAACTATACGGAAACTGATGCGGCCTACGATTTCGATCACAAACATGCATGGCTTGCGGGACTTGGCTTTTTAAAGAATCGTGATCGCGCTACTTACATAGCTCAGCGCCCCGGGGAAGTTCACAATAAAGCTGTAGCTGGTGGAAACGTTCAGCCGGGTGACGGCGCTCGCTTCTGTGGTCGAGGTCTAATTCATCTTACATGGCGAAATGGCTACAACGAATATGGGGAATATCGCGCAAAAGATTTTACGACAGATCCAAACCCCACGTTATTGCAGTCCGATGCTGAAACCGCGGCGGACTCAGCAGGTTATTTCTGGGCTAAGACTCGCATTAATAGAAAGGCTGACCATGGTTCCGCTGATACTGACGTTCGGGCATGTTTTCTTCTTGTCGGTGGGGCGGGTGGCTTGCCGGCGCGTCAGCAGTTCTTTCGCTACATCTATTTCATCCTTGGCGATACACCAAATATTGTGACAGATAATACGCTAGAACGTCAGAAGGAGGATTAATCGTGATTTATTGTTTCCCACAAAAATGGCGGCGTTTTTGGATAAATTTCACTACGCCTGCTCGCTCGTCGAGGCATATTTTAGAAAAAACTAATAGAGGCTTGGCAATTATGCATAATCGACGAATTTTTTCGCCTCACTTCTTTTTGACATTTATTTTTCTGTTCTTTACGCTACGGACTTATGCAGCTGATATTCCTGAAACAGTTCAGATCGCAGTGAACGCTCGCACCGACGCGAGCCATAAACTGCAGCCGCCGATTATTGACGCAGGGCCAGCGATGCAAAATGTGTATATCTACTTTGTAACGAATACGTCTGATGAGCCTGGATATACCAAAAACAATAGGCCGTATATGTTGGATGCGCATCTCTTGTTCGTTGACGGAAACCATATTTGGCACGATCAAACATTCGATCGCTACGCGAAGGATGACGGTGTGCCGGAAATTGCCGCTGTATTTTTTGCGAATGCAGATCATGATCAGAAAAATAAAAATGTTGTCATTTTGGTTAGGACGCCCCTTAATCATTACGATTATGGCGGTGACTACTACGATGGTTATGTCTATAAGCTAACGGGGAGCGCCCAAAAAGGAGCCGTCTTTGCGGGACTGCAGAGTGATGCCAGTGCACCGTTCTTGGATCAATGTGAATGTAGTTTCCGCGATGGTCGTTCTACGCACGCATTATATAAAGATGCCAAGTCAATTCGAAAGAAGCTTGAAAAAAAATATGCCGATGCGCGAAGGTGATGCGGTAGCTATGAATGCTATAAAGAGAGTTATCCCGCGAAACATCGTGCATTGATGGCGAAAATTCCTGCGCGCGTTGATAGTCCTGAAGTTATCGCGACAGAGCCAGAGAATTGCTTGGACTCTGGGGCGTGGTATGTAACCTCCCTTCGGCCGAAGGTTGTCCGTGTCATTGATAGCGACAGTTTCCAATTACCGAAAACCGCAGTGGAACTCACAAAAAAGCTGGCTTGGCGGCGGATTGGAGGGGGCAAGGGTTCAGAAATGCTCTCTATGAACTGAACGATGAAGTGGTGGCAAATCCAGATTATAAACCTGTCGTGTGAGGAATAATGAAACGAATTACTTTGTTTGTGTTGAGTATTTTATACTTTGTGACATGGGCGGGGCCGACGAATGGCAAGGAGTCAAATAAAATATTGAGGGATGACTGTCATCTATCGTTTCTCGTTCCGAGACACCTCGAATATGTGGAAGTAGATAATGCTATAACTACCGGTAAGGACGAGTGTTATATGGCATTCAAGTACACGGGCGATATGCAAACGAAGCCAGTGGGACATATTCCTGCGGCACCCGAAGATTGGCGTGCTATGACGGATTTCTCTCTAACTGTTAAAAACATTTCGTTGTTGGAAAACCTTGCCAAAATTGAGTCGGGGGATGGGGCGCAGCAACACGGCATATTCCATTTGGTATCGAAGAAGCATATTGTATTGCCGGGCGGAGGTTTGTATGTCCTAAATTATTCCGCTATAAAGGCGACGGCAAATATGAAAAAATTGAGGCAGTTAAAGGAAATGGTTTTTGTTGCTGGTAATAGTGTGCGCTCGATTTCTTTTTTCTTGTACTCAGGGAATCAATTGAGCGGAATGGAAAAAATGAAAAATAAGATGTTTATGGATCTATTTTCTTCGTTTCAATTTCTATAACTGAATTGCGTGCTGTTTGTCGCTTTGAAGTATAAGTCGACTAATCTGAGAGTGCCGGCATGATTCCCGCGAGACAACAGTTCTACACGCTGCTGCCGGGAATGCATGCACACAACCAGTTGCACGGCATCCGGAGTGACCTATGAGAATCATCAGGGTTTTGATGGCTGTGGCGATGCCCGCGATTTCGTTTTCGACGTGTGCCGCCGATATTTCAAAAACTTTTACTCCATCTCCCGGGGTTGCGGCTGTGGTAGAAGTTAAGGGCTCCAATTTAGTGTGGAGGTTATCCGGAAAGAATGGGATTAAGCAGGATGGGGTGAGCCTCGACACTGAAAAAACCCCGCGCATCGAAATCGGCAGTTATGATTTTAGCGGGCGCCTTGGTTTTTTGGTGTCGCATATAGACGATGGGATGGGGACGTATGAGGTTGACAGGGTTTTTACATTTTCTCCATCGTCTAATGAGTTTGTAGAGAGATCCCCCTCATGTGGTGATGGATTTGTTAACCTCCGGGTATATAAGAAGAGGCGCTACTTGGTTAGTACTTATTGGGACCAAAATATCCCTAAAATATGCGTAACCAGGTTGTCAATCGCTAGATGATAAGAAAATTAATTTCAACTACAACATGAATACAAAATCACCGATCCGCAAAGGAGATGAGCTCGAACATGGCGGCGAAGTGACGAGCTGCTCGCCGTGGACCAACTTGATGGGCAGGCCGCTCGCCCGAAAGGGCGACGCGGCACTCTGCGTGCGACACGGCCCGACTCTCATCTTATTCGCGATTTCCTTGGCCAGCGCTCACGCACAGGTTGTTAATTCATGTGACGGAGCTTATTCGGCTAAGGTCATCGGTCGTGGTGAAATATTTGTGGGGCGCGCCGGTAAAAACATAGGCGTGGCTAAGATCAATCACGATGTTGCGGGAGGGGTATTTGATTTGGCTGGTAGATTGCTCGTTGTTTATGGGGTTCCGAACAGAGTGGATCTTCGGAGTCCTCAGGCCGAATTCCTATCCATTTATACTCTAAAGCCGAAACTTCGCCTGATTATGAGGAGAACATATGGCGGCGGGATATATGATGCCGCGATTGGTTTTAATCAAAATTTGATATTTGTTTCCAATCGATTCGGTTTTGATATCGTTGATATAAAAACTATGGAAATTAAATCTTTTGATCCGCTGTCCGAGCCACCCTTTTCAAGGCAGCAGTGTGAGAATGGCCTTACCAATTTCGGTGCCAGCTAAAGGCTGCCATTCGAATTGGTGAGAAACTCGAACACGGCAGTGACACGCGGCTTGCCGTAAGCCCAGTATCTACCGCATGACCATTTGCTAACTATGAAATCTCCCATCCGCAAAGGCGACAAACTCGAAAACGGCGGTGAAGTCACAGGCGGCTCGCCGTGGACGGAGTTCATGGGCCGCCCGCTCGCCCGCAAGGGTGACGCGGCCATGTGCGAGCGTCACGGCCCGACCGTCATCGATGAAGGCTACGACAAATTCCCCGACCGCGACGGCAAGGCGGTCGCCATGCACCATTACCGCTGCGCCTGCGACTGTCGCCTGATCTCCTCACTTCAGAACGTCAGCATCGAGTAATGCCGGTCGACCTTTCTTCAGCGGGACGCCCGAGCGCTTATCCGCGCCGTCCCCGGTTCTGGCCATGGTGGTTTTGCCTGTGGCTCGCCTGCAACGTATTCGGAGTCGCCATTGCAATGCTTCTGTGGCCGAAGGGGCAGCCCGCGAGCGGCGCATGGTTCTGGTTCTGTTTTTTCGGCGCTCCTAACGGTGTATTCATGCTCCTGTTCTGCATCGAGCGCGCTGGCTATGAGGGGCTCTGGTATCGGGCCCACTGGCGCAATTATCACCGTAGCCGGTGGCTGGCGGAGCGGCTACGTACGGCACAAAAGCCCCTCCAGGTGCTCGGTGCCGGTTACTGTCTGCCGCTTGGCGGGCAGACACTTGCCAGCGCAATTGCCTCCGGGAAACGCCTGCCTGCTGCGCAAAGCCCGCGCACCGGCCTGGGGCTTATCCCTCATGCCCGCTTTCAGGACACGGACTGGATGGTCGATGAACCAAGTACCAGCAATCCTCAGGATAGCGAAGAAAGCGTCAGCGCGGAGCGGGTAACGAAGCCGGTTTCGCTGCTAACTCTCAAGATCGTTGATGCGCTTAAGCCGCTAGAGGCGAGCCTGCGTGCCCTGACGTGCTACGAGCGGGTGTGGTGGCCGCAGGTTCGCGTACTGAGCGCCCGAGGCAGGGAGCAGGAGGACGTCGCGCGGATTGCCGAGGCGCTGCGCATCGCGGGCCTGCCGCCGCTCATGGTGCAGGCGGCACCGGCCTCAGACGCGTTGATGGCGGCTGATGCCTGGCTCGACGCAAGGGAGTCGCGTCCATTGATGGTGGTCGCGACGGCATGGCATGAGGACGGCCCGCCAGAAGACAGCACCGAGGGATGCGTTGCCGTGCTGCTCGCGGCGGGGTTCTTCCGGCTGCCGGAAACGGTCAGAGTCGCGGCGCTGCTGCACCGACCCGTCCGGGGCCTCGCCGCCGAGGTTGAACACGGCTTTGCCAATGCTGCGGTATGGGGCAAGTCCGACTATGGCTCGCTGGTGCGCGCATGGATTACCCGGCCCATCGATGGATGCGCGAAGGCGCTGCGCGCGGCCCATATGAACGCCATTGCGAAAGACGAAGCACAGCGCAGGCCCGACCGGATCGTTGGCGACTTTGGCGACGGCAACGGCTGGCTGTCCGTCGCCGCGGCCATCGAATCTGGCGCGGCAGATGGCCCGCAACTCATTGTTGACGGCCTCCAATCCGCAGTCCTGCACGTAACACCAGATAACAACCGGATTTCCGATGACAAACCCGAGGCTTAACCTGCGCTCGCTTGAAGCCGCAACGACAACGACGGAATCCGCTCCATCGAGCCGTCTGGCGATCTGGGGGCTACCAGCTGTGGCCCTGATCGTCGCCTTGCTCGCGATCGGTGTCGTGTCTCTGCGTGGCGATATGGTCGGCGTCACCTCCGGCGAGTCGCAGCTCAGGGCGGTAATCGCCATCCTCTCGACCTTCGCGGTCGTTGTCGTCGTTCACCTTGTCCTGTTTGCCGTTGGAGCCTACGGTTTCGCCGCGCGGCAGTTTCATGGAGAAACCGGCGACCGCGCGAAGGCGGCCAAACCACTCAGGCGCGACGCACGGCTGCAACGCATGGCCGAAGAACTGCGCATGGCGCACGGCTGGTTCTGGCGTCGCCGCCTGCGCTGGCTGATGGTCAACGGTACGGACGAGCACGTCGATCAGGTCGCACCCGGTCTGAAGCAGGCGGGCGTCATGCACGTCGACGAAACCATCCTCGTGCACGCTTCCCCGGACGGCATCGAGGCCGGGAAGTGGCTCAGCCAGATCCGCCAGTTGCGCCCCCGCTATCCGGTCGATGGCCTGGTCCACGTTGCGCGCGCCGACGAAGCCGATACGGACCGCCCGCGTACGCTCTCGATGGTTGCCACGGCGCTCGGCTGGGCCGCGCCCGTTACGTTCGTACATCCGGTCGAAGCGACAGGCAGCCAGCCCGAACGCTTCGACGCCATCGGCGCCTTCATACCAAGCGGAACGAGCAGGCAGGCGCAAGCAACCGCCGCCAGCCTGCCGGAACTGTTCGACGAAGTCGAGCAGAGGACGGCCCACGCCGGTGTGCGCCAGTGTGGTGAGCCGCAGTGGACGACCTGGATGCTGGATATCTCGAAGTATGTCGGTGCTCACGGCGGACGAATGGTCGTGAGTCTGCGCAAGCTGGCTGCATCCGGATGGCTGCGCGCGCCGCTGGCGGCCGTCATGTTCGCACCGGTCTTTCCGGGGCCGTCTGTCGTACCTGTCCCGGTCGTCGACGGAGACGACATGCCCGGCCAGCCCTGCGAAGTGCCTGCCGCGCAGACAGTGACGCGTGAGCAGCCCGCCGCAATGCTGCCGGTGTGGCGCGAGATTGCGGCAGGCTCACTCAACTATCGCGGTCGCCGCACCGGCTTGTACTGGCCCAACGCGCTCGCTGCGTGCGCCCTCGCTACGGTAGTTATCTGGACGGTCGCGTTAGCGGTATCGGGGCTGGGCAATCACGCGCTCATTCGGGACGCAGAAACAACCGCTGCCGCCGCGCTGGCGGCCCCACCCGGCACCGCTCAGGCGATGCGCACCCAGCTCGCCCTCCAGCGGCAGATCGGGACGCTCGAATACCGGCGTCAGCACGGGGCGCCGTGGTACCTGCGCGCGGGCCTCTCGTGCAACGACGACCTGCTTGATACGCTGTGGCAACCGTACAGGACCGTCGCCATCCGTAACCTGCGGCAACCGGTCGTTCAGGCGCTGGAAGGCCAGCTCGCCCAGCTCTCGCAGGTTCGCGCCGACGAGCATCAGAGCCACGACGCGCAGCGGATCGCCTACAACCGTCTCAGGGCGTACCTCATGCTCGCGACCCCGGCGCATACCGACGCGCAGTTCCTCACGACGCAACTGATGGACGTATGGCCCGCGCCCGCCGGCATGCGCGCGGGGGAATGGCTCGACACCTCGCAGCAGCTCGCCGGCTTCTGGTCCGATCACCTCAGGGCGCATCCCGACTGGCGGATCAGCACGTCGATGCCGCTCGTCACGCAGATGCGGTCGACGCTCGTCAACCAGATCGGCCTCGCGGCAAGCGACGACGTGCTCTACCAGCGCGTGCTCGACGACGCGCGCGGCAAGTACGCGGACATCTCGCTCGCGACGCTGCTCGCCGGTACGGACGCGCACGGGCTTTTCACGACGACGCAGATGGTGCCGGGCATCTTTACGCGCGCGGCGTGGGAAGGGATGATCGGGAAAGCCATCGACGACGCCGCGAAAGAGCAGCACGTCGAGGGAGACTGGGTGCTGACCGGCAACCAGCCGACCGCCCAGGTGAGCACCACCGTCGTTGAAGGGACGGTCGGCGCGGCGCGTACCGCACTTGATACGAAGCGCGAGACCGACGATCTCCGGCAGCGGCTGCGCACGCGTTACTTCACGGACTACACGGCGGCCTGGGCGACCTTGCTCAACAGCGTCCAGTGGATTCCCGCGACGAGTTTCTCCAGCGTGATCGACCAGCTCACTCGCATGACCGATGCACAAACATCGCCGCTGCTCGCGCTCATGAAGTCGGTGCAGTACCAGGGCGGGGCGGGCCGTCCTTCGCAGGCGCTCACGGACACGCTGGTGCGCAAGGCGCAGGGCCTGCTCGGCGGCGCCGACAGCGATCAGCCGCAGGCGGCGGTCAACCCGCTGGACCGCTCGTTTGGCCCACTGCTCGCGTTGCTTGGTGACGCAAACCCGGCAGCGGGCGGCAGCAAGGCAGGCAACGGCAATGCCGCAAATACCGCCGCATTCAGCGGCGTGAGTCTCTCGCGTGTGCTGACCGCCGATACGACCGTACGCCTGAAGTTGCAGCAGATCCAGGCGAGTCCGGACGCGCAGGCGATGGCGCGCGGTCTCGCGCAGGCGGTATTCCAGGGCAAGCTCTCCGATCTCACGCAGGCGCGCGACGACGCGGCGCTGACCGCCGCGAGTCTGGGCGCGCAGTGGGCGGCGTTCGGACAGACGATGTTCGTGCAACCGCTCGACGCAGCCTGGCAGGCGGTCCTCCAGCCCGCCGCGGCGAGCCTGAACGACGCATGGCGCGCGGGCGTGACGGCACCCTTCACGACGACGTTCGCCTCGCGCTATCCGTTCTCGCCGGCGAGCGCCGACGCGTCCTTTGCCGAGTTCGGTCGTTACGTACGACCCGATACGGGGCTGATCAACCGCTTCATCGAGATCGAACTCTCGGGCGTGCTCAAGCGCCAGGGCGACCAGTGGGTACCGAACGAACTTGCGCCGCAGTCGCTCCAGTTCGACCCGAAGTTCCTCGCGATGCTGCGGCTGATCGGCCCGCTGGGCGCGCGTCTTTACGCGCAGGGCGACGCCGGTTATCACTTCGCGATCATGCCGCAGCCGACGCCGGACGTCACGCGCACGGAGCTGACGGTAGACGGGCAACAGGTCGTCTATTTCAACCAGCACGAAACGTGGACGCCGCTCGCGTGGCCGGGCAATGGCCTGAGCGGCCATGCGTTGCTGACCTGGCAGACGCTGAACGGGGGACTCCGTGTTGCGTCCGACGCTACAGGCGACTGGGCGTTCCTGCGGATACTGGAGAAAGCCCAGGTGAAGCCGCTCGACGATACGCGCTATGAACTGACCTGGAATGCCGGGGCGGTCGGCGACGCGGCGGCGGCTGCTTCCACGGCGACGGCCGCCTCCGCGCCCCCCAGCGACACCGTGGACGGGACGACGGCACCGCTGCACTACGCGCTGCGTTACGTGCTGCGTACGCAGGCGGGAGCCGGACCGCTGGAGCTTCTCAGGCTGCGCGGTTTCCGCATGCCGGAGCGCATCTTCGTGACGGGCCGCGCCGGCGTCCTGTCCACCGTGCCATCCCTGCCGCCGCTGCCGCCGGAGTTACAGCCATGACTGCGCCGTGGAAGAAGAACCCGATTGAACACGAGAATCCGTTCCTGACGTATTACGACGGGGAGATGCGCTATCTGCGTGAGGCAGGCCGCGAGTTTGCGCAAGCCCATCCCGACGCCGCGCGTCGCATGGGAATGCTCTACGGCGAACCCGAGGGGTCTGTCCGCGCGGTGAACGAAGGTTTCGCGATGCTCGCGGCGCGGATGCGCAGCAAGCTCGACGACGGCATGCCGGAGATGACCGACGCGCTGCTCGACAACCTGTATGAGTATGCGGCGCGGGCGATTCCGTCCCTGTCGATCATCGAATGCACGCCGCTGAATCGCACGGCCTCGACCGCAGCGCAGATACCCGCCGGAGCCGTGGTGCGCTCGGCACCCGTTGGTTCCGAAGAGGTGCAGTGCCTGTACCGGACGACACAGCCCGTGAAGCTGCTGCCGCTCTCGGTGGAGGACGCGGCCGCGGCGGTGCGTGCCGACGGGCGCACGGTCATCCGCCTGACGTTCGGCCTCTGGCTCGGCGAGCAGCGCGAACGCATGGACCTGTCGCGCATCCGCCTTTACCTGCACGGCGACCGGCCCGCCGCTGCTGCGCTGTACGCGGCGCTGACGCGCCAGGTCGCGTCAATCGGCCTGCGTCTGCCTTCAGTACTCGACGGCGCGCTGGAACCGCAGCGGGGGGTGCATTTCGAGGCGGCAGGCTTCGGCCCGTCGACGCGGCTGTGGCCGGTCACGAACGCCGGGCGCGACCAGCAACTCGACCGCGAGCAGACGATGCTCGAGTATTTCGTGTTTCCGCAGAAATGCCACTTCGTCGATCTGTGCGGCTTCGATGCCGCGACGCTCCCGCCGGGTGAAGCCCAGATGACCTTCGAGATTGAACTGGACGGCCGGATACCGGGCGACCATCCGGTCGGCCGCGGGAGTTTCCGTCTTTTCTGCACGCCCATCATCAACCTGTTCGAGGTCGATGCGCTGCCGCTGCAGCCCGCCGACTGGCACGACCGGGAGCACCGCGTCCGCGTGCAGCCAGGCGTCGCCGGTCATGTCGAACCATACGACGTGCTCGCGGTCATCGCCGCCGATCCGGAGGACAGCGCACGGCACGCCTACCAGGCATTTACGAGCTTCCGGCATCGCGGCTGGATGCTGCCTTACGAGAAGCCGGAACGGTACTTCCATACGTCGACGCGTTACGGCGTGACGGGGCGGGAACTGTGGGTCACGCTGGAGGGGCAGCTATGGGCGGGGACACACCGGAGCGCGCAGAACGATGATGACCGCCCTCATCCGGACCGCTACCTGACGGTGCGCTCGCTCGCAAACAACGGGCGCCTGCCGCGCATGGCACTTGCCGAGGCGACGATCACCGAGACGGTATCGGGTTTTACCGGTATCGCGTCGGTGCGTAACCTGACGGCACCGACCCTGCCGGTCTATCCGCCGCGCTACCACCCGGGATATGACTGGCGGGTACTGGGCCACTTTACTGCGGGCGGCGCGAACGAACTGAACCGGATCAGCATGGAGGGCGCGCCGGCGCTTCGCGAGACGCTGGAACTCTACGACTGGCCGCCAGACGACGGGATTACCCGCCGCATCGACGCGATCAGGGACGTGCGGTTCTCCGAGAAGCAGACGCTGGCGCGCGGGTACGTGCAACGGTTCGCCCATGTACACGTCGAACTCGACGCGACCGCCTTCGACGGGCCGGGCGATGCGGTGCTGTTCGGTGACGTGCTCAATCGCTTCATGGGACGTTACGCGTGCTTCCACCATTCCATGCAACTGGCGCTGATGATCGACGGCCAGGAGACCGTCTATCCGCGCATCGACTTCGAGGGAGCACCTTTCTGATGAACATCAGGACCATGCGGGGCGCGCTTGGTGTGGGTATCGCGCTGGCCGTCTCGGCGTGCGGTACGTGGCAGTCGGTGAAGGACGGGACCGTGGACGCCACGCGCGCGGTGTTCGAGACGAAGGTCAGGCAAATGAACCTCGTCCTGGCAGCGCGCGGCGCGCTCAATCAGGACACGCGCGGCGTGTCGTTGCCGGTGGTGCTGCGCATCTACCAGCTCCGGGACGACCGTCCGTTTGCGACGGCGACCTACGCGCAACTGCTCGATGGCAGCGACGCGCTGAAGACGGCGACGCTCAGGCGCCGGGACGTCACGCTCGGGCCGGGACAGACGCTGAAGGTGTCCGAACCGATGGACGAGGCAGCGAACTACGTGGGGATCGCGGCGTTCTTTCGCGACACTACTAACGCCGAATGGTCGGTGCTGGTGCCGAAGTCGCAGTGGAAGAGGACTGACCCGGTCAGGCTTGTGGCGATGGATCGCACTGTCGAACTCGACACGGAACGCAAATAAGGATGGAGAGCCTGGAACCATGCCTGGTGGCCGTGGCGCTGCCCGTCCTGATGGCTGCGCGGACCGCCGTCGCCAGCGACGCGGTACCCATGTGCCAGCAGCTCCGGCGGCCGGCGCGACGGCGCTAACGCCGGCCTAAGCATAACTTCCCGCCTGCCTGAAGCGCCCGCGCGAGTGCCTCAAGTCGCCGCCCAATGAAAAACGACCCGACCGCACTTGCGACCGGGTCGTCAAATCTCGCCCTCAACGTTCCACCGTTCGATTCTTGAAGAAGGATCTCAACTGAACGGCATGTCCGCCGAAGCGGGGTTTTCTCACAACGTCAAAACAGGCAAATGGCTTACTTCCCACCCACGCTTTGCAGCGTCGTCCACTTACCGTCGACAACCTTATACAGCGTGATCCCGCCGTTCTTCAGATCGCCCTTGCTGTCGTACGCGAGATTCGCCGACGTCACTGCCGGCATCGACGTCTTTGCGAGCACCGGCAAATACTTGGCCGGATCGGTCGAGTTCGCCTTCTTCATTGCGTCGAACATGGCCATTGCGCCGTCGTAAGCGTACGGCGAGTACGTTTGCACATCTTCGTTGAAACGCTTCTTGTACTTCGCGACGTAGTCCTTGCCGCCCGGCATTTCTTCCAGCGGCAGGCCGGCAAGCGACGCCACCGTGCCGTTCGCTGCCTCACCCGCGATCTGGATGAACGTCGGCGTGTGGACCATTTCGCCGCCCATCAGCGGCGCCTTGATGCCCAGTGCCTTCATCTGCTTGACCATCGGTGCCGCTTGCGAATCCGCGCCGCCGTAATAGATCAGATCCGGTTGAACCGACTTCAGCTTGGTCAGGATCGACTTGAAGTCCACAGCCTTGTCGTTCGTGTATTCACGATCGACGATCTGGCCGCCCGCTGCCTTCGCTGCCTTCTCGAACTGATCCGCCAGACCTTGGCCATACGCCGTGCGGTCGTCGACGATCACGATCTTCTTCACGCCCAAGGTCTTGACCGCGAACGTGCCGGCGACCGAACCTTGCTGCGTGTCGGACGTCATCATGCGGAACGTGGTCTTGAAACCTTGTTGCGTGTATTCCGGCGCCGTCGCCATGGCGATTTCGGGGATGCCCGCGTTCGCGTAAATGCGCGAAGCCGGAATCGTGGTGCCCGAGTTGAAGTGGCCGAGCATGCCCTTGATGCCGTCATCCACCAGCTTCTGTGCAACGGTCGTACCGGTGCGCGGATCGGCCTGGTCGTCGGCCGAATCGAGCACGAAGCGGACTTGCTTGCCGCCGATCACCGGCTTGGTCGCGTTCATGTCTTCCACTGCCAGCGTGATGCCGTTCTGGAAGTCCTTGCCGTAGTGCGCCTGCGCGCCCGTCATCGGGCCGGCAAAGCCGACCTTCACATCTTCCGTCGATTGAGCGTTGGCCGTCCCCGCCAGCGACATCGCCGCAACCAGTGCAGCGCCTGCCAGCTGTTTCATCTTGTATTGCATAGCTTCTCCTTGGTACCAGGTGTGGATGGAGCGGTTTCGGGGTCGCCGTACCGCTTCCTTCTTTTTGAAAAGATCAATGAGGTTCGCTCAACCGATCGTCATCAAATTCGCATTACCGCCGGCTGCTGCCGTATTCACGCTCACCGAGCGTTCCGTCAACAGACGCTCGAGCGCGTAGTCCTCATCGCCGCTTTCCAGCGCACGCGCCGCAACGCCTTGCACCGACACGATCGGGCCCGGACGCTTCGCGACTTCCTTCACCAGCGCCAGCAGCTCGTCGCTATCGCCTTCGAACAGCACGGCGTCGAATGGTGTGTCGGCGCTCTTCTTGACGCTCGCATGCGACTTGAGTGTGGCGGGCAGTTGCGCCACCAATTGTTCACCGGCCGCGCCTTCAAACAACGCGCGATTTCCCGTAGCCAGCGCCGCGGCAAACTGCACGCGCGCACCGCTCGCCGTCGACGCGATACACAGCACCGTGCCGCGCGCGCCGAGAGTATAGGTGTTGCGCTCGCCGGTCGGCCCCGACAATACCGCCGTGGCGCCCGCCGGTACATGCGACAGATAGCCGTCGCAGCGCGCGGCCAGCACCGGTTGCTGTTCGGCGATGAGCCAGTCGCGATACGCCGTCAATGCAGCGGACGGATTGTCGCTGTTTTCGACAGCGTGCGGTACATCCGCGACCAATGCCTGTGCAAGCGACTTCGGCAAACCGGCCGGACGCGTGGCGAGCAGTCGCTGTAGATACAGCGCGCCGCCCGCTTTCGGACCCGTGCCCGACAAGCCTTCGCCGCCGAACGGCTGCACACCCACCACCGCGCCGATCACATTGCGGTTCACATAAATGTTGCCGACGTGCGCGCGGCTGATCACGTGAGCGATGGTTTCATCGATCCGCGTATGGATGCCGAGCGTCAGGCCGTAGCCGGTCGTGCGGATCTGTTCGAGCAGCTTGTCGAGCTGGCTGCGGCGATACCGCACCACATGCAGCACCGGGCCGAACACTTCGCGCTTCAGTTCGTCGATGCTGTCGAGTTCGATCAGCGTCGGCGGAACGAAGGTGCCTTGCGCGCAACCGTCGGGCATCGGCAGTTGCTCGACCTTGCGGCCTTTGTCGCGCATCGCCGCGACATGCGAGTCGATACCGCGCTTCGCGTCGAGGTCGATCACCGGGCCGACGTCGACCGACAGGCGGTCCGGATTGCCCACGGCGAGTTCGCGCATCGCGCCGGTCAGCATCTCCAGCGTGCGGTCCGCGACATCTTCCTGCAGACAAAGAACGCGCAGCGCGGAACACCGTTGACCGGCGGAGTCGAACGACGATTGCAGCACGTCCGCCACGACCTGTTCAGCCAATGCCGACGAGTCGACGATCATCGCGTTCTGGCCGCCCGTTTCGGCGATCAGCGGAATCGGCTTGCCCTCCGGATCGAGGCGGCTCGATAGCGTCTTGTTGATGAGGCGCGCGACTTCGGTCGAGCCTGTGAACATCACGGCGCGAGTGCGCGGATCGGCCACCAACGCGGCGCCGACTGTTTCACCGTTGCCCGGCAGCAGTTGCACCGCGCCCGCCGGCACGCCGGCTTCGCGCAGAATGCGTACGGCTTGCGCGGCGATCAGCGGCGTCTGTTCAGCCGGCTTCGCGAGCACGGTGTTGCCGGCGGCAAGCGCCGCGGCCACCTGGCCCATGAAAATCGCCAGCGGGAAATTCCACGGGCTGATACAGACCACAGGTCCGAGCGGGCGATGCGTGTCGTTGGAAAACTCGTCGCGAATCTGCGTGGAGTAGTAGCGCAGGAAGTCGATCGCCTCACGGATTTCCGCGACAGCGTTGGCGAGCGACTTGCCGGCTTCGCGCACCACCAGACCCATCAACGTATGCATCTGCGCTTCGAGCAGATCAGCGGCACGCGCGAGGCAATCGGCGCGCGCTTCGACAGGCGTGGCTTGCCAGATCGGTGCGGCTGCAACGGCATGCGCCAGCGCGGCGCTCACATGCTCCGGTGTCGCTTCGACGACCGTGCCGACGAGGTCGCGATGATCCGCCGGATTGCGCACATCGCGCGCGACGCCCACGGCGATCTCGTTGTCCTCAAGCATCGGCGCGGCGCGCCACGGATGATGCGCGCTCGCCAGCAACGCCGACGACAACGACGCCAGCCGATGCTCGTTCGACAGATCGAGGCCCATCGAATTGAGACGCTCGGCGCCGTACAGATTGCGCGGCAGCGGAATCTTCGCGTGCGGCGCGCCGAGCGGGACGATCTTCGAGGCTTCGTCGACGGGGTCGGCGATCAGGTCCTTGATCGCGACGCTTTCATCGGCAATGCGATTCACGAACGACGTGTTCGCGCCGTTTTCCAGCAGACGGCGCACGAGATACGCGAGCAGCGTTTCATGCGTGCCGACCGGCGCATAAACGCGGCACGGACGGTTCAGCTTGTCGCGGCCGGTGACTTCCTCATACAGCGGCTCGCCCATGCCGTGCAGGCACTGGAACTCGTACTGGCCGGGGTAGTAGTTGTTGCCCGCGAGGTGATAGATCGCCGACAGCGTATGCGCGTTATGCGTGGCGAACTGCGGATAGACCGCGTCGGGTGCGCTCAACAACTTCTTGGCACAAGCGAGGTACGACACGTCCGTGTAGATCTTGCGCGTGTAGACCGGATAGCCTTCGAGGCCGTCCACTTGCGCGCGCTTGATTTCGGTATCCCAGTACGCCCCCTTCACGAGGCGCACCATGATGCGGTGACGGCTGCGGCGCGCCAGATCGATGATGTAGTCGATCACGAACGGGCAACGCTTCTGATAAGCCTGGACCACGAAGCCGATGCCGTTCCAGCCGGCCAGCTCCTGATCGAAGCACAGCGCTTCGAGCAGGTCGAGTGAGATTTCGAGGCGGTCGGCTTCTTCGGCGTCGATGTTCAGACCGATGTCGTAGCGGCGCGCGAGGATCGCGAGCGAGCGCACGCGCGGCAGCAGTTCGCTCATCGTGCGTTCCTGCTGCGAACGCGAGTAGCGTGCGTGCAGCGCGGAGAGCTTGATCGAAATGCCCGGGCCTTCGTAGATGCCGCGGCCGCCGGCAGCCTTGCCGATTGCGTGGATCGCCTGTTCGTACGACGCGTAGTAGCGCTGCGCGTCGGCTTCAGTGGTGGCCGCTTCGCCGAGCATGTCGTACGAGTAGCGGAAGCCGCGCGCTTCGTATTTGCGGCTGTTGGCCAGCGCTTCGGAGATGTTCTCGCCCGTGACGAACTGCTCGCCCATCAGACGCATCGCCATATCGACGCCCTTGCGGATCAACGGCTCGCCGCCCTTACCGATCAAACGCGTGAGCGCCGACGAGAGACTCGTTTCGCTATTGGTCGTCACCAGCTTGCCGGTGATCATCAAGCCCCATGTCGCGGCGTTGACGAACAGCGACGGCGCCTGGCCGACATGCGATTTCCAGTCACCCTTGCTGATCTTGTCGCGAATCAGCGCGTCGCGCGTGGCGCGATCGGGAATGCGCAGCAGCGCTTCGGCGAGGCACATCAGCGCCACGCCTTCCTGGCTCGACAGCGAGAACTCGTGGATCAGACCTTCGACGCCACCGCCCTTGCTCTTCGTGCGCAGCGTTTCGACGAGCTTGCTGGCCATCGTCTGCACATCGCCCGCGAGGTTGGCCGGCAAGCGCGCCTGCCCGAGCAGGAACGGCACACATTCCGGCTCAGGACGACGATAAGCGGCGGTGATCGCCGCGCGCAACACCGACTGCGGTTGCACGTTTTGCGCGAACTCGAGGAACGGGTGCGACGCGCCGTCTTCCTCCTGCTCGACCGCGGCGCCGTCGGCGAGATCCGCCGAGCCCGTCACGCCCGACAGCTCGGGCGGCAACTGACCGTGCTCGATCTTTTCGAGGTACGCGAAGATGGCCTGCTTGATGAGCCAGTGCGGAGTGCGTTCGAGACGGGTAGCGGCATCTTTCAGCCGGGAACGCAGGAGGTCATCGACCTTGACGCCAAGGGTGGTGCTAGCCATGTTTCCTTCTTCGGATACCAGACGAATGCGCTGGCGAAAGACTAAAAGTTGGGCGAATCCTACGCCTCCCAATAAAAAGGTGCAACCATGTTCAACGCATGGTTGCACCCAGCTGGGAGCCTTGTACGGCGGGGGTTTGCGCAAAATGGCGTCGCACATCGAGATGGCGGTTGCGATCAGTACTTTCCCTGGCGTGATTCTTTTTGCTTTTACCCTTATCAGAACAAGTCGGCGCGCCGTTATAAGGAACATGAAGGCACGCGGCCTCCGGGCACGCACAAAAAAACGGTACGGGGTTTAGAGGACAGGCGAAATGGAAAAATGGCTGGTGGTATTGGGCATCTGGGCAATGTGCGCGACTTGCGCGGTGCTGTTCATCCGCGGCGCGACGAGTGGGCCGGGCAGGCGCGAGCCCGCCGAGGGACGCACGCCCGCGGCATCGCGCGAAACGGCGGGCGACGCACGGACGGCGTTGAGCGAGTGAAGGGTCGCGTCCGGCGTTCCGTGCCGGACATAGCGAGGCCGATCTTCGACCGGCACAGCAGCAGTACGCGTGCAACGTCCGGCTCAGCGCCGCGGTGGGGCTTGAGCACGCGTTAACGTCGATGGGCCGGCTTGAATCGCGCGCAGGCACGCGTCAACGTTGCTGATTTGCCCGAGCTGCGCACAGGCGTCGCGTCAGTGCCGCCGAATCGGCGCGAACTGGGCGCAGGTGTCGCCGGGGGAAACGAGTTGGTCGTGCAACCGGCAAAGCCGGCTGTCCGCCACGCTCGCGCCGAATGCGGAACCGAACACTGCGAGACCCGGAATGCCCTGCTCCAACGAATCCCGATTCTCCGCACGATGCCGGCAGCACGCGCAGCAGGGCACACGCGTTTCTTCACGCGCCTGCGCCGTGCTGTCGATGCGGACCGCGCCGCGCATCACGAGCCCTGCCCCAGGCTATTCCAGTACGGTGCGAACACGTGCGCGGACAGTGCGTAGCCGGTGGCGATATTGACCACCACGCCCACCGTAAAGGCGAGGAACGGCTTCAGGCCGGTGGCGGTAAGCGAGCGCAAACGCGTGGTCAGCCCGATGCTCAGGAAGCAGAAGGTGAACGCCCACGTGCGCAACGCCGTGATCGGTGCGACGAATTCGGGCGTCACGACCTTGCGGTAATCGGCCAGCGAATAGTGGCTGGCGATCCACGTCACCAGCGCCGACGCGATCACAAAGCCGATCACGAACTTCGGAAAGCGCGCCCAGATCTCACCTGCGTTGGCCTTGGCTTTGACGCCGCTGTCTTGCGATTCCCAGCGCGTTGTCGCCACGATCGCCAGCACGAATGCCCAGATGCCGATCCAGATATCGCGGCCGACCACTTTCATCAGCGTGAACGCTTGCAGCGACGCCTCCGGCGCACCCGCAATCGCGCCGCCCGCGTGTTTGGCGAAGTCGCCATACGCTTGCGCGGCCGCGATGCCGGCGGCGTCGGCGAATTCAGACGTGCCGATCCAGGCACCGGCGACCGCGGTGGACAGCCCGAGCGCGCGGGACGCGAACGGCAACACGAAGATCATCACGATCGCCCACAGCACCACCAGCGTGATCGCCACTGAAGCCTGTTCGCGTTTGGCCCGCACCGCGCCGGCAATCGCAATTGCCGCCGAGACCCCGCACACCGCGCCGCCGACGCCGAGCACGGCGGCAAAACGCCGGTCAAGGCCGAACGCTTTGGCAGCAAAGAAGATCACGAAGAACGTGACGAGCGAGACGATGGTCGCCTGCCCGACCGCCACCGGGCCGGCCCACACCAGAAGCGTGAAGGGCAGCGTCGCGCCGAGCAGCACGATGCCGACCTTGATGTAGAACTCGACGCGCAAGCCGGCCGAAAACCATTCAGGCAACGTGAACACGTTCGAGATCAGGAGACCCAGCGCCAGCGCGACGAGCGGCGGCTCGAGGTTGTACTTCGACGAGTTGACCCACGCGCCCAGCGTGAATATCAGCGCCGACGCAATGAACAGGATCAGGAACGACGCCAGGAAAGCGCCGACCCGCTGCTTGAGCGCTGCCAGGCTCACGCCGAACAGCAGAGCGAACGCGACAAACAGCGCGGCATAGTTCAACAAATGCTTGCCCACGTCCTGCGCGGCCTGCGCCACGCTCGACCATTTGGCCGGCGCCACCGCCAGCCACTTGATACTGCTGCCCGACGCGAACAACGCCCAGGCAACCACGATCACCAGCAGGCCGACCCACACCGCCCACCAGTCTTCGGTCGAAAAAAGGCCGCCACCGTGCGTGCTTTGCCGATTCGTCGGCGCGGCGCCGGGTTGTAGTGCTGGATTGGTATCGCTCATCGCCATGCCCCGAGGAAGTTGAGGTACACCGGCGCTGGAATGTTGGAGTTTTGCCTGAACGTGCGCCGATTCGGCGAAATATAGGCGAGCGGCGTCGCAAAAAGAAACGACCATTCGCTCTAAGGATATGACTCAAAGAAGTAACGGCAGCGGCGGCCTGGCGACGCGCCTCAGATGTCGAGCGGATCCACTTCGAGATTCCAGCGCAGGACGCCTTTCAGACCGCGCAGAAGTGGCTGCCAGGCACGCAAGGTCGCCTGCAACGCGCCCCGCGACGCGCTCTCGATCAGCAACTGCGCGCGGTGCACGTGCATCACCTTGACGATGGTGAGCGGCACGGCGTCGTAGACGGTCACGCGTTCGGCGGCCGCAATGCCGGTCAGTTCGGCCGCCGCCTGCTGCAGGAAGGCGAGCGCGGCATCGAGCGTGCGGCCTTCGGCACGCAGCAAAGCCTGATAGACGAATGGCGGCAAGTGCGCGTCGCGCCGCTCGGCCAGCGTGGAGTTGGCGAAGCCGACATAGTCATGGCGGCCCAGCGCGTGGTAGAGCGCGTGGCGCGGATAGCGTGTTTGCACCAGCACTTCGCCGGGCAAACCAGCGCGGCCTGCGCGGCCGCTTACTTGCATCAGTTGCGCGAAGAGCCGTTCACTCGCGCGGAAATCATGGGAAAAGAGCGCGGTGTCGGCGTTCAGCACGCCGACCAGCGACACGCGCTGGAAGTCGTGGCCCTTGGCGATCATCTGCGTGCCGACGAGGATGTCGACCTCGCCGGCGTGGACGTCGGAGAACAGCGCCTGTGCGCTGCCTTTACGACGCGTGCTGTCGGCGTCGATACGCAGGACGCGGGCGCCAGGCACCGCGCTCGCCAGTGTTTCTTCGACACGCTGCGTGCCGCGGCCCATCGGGGCGATGTCGACGTTGCCGCAGTCCGGGCACGAGCGCGGGATGCGCGCCTCCCACCCGCAGTGGTGACAGCGTAGCGCACGCTCGGGCTTATGCAGCACGACATAGGCGCTGCAGCGCGGGCAACCGGCGACCCAGCCGCAGGCGTCGCAGGCAAGCTGCGGCGCGTAACCGCGACGGTTCAGGAACACGAGGCTCTGCTCGCCGCGTTCGAGTCGCGCCTTCAGCGCGGCGATCAGCGGCCCCGACAAACCTTCCACCGATGCTCGCCCGCGCCGCCTCTCCTCTTCCAGGTCGACCAGTTTGACGGTGGGCAGCACGGCCTCGGCGACTGCGCGGCGCGACAACGTGAGCCGCTTGTAGCGACCCTGGTCGGCCTGCCACCAGCTTTCCAGCGACGGCGTGGCCGAACCGAGCACGACGGGCAATTCGAGTTGTTTGGCGCGATAGATCGCCAGATCGCGGGCCGAATAGCGCAAGCCTTCCTGCTGCTTGTAGGCCGGATCGTGCTCCTCGTCGACGACGATGATCGCGAGCCTGGGCAGCGAAGCCAGCACCGCCAGCCGCGTGCCGAGCACGATGCGCGCGCGACCGGTGTGGGCGGCGAACCAGTTGCGCGCGCGCTCGCCTTCGGCGAGACCGCTGTGCAGCGTGACGATCGACGTGCCCTCGAGCGCCGCGAAGCGCGCGCGAAAGGCCGCCTCGAACTGTGGCGTCAGATTGATTTCGGGCACAAGGACGAGCGCCTGGGCGTCGGGCTTCGCGGCCAGAATCTCGGCGAGCGCGCGCAGATAGACCTCGGTCTTGCCGCTGCCCGTCACGCCGTGCAGCAGGAACGGCGCAAAACCATCGGCGCCGCGGATCGCTTCGACGGCCGCCGCCTGCTCGTCGGTAAGCGTGGGCAGCGTGGGCGTGGGCGCGTCAGGCGACGCTGCGGCAACCCGCGCCGCCGCGGCTTCGATGATGTCCAGTGCGACCCAGCCTTCCGCTCGCCATGCGTCGAGCGTTGCGATCGCCTTGGGGTGCAGCGCGCGGGCGGAGGCGGCGAGCAGGAAGTCGGTATCGGCCAAGGCCTGCGCCAGCTTGCGCAACGCGCTCGCCCGGGCCGGCAGCGCGTCAGGCAAAGCGGCGCGGCCGGCCGGCGTGAGGCTGTAACGCTCTTCCGGCGCGAACAGGCGCGACCAGCGCGACGCATCGCGCAGCGCCTGCGGCAACGCGGGCAGCGCAACCTCTCCGAGGCCGCGCTGATAGTAGTCCGCGGCGAACGCGGCCAACTTGAGCCACTCGGGCGACACCGGCGGACAAGCGTCGCACACACTACTCATCGAGCGAAGACGATCTGCCGGCACGTCGCTGTGAGCGGTCACTTCGCAGACGAGCCCCACGACGTGGCGCTTGCCGAACGGCACACTGACCAGCATGCCCGGTGCGACAGGTTCAGGCGTGTCGCAGCGGTAGTCGAACAGGGTCGGCAGCGGATGATCCAGCGCAACGCGGACGAATACGTCGCTCACGCGTCAGTGGAGATCAGCGGAATGGACGCGACACGGCGCTGCATCTTGGTGCCCGTTAAGCAGACGGCGAATCCGTCGAAGTTAAAGTAAAACTTCAATTTCGGCGCTAAGTTTTGGATTCGACTGAACAATTGCAATCGGCCCGCGTGCCTGTGGATAACTTTGTTGAGAACTTTGCCTGGGCGGCCCGGAAACCGCGCCGCAGCGGCCTTCTGTGGGATTCCGCACATTACGTACGGATCTCGTGAAACCCTTGCCAGACAAGGCTTGGATCAAATGTGCCCGCAATGTGCAAGGGCCAGGACACGACTAAAGCTTCTACCGCGCCGCAGCGTGATGAATGTGCATAAGTCAAGTCTTGACTTTCGCAAGACCGCCATCTGACGGCCCGCAAGCCGCAAATTTTCCCTTAGGCCGAGAGCCCACTTCGCTGCGTCGCAACAAAAAATGGTAACGATTACGGCTTCATGCCGGTGCATGAGCGCCGCCGCGAATCGCCCGGCTGTGACGATGCACCTCGTCCACGAGTTCGGCAACGTTCTCCGGCGGCGTGAATTGCGAAATGCCATGGCCGAGGTTGAACACGTGGCCGGGATGATTACCGAAGCTGTCGAGCACCGCGCGCGCTTCCATACGGATCGAAGCCGGCGGCGCGAACAGCACCGACGGATCGATATTGCCTTGTAGCGCCACCTTCCCGCCCACGCGCTCGCGCGCCTTGCTCAAATTCACCGTCCAGTCGAGGCCGACCGCGTCCACGCCAATCTCGGCGATCTCGTCGAGCCACAAGCCGCCGCCCTTCGTGAAGGTGATCACCGGCACTTTTTCGCCGTCGTGGTCGCGCTTCAACTGGCTCACCACCTGCTGGATGTAGTGCAGCGAAAACCGTTGGTAGACGCCGTCCGCCAGCGCCCCACCCCACGTGTCGAAAATCATCACGGCCTGCGCGCCGGCTTCGATCTGCGCGTTCAGATACGCCGCGACCGAGCGCGCGTTGACGTCGAGAATGCGATGCATCAGATCCGGACGCGCATAGAGCATCGACTTGACCGTGCGAAAGTCCGCCGAACCGCCGCCTTCGACCATGTAGCAGGCGAGCGTCCACGGACTGCCCGAAAACCCGATCAACGGCACGCGCTGACGGCCTTGCGCGTCGGTGAGCGCGGTCCGAATTTCGCGCACGGCGTCGGTCACGTAGCGCAGCGTGGCGTCGATGTCCGGCACCGCCAGGCGCGCGACGTCGTCTTCCGTGCGTACCGGGCGAACGAATTTCGGCCCCTCGCCGGTCACGAACTCGAGGCCGAGCCCCATAGCGTCGGGCACGGTCAGGATGTCCGAAAACAGGATCGCGGCGTCGAGTGGATAACGCTCGAGCGGCTGCAACGTAACTTCCGTCGCGAACGCCGGGCTCTTCGCCAGACCGAGGAAACTGCCCGCGCGACCACGCGTGGCGTTGTATTCCGGCAGGTAGCGGCCAGCTTGCCGCATCAGCCAGATCGGCGTGTAGTCGGTCGGCTGGCGCAGCAGCGCGCGCAGGAAAGTGTCGTTCAGGAGTTTATGGGCCACGGTGCGTACGACTGAGGGCAAAAAAGCATTTTACCGGACTCGGCTCGCCGCATCTTGCTTGATGTGGGCAATAGCCGTTGTCCGTTTGGTTCGCGGCCGGTTTTCCGCGTGCCGGCCGAGGCGTGACGACCTGGCTGAGCGGCCAATGGTCAAGCGCGAATCGCCGAGCTATTATCCAACGGCATTAGCAGACAATTACATACAACCAAGGAGACTCGATGAACAAGGCAGCACTCGCACTGCTCGGCGCGCTGGCCGGCATTTTGATGCACGCAGGCGTGGCCGGAGCGCAGACCAGCGCCGGCGCGGCGCCCTCGCGGCTCGACGAAATCCTCGCGCGCGGCACGCTGCGCGCCTGCACCACCGGCGACTACAAACCGTACTCGTTCTACAAGACGGACGGCCAGTTCGAAGGCATCGATATCGACATGACGGAGTCGCTCGCCAAATCGCTCGGTGTCAAGGCGGAGTTCATCAAGACATCGTGGTCGAACCTGATGAACGACTTCGTTGCCAAGTGCGACATCGGCGTGGGCGGCGTGTCGCCAACCCTCGAGCGGCAGAAGCGGGCGTTTTTCACGCAGGCATACATGGTCGACGGCAAGACGCCGATCGTACGATGCGACGACGTCGACAAATACCAGACCGTGGCGCAGATCGACCAGCCGGCGACCCGCGTGATCGTCAATCCGGGCGGCACCAACGAGCGTTTCGCGAAGCAGTACTTTCCACATGCGAACCTGACCGTCTATCCGGACAACGTGACGATCTTCAAGCAGATCCTCGCGGGCAAGGCGGACGTAATGGTGACGGATGCGTCTGAAACGCTATTGCAGCAAAAACTGAATCCGGGCCTTTGCTCGGTGCATCCGGACAAGCCGTTCCAGTACGGAGAAAAAGCCTGGCTGCTGCCGCGAGGCGATATGGCGCTCCAGCAGTACGTCGACCAGTGGTTGCACCTTGCACGGGCAACCGGCGAATACCAAGTCATTTCGGACAAATGGCTGAAGTAATGTGATGTCTTTTCCGGCCGCCGCGTTCTTTTCGGTTTTCACTGTAACGCGGCAGCCGTCGAGAAACGCCAAAAGGACTGCGCCTGCGCGCCAATCATGTAACGGTGTGGGCCGCTGTTAAGTAAAAGTCCAACAACCCAGTCAGAACAATGTCGGACGAACCGACCCTTCGCGCCCCAATTGTGCTCCTGGACGAATGCTGCAACGCAATGACACGACGCATTTTCGGAGTGTTGAAGTTAGTCAATGCGAGCGAGTACCTGTAACACGGGCGATTCCTCACTCAAACGATGAATGTGCAACCATTTCATGCGGAATCGACTTAACGGATTACGCCGCACTATGCGTCGCGAATAGCATCAATCATGCGTATGAAATTGCGGGCGAGTCATCGGTAAAAATTACTTTTAAATCGTTTCGGTTTGGCAAAATATCCTGCTGCGCCTTATCTGGCGGGCGTTACAACCTGAAACACTTTGTTACCGCGCTCGTAGGTTAATTCGCCCACAATGCCCTCAACGGTTTCAACACGGATGTGGCTGGGTGCGTGGTGTGAGCGAATACGATGCACTTGCCGGTCGGCGTATGCCGAAGCCCTGTGAAGGGGCATCCCTGCTGGAGCCGTAATCGACGCAGGGTCGTCGTTTCAGTCGGTTCCTTCTTTGGTCTCCTCGCGCTAACCCCGTAGCGTGTGGTTTTTAGCGGGCTCCAGGCCCGCTTTTTTTTCGTCTGGCCAAACGTTTGCGCGACGCGGTGGCGCGCCGCTTCGGGCACGTTCGCGGTCTTTTAGCGACGGGCACGGCAAACGGTTCGTCTCTGTGCTCTGGCTTTTGCTCCGGCTGGTTCGCGTCGCGCGCTGATCTGCCACGCGCGGACCGGCCATTGAACGTCACGCCGTCTTGTCTTCCCGCAGCTTCAACTCACTGATCATCTGCTCGCGCATGATGAACTTCTGCACCTTGCCGGTCACCGTCATGGGCAGTTCGTCGACGAAACGGATGTACTTCGGCACCTTGTAGTGCGCAATCTGCCCCTGGCAGAACTGCTGGATCTCTTCGGCGGTTGCCTGCTCGCCTGAGCGCAGTACGACCCACGCGCATACCTCTTCGCCGTACTTCGCGTCGGGCACGCCGAACACTTGCACGCTCTGGATCTTCGGGTGGCGAAACAGAAACTCCTCGATCTCACGCGGATAGATGTTCTCGCCGCCGCGAATCAGCATGTCCTTCAGACGGCCGACGATATTGCAGTAGCCTTCGGCATCGAGCGTCGCCAGATCGCCGGTATGCATCCAGCCGTCGACAATGCTTTCGCGCGTCTTCGCCTCGTCGCCCCAATAGCCTTGCATCACCGAGTAGCCGCGCGTGCACAGTTCGCCGGTTTCGCCCACCGGCACGATCTCGCCGAGGGCATCGACGATTTTCACTTCCAGGTGCGGCTGGATGCGGCCGACCGTCGTCGTGCGCTTGTCGAGCGGATCGGTGGTCGAGCTCTGGAACGAGACCGGGCTGGTTTCCGTCATGCCGTAGGCGATGGTGATTTCGCCCAGATGCATTCTGGAGACGACCTTCTTCATGGTCTCGATCGGGCAAGGCGAGCCCGCCATGATGCCGGTGCGCAAGCGCGAGAAATCGTAACTGGCGAAGTTCGGATGGTCGAGCTCGGCGATGAACATGGTCGGCACGCCGTGCAAGGCGGTGCACTGCTCTTCGGCGACCGCGGCGAGTGTTGCAGCCGGGTCGAAGCCCTCGCCCGGAAACACCATATTCGCGCCGGTCGACACGCACGCCAGCACCGCCAGCACCATGCCGAAGCAGTGATACAGCGGGACGGGAATGCACAAGCCGTCCTGCTCGGTCAGCCGCATCGCCATCGCGATGTAGCGCGCGTTGTTCACCACGTTGCTGTGGGTCAGCGTCGCGCCCTTCGGATTGCCTGTCGTGCCGCTGGTGAACTGGATATTGATCGGCTCGTGGCACGAAAGCGTGGCGCCAATGGCGTCGAGCTTCGCCACGTCGAGCGACACGCGCCCCTGCTCGATCACGTCGGAAAAGCTCAACATACCCGGCGTCTGCGTGTCGCACATGCGAATCACGTAGCGCAATTCGGGCAACTTAGCCGCGTGCAATTCACCAGGCGCTTGCGTGGCCAGTTCGGGCGCGAGTTCCTGCAGCATCTCCAGGTACATCGACGTCTTGAAGCGCTCGGCGGCGATGATCGCCTTGCAGCCAACCTTGTTCAGCGCGTACTCGAGCTCGGCGAGCCGATACGCCGGATTGATGTTGACCAGCACGGCGCCGATGCGCGCCGTCGCAAACTGGGTAAGCAGCCATTCCACACGATTCGGCGACCAGATGCCGACGCGGTCGCCCTTCTCGATACCGAGTGTGAGCAGGCCGGCCGCCAATACGTCGACTTCTTCGGCGAACTCCTTCCACGTCCACCGAATTAGCTGCTCGCGAAACACCACGGCCGGACGGTCCGGAAAGCGCGCCGCCGTCTCGCGCAGAAACTGGCCGACCGTCGCTTCGCTCAGCGGGATATCGGTCGACCCACGGACATACGACAGTCCGTCTTTCGGTTCGATGAGTGCACCTTCGCCTGACACGTGCGTTGCCATGGTGTTGTCTCCGTGAGCTGAGCGCAAGCTCGCCTATTGAAATGAATTTGAAATCGATTGTGCCACTGGCGTGTGTCTGTCCGGCATCAAGTCTTACCCGCAGCGCATTTGCAAACTGCCAGGGCGCGACGTCAATCGATTGGAAAACACAATTTTGCTAACCTTTCCGTAAACGTCAAGTCGCGGTCAAAAAAAAGCAGCCACGAAGGCTGCTTTCTCTCTGATACGTGTTGCCTAGTTCTGACCGCGCAGCTTGCGCAGTCGCTGAATCGCAGCGAGCTGAGCCGTCGCGTACGCCAGTTCCGCTTGCGCGGTTGCGTATTCGAGGTTCGAGCCCGTGTTCTGCAGCGCTTCTTCCGCGCGCTTGCGTGCATCTTCAGCCTTGGCTTCGTCGAGATCCTTGCCGCGGATAGCCGTGTCGGCGAGAACCGTCACAGCGCCCGGCTGGATTTCGAGGATGCCGCCGGCGACGAAGACAAACTCTTCTTCACCGTTTTCAGCTTCGATGCGCACCGCACCCGGACGAATCCGCGTGATGAGCGGCGTGTGGCCCGGCAGAATACCGAGTTCACCTGCTTCGCCCGGCAGCGCGACGAACTTCGCCTGGCCCGAGAAGATCTGCTCTTCCGCGCTGACGACGTCTACCTTGATTGTTGCCATAAGTGTCGACTCCTGTGGCGACCAGAGTTGGCGCTTTAGCGCTTACTCGGGTCCCCTGCAAAGCTCGACGAGAGCTAACGCTTTAGCGCTGACTCTCGTCCCATGCAAGGCTGGGTTGAGCGTATTAAGAGGCGCCGGCTTCGGGATTCGATACCGTGATGGTATCCCTTCCGCGCGGACGCCGGCGCCCGCTTCGTTACACCCGACCTTTACTGGATCTTCTTGGCCTTTTCGAAGGCTTCGTCGATCGTGCCGACCATGTAGAACGCTTGTTCCGGCAGGTGGTCGCACTCGCCGTCGACGATCATCTTGAAGCCACGGATCGTTTCCTTCAGCGGCACGTACTTGCCCGGCGAGCCCGTGAACACTTCAGCGACGTGGAACGGCTGCGACAGGAAACGCTGGATCTTACGAGCGCGCGCCACGGCGAGCTTGTCTTCCGGCGCCAGTTCGTCCATGCCCAGAATCGCGATAATGTCGCGCAGTTCCTTGTAGCGCTGCAGCGTTTGCTGCACGCCGCGCGTGATCGAGTAGTGCTCTTCACCAATCACGTTCGGGTCGATCTGACGCGAGGTCGAATCGAGCGGGTCGACTGCCGGGTAGATACCCAGCGAAGCGATGTCACGCGACAACACCACCGTTGCGTCCAGGTGGCCGAAAGTCGTGGCCGGCGACGGGTCGGTCAAGTCATCCGCAGGGACGTACACGGCCTGAACCGACGTGATCGAGCCGGTCTTGGTCGACGTAATACGTTCTTGCAGCTTACCCATTTCTTCAGCCAAAGTAGGCTGATAGCCCACTGCCGACGGCATACGGCCGAGCAGTGCCGACACTTCCGTGCCTGCCAGCGTGAAACGGTAGATGTTGTCGACGAAGAACAGCACGTCGAGACCTTCGTCACGGAAGTGCTCAGCCATCGTCAGACCGGTCAGCGCGACGCGCAGACGGTTGCCCGGCGGCTCGTTCATCTGGCCGTACACCAGCGCGACCTTGTCGAGAACGTTCGAGTCCTTCATTTCGTGATAGAAGTCGTTCCCTTCGCGGGTACGCTCGCCAACACCGGCGAACACGGAGTAACCACCGTGTTCCTTGGCGATGTTGTTGATCAGTTCCATCATGTTCACGGTCTTGCCCACGCCGGCGCCACCGAACAGGCCAACCTTGCCGCCCTTCGCGAACGGGCAGATCAGGTCGATAACCTTGATGCCGGTTTCGAGCAGTTCCGTCGACGGCGACAGGTCCTCGAATGCCGGAGCCTTCTGGTGAATACCGCGAACCACGTCCGAGTTGATCGGGCCGGCTTCGTCGATCGGGCGACCCAGCACGTCCATGATCCGGCCGAGGGTCGGCTTGCCGACCGGCACGCTGATCGGCTTGCCGGTGTTCTTGACCGTCGTACCGCGGCGCAGACCGTCCGATGCACCCAGACAAATGGTGCGGACGACGCCGTCGCCCAGCTGTTGCTGGACTTCGAGGGTCAGTTCCGAACCTTCGAGAATGAGCGCGTCGTAAATCTTCGGCATGTGGTCACGCGGGAATTCCACGTCGATCACCGCGCCGATGCACTGTACGATCTTGCCTTCTACCAAAGCAGTAGTACTCATCGCTTTTCCTTTAGATACTCAATTCTTCACTCGCGCAAAGGCGCAGTTTCGATGGGGTGCGCCACGAGGCGCACACGAAGCAGCCAGCCTGACCATCAAGGTCAGACTGCCGCCGCGCCACCGACGATTTCCGACAGTTCTTTCGTGATCGCGGCCTGACGACTCTTGTTGTACACGAGCTGCAGTTCGTTGATGACCGTCTTCGCGTTGTCCGAAGCGGCCTTCATTGCGACCATTCGTGCCGACTGTTCCGACGCCATGTTTTCCGCGACGGCCTGATAGACCAGCGCTTCGACATAACGCACCAGCAGTTCGTCCACCACTGCCTGCGCATCCGGCTCGTAGATGTAGTCCCACTGCGTGCTCGGCGTCGTGCCGTCTTCTTCCTTGCGCTCGAACTGGTCCGCCGACAGCGGCAGCAGTTGCTCGATCACCGGCTCCTGCTTCATCGTATTGACGAAGCGCGTGTACGCCAGGTACACCGCCGAAACCTTGCCTTCCGAGTACAGGTCGAGCTGCACCTTCACCGCGCCGATCAGCTTTTCCAGATGCGGTGTATCGCCCAGATGCACGACATTCGACACCACCTTGGCGCGCAGACGATTCAGGAAACCCAGACCCTTGGTGCCGATCGCAGTTGCTTCGATCGTCTTGCCTTGGCCTTCCAGTTCCTTGAACTTCTGCAGCGACGCGCGCAGCACGTTGGTGTTCATGCCGCCGCACAGACCTTTATCGGTCGTGACGAGGATGATGCCGGCCGCCTTCGCGCCTTCGTTCGACACCATGAACGGGTGACGATACTCCGGGTTCGCACGGCTCATGTGCGCAGCGATATCGCGGACCTTGTCGGCATACGGGCGAGCAGCGCGCATGCGCTCCTGAGCGCGGCGCATCTTCGATGCGGCCACCATCTCCATCGCTTTCGTGATCTTGCGCGTGTTTTGCACGCTCTTGATCTTGCCGCGAATTTCCTTCATTCCAGCCATTGCTTGCTCCTTGTCGGCCCGAGTTAGCGCTTTAGCGCTTACTCGGGGCCCATGCAAAGCGATCGAAGCAGCGCGGGTTCAGTTGCCTGTGGGCCGCGCTGCTTCAAGGTCCGTTTATGCCTTGTAGGTCACTCGCGGATCAATAAGCGCCGGACTTCTTGAAGTCTTTGAGAGCCGTGTGCAGCAGGGCTTCGTCGTCCTTCGAGAGTTCCTTGGTGTCTTCGACGCGCTTGATCAGGTCAGCGTGCTTCGACTTCAGGTAGTCGCGCAGGCCCTTTTCGAACGGCAGCACTTGCGCAACTTCCAGATCGTCGAGGTAACCGTTGTTCGCTGCGAAGAGCGCCACAGCCAGTTCCCACACTTGCAGCGGCTGATACTGCGGCTGCTTCAGCAGTTCCGTCACGCGGCGGCCGCGCTCCAGTTGCTTGCGGGTTGCTTCGTCGAGGTCCGAGGCGAACTGCGCGAACGCAGCCAGTTCACGGTACTGCGCGAGGTCGGTACGGATACCGCCCGACAGCTTCTTCACGACCTTCGTCTGTGCCGCACCACCGACGCGCGACACCGACACGCCGGCGTTAATTGCCGGGCGGATACCTGCGTTGAAGAGGTCGGTTTCCAGGAAGATCTGGCCGTCGGTAATCGAGATCACGTTCGTCGGAACGAATGCGGTCACGTCGCCTGCTTGCGTTTCAATGACCGGCAGTGCCGTCAGCGAACCGCTCTTGCCCTTCACTTCACCGTTCGTGAACTTCTCGACGTACTCTTCCGAGACGCGAGCAGCACGTTCCAGCAAGCGCGAGTGCAGATAGAACACGTCGCCCGGATACGCTTCACGGCCCGGCGGACGGCGCAGCAGCAGCGAGATCTGACGGTATGCCCAAGCTTGCTTGGTCAAATCGTCATAAACGATCAGCGCGTCTTGACCGCGGTCGCGGAAGTATTCACCCATCGTGCAGCCGGCGTACGGTGCCAGGTACTGCATGGCAGCCGATTCCGAAGCCGAAGCGGCCACGACGATCGTGTATTCCAGCGCGCCGGTTTCTTCCAGCTTGCGCACCACGTTCATGATCGACGAAGCCTTCTGGCCGATCGCGACGTAGATACAGAAAAGGTTCTTGCCCTTCTGGTTGATGATCGCGTCGACTGCGACTGCGGTCTTGCCGCACTGGCGGTCGCCGATGATCAGCTCACGCTGGCCACGGCCAACCGGCACCATCGCGTCGATCGACTTCAGACCGGTTTGGACCGGTTCCGAAACCGACTTACGCCAGATCACGCCCGGAGCAATCTTTTCGATTGCGTCGGTCTTCTTCGCGTTGATCGGGCCCTTGCCGTCGATCGGGTTGCCGAGTGCGTCGACCACGCGGCCGAGCAGCTCCGGACCCACCGGCACTTCCAGAATGCGGCCGGTCGTCTTGACCACGTCGCCTTCCGAAATGTGTTCGTACTCACCCAGAATCACGGCACCGACCGAGTCGCGCTCGAGGTTCAGTGCCAGACCGAAGGTGTTGCCCGGGAATTCGAGCATTTCGCCCTGCATCACTTCCGACAGGCCGTGGATGCGCACGATACCGTCGGTCACGGAGATCACGGTGCCCTGGTTGCGAACGTCTGCGCTCGCTTCAAGGCCCTGGATCCGGCTCTTGATCAGCTCACTGATTTCAGAGGGATTGAGTTGCATTATTCGCTCCTGATAGTCAATTCTGTTGCGTGCCAGCGGCTTCAGCGCTTATGAAGCGCTTCAGGCCGTCAGAGCCGTTTGCATGCTGGCAAGCCGCGCGCGGACCGAGGTATCGAGCACTTCGTCGCCGACCGTCACGCGCACGCCGCCGATCAACGACGAGTCGACCTCGACCGTCGGCTTCAGCTTGCGTTTGAACTTGCGTTCGAGACTTGCGACGAGGTCGTTCAACTGCGCGCCTTCGAGCGGGAATGCGCTGACGATCAGCACATCGGCCGCCCCTTCGCGGGCATTCTTCAACTCTTCGAACTGCACAGCGATTTCCGGCAGCAATTGCAGACGATGGTTGTCCACCAGCATTTGCACCAGATTCTTCGCTTGCGCGTTGTCCTTGAGCGGCGACTTGACCGCGGCCAGCAGCAGTTCGCTGACTTGGGCACGGCTTACTTTCGGGCTCGAGGCGATCGACAGCACTTCGGGCAGACGCGCAACCTGTGCCAGCTCCTGCACGAGCGTGGACCAGGCGGCGATGTCACCAGCTTCGGCCACGCCAAACAGCGCTTCTGCGTACGGACGGGCGATGGTTGCAAGTTCGGCCATGATCAGAGCTCGGCTTTCAGTTGATTCAGCAGGTCAGCGTGAGCTGCCTGGTCGACTTCGCGCTTCAGGATCTGTTCAGCGCCCTTCACAGCGAGTGCAGCAACTTCGCCGCGCAGCGTTTCGCGCGCCTTCACGACTTGCTGCTCCGCGTCGGCCTTCGCTTGCGCGATGATGCGAGCGGCTTCAGCCTGTGCTTGAGCCTTGATTTCGTCAGCGACTGCCACAGCGCGCTTTTCTGCGTCAGCAATGCGTTGCTGACCGTCGTTGCGTGCCTGAGCGAGTTCCTGGTCGACGCGCTTGTGAGCGGCTTCGAGTTCTGCCTTGCCCTTTTCAGCAGCCGACAAACCGTCAGCAATCTTCTTCGAGCGCTCGTCGAGGGCGTTGATCAGCGGCGGCCACACGAACTTCATCGTGAACCACGCGAGGATCAGGAACACGACCATTTGCGCAAACAGGGTTGCGTTGAGATTCACGGTGTTTCCTTAAACGTTGCTAGTTCGGAAAGTGAAACGGCAAGGCGCTCATCGATTCTGTATTCGATCAGCGCCCGAGTGCCCGTTCCGCCCTGCGCCTTTACCAGTTATAGCTCAGGCGCAAACTTCCGAGGAACCTCAGCCTGCCAGCTTCGACAGCAGCGGGTTCGCGAACGCAAACAGCATTGCCACACCAACGCCAATCAGGAACGCCGCATCGATCAGACCAGCCAGCAGGAACATCTTGGTTTGCAGCGGGTTCATCAGTTCAGGCTGACGTGCGCACGCTTCGATGTACTTGCCGCCCATCAAGCCGATACCGATACAGGCGCCGATTGCACCCAGGCCGATGATGATGCCGATACCGATGGCGGTCAGACCCTGGATGTTGGCGATGAAAGCTTGCATGATCACTCCTTTGTGAAAAGTCTTTTAGAACTGGTTGGAACTGGGATTTAATGAAACAAAACTAAAACGTCGTTCGACAAGCCGCGATTAGTGGCTGTCGTGTGCCTGGCCGATGTACACCAGCGTCAGCATCATGAAAATGAATGCTTGCAGCAGAACGATCAGGATGTGGAAGATCGCCCAAACCGTGCCAGCGATGACGTGGCCGATAAAGCCGAGCACTGACGCGTCCGCGCCGAAACCCCACATGCTGCCGAGCAGGGCAATCAGCAGGAACAACAGTTCGCCCGCGTACATGTTGCCGAACAGCCGCATGCCGAGCGAGACCGTCTTTGCGACGAACTCGATGATGTTCAATGCAAGGTTCGGGATCCACAGGAGCGGATGCGCACCGAACGGAGCCGACAGCAGTTCGTGTACGAAGCCGCCTGCGCCCTTGATCTTGAAGTTGTAGTAAATCATCAGCGCGAACACGCCGAGTGCGATGCCGAGCGTACCGTTCAGGTCGGCGGTCGGCACGATGCGGTGATGGGGGATGACTTCCGACAGACCCAGCCAACCGATCACGCGGCCCGGCAGGTCGACGGGGATGAAGTCGAGCGAGTTCATCAGCGCGACCCAGACGAACACGGTCAGAGCCAACGGTGCGATGAAGGTGCGCGAGCCGTGGATCATCGACTTCGATTGATCCTCGACCATTTCAACCAGCATTTCGATCGCGCATTGGAAACGGCCCGGCACACCGGACGTTGCCTTGCGGGCAGCGAGATGCAAGATCAGGATCGTGGCCAGACCGCAAACGATCGACCAGAAAAGGGTGTCCAGATTCCAGACGTGAATGTCGAAAATCGACGTCTGGTGCGCGGTGGAAAAGTTCTGCAAGTGGTGCGCGATGTACTCGGACGGATCCAGAGCGCGCGTGCCTTCGCTAGCTGCCATATCGTTAATGCCACCCAAATTGTCGAAAATCGTCTTAGGCCGCTCCCGCAGCAATTCTGTATTGCGGGAACACGCCGGGCGCGGATCGTGTCATATCCGCACACTTTGGGCCGGCGCCATGCGCCAGCCTGAATTTTTTTGCTGCTACTTTTGTTGCTGCTGGCCTTAGCGCCAAGCCAAGGCGATCCAGTACGTCTTGAGCGCGATGAGGTAAGTCACGAGCAGCGGAACCCAGCGTACGTCGTGATACCAGAAGGCGATGGCTACGAACATCGCGATCGTTGTCCCCATCTTGAGCGCTTCGCCGATCATCCAGCTCATTACTGTTTCAGCGCCGCTCAGCGTTCTAAGTCGTGCCGCGAACAACGCGCCCGGCACCCAGCAGATCGCCCCCCCCAGGAACGCGGACAGCGCAGCAGCGCCCGGCGGCTTGTAGAACAGCCACCACACCAGCGTAGCACCCAGGGACAAAACCATTTGCGCTGCCACTACCTTGAAAGGCGTAACGCGCGATGGACGACTCACGTTGGGACCAAATAGCTTTTCGGCTTCAGCCCGCGTGAGCGGAACGATATTGTTATCTTGTTGCTCGACATCCCACGCTTCGCCAGGTGTCGCTTGCCGACCGGTGGACGCAACGGAAGCTTTGCGTTCAGCGCGGTGTTCGTCGTGCCCATTCTTCGGCGCTTGATTCGACGTTTTGACCGCCATCGCAGTGTTCCGAAAGTCTTGTTCCAGCCCGCGAGCTTACGCTGCGCTTACGGGGTTCCCGTGCAATTAAATCCGGGCGATTGTAAGCGATAGTTGCAGGCAATTCAAGACTTTAGGCCGTTCAATAAGCCAGTGTGAAAAGTCCCCTCACCATGCGGAATAGTCGGTTTCACCGGGCGAAACACGTCAAATGTAAGACTGTCGGGCGCTGCCTAAACATGCGGTTTGAACCGGGTGAATTTGCACTCGTCGATGGTTCGATTAAACGCCGTAGCAGACGTCTCGAAAATGCAACAAACGTCGATTTTTGCCTGCGTAAGTGGACACGGCGGGCGCCGCCGGGTAAGCGCGAAGTGGTGTGCTCGTATTCGTGAACTGACTCGTGCATGGCAATCGGCGGGACGGTTTCGCGAAGTACCTCGCTCGCTAGCGCCGAATGAGAGCGCTGGCGAGGTGGCGGCCGGCACTTCGGCTTTACTCAGGCGCGCCCTGCTCCGTGAAACCATCCTCGCGGACATTGCGGACCATCCAGGTCGCGGATCCCGACGCCAAGTTGGCAGAAATACGCACGCATCGCGACGGCGGCGTGGCAGCGACGCGGGCGATCGCCGCAATACCCGCAACCGGCGAGACTCGCAACAAGCCCAGATATATCAGCAATCCTGATGATCTGACACGAGGTTTACTTAGGAATCCATCAAACGTTGATATGGGCCACCGATCGGTCGCAAAAGGCCGATCGGCGCTATGCGTTTTTGTTGCAAACCCGCGGCCCCGAAGATCCGCGGCGAACCACACAGCTTGCCCTCGGCATTGAGCCTCATCGCAAGCCTATCCCGCGCCCTTCCCATTCCCCTCGTAAATCAAGCGGTGGCGTTACCGCGCAACCGGACAAGAATGCCTTCCAGTGCGTCCAGATCACCGAAGTCCACCAGCACCTGCCCGCGCCCGCGTCGGCCGAGCTTGATCTTGACCGTCGCCGCCAGCAAGTCCGACAACTCTTCTTCGAGCCGCCGCGTATCGCGGCCACCATCCGGGTTCGCACGCGCCTTCACAGCTGGCGCAGCCTTGGTGGTCGTCGTCACCAGCTTTTCGGTTTCGCGCACCGACATGCGCTTGTTGACAACCTGGTTGGCCAACGTGATCTGCGTCGCGGCGTCGACAGCCAGCAGCGCGCGAGCGTGCCCCATGTCCAGATCACCGGCCAGCAGCATCGTCTGTACGGGCGATGCCAGGTTGAGCAAACGCAGCAGATTGGAAACCGCACTACGCGACCGGCCAACCGACTCCGCCGCCTGTTCGTGCGTGAAATCGAACTCGTCGAGCAAGCGCTGGATGCCTTGCGCCTCTTCCAGCGGATTCAGATCCTCGCGCTGGATGTTCTCGATCAACGCCATCGCGGCGGCGGCCTGGTCGGGCACGTTCTTCACTAGCACCGGCACTTCATCGAGGCCCGCGAGACGCGCCGCGCGAAAACGCCGTTCGCCGGCAATGATCTCGTACTTGTCAGCGGACACAGGACGCACGAGGATCGGCTGCATCACACCCTGCGCGCGAATGCTCGCCGCCAGTTCCTGCAATGCGCCCTCGTCCATGCGCGTCCGCGGCTGGTATTTGCCCGCCTGCATCTTGCTGAGCGGCAGCACGTTCGGAGCACCCTCTATCGCCACCGCCTCGGTAATGTCAGCCGTGCCGCCGAGCAATGCCTCCAGACCGCGGCCCAACCCCTTCTTTCTCGCTACTGCGTTCATCGTGCTTCCTCGATCCGCTTAGGATGCCTGGGGCGCGTCATTCAATGCGCGCACCCGCTCAATCATTTCCACGCCGAACTGCACATACGCCTGCGCGCCGCGCGATGCCCTGTCGAACACCACGCCCGGCAAACCATAGCTGGGTGCCTCGGCAAGACGTACGTTGCGCGGGATCACCGCGTCGAACACCTTGTCGCCGAAATGCTCTTTCAGCTGATCCGAGACTTGCTGTTGCAGTGTGATGCGCGGATCGAACATCACGCGCAGCAGCCCAATCACTTTCAGGTCCCGATTGAGGTTCGCGTGCACCTGCTTGATGGTGTTGACCAGATCGGACAGGCCCTCGAGCGCGAAGTACTCGCACTGCATCGGAATCACGACGCCGTGCGCGGCGCACAGGCCGTTGAGCGTCAGCAGCGACAAAGCCGGCGGACAGTCGATCAGCACGAAGTCGTATTCGTTTTCGACCGCGGCGAGCGCGGCCTTCAATTGACGCTCACGGTTCTGCACACTGACCAACTCGACCTCGGCCCCCGCGAGCTCACGATTCGCGGGCAGCACGTCGTAATCGACAGCCTCCGGCCGCACTCGCGCGTCGGCCACCGCGACGCCGTCCACCAGCACTTCGTAGACGGTGTTCGCGCATGTAGCCTTATCGATGCCGCTGCCCATCGTGGCGTTGCCCTGCGGGTCCAGGTCGATGAGAAGGACTCGCTGTCCCTGCGCTGCCAAGCTCGCGGCCAGATTGACTGCGGTCGTCGTCTTGCCGACGCCGCCCTTCTGGTTCGCAACGCAGAAGATTTTTGCCATCGTTGGTGTGTCCCTTTTGCAGCTTGGATGAAGTAAAAATCATAGTGATGCTGGGTGCGACTGTGGAGCTAGCGCGAGCCAGCCGCTAGCTGCCGGCATCCACCAAAACCTTGATCAGGTGTCGCTCTGCATCGAGCGACGGCACGTTCAGCCGAATAATCTGTTCCACGTGGGCGCCTGCCGGCAAGCGTTCGATTTCGCCGTCTGGGCGTACGCCTTTCATGGCCCAGATCGCTCCCTGCTCCGCAACCAGATGACGGGCCAGTGTAACGAAATCCGCGAGCTCTGCGAATGCGCGCGAGACAATTACGTCGAACTTTGCCGGTACTTCGGCGCCCGGCTGCAAAGTCTCGACCCGCCCAGTCACCACCGAGAGATTCGCAAGACCGAGTTCGGCCTTGGCCTGCGCTTGGAAAGCCGTCTTTTTATGAACGATGTCGTTCACCGTGACCGTCCATTGCGGCAGAACAATCGCCAGTACGATGCCCGGCAAGCCGCCACCGGAGCCCACGTCGAGTACCGAGGACGGGCCGAGCGGGGCCAGGTGCGGCACGATCGAAAGCGAATCCAGGATGTGCTGAATCAACATCTGCCGCGGATCGCGGATCGCCGTGAGGTTGTAGACGGCATTCCACTTCGACAGCAACGCGACGTAATCGAGCAGTTTGCCGAGTTGCGCGTCGCTCAAGTGGAGGCCGAGTTCGCGGACACCGTCCTGTAGCAACGGCGCCAATGCATCCCTACCACTTCCCTTCTGGCTCACCGTCATTGCGTCACCGGCGTGCTGCCGTCGGTGCCGGGCTCGGCGGGTTTCGTCGGGTGACGACCCAAGCCGCGCTTCAGATGGACCATCAGCAATGAGATGGCAGCCGGCGTAATCCCCGAAATACGCGACGCCTGGCCAATGGTTTCGGGGCGAAACTGTGCCAGCTTCTGGCGCGCTTCGAACGACAGCCCTCGGACTTCCGCGTAGTCAAGCCCCTCGGGCAAACGCGTGCCCTCGTGCGCCTCGTTTCGTTCGATTTCGCCGGCCTGGCGGTCGATGTAGCCCTGATATTTGATGCCGATTTCGATCTGCTCCTTGATCTGGGCGAGCAGCACGTCATCTTCCGCCAGCGTTTCTGGCGCGGCACATGCCCCGGCACGCAGCCCACAGACGCCGTCGTACGACACACCCGGACGACGCAGCAGATCCGCCAAGCTGTACTCGTGGTCGATCGGTTTGCCGAGCAACGCCGTCGCTTCGTCCGTTGATAACGTCTTAGGATTGACCCATGTCGTGCGAAGGCGCTCTGTTTCACGTGAAACAGCGTCGCGCTTGCGGCTGAAAGCGTCCCAACGGACGTCGTCAACCACACCTAGCTCGCGGCCAATCTCGGTGAGACGCATATCCGCATTGTCTTCGCGGAGGCTCAGACGATATTCGGCGCGGCTCGTGAACATGCGATACGGCTCGGATACGCCGCGCGTCACAAGATCGTCGACCAGTACACCAAGGTAAGCTTGATCGCGACGCGGGCACCACGCTTCCTTGCCTTGCACATAGAGGCCAGCATTGATCCCCGCCAACAGACCCTGCGCCGCAGCCTCTTCATAGCCAGTGGTGCCGTTAATCTGACCCGCGAAAAACAGTCCGTTGATCGCCTTGGTTTCCAGCGACGCCTTCAGCCCGCGCGGATCGAAGTAGTCATACTCGATCGCATAGCCCGGCCGAAGAATGTGCGCGTGCTCCAACCCACGCATTGAGCGCACAAGCTCCAGCTGTACGTCGAACGGCAGGCTCGTGGAGATTCCATTTGGGTAGAATTCGTTCGTCGTCAGCCCTTCCGGTTCGAGGAAGATCTGATGCGACTCCTTCGACGCGAATCGATGAATCTTGTCTTCGATCGACGGGCAATAGCGCGGCCCCACTCCTTCGATCACGCCGGTGTACATCGGCGAGCGGTCCAAGCCGCCACGGATAATGTCGTGCGTGCGCTCGTTCGTATGCGTCACCCAGCACGGCACTTGTCGCGGATGCTGCTCGACGCGCCCGAGAAACGAGAACACCGGCACCGGATCCAAATCGCCGGGTTGCTCTTCGAGTTGGGAGAAATCAATCGTCCGGCCGTCGATACGCGGCGGCGTCCCGGTCTTGAGGCGACCTTGCGGCAGCTTCAATTCCTTGAGGCGCGCCGACAGCGATACCGCCGCCGGATCGCCGGCGCGGCCGCCGGTGTAATTGTTCAAACCCACGTGAATCTTGCCGTCAAGGAACGTCCCTGCCGTCACCACCACTGCGCGCGCGCGGAAGCGAATGCCCACCTGGGTGACAGCGCCAACGACACGGTCACCTTCGACCATCAGATCATCGACTGCTTGCTGAAACAGCCACAAGTTCGGCTGATTCTCCAGCCGATGACGGATAGCCTGCTTGTACAGCAGACGGTCAGCCTGTGCACGCGTCGCACGAACGGCCGGCCCCTTCGAAGAATTCAGGATGCGGAACTGGATGCCGCCTTCGTCCGTCGCAGCCGCCATTGCGCCGCCGAGCGCGTCGACTTCCTTCACGAGATGGCCCTTGCCAATGCCGCCAATCGACGGATTGCAGCTCATCTGGCCAAGGGTTTCGATGTTATGGGTGAGCAGGAGCGTCGTATTGCCCATGCGCGCCGAAGCCAAAGCGGCTTCGGTACCGGCATGGCCACCGCCAACGACGATTACGTCAAATTCTGTGGGAAAGAGCATCGCGGATCTCACGCCAGATCGTCGCGTGAGCCTTTCAAAGGAAAATGTATGGGCGAATTATAACGGGTTCGGTTTAGGCCCGAATTTCGTCCGAATGGCCAATCCATAAAAAAGGCGGTGTGTTTCACGTGAAACACACCGCCTTGAACAACGGCAAAAGCGAGCAGCGCGAGCGCTAAGCCACTTTTTTAGCCAACCCGAGATAGGTTTCGATCACGCGCGGATTCTGCGCCAAGTCGGTCGCCGGGCCTTCCAGCGCCAGTTCACCGGTCTCCAACACATAGCCGTAATCGGAGATTTGCAACGCGGCGCGCGCATTCTGCTCGATCAGCAACGTAGCGACGCCGGTCTGCCGTAGCGCGCTGATGATGTGGAAAATCTCCTTCACGATCAACGGCGCAAGACCAAGACTTGGCTCATCCAGCATCAGCAGATCGGGTTTGCCCATCAGCGCGCGGCCCACGGCGAGCATCTGCCGCTCACCACCGGACAAGGTTCCAGCAGCTTGCTTCCGTCGCTCCTTCAATCGCGGAAACAGCGTAAAGACCGGCTCGAGTTGATCGAGAAAGTTGCGTTCCCCTGCCCGCTTGCGCCGATAGGCGCCGAGGACGAGATTGTCTTCAACCGTCATCGAGGCGAACAGTTCACGCTTTTCCGGCACCAGGCACATGCCGCGAGCGACACGCTTTTCGACCGGCACGGCGCTGACGTCTTCGCCTTGATACAGAACGGCGCCTTTCGCGTGGCCTGTTGTCGGCAACGCGCCCATGATCGCGTTCAGCAGCGTGGACTTGCCCGCGCCGTTCGGGCCGATCACCGAGACGATCTGCCCGGGCCGCACCTTGATCGCCGCACCGTGCAGCGCCTCGACCTTGCCATAGCGGACGGACAACCCGTCCACGTCGAGAATCGGACCAGCAGCATTCATTGTGTTCTCCATCACTCAACCCCGCCGAGATACGCTTCCAGCACAGCAGGATTCTGTTGCACGTCCTGCGGCAAACCTTCCGCGATTCGGGTGCCGAACTCCATGACCACCAACCGATCGGTGAGATTCATCACGAAATCCATGTCGTGCTCCACCAGCAGCACGCTCATGCCTTCTGCCTTGAGGCGACGCAGCAGGTCGGCCAGTTGCAGCTTTTCCTGATAGCGCAGACCAGCGGCCGGCTCATCCAGCAATAGCAGCGTCGGATCGCAGCACAGCGCGCGAGCGATTTCGAGAATCCGCTGCTGTCCCAAGGCGAGACTGCCGGCTTCGTCATACATGTGCTGCTCGAGGCCGACACGGCGAATCTGGCGAGCCGCCTCGGCCATCAAACGCGCTTCCTCCGCGCTGTTCAGGCGCACAACGCTGCGCCACACGCCAGCCTGCCCTCGCAAATGCGCGCCGATCGCGACGTTTTCGAGCACCGTCATCCCCGGCAGCAACTTGACGTGCTGGAAGGTACGGCCGATTCCCCGCTTGACGATTTCACGTGAACTCAGCGAATCGATGCGCTCACCGCGGAACGTGATCTCGCCACTGGTCGCTTGCAGCACGCCGGTCACCAGATTGAACGTTGTCGACTTGCCGGCGCCGTTCGGCCCGATGAGGCCGATGATCTGCCCTGCTTTCACCTCGAAGCTGACATCGTTCACCGCAACCAGACCGCCGAATTGCTTGCGTGCTTTGTTCACCGTCAGCAGATCTTCACCGGCCGCTGGCTTGCTGCGCTGCGGCAACGGTTCGGCGTGATCGGCTAAATGCGCGCGAGGACCTTTCGGGAAAAACCGCGCGACGAACGGCCAAACGCCTTGGCGGGCGTACTGAAGCAACAGCACCATCAGGATGCCGAACACGATCACTTCGAAGTTGCCGTTCTCGCCGAGCAGCTTGGGCAACAGCGTTTGCAGATAGTCCTGCAGCACGGTGAGAATCGCCGCGCCAAGCACCGCGCCCCAGACATGCGACACGCCGCCCACCACTGCCATGAACAGAAACTCGATGCCGTGGTTCAGCCCGAACGGCGTCGGATTCACCGCGCGCTGCAGGTGGGCGTACAGAAAGCCCGAAACCGACGCCAACACGGCCGCATAGACGAAAATCACCACACGCATCCACCCGGTGTCCACGCCCATCGCTTCGGCCATCATGCCGCCGCCGCGCAGCGCGCGAATTGCACGCCCCGGTCGGCTATTAAGCAGATTCTGAACTGAGATCACCGCGCCGAGCACCACCAGCCAGATCAGGTAATAGATATGGCGACCGGACTCCAGGTTGATGCCGAACACATTCAGCACCGGAATCCCGTTGATGCCGTCGTACTTGCCGAGCATTTCCAGATTGCCGAACAGGTAGAACAGCGCCAGTCCCCACGCGATCGTGCCGAGCGGCAGAAAGTGTCCCGACAGGCGCATCGTCACCAGTCCGAGCATCAGCGCGATCAACGCCGTCACGACCACGCCCGCGATTAGCGCGAGCCACGGCGAAACGCCGTACCGTGTCGTCAGATACGCAGTCGCATAAGCGCCGATACCGACAAACGCCGCCTGCCCGAAGCTCGTCATCCCGCCGATCCCGGTCAGCAGCACGAGCCCAATCGCCACGATCGAATACAGGCCGATGTAGTTGAGCAGCGTCACCCAGTACTCAGGCACGTGAATCGGCTGCGGCAACACCGGCAGCGCGAACAGCACCACGAGGAACAACCAGAAGAACTTGTTTTGCATGATCCGTTTCATCGCGTCACTCCTCTTCCTCTTCGGCGTGCGGGCTGGCAAGGCTTCGCCAGAGCAGCACCGGGATGATCAGCGTGAACACAATCACTTCCTTATAAGCGCTCGCCCAGAACGACGAATACGATTCCAGCAGGCCGACCAGGATCGAGCCCGCGGCCGCCAGCGGATAGCTGACGAGGCCGCCGATAATCGCCCCCACGAAGCCCTTCAAACCGATCAGGAAGCCCGAGTCGTAGTAGATGGTGGTCAAGGGTGCGACAAGGATGCCGCACAGCGCGCCGAGGCCGGCCGCCAACGTGAATGCGAGACGCCCCGCTTGCGTCGTGCCGATACCGACGAGCCGCGCGCCGAGCCGGTTCACCGACGTCGCGCGCAAGGCCTTGCCCGAGATCGAGCGATCGAAGTACAGATACAGTGCGCCGATCAACACAACCGCGGTGCCGACGACCCACAGGCTTTGCCCGGAAATCGTCAGCGTGCCGATGTTGAAGGTCGCATCGGAAAACGCGGTGGTGCGCGAACCTTCCGCACCGAACATCACGAGACCAAGGCCCACCATCGCGAAGTGCACCGCCACCGCCACGATCAACAGCAGCAGTGTGGTCGCTTCCGCGATCGGCTCGTACGCGAGCCGGTAAACATACGGCCCCATCGGAATCACGATCAGCAGCGTTAATGCGATCTGCGCGATCATCGACAGCGGATGCATGAAAACGCCTTGCGTAAGCGCATAGACCGCGATCGGAAACAGCAGGTATTTGCCGACCAGCATGACCAGCGTGCGCGCCGCATGCCGGCGCCGTTCGGGATGCCGAACCAACCCTGCTACCTCGACGACGAAACAGGCCGCGCCCATCGCCATCAGCAGCCAGCAGGTGGCCGGAAATTTCTGTGTCTGGAGTGCGGCGAGCGTCAACGCGCCGTACGAAACAAACTCCCCCTGCGGGATGAAGATCACCCGCGTCACGGAGAACACCAGCACCAGCGCGAGCGCGAGCAGCGCGTAGATCGCGCCGGTGGTGATGCCGTCCTGCGCGAGGATCGCCGCAATTGATAGATCCATACTTCCTCGTCCTGAAGCGTCGAAATCGAAACTGGAAAACCGTCGTGGCGGCAGAACTCGCGGCCGTCCACCGACCCGCAATGCCTGAAAAGGCGACCGCCGCGCCGGAATGCGGCGCGGCGGTCGATGCCATTGTCATCGAACACAATGGCAATGCGGCGTCACATGCCGCACGTTGCGCGAGAGGCGCGTACCGCTTCTGTTTTAGTCGTTCTGCAGCTTCCACTTGCCGTCGACGATCTGCACGATCACGCGTGCACGTTTGTCGAGGCCGTTGTGGTCGGTCGTCGTGGTATTCATGATGCCGTGCGAGACCGGCAGCTCCTTGATGTTCTCGAGCGCGCCGCGCAGTGCCACGCGGAACGCTTCGGTGCCCGGCTGAGCGCTCTTCAGCGCGACCGGAATCGCCGCTTGCAGCATCTGGCCGGCATCCCAGGCGTGACCGCCGAAGGTCGCCACCGAACCCGCGCCATACGCTTTCTCATACGCCGACTTATAGGCCAGCGACGACTTCTTCACCGGGTTCGAGTCAGGCAGTTGATCCGCCACGAGGATCGGGCCAGCCGGCAAGAATTCGCCTTCGCAATCCTTGGCGCACACACGCAGGAAGTCGTTGTTCGCGACGCCGTGCGTCTGATAGATCTTGCCCTTGTAGCCGCGCTCCTTCAGCGTCTTGGCCGGCAGCGCCGACGGCGTGCCCGCGCCCGCGATCAGCACCGCGTCAGGATTCGCGCCCATCGTCTTCAACACCTGGCCCGTCACCGATGCGTCGGTGCGGTTAAAGCGCTCGTTCGAGACGATCTTCAGATTGTGCGCGGCGGCCGCTGCGGTGAAGACGTTGTTCCAGCCGTCGCCGTAGGCATCCGCGAAGCCGATGAAACCCACCGTCTTCACGCCGTGATGTTCCATGTAGTCGGCAATGGCGTCAGCCATCAGGCTGTCGTTTTGCGGCGGTTTGAAGGCCCATGCGCGCTTTGCGTCTATCGGCGAAATGATCGCCGCCGATGCCGCCAGCGAGATCACCGGCGTCTTGCCTTCGGCAGCGGCGTCGAGCATGGCGAGCGAATTCGGCGTGACGGTCGAACCGATGATCGCGTCGACGTGGTCCTCATCGATCAGCTTGCGCGTGTTCTGCACGGCTTTGCCGGTATCGGATCCGTCGTCGAGAATGATGTACTGCACGGTCTTGCCGCCGATCTCTTTCGGCAGCAGCGCGATCGTATTCTTTTCAGGAATCCCGAGCGATGCGGCCGGCCCCGTCGTGGACAGCGTCACGCCGATTTTCACCTGCGCGAACGCCACGCCCGCGCCGCACATCAGCGCCATCGCGATGCCGGTGCGTACCCATTGCTTTGTCTTTGTCATTGCAAGTCTCCAAACGCTTTGAAGCGCGTATCTGTAATCCGACTAAAGGCCGGGTGTCTGAATCTAGTTATAGGGTTCAGGCGTGCCAAGCATGGTTTTCCCTGCTCAGCGCGAATACCTTTCGCCGCTTTGGTGCCACTCCCCTGCGTACCACGACTGCAAACTGCTGCGATATCTTGTGAACAAAACACTAACATGTTAGTAGTATTGCGTTCTGCGTGATTGACGGTCAATAGACCGCCATCCAAATGCGGGTTTGTCCCGAAGCCACGGAGCCACACTTTTTCACGCGATGCGGACAATAAAAAAGACGCGTCAACTGCACGCGTCTTTTGTTTAATGAAGGTCCATATCGCTTAGCCTTCGCTCAGTCGCCGGACAACTTCCACTTGCCGCCGACAATCTCCACCATCACGCGCGCCCGCTGGTCGAGACCAGCGTGGTCGTTCGCGCTCATGTTGAAGATGCCGTGCGACGCGGGCATGTCTTTGGTGCTTTCCAACGCGGCACGCAGTGCTTCGCGGAACGCCGGCGTGCCCGGTTGGCCCTTCTTCAATGCCAGCGGAATCGCGCGTTGCAGCAGCAAGCCCGCGTCCCATGCATGGCCGCCGAAGGTAGACACCGAGCCGGCGCCGTAAGCGGTTTCGTACGCGTGCTTATAGGCGAGCGCGCTCTTTTTCACTGGATTCGAATCGGGCAGTTGCTCAGCAACCAGCAATGGACCCGCCGGCAGATATGTGCCTTCGCAATCCTTGCCGCACACGCGCAGGAAGTCGTTATTGGCGACTCCGTGCGTCTGATAGATCTTGCCTTTGTAGCCGCGCTCCTTGAGCGTTTTTTGCGGGAGCGCGGCCGGCGTGCCGGCGCCCGCGATCAAGACCGCGTCTGGATTCTGCGACATGATCTTCAGCACCTGGCCGGTCACTGATGCGTCGTTGCGTGCGAAGCGTTCGTTCGCGACGATCTTGATCTTCGCGAGGTCCGCGGCCTTGCCGAATTCCTTGAACCAGCTCTCACCGTAAGCGTCCGAGAAGCCGATGAACGCGACCGTCTTCACACCGTGATTCGACATGTGCTGCGCGATCGCGGTGGCCATGAGAATGTCGTTCTGTGGTGTCTTGAAGACCCACGCGCGCTTCGCATCCATTGGTTCGACGATGCTCGCCGCGGCGGCCATGGAGATCATGGGCGTGCTGGTTTCGGCAGCGACGTCGATCATGGCCAGCGAATTCGGCACGACGGTCGAACCGATCAGCGCATCCACGTGATCTTCGCTCGTGAGCTTGCGCGTGTTCTTGACGGCCTCGGTGGAATCCGTGGCGTCGTCGAGCACGATGTAATCGATCTTCTGGCCTGCCACCTCTTTAGGCAACAGCGCGATCGTGTTCTTTTCCGGAATGCCGAGCGACGCAGCCGGACCGGTTGCCGAGACGGTCACGCCGATTTTCACGTCCGCGAATGCATGGCCGCTCCATGCCGCGCTCACTCCGGTGGCGACCAATGCCGCGCTCATCCAACGCAATGCCGACTTCATTCCACTCCTCTATTTACCCCGTCATTCATTCGAATTTAAATCCGTAGATTCAAATCCCGACCACGCGGTCGGTGAATAGCGAGTTTAGCGGACGAAAGCCACGCGCGGCAAGCGTTTTGCAGGATTGAGGCGTGGGAAATAGAGGCATGGTCGGTGAATGAAAAAGGGTCACCGAATTAGCGGGGGATTTGAATGGTGAATAACCCGAAGCACAAATAAAAAGCGCTGTTGGATATCAATCCAACAGCGCTTTCGTCTGGGCACTGAGTGCCTCATTGTCTCCTCGTTCTCCACCTGCAAATTTCGTGGTGCATCAGAACTGCATGAAGATTAAACGAGCACCCGGTGCACTACAACTAGCAATTACCCTAGTGGTGCACTGCGGCACTGAATTGGGGCACGTTTGCGCGAGCCTTGCCGGGTATGCATTCCAACTCGATTACCGTTTTAACCTCACCGCATCAAGACGCCCGAATTATATCGGATGCCGAAGCAATCGCACATTTCACCGTGCGTCACGCTCGCAGCGGCCGCACCCGAGCGATGATCTCGCCAACGATGCCGCGCCGGAACGCCAGCACACACGCAATAAAAATCACGCCAGTCACGATGGTCACCGATTCGCCCAGCGAGCGAAACCACTCCACGCCCGTGGTCGTCGCCAACGCGCCGCCGATATCGCCGAGTCGGTCTTCGAGCGCGACGATCAGCGCCGCGCCGAGCAACGGTCCGAACAAGGTGCCCATGCCGCCGACGAGCGTCATCAGGATCACGAGGCCGGACATGGTCCAGTACGCGTCGCTCAACGTCTCGAAGCCCTGTACCAGCACCTTCAGCGAACCCGCGAGGCCTGCAATCCCCGCCGACAAAACGAACGCGAGCAGCTTGAAGCGATCCGTATCGTAGCCGAGCGACACCGCACGCGGCTCGTTTTCCTTAATCGCCACCAGCACCTGCCCGAACGGCGAATGCACGATCCGCACGATCAGCAGGAAGGCCAGCACCATCACCGCCAGCACGACGAAGTAGAGCGCCACGTCGGACGACAGATCCAGCACGCCGAACAGCTTGCCGCGCGGCACGCCTTGCAGGCCGTCCTCGCCGTGCGTGAACGGCGCTTGCAGGAACACGAAGTAGACCATCTGCGCGAGCGCCAGTGTGACCATCGCGAAGTAGATACCCTGGCGGCGAATCGCGAAGATGCCCACGATCAAGCCGAGCAAAGTCGCCGCCGCGGTGCCGACGAGCACGCCGAGCTCCGGCGAGAAGCCGAGCGTCTGGATCGCATAGCCCGTGACATAGCCGGCCGAAGCGAGGAACATCGCGTGCCCGAACGACAGCAAACCGGTGTAGCCGATCAGCAGATTGAACGCCGCCGCGAACAGCGCGAAACACAGCACCTTCATCACGAAGAGCGGATAGATGCCGAGCACGGGCACCGCGAGAAGCACGATCAGCAGCAGACCGTAGAGCACTTTTCTCTGCATCATTTTTCCTTGCCGAAGAGACCCGCCGGGCGCACCAGCAACACCAGCGCCATGATCACGAAAACGACGGTCGCCGACGCTTCCGGGTAAAACACCCGCGTCAGTCCTTCGATCACGCCGAGCAGCAAGCCGGTGAGAATCGAGCCCATGATCGAACCCATGCCGCCGATCACGACCACCGCGAACACGGTGATGATCATCGGCTGCCCCATTAGCGGCGACACCTGAATCACCGGTGCGGCGAGCACGCCGGCAAACGCCGCGAGCGCGACGCCGAAGCCGTAGGTGAGCGTGATCATCAGCGGCACGTTGATGCCGAACGCTTCGACCAGTTTCGGGTTTTCAGTGCCGGCGCGCAGATAGGCGCCCAAGCGCGTTTTCTCGATCACGAACCAAGTCGCGAAGCACACCACCAGCGAGGCCACCACGACCCACGCGCGATAATTCGGCAGGAACATGAAGCCGAGATTGGTTGCGCCGGAAAGCGCCGACGGCACGTCATACGGCTGGCCGGAGGAACCGTAGATGGAACGGAACACGCCCTCCACCACCAGCGTCAGCCCGAAGGTCAGCAAGAGCCCGTACAGATGATCGAGCTTGTACAGCCAGCGCAGCATCGAGCGTTCGATCGCAATGCCGAACAGCCCGACGATCACCGGTGCCAGCACCAGCATCACCCAGTACGGCAGACCGAAATAAGACAGGCCCATCCACGCGAGCATCGCGCCGAGCATGAACAACGCGCCGTGCGCGAAGTTGATCACGTTGAGCAAGCCGAAGATCACCGCCAGCCCGAGGCTCAGAATTGCGTAGAACGAGCCGTTCACGAGCCCCAGCAGCAGCTGGCTCAGCATCGCCGGTAGCGGAACGCCAAAGATTTCCATTGAAGCCTTAACCCATCGCCAAGGTGAGATCGGTCACGCACGATCCGGCCGGCGCGCGATCAGCGGCAACGAGGCCGACCGCGCGCGGCATGTGAAACGGTTCGCCGTCAGTCTGTGTACCATCACGGCAACACGCATTGCCCGCCAAGAGAAGCAGACAGACGGCCATCTGGTTATGAACCGGCGCCTACTTCCACAACGCGCAGCGCGTTTCCGCCTTGGTCGTGAACGCCTGCTCGCCGGGGATCGTCGCCGTGATCTTGTAGTAGTCCCACGGCTCTTTGGATTCACCCGGCGTCTTGACCTGCATCAGGTACATGTCGTGGATCATGCTGCCGTCCTGACGGATGTAGCCCTTGGCATAGAAATCGTCGATCTTGGTCTTCTTCAGTTGCGCCATCACCTTGTCGGAGTCGGTCGAACCCACGGCCTTCACCGCGTTCAGATAGGTCATGGTCGCCGAGTAGTCGGCGGCCTGCAGGCTCGACGGCATCTTCCTCATCTTGTCGAAGTAGCGCTGCGCCCACTTGCGCGTGGTGGCGTCCTTGTTCCAGTACCAGCTGTCCGTCAGCACGAGGCCTTGCGTGGTTTCCAGACCCAGGCTGTGCACGTCGTCGATGAACATCAGCAGCGCGGCGAGTTTCATCGTCTTGGTGATGCCGAACTCCTTGGCCGCCTTGATCGAGTTGATCGTGTCGCCGCCCGCGTTGGCAAGGCCCAGAATCTGCGCCTTCGACGCCTGCGCCTGCAGCAGGAACGACGAGAAGTCCGACGCCGACAGCGGATGGCGCACCGTGCCCAGCACCTGGCCGCCGCTCGCTTTCACCACGTCCGACGTATTCTTTTCCAGCGCCTTGCCGAACGCGTAGTCGGCAGTCAGGAAGTACCAGGTCTTGCCGCCTTGCTTCGTCACCGCCGAGCCCGTGCCCTTCGCCAGTGCGGTGGTGTCGTACGCATAGTGGATCGTGTACGGCGTGCATTGCTCATTGGTCAGCGTATCCGCGCCCGCGCCGATGCTGATGTACACCTTCTTCTTTTCTCCGGCCACAGTGTTCATCGACAGACCGGTTGCCGAGTTCGTGCCGCCGATCAGCAGATCGACGCCGTCGCGGTCGAACCACTCCCGCGCCCGCGACGCCGCAATATCCGCCTTGTTCTGATGGTCCGCATACACCACCGTGATCGGCTTGCCGTTGACCTTGCCGCCGAAATCCGCCACCGCCATGCGGATCGCTTCGAGTCCACCTTGCCCGTCGATATCGGCATACAGTCCTGACATATCCGTGATGAAGCCAATCTTCACCGCGTCGTCAGCCGCTTGCGCGCTGCCCATCGTCAATGCGGCGCCCGCGGCGACCGCGAAACAAAGTGTGGCAAGCCGCGCGAGTGGGTTCTTTTTCATTCCTGTCTCCTGGTTTCTTCGCTTGTGGTTATCAGAGGCAATCAGGCGTTTTTTATACGCCCAGTAGATCGTGCAGGACCGGCATCTTGCTTTCGAGCTCACTCGCCCCGAAGTGCTCGACAATCGCGCCGTGCTCCATCACATAGAAGCGGTCCGCCAGCGGCGCGGCAAAACGAAAGTTCTGTTCGACCATCACAACGGTATAGCCCCGCGCCTTGAGTGTCATGATCATGCGCGCCAGCGCCTGCACGATAACAGGCGCGAGCCCTTCCGAAATCTCGTCGAGCAGCAGCAAGCTCGCACCGGTGCGCAGAATGCGCGCCACCGCCAGCATCTGCTGTTCGCCGCCGGACAGCCGCGTGCCCTGGCTCGCGCGGCGCTCCTGCAGATTCGGAAACATCGAATAGATCTCGTCGAGCGACATCATGTGCGCCTTGTCGCCGATGGGCGGCGGCAACAGCAGGTTTTCCTCGCACGACAGGCTCGAAAAAATGCCCCGCTCTTCCGGGCAGTACCCCACGGCGCAATGCGCGATGCGATGCGTGGGCAGATTGATGGTTTCGCGTCCGCCAATGCGGATCGAACCGGTGCGCCGTCCGGTCAGGCCCATGATGGCGCGCAGCGTGGTGGTCCGGCCGGCGCCATTGCGGCCCAGCAGCGTGACGACTTCGCCGCGGTTCACCGTCAGATCGACGCCGTGCAGAATATGGGATTCCCCGTACCACGCCTGCAAACCCTTGATGTCCAGCGCGGGAACGGCGTTGTCTGTCCCGCTTACGTCGAGGCTTTCACGCTCGGCAATCGTATTCATGCGTGGGCTCCGGCGAGCGCCGCGTCGGCGCTGCCCATATAGGCTTGCATCACGAGCGGATTCTTCGACACTTCCGCGTAGCTGCCTTCGGCGAGCATTTCGCCACGCTGCAGCACGGTGATCGTGTCGGAAATGCCGGCGATCACATTCATGTTGTGCTCGACCATCAGGATGGTGCGGCCGGTCGATACTTTTTTGATCAGCGCAGTCACGCGATCGACGTCTTCGTGGCCCATGCCTTGCGTGGGTTCGTCGAGCAGCATGAGTTCGGGTTCCATGGAGAGCGTCGTGGCAATTTCCAGCGCGCGCTTGCGGCCGTAGGAAAGTTCGACAGTCAACACATCGGCGAAGTCGGTCAGTCCGACCTGGGTGAGCAGATCCATTGCCCGATCGTCGAGTTGGCGCAGCGTGCGCTCGCTCTTCCAGAAATGAAATGCCGTACCGAGCTGACGCTGCAAACCGATGCGTACATTCTGCAATGCCGTCAGATGCGGAAACACAGCAGAAATCTGGAACGAGCGAATAATGCCGCGACGCGCGATTTGCGCCGGCCGTTCGCTCGTGATGTCGATGCCATTGAAAACGATCTGACCCGCAGTCGGTTCGAGGAATTTGGTGAGCAGATTGAAGCAGGTAGTCTTGCCTGCCCCATTCGGGCCGATCAGCGCATGGATCGAGCCACGGCGCACGCGCAGGTTCACACCGTTCACGGCGATGAAGCCTTTGAACTCACGGGTGAGGCCGCGCGTTTCGAGAATCGTATCGCCGAGAATCATGTTCCCTTCCATACGGAGTAAGGCGAAGCATTACGATCTTACGCGCGAACCGCTGCGCGACTTTTTATGACGGCGGCACCCCGTGCACGCTCGTTGGCGTGCTGCACCAATCCGGACAGTAGTCCATGGGGCGGCACGCAGCATGGCTGCCATTGTCGCGCCAATGATGCAGCGCATTCATTGGGATTTGCACTTAGTGGATGATGCCCGCCCCAAGCGGGCCTCATACGTGCGAGATGCCCGCCGCGCATTGCGGACGGGCATCCCATGCGGCTCGTGCGCTACCTGTCACACTGCGGACATGGAAGGCGTCGAGTTCGTTTGCGCCGTCAGACGGCCGGCCACGCGCGCACGGCGATCTTCGCGGATCATGTCGCTAGCGCGTTCGGCGATCATCAGCGTGGGCGAATTGGTGTTGCCCGAGGTGATGTTCGGTATGACCGATGCATCAACCACGCGCAGTCCGTCAACACCGATAACCCGTAGCCGGTTGTCGACCACGGCGCCGGGGTCATCGGTCGTGCCCATGCGGCAGGTGCCGACCGGATGGAAGATGGTCGTACCGACCGCGCCGGCGGCCTGCTGCAACTCTTCTTCGGTCTGGTACTGAATGCCCGGCAAAATTTCCTGCGGTCGATAGCGTGCGAGCGCTGGCGCCGCGGCAATACGGCGCGTGAGACGCAGCGCGTTGGCGGCAACGTGCCGGTCGTAGTCGGTGGAAAGATAGTTCGGTGCGATCAACGGCGGCGCCGATGCGTCGGCTGATTCGATGTGAATGCTGCCGCGCGAAGTGGGCCGCAACTGACACACCGACGCCGTGAACGCATTGAACCGATGCAGCGGTTCGCCGAAGCGATCCAGCGAAAGCGGCTGGACGTGATATTCGAGGTCGGGCCGCGTGAGCGAGCGGTCGTCCGGATCGGATTTGGCAAACGCGCCGAGTTGCGAAGGCGACATCGACATGGGGCCGCTTTGAAAAAACGCGTACTGCATGCCGATCAGCAGCTTGCCCCACCAATGCGCTGAGGCCGTGTTGAGCGTACGCACGCCGTCGACTTTATAAGCCATGCGCAACTGCAAATGGTCCTGCAGGTTTTCGCCCACGCCACGCAGATCGTTGACGACCTCGATGCCCAGATTTTGCAGACGTGCGCCGTTGCCGACGCCGGACAGTTCGAGCAATTGCGGCGAATTGACCGCGCCTGAGCTGAGGATCACTTCGCAGCGGGCCTTCGCGAGATAGTTCGTGTTGTCGCCGCGATATTCGACGCCCGTGCAACGGCGTCCTTCGAATACGACGCGCTGCGTGTGCGCGCCGGTGATCACGGTGAGATTCGGCCGCTTTAGCGCGGGACGCAAAAACGCCTTCGATGCGTTCCAGCGAATGCCGCGTTTCTGATTGACGTCGAAGTAGCCCACGCCGGTATTGTCGCCGCGGTTGAAGTCGTCGGTGGCGGGAATGCCGGTCTCTTGCGCGGCGCGCGAAAACTCTTCGAGAATTTTCCATTTCAACCGCTGTTTCTCGACGCGCCACGGTCCGCCCGCGCCATGCGATTCTGTCGCGCCGGCATGGTGATCCTCGCTGCGTTTGAAGACCGGCAGCACCGAATTCCAGGACCAGGACGGATCGTTAGTGACGCGCGCCCATTCATCGTAGTCTTCGCGCTGACCACGCATGTAGATCATGCCGTTGATGGACGAGCTGCCGCCTAACACACGCCCACGCGGATACGAAAGCGAACGGCCATTCAACCCGGCTTCGGCTTGCGTTTTGTATAGCCAGTCCGTGCGCGGATTGCCGATGCAATAGAGATAACCGACTGGCACGTGAATCCAGTGATAATCGTCCTTGCCGCCTGCCTCGAGCAGCAGCACCTGAATGTCGGGATCTTCGGTCAGGCGATTGGCCAGCACACAGCCCGCCGTCCCCGCGCCCACGATGATGTAGTCGAACTCGCCCTCGAGGCGCCGGGCAGCCGCGAGCGTCGTGTCGGTATGGCTCATTGTTCAGTCTCCTAAGCTTTTGTGCCGCCCGGTCGCATGGTTGCCATGCGACTGCGTGGCGTCGGGCTCTCATTGTGTTTTCTTGCCTGTGCGACACCCGTTTCTATTGCGGCCTCCGGCACGGCACCGCCAGTGTTCGGCCGAAGGCAACTGCGTCACATTACTTGGCCACCGGCATGGTGAACTCTGCACCCTTGGCGATACTGTCGGGCCAGCGCTGCATGATGCTCTTGTAGCGCGTGTAGAACCGCACGCCCTCTTCACCATATGCGTGATGATCGCCGAACAGCGACTTCTTCCAGCCGCCAAACGAATGCCACGCCATCGGCACCGGAATCGGCACGTTGATGCCTACCATGCCGATCTGAATCTGCCGCGAGAAAGCGCGAGCGACGCCGCCATCGGAGGTAAACAACGATACCCCGTTAGCAAATTCATTGGCGTTGATGAGTTCCACCGCGGAAGCAAAATCCGGCACGCGCACCACACAGAGCACGGGTCCGAAAATCTCCTCGCGATAGATCTTCATGTCGGTCGAGACATTGTCGAACAACGTGCCGCCGAGAAAGAAGCCCTTCTCATGACCGCTGACCTGATGGCCTCGTCCGTCGACAACCAGTTTCGCGCCCGCCGCGACGCCGGCGTCGATATAGCCGACCACTTTCTCGCGATGCACCGCCGTCACCAACGGCCCCATCTCGGCATCCGATTCCATGCCGTTGAGAATCTTCAAACTCTTCACGCGCGGTGTGAGCCGCTCGATCAGCTCATCCGCGATATGTCCCACCGCGACGGCCACCGAAATCGCCATGCAACGCTCGCCTGCCGACCCGTACGCCGCGCCGATCAAGGCGTCGACAGCCTGATCGAGATCCGCGTCCGGCATCACCACCAGATGATTCTTCGCTCCGCCCAACGCCTGCACACGCTTGCCATGCTTCGTGCCTTCGGTGTAGATGTATTCGGCGATCGGCGTCGAACCGACAAACGACAATGCGCTGACTTCCGGATGCACGAGCAAGGCGTCGACAGCGACCTTGTCACCGTGCACGACATTGAACACACCATCCGGCAAGCCGGCTTCCTTCAACAATTCGGCGAGACGGTTCGAACACGACGGATCGCGCTCCGACGGCTTCAGCACGAACGTGTTGCCGCACGCGATCGCGACGGGGAACATCCAGCACGGCACCATCATCGGGAAATTGAACGGCGTGATGCCCGCGACCACACCGAGCGGCTGACGCAGATTCCAGTTGTCGATGCCGCCGCCGATCTGATCGGTGAAGTCGCTCTTCAACAGATTCGGAATGCCGCATGCGAACTCGACGATTTCGATGCCGCGCATCACCTCGCCCTTCGCGTCCGAAAACACTTTGCCGTGCTCACGCGTGATCAGCTCCGCGAGTTCGTCGTGGTGACGGTCGAGCAGCTCCTTGAACTTGAACAGGACGCGCGCCCGCTTGATCGGTGCGGTTTCACTCCACGCGGGAAAGGCGGCCCTGGCGGCGGCGACGGCCGCGTCCACCTCGGTGACGCTCGCGAGCGGCACACGCGCGCTCACCGCGCCTTGCGCCGGATTGAAGACCTCGCCGAAGCGCCCGCTCGTGCCGTCGAGCGTCTTGCCGTTGATGAAATGGGTCAGCGCACGGACGCTGGTGGCGCTGCGCTGGGTCTCGTCCTGATATGTCTCGCTCATGGTGTCCTCTTTCCTGTGAAGTCTTGCGCCCCTGCTTTCGCGGCGTGATAAAGGCGTGCTGAAGCTGAAGCGTACGGCGCTTCCGCTCGACAAATCCAATGAGTAATGCTCAACTGCGCTATAAGGCGCGCTAATATCAGGATATGGATCTGACTCTGCTCCGGGCGTTCGTCACCGTCGCACGCGAGGGCAACCTCACGCGTGCCGCGGTGCAGCTTCACTTGACCCAACCCGCTGTCAGCCTGCAAATCAAGCACTTGCAGGAGACGCTCGGCGTGACGCTGTTCACGCGGACTTCGCACGGGCTGTCGCTCACGCGCGACGGACAGGCGTTGCTGCCCCATGCCGAACGCGCGCTCGGCGCGGCGAACGACGTGCAGCGGGCGGCGCAATCGCTGCGTCAAGAAGTGCGCGGGCGACTGCGGATCGGCACGATCCTCGATCCGGCATTTCTGCGGCTCGGCGGCTTTCTCAAGCAGCTCGTGGAGACCTGGCCGCACATCGAGACGGCCTTGCGCCACGGCATGTCGGGCTGGGTGCTGGACCAGGTTCGCGCGGGCGAACTCGATGTCGGCTATTACATCGGCCTGCCGTCCGAAGACGAACCGCGCGACGGCCCCGCTTTTCATGCGGTTACGCTGACTCATTTCCAGTACCGCGTGCTCGCGCCGGCCGGCTGGAAAGACCGTGTCAAGGGCGCGCGCGACTGGCGTTCGCTCGCGGCGCTGCCGTGGATCTGGACGCCACCCGCGTCGGCGCATAACCGGTTGTTGTCGCGCTGCTTCGGCGAGGCCGGGGTGAAGCCCATCAAGGTGGCGGAAGTCGATCAGGAGCCGTCGATGCTCGATCTGGTCAAATCGGGCGTCGGTCTCACGCTCGCACGCGACGCCACCGCGATCGCCGAAGCGCATGCGCACGCGCTGACCATCGTCGAAGGCGTCACGGTGCCGACTCAGCTCAGCTTTATCACGCTCGCGCAGCGCAAGGAGGAACCGGCGATTGCGGCGGCGTTGAAGCTGATCGAGCAGCAATGGGCGACTTGAAGCACACGCGAAGGTCACTCGCGCGTGCGACACGAGGTCGCCAAGGCGAGCGATATGAGCCGCTCTCATGACAGCCGCACGCAGCGGACCCTGATCCGCAGAGGTAAGCGTCGCGGTTCGCCGCGCGGCAGCTTAGCCGCGGCGTAGCCGCAAACACGACCGCCAACCGCCTCCGCCGGCCCCGCATCTGAAACCACGCCGTCACGCAGTTTTTGTTAGATTGAGGGTTCGCGCTCACGCGCCGGCCCGCATCGTCTTCCGTTCCGCTTGACTTTGTCCTTCCCGGCAGCTTCGCCCCGGCAACACCGGAAGCCGCCGACCACTCCATCCTTCGACAGGAGCCTGACATGGCACGCAACATTGAAATCAAAGCCCGCGCCCAGCATTTCGAGCAACTGCGCGAACGCGCGGCAAAGCTCGCGCCGGACGCGCCGCTGATCTTCCGCCAGCAGGACTTTTTCTACGACGTGCCGCGCGGCCGCCTGAAGCTGCGCCAGTTCGACGACGGCACGCCGGCCGAGCTGATCTTCTACCAACGCGACGATCGTGACGGCCCGAAGGCGTCGTATTACACGCGCAGCCCGGTGACCAACCCGGAAGCCATGCACGCGCTGCTCGCCACCGCGCTGACCACGCGTGGCATCGTCACCAAGGAACGGCACGTGTATCTGACCGGCCGGACGCGGATCCATCTGGACCGGGTCGACGGCCTGGGCGACTTCGTGGAACTCGAAGTGCTGCTGGCCCAGGACGACGACGAAGAAGGCGGCCACGCCGAAGCGCATGCGATGTTCGCCACCCTCGGCGTGCCGGAATCGGATCTGGTGGGCGTGGCCTACGTCGATTTGCTGAGCCCGGACAGCGAGCCGAAACAAGCGGCATAAGACCTGGACAATCCGGGCTGCGAGCGACGTCCGCGCGACCAGCGCCGCACCCATGCTGCCGCCGCATCAAGCGGCGGCTGTCCCAGGCGACAGATGGCCGAGCGGCAACGGACCGTTGCGCTTGAAGGTAGTGAGCACGATATTCGAGCGCACGCTATCGACGCCCGGCACCCGCATCAGCTTCTTCATCACGAACGTCGACAGATAATTCAGATCGGGCGCGACGATGCGCAGCAGATAGTCGGCATCGCCCACCACGGCATGACATTCCAGCACTTCAGGCAGCACGTCGATCTGTTGCTGGAATTGCTCGATGATCGAATCGCCATGGTGCTTCAACTTCAGACTGGTAAACGCGGTGACGCCGAGCCCGAGCTTTTCAGGCCGCAGCACGACGCGATAACCGTCCACCACGCCCACCTGTTCCAGCCGCTGCAAACGCCGTCCGATCTGCGACGGTGACAGCGGCACCTGCTCGGCCAGTTGCTGATGCGTCGCCCGGCCGAAGCGCTGAAGCACGTCCAGCAGCGCAAGATCGAAGTGATCCAGTTCTAACATGGGAAATATCCGCATTGAATGATCGTTTTATGCACGATTATTGCATATCAAGGCCACAAACCGCCACTCTTGCGCCCTTTCCGCGCGCATGCCGCTCTACACTTGCATCACCAATTTTTTGTCGGCCGTCTCCGTAGAGCGCAGCATCATGTCCACCGCCAATACCGCCAAACTGAAAGAGCAATTCGACGCCGGCCTCGAAACCCGCGCCGATTTCACCATCGATCAACCGACCGAACGCTACGGCACGGTCGACCACGCGGTATGGCAACAGCTCTACGCGCGCCAGACGGCGCTGCTCAAAGGGCGAGTATGTGACGAGTTTCTGGCCGGCATCGAAACCATCCGCATGCCGGCCGACCGCGTGCCAGCGTTCGACGAGATCAACGCGAAGCTCACGCCCGCCACCGGCTGGCAGATCGTCGCCGTGCCGGGCCTCGTGCCGGATCAAGTCTTCTTCGAGCATCTGGCAAATCGCCGCTTTCCCGTGACGTGGTGGATGCGCCGGCCGGATCAGCTCGACTATCTGCAGGAGCCGGACTGTTTTCACGATCTGTTCGGCCACGTGCCCCTGCTGATCAACCCGGTATTCGCGGACTACATGCACGCGTACGGCCGCGCCGCGCTCGCCGCCAACGACGCCGGCGCCCTGCCGCTGCTCGCGCGGCTCTATTGGTACACAGTGGAGTTCGGCCTGATCCGCGACGCGGCGAGTCCGAACGGTGTGAAGATTTACGGCGCGGGCATCGTGTCGAGCAAGGGCGAAACGCTCTACAGCCAGCAAAGCGCCGCGCCGAACCGCCTCAGCTTCAATCTTGAGCGCGTGATGCGCACGCGCTACCGCATCGACACGTTTCAGAAAACCTACTTCGTCATCGACGACTTCGCGCAACTGTTCAACGTGACGCAAACCGATTTCGCGCCGCTGCTGGCCAGACTCACAGCCGAGCCGGCGTTCGCGGCCGGCGACGTCCTCGAGCACGATCGCGTCATCACGCGCGGCTCGCGGGAAGGCTGGCTGGCCGACGGCGATATCTGAGAAACAAGGCTGACCGACCGGCTGCGGGCGGGCCGCATCCGTGAAAAAATAGTGGGTGCGCACGCCCACCGGCGTGCCAGTTCAGATCGAAGAGGTAGCACCATGATTCACAAACTGACTTCCGAAGAACGCGCCGCGCAGATCGCCGGCTTGCATGGCTGGCAGGCCGCGACGGGCCGCGACGCGATCCAGCGCCAGTTCAAGTTCGCCGACTTCAACGAAGCATTCGGCTTCATGACGCGCGTGGCGATCAAGGCGCAGGAAATGGATCACCACCCGGAATGGTTCAACGTGTACAACAAGGTGGAGATCACGCTGTCCACGCATGAAGCCGGCGGCTTGACAGAACGCGACATCAAATTGGCGAAGTTTATCGATAGTATTACCGCGTAATACAAACGTGCTAGTCGCTTCAGCGTGTTTATACGCTGTAAATTGAATAATTCAGCGGAAATGAAAGGGTAATGCAGGTAATCCCTTGTCCAAACCTTCAGTTCTACAGGCTATTCTTAAGGCGAACGTAAGATTCCCACGCTTGCCTGGCAATCCCGTCTAACCGATCCGGTGAGAGCGTGTGCTGACGCTGTACAATCATTAGCGCATACGGCTTGGAGAGCGCGCTTGCCTCCTTGCACAGAACGAGTTCGTCGCCGCTCGAAGGTGAGCGGGCGCGCCAGAAGTTGATTGCGGCTTCCAGTTCGTGAATGCTTATCTCGGACATGAGGTCGTGATCGCTCTCGAGAAAACGCCGGGCCATCCCAAGTTTTCTTGCCTCCTCGGGGGACTGGCGCGATGCGACAGGTCTGGGGGCGCCTGGTAAGGCGCTTCAAGGCAGCTCGATGCCTGCTTCGTGGCCGCTTCGTGCCAATTCGGCACGGCCATGCCGCAGGTTGCCTGCGCAGCAGGCGCCCCGGCGAACCACTTGCCCAAACGCCTTAACCCATTGTACTTGAGCGAAATCCATGCGACTCCTTCTGATCGAAGATGACCGCCCCATCGCACGCGGCATCCAAAGCAGTCTCGAACAAGCCGGCTTCACCGTCGACATGGTCCACGACGGCATTTTCGCCGAACAGGCCCTCACGCAAAATCGCCATGAGCTGGTGATCCTCGATCTGGGCTTGCCCGGCATCGACGGCATGACGCTGCTCTCGCGCTTCCGTCAGAGCAATCGTCATACGCCGGTGATCATCCTCACCGCGCGCGACGAGCTGAACGACCGCGTGCAAGGCCTGAATTCCGGCGCCGACGACTACATGCTGAAGCCGTTCGAACCCACCGAGCTCGAAGCGCGCATCCGCGCGGTCATGCGCCGCAGCGGTCCGCACGGCGATATGCCGCGCCCCGAAGTGTCGCTGGGCGGTGTGCGCCTGTCGGGCGTCGATCGCCGCATCTTCAATGACGACAAGCCGCTCGAACTCTCGCCGCGTGAATTCGCGGTGCTCGAAATGCTGCTGCTGCGTCATGGCCGCGTGGTCAGCAAGGCGCAGCTGCAAGACCATCTGACGCATTTCGGCGGCGATCTCGGCGACACCGCGATCGAGGTCTATGTGCACCGGGTGCGTAAAAAGCTCGAAAACTGCCGTGTCGAAATCGTCACGGTGCGCGGCTTCGGTTATCTGTTGCAGGAAATCCGTCAGGCCGCATAATCGCGTGAAGGCCGCACGCTACATTGCGGCCCGACAGCGCCGGGCCGGCGCCGCGCACTCGGTGCGCACTTCGCCGGCATCCGGCGGAATTTCGCGGTGCTTGCGCCGTGTGCTTCTTTCCCGCGCGTTCGATCATGCCCCAGCCGGCCGCCAATAGTCTGCGCCGCACGCTGCTGCGGCGCCTCGCTGCTCCCCTTTCGCTGCTCGCGCTCATGAGCGGCCTGATCGCTTACTGGCTGGCGTGGCAATACACGCAGCACGTGGTCGACCGTTCGCTCGCCGATCTCGCCACCGCAATCTCCAAACAGATCCAGATTGCCGGCCCGAATGCGCGCATCACGGTGCCGCCGCTCGCGCAGGCCATGTTCTCGGACCCGGTTGAGCACCTTGTCTACCGGATCAGCACCGGTGAAACGGAAATCGCCGGCGACCACAACCTTCCGTTGCAAGGCACGAGCGTGCGACGCATGCATTACGCGTACGTATTCGAGACGCAACATCAAGGCGTGACGGTGCGGGTCGCGCAAGTCCGCGTCGATCAACCGACGGGCAATCCGATCGTCGTCGAAGTGGGTCAACCGGTGCATCACCGGTTTCGCATCGCCGCCGAGTTTCTGGTCGCGATCATGATGCCGCTGTTGTTGCTGCTGCTGGCGGGCTGGGTGATCGTGTGGCGCGTAGTCAATCAGCAGCTCAATCCGCTCACCGATCTCGCCGACTCGCTGAACCGGCAAACCCACACGTCGCTCGAACCAGTCGACGAAACGTATGTGCCTGTCGAAATCCGGCCGCTCACCGGCGCGCTGAACGCCCTCCTCGGTCGCCTGAAAACTGCCCTCGACGGCCAGCGCAAATTCATCGCCGACGCCGCGCATCAACTGCGCACGCCGCTCACCGCTGTCAAGCTGCATGCGGAGCAGGCGGCCGTCGCGCGCGACCCGCAGCAAACCCTGGCCGCCGTGCGTGAACTGCGCGCCGCGGCCGATCGCGCGGTGCGGCTGTCGAATCAGTTGCTCTCGCTCGCGCGCGCCGAGCCGGGCGAACAGGCGGCTCGCTTCGTCAATGTGGACATGGCCGCGCTCGCGTTCGACACGGGCGCGGAATGGGTGCCGCGTGCGTTGACGTTCCACGTCGATCTCGGTTTCCAGCGTCTTGACGACCCCAGCAACGGCCATCCGTTGATGGCGCGCGGCAATCCCGTGCTGCTGCACGAAGTGATCGCCAATCTGCTGGATAACGCGCTCAAGTACGTGCCGCCATCGCGATTCGACGGCGGCCGCATTACGGTGACGGTATCGCAGACCGTCATCGACGAACTGCGCATGGCGGAGATCATCGTCGAAGACAACGGGCCGGGCGTGCCGCGCAACCAGCAGGTCGATCTGTTCAAACGGTTCTTCCGCGGCGACGGTCAGAGCGACGCCGGCGTGGATGGCGGCGCCGGACTCGGCCTCGCGATCGTCCACGACATCATGGTTCTGCATCGCGGCAGCGTGCATTACGAAGACGCACCGGAAGGGGGCGCACGTTTCATCCTGCGCATTCCGCTCGTGCCGATCACCGTGCAGAGCGAAGTGAAAGCCGAACCGCCGCGGCCGGCAAAAAAATCGGCGCACTCGGCGCCGGTGGATAGCTAACGGTCTGACTACTCGACAGGCTGTCTGGCGCGTTCACAAAACGTGATCGACTCAGGCAGCCCACAGATCATTTCTTCTTTGTTTTCTTCACCGACGTTTTGGCCTTCTTCGCCGACTTCTCGGCCTTGGCTGCGCCCTTCTCCTTCTCCGGTGGCGCCAGCATCGTGCCGCGGCACTTGCGCGCGCCGCAACGGCATTCATATTCCTTCTTGAGCTTCTTGGTCTGACGCGCGTCGATCACGAGGCCGTAGTCGTAAAAGACTTCTTCGCCTTCAGCGATATCGCGCAACGCGTGCACGTATACGTGACCGTCGATTTCTTCGGCTTCGCAGTTCGGCGCACAGGAATGGTTGATCCAGCGCGCGCTATTGCCGTCCACTTTGCCGTCGATGACCTTGCCGCTATCGAGTGCGAAATAGAACGTGTGATTCGGCTCGGCCGGATTGTGCGGATGACGGCGCAACGCTTCTTTCCAGGAGATCCGCTCGCCCTTGTATTCGATTAACCGCTCGCCGGCCGCAATCGGTTCGAGGGCGAACACGCCTTTGCCGTGCACACCCGAACGGCGCACGGCGATCCTGCGTGAACTCATTGACTGAATCCTTGTGAAGTACTGGAGGTGAAGTTCGGCAGCCGTAAGAAATGCCCGCGTCTGACGCGCTGCTTTTTCCTGACGCGGATAGCAAACGCGGCGCCTTGCGAGCGCCGCGTCGACCTGCGACGCACGTGCGCCACAACCGGCATCCTACACGCTGAAGACGGCTTCGTTCAACCGTCAAAAAGACGCGCGCTGACGACGGCTTGCCAACTTCACCGTTGTCCGAACGAAATGTCGCCGAACAGTGCCTTTTGCTCGCGCGGTTGCGAGCGCCAGTACTGCGGCGGCGCCTCGACCGTCGCGCCAAGTTGCGCTGCGGCGTGCCACGGCCAACGCGGGTTGTACAGCAACGCGCGAGCCAGCGCGATCAGATCGGCATCGCCGTCTTCGATCAGCTGCTCGGCGTGCAACGGATCGGTGATCAGGCCCACGCCGATGGTCGTGAGGCCCGTGGCTTCCTTGACCGCCTTGGCAAAGGGAATCTGATAACCCGGTTCAAGCGGAATCTTCTGCAACGGCGAGACGCCGCCGGACGACACGTCGATCCAGTCGCAGCCACGCTTTTTCAGCTCCTGCGCGAACGCGATCGTGTCTTCGAGAGTCCAGCCGCCTTCGACCCAGTCGGTTGCGGAGACGCGCACGCCGACCGGTTTGTCGGCGGGAAATGCGGCGCGCACGATATCGAAGATTTCAAGCGGAAAGCGCATGCGGTTTTCAAGCGAGCCGCCATAGTCGTCGTCGCGCTGGTTGGCGATCGGCGAGAGGAACTGATGCAGCAGATAGCCGTGTGCCGCGTGTACTTCCAATCCGTCGACGCCGAGCCGCGCGGCACGGCGAGCCGAGGCCGCGAATGCTTCGCGGATGCGGTTCAGCGCAGGCGTGTCGAGCGCCAGCGGCGGCTCTTCCCCCGCCTTGTGCGGCAACGCGGACGGCGCATGCGGCAGCCATCCACCTTGCGAGACCGGAATCAGCTGGCCGCCTTCCCACGGCGCGTGGCTCGACGCCTTGCGCCCGGCGTGCGACAACTGCATCGTGACCTTGATGTGCGAGTGCTTGCGGATCGCGGCCAGCACAGGCACGAGCGCGGCTTCGGTGACGTCGTCCCACAAGCCGAGATCGCCGGGTGTGATGCGGCCGTCCGGCTCGACCGAGGTCGCTTCGATGAACAGCATGCCGGCACCGGATAACGCCATGCTGCCGAGATGGATCATGTGCCACGCCGTTGCCTCGCCACGGTCGGCGGAATACTGGCACATCGGCGACACGACGATACGATTAGGAAGCGTCACGCTACGCAGCGTGAGCGGAGAAAATAGCGCGCTCATGGATTACGCCCAGTAGAAACCCGAGAGCGATCGAGCATAGCACCGCAAGTGATTTAGTGCTGGCCTGGGGCCTTTCAGGGTTTCGCGTCGACCTGGTCGAGCCACTCGCCGAACATCCGGCACGCGGCGGCTTCGAGCGCCGGCCCAAACTGAGCGGTCTCGGCCCGCAGCTGGCGCACGTCGATGCCGTGGCCAACGAGCTCACCGGCGTTGCCGATCAGCCAAGGCTCGAAGCGATCGGTGCGAATCTCCGGATGACACTGCAGACCCAGCACATGATTGCCCCAGGCGAACGCCTGGTTTTCGCACGCCGGTGTCGACGCAAGACGCGTCGCGTTGTCGGGCAGATCGAAGGTATCGCCATGCCAATGCAGCATGGAGGTCCGCTCGCCATCCAGATGACGGACCGGTGACGCGCGACCGGCTTCGGTCAGCGTCAGCGGCGTCCAGCCGAGTTCGGTATGGCCCGCGGGATAGACACGGGCGCCAAGGGCACGCGCGATCAATTGAGCGCCGAGGCAGATGCCGAGCGTCGGCAAACCGGCCGCGATGCGTTTCTCGATCATGGACAGCAGCGGCACGAGCGTGGGGTAAAGCGCGTCGTCAGTTGCGCTGATCGGGCCGCCGAGCACCACCATCAGCGATGCGGCGACCGGATTCGGCGCCTCGATACGAGCAAAGCCGACATCGAGATAGCGGACCGGACGCCCGCGCTCGCCGAGCACTAGCTCGAGACTGCCCAGATCCTCGAAGTGCACGTGGCGAATGGCCAGAACTTCGCGATTCATCGGCCTGTCCCACCTTCAGGTTGACTAAAGACTTGCCGCCACGCGGCACCAGCCGGCTGACAGGCGGCAAGAGCCGCCCGGCAAGGCCGGCTTGGCAGTGTAGCGGATTGTCCCGGAAGAAGCCGCCTTATTGGGCGAAGATCTTCCAGGTCTTCTTCTGGGTGGCGACGTCGGCAGTCTCATACACCGAGCAATCGAGGCGCAGATCCGTATCCGACATGTTCATATCGAGCAACGCGCAATGGTGCGGCGTCTTCTTCGGGTTCTTGCTGGGCTCGAAGTGCGTGCAGCTCAGACACATGCGGTGCGGCGGAATCGTGCCTTGCGCTTCGAGCTGATGGACAGTCTTGAGCAGCGTGCGATAGAACACGGCTTGCTCGTCGTCACGCAGCGTGCCGACCGCCTTGGCCAGAAAGTCTGGCCATTGCGCAGCGCGCTTCGCTGCCGTACGGCCACGCGCCGTCAGGCGGACCGCGAGGGCGCGGCCGTCGTCGAGGGCGCGGCGCTTTTCGACCAAACCCTTGGTCTCGAGCGTGCTGACTGCATCACTGGTCGTCGCGGCGGTGAGCGCCGTTTCACGGGCGATCTCGCCGAGACGCATCGGGCCTTTGCGCTGCATCAGCAAGACCAGAATTTCGCCTTGAGTCGGCGTCAGGCCAGCGCCTTCCGCCCATTCCCAAGCCTGGCTCCGCATTGCCGTGCTCAACCGCAATAGGCTGTGGGTCACTCGCCCGGTCGCCTGTTCTCCGTATACGCCTTCGCTCATAATCTTCGATTGGTTTATTTACAGCTTTCGTACGATGCCGGCGAACTGCTTGCCGACCGCGCCCGTAGCCTGTGTGGGGTAGCCTCGCCCAACTGCGACAAGACGGTTTTCTACTATCTCAAAAATTTACCGCCTTGCAAGCAAAGCAGCGAAAACGACATTCTATGCGAGAGCGGCGAATCGTACAGCTAACTTATCCAACACAAGCTGTGGATAACCACGGGAAAACTCAGGGATGGCTTGTGCGCCGATTCTTGATAAACACCCAGGGCCGGCCTGCCGGTCCCGAAGTTATCCTCGAATACCGCCGCCGATGCACCCTCGATCAGCGCACTTATGGTTTACGCAGCGCATTGACTTTGCAGGGAATTATTCAGTTGTCCACAGGCAGATGCAATGCTTGTTAACTACTACTACGTTTGTATACGTTAACGCTATAAAAACCTAAGGCTTGCCGAGCTGGAAATTAATTTTTTGAAAAAAAACCCGCTCGAAGCGGGTTTCCTTACGATTTGAGGCGAGCAATCCTTTCTCCGGCCTAGGCGCGCCACTGCAAACACTGTTGCCTGACGGCTTCATGCAGGGACTTTTCCCGTTCGACGACCCCGCGTAACCATGTCGCATCGTTGACCTGACCGCGGGCGATCGCACCGATTTCGGCAAGCGCATTGCCCGAACCCAACGCTTCGGCGTGCGGATCGATCCGATCCAGCGTTTCGAGGATGTCTTCGGAAATCGTCTTGCGCTCGCCGGTCTGCGGATTGATGCAGGTGCCGGCAAGACCAAAGCGGCATGCTTCGAAACGATTGAAGGTGTAGACGAGGTAGTCGTCTTCCTGCGGCGTGATCGGTTTGTCGAGCAGCAGATGCCGGGCAAGCGTCTGGATGTAGCAAGCAATCGCCGCCGCGCGATCCACCGACAGCGGCGTATCCATCACGCGCACTTCGATCGTGCCGAAACCCGGCTTCGGCCGAATGTCCCAGTAGAAATCTTTCATGCTGTTGACTACGCCGGTGTGGACCATCTTCGAGAAATATTCCTCGAAGCTGTCCCACGTCAGCACGAACGGCGCGCGGCCCGACAGCGGGAACGCGAACACGGAATTCAGTCGTGCCGAATGAAAACCGGTATCGACGCCCTGCACGAATGGCGACGATGCGGACAACGCGATGAA